>NZ_VUOC01000001.1:0-1820000 GCF_008386695.1 Chitinophaga agrisoli
AGCCGTATCACACAGCGACGGCGTGCCGTTATCGCATACCTGATAGCTCAGACTATCAAGACCATTGAAGTTAGCGTTTGGGGTATAAGTAAAGCTACCATCAGCATTCAACACCACCGTACCATTTACAGCCGCAGTTACCAGAGAAGCAGTTAACCCATCCCCCTCGGGATCACTGTCATTAGTCAGCACATTGCCGGTGGCGGGTACATCCTCCGTAACGCCCACACTATCCCGTACAGCTATCGGCGCATCGTTAACAGCAGACACATTAAACACCAAACTAGCCGTATCACACAGTGACGGCGTACCGTTATCACAAACCTGATAACTCAAACTATCCAGACCATTATAATTACTATTCGGGGTATAGGTAAAGCTACCATCGGAATTCAGCACCACAGTACCATTTATAGGCGCAGTTACCAGAGAAGAGGTCAGACCATCGCCTTCAGGATCGCTGTCATTAGTCAGCACATTACCAGTAGACGCCACATCCTCTGTAACACCCACACTATCCCGCACAGCTATCGGCACATCATTAACCGCTGACACATTAAACACCAGGGCAGCCGTATCACACAGTGACGGCGTACCATTATCGCAAACCTGATAGCTCAGACTATCCAGCCCATTATAATTACCATTCGGGGTATAAGTAAAGCTACCATCGGAATTCAGCACCACAGTTCCGTTTATAGGAGCGGTTACCAAAGAAGCCGTCAGACCATTGCCCTCAGGATCACTATCGTTAGTCAGCACATTGCCCGTTGCCGCCACATCCTCGGTAACACCCACACTATCCCGCACAGCGATCGGCGCATCGTTAACGGCAGATACATTAAACACTAAGGTAGCCGTATCGCACAGTGATGGCGTACCGTTATCACAAGCCTGATAAATCAGACTATCAAGACCAGTGTAATTAGCGTTAGGCGTATAAGTAAAGCTACCATCAGCATTCAGCACCACGGCGCCATTCACAGGCGCAGTTACCAGAGAAGCTGTCAATGCATCCCCCTCAGGATCGCTATCATTAGTCAGCACATTGCCAGTAGAAGATAAATCCTCCGTCACATCCACGCTATCCCGCACTGCGACCGGGGCATCGTTCACCGGCGTAACAATAAACGAGATCAGCGCAGTATCGCATAAACCGCCCGCGTCGCAAACACGGTAAGAAGCGCCATCTGTCCCATTAAACCCAGGGTTGGGCACATAAGTGAATGAGCCGTCCGCATTCAGCGTGAGGGCGCCATTAGCAGTATTAGTTACAAGGGAAACCGTTAACGGATCGCCATCCGGGTCGCTGTCATTATCCCTTACATTACCGGTGAGCGTGCTGTCTTCCGGCAGGGCGTAAGCGTTGTTCAGCGCAATGGGCGCATCATTAACAGTATTTACGGTAATGCGGGCCACACTGGTATCGCAAAGGCCGCCGGCATCGCAGATGGTGTATACAAAAGAGTCCAGCCCGTTATAGTTTGGCAGGGGTATGTAGGTGAAGGAGCGGTCCGCGTTCATGGTCACAGTACCATGCAGGGTGCCGGTAAGCAGGCTTACGGTCAGGGCGTCCCCATCTACATCGCTGTCATTGGCAGATACGCCGGGGGCAGGTACGCTCAGGGTAATATCTTCCTCTGTCTGGTAGTCATCCGGCTGGGCTACAGGAGCGTCATTCACCGGGGTGAGTACAATGCGGATCCAGGCGCTGTCACAACCGCCAAAGGGATCACATACTTCATACTGAACGCTGTCAATACCGTTAAAGTTAGCACTGGGCGTATAGGTATAAGTCCCATCCGGGTTCAGCACATAGCTGCCATGGGTGGGATTGGTGATCGGATGGCCAGTCAGCAGATCGCCATCCGGGTCTGTATCATTTACCAGGGCTACGCTGGTGGGGAAGGTAAGCACGGTATCCTCTGTGCGTACAAAATAGTCGTCAACGGCTATAGGACGGTCATTCACCGGTGTGATAGTGAACCGGATGATAGCTGTATCGCAGAGGCCCTGCAGATCACACACGTTGTAGGTGGCGCTGTCTGGACCGTTATGATCCGGGTTAGGCGTGTAGGTGAAGCTGCCGTCTGTATTCAGTGACAACTGGCCATTCGCCGGCGGGGTCTGGATAGATGCCTGTATAGCGTCATTATCCGTATTCCCGTCGTTAGCAAGTACGCCGGGCGCGGTTACCACCAAAGGCGTATCCTCGCTAAGGGTATAGGTATCTGCATTGCCTGTTGGGGTATCGTTGACGGGTGTAACGTTGATCGTAACAGTATCTGTAATGCACTGATCTGTGCCGGAGGTATCACATACCTGGTAGGTGAAGATATCCGTTCCGTTAAAGTCCGGCGCAGGGGTGTAGCTAAAGCTGCCGTCCGGGTTCACCGTTACGGCGCCAAACTGTGGCGGTGTTGCCAGGGATGCTACCAGCGGGTAGCCGTCAGCATCGCTGTCATTGGCCAGTACGCCGGGCGCGGCGATGTTCAGCGGAGTGTCTTCCACGGTGGTATATACATCTGCGGCGGATTGTGGCGGGTCCTGTACCGGCCATACAATGATCCTTACTACGCCGGTGTCGCAGGCGCCAGCCTGGTCACAGGCTGTGTAGATGATACTATCCGGTCCGTTATAGTCCGGGTTAGGGGTATAGGTGAAGCTGCCATTGCGGTTAAGGGTCAATGCGCCGTGTTGCGGGCCAGTGAGCACGCTGGCTACCAGCGGCTCTTCATCTGCATCCACATCATTGGCCAGCACACCGATGGGGGCTACTGTCAGCACATCATCCTCCAGCACATCGTAGGTGTCGTCGCTGGCAACGGGTTTATCGTTAACAGGCAGCAGCTCTATTACTATTACGCCGGTATCGCATAATCCACCGGGATCACATACCTGGTATTGAATACTATCCAGACCGTAGAAGTTGGCCGCCGGGTGATAGGTGTAGGTGCCATCCGGATTGGCCGTATAGCTGCCTTTTGTCAGGGTACCAATGGGCTGACCGGTCAGCGGGTCGCCGTCCGGGTCTATATCGTTTATCAATGCGACAGATGGTGGGAAGGTGATCACGGTGTCCTCGGTACGTACAAAATAGTCATTTACGGCTATGGGCGCGTCATTGACGGGCTGTACATGGATCACTACGGAGGCGGTGTCACACAGGCCGCCCAGGTCGCAGGCACGGTAGGTAAAGGTATCTGTGCCATTAAAGTTATTACCGGGCCGGTAGATGAAGGATCCGTCGCTGTTCAGTTGCAGCGAGCCTTCTGAGGGAGATTCCAGTATGGACACCAGCACTTCTCCATCCGGGTCCGTATCATTCTGTAATACGCCGTTTACGGCGGGTACCTGTAGTACGCTGTCTTCTAGTGTTACATAGGTATCGCTGTTTGCTTCGGGCGGATCATTACGTGGTTCCAGGTTGATGATAATACGACCGGTATCACACAGGCCATGGTTATCGCAAACTTCATAGTCAATGCTATCCAGACCATAATAGTTGGGGGCAGGCGTGTAGGTGTAGGTGCCGTCCGGGTTCTGCACATAGGAGCCTTTTTGCAGAGAGCCTATGGGATGGCCTGACAGCGGATCGCCATCTACATCAATATCATTGATGAGCACTACGGATGGCGGGAAGGTAATAACGGTGTCCTCGCTTCTTACAAAATAGTCGTTTACGGCTATAGGCGCGTCATTGACCGGGGTAATATTCAACGTTACCGTACCGGTGGCGCAAGCGCCGGATAGGTCGCAGGCCTGGTAGGTAAAGCTGTCCGAACCGTTAAAGTCCTGGTTGGGCCGATATACAAAGGATCCGTCACTGTTTAATGTTAGCGTACCACTGGTAGGGGTCTGCAGGGTGGCTACCAATATTTCTCCATCGGCGTCATTGTCATTGCTCAGCACACCGGTGGAGGCAGGTACGGTTAATACATTATCTTCTGCCAGTTGATATTGGTCGTCAATCACCACCGGTACATCGTTCTGGGCAGTCACCGTTACTGCTACGGTGGCGGTATCGCATAATTGCGGGGTACCGTTATCACAGATGCGGTACTGGAATACATCCGTGCCGTTAAAGTTTGGCGCCGGGGTATAGGTATAATCACCGTTGGGGCTGATGGTTACCGTGCCGCTATTGGGCGGTACCGCCAGCGAAGCAGTGAAGGCGTCATTGTCCGTATCTGCATCATTGGTCAGCAGGTTGCCGGTTTGCGGGGTATCCTCATTGACCAGTATTGTATCACTAACGGCGGTGGGCGCATCATTTACCGGCGTTACGGTAATATTTACGACTACGGGTACACAGGCCAGGTTGGCGTCGCATGCATTGTAGGTAAACTGGTCTGCGCCATTATAGTTCAGGTTAGGCTGGTAGGTAAAGCTTCCATCTGCCTGCAGGATCACGGCGCCATTGGCAGCGGGTGTCACCAGGGTGGCGCTCAGCTGGGAACCCGCATCGGGGTCCGTATCATTGGCCAGTACGCCAGGCGCTGGTACCGTCAGGATCTCATCTTCATTTACGGTATAAGTATCGGTTGTGCCAACGGGGGGATCATTCTCTTCCCCTACTGTAAAGATGATAAATGCGGTATCGCAGGCGCCGGCAGGATCGCATACCTGGTAGGCGGCAGAATCTGGCCCGTTGTAGTTAGCGTCCGGGTTGTAGGTGAAGGAGCCATCTGCATTAAATGTCATCACGCCATGCGAGGTAGAGTCGATCAGCGTAAAGGTGAGCGCATCGCCATCCGCATCATTGTCGTTAGCCCCGGCATTGCCGCTTACGTTGGTATCCTCCAGGGTATTCAGCAGATCGTTGCGGGCTATCACCGTATCGTTCACCGGGGTGATAGTAAGGTAGGCCGTATCAGTTACACAAGCGCCGGCATTATCACAAACCTTGTAGATGAAGAGGTCTGTGCCATTATAATTTGGATTGGGCTGGTAAGTAAAGCTGCCATCAGGGCTTAGGGTAAGGCTGCCGTTCACAGGCGCCAGTTCCAGGGTAGCCGTGAGGTTATCGCCATCCGGGTCATTGTCATTGGCCAGTACACCATTGGCAATAGTGACAGACAGCGGCGTATCTTCCGCTGTGGTATAATTATCGGCTGCTGCGATGGGCGCATCATTTTCCGCGGATACTACAATACGCACTGTACCGGTATCACAGGCGCCGGATGGGTCGCAGGCACGGTAAACAAAGCTGTCCACACCCTGGAAATTGGCAGCCGGGGTGTAGGTGAAGCTGCCATCTGCATTAGATGCGAGGCTGCCATTGGCAGGATTGGCGATAATGCCGCTCAGGTTAATAGCGTCACTATCGGGATCCTGGTCATTAAGCAGTACGCCGGGCGCGTTGAGTACCAGCGGCACATCTTCTGGCGTGGCAAAGTTATCATCCTGTACCCTTGGCGCATCATTAGCGGCGGTTATAGTGAGTGTTACTACGGCTGTATCACAGGCCGCCGGAGTGTTATTGTCGCATACATTGTATACAAAAGAGTCTACGCCATTGTAATCCGGCGCGGGGGTATAGGTAAAGCTGCCGTCTGCGTTTACCACCACCGTGCCGTGCAGGGGCTGCCGGAAAATACCGGTAGCCGTCAGCGGATTATTGTCTGCGTCCGTATCGTTCGCCAGCAGGCCGGGGGCGGCAATGGTCAGCGGGGTATCTTCCGTAAGGGTATAGCTGTCATCAACGCCGGAGGGCGCATCATTGGCGGCGGTCACGTTAATTGTTACCGTGTCGGTGCTGCACAGGGAGGGCGTGCCATTGTCGCAGGCCTGGTATACAAAGCTGACTGTACCGTTGAAGTCTGGTTGGGGTGTATATACAAAAGAGCCGTTACTGTTCAGGACCAGGCTACCACTGGCTGGCGGCGTTACCAATACCGCCGTGAGCGGGTTACCTTCTTTGTCCTGGTCGTTGAAAAGCACACCGGCTGCCGGTACGTTCAATACATTGTCCTCTGTGATGGTGTATACATCCTTACCGGTTACGGGCGCATCGTTCACGGCAGTAACGGTAATGTTCACCGTTGCGGTATCACAGTTGCCGCTGCCATCACAGGCCAGGTATGTGAAACTATCTGTGCCGTTGAAATCAGCGCCGGGTGTATACACCAGGCTGCCGTCGGCATTGAGCGTTACACGGCCATTAGCGGGCACGCCTAACAGCGTGGCAGTGAGCACATCGCCATCCGGATCAGTATCGTTGGCCAACGGACCAGGCGCGGGCAGGGTCAGGTTATTATCTTCTGCTATGGTATAGCTATCATCTACGGCCAGCGGTTTATCGTTCACCGGCTGCACGGACAGGGCTACTGTACCAGTATCGCAAGCGCCGGAAGGATCGCAGATGCGGTAGGTAAAGGTATCCGTACCATTATAGTTAGCTGCCGGCGTATAGGTAAAGCTGCCATCAGGATTTAATACCAGTGAGCCATGGGAAGGGTTAGCCACCAGGCTAACGGTAAGTACATCATTATCCGCATCCTGTGCACTGAATAATAAACCGGGTGTGCTTACCGTCAGGGGCACATCTTCTACCACCGTGTAGCTGGGGTCACCTGCTGCGGGCGCATCATTTACAGCCGTTACGTTCAGGGACACGCTGGCTGTATCGCAGCCGCCTTTACCATCGCAAACGCGGTAGGTGAAATTATCTGCGCCGTTGTAGTTAAGACCGGGCGTATAGGTAAAGCTACCATCCGGGCGGAACACCAGCACGCCATTAGCCGGCTGGGTAATAAGGGTGGCGGTCAGCGCATCGCCATCCGTGTCGGTATCATTGGTCAATACACCGGGTGCGGTAATATTGAGCGGCGTATCTTCTGTAACATTATAGGTATCATCAACGCCCACTGGTGCGTCATTCACCGCAGCCACATTAATGGTGGCTGTTGCGGTATCGCATAAAGCGGGGGTACCGCCATCACAGAGGCTGAATGTGAAACTAGCCGTGCCGTTAAAGTTTGCCGGCGGCGTATAGGTAAAGCTGCCATCCGGGTTAATGGTCACGCTGCCATTGGCCGGACCAGTTACCAGGGCTGCTGTGAGGGTCCCCCCTTCTATATCTGTGCCGGCGGCTGTTAAACCGGGCGCGTTGATCACGAGCGGCACGTCTTCCGTAGCATTATAGTTAACATTGTTCACCACCGGGGTATCATTCACGGGGGTGATGGTCAGCGATACGGTGGCTGTATCGCAGGCGCCCTGCGGATCACATACGCTGTACGTAAATACATCGCTGCCGTTGTAATTAGCCTGGGGTACATATATAAAGCTACCGTTGGCGTTGAGGGTAAGCGTACCGCGGGTAGTGGTCTGCACCAGGGTAGCCGTAAGCGGGCCGCCTTCTACATCTGTATCATTGGCCAGCACGCCCGGCGCGGCGATGTTAAGCGGCACATCCTCTGCCGTGGTGAAAGTATCGTTTACGGCTACAGCGGTGTCATTTATGGGGCGTACGGTAATGGTCACTTCGGCAGTATCACAAAGCTGTGGCGTACCGTTATCACAAACGCGGTAAGTGAACCGGTCTACCCCGTTGAAGTTAGCAGCGGGTGTATATACAAAGCTACCGGCGGCATTCAGCGTTAAGGTACCGTTCGCAGGGTTGTCCACTACAGTGGCAGACAGCGTATTGCCATCTACATCCATGTCATTTGTAAGCACGCCGGCGGCGGCAATGGTCAGGGGAACGTCTTCGTTGGTACTATATGCGTCGTTGCCGGCATCTGGCGCGTCATTCACATTGGTCACTGTGATATTAACGGTAGCCGTGTCGCAGGCGCCGTTGGCATCGCAGCCACTGTATGTAAAAGAAACAGGCCCATTAAAGTTATCTGCAGGGGTATAGCTAAAGGAGCCGTCCGGGTTCAGGGCAAGGGTACCGCTGGCCGGCGCGGTGATCACGCTGGCAGTGAGGGGATCATTGTCTGCATCAGTATCGTTGGAGAGGACGCCAGCTACGGGCACATTCAGTACCGCATCTTCATTTACTGTGTAAGTGTCGTTATTGGCTACCGGTGCGTCGTTTTCATTACCTACCTCGATGGTAACGGAAGCGGTATCGCAGGTGCCGGCGGCATCGCATACCCGGTAGGTGAATGTAAGGTTACCCGTAAAATCCTGGGGCGGGGTAAAGCTGAGGGAGCCGTCGCCGTTCAGTACCAGCGTACCGGCACTTGGGGGCGTTACCAGCACTACGGTGAGCTGGCCGCCGTCTACATCAAAATCATTTCCCAATATCCCGGGCGGAGGAATATTAGTGGTCACATCCTCCAGCACATTTATTACATCCGGCGCGGCTACCGGCGCATCATTTACCGGTGTGATGGTCAACGATACGGTGGCGGTATTGGAGACAGCGCCCAGATTATCCCGCACCGTGTAGCTGAATACATCCGCGCCGTTATAGTCTGCTGCGGGTGTGTAGGTGATCACACCGGCAGGTGATATTGTCACTGTTCCATTAGCGGGCTGACTGGTCAAGGTAATACTACCCGTGTTCAGGCTGCCATCGCTGTCAGTATCGTTTGCCAGTACGCTGATGTTCACCGGCTGGTCTTCATTGGTGGTAATAGCATCATTTACCGCTACGGGCGGCGCATTTACAATGATCTGCACATCATCCGTACTACTGGTACAGGGTGGGTTGCTGATGGTCCAGCGGAAAACATAGGTACCCGGTACCAGGCCTGTTACGCTGGTAGTGGCCAGCGCAGGGTTTACAATGCCAGCAGTATTGGGACCGGATACCTGTGTCCAGGCCGCGGTACCGTTAACAGGCGTATTTCCGTTCAGCTGTACCTCGCGCAGGTTCAGCGGCCCCTGGTCAGCGCCGGCATTGGCGGTGCTAGCAGGCGGCGTAACGGTTACCTGTATAATATTGCTGATGCTGTTGCCGCAACCGCCGGAGATAACAGTTCTGCGGTAGCTGGTACTTTGCGTAAGACTGGGGGGCGTATAATTCTGCCCGTTGTTGGTACCGGCTGCGGCGGCAAAGCTGCCGCCACCGGTACTGCTTTCCCATAGATAAGTATAAGTCCCCGAAGCGCCCGATGGCGCAGTGCCGGTAAGCGCAGCAGGCGTGCTGCCGCTACAGATGGTTTGCGCGCTGCTGATCGTATTATTGGAAATGCCTGCCAGCACGGTTACGGTTACCGCATTGGAGATAGCATCCGCGCAGGCCCCGGACCGTACAATACGGCGGAACCAGGTAGTCTGGGATAAAGCGCCGGCATCATATACCGCTGCCGTAGCGCCGCTGATATCTGTAAAGCCGGCGGAGGCGCTGGTCACCGAGCTTTGCCACTGATAAGTATAGGAACCTGTGCCGCCTGTGGGCACAGTGCTAACTGTAAATGCAGCCGGATCACCGCTGCTGCAGAAGCTTTGCGAAGCGGCTATACTGCCTGCGGTAAGTGTGGGGTTGATGGTAACTGTGATCACATTACTGATCGCATCCGTACATACGCCGGAACGGGTAATACGCCGGTACCAGGTGGTTTGGCTCAGCACTGGCGCATTATATACCGCCGCGGTAGCGCCGCCGATATCTGTAAAGCCGGTGGAGGCGCTGGTCACCGAACTTTGCCACTGATAGGTATAGGTCCCACCGCCGCCGGTAGCGGGCCCGGTTTCCGTGAAGGCGGCCGGATCGCCGGAGATACAAAAATCCTGGTTACCGGCTACTGCGCCAGCCGTTAGCACGGGTGTTACCGTTATGGTAACCACATTACTGATACTGGCGTTGGTACAGGTACCGGAGGTCACCAGGCGGCGGAAATACATGGTACTCACCGCCTGGGAGGGATCATAGGACAGACCCGTAGCGCCGGACAGGTTTGTCCAGGTGCTGTTATCTGTACTGCTTTGCCATTGATACGTAAACGCGCCGTTTCCGCCCGCAGGAGTGGCGCCGGTAATAACCGCCGCATCGCCACTACCACAGAAGGTAGTAGTAGCCGGCGCGAGGATGGTGTTACCGGTAACCGCCGGCTGTATGCTGATCGTTACCACATTACTTACGGAGGCAGTGGTACAGCTGCCGGAGGTGACGAGCCGCCGGTAATAAGTAGTAGCGCTGATCGCCGGTGGGTCATAGGCCGCGGAAGTAGCCCCGGTAATATCTGTGAAATTGGTATTATCTGTTGATTGTTGCCATTGATACGTATAGGAGCCGGAGCCGCCTGTGGGCGTAGCACCGGTAATAGCGGCCGGATCACCGCTACCGCAAAAAACAGCGGTAGCCGGCGCGGTAATGGTATTACCCGACAACGCTGCCTGTACGGTGATCTGCACATCGCTGGTGCTGGCGGTACACGCGCCGTTACTGATAGTCCAGCGGAATACATATACGCCGGCGGTAAGCCCGCTCACGGTGGTATTGGCCACTGCTGCATTGGCAAAGGCCTGGGTACCGGCGCCGCTTACTTTTGTCCACGTGCCCGTGCCCACTGTAGGCGTATTAGCCGCCAGCGTGGCGGAAGTAGCCGCGCACAATACCTGCGCGGGGCCGGCATTGGCGGTAGTAGGCGTTTGTGATATAGTAGTGACGTCTGTTTTGATGTTATTACAGCCAACACCAGATGGCGCGGCATCACATTCTACCTGCGGATCTGTAGGCGCCGCCGCATCCGGATTAGTAGCGTCAGGGTCTGTTACGTCTGTGGGGCGCATCACAGACGAGGTAACGGATAAGCTGCCACCGCCTGGAAAAGCAGATACGGTACCGGTAATGGTAAAAGTGACCACAGCGGCATTGTTCATATTCAACGTGGCATTGTATTGATTACCGGATGTTGTGCCGCCGGTTACGCTGGCAGTACCGCTGGTAACTGCGCTGGTAACGCCTACGCCGGTGAGCTCCGCAGGAAAGGTAAAGCGGTAAGCGGCGCCTGTTACATTATTGGGGCCATTATTGCGTACTGTAACAGTATAAGTGATAGGCTGGCCCTGGCAAAGAGTTGCAGGCGTTTTAGCGATGCTTACTGTTTCCAGATCTGCCTCGCGCAGCTGTATAGCAAGCGCGGTGGCTGTAGGCGTGCTTTGCAGATAAGCCCAGGTATCCAGGCCATTCTCGTTACCAAAGTCCGTACCGCTGTAGGAGGTAGATCCCCATTTATGTCCGTTTGTGGCGCTGGAAAGGCCGGTAGTATTCACCAATGGGTTAGAAGGGGTACCGGTACTGGCGATATTGCTGTCATCCCAATACACGGTATTGTTACCGGCGCCGCTTCCGTTGGTGCGCGTAATGATTATACCATTTGGGTTATTCTCCACATCAATAAAAGGGAAGTGCACTTCGCCGCTGAATAATATTACCCTTGTATTATAGTTATTGCTGCCGGAAAGCACTTTTACTCCCTGGCCGTTGGTACCGTCCCAATAAGCATTATTAACGCCTACTACTGCGGTGCCTGTAAGTCTTTTATCTACGGCGTCTGCATAGGAGCCATTATTGTTGATATCTATATCCACGCCATAGTTGGTGGCATTGGTAGCAGTAAAACGCACATACCCGCCGGCAGGATTGGTGCCTGCTATACCGGCAGAGCCTTCTACCCCTACAAAGCTGATATTGGATACCGCTAGCGTAGGCGGGGTATTGAGCAACCAAATGCTACCGCTCACAGAAGGGGCATTGGCCGGGAGATCTGTAGCCGGCGTATTGAAGAAGATCTTATGGGTGATATCAGTTTCTGTATCTGCGGTACGGGGATCTTTTAAATTAGGGCTGGTAAGATCATCAATGCTTTTATAGGAAGGGTTGCCATTGCTAAGACGGAAGCCTTTATTATTTACGAGGAACACAAAACCATAACCTGCCTGACCGTTGTTATTAACGGTGTACATGTAACCATCCTGCGTTAATATATGGAAGATGGGATTAAAAGGCGCCGCAGGGGATCCCAGATGCGCGGAGAAAATATTGGTGAACACGCGGCCAGGAACAAAAGTATTGCTGCTATTACGCACGCTTACATCAAATGCCGCTATATAACAGGTGCCGGTTGGCTGGCTCCAGGCGGATGACGACAGCACAGCAGTGGGGTTGGTATTGTTACTGGCATTGGGCGGTACAAAATCTATTTCCCATACGCCCGCCTGACCAGCGCCTACTGTAACGATAAACGGCGTATACCCGCCATCGAGCAACGCCACAGATGGCCCTACCACTTCCTGCGAGCGGCTGCTGATACGGCCTGTAAGCGTACTGCTACCGGAAGTATAGGTTTGTCCGTTAGGCGCGCGCAAATTAATAGTACCACTCCCTATACCCTGCGCACTCGAGCCCAGGTAGATCCGCTCCCCCACATTTACATACACTTTTACAGTACCCAGTGTAGGGTACGGATTGAGTGAGCTGGCAGTAGTACTGGAATTGATATAGGCGCGGTAACCGCCACTTTGGTTCAATTCCTTACTGCCCTCTGCAAATAACAGCGGCGCCGTGAAAAGCAATAGAATAGCTAGAAGACAGCAAGCCTTCAGTGCTTTCATAACACTGGGGTAATAGAAAAAACTCATCTGCTGGACGGAATGACGTTACATGCTAATCAGTTTCTAAATCAGAGAAAACGCATCGACGCATGACAATACATTTTGGCTGAACTTTTCAGCGGCAGTAGGTTATGAAGAAAGGGCTCACAGGGGTATAGAGAAAATAGCAACGAAAAGGAATATTGGTATGCGCTTACTTAAAGGTCTTCATCAAAGGTCTTCATTCAGTCGTAGGTTCATCGGGTAATCAAAAATATACAAAAGATTATTACACCGTGCATTCCCCTATCAAAAAAATTCTGCCAAGGAAGCCGTGGGCGCTTACAATAGCCCGTTCTATTCCTATTAGGCATAATTCTTAACTGTTGAGGTTGATACTGTTCCCCTGGTAAAAATTTTTCTGGCTGGATCACGTGATGGGTTATATGAATAAAAAAGCAGGGGAATGTCTTTATCAGCTTAATACGGTATTCGTCAATTAGGTCAAGTTGAACAAAACCATCCAGGGACATGTGCATAAAAGCGATCACCTTTCTCATGGCTAATTGTTTGTAGTAGTTATAAATTTTCGAGTACTGTCTTTAAGTTCGCCAGGCTGCTTTCCAGGTCTTTGGCTAGCATACCTTCCAGGTTAAGCAGCACCAGCATAATGTTCATGGGATATTTTGTGCTGCTGCTAAAGCTCCATTTTACTTTGGTCTGGTCTCCGGATACAGCGGCCGTAGTGATATGGGCGTCTGCTTTGCCTTCGAAAGGTCTTATAAACCGCAGCTCCGTATCAATACCCTCGCCTTCACGGACATTTTTTATCTCCTGCTCTCCTTTGCCTACTTTTTTATTTTCGCTATCCCAGGCATATACAAAACCAGCAGCGCCATCTGTTCCCCTAAACGTCTTTTTTGAATTAGGGTCTTCCATGTTCCACTTGTTAAAGTTATCCTGGTTCCTGATAAGCTTAACGTAGTTGAAGACGGTTTGTTTGGACTGGTTGATCGTGATCTCCCGTTCGATCGTGTAGCCCTTTTTTACAAACAGGGCTACGATCAACAAGAGGGCGATCAATGCGGCCAATACGATTACAATGCCTGACAGGATGCTCATGCTTCTTTTGTTTTATGGTAATAGATATAGGAAACGGTGAGGATCACGAGGCCTACCAGCGGCATCAGGGCATTTAAGAAACCCAGCACTACGGCGTTGGCGATCATAGCAGAAATAAGGGAGATGCCAAAACCTACATAGGCCCATTCTTTCAGGCGGGCAGGCACCATGGGAAGGATCAACAGGATACCGCCTATTATTTTACCTATTACCAGTTCTACGCCGAAATAAGCAGGGAAGCCCATAGCGCGGATACCTTCTTTGGTCATCTCAGAATTGAAAAAGATAGCCGCCGGTACGGAATCCAATAATACAAACAGGGAAGTGAAGATCCAGTAAACGATCTTTTCTTTACGAACGCTTTTTTGAGTGGTTGCTAAGGTTGTCATGTTACTATGATTTAAGTGTGTTAAAAAATTTCGTTTGTTTCAGTGATGTAAAACTATCCCGAATTCTTAAATCATGTGGTCTGTAAACACGACATTCTAAGGGGGAGATTACGACATTCGTTTCAGCGCCTTGCTGATGGGCCGGAAGGCAACGAAAATGCTTATATTTGTATAGACCTATAAGCGTACAGCATATGCAATACCAGCAGATCCTACCGCCAGACCATCTGAAAGACTACGTCCGTTATTACTGGGTGCTGGAAAGCGATGCTGCAGATCCGGTAGCCGCACGTTCTTTCCGCACAATGGCCGACGGCCGCCCCGGCCTTATCTTCCAGGCGCCTGATAAAGGCGTCATGTACCAGAACGATAAACGTTTACCTGGTATCTTACTATACGGTCAGGCCACTACGCACGCCAATATACGGTTGGCCGGAGAGTTCAGCACCATTGGCGTTTTCTTTGAGCCCAATGCATTGCATAGCATCTTCCGGCTCAATGCGGAAGCGCTTACAGATACCTGCGTGGACCTGGATGAGCTGGCGGCGCTTAAGGATGTACGCCTGCTGGATCAGTTATGTAATACGCCTTCCTGTTATGACCAGGTGGAAGTACTCTCCTCCTATTTGTTTTCACTGATCCGCAAAAACAGCCATCTGGCGGATACGGATATGCAACATGCATTGTCTTGTATATTACAAACAAAAGGCAGTATTGCCCTACCGGACCTGCGGGATACCTTACAACTTTCCGAACGGAGTTTTGAGCGCAGGTTTAAACAGTACGTAGGCATCTCCCCTAAATTGTTTTCCCGTATCACCCGTTTCCAGGCATCACTAAGTCAACTGAAGAATAACCGGTTCGATAAATTGTCAGACATTGCTTTTGAGCATGACTATGCGGACCAATCTCATTTTATCCGCACTTTTAAGGAATTTGCCGGCTGCTCCCCTTTCCATTTCCAGAAGAATGCCACCAGGCTGACAGATAATTTCTCTGAGGTTACTTTATAAGGCGCTGCCGGTAATACCGTTAACAGTTGGTTAAACCATAGTTACCGCCCCTGCCGGACAGAGAGAAACCATAACAAATGCCGTTTTTTGTGAAAATTTGTTTAATTTTCGGTTGAATTATGAGCAGTCATAAACTAGCGAAATATCGCTATTACAGTGAACAGATGAGATGATCTATTCGTCGGCTTAGGTTACAAGGCTTGCACGTTAAACTCAAAAAAGTCAATATTCAGTTATCCGGAGAGCGCGTTTTCATAGATATTATCTATTAAAGGCTGTCTATTGCCCCCGATAGCGGCTTTACACTGTGCGTAGCAAAGTATACCCGGCTAGCCGTATATCGTATCATGGAAGTTCGGAAAAAGGATCTAACTAATTGAATTTAATACTATTACCACTATGACACACGGATTAAATAATCCCTGATACAGCTACGGCAACCATTTCATCGGACACCAACTTAATGCAAAGATTATGGCAATCTTAATGACGTTTACAACCAGCTATTATTCCTCCTGCCCCCCGATAACCCGGGCAGGCGGCCACACACACATTTTAGCCTTTGGAGCGCCGGGCCGGCAAATCCCCGCGCGTTCAATGGGTATGCCCTGATGGCGCGTTTAACTGTTCTTAAACCAACTATTAATTTTTAACCTTCAACTACGCACGAGCCATGAACAAGGAGAACGTACTGGATATTGCATCCGCTATAAAATACTACCTCTGTCCGTCCGCTACACCGCAGGCACAGAGCTTTGGATTGGATAAATATGAAGGTATCTGCCCGCAGGACAGTTTTGCAGTATTGAGCAATGAGGGCTGGCTTACAGAAAAACCACCTATCCGCCTGGATCATTATGCTGTGATCCTGTGCGTAAAGGGCAGCTGCACCCGCAGGGTAGGTCATTTTGAGTTTGCGGTAGCACCCGGCACGCTGCATGTGGTGTCACCCCGTCATACCAGCGCTTACCATCAGGCATCGGACGATCTGCTGTTATATATTGTACTGTTCCGGAAGGATTTTATGACCAATAGCTTTATGAAGGAAGCCATCCTGGAGCAGCTGATAGATCTTGATCCTTATATGCCACCGTGTTTCCATTTACAGGAGAATTTCCGTCATATGAAAGATATCTTCCTGAGAATGGACCGGGAATACCGTTCTGCCAACGCTTTCCGGGTGCAGATGATGAAGCTGCAGGTAGTGGAGCTTTTATATGAGATCAACCGCATCTGTGAAGGAGGCGCCCTCCAATCCCAGAAATACCTGAGCCGGCAGTACCAGCTGGTATACCGTTTCAGGAAGATGGTGGAAGATGATTTCCTGACTATACGCACGGTACAGGAGTATGCGGACCGTTTACACGTAACAGCCAAATACCTGGGCGAAGTGGTGCGGAACGAAACGGGCCAAAGCCCCTTACAGCTCATCCATCACCAGCTGTACCTGGAGGCGCAGTACCTGCTTAGCTCTACCCCTTATACTATAAAAGAGATCGCGGATAAGCTGGGGTTTACCACCGCCTCGCATTTCAGCCGTTTCTTTAAGCAATATTCCGGCAACAATCCTTCTGAGTTTAAGATCAACTCCTGCAGATGCCTTACGGCCTAGTTAATGTGTTAATGTGCTAATATGCTAATGTGCTGTCTGCGTCAATCCATTAGCACATTAGCATATTAGCACATCAGCACATTAGTCAATCTACACTCATGATAAACTGGTTGAACTGGTTTAAAAAGTCAGTCTGGTCGTCTTTAGGCGTATCATTGTAGAAATCTACATCATATCCCCTTTCTGCTTTAATGGTCGTGGCGCCCATCAGGTGTAAAGGCCGGGTATGCAATACGCCCGCCAACCTGCCGTCTTTAAAGATCAGCACCACGCGGTAGCCCGCAGAGGGATCATCTATCCAGTTCTCGTAATTATAATAGATCAAAAAAGGGCCAAATTGCTCCGCGTCCTTAGTCAGCTCAAAATCATTGATAAAAGGCTGCATAAAGGCTACGGTACGTTTGTTGTCCTTGGCGGTGGACATATAGAACGCCAGGGCATTTTCTATAATGGTGCTGGGGTAGATATTGTCTTTATGGGTATAGCCGATCAGTTCCGCCCAGCTGCCTTCGTTGTTGGTAGAAGTGCTTACTTCCATATCCTTTAGGATCTGGCCTACTACTTTTCCTTTCACTTTGATGGGCGTGCCTTTCTTCAGCTTTCCCTTGCCATATTCATCATTCGCTATATCCATATTCAGGCCTACCTGGTACCAGCCGTCCTTTGCCTGGGTACAGGTTACCAGGGCCTTATCATCCAGGGAGAAAAGTACTTCGCCGTTCACTTTGTTGCGGATATTAGCCGGGCCATTGATCCGTTCACCGGTCACCGGGCCGCTTATTACGGGTTTCTTTATTGCTTCTTTAGCGGGCTCTTTGGTCTCAGCCTTAGGAGAATCTGCGCCGGAAGGCTGTTTAGCCTGTTGATCGCCGGTGTGCTGATCGCAGCCCCATAGCGTCAATAACACTGCCATTATAACCAGGTACTGTTTCATCATAAACCTAATTTTATCCTGTGAAATACCGCCGCAAATATATTAATTAAAAACTCTTATTATTCCCGCAGGGAATGGATGCAAGTTTTCTTCCTGGTTTAAAATTTAACGGCTAATTTTAGCGGGCACACCAACGACTTCAAATGCACGCCGCAATGGATAATAAAATAGTAGTATATAAAAGCCTTTTTGATACTTACAACAGCATGGGCCTGCCGGTTGGCACCATAGACCCGTTTGCGGCGTTCACTATCCACAATCTGAAGGACCTGCACCCGGAGCTGCCTTTTTCCTCTGCCGGTTACCGGCCCAATTATTTCTCTTTTGTATTTGTAAAGGATGCAGACGGGCAGTACACTACAGACGAGCTTACATTTGCCTCCGTACCCTACACGGTCTATTTCACCAACCCGGGGCATTATAAATCCTTTGAATGGCGGCGGCTGGAGGAAGTATATCTTATCACCTTTACAGAAGAATACCTGAAAGAGAACGTACACCCGGATATCTTCAAGGAATTCCCTTTCCTGCTGGCGGAAACCGTGCTGCCCAGGGTACTGGAACCAGAGACCTTTGCGGAGTTTGAGCATTTATACCAGCAGATCTATAAGGAATACCATACAGACTCCACCTATAAAAAGAAGATCATTGCCAACCTGTTTGTAGTACTATTATTAAAGATAAAGGAGTACTTCTGGAAAGACTATAACCCCATTTATGAAGGTAACCGCAGCTCCCAGATCGTAAAATCCTTCCGCCGGCACCTGGAAGAGCATTTCCAGGACCTGGTAAATGGTAAGGTGGATAAACCTTTCCGGGTACAGGATTATGCGGATCTCCAAAGCCTGCACCCCAGCTATCTGAATAATGTGATCAAAAGCAAGACCGGTAAGGCCGTAAGCGTATGGATCTCTGAAAAAACGATCACGGAAGCCAAATCCCTGTTACAGCATTCTACCCTGTCTATTAAAGAAATAGCCTACCTACTGGGCTTTACAGAATCCAACCATTTCAGCAATTACTTCAAGAAACACACTTCAGTATCGCCGGCAGAGTACCGGAAACAGGGAGAAAATGCCTGATCTTTAAATTTTACACTTCTTCGTATAAATCTTGTACATACCAGGGGGTACCCGCGTAGTAGCTTTGTAATATCAAATCAAACAAAAACAAAGCACTATGAGCACACTCACAAACAAAGTAGTACTGATCACCGGCGCCTCCCGCGGCATTGGCGCAATGATGGCCCGTTACATGGCAAAAGCCGGGGCTAAGGTGATCGTTAACTATGTAGGCAGCCAGGCCCCCGCAGAAGAGGTGGTAGCAGATATCAAATCCGCTGGCGGCGAAGCAATTGCCGTACAGGCAGACATCAGCAAATCAGCAGATGTAAAAGCCCTGTTTGACGCTGGTATTGCTCAATATGGCAGGATAGATGTACTGGTAAACAATGCCGGCATCATGATCACCAAACTGCTGAAAGATACTACTGATGAAGATTTTGACCGCCAGTTAAATATTAACGTAAAAGGCGTGTTCTATACCCTGCGTGAAGCAGCTACCCGCCTGGCAGATAATGGCTCCGTTATCAATTTTGGCACTACCATCAGGCGTTTAATGGTACCTACCTATAGTTCCTACACAGCAGGTAAAGCAGCCGTAGAGCAGATGGGCCGCGTATTTGCCAAAGAAGTTGGCGCCAGGGGCATTAATGTGAACACCGTATCTCCCGGCCCCACCAATACAGAACTGTTCACCAAAGGCAAACCCGAAGAAGCCATCAACCGTTTTAAAGCATTAGCTGCTTTTAACCGCCTGGGCGAACCGGAAGATATTGCCAAAGTAGTCACCTTCCTGGCCAGCGACGACGCCAAATGGATCGATGGACAAGATATCGCCATCAATGGCGGCGTAGCCTGATCAACCATCACACTCATCTAACATTATCATCATTATCTCAACTCACATTATCCAACTATTTAAAACTTATCATCATGAACAGCTTAAAAGGAAAAGTAGCCCTTATTACAGGATCAGCCCGTGGATTAGGTAAAGCCATCGCAGAACGTTATGCCGCACTGGGCGCAGACATTGTACTGAACTATTCCAGGGACCAGATCGCAGCAGAAGAAACTGCCAGCACTATTAAGGCAATGGGCGTAAAAGTGATCGCCATCCAGGGTGACATCAGCAAAGTAAAAGATCTGGAAAAACTGTTTACGGAAGCAAAAGCTGCTTTTGGTAAGATAGACATTGTAGTGGCCAACGCGGGTATTGAGCTGGTAGAAACACCGGTGACCGATTTTACAGAAGAGCAGTTTGACCGGGTATTCACCATCAATACCAAAGGCTCTTATTTCACCATGCAGCAGGCTGCCAAACATGTAGCAGATAATGGCCGTATCATTTATATCGCTTCCAGCACCACCAGCTTCCCCGTACCGGGTATGGCGGTATACGGCGGCAGCAAAACCACGCCCCGTTATATGGTAGACGTACTGTCTAAAGAGATAGGCCATCGCGGTGTAACCGTGAATTCTATTATACCTTTCGCCGTAGATCATGCAGGTATATTTGTAGACCCGGCTTCTTATCCCGCGCTGCGGAAACAATTACTGGACAGCTCTCCCATGGGCCGGTTGGCAGAAGTAGAAGATGTGGCTAATGTTGCGGAGTTCTTTGCAAGTGATCTTTCCTCCTTTGTTTCAGGCCAGCATTTATTAGTGAACGGCGGCGCCACTAACTAAGCGATATGGTTGTATTTTATACAAAAAGCAGGCAGTTGTTGATAGATACACTGCCTGCTTTTGTTATTTATAAAGCTTCGCTTTTTTCAATGATGTCGTTTACAAAATCATTATATGTCTCTTTCATAGGCAGCTCATATGTTATCTGCAGCTGCCGCCTTTTTACCATGACAGGCTGCTCCCGTTTGGGATCAAACCCTTCTTTATCCACCATCTCCCAATAAAAGCCAATACCGCGCTTTTGCCAGGATGGAAGATCATTGAAATTTACCTGGTAGCTAAATAACAGCTCATTCTTTTCCGCGGTGGTCATCCGCTCGATCTTTTTAGTAGCCTCCGCGGCGGAATGCTGATCCTTACGCAGTTGCCAGTAGCAGTGGGCGTTGAGGGAATTGCGGTGCGCATCTTCATTACGCCAGCGGAAATAATCTGTTACTAATTGTTTATTGGGTAAGGCTGACAAACGGCAATCGAAGGCAGCCACATCTCCCAGCAGTACGGAGAATTTGGCGCTGGCTTCACCCGCCAGTATAGAATTGTATTTACGGTGTTTCCTGGAGAAGGCAGCTTCGCTGATATGAAATAGTAGCGATATTTCGTCACTTTCCGTATAACCGTACACCACATTGAAACCGGTTTGCATGAGGTGTTGTACGGTGGCTACCATATAATCCCGGAAGCGAATATCAAACGGCTTTTCAAAATCGTGCACTTCCTTGGTAAGCCGGGTAAACCCGCGGCCATCAATACGCGCTACTATATAATTACCGGGTAGCACAACGGTATCGTTGACTGTTTCGTACACCCGCATTTTACTGTCTAATTCATCAAATTTCACGGTTCCAGGGTTGGATGATAAAGGTATTGTTTTCTATTGCCACGTAGTATAATTCGTCAAAGCCCTCTTCCATATCCGGCAATTCCAATCTATTGTAGGTGCCGCGGACGCCTATTTCCGGCACCAATGCAGGGCCCGTGCGCTGGCTGTTCCTGTCCAGGGCTGCTGTGAGGACAGACTGGAAATAATAGCCTGTTACTTTAAACCGGTGGGCTTTAGCCCGGGTAATATAAGGCTGCCGGTCTGCCTTACAGGGATTGGTATTGTCAACCACAAAGGGCTGTTGGGAGGTAAGACAGGCATCCAGGAACACCGCTTCCCGATGCCTTGTCTTTAACAGATCCATAGATATGCGGACATGGGTTGCAAAAAAGCGCTGCTGAAAAAAGGTGCTTTTTCCGGTAGCCTGGATGCCGCAAAATATAATAGCTTCCATCAATTATTCTCGACAACCTTCTTCTCCGCCTGCTCCCCACTATCCCGGGTATTCTTCTGTACCGCGATAGCCCCAAACAACGCCAGTAAAAAAGCAAAGGCGTAAAACCCTTTTTCGCTGGGCAGCATGGTGGCATTCCACAGGCCCACCGTTAACAATACAATGCAAAGGATGGTAGAGAACCAGCAGATGCCATAATAAAGATCCGTAACAGGTATCTTCTCCAGGCGGTCTCTTACCGCCTTTTGTACGGACACCGCGGAAAACAGGCCATACATTAATACAGCAAAATAATATCCTTTTTCATTCAGCAGCATCTGCGCCCTCCAAAGGCCTGCTAAATAGCCTGCCATTCCTGCGCCCAGCGCCAGCCAGGAGGCCGCGATAAAGGCATTCGACGTTTTTTGACTCATGTTTGCGATTTAAATTTCCAGAAGCGGGGATAACGCCTCACTGTAATGTCCCAACGAATATCAAACAAATATACGATTTAAGTATTATGCATTTGTAATATGTATGTCAGGCGAAAGACAGGGTTGCCCGGTTGTACCACTATGCTTTTTGTATGATACAGGCATTATGTTTTACCGGATCTAATTACCCAACTATGCTGTAAAATCGTTACTTTAATCATCTAAAAATCCCACTTATGAACAGGAGAAATTTCCTGCAAACTGGTTCTTTAACAAGCCTGGGGCTGATAGCCGCCAGCGTATCCGGACTGGCGGCTGCCCCGGGTACTGCCGATCCCTTAGAAGAGGCCACTATTATGCAATTACAACAGCGGATGCAGCAAGGCAAGGCCACATCCATATCATTAACGCAAGGTTACCTGCAACGCATCCGCACTATTGATAAACAGGGGCCCCGGCTCAATTCCGTGATAGAGCTGAACCCTGATGCCCTCGCGATTGCCGCCGCCATGGACAAAGAACGGAAAGCCGGTAAAGTAAGAGGCCCCTTACATGGCATTCCCGTATTGATAAAAGACAATATTGATACCGGTGATAAAATGATGACCACTGCCGGGGTACTGGCCCTTACCGGCAATATTGCCAAAGAAGACGCCTTTATCATCAAACAGCTGCGCGCTGCCGGAGCAGTACTGTTGGGCAAGACCAACCTGAGCGAGTGGGCCAATTTCCGCTCCAGCAGGTCTACCAGCGCCTGGAGCAGCCGGGGCGGACAAACAAAATGCCCCTATATCCTGGACCGCAACCCATCCGGCTCCAGCGCAGGCTCCGGATCCGCTACTGCCGCCAACCTGTGCGCCATTAGCATTGGCACAGAAACGGATGGTTCTATTGTCTCCCCTTCTTCTGTGAACGGGTTGGTAGGCATAAAACCTACTGTGGGATTATGGAGCCGTTCCGGCATTATCCCCATCTCTGCCACACAGGATACCGCAGGGCCTATGGCACGCACGGTACAAGACGCCGTGATCTTACTAGGCGCCCTTACGGGTATTGACCCTGCAGATGCAGTGACGAAAGAAAGCGAAGGAAAGGCACAAAAGGATTACACCCAATACCTGGATAAAAACGGTCTGAAAGGCAAACGCATCGGCGTAGAAAAAGCACATTTTAATGAAACGCCGGCGCTGGTGCAGTTATACCGCGATGCGATAGCCGTATTGGAAGCACAGGGCGCTACCGTAGTAGAAGTAGAGATTAGAAAAGCCCTGGAGCCGGTAGGCCGCCGCGCTGAGTTCCAGGTGCTGTTATATGAGTTTAAGGATGGGGTGAACCGTTACCTGACAAATGCCGGCGGTAAAATGCGGTCACTGGATGATGTGATCGCGTTTAATAAGGCCAATGAAGCCAAAGCTATGCCTTTCTTTAAACAGGAAACACTGATAGAGAGTAATGGCAAGGGAGATCTGAACAGCGAAGAATATAAAGACAGCCTGCAAAAAACGCTCAGCTCCCGTAAGCTGTTGGCAGACCTGATGGCGGAACATAAACTGGACGCGCTATCTGGTATTACCAATGGCCTGGCTGGTTGTATAGACCTGGTGAACGGGGACTATGATAACGGCCCCTCCTCGTCTACACCGGCCGCTATCTCCGGGTTCCCGCATATTACGGTGCCCATGGGTTTTGCGCATGGACTGCCGGCGGGGCTGTCTTTTTATGCTACGGCGTATAAAGAGCCGGAACTGATTGCCATGGCGTATGCCTATGAACAGGCGTCTATGAAACGGCGGGCCCCGGTGTACAAGGTGGATCTGCTGGGATAATGCCATAGGCCTGCGATCAGGTAACTGGCATGTATACCCCTAATATGCCATTTTTTAACCAGGATACCCCGTATTCTGGTTATTTTTTTTATATTGTGACGGGTACAATACTGATATAATATATAAATATATCATGTTTAAGTACGTTATGGAGCGATCTGTTCACCCCCTGATTACGCATATCCCTCTGAAGATGTACTACTAAAAAATAACCATCTGTTTGCTGGAACACCTGTGAATGAAATAAAATTTATTTTTGACCAATCGATTATATCCCATGTTTACCACTCATGCGCCAATTGGGCTATCCCCTGTTAACAGATGCAGCACCGCTGCTTTATGGCTTACCCCTGCGGATCTACTCAGATCATAGCGCATATACCTGTTCAAATTCATTAATTACCTAAGCAAATCTCTGAAGTCAAAGTCATATGAATGGTTTGACCTTTGCAGCAACTACTTTCGGGAAGGACTGGTTCTCACATTTACAGGCGTATGGCCTGGAAACGGCCGCCAATAGCTGGCTGGAGAAAACCATTACCCAGGCCTATGACGCGCTGGATACTGCTGACCAACAGGTGATGGCGGGCATTATACCCGGCACAGGCGGCGTTGCCTATGTTACCTGCCGTTTACGGGAAAGATTGTATGATGCTATGCTGGAGCCCTTTCTGAGCCAGCGGCTGTCCGTATACAGCACCAAAGAGATCTTTTATGAGCTGATCAGCACCCGGAAGGAACAAGTGTCCCTCTTGCAGCAACATACAGAGGCAGTAACAGCAGCTGAACCGGAAGATGCTATCATCGACGTAACAGAAGACGCCATCATTGATATAACCAGTGAGGAGCGGCCTATTGTGTATGATACGGTCAGCGAGGCTGCCACAACAGCAGATACCGGCGCCGCGGGCGAGGACGATCCCGATAACGGTGCTTATGAAGAGGAAAGCTGGAAGTTGGGGCATAAGTATAAAGCTACACTGGGACTGAGCTCCCAGGAAGCCGGCTGGCTCAATAAGTTCTTTAATCCCTGTAATTCATTCCTGGCTGTTGAAGGTTGCTGTATCGCCACCATCCGGCTGTACCTGCATTGCATGAAAAAGCTGAATGCAGCGCTGATGAAGAAAGGCAAAACCCTATCCAAAGAAGCGAAGCTGTTCCGCGACCTGCTGCAGCTGCCATCCAACGCCAACCCCTATACTGTCACTTACGAGCGGCAGAACTTTGAATCGCAGATCTACCTCACCATCTTTAAACGGGCAGAGAATGCGGTGCGGGAATTCTATCAACATAAACGCAAGATTGGCCAGGCTTTTCCTTTTGCCGCCTATGCAGCCCGGTTTGAGAAAGCATTCGGCGCACTGACTACAGAGATCCTGAATGATAGCGACCACGCCATTCCGCTACCTGACCGGGAAACGGAGCTCCAGCTGAACAAAATGAACGTGAACCGCTGGAAAGCCAGTTTTGACCAGTGGGTAAGCACCCTCAATGAAAATAATGCAGCCCAGATAGCTGATCAGGTAACCCGGTTATGTGCCGCCAACGTACAGAACGACACACTGGAGAATATCTACTACGAGGCCTCCAAATCATTTGCCCGGGTGGATAAGGAAATGGCGGTGCGTTTTTACCTGCATTATATATACACCGATCTGCACTCTGAAAAGATAGACAACCGGCAACTGGGTAAAACTATCCAGAAAAACCTGTTTGCCAGTACAGAGCAGTTACAGGCTTTTGAAGTGATCGCCAACCAGCTGATCGCCAGCAAAGACCTGCCCGCCGCCCTGACAGCCGTTGCCACCATTTATGAAAAGAAGCGGCGACGGATCAACCTGGACGATGCCGCCATTGCCGCGGTGCGGGACCTTAACCGGGAAACCGTAGAGCGGCTAAACGTGATCTTACAGGAAGATGAGGAAGAAATGGCAACAGCGGGCGAAGAGATCACCATACAGCTGCATAGCGCTGCGCCGGCTGTCAGCAGCACGGAAAATATAGTATTTGTTACCGGTCTTGACCTCAATGATCATCAACGCGATCTGCTCACCTTATTCAGGGACAATGACTGCAGCCTGCCGGCCGGGGAGGTAATCAGTTATGCCAGGAGCCGGAAACTGTTTAAGAACCAGCTGATAGAGAGCATCAATGATTGTTGCTATGAGCAGCTGGATGATATACTGATCGAAGAAGCGGAAGACCGCTATGAAATGAATGCATTCTACTATCAAAAAATCATTAATCTATGTTAGGCGATATTAAACCAAAAGAGGCAACAGCCGTTATCAACTCGCTGCTGGGCGGGGTAGTACCCAAGATAGGCGTACAGCATATTGCAGTAGGACGTTCGGCAGAGGTAAATGCTTTCCTGAACGCCCTGGAAGATGTGAAGAACGGGCATAGTATGGTGAAGTTCTGGATAGGTGATTTTGGCGCGGGTAAGTCCTTTATGATGCACCTGTTGAACACCGTAGCCATTAAACAGAAGTTTGTTGTGGCCAATGCGGACTTTACGCCGGAGAACCGTTTATATGCTACAGATGGAAAAGCGGTAGCCCTGTATTCCGCCATCATAGATAACATTGCTATCCAAACCAAACCGGAAGGCGGCGCCCTCCCGGTGCTGCTGGAAAAATGGATAGAACAGACCATTACCAGAACCGCGCAGGAAAAAGGCCTTTCTCCGGATGCCATCCGCGAAACGGCTAACCTGCCGCTGGTACGGGACGCCATCATGCGTACCCTGAATAACTTAACGGAAGTAGGCGGTTTTGATTTTGGGCAGGTAATGACCCGGTATTATGAAGGCTATATCACCGAAGATGAATTACTTCGCAAGAACGCCCTCCGCTGGCTGAAAGGCGAATACCGCAGCAAAGTGGAAGCCCGGCAGGACCTGGGCGTGCGGGAGATCATCAATGACCTGAACTACTACGACATGCTGAAGAACTTTTGCAAACTGTTTGTAAGCATTGGTTACAGCGGGTTTATGATCAACCTGGACGAGGCTATTAATCTCTATAAGATCTCTACCGGCGCTATGCGCGAAAAGAACTATGAGAAGATCCTGAGCATCTATAATGATTGTTTCCAGGGAAAAGTAACCAACCTGTTTGTAAACTTTGCAGGCACGCGGGAGTTCCTGGAAAATGAGCGCCGCGGCCTGTTCAGCTACCAGGCATTAAAATCCAGGCTGGAAACTAATAAGTTCGAGACCGCCGGTGTAAGGGATTTTGCACAGCCGGTACTGCGTTTAATGCCGCTTAGCCATACGGAGATCTTTGTGCTGCTCCAGCACCTGAAACAGATCTTCGACTTCAACTATAAAGTGAGCGTGGACATTACGGACGACGATATACAGCTCTTCATGGAAGATATGTTCAACAAACCCGGCGCGCATGAATTCCTGACGCCGCGCGAGGTGATCCGCGATTTCCTGAACGTGCTGAGCGTACTGCGGCAGAATCCCTCACTGGATAAACGCCAGCTGATCAGTGATATCGAGATAAAAGATGAAAGACCCGCAGAAAATTCATTACAGAATATAGAAGAGATCTAATGGGATTTGAGCTATTGTCGGAACCTATTCGCCGGTATATACGGGAAAAGCGCTGGGAATCCCTACGGGCCATCCAGCAGGCAGCCATTGTGCGTATCATGGGCACAGAGGATAATTATATACTGGCCTCACGCACGGCCTCCGGTAAAACGGAAGCGGCTTTTCTGCCGGTATTATCCAAAGTGGATTTTAAAGAGCCCGGCGTACAGGTATTGTATATTTCTCCGCTGATCGCGCTGATCAATGACCAGTTTGTGCGCTGTGAGGACCTTTGCAAACACCTGGATATACCCGTGACCAAATGGCATGGCGAAGCGAATAAATCAGGGAAAGACAAACTGATAGCCAATCCCCGGGGCGTGGTCCTCATCACCCCGGAATCTATAGAGGCCATGCTGGTGAACCATGCCGGCCGGGCCAAACACCTGTTCTCTAATCTTAAGTTCATTATCATAGATGAGATCCATACTTTCCTGGGAACAGACAGGGGCACGCATCTGCAGTCTTTAATATCCAGGATAGGCCGCCTAAAGACCGGTGCGCCGGTACGGATCATTGGGCTGTCTGCCACTATTGGCAAGGATAACTACCAGGTAGCTAAAAGCTTTACGGGTAATGCCAACCAGACAAAAGTATTGGTGGATACAACGGCTAAAGAAACGGCCGCTACGTTCAAATACGTTCCTTCTGACGCGGAATATACCGTTGCCTTTATGGAGGAACTGTACGAGCTGACGAAGGATAAAAAAGTGCTCGTCTTCCCCAATAGCCGGGGCCGGGCAGAAGAGGTAGCGGTAAAGCTGAGCAAGATGGCGGAACGCAAAAAAGGGCATCCCTACTATTTCTCGCATCACTCTTCTGTAGATAAGAGCCTGCGGGAATATGTAGAGCATTTTGCCAAGACCAATGAGCGGCATAACTTCTGTATCTCCTGTACCTCTACACTGGAATTAGGTATAGACATAGGGGCAGTGGACCTGGTGGTGCAGATAGACGCCACTGCCAGTGTAGCCTCCCTGGTACAGCGCATAGGCCGTAGCGGCCGCCGGGAAGGGCTCATCAGCACACTGATGCTGTATGCCACCAATGGGTGGCAGCTGTTGCAATCCCTTAGCTGCTGGCTGCTGTACCGGTCGGAATTTATAGAACCGGTACTGCATTCAGATAAACCTTATGACCTGCTGTTTCACCAGATCTTATCCACCCTTAAAGAAACCAATGGCATCAGCAAAACACAGCTGGTACAGCAACTATTGACCAATAGCGCTTTCCGGCAGATAACAGAGAGCGAGATCAATAATCTGCTGCAATACATGATCATGAGGGATTATGTGGAAGACCTGCACCGGGAGCTGATCATCGGCTATGAGGGAGAAAAGCTCTCAGATAATAAAGAGTTCTTTGCGGTGTTTACTACGCCTACTTTTTTTAAGGTAGTGCATGATGGTACTACAGTTGGGGAACTGCCTTTTATTGCTGCTGCGGTAAAGGAAGACGCCAATATTTTCCTGGCGGCGCGGATCTGGAAGATCATTATGGTTGATACCAAGGCACGCAAGATAAGGGTAGAACCGGCCAGGGATGGCAAGAAGCCTATTTTCACGGGCGACGGCGCCGATGTGCATCCTAAGATAAGGGAAAAGATGATGGAGCTGCTGTACAGTGAGCTACCGTTGGATATACTGGACGAAACAGCGGTGATAGCGCTCGAGGAACTGCGGTTTGATTTTAAGTCAAACCCATTGAACGCCCAGGCTGGTGAACGGCCCTATATACGAAAAGAGGAGGTGTTCGCATACTACACCTTCACCGGTTCACGTATCAACAGAACTATAAAAGAGCTGTTATCCCTGGCATATATTGGTTGCGAGAAATATGATGAAGAGGAAAGCGTGTTCGTGATTAAAATGGACGCCTGCAGCCCGGAGGAACTGCCTGCACGCCTGCTGGAAATATTGCCTACGCTGGAAGATGTTGTGCAGGAAGAACTGGAAGAACTGGAACGGGCACGGGCAGCGGCAGCAGAAAAAGCAACCAAAAAAGCGCCAGCCGTAAAACCAGCTGCAACAAAATCAGCACTGGAGGCCGCAGCAGAAAAAGCGCCTGTCAATGAAGCCACAACCGATGACGATGACGACCTTGAAGAAGACGACGCCAACTACGCCAGAAACAGCCGCTTCCCCACCACCAAATGGGGCCGCCACCTGCCCCCAGACCTGCAAACCCAGCTCATTCTGGCCACCTGGTTTGATATACCCGGTACCGAAGCCTTTCTGCAGCAATTAAAGTTTGTGAAATGTTAAAATCAACAATTTAATATACATGACAAATTATAACATGTATATTGGAATTCCTGGATTAAATATATCTGTATATGGCTATTAACTTACAAAAGGGACAACGGATAGACATAGGCCTCACGAAAATAAGCCTGGGCCTTGGCTGGCACCCGAACGAAGGCACCGGCGCCGCTTTTGACCTGGATGCATCCGCATTTATGATCGATGAGAACCGTGTGATCCCTAAAGAAGAATACTTTATTTTTTATGGCAATACCGACTCCCCCGACGGCGCGCTGCACCATACCGGTGACGACCCCACGGGCGGTAATAGCGATGTGGGAGACGATGAGACCATACAGGTGGATCTGAGCAAAATAGACCCGCGTGTAAAGGAGATCCTGTTCGTAGTGACCATCCACGAAGCCACCAGCCGGCGGCAGAATTTTGGACAGGTACGGGATTCTTATATCCGTATTGTGGACGATGCTACCGGTAACGAGATCGCCAAATACGAGCTGGGAGAAGACTTCTCCATTGAGACCGGCGTTGAATTTGGCCGCCTGTACGTAAAGGATGGCAAATGGAAGTTTGAGGCCTCCGGCATTGGTTACAAGGAAGACCTGGCTTATTTCTTATCCAAATACTTTAAAGGACAGATCATCAAATAAATCCTAAAAACCTATATATGGCAATTAGCTTAGTAAAAGGTCAGACCATTGACCTCCGTAAAAACGATCAGGGAGAAGAGTTTGACCTTTCTATGGTCACCATCGGCTTAGGCTGGGATGTACGGCAGAAGCAGAGTAGTGGTGGTTTCTTTGGCAAGCTGATGGGCGGCGCAAAAAAAGAAGAGGAGTATGATCTGGACGCCGTAGCCCTGCTGCTGGACGCTAACGGCAAGGTAGCCAACCTGGGCCGCAGCGTACAGACCAAAGATGGTCGTAGCGTTGGCCTGTATGAAAGCGATGTGGTATTCTTTAATTCCATGAAACATCCTTCCGGCCATATCTGGCTGACAGGCGATAACCGTACCGGCGCAGGCGATGGCGATGATGAGCAGATCATCATCAAACTGGATGAGCTGGATAATAAATTCCAGAAGATCCTGTTTATGGTGACCATTTACCAGGGCCGCCAGAATAACCAGCATTTTGGTATGATAGATAACGCGTTTATCCGTGCGGTAGACCGGAAAGGCAAAGAGATCGCCAAGTTTAGCCTGTCAGGCGACAGCACCTATAACGGCATGTGCTCTATGACCTTTGCAGAGATCTACCGTAAAGACGGCGCATGGAAGTTCCGGGCGCTGGGTAATCCCCACCAGTCCGACAGCTTTGTAGATGAATTAAAGAAGCTGGTATATTCCTGATCCGTATCCGCTACTCATGAGAAAATTACCTGTTTACATTTTACTAGATACCTCCGGTTCCATGAACGGGGAACCGATAGAAGCCGTAAAAAATGGCGTGCAGGTCATGATCAGCACCTTACGGCAACATCCGCAGGCGCTGGAAACGGCGTTTATCAGCGTGATCACGTTTGATACTTCCGCCCGGCAGCTGTTACCATTGACGGACCTGGCCTATTTCCAGATGGTGGACATCAAAGCCTCCGGCACTACCGCCTTAGGCGCGGCGCTGGAGCTGGTGAGCATCTGTATTGACAAGGAAGTAGCCAAGACCACTACGGAGCAGAAAGGCGACTGGAAACCGCTGGTATTCATCCTCACGGATGGGGTGCCTACGGATAACTGGCAGCATGGCCTGGAACAATTCAAACAGCGCAAGGTAGCCTTTACCGTTGCCTGCGCCGTAGGCGGCAATGCGGATACCGGGGTGCTGAAACAGATCACGGATAATGTGGTGAGCCTGGAAACGGCTGATGGTCAGCATATCTCTAAATTCTTTACCTGGGTCACGGCTTCCGTAGGCGTTAGCTCCACCAAAGTGGAGTACTCCGGTAAAGAAGTACTGGGCCTGGATGAGCTGCCCCCTCCCCCGGCGGAACTGAATATTGTGACCTAGCTGCATATTGTGACATAAGCATTCAACCTATTTGAACATGCGAAGACTACCGGTATTTTTCCTATTGGATACCTCCGGCTCCATGTATGGAGAGCCCATACAGGCGCTGAATAATGCCCTGAGCGGTATGGTGAACACCCTCAGGCTGGATCCGCAGGCACTGGACTCCCTGTGGCTGAGCATTATCACCTTTGACAAAGAAGTAAAGGAACTGATGCCGCTAACGGAGCTGGTGCATTTTCAGCTGCCGGAGATCAGCTGTCCGCAAAGCGGGCCTACCCATACCGGCCGGGCGCTGGAATTCCTGCATGGCAGGGTAACCAGCGAAGTGCGTAAAAGTACCCCCACGCAAAAAGGCGACTGGCGGCCCCTGTTATTCATTTTTACAGACGGCAAACCATCAGACCTCCAGCTGTACCGTGAGATGATACCACAGATCAAGGCGCTGAACTTTGCCGCCGTAGTAGGCTGCGCGGCTGGCAAGGCAGCGGATAACGGCCTGCTGAAAGAGCTGGCAGATACCGTAGTGCACCTGGATACCGCGGACAGCGCCACGCTGAAACAGTTCTTTAAATGGGTATCCGATACCATAGAACAGGGCAATAAGAGCATGGGCACCACTTCGCAGGTAGTGCTGCCACCGCCGCCCCAGGAAGTGATCCTGATCGTGTAAACCTTATCTGCAAAAATTGTTTTCAACCTTTATCCATTATGCGAAGACTGCCCATATACTTCCTGATAGACGTATCTGAATCCATGGTGGGAGAACCCATCCAACAGGTAGAAGAAGGACTGGCCAATATTATACAGGCATTAAAAGCGGACCCCTACGCTATAGAGACCGTATGGATCTCTATTATTGTTTTTGCGGGTCAGGCTAAAACACTGGTGCCCCTGCAGGAGATCATCAATTTTTACCCGCCCCGTTTTCCCATAGGCGGCGGCACTTCCCTGAGCAAAGGGCTGGGCCACCTGATGTATGAGCTGCGGAAGAACCAGGTAAAGACCACCTATGAGCAAAAAGGCGACTGGAAGCCGATCATCTTCCTCTTCAGCGATGGCGTGCCAACGGATGATAGCCAGGCGGCCATAGCAGAATGGAAACAGAACTGGCAGCGGGCAGCCAATATGGTGGCCATTTCCTTTGGGAATGAAGCAGACACGCATATACTTTCCTCACTAACGGAGCATGTGCTGCATTTTAAGAATGCCAATGCGGCGGCTTATAAACAATTCTTTAAATGGGTAACGGATTCCATCAAGACCAGCAGCGTAAGCGTGGAGAATAATGCTTCCGGGTTTGAGCTGGCGCGTATTCATGATGACGATACCCTGTCAAAAATAGACCTTACCAAACCTTTACCACCGGCCAGTTATACGGACAGCAATTTTGCCGTACTGGCAGGCAAATGCCAGAACATGCAGCGGCCTTACCTGATGAAATACCGCCGCTCCGTAGAAGAAGCCGCCATTTACGGGCTGGACATCAACCGGCTCAATTACCGGCTGGTGGGCGCATACCAGCTGGATAACTCCTATTACGAACTGTCTGACGGATCGGCCACCCTGTCCCGCATAAACAGCGACGAACTGATAGGCAGCCCTACCTGCCCCTGTTGCGGTAACCAGGTAGCCTTTGCCATGTGTGGCTGCGGGCAGATCCATTGTATAGGAGAAGACCGCCAGGGCCGTTGTCCCGGTTGCGGTACGCAGGGTACTTACGGCAGCAGCGGGGAAGGGTTTGACGTTAACCGCGCCCAGGGCTAAACGTAGCAAAAGATGGGCAAAACCTATATTCAGCAACTATTCAAGGCATACAATATTACGGTGGATGCCGGCCGTCAGCAGCTGTTCGAAGAATTTATGTCGGATGAACGGAACATACTGGCGGCGGAGCAGATCATCACAAATCAACGGCTACTCATGGATACATGGCAGTTTAAGAACCGGTTGGCAGATATTCAGCAGCAGCAGGTGGTTATTCCCAATGCAACAGTAGGTAAGGCTTATACGGCCCGGTTTGATTTTGCACAGCTAAAATGGGAGGATTTTACCTGGTCCGGCATTAACGGGCTGGAAGATATTGGACTGGCGTATGATACGGCCACTGCGGAGATCAAAGGTACCCCGGTAAAAAGCGGCGACTTTAAGATCCGGCTGCAGTACCGGCTACAGGGCCAGGCGGAAGAAACGCCGCTGAATGAAAAGCTGGTATCGCTGGTCATCAATCCCAATCCCCGCTCTTTGTGGAAAGACCTGCCCAGTGACCGGGAAGGCGCTTTCTGGAAAGAAGACAATGTGACAGCCTTTGCCCCCCTGGGCGACAAACACCTGGTAGCGGCCTCCAAACGGGGACGCTCCCACGCCAATACCGGCGCTTACCGCGATGATGATTTTGCCTTTACGCACCTGGCAGACTCCGGGTGGAGCATATTGGCCGTAGCCGATGGGGCGGGCAGCGCCATCGCCTCGCGGGAAGGCTCCCGGCTGGCCTGTAATTACATTATAGATTACTTTGAAAAAGAGTTCAGCCCGGCATTGCAGGCGGATTTTGACGCCCTGCTGGCAGAATATGCCACCACCGGCAGCGATGCCACCCAAAAAAAGCTGACCCGTTTTGTATACGATATATTAGGCGCAGCGGCCTTTACCACTCATAAAAAACTGGACGAGTTTGCCGGCGGGCAGGGAATGTCCCTAAAAGATTTTCATTCCACCCTTATCTTTGTGCTGCTGAAAAAGTACGTACACGGCTATGTCATTATGAGTTTTGGTGTGGGAGACTGCCCTATTGGCCTGGTGCATACCGGCGCCTCCGATATTACTTTAATGAACCGTTTGGATGTGGGAGAGTTTGGCGGCGGTACCCGGTTTATCACCATGCCCGAAATATTCAAAAGCGATACCTTTGCGACCCGGTTTGGTTTTAAGCTGGTACCCGGCTTTTCCTATCTCATGCTGATGACGGACGGCATTTACGATCCCAAGTTTGAAGTGGAAGCTAACCTGGACAGGCTCAGCGCCTGGCAATCCCTGCTGGCAGACCTTGGGGGACAAAATGATGACCGTATCCAGGTAACGCTGGATGCGCCCAGCGAAGATACGGCCCGGCAACTGGCCGCCTGGATGGATTTCTGGAGCCCCGGCAATCATGACGACCGGACCTTAATGATCATCTGTTAAGTACGTACTATATTCTAACACCATGAGTACAAAAACGATACATTCAGTCATCACCCCCGGTAAATCTTATCAATACGTTGATAACGGGGAGCCTATGCGGGGTGGGATGAAAGACGTTTACTTCAGCCCCGACAGATCATATGTGGTAGCCTTTTACCGCGACGCCCAGGATCATAACTCGCGGGAGCGCCTGCGGAAGATCGTGACCGATTATTATACCAGCTTCTTTAACCGGGAAGGCGGCGCCTACTACAAGGACCTGTACTGCTGGCCCACAGATATGGTGGAAGCGGACAAACAGGTAGGGCTGATCGTACCATGTTATAACCAGCACTTTTTCTTTAAAAAGGGTTACGCCTCCAATGACCTGATCAAAGGGAAGGAAAAAGAAGGCAAATGGTTCTCATCGCCCAAATTCCGGCACAAACAATTTCCGCTTCGGCTGGATGAAACGGAACTGGGCAACTGGCTCAGCTATTTCCAGATCTGCATTAATATAGCCAGGGGCGTTAAGCGCCTGCACGCCGCGGGACTGGCGCACTCTGATCTTTCCTATAAGAACGTGCTGGTGGATCCCGTATCCAAATCAGCCGCCATTATTGATATAGACGGGCTGGTGGTGCCGGGGCTATTTCCGCCGGATGTGATAGGCACGCCGGACTTTATAGCGCCGGAGGTGCTGGCCACCAAACATCTGGACCTGAAAGATCCTAACCGCAAGCTGCCCAACCGGCTCACGGACCTGCACGCGCTGGCGGTGATGATCTATATGTACCTGTTATACCGTCACCCGTTAAAAGGCGGCAAGGTGCATGACCTGGATACGGAAAAAGACGATCTGCTGGCCATGGGGGAAAAAGCGCTGTTCATAGAGCACCCCACGGATACCGGCAACCGGCCCAAGCTGCAACACATCAACCCCAAGGAACTTCCCTGGGCGGATGTGGAAAAGCTGCCTTATTCCATTACCGGTCCTTACCTGAAAGAGCTGTTCCACCAGGCTTTTGTAACGGGCCTGCACCAGCCGGCACAGCGCCCGCCCGCAGAAATGTGGGAACAGGCCCTGCTGAAAACCACGGACCTGATGCAGCCCTGCAGCAACGACGCCTGCGAGCAGAAATGGTATGTATTTGATAACACCGTTTCGCCCAAATGTCCGTTCTGCGGCACGCCCCATAAAGGCACGCTGCCGGTGCTGGACCTGTATTATGAGTTTAAGCCAACGGTATGGAAACCGGAAAATCACCGGTTGATGGTATACCATAACCAATACCTGTTCCAATGGCATGTGAACCGCAATACCATCCGCAATGAAAAGCTAACGGCAGAGCAAAAGGTGCCCGTAGGCTATTTTACCTTTTACCAGGGTAAATGGGTACTGGTGAACCAGCGGCTGCCATCGCTGAAAGACCTCACGGAAGACCAGGAAGTCCCTGTAGGCACTATGGTGGAGTTAACAGATGGCAAGAAACTGCTGCTCTCCCGCGAGGAAGGCGGCAGGATCGTGATCATCACCATCACCAATAAATCGTAACCAATTGTAACCTGAATAAAACACTGTGAAATGAATGAATTAATTCAGCAAATCATTAACAATCCCGTTCCTTCGCTGATCGTAGTATTGAACCTTATACTGATCGAAAGCCTGTTATCTGTAGACAATGCCGCTGTACTGGCCACCATGGTAATGGACCTGCCGGAAAAACAAAGAGACAAAGCATTAAAATACGGCATTATCGGCGCCTACGTATTCCGTGGCCTGGCCATGCTGTTTGCCTCCTTCCTGATCAAAATATGGTGGCTCAAGCCCCTGGGCGGTCTGTACCTGCTGTATCTGACCTTTAACTGGATCAAAGAGCAGCGCGCAGAAAAAGAAGAGGGCGGAGAGGAAAGCATTGACAAAGGACAGAATTGGCTGTATAAAGCCACTGTGGGCTCTGTTGGTACCTTCTGGGCTACAGTAGCGCTGGTGGAGCTGATGGATATGGCTTTCTCCATTGATAATATATTTGCCGCGGTAGCCTTTACGGATAATATCATCCTGGTATGCCTGGGCGTATTTATAGGTATCCTGGCTATGCGGTTTGTAGCGCAGGCCTTTGTAAGGCTGATGAGCAAATTCGCCTTCCTGGAAGGAGCTGCGTTTATCGTAATTGGTATCCTGGGTCTTAAACTGGCGCTCTCTATTTACGAGCACTTCTTCCCGGAATCCCCGCTTACGCATTTCCTGGAAAGCTCCCTGGCAGATGTCCTTACCTCTATCCTCACGGTGGCTATCTTCCTGGTACCACTGCTGACCTCCATCCTGTTTAACGTTCCTAAAAGGTCTGTTCCGGCGCCGGCCGGCGCGGATGAAGTGGAAGAAGAGGAAGATCAGAAGATTGCCTGATAATACAATACCCGTTTTATACAGCAGCACCTGTCTACGGATAGGTGCTGTTCTTTTTTACATCATATCGGTATTGAGCATGGTGCGGAGGATGTTGGTCTGTACATCGTAGCTGCCTATATTCTGGAGGAAGTCCACATCTGATATCTTTTCGTAGTACTGCCCCAGGAGGGTCTTTACATTATCCGGCAGGGATGTTTTGAGCACATTGGCGCGGCTCATGAGGTTATCATTCTTATCTGTAAGCTCCTGGATGATCCGGGCTTTTTTGGAGAGGGTATTGGACCAGTCTACCTCCGCGATCTGAGACAGCTCGCAGAACAGGAACATATTCTTAGCCGGGAAATACAGGAAATAGCGGTCCATATTCACAAACCGGTAGATCTCTATGATAAGGCTACCGGCGCTAAGGCCGCAATAGAATTCCGTTTTAAAATCCAGCTTGTTCAATAATCCCATTAGCTTTTTGTGGATGATGGCGTGGCTGTTCCGGTATACCTCCGCGGGGTTGTACCTGATCAGCTCTTCCACCGCGGCAGGGGAAATATCGTAATAGAAATCCTGCGAGAAACGGGCGCTAAAGGCATTGATGTTTTTGGAGAAGGGATAGTCTTCCGTCCCGTCAGACAGTACCTGGAACAGTTTCCGCAGGGAGAGGTTGATCTTCAGGGATTGTTTCTGTTTATCCAGGTGGTAGTTCTTTTCAGAGAACACGGAATCGCCCAGGTTATCGATGAGGTCCTTATTGATCTGGACCTCATCGTACAGGAGGCCGGCATTTCTTTCGTTGCCGGCCTTTATTTTCTTCAGTAACTCGATGGCGGAGGCGGTGAACTGGATATGGAAGAGCTCCAGCTTGTTGATGTCGAGCTCCGGGTTGGTCTCAAACAACCTATGGACAACCTGGCTCCGGAGGTATATCTTATAGATAATCTCGTCTTCAAAGAAATTGGACAGCAAGTGCAGCTTGCTGATCGTTTTATTTGACTCATTCAATATGATGGCCAGGTGCTCGTCCATTTATCCGTCTTCCCCGCAAAATTAACCAACGTTTGTTACATTCTTCTTCAATTCTGTTTCCAGGTTCTGGAGCTCGTTATTCAGCACTTTACGGCTCTCTGTACCCTGGTCGTGTATACGTTTTACCTCGTGCAGGGTTTCTATGAGGGACTGAGTGGTACGTTTGAGCGTTTCTACAGATACCACGGTCTTCTCATTCTCCTTGGCCACCTCTATGCTGTTCTGACGGAGCAGATCGGCATTCTTTTGCAGGATGGTATTGGTGGTATCGGACACCTTACGCTGCATTTCCACGTTGGCTTTCTGCCGCTGAAGGGCTACCGCAATGGTGAGCTGGTTTTTCCATACCGGGATGGTGGTAGATACGATGGACTGGGCCTTCTCCGCGATAGAGGTATTGTTGTTCTGCACCAGTCTTATCTGTGCCAGGGACTGCAGCATGATAAAACGTACCACTTTCATATCTGCCAGTCTTTTATCCAGGCGGGTGATGAACTCACGCAGGTCCGCTATCTCGTAGTCGTTATAGCTGCCGGCATTGGCTTCCATCTGGGCCAGTTGCTCGTTCAGCTCGTTATATTTCAGCTGACCGGAGATGATCAGGTCCTCCATCTGTTTGATGTAGGACACGTTGCTGTCGAACATCGTTTGCAGGGAGCTGTTATCCTTCAGGGAGTTGAGGCGGCCCGCTTTGATCTTGTTGGTGATCTTATCGATGTTGGCAACAACGGTATCGTACTTCTGGAACAGCTTTTTGGCGTCCATGACCATCTTCTTCAGGAAAGGCACTTTGGATAGGAAGCTTTTGAGACCGCCCTGGTTCAGCTCATCTACATCTATGTAGTTAAGCTCAGCGAGCAGGTCGTTGATAAGGCCGCCTACTTCGCCGGAGTTGAAAGTACGTACAGAGGTCAGGAACTCGTTGCTGTAACGTTCCATGGAGTTCTGTACTTCTGTACCGTAGTTCAGTACGGAGTTTACATCCGTAATAACGAGTGATTTATTCAGCTCGTTGTATTTCTTCGTGTCCTCAGGGGTAATGAGGGACAGGTCGGCATTGCCATCCCTGTCCAGCCGCACCTGGGGCAGCGTTTGATCCGCGGTATTAGGATTTGTTGCGTCCATATGTATCTGGATTATAGATGATCTCGTAATACTACAAATAGTTCTTGGCAACGGTATCCACCGTTTCCTGCAGCTTTTTATCCTTGGTAGGCTCACCAATGGCGTTGAATTTCCATTCGCCGTTCTTTTTATAGAATACGCCCATTACCATGGATACGTGGCCGGCAAAACCGGGACCGCTGGCAATATCGTAGGTAGCGAATACTTCGTTTACGCGGGAAGGCGTGCCTTCATAAATGCGTATAGATGCAAACGGAATGGTACCGAAATCGTGGCCGCGGAAGCTATTGAGCACAAAGGCTACGTAGCCAACGCTGCCATTAAGACGGGAAAAATCCAGCGTGATCACTTCGTTATCCAGACCATCATTGCCGTTGATATCACCGGTAAGGTCATCACCGCTATGTTTTACGGCATGATCTTTAGACTGGAGGTTGCCGAAGTATACCACTTCCAGCAGCTGTTTCTGCTCGTTGAACAGGGCGCAGCTACCGTCCAGGTCCACCGCTTCCTTTGTTTTTGACATACCAAAAAGGCCGCCTTTCTTTTCGATAGCGCCCCAGTTAATACCTACGCATACACTCTGCAGCTTAGCGCCATTGCTTTTTTCGAGGCTGATACGCTGCCCTTTCTGAAGATTTATAGCCATGTTGGGTTATAATTATTTTTAGGTGGATCAATTGTATTTGTTCAGGTAGTCCTGCAGGCCGCCTTTCATGCCAACGCCTACGGCTTCGAACTTCCATTCATCGTTACGTTTGTAGATCCGTCCGAATTCTACGGCAGTCTCGATGGAGAAATCTTCTTCCAGCTCATATTTCAGGATCACTTCGTTAGTGGAAGGATCGAATATGCGGATATAAGAGTTCCTTACCTGGCCAAAGTTCTGGCGGCGAGATTCTGCTTCGTGGATGGTCACTACTACACAGATCTCGGTGATCTTGCTATCCGCTTTTGAGAGGTCTATTTTGATCTGCTCGTCATCGCCGCTGCCTTCGCCGGTAAGATTATCGCCGGTATGCTCTACGCTGCCATCGGGAGAAACGAGGTTATTGTAAAAAATGAAGTGTTGATCGGAAAGTATCTTTTTATTATCGCCCATTACGAAAATGGAAGCATCCAGGTCGAAGCTGGTGCCGGTAGAAGAAGCGTTGGCGTCCCAGCCTAAGCCGATGGTGAATTTAGGCGCATTGATCGTTTGCCGTTGCCCTTTTTGTAAGTTAATTGCCATGTTCTATGCTTTTGTATTTTCTATTAAACAGGTATTGATGAATAAAATCGAGGTTTTGCTGGTAGGCTTCTATGGTGTGATAGCCATTGCCCAGTGCCATGTTATATAAAAGATTGACAAATTTATGTGTTTGATTTTGCAGGAAGATACAAAATGAATCGAAATCGTAGTTAAGGATATACTTTACGATCCGGGTATTGATAAAAAAATGTTCTCCCTGTATGATCGGCTCCAGGTGGAAAATCGACTTAACATAATGGTAGTTCAGGTGATTTTCGATATTGGGCGGGATGCTTTTATTCATCAGCTCCGCAAAATAGAGCATATAGATCTCGTTGGTAAGGTTATAAGCCGCTACCATTTTCAGGATCATGCGCTCATGGCCGCCGGTAATGCGGATATCGTCCAGGAACACTACTTTTTTGCCAGCCAGGAATTCCCGGTCAATATGGAAGGAATCGTTGCCGATAAGCTGGAGGCGCTGGGCGGCATCCAGCTCCCCATAGTCTTCCTTGTAGGTAATAGTGCGATGCACTTTTGTTTCCTGTGCCACAGGGTTTCCATTTGCTGCCAGCCAGCGGTTGAGGCGGAACATAAAATGGTTCTTCATGGCAAAAGTAGCAGTGGGGATAAACGAATAAGGGCTGGAAACAATGACCAGCTGCGGTACTTTTCTACCGCGAAGGTGATGCTCAATAAAACCATCGGCCAGGTTAACGCCGTATTTTTCAGCAACGGCATCGTCGCCAAACTTAAATCGGCTATATTCATCGGGGCTAAAACCGAAGTTGCCGGCATCGGTGATCTTATGTAAAGAATATGAGGTGACCGTCATCAGTTAAGTAAACTTGAAATACATTGTTTATTGGAATTAATTAATAAAGTCCGGATGCCTATTACATTACCACCCTGGATATCCGCTTTCACATTATCGCCTATGTGGATGATATTGCCGGGGGCTGTAACGCCCTCCTGCCGCACCCTGGCCACGTTTTCCAGCATCAGCCGGAAGAACTGCTCATTGGGCTTTGACATACCATTCTCATCTGAATACAACTGGAAATCGAAGAAGCGGTCCAGCTTCAGCTCTTGTAATACTAACCGGAGGGTAGCGCCTTTTATAAAGCCGGTATTGCTTAACAGGCTAATGGTGCTGCCGGGTATCTCTTTTATAGTGCGCAGCACTTTTACCGTATTGGAGCAATAGACCGTTGGGAGGTATTTGAGCACGAGGGCATCCATCTCCCGGTAAAGGGCCGGCAGGTCTAGATCCCGGATCACGGCGGCATCGTCATTCAGTTCGCTGATGACCATCAGGTACATTTCTTCCGCATCGATATTACTGCCGGTTTTTTCGTTGATGGCATTGCACATGATATCTATCCGGCGGAAGATGCGGGCTACTTCTTCCATTGAAAGTTGCCGCTGGTTAAAATGATCATAGAAAAAACGTGCCCGTTCCTCTTTGAAAGACGGGTTTGATTTTATGAGTGTTAACCAGAGATCAAAAGAATAATGTTGATATATATTCATCTCTTGTATTTGGTGTATTAAACGTATGTCCCCTGCGCTGTCTGCAGCATACGGGTTAACTATCGTTAAAATAAGTTTTATTTATAAACCCACAGTTATCTTTTTATTACTAAATCGTATTTTTTCCGGGTTAAAGAAAAAAGTTTAGTCGCTATGTATAGGTGTCCGGAGGGCTAATATAGGATAAATATCGGGTGGATATACGATTTTTTTGATGAGAAGTGTGGAAATGATTGGGTATAGAAAAAGCCGTAAGTGGCCCTGGCGCTACGTGTTTCCTGCGTGCAGGGGGGAGCAGTGCGTTATTAACGGGCGGATACGTCTTAGCGGTACTAGGCTGACGGTTCTATGGAGTTAGATAGAGGCTACGCCGGCAGGGTTCCTCTGCGGGCTGCGCCTGCCGCGGGGTGTTCGTTTTGGAGGGTGGCTGGTGGAGCCCGCGCCAGCCAAGGCCCGGCAGATGAACCTGCCGGCAATGCAGTGTGCACGTTTGGCAAGAGGGGGTTTCACGGGTTAGGCGGGAGGCGTGGGGAAATGCTAGATAATTTGATGGAAATCCTACCTGAATTGAATATTTTCGACCTCGCAAAGGCACTTGTGCTTTGATAAACTATACTTATGGATTCAATCAGGATAAGATGCCCCAAATGTGAATGGGAGCCAGATGGTAAAGCTTACTGGCAGTGCAGCTGCGGTCATAAATGGGATACGTTTTCCACTGGCGGCAGATGCCCGGCTTGTCAGCGGGTATGGGAGGATACACAGTGCCCAACTGTACCTGGCGGATGCCGTAGCTGGTCGCCGCATCTGGATTGGTATGAGCACCTTGATAATGTGGTACTGGAAGTGAAGGAGGTATTGGAGGCGCCGGTGACGCAAGAGCGGGAACACTGAAAACCTGATGATTAACCCCGGCAGCTTCGGCCTGTTATGTTTGTGCCCCTGCACTCATGTGCAACATATGTCAACCCTACAGTAATAGCGTACATCACCCGGGGTAAAAGCGTAGAAAGTATAACTAAAAGCGTACAAGCGGAAGGTATAGTTGTACAGCAGCGTTGTTTTGCATGTGTGTTATATTCCTATTAGCTCTGGAATTTCTTGGCATTTGTCAATTTTCCGGATAGTTGATCTTCGTAATTTTGTTACTGCAAATTAGTTATCAATTTACTTAAAATTCTACGTTATGGCTAAACAAGCTGGCCCGGTATTTATTACGGGCACTCACAATGGTATTTCTTTTTACAAAATGGATGGGGAGTATTATGCCCGCCGTAAGAGCTCATTAAGTGGTAAGCGGGTAAAGAAGGACCCCGCGTTTACACTGACGATGGTGTATGCAGGTATTCTAGGGCAGGCATCAGCGATTGCTGCAGCCGTGTACCGTACGTTGCCACCAGAGCGTAAGCAACATCGTTTGTACCGGGCAATGACGGGCACGGCTAACCGGCTGTTAAAACAAGGGATGGAACTGGCGGCGGTGAAGGCGCAGTTGATGGAGGAATGTGGGTTGGCGGCTCCAACTACCAAACAAGTTCAGGCAGCCAGTTGCCAGATACCACGCGCCACAAAACGCGCTGGCAATAAGCCGCCTAAAACACTGCGGATAATGAACAGCCGGTTGATGATACACCCGCTGCAACAGCGGGGTAAACTGGTATATACTCAGGCGTGCTGCGGTACGGGCGCGTTGAATAACTCTGCAAACAGGCGATATGAATTAAGACGGGCCTCCGGATCATAGATATGCGCGGTGGCCATGATCTCATCTACCTGGGTGGCATTTACAAATGCCTCCAGACCTGCTTTAACGGTTTCCTGGCTGCCAAAGAATGAGTAATACAGCATTTGGTTCACCATATGCTCCGTTGCATCGTCCCAGATCTGGCTCATATCGTCAACGGGAGGCTGCAATAGTTTGCGGCGACCGGTGATCACGCCTATGAACAGCTGTTGGAGAGAGGTGGCCAAACGGGCAGCTTCCTGGTCAGTGGCCGCGGCAATCACGTTTACGCAGGCCAGCACATAAGGTTTATCGAGGTATTGAGAAGGCTTAAACTCTGCGCGGTAGATCTTGATGGCGTTCATCAGCTCTGCCGGAGCAAAATGGCTGGCAAAGGCATAAGGTAATCCCATTGCGGCGGCCAGGTGTGCGCTGTCTGTGCTGGAGCCCAATACCCAGATAGGGACCTCCAGGCCTTCTGCCGGAAAAGCCCGTAATGCGGAATTGCTGTTCTCTGCGGAGAAGAACCGTTGCAGCTGGCGGATATCATCCGGGAAATTGTAATGCGCATTGATGTTCAGTCCGCGTATAGCCCTGGATGTCAGCTGGTCAGAGCCGGGAGCACGTCCCAAACCCAGGTCAATACGGCCGGGATAAAGAGAGGCCAGGGTGCCAAATTGCTCTGCTACGATCAGGGGCGCATGATTAGGCAGCATGATACCGCCGGAGCCGACCCTGATTTTGGTAGTATTGCCTGCTACGTAGCCAATAAGCACAGCTGTAGCGGTACTTGCCACATTGGGCATGTTATGATGTTCTGCAAACCAGTACCTGGAGAAACCAGCGGCTTCCGCCTGAAGGGCTAATTGTAAGCTGTTATGAAAGCTGTCCGCGGCAGTGGATCCTTCTCTTACGGTGGCGAGATCGAGGATGGAGTATTTTACCTGGTTCAGTTGTTTCTTATTGTTCATCTTTTTGTCTTATGCTTTTAGGTGATGGCCGTTGTTTTTCAGTACTTATCGGCTATGGCGTTGCGCAGGCAAAAGCCAGGCGACGGTTAGGCTGACTGGATGAGTTACCTGGCGCAGCTTGACGGTGAGCACCATTTGACGGCGCACTGAATTATTGAACGGATGTTCAAAATTAAGCAAAGTTCATAAGATTTGGAGCCAGGCCGGAAGGGCAAGCAGGGTGAACAGGAGGAATATTACACTGGGGTTACAGGAGCAGGAGGCTGCGGAATGGAGGAAATGGGCGTGGATGTTAGTGAGTCGCAATACCCATCCCCGGCAAATGGCGAACAATATACCGGAAAAGCCGGCATTGACGCCGGCTTTATTGCACTATTGTCAATGTATGTTGGGGTGTCTACGGCCGGAATATCATCCGCAGGGACTGATCCTTTGTAACATAAGCCACTGCCCAGTTATAAAAGGTCTTCATCCTGTTATTCACCGTAACCAAAGAAACAAGGTGAATGAACAACCAGGCTAATAAGGCAAGAAATCCGCGTAGATGCACCTTGTGTTTGAAGAGGTCCACCACGGCGTTGTGCCGCCCTACGATCGCCATATCTCCCCTATCGAAATAACTAAAGGGCTTCATTTTCTTTCCATGGGCAATGGCCTTCAGATTCCGGGCCACGTTACGGCCCTGCTGGATGGCCACCTGCGCCAGCTGGGGATGCCCTTTGGCATATACCGGATCAGTGTATTGGATGCTGATATCACCAATGGCATAGATATCCTCCAGACCTTCTACCCTGTTAAATGTGTCCGTCTTCATCCGTTTGCCAATACCCAGGCTGGATTCCGGTATCCCTTCAAAGGTATGCGCGGTAATACCGGCGGACCAGATCAGGGTTTTGGCGTTGATGATCACGCCGGATGACAGCTTTACCACGTCATTGGCAAAATCCGTTACGCGGGTGTTCAGGAGAACGGTCACGCCCAGGGCTTCCAGCGCCTGGTAGGTCTCTTCCTGGGTTTTACCGCTCATGGCTGTGAGCAGGTGCTCTGCGCCATCTACAATGTAGATACCGCCTTTAGCGCCGGCCAGCTCCGGGTAGTCTTTTAACATGATATGCCGCCTCATTTCCGCCAGCATACCTACCACTTCTACGCCGGTGGGGCCACCGCCGGCTACTACGATCGTGAGCAATCGCTGGCGTTCTGACAGATCGGTTGTTTTGGCTGCTTTTTCCATCGTGTTGAGTAGGGCGTTACGCATTTTGATAGCGTCGTCTACTCCTTTCAGGGCGATGGCATTACGTTCAATGTTCTCGTTGCCAAAAAAGTTGGTCTTGGCCCCGGCCGCGAATACGAGGTAATCGTATTTCATTTCACCGTCGCTTAATACGGCGGTGTGGGTAGCGGGATCTACTTTTTCCAGTGCCGCCATGCGGTACTGGATGCCTTTTTTCCTGAATAGTTTGCGGAAGGGGTAACTTATGCTGGATGGATCCAGGAACCCTGTGGCTACCTGGTACAATAAAGGGGTAAAATAGTTATAGTTGTTCTTATCCAACAGGGTTACATCATAATCCTTGCTTTTGTAGAGGTGTTTAGCAAGATTCAAACCGGCAAAACCACCACCGGCAATCAATACCTGTTTTTTTGCGCTTTTGCTATTATGTTGTGTCATAACATCTGGCTTTAATTTCGAATCAAATGTAAGCCAGAATGGGGTTTTCCAGGGGGTCCAGTTGTAACATTCAGCCTAGTCCAGGGAGTGTTGTAACCCGCTGTGGGAGCGGGTATTTCCCTGCGTTTTCCTATTCATCATGGCGATCAATATCCAGATGCCAATAACAAATGCTGCTATTGCCATCGTGACCACCGGTTGAGCGGCAAATGGGTTAAGATAATAAAGCAGTAACATATTAAAGAAAACGAGTACAGCAAGGATACATTTCCCCAGCCATTTTCCGGCGGTATATGGGGGTAGCCGCCTCTTTTTGTAGGTCATAGCGATCAGATACGATAAATTCTCTGAGAACTGCCCGGAAGGCTGTTCCAGGCCGTTCTCCTTTATCAGGCGGGCCAGTTTATCGTTATGTTCTTTATTACTACTCATAAAAATCCTTTATTTCATTACCCAAAAGCTGCTCCAGTTCTACCTGCAGCTGTTTTCTCGCCCTTAATAGCCTCATTTTTACGGCGGAGCGCTTCATGCCGGTTATTTCGCAGATGGTTGCAATATCTTTTCCTGCTATATAGTGCAGGGTTACGATCAGGTGGTCCTCTACGGTCAGTTTTTTCAGCGCTATGTCAATATACTTCTTTCTCTCCTTCTGGCGTAATATTTCCCATTCAACGGCCATTCCGTTCAGGTGCGGCTCGTCTTTTATGTTATCCAGGCTACTGGTGATTATTCCTTTGCTCCTGCTTTTGGTAATGGCGGTATTATAAACTATACGATATAACCATGTGGAGAACCTAGCCGCCTTTTTAAAGCTGCCCAGTGAGGCAAATGCCTTTAGGAATGCATCCTGTACCACTTCTTCTGCATCTTCCCTATTCAATAATATCTTTATTGCAATGGTATATGCCAGATCCTTGTATAAACTCACCAGGTATTCAAGGCTCGCTTTATCGCCCTGAACAGCCATTTCCAATATCTTATTTTCCTGGCTTGCCGTCATGCTGCAATTAGACTAATATAACAATAAACTGGTCACATCTGTGACCACGCGGCTTTTTCCTGCGTCTTAAAGGAAACACTTAAAACACAAGATCATGTTAGTTACATCTGCCGCTTTACTCATTGCCGTAGCGTTGGTAGTTTTTGGCATCAGCTACTACTACTTTACTACCCGCCACAGGGAGCGGATGACCCTGTTGGAAAAAGGCCTGGCGCCCGATTATTTTAAAGGTACCGGTAGTTATCTGTCTTTTGTGCTTATCCTGGGAGTTGTCAGCATTGGTATTTCTCTGGGTATTCTTACCGGTTCGATCTTACAATCTGTTACGATAAGAGTTATACGGGAATCTGCATTTCCTGCTTCCATCTTCCTGTTCCTGGGAATCAGCTTACTGGTATCTTACTATCTCCTCTCCCAGATACAAAATAAACGGAAATGAGGTTACTGTTATTGGCCATCCTGGGCCTTTTAGCCAGTACCATTTACCTGGGCCAAAATCCGGAGCGGGCGATAGCTGTCATTGCAGACAGTATTTTTCCAAAGAAGGCCCCGGGGCGTTGTACTGGCAGTTAAAGACGGCAAGACCGTTTACCCCACCGCCTTTGGCAAAGCCGGTCTTGAATTGGGCGCTGATATGGATCCGGGCAATATTTTCCGGATTGGATCCATTACCAAACAATTTACCGCCTGCGCCATCCTGCGGCTGGCGGAAGCGGGTAAATTATCCCTCCAGGACAAAAAGGAGATACTGCCTTACGCTCCGGATAAGTTCTTTGCGAAGGAAATTGACGCCCCTATCGTTTTTGACATTGATGAGCATGGCCATGTAATAGGGCTGACAAAATACAGAACGGTGAAATGCAGGCGAAGCGGCTTCAATGAATTATCTTTAATCTTATAATACTATTTTGATCTAGACCTGCAATGGTTATATCCGACATCCAATCTGACATCCGGGCCATCGAAGAAGATGCTGCGCTCCATACAGCAACAAATTTTGACAACCGGGCAAATGCGATAGATTTTATTGATTTTCATATCATAGACCGGATCGACGGTTTACTGCAAACTGCTCCGTTAGAAGAACTTGCCGTATTAAGACAACGTGCCGTGGCGTTAAAATCCTCACTGGAAGCAGTGGATACAACCCTGTTCGCGCAGCTACGGGAGCAGATCCGGCGTAAGGTCTATACAGGACCGGCTTTCCTGGAGATGATCCGCAGTTACACCGCTAATGATATTGATCAGCAGGCGGAAATAGGTTACGACAACCTTGATATTTTTATCAACCGGTTATTATCTGACCAGGATGCGCCTGCCCCCACTATGGCGGTAGAACCGGAGATGGTATTCTATCAGAAAACACCCGCCAGGATCATATTTGAGATGATGGAATTGGCGCAGTTACAACCAGGAGATGTTTTCTTTGACCTGGGATCCGGTTTGGGCCAGGTGGCCATTCTCGCGCATCTGATCAGCGGGGTTAGTGCCAGCGGTATTGAATATGAGCCCGCTTATTGCAGTTATGCGAATACCTGTGCGGAACAGCTAAATCTGAACGATGTGCGTTTTATCCCTATCAATGCCCTCCAGGCGGATTACGCTGCCGGAAACGTATTCTTTATGTATACGCCTTTTGAAGGAGCCATGTTGCAGAGCGTACTGGACATATTGCAGGCGGAAGCGCAGCGAAAAACCATTACCATCTTTAGTTACGGGCCCTGCTCGTCCCATGTGGCGCGCCAATCCTGGCTCAGTTGCATAAATGGGGAAGGGGACGATCTGTATAAATTATATGAGTTCAGGAGCGTGATGTAACCCTTCTAATGTCCAGTGAATAATATCCATATTCTTACTATACCTCACAACCGGCATTTAATCTCCCAGCCTTTACTAACAAATTTGTAGGCGCCTTACAATTGACTGTACCCTCCTTAAAATCAGCCGGTACGCGCTACTTTGCCGGGAAATTCTGAACATCATGGATCTGTATTTAAAAGGTAAAACGGCCGTTATAAGTGGCGGCAGCCAGGGACTTGGCCGGGCCATTGCAAAAGAACTGGCCATGGAGGGCGTGCAGGTATTTGTTACTGCGAGGAACAAAGCATTATTGGATAATTTCAAAACGGAAGTAGTGGCCGCGGGCGGCGCGGAGCCGGCTATATTCGTACAGGATTTTGCCGCGCCGGAGGCGCCGCAACAGATCGCCGCGGCGGCGTTAGCCAGCCTGGGACATGTTGATATCCTGGTTAACAATACCGGCCGTAGTCAGCCATTGGATGTTATAGGCCCGGATGCGGCATGGGAAGATTCCATGACGCTGGATTTTAACCGCCACCGGCAGCTCACGCAACAGCTGCTGCCTCAATTTATGGCCCGTAAACAGGGCGCTATCCTAAACATTGCCAGCACCTATGAATTGCGGACTATTAATGCTTCGGCCGTAGCCAAAGCGGCTGTAATTGTGTGGTCCAAACAGCTTGCCGGGTCGCTGGGGCAATATGGTATCCGGGTCAATTGCCTGCAGCCTGGGCTTATAGATACGGAGAATATACGGCGGTTCTTTCCGGGAGAAAAGCGCCGGCAATTTGCCGAGCAAGAGATACCGCTGGGTGATTTTGGCGAGCCGCAGGATGTGGCCAATATGGCTGCTTTCCTGGTATCGCCCCGGGCGCGGTATATAACGGGTACGGTAGCGACTGTAGATGGTGGGATGCGGCATTATCCATTCTGACCACCGGATAATAAAAATAGGCTGGCCAAATGGCCAGCCTAATAATTTTCTTCAGTATATTGTAATGATTTGAATAATCCGAAACTCACATATACAGCTGCATTAGTGCTTTCTGTTGCCCTTTTTATAATAGGGCAGACTTTCTTTGACAGCATCTTCACGTTTTTTGAGCCACATATTGATGGTATTTCATTTCAAATAACGGAATTAGGCGCTATCGTAAAAACCTCCATCCTTTTTTCACTACTGCTGGCACTTATTCCTCTTCTGCTGGTATTAACCTGGAGATCAGGTAAGATCCATTCAACCGGTAAAAGAATTGCGTCCGTTATTACTGTATTGCTGTTTATAAGCCTGGCGATCTTTATCCGGCAGTATTTTGTAAAAATGTACTTTACAAGGATCGTCAAACCGGCATTACTTACAAGCGATAACACCACTATAGGCTACCCGATCGATCCGGTCAATTTCGTGTATTATATGTGCGGCGGCCTGCTGCTGGGACTGATCCTTGCTTATTTTATGTTCCGGAACAAAGCGAAGGTTACTGCTTTTTAGCTTCTTTTTTCTTTTTCTCATGATCTACGATGGCGCCAATACCAGCACCCATGCCTGCGCCTACTACCGTACCGATTGCAGCGCCTTTCAGGTGATCTTTGTTAACGATGGCTCCGGTCACTGCCCCTGCGCCTGCACCTACTACTGCGCCTTTAGCGGTATGGCTCCAGCCTTTTTTCTTTGCGGGCGTGGTGGTAGTGGTGGCTGTATTATCGGTAGTGGTGGTATTGTCAGCAGTTGTAGCGTTGTCGCTATTGGAAACGTTTTGGCTTTTTTTAGCATGGCTGCTTTTTGCTTCCTTGATGGAATCAAGCACCTGTTGTTTGACAGTGGCTGCGGTAATTGAATCTTTCTTTGCGCTTTCTATGGCTTCATGGTCTGCGTTGTTTGCGCAGGAAAAGAGTATGGTTGTTGCAGCAAAGGCGATCAATAATTGTTTCATGGTCTTGAAATTTTAGAATATAAGTTGATTTTGGGTGAGGAATGGCTAAAATTATGCCATTGTGAAGTTGAAAGGGAGGGATGACAGGCAAAAACTCATATTATATGTTGGAATACAATAACTAAGAATTATTAAAAAATAATAAATAGTAGGGGAATTAGTCGTTTTGGCAGGCATTGAAAAGGCGGCGGCCTTAGGGGAGGGAGGATAATTGGAGCTCACCAGATTGCCAAATAGAGCTCAAAAAGTCCCAAATTTGAGCTTGAAATCGATGTTAGATGAGCTTGAATTCTGTACGCCCTATCACGGTAGTGAAACAGCTCAAAATCTACAATTTCTTAAAATAAGGCAATAAAAATTATATAACAATTTGATATTCATCACAATAAAATGCATCAATTATTAAGTAAATGCATGAATTTTGACGAAATTTCATGCACTTTTAGAATTATTCTTAATTTTGAGGAAAGTAATTAATGGTGCAGAAATTTCAGCAATTCAAAAGCCACCTCAAAAAGGGCGGACTTTACAAAAGGTCTGAATTGGAGAAGTGGTCCAATTCAGTGGACAGAGATCTCTCCAAGCTGGTCTCTGAAGGAACGTTGACTAAAGTTGGACCAGGTCTTTACTACGTTGCCATATATAATGCATTTGGTGTACAATTGCCTTCCGATGAATCATTGGTTAAGAAATTCCTGGACGATGACAATTTCCTGATCACGTCCTATAATATTTATAACAAATTAAGCTTGGGTACGACCCAATTATACAATAACAAGGTTGTCTATAACCATCTGCGCAGTGGCGACATAATCTTGGGAAATCGGACATTCACTTTTAAAAAGAAATCTTCCTTTCCCAAAAAGGCTTCTGAAGCGTTCATTATAGTCGATTTAGTAAATAACTTAGACCAATTGGCCGAAGACCAGCCCCAGGTTTTAGAAAAAGTTCAACGGAAAATTAAAGATATGGATACTAAAGCGCTGGACGATGCCCTACACAAATATGGTACTGCCAAAACCCGTAAACTTTTGACTTTGGCCTAAATCTTTCCATGCATGGCTGTTTATCTTCATCAAAGAAAAGATTTTTTTGACCTCATCAGAACCCTGGCCGCAGAAATGGGAATACAAGAAACCCTGATCGAAAAGGACTATTGGATCATGCATGTGCTCCACAGTCTCAAAGCCCAGGGTTTTGTATTTGAACTTAAAGGCGGCACTTCCCTGTCAAAAGGTTTCAAGTTAATCGACCGATTTTCCGAAGATATCGATCTGCATATCAGCCCCCCTAAAAAATTCACTGAGGAAACGGGAATCGTAATCAACGAAAACCCCAAAAATGATAAGCAGGCGACTTTTGACAACAGAAAAATATTCTTCGACTGGCTGGCAGCAAATATCCATATCGACGGCATCGTTGAAGTGCTTAGGGATACGGATTTTGATGACATACAGAAATATCGCAGCGGTGGAATCCGATTAAAATACGAGAGCCCGTTCGAGAGTATTGGTGATCTGAAAGATGGAGTTTTATTGGAAGCCGGCTTTGCACAAGTAACTCCTAACTCACCCATCGATATCAGTTCCTGGATGTATGATAAAGCAACTTCCGTTAAACTAAACATCGCAGACAGTCGCGCCATGCGCATTGCTTGTTACCATCCGGGGTATACATTCGTGGAAAAACTACAGACTGTTGTCACCAAATACCGTAATGAAACACAAGGTGATCGCAAAGGCCCTATCGTCAATTTTATGCGCCAATACTATGATATATTCAAGTTGTTGCAGACCGATCTGATTCAGGCATTTATTAAGACTGACGAATACCAGCACCACAAGGATGTTTGGTTTTCAAAAGCGGATAAGGAAATACCTCTCTTCGAAAACCCAGCATTACTATTACCAGACGAAAAACTGATGAAAGACTTCAGAAAACGATATCAGGGCACTGCGAAACTTTATTATAACGGGCAACCAGACTTCGATGAAATGGTCAAATATATCCGAACTTTTGTGGACAAACTATAGCTATCGCTAGAACCGCTTTATACCCATAACCTCCGTGCACACAAAGAAGCCTTACAGCATCCACTGTAAGGCTTCTTGATCGTCGGGGCGGCAAGATTCGAACTTGCGACCTCCTGCTCCCAAAGCAGGCGCGATAACCGGGCTACGCTACGCCCCGAATCCGGTAAAAAAAGCCTGAAGAAAAATCCTCAAACCTTTTTGCGGTGAGAGAGGGATTCGAACCCTCGGTACAGTGTTACCCGTACGACGGTTTAGCAAACCGTTCCTTTCGGCCACTCAGGCATCTCACCGTCCCGTGAAGGGGCTGCAAAAATAGCAATAATTTAGAATTATCCAAAAGCATTTACTGATTTTTGCTGAAAGCCTTTCCCCACCCAATCGTTTACCCATAATTTTTTATATTTATCAGCTAAACACATCCTTTCATGCAAACCAGCTATCGTCTGTTACTGATAGTTGCCGTGGCCCTGGGCGCCTGCAATAGCAACCCAGGGAAAAATGCGGCAGCCGTCGATGACTCTACCGCCCTCAAAGCCATTACTGAAGAGGGCTTTACCAAACACCTACAGGTATTGGCCTCAGATTCTTTCGAGGGCCGTAAGCCTTTTACACCCGGCGAGGATAAAACCATCCAATACCTGCAGGCGCAATTTAAAGCGCTGGGACTGCAACCGGGCAACGGAGACAGCTACGTACAGGAAGTACCCATGGTGGAGATCACCTCCAAACCTACCGGCGCACTGGAGTTCAAAGGCAAAGGCGGTAAGCTCTCCCTCGCCTACCTGGATGATTATGTAGCCACTACCCGCCGCGTGCAGCCGCAGGTGCAGCTGAATAACAGTGAGCTGGTATTTGCCGGTTATGGCATCGTAGCGCCGGAATACAACTGGAACGATTATGCCGGTCTGGATGTAAAAGGCAAAACGGTGGTTGTAATGGTAAATGATCCCGGATTTACAGACAGCACACTGTTTAAGGGCCATACCATGACCTACTACGGCCGCTGGACCTATAAATATGAAGAAGCAGCGCGTCAGGGCGCTGCGGGCGTGATCATCATCCACGATACCGCGCCGGCCAGCTATCCCTGGGCGGTGGTAAGAAGCGGCTGGTCTGGCGCTAAGCTGTACCTGCAAACAGAAGATAACGGGCAATCCCGCGCTGCGATGGAAGGCTGGATCACGCTGGATGCCGCCAAAAAGCTGTTTAAGCTGGCCGGCGTGTCCGATACCCTGCTGCAAAGCGCACAGCATCCGGGCTTTAAACCGGTACCGCTGCCGGTGACCGCATCCGTAACGATCAACAACCAACTGAAGAAATCCACTTCTCATAACGTGCTGGCCGTATGGCCGGGCGCTACCCGTCCGCAGGAATATATTATCTATTCTGCGCACTGGGATCACCTGGGTATTGGCGAAGCCATTAAGGGTGATTCCATCTACAATGGCGCGGCAGATAATGCTACCGGCACAGTAGCCCTGCTGGAAATTGCCGGCGCATTTACCAAACTGGCGCAGCACCCGGCTCGCTCCATCCTTTTCATCGCCCTTACCGGCGAAGAACAAGGGCTGCTGGGATCTGAATATTATGCTACCCATCCGGTATATGCCAAGGATAGCACGGTGGCAGATATCAATATGGACGTTCTGAATACCTATGGCCGCACCAAAGATATCACCATCGTTGGTCAGGGCCAGTCAGACCTGGATGATTATGCAGAACGGGCAGCCGCCAAACAAGGGCGCACCGTATCTCCCGAAGATCATCCCTCCGCAGGACATTTCTTCCGTTCTGACCATTTCAATTTTGCCAAAGTAGGTATCCCCGCCCTGTATGCCGGCAGTGGCACTATGTCCCTGACACACGATACCGCCTGGGCCAAGATGAAAACAGAAGAATATGGACGCGACCGCTACCACTCTCCTTTTGACCAGTTTGACAGCACCTGGGAACTGGATGGTATGGTAGAAGACGCTCAGCTGTTATTTGACATCGGGCATGTGCTGAGCAATGAAGAGACCTTCCCTAAATGGAAACAGGGCTCTGAGTTCAAAGCAGCGCGGGAAAAGAAATAAAGATTTCAGTATAATGCGTAAGGGGTGAACAACAGGCATACTGCCTATGTTCACCCCTTACGCATTTAATACCGGCCTGAACGGGGATGATACATAAGACTAACTCATGGAACAAAAATTAACTATGAGGCTAAAAACTGGCATTTCGGGCAAATACAGCCCTAAAAAGCACCGTCTTGCCCGGGAAAATGGCAGATTTAACGTTTTCTACACATTATTAATGCAAATCAAAACGTTATCTTGTTGAAGGAGCCGGATCCTTGTCCGGCTCAGGACACTATACGCGGACTATCACTATCACTTACCTATACCCTCTTAAACACCTGGAATGAAAACATTTACTCTATTGACGGATCCTGTTTATACAAAACCGGATCGCGCCTACACTAGCCTACAACTGTTTTTCCGGTCACTGATCAGGGATGAGCGTGACCTGCCATTTGTTTACCTGACGCTGAAGATCACCTTCACAATGCTTCCACTGGCCATCATCATGTATATACCGGGTGTTCCCGGCTGGTTATGGTGGGCGGCGGCAATCGGTTATTTTGCGTTGAACAATTTTGCGTACAAAGGACCTTACGGGCTGATGCTGCATTGTACCAGCCACCGCTGTTTCTTTGAGCGCAAGTATAATGTGCTGAACCATTACCTGCCCTGGGTGCTGGGCCCGTTCTTTGGCCAAACGCCGGAGACGTATTACTCCCACCATATTGGCATGCATCACCCGGAGAATAATATGCCGGATGATGATAGCTGCACCATGTATTTTCAGCGTGATTCCCTGCGGGGTTTTGCGCGGTATTTTGGCAGCTTTTTCTTTGCCGGTATCTTTCACCTGGCCCGGTATTTTATCAAAAAGAACCGTAAGAACCTGCTGATCCGCTCCGTACGGGGCGAGTTCCTGTTTGTTGCCATGTGCGTAGGGCTTTGTTTTATAAACTGGCCGGCTACCTTAATGGTATTCATCCTGCCCTTTGTGATCTCCCGCATTATCATGATGCTAGGCAACTGGGCGCAACATGCATTCATCTGCGCCGGAGAGCCTGCTAATCCATATAAGAACAGTATTACCTGCATTAATACCAGTTATAACCACCAGTGCTGGAACGACGGCTATCATATCGGCCATCACCTGAAACCGTCCTTACACTGGACGGAGTATCCGCATCATTTCACCAAAACGCTGGATGAATATGTGAAAAATGAAGCGGTGGTATTTGACGGCATCCATTACCTGCATGTATTTGCCTACCTGATGCTGAAACGGTATGACCTGCTGGCCAAACATTTTGTAAATATTGGCGGTCGTTTTGGTTCTGATGAGGAGGTGATCTTATTCCTTAAGCAACGTACCCGTAGGATTCCCCAACTGGCAGCCGCCTGATGAGGGAAAGATTTTCATATCCTATGCTAATAAGTGTATAAAAAGTAAAAGAGCGCTCAAATGAGCGCTCTTTTTTTGCATGGTTTCCTTTCCTAGTGAAATCGAAAATCTTAGAAATTACCTTTATTAACATCCCACCAGAGACGGGTACCGCCGTTATCGGCGCCGCCTAACAGCTGGATGCCTTTGTTCAGTTCTGCTGCATTTGTATTGTATTCGTTCTGCGGATACTGCAGGCGTCTAACCTGAATACGACTATCGATAAGACCGCCGCTGTTGTTATTCACTACAGGGAACAGCTTAGGATAACCAGTACGGCGGAACTCTGTCCATGCTTCCTGTCCTTCCGGGAACATAGCGATCCATTTCTGGGTCATGATACGCTCCAGCTTACGCTCAGGCGTAACACCCTCTTCCCATTTGATGGTAATATCAGACAGGGCAGGGGAATTATTGGCTGCATTTTTTGGATCTGCATAGGCAGCCGGTTTGCTGGTTGCATCCGTAATGTAATTTGCGTCTGCTACGCCCCACTGATCAAGAGAGGTCTGAATACCTGTTTCGTACAAAGCCTGGGCGGTACCGCCGGCGGAGGTCCAGCCACGCAGCGCAGCTTCCGCACGCAGAAAGTATACTTCCGCGGCTGTCATGATCTGCACCGGTGTGGTGGAATTGAACGAAGGGGTTTTACCGTCTTTAAAATTGAGGGTAGAGTAAGTTACATAGTCATTTTTCAGCACGGTGCTACCGATGCGGATACCTTTATACTGACCATTAAGGGCAGGGAGGGCATCAGTAGATTTATCCATGTACTTACCAATACGCGGGTCATTGTAACCGCTCATGTAAGCCTGGATGGAAGCGCCGATATTGATATCTGTCCATGACTGGGCAATATGTACCAGCGGGTTGTCGAAACCAGCGCCTACTATCTGGATGTTCATGTTACCGGAATTAGCGGTGATCACACCACCCGCTGCGGGATCCAGGGCTTTATCTGCCTGGGCTTTTGCGGTAACCGCATCTACCTTTACGATGTGCATAGCTAACCGCAGGCGCAGGGAGTTGGCAAACTGTAACCAGCGGTTAAAGTCGCCGCCATACACCAGGTCAATAGCGCCAAAGTCAAAAGGCAGTTTCTGTCCGCTGCTGATAAAGGATTTGAGGCTAGCCACGGCCTCGTCCAGCTCTGTAAAGAAGCTGTTATAGATATCTTTCTGGCTATCGTACGGAATGCCGGTTTTGTTACCGCCTGCCTGGCTATACGGCAGGGGACCGTAAATATCCGTAGCGCGGTCCATAGCAGTGATCTTGGTGATCTGCGCCACGGCCCATACGGGAGGGTATTGCTCATCTACTTTCAACTGCTTCATCTGCGCTACATAGGCCAGCACATCCAGGTATACCACTTTGAACGGTTCTCCGTTCCAACCGCTTACTAAAGCATAGTTCATGTTGGTATTACCGCCAAAGGGGTTGGCAGACATCATATAACCGGAAAAGCAATCCGCATTCAGGTTCTGCTGCAGCTGGAAAGAGTTGGGATCACCGCCGCCGGAAAAATTATAGATAGCGCGCTGTTCATGCCTGATCAATGACTCCAGGTTGGTGTTTACGCCGGTATTGTCTGAATTGTACCTTTCGAAATTCTTTGTACAAGAGCTGGCGCCCAGTAATACGGTACCTGCCAACAGCATACTGTTCCAAACGGCAGGTTTATTTATATTAGAGAGATAACGTTTCATCCTTCAATAATTTTAATCAAATTTTAGAAAGTGGCATTAACGGAAAGACCAAAGCTGCGTGTTGCGGGCGGCATAAAGATGTCTACGCCGGAAAGCCCGTTACCTGTAGAGAGGGTCATTTCAGGATCAAAAGGCGCTTTTTTGGAGAAGTACGCCAGGTTACGGCCTACCAATCCTACCTTCAACCCTTTAACGAATTTATTCTCCAGGGGAATAGCGTAATTCAACGCTACTTCACGCAGGCGTATCACGCTGGCACTGTAGATATAGTTACCGGTTACGCCGTTACGGCCACCTACTTTCTGGTACCATTTTTCTGCATCCACCACGTTCACAGCATTGCCTGTCGCATCTACCGCATCTACAAACACACCGCCTGCGTCACGCGCATCACCGGTTGCTTTGGAAACGCCATACTGGTCCATAAAGGCCTGGGTAAGGGACATTACATGACCGCCAAATTTGCCATCGATCAGGAATGATAAGCTAAAGTTGCCGTAAGTAAGGTTGTTGTTCCAACCCAGCTGCCATAAGGTATTGGCATTGCCCAGGTAGGAGAATGCACCGCCCTGCTGAATGGGGGCGCCAGTGCTATCCAGCATTACGCGGCCCTGTTTATCGCGTTGTAATACGGTACCGTAAAAATCACCAAAGGCGCCGCCTACGGCGAATTTGGATTCATAGTTGGTGCCGGAGTTACCGCTCAGCGTAAAGTAAGATACGCTGGGATCCAGCGCCAGTACTTTATTATCATTATAAGAATAGTTCAGCGCAGTATTCCATTTGAACTTACCGGTGTTAACCGCATCAAAGCCCAGTGAGATCTCCACACCCTGGTTACGGATATTACCCGCATTGATGTAGAAATTGTTGTAGAAAGTAGCCTGGCTGGCGTCTATCTGCAAGGTCTGGTTCTTGGTATTGGTCTTATAGAAGGTGAAGTCGAAGTTCAGGCGGTTATCGAAGAAGCGCCATTGTGTACCCAATTCCAGGGAATTGGTCTTTTCCGGTTTTAATTCCGCAAAAGGCGCCAGTGTATTGATCACCGCGTTACCGCCAGCACCTAATGTAAAGGGAGCGGGACGGCTGGTATAAGCATCCGGCGAGTTACCTACCTGTGCAAAGGAGCCCCTTACTTTAGCATAGCTGATCACTTCCGGCAGTTTTACCATCTGTGAAAGAATAAAGCTCAGACCTGCGGAGGGATAGAAATAGCTGAGGTCATTTGTATAGGCCAGGTTAGAAGCCCAGTCGTTACGGGCAGTCAGATCCAGGTATACCCAATCATTAAAGGAAAGGTTGGCGCTGGCAAATACGGATTGCCACTGGCTGTGTTTTTCCTGCATAGTGCCTGAATTCTTCGGATTCAGCACTTTAAAGTTCTGTATGGTAAATATGTTGGGCAGCACCAGGCCATCTTGTTGAGAAGAGAAGAACTCACCGGTAGTTTTTACATCACGTACGCTGGTACCTACCAGGCCGGTCACTTTAAACTTACCAGACAGCGGCACATTGAAATTGGCTATCAAATCGCCGTACTGCTGTGTGTTTACGCCATTGCGGTAGGTATAGCCGCCATTTTTAGGCGCTATTACGGTGTTGGTGCCATCAAACAGTTTCTGTTCAAATACATCATTTACCCTGTCTATACTACCTCTTGCCTGTATATTCAACCAGGAGAGCACATCATATTTAACACTGGCATTCAGCAGGATCCTGTTACGATCCAGGGAGTTAGTGTTACGGTTGGTGATCCACCAGGGGTTCTGCTGGATATCTTCATTGAATCCCCAGTTCTGTACCGGCAGGCCGGTACCAAGGTTAATGGATTCAAAACCGCTCTTATAGGGCGCCAGGTTTACGCCACGCGGAAAGAGGTACAGCCCTGTGAGCGGGTTAGTATAAAAACCGGCCAGGGGCTGGTTGTCTATTTTCTGCGTTACGTAGTTCACATCCGCTTCTACCGTCAGCTTATCATTGAAGAAGTGACCAGTTTCTTTAAAGGTGATGTTATTACGGCCCAGTTTATTACCCGGCTCAATGCCTTTAGCAGAAGTATTGGCATAAGAGAAATAAGATTGCGCTTTATCAGTACCTGCGGACAAGCTTACTGAGTTGGTCCAGTTCTGACCGGTCTGGAAGAAATCACCCAGGTTATCGTGGCCGCCGTTGGTGATCTTACCGCCCCAGCTCTGCGTGCTACCTTCTTTCGTTTGACCGTAGCTATTCTGGAATTCCGGTTTGGACACTGCCTGATCCAGTGTGTATACAGAAGAAGCATTAACCGTTAACTTGCCTGCTTTGCCACTTTTGGTGGTAATAAGGATCACGCCGTTAGCGCCCTGGCTACCATACAATGCAGCTGCGGAAGCGCCTTTCAGTACGGAGATGCTTTCGATATCGTCTGGGTTCAGGTTGGAGATCGGGTCGCCACCGTCGTAGTTCGTGCTGCCGCCAAAAGAGGTGGTAGGCTGATTGGTAACGGTATTGTTCATGGGTACCCCATCAATCACATACAATGCCTGGTTACTCTGTAGGCCGGATTTGTTACCACGCAGCACTACTTTAGAAGAACCGCCTACGCCGGAAGCGCTGGGGCTGATGCTTAAACCGGCTACTTTACCGCTAAGGGTATTAACCAGGTTAGAAGTTTTTGCTTTGGTAAGCTCATTGCCGCCTACCTGCTGGGTAGCGTAGGTAACGGATTTCTCAGAGCGTTTAACACCCAGGGCCGTTACCACTACGATATCCTTTAGCTGGTTGATGGCCTGCTGCATCACGATATCGATGTTTACGGCCTCGTTCCCCACGGTGATCTGCTTTTCCTGCGGCTGGTAACCCAGGAAGGAGATGGTGACGGTATAGGTACCGGGGTCGATATTAGCGATGGTGAAAGCGCCCGTTGGGGACACCTGGGCGCCGCGTTTAAGCTCCTTAATATATACCACCGCGCCAATGAGGGGCTGGCCGCTTTCGTCCTTTACCGTACCCTGCACCGTTTGCGGGGGCTGGGGGGCGGGCGCCGCAGCGGCAGCTTTGGCTTTGATGATAATGATCTTGCCGGCCACCTCGTAAGTGAGAGGCAGGCCTTTGAGGCAGGCAGCCAGTACTTCATCTACCGACGCTTCTTTCACGTTGATATCGATATTCTTTGCCTGTTTGATCAATTTGTTGTCGTACAGCAGTGAAAACCCGCTCTGTGCCTGGATATCAGCAAATACCCGGCTCAGGGGGACATTCTTTTTCGCCAGGGTGATCTTTTGCGAATACCCCGAAGCGCTTACCTGTAAAAAGCCAACCAGCAAAAACAGTGTGGTCAATTTCATAACAAGAATCAGGTTGGTGGCTGTAAAACGCCGCCATTGCGGCACTTTACATTGTACCCGTAGTTTCATAACTTTGTTTGGTTTGGTTTAGTGATCAAAAGTTGTTCAAAACGCATCTTTTTGGTGAATCCAAACATCCGCCGGGAATGTTCGCAGCATTTCCGGTTTCTTTTTTGGACACCTTGTTGTTGTGGACTGTTCTATATATTATCTAGCTCATAACGATTAGTTTATTGCCTTCCATCCTAAAGCGGACCCCGCTGCTTTCCAGCGCCTTCAACACGTCCGCCAGGTATACGTTCCTGGCGATCTTGCCCACAAATTCAAACTCCTTCACCGGTCCTTCATATACCACTTCCAGGTCGTACCAGCGGGCTATCTGCCGCATAAGGGCGGGCAGGTCTGCCTTATCGAACTGGAAATAGCCGTTTTTCCAGGCCAGTACCTGTTCTGTATCCGCATCCTTTACCAGCTTCAGATCCCCATTCTTTGGCAAGCGTGCCTGCTGGCCGGGGGCCAGCAATAAGGAGGCCGGGCCTTTGCTCATTTTTACCGCGCCTTCGAGCAGGGTGGTCTTTACATCCGCCTCGTCGTTATAGGCATTCACGTTAAAATGCGTGCCCAGCACTTCTACCGTTGCTTCGTTCACCTGTACCCGGAAGGGCTGCGCCTTATTGTGGGCTATTTCAAAATAGCCTTCGCCGGTAAGGGTCACGTTGCGCTGGTCGCCGGCAAACCTGTTCGGGAACCGTAAGGAGGAGGCTGCGTTCAGCCATACCTTGCTGCCATCCGGCAGCATCACCTGGTATTGCCCGCCCGTGGGGGTGGTAATAGTATTATATATGATCTCATCGTTATCGTTTGCCGCGGGCATGCGCACCGCCAGTTGTCCGTTTGCCAGCTTTACAATGCTGGCGTTGCCCTGGCTGGCCAGTACCCCGTTTGCCGCGCTATCCAGGGAAATGGTGGAACCATCGCCCAGGGTAAGCATTGCCCGGTTGCCGCCCGGCGCATGTTGCGGGTTACCCGGTTGGGCCGGTGTTTTTTCGCGGCTGGCCAGGGGCTGCTGCGCTGGTTTCCTTAACCAGTAAAAAGCGCCGGCGGCCAGCACCAGTAAGACGGACGCCGCTACTGCCAGTCTTTTTATCAGCAACACGCCGTGCCTTGGCAGGGCGTTCCCTTCCTCCATCCTATCCAGGCTGCTTTCCAGCGAGGCGGCAACATCCGGCGGTATGGGCAGAAGCGTTTTAAAGGCCTCCGGCACATCGCACAGCTGCAATACCCGGTCAAATTCGTCCGGCGTAACCTGCTGCAGCCAGGCGGTCACGATGTCCGCTTCTTCCGGCGAGACAGCGCCCCGGGCGTATTTTTCCAGTAATGGTATGATGGTTTGCTCGTCCATAGGTTGTTGCGTCAATACATATAAAGACTGTTGCCACATTAAAATGGACACCGGGAAAGGCAGTTTTTTTTAAAAAAAACTTAACACGGAGGAGTTGGAGGCTATAAATTATTTGTTATCAACTGTTTAATAACCGGCCCTATTCCATGTGCAGCTGCTGTTTAATAAAATGGATGGAGGCGTAGAGGTGCTTTTTTACGGCCGACCGGGAGATACGGACAGCGGCGGCAATTTCATTGAGGGACATACTTTGCTGGGTACGCATAAAAAAGATCAGCTGGCGGCGTTTAGGCAGCCGGGTAATGGCCTCCAGAGCGGCCTTATGGTATTCTTTATAGATCACCTCCCCTTCTACGGAGTTACCGGCTTCCGGCTGCGCATCAGAACTGTACAGCTCTGCCCTTTGACGGGTAGCCTGTTGTTTGGCCTGATCAAACAAGCGGTGACGGACCATAATAAAGAGGTAATCCTCAAAGGAGCGGATGGCGGCCAGGGTCTCTTTACGTTCCCATACCTTCAGGAATATGTCCTGGATGATCTCCTCCGCATCCGCCCGGGAGCGCATGGTGAAATATACATAGCGGTACAGGCGGGGAAAGTAGGCCGTATATAATGTAGCAAAGGCTTCCCTGTCGCCTGTTGACGCGATCAACAGGAGTTCTTGTTCACGAACCTGTTCAATTCCTTCCTGGCTATTGTTGCCTGATAGCATCTTTACGAGTAGCGGTATAAGATATAACCTACGTAGGTGTAACCTTCAAAATGTCCCAATAATCGGTGAAGGTACTTAATATTTCAAAAACATATCTTTGCCGCCGGAAGAAGCGGAAATTCCAGGCGCATGCCGCTTTGCCATTTTAGATTTAAAATGTTACATTTTACATTTTATAAGAATAAGTAACTAAATTTGCGCTCTACTATAATATTTGATTAAACTGTTATGCGTACTATTTCACTAAAAAGGGTTGTAGTTACTGGGTTAGGAGCTTTAACACCTATTGGGAATGATGTAAACACTTTTTGGAAGAATATCAAGGCCGGCACCAGTGGGGCTGCGCCTATCACCCGATTTGACAGCACTGAATTCAAGACCAAGTTTGCCTGTGAGCTGAAGGGCTTTGATATAGAGAAGTTCATGGAAAAGAAGGAGGCCCGGAAAATGGACCTCTTTACCCAATATGCCATGGTGGCTGCACAGGAGGCAATTGAAAATGCAGGCCTTCACCTGGATGGTATTGATAAGACAAAGATCGGCGTGATATGGGCCTCCGGTAACGGCGGTATGCAAACCTTCGAAGACCAGATCGTTGAGTTCACCAATGGCGGTTTTATACCGAAGTTCAATCCGTTCTTCATCCCCAAACTGATCTCTGATATTGCTGCCGGACAAATAGCCATTAAATATGGCTTTATGGGCATTAACTTCTGTACGGTATCTGCCTGCGCCTCTTCAAGCAGCGCATTGGTAGACGCCTTTAACTATATACGCCTGGGTAAGGCCAAAGCTATTGTGGCCGGCGGTTCAGAAGCGCCTATCACCCGTGCGGGCATTGCAGGTTTTAACGCCTTAAAAGCGCTGAGCACCCGCAATGAAGATCCTTCCGTAGCTTCCCGTCCGTTTGATGCAGACCGTGATGGTTTTGTAATGGGCGAAGGCGGCGGCGCCATCATCCTGGAAGAGTATGAGCACGCTGTTAAAAGAGGCGCTACTATCTATGGAGAAATGATCGGTGGCGCTATGACAGCGGATGCTTATCACCTGACAGCTACCCATCCGGAAGGCCTGGGCGCTAAAATGGGCATGGAAGAAGCCCTGGAAGACGCCGGACTGACGATCACAGATGTAGACTATATCAACGCGCATGCGACCTCTACCCCGGTAGGCGACGTGAGCGAGCTGAAAGCGATCACCAGCACATTTGGCGATCATACGCAGAAACTAAACATCAGCGCTACCAAATCGATGACCGGTCACTTACTGGGCGCTGCAGGCGCTATTGAAGCGATTGCCTGTATAAAGGCCACCCAGGAAGACATTGTGCCGCCTACTATCAATACCGGCACACTGGGCGAAGGCATTCCCACTAACCTGAACCTGACCATTGGCCAGGCGCAGCAACGTACGGTGAATGTAGCCATGAGCAACACCTTTGGCTTTGGCGGTCATAACGCTATTGTGGTGTTCACGAAATACAAAGGATAAGGATCAGATACCAAATACTACGGATTATCCGTTACTAATTCAGCGGCAGTTTTTCTGCTGAAGTGGTAACTGATAATCCGTAACTTTTTGTTATCTTTCTTATATGTTAATGTTACCCAAAAGACACATCCTCACCTTCCTTACATTTTGCTGTTTTCTCAGCATACAGGCCACTGCACAGCGAAAAGAAGCCAACCTCAGCGAGGCTAACGTACCGGCGTACACGTTGCCGGACCCATTACGCACTAAGGATGGCAAGGTCATTACCACCGCCCAGCAATGGACCCAGATCCAGCGCCCCTATATTTACCACCTGTTTGAAGAGCATGTGTACGGGCGTTTTCCCCGTAAAGCGCTGTCCATGACATATAAGGTGAACCGTGTTGACCCGTATGCGCTGGATAGTACAGCCACCTGTAAGCAGATCACCCTGTATTTTACTAAATCGGACACATTGGCACAGCTGCATCTGCTGCTGTACCTGCCTAATAAACCTAAACGCCGGGTGCCGGTATTCCTGGGTATGAACTTTTACGGTAACCAGTCCGTGATCAATGATCCCTCCATTCCCATCACCACCGGTTACACCGTAAAAGGTCCCGGCATAGTGGATAACCGGGCTACCGAAGCCTCCCGCGGCGCGCAGGCCTCCCAATGGCCTATAAAGGATATCATCAGCCGCGGTTATGGCCTGGCTACTTTCTTTTACGGGGATGTGGAGGCCGACAAACCAGACGGCTGGCAAACAGGGTTCCGTACCCGGCTGCAGGAGCTGCTGGACATACGGCCGGAGGAATGGAGCGCCATGGGCGTATGGGCCTGGGCGTTATGCCGGGCACTGGATTACCTGGAAATGGACAAACGGGTAGATCCTGACCAGGTACTGGTCATGGGGCATTCCCGGCTGGGAAAGGCCGCTTTATGGGCAGGCGCCAGCGATCCGCGTTTTGCCATGGTGATCTCCAATGAATCCGGCGAAGGTGGCGCGGCTTTATCCCGCAGGGACTATGGCGAAAACATAGAGCTTATTACCCGCAGCTTCCCCCACTGGTTTGTAGCTGACTATAAGAATTACGGCAGCAACCCAGCTGCCCTGCCGGTAGACCAGCATATGCTGCTGGCCCTGATCGCGCCACGCCCCTTGTATGTGGCCAGCGCAGAAGGCGATCAATGGTCTGATCCCAAAGGGGAATTCCTGAGCGCCCGGTATGCGGAGCCGGTGTACCTGCTGTTTGGCAAACGGGGCCTGGGCACAGACACTTTTCCCCGCCCCCAGCAGCCCACCGGTGAATTTATCCGCTATCACATCCGCACTGGCAAACACGATGTAACCGCTTATGACTGGGAGCAATACCTGCAATTTGCGGGAAAACACTGCGACTCCCGTCCGTGACCTGCCGCCCGGATAATACATTTTAATATATTATGCTTAGAAATATGGGAACATCCGGGATTGTCCGGATGTTATCAGGGGAGTGCTGCTTACGCCCGTTGTATCTCGTCACCCCTTAAATGCCCCATTATGAAACAGCTATTTGCCAACTGTAGCGTATGCTTTGTTGTTTACTCCTTCTTCCTCTTAACCACCGCCTGCAAAAAAACGGATCATTGGAATAAGCCCTGTTGTTTTGAAGGGCCGGCCTGTAATGCGCAGACCATGATGGTGGCGCCACGGGATTGTACCTACACAGGCGGCGCCTATTCAAAACCTTATAAGTTCACCAAAACCTATGGCCCTGATGGCCGTGTTAATTATCTGGACGGTTATGAAGGCCCATTCTGGGGAGGTCCATTCTTTACCGGTACAGTACATTACCAGCGGAAGCGGGTATATATGCTGGACGTAAACAGCCGTGACACCATTATGACCGCAGACCTGAATGATTGCGGCCAACCGGTAAGGGCAAGGGCCACCTATAACACTCCGTGGACAGATAGCAGCGCCTGGCTGTACGTGTTCCTGTACGACCAGAAAGGGCGGTTATCCCAGCTGCAACGCGATAACCAAAGCAATCCATTCAACCCGATCATATATACCTATGAATACGATCGCTATGACAATATTATCCGGATTGCTGATATCACTTTTCATGCGGAGGAAATACGCTATATCTACGATTATAGCCGCCCTATTAAAGGCGGGTATTATGATTCGGGAAGCGGGAGTGGAATGGGCGATCATATATGGGAAATACTCGGCGATCTGCATACCCAGCCCCATCACATCATGACAAAAATTATTTCCACTGGTGTGGGGAACGGCGCCTGGGCCTATGAAAACCAGGTAGTGAATGCGGATGGTTACCTGGTGTATTACGAGGCTAATATTTATGATTATATAGGAGGCGGAATAAAGGTCACGCTTCTTTGGAACTGTGGCAAAAGCCACTCACATAATGCGCCCGGAAAGAGCTGACAGGAAATAACTGCAGCTGCAACAATCGCCATAAAAGCCGTTCATCGTGGCTTGCGGCAAGGGCGGCGGACAGAAACAGTAAGCATTTCTGCAGCGTATTACAAATTATCTGTTTTAATATATTATAGCAGTAAATATGGCAGTCCGGCGGCGTTTTCCGGGCTGCTTTTGATTACTTTTGCAACATTGTATGCCATACCCCCTTTAGCCGTTTGCACCTCCTGTAACCATTATTGATTTTTTCACCCAATTAAACCCCATTTATGCAAGCAAGTAATTTTATTAAACTCCGTATCTGTGCCCTTATCTGTGCAGTGCTATTATCCGTGCAGGCCTGTAAGAAACCCGATCATTGGCACATTCCGCCCGGCTGCGCCAAACCAGCTGCGTGTAATGTAGAAAAAATGCTGGTGACCCTGGAGAATGACAGTGAGTATAACGGGCCACGCTATCCCGCCCCCTATAAATTCTACAAGACGTACGGCCCCGATGGCCGCGTAAATTTCATAGATGCATTTATCGGCCCCATGTGGACCTCCCTTTATTACACCGGTACCGTTCAATACAGCGGTAACCAGGTATATATCATGCATTATGCATTCCCGGATACCTTATTCTCTGTAAAGCTGAACCAGTGCGGGCAGCCGGTGAGCGCTATTTCCCGCTACAATCCCGGTTTTGTGCAGCAGTTCACTTATTCCTATGACCGTAAAGGCCGGCTATCCAAGGTAGTCTGGAGCTCCGGCTACACCGACCATTATGAATACGACCAATATGACAATATTGTACGCATCCACAACGGCGTCTCCGGCGAAGGCGCCTTCTACATCAGCTATACCTACAATTACAGCCGGCCGGCCAAAGGCATTTACCTGGAGCAGGATTTTCTCCATTTCTATGCTACTGAGCTGCTGGAGATGCTGGGATTGCTGAACCTGCAGTCACACCATCTGCGCACCAGCATGACCAACACTTATGAGTACCCTACCGGTACCTTTTTGTACTTTGACCATGTGGTGCAAAACGGTTATGTACAATCTTACAGGAGAGGTGAACCAGGCGGAGCGGGTATGCGCGTAAAAAGCGAGCATACCTGGAACTGCGGCAACACCGGCGGCAACAGCCAGAAATATTAAAACTACCTGAAATACAATCAGTCACAGGCGCTGTATATGGCAGGCCTGTGGCTGACCTCTTTTACGGCGCCAGCCCCTGCGCATTTTACTAAAAAAATTAGGGTTCGCATCCAATTATGGCGTAGTTTAGTAGTTTGAAAAAGTCCGTCAAGGGACTTTTATGGACTAAAGCTTATGTCAAAAAAGAAGAATGCGACGGTTCCCGTTGTACCTGTAGCTGCGGATGATCATATTGCAGTGTTTGGCGCCCGGGAACACAACCTGAAGAACCTGGATCTGCAGTTGCCCAAGAATAAGCTGGTGGTGATCACCGGCATCAGCGGCAGCGGCAAATCATCGCTGGCTTTCGATACTATTTATGCAGAGGGGCAACGCCGTTATATGGAGAGTTTCTCCGCCTATGCCCGCCAGTTCATTGGCGATATGGAAAGGCCGGATGTAGATAAGATCACCGGCCTCTCGCCGGTAATTTCCATAGAGCAGAAAACCACTAATAAGAACCCCCGTTCCACAGTGGGCACCATTACGGAGATCTATGATTTTCTGCGCCTGCTGTATGCGCGTATTGGCGTGGCCTACTCCTATAATACGGGCAAGCCCATGACGCGCTTTTCCGAAGAGGAGATCCTGGCCCATCTTTTCAAAAATTACAATAAGAAAAAGCTGGTCATATTGGCGCCGCTGGTACGCGGGCGTAAGGGCCACTACCGTGAGCTGTTTGAGCAGGTGCGCAAGCAAGGATACCTGAAAGTGCGGGTGGACGGTGAGATCCTGGACCTGAAGGAACGCATGCAGGTAGACCGTTACAAAATACATGATATTGAACTGGTCATAGACCGCATACAGGTGCAGGAAGACGCCCGGGTGCGTATTAGCCAGAGCGTGCAAAAAGCCCTGCAAATGGGTAAAGGCCTGTTGTTTATCATGGATAACGACACCCAAAAGGTGAGCCAGTACAGTAAACAGCTGATGTGTGAGGATACCGGCCTCTCCTACGAAGAGCCATCACCCAACACCTTCTCCTTTAACAGCCCGTATGGGGCCTGTCCCCGCTGTAAAGGGCTGGGCACTATCTACCAGATCAATATGGACGAGGTGATACCGGACCATTCAGTATCCATTAACGAGGGCGGTCTGGCCCCCCTGGGCGAGGCGCGCGATACCTTTACCTTTAAGCAGGTGGCGCAGCTGGCCCGTAAATACAAATTCTCCCTGACAGGCCCCATCAGCGATATTCCGCAGAAAGCGCTGAACGTGCTGCTGTTTGGCGATGAGAACGGCAAGCTGGAAGTGGACATGGACTTTGAGAGCAATGGCAACGGAGAGTACGCCAATGAGTATGAAGGGGTGGTGAACATGGTGCGTCGCTACTTTAACGACTCCTCTTCTGACCATGTGCGCAGCTGGGCCGAAGGTTTTATGCAGCTAAGCACCTGCCCGGAGTGTAATGGCGCCCGCCTGAAAAAGGAGAGCCTGCACTTTAAGGTAAATGAGAAGAATATCTCTGAGCTGGGCGAAATGGACCTGGACAAACTGCAGATCTGGTTCCGGGATATTGAAAAACGCCTGGACAACAAACAGAATGTTATTGCCAAGGATATACTTAAGGAAATCAGGGAGCGCCTGCAGTTCCTGCTGAACGTAGGCCTGAGCTACCTGACCCTGAACCGCCCCACCCGCACCCTGAGTGGCGGGGAATCGCAACGTATACGCCTGGCTACGCAGATAGGCTCCCAGCTGATGGGCATCACCTATATATTGGATGAGCCCAGCATAGGCCTGCACCAGCGGGATAATATGCAACTGATAGAAGCCCTGCAGCGCCTGAAGGAAATGGGCAATACCGTGATAGTCGTGGAGCACGATAAAGATATTATGCTGCATGCGGATCACCTGGTGGATATTGGTCCCGGGGCCGGCGTACACGGTGGCCAGATCATTGCTGCGGGCACTCCCCAGCAGGTGATAAAACTGGATACCCCTACCGCTGGTTACCTGAATGGAAAAAGGGCTATCCCCATCCCGGAAGAAAGGCGTAAAGGCAATGGCAAATCCCTGGAGCTGAAAGGCGCCACTGGCAATAACCTGAAAAATGTAAGCGTAAAACTGCCCCTGGGCACCTTTATATGTGTGACCGGCGTTTCCGGCAGTGGTAAATCCACGCTGATCAACGAAACGCTGTATCCCATCCTTTCTAAACACGCCTATGACTCCAAACTGGTGCCGATGCCCTATAAAAGCATCAAAGGGCTGGAAAATATAGACAAGGTAATTGAGATAGACCAGTCGCCCATAGGCCGCACACCGCGTAGCAACCCCGCTACCTATTGCGGCTTCTTTACGGATATCCGCGCGCTGTTTGCGCAGGTGCCGGAGGCTAAGATCCGGGGCTACAATGCCGGCCGTTTCTCCTTTAACGTAAAAAGCGGCCGCTGCGACGTTTGTGAAGGCGGCGGCATGCGCGTGATAGAAATGAACTTTTTGCCGGATGTATATGTACATTGCGAAAAGTGTAACGGACGCCGCTACAACCGCGAGACCCTGGAGATACGTTACAAGGGCAAATCCATTTCCGATGTGCTGGATATGACGGTGGACGAGGCGGTGGAATTCTTCCAGCCGGTGAGTTATATTTACCGTAAGATAAAGACCCTGCAGGATGTAGGATTAGGATATATTACCCTGGGACAGAGCGCCGTAACCCTTTCCGGTGGAGAGGCACAACGCGTGAAACTGGCCACGGAGCTATCCAAAAAAGATACGGGCAAAACCATTTATATACTGGATGAGCCCACCACGGGCCTGCATTTCCAGGATATATTGCTGCTGCTGAACGTATTGAATAAGCTGGTGGACAGGGGTAATACCGTTCTGGTTATTGAGCATAACCTGGATGTAATAAAAATGGCGGATTATATCATTGACCTGGGCCCGGAAGGCGGCGGAGGCGGAGGCACCATCCTCTGCACCGGTACGCCGGAAGAGGTGAGCAGCTGTAAGGATAGTCATACCGCGCGTTTTCTGAAGAAAGAATTGAATAATTAATAATGGGTTAAAACGCATACACAGGTGTTACCTATCACCCTGTTGATCCGTTCTACGCATTATTAACGGCAACCCATTTATGAAGTACTTTATTTTTTTATTATTGATAGCGGCAGTGGCCTGCAGCGATGAGACCAAGTTCTGCGACCAGGCGCTGAGCACCGATACGCACATGCGGTTTATACGGGACAGCCTGGGCTTTAGGCGGGATACCATCATGAGCAAGGTTACGCTGTATGCGCTGGGAAGAGACAGTATTTACAAACAGCAGGCAGTATCTGATGTGTTTTTTGCCCTATCCCCGGTGGCAGACAGCAGCCGTTTTTACCTGAAAGTGGATTCCATATCCGATCCGGATACGCTCACATTCCGGTATTCGCGGTCGCAGCACTTTATATCGCCGGGTTGCGGATTCTCTACTTTCTTTTCGCTGGATACGGTGATCACCACGCAACACACGATCCAGTCATTACTCATCAATCAAAAGGATATAACGTCCACTACCAATGATACCGCGCATATTACGCTATACTTTGGGTTTTAGCCTGTGGCTAAGCGCCGCCCAGGCGCAGGTAAAGCCAGTGACGCCACCGGTAACGGATACCAGCGTGCACCGGACGGACACTACTGCGCACAAGGCAGACACGATCAAACCTAAAGCGGCTGCGGTGGTATTACCGGACAGCGTGTATACCGTACCAGGCGGCCTGCGGATAGGGCTTGACCTGGCCCGGTTTGTTGTAAAGGCCTTTCAGCCTTACCGTACAGATGTAACGGTAGTAGGGGATTACCGTATTAAAAAAGACCTGTACTTAGCAGCGGAAGCCGGCTGGCAATCCACTTCCCATAGCGATACCAATTATACCTATAAAGGCCGCGGGGTCTTTGTGACCGCCGGGGTGGATTATAACCTGCTGAAAAAGCTGCTGCCCCAGGAGCGGTATATGATCTTTGCCGGTATCCGCTATGGCTTTGCGCAAATGAGCTACGAGGCGCCCAGTTATACCATATCTAACTCCTACTGGGGCGATAAACTGCCTGGCAGCGTGCCCAAGACCAATACCAGCGCCCATTGGGTAGAGCTGATCATGGGGATCAAGGCGGAAGTGCTGAAGAATTTGTTTTTAGGATGGAATATCCGGGAAAAGATACTGGTGAGTGGCCCTAAAGACGATATCTTCCCTCCCATTGCAATACCGGGCTTTGGTTCCGGCACCAAAAAATCGCAGTTTGACTGGCAGTATACGATCTCTTATTGCATACCCCTGAATGATATTAAGGTGCATGTGCCCAGAACGCCGCCCAAGAAATAATTACAGATTATCAATTACGAATGTGATCGAAGCGGGTATTAGATGCTGCTTTAATTACTCTCTGATCATCTCAATATGCGGGATATTATCCTCCAGGTACATTTCGCTGCTTTGGCGGAAGCCCAGTGAGCTATAGAACTTATGTAGATATTGCTGGGCGCCTATCTTGATGGGCTGTTTGCCATAACGTTCCTCCAATACAGCAATGGATTTTATCATGAGCTCACGCCCGGCGCCGGTACGGCGCACCTCCATAGCGGTGATGACCCGCCCGATGGATGCCATGTCAAATTTGATACCGGGGGCAAAAATGCGGGTATAGGCCACCAATTTATGCGTATCGTTATAGCCCATCAAATGCAGGGCCTTCTGATCTGAACCGTCCATATCCTGGTAGGGGCATTGCTGTTCTACTACAAACACCTCGCTGCGCAGCTGTAACAGCGCATATAGTTCAGCGGTGGTCAATTCATCAAATGTTTTTTCTATCCAGAACATACATAATTAGCTTTTAGCGGTTAGCTGTTAGCTTTTAGTGATTGATGCGGATGCTACTTACGTGGCGTATAGCTAAAGGCTAACGGCTAGTTTTTCATAAAACTACTGTAAAGCTTTTATAAATTTATACCCTTTATAACCATGCAAATTGTCAATAAGGATCATGTCTGAAAATGCCGCACCATTCCTCACGCTGGAACATATTACTGTCCGCTACCTGGATAAAACCTTGTTCACCGGTCTTAACTGGGAAATACTGGAAGGCCAGCAATGGGCCATTACAGGCAACAGCGGCTCCGGCAAAACCGCCCTGCTCAACACCATTGCAGGCAGGTTTAACGTGATCAACGGCGGTATCCATTATCATTTTTATGAGCATTACCGGCAGGCGCACACCATTACAGATCCTTATTTTACTTACCGCAATCTGCTGGCGCATGTAGCCCATCACCATAAATTCCGCAACCGCAGCAATACCACCGATTTCTACTACCAGCAACGGTTTAACAGTATGGACGCTAACGACGCTCCCACTGTAAGGCAGTACCTGTATGGAGAGGAGGCAACGGCCATAGCGGAGGAGCCCTTGCTGGCGCCCCTGCGTATAACCCCGCTGCTGGACAAAGAACTGATCAAACTATCCAACGGGGAAACCCGCCGGGTGATGATTGCCAGCGCGCTGCTGCAAAAACCAGTGCTACTGATGCTGGATAACCCTTTTACCGGCCTGGATGTGCAAACACGGGCGCAGTTCATGGAGATGGTGGACCATATCATTACCAGCGGTATTAATGTATTGCTGGTCACCAGTCCCGGAGAGATCCCGGCCAATATCACCCACGTGCTCACGCTGGAAGATGGCGCCATTAGCGGCCGGTATACCCGTAATGAATTCCTGCAACAGGCACTCCCGGCACAGGCACAGGCAGCCGCCCCTGCGATCAACGAACAGCAGCTGCGGGAGCTGGTACAGCCAGCAGCCCGCTCATTTGATACCATTGTAAAAATGGCAAATATACACGTGCAGTATGGGGATAATGTGATACTGGATAATATCAACTGGACGGTAAAACCCAACGAAAAATGGGCGTTGCTGGGGCCTAACGGCGCGGGCAAATCTACGCTGCTGAGCCTTATCAATGCTGATAATCCGCAGGCATATGCCAATGAGCTGTACCTGTTTGACCGGAAGCGGGGCAGCGGAGAAAGCATCTGGGATATTAAACGCAAGATCGGCTTTGTATCACCGGAGCTGCACCAGTATTTTCCGGCGGGTAATAATTGCCTCCAGGTAGTATGTTCTGGTTTTCACGATATTATTGGCGCTACACGCGCCGCCACACCGGAACAGGCGCAGCATGCGCTGGGCTGGATGGAGATACTGGGCATTGCAGCCTTCAGCACGCACTCCTTTAAGCTGGCCCCGGAAAGCATACAGCGCCTGGCCCTGCTGGCACGCGCGCTGGTAAAAGATCCCCCGCTGCTGATCTTTGATGAGCCTTGCCAGGGATTGGATGCACAGCAGAAACAGCATTTTAAACAGGTGATAGATACACTTTGTGCGGTGATGGAATTAACGCTGATCTTTGTAACGCATTACCAGGATGAGATACCGGCTGCCGTAACAAAAGTGCTGCGGCTGGAAAAAGGAAAGGTGGTGCAGGCGGAATAATTATTTCGTTTATGCGCCACGTTAGCGTTTATAAATATTTGCTGTTAATTTTAAAAAAGTAGTAAACATTTTTTAGGTGGGTGTGTTATAGTTTGAGCAAGAGAATTTTACTGTTAACCGTATAAAAACCATCCGCCCATGAGCCCACTTCATGCATCTACTAATCCTTTACAGCACATTCACCAGCTTTTAACCGCGCTACCATTGGCGGTAAAAACCCGGGTGTGCCAGGAATGCAACTGGAGCCTTCCCACCTATTACCGTAAGGTAAAAGGCGCAGGCCTCAGTAATGCAGAAAAGGAGAAGATCATCTGTATCCTTTTTGATCAGCTGCGTCAAACATGGCAGTGTTGCAAACATGGAGATAATCCACCTCAGGCATAAGGCCGGGTTAACCTCCTGTAAATGATAGGTTTTAGATGTAAAGGCGGCAATTGCAACTAAAACTTATCATTTTTTACATTTTATATTATCTTTATGTGTCACCTAAACGACCACAAGAGAATGTATCCCAAACCCAAGTATACGGCGCTAGCTGCCGTTACCACCTGCCTGGTACTCCTATTATCATTACCGGCATGTAAGCAGACGAAAAAAGTAATGAACCCCGCGTTGGCCCAATACGTTGAAGCCTATACCGCCGGCGTAATTTCAAGACAAAGCACCATCCGTGTACAGCTGGCCAGTAATGTGAATGTAACGCATACACAGAATGAGCCCCTGGAAAATGACATATTTGATTTTAGCCCGGACATTAAAGGCAAGGCCTACTGGATAGACGCTACCACGGTAGAGTTCCGGCCGGATGAGAACCTGCAGCCGGGCAAGACCTATAATGCCAATTTCCGCCTGTCCAAAGTGCTGAAAGTGCCTAAGGAACTTTCTTCGTTTGATTTTGAGTTTAAGGTGATAAAACCCGGTTTTGCCGTAGAGGACTATGGGCTAAAGGCAGCCACGAATTCCTCTATGGACAAAATGATCTATTCCGGCGCTATCCGTACGGCGGATGTTGAAGATCCCCAGCAGATAGAAAAGCTGATCAGCAATACCTATAATGGTAAATCGCTGGCCATTACCTGGCAGCATAACCCGGCGGAGAAAACCTCGCGGTTCACCATCAACAATATACAGATGGGCAATACTGCCCGTAACCTTACCCTGCGCTGGGATGGCGCGCCGCTGCACGTAGCTGATATGAGCGGCGAGAAGCAGATAGAGGTACCCGCCATTGGCGATTTTAAAGTAATGGACATAAAAGCTATTTCTGATCCTGAGCAGTATGTGCTGGTGCAATTCTCCAATCCCATCAGCATTGCACAGAACCTGGATGGTTTAATAGGCATCAGCGGGCAGGGAGAGCTGCGTTATTCCATAGAAGGCAGCGAGGTAAAAGTGTTTGCACCGGCCAAACTGGAAGGCAACTATACCGTTACCGTGAACGAAGGGGTACTGAACATTATGGATCAGCGCCTGGGCGAGACCTTTACCGGTAACCTGGTATTTGAAAGTACCCTACCGGCCGTAAGCATTCCCGGTAATGGTGTCATACTGCCGCAGAGCAATAAACTGGCCATGCCGTTTGAAGCCGTGAACCTGAATGCGGTGGATGTGACCATCATCAAGATCTACGAACAGAATATACCGCAGTACCTGCAAAACAATAACCTGAACGGCGACCAGGAGCTGCGCCGGGTAGGTAAACCGGTGGTGGAAAAGACCATCCGCCTGGATATGGATAAATCACTGAACCTGCACAAACGCAACCGCTTTTTCCTGGACCTGGACAAGCTGTTACGCACAGAACCAGGCGCTATTTACCGCGTCACGCTGGGCTTCCGTAAAGCATATGCATTACAGACCTGCCAAAGTGAAGAAGATAAAAAAGACGGCGAAGAGAACAGCAGCGAGGGAATGGACGAAGAAGAGCAGGATTATTACGGCGACCAGATAGATGAAGATGACGGTTTCTGGCAGCGTTATAACAGCTATTATCCATATGGCTACAACTGGGAAGAGAGAGAAGATCCCTGCGCCAACTCTTACTATAACAAAGACAAATGGGCTTCCCGCAACATCATTACCTCCAATATAGGCATTACCGCCAAAAGAGGCAACGATAACAGCATGGTAGTGGCCGTAACAGATATACGCGATACCAAATCCATGATGGGCGTGGAACTGGAACTGCTGGACTATCAACAACAAGTGATCTATAAAACCAAGAGCGATGGGGACGGCATGGCATTCTTTGAGCTGAAACGTAAACCCTGGCTCCTGATCGCCAAAAAAGATGATGAACGCGGTTACCTGAAGCTGGACGATGGCAGCTCCCTGCCCCTGAGCCGTTTTGACGTAAAGGGTGAAGAAGTGCAGAACGGTATCAAAGGCTTCCTGTATGGGGAACGCGGCGTATGGCGTCCCGGCGACTCGCTGTTCCTGACCTTTGTGCTGGAAGATAAAGACAAGAAACTACCGGAGAACCACCCGGTAACACTGGAGCTGTACAATCCCAAAGGACAGCTGTATAAACGCTTAACACAGGTGCAGGCGCTGAATGGTTTTTACAACTTCTCCACTGCTACTGCGGCAGAAGACCCAACCGGCAACTGGAACGCCAAAGTAAAAGTAGGCGGCGCCGTGTTCCAGAAAAGCCTGAAAATAGAAACGGTTAAGCCCAACCGTTTAAAGATAAAACTGGATTTTGGCAAAGCAGCCCTGTCCAAAAAAGCGCCGGTTACCGGCACCCTCTCTGCCCAATGGCTGTTTGGGGCTACCGCGCAAAACCTGAAAGCTAAGGTAGATGTGGCCCTCAGCCAGCAGACCACCCAGTTCCCCAAGTTTGAGGAGTATACATTCGACGATCCTGTTACACATTTTGAAACAGAAGATAAAACCCTGTTTGAAGGGCCTTTAGGCGGCGACGGTAGTGTTCCCGTAAGCGCCGACCTGCCCCTGGGCAAACTGGCGCCAGGACAGCTGAAAGCCAATTTTGAAGTAAAGGTATTTGAGCCGGGTGGCGATTTCAGCATCGACCACTTCTCTATGCCTTATAACCCCTTCCCTTCTTATGCGGGCCTGCGGATGCCGGAAGGCGACCGCCTCACAGGTATGCTGCTTACTGATAAGCCGCATGCCATCAGCATCGTGAACGTGGATGAACAAGGCAAGCTCCTCTCCGGCGACCGCGAAGTACAGGTGGAGCTGTATAAGATCCGCTGGCGTTGGTGGTGGGATGAGAGCAGCGGCGATGAGTTCAGCAACTTTACGCAGGACAGCTATAACCAGCTGTTAAAGAAAGAGAATGTTACGGTGCATAATGGTAAAGGCAGCTGGGACCTGACGATCCGCTACCCTGACTGGGGCCGTTACCTGGTAAGGGTGAAAGATCTCCAGAGCGGCCATACCAGTGGTGAGGCCGTGTATATCGACTGGCCGGGCTGGTCACAGCGTATGCAGAAAGAGAACCCTGCAGAAGCAACCATGCTGGTATTTACCTCCGATAAAACAAAGTATAATGTAGGCGATGATATTACCCTTACCATCCCCAGCAGCGAAGGCGGCCGTGGGCTGATAAGCATTGAATCCGGCAGCCGGGTGCTGAAAACAGATTGGGTGAACACCGGCAAGGGCCAGACCACTTACCACTTTAAAGCGGAGAAGAATATGGCGCCCAACATTTATGTAAACATTAGCCTGCTGCAGCCACACGCGCAAACGGTAAATGACCTGCCCATCCGCATGTACGGCACTATACCCATTGCCATAGAAGACCAGAACACCATACTGCAACCGCAGATCAAAATGCCGGCTACTTTACGGCCGGAGCAGGAAGCCAGCATTACGGTATCTGAAGCCAACGGTAAAGCCATGACCTATACGGTGGCCCTGGTAGACGAAGGTCTGCTGGACCTGACCCGCTTTAAAACGCCGGACCCGCACAGCGTCTTCTATGCAAGGGAAGCACTGGGCGTAAAGACCTGGGATATGTTTGACTTTGTGATAGGCGCCTGGGGCGCAGATATGGACCGCATACTGAGCATAGGCGGTGATGAAGGATTGGATAGAAGCGCCAGCACCGCCAAGGCCAACCGGTTTAAACCAGTGGTGAAATACATGGGACCTTTTTACCTGAAGAAAGGAGCATCCCAAACGCATGCCTTTAAACTGCCGCCTTATATAGGCTCCGTGAAGGCGATGGTAGTAGCCGGCCAGGAAGGCGCATACGGTTCTGCAGAGAAAACCGCCGCCGTGAAAAAGCCGCTGATGCTGCTTACCTCCCTGCCACGCGTGCTGGGCCCTTCAGAGACCATTCAGTTACCGGTAACGGTGTTTGGCCTGGAGAACAATATCCGCAGCGCTACCGTTACCCTCACCAGCAATAACCTGCTGGAAGTAGTGGGCGAGCGTACCAAGACCGTTACCTTCCCGCAACCGGGCGAGCAGATGGTGTATTTTGATGTACGTGTTCGTCAGCAGACGGGTATTGCCAAAGTAAAAGTAACGGCCGCCAGCGGCAGCGAACGCGCAGAGGAAAGCACAGAGCTGCAGGTGCGTAACCCCAACCCCGTTATCACCAACACGCTGGAGCATACGCTGGAAGCCAATGGCAACTGGAGCAGCGCCTTTACCCCCGTGGGCATGACGGGCACCAATACCGCCACCCTGGAAGTATCTACCATACCGGCGCTGAACCTGGCTAAACGCCTTAAATACCTGATCGATTACCCGCATGGCTGTATAGAGCAGACCACCTCTGCCGTATTTCCGCAACTGGTGCTGAACCAGCTAACGGATGTGAAATCCAGCCAGCTGGCAGATATAGACCGTAATGTAAAAGCGGGTATTAACCGCCTGAAAGGTTTCCTGGCCTCAGACGGCGGCTTTAGCTACTGGCCGGGCGAAGGTACCTCTGACGAATGGGGCACCAACTATGCCGGCCATTTCCTGCTGGAAGCGCAGGCCAAAGGGTATGTATTACCCGCGGGCCTACTGGAGCAGTGGAAGAAATATCAACGTAATAAAGCAGCTACCTGGGCCCCCAGCACCTATAATTTCTATGGGGGCGATATTATACAGTCTTATCGCCTGTACCTGCTGGCGCTGGCCAAGGTACCGGAACTAGGGGCAATGAACCGCCTCAAGGAATTCCAGTACCTCTCCGTACCCGCCAAATGGCAGCTGGCAGCTACCTACCGCTTAAGCGGCCAGCCGGAAGTTGCAGACGCCCTGGTGAAAAACCTGCCCACCGTAGTAAAACCCTACAGTCAGCTGGGCGGTACCTTTGGCTCTGACCTGCGCGACAAAGCCCTGATCCTGGAAACGCTTACTGCCATGGGCCAACGCGCCAGGGCGGGAGAAATGGTGAAACAGATAGCGGCGCAACTATCGCAGGAAGCCTGGTACAGCACACAGACCACCGCTTACTCCCTGATTGCAATTGCCCATTATTGCGGCAGTAATACCGGCGGCAGTAAGATGAATTTCACTTACCGCATCAATGGCGCCAACGGCACGGTGAACGGCAACTCCTATATTACGCAGATACCTGTCACATTCGCAGCTACTAATAATGTAACCCTGCAGAACAACGGCCAGAATGTATTATACGCCCGCATGATCATGCAGGGACAACCGGAGGCAGGACAGGAACCCGTAGCAGAGCACCATCCGGAGATACTGGACATGCAGGTAAAATACAGTACCCGTAACGGCAAACCGCTGGACCCGGCTACCCTGACACAGGGATCGGACTTTATGGCCACCGTTACCATCCGCAACCCGGGCAAACGCGGGTATTATGAGCAGATGGCGCTGAGCCAGATCTTCCCCTCCGGCTGGGAAATATTGAATACCCGCCTGCTGGAAAGCGACAGCGCTTTCTCTCAATCACCGTTCACGTATATGGATATACGGGACGACAGGGTGTATACTTATTTTAACATTGAAGAGAATAAAACGTATACGTACAACGTGCTGCTGAATGCCGCTTACCTGGGCCGCTATTATTTGCCGGCTACTTCGTGCGAGGCTATGTATGATAATACCATCCATGATTTTGCGCCGGGTAAATGGGTAGAGATCGTGAAATAGTGTACTGAGGAAGACAAATTATAATTAAGCATGATGATCAATGTAACTATCTTACAAACGGACTGGTTGCATTGATCATCATCATTTATGGATGTGTTGCTGACATGAGAAGGCTCAAACAATGGATATTGCGTAAAAAATGGTGGCTCCTGGGCGCTGCTGTACTATTGCTTTTCTACTATTTGCTGTTACCCAAAAAACTCTTTACGGCCCCCACCTCCTTTGTAATAGAAGACGCCAATGGCGAACTGTTAAGCGCCACCATTGCCACAGACGGACAATGGCGTTTCCCCGCCGCCGATAAGGTGCCGGAGAAATTTGCCGGCTGTATCACCGCCTATGAGGATAAACGTTTTTATTATCACTGGGGCGTAGACCCGCTGGCGCTGGGCAGGGCCATTAAACAAAACATAGGACAACGCCGTGTAGTAAGCGGCGGCAGCACCCTTACCATGCAGGTAATACGCCTGTCCCGCAACAAACCACGCAGCCTGTGGCAAAAGCTGATAGAAGCAGTACTGGCTACCCGCCTGGAGTTTGCCTGCTCCAAAAAACAGATCTTAGCCGTTTATGCCGGCAATGCACCATTTGGAGGTAACGTAGTGGGGCTGGAAGCTGCTGCCTGGCGGTATTATGGCCGCCGTGCAGACCAGCTTTCCTGGGGAGAGATGGCTGCCCTGGCAGTATTGCCCAACAGCCCGGCCCTGGTACACCCCGGCAGGAACCGGCGTACGCTGGCCGCCAAAAGGGATCAGCTGCTGGATAAACTCTGGCATCAACATTATATAGACAGTCTTAGCTGCCGCCTGGCCAAACTGGAGCCTTTACCGGACCAGCCCCTGCCCCTGCCGCAGCTGGCGCCCCACCTGCTGGATCATTTCCGGAAAGACTACCTGCAGTTGTCATCCCCCGGCAGCACCCGCATACGCACCACCGTAGACGCAGACCTGCAAAAGAATGTAAACGGCATAACAGAACGCTACCAGCACCAGTACAAGGCCAATGGCATCAATAACATTGCGGCCCTGGTACTGGATGTGGAAACCGGCAATACGATGGCCTATGCAGGCAATATCTATAACCCTGCTGATCCTGAGCTGGAAAGCCATGTAGATGTTATACAGGCGCCCCGCAGCCCCGGCAGCACCCTGAAGCCGGTATTATATGCGGCTATGCTAAATGATGGATTATTATTGCCGCATACGCTGGTGGCAGATATACCCACCCAGATCGCCGGTTATACCCCGCAGAACTTTGACCTGGGTTTTGATGGAGCGGTGCCCGCCTCCCGGGCCCTTTCCCGCTCCCTGAACATACCGGCCGTTCGTATGCTGCAGCAATACCGGTATGAGCGTTTTCATGCCCTGCTGAAAAAGATGGGCATCACTACCCTTAAACAACCGGCAGATCATTACGGCCTTTCCCTGATCCTGGGAGGGGGCGAGACCACCCTGTGGGAGATGTGCGGCATGTACGCCAGTATGGCCCGTACCCTGCTGCACCTGGACCAGTATAAGGGTAAATATGACCAGGATGATATCCATGGGCCCAATTATGTAAAAGATATACAACGCCCCTCCCAATATGCGCCCAGCCCTGCCGGCGTACTGGATGCCGGCGCTATATGGTACGCCTTTCAGGCCATGGAAGAAGTGATGCGCCCCGGCGAGGAATTGCTGTGGCAACAGTTCTCCTCTTCCCAGCGTATTGCCTGGAAAACCGGTACCAGCTTTGGCTTTCGCGATGGCTGGGCTATTGGCGTTACGCCGCAGTATATAGTAGGCGTATGGGTGGGTAATGCGGATGGAGAGGGCCGCCCCGGCCTGGTAGGCGTAGCTACGGCTGCCCCGGTGCTGTTTGATATTTTCCGCCTGCTGCATACCAGCGGCTGGTTCCCTACCCCCTATAGCAAATTGCGGAAGATTGAAGTATGCCGGCAAAGCGGCTACCGGGCGGGAGACAGCTGCCCGGATAAAGACTCCTTATGGGTGCCATTGGCGGGCTTAAGAAGCGGCCTTTGTCCCTATCACCAGCTTATACACCTGGATCATACCGGCCAATGGCGGGTAACGGCCAACTGCGAACCGCCTTCCATGATGTTGCATAAACCCTGGTTTGTATTGCCGCCCGCTATGGAATTCTATTACCGTACCAAGAATAACTATGCGCCGCTGCCGCCTTACAAACCGGAATGCCTGGCTACCCTTAACCAGGATAAAGCGCCCATGGAGCTCATTTACCCGCGGCCCAATGCCCGCATATTTGTACCTATAGAAATAGACGGGCAGCCCGGTGAAACCATCTTTACCGCTACGCACCGCAACAGCAACACGCATATTTACTGGCACCTGGATAATACCTATGTAGGCGCCACCACGGAGTTTCACCAAATGGCATTACACCCCGCGCCGGGAAAACATACCATCACCCTGGTAGATGAAGATGGAGAGGAGGTGCACAGTAGTTTTGAGATATTGGCAAAAGAAAGATGATCAGTAATTGTATTTCTCTTTCCACAAAGCTTTCAGGTATTTCCGCAGCTCGTCTTCCCTTGGGTTTTTGCCTGGGTCGTAGAGCTTCATGCCCCGGATCTCATCCGGCAGGTATTCCTGCGATGCAAAATTGTTATCATAATCATGCGCATAGGCATAATCTTTACCATAACCCTGATCCTTCATTAATTTGGTGGGCGCATTGCGGATATGTAATGGCACCGGCAGGTCGCCGGTTTGGGATACTACAGACAAGGCGCTGTTAATGGCCATATAAGAGGCATTACTCTTGGGAGAGGAAGCCAGGTAGGTAGCGCATTGCGACAGGATGATACGGGCCTCCGGGTAACCGATCAGGTTTACGGCCTGGAAGCAGTTGGTGGCCAGTAACAGGGCATTAGGATTGGCATTGCCAATGTCTTCAGAAGCCAGGATCACCAGACGGCGGGCAATGAACTTCACATCCTCCCCACCGGCTATCATACGCGCCAGCCAGTATACCGCCCCATTGGGATCGCTGCCGCGGATGGATTTAATAAAGGCGGAAATGATATCATAATGCTGCTCTCCGCTTTTATCGTAGATAGCGATCCGCTGCTGCGCAATATCCATCACTTTCTGATCTGTGATCACCACAGGTTTTTCCTGCAGGGTATCTACTACCAGCTCAAACAGGTTAAGCAGTTTGCGGGCATCGCCGCCAGAGATATTCATCAGGGCGGTGGTCTCCTTTATATCGATCTCCTTTTCGCGCAACCACTCATCTTTTTCCATGGCCTGCTGCAATAGCTGCCGCAGCTCTGGCTCTGAGAGGGGCTTTAACACATATACCTGGCAGCGGGAGAGCAAGGCCGCATTCACCTCAAAGGAAGGGTTTTCTGTAGTGGCGCCTATTAGTGTGATAATGCCTTTTTCTACAGCGCCCAGCAGCGCATCCTGCTGGGATTTATTAAACCGGTGTATTTCATCAATAAAAAGTACGGCATGCCCCTGCCGCCTTGCGATCTCTATTACTTCCCGCACCTCTTTTACACCGGCCGAAATGGCGCTTAATGTATAAAAAGGTACCTGTAACGTATGGGCGATGATATTAGCGATGGTGGTTTTGCCCACGCCGGGCGGGCCCCACAAGATCATCGAGGGTATTTTGCCTTGTTGCAGCGCTTTTCTCAGTATGCTCCCCTTCCCGGTCAGGTGTTCCTGCCCCACGAGCTCATCCAGCGCGGCCGGTCTTAAACGTTCTGCTAAAGGTTCCATATTCAGTAATATTTCAATGGTCATTAGTACATATCGCGTACCAGCGGGTTATCAGGATACCTGCGATATGGATGACCAGGTATTATTCGCTATCGCTATCCTTTGTACGCCCGGTATTTATCTGCCAGTATTTCAGGAAGGTAAACGACAACGCACAGTTCACCAATACGCCCAATGCATGGATCAGCAGGAAAATGATCAGGCCTGTCATCATACCACGCAGGTCTTTGATAGTGGGCACCGGTTGGCTTTTAGGCATTTGTTTTAATACCTCCGTCAGCATTTCATCCATATGGCTCAGGCCTACAAAACCATTAGAAATGAGCAATACGGCATAAAAGATGGCCATAAAACCCATAATGCGGATGCCGCCTGGCGTATTGGTCTTTAATGGTCTGGAAGAGTCGCGGAGGCTTTGCTGCAGGGAAATGCTCAATACGCTGTGTATGACCACCGCGCCGGTAAGCAACATAAAAATAAGCACTGGCGATAAGGCTACCATAAACAGTAATGCCAGCAACATCATCAGCACAAAAAACCCTGCTATTAATAAATTTACAATGCTCAGGAACCGGAATAGTCCAAACTTTGAAGACATGATCTTGCTTTTTTTATAGCTACAAACCTAGCTAAATTACTTGAGAGTCGCCGGTCATCAATTTTTGTTCCCTGTAGTCCCCAAATCCATTAAAAAATGGTTAAATCGTGTATATTTAGCCACTAAACCTGTTTTACTTATGAATAACACCAATGCTGTAAAGCTCCTGTTGCTCGCAGCCGTTTCCACTATGGCGGCCTGTAACACCGGAAGCTCCACAGACCAGGTAGCCACAGATTCCACGAAAGTGCCTGCCTTTGAACTGAGCTCCATTGACTCCAGCTACAAACCTTGTGACGACTTTGACGATTTCACCAATGGCAACTGGAAGAAGAATAATCCTATCCCCTCCACAGAAAGCCGCTGGGGCGCCTTTAATGTACTGGATAAGGAGAATAAGGAAGTAAGGCTTAAAGGCATCATTGCGGAGATCACCCAACAGACAGATCTCAAAGCCGGTACTGAAGAACAACAGATCGCAGATTATTACAAATCCTTCCTGGATACCGCTACCATTGAGAAGCTGGGCATTACCCCGCTGCAGCCTTATCTTGATAAGATCAATATGGTAAAATCCCTGGACGAATGGTCCAAGGTAAGCGGCGAACTGCAGAAGATGGGCATTACCACTTTTGCTGTATTCTCTGTAGACGCTGACGCCCGCAACAGCGCTATGAATGCGCTGTATGAATACCAGAGCGGCTTAAGCTTAAGGGAAAGAAGCTATTATGACAGAACGGATTCCAACACCGTAAATGTGCGCAATGAATTTGTAAAACATGTGGATACTATGTTCCGCATGGCTGGTTTCACCGATAAGGACCCCGGAAAAACATTGCTGGCCTTTGAAACCAAACTGGCCAAGCTACAGCTGACCAACGTAGAAAGGCGCGATCCGGTAAAGACCTATAATAAAGCTGCTTTTAGCGAATTAAAGACCCTTGCGCCCCAGTTTAACTGGGAAGCTTATAGCAGTGAGCAGGGTGTTAAAGCAGATACGCTGATCATAGAGAACAAAGACTATCTGAAAAAAGCCGGCGCCCTGCTGGCCGCTACGCCGGTAGAAACGCTGAAATTGTATACCCGCTGGCAGCTGCTGAGCCGTTTTGCCGGTTTCCTGCCCAAACAGTTTGACAATGCCGCCTTCCGCTTCTATGGTACGGTAATGAGTGGCCAGAAGGAACAGAAAAAACGTCCTGAAAGAGCCATCCGCTCTACAGATGGTACGCTGGGTATGCCGCTGGGCAAACTGTTCGCCAAGAAATACTTCCCGGAAAGCTCCAAACAGAAGGTATCTGAAATGATCGAAAATGTGCGCAGCGTATTTGGCGAAAGGATAGATAAGCTTACCTGGATGAGCGACTCTACCAAAAAAATGGCGCATAAAAAGCTGGCTTCCTTCACCTACAAGATAGGTTACCCGGATAAATGGAAAGATTATACCTCCATTAAGGTACAGCCAGGCACACTGATCGAAAACATCATTTCCGCCTCCAACTACGATAATAATGAGGCTGTTTCTAAAATAGGCAAGCCGGTAGACCGTTCTGAGTGGCAAATGACGCCCCAGATGGTGAATGCTTACTATAACCCGCTGAATAACGAAGTGGTATTCCCTGCCGGTATACTGCAACCTCCATTCTTTAATCCAAATGCGGACGACGCGATCAACTACGGTGGCATTATTGCCGTTATAGGCCACGAATTCACCCACGGGTTTGATGACCAGGGCTCCCAGTTTGACGCTGAAGGTAACCTGAAGAACTGGTGGACGCCTGCGGACCGCGCCGCCTTTGACAAGCTGACCAAACGTTACAGCAACTATTTCAGCAATATTGAGGCCCTACCCGGCTTCCATATCAACGGCGACCTGACCATTGGCGAAAACGTAGCGGATCTGGGCGGTCTTACACTGGCTTATTATGCGCTGGCAAAATCTATCCAGGGCAAGCCGGAGCCGCAGCCGATAGACGGTTTCACCTGGAAACAGCGTTTCTTCCTGGGCTGGGCGCAGGTATGGCACGGTAACACCACCGATGCGGCCCTGCGTAACCAGATACAGACAGACCCGCACTCCCCCGGCCGTTTCCGTATTAACGGCCCCCTGCCGCACCTGAAAGAGTTCCAGGATGCCTGGGGTTGCACCGGTGGCAAAATGACGCTGCCTGATACTGCCCGCGTAGTGATCTGGTAATAATTAATTATATGAATAATAGCACAATGGCCCCCGTGGTAATTCTTACTACGGGGGCCATTGTTTTTGGCGTATATTTGTTGCAACTTTTAAACTGACCAGACATGAAGAAGATTGTGAAACAATATCAGAAAGAGCTCCGTAACATATTACTGCTGGCGCTGCTGGTGGCTGTGCTTCCTTATCTGCCGCAGGCCTTCCATTTCCTGGAAACGTTCACCGGTACCATGCTGGCACTGGCGCTGCTAAGTGGCTGCGTACTGGGCCTGAGCCTGAAACTGCATTACCGCCTTGTGATAATGCGCATCAACCGTGACAATCAATAAAAACATGATCATGAAGAAACTGTGCTATATCGTTTTCTTTGCAGGCGCCTTGATGGCCTGTGGCTCCTCCAATACGCAACAGCCGGCTATGACGGCACAACAGGAAGATACAGTGGCTGCCACCCTGATAGCAGATGGTAAAATGGGCGATCCGGTATGCCAGATGCCCTACGATACCAGCTATCATGAGTTTAGCGTGTATAAAGGGGATACCGTGAATTTCTGCTCCCCTACCTGTAAAGGAGTATTTGACAAGAACCCGGATAAATATGCCGTGAATCTGAAGTAACGACTTAATCAGGATAAAATAAAAGCGTCCCGTGGGAATACCGCGGGACGCTTTTATTTTATAAAGGCACAAGGGCCGATCAAATACTGATCAGCCCTTGTTGAAAAAAGCAATATATGTTGTACGATTTGCCGTTAGAAGCTATACCTCAAACCCAGCTGCATCTGGTACCGGGATGCAAAGAAATCCTTGGAGTAAGGCGTTCCCGGATCGGACCAGGTGTATTTGGGAAAATCAGTAGCCGGGTTCACCACTTTGCCCGCAGACTTTAATCCTACGCTGGCGGTAGAGTTAAAGGTATTGGAAGAGAAGTATTGGATACCCCAGTTCTTATTCAGCAGGTTGGTCAGGTTCACGATATCATAAGTTAATGTAATGGTATGTGTACGTTTACCGGCTTTCAGGTTCAGGTCCTGGCTAAAGCGGAAATCTGCCTGTGTGTTCCAGGGGGTACGGCCACCGTTACGCTCTGTAAACTGGCCTCTGCGGCTGCTCAGGTATTTATCCTTGTCAATGTAGGAATCAAATGCAGCTGCCTGCTGTGCAGCGGTAGGGCCATTGGCGATGTCGTTAAAGAAATTAACGGTCTCACCCTTGTTGGGAATGTAGGCCAGGCTCACCTGCTGCGGCGTATTCTGTACGGTAGCATTCAGGAAACCGTAGGTGAAAGGCACGCCGGAAGAAGTGTTAAAGAATACTGCAAAGTTAGAGATCCATTTACCTTTTTTATTCCAATCCAGTTTGTAGTTAGCGGTAGCTACGATACGATGACGGATATCGAAGTTAGAATAAGCCAGCTGCGGATTGTTAGGATTCAATGCCTGGTTCAGCTGCCAGTTAGACTCCATGGAGTTACGGATACCGTTGGTGATATCTTTAGACTGGCCATAAGTATACGCTACGCTGGCGTTTAAACCAAATTTGAAGCGTTTGTTTACCTGACCGGTGATGCTGTAACGGTAGCCCTGATCTGTGTTAGACAGCTGGTAGGCATTGGTATACAGCGGGTTTATTTTACTACCGGTGAAGATAGGCTGCTGGTGGCCCTTATCATATGCTTCGTAGTAGAACGGATTATCTGTAAGGTTCACCTGCTGGAAACGCAGATCATGAATGGTTTTGGTATAGATACCTTCTACGGTGAAACGCCACTGGTCTGCAGTAGTATAATCTACAGCCAGGCTGCTCCTCCACATCTGCGGCATCTTAAAGTTATTATCAATCATATCCACCTGGGTAGCGCCTTTAGCGTCATGCGGGTCCTTATTCTGTCCGCTTACGAACTGAGCCAGGCCGTTAGGATTGGTGGAGATAGGGTTGGTACCCGGTACAGGGCGGTCGTTATCAGAAGTGTAGCCAAACTTGGTATCATAAGCACCGTAAGTAACGCCGTTGTTATAATAGGCATAACCTAACCAGGCAAACGGAATACGGCCGGTGAACAGACCGGTACCGCCGCGTAGTATAATACTCTGGTCACCTTTGATATCGTAGTTAAACCCTAAACGGGGAGAGATCTGCACATTGTTCAGGTACTTATTCCTGATATCCTTGGGTTGGGTATAGGAATAGGTGGTGCTAAAGTTGGGATCTACCGGCGCGCCGGTGGTCTTATCGCTCAGCGGCTGCATATTGGGCAGGTAGGTATAATCCAAACGTACACCGGGCGTTAATTTAAAGCGGTCTGTCAGGGAAATCTCATCCTGCGCATACAGGCTGTACAGCTGTACTTTAAACTGCGCCGGCGGATTGGCCATGATAAAGTCGCGGGTATTGTTCTCGTAGTTAAAGTTGCCACGCACGCGGGAAGGTTTGTCTGCCAGGAAATCGCCTATGGAGTTGTAATCCACACGGCCATTCCAGGAGTTCACGAAACCATAGGTAATATTATACAACTCGTTGTGCGTACCAATGTTGATATTATGGATGCCTTTGAAGATGGTTACGTTATCCGTAAACTCAAAGGTCTTTTGTTTCATGTTAAAGATAGCTGCTTCACGGTCTGTACCCAGGAAGATAGTACCGCCGTTGGAAGCGATCTGGATCTGGGCCAGTGCCGGATTAGACGTTGGATCACGATAATCGTGTATGCTGGAATAACCTACGATCAGGCTGTTGGATAAGGTATTGGAGAACTGGCTTTTCAGTTCCGCAACGGTAGAGCTCTGGTTATTCACCTGTTTGTAGTCGATACCGCTAAAACGGAAGTTCTGCTGGTCGCGCTCCAGGTTAGTAGCCTGGGAGAAGATGGTATTGTTACGGATAGACAGCTGGTGTTTATCATTGATATGCCAGTCTGCACGGTTAAACAGTTTTACTGAGTTGGAGTAAATACTGGTATTACCGAAGGTTCCGGGATCATAATCTTTTCCAAAGGACAACATTTTCTCTTTGATCTGCCCTGCCTGATCTGCGGTAAGCAGCGGCATATCAGGAGAACCTGCAGCCAGGATCACGGGGTCTGTACGGCGGGTCACCTCTTCGTTGGTGAAGAAGAACAGTTTGTCTTTTATGATGGGGAACCCTAAACGTACGCCCGTCTGGTAATCATGAAAATCAGAAGGCAGTTTGGAACCGTCGCCGGCGTTGTTGGGGCCTATCATGAAGGCGCCGCGGCCAAAACCGTATACGGAGCCATGGAACTCGTTGGTACCGCTACGGGTAACGGCATTGATACTGCCGCCCAGGAAGTTACCGATCTTCACATCATAAGGCGCCAGGTACACCTGTATATCCTGGATAGCATCCAGGGATACGGGATTGGTACGGGTGCTGCTGCCCGGCTGACCGGAAGTATTGGTCTGGCCGCCCAGGGAAGGGCTAAAGCCGATAGCGTCGTTATTGATAGCGCCATCTACCGTTACGTTATTGTAGCGGAAGTTGGTGCCCAGAAATGAGTTGTTATTGCTTTGCGGCGTAACGCGGGTAAAATCCTGCAGGCTGCGGCTCAGGGAAGGCAGGGTTTTAAGCTGCTCCTGGTTAATGCGGCCGGATTTAGGCGCAGTAGCGCCTACCACCACGATCTCGCTCAGTGCGGTAGATTCTTCCTGTAATTTAAAGTTAAAGCTGGTGCCGCCCAGGCCCAGGCTTACATCATTCTTTTCTTCTTTTTTGTAGCCAATAAAAGATACGGTAATGGTATAAGGGCCGCCTGGATTCAGGTTAGGCAGTATATAACGGCCTTCGGTGTTAGTTTGTCCGCCATAGCGGGCGCCTGTGGAAGTATTCACGGCCTGTACCGTAACGCCGGGGAGGTTTTCGCCTTTGGCGCTGGTAACCCTGCCAGTGATCTGTGAGGTGGTGACTTGTGCATACAGTCCGCTACATGTAAGCGTAAGGATAGCGGCCAGTAAGTTAAATGCGTAGATTATCCTGTTCACGTCTTATCTATTTTGACGCAAACGTACCCTTGTCACATTAAGTGTATGTTAAGGCAATATTAAATTAATGTTAACACACTGTTATAGTAGTGATCTTCAAAGGATTAAATATCCAATGACAGCTGATATGTTAAGATTTTCCTGTTTTTACGGCTATAGATCGCAGATTAACGGGTGAAATGTTAAGGTTTCCATGCATATTACAAAACATTGCCTCTGTACTAGCATGCTCTAAAGATAGATAGGCAGTGTTACGGGATTGTTATGGGAATATTAAGTTTTTTTCCAATAGTGTAACGCGGGTACCCGCGTTACACTATTAAATTGTGTCGGAAGGTTTAATCAAACATAATAAAGAAAGGTTCTGTAAAATCGAATCTCGTTGGCAGGGAAGTAGATACGATCTTGATGGCAATTGGCAACTGGGTGGCTTCGCCATTGTCCAGGTCATATACTAAGCCGTTTGCCAGCAGGCCATTATCTGGCGTTGAACTGGTAACCACCCTTCTAAGCGTATATTCATAATACCGGCCAGGAAAATTGGTGGTCACATTATATATCTCTATCCTTACATTGCCATTCATATACCCGGAACTCCATTGGATGTTTTCCGTCCCTCCATTTTCTGCAGCGAAGGTACCCGGCTTATTAACCATTACATTTTTATACTCCAAAGGATAAAGGGCCTGAGCCGCCGTTATATCCCAAAATGAGAAGCCAGCCCATTGGTTAAGGGCGGTGCCGCCATTCATTACGGAAGCAGGATCTGAAGCGGGCGTTCCGGGTATCTGCGTTCCAGGCTCATTTGTATGCGTAAACCCCAGGGTATGCCCTAGTTCGTGCACCATATTATATTTCTTCTGCAAAGTGGATACTTGTATATTACTAAGGAAATCAAGATTTATCAACAGAGAACTACCAGGCCTGCCGTCTGACGTGGGAGGAAGCGCGCCTGCGATTACATTATCGTCAAGCTGCATACCGGCCGACGCGTCACTTCTGACAATTATGTCAGCCTGATTGGGGTCACTGGTCTGTTGAAAGAAAATCATACATTGAGGAACGTTATTCCACTCGGCAATAGCTTGTTGGACCTCAGCCCCCCAATTATCTACTCCTGATCCCAATACGGATGCATCAACATATACCGTTGCCATCCGCCGCCGGCTAACATTGTTAGCCAACTGATTAAAATAAAAATTCACAAGGAACTGACTTCTGTTCTGTAATGTTCTGGCGCCTGTTGGTTCGCCTGCTTTCGAAATGTATTTCGCGGCATCAGCTTTCATGTAAATAATATCACCGCTTACAAGGAAATAATCACCACGATCGGCTATTGCGGATTCAGCATATCCCACTGAGAGGATATAATCCTTTAACTTCTTTTCCTGCTCCAGGGATGACAGCCGCTTTTCACCGTTACTGCTTTGCTCCGGAGGTGCGGCATCCTTCTTACAGGCAATAAAAGATAAACTTAGGGACAGGGTCACAATAAGGGTGTTACGGATAAATGAGGGTGTTTTCATACATCTATGTTTAAATGTGAAAAATAAATAACTGGGTTAAAGCTGTTCAAGAGAGTGATGGGATTTGGTTAACGCATATAGTCACTTAGGGGCTTGAACTTACTAAAGATAACATGTTTAAGAATGTTATCATATTAACAAAACGTTATGATCTGGAATAAAAAAACCGTCCCGCTAAAAAGCAGGACGGTACTTGAACAGTTTATGAAAATCTACGCTTACGCTTGATTAGTTACCATACTGAGTATCCTGAGGAGCCCAGTTGATCCAGCTGGCTTTAGTCCAAGGGCTAGCAGCGTTAGGATCTACTGCACCAACATAGCTTACTTTATCAAAGAAAGCGTCAGCCAGCAGCGCGTCAGTAAAGGCAGCTGTTTTAGCAGCAACTGCGCTAGACAGTTTGAATTCTGTATTGGTAGCTTTAAAGTTAGCGACAGCAGGAACAGCAGTAAATACGTCTGTTAATGCTTTCAGGCTATCATTTTTATTAGCAGTGGTCAGGATCAAAGCCTTCACCTGAGCGCCAGTGATGATAGAGCTATCTTTTTTATCAGCATCAAATAACAGGGGGCCGATAGCAGTAGAACCGGCACCACGCTGAGTGCTGATAGGGCTGATACCAGCAGCCTGGAATACAGAGTTGGTAATGTTTGAATAATCAGCAGCAGGAGCCGGAGCCAGGTGCTGCAGTGCATTCTGGGAAACCCAACCTTCTACGTCTGTAGCAACGGGGTCGCCGCTGAAGATAGAGTTAGCTACAGTGAAAGTAGAACCTCTTCTCCAACGAGCACCAGCGTAGAAGTAATCGCCATTGCCGGTAGCAGTACCAGGACCAACGATGGTCAGGTTGGAAATAACCGGGTGAGTGTACGGAGTGCTGGTGTTAGCACCGTTCAGGTTATCAACTTCCAGACCGTTAGACAGGCTCACTACATCGGAGAAAGCGGGATCCTGCAGTACAACGCAGAACTGCAGTTTACCTTTAAAGCCGCTATCCATATCGAAGTTGTCATCTTTAGTACCGTAAGCAACAGCATACTTAACGTTTACAGTACCACCGAAGAATTCGCAAGCGTCATCGCCGGAATAGCTCACCTGGATGTGATCTACTGTAGTACCGTTACCAACTGAATAGAAAGTGATACCGTTCACTTCACTATCTGCAGTGCTGGCCAGTGCAATACCGCCAAACTCAACACGTACGTATTGCAGTTTACCGGAGTTGTCTGTGTCAACAAATGCATCAGAACCGCCGGGACCACCGTAGCCCATGTCTACAGAAGCATCAGCGCCTTCAATACCTTCAGGCACCCTTTTGTTAGCAGGCCTGTTGGTAGTAGCTTTACCCAGCAGGATGATACCACCCCAGTCACCTGGTTTACGTTGACCAACCGGTTTCTCAGAAGTAAATACGATAGGAGCATCAGCAGTACCGGCAGCAATCAGTTTAGCGCCGCGGGTAATGATCAGCGTACCGCCTTTGGTAGGAGATACCTGGCCGCCCAGGATGGTTGTACCAGGCTGGATAGTTAATGTTGCGTTGTTTACTACATAAACGTAGTCACGCATTACGTATACTGTATCTTTGGATAAAGTTCTATCGCGGTCAATTTTTCCTACAAGCACTACTTGTTTGTCGTTATTCGGAGGTGTGGGACCGGTCTTATCATCATTGCTACAGGACGCAAACCCTAAAGCAATACCTGATAATGCGATGAAAGAAGCACGAAGTTTCATAATAGTCATTTAATTTCTGTAAAAGAATAAAACCTATGTTAGCTAATTGTTAGGTCTGTATTAACAATCTGATAAATTATCAATGGAACGTATATGTAAAGCTCAGGGAGTAATTAGTCCCCAGCTTATAAGAATAGAATATATAGTCTGTACCCTCTTTATAGGCCTTCTTACTATCCTTATTCTGGTAAAGCAGGTAAGGATTGTTGAAGATGTCTGAGATATTGAACTTTATTTCTGCGGCATTCTTAAACAGCCTTTTGCTCAGCTGCAGGTCCAGCAGGTTCCTGGAATTCTCATACACATCCAGCTTGTTGCTGCTATCATCACCCACTGTGTTAATACGTTGGCCAATGCGGTTATACAGGATGGTAAGACCCATGGTGTTGCCTGGATCATTAAACTGCAGACCGGCATTGAACAGATAAGGTGACTGACCAGGCAATGGACGGGTTTTGCCGTTGATGGCGCCATTTTCCGGGTTCTTGATGGAAGAATGTATATAAGCTGCATTCAGGAAAACAAATGAATTGGTACCCCATTTTTGTAACAGGAATTCCAGGTTCTTCCTTACTTCCAGTTCTGCACCCAGTACAGTAGCATCATCCAGGTTAACGTATGTTTTATCATTGTTATCGATGCTATACCATATTTCTGAAATAGGATCTTTGAAGCGTTTGTAGAAGGCAGACACAGCAAATGTTTCTCCTGCATGCGGATATATTTCGTAACGGAGATCCACGTTGTTGATACGGGTCTGCTTTAATTTAGGATTACCAAAGATGGCGGCAGAGTTGATGAAGTCATAAAAGCTGAAGGAAGCTATTTCCCTGAACTCCGGCCTTGCTACTGTATTGGAATAAGATAAGCGCAGATTGGTCTTTTCAGTCAGCGCATATACTACGTTAGCAGAAGGCAGGAAGCTATTATAAGTGGTATCTGTTGTGATAACGGTGGCGCCTGTTGTAGATACCGGTTGCAGTTTCTGCCTGTAAGACTCAAAACGCAGACCCCATATTACGCGCAGTTTAGACGTAATAAAGTTATCGAACATGAAATAACCCGCACTCAAATTAGAATTGGCTTCGTAGTTATTTTCAGGAGAGCTATCATCCCTCAGGTACAGCCCATTGCTGCCCAGGTGCCCTGTAGCAAACAATAACTGCGGCGGTAATGCCAGGCTATCATAGCTAAAGTTAAAGCTTCTGTGATAAGACAGCGGACGATAGTTAGATGTACGGCTGCGGTATTGTTCAAATACACCCAGCTTTAATGTTTGCCTGGTGTTCTTCAGGATCGGGAACAGGAAAGATGCACCACCATTATAGATGTTATCATTTACTTTTGAAAAAGAGCGGGAAGTACCACCATTCACCGGTTGATCTACGATGGCATGACTATCGGTATAGTTAGAGATCCTGATATCAGGGTCCTGACGGTTGGTGTTGGAATAGTTCAACATCCACTCCAGCTTCTTATTACTTCCAAAACCGTGCTCACCCTGCAGTGTAGAGGAAAGCAAATATCTTTCCACCATTGCGCTCAGTGAAGACTGTGTAATATAATGGAACGGAGGCTGCGGATCAGTAGCCAGGCTACGCAGGGTAGTTTGGTTGTCCAGTATCCTGTTGTAGATATTCTTGAAAGATATTTTGGTATTCTTTACGCTATAGGCAAAATTGGCTACTGCGCCCAGGGTGCTGTTATAGCGGTTAGTGGTATCAATATTATGGCGTTTGAATACGTGGTTATCTATATCATAATCATTCCGCTCTGCAAATTCATTTCTCTCCGTATGATTGCTGGTAAGTGATAATACATATCCAAACTTCTGATCGCCACGCAGCATTTTAGTATCACCCAGGGTGATCTGCAGGTTGGTGCCAGGCGCTACTTTCTTATTAGAGGTGCCCCAGGTGTTCTTAAATGAACGGTTCACATCATCCTGTGCTTTACCGGTAAGATTATTGAACGCTGTTTGGGTGGTTACGCCAGCCGGCAGCTTGCGGGAACCATCATCAAATGTCCAGTAATCATATTTACCCCTGAAACCAGACTTGCTATCTTTAAACGTAGACATGCTGTTTACAGAAACGCCTGCGGAAACAGAGATGAATTTTTCAGCAGGAAAATCCCTTGTGCTTACCTGTACCAGGCCGCCGGCAAAATCGCCTGGTTTGTCCGGGGATGCCGTTTTATTAATTACTATATTATCTATTAATCCTGCAGGGATGATATCAAAAGAGAAAGTTTTACGGTCAGGCTCTGTACTGGGGAGCAGTACATTATTCATGGTAGCATTGTTATAGCGGTCTGTTAAACCACGTACTATAACATATTTATTATCCTGTATACTGGTACCGCTTACCCTTTTTAATACTTCGCCGGTATTTTTATCCGGAGAACGGCGGATCTGATCTGCGGAGATACCGCTGGAAACGGCTATATTATTTTTCTGCGCTACATACAGGGCGTTGATGGTTTCCTGTTTGTAGGTACCCTTTATTACTACTTCTTTTAGATCTTTGGATTTAGGCTCATCCATGATCACATCCAGGCTGGTAGGTGAACCTGCGTTCACTGCCACATCACTGATGGATTTAGTCTGATATCCCATGTACTTGAAATCCAACGTATAGGAACCAACGTTGGTAACAAGCGTATAACGGCCTTCTACATCCGTTACAGCGCCTGTGCTAGTGCCTTGTACTACTACAGTAACACCAATCAATGCTTCTCCAGTCTTCTTATCTGTTACTTTGCCCGTAATTTTTCCAGTATCTGCTGCTAGTGTGCTGTGTACAAATCCTAATAGGCATACAAATAACCAAAGTTGGGCGAGGGCGGTTTTGCGTTTCATGTATTATTTGAATAGAATGTGACGCAAAACTATTACCGCCCTATTACTGTAATGTTAAGGGAATATTACCAGAATGTTAATTGTTAAGGAATCATTAAAAAATCGTTATCAGTTACCGGTTTTACAGGATGGAGGGAAGGATATGTATACAGATATAGGTATAGTTTATAACGGATTAATTAACAGGTTCACTAACAAGTGAATCCCGGAGGGGCTTGCCTGTTATTCAACAGCATATCAAGGGTTATATCCAATTGGTGACCAATATCTTCACGGCCGTTACTGGCTGCTATCAGCTGAAACAGGTGCATGCTTTTATTGGTGAAGGGTTTGTTATCCTTTTTATTACACAGCTCCAGGCTAAAGTTGAACTGTTCCTCCAGCTCTTCTTCAAACTCACGCAGGCTCAGGGTTTCGTCTATAGGATATTCCACCAGCGTGTCTGCCGGAAAACCAGCTTCCCGTAAGGTGTCAAAAGCATTGCCTAATGAATTATGTACGTATACGGTGACGTTACAACTCAGCAGCCGTTGAAACTGCATCTGCAACAAGGAAATGGTCATCAAAGGGTGTAACTTCAAAATTTTCATTTCATATAGTATTACTGCTTCCCAGCTATATTATTATCATTCCGGCAAACTTAAGAGCTTACCTTTAATTTAATATTAAGCACTTGTTATAATATTGTGAAAATAATATTTAAGCAAATGCTTATACGACATTCCTCGTAGTAGTGGGAGCTGGATATTTGCAGTAATCTTATCAGGGATTAGTGAAGCTGATGACTTTTGAAACTTCCCAGGGAAGCGGGGTATCATCTTCTTCATCGGGTAACACTACTTTGGCTTTGGTAACCGGGTGCTGGTAGAGTTTCCATTCCCCCGCGTTATATTCCAGGGAGGTAAGGCTCTCTACCCAGTCGCCTGAGTTGAGGTAAGTGATCGTTTTACCGTTATGCTGCATTTCCTTTATAATAGGCTGGTGGATGTGCCCGCAGCACACCACATCAAATTTTTTGTCAATAGCGATCTCTGCCACTATTTGTTCAAAATCCGAAATAAAACTCACCGCCTGCTTCACACTATGCTTCACCTTTTTGGAAAACGACAGTTTTTCGCGGCCCATGCTTTCCAGCACGTTATTCACCAGCCGGTTCAGGATGATCAGGATATCATATCCTTTTCCACCCAGTTTGGCCAGCCACTTGGAGTTCTTCATGGTAACGTCGTACACGTCGCCATGGAAAAACCAGTGAGATTTACCGTCTACTTCCAGGATCAGCTTATTATCAATCGTAAAATTGCCCAGTTCAAAGCCGGCGTATTTACGCAGGGCCTCGTCATGGTTACCGGTCAGGTAATATACATCAGTGCCCTTGCCGATCATTTTCAGGATACGGCGGATCACTTTGGTATGCGCTTTTGGAAAATACCTTTTGCTAAACTGCCAGATATCAATGATATCACCGTTTAGCACCAGAATCTTTGGATCGATGCTATCCAGGTATTGTACCAGCTCTTTAGCGTGGCAACCATAAATCCCGAGATGTACATCCGAGATCACAACTATGTCTAATGGGCGTTTTTCCGACATTTATATTGAATGAATTCCTTATGCAAAGGAAAATTTGCTATATTACTTTTATATTAACCCAGTGTTAAGGAATTATTAATTCAGCATTTTTCTTGGACATAATAGGACTGGATAGCTATTTTTGCCGCAAATTTCAAATAACACCTATATGGGAGGCTTCAATTCTTTTGTGAAACTTTTTATGCCGAAAGACCGGGTTTTTTATTCCTTGTTTGAAGATGTAGCAGCCAACCTGGTGGAAATGGCCAAAGTGCTCAACGAGCTGGTGAACACGAACGATCTGGCCATACGTAAGGACAAAGTGCACCTTATTGAGCGCCTTGAGCACAAAAATGACGACTATACCCATCGTATATTCGTGGAACTGGGCCAGAACTTCATTACCCCGTTTGACCGGGAAGATATTCACTATCTGGCCGCCACCCTGGACGACGTAGCGGATTATATCCATGGCTCTGCTAAAAGGATTGACCTGTATAAAGTATACGACCTCAATGACAGCATCCGTAAATTGGTGGAAATCATTGGATTAGGCGTAGCGGAACTATTTAAGGCCATTCCTGAGCTGCGCGATATGAAGAATATGCGTAACATTACAGATGCCTGCGTAAAGATCAACAGCCTTGAGAACCATGCGGATGATATTTACGATATGGCCATTGCGGATCTCTTTGATACTGAAACAAATGCCGCTGAGCTCATCAAAATGCGTGAAATATACCAGGCATTGGAGATCGCCACAGATAAATGTGAAGATTGCGCCAATGTGATCGAAACCATCATCATTAAGTACGCCTGATCTGCAGGCCCGGGAATGTTTCATGTAATCTCTTAACTATGGTTTTTCTAGTCGTTATCATCATACTGGCGTTCATTTTTGACTATATCAACGGTTTTCATGACGCCGCCAACTCTATTGCCACTATTGTCTCAACGAAGGTATTAACACCGTTTCAGGCGGTATTATGGGCGGCTGTGTTCAACTTTGCCGCCTTTTTTATGTCAAAATACATCTATGGCGAGTTCCGGGTAGGTAATACCATCGCCAAGACCGTATTTGAGCAATATGTTACCCTTAAGGTGATCTTCTGCGGGCTGGTGGCCGCTATTATCTGGAACCTGATGACCTGGTGGTACGGGATCCCTTCCAGCTCCTCCCATACGCTGATAGGCGGTTTTATTGGTGCAGCTGTTGCCAACGCACATGGTTCCTTTAATGTGATCAACTTTTCCAAAGTAATGCCCACGGTATATTTTATCGTGCTGGCTCCCTTTATAGGCATGATCGTGGCTTTTATAGTCACCCTCCTCATCGTGAACATCTGTAAAAAGGCCAACCCTTTCCGGGCGGAGAACTGGTTCAAACGCCTGCAGCTGCTTTCATCCGCTGCGTTGAGCCTGGGCCACGGCGGTAACGACGCCCAGAAGGTAATGGGTATCATTGCGGCGGCCATGGTAGCGCACGGTACTATTGACAAGATCTCAGATGTGCCCAACTGGGTACCGCTGTCCTGCTTTACAGCCATAGCCCTGGGTACCATGAGCGGTGGCTGGAAGATCGTAAGGACCATGGGCACCCGTATTACCAAGGTAACCCCGCTGGAAGGCGTAGCGGCAGAAACAGCCGGCGCATTCACCCTGTACCTGACAGAGACCCTGGGTATACCGGTAAGCACCACCCACACCATTACCGGCTCCATTATAGGGGTAGGCGCTACCAAACGCCTCTCTGCCGTACGTTGGGGTGTAACGGTAAGCCTGCTTTGGGCATGGATCATGACCATCCCCATCAGCGCCCTGATGGCAGCAGCCGTTTATTTTGTAGTAAATATTTTCGTAAAGTAACAGTATAGAGCGCGCGTTTACCGGTTTATTCATGCATTCCGTATGCGCTTAAGCGGTAAACGCGCCTTATTCCCGTCCTGCCCCAACTTTTTCTTGTTAAAAATTCCGAACTACCCCCTATTTTTGTGCGGTTTTGTGAACTGGCGGATCATTCGTTTCCTTATTTAGTTTAATCGTAATCAACTGGCCCAAAAACAACGGTAAATGAAAGGTATTATCCTGGCAGGTGGCTCCGGTACCCGCTTACATCCCATTACATACGCGATCAGCAAGCAGATCATGCCTATCTATGATAAGCCCATGATCTACTATCCTTTATCTACGCTGATGCTGGCCGGCATACAGGATATACTTATTATTTCCACCCCGCATGACCTGCCGGCCTTCCAACGCCTGTTTGGCGATGGAAGCCAGTATGGACTGCGCCTCCAATATGCGGAGCAGCCCAAGCCCAATGGCCTGGCACAGGCTTTTGTGATCGGGAGGGAATTTATTGGATCTGATAAAGTAGCCCTGGTACTGGGCGACAATATATTCCACGGCGCCGGCCTGGGTTCCCAGCTGGCCAATAATGTGGATCCGGAAGGCGGCATCGTATACGCCTATCATGTATCTGACCCGGAACGCTACGGGGTGGTGGAATTTGACAGCAACATGCAGGTGGTATCCATAGAGGAGAAACCGCAACAGCCCAAATCCAACTATGCTGTGCCGGGCCTGTATTTCTATGACAACGAGGTGGTAGACATTGCCCGCGACCTGCAGCCCAGCCCGCGGGGGGAATATGAGATCACCGATGTGAACAGGGAATACCTGCGCCGGGGTAAATTAAAGGTTTCCATACTGCCGCGGGGTACCGCCTGGCTGGATACCGGCACTTTCGACTCCCTGATGCAGGCCTCCCAGTTTGTGCAGGTGATAGAACAACGCCAGGGTATCAAGATCGCTTGTATAGAAGAAATTGCCTACCGCAAGGGGTTCATTGGCAAAGAGCAACTGCAGGCATTGGCCAAGCCCCTGCTGAAAAGCGGCTATGGACAGTACCTGGAGGAGGTGCTGCAACATAAAGTATAATTGATCATCATAAGAGTTATAAAAAACTAAACACAATGAAGGTTCTTGTCACCGGTGGTTGTGGCTACATTGGGGCGCATACAATTGTAGATCTCATCAATCATGGTTTTGATGTCGTATCTGTGGACAGTAATATCCGCAGCACTACCCAACTATTGGACGGTATTGAAAAAATTACCGGCAAAAGGATCCATAACTATAAAGTGGACCTCTGCAACCTGGAGGATACCCATGCCGTTTTTCATGAGAACCGGGATATTGTTGGCGTTATCCACTTCGCTGCGCTGAAAACAGTACCGGAGTCCGTAGCGGAGCCGCTGCTGTATTTCCATAACAACCTCACCTCGCTGGTGAACATCCTGAAATGCATACAGGAATTTAAGATCCCCAACTTCGTATTCTCCTCCTCCTGCTCCGTATATGGTAATACCACGGATCTGCCGGTAGTGGAAAGCACCCCGCTAGGCGAAGCGCAGTCCCCCTATGCCCGTACCAAACAGATGGGCGAGCAGATCATCCAGGACTACAGCCGGGTGAATGATACCCAGTCTATCCTGCTCCGTTATTTTAACCCGGTAGGCGCCCACCCTTCTGCCCTGATAGGCGAGCTGCCCCTGGGCAAACCGGATAACCTGGTGCCGATGATCACCCAGACTGCCATTGGCAAGCGGCCCACGATGATCGTATTTGGCCATGACTACGATACCCGCGACGGTTCCTGCATACGCGATTATATACATGTAATGGACATTGCCAATGCCCATACCCGTGCCCTGCAGTACCTGCTGGACAAAAAGAACAGCAGCAACCACGAGATCTTTAACCTGGGCACCGGCAACGGCGTAACCGTGCTGGAAGCCATTAAGGCCTTTGAAAAGATCTCTGGCGTAAAGCTCAACTATGAGCTGGGGCCCCGCCGTCCCGGTGATGTGATCGCCATCTACGCCAATAACAGCCTGGCCAAGGAAAAACTGGGCTGGGAGCCTAAGATCGGCATAGAAGATATGATGCGCACCGCCTGGCAATGGGAAGTGAGCCTGCGGGATAAGGTGCTGAGTAATTAATACATCAGCACATTAATTTTATTACATTTACATTCATAATCTTAGAACTTGGTATATGGTAAAAGATATTCAACCCTTAAATGAAAAAGAAACACGGGCAGGATTTGGAGAGGGTATCCTGGAAGTAGCCCGGAAGAATCCGAACGTGATAGCGCTTACTGCTGACCTGCTGGGTTCCATGAAGCTGAATGCCTTCATTAAGGAGTTTCCTGATCGTTTTGTACAATGCGGTATTGCGGAAGCCAACATGATGGGTATCGCAGCAGGTATGACTATTGGCGGTAAAATACCTTATACCACTACATTCGCCAACTTCTCTACCGGCCGCGTATATGATCAGATCCGCCAGTCTGTAGCTTACTCCGGTAAGAATGTAAAGATCTGCGCTTCCCACGCAGGCCTTACCCTGGGCGAAGACGGCGCTACCCACCAGATCCTGGAGGATATTGGCCTGATGCGTATGCTGCCAGGTATGACCGTAATAGTACCTTGCGATTTTAACCAGACCAAAGCCGCTACCATTGCCATCGCTGACTATCAGGGCCCGGTATACCTGCGTTTTGGCCGTCCCAAATGGCCCAACTTTACGCCGGAGAACCAAAAATTTGAGATAGGCAAGGCACAGGTGCTGCATGAAGGTACAGACGTAACCCTGTTTGCCTGCGGACACCTGGTATGGATAGCCGTTGAAGCCGGTAAGATCCTGGAGGAAAAAGGCTATAGCGTAGAGATCATCAACATACATACTATCAAACCGCTGGACGAAGAAGCCGTACTGCGCTCCCTGAACAAGACCGGCTGCGCCGTTACTGCAGAAGAGCACAATATACTGGGCGGCCTGGGCGATAGCATTGCACACGTGGCCGGCCGTAACAAGCCCGTGCCCATCGAATTCGTAGGCACCAACGATACCTTTGGCGAAAGCGGCAAGCCCACAGACCTGCTGAAGAAATATGGCCTGGATGCCAACCATATCGTAGCAGCTGCGGAAAAAGCAATGAGCAGAAAAGGAAAATAATTGAAATGCTAATGGGTAGAAACCATTATTTCCATAGCAATTAAACTTAGTAATAAAAAAACCATCTTATGGATGGTTTTTTTATTTAATTTCAGCTGTAATCAATTTCAGAACAACGTGAACAATAAATTGTGTAACTGTAACAAATTGCGGGTCATCAGCATATCTGCACATTTGCACATCTACACATCCATTTAACCTACCATGGCCGTTACACAGGATGATAAAGCACTATTGGCGTTATACCGGCAACCGGATACCAGGGAGAAAGGATTTACCTACATTATCCAGAAATACCAGGAACGGTTGTATTGGCATATCCGCCGCCTGGTGGTAGACCATGAAGATGCGAATGATGTATTGCAGAACGTGTTCATAAAGGTCTGGAAAAACCTGGAAGGGTTCCGGGAAGACGCCCAGCTGTTCACCTGGTTATATAAGATAGCCACCAATGAATGCCTGACCTTCCTGGAACAGCAAAAAAGAAAATCTGCGGTATCTTTGTCTGACGTAGAAACAGGCCTTAGTAATAAACTACGTGCAGACAACCAATTCGATGCCAACAAACTGGAGTGGAAACTACAAAAAGCCATACTGAGCCTGCCCGAAAAGCAGCGGGTGGTGTTTAACCTACGGTATTATGATGAAATGCCCTATGAAGAGATGAGCAGGGTACTGGAGACCTCCGAGGGAGCCCTGAAGGCGTCATATCATCATGCCGTAAAAAAGATAGAAGAATTCATAAAAAACAGCTAAGATCAATAGGCAGGGCCGCATTACGCCAGTAGTATCCATTTCCGGAAGTAAAAACAACGTAATCACCCATTAAACTATTGTCCGTCGATATTGTCTAACCAAGTATTATGAACAAAAAGGGAAAAGATATCGTGGGAGAACTGGAGGAGATCGTTCCCGGTTTACGCTTACCGGCAGAAACGCCTTATCAGGCGCCGGCTGGTTATTTTGAGCAATTACCGGGCCAGATCATGCAGCGTATACAGGCAGAAAACGCCGCTACGGTGCAGGACGAGCTGGCTGCCCTGTCTCCCCTGCTGGCTGCCGCCCCGCGGCAACAGCCCATGAGCGCTCCGCAAGGCTATTTTGACGGCCTGGCAGACCGTATCATGAACGATATCCAATCCGGCACAACAGCCAACCCGGCTAAAGTGGTACCCATCCGCTCCCGCCGGCGTTACCTGTCATGGGCGGCGGCCGCCTGCCTTACCGGCTGTATTGCCCTGGGCGCCCTGTTCATATTCCGGCATAACCCGGCGCCTGCCACCAATTTTGAAGCACAACTGGCAGGTATTCCCGACCAGGAGATCGTGGATTACCTGCAGAACCATACAGACGCCTTTGATAATGAGGCCATATTCTCAAATGTATCAAAGATGGATGTAGCAGACGAACTGCCCAGGATATCAACCAACCTCTATGACATGCCAGAAGCAGCTATAGAAAAGTACCTGGAGAATTCCGGCTTGTCGAACTGAGGTGTCAAACTATTAGCGAATTTATCCATGAAGCATTTTAACATATCAGGATTTATTGTTGCCTTGCTATTGTTCCTGTCCGTCCGGGCAGGCGCCCAACAGCAACCAGGCGATGATCCTGCCCTCAAAGATAAGATCCGGGCGGCCCAGATCGCCTACCTCTCCAAACAGCTGGACCTTACGCCAGATGAGGCCCAGAAATTCTGGCCGCTCTATAATAATTACACCCACGAAGTAGAACAGCTCATCGCCGAGCGCCGCCGCAACCGTCAGGTGGATAAAAAAGACGACGCCGCTGCCCGGCAGAACCTGGACAAGGAAATGGACCTGGAGCAGCGTATGGTGAATGTGCGTAAGCGCTATAAACAGGAGTTCCTGAAGGCGCTGCCCCCTGGTAAAGCCGGTTCCGTTTTCAAAGCAGAACGTGAATTCCGTATGCAACTGGTCCGCCAGCTGAATGAACGCCGGGCAGACCGGAATATGCGCCGGTTCAAACAATAGTTGATGTGCAGATGTGCAAATTTGCAGATGTGCAGATGAAAAGACAGGATTAAATTAATTTTCATATTAGCTATCACTCACTGCATTGCATTTGCACATTAGCATATCTGCACATTAGCACATTATTTATAATGTGCCCTTACTTCCACTACCTTTTCCTGCTCATTTAATACCATCATCTCCGCAGACAGGCGGTTATTTACGCTTGTATAATACAATACCACTGATTGTACGCCTTCCAGCACCTGGTGCAGTTCAAAATGAAGGTCCGGGAATGCCTGCAGGCCCCTGGTAAAATAGGCTTTCAGCGCTTCCTTACCCTGTATACGCCCGGATGGGTCGTTATTAAGCTTTTGGATAAAGGGAGAATAGAAGATCACATCCTCCGCATAATGCGCCATAATGGCCTCCAGGTCATGGTTATTCCAGGCGTTCACCCACTCTTGTGCAAAGTTGTTCATACCGTTTTACTTTAATACCAAGATAATGACGATGCCTTTAATTATTTGTAATTTTACAGGATGGCACGTATTATACCTTTATCAGAGGGGAGCTTTACCGTAGATGCAACAAAAAGATTCATTCCCTTTGACACGTCAAAAGATACCATGCAGCAACGTAACCATGGATCGCTGCTGGTAGAGATCCAGCCTTTCCTGATAATTACAGACCGCGATTATATACTGCTGGACGCCGGCCTGGGTTTCCGCACCAGCGAAGGCGTGCTGCAGCTGCACCAGCACCTGATCGATAACGGGGTAAACCCCATGGAGATCACCAAAGTGCTGATGAGCCATCTCCATAAAGACCATTCCGGTGGTATCTCCAGCATAGACCCGGCAACCGGCAGCCGCCAGTTAAATTTCCCACAGGCCACCCATTATGTGAACGCGCAGGAAATGGCCTATGCCATTGAGCAGGATGGTAAATCTTACCATGCAGAAGATGTAGCCCTGCTGCAGCAACGGGATAATGTGGTCTTTACGGAGGGTAACGGTGATATAGATGGGTATATTCACTATGAGCTCACCGGCGGGCATTGCCCTTACCACCAGGTTTTCCTGATAGATGATGGGGAAGATAAAGTGTTCTTTGGCGGCGATGTGGCCCCCCAGATCTCACAGATGAAGAACCGGTTTATTGCCAAGTATGATTATGATGGCAAACGGAGCATGGAGCTCCGCCAGGAATTCCTGGAGCGTGGCACCAATGAAGGCTGGACGTTTCTCTATTACCACGATACTAAATTCCCTTACGGGAAGTTCTAATAATGGCTAAAACAAAAAAGGGTACTTTTTGCGCTATCTCAATACCATCTGCCGGTCCGCATCCAAACGGAGCATAATAAATATCAGCATGGTAAAGGTCATGAGCGAGGAACCGCCATAACTTACCAGCGGCAGGGGAATACCTATCACCGGCGCCAGACCTATGGTCATGGCAATATTAATGGCCAGGTGGAAAAAGATGACGCTGGCCACGCCATATGCATATACGCGACTAAAGGTCGATCGCTGTCGTTCCGCTATAAAAATGATCCGCAAGAGCAGGGCTACAAATATCCCCATGAAGATCAGGCTGCCAAAAAAGCCAAAGTCCTCCCCTATAGTGCAGAAAATGAAGTCTGTACTTTGTTCCGGCACAAAATCAAACCGGGTTTGGGTGCCTTTCAGGTACCCCTTTCCAAAGAACCCGCCGGAGCCAATGGCGATCATACTCTGCCGGGTATTATACGTGGCTTTGGGATCGTTCTCCTTACCCAGCATTACCTCAATACGCCTTACCTGGTAGTCTTTTAACACCTTGGTAAAGGCAAAAGGCACAATAAACATCACGAAAACGGAGCAGAAGGCCCAGACCCCCAGTATCAGCACCAGCCGGGAGCGGCTACGCTTGATCTCCCGCCGGCTAAAATAGATCACTGCCACCGTGACCACGGAAAATATGATAAACAGGATATTCTTATCCACCAGCAGGGCGCTCAATACCAGTATAATACCGGAAAAAGCCACTACCAGCAACACACCTGGCAGCCCCTCGCGGTACATGACCAGGAAAAAGGAGAAGTATACCAGCGCCAGGCCCGTTTCATCCTGCAGGATAATAATGGCACAAGGTATTAGCGCCAGGGCAGCTGCTATCAACCGGGAGCGCAGCTTATTAAAATCCGTTTCCAGCGAGGAGAGGTATTTAGCCAGGGCCAGATTGGTACATAGTTTCGTGAACTCCGCCGGCTGGAACCGGAAACCACCCAGCACCAGCCAGGAATGGGAGCCCTTTACATCCGTACCTATGGCCAGTACCAACAACAACAGTAATAACCCGAAGGCATACATCAGGTTGGCCATGGCGGTAAAGAACTTACTGTCCGTAAGCCATATGATGGTAGCCAGCACCAGCGATACCAGCAGCCATAATACCTGACGGGCATAGTTGGTACTTTGGTGCATCACATTCTGCCAAATATTATCGCCTTCCCGGTATTCCGCGGCAAAAATGGATAACAGCCCTATCATTACCAGCGCCAGGTAAAGGCCCATGATAGGCCAGTCAATCCCTTGTGTGAGCTTTATTTGCTGCCGGTCGTTCATCTGGTTTAGTTATGGAAATAAACGTTGAGTATCTGGTCTGTTGTTAATTTAGCCGTAGCGCCATTCAGTGAGTCCAGTTTGGATTTTTCCCGTATAACGGGGTCTATGGTCACATAGTCCAGCATGGTCTTCATCATGGGTTTCTTTTTTACGGAGATGGTATCATGCAGGTATTTCTCCATCATCATACCGGCAATAGGCGCCGCATAGGTACCACCATAACCGGAGTTTTCCACGATCACCGCAATAGCGATCCTTGGATTGTCCCGGGGCGCAAAGGCCACAAAGAAGGCGTGGTTCTTCAATTTTACCAGCTCTCCGTTTATCCTGGCGTTGTTTTGCGCTGTACCGGTCTTACCGCAAACGATCACCCCCTCTATCTGGGCATTACGGCCCGTACCGCTTTCCACCACATCTTCCATACCATATATAACGGATTTATAAACCGTATCCGTTACATGGGCTACCGTATGCTTTTCTCTATATTTCTTCAGCTGTTCTTCTTTATCGTTATCAATGGTCTGTACAAAATGCGGCAGGAAATAAGAGCCCCGGTTGGCGATAATACACATAGCATTGGCCATCTGCAGCGGCGTTACCGCTACGGCGCCCTGTCCCATACCTACGTACAGTTCAGAACAGGAGTTCCATTGACCATGATAATTCTTATTCATCATGTTGGTATCCGCTACGGTACCGCTGTACTCACCGGGAATATCCACTCCCAGGCGGTGGCCCAGACCAAAGGACCGCATGTACTCATACCAGCGCTGGTGCCCCTTTCTTACGCTGCCCCATTTACGGGAATCCACCTCCAGGCGGTACAGGTTCACAAAATAGGAGTTACAGGAGTGGGAAATAGCCAGGCGCAGGTTGGCCGCATGGCCCGGTTCGCTGTGCTCACAGGCAATGGAACGTCCGCAGGCAGTATACGCGCCCCGGCAGGGATAACCAAAGCTAGGAGTGATGATCCCCTCATCCAGGGCTACCAGGGCCGTAAGCGGCTTCATAGAGGAGCCCGGCGGGTAAGTACCCTGCATGGCGCGGTTAAACAGCGGCTTGGTAGTATCTACAAATAGTTTGCTGAAGTTACGGGTGCGGTAAGAGCCGGAAAGCAGGTTAGGGTCAAAAGTAGGGCTGCTCACCATGGCCAGTATACCGCCGGTTTGCGGGTCAATGGCCACTACGCTACCTATTTTATTGCGCATGAGCCGCTCACCCAGCACCTGCAGGTCTATATCCAGGGAAAGGCGCAGGTTCTTACCGGCAATGGCGGCAGTATCAAATTCCCCCTTTTCATAGGGCCCCTGGGGGCGGTTCAGGTTGTCCTTTACCAGGTACTGTATACCACGCTGCCCCACCAGCACATTCTCATAGGTCTTTTCCAGACCGGTCATTCCCAGGTAGTCGCCCATCTGGTAGTCTTTGTAAGCTGGCAATGCCAGTGTTTGCGGGGCAATTTCCCCAATATAGCCTAATATGTTAGCGGCGGCGGCGTAAGGATAGGAGCGGATCTGGCGCTGCATAAGCTCAAAGCCGGGCTGAAACAGGTACATACTTTCCTGCAGGCGGCCAAAGATCTCCGGCGGCAGCAGGGGGCTGAATACAGACTGCCTTACGCGCCCGTTCTTTACGATGGCGTTTACGATACGTTTACGGAATTCCACTTTATCTATCTGCAGTATCTGGCAGAGATAGTTGGTATCAATGTTCTTAACGCTGGCGGGGGTTACCACCAGGTCGTACATTACTTCATTGCGCAGTACGCTGCGGCCATGCCGGTCGTAGATCATGCCCCGGCTGGGATACACGACCTTACGTAATACCGCATTGGCATCCGCCAGCTTGGAATACTTTTTTTCCACCACCTGCAAAAAGAACAACCTGGTAATGATGAGCAACACCATACCAAGAATGATCAATTGTATTACTCTTCTCCTGGGCTGATTATAAACAGACATCTAACTAAAAGGTGAAAGTGCACAACGAAATTATATCAATTAATTACTTCTCTGTAATTACAGATTACAAATGATCGTTAAAGTATTTCCCTGTGTGTAATGGCGGGCGCTTAATTACTTCTTCGAGAAAAACAGTAACTCATACAAAACGATCAGCACCAGGCTGGCAATGGTAGAGCATACGATCTTTAGCAGCAGGTAACCCAGATTGCCAAAACCAAATACCTCCAGCGTAAACAGGGCCAGGTGGTGCAGGAATACCAGAATGGATACGTAGATAAGGAACTGCGATACCCCCATACTGATCATGGAAGGGGTTTTCATGTTCGTTTCAAAACCACCCTGGGGGGATAGGATGTTGATAATGAACGGACGCAGATAGGCCATAAACACGCAGGCAAAGGCGTGTATGCCCATGGTGTTCATAAACATATCCAGGCTAAGGCCCATTAACAGCCCCAGTAACATTACCGCCGGACGGGGAATATTAAAGGGTAGCAGCAGGATGAACAACATGTAAAGCTCCAGGCTTACCAGCTGGTGCACCAGTATCTTGTTTAGCACAAATACCTGCAACAGCAGCAGCAGCACAAAACGGATGATATTGCGTAACAGTATGCTCATTTGATCAGATGGTAAGTTGAATCCTCCAATTGTTGTTGTTCGTCCTTGAGCAGGTTATCTATCACATACACATATTGCAGGTTATAGAAGTTGGTGGCCAGTTTTACACGGATGGTATAGGAAGTGCTGGACTTATCTCCCCCGGAGAAGCTATCTATGAAGCCTACGGGTATGTTTTCCGGGAACAGGGCAGAGAAGCCGCTGGTGATAACAGTATCGCCTTTCTGCAGCCTTACGCTCCTGGGAATATCTTTCATAATGGCATAACCAGGGTCTGCTCCATCCCAATATACGGTACCAATCTCCTTACCTTTTATAAGCCGGGCGCTCACCCCAAAATTGCTGGAGGCAGCGCCGGAGCTCTTGGCCAGTAGGGATAATACCACCGCATAGTTATCGCTTACGCTGCGCACCATGCCTACCACCCCGCTGGGCCCTATTACGCCCATATTAGGACGTATACCCTGCAGGCTGCCGCGGTGGATGGTGATATAGTTCACCGCCCGGTTCACGGAGTTATTGATCACCTTACCCTCACGGTACAGGTAACGGCGCATTTCCGTACCAATTATCCGGTGGGCGGTATCATTACTGTACTGGCGGATGGTGTCTGTTTTGATGATATTGCTGGTGATCATGCTGTCAAAGCTGGAGTGCAGCAGGTTATGCAGGCGCGCATTCTCTTTAACCAGGCTATCGTTGGTGGCTTTTAAATGGAAATAGTATTGTACGTTGTTATAGCGGTCATACAGTTTCCCGCTTACGTTGTTGGCAGAATTGAGGTAGGCGGTCTTCTGGAAATTATTATTGCGGAATACCAGCACAATACAAATCACTTCCAGCAGCAGAAATAAGAAAAAGTTGAAATATCGCCTTAAGAAAATGATTAGATTTCGCACCTTATAAAGTTTTCCAGATTCGGGCGGTTATTTTATGGGAAAAGTGAAAGGTGAAGAGTGTTTCTACTATTTCACTATTCACCTTTCACTTTTCGTAAAGAGTTATTGCATCAGGAACGGATATTTACCCACATGCTTCAATGCGATGCCCGTACCTCTTACCACGGCGCGCAGCGGATCGTCTGCTACATGCACCGGTAATTTGATCTTCTGGGCCAGCCGTTTGTCCAGTCCGCGCAGTAATGCGCCACCGCCGGTAAGGTATAAACCCCTGCGGTAAATATCTGCTGCCAGCTCCGGAGGCGTAGTTTCCAGCGCCTTCAGGATGGCTTCTTCTATCTTAAAGATCGATTTATCCAGCGCTTCCGCAATTTCCTGGTAAGATACCATGATCTGCTTGGGAATACCGGTTACCAGGTCACGCCCATTTACAGGTACGTCATCCGGCGGATTGTCCAGCTCCTTCAGGGCAGATCCGATCTGGATCTTGATCTGCTCTGCGGTACGCTCGCCAATCAGCAGGCTATGGTAACGGCGTAAAGCCTCCATGATGTCTGCGGTGAATTCATCGCCCGCTATACGTATACTCTGGTCGCACACAATACCGGCCAGCGCTATTACGGAGATACCAGTGGTACCACCGCCTATGTCAATGATCATGTTACCCACAGGCTCTTCCACATCAATGCCAATACCCAGCGCCGCCGCCATCGGTTCGTGTATCAGGAACACTTCTTTGGCGCCTGCCTGCTCGGCAGAGTCGCGTACGGCGCGCTTTTCCACTTCCGTGATACTGGAAGGGATGCAGATAACCATACGCCAGCTGGGAGAAAACAATGGTTTTTTGGGATAAACCAACTTAATCATTTCACGAAGCATTCCTTCTGCCGCATTAAAGTCTGCTATTACACCATCTCTCAGGGGTCGTATGGTACGCAGGTACTCATGCGTTTTTTCGTGCATCATCATGGCCTTTTTACCTACCGCCACGATCTTGCCGCTTGCTCGTTCAATTGCTACAATGGAAGGTTCATCCACCACTACCTGGTCATTGTGTATGATCAGCGTATTCGCTGTGCCTAGGTCTATCGCTATTTCCTGCGTTAAAAAATTAAAAAATCCCATTGTTTGATACGGTCAAAAATTGAATGCAAAAATGAATAATTCCAACGAATATACGATGCAAAAATTGGATGTTCCAGCAATATACACTTAAATATTAAAAAATCTTATTTATTGTAAGATGTAGTGCTAAAGATATGTTCCAATGCCTGAACCGCTTAAACGTTGCTACCTGTAAAAAATTGTCTGACTCTTTAAAAATCAATCGGCTACAGCCTTTCTATCGTATCCTTATATGACGCTGAATGTATCTCTAAACAAACTCGAACCCTATATCCTTACGGTAATATTTTCCTTCAAATTGGATGGCAGCGGCCGTTTCCCTTGACTGGGCCAGCGCTTCCTGCAGGCTGTTGGCCAGCGTGGTAATGGTCAAAACCCGGCCGCCATTGGTCAGCAGCTGCCCGTTACGCTCGCGGGTGCCTGCCTGGAATACCAGCTGGTGGGGTTGTTGTGCCGGCAGCTGGCTAATGGCCTTTCCTTTCTCATAGTCTTCCGGGTAGCCTTTAGACACCAGCATTACCGTAGCGGCTGCACGGCTGTCTTCCTGTATGGTCTGCGCAGCCAGGTTGCCTTCTTTTACGGCGTTAAACAGCGCTACCAGGTCGTTCTGCAGCCTGGGCATCACCACCTCTGTTTCAGGGTCGCCCATACGGCAGTTATACTCTATCACAAAGGGATCGCCGTTTACGTTAATGAGGCCAAAGAAAATGAAACCATGGTATACGATGCCCTCGCTGGCCAAACCGGCTACAGTAGGCTTTATTACCTGGGTTTCTACCTTTTGCATAAACGCCGCATCGGCAAAAGGAACGGGCGATACTGCCCCCATACCGCCGGTGTTTAAACCGGTATCTCCTTCTCCTATGCGTTTATAGTCTTTTGCCGTTGGTAACAGCTGGTAGGAATGTCCGTCTGTGATCACGAATACAGAGAGCTCTATACCCGTCAGGAACTCCTCTACCACTACCTTTTTGCTGGCGTCGCCAAACTTGGCGGCTTTTATCATCTGCGTGAACTCTGCCACGGCGGCGTCCCGGGAATCCAGGATCACTACGCCTTTGCCGGCGGCCAGCCCGTCTGCCTTCAATACGATGGGCAGGGAATGCTGCTGCAGGTAGGCTACGCCCTCTTCGTAATTGGCTTCGCTAAACTCACGGTAGGCGGCAGTGGGGATATTATGCCGCTGCATGAACTGTTTGGCAAAGGCCTTGCTGCCCTCCAGCTGGGCGCCTGTTTGGGAAGGGCCCATTACCGGTATATGCTGCAAAGCGGCGTCGTTCCTGAAATAATCGTAAATACCTTTTACCAGCGGATCTTCGGAACCGGGCACCACCATATCTATCTGCTGCTCCAGGCAAAACGCCCTGATCTGCTCCAGCGCGGTAACGGCCATATCTACATTGCTGCCGTACTGGGCAGTACCGGCATTACCCGGCGCTATGAACAGCTGTGAACATAACGGGCTCTGTGATATTTTCCAGGCCAGCGCATGTTCCCGGCCTCCGCTACCTAAAAGTAATATCTTCATATAGTGTCTGGTTGCCCTGTTTGCCGGCGGCATAAAACCGGCAGACGGAACAGGTGTCCGATTTAGCAAAATTTTTGCAAAGAAAAGTCAAAAAATAACCAAACACACCATTTTTTTATGCAGATACCTGAATTTCTTTATCTTGCCGCTTTACAATTCCTTAAAACTAACTAACAACAAGACCAAAACCTGACCATTTATGAGTCAACCTGCTGTAATGCAAGCGCCTGTTATTCCTACTACTCAACGCAAAGGACATCCTAAAGGTCTGGCCGTTCTCTTCTCTGCCGAAATGTGGGAGCGGTTCACTTTCTACGGCAACCGCGCACTGCTTACCCTTTTCCTGGTGAGCGCGCTCGGTTTCTCTCAAGAAGATTCATCTATCATATATGGCGGTTTCCTGGGCATGGGCTGGTTAACGGCTATCCTGGGCGGTTTTGTGGCCGATCGTTACCTGGGTAACAGGGCTTGTATCATTTTAGGGGGGCTCACCATGTCCTTAGGACAACTATTCATGTTCACCAGCGGTATCCTGTACGCCACCAATGTGGAAACAGCCCGTATGATCATGTGGGCCGGCCTGGGTGTACTGATACTGGGCAATGGCTTCTTTAAACCCAATATCTCTTCTATGGTAGGCCAGCTGTACCCCAAAGGCGATAACCGCCTGGACTCTGCCTTCACCATCTTCTATATGGGCATTAACCTGGGTGCCCTGCTAGGTATCACCATTTGCCCCATCCTGGGCGACGTTAAACATTTTGAAGGCGCTAAGGAGATCCGCGATATCACCGCTTTTAAATGGGGCTTCCTGGCCGCCAGCATCGCTATGCTGGTAGGCACGGTCATGTTCTATTTTCTGAAAGATAAATACGTAGTAAGCCCTGAAGGCGAGCCCGTTGGTACAAAACCAAAGAAAGGGGATAGCGACCAGGCCCAGTTCAGCAATAAAGCTATTGCCATTACCGTAGTGGCGGAGATCATCCTGATGGCCATCTTCTACAAGGTGATTGGCGTAAACCTGCTGTATGCCTTTATTTACAGCACCGGCATTTCCCTGGGAGGGTTGATCCTGAGCGATAAGTCCCTGAACAGCGTAGAAAGGCAACGTATTATCGTTATCTACATCATATCATTCTTTGTAATATTCTTCTGGGCCTGCTTTGAGCAAGCGGGCTCCTCCCTCACCTTTATTGCGGACCAGCAAACGGACCGCCGCCTGTTTGGCTGGGATATGCCGCCCAGCCTTATCCAGAATGCACAATCCCTTACCCTGATCGCGCTGGCCATCCCCTTCAGCTTCCTGTGGCTCCGATTGCAGAAGATGAAGATGGATCCCATCTCCCCGGTAAAACAGGCTATTGGCCTGGGCTTACTGGCTGTTGGTTACTGGATCATTGCCCTGCAGGTAAAAGACCTGGGTAATGCAAAACTAGGCGTGATCTGGCTGTTTGTGCTGTACCTGTTCCATACGCTGGGAGAATTGAGCGTATCGCCAATAGGTCTTTCCCTGGTATCTAAACTGGCGCCTAAGCGTTTTACTTCTTTGCTGATGGGGGTATTTTTCCTCTCTAATGCTTCCGGTTATGCATTGGCGGGTACGCTGGGCACCCTGCTGCCACCCACTGCGCAAACCTTTGGTAAGGCCGCGGAAAAAGGTATTGACCTGCCCGGTATCCTGAACGGCGCGGTACCGCTGACCGCCCAATTACAGGCACAACTCAAAACACTGCAGCTGCCTTCCTCCTACCCACAGTTTGCAGGTTTTACCATCCATAACCTCTATGAATTCTTTATGCTGTTCGTGATCCTGCCGGGAGTGGCCGCTATACTGCTGTTCCTGCTGAGCTTTTTCCTGAAGAAAATGATGCACGGCGTAAGATAATTCTAATCAAAAACGCAATATTCTATCTAAATCACATACACCATCATCATCAGCTATGGCAGATAACAATACGCATTTTAAACCCTTTGTAGCTCCTCAGATGAACATGAAGGAGTTTACATTCAAGTCCATATTCCTGGGTTGCATTTTCGGTATCATCTTTGGCGCGGCTACGGTATACCTGGCATTAAAGGCGGGTCTTACCGTTACGGCCTCCATTCCCATTGCGGTAATTGCCATTACCCTGGGCCGCCGGTTCTTTAAGACCACCATCCTGGAGAATAATATCATCCAGACCACCGGTTCCGCGGGCGAGACCATTGCGGGCGGTGTGGCCTTTACCTTACCGGGCTTCCTGTTCCTCTCCACACCGGCAGGCGCCAGCTATTTTAACTATATCACCATCCTGATCCTGGCCATATTTGGCGGTATCCTGGGTACATTGATGATGATCCCCCTGCGGCGCTCCCTCATCGTAAAAGAGCATGGCACGCTTCCCTACCCGGAAGGCACTGCCTGCGGCGATGTGCTGATAGCCGGCGAAAAAGGCGGCGACTTTGCTAAAACGGCTTTCTATGGACTGGGTTTCGCGTTTGTATATGCCATCTTCCAGAAGATCTTCCATGTAATTGCGGAAACGCCTTTTTACATGACCAAACAGGTAAATAAGTTCTGGCCCTCTGCCAGGGTGAGCGCCGATATTACTCCGGAATACCTGGGTATCGGTTATATCATCGGCCCCAGGATCGGTGGCGTACTGGTAGGCGGGGGCGTGCTGGCCTGGCTGGGATTGATCCCCCTGCTGGCAACCCTGGTACCGGCAGACAGTATTGCCAACCAGCTGGTAAAACTTGGCTACCTGGCCAGCATTACCACCCCTGGCGGACAAGGTAACTGGGATCCCGCTACCCATACCTTTGCCAACTACTCCGCCGCTATTTATTATGCCTATGTAAGGCAGATAGCTGCGGGCACGGTGGCAGCCGGCGGTTTCATTACCCTGATCAAAACCATCCCTACAATTGTATCTTCCTTTAAAGGCAGCATCAGCAGCCTGGGTAAGGATAAGGACGCGGCACAAGGCAAAGATGTGCCCCGTACAGAAAGGGACCTGGATATCCGCATAGTAGCCATAGGCAGTTTATTGCTGGTATTGCTGATGGCATTCCTGCCCCAGCTGCCCGGTAACTCCATTGGCCAGAAGCTGCTGATCGGTTTACTGGTGGTGATCTTTGGCGCGTTCTTCGTAACAGTATCCAGCCGTATCGTGGGACTGATAGGCACTTCCAATAACCCTATCTCCGGTATGACCATCGCCACCCTGATGGCCACCTGCCTGGTATTCCTGGCAGTAGGCTGGAGTGGTAAGGTATATGAGCCCATGGCGCTGGTTGTAGGCGGTATGATCTGTATTGCGGCGGCTAATGCCGGCGGTACCTCGCAGGACCTTAAATCCGGTTATATAGTAGGGGCCACGCCCCGGCACCAGCAGGTAGCCCTGTTCATTGGCGCCATCGTGTCCTCTATCGTGATAGGTTTTACCATTAAGTTCCTGGATAAACCAACGGCACAAATGGTTGCCAACGGCGTAACAGAACATGCTATCGGCAGTACCTATTTCCCCGCCCCGCAAAGTACGCTGATGGCTACCCTTATTAAAGGTATCCAGTCTCAGAACCTGGATTGGCAATATGTGGTAGTAGGCGTATTCCTGGCCATTACCATGGAGCTGTGTGGTATCAAATCCCTGTCTTTTGCTATTGGCGCTTATCTCCCCTTGTCTACGACCCTGCCTATCTTCTTAGGTAGCGCAATCCGCGGTGTGGTAGATCATAAGCAGAAAAAGAACAAGGTAAAATTAACGGCTGAGGAAGAGGAGCTGGGTAAAGGCAACCTGTTTGCCACCGGCCTGGTAGCCGGCGGCGCTGTAGCGGGTGTGGTGATTGCCATACTGGCCGGTATAGACAGCGTAGGCCCCACTATGGCTAAGCTGAATTTTGAAGAAGGCCTCACCCATGCTATGGGCCAGGGCGGTTACTTTGCACTGGCAGTTGCCTTCTTTGCCCTTATGGGTTGGATCCTGTACCGGATAGCCCGGCAACAGCAGCAAAAGATGCCATCTTAGGATCAGGGGTGTTGATGGTATATTCACTATATGGCATACCTATAGTAGATTCGAAGCAAAGTCAAAGTAGAGGCGGAGGAAAGGTGGAGAGGAGGTGGACTTGACGTGGACTTATAGTGGACTCGAGCTGGGTTAAAATACTACTAAATAGCGATGAGGGCGGTCTGTATGACCGCCCTCTTTATTTTCCCTTGTGCTATGCTTTGACACATACATAACTTAATCTGCATTTTGTGGTACCGCGGTTTTCCAGGTATACACCCTTTTAATGCCGGGGTTTTCCCCTAACTTATTTACGCAAAGTGCACTGATCTTGGTTTCATTCAGGTTCACTGCTGTCAAATGTTTTAAAGCAAGCAGGTGATCACTGATACCGTCTGCGATAGGATTTTTCTCCAGCCGCAGCTTCTCCAGGTTGCTCATCCCCTCCAGCACGGCCAGATCACCCTCCGTAAGCCCGTTATCTGAAAGATTCAGCCAGATGATATTTTTGCCCACCCGGGCCAGATCGTCTTTAATGTCAGCCATCCGGGCGCCGGATCCGGCCGGCAGGGTCACATCCAGCATAACCGGGTGTTGCAGCATTACCCGTACTATCAGTCCTTTTTTACGCAGGTTCTCCACCAGGCCCATATCCAGGGAGGCGGGGATCTCCGGGTTATTATGCTGTTCAATACCCGCTACACCTTCTTCCGCGCCGGCACCACCCAGTCCCAGGTAGGCGGCCACCTGCGGTTGGATGGTTGCATTACCTTTCAGTTCCGCCAGTTTTTTACCTTCTACGGCCATCCCCTTCTCTATCCACCAGCGTATGATCTCCACCTCCCGCTTCACCAGGGGCGGTTTACCATCTGCCGGCATGAATTTTTCGTGGCCGGGGTCCATGGTGATCCTTTTATATAGCTCACTTTCGTCCGGCTTGCCGGGTACTACAGCCGGACCAGTCTTGCCGCCCTTAAGTAGCAGGGCCAGGCTTTGTACAGACAGTTTGCCCTTTAACTTACCTGGCTGGTGGCATTGCCCGCATTTCTGGATCAGCATGGGTTGTACCACATCTTCATAAATGAAGGCGGCTTCCACGCTTGTGGGCTTTTGCCGCTGTACCTGGGTAAGGATAGCCAGGTTCAGGTAATCATTACCATGGGTAAGGTTGCCACCCTGGTGGCCGGCATAGCTCATTAAGCCCATTAAGCCCACCAGCAGCACGGAAAACAACCGGGGCCCCACCACATACTGTTTTTTGAACCAGGAGGTCGTAAACAACAGCAAAAGGCCGGCAATCACTGCCAGTATAATACCGGCTGTTTTATGACGGCCTAAAGTGGCGGTATCATAATCCCCGGTGGCAGACAGGATCCAGCCAAAAACACAGGCCAGCACCGCCGCTACAAACCCTGCCAGCAGGGTAAGCGGCACGGCGCTGCGCAGGTGCGCATAACGGCGTGTATAGCCCAATACGTCAAACAACAGCGCCAGCAGCAAAAAACCAATGGGCAGGTGTACAATAAGCGGATGCAGCCTTCCGGCGAAAGTGAGGATATTCAATAACATTAAACGCGTGTTAGTTTTACGGGCGCCGTGTGGTTGGCATTCCACTGGCATACATACAGGTTCTTTTCATCATCCACGCATACGTCGTGCCCATGCAGGAATACCGGTTCTGCCGCCTGCTTTGTAGGCTGCAGCACACCGTTTTTGTATACAGGCGCGGTACCACCGGGGCTGGATACTACTTTATTGTCTTTATCCAGGATGGTCATAAAGCCGGAGCCGTTGAACTTCTTGCCCTGGGCATCCTTTGACCAGCAAACGCCGGCATACAGCTCGTCTTCATTCATCACCGCCCGGCATACATACATGCCCGGGGTATCTACCTGCTTTACAAATTTGCCATCCAGCGTAAAGAACTTAAAACAGTTCTCTTCCCTGGAAGTACAAACCAGCAGCGGGTTATTTTTATCCCGCAGGTCAATGGCCACGCCATGGGCATTGGAAAGGTTATGAGCCTTGTTATCATTATGATGGCCGCCAAAATGCCGGATATACTGGCCTTTGTTATTATACTGGATGATATAATCAGAGCCGTAACCGTCTGCTACATAGATGTCCCCGTTGGGCGCTACGGCCGTTTCCGTAGGCATAAACGGCTCATCGTCCTTATAGATGCCAATAGTGCGCGGGTGCCCGATGGCAAAGATCAAACGGCCGTTCAGGTCTGTTTTCACTACTTGTCCGGCTTGCGGTTTCATGGCGCCGGTACGGTCCATATACCAGCCGCAGTCTGTGATGTACAGAAAATCTTCGCCCCCTTCTTTTGAAAGGGTAAGGCCATGGCCGCCCGGGAAAGCAGTACCCCAGTAATCCAGCAGCTTGCCTGATTTGTCAAAAATGAGGATGTTGTTACGCGTACAATCGCCCAGCATGATCAGCCTGCCTTTACTGTCCTGCACCATTTCGTGGCAGTTAAAGAGGGGCGTGTTATTCACGCTCACCTTGGCCCAGGCTTTATCTACCTTGTAGGTGTATTGTCCGTGCCCTATCACTCCGTCCGCCGGCGCTTGTTCTTTTTCTTCTTTTAACGCAGATGCAGAGAACGCGCGTACTGGTCCTGAAGCCGCCATTGCAGAGGCGAGCGCTGTGTTGCGGAGGAAATTCCTTCTTGAGTTGTCCATGTGGAATAAAGTTAATTATGAGTAGTAGTTATTAGCATTACAAACGGGTGCAAGCCCTAACCTGATGGCGCACTTCCGACTAACGGCTAATCACTGACAACTATTTTATGCTAGTATTCCGTTTACTACCTTGCCCGCTACATCGGTCAGGCGGAATCGTCTGCCCTGGAATTTATAAGTCAGTCTTTCGTGGTCTATCCCCATCAGGTACAACAAGGTAGCCTGAAAATCGTGAACATGTACCGGGTCCTTCAGAATATTATAGCTAAAATCATCTGTTTCCCCGTAACTGAGCCCTGCTTTTACGCCGGCGCCCGCCATCCACATGGTAAAACAGCGCGGGTGATGATCGCGCCCGTAGTCAGTAGCCGTTAGCTTGCCCTGGGAATATACGGTACGGCCAAATTCTCCGCCCCATACTACCAGGGTATCCTCCAGCAGGCCGCGCCTTTTCAGGTCCTTGATAAGGGCCGCAGTGGCCTGGTCCGTAGCCTTACATTGCTGGGTAATGGCATTGGGCAGGTTGCCATGCTGATCCCATCCCTGGTGATACAGCTGTACAAACTTCACATCTTTTTCCAGCAGCTTGCGCGCCAGTATACAATTGGCGGCATAAGTGCCAGGGTCGCGGCTATCTGGGCCATACATATCAAAGATCTCATCTGGCTCATTGGCTATATCCATTACTTCCGGCACGGCCGTTTGCATCCGGTAAGCCATTTCATATTGGGCGATGCGTGCCTCTACTTCCGGGTCGCCATAAGCGCTGTTCTGTAACTGGTTCAGTTTGGTGAGATAATCCAGCATCTCCTTGCGGTCCTTGCCATCATACCCATCCGGATCATTGAGATATAACACCGGGTCTTTACCGGCGCGGAACTGTACGCCCTGGTGTTTGGAAGGCAGGAACCCATTACCCCATAAACGGGCGTATAAAGGTTGATCCTTTTGCCCGTTTTTGGATACCAGCACAATGAACGTGGGCAGGTTCTTATTATCTGATCCCAGCCCGTAGCTGATCCAGGAGCCGATGGAAGGCCGGCCCGGCAACTGGTTGCCTGTCTGGAAAAATGTGATGGCGGGATCGTGGTTGATCTGCTCAGAGAACAGGGATTTTACAATACAAAGGTCATCCACCACCTGCGCCGTATGCGGCAGCAGCTCGCTTACCCAGGTCTGGCTTTTGCCATACTGGGCAAACTTAAAGGCGGATGGCGCTATAGGCAGTATGCTCTGGTTGGCGCTCATGCCCGTAAGGCGCTGGCCCTGCCGTACAGAATCCGGCAGCCCCTGCCCCATCATCTTTGCCAACCCCGGTTTATAATCAAAGGTCTCAAACTGCGATGGGCCGCCGCTCATAAACAGGTACACCACCCGTTTGGCCTTGGGCGCAAAATGCGGTAATGCTTTTAGTATATCCGCCTCCAGCCCGGAAGCGCCGGCAGCCGCTTTGGGCGTACTGCCAAACAATTCCTTACCAAACAGCGATCCCATGGCCAATGCCCCCAAACCCAAAGATGTCTGGGTAAGGAAAGTACGCCTGTCCCATTTCTTATTCAGCTGGTCAAAGTCCGGCGTATGCAGTTTGAATATATCATCATGATCGTGCATAACAAATTTATCTTTTGGTGAGGGATGCGTCAGAGTTTAAGATGGTATTGGCTACCACCGCATTGGCGGCCACTAATACCGTATCCAATTTTTTATCTACCTGGTATTGCCCGCTGTGCAGCCAGCCTTTCAGCTTCTCCGGGTGCGCGCTGAACTTTTGCTGTTCTGTATCGCGCAGGGCCGTAAGCAGCTCCACTTCTTTTGGCAAAGGCATACGGCCGGTAAGTTTGCGGTAAGTATCTGTGATGGCTTTACGGGTATCGCTTACGGTGCTCATTTGTGCGCCCAGCACCGTAGATGCTTCTACAAACGTAGGATCGTTCAGCGTAACCAGCGCCTGCAGCGGCGTATTAGTAGGCTGCCTTCTTACCGTACAATAGGTACGGGAGGTAGCATCAAATGTTGCCAGTGTAGGATTGGGTACAGAGCGTTTAATGAGCACATACAGGCTACGGCGGTATACCGCATTGCCCGTATCCGGCACATAGCTGGTGTTATTGATCTCCCACAGGCCGGGCGGCTGGTAAGGTTTTACGCTTTTACCGCCTATCTGTGTATTCATAAGGCCACTGGCCAGCAGGGCATTGTCGCGGATCATCTCTGCAGACATACGGTAGGCCGGGCCATGCGATAGCAAACGGTTCTCGGGGTCTCTCTCCTGCATTTCTTTATTGCTCCGGGAATCCTGGCGGTAGGTGGCAGACATCACGATCAGCTTATTCAGCTTTTTGATATCCCAGCCAGACTCACGGAAGCTAACCGCCAGCCAGTCCAGCAGTTCTGGATGACTGGGCATTTCGCCCTGGTTGCCAAAATCGCCGGCGGTCTTTACCAGCCCAACACCAAAGAAATTCTGCCAGATCCGGTTCACCTCTACCCGCGCGGTAAGCGGGTTGTTATCGTCTGTAAGCCATTGGGCCAGGCCATACCGGTTCTTAGGCAGCTTCGTGGAAAAAGGCAGTATCGCATCCGGCGTATTGGGGAATACCTCTTCTCCCAGCATATCATAATTACCCCTTAACAGGATATGCGATTTTTTAGGTTTGGGCATTTCCTGCATTACCATCAGTTCCGGCACATTCTCTGTGGAATCTGCCAGGGTACTGCGTAGCTTTTGCAGTTCCTCTTCGGCTTTTAAAGTAGCCGGCGCTAGGGCGGACAGATAATAGTCCTTTAATACAGACACCGCGGCATCAGGCAATGCTGCGCGTGGTTTATCTGTTATATCTGACCAGCGGGCTTTCTGCGCTATCACCTTTATTTCATATGGAGTAAGCACCCGGTTATATACCAGCACCTCATCCACCTTACCGCCTTTAAAGCCCAGGCCACGCCACCAGCCGCCTATCTGCAGGCCAGGCTGTTTATCGCCTTTAAACAAAATGTCTTTGGTCAGCTGATCCATGGTGGTTTCCATGGGTACCGCATTCCCATCCAGGAATAGTTGGTACCCGGCCGCTTTGGAAGAGCCGTCATAGGTGAGCGTTAACTGCACCCACTGGTCTTTGGGCGTGGCGATCTTAGCCACCCGGGTAATAGCATTGGAAGGCGCCGTATGGGCCATGTTTATCTCCAGCTTATTATCCCGCAGCCATACATGATACCCGCGGAAATTAAACAGCCGCTCTGCCATCCCCTTGTGAAAGATCACCCCATCCTTCAGGTCTTTGGGAATATTCACCCACATACCTATGCTAAAAGCATCTGAGCGCCGGAATACGCCGCTGGGTTTCAGGTCCAGCCAGGTATCGCCATTTAGCACCAGCGCTTTGCCTTTGCCCCTGTTTTCAAATACCGGCGCATCACCTTCCTGGCCGGTTTCGCGTTTCATTTTACCAGCCTGCTGGGCATTCACCGTATTCTTAAAGCTGGCGTTATCCAGCGTATATTCTGCCTGCAAACCAGCTTTGGGGGCCTGTTCGTTGGAGAGTTGCTTATATCCGCCGCTATTCAGCCATTGCTGAAAACCAGGCAGGGATAATTGCTTTTCTGTGGCTAGCTCTTTCTCCTGTTTGCTGATGCAATGCTGCAGGTATTGCAATACCTGTTCTTTTTCTTTGGATGGCAGCATCAACGTGGGCGTAGGCAGCGCATCATCATAAGAGATCTGCCCGGCCTCTTTTACGTTATTAAAGAAGCTGAACAGCTCATAATAATTCTTCTGGGAAACAGGATCAAACTTATGATCATGACATTTGGCGCAGCCTACTGATACCGCGAGGAAAGCTTCCCCAAAAGTATTGGTACGGTCTACCACATACTCCGCCTGGAACTCCTCTTCTATAATACCGCCTTCCATATTCTGCGGATGGTTGCGGTTAAAAGCAGTAGCGATCAGCATTTCTTTGGTAGGGTGCGGCATCAGATCACCGGCCAGCTGCCATTGTATAAAGGTATTATAGGGCTGGTTGCGGTTAAAAGCGCTGATCACCCAATCCCGGTAGGGCGACATATCCCGCAGCCTGTCCACCGTATAACCGTGCGAGTCTGCAAAACGCGCCACATCCAGCCAATCCACCGCCATTTTTTCGCCATAGTGAGGGGAAGCCAGTAAACGGTCTACCTGCTTCTCATAAGCGTTGGGGGAGGTATCTTTTAAAAAGTTATCGATCTCCTGCAGGGTAGGCGGCAAGCCGGTAAGGTCCAGGGATACCCGCCTTAATAACAGTTCCTTCTCCGCCTCTTTGGAGGGCGATAGTTTTTCCTGCTCCAGCCTTTCCTGTATGAAATTGTCAATAGGGTTATGCGCTACCCAATCCTTATGATCTATTTCCGGTATGGGAGCCTTCTCAGGTTTCACAAAAGCCCAGTGAGGTTTGTATTTAGCGCCGTTCCGGATCCATTTAATAAGGATGGCCTTATCCTTTGCGCTCAGGGTCAGGTGGGAGTTAGGTTCCGGCATCATATAATCCGGATCGTTTGACATAATGCGGTGAAACAACTCACTCCCCTGCAGGCTACCGGGGTCAATGGCCACCTTACCGGGGTTTTCCGGCAATTCCGCATAGGCGGCATCGGCCATATCCAGCCGCAGCCCGGCTTTTTGCTTGGCTTTATCCGGCCCGTGACAGGCAAAACATTTATCAGAAAGCACAGGTTTTACATCCCGGTTGTAGTCCAGCTTATCCGGCAACTCCTTATATACTGCAGCTACGTCTTCCGGCAGATCCGGAGAGCAGGCGTATAAACAGGCCACCATCGCAAACAGGGATATTAAACGTGGAACTGTCGTTTTTTGCATAACGTTCTTGACTAAGTAGTGTCCTTAAAGTTACCGCCATGCTCCCTTAAATACTTATACAAACGCCACAGATATTTGTACATATCCGACTTTTCTCGGTAACTTCGGGTGTAATTACCTGCCAGCTTAGTTTGAGATATGAAAAAGATGAGTTTAAAGGCTACATTTTCGCTCTTGAATGTCGATTATGTACAACTGAATAAAGATTGGAATTATAAGAATGTGACCAGCACTTTCTACCGCATCTACCTGATAGACGGCGGCAGCGGTATCCTCTACAACCCGGATAGCACCTGCACCCTGGAGAAAGGTTTCCTGTATATGATACCCAGTTTTACTACCTGTAACTATTATTGCGCGGAAAGCCTGGGGCAGTATTACCTGTCCTTTATAGAGGAAACGCCGGATGGCACCTCGCTTTTCTCCTCGAACCGTAAAATACTGAAAGTGCCTGCCGCACCGGCAGACCTGGTACATTTTAAGAAGCTGCTGGAACTGAACCCGGACCGCGGCCTCAAACGGTCCAACGATCCCAAAGTGTATGAGAAATACCCGGTGCTGCAAAGCTTCCGGGAGCTGAATAATTATATGCCTATCGCGGCCTATGTAGAAACACAGGGCATCATCCTCCAGCTGTTATCCCGCTTCCTTACGCCGGAATGTTTCCAGGCCACGGAAGAGGCCATCCATTCCAAAATATCTGACGCCATCAACTACATCCAGACCAACCTGCACAAACAGCTAACGGTGGCCCATCTGGCCAGCCGCGCCAACCAGAACCCAGACTATTTCTCCCGGCTGTTCAATGAGAATACCGGCGAGCGCCCCCTGGCCTATATACAGCTTAAAAGAACGGAACGGGCCCAGTTCCTGCTGGCCAATACCAACCTGTCGCTGACAGAAATAGCCACTGCTACCGGCTTTGAAACGCTCGCTTACTTTTCCCGGATCTTTAAGAACGTTACCGGGCAAACACCCAGCGAATACAAGAAAAACAAACAATTGATCTGAAAGGCCTCACACAAAATCAAGATAGCCGTACTGCCGCTGTAAGATCGCCTTATCATCTGCAGAAAGCCATTTATTTAACAGCGTAGCGTATACGCTCTTAAAATCCACTTTGTATTTCAGGTCGCCATCCTGCAGGTCTGTAAGATCAGCGCCCTCGTTCAGCATTCCTTTCTTTTGTAACCCACCGCCGATCATGAACATATTATTGGCCGTGCCATGGTCCGTGCCACCGCTGGCGTTCTGCCCTACGCGGCGGCCAAATTCAGAAAAGGTCATTACAACCACATCCTGGAAACGGTTGTTCTTTTTCAGGTCCTGCACAAATACGGATACCGCATCATCCAGTTCGCTAAACAGCCTTTCCTGCTGCCGTTGCTGCGCCGTATGGGTATCAAAGCTGCCATGGGATACATAGTATACCTTGGTATTAATATCAGACATGATCAGCTCCGAGATCACTTTCATATCCCTGCCCAGGTTGGAATTGGGGTAGGTTTCCTTTGATTTGTACGTTTTGAATTGCTGCTGTATATAAGAGGCGGAAGAGATAGTCTCCGCCATGGTCTTGTACAGGTAATCTATATGGTGATGTTCGTCATCATGACCGGTATGTGCGCCGGACAGCTCTTTAAAATAAGCCTCATTGCTGATATTATACAACCGGTTAGGATCTACCAGGGCCAGGCCTTTAGCGGTTTCGCCTTTCATGGCCAGGCTCAGGGTATCGTCTATTTCCAGCGCCTGTGTAGGCTTATCACAGCCTTTGCACTGCGCATCCAGGTAACGGCCTATCCAACCAGTGCTCCACATCTCGCGGGAGTCGCTGCCTGTATGCCAGATATCCATAGACCGGAAATGGCTGCGGTCCGGGTTGGGGTATCCCACGCTATTCAGGATGCCCATGCTGCCATCATCATAGAGCGATTTAAGCCCTTTAAAGGAAGGGTGCAGCCCCCATTCGTCCGTTAAGGACAAAGCCTCTTCCCTTTTAATGCCCAGTGCCGGGCGCATTTTATAGTAAATATCGTTACGGTAAGGGATCACGGTATTTAAGCCGTCATTACCGCCAGAAAGCTGTATTACCACCAGCACTTTATTACCGGGCGGCACCAGGGTACCTTTTTCAAATGCCTTCAGGAATTTGGGCATCATTGCCGCGGCAGAAGCCAGGGAACCTACCTGTAAGAAACGACGCCTGTTAAGTATTAACATATAAATAGCTTTTAACCTGGGTTGTAGATAGTAACAGCCAACCGCTGTTTGGTATGAATGAACTTTAGATCTTAACTGCTGTTGGTAGTTATGCTAACCAAAAGCACTATTCAGCCTGGACTGCCGCCAAACTGTTTCTAGCACAACTGATACTCCGGTGTGCTCATCACATCAATGGTCACCGTTTTAATATAACTATCACGGGTGGCGCGATCGCTGTATTTATCCAGCAGCTGCTTGCTGGCGCCGGCATTCTTTACCAGCAGGGCGCCAGCTATCTCGCCCGCCAGCTTATCTGCGGGGATATCCTTAAAATCCTCCAGGTAAGCATCCCAGTTTATGCGTGCATTCACCTTTCTGGCATACAGCTTTTTCAGGCTTTCATTTAACTCCAGGGTCATACGGTAGCTCTGGCCTTCTCCCATTTCCGGCGTAATATCTTTAGGGCGCATCCGCAGCTCTTGTGAGTACAGGATCACCTGGGGTAAACGCAGGCGGAACATTAGGGTAGAGCTATCTATCCAGCTGCGGCCACCGGGCCAGCCTGCTACGTTGGGTGGATAGAAGAGCGTTTGTCCCAGCAGGCCTTCAAACAGCAGCATTACTTCTTCTTTTTCAAAATCCATGGGAATGGTACGCCGCATACCTACCAGCAGTTCCACCGGCGATTTGATCCGGTTGCCGATATGCTGCTCATCATAAAACCAGTCTGCCATGAAGATCTCCCGCATCAGGGATTTTATATCGTAGTTGGATTGATAGAACTTATCGGCCAGCAGGTTCACTTTTGCTTCGTCCGTAACAATATCATTTACAAAATAGCGATAGATCTTGGCGGTAATAAAGCGGGCGGTTTGTTTATTCTCCAGCAGTATTTTCAACATATCATCCCCGTTAAAATTACCGCGCTGTCCCAGTATCTCCTTTTCGCCATCGTCATGTAAACGCTCCCGGAAAACAAACTGCCCATCGGCGTCAAAACCCCATCCGGTGAAGGACCGGGCGGCCTCTTTAATATCTTTCTCCGTATAGTTGCCGCGGCCCATGGTAAAAAGTTCCATTACCTCGCGGGCAAAATTCTCGTTAGGATGTTGTTTACGGTTCTGCTGGTTATTGAGGAACTGGAGCATAGCGGGCGTTTTGGATACGCCGCTTAATAGGTCTCCAAAATTACCAAGTGCATTTTCGCGTATTACCTGTAGCAGTTGCTGGTTATAGATCACGCTTTGCGTACGGCAGGCAAAATGCCCGTGCCAGAAAAGGGCCATTTTTTCGCGAAGGGGGTGCTCGCTGTTCACCATGGTTTTCACCCAGGCCACATTCAGGTCTTTGGTGCCCTGCCGGTTCATCTGCTGCACCTTTTTACGCTCTTCAGCGCTCATATCTTTTACTTTCCGGTAATCCGGCAGATCAGATTCGTTGGCTACGGATACGGCCTCCGGTCCGTGTTTTTCAGGCCCTATGAGTACCTTATCTACGATCACCCTGCGGCGTTTATCCGTCCACTTTGTAATAACCGGCAGCGATTCGCCAAAGCCGGCCCGCCAGGCCAGGTGTTGCATTTGTAGTTTTTCAGGTACGGAGGGCATACGCAATATAGATTTCGTGTTAAGACCATGAAAGAAGTGGCAGGTTTAATGAGCGCGCCCGGGTTTTATTTGCAGGCGCCGGGTGGATGGGTCACAAGATAACTAACAGCCTACCGGCGCGCGGCATAATATCATCACCAGCAATAACTTATATAAATAGGCGCTTACCTGTGGAATCAATGTTAACTTTTCCTTACCGGCACAATAAACTCAATATATCAACTCGTCATCTGTATCTCCACACGGGGAACGCGTCCCCTTTCCTGAACTCATTCCGCTCCGCCGGCAGCTCCATAAACGCATCTGCCTGCAGTAAACTGGCCAGATCGCCGGAGCCATGATAGCTATGCGGCACCGCCTGCCATTGCCCGTTGGGTTGCGGGCGCAACTGTACCGGCAGGAAATAGGTTAACGGCTTATCAAACAATACATCTTCTCCTAATACGGCATATTCCGTGGGTGGCAACGGCTGTCCCATGCCCGCCATAAACCAGGGTTGCAAATAGCGGTAAAAGCACATAAAACCGGAAACCGGGTTGCCTGGCAGGGCAAATACCACCGGCCCTTCCGGGAAGCGGCCAAATAAAAAGGGTTTGCCAGGCCGCTGCTGCACTTTATGGAAGATCTGCTGCATGCCCATTTCTTCCAGCACCTGGGGCAGATGGTCATATTTACCGGCAGATACCGCCCCGGAACAGATCCATACATCCGCATCCCGCAGGGATTGCAGCAAGTTCGTAACAGCGGGCTTGGTATCCACCACATGATGGCAGCTGGCGCTGATGCCCAGGCCCTGTAAAGAGGCCGCCAGGCTCCAGGCGTTAGACATCCGTATCTGATGCGGCGCGGGAATGGCGCTTACATCCACCAGCTCATCACCGGTGGCGATAATAGCCACTTTTGGCAAACGGGCCACCTTTACATAGGATTTACCTACGGTAGCCAGCACCCCTATCTCAGCAGGACTGAGCCGGGTACCGGATACGATCAGGGTCTGACCGGCAGTGGCGTCATGCCCGGTCCAGTGAATATTTTGATGTTTGCTAACGGGCTGTGTAATAGTAAAACGGCGAAAGCCTTCATGCTCCATTACCTGCAGGTGCTCATAAGGTACCACGGTATCCGTAAGCTCCGGTAGCACTGCGCCTGTCATTACTTCCAGACAGTTGGCCATATTGCCCAGCTGTTTGCGGGCCATACCGGCGGCCTGCATGTCCTCAACGCCAAAAATGGTTTGCCCCTTGGCATAACTTTCCCGGTAATTAATGGCAATACCATCCATCATTACCCGGTCATAGGGCGGGAATGGGCGGTCTGCCAGTACCGGCTCCCGTAATATCCGGCCTGCTGCTGCTGTAAACGGCGCTTCCTCGGCGCCAAAATCACGCACCGTATTCATCACAGCGGCATATGCGGTAGATACATCTGGTAACATTGTACTAACTTTGAATATTAGCGATTGGCTTTTAGCAGTTAGCTATTAGCTATTTGCCTTATGAGTTATTTCACAGCCTGATGCTGAAGGCTAACAGCGATTGGCCTTTAGCAGTTAATTATTAGCTGTTTATTGTATGAGTTATTTCACAGCCTGGTGCTAAAAGCTAAAGGCTAGAGGCTAGCAGCTAATAGCTAAAGTAATAAAATTTGTTCTCTTATGCCCAATCAGCAGTTCTCCCACCTGGATGAACAGAACCAGCCCGCCATGGTAGACATCAGCGATAAAAATGCCACCATTCGTGTAGCCATTGCAGAGAGCCGTGTATTTCTGCCGGAGATCATACGCCGCGAGTTCAGCGGCGGCGATATCAATACCCGCAAGGGCGCTGTATTCCAGACCGCTATCATTGCCGGCATTATGGGCGCTAAACGCACTCCGGAGCTTATTCCTTTATGCCATACCTTATTACTGGATAATTGTAGTGTAGATATACAGCTGGTAAATGAAGAGGCCGTAATACGCTGCACCGTTAAAACCACCGGAAAGACCGGCGTAGAGATGGAAGCCCTTACCGGCGCCAGCGTGGCCGCATTAACCGTATATGATATGTGTAAGGCCTTTACCCACGAAATGATCATCCGCGAAACCAGATTGATCAGCAAAACAGGCGGCAAACAAGACGTAGTAGTAAAATAACGAATATGCAACAGGGAGTTTCTATAAAAGGATTGGTATTGTGCGGTGGCTACAGCACCCGCATGCAGCAGGATAAAAGTCATATTGCCTACCACGGTATGCCCCAGTGGCAATACCTGCACAAGCTGTTATGCAGCGTGGTACCGGAGGTATATATCTCCTGCCGCCCGGACCAGCAGGAGATCTTTGCCGGCACAGCCCCCCTCATCACTGATACAGTGACAATAGGCGGCCCTGCAGCCGGTTTATTAAGCGCTTACGCCGCGTTCCCGGATACCGCCTGGCTGGTGCTGGCCTGTGACCTGCCGCTGATCAGCCTCCAGAGCCTGCAACTACTCCTGAGCGCCCGCAACACCGCCAAAGCTGCTACCGCCTTTAACAGCCCGGTAAACCATTTGCCAGAGCCGCTGATTGCTATCTGGGAGCCCCGCGGACTGGAAGTATTACAACAAAGCGTTGCCGGCGGCAAACAATGCCCCCGCAAAGCCTTATTACAAACAGATATCGAGTTGCTGGAAAATCCTTACGCTACAGAACAATTTAATGCGAATACGCCGGAGGAAATGCAGGAAGCCATTAAACTGATTAATTGATATGCTACGGGTGCGCCGCCACCCATACCTCTCCATCTTCAAAATATTCTTTCTTCCAGATAGGCACGGTCTCTTTCAGGGTATCTATCGCATACTGACAGGCCGCAAAGGCCGCCGCCCGGTGAGGGGATGCAGCAGCGATCACCACTACGGTCTCTCCCGGTAATTTATCTCCGCTTACATGCAGGATGGCTATTTTACGGATGCCCATCTCCGTAAGGGTATGCCGGGCTATTTTTTCCAGTTCCAGCAGGGCCATGGGGGTATAACATTCAAAAAACAGCCGTTGTACCGGCTTGCCTTTGGTGGCATTACGCACAGTGCCCACAAACACCGCTATCCCGCCGCAATCCGGCGTGGTCACAAAATCTACCGCTTCCTGTACAGTGATCTCCTCTTTTATGTCTATCAATACATCCATATAGTCCGCTTACAATACATCATAAACTGCTGCGTTCTGCCTCGTCAATCGCCTACACATCAAAAAAACGCCTTAATCTGCGCCGCCAACCTTTTACAACGCATTACAGTCCGCCAAAATGCTCACCCAAACCCCGCCAAACCATCAGCCACCGCTTACCGGCGGTATCACCGCTATTTCATCTCCTGGCTGCAGCGTATCCCCATCTGCGGCATATACCTTGTTCACCGCTATCATACAGGAACGCAATTCCCGCAGGCGCGGATACCGCTGGTACAGCTGCTCCCGCAATACGGCCACCTTCTCCGGCGCCGCATCCAGTGTGATGGATGGCGCGCCCGCAATATCTTTTGCTATGCCAAATAATAATACTTTCATATGTGTTCATTCATCGCACTCAAACCCGGAGAAATCTCCGGATTCCGGGCCTCCTATGCAAATTATTGCTTTAAAACTACAATATACCATGCATAAAGTGTTAATTTTGGTTAATACGAAATACACTGCCATGAAGATAAGGATCAGAGGAAACAGTATCCGGTACCGGCTGGATAAACGGGACATCGCCACCCTGGAACAACAAGGCAAGGTAGAAGAGGATACCCGCATTGGCGCGGGCGCCCTGCATTTCTGCCTCAAAGCCAGGGATACCGACAAAGCAGGTATCAAGCTGGAAGGAGCTGCCGTGCACCTGTCATTACCCCGCCAACAGGTTACACAGTGGATCCAAACGGAGCAGGTGGCTATTGAGCAGGAACTGACCAATCCGGATGGCTCCATATTAAAGCTCCTAATAGAGAAAGATTTCAAATGCATTACCAGTGATGAAGATCAAAGCCAGGCCTTTGATAATCCCCTGGCTAAAGATAATTGCTGATTAACGTGCTGACAGATTCCCATAACCGTGTTATCAATTACGTGCGGCTGGCCGTAACAGACCGTTGCAACCTGCGTTGCAGCTACTGTATGCCGGAGCATATGCAGTTCCTGCAACGCAAGGAGCTGCTAACCTATGAAGAGATACTGCGCATCATGCAGCTACTGGCGGCAGAAGGCGTAAATAAAGTACGTATCACCGGCGGCGAGCCTTTCCTGCGCAAAGACTTGATGTTCCTGTTATCAGCATTATCGCAGCTGCCTGGTATAGACCAGATCTCCATCACCACTAACGGGGTGCTCACCAAAGCCTTTATCCCCGATCTGCAGGCATTAGGCATCCGCAACATTAACCTGAGCCTGGATACCTTGCAACGGGACAAATTCCGCCGTATCACCTTCCGCGATGAGTTCGATAAAGTGATGGATACCCTGCATGCACTGCTGGCCCATAACATGAACGTGAAGATCAATACCGTGGTGATGGACGGCGTAAACACTGATGAATTGCTGGCCTTTGCCGCGCTTACAAAAGAGCAGCCCGTTTCTGTACGCTTTATAGAAGAAATGCCTTTTAATGGCCATGGCAAATCTTTTTCAGGCCAACTCTGGAATTTTGAGCACATCCTCAACAACCTGCGTACTGCCTACGAGTTGGAAAAGATACCCGACGCACCCAATGCCACGGCCCTCAACTATCATATACCCGGCCACCAGGGCCATATAGGCGTTATACCTGCTTATAGCCGCACTTTCTGCGGCAGCTGCAACCGCATCCGCATTACGCCTACCGGCGGATTTAAGACCTGCCTCTATGGCAAGGACGCCATCAACGTACGGGACCTGCTACGGCAGGGCGCCACGGATGAGTACCTGCTGCATGAATTGCAGCGCGCTATCCACCATCGTTTTGCCAATGGTTTTGAAGCAGAAGCTGCCAACGAAAAAATGGTAAGTATGTCTGAGATCGGGGGATAATTACTTTATCAGCATCCGCACGCCGGCATACAATATCAGCACAGCCGTAATACCTTCTACCCAACGGGGCTTTAAGATAGCGGAGCTAAAACGCGAGCCTATCTGTCCGCCAATAATTACGGACAATATCAGCGGTAATGCAAACCGGTAATCCAGTATCAGCTGTCCTTTAGTGGCCTGTCCTGCCAGGCCGGAGATAGAATTCACCAATATAAAGAAGCTGCTGAGCCCTGCAATATTCTTTGCGGTATCATACCGCCCAAGGCGTAAGATGGGCGCCAGGTAAATACCACCGCCAATACCTGTCATACCGGAAAGCAGGCCTATCAAGCCGCCAATAATGCCATAGCCGTAAACGGACTGTGTGCGGTTAGGATCCGGTACATATTCCTTTTCCCAAAACAGGCGGTAGCACATAAAAACGGCGGCTGTAGTAAGGGCAATGCCAAGCAATAAGAAGAAAGTTTGTTGTTTCAGGGGTAGATAGCTGCCTGCAAACGCCAGCGGTATACTGGCTAAACTTAGCTGCCAGGCTTTTTTCATGGGCAGATTGCCGCTGCGGTAAAAATGATATACGCCACCGGCTACCACTACCACATTACAGATCAACGCCGTGGACTTCATCAGCTGAAAATCCACTCCCCACAACGCCATCAGCGCCAGGTAGCTGGAGCCGCCGCCAAAACCGGCAGAGGAATACATTAAAGCGATCAGAAAAAATAGTAAACAGAGCTCTATGGACATAAAAACTTAATATGCTAGTAAGTCATCATTTCTTCATCGATCTCCTGCGCCCACGCATGTATGCCACCCTCTACATTATACACATAACGGAAACCCGCATTCACCAGCTGACGGGCAACGGCCATACTGCGCATTCCATGATGGCATATCACGACTACCGGTACATCTGCCTGCAGCTGCGGCATTAAACGCGGCACGGACCCCATAGGAATGTGCTGGGCCTGCGGAATGTTACAGATCTCCCATTCATGCATTTCCCGTACATCCAGCAGCTGCATGGGCGTAGCGGTATCCAGCCACTGCTGCAACTGTTGTACGCTCAGGCTTTTTACTTCGCTGGTATCACATACCCCCTGCTCATAATCTGCCAGCAATGCCGTGATCTGGTGGTTACCTGCCACCGGTTTTACCGCAAAATTATGATGGGTGTTGTATAAGGTATCAATGGTGAGCAGCTGGTTGGCCAGCGGTTCTCCGATCCCGCAGATGACTTTCACCGCCTCATTAGCCTGGTAACAGCCTATAATGCCAGGCAGCACGCCCAGTACGCCTATTTCGCTGCAGTTCAGCACCTCGCCCGCCTGTGGCGGTTCCGGGAACAGGCAACGGTAAGTAGCGCTGCCTTTATAGTTGAATACGCTTACCTGTCCTTCATACTTATAGATAGCCCCGTAGATAAAGGGCTTGTCCAGTATCACACAGGCGTCATTGATCAGGTAACGGGTGCCAAAATTATCTGTAGCATCCACCACCACATCATAGTTGGCGATGATGGGCAGCGCATTATCCGGCGTCAGGAATTGAGGATGGAGATCAAATTGCACTTCCGGGTTTAGCTGTTGCAGGCGTTTTACGGCGGCATCCAGTTTGGGCTGGCCTTCGTCCTGCATGGTATAGATCACCTGCCTTTGCAGGTTAGTAATGGAAACATTGTCCTGTTCTACTATCCCTATCCTACCTACGCCCATGGCCGTTAGATATTGCAGCACGGGTACGCCCAAACCACCGGCGCCTACTACCAATACGCTGGCTTCCTGTAACAGCCGCTGCTTCTCTGCGCCAAAGCCTTCCAATCTTAACTGGCGGTCATATCGTTGCATCTCACTTGTTTATATTGATAAAGATACGCAACAAACTGCTATCGGTGGTAGTGTTTCCCGCACGTCTATGCCGCCCAATGTAACGGATGCGTTTGTTCAGGTCCGGATGGCTGCTTAGCCATTCCGCAGGCTGCAGGCTGCTTTGTTTTTTAAGGGTATTGAACAGCCATTCAAACCCCTGGGGATTGATATGCCGTTGCTGTAATAGCTCCAGGCCGTACAGGTCCGCCTCCCGCTCCAGCCGGCGGGAATACTGCAGGTTTTTAAGGCTGTTGGCATTTTCTACTACTACGGCCCCTGCGCCGCCCAGGTCCCCAAATATCAGCGAAATGAACATATACGTGCCCATACTGCGGAAAATGGTCTTGGTGGTATGCTTCAGCTGCACATGCGCATATTCATGTGATAGCAGGGCGGCCAGCTCCTCATAATGCTGCATTTCATGCAGCAGCTGGTCATATACGATAATATGTCCGCCAGGCAGCGCAAAAGCATTGGATTGCTGCTCGTGCACCACGGTGATCTGCACCGGGTACCGCGAGGTGATATGCAGCTGCTGAAAAAAGGCGTTCGCCTGCTGCGTGGCCTCCGGCAGTATTTTGTATTGCTGTATCAAGGCATCATAACTGCTTTGCCCCAGTTTTTCCTCATAGCTGATGGGGATGTTATTGGCAATCCGCGCAGCCAGAAAAGGAATGAACCAGAAATACACCAGCGCCACAATGCCCAAAATGATCGTAACTACTGACAGTACAACGGTACGCCCTTTATGGGCATATGCCTGCGGGCCCTTTTTATGCGCCAGGTGATAGGCAACGGTATCTGCAAAAGTGAGTGCGTGAACAGTAATGGATTGCTCCGGGTAACCGGGGTATGCCAGCATATTGGCCGCCGGCCGTTTTACCTGGTCCCAGAACCAGAATACCTGACGCATAACGCCTTGCTCATCCTTTATTTCAATGGTGATCTGTTTGGCCGTTAGGGTGATGGCCGCGTCTACAGTAGTATCAGTAAGACTGTTATAATATTTCCCGTTATAGGTCTGCATCCGTTTGGGTATATAGGGTTCGCCTGTGATTTTTCATTGTTCATTTCTACCAGCCAAATAAGCTGGTCGCTGACGGTCGATCAGTCTTTATCATCATCCACGCCAATTGACAACAGCCACTTGCTACCGCCGCTCTACTATTTTTTGCATCCATACCAGGTCTCCATAAGTGCCATCTGCCAGCTTTATTCCTTTGGGCTGGCGTCCATACTCTAAAAATCCGAAGTTGCGGTATAACTGGATCGCCTTTTCATTATGTGCCAGTACGCTAAAATACAATTGTTCCAGCTCCGGATGCTGCTCCGCCCATCTCATGGCCGCCGTCATTAGCCGCCGGCCTATGCCCAGGTTCCAGTAAGCATGCAGCAGGGCTATACCCAGTTCTCCCATATGCAGCTGCCGCTGAAAATTGCGCTGCCGTACGGTGATGGTGCCGGCAATATCGCCATCCACCTCTGCCAGCAACAACAAATGCCGGCTATTATCCCCAAAGGAGCGGATAAATTCCTGTTCGGTGCGCAGGTCCAGCGCCTCCGCTTCCGCATGGGTAAACAACAGGAATGCTGTTTCACGGGTAATTTCACGGAAACAAGCCAGCAGCGCCGGTGCATCTTCTGGTTTGGCAGGCCGTATCAGCAACGCCTGCCCATTGGGCAAAAATTGATGCATGCTGTAAAATACCAAAAACAATCACAATATGAGCAGGCCCCGCTATCTGAGCCTTTTAACAAAATGAAGGAGCCGATCTTTCGATGCCGGTTGTCCCATTCCCTAAACAGTACCATCTCCCCTAAAAAATAAGGGAAGGCTTACACATCCTGTTACGGATGCAGCCTTCCCTAAAAATTTATATCTCGCGCTCAATGCGAATCGGCTCAAATTCTCAGTTTCACCACATAGGCCCTGCCAGCCGCTTAACTGATCTTGCCCGCGCCAAAATACGCCTGCAATACCGGCGGAATATGGATCCCATCCGCCGCCTGGTTATTTTCCAGTAAACAGGCCAGTATACGCGGCAATGCCAGAGAGCTGCCATTCAATGTATGCACCAGCTGCGGTTTGCCGCCGCTGTCCTTAAACCGGATCTTCATGCGGTTAGCCTGGTAGGCCTCAAAATTGGATACAGAGCTCACCTCCAGCCATTTCTGCTGGGCGGCGCTATACACCTCAAAATCATAGGTGAGCGCGGATGTAAAGCCCATATCTCCCCCGCACAGGCGCAGAATGCGGTAGGGAAGCTGTAAGGACTGTATCAGCCCCTCAACATGCGCCACCATTTCTTCCAGCACGGTATAGGATTGATCAGGATGTACCAGCTGCACCACTTCCACCTTGTCAAACTGATGCACACGGTTCAGGCCGCGCACATCCTTGCCGTAAGAACCGGCCTCCCGGCGGAAGCAGGGTGTATAGGCGGTCATCTTGATGGGCAGATCTGTATCCTTCAGGATCTCATCCCGGTAAATATTGGTTACCGGTACTTCTGCCGTAGGGATCAGGTACAGTTTATCCTCACCTACAAAATACATCTGCCCTTCCTTGTCCGGCAGCTGACCGGTGCCATAGGCGCTGTCAGCATTCACCAGGTGCGGCGGCTGGTATTCTGTATAACCGTTATTGGTATTATAGTCCAGGAAATAATGGATCAGCGCGCGTTGCAGCTTAGCGCCCTTGTTCTTGTATACAGGAAAGCCGCTGCCCGTGATCTTATTACCCAGCTCAAAATCGATGAGATCGTATTTCTTTGCCAGGTCCCAATGCGGTACCGCATCTGCCGCCAGGTTGGGTTTATTGCCGCCGGCGCGTACCTCTACGTTCTCTTCCGGTGTTTTACCGGCCGGTACAGCCGCAGCGGGAAGGTTAGGGAGTTTGGTCAGCGTATCATGCAGCAGTTTCTCCGTTTCGTTCAGTTGTTCGTTGATAGGGCCCTGTTGTAGCTTCAGATCTGCTACAGCCGCCTTACGTTGTTCCGCCTCTTCTTTCTGGCCGCCTTTCATCAGCTTGCCAATCTCTTCAGACAGGGTCCTGATCTTAGCCTGCGAATCATCATAGGCCAGGGTTAACTGTTTACGCTTATCATCCAGCGCCAGCACCTCATCTACCAAACCCAGTTCTTTAAACTGTTTGAGGGCCAGCCGCTCCAATACTAATTCCTTATTTTGACGAATGAACGGAACCTGTAACATTATTCAAATTTTCGCAAATATAGTTAAAAGAGATGGTAGCTTTTAGCTATTAGCATTTAGCCGTGGACATCCAGGCCAGCAGCCAACAGTTAAACACTTAGCTCAGATACTTCCCTACGATCGGCATTCTCCTGCCCACGCCAAATGCTTTCGACGATACCCTTATAATGGGGCAGAACTGGTTCCGCTTATATTCATTCATATTCACCAGTTTCAGCGTGCGCGCTACCAGCGCTTCATCAAAGCCCTGGGCAATGATCTCTCGCGGGCCCTGCCGTTGTTCAATATACTGGTACAGCAGTTTGTCCAGCACGGCATAATCCGGCAGGCTGTCGCTGTCTTTCTGGTTGGGACGCAGCTCCGCAGAAGGCGCTTTGTGAATAATATTGGCCGGTATGATCTCCCGCTCGCGGTTAATATATTCCGCCAACGCATATACCTGCATTTTATATACATCCCCCAGCACAGACAGGCCACCGGCCATATCACCGTACAGTGTGCCGTAACCGGTACTCAACTCACTTTTGTTGGAAGTATTCAGCAGTATATATCCAAACTTATTGGACAGCGCCATCAGCAGGTTACCGCGTATACGTGACTGTGTATTCTCTTCCGCTACGTTAAACGGCAGCCCGTTAAAATAAGGATCCAGCGTATCCAGGAACATCTCGTAAATATTGTTGATGCGGATCACATCATACGGGTTGCCCAGGTTCCTGGACAGCGCCACGGCATCATCTACGGAGTGCTCTGTAGAGTAGGGCGATGGCATCATGATAGCCCGCACATTCTCTTTACCCAGCGCATCGCAGGCAATAGCCAGGGTTACCGCACTGTCTATCCCGCCAGACGATCCCAGGATGGCCTTTGTAAATCCCATCTTGCCAAAATAATCACTGATGCCCAGTTTCAGCGCGCCATAAATGCGGTCTATGTTATAGTCAAATTGCAGTTCGCGGACAGGCGTATGTTTGATCACCGGCGCTGGCTGTGTGGACTGCAGCAGCTCATCCAGGTCCAGCGTATAAGAAGCTTCTTCAAAATAAGGCAGTTCCTTTACAATATTGCCATGGGCGTCAAATACCAGCGTTCCACCGTCAAACACGATCTCCGTCTGAGAACCCACCGTACAGCTGTACAACATGGGTAGCTTATACTTCATCACATTCGCGCGTATGATCTCTTTGCGGTCCTGGTCATGATCATAATCAAACGGACTGGCAGAGATATTGATCATTACATCCGGCTGTTGCAGGATCAGCTGATCCATGGGGCAGATCCGGTACAGCGGATTATCCCCCAGGTTCCAGATATCTTCACAGATCGTCAGGGCCAGCTTCTTACCCATAAAAGGGATCACATTCCACTCATAGGCCGGCTCAAAATACCGGTACTCGTCAAATACATCGTAGGTAGGCAGCAGGGTTTTATGCACGATATGTTTTACCTCGCCCTCATGCAGGAACCACGCGGCGTTGAACAGGTCTTTACCGTCCCGCTGCGGATTGCGGCAGGGCGCGCCCACTATTACCGCTATCTTATCCGTATAGGTTTTGATAGTATCGATAGCGGCGTAACATTTATTGATAAAGTCTTCAAACTCCAGGAAATCGCGCGGTGGGTAACCGCATACGCACAGCTCCGAAAATACCACCAGGTCCGCCTGCTGTGCAATAGCATCCTGAATGCCACTAATGATCTTCTCCGTATTCTTCTCAAAATTGCCAATGTGGTAATTCTGCTGCGCTAGTACGATCTTCATATATCCAATGAATAATTTACAGTTAAAAATACATTCCCAGCCGTAATGCAAAGCTATTCATATTCACTTTACCATCATCCCATTTAGCATTACGGGTAACATCCACAAACCCGTTCTGGTAGATAAGCCCTACAACGGCTGTCAATCTTTCGCCCAGGGGATATTCCACGCCGGCGCCCAGTAACAGACCTGCATTTATGGGGTTCAGGTCGCCCAGTACATTTTCTTTATCATAGCGCTCGCTCCGGCTGATCACGTCTGCCCGCCCCCGGATGGGGAATCCAAGATAGGTGCCAAACTGGCCCCAGGCGGCTATGCCATTATAAGCGGTGGTCTTTAGTTTGATGGTGGCCGGTATCTCAATATGCTGCAGCTTCATCGTGTATTCGGTAGGATCCTGACGGAAACGTTCCACGCCCTTGCCGGCGTCGTATTTAAGGGTACTGCCGCCCATACTGATCTGCAGACCGGTGGCAAATGCATAGTTGCCTTCCTCATTCAGCAGGAAATCCGCCATCAGCCCATAACTTAGCCCTAAACGGCTGCTGGTGCGGTTGGCCCCGGCGTCCTGGGGCTTTAGAACGGATATAATGGGGTCCAGTTTAAAACCCAGGCGAACCCTATCCATGGAAAAGCGGCGCTGCGCCTGACTTGCGGTGCCAATTCCCAGTAAAATCAACAGCCATACCGTGTGCTTCATATAATTTTTTCTTTTCTTTAATATATTTATGCCCGCAGATGGAGCGTTTATAGCTCCGGGAACATAAACCGGTATAAAAACCATGCAAAGGTACATCAATAATATTTCGTCCTTATGTGTAACGGCTTTGCTGTTGCTCACAGTATTCAGCGCCTGTAAATCCGGCAAAAAAGCGCCGGATGTAAGTCATATACCGGTTAACGTTAGCATCACCCGGTTTGACGAGGACCTGATCCGGATAGATACCAACAACATAGCGCCAGGACTGGAACAGCTACATGCGCGCTACCCGGTTTTCCTGCCAGCCTATGTGGAGCATATCATGGAATTTGGCAAATATGAGGACAGCACCCGCCAGATACCGCAGCAAATGCGCCTGCTCCTGGGTAATAAGGATTTCCGCAACCTGCAGGCGTCTGTACAACAAAAGTTCCCGGACCTGCACTGGCTGGAGCAGGATCTGGCCCAGTCCTTCCGTTATATGAAATACTATTTCCCGGCCTTTAAAGTGCCCCACACGGTAAGTTTCATCTCTGCCATTGGCAACTATGGCGCCGTTACCGCAGACAGCCTGCTGGGTATAGGGCTGGACATGTATATGGGCAGCGACTGGCCCATTTATGCCAACCTGCCGGATTACCCGGCCTATATGGTACGCCGCTTCTCTAAAGAATACATAACCACCAACTGTATACAGGCCATTGCCCAGCAAATGTACCCGCTGTCAGATAACGCCGCCAAACTGGTAGAGCAGCTGGTTACCGCCGGTAAGCATCAATACCTGCTGGACCAGGTGCTGCCCGAAACGCCGGACACTATCCGCATGGGGTATACGAAAGCCCAGCTGGAGTGGTGTTTTGATAATGAACAAATGATCTGGCAATACTTTGTACAGAATGAGCTGCTGTTTAAAGCAGACTGGCAGGAAGCCATGCATTTCATGGGCGACGGCCCCTCTACCCAGGGCATGCCGGAAGGCTCCCCGGGCCGTATCGGTTACTTCATAGGCCGGCAGATCGTTCGTAAATACCTGGAAAAACATCCGGAAGTAACCCTCCAGCAACTCATGGAAAACAAAGACCTGATGGGAATTTTCAATGAAGCCAAATACCGGCCCAGGTAGGTAACAGTCTATAAATTTTTTGCTAAAGAAAACAGGCGGGGAGTTCAACAAACGGGCTACAAGCTAATTGCTAAAAGCTAATGGCTAACAGCTGATCAATTCAGCTTAAACGGTACTACCATCTGGAACTCAGGTATTTTCACCTCAAACAGCTTTTTGTTCAGCTGGTTTTCCATCTGGTAAGTCCCATACATTTTACCTATTTCTGTGCGGAGGTTGGAACCGGATACATACTGGTAACTTTCTCCCGGGGCCAGTAGCGGCTGTACGCCTACTACGCCCTCGCCTTCTACTTCACGGTGGGTACCGTTGGAGTCGATGATGTACCAGTGACGGCGGAGGAGTTTAATGGGGAAGGTATTGTTGTTCTCAATGGTGATCCGGTAAGCAAACATGTACTCACTTCCAACCGGGTTGGAATAATCAGGCTGGTAGAATGTCTCCACGCTGATGGTGATCCCTTCTGTAACCTTTTTTACCATACAAACCTTCTCCTTTAACGTAAAAATAAGGAAAATAAATCCAGCCCGGATAAAATTTATGTGTTATTTGAACACACTTTAACCACTCTTTAACGATTTAGCAAGCCGTCCGCGGGTGCGCGGTCTTCCCGGTATGGCCTCCTGTTTTTGTCCAATTTAGAAGGCCCCGGCGCTTGCTTACGCTATACTATTTCCACCCCTTCCACGATGCCCGGCTCCTTTTCTGCGGCCCTTGCGGCCACTTCAAAACGGTTCTGCATATATCCATGGCGCCGGTACTCAGCCAGGTACAGCCACAGGAACCACAGTATCCCATATTGCCGGTACTGCTTAACATGGCAAACTTCATGCCTCACCCAGGCCACATTGGCCAGGAACTGTTGCCGGCCTATGCCGTACAGATGTATGGTGCGGCCTAGCACAATGGCCATCCGGGGGCTGTCCATTTTTCGGGCAGCCCGCCGGGCCAGCCAGGAATGTTCTTTAATACGGCACTTTATTTTTTCCAATCTTTTTTACCGAATAGCGAAAATCTCCGTGAAATGTTGAAACCCCAACGGAACTGCCCCTGTAACCAGGATGACCTCGTCTCAGGTATGAACTGGTTTTCCAGTATAGCCGTGGAGTTGGTAAAGTTAACGCTAAACACGTGACCGCCAGTCTCTATTTCTAAACCTGCTCCCAGGGGATTGAAGAACTTCACACCCAGGGATTTGTAATAATCCTTACTGGTCTGGTCACGGAAAGGAACGTAATATTCCGCTATGAATGCCAGTCTTTTAGATAATTTGATACGGCCGCTGCCACCCAGGGCAAACATATTGTTCATGTCCATGTACCCCACACGGTTGCGGTGCACATAGGTGGGAGACAGGGTCAGTGACAACCAGTTGCCAAACTTACGGGCTATGATCGCCTGACCTACGTAGGTCATACGGTCCGTAAACTCGTCAAAATGGCTGGCAGCCGTCAGATCATCGCTGGAGGTCATGGAGCTCACCGTTACGTTACCAAATACGGATAAGGAGAACGGCATATGATCGTCTGTTGTCTGTTTCAGGATCCGGTATTTAGCCAGCCCTTCAAAGATTTGGGTCAGGTCGCCGGAGCCCTTGGCGCGGCTGATGCCCACCATCAGGTTGTCCGAAATACCATACTCAAATGCAATACGTATATCGCTGGAGTTGTCCAGGCCAAAGGCTGTTTTACCGCCTCCAAATTCCCCGCCGGCATCGCCAAAACGGTGAGCTACCCTAAAATCCAGCTCATGCTTTTTCAGCGTTTCATTGGAATGCCCCATAATGATGCGGGTGGATTTAAAAGTGCCGGTTACCGGCTGATGCCCTGTAGTAGAGTCTTTAAACATGTTACTCAGGTCATCCTGTGCCCGGCTGGTCATGCTCAGGCTACAGCACATCAATAGTACACATAATAGACGCATTGTCTTCATAGCTCTTGGTTTGTATCGCTGTTTTAGTTTAAACCTTGGTTGTTTATTTGGCGGCAGTTGCAGCCGCAATGTAGGTGGCGTTTACAGTTACTTCCACTACCTCTGCAATGTTCTTGATCACCAGGGTAGGTATCTTGATCTTATGGTCTTCCAGCTTCACGTTAAATTTACAGGTAGCTGTCAGTTGCCCGTTGTTTACCGTAACAGTGCCTTTTTCCGTGTACGCCTTTTGTACGCCATGGATCGTCATGTTGCCATCTACCGTTACGTCATAGGTGCCGTTTTTGGTACAATCTATCGGACCGGATAATTTACCCTTGAATTCAGCCCAGGGATACTTTTCCGTTTCCAGGTAGTTCTCGTTAAAGTGCTCCTGCATCAATTTTTTCTTGAACTGAAAGGTATTTACCGGTACTTTAAAGTAGATAGCCCCCGTTTTAGCATTGATGGCAGCAACTCCTTTATCCGTTTTGGCTTCTATATCCTCCAGTGGTGCGGATGAAAAGAAAGAGAGATTAGCGTTGCGGCAGGAATAAACATCCTGCCCAAAAGCATGTAGCACGCCTAATAGAAGAACGGTAAATAAAATGATTTGCTTCTTCACCTTTTATAGTTTTTTGATTGAAAATCTATGAGCAGCTGATAGCCGGCAGCATGCGGGTAGTCATCCCCCGTCTTTATCTTTAAGCGCCACAAATTGCCGGCTATCGCCCAAAACATCAACTATTCCGGCATCCCGTTAGATATCCAGCAGCTGATGGAGTCGCGTACCGCCTGGGGCAGCGGGCCTGAGCCCTGCGGCATATCAGCCTGCGGGCCCGTTACGCGCAGCCGGAATACGGCTTCGTTATTGCTGATAAAACTCCTGAACTTGGCAAGCGTGTTAAAATCTGCGCCCAGGGGCGCAGTGGAGCCACTATGGCATCCTGTGCAGGTACGTTGCACAAGCCCGTATACATAGGCAGAGCTGATCTGTTTGGTGCTGCAATCACCTGAAACGGGACCGGTCTCCGGCGCTGCGGCTTCTTTGTTGGTACATCCAAAAACGGCTACGGCCAGTAGGCTAAACAATAAGAGATATGTTCTCATGCTTTAAAAGAAGGATTTAATGAAGGAATTATTTATTTGCATTTAAATTGTTTAACAATAGTAATTTCACGCAAGGCGACTGGTATCAAGGATAGCCTGTCCTTCATACACAATTAATACGATAGCAGTTTAAAAACAGTTGCCTGCAATAACGGCGGAACACAAAATATGCATTAAATTATACTTAAATATATCTGTAAGGTCATGACAATTGATGAGCTATATAGGATTTACCGGCAACATCCTGCTGTTCAAACGGATACGCGCAAACTTAAACCCAATGATATTTTTTTCGCCCTTAAAGGACCGAACTTTAACGGTAACACCTATGCGGAAAAAGCGCTGGAATTAGGAGCCGCATTTGCCGTGGTGGATGAGGAAGCCTACCATACGCAACCCGATCGTATGATGCTGGTGCCCGATGCCCTGCATACCTTACAGCAGCTGGCCCACTGGCACCGCATGCAGCTTAATATTCCCATACTGGCCATCACCGGTACTAACGGCAAAACAACCACGAAAGAGCTGATAAGCGCCGTACTGGCCAGCCACTGGAAAACTATAGCCACCGTGGGCAACCTCAATAACCATATCGGCGTGCCCCTTACGCTGCTTAGCATACTGCCGGGCACAGAGATCGCCGTTATCGAAATGGGGGCTAACCATCAACATGAGATCGAAAGCTATTGCCGTATCGCAAGGCCTACGCACGGCATTATCACGAATATAGGCAAGGCCCACCTGGAAGGATTTGGCAGTGAAGAAGGCGTGCGCAAGGCCAAAGGCGAATTATATGATTTCTTACGCGATCACGACGGCACCGTGTTCCTCTGCAATAATTACCCCTACCTGCTGGAAATGAGCAAAGGCATACCGGAAGTGATCACCTACGGCGAACAAGACGCAGACATCACCGGCACCCCCCTGGCAGAAACTGCCCTGCTGGGCGTACAGCTCACCGGCGAGGATGCGGATACCATCGGTACCCTGCAAACCCGCCTGACCGGCGCCTATAATTTCCCGAACGTAATGGCCGCCGTAACGGCAGGTATTTATTTTGACGTACCGGCAGACAAGATAAAAGCGGCTATAGAAGGCTACGTGCCTTCCAACAACCGCTCCCAGGTAATACAACAAGGCTCCAATACCATTATCATGGATGCCTATAATGCCAACCCTTCCAGCATGCGCGCCGCTATAGAGAACTTCAGCGGTATCAATGCCGCCAAAAAAGTACTGTTACTGGGCGCAATGATGGAACTGGGACCGGACAGCGTAAAGGAACATCAGGCCCTGGCAGACCTGCTGCAGCGTACCCATTGGCACGCCGTGGTACTGGTAGGCGGGGATTTCAGTAAGATCCAGCACCCTTATATCTACCTGGAAAATGCCGCCGAAGCGGCACAGTGGCTGCAGCAACAACAGTTTACAGATACTTATTTGCTGGTAAAAGGATCGAGGAGTATTGGGATGGAGAAGGTGATTGCGGTGTAGAAAAATTGACGCCCCTGCCCGTTCTTAAAGCCGGCAGGGGCAATCCGTAGCAGCATCCTGGATATAACAACGACCGCTCTCCAACAACTAAAATATTTCCCCTCTTAACTTCCCAGCGTCAAAAGATAGCTTAGGTTCGCATTAACCAAAACAAGCTAAAATGACTATCATTGTAATAGCGTTAAATGGTGGCGGCCAAGGCGGATAATCTTAGCATTATCTTTTATAGGTCCATTCAACTACAATCGTGCTTGCTGCCGTAATAACTATTCCCTTTCCATCTTCTTTCCGGTACGGTAATGCCGCAACTATAACGCAAGCAATTGATATCGATAAGATTCTACAGCATGATCTGAGTTCGCTGTTCTAAAAATTCGTAAATTTGCGTATGACAATTTCCAGTTACAATAGAATTAAGGCGTTGTTATTAGAGCAAAGGCGGCAGGTGACCAATTCATCAGCGGCCGCATCTCAACTGATAACCGATTTAGGCATCAGGGATATTTTAGTGAATGTTCCAGCTAAAAAAAGAACCGCTGCTAAAAAAGTAAACGCTTAAAAAAGCATTGCGAAGTAACGTTTAGTGTTTAGTTAGCCTCCCATATCTTTTTATTCGAAATCCCACAAACCAACCAACCATTTAATGGCCCCACCATTTATCTATTCATCAGATCCAGGGTTAATTATAGGATTTCATGGCTGTGACCAGGAAGTAAGAGATAACATTGTATTTGGCCACTCTTCACTTCGACCGAGTAAAAATAAATGGGATTGGCTGGGTGGCGGCATGTATTTTTGGCAAAATAATTACGAACGCGCATTACAGTATGCAACAGATCCACCTACAAAATCGGCCATAAAAACACCTGCAGTACTTGGCGTAATTTTTAATCTTGGTCATTGTCTGGACCTTACGGATAAAGAAGGTATTGATCTGGTAAAACTGTCTTACGACACCTTAAGTAAATCTGCAAAACAAGTGCAAAAAGCGCTTCCTCATAACAGCAACCCTAAAGAAAATCCTGATTCAAAGGACAAAATCATTAGAAGACTTGATTGCGCAGTGATAAATAACATTCACTCGTTATTGGAGAAAAACAATGAGGCGCCTTTCGAATCTGTAAGGGCCGTATTCTTTGAAGGAGAAGAGGTCTATGAAATGCAGGCTTCCTGGACAAAACCCATGTTCAGATCTGTATTAGAAATCCCAATCTTATTAAAGCATTCTTTATTCCCCGCAGAGCAGTTAAGTGGCTATGATAATAACACCGCACAGGTCAGGAAAGTATCAATTCCCTTTCTGGGAAACGTCAGCAAACTACCAGCAAAGGAAAACGTTTCGCAAATTAGCAGGTACAAGCCAGCGCAACAGAAGAGGATAAGTCAAATCAACAGCAAAAACACCCACACTTAACGTGCGCGCTCAAATCAATAAACCAGTCAGTAAATAACATTTGGAAACCATAGGGTCGCATCCTCTACTCATCCTCCCAAAAAATCCGGGGTCAGTCGCTCCTTCAAACCTCAACCGCCCCATCCTCTATATATAAAAGTCAGCCTTTAAAAAAAGAGACCTGCAAGCTAAAAAACCCGCAGGTGTTCATAACCTATGCCAACTTTAGAGTTCGTTTTTAAAAAAACACGCTTAATTACGCTTTTTTCTATCTGTAAACACTCTCGAAATTCAATAATTATATATAAACAAAATGTCGTTCTCTCTTGTCACTACTAGACAATGTATTACACAATGCATACCATTTTGCCTGTATTGATTCCAATTCCGCCCGCTTTTCGTGCTTCTATAGTTTATTTACGAGGCTGCGTTATGTTTGGATTTACTAAAATGGAAAAATTTTCATCAAGGACAAAAAACTGGTAATCAGGCTGTAATAAATGCAGATGTCCAGTCTGCCTCCTCGCGGACCGTCCGGAGATGACGCGCTGATTTCCCGGTGTTTACCCCGGTAATATTCCGATGTTTATCTGATGACCATTTTGGGGTGAAGTGTACAAACTACATTTACAGCCTACACCCCGCCGGGGTGTGTTTTTCTGTTGTTGTGGAACAAATTCCGCAGTATAGGGTTTCGTACTTATTATAATGCTTCGCGCCAACCAGGTGCACATATCTCCCATATCTCATCCATATGCCTCCCATATCACACACATATGCAACCCATATATTTCCTCGTAAACCGGGCATTTCAGACCTCCCCAGCTCCTCATTTCCGCTCCTGGCAAAGCTCTACGAGCACCCCGTTCGTGTCTTTCGGGTGTAGAAAGCAAATCAGCTTATTATCCGCGCCCACCTTAGGCCTGTCCTGTAATAGCGTAAACCCTTCCCCGGCCAGCCGTTGCATTTCTGCCTCAATATCAGCCACTTCAAAGGCAATATGATGCAGGCCCACCCCCTTTTTTGCAACGAATTTAGCGATCGCACTATCCGGCCCGGTGGCTTCCAGCAGCTCTAACTTAGTATCCCCCTGCAGGAAAAATGCCGTTTCTACCTGCTCACTCTCCACCTTTTCCCTTTTATAACAAGGCGTATTTAACAGTTTTTCAAATAAAGGCACTGATTCTGCCAAAGATGCCACCGCAATCCCTATGTGTTCAACTTTTAACATGTATGCATTATTATGAACGGCAAGTTCCAGAAAAATCCTTGCAATCCCATAGAGGTATTCTATTTGCCTATCAGATTTATAGATGATGAATGGAGCGCAGATTTAAAGATTCAGTGTTAAATTTGTAACAATTCCCTCTCTATTATAAATATATCCTTATGTTGAAACTGCCTGTATACCTGGATAACAACGCAACTACTCCCTGCGATCCAAGAGTGGTAGAGGCGATGTTGCCATATTTCACAGAAACTTTTGGCAACGCGGCCAGCCGCAACCACCCCTTTGGATGGGCTGCAGAAGAGGCGGTAGACTATGCCCGGGAACAAGTGGCCAAACTCGTAGGGGCGGAAACCAAAGAGATCGTTTTTACCTCCGGCGCTACAGAGGCCGATAACCTCGCCCTCAAGGGCGTGTTTGAGTCCTATGCGTCCAAGGGTAATCACATCATTACGGTGGCTACAGAGCATAAAGCCGTACTGGATACCTGCAAGCACCTGGAAAAGCTGGGCGCTGCAGTTACTTTTCTACAGGTGAACCATGAGGGATTAATAGACCTCAAAGAACTGGAAGCCGCTATTACGCCTAAGACCATCCTGGTGTCCATCATGTATGCCAACAACGAGACCGGTGTGATCTACCCCATCCGGGAGATCAGCGCCATTACCCGCCGTCATGGCGTGCTGTTAATGACAGACGCCTCCCAGGCAGTAGGTAAGATCCCCGTGGATGTGAATAAGGATTGCGTGGATATTATGGCCTTCAGCGGTCATAAGATGTATGGTCCCAAAGGCGTAGGCGCCCTCTATATCCGGCGTAAATCGCCCCGCGTAAAGATCGCCGCCCAGATGGACGGTGGCGGCCATGAAAGGGGCGTCCGCTCCGGCACCCTGAATGTGCCCGGTATTGTAGGCCTGGGTAAGGCTTGCGAAATATGCCGCCTCGAAATGGACGAAGAAGCTAAACGCCTTACCATCCTGCGCGATAAGCTGGAAAAAGCCCTGCTGCAGATGGAACAGGTATATCTGAATGGCGCGCCTGGACAGCGTTTGCCACACGTGACCAATGTTTCCTTTAAGTACGTGGAAGGCGAAAGCCTGCTCATGGGCTTTAACAAAACGATCGCCGTTTCGTCCGGCTCCGCCTGCACCAGCGCCTCCATGGAGCCCAGCTATGTGCTCAAGGCAATGGGCGTGGGCGACGATCTGGCACATTCTTCGCTTCGTTTTGGATTGGGACGCTTCACCACCGATGAACAGATAGACTATACAATACAAGCCGTCAACGATACAGTGAACCGGCTACGCGAAATAAGCCCCCTCTGGGAGATGTTTAAGGACGGTATAGACCTGAGCTCCATAGAGTGGGCACACTGAGAAACGGTTGCCAGCTATCAGCTTTTAGCTTAAAAACAGCATCGCTAAAGGCTAACAGCGAATAGCCGGCAGCTTATGAATCAACCACCGCTGTAGACCTTTAATTTTGAGCAGATCGGAACCAACGCCAAAAGCTAAGCGCCAACAGCCAAAAGCTAAAGAAGATGCCTTACTCGGAAAAAGTACTCGATCATTATGATCATCCGAAGAATGTAGGCTCGCTCGATCAAACCAAAAGCACCGTAGGTACCGGGCTGGTAAGCGAGCCAGATTGGGGGGATGTAATGCGTTTGCAGATTGAGATCAATCCCGCCACCGGGGTGATCACAGACGCCAGGTTTAAGACTTTCGGATGCGGCGCCGCTATCGCTGCCTCCTCCCTTACTACAGAATGGATCAAAGGTAAAACCATGGATGAAGCCCTGTTGCTTGATAACATGGACATTGTGGAAGAACTGAACCTTCCGCCCGTAAAGATCCACTGCTCCGTACTGGCAGAAAACGCCATCCGGGCAGCTATCAACGACTACCGCAAAAAGAATGGCCTGGAAGCCCTCGCCTTCGAAGAAAAGGTAGCCAGTTATGAGTAACTAAGGTTACTGTTGATGCCAACCTCCCCGTTATGAAAAACAAATAAGGGAATCACTTTCTCCCTTTAAGCCTCCGTTGTCGTTCCCCGTTTTGATCTATCGCCCCCTGCAAACATGTATTTCGCGTTATGGAGCCTGCCATTGCCGGCTTATGGCGATGTGTTGTCCGGACTTTCCCGCTCCGCGATTGCAATTGTTCCTGCCCGGTACGTTGCCAGCCCTTCCCATGCCTCAGGCCTGCCCTCTATCCTCCTCCTCCCCAACAATAAGCCCCTGCTCTTTTGCGTTTCAACCAACGCCATTGCCTGCATACGGTAAACTGCCAGCTAATTTTATATATTTGTACTTTTAATAATTCTTATGCTAGCCATCTTCAGAAAGGAAATACACCAGTTTTTTAGCAGTATCACCGGGTATGTGGCCATCATCCTTTTCTTGCTTGCTAACGGATTGCTTCTCTTCGTATTCCCGGATACCAGCCTCCTGGATTTCGGCTATGCCAACCTGAACCCGCTCTTTGAGCTGGCCCCCATCATCTACCTCCTGCTCATCCCCGCCATTACCATGCGCAGCTTTGCAGATGAGTTTCGCTCCGGCACCATAGAGCTCCTCAGCACCAAACCGCTCTCCTGGTGGCAGATCGTACAGGGTAAATTCTGGGCCGCGGCGCTGATCGTGCTGATCTCTTTAATACCTACCCTTGTATACTATATTGCCATTCACCAGCTGAGCGCTCCTCCGGTGCACCTGGATAACGGCGGCATAGCCGGTTCCTACCTGGGCCTGCTACTGCTGGGCATCGTATTCACCGCCATCGGCATATGGGCTTCTTCCTTAACGGCGAATGCCGTGGTGGCCTTCCTGGTGGCCGTGTTCACCTGTTTCCTGTTCTACAACGGCTTTGACGCTATCAGCAAGATCCCGGCCTTTTCCGGCGGGGCGGATTATTACCTGCAGATGGCCGGCATCAAATTCCATTATACCTCCATCAGCAGGGGAGTGATCGATAGCCGGGACGTGATCTATTTTGCCAGTGTGGTGGGGCTGATGTTATACCTCAGCAAAATATCCCTGCAACGCCGCGTATGGCAAAGCGGGGGCAGCCAGAAAAAATACCTGCAACGCGCCCTGGTGGTAGTGGCAGTGCTGATCGGCATCAATGTGCTGGCCGCATACGTACATGGCCGGGCAGACCTTACAGCAGAGAAAAGATATACCCTGGCCCCCTCCACCAAGCAATTGCTACGCAGGCTGGATAACCCGGTGACCATAGAAGTGTTCCTGAAAGGCGACTACCCCGCGGCCTTCCGCCAGCTGGCCCAGGCTTCTGAGGAATTACTGGCGGAGTTCCGCGAATACGGCGGCAAAAACATCCGTTTCTCCTTCCAGAGCCCCGGCCAGGGGATGACAGACTCCGCCCGCATGACTTTCCAGCAACAGCTGGTGGAAAAAGGCATTATGCCTTTTAACCTGCAGGTACAGCAAGACGCTAACCAGGGCTACCAGGAAAAACTGATCTTCCCCGGCGCCCTCGTTCATTACAAGGATAAGACGGTAGGCGTAAACCTGCTGAAAAGCCAGGGCGGCCAGGACCCTAATGAGACCATGAGCGCCTCAGAGGCCCTGCTCGAATACCAGTTCGTGAATGCTATCTACAAAATGCAGCAGCCCCGCAAACCGCTGGTTGGCTACATGCTGGGTAATGGAGAAACCCTGGGTGTTGAGGTGTATGACGCCCTCACTACCGTACAGGCCAATTATCAGCTGGATACGTTCTCCCTCCAGCACAATGCATTCATCCCCCGGGATTTTGACCTGCTGCTGTTTGCCAGGCCTACCAACCGCTTTACAGATGAGGATAAGATGAAGATTGACCAGTACGTAATGCAGGGCGGCAAGATCATCTGGTGCCTGGATGTGCTGAATGCCAGCATGGACAGCCTGCAGACAAAGAATAATTTCATCGCCTTTGACCGCGGCCTCAACCTGGAAGATCTGCTGTTCCGCTACGGCGTACGCATCAATCCTGACCTGATCCAGGATCTGCAGTCTGATAAGGTACCGCTGATCGTGGGCAACGTAGGCAACAAACCGCAGATCCAGGAAGTGGACGTACCCTTTTTCCCCCTGCTCTCGCCCACCGGTAACCACCCCATCGTAAAGAATATGGATAGGGTGTTAAGCCATTTTGTAAGCTCTATAGACACGATCAAGGGCGGCGATGTGACCAAAACCATCCTGCTTACCTCCTCTGACAATAGCCGCATCGTTCCTACCCCGGTAGAGATCAACCTGCAAAACCTGCGCGACCGTCCCAACCCGCGGGAGTTCCGCCGGGCCTACCTGCCCGCCGCCGTGCTCCTGGAAGGCCGTTTCCATTCCCTGTTCCATAACCGGCTGGACCGGGCGCAACAACAGGCCATCGCACAGGTATCCGGCCAGCCCTTCCGGGATATAGCCGATACCGTGAACAAAATGATCGTGATCAGCGACGGCGACATGATCGCCAATGCCGTTTCCCGCAAAGATGGCCCACTGCAGATGGGCATCAATCCCTTCCGCGCGGACTATGTATACGCCAATAAAGAGTTTTTCCTGAACTGCCTGGAATATCTCACCAATACCTCCGGTATCATGGAAACCCGCAATAAACAGGTAACCCTGCGCCTGCTGGATGCGCAAAAGATCAAAGACGGCCGGACCAAATGGCAGGCCATCTGCTTCCTGGCGCCTGTCGGCCTCATCCTCCTGTTTGCCATGGTGTTCCAGTTTATCCGTCAACGCAAATTCGAATAGGCTGCCTGCCAGGGAGTTAGTATATTTGCTACTCACTAACAACAGCAGGTTGCATGACACCCACACAGTGGACGTATCTAATTTTTGGTATCGTGATCGTCCTTGCCCTGGTTTTTGATCTTGGCTTATTGAGTAAAAAATCTACGACCGTATCTATCAAAAAAGCCCTGGTGCAAACCTGTTTCTGGGTAGGTCTTTCATTGGCATTTTTTGGATGGATGTGGTATGAGAACGGCCATAATACCGCCATCAGCTACCTGAGCGCCTACCTCATGGAATGGTCGCTCTCCATCGATAATATCTTCGTATTTATCCTCATCTTCAGCTTCTTCAAAATAAAGGAATCCAGCTATGCACGGGTACTGCTCATCGGCATCCTGATGGCCATTGTATTCCGCGCTATCTTCATCACCATCGGCGCCGCCCTTATCTCCCGGTACTATTGGATCCTGTACATCTTTGGCGCTTTCCTGGTCTATACCGGCGTAAAGATGTTTGTGGTAGATCAGCACGAAGACTTTAAACCGGAAGAGAACATCGCCTACCGCTTTATGAGCAAATACATGCGCATTACGCATGAAGATCCCAATGACAAATTCACATTAAAAAAAGGCGGCAAGGTATTTTTCACCAATCTCAGTGTGGTAGTGGTCATGCTCTCCGTAACAGATGTGATCTTTGCCCTGGACTCGATTCCCGCGGTATTTGCCATTTCGCAGGTGCCGCTGGTAGTATATACCTCTAATATCTTTGCCGTACTGGGCCTGCGCTCCCTGTTCTTTTTACTGCAGGGCGCCGTAGATAAGTTCGATTACTTGCAGCAGGGCATTGCCATTGTGCTGGTCTTCATCGGTCTTAAAATGCTGGCGGAGATCGTGCATTTCCATATGCCGGTGTATGTGTCCTTAATTGTGATCGTGCTCTGCCTGGGCGGTTCCATCCTATATTCCATCTATCATAAGAAGAAAGGAGTGCCAACAAAACTTAAACATTAAAACAAATAATATGCTTCCGGTCCTTAGCGTACTAAGGGCTATAAGCAAAAGGCCAACAGCTAATGTATCACGCAGCAAATATCAGTAAGATCCTGAAAGGAGAACTTTTACAGGATGCAGGGTTTCCGGAAATAGCGCATATTTTGCTGGACAGCAGGAAACTGGTTTTTCCAGAAACCTCCCTTTTCATTCCATTGGTAAGTAACCGCCGCAATGCCCATCAGTACATTCCAGAAATGTACGAGAAAGGCGTGCGCAACTTTATTGTCAGTGAACACCCGCCCCTGGAAAAATACCCGGATGCCAACTTTATCCTGGTAAAGGATACCATGCAGGCCCTCCACACGCTGGTGGGCTGGCACCGCCAGCAGTTCCATATTCCGGTGATAGGCATTACCGGCAGCAATGGCAAGACCATCATCAAAGAATGGCTGTTCCAGCTACTGGAAAAGGATTATAACATTGTGCGCAGTCCCAAGAGTTATAATTCCCAGATAGGCGTACCACTCTCCGTATGGCAAATGCAGCCGGAGCATCAGCTGGCCATCTTTGAGGCCGGCATCTCCCAACCCGGCGAAATGGAGCACCTCGAAAAGATCATCCGCCCCACCATCGGCATCTTTACCAATATTGGCGAAGCGCATAACGAAGGCTTCCTCAACAAACGGCAAAAGATCAATGAAAAGCTGGTGCTGTTCACCAAAAGCGATGTGCTTATCTACTGCAAAGACTACCTGGAGCTGAACGAATGTGTGCTCAATTTCCATACACAGATCGGCAAAAGGGATAACCAGCAAGGCTTACAGCTGCTGTCATGGTCCCGCAAGACCGATGCCGATCTGCGCATCATCAGCGTAGACAAGGATCATTCCCACACCCGTATAGACGCGCTGTATAATACCATTCCCCTGTACATCCGCATCCCTTTTGTGGACGAAGGCTCCGTTGAGAATGCCATTCACTGCTGGGCGCTGATGTTATACATGGGTATTGAGCAGAACGTTATCCAGCAACGCATGGACCTATTGGGCAATATTGCCATGCGCCTGGAGCTGAAACAGGGCATCAACAACTGCTCTGTCATCAACGATAGTTATAATTCTGACCTGGGCTCCCTCACTATTGCGCTGGATTTTTTACAGCAGCAGCAACAGCACCCCACCCGTACGGTCATCCTCAGCGATATCCTGCAAAGCGGCAAAAGCGACGCCTCCCTGTATGAGGAAGTAGCCGGCCTGCTGCAGAAAAAAGGCATCCAGAAATTTATCGGCATCGGCAAGAACATTGGCCGGGAGAAGAAGTTCTTCCAGGATGTGCCGGGCCTCAAAAGCCAGTTCTTCCTCACCACGGAAGCCTTTACCCAACAGTTCAATGCGCAGGATTTCCAGCATGAGACCATCCTGCTGAAAGGCGCGCGCATCTTTGAATTTGAGCGCATCGGTAAACTCCTGGAGCATAAGGTGCACCAGACCATCCTGGAGATCAACCTCAGCGCCATTGCGCAAAACGTAAAACAATACCAATCGCTCCTGAAGCCGGATACCAGGGTAATGGCCATGGTAAAAGCCTTCTCCTACGGGAGCGGCAGCTTTGAGATAGCCAACCTGCTCCAGTTCCATGGGGTGGATTATCTGGCCGTAGCTTATGCAGACGAAGGCGTAGAGCTGCGCCGTACCGGCATCACCATGCCCATTATGGTCATGAATCCGGAGCCCAGCTCCTTCGACGCCATCCTGCAATGGAACCTGGAGCCGGAAATATATTCCCTGCACCTGCTGCAACAGTTTGGCGAGGAAGTGCGCACCAGCGGTAAAACAGATTTCCCCATCCATATAAAACTGGATACCGGCATGCACCGCCTGGGCTTTGAGAAAAAGGATATCCCGGCCCTGGCCCTGATCCTTACGGAGAACGGGCTGCTCAAGGTGAAATCCATCTTCAGCCACCTGGCCGCCAGCGAGGATCCCGCAAAAGACCCCCTTACCCAGCAACAGGGCCGCCAGTTCTTTGACATGAGCCATGAGCTGCAAAAAGCCCTGGGTTATACCAGTATCCGCCACATTGCCAACAGCGCCGCCATTCTCCGCCACCCGGACCTTCAGCTGGATATGGTACGCCTGGGCATAGGCATGTACGGCGTAGACAGCGGCAACAGCGAAATGCAGGAAAAACTGCGCAATGTAAGCACCCTCAAGACCACCGTAGCCCAGGTAAAATACCTGCAAACAGGAGAAACAGTAGGGTATGGCGCCACCTGGACCGCCACCGCCCCGGCCGTGATAGCCACCGTACGGATTGGTTATGCGGACGGCTACCCCCGCTGCCTGAGCAACGGCGCCGGCAAAATGCTGATCCGCGGAAAACTGGCCCCCGTGGCCGGCATAGTGGCCATGGATATGCTGATGCTGGATGTGACCCATATCCCGGAAGTGGCCGAGGGCGATGAAGTGATCGTTTTTGGCCAGGATCTTCCCGTGCAGCAACTGGCCACCTGGGCGGGCACCATCCCTTATGAGATACTTACCGGTATTTCCCAACGCGTAAAACGCATATATTTTGAGGAATGATCCTGCCCCACTTTAAATAAAACTATTATTTTTGGTGAAATTTAAACCCTTTTGAAACAGCCCTCCCTATGGACGGCCTGCAATAAACGACAACGCTAAAGATGAAATACCGGCACGTAATTTTTATAGTGATTTTGATACTGATCATTGACCAGGCCCTGAAGTTCTGGATCAAGACCCACCTGTACATGCAACAGGAGATCGTAATATTCCCTAACTGGTTCCGTATACATTTCATTGAAAATGAAGGCATGGCCTACGGCCTGAAGTTTGGCGGCGATTTTGGCAAGATACTGCTCACTCTCTTCCGCCTGGCAGCCGTAGTGATTGGTTTCTGGTATATGAAAAAGCTCGTGCAGCAGAAATTCCATACCGGCCTGCTGATCTGCGGCTCCCTCATACTGGCCGGCGCTGCCGGTAATCTCATAGACAGTATGTTCTATGGCCTCATCTTCAGTGACAGCGCTTATGATATTGCCCGTTTTCTGCCTAAAGAAGGCGGCTATGGCCCTTTCCTGCATGGCAAAGTGGTGGATATGCTGTATTTCCCGATCTATGAGGGCTACCTGCCCAAATGGATCCCGTTCAAGGGCGGTGACTACTTCATCTTCTTCCGCCCGGTGTTCAATATAGCGGATGCCGCTATCTCCACCGGCGTGATCACCATCCTGTTGTTCCAGAAACGTTTCTTCAGCAAACACCTGGAGCCCCGCTCTACTCAGAATAAAGCAATTGTAAACGGCGCAGTGGAGTAATCCCCGCCCGTTAGCCATCGCTCACCCGCCGGCGCAAACGCGCCGGTACCTGCGTAGTAGTCACGCCCCATCTTCCTAACCTATCCTTCCATTACATACAGTCACTTCCCACATCCTGCGGTCAATCGTACACATCTCAGCCTGATCATAGCAGCTTTCCACACTGGTATCGCCTCCACCAGGTATCCACCTTGTACTACAGGTGCTTAGCAACGTTACTGCCTGCCATCGGATGCCCCTACCGCCTTACGTGCATACTGCGTTGCCGGCAGGTTCTCTGGCGTGCCTTGGCTGGCGCGGCTCCTACAGCCTACTTTTAAAGCCAGCCACCCGCGGCAGGCGCAGCACGCAGGGGAACCCTGCCGGCATAGCCCCTCATAGCCTTATCGCCCGTCGTCTGTTCCAGCCATCATTCCTAACCCAGCGCCATCCCCCATCCGCTGCATTCCCATTAGCACATTAGCATATCAGCACATTGGCACATCAGAAAATCATTTCCAGACTTTTTTTCCTATCCCTTTGAAAACTCATTTCCCCATATTACATTTGTCCACAAATTCTGTAGACTATATGAGATATTACTTACATAACCACATGTGCTGTCTGCCTCGATGTTGTCGCCTGTAGCTGATCCCCCATGATCATTCCACTTAATTACATATATAAATAATCTACAAACTAACAGAAATGCAACTTTCTAAATATACATACCTGTGGTTCCTGCTGCTTTTATTACCTGCGCTCTCGCAGGCCCAAAGCGCTACCCTGATAGAAGTTTCCGGTAAAGTAACCGATCAGAATAAACTGCCCCTCCCGGATGTCAGCGTCCAGGTGAAAGGCACCGTATCCGGCACCATCACCAATAAAGAAGGCGATTTTAAGCTGCGTACCCGTACCAGGCTGCCTTTTACCCTGGTGATCTCCTCCATTGGCTTTCAGCCGCAGGAGCTGGAGGTAAAGAACGTGGGCGCTAACCTGCAGATAGCCCTGGCTACCCAAACGGTATTAGGCCACGAGGTGGTGGTGACCGCCTCCCGCGTATCTGAAAGCATTCTTAAATCGCCCGTAGCGGTAGAAAAGCTGGATATCCGCGCCATTAAAGAGGTGGCTGCCCCCAGCTTCTACGATGCATTGGAGAATGTAAAAGGCGTACAGATGCTTACTTCCAGCCTTACTTTTAAAGTGCCCAATACCCGCGGTTTTAATGTGCCCAATAACTTCCGTTTCCTTCAGCTGGTGGATGGGGTGGATATGCAGGCGGCTACCCTGGGCGTGCCCCTGGGTAACGCCATTGGCCCCACAGAGCTGGATATCGAGGCGGTGGAGATCACGCCCGGCGCGGCCTCTGCCCTGTATGGCATGAACGCCATTAACGGCCTGGCCAACCTGCAAACCAAAAGCCCTTTCAGATACCAGGGCCTTAGCGTATACCAGAAAGTAGGCGTAAACCATGTAGACGGCAAGGACAGGGATCCCAGCATACTGCGGGAAACCGCCATCCGCTATGCCAAAGCCTTTAATAATAAATTTGCCTTTAAACTCAATTTCAGCGCTTTAAAAGGTACAGACTGGGTGGCCAATGGCCTTACAGACCAGAACCCGCAATCGCTGAAAACAGCCAATCCCAACTTCCCGGAACTGAGCGGCGAAAACAACCCCGCCCGGGACCAGTGGAGCCGCTATGGCGATGACCGCCAGGCACGCCAGACGGTTACCGTAAATTACAATGGCCAGCCCACCAGCTTTAATGTAGCCCGCACCGGCTACCTGGAAAAGGACCTCATCTATCCGGATGCGCGTAATATTAAGGCGGACGGTAGCGTGTACTATAAGATCAACGATCACCTGGAAGCCTCTTATGGCTACCGCTATGGTATCATGGATGGCGTATTCCAGCGTGGCAACCGTATCCAGCTTAAAGATGTGACCGTGCAGAACCACAAGCTGGAACTGCGTGGCGATAACCTGCTGGTACGTGGTTATATCCTGAAAGAGAATACCGGCAAATCCTATAACCTGAACCCGCTGGCCTACAGCCTGGACCTGAGCCACGCCAGCAATGCCACCTGGAAGACCAAGTTCCAGAATGAGCTGCAAACACAGCTCAATAACCAGGCAGACCTGGTAACGGCTATGCAGCGCGCCAGGGCAGCCGCAGACCAGGGCCGCGCAGAACCAGGCACCCCTGAATTTGATGCGCTTAAAAATACCATCGTCAACTCCAATAACTGGGACGTGCTCTCTGCCTCTACCCCTAATGGCGCCCCCAATGGCGGCGCTGCGGTATGGCAGTTCAGCACCACCTATCACCTGGAGTTCCAATACAATTTTAGCCAGATAAAATGGGCCAATATCCTGGTAGGTGGCGATTACCGCCGGTATGCCGTAACGCCGGATGGCAATACCTTCGTAGACCTTTCCCGTCCGCTCGACGAAAGGACCCTGCCGGATAAAAACGGCTCCTTTGGCAGCAAACAGTATTATTCCAAATACGGCGGCTTTGGCCAGATCACCAAACTGTTCCTGGATGATAAGCTGAAAGTATCCGCCTCCGCCCGTGTGGACCGGAACCCGGAGTTCAGCACCAAATTCAATCCCCGCCTGGCGGTAGTATATACCCTGGCAGACAAACATAATTTCCGGGCCTCTTTCCAGAACGGTTACCGTTTCCCGGCCCTGTTTGAGGCGCTGTCTTTCCTCAATAACGCCAGCGTGCGCAGGGTAGGCGGTCTGGCCCGGGTGAATGATGGCATCGGCTTCCTCGAGAACTCCTACACCCTCACCTCCCTGGATGCATTTAATGCCGCCGTGACCACAGATATTACTAAAAACAACCTGGATACCGCCAGCGCAGCCATTAAGAACAAAAACCTGCTGCAGGTAGCCAACCTGCCTGTAATGGAGCCGGAGCGCATCAATTCCTTTGAGGTAGGTTATAAGAGCGTACTGCTGGATAATAAGCTGGTACTGGATTTTGACGCTTATTACAACTCCTATAAAGGCTTCCTGGGCCAGGTAGAAGTATCTGTGCCCACCAGTGGCAAAGTAGGCTCAGACGCTGCCGTGATTGACATGGTAACCCGCTCTAAACAAAGCCGTTACCGCGTGTATACCAATGCCAAGAATATTTATAACAGCTACGGCTCTTCGCTGGGCGTAACCTATATTTTCTACAAAACCTTCCAGGTTTCCGGTAATGCCAACTTTAACAAGCTGTCGCAGAACCCGAACCCGGACCTGTTCTCTACCGGCTTTAACACGCCTGAATGGGTAACCAACATCTCCTTCAGCAACCGGGAAGTGTTCAAGAACGTTGGCTTTAACGTGGTATTCCGCTGGCAGGACCAGTTGTATTGGGAAAGCACCCTGGCTAACGGCACCGTGCCATCCTACGCTACCGTAGACGCACAGGTGAACTTCCGGATACCCAAGCTGAAATCCACCATCAAAATAGGTGGCAGCAATGTGCTCAATAACCGCTACATCCAGTTCGCCGCCGGCCCTACCATCGGCGCGCTGTATTATGCCTCCATCCTGGTGGATGGGCTGCTGAAATAACGGACGCAGGCACACTCACCACCGCCAACAGGCTGCCAGTAACGGCGGCGCATACCCAAAAATTCCCCTCCAAACAATCCAGATCCAATCATTATAAAAGTCCCGGTAATCATTCCGGGACTTTTTTCTGCTTTTATTTGGATTTACTATTTATTCCGGCTACCTTTAGTCTATAGTTTATATAGACTATATAATTTATAAGTATTATGTCGCATAACGAGGTGATAGATAAACTGGAACAACAGCCGGCTACGCTGAGAGGGCAGGAAATGCTTATAACGCTGGTGAATGAAGAAAATAAGAAAAAGCGTAGCCTGTGGGTACTCATTACTTTGATCGCGATTGTTACCGTGGTGGGGTTATGGGTTACCTATTATTATAATGTGCCCGCGGCTACGCAAACCAGGGTGTATCATTTCATCCAGTCACTCTTCACCTCCCAGCTCTTATTTTATATAGGCGTAGGATTGGCTGCACAGATGGTAGACGGCGCCCTGGGCATGGCCTATGGGGCTACCTCCTCCTCCCTGCTGCTTGGCCTGGGTATTCCGCCCGCTATTTCCAGCGCAAGCGTACACGTAGCGGAGGTGTTCACGACCGGTGCATCCGGTATTGCGCATTTTAAGCTGGGTAACGTAAATAAGAAGCTGTTCCTCTACCTGCTTATACCGGGTATGCTGGGGGCTATCTCCGGCGCCTACCTGTTATCTGATAAAATAGACGGTAATATCATCAAGCCCTTTATGAGCGCCTACCTGATGATCCTGGGCATCATCATCATCCGCAAAGGTCTGCAGAGCCAGCGTCGTAAAAGCAAAGTAAAACGCCTGGGCCCTCTGGCTTTTTTTGGCGGCTTTATGGATGCAATAGGCGGCGGCGGATGGGGCCCCATTGTTACCTCTACCTTATTGAGCAAAGGCCGCACCGTACATTATACCATCGGTTCTGTAAACGCGGCGGAGTTCTTTATTTCTGCCTCCAGCGCCATCACCTTCCTGATCTTTACCGGCATTAGCAGCTGGCAGGTGGTCTTAGGCCTGATAATAGGCGGTGTGATCGCATCTCCGTTCGCTGCCATACTGGTACGTCGTATCAAACGCAAACCGCTAATGATCATGGTAGGCATCATGGTAATTCTCCTGAGCTTGCGGACCATCTACTTAAGCCTGCATTAATGTGCTAATGTGCAGATATGCTAATGTGCTAATGTTAGTACACAAATTGGGCTAAATATCAATTAACTGACACAAGGGTTTTCACAATAAAAAAAGGTTCCGGATATCCTCCCGGAACCTTCTCTATTTACAGTAATACTTATCACTTCAACATACTAACATCAGCACATTAGCACAGCAGCACATTAAATTTCCCCTACCATCTTCATCGGGTCCACCGCCTGGTCAAACTCCTCAGCCGTTACATAACCCAGTTTCACTGCCATTTCCTTCAGGGTAGTGCCTTCTTTATGCGCTTTCTGCGCTATCTCTGCCGCTTTATAATACCCGATCTTAGTGTTCAGGGCAGTAACCAGCATCAGTGAGTTATCTACGTGTTTCTTGATATTAGCTTCAATCGGCGCCAGGCCTTCAGCGCATTTATCATTAAAGCTAACGCAACCATCGCCTATCAGGCGGGCGCTGTGCAGGAAGTTATAGATCATCACCGGCTTAAACACGTTCAGCTCAAAATGGCCGCTGGCGCCGCCAATATTGATGGCCACATCATTACCCAGCACCTGCGCGGCTATCATGGTCAGCGCCTCACACTGTGTGGGGTTCACCTTGCCCGGCATGATGGAAGATCCCGGCTCGTTATCCGGTATAAACAGCTCGCCTATACCGGAACGGGGACCGGAGCTCAGCATCCGGATATCGTTCGCTATTTTCATCAGGCTCACGGCTACGGTCTTCAGCGCGCCATGTGCTTCTACAATGGCGTCGTGGGCGGCCAGGGCCTCAAATTTATTCTCTGCCGTTACAAAAGGCAAACCGGTGAGGGTAGCTATGTGTTTGGCTACATTCACCGCATAACCTTTAGGCGTATTAATACCGGTACCTACTGCCGTACCACCCAGGGCCAGTTCGCTCAGGTGCTCCAGGGTATGGCCAATGGCCTTCAGGCCATGATCCAGCTGGGATACATACCCGCTGATCTCCTGGCCTACGGTAAGCGGCGTGGCATCCATAAAATGGGTACGGCCGATCTTTACCACATGTTTATAGGCTTCTGCCTTTTGCGCCAGGGTATTGCGCAGCTTCTTGATGCCGGGGATGGTGGTCTCTACCAGCATTTTATAAGCCGCAATATGCATGGCGGTAGGGAAAGTATCGTTGGAAGATTGTGATTTGTTCACATCATCATTGGGGTGGATCACCTTGTCCTTATCCGTCAGGGAACCGCCATTGATCACATGTGCGCGGTAGGCTACCACTTCGTTCACATTCATGTTGGATTGGGTACCGGAACCGGTTTGCCAAACCACCAGCGGAAATTCAGCGTCCAGCTTGCCTTCCAGTATCTCGTCACATACCTTGCCTATCAGTTCCGCCTTTTCTTTGGGCAGTACGCCGGCGTCCAGGTTGGTAAGGGCAGCGGCTTTTTTCAGATAGGCAAATGCCCGGATGATCTCTTTGGGCATCCTGTTAATGTCCTGTGCTATCCTGAAATTATCGATGGAGCGCTGCGTTTGTGCGCCATAATAGGCATTTACAGGTACCTGCACCTCGCCCATCGTGTCTTTCTCTATTCTGAATTCCATATGCTTGAATTTTGAGCCACAAAAATAACTAACAATGAATAATTATTGTTGTCTATTACTGCCCCGTAAACTTAGGCTGCCGCTTCTCTATAAAAGCCGCCGCGCCTTCCTGCAGGTCCTTAGTGGCAAAACAGGCCCCAAATTCATCGATCTCTGTAGCATAACCATCCACATCCTTGTCCAGGGCGGCATGGGCGCATTTGATCACCCGGGCGATGGCAAGGGGCGCCTTGGCATGTACTTTCTTCAGTATTTCCTTTGCTTTATCCAGCAGGGCTTCTTTTTCCACTACATGGTTCACCAGTCCCATGGCAAATGCGTCTGGGGCGCTGATCATATCGCCGGTCATCATCAGCTCCATGGCGCGGCCCTTGCCTACCAGCTGGGTCAGGCGCTGGGTGCCGCCATAACCGGGTATCAGCCCCAGGTTCACTTCCGGTTGCCCGAATCTGGCATTGGTACTGGCTATACGAAAATGACAGGCCATGGCCAGCTCGCAGCCACCGCCCAATGCAAAACCGTTTACCGCGGCAATAATGGGTTTGGGGCACTCCTCAATACGCTGAAAAATGGTATGCCCTTTTTTTGCCAGCGTAGCGCCCTGCTCTGCAGACAGCTGCTGGAACTCCGCAATATCCGCTCCTGCTACAAATGCCTTCTCGCCCGTACCGGTGATCACCGCGCTTTTCACCTCTTTTTTATTATACACCTCATCTATGGCCAGCGCCAGTTCTGCCATTACGGTCTGGTTTAAAGCATTCATTTTATCCGGACGGTTAATGGCTATGATCAATATCTCATCCGTCAGGGTAGTGCTGATGGTTTCGTACATAATTACTTGATTTGATTTGAGGGACTAAGTTATCGATTTAGGGGTTACAAAAACGCAAACGGGCTGTTACCGGCGTTAGATCCGTTAACAGCCCGTTTGAGCATATAAAAAAGGTGTTAGAAATCTACGCTGACGCTGCGGCTGTGTTTGCCCTTATGGTGATGATAGTTCACTTTGCCAAAATCATAGTTAAGGGTCACAAAGAACATTTTAGCCTCCAGGTTGCGGTAGGGCAGATGGGGGTTGCCCGCCAACATACCATCCTGGTAATCGTGGTTAAAGAAATCATTCAGGTAATACTGCACTTTCAGCCCAAAGCCCGGGTACACCCGGAAACCCGCAAATACAGATGGCATCAGCAACGGTGTACGGTCGCTGAACCATTCATTGAACTTGTGCCGTTTATCTCCGTTCACAAATTGTTTTTCCTTATAATTTACAGCCAGGTCATAGGAACCGCCGGCAAAAAAGAAGATATTTCCGCGGCGCAGGTCGCCTATCTTAAAGCCCAGCGGTATACCCACGGTATATACCCGCCGTTTTAGTTTCAGCGAATCATTCGCTTCCGTAATCAGCCCTATATTTTTGATGTTGATACCTGTAAAGAGCCCAAAACTGTTGCTGAGATCGTAGTTAAAATTGGTGCCTACATTGGCAAAAACGGTGAACCGGGGAATATTCCGAACGTGCGCCCCATTGTCTTTTACATTAGCAAAGGATAGCAGCGGACCATCGCCACCCCAGGATACGTACACGCGGTGCGTTTTACCGCCGGCATATTCGCCAAATACATGTTTTGTCCAGTCTTTTTTGGTGGAATCTGTTCCTTTTTCCTGGGCAGCTACGCGCAGGGACAGCAGGCATGCTATCAGGAACAACAGGGTACAATGTTTTCTCATTGGGCGGAGGGTTTAATTAATTGTTATCAAACGCGATGCCGTTTCCGTTAAGCCCGGCTACCTAATATAGACGAATGAGCACAGGAAAAGGTTGCTGCCACCCCCTATTTTCTTAAAAACTCCGGTGTGCGCCCACCCAACCGGTGATATAACTGGCTATTTCCTGGGTATGGGTGCCGGGAGGGAATAATTTGCCAACACCCAGCTGTTGCAGGGCCTGCATATCCTCATTCGGGATAATACCGCCGCCGGTAAGCAGCACGTCATCCATACCCTTTTCTTTCATCAGGTCTACGATCCGGGGGAATACCGTCATATGGGCGCCGGAGAGGATGCTGATGCCAATGGCGTCCACATCTTCCTGCAGGGCGGCATTCACCACCATTTCCGGCGTTTGCCGAAGACCGGTATAGATCACTTCCATGCCGGCGTCGCGCAGGGCGGCGGCTATCACTTTAGCCCCGCGGTCATGGCCATCCAGGCCCACTTTAGCTACCAGTACCCGTACCGGGCGATTTAAAGGGTTGACCATTTTTTCTAAGTTGCGGTTGTAAATGTAGCGAAAATTAGCTGTTAGCTATTAGCCATTAGCTTTTAGCAGCCTCCAAACTAACCCTTAATAGCTAATAGCTAACGGCTAATTACGTACCTTTGCTGTCCGTAAAATTACAACTGGTTATATATGAGCGAAGAAAGGTCACTCAATTTTCTGGAACAGATCGTAGAAGAAGATATCGCAAAAGGCGTCAATGGCGGCCGGGTGCTGACCCGCTTCCCGCCGGAGCCCAATGGCTACCTGCACATTGGCCACGCCAAATCCATATGCCTCAATTTTGGGCTGGCCCAGAAATACAACGGCCAGACCAACCTCCGTTTTGACGATACCAATCCCGTTACGGAAGATACCGAATACGTAGATTCCATTAAAGCGGACATCAAATGGCTGGGTTTTGAATGGAAGGATGAGCTGTATGCCTCCGATTACTTTGAACAGTTATACCAGTTTGCTGTACAATTGATACAAAAGGGCCTGGCATATGTGGACGATTCCTCCGCGGAGCAGATCGCCGCTATGAAAGGCACGCCCACAGAGCCGGGTAAGGATAGCCCTTACCGCAGCCGCACCATAGAAGAGAACCTGCGCCTCTTTGAAGAGATGCGTAACGGCGTGTACAAGGATGGTGAAAAAGTGCTGCGTGTAAAAGGCGATATGGCCTCTCCCAATATGCACATGCGCGACCCGCTCATGTACCGTATAAAACATGCCCATCACCACCGTACCGGCGATAAATGGTGCATCTATCCCATGTACGATTTCGCACACGGACAAAGCGATAGTATTGAACATATCACCCACTCCATCTGTACGCTGGAGTTTGTGCCGCATCGCCCGCTGTACGATTGGTTCATAGAAAAGCTGGAGATCTTCCCCTCCCATCAGTACGAGTTTGCCCGTCTGAACCTGAACTACACCGTAACGAGCAAACGAAAGCTGAAACAGCTGGTACAGGAAGGTATTGTACGCGGCTGGGACGATCCCCGCATGCCTACCATCAGCGCGCTGCGCCGCCGCGGTTATACCCCTGCCAGCATACGCGCATTCTGCGAAAGGGTGGGCGTTCAGAAACGTGATAATATCATAGAAGTAAGCCTGCTGGAATACTTTATCCGCGAAGAGCTGAACCGTACCGCTAACCGCGTAATGGCCGTACTGGATCCCGTAAAACTGGTGCTCACCAATTACCCGGAAGGCCAGGTAGAAGAGCTCTCCGCAGAAAATAACCCGGAGGATCCTTCCGCAGGGCACCGCATCGTTCCGTTCAGCAACACCCTCTATATAGAGCGGGAAGACTTTATGGAAAATGCGCCCAAGAAATTCTTCCGCCTGGCCCCCGGCCAGATGGTACGCCTTAAGTATGCCTATATCATCAAATGCGACAGCTTTGATAAGGATGCAGATGGCAACATTACCACTATCTATTGCACTTACCTGCCGGAAAGCCGCAGCGGCGGTGACGCCAGCGGACTTACCGTAAAAGGCACCATCCACTGGGTAAGCGCCGCGCAGGCCGTTACCGCAGAGGTACGCCTGTACGACCGCCTGTTTAAGGTAGATGATCCCAATAGTGAAGAAGGGGATTTCAAGGACTATATCAACCCCAACTCCTTGCAGGTGATCGAAAACGCCTACATAGAGCCCTCGCTCGCCAGCGCCAAACCCGGCGACCGCTTCCAGTTCCTGCGTAAAGGATACTTTGTGGCTGACCCGGACAGCACGCCGGAAAAACTGGTATTTAACCGCACCGTAACGCTGAAGGATACCTGGGCTAAAGAAGCGGCAAAAGGATAAGTAAATTAGAACTGATAATAATCTGAATGCTCCGGGCAACTCCCGGAGCATTTTTTTTGTCTCAATAAAAAAGCTGGCCTTCTCAGACCAGCTTTTTATATTTTATTATATAACAACTATCACGCAGCATCCAGCGCCGTCAGTGCCTTCATGATCCGCGCAATGGTCTCATGTTTACCCAGCGTTTCCGCAATATTAAACACCGGCGGGCCAAACTTACCGCCTGTCAGCATAATACGGAACGGCAGCTGTAATTCTCCCATCTTGATGTTCATCGAAGCGGCCAGCTGTTTAAAGCTTTCCTCTAGCTCCACCAGGGAGAAATTTGTTGATGTTTCCAGCACAGAGGCCCAGTCCAGGAAGAACTGCCGTTTATCGGCATTCCATTTGGGCTTTACCGCCGCCAGATCATAACCTTCCGGCTGCTGGAAAAAGAAGAAAGCATGGTCCCAGATCTCATTCACCATATTGCAACGGTCTTTTACCAGTCCGGCAATAATAGCGGTATATTCTTCAGAGGCTTGTACGCCTTTTTCTTTCAGTACCGGCATAAACAGCTGCGCCAGGCGCTGATTATCTGCCTTTAAGATATACTGGTGGTTAAACCAGTTGGCTTTTTCAATATTGAATTTAGCGCCGGCATGGTGTACCCGTTCCAGAGAGAACTTTTCGATCAGCTCTTCAATGGTGAACAGCTCCTGCTCCGTGCCATCGTTCCAACCCAGCATGGCCAGCATATTTACAAACGCCTCCGGCAGGTAGCCCATTTCACGGAAGCCTTTGGTAAATTCATTACTGCGCGGATCTGTCCAGTTCATGGCATACACCGGGAAACCTAAACGGTCGCCATCGCGTTTGCTGAGCTTACCATTGCCATCCGGCCGCATGATCAGCGGCAGGTGCGCCCACTGCGGCATCGCATCCGCCCAGCCCAGGTAACGCCATAACATAATATGCACCGGTGCGGAGGGCAGCCATTCTTCCCCGCGGAAAGCATGGCTGATCTTCATCAGGTAATCATCCACCACTACGGCCAGGTGATAGGTAGGCATACCATCGGCCTTGAGCAGCACCTTATCATCCACGGTGCCGGTATTAAAATGCACTTCGCCGCGGATCATATCCGTAAAGGAGATCTCTTCGTTGGCCGGCATCTTGATACGGATCACATGCGGAGTACCTGTGGCCAGCAAGGCAGCGGTTTCTTCCGCCGGCAGCTGCAGGGAGTTACGCATCTGGGTGCGTACCACATGGTTATATTGGGGAGAAGGATTTTCGTCCGTTTTCAGCCTTACGCGCATACTGTCCAGCTCTTCTGGGGTATCAAAAGCGTAATAGGCGTAGCCTTCCTTTACCAGTTGCTCCGCATACTGGCGGTATTGGGCTTTACGCTCGCTCTGGCGGTAAGGGGCATAGGGCCCGCCTACATGCGGTCCCTCGTCGGCATTCAGCCCGCACCAACGCAGGCATTCAATGATATATTCCTCCGCGCCCGCAACATAACGGGTCTGGTCAGTATCTTCTATGCGCAGTACAAAATCGCCTTTGTGCTGCTTTGCGAACAGGTAATTGAATAAAACCGTGCGTACGCCACCCAGGTGCAGGCCACCCGTGGGGCTGGGTGCAAAACGCACCCTTACTTTTTCGTGTGCCATAGGCGCAAAGGTAATATTTTAGTTGATAGTCATCAGCCGGTAGCAGCTATGTTTCTGTACCGGATACAGGAGGGCGATTGCCGGCTTTTATGCTTAACTTGCTGCTACTATCTACTTACAAAGCCTATGTTTTATCTCACTAAAACGCCCGGTGTCCTCAAGGCCCTTTACAAAAGCTGCGTCTGGCATCTGTCGCCGGCACGGCAGGCGGTATACCTAACATTTGACGATGGCCCGCACCCGCAGGCTACCCCTTTTGTGCTGGAGCAGCTAAAGAAATACAATGCCAAAGGCACCTTTTTCTGCATTGGCAAGAATGTAGTGGAGCACCCGGATATTTACCAGCAACTGCTGCAGGAAGGGCATACAGTAGGTAACCATACCCATAACCACCTCAACGGCTGGAAAACGGGTACCGGAAAATATATGGAGAACATCCTGGAAGCAGGCAAATACATCAGTTCCCCCTTATTCCGCCCGCCCTATGGGCGCATAACGCCTTTCCAGATAAGAGCGCTGAAGAATAAGCTGCCACAAACACGTATCATTATGTGGGATGTATTAAGCGGCGATTTTGATACGGAGATCACCGGCGAAGCCTGCGTACAGAATGTTGTATTCAAGGCCAGACCGGGTTCCATCATCGTATTCCATGACAGCGCCAAAGCCTGGGACCGGCTTTCATACGCCCTTCCCCGTGTGCTGGAATTCTGCAAAAAACAACAATGGGCAGTGGAACCACTACCCTTAAACGCCCACTAACCGGGATAAAGAAAATGGGCTGACCAGGTATTGGTCAGCCCATTTTTTATATAAAGAGTTCTGAGTTTATCTGGGAAGGATAGCGCCCTTCATTTTATCACCCATGATAATGGTCACAGAGTCATCACAAAGACCCAGGCCATAATCAATAGTAGCTTTTGCCGAAGCGTTTGTAGTACCCAGGCTTATCTCCGCTTTACCACCGCCGATCCAGGGGCAGGAAACTGCCTTGATCAGGGGCTCTTTTACAGTATAGCTAACAGAAGTAGTACCGTAGCTTAAAGTAGCAGTACCGGTGCCGGAATATTCATCATCACTGGCGTCAAAAGGCGTAGCGGCGCCTTTAGTTTGGGTGATGGTCTTATCGGATGTATAGTTAAAGGTCAGATCGAGGCTGTCAATTGCTACGATACCACCTACCACTTTGCTGCTGTATTTAAAGCCATTGGCAGTGGATTGGTTTACCAGCGTTTTTGTACCCTTCAGTTGTATACCGTTGATAGCATAGTTCTGGGAAGTAATAGTTACGGTAGTGCCGGGTATAAAAATATATCCGCTCAATACCAGCACCAGTGTACCGGAACGTACACGGCCGTCTACACCGGTACAGCCACTGCCAAAGTTAAGCGTCAGCGTTTTAGGCCATTTATCTATGGTAACATCATCTACCTGGGGATCGTAACAGTTGCCTAATTTCAGGGCTTGGGGATCCTGGGGAACCACGCGGCCGTTCTTGCTACCCAGACCTTGCGTCTGGCTGGCTTCCAGCGCTACGTCAAACAGATCGTCATAGAGGGTGCTGATCTGGGCTTCATAAGCTGCGGCGGTAAGGGCCTCGTTATCGTTTTGATCGGATTCTGGTCCCGCTTCATTGTTCTTGCTGCACGCGAAGAAGATGGTGGCCACTGTTACCAGCACTAACACCACGGCAAGGATGCGGTTAAAACAAAAATAGCTTTTCATGATAGGATAGTTTTTTTTAGGACTTTACCTTTGTGCCTAGGTTTAATCTGATATTACGAATTTTACAAATTTAAATATTTTCTACTAATTATCATACATTTATCGTGTTAAAAGAGTGTTATGCAGTGGATTGATACACATGCCCATTTATATGGGAAAGAATTTGCACAGGACAGACGGGACATGATCGCCCGGGCCGTGCAGGCCGGCGTAGATAAACTATTATTACCCAATATAGACGAGACCTCCATTGAAGGTATGCTGGACCTGGAGGTACAATATCCCGGACAGTGTTATGCCATGATGGGATTACACCCCTGTTACGTGAAGGCAGACATTACGGCCGAAATGACCTGGGTAAGGGAATGGCTGGCCAAACGGCCTTTTATCGCCGTAGGGGAGATAGGTCTTGACTTCTACTGGGATACCACCTATGCAGACCAGCAATACCAGGCTTTCCGGGAGCAGCTGCAGCTGTCTAAGGAATACCGCATACCCGTAGCTATCCATAGCCGCGAAAGTACCCGCCAATGTATTGACGAAGTAAAAGCCTTGCAGGATGGCCATCTCAGCGGCGTATTCCATTGTTTTTCCGGCACCCTGGAAGAGGCCCGCGAAATAATAGACCTGGGCTTTTACCTGGGCATAGGCGGCGTGGTGACCTTTAAGAAATCCGGCCTGGATAAGATCGTGGAACAGATTGATCTCCAGCATCTCGTACTGGAAACAGACGCCCCCTACCTGGCGCCGGTACCCTACCGGGGCAAACGCAACGAAAGTTCCTATATTCCCCTCATCGGTCAGCACATCGCAGATATAAAACATCTAAAAATTGAGGAAGTGGCTGCGGTTACAAGCAGTAATGCCCGTAAATTATTCAAATCCATTTAATTGATAAGTGGATACCTTTGCGGCAATTTTGGTGTTAAGCAGCAATGAGTAAAATTCTGATTATTTACACGGGCGGGACAGTAGGGATGATCTATGACGAGAAGACAAAAGCATTACGCCCGATAGGTTTTAATGAGATCCGGAACAACCTGCCGGAATTATACCGGATGGGGATCGATTTTTACGTGTACGCCTTCAATCCACCTATTGATTCTTCCGATATGCAGCCGGAAATATGGGTGGAGCTGGCCAGTATTATTGAAGACCGGTACGACCGCTACGACGGCTTTGTGATCCTTCATGGGTCAGATACCATGGCGTTTACCGCCTCCGCGCTTAGCTTTATGCTGGAAAACCTCTCCAAACCGGTGATCCTTACCGGCTCCCAGCTACCCATTGGTAAGATCCGTACAGATGCTAAGGAGAATATCATCACCGCCATGGAGATCGCCTCCACCCGCCAGAACGGGGATGTGATGGTGCCGGAAGTATGTATCTACTTCGACTTTTCCCTTTTCCGCGGCAACCGCTCCAAGAAATATAACGCAGAGAAATTTGAGGCCTTCTATTCCATGAACTATCCGCCCCTGGCAGAAGCAGGCATAGATATCAAATATAAACGGCAATCCGTGCTCCCCCAGCCGGCCCAGCCCCTCAAAGTACATAAACACCTGGATGATAATGTGACCGTGCTGAAAGTGTATCCCGGCATTACCCGTAAAGCCGTAGAAGCTATTTTAAGCGTAACCGGCCTTAAAGGCGTGGTACTGGAAACCTTTGGTAACGGCAATGCCAATACGCAGCCCTGGTTTATAGAAAGTATCAAAAAGGTGATCGACAAGGGCGCCATCGTGGTAGACATCACCCAGTGCGACGGCGGCTCCGTGGAATTAGGCAAATACGAGACCAGCCAATACCTCAAGGAAATAGGCGTAGTAAGCGGTCACGATATGACCTTTGAAGCCGCCATCACTAAGCTCATGTTCGTATTAGGCCAGGATCTGCCCCTGGAAGAGGCCAAACGTATGATAGAAACCCCTTTACGGGGCGAGTTAACGCCCATTACCGAGGAATAAAAGGCTTAGGGCCGATGTTATTTTAACAGGGCCCTCATTCGTTTATCGTTCGCTACCAGCTATCCGTTAATATAATATCAACTTTGTTGTAACATCTTCCTGTTATTTAACGTTAAGCAAGTACTTGCTTTGTAAGGAAAATCCTTACATTTATTATTCATTTTCATTGAAAGCCGATATCTGACCGCTATACGAATGAAATATGCCCTCCTGCCCCTGCTGATCTTGTTTGTTACAGCGCAGTTATGCGCCCAAACACCTTGCACCACTATTGGCCAGAACCCGCAAAGCGCGTTTCCCGTATGTGGCACCAAAACTTTCCACCAGGCGTCTGTTCCCATTTGCGGCGGCAGAACAGTACCCGCTGTCAATTGCCTGGATCCCCTTTCTGACAGGAACCCTTTTTGGTACAAATTTACCTGTTACCAGACCGGCACCCTGGGTTTTACCATCGCACCGCTTGCCCAGGAAGAAGATTATGACTGGCAGCTGTTTGATGTGACCAACCGCAACCTGGCGGAGGTATATACCAACAAACAGCTGTTTGTAGCCTCTGGCTGGTCAGGTGAATACGGTCTTACCGGCGCGCAGGGTAATGGACGGGTGTTCGAAGTATGTGCAGGGCCGGGCCAGGCCTTATTTACGGATATGCCCACCATACAGCAGGGCCATAACTACCTGCTGCTCATCAGCCATTTTACCCCCGGGCAAGCCGGTTACAACCTGACCTTTAACGGAGGTACCGCCAGTATCACAGACCCGGTGATCCCGGAGATCCAGAACGTAAGATATGACTGCGGCACGCCCGCTATTACCATAAAGCTCAATAAGAAAGTACAATGCAGCAGCCTGGCCGCCAATGGCAGCGATTTTGCGCTGACTGGCGGCAACGGGGTCAGGATCACAGGCGCTACCGGCGTTAACTGTAACAATGGTTTTGATATGGACTCCATTGTGCTTGCATTAAGCGCCCCCCTGCCCGCAGGCAGCTACTCCGTTAACATGCAGACGGGCACAGATGGCAACAGCGTACTGGATGCCTGCTCCAACTCCGGCGGCGGCGCTAACATTCCGCCTACGCCTTTTACCGTAGATCATTTTCTACCCTCACTCATAGATCATATGGCCCCGGTGGATTGTATGCCTGGCAGCGTACAGCTGGTCATGTCCCAGCCCGTGCGCTGCAGCTCCATTGCGCCCAATGGCAGCGATTTTACACTCACCACCCTCAACGGCCGCCCGGTTACCATACGGGGCGCCAATGGCAATTGTCATAATGGCCTTACAGATACCATTACCATACAGCTCTCTGATAACATTTATACAGATGGCGCCTACCAGGTAACGCTGCGTAGCGGCAGCGACGGCAATACCCTTATAAGCGAATGCTGGCAACCTACGCCCCCCGGCGCTACGCTGCCTTTTGCCACCAGGGACACCGTAAATGCCAACTTCACCTACCGCATGGTCCTGGACTGTGTGAACGACACCCTGATCTTACAGCACCCTGGTAATAATGGCGTCAACTACTGGCAATGGACGGCTGACGGCAATACCTTCAGCCATGAGCAAAACCCGGTTAAATCCTATACCGTATTTGGAAAACATATCGTAGACCTGGTAGTATCAAATGGCACTTGCCGGGATTCTGTAACAGAAGAGGTATTTTTTCCAAACGAGCTCAAAGCCGATTTCAGTGCCTCCGCAGATGTGTTATGCCCGCAGGATATGGTCAGCTTTACAGACAAAAGTGAGGGCGATGATATTGTGCATTATTTCTGGGACTTTGGAAACGGCATATTGCTGACTGGCCGCGATCCCGGTCAGCAGGACTACCCCAACCTGCCGCAAGACCATGACTACCCCGTTATGCTGGTGGTACAGAATTCCGCCCCCTGTTTTGATACGGTGGTGCATTATATAAAAGCGGTGGCCAGCTGTTTTATAGAGGTGCCTACCGCATTTACCCCCAATGGCGACGGCAGGAATGATTATCTCTACCCGCTTAACGGTTACAAATCCATCAATCTCCGCTTTTCCATCTACAACCGTTTGGGCCAGCTGATCTTTGAGACCAATGACTGGCGTAACAAATGGGACGGCACCGTAGGCGGCAAACCCCAGGGCGTTGGCGCTTATGCCTGGATCCTATCCTACACCAATAAAGACACCGGTGAAAAGGTCTTCAAAAAGGGGATGTCCGTACTGCTACGGTAACGCCTACACCACTTGTCCAATATAGCTATTTATCAGTACTGTAGCGGGAATTCAGCAGTTTTCGTTAATATTGCCTTAACACTGTATGCATTCAGAAATTCCATGTTAACAGGGCTGTCTGTAACCGGCTTTGTTGTTCCTTATCAACTCAAAATAATATTATCACGTAATGAACGTCCTGATCTCACCCGATCAAAAAAAAGATCCGGGCAAGGAGCTAGATGTACCTGCCCATTTCCAGCAGTACCTGGCTCCCTGGAGCACCCGGCAATACCGGGAGTATGCCTTTGGCTCCATCTTAACCCAAACTTTCCTGCATAAACACTACCGTATCTATATTTACCGGTTCCAGATAGCACGGCCGGTACACCTGTATTTTTCCTGTGATGAGCCCACCATTGCCCTGCGTCATATGATGGAAGGCTCCGTATTTGCAGAAGTGACCGGCTTTGGCCGGGTGCTGCTGGAACCTTACCGTTATGGGCTTTTATACCTGCCCCCCGGCGTTAACCAGGCCTGGTTCGAAGCCGGCGCCGCAGAATCCTTCCATATGGAGCTGGAGCATACCTGGCTGGAAGAGATGGCGGAAAGCAGCCAGGAAGTGGCCGCTTTGATGAGCCGGGTGGTAACGGCCAGTAAAGAGGGCAAACTGCTGCACCATATGCCAATAGACTATTTTGTACATGAAACATTACACGCGATCCGCAGCAGTACAGAAACCGGCGGCTACCTGCTGATGGATTTTAAAACAGGCATCCTCCAGATCTTAACGCAATACGTAAAGGCCCTCAAGGATAAAGACCATCTGGATGGCCTGCCGGATGTGCCCAACAAAGAAATACTGGTACACCTCTGGGAAAAAGTACGTGCAGACCCCCATATCCATCATACCCTGGCCAGGCTGGCCCGCGCCCACCATATGCACGAAAAAACGCTGAGCCGGCATTTCCAGCGCCTGTTTAAGATAAGCCTGCCGGCCTATGTGCATGAGCAATGTATGGGCAGGGCCTGGTTCCTGATCACCACTACCTCGCACCCGCTAACGGATATCGCCAACAACCTCGGCTATACGGAGATCAGTAATTTCAACCGCGCCTTTAAACGCCGCTATAACGTATCTCCGCAGTCGCTGCGCACTATAAAATTGTCCGGAAATGATCCGCAGAATGTACAGGGGGGATAAACGATTATTGTTCATTTCTATGGAATTTTATGAGGTAAGGACGGCGCCGTATAGCCTTCCTGCATTAACCCAAAACAGATAAATGACCATTAGCTTTCATTTATATATATAAGGCGACTCACGCCTGGTTCCGTTGTTCCCACCGGTAGCAGGCGCCCATCACGGCTGAAGGGATGGGTACTGCTCCGGTAAACTTATAAGCAAGATGCGTTTAACAACTCACACTTAATTAGGTTCACTACCTATTATGGTGTCTTTATGGTTATTTGAACATAAGCGGTTCTGCCTTTCCAGGTGGAACATTCATTTTCACGCTGTCTCATATACACCCTGAAAGGCTGTATTTTTTTTCCATAAAGTATCCATAACGTATAGTTAAAGCATACATAAAGCATAGATAAAGNNCTTTATCTATGCTTTATGTATGGCTTATGTATGCTTTATCTATGCTTTATCCTACTTGTAACGTAGTGTGGATTGGGGATGGTCTTATACTGGAAAACCTTTACAGTGGGGAATAACTAAAAAGCCTAAATAGCAGTATTTGCTTTACAGTTTTATAATTAGATACAGATCTGGTTTTACAGTATCGTGAATTGACACAGTTTAGACTTTACAGCTTGTCCTATAGCAGCTTATTGTCTATGCAATCGGTCGCAAGGGGTGAATTACCCATCCTGCGGATCAGTTTTCGTAAATAAATTAGTCCCGCGAAAAACTGCGGTGCAAAAAGCTACGTATATTAACAAATAGAACGCGTCCCGTTTAAAGGATGACCTGTTCTCATCGAACTGGTATGCTACGCTGTGGAGTTTTGTGTCTATGCCAGACAGTAAAGGATTTTGATCGCTCGACCTTCTCTTAAACCTGCAAATGTTCACTGTTTTACTAAGTGCCTAAAATTTGTATGCCCCATGGAAAAGCAGACATTGAATTCATCCGCAGAAAAACTATTGCTTATAGAGCGGGATGATGCTGATTATACGCCGGTATCCGCCATACCGGACGAATATCTGCACTTGCTGATGCGCTATGCCGGCGCTTATTTTTACCGTGATGAGGATTGTGACATGATCTGTCAGCATATTAAGCTGCGGGAGTTCTCCATCTGGGGACATGATATCTTTGCCAGGAATTATATCATCCTTCACCCTTTTACGCCCCGGCATATACTGGCCCTGCATTATATGCACGAAGATACGATAGATGCGGTGATCGATCATATGGGGCCTTTCCGGCTGCGGGAAAAACAGGTGAATCTTTTTAGCCTGCATGCGGATTTCCATACCGCCGCCCTGGATAGGGGTAAGAATATCTTTAGCTTCCACATTAACGTAGTGCCGGAGGCTTTGCCGGCACTGGCGGAGAAGTTCCCCGTGTTAAAACACCTGGCCAGCCATCAGCTGGATACGCTGAATGGGCCGGTAAATGCGGCGCCTTACCAGATCAATGCCGTATGCTCGCAGATCCTGTTTGATATCTTTAACTGCCGGTACGTAGAGCTGCAGGCGGAGTGCCTGTTGTACCGCTGCTGTGTGGACCTGTATCAGAACTTCGCCCTGCAGGATGCCCAGTTCCGCCAACCTGCAGCGCCCATGGCAGCTTATCTGCATGCGCAACTGCAACAACTGTTTGAATATATCAAACCCAATATTAGCGAACGGTTCACCCCGCAGGACTTAGCGCTGAAATTTAACATGCCGGAAACCGACATGCTTGCCGGCTTTGAACGGTTATTTGCAATTTCCCTTACGGATTACATACTGCAGCAACGGATGATGAAAGCATATGGCCTGCTGCTGAAATCCAGGGCCAGTCTGGGCAGCATTGCCCGCCGTACCGGTTACCCCAACAGGGTAGCGCTGTCACGCGCTTTTCAGGCGTATTATGAGTATGATCCCATTGCCATCCGGAATGCGCAGTAGTGTATTTTAGTCTTTATCCATCAGCTTCCAGATCGCAGCGCCAATTAAACCGCCTACAATGGGGCCTACAATAAACACCCACAGGTTGGATAGTGCTGCGCCACCTACAAAGATAGCGGGGCCAATGCTGCGTGCAGGGTTTACGGAAACGCCGGTTACAGGAATGCCTACAATGTGTATCAGCGTTAAGGAAAGGCCAATGGCTACGCCGGCCACGGTACCGGTGGGGTTATTCTTGCTGGTGCTGCCCAGTATCACTGTCAGGAATATAGCAGTGAACACGATCTCCGCGATCATACCGCTCATCAGGGCATACTTGTCAGGAGAGGCTTCGCCTACGCCATTCTGGCCCAGCCCATTAGCTGCCAGCGTATATTCCGCCTTACCGGTGGCTATCAGGTACAGGATGCCGGCGCCAATAATGCCGCCAATGATCTGCGCCACAATGTAGGCCACCGCTTCTTTACTGGTAATACGGCCTACAGCCAGGAAAGCGATGGTAATGGCAGGGTTGATATGACAACCGGAAATATGCCCGATGGCATAACACATGGCCAGCACGGACAGGCCAAAGGCAAAAGAGATTCCCAGGAAACCAACATGGCTGCCCGCCAGCACGGCGGCGCCACATCCCATTAAAACAAGGACCAGGGTGCCAAACAATTCTGCAATGAACTTCTGTGATAAAGTAACGGTTCTCATATGATGTATTTTTGTTGTGGTATAAGAAGTAACAACATAAGGCCGAAAATCGTTCAGCCCTATAGTTGATATTTGTAAATGATTGTAGTATTGTTACTACATGAGCCTTACAATAAGGCCTGTCCAGCCGGTCTGATGGGCAGCGCCGGCCCCGCGGCCGTTATCGCCATGAAAGTATTCATAGAAGAGCAGGTAATCTTTAAAATGAGGGTCTTGCTGTAATTTTTCATAATCGCCAAATACCGGCCGGCGGCCATTCTTATCCCGGAGGAAAAGGCGTAACAAACGCTTGCCCAGCTCCGTGGCAATCTCTTTCAGGGTGAGATAAGCGCCGCTATTGGTAGGGTATTCCACTTTAAAATCATCCCCATAATACCGGTGAAACTGCTGCAGGCTTTCTATGATGAGGTAGTTCACCGGCATCCATACGGGTCCCCGCCAGTTGCTGTTGCCGCCAAACATCGCGGTGGTGCTTTCCCCCGGCGCGTAGGCCACGCAAAAGCTGGTACCATCCAGCCGGAACTCATAGGGGTGTTGTTCATAATGTTTGCTCATAGAGCGTACGCCATAATCGCTGAGGAATTCCGTTTCATCCAGCATACGGCGCAAGATCCTTTTCATGCGGTGCCCGCGTAAAAGGCTTAGTAAGTGCTTTTCGCCGCTGCCTTTTTCGTACCAGCGGCTTACCAGGGCGGCCAAATCCGGCCGGAAATTGAGGAACCATCTTAACCGTTCTGTAAACTCCGGCTGCGTGGTAAAGATCTCTTCGTTCAGTACAGATACGGCGAACAAGGGTATAAGGCCCACCATGCTGCGCACTTTCATCCGCATTACCCCGTCATTGGTCATCTTTAGCTGGTCATAGAAAAAACCATCCTCATCATCCCAGAGCCCATCACTGCCCTCGCCCATCTCATTAATTGCGCCGGCTATATACAGGAAGTGCTCAAAGAACTTGGTGGCCATATCCGCATACACCTTGTTATACTTGGCCAGCTCCAGCGATATGCAGAGCATATTTAAACAGTACATGGCCATCCAGCTGGTACCATCTGCCTGCTCAATAAAGCCGCCGGCAGGCAGGGGCGCGGTACGGTCAAATACGCCAATATTATCCAGCCCCAGGAAACCGCCTTCAAAGATGTTGTTGTTCTCCGCATCCTTACGGTTCACCCACCAGGTAAAGTTCAACAACAGCTTATGGAAAATAGACTCCAGGAAAGTCACATCCCCTTTGCCCTTTTTTTGCTCCATATCCAGATGGTACACCCGCCAGGCGGCCCAGGCATGCACCGGGGGATTAACATCGCCAAATGCCCACTCATATGCCGGTAGCTCCCCGTTTGGATGCATATACCATTCCCGGGTTAGTAATAATAGCTGGCCTTTGGCAAACTCCGCGTCTATCATGGCTAGTGGAATGCAATGAAAAGCCAGGTCCCAGGCGGCATACCAGGGGTATTCCCATTTATCCGGCATGGAGATGATATCTTCGTTATTCAGGTGTTTCCACGCCTTATTACGGCCATTGGCGCGGTTGGCCGGTGGCGCCGGCTGTGAAGGATCTCCTTTTAGCCAATCCGCTACATGGTAGTAATAGAATTGTTTATTCCATAACATGCCGGCAAAGGCCTGCCGTTGGATCATCTTCTCCTCTTCATTATCCAGCTGTTGCTGCAACCCTTCATAAAATGTATCTGCTTCCTGCTGACGGGTGGCAAATAATGCATCAAAATCTGCAAAAGGATCAACAATACCTTTAGGGCTGGCATAGTTGGCAAAAGGCGCGGTCAAATGTTCGCTGGTCAGGCGCAGGCGTACGGTATGCGACTCGCCAGGGGCAATGTTAACATGATAATTGGCGGCCGCTTTGGTACCGCTGCCACCTTCATTCACCGCGTTAGTATGCTGGTGAATGAGATAATCATTGATCCCATCTTTATAGAATTGTTTCCCATCCTGGAAATTATACAGGCGGGGAAAATTGGTCTCATTTTCTGTGAAGAGCAGCTGCGGCGCCTGGTCACAATACAGCACGTATTTGCCCAGTGTATGATGGGTAATGGTGATAGCGTCTTTCCCGGTGCGCGTCAACCAGGGCTGTGTATTATCCCGGCCCCAGGCCCAGGTATTGCGGAACCAGATGGTAGGCAGTATATGCAGGGGGGCGGCTTCCCGGCCGCGGTTAAATACGGTGATCTTTATCAGCACATCTTCCGGCGCTGTTTTGGCGTATTCGATGAAGACATCAAAATAGGCGTCGTCATTAAAAATGCCGGTGTCTATGATCTCAAACTCAGGGTCCTGTTTGCCGCGGCGGCGGTTCTCATCTACCAGTGGGCCATATGGGAATGTTTGCTGCGGATATTTATACAGCATTTTCATGTAGGAGTGGGTAGGCGTATTATCCAGGTAGTAGAAGAGCTCTTTTACATCTTCGCCATGGTTGCCTTCATGTCCGCTTAGGCCAAAAAAACGCTCTTTCAGGATGGGGTCTTTTGTGTTCCACAGGGCAATGGAAAAACACAATAACTGCTGATCATCACAAATGCCGGCAATGCCTTCTTCGCCCCAGCGGTATGCTTTGCTGCGGGCCATATCATGCGTGGTGCTTTCCCAGGCGCTGCCAGTTTCGCTGTAATCCTCCCTTACAGTGCCCCATTGCCGGTTGGTAACGTAAGGGCCCCATTTCTTCCAGGCTGCGTTCTGCAGCCGCTGTTGCTCATTGTTCATCGGTTGATCCATTTATTGTGGTGTATAAGCCGCTTATTGTTGTATAAGCCTTTACAACAGGTATTGCCCGTCTACAGGCGCTACCGGCGACGGCACGTTTCCATGGCCCAGCATCTCCAGCAGGTTTATTTCAATGGTACGGGCAATGCTGTCCAGCGGTATGGCCATTTCCGTTGCTTCAAACGGGTTCATGATGCTGATACCGTTCTGGTGCGTTACGTGAAACACAAAGCCAAATGCCCATCCAAAGATAATAGACCAGTAGTCGATACTCTCACTTAACATTAAGGTACTAAGGATTACGTAAAACCAGATAAATACCCGGGTAAAAAACAGGTAACTGGGCGGAAAAACAGTATTCCGGATCCGTTCTGCCTTGCCCATGCTGTCGCAGAACTTTGTTATTAACCCGTTCAGCTCCCGGAAACGGAAGCCGTCTATAGCACCCTGCCGGCTTAACAGCTGCAGATCTTCCGCCTGCAGGTTCAGGATGGCATTGTGGATATTGCTTTGTGTGTTTACCGATAGTAAGTCCGTTTCACTGAGGTAACCGGTATAATATACATCATCCGGTCTTTTGCGTAGCGTGGATTTTAGCGCGTACAGGAAACCCAGGTGGCGATAGATCATCCGGCGCGCGATATGTACTGTTTCATCACTGGTATCCGTATCACAATAATATAACAGGCAGCGCGCCCAGGAGCGGGAATCGTTCACCAGTTCGCCCCATACTTTGCGGGCCTCCCACCACCGGTCATATGCCTGGTTATTATTAAAGCCGATAAAAAACGCGATGGCCGTACCCAACACCGTGGATACACTGAGCGGAATGGAGAACTGCCTGTTGAGCCAGTAAGCGTCTACCAGGTAAGCAGTAGTGCAGCATGCCAGTATCATCAGATCTACCTTCCAGGTAAGACGGAATACCTGGACGAGTGAAAGCCGGTCTTTGAGGAACATATGATGGAGGATTAATACTAAAAGTTACTGTATATGAAGGAGATAAGCAAATATAACCACCCAGAGACAAATTCCGCGTGTAACCGGTTAAAATCCGTCAAGCAGAGCCGGGCGCATATCAATAAATTTATAGTAACCGTTCCACAGCCTATAAAACTGCAGACATGAAAAAAATTGTGCATCTGACAATTATATTGATCCTACTGGCGGGCAGCACTTTGTTAGCCCAGGACTATCCCATACAGCCGGTACCTTTTACCGCCGTAAAAGTGACTGATCATTTCTGGGCGCCCCGGATCCTCAGCAATTATAAGGTCACCATTCCCATTGCCCTGGAGCAATGTTATAAAACAGGGCGCGTAGATAATTTCCTGATAGCGGGCAAGCTTAAAAAAGGCGTGTTCAAAACAGAGTACCCGTTTGATGATACGGACATCTACAAGATCCTGGAAGGCGCCAGCTACTCCCTGCAAACTTACCCGGATAAACACCTGGAAGCCCAGATGGATACGCTTATCTATTATATAGGCAAAGCGCAGGAGCCGGATGGTTATCTATACACCGCCCGTACCATTGCCAAAGACAGTGGTAAGCTACACCCCTGGGCAGGCAAACAGCGCTGGGAAAAAGACCCCGACCTGAGCCATGAGCTGTATAACTGCGGGCACCTCTACGAGGCCGCTGCGGCCCATTACCTGGCTACCGGCAAACGCACCCTGCTGGATATCGCTATTAAAAACGCCAATCTCGTCTATCATGATTTCGTAGAAGGCGGCTTAAAATATTACCCCGGTCACCAGATCATTGAAATGGGCCTGGTAAAACTCTACCGCGTCACCAATGACAAACGCTACCTGGACCTGGCCAAATATTTCCTGGATATCCGGAAAGGCGGCAAGGAATACAACCAGGCACAAGAGCCGGTAACCGCGCAAACCCGTGCCGTAGGACATGCTGTGCGCGCCACTTATATGTATAGCGGTATGGCGGATGTAGCCGCGCTTACCGGCGATAAAGGATATGTGCAGGCCATAGACGCTATCTGGCATGATGTGGTGGACCATAAGATCTACATTACCGGCGGCATAGGCGCAGAAGCCGGCCATGAAGGCTTTGGGCCGGATTATGCCCTGCCCAATATGAGCGCCTATAACGAGACCTGTGCCTCTATTGGTAATATTTACTGGAACTACCGGTTGTTCTTGTTGCATGGCGATGCAAAGTATTATGATGTATTGGAGCAGATCTTATATAACGGTATGATCTCCGGCGTAGCCATCAAAGGCAACCGTTTCTTTTATCCCAACCCGCTGGAGTCTATGGGCCAGCATGAAAGAAGCGAGTGGTTTGGCTGTGCATGCTGTCCCAGCAATGTATGCCGTTTCATCCCCTCTGTGCCGGGTTATATGTATGCTACCGGTCAGGATCGTATCTATGTAAACCTGTTCATCCAAAGCCAGGCAAACATTCCCCTGCAAAAACAAACCGTACAGGTAGCGCAGCAAACCAATTACCCATGGGATGGCAATATTACGCTCACCGTAGCGCCAGATGGCGGCAGCCGCAGTTTTGATATGGCCATCCGCCTGCCGGCCTGGTTAAACGATGCGCCCATACCTGGCGGTTTATATACTTATGCCAACGCCCCCGCAAAAAAATATACCATTACCGTAAATGGCAAAACGGCGGATTATACAACCGAGAACGGTTATGCTATCCTGCACCGCAACTGGAAAAAAGGCGATGCTATACAAGTGCAACTCCCCATGGAAGTGCGTTACGTAAAAGCAGTAGATAAAGTACAGGCAGATGATGATAAAACAGCGCTGCAACGCGGTCCGCTCGTATACTGCTTTGAGTGGCCGGATAATAACAAAGCATCCGTACGCCACTTATTATTAAATGAGCAGAACAAAACCACCGCCACCTTTGAGCCGCGCCTGCTGGATGGTGTGGAAGTGATACGCACCGCCGCTATTACCCAATCCATTACGCCGGATAATAAAGTAGTAGAGCAAACCGCGGGGGTAACTGCCATTCCATATTATGCCTGGGCCAACCGTGGCGCGGGCGATATGGCCGTTTGGGTGGCAGATAAGGAGACTGCCGTTACACCTTTAAAACCGGCTACCGTAGCCTCCCGCAGTAAGGTAAGCGCCTCCTATAGAACAAAAACACTAAGGGCCATCAACGACCAGCTGGAACCCGCCAGCTCACATGATGGCAGCATGCCCTATTACCATTGGTGGCCTAAAAAAGATACCCTGCAATGGGTGCAGTATGATTTTGAGAAACCGGCCAGTGTGCAGGGCGTGCAGGTCTACTGGTATGATGATAGCCCCTGGGGTGGCTGCCGCGTACCTGCCGCCTGGAAGGTATCATATAAGGATACTAATGGTAACTGGCTACCCGTAAAAAACACCGGCGCCTATACTACTGATAAGGATACCTTTAATACCGTACATTTTGATGCGGTAAAAACAGCTGCTTTACGCCTGGAGGTACAACTACCCAAAGACCATGCAGCAGGCATTATGGAATGGAAAGTGGAGTAGGATAGTGTAGGATAGACACATCATATCACCATATGACGACAAACGCCACACCCTTGGTAGTGGCGTTTTTTCTTTCCCGTTATTTACGCAGTGTAATCCGTGTTAACCTCCGTTTTTAATCCTACACAGAGCCAATATCTTTGTGCTCCAATCTGTCAGCACGCGGACTTGTAGCAAAAAAAACCTTAGACGAACGTAGTACTTCATGACTGTATGAACGACACCTATGCCGGAGCTGATCTGGAGTAACCTTTGGCCAAATCGATTTTGCGCGCACCGTATCTTTTATGAGCCTATGCATAATTATTCATTTAAACCTATAGTCTTTTTTGAACACGGGTATGGGAGCTATCGTGTAGAACCTTGTTCTGCCTGATACTTCCATGCACCACAAATTTTTAAACCAAATTATCCTAACATGAGAACCTTGAGTGTTACTACTTCTGCCGGCGGCTGGCTACGCCGGTTAAAACAAGTATGCTGTTTATCCCTATTGCTATGGCAGGGCAGCGCACGGGCACAGGTAAGCCCGCAGGTGCCTGCCACTACCAAACAGCACAGCAAACAGGTGATAGGTTATATCACCCAATGGGATGCGTGGAAAGACATCTCAGGTATTGTGCCTAAAGGCGGTTACAATCACCTGAACGTGGACTACTCACAGTACACCATCCTCAACTTCTCCTTTTTTGGCGTTGCAAAAGACGGTTCACTGCACAGCGGCGACTTCCGCAACAAAAGCATTTACCAGGTAGGCGCCGTACAGGAGCCCGCTCCCATGGTAAATGAAGACATCTATAGCAGCTGGGATATGTTTCTGCTGTATGGCGAACTGGATGCGCCTTTATTCTTTATCTCCGATGGCAGCTATGCTTATAGCCTGGGCTACCGCAACGAAGGCGCCGGCTGGAGGAATGTAAACACTAACCAGACAGGCGTATTCCCGCTGTCGCTTCCCAAACAGGGCGGCGCGCCGGGTATCATTACCCTGGCCCACCAGAAAGGCGTTAAGGTAATGGCCTCTATCGGCGGCTGGAGCATGTGTAAACACTATCCTGAAATGGCTGCTGACGCTACCAAACGCGCCAAATTCATTGCCGGTTGTAAAGACCTGATGAATATGGGCTTTGATGGTATCGATTTTGACTGGGAATATCCTAATGATCCCGGTATGAACATTGAGCACTACAGCCAGGCAGATTACAACAATTTTGCTACCCTGGTAGAAGAAGTGCGTGCCGCTATCGGCGCTAATAAGCTGATCACTGCTGCTTTCTCTGCAGTGGCCACCAAAATACAGGGCTTCCCCTGGTCACGGTTGAATAATTCTATGAACTATTACAACATGATGACCTATGATTTCAACGGCGGCTGGTCTAACAAAGCAGGCCATAACGCCCCTCTGTATGACTACCCCGGTGCGGAATATGCTGGTCTTTCCCTGAACAATACCGTACAGGCCCTGAAACAACTGGGCGTTAACATGAGCAAGGTAACCCTGGGCGCCCCCACTTATGGCCGTGGCGTTGTAACCAGCGGTCCTGCTGCCCTGAACGGTGCTACCGTAAAACGCCAGGAAACCGTACAGCCGGATGGCCCTATCACTACCTGCGCAGACTTTACCAACTGGGCAAGGGATCTGTGGGATGGTACCCCCAGCTACAGCTTCATCCTGCAGCAGACTGGCGCCGGCTCCGGCTGGACAGACCATTGGGATGATGTAGCCAAAGTGCCTTATAAAACCAAAGGCAACTATTTCCTGAGCTATGATAACGAACGTTCCATTGGTGAAAAAGCCAAATTTGTAAATGATAATAACCTGGGTGGCCTGATCGTATGGCAGGTGTTTGGCGATATGCTGAACATGACCAGCAGCACACAGCCCAAAGGTAAGCTCATTTACTGCCCTAACACCACAGAACCGCTGGTAAATAAGATCAATGAAGTATTTGCAGGCGGCAGCACCGGTACCCCTACCAATACGCTTCCTACTGTTAGCATCACATCTCCCGCTAACAATGCATCTTTCACCCTGCCCGCTACTATCACCCTGCAGGCTACTGCAGCTGACAGCGACGGCTCCGTAAGAAAAGTAGAGTTCTTTAACGGCGCTACCAAACTGGCTACCGATAGCACTGCTCCTTTCAGCTATGCCTGGACCAACGCCGGCGCCGGCTTCTATACCATCACTGCGGTGGCTACAGATGATCAGGGTGCTACTACTACTTCTACCGCTATCAGCTTAACCGTAATAGACAACACTACAGGTAATCCTCCTACCGGCAGCACCGACAAGGTGATCACCGGTTACTGGCATAACTGGAATGACGCTTCCGTTCCGTATATCCGCTTACGCGACATCAACACGAAATATAATGTAGTGGAGATCGCATTCGCAGTGACCACCGGCGATCAGGCTACCCTGAGCTTTGCACCGGACGGCGCTTCTGTAGCCGACTTTAAATCAGACGTTGCGTTCCTGCAATCACAGGGCAAAAAAGTACTGATCTCCATAGGCGGTGAAAACGGTATTGTACAGCTGAACACCGCTACACAGAAAGCTAATTTCATCAGCTCTCTGAAAGGCATCATTGACCAGTACAATTTTGACGGTTTTGATATTGACCTGGAAGGCGGTACCAACCTGGTACTGGACAATGGCGATAAGAACTTCATGTCTCCCACCACTGCTAAAGTGGTAAACCTGATCGCAGCTTCTAAAGAAGTGATCAACTACCGTAAAGGACAGGGTAAAGAATGCTGGCTGACCATGGCGCCGGAGACCTTCTACGTACAGACGGCTTTTGGCAATGCTTATGCTCCGCTGGTAGGCGCTTACCTGCCTATTATCTACGGTCTGCGTAACGAACTGACCTATATACATCCCCAGCTGTATAACACTGGCTCCGTATCTGGTCTGGATAATAAAGTATACAATTCTGAAACGGCAGACTTTATCGTAGCTATGACGGAAATGCTGCTGAACGGTTTCCCCGTAAACGGCGCCGGTCAGAATTTCCCGGCGCTGCGTGAAGACCAGGTATCCTTTGGTTTACCTGCTACCCGCAGAGCAGCTGGTTCCGGCTACACAGTCCCTACAGAAGTAAAGAAAGCCCTGGATTATCTGACAAAAGGCATCTCTTATGGCGGTACCTATGTATTGCGTAAAGCAGGCGGTTATCCTGGTCTGCGTGGTATCATGACATGGTCCATCAACTGGGATAAAGTAAACAACAACGAGTTTGCCGACAATTATTATCAATATTTCTTTGGCGGCACCCAGAACCCCGGTAACGTATCACCGGTTGTAAGCATCACATCCCCCGCTAACAATGCATCCTTCACACCGCCGGCTACTGTAACCATACAGGCCAATGCCAGCGATGCAGACGGATCTGTTACCAAAGTAGAATTCTTTAACGGCGCCAATAAGCTGGGCGAGAGCACCACCGCTCCTTACAGCTTTACCTGGACCAATGTAGCAGCAGGCACTTATACCCTGACTGCCCGTGCTACCGATAATAAGAGCGCGGTTACTACCTCCTCCACAGTGACCATTGTGGTAGGCACCAGCACCGGCGGCGGCTGTAACGGCATTGCTGTATGGGAATCCGGTAAAGTATATACCGGCGGCGAACAGGTAGTATTTAACAGCAAAGTATATAAGGCTAAATGGTGGACACAGGGCCAGCAGCCTGACCAGAACCAGGGCGATGCCCAACCCTGGCAGTATGTGAGCGACTGTACCGGCGGTGGCGGCAACAATGCAGCGCCTACGGTAAGCATCACTTCACCGGCCAACAACGCATCTTTTGCAGCGCCTGCCAGCATCACCATCCAGGCTACTGCCGCCGACAGCGACGGTTCTGTAGCTAAAGTGGAATTCTTCAACGGCGGCAGCAAACTGGGCGAGAGCACTACCGCCCCCTACAGCTTCAACTGGAGCAATGTAGCAGCCGGTTCTTACACCATTACCGTAAAAGCTACCGATAACCAGAACGCATCTACCACTTCTGCAGCTGTGACCATCACAGTAGGCAGCAACGATGGCGGCGGCAACTGCGGCGGCGTACCTGCTTATCAGCCTTATCCCAAGATCTACAGCAGAGGCGATATAGTAGTGTACAACGGTATACTGTATGAAAGCCAGTCAGACGCATTATACAATGTAACGCCGGGTACCGCAGACTGGTGGTGGAAACCACTGGGCCCCTGCACCGGCAGCCTGGCACGCACCAGCGCAGTAGCTGCCCCTGTTGTAAAACAGGAAGCTGCTACCAGCGAGCTGCTGGTATATCCTAACCCTGCTACCGGCAATACCCTGCAGGTACGGGTAGATGCACAGCCTGGCGACCGCCTGCAGATATCCCTGATCGATATCAAGGGCAGCGCCCCTATCCTGCGCACTGAACAAGTGGCAGCAGGTAAAGGCGTACAGAATATTCAGATACAGACAGGCCAGGTTCCCGCAGGTACCTGGATCCTGAAAGTAGACAACAGGAGCTCCCATCGCGTAGCCACGACTAAAGTGATAAGGCTACAGTAATAGTTAAAAATGAAAAATGAAAATGGTCCCGGTTTCATCCGGGACCATTCCCTTTTCCTCTTCCGGGCGTTTTTCATCCTTACCATTTTAACCAGGATCTGTGCAAGAACGATTACCCTGCTCTTTTTGTTCCCTCTTGCCATTAAATAACAACCATATGAAAAAACCATTTACATCCCTTCAATTGACCCAGCCCCGTTGGTGACGCCGTACCGGCATTACTGACGGGGCTTTTTGTACTGTACCTGTTCATTATTTAAACTAAAACCGTTTAAACCAAAACCACTCAAGCAATGCAGCTGTGCCGGCAATATTCCACGCCCTCGCTGAAACCGCGCACAGCTACATCTGTTCAAAACACTAAAAAACTTTACAAATGAAACCAGTAAAACTTTTATTGCTGCTGATAGCGCTCACCGGTATCCAGCAGGCACACGCTCAAAACTGGCAGCTCGTTTGGGCTGACGAGTTCGAAGGCAGCATAGGCCCGGATTGGAACTTTGAAACCGGCACCGGCAGCGGCGGCTGGGGTAATAACGAGCAACAGTATTACCGCCGCGAAAATGCCACTGTCGAAAACGGCAAGCTGGTGATCAACGCCAGGCGCGAAGGCTTTGGCGGCATGAACTACACCTCTGCCAGGATGACCACCCAGAACAGGAAATCCTGGAAATATGGTAAGATAGAGGCCCGTATCGCAGTACCCCGTTTCTCCGGTGCATGGCCTGCCTTCTGGATGCTGGGCAACAGCGTGGCTACGCCTCCTTACTGGCCTGCCTGTGGCGAGATCGATATCCTGGAGCACGTAAATACAGATAATAATGTGGTGGGTACTATTCACTGGGCATCCCCCACCAATGAACACTGGTCTTATGGCGCCAGCACAACACCAGCCGCATCCATCTCAGACTATCATACTTATTCTATTGAGTGGAACGCGAATTCCATCAAATGGTTTGTAGATGGTACCCAATACAATGAAGCCAATATCCAGAACAACGTTAACAGCACAGATGAATTCCATAATAACTTTTTCATCCTGCTGAACCTTGCTATTGGCGGTAACTGGCCTGGTTTTAACATTGACCAGAATGCTTTCCCCGCCAAGATGTATGTGGAGTATGTAAGGGTATACCAGGACGCCGGCGGTACCGGTAACCCCGGTGGCTGGAGCCAGACCGTAGAAGCGGAGAACTTTGGCAGCATGCTGGGCGTACAGACAGAGCCTTGCACAGAAGGCGGCCAGAACGTAGGCTACATTGAAACCAACGACTGGATGGCCTATCCTAACATCACCATCCCCACTTCCGGTAACTACAGGATAGAATACCGCGTAGCCAGCCAGAACGGCGGCGGACGCCTGTCACAGGACCTGAACTCCGGCAGCATTGTACTGGGCGCTATTGATGTGCCTAATACCGGCGGCTGGCAGAACTGGACCACCATTTCCCAAACGGTATGGATCAATGCCGGCACCTACAGCTTTGGCATGTTTGCCGCTTCCGGCGGTTGGAATATTAACTGGTTCCGTATTACTAGGCTCTAACAATTAAAATGCTATCCAAATGAGAACACCTTTAAAATATACCACGGGCCTGCTGCTACTGCTGGCTTCCTACGTACATACCTCCGCTCAGGAAAAGCAATTTCCGCTGGGCAATACCACCGGGCTGGTACGGGAATTCCGTCAGCAGTCTACAGCCAGGCAACAGCAATTGGTAAGCGGCGCTCAGCTGCGGATCAACGCCAATACTACCTTAAACGCTAAAGTGAACTTCCGCCACTCCGGCGGCGCCACAGAAGAGTTCATGACCGGTGAAATAGCCAACACACCCAACTCCTCTTTCTTTATCCATGTTGATGGCAACCGCGTAGAAGGTAACATCGTACTGCGCAACACCAACAAGGCATATAAATACTCCTCTGACGACAAAGGCAATGCTTTTGTAAAAGAAGTGAACATCAACGACGTACTGTGTATCAATTATGAGCCAGCACCGCCGGTAACGGCTAATGGCGCTGCTGCCATTGCCGCCGTACCGGACCTGCAAAGCTTCCCCGGCGCTAATGGTTGCGTACTGCTGGACTTTGACGGACAGTATGTATCCGGCACCCCCTGGAACAACGGCAACCCTATCAATGCTGCCGCCGCTAACCTTACAGAAGCAGAAATGCGCGAAGTATGGGAGCTGGTAAGCGAAGACTACAAACCTTTCCACATTAACATTACTACGAGCGAAGCCGTATTTAACAGCTATCCTAAAACAAGAAGGATGCGCTGCATCTTTACGCCTACCAATACAGCAGCCCCCGGCGCTGGCGGCGTAGCTTATATAGGCTCCTTTAACTGGAATGACGAAACTCCCTGCTGGGTATTCAATGGCGGCGTAAAAGGCGCCGGCGATGCTGCTTCCCATGAAGTAGGCCATACTTTTGGCCTGGGTCATGATGGCCGTACCAACCCCGTAGAAGAGTATTACCTGGGCCAGGGCAGCTGGGCCCCCATCATGGGCGCCGGCTACTATGTACCGGTAGTACAATGGAGCAAAGGCGAATACGCCAACCCTTCCCAGACAGAAGACGATCTGACTAAAATAGCCAGCGCTACTTACGGCGTAGGCTACCGTGCAGATGATTATGGCAATACCATTGGCACTGCTGCTGCATTGAGCGTAGGCGCTGGCGGTAATGTAAATACCAATGGCCTGATAGAGCGCAATACCGATGTGGATATGTTCTCTTTCACCACTTCTGGCGGTAACCTGGCCCTGAACTTTAACCCGGCCCTGCGTCATGGCAACCTGGATATACTGGCTACCCTGTATAACGCCAGTGGCACCGTACTGGCTACCTCCAACCCTGCAGGCCTGAATGCTTCCATCAACACCAGCCTGGCCGCGGGTACCTACTACGTAGCCGTAAAAGGCACCGGTTCCGGTAATCCGCTTACAGACGGGTATACCGCATACGGATCACTGGGCGTTTACGCTATCACCGGCTCCATCAACGGTGGCAGCGGCGCAGGCGCAGTGACTGTTTATCAGGATTGTAATTATGGCGGTTATGCCGTTAACCTGGCCCCCGGTAATTACGATATGGCACAGCTAAGTGCACTGGGCGTACCTAATGACGATATTTCGTCACTGAAAGTAAGCCCCGGCTATGAAGTGATCCTGTACCAGAACCTTGGCTTTAGCGGCGATGCTTACGTATTCCGTAACGATTTCTCCTGCCTGGTGAACCTGTCGCTGAATGGCCAGCCCCTGAACCTCAATGACTGGACCACCTCCCTGATCGTACAACCGTCTACCGCCAGCATCGTAAAAGCGGAAATGACCGGCGCTGTAAAAGATGCCCGTACCGGCAAACCTGCTGCGGCTGTGTTAACGGATGAAGTAGCAGATACTAAGGATGTAAACGTGGCTATGTCGCCCAATCCTACCCGCGACATATTGTCCATTAAGGTGAACAAGGCTACGGAACCTTACTTTGTAAGAATTTACAATGTGAATGGCGCAGAAGTACGCGCGGCACAGCGTGTATCCAATGGCCAGCCGGTGAACCTGTCTGCATTACCTGCGGGCATGTACCTGGTGAAGATCTATGTAGGAAATGATGTGATCACCCGTAAAGTGATCAAACAATAATAGATATCCCGTCCTATGGCAACTGCGGGGCCCTGGTCTTTGTACCGGGGCCCCTTCTTTTTACAATTAATTAATAAATTGATAATAGCCCGCATGCTAAGAATGTCAGGATGAAATGAAAATCTTTGTGCATCCAAATTGATATTGAATGACCGAATTGTCGGGTATCAAACAGGGGAGCGTAGTTGTTTTCAGGGCCGTATATCATCAATATCAGCATAAGCTGTATGCTTTTATCTACCAGAAAACACACTCGCACTACCTGGCTGAAGAGGTGGTACAACAAGCATTTATACGCTTATGGGAAAAACGGCAGGCATTATCCGGTGAGGTACTTTTATCCACCCAGCTTTTCCAGATCGCCAAGACCATATTGGTGGATGAGCTGCGAAAGGAAGCCGTTAAGCGTAACCATATCAGCGGGGCCATGGCCAACACCCCTTTAGTAACAGAGAACACACAGCTGGAGATCAGTGACAGCCTCGCGCATATGACGCGTGCCATAGATGCTATGCCGCCTATGCGCAAGACCATTTTTAACATGCGCCGGCAACAGGGGCTTTCCTATAAGGAAATAGCCCAGGAGCTGGATATATCGCCCAAGACCGTAGAAAATCATATAGCCCGGGCTATTAAGCAGTTGCGGGAGGCCCTTAATGCATGTTAAAATCCGCTTACCCAGTGTTAAAAAATTATTACCACTGGGTGTTCGTGCATTGTCATACGTATTACCTTTGAAAAAAGTGCGAACGAATGACCCACGAACTGATCCGGAAATTCTTCTGTAATCAATGTACGGCGGCGGAAGCCAATGCGGTAGTCGCTTATTTCAGGGAATTTCCGGATGCGTTGGAGGTTTACCTGAATGACGAGGAGTGGCAGTCTTTTACCCCTGCCGGCGAGCCGTTACCCGCAGTAGCGGACAAAATGCTGCTGGAAATAGAGAAATGGGTAGTCCCCCATAACAATAACCGGCCGTCATGCCTGCCGGAAACGGAGGAGCCCCTGTCATGCGAAGACCCTGAACCTGGCCTCGCCGGTTAATACTATATTCACCCTCCTGACACCCCGCCCCGCCGAGATGGCTTTGTAAAAAATTCAGTATATTATACTACAATTACAAAAAATGAAATACCCCCAGGTACAGAACTTCGTGAACGGGCAGTTCAGGCCTGTTACCACTAACCACACGCTCACTATCACCTCTCCCACAGACGGCCGGGAACTGGCCCTCTTGCACTGCTCCACCGCCACAGAACTGGATGAGGCCGTACAGGCCGCCCGCGCTGCCTTTCCTGCCTGGAGCAAAACGCCCATCAAGGAAAGGGTACAGGTGTTTTTCCGGTACAAATACCTGCTGGAGCGCGACCTGCAGGAGCTGGCAGAACTGGTAAGCGAAGAAAACGGCAAAACACTGGGCGAGGCCATTGCAGAAGTCGAAAAATCCATTGAGCTCACAGAATTTGCCACCTCTCTGCCCCAGCTGGTAACGGGCGAGGTGCTGGAAGTAAGTAAAGGCGTGGAATGCAGAACGGAGCATGTGCCCCTGGGCGTAGTAGCCTCCATTGTGCCTTTTAATTTTCCCAACATGGTGCCCAACTGGACCATTCCCAATGCCATAGCCCTGGGTAACTGCCTGATCATAAAACCATCGGAAAAAGTGCCACTGAGCCTGGCCAAACTCGCCTCCCTGTTAAAAGAGGCGGGCCTGCCGGATGGGGTATTTAATATCGTGAACGGCGATAGCGAAGTGGTAAACGCCATTTGCGACCACCCGGATATTGCCGCCGTTTCCTTTGTAGGCTCTACCAAAGTGGCCAAAATTGTGTACCAGCGCGCTACCCAAAGCCTGAAACGCTGCCTGGCCCTTGGCGGCGCTAAAAACCACCTGCTGGTGCTGCCAGACGCCAAACCGGATATGACCGCGCAGAACGTAGTAGCCTCTATGAGCGGCTGCGCCGGCCAGCGTTGTATGGCCGCATCTGCCATGGTAGCCGTAGGGCAGGTAGATCATATTATTGATAAAATATGTGCGGAAGCCAGCAAAGTGATACCGGGTAAGAACCTGGGCGCTGTCATTAGCCGGGAATCCAAGGAAAAGATAGAACGTTATATTACCGAAGCGGAACAACAAGGCGCCCGTATACTCATAGATGGGCGCAACACCGTGGTGGAAGGCAAGGAAAATGGCTGCTATGTAGGCCCCACGGTAATAGACCATGTAAAACCGGATATGGCCGTAGCCCGGGAAGAGATCTTTGGCCCCGTGATCAGCATCCTGCGCACCAATACCGTGGATGAGGCGCTGGCTATTGAAAATGCCAACCCCTACGGCAATGCCGCCGCAGTATATACACAAAACGGCGGTTTGGCGCGTTATATCATTGAAAAGGCCAATGCCGGTATGATAGGCGTAAATATAGGCGTGCCGGTGCCGCGGGAGCCCTTCTCCTTTGGCGGCTGGAATGAGAGTAAATTCGGCGTCGGCGATATCACTGGTAAAAGCTCCATTGAATTCTGGACCAAACTAAAGAAAAGCACCACTAAATGGAACCCTGAAGCCGGCGTGAACTGGATGAGCTGAGCTGATTCGTAATTTGAAACTACCACTGTTATGGAAGATATCATGTCCCTCACTGCAACACAGCAGATCATACAGGATAATCTGGACTATACCCTGTTCTCCTGGAGCAAGCAAAAAGGTATAGCGCCCATTGCCATCAAACATGCGGAAGGGGTATACCTCTACGATCATGATGGCAAACGTTACCTGGATTTCTCCTCGGGATTGATCAATGTAAACATAGGGCATGGCCACCAACGGGTAACCCAGGCGGTAGTAAAACAGATGCAGGAGGTAAGTTATGTTACCCCCAGCTGTGTAACCCAGGCACGGGGCGAGCTGGGAAAAAAGCTGGCCGCCATTGCGCCCGGCAATCTTACCAAAACGTTGTTCACCACCGGCGGGGCAGAAGCTATTGAGAACGCCATTAAACTGGCCCGCCTGTATACCGGGCGGGCCAAGATCATTGCCCGCTACCGTGCCTTTCATGGCGCATCCTACGGGGCCATGACAGCCGGCGGCGATCCGCGTAAGCTGCCCCATGATATGCAGCAGGCCCCAAATATGATACATGTGGAAGATCCCTACTGTTACCGCTGCCCCTGGGGTAAAGAGATCACCACCTGCTCCCGTGAGTGCGTAAGCCATATAGAAAGGGTGATAGAATTTGAAGGCCCGGAACATATTGCGGCCATCATCATGGAAGGGGAAAGCGGCACCTCCGGTTGTATCAAATACCCGCCGGACTACCTGCAAAAAGTACGCGCGCTTTGCGATAAGTATAACATATTATTAATAGCCGATGAGGTGATGAGCGGTTTTGGCCGTACCGGTAAATGGTTTGCCAGTGAGCTGCATGGCATAGTCCCGGATATTATCGCCACCGCCAAAGGCATTACCGCCGGTTACCTGCCCCTGGGCGCTGTGATCGTAAGTGATAAGATCGCGGCCGCCTTTGATGAGCAGGTATTATGGCTGGGCCTTACCTACTCCGCCCACCCGGTTTGCTGTGCCGCCGGCGTAGAAGTGCTGCAGATCTATGAAGATGAGCAGCTGCTTGAAAATGCAGCTTTGATGGGCGCTTATATGGAGCAGCAGGTGACCATGATGGAGCTGGAGCACCCCAGCATTGGCGATTTCCGGAACACCGGGCTGCTGGGCTGTATAGAGCTGGTAAAGAACCGTACCACCAAAGAGCCGCTGGCGCGTTATAACGCCCCCGCCAGCGAAATGGCCGTTATGAACAAGGTAGCCGCCAAACTAAAACAACTGGGCATGTATGCCTTTGTACGCTGGAATTACGTATTTATAGCACCACCCCTGTGCATTACACGGGAGCAGATAGATGAAGGATTAGCCATGATCAGCGAAGCACTAGCCATTGCAGATGAAGCGTACCAGGCCTGAGGGACCTGCCGTTACATAAATTCATTCGCCTATGATGCAGGAAGCATCCACATCCGCCAGGGCCCCATCTTCGTCACTGTACAGCGAAGACCTGGCCCCCGTTCCACCGGAAAAAAGGACCTGGAATACCTGGAACTATGCCGCCTTATGGATCAGCATGAGCCTTTGCATTCCCACGTATATGCTGGCCAGCTCCCTTATTGAGGGTGGCATGAACTGGTGGCAGGCCATCTTTACCATCTTCCTGGGCAATACCATTGTGCTCATTCCCATGATCCTGAACGGGCATGCAGGCGCTAAATACGGCATTCCCTTTCCTGTATTTGCCCGGGCCAGCTTTGGCGTTAAGGGCGCTAATATACCGGCACTGTTACGGGCTATTGTGGCCTGCGGATGGTTTGGCATCCAGACCTGGATAGGCGGCTTTTCCCTGTACCAGCTGCTGCATCTCTGGATACCTTCCCTGGGAACATTACCGGCTATATTCCCGGCCTCCTGGGGCTTGCAAACCGGTCCGGCGATCACCTTCCTGCTGTTCTGGTGCCTGAATATGTACGTGGTATACCTGGGCGTGGAAAGCATCCGTAAACTGCTGGTGTTTAAAGCCATCTTCTTACCGGTAGCAGCGCTGGCCCTGTTATATTGGGCCATTAATGCCGGTAACGGTTTGGGGCCTATACTGGAACAGCCGTCTAAATTCCCTTCTTCCAATACTTTCCTGAACTTCTTTTTCCCCGCATTAACGGGCATGGTTGGCTTCTGGGCTACCCTGTCGCTGAACATACCGGACTTTACCCGTTATGCCATCAGCCAGCGGGCGCAGGTACGCGGACAGATCATAGGCCTGCCGCCTTCCATGACCATGTTCTCCTTTATTGGCGTAGTGGTCACCTCCGCCACCGCCATCGTATACGGTACTACCATCTGGGACCCGCTGGTGCTGGCTGGCCGGTTTGATAGTAAGCTGCTGGTAAGTGTGGCCATGATAGCCGTGGCCATTTCTACCCTGGCTACTAATATTGCCGCCAATATTGTAAGCCCGGCCAATGATTTTGCCAACCTGTGGCCTTCGCGCATCAGCTTCCGTAAAGGCGGTTATATTACAGGGGTCATTGGTATCCTCATCTTTCCCTGGAAATTGATCGCGGACCCGGGCGGGTATATATTCACCTGGCTCATTGCCTATTCCAGCCTGCTGGGCCCCGTGGGCGGCATCATGATCACGGATTATTACTTTATCCGCAAACAACGCCTCAATACAAAGGAGCTGTATGAGCATTATGGTCAGTATCAGTTCAGCAACGGGTTTAATATTCCTGCGGTAAGCGCCCTGCTGATCGGCATATTGCCCAATGTGCCGGGCTTCCTGGTCACTATTGGGGCCGTTCCTGCCACAACGGTACCTGCCTGGATAGCGCAGCTCTATCATTACGCCTGGTTTGTGGGCTTCCTGGTAAGCGGCATTGCCTATATGCTGCTCATGCAATCCAATAAACATGGCATTGAACAGATACTCATCACCAACAGCGAAGAGCTCACCGCCTGAGCGGGTCATTACCAATAAAAACATTAGCCAATGTCGCTATTAATAAAAAACGGAAGGATCATTACAGCTGCAGATGATTATGTGGCAGACATCTTTATTGAAGGAGAGCGCATCGCCGTAATTGGCAAAGAATTATCCATACCAGCCGGTGAGACCATTGATGCGGAAGGTATGCTGGTAATGCCGGGTGGCATTGATCCGCATGTACACCTGGATATGCCCTTTATGGGCACTTTCTCCAGCGACAACTATGAAACTGGTACCCGCGCGGCCTTACATGGCGGTACCACCATGGTAATAGATTTTATATTGCAAAAACAGGGCGCGCCATTAAAAGCCGCATTGGAAGAATGGCGGGGCCGCTCTAATGGCAACTGTCTCTGCGACTACAGCTTTCATATGGCGGTCACAGATTTTAATGACAGTACCCGCCAGGAAATTAAAACGATGATAGAGCAGGAAGGCATTACCTCCTTTAAAACATTTATGGCCTATAAAGGCGCGCTGATGATAGACGACCGGCAGATGACAGCCCTGATGCAGGAAGTAAAAAAACAGGGCGGTATGGTAACAGTACATGCCACCAATGGCGATATGATCGACTACCTGGTGGCAAAACATAAAGCAGAAGGCAAGTTATCCCCCCTGTACCATTACCTGTCACAGCCGGAGGTAACGGAAGCGGAGGCCAGCGGCCGCTTTGCAGACATTGCCAACTACACAGGCTGCCCGGGGTATATTGTGCACATGACCTGCGAGGGCGCCCTGCATGCCGTACGCAATGCCACCCGCCGCAACCAGCACGTTTTTGTAGAAACCTGTATCCAGTACCTGCTGCTGGACGCCTCTTTATACGAACAGGATTTTGATGGCGCTAAATGGGTCATGAGCCCGCCGCTGCGCCAACAAAAAGACCAGGACACTTTATGGGCAGGTATTAACCAGGGTCTGGTAAATGTGGTAGCCACTGACCATTGCCCTTTTAAATGGGAGCAGAAGCTGATGGGGAAGGATGATTTTTCCAGGATACCCAACGGCCACCCGGCCATAGAGCACCGCATGGAACTATTGTACAGCGAAGGCGTACATAAAGGCAGGATCACGCTGAACAAATATGTGGAAGTAGCCAGCACCAACCCGGCCAAGATCTTTGGCATGTTTCCCCGCAAGGGCACCATTGCCGTAAATAGCGATGCGGATATCATTATACTGGACCCAAACGCGCAGCATACCATCACAGCTGAGGGCCATCATATGAATGTAGATTACTCCGCCTACGAAGGATGGGAGCTGACCGGCAAAATAAAAACAGTGCTGTTACGTGGCAAAGTCGCCATTAACAATGGCGAATGCCCGCTGGAGAAGGGATACGGACAATTTATAAAACGTCATAAACTAAGCGGGAAGATATAAACCATTTTATCACCAAACCACTCCATTATGCCCAGGATCATTACCTCCGGCCTTATCCAGATGAGCCTCCCCAAAACAGAAGGGGAAGGCACCATTGAAGAGATCAAGGAAGCCATGATACAAAAACATATTCCGCTCATAGAGATTGCCGGGCAAAAAGGCGTACAGATCCTTTGCCTGCAGGAGATCTTCAGCACCCCGTATTTCTGCCCCGGCCAGGACCCTAAATGGTATGCCTCCGCAGAAACGGTGCCCGGGCCTACTACAGAGCGTATGGCGGAATATGCAAAGCGGTATAACATGGTAATGATCGTGCCGGTGTACGAAAAAGAGCAGGCCGGCGTATTGTATAACACCGCCGCGGTCATTGATGCGGATGGCGCCTACCTGGGCAAGTACCGTAAAAATCATATCCCGCATACCTCCGGCTTTTGGGAAAAATTCTTCTTTAAACCGGGTAACCTGGGCTACCCTGTATTCCAGACCCGGTATGCAAAAATAGGCGTGTACATCTGTTATGACCGCCATTTTCCGGATGGGGCACGGGTGCTGGGATTAAACGGCGCGGAGATCGTATACAACCCCTCCGCCACCGTAGCGGGCCTTTCACAATACCTGTGGAAGCTGGAGCAACCGGCGCATGCGGCGGCTAACGGGTATTATATGGGTTGTATAAACCGGGTGGGCGAGGAAAAGCCCTGGAACCTGGGCCGCTTTTATGGCTCCTCTTATTTTGTAGATCCGCGCGGGCAGATCTTTGCCATTGCCTCTGAAGAGAACGACGAATTACTGATAGCACAGCTGGACCTTGATAAAATAGACGAAGTAAGGAATGTATGGCAGTTCTTCCGCGACAGAAGGCCGGAAACCTATGGCAGGCTCACGGAACTGTAATCACCTTAAATAACACGCTATGGCCATTGCGAACAACCGCTTATCCGCGGAAGCATATGAACAACATTTCAGCGATATACACCCGCCATTTGAAAACAGGGAAGCTGCGCTGGTAGAGGCCAACCGTTGTTTGTTCTGTTATGACGCCCCCTGTATCAAAAGCTGCCCCACCAGCATAAACGTGCCCAAATTCATTAAACAGATAGCTACGGATAATGTAAAAGGCGCGGCCCATACCATCTTTCTTTCCAATATCATGGGCGGCGGCTGCTCCAAAGTATGCCCGGTAGAAAAGCTCTGCGAAGGCGCCTGTGTGTACAACCTTATGCATGAAACGCCTATTCATATTGCCAAACTGCAGCGCTATGCAACAGACAAGGCATTGGAAGGGCAATGGCAGCTGTTTACCCGTAAGCCCGCCACCGGCAAAAAAGTGGCCGTTATAGGCGCCGGACCGGCCGGGTTAAGCTGCGCGCATGTACTGTCAAGGGAGGGTATTGATGTTACCATCTACGAAAAAGAAGCTAAAGGCGGCGGCTTAATGACCTATGGTATTGCCGCCTATAAAGTAACGCCGGCGTACTGCGAAGCGGAGGTGGATTATATCACCTCCCTGGGCGGCATCCAGATCCTGTATAACCAGGAGCTGGGCCGCGATATTACCCTGGCTGCTTTACAACAAACCTACGACGCCGTGTATATAGGCATTGGCGTAGGCATTGCCCGGCAGCTGGAGATACCCGGCGAAACGCTGGCGGGCGTAACAGACGCCATTGGTTTTATCTACGATATCCGCAGCAAAGGCTATCCCGCCGTGCCCGTAGGCGACAAAGTAGCCGTAATAGGCCTGGGCATGACGGCCATTGATGCCGCCACCCAAGCCAAACGGCTGGGCGCTAAAGAAGTCACCATCATCTACCGCAGAACACAGGAGGAAATGCCCTGCACCACCGCAGAGCTGGACCTGGCTAAACTGGATGGCTGCCAGGTACAATGGCTGGCCGCCCCTAAAGAAATAAAAGGACAGAACGGCCAGGTCAGTCAACTGCTATGCGATGTAATGCAGTTAAGCGCACCAGATGCCAGCGGCCGCCGTTCACCCATCCCCACCGGCAACACCTTTACGCTGGAAGTGGATATGGTGATCAAAGCCGCGGGGCAAACGCCTTTTGAGATGCTGGTACAGCAGGAACAGCTGGCGCACCGGCATGGCAGGATCCTCATCAACGAACACTGTGCTACCAATATACCCGGCGTGTTTGCCGGCGGCGACTGTGTGAACGGCGGCAAGGAAGTAGTGGACGCCGTACAGGCAGGCAAAGACGGCGCAGCAGCGATACTAAAATTCCTTTCAATACAATAAAGTTGTTTGATATGGCAGACCTTACCACCAATTTCCTGGGCATCCGTTCCCCCAACCCTTTCTGGCTGGCCAGCGCACCGCCCACAGACAAGCTGCTGAATGTACAGCGCGCGTTAGAAGCCGGCTGGGGCGGCGTGGTATGGAAAACCCTGGGCGCACAGATCAAGAATGTATCCAGCCGCTACTCTGCCGTGGATTATAATAACCAGCGGGTAATGGGCTTTAATAATATTGAGCTGATCAGCGACCGCCCGCTGGAGCTGAACCTGCGGGAGATCAGAGAATGCCTGCGGCTGTTCCCGGACCGGGCCATGATCGTTTCCCTGATGGCGGATAATGACCGGGCCAGCTGGCACGAAATGATCGCTAAAGTAGAGGATACCGGCGCGCATGGCATAGAGCTCAATTTTGGCTGTCCGCATGGTATGAACGAAAGAGGTATGGGCTCCGCCGTAGGGCAGGACCCGGAGATAGCCCGTATGGTGGTGGAATGGGTAATGGAAAAAGCTACCATCCCCGTGATTACCAAGCTTACGCCCAATGTACATTCCGTAGTGCCAACCGGTAAAGCCGTGGTGCAAGCCGGTACCAATGCCTTATCCCTTATTAACACCATACAATCCGTTACCGGTATAGACCTGGATACATTGATCCCTAACCCCAATGTAGCCGGCCATTCCGCCTTTGGCGGTTATTGCGGTCCCGCCGTGAAACCCATTGCCCTGAAAATGCTCACCACCATTAGCCAGGACCCCGTTACTTCCCGTGTGCCCGTATCCGGTATTGGCGGCATCAGCACATGGAAAGATGCGGCGGAATTTATGCTGCTGGGCGCCACCTCCGTACAGGTCTGCACCGCTGTTATGAAATACGGCTTCCGTATTATTGAAGACCTTTGTGAAGGGCTTAGCAACTGGATGGACGAAAAAGGGTTCGCCACCATCTATGACTTCATTGGCAAATCAGTACCAGCCATTACCAAATGGGAAGCGCTGGATATTAACTACCATATCATCGCCAATATTAACCAGGATAAATGTGTACACTGCGGCCTCTGTTATATTGCCTGCGAAGATACCTCCCATCAGTCCATTGCCCTTAGCTATGGCAAACCTTATAATACCTACACCGTAAAAACGGAGGAATGTGTAGGCTGTAATTTATGCAAGCTTGTTTGCCCGGTGGAGGATTGCATCACCATGGAAGAGCACCGCAAAGGCGATGAGTACTTAAACTGGACGGAGTATCAAAAAAGAGGATTACCCTTAAATGATCATTAATACTCCTGCTGATATTTTTTTCACCCAAACCAATCCTATCTTATCAATTCCCCAAATACCGCTTTTGTGTACTTGACACTTATTAAAACTTTCCCTACGTTTATGTCTAGTGTGATAATGTATACTACAGGCACAAGAGCGCCCGGCCAAAAATAAATCGCAAGTTTTAAGTACAAACCAGGGAGGCTGCTTTACCACTATACCTGTAATCCCGTTTAGATGGAAAACTACCTTATTGACGACACAAGTTTGCTGTCGTCGTTGAAAAGTGGCGACTATGCCGCTTTTAACACTGTATATAGACTATACAGCAAAACCTTATATCTTTTTCTGCAATACCGGTTGCAGGATGAGGACCTGTGCAGCGATATACTGCAGGATATATTCGTAGCGCTATGGGAAAAACGCGCCACCCTGCAGCCGGATGGCTGTCTGGAAGCCTATCTGCACCAGATAGCCCGTTTTAAGATCGTGGATATTTACCGGAAGAATATAAAGTCTAAAAAGTACTTCTCCGATTTCCGGGAGTACTTTGGCGCGGAATATTATGTAATAACGGAAACCCTGGACCATAAGAGTAACCTGGCCGCTGTAATGCATACCATTGACCAGCTGCCGCGTAAAATGAAAAAGATCTTTATGCTTAGCCGGTTTGAACATTTTACGGTGGATAATATCGCCACCCGGCTGGCCATCTCCCCACAAACCGTTAAGAATCAGCTCACAAAAGCCCTACGCATACTGCGTACCCATCATACCAATATTGACCTCTCTGTTTGTTTTATATTCCTGCTCCACCATGCTTTAACTTTTTTTCTAAAAAAATAGTACTTCACTAAGGCAACGGCGATAGTTATACCAAACCGACAGCCTTGGATTTACAAGAGATCAAAAAACTGCTGGAAAAATACCGGCAACAAACCTGCACAGAAGAAGAACGGGCACAGATAGAAGCCTGGTTAAACCCTGCAAGAACAGGGGATATGCCGGCCGACGAGGACGCACTAGAAGAAAAGCTCCGGCAAATAAAACTAAAAATAGACCTGCAGACCGCGCCACGGCCATTACGGGTTTTCCCTATCAAAAAATTGGCTGCCGCCGCGGCTATCCTGTTATTAATAGGCGGCGCCGCTGCCATGTGGATAAAACACAACACCCGCCCTACGCTGCCCCATACCATTGCCCAACAGGCTGTAGTACGCCGGCTAAGCAACGGATGGGTGACCATCAGCACCTCAAAAGGCATTACCCATACCGTAAAGCTACCGGATAGCAGCGTGGTGGTAATGAACGCCAATAGCCGCTTACGCTATCCCCTCACATTTACCAGCAATAAACGCCCGGTGTACCTGGAAGAAGGGGAGGCCTTTTTTAATATCGCCTCTGATAAAGCGCGGCCCTTTACGGTATATACACCTCATTTTGCCACTACCGCCCTTGGCACCGCCTTTAATATAAAGGCATATAGCAAAGAGCAGAAAGTGGCCATCTCCCTGATACAGGGTAAGGTACGGGTAGATAACCTGCAGCAGAACAGCGCCAGCAACGCCTCCCATATCCTGGCCCCGCATGAGCAGCTGATCCTGGATAAAGTATCTGCCCGGGTAAACAACACCCGCTTTGATGAAGAAGTATCCATTACCGGCTGGCAGCAAGGTATGATCCTGCTGAACGACGCTTCCAAAACAGATGTCATAAATAGTATAGAAAACAAATTTGCCGTAACAATAGAAGACCGCACCGGCGATACCCAATGGAGTTATACCGGTTCCTTTAAAACAGAAAGCCTGGAGGAAGTGCTGCAAACTATCTGCATGACCGAAGGGATACGCTTCTCACTCTCAGATCAGAACAAACACGTTGTACTCTACTAATGCCAAAAAAAGAAACGTACCATGAGATTACAGTTACACATCCTTAAAGCGCTATCGCTCACCGCAGCACTGATAGTGCCTTTTAGTGATACCCTTTGCACGATGGCCCAGGCCAGGGAACAAAGTGTAGCGCTGCAGCAAATGAGGCTGAGCCTGAACGCCAGGAACAAGCCTGTTGAAAAAGTATTGGCCACCATTAAAGACCAGACGGGACTTAACATCCATTATGACAGAACAAAAGTGAATGCGGACCGCTTAGTGTCCATGAACATGAAAAACGCCCCCGTAGATTCCGTGTTCAGCAGTCTTTCAGATCAAACCGGCCTGCTGTTCTCTATCGTGAACGATAAAGTGATCGTACGGGCCAAACAACAGGTAGTGAACGATATTACCGGTATCGTACGCGATAAATCAGGCGCCCCCCTCACCGGTGTTACTGTGCAGGTAAAAGGCATGTCGCGGGGTATACAAACAGACGTAAAGGGACATTACTCCATTTCCGCTGCGCCTGGCGATGTGCTGATCTTTAGCATGATCGGCTTCCTGAAAAAAGAGGTAACGGTTACCAGCAACAATGATATCAGCATAACACTGGAAGAAGATACCAAACAGCTGCAGGAAGTAATGGTAACGGCCCTGGGCATTAAAAAAGAAGACAGAAGGGTAGCGTACTCTATTACCAAAGTAGCTGGTGAAGAGGTACAGATTGCCAGGGAACCAACCTTTGTAAATGCCCTTGCCGGCAAGGTAGCAGGCGTAGTAGTACAATCGCCTTCCACTGGCCCTGGTGGTGCTACAAGGATCAGCATCCGCGGTAACTCCTCTTTTGGCAATAACCAGCCGCTGTACGTAGTAGATGGTGTGCCTATTAACAGCGCTCCAAGGGAAACAGTAGATGACAGCGGCAAAGAGTATGGCGGTAATGACCCCGGTGATGGGCTTTCCTTCCTGAATCCGGATGACATAGAATCCATCAACATATTAAAAGGCGCTACTGCCGGCGCGCTGTATGGCAGCCGGGCCCAAAACGGGGTGATCATGATCACCACCAAAAAAGGCCTGAAAGGGCAGGGACTGGGCGTGGATTTTAACAGCAATACGGTGCTGGAAACCATGGTGCCTTATGACGATGGACAGCTGCAATACGTATACGGCCGCGGCGACAATAACAAGATCTTTACTGCTGCTGATAATATCTCCAACAGCGGTTATGATACCGGCCTAAGCTGGGGCGAAAAATTTGCCGGCCAAACCTTCCTGGATATAGATGGCAAAACCAAACCTTATGTACCGGTAAAGGTGAAAGACCAGTTCAAGAATTTCTTTAGCACCGGCCTTACCACTACCAATAGCCTGGCCCTGTCCAAAGGATATGAAAGCGGTACCTACCGTTTATCATTGTCACAGACAAAAAATAACTCTTCTTATCCCGGCGAAGCGGGCCTGGAACGTTATAATGTAACCTTCAGGAATACGGCAGACATTGGGAAGCGTTTACACACAGATATAAAAGTGGACCTTTCCCGTACCAAACGTACCGGTATTCCATTGTTACGTGGCGATGACAGGGGCTCTTTCTCCAAGTTCTTTACCCGTACCGCCAACACCACGGATATAAGGCTGCTGGATCAGAAAGACAGCTCCGGTAATTTTCTCTATACCTATACCAATCCTTATTTAGGTATTGAGAAAACGAAGTATGACGAGTCCCAGGATCGTGTCCTGACCTCCTTTAACATCACCTACGATATTACCGATCATTTACACGCCCAGGTACTGGCAGGTTTGGATAAAGCGAACGTATCTACCTTATTTGCCGTTTACCCGAACAACAAATCAGACAACTCCGGTTTGCTGCGTCAGAATGAAAACAAGATCGAAGAGGATAACATCATGGCCATGCTCTCTTACGATAAAAAGGCGGGCAAGTTCTCTGTAGATGCGCATGCCGGCGTTAACTACCGTCATGCCACTACATCTGCCCTGCAGATCACAGGCCGCGATTTTGTAGACCCTACCCTGCTGGATTTCAAGAATACAACCGTAGCCGGCAGCGACATCCTTTCTCCGGATACGCGTAAAGAGGTATACTCTGTGTTTGGGTCTGCGCAGTTTGGGTACGACAACTACCTGTTCCTGGAAGTTACCGGCCGTAACGACTGGTACTCCGCATTGAGCTCCATTCGTCCGGGCGCATCAGACAATAGCCTGTTTTACCCTTCTGTGAACCTGAGCTATGTATTTACGGATGCGTTTGACATGCACAGCAACATACTTTCCTATGGTAAGGTACGTGCTTCCTGGGCCCAGGTGGGCAGTGATCCCGCTCCTCACCTGACCGATCTTGCATTTGCCATACAGCCTACCGTAAATGGCCTGCCCGGCGCGCAGATCAATAATACCACCTTACCTCCACAAGGCATTAAACCGGAAATAACAACAGAAAAAGAGTTGGGCGCTGAATTAAAGTTCTTTAATAACCGCCTGGGATTGGACGTTGCCGTATATGATAAGAAAACAAAGGACTTCCTGCTGAGCTCCACCGTTTCACGCAGCACCGGCTTTACATCCGTATACCTGAATGCAGGTTCCATGCAGAACAAAGGCATTGAAATATTGCTGACCGGCACTCCGCTGGAAACGAAAGATTTCAGCTGGGATGTAAGTGTGAACGCTGCGAAGAATAAAAACAAAGTGTTGACTTTAACGCCTGAACTGGCCGATAATGGCGTGGTATTCTATGATAAGATAAAGGCTAAAGTAGGCTATGCAATAGGTTCCATATTCGGCACTGCTTTACGTAAAGGCCCTAATGGAGAAGATGTATATAAAGGCGTGGACACCAATAGCGACGGCATACCGGATGTAGTAGTACAGGACAGGGGTCAGGTAACCTACGACAAAAGCGGTAAACCGGTTTCAGATGGTGGTGGCGCCGCAATAGTGAATAACGACGTTTACCTGGGTAATGCCAATCCTGACTGGACTGCCGGTTTAACAAATACCTTCCATTACAAAAACTTCTCGCTTAGTTTCCTGATAGACGGGCAATTTGGCGGCCAGATCTTTGAAGACGGTTACAGGTGGGCCTCTTTCTTTGGTAATACCAAAGCCACCCTGCAGGGAAGGGATGGTTCCTACACCCCGAAAGGCCTGATAGGCGCCACAGATGGCAATGGCGTTATCACCTTTGCGCCCAATACGCTGCCTTACAGCCCTTATCAGCAATATAATGCAGGCGGTACGCTGGCCTACTATGCAGACCAGTATTCTGTGTTCAGCAAAACCTTTATTAAGCTCAGGGAAGTTAAATTAGGTTACTCCCTGCCGGCAAGCGTAATAGGTAAAACACCGTTTAAGTCAGCCACCTTTACGTTGATAGGACGGAACCTGCTCTTCCTGAAGAAGAACACGCCCATATTTGACCCGCAAGGCTCTGACAGTGTTGGCAATGGCTTTGGCTTTGATTCAGGCAGCTTACCCACGAGCAGGACCTATGGCTTTAATCTTAACGTAAGGTTTTAAAAACATTCCCATGCAAAAACATATCTATCATAAATTATTACTGCTGCTTTTTATAGCGCCACTCTTTGCCGCATGTACAAAGAACCTGGGTGAATATAACCTGAACCCAGATGCCGTGGGCAGCGTACAACCCGGCTTTGTATTTTCCAATGTGCTTGTAAATACCAGCGCTATGGATATGGAGCCCAGAACCAACTATTGTCATGCATTTATGCAATATGGTTATTCCGGCTTCTGGTCTGGTACGGCATACAAATCTGATGACGGCATTGGATCCAGGAACTGGAGTAATTTTTACGGCAACACATCCACCACCAGCTCCGTGATCAAGAACCTGGAATATGTGATCTCCCAGATAAAGGATAATCCGGACCTGGTAAACACCTATGCCGCAGCCAGGATCTGGCGCGTATTTGTATATCAGAAACTGACCGATTTTTACGGTGACATTCCTTACACACAGGCAGGACAGGCCCTCTCTCAAAGGATCTTTACGCCGGAATATGATAAACAGCAGGATATTTATGCTGATTTCATAAAAGAACTAAGGGCCGCTATCGCACAGCTGAATGATGGCGCCAAAGGCGTACAGGGCGACCAATTCTATGCCGGCGCTCCCGCCCAATGGAAGAAGCTTGCCAATTCTCTGCTGCTGCGTATTGGTATGCGCCTCATCAAGGTGGATCCTGCACAGGCTGCCGCACTGGTGAAAGAAGCTGCAAACGGCGGCGTAATGCAAAGCAATAGCGATATGCCGGTGCTGCTGCACAATGTCAATATCCCTAACGGCTTTTATTTTAACCTGAACGATCAGCAGTTTAACCTGCATAAAACATTGGTAGACCATATGAAAGCCACCAAGGATCCCAGGCTCGCCATCTATGGCGCTACCTATGATAAACAGGTAAGAGACGGCGGGCACCTTGTATCCAGGGATACTTCCCTGTACATTGGTTATAGCTTTAATGCCAATGATCCTTTACCCACCGTGTATGTTAGCTACGAAATATTCCGCCCGCAGAACACACCGTTCTTTGATTTTCATTATGCCCAGGTAGAGTTCCTGCTGGCAGAGGCAGTATTGAGAGGCTTCATTACCGGCGATGCTAATGCACATTACCAGAAAGGCGTCACAGCCCATATGGCCTCCTTATCGCAGATGCCTACCGCGCCTTCCATTTCACAGGCGCAAATAGACGCTTACCTGGTGGCCAATCCGCTGACAGGTACTACCGATCAGCAGATTGAGAAGATAAATACAGAATTCTGGGTATCCGGTTTCCTGTTTGATGCAGATGAGGTATGGGCTAACTGGCGCAGGACAGGTTATCCCAAACTGACGCCCAACCCAACAGGGCAAATGCCTAATATCCCAAGGAAAATCCCTTATCCGCTGGAAGAGTTTTCATTAAATAATATCAATGTTACTAACGCATTAAAAGCCTATAATGGCGTAAATGACCTCAGTAGTCGGGTTTGGTGGGATAAGTGATTGACTACTACTTATTCTGAACAGTGAGCACTATGGGGGAATGCCAGGGGGTAGATCTGATGATCTACCCCTTTTTTATGCATACAGGCTGATGTACTGATTGATTAATGATCTTCGAAACAGGTGTTGAGGTGGCAGATAAAAAGCATCAGAGGAGGATATCCATATTTTTCAACCGGCATCGTTACTAAATGTTGTCAACCAATTTGCCAACGTGCGTGAAAAAGCAGGATACGCTCCCGCTGATGCTGTAACTTCTGGAAGAAATCTGTATTTTAATGGATAAATGGTTGCCAGGAACTGGTATAAGATGCATCCTCGTTTCACATAAATGGAATTGTTTGCGTCATTGCTCAATATAACTTCACATGCCTGGTTAATATAATAACAAAAAAGATGGTCCAATGTTCGATACCGCCATCATATCATGTAACAAGGAAACTTTGCCCATATGAAAACATCCAGCCGCACTGCTATTGGCGCCGCTACCCTGCGGGCCGCCCACCAGCTGATGGACGCTGAACCGCTGCTGCTGAAGGATGATGTGATCCTGCGCCTGCTAGAACCGGAGATCATACAACACATCCGTGAATTCCCGGATCTATACCGCCGGCCAGAGGCGGCTACGATGCGGACACACGTAGCGCTGCGCAGCCGCTATACGGAAGACAGCCTGCAGCAGGCATTTGAGAAGGGCGTACGGCAATACATGATACTGGGCGCCGGCTTCGATACCTTTGCATACCGCCAGCCCGCCTGGGCGGCCAACCTGCGGATCTTTGAAGTAGACCATCCCGGCAGCCAGGCACAAAAACAGCAACGGCTGGCGGAAACAGGCATCCCCCTGCCTGATAACCTGAGTTTTGTACCGGTGGACTTTGAGCGCAGCAGTATACCGGAGGCCCTGCAACAAACAAACTTTAACCTGCAGGCGCCCGTTTTTATTGGCTGGCTGGGTGTGCTTACCTACCTTACTATGGATGCGATAGACGCTACCCTGCGTTTCCTGGGCACATTACCCGCCGGTTCTGAACTGGTGCTTACTTTTTCCCGGCAGCAAAGCATGGAATATTTCTCTTCCCTGGCCAACCGGGCCGCGGCAATGGGCGAGCCATGGATCACCCATTTTAGCCCGGAGGAGCTGGCGGACAAGCTGCATAGCCATGGTTTTACCTCCGTATCCTTTCTTACCACAGAAAAAGCGTTACCTTATTTTCAAGGCCGCACAGATGGGCTAATGCCTCCCCGCCGTGCCTCCCTGGCCCATGCCATTATATAACCCACGGCTGTGCCGGGTAAACGCCTGCCTGCAAAAATTTTCCGTAACTTCTGGGTGATATATGCCCTTTTCAGGACACTATTATTAAAACCTATCTGATATGCAGGAAAAAGAAGCGCAAGGGCTAACAGCCCTCTACCGGGATACCTTTCCACAGGTAGCGCGGGTAGTGCAGCAGCTGGGGGGAGACCTGGAAACAGCCAAAGACCTTTTCCATGACGCACTGATCATTTACCTGGAAAAACAGCAACAGCTGAACGTCCGGACATCCGTACCCGCCTACCTCATAGGCATCACTAAAATATTATGGTTCCGCAAGTTCAGGAATGATAGCCGCCAGCGGCCATTGGATGATGTGGCGGATGATATCAGCATACCCGAGGATTTCTATACACCACCGCCGGAAAAAAACCGTACCCTGCTGCAACACCTGCAGGTGGCCGGCAAAAAATGTATGCAGCTGTTGCAGGCTTTTTATTACCGGCAACTATCCATGCAGGAGGTAGCGGAAACATTCGGCTACAAAAGCACCCACTCCGCCACCGTGCAGAAATATAAATGTCTGGAGAAAGTAAGGGAACAGATAAAACAGGCCAATTATGAGGCAGCTACTACATGAAGTACAGGAAATAGATCAATACCTGCTGCGTAAAATGCCGGCGGGTGATAAACTGGTGTTTGAGGCCCGCATCCTTACGGACCCGCAGCTGGAGGAAAATGCAAACTGCCAGCAGCAGGCACACCAGCTTATACGCTGGCTGGGCAGGGCAAAACAACGGGTAACATTACATAATATCCATCACCAGCTTTGGCAGGAAGACGCTGCCTTTAAAGCGGAGATCACCGCCATCTTCAAATAACATAATACCTAACGCCATGCTCATACCTACCGTATTGGATAGCGCCACCCGTGGCGCCTATGACATCTATAGCCTGTTGCTAAAGGAACGGATCGTTTTCCTGGGCTCCGCCATTGACGATCAGAGCGCCAACCTGATCGTTGCCCAGCTACTGTACCTGGATAGCGAGAACCACTATCCGGTGCGGCTGTATGTACACTGCCCGGGCGGCAGCGTGTACGCCGGCCTTGCTATCTATGATACCATGAAGATGATGAAATCACCCGTATCTACAGTGGCCGTTGGTTTTACCGGCAGCATGGGCACGGTGATACTTACCGCAGGCGCGCCGGGCCAGCGGTATGCGCTGCCCAATGCCACCATTCACATGCACCCTACCAGCGGAGGCGCTAAAGGATATACGGAAGATGTAAGTATTGCTTACCGGGAACAAGAGCGGCTGCAAAATCACCTGTTTCAGTTAATAGGCAAACACTCCGGGCATACACGGGAGGAGATAGAAGAAACTTTCCGGCGGGATAAATTCATGCACGCACTGGATGCAAAGGATTTTGGCTTAATAGATGAAGTGCTGGGCGATAAGGGGGAACTACCGTTACTGGCCGGCGCCGGCATGCCTGCCCTGCAACGCTGACCGGAAACACACAAGCCGGAGGGGCAACTCCGGCTTGTGTATTGGTGAAAAAGATTATTTGCTCTGCTTGTGTGTTCTATCACATATACCTTGATTGAATGATGAATGCCTACTTTTTTCTTACAGGTTTCGGATAGCCCTGTATTGATTGTATACAATACGTTCTATTTTTCAGGCAGCCAGCGGTTCAACAGCGGCCTTTTTTGTGTCTTCATTTTCGTATAACATAATACCAGCAAACCCCAGTATCACAAAAAAGATATTAAATACCAGGTGCTGGTTCCAGGTCATATTTTGTAATACGCCCCCGCAGGAGCAAGGGATATAATCACTAAAATTCAGGATGGCCACTATGTATGCGGTAAACATGGTCATAAGGCTGAACGCTGCATAAAACCCTGCCAGCATCCATTTGGGAACAGTCAGCAAGATCACTACCACCAGTTCCACAGCCGGCACCGCCCACGCTACATAACCTGCAAAAGCGGTCAGCAGCGGCGATTTGCCCAACTCCGTACTGAAGTTGTCATAATCCAGCAGCTTGTTTACACTGGCATATATAAACAGTATAATAAACAGGTAAGCAATAATATCAACAACGGTTTTCTTCTTCATAGGGCAAAGATGAACAGTTGATTATTTTGAAGTCAGCATATAAATATATTAATCCTATCAATATCTTTTCGTTAATCTCCGGTTAATGTCACAGAGACACGATTTGCGGGTATATTAACAGTTACATTAACTATTGATTACCTAATAACAAGATGATAAATCCGAACTTTAATCCGAGGAATTATATATGCATATTCGCATCAGTGCGAAGAAAACCGGATCTCACCATCCGGTTTTTGTTAATTATGAGGGCATAAATCATAACCATGTCTTGATGTAAAACCTGCAGCCGGATAAGTTCATCCGGCTGTTCCATTATTAGGCCCTAAGCCATTTAAATGCTGTAAATTCGGGCTCAGCTGATCAACCGTCCCCAACATGCAAATAACCGTCATAAAAACCGAATTGCCGGAAGTTGCAGCCTTCCGTCTCCTGTTCCTCCAGGAAAATGATTTTCAATTTGTGCATAACAAATGCCACCTGTATGGCTGGGCAGATACATACCTGCTGCTGGCAGATGGGAAACGGATAGGGTATGCCGCCGTATGGGGACAGGAAAGCCGGGAAGAGCGGGATGCCGTCTTTGAGTTCTATGTGATCCCTGCTTTCCGGAAAGCGGCCAATCTCATTTTCCCGGAGTTGCTGGCCGTATGCGGCGCTCCTTATATAGAATGCCAGAGCAATGACCATTTGCTAAGTTCCATGTTATATGAACATGCCCATCATATCAACGCAGAAGCCATCCTGTTCGAAGAACATTATACTACACAACTAACCGTCCCGGACATTACATTCCGCAGGCTACCCAATGCCACAGATACCGCAGACAATGCGGGCGGTTATGTGCTGGAACGGCAGAATGAGCTCGTGGCCGATGGCGGTTTTATGCTGAATTATAATATGCCCTATGCAGATATCTATATGAACGTGATGGAAGGCCATCGCCGGCAGGGCCTGGGCAGTTATATTGTACAGGAACTGAAACGCGAGGCCTACCTGATGGGCCGGGTGCCGGCGGCCCGCTGTAATATCCGTAACCAGGCGTCCAAAGCCACCCTGCTTAAGGCCGGCTTCCGTAATTGTGGAGTAATAATGAAAGGCGAAGTAAGAAGGTAATATAGGAAATCCCATTTTTTGCTTACTTTTCTACACAGCTAATCTTTCCCCGTTATGAAAAAAATGCTTTTCTCCCTCTTTGCCGCCTTACTCTTACATACTGCCTTACAGGCCCAAAAGAACGCGCCGCAAGTGTTACTGCGACTTGATGATAATGGCATGAACCACGCAGTTACCATGGCCATACAACAGGTGGCCGCCACCGGCATCCATTTTTCCTCTTCTGTGATGTTTGCCTGCCCGTGGTACCAGGAGGCAGTAGCAATGCTGAAAAAATATCCCAACGTATCCGTAGGCGTGCACCTGGTGCTCAACAGCGAATGGAAGTACTATCGCTGGGGCCCTGTATTGGGCCAGACCGCAGTACCCAGCATTGTAGACAGTAATGGTTATTTTTATCCTTCGACGAAAGAGTTCCTGGAAAGCCATTATAAACTGGAAGATGTAGAGAACGAGCTGGCAGCCCAGATCGAGCGCGCCCTCCGCTCCGGGCTTAAGATCGATTATATAGACTATCATATGGGCACTGCCGTATCCACACCGGAACTGCGCGGTATTATAGAAAAACTGGCTAAACGTTACCAGCTGGGTATATCCCGTTACTTTGGAGAAAACTATCAGACCATGTTTGATGTGTCTGTGGCAGATAAGAAAAAAGAGTTCCTGAAACGCCTGAGCGCCCTGCAGCCGGATAAAGTGAACCTGCAGGTGCTGCATGTGGCACAGGCCACTCCGGAGATGAACGCGCTGGTGGATATGAATAATAAAGACCAGCATTCCGCTTCACAGCCACTGGTAGCCATGCACCGGTCCACAGAGCTGGGCATGGTATTATCGCCGGAGTTCCAGCGCCTGGTAAAGACCGGAGCGATTAAACTGGTAACATATAAAGACCTGGTGGCGGAAAAGGGTCTGGAGAGTATGAAGGCGCCGGCGCAGTAAAGCAGCTACCGCAGGTTAAAAATGCGCGCTGGTCAGAGATAAAACGCCAAATAAAAGCGCATATACCGGCGTTGCAATACCCAGGAAAAGAGACGGAACCAGCCATAACAAAACGGCAGCACAACCTGTAAACAGTATATATTTCCCATGCCTGCGGGCGCGATCGCTAAAGGCGTATGCACGGCTGCCATCCGGCAAGGTCTTTTTAGTTCTTAGCATAAAGAACCCAATAAACAATCCCAACGCGCCAAGAAATGCCGCAGACAGGTACCCAATAAAGATCCAGAGGTTATTGCCATTATCCGGCTTTGCCAATGATCTGATCCGTTGCTGATCAATACGCTCCAGGTCTGCATCCGTTAATTCAATGCCCCTTGTTTTAAGCAGGTGAAGCGCCAGGGCATAATCATAATTACCCCATTCATCTTTTTTCTCTATGACCTCCATCAGCTCCTCATCAGAAAAAGACAACAGATAATAATTCTCCTCCACCTCATGCAGTTTCACGTCTATTGACTCACGCACCAATGTTTCTGCTGTTTTGAAAGCGCCGGACGGGATCTTTACCCAATACGCCGGATCAAACTGCTGACCGATAAGGTTAGTATCCAGTAATGCTTTGTTGATCTCCAGCTGGCTGGGGATATTGTGGGTATCCAATAACTGTTGTATGGCCTGGGCTTCTTCCAGGGATTCGAGCTTCCGGAATGTGAGATATTGCGACATATAGGTAAGGGATATTCCGCAAAAGTAATATTTCAGGGTTAAAAAAAAGCGGAATGGTTTTAACGTAAAAACCATTCCGCCTGCTTATCTATCAAACAACTCACCCGGCCTGCGGTTGAGGATAACCTTTCAACCCGCCAAAGGGATCAGTTTCAGCTACCAGCCGGATCGTACCACCCGCCTCTTCATCGGTAAAAGGAGTATGCGCTATTTTCCTGATCAGCATCCGCTGGTACTCCCAATTGGCTTGTCCAGCCCATGCCTGATCAGGAGCTACTTTCCATGGGTAGTCTTCACTGGGCAGCGATGGGAATTTAAGACCTATATTCCATCTGCCTGCCACATCCGGGACAAAATGCCGGTTTACCTGTACCATTACGCCATCCACATAAAATTCTACCCTGTCCGCATACCAGTCAAACCTGAATTCATGGAACTTCCCGTCCCAGATATCTTTTCCAACGCTTGCAGGCATAGACAGATTATCCGCTCCGTAGCTACTGAGACCGTCGCTCTCCCCCACCTGGCCTTTCCAGTTGCTGCAACGCACAGTGTCTTTCCGGGGGCCGTAAGCCTCGTGTGGATCTACGCTTATTTGGGCCCAGCTTTCCAGTAATTGTGGCGCGGCCGGATTATTTAACTGCCAGATGCCGTCTTTCGTTGGTTCGGGATCCCCTTCCACCGCCGCACATTCGCCGGCCCAGGCAATGTAATAACCAGCAGAAAGCATGTCCTCAACAGAAGAAAAGAACGCGTTAGCATTAGTGCTGGGGAGCTCCATGTCGATCTCGCTTTTTGCTACCACATAGGCGCCACCACTATATTGGTCGCCCTCGCTATATAACCCTTGTGCCAGTAATTCCGCATAACGCGGGTCCCTGTCGTATGCCTTTACATAGTGAGAGATCCAGAATGAAGGAGCAACGCCTATTTCAGCAGGCAGCATGGCCTCTACTACATAACGGCCATAACCGTAATAATCTCTGGAAGATAGCGCCGCGCCCACTCTTGTGGTCCAGGGCAAAGGGGTGAAGGGGTCTTCCGGCAGATCATGGTATTTTGGGGCCCCATCTTCTGTAAATCCTTGTGAGCGGCCATCATAACGATCTCCATGCGCTTCAAGCACAAGCAGGTTATCCTGCACATAAATGTGTTTGGAAGATACGCCTCCATCAGCGCTGCTCCAGCCCTTTGACATGGAATTGAATACGGTCCGGATGGCATCCGGAGACTCGCCGTCTTCTTCACTCACGAAATCAAGCGTTATGGGATCCTCTACTTTCTCCATGGATAATATCTCGATCTCCACGGGAGTACTTTTGCCAGTACTGTCTTCGATATAAAACAGTTGGTTTCCGGTAGGCACATCCGCAGGCAGCGTATAAACAATCCGGCCATTCTCCAGCGTGATCATGTTCTCCAGCGGGATGCTGTATTTATCGTTAAAGCTATTGCTGTACTCCAATATGCCAACAGGATAAGGTGTATGCTGGTATTTTTGGGCAATACTGTTATCCATAGCAACGGAACTGAAGTAGATGTTGCTGAAGACGCCTCCGGCAGCACCAATATTTGCAACTGGCTGAAAATCGTCCGGAAGCGCAGTGGCCGCAGTAAATGCGCCTGTAAATGTATTAGCGCCATTCAGCCATAGCTGCGATCCGGTAGCATCACTGGGGCGGTAGATCAGTACCTGGTTCCATGCATCTGTGTTAATTGTATTGGTGCTGATGAGCTCCTGCTCAATAGCATCCTTATGATGGCGCCAATGCACCTTTTTCGTATCACAGTTAACATACACAGACACGCCATTGTTAAAGAACGGGAACTGTTGAATGTCCATCAGCGGCCACATACCTGTAGTTGGCAGATCTGCGGCAGCCACATAGAAATGTACGCCGATTGCGAACCGGGCGCTTAAATTAAGCAGGAATGTATTATTGAAACGACAGAATATACCGCCTGAGTTCACCTTTAAACCTGGCAGGCCTTCCTTTCTCGCCCACTCCCAGTCATTTGGCGTGTTCACTTCGTCGTTGCCCCCAGCCCAATCCTCAGTGGTGTATGCCAGGCTGTAATAACCGCCATCCCTGGAAGGCAGCATGGCATCCCTGAAATTGGCAGTGCTGGTGTAGGTCAATTGGGAACCTGGGTAGTATGCTTTAGGGAGGGTTTCGATCTCGAATATGCCCGGTGTAGTAAATGACATGGTGGCCTGTCCTCCTTCAGTGTCATTATTGTAAAGGGCGAACACATAGTCCGTTGCGTTATCCAGGTCATTTATCACCGGCGGGTTTAATATGGTGCCATCGGGATATACCAGCAGATCGTCCGCAATGGTCATATAGTTTGCATTGATCTCTTCGTTTCTATTCAGGATGCGCAGCGTCATCAGCTGTGGCAGGGATGGCTGCTTGCCAGTTTCCCAGTATATTTTTCCTAGTTTAATGTTCATTTTTAGATAATTTAACAAGACAACTAAACGAAGTAGTCAATTTCGAAGGCAGCCATTGCGCCAGGATTGCTGACAATACCTTTCGTCATGTATAATCTGAACCAGCGGTTACCTTCCTGGTCAAATTTCTCATACAGCTCTCCACCGCCTGTTATAAGCGGGCAGATCACCTGGGCGCCCGGCAGTGCGGCGGGGTACTGTGCGTTCAACTGATCGTCAGACAATGGCGACAGTACATCCGGTCTTACTATTTTCGCCCGGCTGGCCGTCATCGCCTGTACCTGCTGATAAAGGATAAGATATGACTCCTGGTCGGCCTTACTGTCTACCAGGCTGCGCAGCCCGGTCATACTGTCTATATCCAGTTTGTCTTCTGTCTTATGTACAAAGCTGTCAAGCCAGTCCCAGAATTGGTCCTGTGTGGGATACTTTCCCGTTTGAAACCAGTTTTTTAAATTATTGCGTTCACGTATTGCCATGTGGTTATAATTTCATTATCCAGAGAGTTACAAAGTAAGGAGGGCGGTTCTCATGCGCCGCACCGTCTCCTGTGTTCGTTGTGTCAAAGGTTGTCAGGAAACTAGGATCAGGCTCTACCCGCTTGTGCATGTAGAAATTGTCAGTGGAATACTTTGTCCCAGACCCTGTAATGCTTCCGCCTTGGCCTAGAGTAATACTCACTTGAAGCAGCGGATTTCCGCGCGCGGACACCTGTGTAGCGCCTGTATGCATGTGAGGCGGCAGTTGCCCAACAGAAAGGGATACAAATTCCTGTCCGCCAACAACACCCGTTTTATTATAATCTGCTTTGGATGCATCATATCCCACAGCAAACCTGCCACCGCGGTTCTGCGTGCCGTTGTTGCCGTTACAGATAGCCCAACCGGCCCTTTCATTTATACCCAGGCCGGTATTGTCAAAGTTTGCCTGCATGTAAGCGGCATCGCAATCCACCTCAATAACATCCCCTCTCTTCCATATCCTTGACAGTTGGGCATTCATCGCATCTATTATGCTTTTCATCCCGGTGAGTGTACCTATACGCTGCAGATTGCTGTAGGGGATACCACCGGCCGCAAAACGCGCGCTACGGGTAAAGTACACGGTACGGCTTACCTGGTCAGCGAAGATCCTGTCTTCCGTATTTTCTTCAATGATCCAGGTAGATTGTTTGGGGCCGCCTGTAAACGGCAGCAATTCACCGTTATAGCTGATCCAGCCGCCTGCCACCGTATCCCCTGTATCTTCCATACCGGCCACTATTACAGCGTCCCCTGCCAGCCTGGCCAATGCGGCCAGCGCATTCCGGTACGACTGCTGCATAAAGTCCAGCGTGTACTGGGTCATGGGAAATCCGCCCAGATTTGTTAATTGTTCTACTTTGTTCATACTTTTTGAATTTTATAGCGCTTCCCGGCCAGTTTATAGTTGTCGATCAATGCGGTCATCTCATTTTCATTATAGGTCAGATCTGACGGCGCCAACACAAAGAAGTCAACCGATCCGCCGCCTATTTCAGCATCCGTAAAAAGATGCACCGGCCTGTTCTCTGCTTCCGTATAAATGTATACCGGCTTAAGCTCCTGCTCCTGGTAGATATATTCGGACGTAAGCACGACTGCATCCTTGATACTGATCCTCCGCCCCGCTATATCATACCGGTCATTGAGCAGCTTCTCCAGGTACACCACCTGCGGCGTGATAGAAAGCCGGTAAAGATTAGCATCTCTATTGCGCCGGAACTGCTGGTACAGATAGTTGACCGGATTGGTTAAAGCCTGTAGCCAGGCTACGTGTTTTACTGTCCGCAGTCGTGGTGGTAACAGGAGCCTGACCAGTTTTGGAAGATCTACATCAAATGGTTTACTCATAGGATTACACTTTGTGGGAAATATTTGATCTGCAGATCGGCGTCATTATCCACGATCCTCAGGTAACCCGCGTCAGGGCTGTATTGTACGTCAATCTCCGTAAAAGGGAGGTCGCCGTATCTTGCCTGTGCGTGCCTGATGTGAGGGATCACTACGCCGTCTACCTGTTGTATGGCATCTACGAGATAGGCCAGTACCATGGTGCCGTTAAAGGGGAGGTTCCGCAGGTACTCCTTTATCCTCTTTCCAACAGGATCCGGATCTGTACCGTCCAGCCTGGCGCCGTTGCCATCCAGTACAAGTGGATTATAGTAAATGTCCATCTCAAGCCGGAGGGGGTCTGCTACCAGGCTATCTATGATCAGGGGGGTAACGCCAGCATCCTTGATACGGTTCATATACTCCGTAAAGGCCTGCAACTCCACATCAGACAGAGCGCCCAGGTCATCCTCATTGATCTTTGCCACTTTGATCCGGAGGCCTCTTTCCTGCTCTACTACCGCACTAAAAGCAATGATCTTCCTGGCGGCTATCTCATCTTCAGAGAGACGGGAGTTATCATAATAATCCTCCTCAGGTATCAGATCAGAGCCATGCTGAAAATCCCTTGCTTTATTGGCATACCAGCGCAAGCTATGCGGCGCTTTTTCATTGATGAGGGTATTTACCTCAGTCCTGTGAAGATCAAACAGGTTTTCAAGCACCCATACGGTTACGGCTACGATGTAGGTCCACATCCGCCATATGGCCGTTTTACTGGTGCTGTTCAGATCAGCCAGACCATCCGTTGCCGCCATTCTGTTAATAATATCATCCTGTATTTCGGTGATTGTTCTTGCCATAATAATATTTTTACGCTTGTTTTTAACTTACACGGAAATCTACCTGTATCGCCATGTAGCCCATCCCGGTTTTTACGACTGCTTCGTCTGCCAATGTGTAACCATTAGCAGGTATCACCTGTTCATCTTTCAACGTCTGGAACGTACGCCGGTCTGCAATCTCTACATCAGGCGCCCATAAGGCGCTGCCTGATACCAGATCGTCCGTAATACTGATCCCATTTGCCAGAGCGAAATCGAAGAGTGCGTTAATGCTGCCTGTACGCTGCATGGATAGGTCCATCAGGCATTGATGGGGTTTTACGTTAACTGTTTCCATAAGTTGCATCAATATTTAGCTGACCGGTATTTGTGATGTTGATCGTCTTTACCTGCATTCCGTCAGCCGTGAATTGCTTGCGGATCTCCCGCAACAAGGCTGAGGTATCATTATCTTGCAGGTAACCAAAAGCGTCGATACCAACGGCAGGGAATTCTTTGATGTTTCCCCTGTTATTTATCAGTAACAACTGCTGATGTTGCAGATCGCTATTGCCGGCGTTCAGGTCGCCTGCCCGTACATCGAGGTCCAGGTCTTGGGTTAACAATATGTCTTTCATAATAAATTACCTTTGAATGGGCCGGTTACCGGGCCGCCTGCGGTGCCGGGCGGCGCCATTAAACCGGTGATATAATTAATCTCCGCTGTTTTAACATAGGTATCCACCGCTTCCGCCAGTTTATTACAAAGGGTATCCAACGTCTGCTCCTCATCACCATTATCATCCTTCATATTTTTAAAAGCACTTTTAATGCTTTGCGCTAATGCGCTCTTGTTTAGGGCCATATGATCATTTTAAAAGTTTAGCTAACCGGTCTTTGATGTCCGTAAAGGCAGATTTGTTCATAGGGGCATAGATGGTAATGATCTCATCCAGGAGATCGTCCAGGCATTTTTTCAGGGAATCATCACCAGCGCTCAGCTCCAGGCCGTCCTTATCCAGTTCCAGGTATTTTTCGCCTACCGTGCATTTCAGCAGCTCCGGCTCCTCTATACTGATCACTATGAAATTATCGCTCTTATTGATCCTGGCTATCAGCACACTGCTGCCCTTGACCGGGAATATCAGCACACCCTTACCATCGTCATCGATCACGGAGCGTAAGCGCACATCATATATATGCACCCCGTCAAAAGTGACAACATCGATGGTCCCGTTCTCTATATCTGAGTTTTCCACCTCGGCAGGTATAATGGTGGCCTTTTCCCGGCTCAGGTTCCTGAGCGCTTCAATCAATTGTGCCTGTTGTTTGCTCATTTTACTTACTTATTTTGCGGCCTAGTTCGCAAAGCCTCCGTCCGCCGCCATTGCCAAAATTCACTTCAGTACTTTCTATCAGATAGGTGCCTTCCCGTTCCTTGTAGTTCGGATCTTTAAGCACAGCGCCATAACCGGGAAGGGCAAAGGGCGCCAGGAAGCCTGTTATTTTTCCTTCATAGCCATCATAGCGCAGGTCTTTTACGTTCTTTTCGGCCATTTTTTTCAGTTCCGCTTCCGTCAGATTGTGCTGTGCAAAAATGGTATTGACAACGCCATTGCTATCTCCGGCTTCCGCCTTCGTCGCGCGGTTTCTTGTATTAAAGGAGACCATCCTTACCAGCAATTTTATATCTTCTGCTTTCCTGAATTTCAACTCATCATCCTTTACCAGGTTCCAACCTATCTGGTATCCAACCTTCTCATTATTCTCCTCATTCAGATAGGCGAGTCCTGCATACAGCTCCTTTCCCGAAAAATAAACGGTGAGGTAAAGATTCTTCTTGAGCCAGTCCAGGGCTGCTTTTCCACTGATATCGCCTTCGCTGATCTGCTGTACATCCATATCCGGTATACTGCTACTCAGCGTAATGTCCGTTCCTGATACCAACTTAGCCAGCAGATCTTTTAGCTTTTCAGGCTTCTTTCCGGTTGACCAATGCACATTCTTCCTGCCTAACTGCCAGCTATATCCCTCGCATTCTATTACACAGGGGGTAGCCGCATTCACTCTTCTTACAAATCCGGTGAACTCAAGATGAAGCGCATCTTCCTGATCGTATCCCAACCAGATCTCCACCTTATTCCCTTCCTGGAAACGGGCAGGCGTTGGAACTGACTCCGGCACATTGGTGGTGCTGGTCTTTAAGCGGGAAGACGCAGGTAAAGTGATGAGGGCGGTGTCAACAAAGGAATGGATGCTCTTTTTTATTTTTACGGCCGTTACGGTCTCCATCTTATAGTCACCTATTATCATCTTGCATTTAAGTACAAACATTTATTTAATAATTAGTTCAAATGCACGGTCACTGACCAGATTCATTTCAAATGTCTTCACATTCTGTATACCGGCCATTTCCGGCCAGCTGATATCTGTAATGACCACGCTATTGTTGTCCGTTAAAAAAATATCCGTCAATGCGCTGCTGATCGTCAAATTGGTATTCTTACTATAGAGCTCATGGATGGCGGTTATCTCCGCTTCCGGATAGCTGTTATTTTCAATGATGATAATACCTTTGATATTGATCTTGTAATCTTCCTGTCCTATCAGCTCTTTTACTGTACCTATACGGCCTACCAGAACGCTTTCCACAATGGTCTTCTTGTTGGTGACCTTGATCACCGGATTAGGAAGGTTTACCTCTCCCAATTTTACAGGCATGAAATAGGGGCGTCCAAAAAGGCCTTTAGCGAAGTAATCAACTTTTTTAGATGATTGTTCGGGCTGATCGGCGATATCAAAGACCGGGGGGTGATACCCCCACGTGTCTTTGAATATTTTTTTTAAATCGTAACTGACTGGCATAATTAAATTGTTATTGCATTTGCACTGTTTAAAACCCGGAGAAGGGATTCTGTCACGATCTGTTCCATATCCGACACTCCTTCTTTGAAGGTGGTAGAGCTGATGTTGAGATTATCAAAAAGCTTTTGCAGGTTGATGACCACACTACGCGCTCCGCCACTGGTAATACCTTCTGCCTTATCCTTGGCGCCAGCTCCCGCGCTGTTTATTTGTGTATCTGCGGTAGGTCTGGGCCGCGGTTTCATTTTTGTAGTAGCCGGCGCTTTAGGGCTTGCAGCAGGTGCAGGTGTGTTTCCGGTAGCTGACAGACCATATCCGTAAGCGGAGACAGCCAATCCAGTATTCACAGGCGCCGCAGTGGGGGCCTTTACACTCCAACCGGTTTCCTTGGGCGCAGTGACGGCTGTAGCCGCCTGTGACGCATCCATTTCCTGACTATATCCCTCCATGAAGGACTTGCCTACCTGTTTCCCATTTTCAAAGGCATGTTCAGCCGCAGTGATTCCTACCAGGTCCTTTACAGCCTTTTTACCCGTTTCCCAGGCTTTGGACCAATCTCCCTGGAATACATACATAAGCGCCTCTCCAAGCCCGCTAATGCCATTTATCACGCCTTTTATACTGTCTATTATTAAATCCCATATCAGGGACCCAAAGGCTTTCAGTCCTTCCCAGGCGCCCATAACAACAGCCCTGAAACCTGCAAACGTATTCCAGGCATAGAACAGCACGGCTACAACTGCCCCAATGGCAATTGCTACCCATTGCAACGGACTAAAGGCCATTGCCAGGTTGAACAAAGTCTGTGCGGTCTTTGCAAAATTTATCCCCATCGTCAAAAGCTGGTAGCCCACATATGCGCCGCCTATCGCCGACACCAGTACTCCTATCTCTGTTCCGTACTCCGCGATCCAGCTTGCGCCTTCCTGAAGCAAGGTGACCATAGGGATCAGCGCATTGTTGACAAATGTTTCCATGGTGGGTAATAATGTGGTTCCGAGCTGACCTCCGGCTGCCTCCAGGCGCTCTGTGAACTGCTGCCATGATCCGGCGGCGGTTTCGCTTTGCGCCTGCATAACGCCAAAGAACTGCCCCCCGGGCCCTGTTGCAGTAGCAAGGGAGTTAGTAAACTGTGCTGCGGTGATCAATCCCGCTTCCAGATCCGCCTGCAGGTCTGTTATGGATTTACCCGATGTCCGGGCCATTTCTGCCAGGGGATCAAACCCGGCGCCCACCATTTCCTTCAGGGTATCGGAGGTCAGCTTTCCATCCGTCTGTATTTTGCCAAAGGCGGCAGTCATCGCATCCAGTTTCTCTTTGTCGCCCCGGCTAACATCCCCAAGCATAGTGAGTGTAGGCACTATATTAGCGGCGGCTGTTCCAGACATCAGTAATGCCTGGGCGCTTTCCTTCAATTCTGCCGGACTGAAGGGAGTACTAAAACCCAGTTCCTCCAGGCTTCCTATCAGCGCTTTTGCCCTGAGAACACTACCGGTAAGCTGCTGAAAAGTTGCTTCCGTTTGCTGCGTCTCCATGCCCATTTTAAGTAGGGCTGCTCCGCCTTTGATAATACTGGCTACGAACTTCTCTCCCTTGTCATCTTCTTTTTCTTCCTTTGGGGCTGGCTTTTTCGCCATTTGAGCAGACATTACAGCAGCAGCGCTCGAACTTGCCATAGCTATATGAGTGGTGCTTTCCCTGAGTTCGCGTATAGACGAACCCAGGGTTTGAGTGGTAGACACCACGCTTTTGTGGAGAATAGTCATATGACTATTGGCAAATTCGGCAGCCGCCCCCATCTGATAAAGCTCTTCACTTGTTGTTTCTGCCATTTTTTTTATTTCTTTTTTAGCACGATCCTACCTTGACAGTAATGGCAATCCTTTCAACTCCCGCTGCCGTATGTCGTGCAGTTGTGCATATTTTTCTGCCCATTGTGCATCACTAAGCAGCGAGGTGTCAACCTGGGGCAGATAATATTCGAACAGCGTTTGAATGTACCCTAGCGGGTTCTTATCAAATTCGCCGGACGCCTCGCTTAAAGCTTTTCCACTTCCACCTTCTTCGCTTCCAACAGCTTATCCAGCTGTGCACCCAGGCCGTACAAGTAAGACTTGTCGCTCAGTATTTCCTCATCTCCACCCAGCCAGGTTGATTTCAGGATAGTTTCATGATAAGCCAGCGGATCGCCTGTGATCAGGGTCATGGCATAACTTACCTCATCCCTGTTGGGTTTCCGGCAATAGCCGGTTTTACCGTCGGTGGCTGTTAGTTTAAATACATCTTTATACTTCTGCTTCCAGGCGTTGATGTGGTCTTGGGTAATGGCTACCGGTGTTTCTACTGTCATAATATATTAAGTGTATAGGTATTGTTTTTAAAATAAGGTGATCGTGCTATTTGATTATACGTTCTGCTGTAAGCCCATGAAAATTATCGGCATGGTGATCTCCATGAACTTAGCGCCTTGTTCCCAGCCTTTTTCAAATTCCTTGAACTGGAAGGCGCGGATAATATCTGTACGGGGAACGGAAAGGCCCTCTTTTATGTAGGTAACAACGATGTCTGCGGTGAGATCCAGCAGATCCCTGCCACCGGCTGCCCTTACGGCATCATTCAGTATATCGTATTCAAACTTCAGCAGCTTGATCTCTCCTTCATAAGTGCGTTTGCCGCGTTGGATACCAATAGGCTCGTCACCAGCGCCATGCAGATGCTCTTTTTCCTGCACCAGCTTATATTTAATACCACGGATGCCTACCAGTTCTTTACCCAGCACTACCACTCTCATGTTGGCCCAGGTACATTCTTTGTTGTCAAAAATCATAATAGTTTGTTTTTAGGGTGAATAACTGCCTTACTGCAGTGCAGGATTGGTGAAACCAAGCAATACCTCGATGGTCTTAGTGTAACCCACTGGTACAATAGCTGCTTTTACAGTAAGCTTGCCGGTGCTCAGCACATTCTGGTTGGCGTCAATGTATGCGCTGAAAGAGCTGATCTCATCCACCATTGCCAGGTTTACAGCAGACTCGATCTTGTTCTGCAGGTATTTGATAACAGGTACGCTGATCTTACCGCTTTCGTCAATGATGATCTCATCATTCAGCTCCTCCACATAGGTTTGGTAGCTGACCATGATCGCCTTGTCTATCACCCTGCCTAATGCCAGCTGGCTGTAGTCGTCCGTCACAGGTGCGCACATTGGGTCATCATTCAGGTAATAACCAGAGCGGCCAATAAACGTGCGCAGGAAAATATAGCCTTTATCATGCAGCAGATCGCCGGCTGTAAGGTCTTCCACTTTTGTCGCGTTCACATAGGCTACCAGTACTGGTAATGCGCCATCTTTAACGCGGCCAATATTCCGCTGTACAGGGATGAACGCTGCACGTCCAAGCACTAAACCTACAGAAGCACTGCCATCGTTAGTAGTGCTGCCAGTTACCACCCCAACATGATTGGCGGTGTAAGTGCGCAGATCTTTCAAGGTAGCCAGGTTGGCAATATCCAACTCACGGCCTTCAATTAATATACGTACCGGCTTGTACTCAGCGCCAAAGGTTAACGCCAATTGCTGCGCCATAGTAATGGCGTCCAGGCTATCCTTATCCAGACCCGCTGTCAGATCCGGCACATAGGCAGCTGCCGGGTTACGGGTAAGGCCTAATAACCTGATACGGCCCTGCGCTGCGTTCAGCAGTTTTGCTGCGCCATTGGCATTAGTCAGATCTGCCATTTGTGTAAGTGTTACGGTATCTGCTACAGTCATAATGTGCAGTTCCGCGCCTTCGCCCGCCAGGTCATAAAATTCCTTGATATGACGGTGAGCACTGGCATTGGTGCCCTCTGCCAGGATGCCCAGTCCCTGTGCTTCATTCAGGCTAAAGATCACTTTGGGGGTGCTCAACGGGAGATTGGCCGTTGCTACGCCGGTCAACACCAGGCCTGCTACTCCATCATTACTGGCGGCGCTTGCTCCCAGGTTACCGTTTCCTAATGTAATTGCTACTTTTGGTAATCCCATTTCTTAGTTTTTTGGTTCATTTATAATTGTTTTAAGATCGCTATTTACTGTTGCTGTAAGCCGCCTGGCTAAACAGATCGTAAATGTTCTGCTTCCTGGAATTGCCATCCAGCTCGCGCAAAAGGATGCTTTGCAGTTTTTGCAGTACCGCGTCCTGCAGATCTGGCGACACCTCTTTCAGCGCATCCACAAAGCAAACCAGCTTTGCTTCCAGGCTGGGCTCCTGCCGGCAGGTGCTTATGATGCTCAGCGTGTCAATGCCAATTTCCAGCGCCTGTAATAGTTTGTTTTTGAAAATGGTATCAGCATCCCCGGGGATGATGGCTTCCAAAATGTCCACCAGTGGGCTTTCCAACGCTGATTTAATAATTTTTGTCACCTGCAGCGCCTCATCAGCGTGCAGCTCAATGAATGAATCAAACTGCTGAAGCGCCTGTTTGATCTTTGATCCTGTTTTTCTACAAAATGCCATAGGTATATTTTTTATAAATCGCCAAACTCCTTACGTGCATCAAAACTGGGACACGCTTTTTTAACAAATGGAAAATCCCGGTGGCCCTGGATCCGCGCCTGCGGATATTGTTGCTTCAAACGCATCACCAATACTTTCATTGAATTCCGTTGGGCAGCCGTTCTGTTATCTAATGGCTTGTTATCAGCAACTACTCCGCCTATATAACTGACGTGTATGCTGTTTGCATTATGCCCTGCTACGCCGTTACAGATACGGTCTTCCGTAGCCAGTTGCCGCACATCGCCTGATGCCTCTATCAGGTAATGATAACCGGGATTTTTCCATTTGAGATATTCTTTCCAGTAGTGCTGGATGGCTTCAGGACGGGTATCCTGAGGGGTTGCCGTACAATGGATAACGATAAAATCTATTCTTCTCATTTTCTTACCTGGGGTTACTCCTGTTCAGCACGTCTTCCAGCCGCTCCATCACTTTCGTGTTGTTCTCTATCACGCCCAGCATTTTCTCCCGGTCGTCATCAAGGTATTGCGTTAAACGATCTTCCAGTTTTATCTGGCGTTTCCATAGGATCCATGCAATACCTATTAAAACTGTTACGGAAAATGCCTGGTCGCCAATCCGCTGTAAGACGGTCTGCTCAGGATCTGAATGTATAAGTGTATTTAATAGTAACATCTGGGGTTAACATTTTAACTATCCGGTCTTAATAATGTTTTCGACCAGCAGTTGCTTTCGTGTTTTACCTGCGTTGTCAGCAAGCGATTACAATACAAAGGAACAACATTAGGGCACGCTGAAAAAATCAGGAAATAATGCTTATTCTTTTATTGATCAATCATACTTCAATCAATGTTCAATCATTAAAAGTGGAATCGTAAAAGAGGCGTATTGCACCGACCTTTACATTCATCGAACGAAGAAATTTTGATCACTTTAAATAATAAAAATGGATAGTTTATTTTCAAATCTCTTCCTTGCATTGCAAGAACGTATTGGAACAAATGCACCTTTAATAAAGGGCGTATACCCGGAGCTTTCACAAACAGAAAATTACAATGGCGCACCATCTGTCTGGCCTTGTGTATTTATTGATTTTACTAATATCACCTACTCAAACATGAGCGGCCTAATACAGGAAGGATCCGGAGAGCTGCAATGCCGGTTGGCATTCCAGGTTACAGGGGCAGACGGCTCTACTTTCCTGGACACCGCCACCGCACTTGATCATTACGAAGCAGAGCTACAATTGCACCGGGCATTACAGGGATGGGCAAATGACATGATAGCGCCACTGAACCGTATAAAGATCACCACTGAAGACAGGGGCGATGCTTTCCGTGTACGGATGCTCACCACCCAGGACAGACATGATGCCTTCCGGGTACGGGTGCTCAGTTACAGCCTTAACTTCCAGGAGTACCCGGTCACGACGCCAACAAGCGTGATCGCGGCGCCCCTGCCTGAGGTGCTACCCTACTAATGGACGGATTGGTTGGGCACAAAAAAAACGCTGCAGTAATTGCAGCGTTTCATCTTTACTCTCACCATGCCCACCAGGGATATAGTATTTTTAACTGTTTCAGATCCGGTTGTTCCTGCTTCATGATCTGCTCTAATCTTTCACTATTACATTGCAGCCGGTAGATAATGTTACTGTTCTTGATCCAGAACTCTACGGATAATTCCTGGATAGCCATATCATAGCGTTTTCCCTGCAGCTTGATATGATAATAGTACCGGTGTAACAGACATTCATCTCTAAGCGCTATCATGTCTGCGGAACGTCCTTTCCTGGTTGTTTTCTTGACAGGGCTTTCAATATAATTGTTAAAAAGTGATTGTTGACCTCTCATATATTTCTGGCACTTTTAGTTGTTGGTAAAAAATGGCGGCCACCATTGCGGCGGTTTGCTATAGGGCAGGGTCTCACCGCCAGCTGTTCCATCCGGCTGCATGTAACCACAGGGTGCATGGATGCCCATGGCGCAATGAAGCCAGACAGCGGCTGCTTATCCAGCGTAAGCGGCTGGAAGTAAGTGTTTGCTGCGGGTTAACCCAATCAATAATTTTTAAAAGGTCTGTTGGTTGTGGGTAAATATGAGCAAAGGCAACATGCCTTTAACCCTTTCGGGGTTAAACAGTGTTTGTAGTCGTTTCAATCGCACAACGGTCTTCATAATGGTTATTTTTTCTGAACAGTTCAAAATTAAAGGGGCACTTACTATCCATTATGCGTAGTGAAATTGGTTTGTGGATAAGTTATCCACACTTTTCATCCCTACATACATTCTTTATAAGACGTACTGTTTTATCATAGAATTATACCGATTTCATAGCATTTGCCAGTCTAATTTTACTACCCGGATGACACACTTTTTTTCGCAGGGCACACACGCCAGTACCAAAAGGCGCTGGCAAACGGTCCTTGATAGGTGGGGCTTTATGTATTTACACTATACCAAATAAATTATAATTATGATCTCAAAGAATGAAACATTTGAAGGGAGTTTTCCTTTTACACCTCATTTTACTTCGGCGCCGGAATTCAACATGCATTACGTTGATGAGGGTCAGGGAGATGTTGTGCTTTGCCTTCATGGCGAACCTACCTGGGGATATTTGTTCCGGCATATTATCACGCAACTTTCAAGAGACTACCGGGTAGTTGTTCCCGATCATATGGGCTTCGGCAAAAGTGAAACGCCTCCGGGCAGAACCTATTGGCTGCAGGATCACATTGACAATCTTGAAAAGTTTGTAATTGACCTTGATCTTCGGGGCATCACTTTGGTAATGCATGATTTTGGAGGACCAGTAGGTATGGGATTGGCTGCCCGTCATCCGGAACGTATTCGCCGTATAATCAGTCTTAACGGCCCGGTTGCTTTCGGACAGCCTGAATTAGCGCAGACACTTGAGGCCAATACCAGGGAATCTCCATGGTTTCAATGGATCCTTGAGGCAGCGCATGCAGGCAAACTTGAGCAAATAATGCATGAGCTACATTATCATATTTTAAGTACGCTCAAATTAAATGGATTCGAACGAAGTGAGCTTATTACCGAGACATGGCTAGCTGCCTATCGTGCCGCCTTTCCAACATCCGGCGAAACATTGGGCGCCCTGGGGTGGGCAAAAGGATTTGCAACTGGCGCGCATACTTTTGAAATACCGTCATCTGAAGCCAAAGAAAAAATAAGTCAACTTCCGGCACTAACTATTTGGGGAGGGCGTGATAAAACGCTACATGGAAAATATTTTATCCCCCTTTTTAAATCAGTATTTCCTGCCGCCATTGTGCATGAACTGCCCGAAGCCGGGCATTATAGTCCGGAAGACGCTCCTGAAATAATTGGATTGCTGATTAATCAGTTTCTGGAATTAACTGGCCGGTAAACCATTGTTTACTGCAAACTGGGGTGCATCGATCATCAATGTATAAAGACCGCACATTCCTGGCGTCAATTTGGCTCTAAGTGCAGAAATTTGTATACTTAGAGCCAAATTGAGAGATGATGACTAAAATAATCTAAAAGGAACGATGGATAACTTATTGGGATGACTTAAACCACCAGTTATATGCTCACATTGAAGAATTTTGAATTACAGATAAATGACACGATCGTACATCGTGGAAGAGAATACTACGAAAATGCTGCCGTTGTTGATCTGGATGAAATAGAGGAGGCACTCTGGGTGATGACATGACACTGATACCAATTGGCAGTCATCTCCATGCTTAAAATTTTTGATGCTAATGCCTGTTATGAAGAGTATTGAAGATATGAATTTGAGAAACCAGATGAGTGGGATAGTCCCATTTTCTATATTAAAGTAAATGATATCTAGGCTAGATGTTACACAATTAATTCATACGGTTGAGAATGAAATTGATCATAGAAATATCTCAATTCAAAAACTACTTGAAATCTGATTATTATCACTGTCAATTACAATGATCATTCAGAAAATAACTAAAAACAAAGACCCACGCTGAGCGTGGGTCTTTAAGGCTTGCGGAGAAGAAGGGATTCGAACCCTTGAAACCCTTTCGAGTTTACACACTTTCCAGGCGTGCCAGTTCAACCACTCCTGCACTTCTCCGATTGGTTGAATTTTTCTTCAGGGATGCAAAAATACATTTTTTACCCGCATTTCCAAAAGGTATTTTAACCAGGCACTATAAACGCCTGTAAAACCGCCTCCATCCCCCTAAAAACAAAAACAGCCCCATTAGCGCCCAAACGCTAATGGGGACTGCCCGTAAATATCCCCTATAGCGGGTTCTGCACCAAATTCGGGTTTTTATTCAGCTCCTCCTGTGGTATCAGGAAAATAGTCCTGTTTGCCCCATTGGGCCTATGCTGGAACCATTTCTTGGTAGCAAAGATCCCAAACCGGATAAGATCCTGGCGGCGGTGCGCCTCTGCGGCAAACTCCCAGCCCAGCTCATCCAATAACCTTCCCAGCTGCACATCATCCCCGCCCTGCAATTCCGTGATCTGGCCATTGTCCCAATAACCATACTGGTATTTACTGCCTTTCTGGAGGTCCGCAGCGGTAACCGTGGCCTTAGCCGGGGTAGTGGTGGCAAAGGCCCTTTGCCGTACCTGGGTTACCAGCTGAGCGGCCTCCCCTGTCTGGCCGGTGCGTAACAGGCATTCCGCTTTCATCATCAGCACATCTGCATAGCGGAAGATGGGGAAGTCATTGCTCAGCGAGCCTTTGGCTCCCACCCGTATTTCGTATTTGCCCACACGGAAGCCCTCATTGGATTTGCTTTTTTCTATACCCCCCACAAAATTTACATAGTCAATCACTTCTACCCCTGCCGGCGTTTTTTGCGGTCCCTGTAACCAGGTGTCTTTAAGGCGGGTATCTTCCGGGTCGTAGGTGTTAATGAACTGTGGTACGGCACAGTTGCCGCCCCAGGGCTGCGCTTCCATACGGAATACCTGTTGGCTCAGCGGATCCAGTGTTTTCATATGGATAATAAAACCGGGCGCATTGATCTCGTCATAAGGCACGGTAAATATCAGTTCCCGGGAAGTTTCATTATTGGTCTTGAAATTATCGCGGTACTGTGGCTCCAGCATGTACAGGCCGGTGCCAGCAGCCTGTATCACATCATTACACTGCTGCAAACATTGCGGCCAGGCGGTAGCGCCGCTGTATACCCCTGCATTCAGGTACATTTTGGCCAGCAGGGTCTTGGCCGCCCATTTGTTAAAACGGCCGTACATGCCGGTACCGGCAGACTCCCGCAGTAAGGGGATATTATCATTCAGCTCTTTTACGATAAAATCATATACCTCTTTACGCTGGCTTTGTTTAGGAACGGAAAGGTCCTCATAGTCAGTAACAATGGGCACATTGCCAAAATTATCGCAGAGCAGCCAGTAGTAGAAAGCGCGCAGGGCTTTCAGTTCAGCCACCAGGCTCTCTTTGGCGGCGCCTACCGGCAGCTTGCCGGAGCTAAAAAGGTAGATGGCGCGGTTGGTATTGGCCACGCCGTTAAACACACGCCCCCATAAAGCGTCCGGTTGCTCCTGCAGGGAGGTCCAGGTATGACGGTGCATACGTTGGTAGGTGCCGCCATCATACCATCCATTGGGCCGGGCGGGGGTAATGATCTCGTCCGCGCTTTCTTCCTGCAGGTCAAAATTGCCCATCCAGTCTGCCCATACGGGGCGTAGCGGGCTATATGCCTGCGCGATGATATTGGAAGTATCGGATTCCTTATAAATAATGCTTTCCTCCACTAATTCGGAAAAGGTCTCGGGATCCAGTTTGGTGCAGGCGCTGCCGGCGAGCACCATCAGCAAGGCGGCCGTCCCTATCCATGTGTATATGCTATGCCTGTTTTCCATGACTGCTGTTTTAAATGGTACTAAAAAGTAAGGTTCACGCCAAGGGTAAAAGTGCGGGTGGTTGGGTATTTATCCCGCTCATCATCACCGGGGGCCAGCCCGGTACGTATCACTTCCGGGTCTATACCCTTGTAGCCGGTAATGGTGGCCAGGTTCAGCGCCGCTACATAAATGCGGGCTGCCTGTATATAGCGGGTGCGTTTGGTATTGAAATTATACCCCAGCGTAACGTTGTCCACCTTCCAGTAATCACCGTTCTCCACATAATAGCTCACCAGGGCCAGGTCATCATTCAGCCGGGTTTTACCGTATACATTATCAAATGCGGTTTTGAGCATATTATACTGCACCACTTTAGGGTTTTCATAGAACAGGCGCTGGAAGTTCAGGATCTGGAAACCAAAAGCGCCCCGCATAGTAACATTCAGATCAAACCTTTTATAGCGTACAGAGTTATTCCATCCCAGGAAATGTTTGGGCAGGCCGTTGCCCAATATTTGCTTGTCATCCGGGCTTTTATCTGCGCTGGCTACCGGTTTGCCATCCTTGCCTTCTATGATCCAGCGGCCATTATCATCAATACCTATGGATTTATAGCCATAAAAATTACCGATGGGGCGGCCTACCTGTACCCGGTGGGTGGGCTCCTGGATAGGCTCCCCGGTGTACCCGGCGTCAAAATAATCGTTGGTGGTGGCAAAGGTGTTGCTGGAAAGGGATACCAGCACATTCTTATTGGTGGAGTAGTTAAACCCGGAGTTCCATTGGAAATTGCGGGTGCTTACCGGTACAAAATTCAACAGCACTTCAAGCCCCTGGTTGCGGATCTGGGCGGCATTGGCCACTATCTCCGGCGTGGGATAAGGAGGTACGGGTACCTGGTAATCAAAGATGGCGTCTTTGGTGAGCCGGCGGTAAGCATCTATACTACCGCTAATGCGGCTGCCGAACAGGGAGAAATCCACCCCTACGTTAAACTCTTCTTTCTTTTCCCATTGCAATTCCGCGTTAGGGTTACGCACCGCATCCAGACCCTGTACCCAAACGCCGTTTATCAGGAAACGGTTGCCGTAGTTAAAGCTGCGCAACGATGCATAGAGATCATCCGGCACCGTACCTGTTACCCCAAAACCAGCGCGCAGCTTAAGATCATCCAGCCAGGTAAGCCCGGTCATGAATGTCTCTTTGCTTACACGCCATCCCAATGATACGGCGGGGAAAGTACCCCAGCGGCTGTTGCTGCCAAACTTGGTAGATCCTTCATGGCGTACGCTGGCCAGCAGCAGGTACTTATCATCCCAGTTATAACTAAGGCGGCCAAAGAAACCGATCAGCTTCCATTTATCTTTAAAGCTGCCCATAACAGCCTCTCCGCGCTTCAGGGCGTCGCCTGCTTCCATGTTATTATAAGAGTACTGATCCGTTGGGAAATCCCAGTTCTGCATGTAAAAGTTCTCGCGGGTATTATCCTGGTAGCTGTAACCACCCAGCAGGTTAAAGCGGTGTTTACGGATGCTGCGCGTATACTCCGTAGTAAACTCCAGCAGGTTATCCTGCATGTCTGAGGTGCCGCGGGAGGCATAGCCATTGCGGTTGTTTTTTACGGTGGATACGTGCTTCTTGGTCTCTGCATATCCCCTGGTCTCAGACCATTTATTACCGGATACCAGCAGTTTCATGCGCAGGTCTTTGACAGGTTCCAGCGTAAGGCTACCGTTCAGACGGGTCTCTCTTTCGTCATTCTGTCCATAAGATTCCATCAGGTAAGCCACCGGGTTATCGTAGAAGTAGATGTTCCGTTCCAGCCAATCGCCTTTATAATTACGCACGCTATCTGTGGGATTACGGATCATGGCCTGGCGGTATACATAATTATTAAAACTGTTACCGTTGATGAAACCGCCTTCGCCCGCATCCACACCAGACCAGTAGGTACGGCTGCGCGTGATCACATTCAGGTTGGCTTTAAGCTTACCATCCAGCATAACATGGTTTACATCTGCACGGCCGGTGATCTGTTTGTTGTTCGAATTAACAAACAACCCTTCCCAGTTACGGTAGTTAAGGGAGGCGGTTACATTCGTAGTAGGACTGCCGCCCTGGAAGCTAAGATTGTGCGTATGGCTTACCGGCGACCGGGTAATTTCCTTGAGCCAGTCTGTAGAGCTGCCATAATCTGTAAAATCAATGCCTTCTTTGATCAGGCGGCGGTAATCATCTCCGGTAAGAAATTCCGGACGGCGCGCAATGGCTTGCAGGCTTACATACCCATCGTATTGGATGGTAGGCTTCATTTCGCCATGCAGTTTTTTGGTGGTGATAAGGATCACGCCATTGGTGCCGCGGGTACCGTAAATAGCGGCGGCAGAGCCATCTTTCAACACGTCTACAGATTCTATGTCTTCCGGGGCCACGGTGTTCAGGCTGCCAGGGATCCCATCTATGAGTATCAGGGGAGAGGTGCCTGCCTTTAGCGTGGTAATACCACGCAGCTGTATCTGCGTGTTGGAGGTGGGGTTACCACTGGGCGTAGATACCGTCAACCCTGCTACTTTGCCCTGTATCAGCTGTGCTGCATCCCGTACGGCGCCCTTCACAAAGTTCTCAGATTTAACGCTGGCAATGGCGCTGGTCACATCGCCCTTACGCTGGGTACCATAGCCTACTACCACTACTTCATTCAACCCTACTTCTGTAGACTCCAGCTGTACATCTATGACAGCGCGCCCGTTTACCGGCATTTCCAATGATTTCATGCCGGTGAATTTGAATACCAGTATCTTACCCCCTGCCGGCAGCGTCAATTTATACTGACCGTTGACGTCTGTGATACCCCCTGTATTAGCGCCGGCTACAGATACGCTTACGCCGGGCAGCGGATTACCTTCCTTTGCGTCTGTCACTTTTCCGGATACAGGTATCCCCTGCGCCATCAGGAAGCCAGAGGCGAGTAACCACGGTATAAGCAATAGCGTGGCCTTAACGTTGAATGAACGCATGTCCTTATGTTTTAGTAGTAAAGATTGTCACTGCTATGTACGGCGCCACCGAAACGATGCGATTATAGTTGTTTGTCCTTTCTTTGGTTGAATTGTCAGGCTGATCCGTTTTTATAAAATTACTTAGTTAAATAAGTGTCGCTATCACACTAATTAACCGATTGTTTACGAAATTTAACTGTATTGCTCTGGCAGGACTGGCAGAGGGGTTAAGAATCGTAAACGAGCAGCTGTGCGTATCATTCACATATAAGGAGGGTCAAGGGCATAGCAGGCTGGTATGGATATAAAAAAGGGGATATATCTGGTTGATACATCCCCTTTTATCCAGTAGGTCACAGGCAGCGTCTGAAACGCGCCGCCCACTTGTAAAGTTTAGATCTCCGGGTGCGCTCCATAGCTGCTCCACAGCTCGTCCAGCGTTTTACCGGTAGTTTTTTGCCAGATGTCCGGCGTATAGTTGCCGGCCCGCATAGTAGCGTCCAGTTTTTTAACGGCGCCGCGGTTTGCGTTTTCCACCCATACCAGGAAACGGGCTACCACCCGGTAGCTCTGCTCATAGGTCTGGGAGGGCGCATAGGCCGGCAGGGCCCAGCCGGCCCCTTTATTATCTACGCCAAATACATAGCGCACATAATCTGCAATGCCTTCGGTTAGCCATCCGGGACCTTTACTATCAGGATAAGCCTGCACAATATGCATCACCTCATGTGTTACCACATCTATATCCCCCGGGTGCTTATGCAGCCATTCCGGGTTATACCGTACCACGCCGTTACCGGTGGCGGCTACGCCGTCATAGGCAGGGTCTATCATAAAGGTCACGGTCTTTAAAGTGCGCTTATTATACGTTTTTGCCAGACGCGGGTAAACCGTAAAGAAAGCATCCTGCATTCTTTGTTTTACGTTCTTGTCAAAACTGGCGTCTTTGTTAATAAAGACCAGGGTATAACCACCCTGCCGGATGGTATCGGCGGTCATAAAATCTGCCTGGGCATGTAAGGCCGGCTTATTGGCCATCAGCAGTAACAGGGCTGCTGCTCCCGTCAACAATTTCTTCATAAATGGTTGGTGCTTGTGCCGGGCAAGATAAGCTGTTTATAGCAGTGTTGCAATAAGCCGGAACGGTAGCCGGTTTAGGAGGTTTTGCGGTGGCATTATTCACCTGGTGTGCGGTATAGGCGATGAGGATAACGATCACGCCGGCAGAGGCAAAGGAAGCAGCGTATTGCATATGGCAAGGTTTTGTGATAAAAGAACCTGCAAGACCACCGGAGCGGCCTCGCAGGCCCTGACAACAGAGAACAGATGTTAAATGTTGGTTTTTGATCTTTACTTGTGCTTAGTATAATATATATCCACTTGCTGTATCACTACAGCCAATAGTTATATCGATATAAAAAGAGATGATGGTGATCAACAACAGTAAGGCATACAGCCTGCAGAACGGATAAAGTTTTTACGTGTATTCATGTTAGTCAATTTATATGCTGATGCCCAGCATGCTCCTTAAATCAACTAATTAATGGTGGTGATTAATCAGTGTAGTGATACAAATATAACGTGCGCTCATGTAATCACCAAAAAATATCCTACAAATTCTGTAGACTAATAAACACATAACATAAATGGCAAAAAAAAGAGCCCGATAGATATCAAGCTCTGTCAAGCTATCCATTAAGACACAACGTTTGGTTAATGGAATGCGTGTATAATAACTTTAGAAACTTTCACAAATGGAAACCGTCATGGTGAGGAGCCTGCCCAAAAAAGGGAAGCCTGATGAAGATCAGGCTCATTCCCCTATTTGGTTTAACCATTAAAAGACACAAAAAATGATTCTCGTATCATTCACATGACAATTGACAATATTTTACAACCGTAGTGTTATACGGTACTGTGGTCTGTGTGGTTTGCCGTAGATGCCGCGTCAATTAAGCGCCGCAGGCAATGCCCCCTTACGTACCATTACTGGTAAACAGCGAGCCATATAAAAAAAGTCCCCCCTAGGATATGGCTGGGGTGCTGTTTCCCCGTGATTATCATTACATCCCCCCTTAATAATGTTATACTGTACGCTCGTGATATCAGCGCTGTTGAAAGATTGGGTTCCCTTAATCTCCCGCGCTTATATAACATCGAAATTAAAAAGATTCTTATTTTTAATATGTTAATCATCAGTTAACGTGAAAAGTTTTTACTACTGGTTTTAGAGGAGAAAGCGCAAACATATTGATAACGATAGCTGTTACAATCGTGTAGGAATTCATGACAAACATCAGCTTTGATTTAGTAACGCGCTGCTACCTTTGCAATGATTACTTCACTTATCATACCTATATATGCCGTCTGTTGAAATACTAGCCAGGGTGCAATTTGCGTTCACCATCGCTTTCCACTATATATATCCTCCGCTGAGCATAGGTTTGGGCGTATGCCTGGTTATCATGGAAGGGCTGTACCTTAAAACAGGGTTGGCCATCTACCAGGAGATAACCCGTTTCTGGATCAGGATCTTTGCCCTCATATTTGGTATAGGGGTGGCCACCGGTATCGTTATGGAGTTTGAGTTTGGCACCAACTGGGCCACTTACTCCCATTATGTAGGCGATATATTTGGCAGCGCCCTGGCGGCGGAAGGTATTTTTGCCTTTGCGCTGGAATCCGGCTTCCTGGGCGTACTGCTTTTTGGATGGAACCGGGTAGGCAAGGGTGTCCATTATTTTGCCACCATCATGGTGGCATTAGGCTCCATTTTCTCCGCCCTATGGATCGTGATCGCCAACTCCTGGCAGCAAACGCCGGCCGGTTTCCGTATTGAGGGTACTGGTATGCAGGCCAGGGCAGTGGTAACGGATTTCTGGGAAATGGTACTGAACCCATCCTCCGTAGACCGCTTTTCCCATGTGATCATTGGCGCCTTCCTGGCGGGCTCTTTCCTGGTCATGAGCGTGGCCGCCTGGTATATACTGCGCAAACAGTTCACCGCACATGCGCAGGCCATGTTTAAGGTAGGGCTCCGCGTAGCGGCAGTAGCCGCCCTCTTACAGCTGTTTACCGGCCACCGCTCCGCTGAATATGTGAGCGAATACCAGCCGGCCAAATTGGCGGCTATGGAGGGGCATTATGATAGCCTGGCCGCGGCAGACATGTACATGATAGGATGGGTGAACCAGCAGAAACAGCAAACCAGCGGTATAAAGATCCCGGGCGGCCTCTCCTTCCTTACCCATGGCAGCTTTAGCGCACCGGTAGAGGGTCTGCGGGCTACCCCGGAGGCAGACCGCCCCACCGCCGTGAACTTTGTTTTCCAGACCTATCACACCATGGTGATCATCGGCTTTACCCTGATAGGACTTACCTTATTGGCCGCTTTCCTGCTATGGAAAAAGAAGCTGTTTGAGCAACGCTGGCTCATGATCATATTTGTGGGGGCCGTGCTGCTACCGCAGATCGCCAACCAGGTGGGCTGGTACACGGCAGAAGTAGGCCGGCAGCCCTGGGTAGTATATAAACTGTTGCGTACCTCAGACGCGCTGTCAAAAACAGTATCGGCCAACCAGGTAATGTTCTCCCTGGTACTGTTTACCATGGTATACGCACTGCTGTTTGTGCTGTTCCTGTTCCTGCTGCACCGGAAAATACAACATGGTCCGGATGTAACGCAGAATGAGGAGGAGGTGAGTGATCTTTATTCAAAACGAAATCTGGCTTAAGGCGCAGTCGCGCATAAACTTTATCTATGAATACGATTCTGGGATTAGATCTGCCAACATGCTGGTTCCTGGTAATAGGGGGCCTTATTACCGGGTACGGGGTACTGGATGGTTTTGACCTGGGCGCGGGCGCCCTGCATCTCTTCTTTAACAAAGAGGAAAGCCGCCGTACCGCCCTCAACGCCATTGGCCCGGTATGGGATGGTAACGAGGTATGGTTGGTAATTGCCGGCGGCGCTCTTTTTGCCGGCTTCCCGCTGGTATACGGTGTGGTGCTCTCTACCTTCTATATCCCCTTTATGCTATTCCTGGTGGCCCTTATCTTCCGGGCCATTTCCATAGAGTTCCGCAGTAAAGAGCCGTGGCGCTGGTGGCGCAAAATGTGGGATATTGCCTATATGGCCTCCAGCACTTTTATTACCCTGCTGCTGGGGCTGATACTAGGCAACCTGATACAAGGGTTGCCCATCAATGCGCAGCACGAGTTCACCGGCGACCTTTTTACCTTTTTTAACCCTTATGCCATTCTTATTGCCGTTACCACCCTCTCCCTGTTTATGATGCACGGGGCCATTTACCTGACCATGAAAACAGAGAACCGCCTGTATGCCAAGCTTACCGTGCTGGTAAGCAACTGCAGCAAATTCTTTATCCTCTGTTTCATTCTCACTTCTATGGCCACCCTCATTTATATACCGCATATGACGCACGAATTTAAACGCTACCCGGTGCTGTTCCTGCTGCCGCTGGCTGCCGTACTGGCCGTGCTGAACCTGAAACGGAATATTGATGCGCGTAAATATTTCACGGCCTTCATCTTCTCCAGTTTTACCACCGCCATACTGCTCATCCTGTTTGCGATTGGGCTATTCCCCAATATCATCATCTCTTCCACTAACCCGGCATGGAGCATCAGCATTTACCAGGCGGCGGCCACCAACACTTCTTTAAGGATCATGCTGCTCATGGCTGCCATCGGCACGCCACTGGTATTATCCTATACCGTGTTTGTATTCTGGACCTTTAGAGGTAAGGTGAAGCTGAATGAAATGAGCTACTAAACAGGGGCTACTATTTATTTAATGAGTAAGGATTCCTAACATCCTGAAGGGAGAAAATTGCCCGTAAAAACGTCCTTAAAAAAGAGGTCCCCGCAAAAAATTGCAGGGACTTACCATTTAACCTATATTCTGTACTGTAGCATCAAAAGTTAAAAATATCTTACTGGGGATAAAAACAAAAGAAGAATGCTACTTCATTTTCAATTAGTTACAATTTCCGGAGGATTTCGTCTGTATATCAGACAGCTAATTTGAGTAAAAGTTTAATCTGTAAAAAAAATATTTTTAGTTTCCTTCGAAGTATTGTCCCCCTTAAAGATATAATATACATCGATATCATGTATACGAAATGTGATATTATTAGGTTGCCAGGGAAATATTAAATTGCAAGTATGAACCGTATTGACCGCCTCTCCGCTATACTCATCCAGCTACAAGGTAAAAAGGTGGTGAAAGCCGCTGAGATAGCCGAGCGGTTTAACATCAGCCTGCGTACAGTATACCGGGATGTAAAGGCCTTGCAGGAATCCGGCGTGCCCATTGGGGCGGAGGCCGGCACCGGCTACTACATTGTGGAAGGCTACCACCTGCCGCCGGTAATGTTTAACCGGGAAGAAGCAGCGGCCCTGCTTACCGGCGAAAAACTCATGGAACATTTCAGCGACCGGTCTAACCGGCAGCAATTCAGTAATGCCATGCAAAAAATAAGGGCAGTGCTGCGCGGCAGTGAAAAGGATTTCCTGGAAGTGCTGGATGAGAATATCGCAGTGCTTAGCAGCCGTCCTGAACAGGAAGACGGGTTTCCCAACCGTTTCCTTACAGATATACAGCATGCCCTGGGTAAACAACAGGTATTACAGATGGAATACCTGGCCGCCCACAACAACGAGTTCACCAAACGCGAAGTAGAGCCTATCGGTATCTACCACAACAACGAAACCTGGTATCTGATTGCCTGGTGCAGGCTCCGCCACGACTATCGCAACTTCCGTACAGACCGTGTGCGCAGCATGCAGGTAACCAATACCACCTACGATAAGTCCCGTCACATTACCCTACAGCAGTTCCTGGAAAAATACACTTCAGAACCGGCGCCTACCCATACTTATCATGTACGCTTTAACCAGCGGGTGGTCCGCTACCTGGGCCGGCAGAAATACTATTACGGACTGGTAGAAGAAAAGACCTGCGATCAGCATGTAGAGCTCACTTTTATGAACAGTTATCCCCTGGAACACTTTGCCCGCTGGATCCTGATGTGGGGCAGCGATGTGACCATCGTGGGCCCGGATGAGCTAAACACCCGCATGCAGGAGCTGGCCCGTGAGCTCATGCAGCACTACACCGCCTGATCCCTTCTCTAATAATAATTTGTGCGCCTGCTGCTGACATACAGTTGTCACTACCCCATTTTTAATTTGTAGCAGCATTAAAAACCGCACACTATGCAACCTGCAAAAAATTGTTACCTGTATGTTTTCGACGGCTATGCAGACTGGGAACCGGCGCTCACCGTGTATGGCCTCAGCAACTTCACCAAGACGGAGGTGATCACTTTCTCTTTGGATGGGCAGCCCGTTACATCTGGCGGCAATGTGGTCGTACAACCGGCCAAAAGCTTGGCAGACCTGGATCCTGCCGTCATCGATTTTCTGTTACTGCCCGGCGGCGCCTCCATGAAAAATGGTAAACACCAGGCACTGCTGCCCTTGCTTAAGCAACATGTGCAGGCACAAAAACCGCTGGCTGCTATTTGCGACGCCACGGTATTCCTGGCCCACCATGGCTTTCTGGATCAGGTGCAGCATACCAGTAACGATCTGCAGCTGCTAAAAAGGCTGGTACCGGATTATAAAGCGGAGAACAGGTATGTAAAGGCCCCGGTAATAACAGATGGCCATATCATCACGGCTGCTGGCACCTCCATGGTAGAATTTGCCCAGGCCATTTACAAGGAGATGCAGCTGGATACAAATGAGCAACTGGCCTTTTGGCTACAGTTCTTTCTTAAAGGCACTGCCCCGGAGCTGGAGCAAGTTGCCCCCTTCCACTTCTTTTACCGCAGCTACCGGATAAAATTAGCCGGTATCCCCGCCCTGGTGCGCAATGTAGCCAGGGAGATCGTATCTGCCGCGGTGGCAAACGACCTGGAGCTGGCAGGGCCTCAGCACTGGCATTATTACGGTTTTACCGGTGATCCGGAACAGGAGTTCACCCTGGAGATAGGCGTGCCGGTCATTACCCCCAAAACAGTACGGCCGCCCTATGCCTGCAAAACGGCGCCGGGTTTCACCTGTGTAAGCACGCTGCACCGCGGCGACTGGCAGCAGCTAGGCAAGACCTATGAACAACTGATCAATGGTTTGCTGCTGACTGGTATGCAGATGAGCGGCCATAACCGGGAGCAATACATTCACTGCGATTTTGAGAATACCGCCGCCAACCTTACCAGGATACAGGTGGGCATTAAAAACGTATAATCGTATGAAAATACACCAATGGCTACCCTGGTTGCTGGTGCTGGTCTTATGGCTGGATAACAATCACCCAAAACATATAACTATGACTACAAACAAGATCCTATGCATTGATAACTTCTTCCTGCCGGCGCATGACCTGCAGGAAAGCCGCCGGTTCTACGCCCAAACCCTGGGCCTGAACGTACATTTCGACTTTTCTGAAAAGGGATTGCTGGCATTCAGGGTAGGCAACGATGAAGCAGCTATCATCTTAAAGGATAGCGCTAAATTCCCGGATGCAAAACCCGTTGTACTCTTACAGGTAACGGACGTACAGGAACTGTACAACAATCTCACTGCCCAGGGCGTGCACTTTACCAAAACCCCTTACCGTATTAATACCGGTTGGGCCGCGGAACTACAGGACCCTGCCGGGAATGTGATAGGGATAACGGACTATAAATAAAAACGCATAGCGGCCCTTACAGCACAGAACGGGCTACGCTGCAATTGATAGAAGACTTTATAACGGAAAACCAGTTAAAAGAAGGGCAAACACCATGGAATATACTTATCAGACCCGCACAAAACAGTGCGGGAAAAATGAGAGCAATCTTAAGACAAGCGGTGAAGTAACTATTTATCTTCCCCCAGGCCTAACAGGTCAATGGCCTGTTGGGCAGCTATCTGGCTGGCGTCTTTTTTATTAAAGGCCTTACCACTGCAGATCAGCTCACCATCTACCACTGCGCCCACGGTAAAGATGCGGCGGCCGTTGTCCATCTGCTCTTCCAGCAGCTCAAACTCCAGCGTTTTGCCGTTCTTGTTGGCCCAGCCGTACAGTTTGTTCTTATGGTTCATTTCCACACTTTCCAGCATTTCCAGGTCAATGTAGGGAATGATGATCCGTTTGTATACAAACTGTTTGGTACGGTTATAACCCTTATCAAGGTATACAGCGCCTACCAGCGCCTCCAGGGTGTTGCCGAAGATCTGGCTTATTTTAAGGAAGCTGTTGTACTTATCATAGATGGTGAGCTTACGCAGGCCCATCTTGATAGCGATCTCGTTCAGCTGCTGACGGTTCACGATCTTGGACCGCATCTCTGTCAGATAGCCTTCTGTCTTGTAAGGGTATTTACGGAAAAGATAGTCCCCGATGATGGCGCCGAGAATGGCATCGCCCAGGTATTCCAGACGTTCATTGCTTTCCAGGAACTTTTCTTTACTGGAGCGGTGGCTCAATGCTACCTCATATAAAGAGAAGTTACCTGGCGCAAAGCCAAGCAGGTTGTAAAGGTCCTTGTAAAGTTGCCTTTTCCTGGTTACAAAGCGATATAAAAATCCTGGCAGTAATTTCACACAATCAAGAAACAAATTTTTTGAAAATAACAGAGGCATTATGGCCACCAAAACCAAAGGTATTACTCAATGCGGCTCTTACTTCTCTCTTTTGTGCGATGTTAAAGGTAAAATTTAATCTGGAGTCCAGCTGAGGGTCGTCTGTAAAGTGATTAATAGTAGGGGGCACTAAGCCGTGAGTAATGGACATGATCGCCGCAATGGATTCCACCGCGCCGGCCGCGCCTAATAAGTGCCCTGTCATAGATTTGGTAGAGCTGATGTTCAGCCGGTAGGCGTCATCGCCAAACACGTGCTGGATCGCCTTTACCTCAGCCACATCCCCTAAAGGGGTGGAGGTTCCATGTACATTAATGTAGTCAATATCTCCTCCGCTCATGCCTGCATCTGCCAGCGCCTGTTTCATTACATTCATAGCGCCCAGTCCCTCGGGATGGGGCGCGGTGATGTGATGCGCATCCGCAGTTGCAGCGCCGCCTGCAAGTTCCACATAAATTTTTGCACCCCGGGCCATCGCATGTTCATATGATTCCAGTACCAGCGCACCAGCGCCCTCGCCCATCACAAAACCGTCCCGGTTAAGGTCAAACGGCCGTGATGCAGTTGTGGGATCATCATTCCGCTCAGAAAGGGCCTTCATAGCGTTAAAGCCGCCTACGCAGGCTTCGTTGATGACATCCTCAGAACCACCGGTGATCATTACATCCGCCTTTCCATAGCGGATCAGGTACATGGCCTCTATAATAGCATTTGTAGAAGAAGCACAGGCAGACACTACTGAAAAGTTTGGTCCCCTGAACCCATGCCGTATGGATATATGTCCTGCGGCAATATCCGTAATTAAACGCGTAATCAGGAAAGGGCTGAAACGTGGCGTTCCATCCCCCAGATAAAAATCTCTAAGCTCATGGCAAAAATTGATCATTCCCCCTACGCCGGTGCCCCAGATAACACCTACCCGGTCTACATCCACAGAATTTCGGCTGATGTTTGCATCCTGAACAGCATGATCTGCTGCTATAACGGCGGTTTGAGTAAAGGGGTCCATCTTACGGGCCTCCTTTTTGTCGAGATATCGGGTGGGATCAAAATCCTTTAGTTCACAAGCAAAACGGGTTTTAAACTTGGCAGCATCAAATTGTTTGATATTACCGGCGCCGGATACACCGTTCGTCAATCCCACCCAGTAGTCCTGTACGGAATTGCCGAGCGGTGTAAGAGCACCTAAACCTGTAACGACTACGCGTCTTGGTTGCATTAAAACAATTCTGGTTAAGTAGGATTATTTTACGTGTTCTTCCAGGTAAGCAACAGCCTGGCCAACAGTAGTAATAGTTTCAGCTTGTTCGTCAGGAATGGAGATGTTAAATTCTTTTTCGAATTCCATGATCAGTTCTACCGTATCCAAAGAGTCAGCACCTAAGTCATTGGTGAAGCTCGCTTCAGGATTTACCTCGGCTTCGTCCACGCCCAATTTGTCAATGATGATCTTTTTAACTCTTGATGCAATGTCTGACATAATTTTAAGTGTTTTTGGTTTAAAACTTGACTGCAAAAATATAATTTTTATTGAATTGGCAACTACGCATCTAAATTTTCACATATACACATCAGGGTTGATACCCGTAAACATAATCCCATGCTCACTTTCCGGGGATTTAATATTAAATTGATCCAACGGGGTCCAGCCCGGTAAATGGCCAATATGTACGCAAAGGGGGGCCTTGCAACAGCAAAAAGTGCCATTCAACCGTCTCAGGGACCATTTATCTACGGATTACCGTCTCTTAACTTTAATTAACACTCGGCCGCTGAATCCACCTCCGCCATTTATTAAATTTGCCGGGGGCAGTCTATTGCGAACAGACGCCCCCTATATCTAAATCTGAATCCAGGCGAACTAAACTAAGGCGAACTATTCAAACATGACCAGTAAAAAGATCCTAAGGACATTACTGCTTACCATTGTAGCGGCAGTAGTCATTTTCTTCATTTATAAAAAGGTGGCAGATGGCAAAAAGAAGGAAGCAGCCCCTGCTGCCGCCCGGGGTGGCGCTGCAGGCGGTAACCGTCCCCTCCTGGCAGATGCCTATGTGGTAAAGACTACCAAGCTCGACGAGACCATTGAAGCCAGCGGCACCCTCCAGAGTAACCAGGAAATGGAAGTAAAACCGGAAATAACCGGCCGCATCGTTGGCCTTTATTTTAAAGAAGGCGTGAACGTAACCCAGGGCACCCTGCTGGTTAAAATATATGATGAGGACCTGAAAGCCCAGCTGCAGAAGCTGCAATTACAGCAGCAACTGGCCAAAACCACCCTGGAGCGCCAGGAAAACCTCCTTAAGATAAATGGTATCAGCCAGCAGGACGTGGATGTTACCCGTAACCAGGTAAGCGCCTATGGCGCGGATATGGATTATACCCGCACACAGCTCCAGAAAACAGAGCTGCGCGCCCCCTTTAACGGCCGCCTGGGCCTGCGCACTACCAACGTGAGCCTGGGATCTATCGTATCCCCCACCACTATTATTACGACCCTCCAGCAAATAGACCCGCTGAAGATCGACTTCTCTATACCTGAAAAGTACCGTACCGCCATTAAACTGGGGGATGCCGTAAACTTTAGAGTGTCCGGCGACAGCAGCAATTATAAAGGCAGCATCTATGCCATGGACCCTAAGATCGACCTGGCAACCCGCACCATCCGTATCAGGGCCATTATGCCCAATGCAGACAAATTGCTGCCGGGCTCCTTTGCCAAGGTGACCATCTCCCTGCGGGATATGCCTTCTGCTATTATGATCCCTTCCCAGGCCATCATTCCCGGTACCCGCGATAAAAAAGTGATTGTAGCAGACAGCGGTAAAGCCAAATTTGTAGTGGTAGAAACCGGCATACGCGACGAGAATAACATCCAGATAACCAATGGCCTTAACTTAGGTGATACCGTTATCACCAGCGGCATTATGCAACTACGGGCTGGCATGCAGATAAAGTATAATAAGATTAACTAAGTGCAGATAGGCAGGTTTGCAAACGCATGTGATCCGCTAAGATCATCTGCACATATACATATCTGCACATAAAATAATTGACTATGAGTCTTCCATCCATATCCCTCAAGCGGCCGGTGTTCGCTATTGTGATGAACATCATCATTGTGATCTTTGGAGTAGTAGGGTTTTCTTTCCTGGGGGTTAGGGACTTTCCTGCCATCGATCCGCCTATAGTGAACGTGCGGACCTCTTATGCGGGGGCCAATTCAGACATCATTGAAACACAGATCACGGAACCGCTGGAAAAATCCATTAACGGGATTGCCGGTATTAAAAATATCTCCAGCAGCAGCAGCCAGGGTTCCAGCAATATTACCGTAGAGTTTGAGCTGAATATAGACCTGGAAGCTGCTACCAACGACGTACGCGATAAAGTATCCCAGGCGCAGCGTAACCTGCCGCCAGACCTGGACGCGCCCCCCGTTGTATCTAAAGAAGACGCCAACTCCGACTATATCATCTCCATGACGGTGCAAAGCAGCACCCGCAACCAGCTGGAGATCACAGAATATGCCAATAACGTGCTACTGGAAAGGCTGCAGACCATCCCGGGCGTAAGCTCCATCCGTATATTAGGTGAGAAGAAGTACGCCATGCGGATCTGGATGGACCCCGCCAAACTCTCCGCCTACAGCCTTACCCCTTCTGATGTGCAGGATGCCCTGCTGCGGGAGAACGTAGAGCTGCCTTCCGGTAAAATAACCGGTAACGCCACAGAGCTCACCGTACGCACCTTTGGCCGCCTGGATACAGAAGAGGAGTTTGATGACCTTATTATTAAGAACGTAAACGGTAATGTTATTCACCTGCGCGATATTGGTCAGGCTATACTGGGCCCGGAGAACGAGGAAACAGTGCTCAAGGAATCCGGCGTGCCGCAGATAGCCCTGGGCCTCATCCCCCAACCCGGCTCCAACTACGTAGCCATTGCCAATGAGTTTAACAGGCGTTATGAGGCAATGAAAAAAGATATCCCGCCGGACTACACCACTAACATTGCCATTGATAACACCCGTTTCATCAAGAAGTCTATTGAAGAAGTACAGGAAACCCTGATAGTGGCTTTGATACTGGTGATACTGATCGTATACCTGTTCTTCCGCGACTGGCTCATGGCCTTCCGCCCGTTGATAGATATACCGGTATCATTGATAGGCGCCTTCTTTATCATGTACATCTGCGGGTTCACCATTAATATATTAACACTGCTGGCAATTGTACTGGCTACCGGTCTGGTGGTGGATGATGGTATTGTGGTAACGGAAAACATCTATAAGAAGATAGAGGCGGGTATGCCCCGTATGCGCGCCGCCAAGGAAGGCTCTGAAGAGATCTTCTTTGCGGTGATCGCCACCTCCATTACCCTGGCCTTTGTGTTCCTGCCTATCATCTTCCTGCAAGGTTTTGTGGGACAGCTGTTCCGCGAGTTCGGGATCGTAGTGGCCGGCGCCGTGTTGATCTCCGCCTTTGTATCCCTTACTTTAACACCCGTACTGAACGTTAAACTGGGCCGTAAAACACATACCCACTCCTGGTTCTATACCAAAACAGAGCCTTTTTTCCAGTGGATGGAAAACGGGTATAAACGTTCCCTGCAGGGATTCATGCGCACCCGCTGGGTAGCCACCATTATAGTACTGGCCTGTCTGGGCCTTATCTATATCCTTTTCAAAACGCTGAAAACAGAGCTGGCGCCGCTGGAAGACCGTAGCCAGATACGCCTGTCCGTTACAGCGCCGGAAGGCACCGCCTATGATTATATGGATGATTATGTGGACAGGCTCAGCCAGTTCATGATGGATTCCATACCGGAAAGAAAAGTGATCTACACCGTTACCTCTCCCGGCTTTGGCGGTTCCGGAGCGGCCAACAGCGCCTTTGGCAACATTGTGCTCACAGAACCGCATGACCGTAAGCGCTCCCAGAAGGATATTGTGAACATGATCAATAAGAACATGTACAAATTTCCGGAGGGACGGGTATTTGCGCTGGAGCAACAAACCATACAGGTAGGCCGCCGTGGCGGTTTGCCGGTATCCTTTGTATTACAGCACATCAACTTTGATTCGCTGGCAAAAGTGCTTCCCCGCTTCCTGGAAGAAGCGGATGATAATCCCACCTTCCAGGCAATAGACGTAGACCTGAAGTTCAACAAACCGGAACTGCGCATACAGATCAATCGTGAAAAGGCCAGCGAGCTGGGTGTTTCCGTAGAAGATATCTCTCAAACGCTGCAGCTGGCGCTCAGTAACCTCCGCTATGGTTATTTTATCCGTAACGGTAAACAATACCAGGTAATGGGTCAGGTATTCCGCGGTGACCGTGATGATCCGGCGGATCTGCAGAACATCTACGTACGTAACAACCGTAATGAAGCTATACAGCTGGATAACCTGGTAAGCATCCATGAAGAGACCAGCCCGCCGGTGATCTATCACTTTAACAGGTATAAATCCGCCACCGTTTCCGCCAGCTTAGCGCCCGGTAAAACAGTAGGCGACGGTATAAAAGCCATGTACGATATCTTCGATAAGCTGAAGAAAGAAGGCGTGATCAGCGAGTCATTCAATACCGCGCTGTCCGGCACTTCCCGCGACTTTGCAGAAAGCGGCTCCAATACCATGTTTGCATTGATACTGGCGCTGGTGCTCATTTACCTGGTACTGGCCGCACAGTTCGAAAGCTGGGTGGATCCGCTGATCATTATGATCACGGTACCGCTGGCATTTGCAGGCGCCCTGCTGTCATTATGGTTATTTGACCAGACCTGGAACATCTTCTCGCAGATCGGCGTTATCATGCTTATCGGCCTGGTGACCAAAAACGGTATCCTCATCGTGGAATTCGCCAACCATATGCGGGATGGCGGCCTGGTAAAGAAGCGCGCGGTGATCGAAGCGGCCACCATGCGTTTGCGGCCTATCCTTATGACCAGCCTGGCCATGGCCTTAGGCGCATTGCCCATTGCCATGTCACTGGGCGCCGCGGCTACCAGCCGTATCCCATTAGGTATTGTAATAGTAGGAGGCATTATATTTTCACTGATACTAACCCTGTTCGTTATTCCGGCCATGTACAGCTACCTCTCCCGCAGGAAGCCTAACAGCGAATATGAAGCAGCCATGCAGGAAGAAGAACAGGAAGCCATTACAAAGGATGCAGCGGCTGCACATGCATGACGCTTTAATCCAAAGACTTTAAGATGAGATCAACAATTATATTTTTCACCTTATTACTGCTGGTCCTGGAAGGGAGATCACAGCAGGTATTAACGCTTGACCAGGCTATAGACCTGGCGCTGAAGAATAACTATAATATAAGGCTGGCCCGTAATGACGCCGATGTGTTCGCGAATGATTATGCCTATGCTAATTTTGCTTTTGCGCCCCGTGTAAATGCCACCGCAGGCAGGACCTGGAGCCAGACCCGTACCAAGCAGGAATTTGCCAATGGCAGCAAACGTGATACCAGCGGCATTAAAAGTAATAACTACACCGGCAACGTTAGCCTGAACTGGACGCTGTTTGACGGTCTCAAGATGTTCGCTACCCGCCAGCGCCTGGAAAGCCTGCGCGACCTGGGCGAGCTGACCCTGAAGGACCAGATCATCAATACCGTGGCAGACATTGTTAACAGCTACTATGATATTGTACAGCAAAAACAACAGCTGCGCAATTTATCTGAACAGATGTCCATTTCAGAAGAGCGGGTAAAACTCTCTGATGCCAAGTTCCAGACAGGGCTGGGGCCTAAAACGGATCTGCTGCAATCCCGGGTGGATTTTAACGCCCAAAAAGCCGCCTACCTGCGCCAGCAAACCGTGATCGCACAGACCAAAGCTTCGCTGAACCAGCTGATGGCAGTAGCCGTAGCCAATACTACCTACGAGGTACAGGACTCCATACCCATTAACCTGGAACTGTCTTATGGCAACCTGCAGCAAGAGATCATGCGTAATAATGCCCGGTTAAAGATAGCCCAGCAGAACGTAGAGATCTCCCGCCTGCAGTTAAAAGAGGCAAAAGCGGACTATTACCCGGTGCTCTCTTTTAACTCCGCCTATAACTATAGCCGCGTAAATTCCAATGCGGCCACCAACTCCTTTAGCCCGGTGTTTAACCAGAATGGGGTGATCAATTATGGCCTTACCGCCAACATCCCCATCTTTAACGGCCTTAACGTAAGACGGCAGGTAAAGAATGCAAAGCTGAATGTAGAATATCAGCAGCTATGGCTGGATAATGCGCAAACGCAGGTAAGCCTTAGCATAGACTCTACTTTCAAGAACTATGAATACTATAAAATGTCCGTAACCCTGGAAGAAGAGAACATAGGCCTGGCCCGTGAAAATGCCATGGTAGCGCTGGAGCGTTTCCGGCAGGGCGTGTCTACTACGCTGGAAGTAAAGCTGGCCCAGCAAAGCCTGCAGGATGCCTTTAACCGGTTGATCTTAGCCCGGTATAATACCAAGCTGGCAGAAACAGAGTTGTTAAGGTTGAAAGGAGAGCTTGTGCAGTAATGTGCTGATATGCTAATGTGCTAATGGGAATGCAGCGGAAGGGAGAAGTAATGGGAGGACAGGTGAGGTTGATGTGGGAGATGAGTGAATGAGCTAATATATAAACTGATTAAATAAAAAAGCGTTCTGGCCCTAAACCACAACGCTTTTTTATTGATATAATAAGATCCGGTATACTGCATTCACTAGCACATTAGCATATCAGCACATTAGCACATTATTTCCCCGCCGCCGCCTTATCCTGCTGATACGTTTGAAAACTCTGCTTTATATACAGCATCAGGTCATAATCCGTAGCATTCTGCAAAAACTGGTACCCCGGGCGGTAATGCAGCATAAAGGAGTCCAGTTCCGGGCTTTCCAGCTTCGTCATCCTCCCTACCAGCTCCGCGGAATACCGGTAATCGATATAATTCTCCTTTTCCCAATAATCCAGCTGTTCATGAAAATGTTCCTTACGCTTACGGGCTTTACTAGGCACCAGGTAAGAAAGCGCGGTGACCGGGTTGGCCGGCAGCGTCTTGAGCACATCCAGGGCGCCGGGTTTCTTATAATTAAAGTATTTTCCGTATTCTTCGCGGTTAGCCAGGGAGTCCAGGTGATAATTGCGTCCTTTCACATTCACCTCCTGCAACCCAAAAATGCGTTTAGGCAGGTAAATATTAAAAGAAGTCGTTTCCACCGGGGTAACGATCTCCTTTTTATAATAACTTAACATGGAAAACTCGATGGTATCTCCGGGCGCAGCCTCAATATAGAAGCGGCCGCTTTCGCTGGTGATGGTACCTGCCTGGGTCCTTTTATTGATAATCGTGGCAGCCGGAAGGCCGGTTTTGGTGTCCGCATCCACTACCATACCGGTCAGTTTCACCTGCCCCCATGCCGGTTGAAGGCCTGCCAGTAGTAACAGGAATAGTGGTAAAATTGCTCCAATCGACAGCCATTGTCTATTTTTAGGAATAGGCATTGACAAATATAATTCCTCCCCCGTAAATGAAAAGTTAAAAAATAGTTTAATGCGGTTGTCCACACATTGCTGACATAGTCCCCAAATCTTTATGGTGGCGGAAAGCAGCCTCTGGAATTTTTTTATCTTTATGCACAATATTCTCATCTTATGCCTTTAAGCGTACAAATCGCCGCTCAACGCTACCAGTGCGTACCTCGCTCCAATGGAGCCCGCCTGTATCCGGCCCCTTCTCCGGGCATATACCTCAAAAAGCCCCACTGGCCCGATGTTTGTTTTAACCTGCCTAGCGGGCATTGGCAAATCGCCTGGAACACAATACTGTACTTGGATTTATCAGATTTTTAGTATGGAGAATTTTCGTTTAATCGAGTACGGTAGTTGTGATTACCAGGAAATGATTGCACTGCGCGATGCTATTTTGCGGAAGCCGTTGGGGCTCACGTTTACGCAAGCCTATCTGCAACAGGAAATAAATGACTTGTTGATAGGCTGCTTTACAATGGAGGGTGAAAATGAAAAGCTAATAGGCTGCTGTGTGCTGACTCCGGTGGATGAGGCAACAGTACAGCTACGGCAGATGGCGGTAGATCAGACATTCCAGGGCAAGGGGATTGGACGCAGCATTATCGCCTTCGCAGAGCAACAGGCCGTTAGTAACGGTTTTACAGACCTAATGATGCATGCACGCAAAACAGCTGCAGGCTTCTATGAAAAGTTGGGGTACAAAATTCATGGGGATGAATTTACGGAGGTGGGCATTGCGCACTACGAAATGAAGAAAAAACTGTAACTGTAGCCACTTTAGCAGGCTGCCCGGCAAATATGAAAACGGTGATTACTCACTGTTTTTACACTACGGTGTAATCAAAAATCTCTCATATATATGAAAAGCCATGTACTCGCCGGGTTAGGGCTGTGCTGTCTTTTTTATTGTACGACCGGCAGAGCGCAACAGGACACCAGTGCGCCTGTACGAAAGGACACTACAGTACAGAAAGATACTACTCCCGTAAAAAAAGACACATCATCATCGGTTATTCTTCCTTCAAATAATGCTGGCGCGCGTAAGGATACTACGCCGCGTACAGACACAACACCTAAATCAGCAGCAGACACTGCCGGCAAAACAGCGGCAGATACTACTAGGCCGGCAGCTGACACAACCAGGAAAGCGACTGCAGACACCACTAAAAAGCCCGCACAGGATACGGCCCTTATCTTACCGCCGGATTCCAATACCGTTAAACAGGAGCTTACCAGGTTCACCTTGACCGGCGTTGTGCAGGATACTACACAAACGCCTATTCCTGGCGCTAAAGTGCTGAATAAAAATACCGGCGAAGCGGTGGCCTCTGATCCCACCGGTAAGTTCTCCCTTAAAGCCGGCACTAACGACGTAATCGTTGTCAGCGCCGTTTCCTACGGAGAGCAATCCATTCCGGTAAAAGACCGTAAGCCCTTATCAGTAGCGCTTACAGCGGCATCGACCGGTCAGAAAACACTATCAGAAGTGGTGGTAACTGCCCTGGGTATCCGCAAGAACTCCCGCGCTGTTGGTTATGCCATTACAGAAGTAGGCGGTAATGCGGTACAGGAAGCCAAAGAAGTGAACTTTGTAAATGCCCTGAGCGGTAAGGTGCCTGGCCTCCAGGTGAATACCAATACCGGTTCTATGGGCGGTTCTTCCAAGATCACCATCCGCGGTAATAAATCCATACTGGGTAATAATAATGCCTTCATCGTAGTAGATGGCGTGCCCATCCTCAACGATGTATTGAATGACCCCGGCCAGCAAAATGGCGGCGGCGGTTATGATTACGGCAGCCCTATCCAGGACATCAACCCGGAAGATATAGAGAATATATCTGTGCTTAAAGGCGCCTCCGCAACCGCGCTTTACGGCAGCCGCGGCTCCAACGGCGTAATGCTGATCACCACTAAGAAAAAAGCAGATACTGATAAAGGCCTGGGTATCACCTACAGCCTTAATGCGCAGGTAGACCAGGTATATGTACTGCCTCACTACCAGAATCAATATGGCGGCGGTTACACCGGCTTCGATACCTTGTATTACAATCAGCATCCGGATGCGTTCCTGAATGAGCAGGCCGCAACATATGATGACAATAATGGTAAAGGCCGCTATGACCTGATGCCGCAGTATTATGCGGATGAATCCTGGGGCCCCCGCCTGGATGGCAGGCAGGTACGCCCTTACTGGTCATGGGATAAGGGTAAAGGCAATCCCAATTTTGGCAAAACTGCCGCCTGGGCGCCGCAACCCAATAACGTAAGAGACTTCTATAAAACAGGTACTACGCTCACCAATAATATTGCAGTGGGCGGCTCTAACGATAAAGGTTCTTTCCGGATGTCATATGGTAATACAAGACAGAATTTTGTATTGGATAATGCTTCACTGAACCGCAATAACCTTTCTTTTAACGGTAACTACCAGCTGGCTAAGAACCTGAATGCGGTAGCTTCTGTGAACTATACCATACTGGACGCCAAAGGCCGTCCCGGTACAGGTTTTACAGGTCCCAACCCAACCCTGCAGTTCACCATGTTCGGGCAGCGTTCACTGGATATGAATATGGCCAGGAACTATGCCTTCCCGGATGGTTCACAGATCACCTGGAACCGCAAAAGCTGGGACGATCCTACCGTTAACTTCAGCAACGGCCCTTACTGGAACCGGTATATGGACTATGAAACAGACTCCCGCAACAGGCTGTTCGGCTACGGTGGCCTTGATTACACCGTAACAAAATGGCTTACTTTAAGCGGCCGGGTGTTCATGGATCAGTATAACATGCTGAATGAAGAAAGGGCCTCCCAACAACCTAATGTAACAGGTTCTTACATCAAACGCCTGCGCGATTCCCGCGAAATGAACTACCAGGTAACCGCAGATATCAATAAAGACTTTGGCGATTTCACACTGGACGCTACCATAGGTGGTAACATCCTGCACCGCCAGTGGACCGTAACCGGTGGCTCCAGCGTTGGCGGTTTGGCAATACCCGGTGTATACAACCTCCTGAATTCCGTGCAGCCGGCAATACCCATAGATCAGTTCTACGAAAAACAGATCAACTCTGCTTTTGCTACTGCTACCCTGGGATATAAGAACTTCCTGTTCCTGGACCTTACCGGCCGTAGCGACTGGAGCTCCACCATTAATGTGGAGAACAATCCTTACTTCTATCCTTCTGCTTCCCTTTCATTCGTATTCTCTGACCTGCTGAAATGGAAATGGATGAACTTTGGTAAGATCCGTGGTGGCATTGCTGCCGTGGGTAGCGATACGGATCCTTACCAGGTATATGACGCGTTTGCATTCATACCGCCATTTGGCGCCAACCCTGCTACCCAGTTCCTGGGGCAGAAGAATAACCTGCTGCTGAAACCGGAACGTACCAATGAGTATGAAGTAGGTACAGAACTGAAGTTCCTGGATAGCCGTATTGGATTTGATGTAACCTACTACAACCGTAAAACCAAAAACCAGATCATTACCATGCCGGTACCTACTGCCACCGGGTTCTCTACCGTAGTAGTGAATGGCGGCAGCGTACAGAACAAGGGTATGGAAATAGGGGTAAACCTTAACCCCATCCGGCTCAAAGGAGGTTTCCGCTGGGATATCAACGGTAACATCTCCTTTAACCGTAACAAGCTGCTGAATATGGACATTGAGCAGTACAACACCACCCTCACCCAGCTTACGCTGGCCACTGACCGCCGTACCGGTAAAGTATCTGTAGCCGCTGTTGTAGGCAGCTCACTGGGTACGATCATGGGTACTGATTATGTGTATGACCAGGCCACCGGCCAACGGAAAGTGGATGCGAATGGCTTTTACCAGGTATCTGCTATAAAAGAGATCGGTAATGTAAACCCGGACTTTATTGGCGGCGTTACAAATACCTTCTCCTTTAAAGGTATCTATCTGTCTGCCCTGGTTGACTTCCAGCAGGGTGGCGACTTCTTCTCCTACACCAACCTGTATGGTAAAAAATCCGGTTTACTGGATGTAACTGCTGCAAATGGTATACGCGAGAATGGCTTTGTAAACCCGGGCGTAACGGACGATGGTAAGGAAAACACCAAAGTGGTGCCCGCCAGAGATCACTTTAACCTGGATTACGGTAACGTGATCAGCAAAGCGGATCTTTATGACGCCAGCTACATATACCTGCGCGAACTAAAGCTGGGATATAATATTCCTGAATCCTGGTATAGAAGGATTGGCGCGCAGGCCGCCCGTATCTCTTTATACGGCCGTAACCTGTGGCTCATCCATGCCAATGCGCCAAACGTGGATCCGTCTAACATTACCAACTCAGCCTCCAATGTGCAGGGTATTGAAGGGGGTGCGCTGCCTTCGCTGCGCTCCTATGGTGTGAACCTGAATATTTCATTCTAAACCGCAAATTGAACGGAAATGCTAACACAATATCTTAAATATAGCTGCTACGTCCTCTTATTGGGCTGCCTGGCCATCTCGGGCTGTCAGAAGCTGGAAGACATTAATCATGATCCAACAAAACCCACCGTTACGCAGCCACAATACCTGCTTACCGGAGCGGAAAAATCCGCTATGGACATTCTCTATGCCGGCCCTCAGAACGGCCGTATAGGTATGCCCTACGCGCAATACTGGACCGGCAATGATAAGGCAAATGATAGCCGCTACCTGCTGGATGAGCTTATCAACACCAATCTCTGGAATACGCTGTATACCGTATCGCTGCATAATCTGGATGAGATCATCAAAATGAACCGGGCAAAGCCTATTACGGAATCTACCAACCAGATCGCCATTGCGCAGATATTCAAAGCCTGGATCATGCAGATCCTGGCAGACGCCTATGGCAATGTTCCTTACCAGGACGCCTATAAACTGGATCAGGGTATCTTCCGCCCAAAATATGACGGCGCCAAAGCTATTTACGCCGCATTACTGGATACCCTGAAAACGCAGGTAGCCGCATTGGACCCTGCTGCAGGCAGCTTTTCCAATGGCGATGTTATCTATAATGGCAACGTAGACTCCTGGAAAAAGCTGGGGCACTCTTTAATGCTGCGCCTGGCCATCCGGATGGTTGATGCTGACGGCGAAGCGGCCAATGCCAGGGCTATCATCGAACAGAACTACCAGGCTGCCATGACCAGCCAGGCAGATGATGCGGTGTTCCAGTACATAGCGGTAGCGCCTAATAAATACCCTTATAACGATTCTGAAAGGGAGCTCTCCGAATTCTTTGTAAGCGCCACCATGGTGGATTATCTGAAAAGCTTAAACGATCCCCGCCTGGGCGTTTATGTGCGCCCAAGCAAAATAGATACGGTTTACCGGGGTTTGCCTTATGGCACCTCTGAAACCGAGCCTAGCCGCCTGCCACCGGGTAATTACTCCTATCCTGGCACCAGGATCTATGCCGCAGATGCAAGAGGCTTCGTGATGACCTATTCTGAAGTGGAATTTATACTGGCAGAAGCCTCTGCCCGTGGTTTTGCCACCGGCGATGCCGCTACCCATTATACAAATGGTATAAAGGCCTCCATGGCTACCTGGGGTATTACGGCTGCGGACACTATTAACGCTTACCTGGCCAGGGTGCCTTATGACCAGGCTGACTGGCGGAATGTGATAGGCTCCCAGAAATGGCTGGCTTTATATCCGCAGGGCTTTCAGGGCTGGTTTGAAAGGGTACGCCTGAACTTTAAGAAACCGGGCGGCGAGCCGCTGTTTATAGCGCCTGCCAGCGGAACACTGGACAGTAAGGTGCCTTTTGTACCCTACCGCCTTACCTACCCGGTATCAGAACAGCAACAGAACACGCAAAACTATACCCAGGCCGCTAATGATATTGGCGGCGATACCAAAGGCACCAAACTTTGGTGGAACAAGAATAATTAACAGCTAATTGCCAATTATTGCTTTGGGGCTTTAAAGAGCAGGGCCGGTCAGTAATCACTGACCGGCTTTTTTTTTACGCCCCTCAATTTATTCCTGTATAGTATAACTGATATTATTTTAACAGTTTTCACCCGGCCCTCTCCTTCGCTTTGAGTTCGCTTATGGTTCGCTTATCCTATACTCAAGCCATTTTGGTAAAATAGCATCATAACCGGGTCACAAATTTGCGTATATTTATAGGTTGCGCCACAATAAGCCCCACCGTTTCCCAATCCCCCCTTTTCATATTATCTTTAAGGTTCTGAAGCATCAAGACCATGAAAAGGACATTATTCGTACTGGCATTCCTGTCCGGCATATACAGCCTGCAGGCACAGCAACTTACCCATTATTACCAGCATTGGTATACGTATTTTGGCACGGCGGGCATCAACAAACAATGGTCCGTTCCGTTTGACGTACAGTTCCGTATCCGGGATGGCCTTAGCGATAAAGGACAGATCTTAATGCGTGCGGGCCTGCAATACGCACCTAATGCACGCACCGGCTACCTGGTAGGCTATGCCAATATACCTACCTATAACGCGGCCCTGGACGCTTACCTGCCGGAGCACCGCATTTATGAACAGTTCATCTATAAAATGGGAAAAACAGGCGTGTTTAATATGACGCACCGCCTGCGGCTGGAACAACGCTGGACCGGGCAAAAGACCCGCACTGGCAACGGCGGCGACCTGAAGCTGACGGACTGGCGCTATGGCAACCGTTTCCGCTACTTTAACCGCACCCTTTTCCCTTTCAAAAAGGATAAGCAACCCACCAATTTTTACCTGGCCTTTCAGAATGAGTTGTTCATGAACCTGTGGGGCAATGAGATCAATGATAAATTTATTGATCAGAACCGCTTTCTGGTGGCGCCTGGTTACTCCGTAAAACCTAATCTAAAGGTAGAAGTGGGATATATGAACCATTACCAGCAATTTGCCTCCGGCGATCAGGCCATGAACCATGTGTTGCATTTTGCCGTGATCCATGAATTCATGCTGTAGTTATCAGCTGTAAATAATAAGTCCGTGGCGTACGCTTGCCTTGTACACCACGGACTTTTCATTTTCACGATATACTACTCCGTTCTCAGACTTTTAACGGGGTTCATTAATGCAGCTTTTATAGATTGATAACTGACGGTCAGTAAGGTGATCAGCAAAGCGCCGGCGCCCGTTACCACAAAGATCCACCAGGAGATCCCGGAACGGTATTCATAATTCTGCAGCCATTGGTGCATAAAATAGTAGGCCAGCGGCGCGGCCACAAACAGGGAAATTACCACCAGCAGCAAAAAGTCCTTTGACAACAGGCCCCACAGGTTTAGCACGGAAGCGCCCAGTACCTTACGCACCCCTATCTCTTTAGTACGTTGCTCCGCCATAAAAGAGGCCATACCAAACAGGCCCAGACAGCTGATAAAGATGGCCAGTATAGCAAAGGAGCTGGCCAGCTTACCTATCCGTTCCTCATTATTGAACTTACGGGCATAACTATCATCCGCAAACTCATAGGTAAAAGGTTGTGCCGGATTATACCGTTTAAAGGTGCTTTCAATCTTGGCCAGGGCGGTATGCAAACCAAGGGCCGGGTTTACCCGGAGGATCATAAAGTTCTCGTGGCCCCGCGCCATACAGTAAACAGAGGCCCTTACCTGCGTATAAGGCGATTCCGTAACCACGTCCTTTATTACGCCAATGATCTTAAAGGGCATATCTTCCCATTTAAGCGTTTGGCCTACCGGGTCTTTCAGTCCCATGAATTTTACAGCGCTCTCATTTACCACAAAGGCCAGGGAGTCTGAAGCAAAGTCGCGGGAAAAATCCCGGCCTTCTTTGAACTGCCAGCCTACCGTTTTGCCATAGTCGTAGGATACGCCGGTATTAGGGAAATCCACTGCCAGGGCAGGGTCTTTTCCGGCCCAGTCAAAGGCGCCATTGGTAGACCATACCTCCGTTAACGGCGCCTCAGAAGAGGCCATTTCTGTAATAGCGCCGGCTTTCTTCAATTCATCCCGCACCGCATCAAAATGCTTATAAAGATCCGGTGTGATCATGTGAATGGCAATAAGCCCCTCACGGTTATAACCCACCGGCCGGTTCTTGGCATACTGCACCTGCCGGAATACCACCAGGGTGCCTATGATCAGGGTAACAGATACTGTAAACTGCAGCACTACCAATACCCTCCGCGGCATGGCCGCCAGACGGCCGGTGCGGAAAGTGCCTTTCAGCACTTTTACCGGTTGAAAAGCAGACAGGTACATGGCCGGATAACTGCCGGAAATAATACCTGTCAGCAGTGCAAACCCCAGCCCTATTAACCAGAACCAGGGCTGTGCCCATAATATGCTGATCTTCTTATCCGCCATTTCATTAAAAAACGGCAGTAGTAATTGCGACAATAACAGGGCGCATACAAAAGCCAGCATTGCCATCAACACGGATTCACTGAAGAATTGAAGCATCAGCTGGCCGCGCAACGACCCAACGGCCTTACGGATGCCTACCTCTTTGGCCCTTTTCTCAGAACGGGCAGTGCTCAGGTTCATAAAATTGATACAGGCCAGCAGCAGCACAAATACCCCAATAATACCAAACAGCCATACAAACTCAATACGGCCGCCGGTGTTCACCCCGTTCTTAAACTGTTCATACAGCCGCCATTTACTCATAGGGTGCAGGAAGATTTGCGGCTTAAATTGCTGGCCATGGGCGTCCAGGTTATCATACCTGGTATTCCGGATCTTTGCGGATGCCTGCTCCATCGTTACATGGTCCGCCACCTGTACAAATACCTGGAAGCCGTTGGAGCCCCATGTATTTTCATACTGGCCGGTCACCCATCCATCCATTATTGCTTTCAGCTTCCAGGGCACGAAATAGCTAACACGGCCCCATACGGAATTATTGGGCAGGTCTTCATAGACGCCGGTCACTTTAAGGCTTACCTTACTATCCAGCTTAATTACCTGCTCCAGCGGATCTGCATCCGCAAATAAGGTCCGGGCGAGGGATTGAGACAGTATAATGGAATAAGGATCCATTAAACTGGCCTTGGTGCCTTTCAGCATGTTAAAGGTGAACATTTCCGGCGCATCCTGCTCTACATAATTACCATCCTTCATCAGCTGTTTGTCGCCGTAGGTCAGGATATGATTTTCTGTCCAGGATGACATTACCACATACTTAAAATAACCGCCGTATTTATTACGCAGCTCATTACCCATAGGGTAAGGCATAGAGCTCCAGGTATCTGTAATGCCGTTAAATACCTGGTTCTGCTTTAGCTGGGCAATATGCGCATAGTTTTTATGGAACTTGTTAAAGGAGAGCTCATCCCAGATCCAGAGACCAATGAGGATGGCCACAGCCATGCCCACAGACAGGCCGGTGATATTGATGATGGATTGCGCTTTATTCTTTGACAGGTTGCGGAAAGCTGCTTTCAGGTAATTTTTAAGCATGCCGGTACATTTTAGATACAGGGCTTCAAGATAGATGCCTGATTCATAGTATATTACCATTCAATTATTTAGGCTGACGGGAGGCTGTTATCTTGTCCACTTCTGGTCAAAACGTGTCCGCTTCCGGACAGGGAATAGTTATACAGAAAACTAAGAATTAGCTGATCTTGGCCTTAGCCAGCTTGCTGAAGTTGATACGCGCATCCTCGCTTTCAAAAGCGCTGGTGGGGATCAGCAGAAAGGATTTACGGTCGCGGTAAAGAAAGAAGAATTTACTGGTTTCGACTATCTGGGTAAAATTATTCCAGTACAATTGCCGCTGGTGGTCGCTGGCGCGGGTAGAGATCTGCAGCCCCTCTTCAGAATATCCGAGCTTGATCTCATCTTTAAAGGTAGCAGCCTTATTATAGGTAGATACGGGCAACAGGTACCAGAAAGCCCACATAATAACGGCTATCATAACAATAACGCCTATAAGCGCACTGGGCGTAACGAGGTGAAAGAAAAAACCGGTAAGTGCAAGCAGCAGTAGTATACAGAGGGTATTGCGGAAAACCTTGATCTCCCCTCGCTGCATAAAGTGATAGCGCAATGCATTCAATACATCCTCCTTGTTATAGCTAAACTCTACGTGCATTATATCCGCCTGGCAAGTAATTTATATGGTTGTGCTTAATACTATTTAGGAACAGCAATAGACATTGGGTTTTCCATATCGTCCCGTTCGGTCACCGGCGCATATTTTTTCCGGTTGGCAAGTGGTTTCTTTGTGTTGTTATCCAGGTCGTCTTCACTTAAGCCCGGAAAATTATTCTTGATGAATTGAAAGTATTGTTGCAATGTTTTCACGTCTATCTTAAAAGGAAATACCAGCGATTTACCGCCGCCTTTCAGATAATCGTTACTGTTAATCCTGGTCTCGTTCTGCAGGTACCATTTATAAAGGTCTACTACCGCGTTTTCCAGGTTGCCGTCTTCTACCGCTGTTTCATCATTATCACGGCTCAGCATCCATACATATTCTTCCACCCTGGTAGGCTTAGCCGTGATGGTGGGAAGGGGAGCAGGAACTGGCGTAATAGCTGCAGTAGTTTTAGCGGCAGCTTTATTAGCCGTCTTATCATCGCAGCGGTCTGTTGTCTTATGGCCATCATTATCATGATCATGATCGTTGGCATAAGTAGTGGCAGTAACTGCTAATAGTGCTATGCTAAGGGGAAACATCCATATGAAACCCCGCATGGAACTCATACGTTGCAATGAATATGTAAACTTGCCTGGTTTCATATAGGTAAATTTTCGATATTAAAAATACAAAATACAATTTAGAAATCCCAAAAAACTAAATCATCCTACATTTATACTTAACATTATTTAACATTCCGGGCTTATCCTTGAAAATTTATTATATATTATATGATTCCTGCATTTATTAACTGGAGCAGCGGTAAAGACGCCTGTTTTGCCCTATGGACATTACGCCAGCAAGGTATATATGACATACGCTACCTGTTTACCACTTTGAACGCCGGCTTTCAACGGGTATCCATGCATGGGGTGCGGGAGGCCCTGTTGGATGAGCAGGCACGGCAACTGGGTATTCCCCTTAAAAAGGCGTATTTGCAGGAGCATGCCTCTATGGAGGACTATAACCAGCTAATGCAACAGCAGCTGGAGGGTATGCTGCAGGAAGAGATCCGGCATGCGGTCTTTGGCGATATCTTTCTGGAAGACCTGCGCCAGTACCGGGAGACCCAGCTGTCCAAAATAGGTATGCAAGGGGTGTTCCCTATCTGGAAGCAGAACAGCCGCCAGCTGCTGCAGGAGATCATAGCCGCCGGCTTCAAGGCCATTGTCGTGTGTGCTAATGCCCGTTACCTGGATGCCAGCTTTGCGGGACGGATAATAGATGACCAATTTCTGGCAGATCTGCCGCCCAATGTAGACCCTTGCGGTGAGAACGGCGAGTTCCACACCTTTGTATATGATGGTCCTTTATTTAAGGCGCCTGTGGCATTTACCCCTGGCGAGACCATAGCGCGCAGCTATATATCTGATGAAGAGAAGGCTGTAAACTGGGATAATCAGTTCTATTTTAAGGAATTACTGCCCTTGGTATAAAAAACAAAAGCAATGGATAAACCATTGCTTTCGAGAGTCATTTACAGTGCATGAAGAGTCATGCTTGTAGAAATATTTGGTTTTTCATAGGACAGTAACCATAATAAAAATTAATACAATAACAAATATATAAAAAAACTATAATGACGTTAGCGTCATGTTAAAGATTTATGAAGACGTAAAATTTACCCCATAAACATTAACAAAAAATCAAATAAGACGCGAGTTTTTGAAAATAATCAAAAGATGGAGGTGGATAACTGATCAGTTCCTGGCTAACCCATCATAGATCTTCAGACAAACCCAGATCACTTTCCCCATATAATCTGGTAGTGTTCCCGGTAGCTTACCCGGCCCCGCAAACCAGACCATGCTCACCAATAGTACTGCCGGATGTTTGTTTTAACAACGCGTTAGCTATGGAAATATCAAACGGATATGGCACTTTTTCAGACAGGCGGACCTGTTTGAGTATTCCTATTAAGAATGTAGATATTATATGGGGGAATAGTTAACTGTATGAAATTACCTGGTATGTACTATACTGCTAAATCAATGCTGTGGGGCCTTTGGAGAGGGTTTTATTTAAAAAGTAAGGGCGCCTAGAAAAGCGCCCTCAATTTGTTACTATCCTATGAAAACCCTATTTGAATACAAATGTACGAGCATGTTAATTTTCTTTGAAATTTTTCGTATAGAATAACAAATCATTAACAAGGGCCACAGGCCTCATATTCAACTGCAACCCATGCTGTTACCACAGTTCAAACACTTGTAACAAGTGCCTGAACGCACCGTAATATGCCCGCAGGTATTACATGCCGGCGCATCACTTTGCATGCTGCGCATATAATCCTGGGTACTGCTCTCATTGCTGTGACTCGCCATGGCCTGCGGTTTCGCCTGTTTAGCAGCGCCGCTGTTAGCAGGATTGCCACCGGTTAAAAAAGTTATCCGCACATTAGATAAAGCCGGCCGTGAGTGTGGTACGGGGCTTTCATCTTCACCATCTTCATCACCGGTATTACCGGGCGCATCCAGCACATGTACCAGGTCTGTACGGCCCAGGTACTCGTAGCCCAACACACGGAAGATATAATCTATCAGCGAAGTAGCGGACTTGATGTTCGCATGGTCTACCATACCGGCCGGCTCAAAGCGGGTAAATACAAACTTATCTACAAACTCTTCCAGCGGTACGCCATACTGCAGGCCTACGGAAACCGCTATAGCAAAGCAGTTCATGAGGCTGCGCAGGGTAGAGCCCTCTTTGGCCAGATCTATAAAGATCTCGCCCAGGGTAGCATCATTGTATTCCCCGGTGCGCAGGAAGATGGCCTGACCGCCCACCTTGGCTTTTTGCGTAAAGCCGCGGCGTTTAGCAGGCAATGTTTTCCGCTCTATGATACGGGACAGCTGGCGTTTGAGCGTGGTATCCGGACTGGCCTGCATACGCTTGCTTACCTCTTCCAGCAGCTCATCGATGGAGAGCTGGTTCAGGTCTATGATCTGCGCGGTAGCGGCAGGAGCAGGGCTTTCTTCCGCCGCTTCTGCTTTTTTCTTTTTATCGCTTTTATTGCTCAGCGGCTGGCTCAGTTTAGAGCCGTCGCGGTAAAGGGCGCAGGCTTTCAGGCCCAGCTCCCAGCTCAGTTTATAGGAGTCCGCTATCTCGTCCACAGCCGCCTCATTGGGGAGGTTAATGGTTTTGGAGATAGCGCCGGAGATAAACGGCTGCGTAGCTGCCATCATGCGGATATGGCCGTGCGGATGAATGTACCGCTCGCCTTTTTTGCCGCATTTATTGGCACAATCAAATATGGGCAGGTGCTCTGCCTTCAGGTAAGGCGCGCCTTCTACCGTCATGGTGCCGCAGATATAATCATTGGCGGCCTCTATCTGCTCGTCTGTGAAACCCAGCTCATGCAGCAGGCTGAACTCCATGTTAAAGTATTGTTCCGGCGTAAAGCCCAGTCTCCGCAGGCATTCTTCGCCCAGGGTGTAAACATTGAACACAAAGGAAATATCGAAGGAAGAAACCACGGCTGCATCCAGCTTCTTCATCTCCTCTGCGATAAAGCCTTTTTCACTCAGGGTCTGATGATTGATGTAGGGCGAGCCGGCAAAGCTGCCGCTGCCTTTGGCATAATCTACAATGGCTTTTATCTCGTTGGTCTTATAACCCAGGTTCTTTAATGCTGAGGGTATGCTTTGGTTAATGATCTTGAAATAACCGCCGCCGCTCAGTTTCTTGAATTTTACCAGGGCAAAATCAGGCTCTACGCCGGTAGTATCACAGTCCATTACTAGCCCAATAGTGCCGGTAGGCGCTATTACGGTCGCCTGCGCGTTGCGGTAGCCATGTTTCTCGCCCAGCTGTACGGCGTCATCCCAGGCCTTTGTAGCCGCTTTTAGCAGGTAGTTGGGACAGTACTTCGCATTAATGCCCTGAGGCTTTATTTCGATGCCTTCGTAGGCGTCTATGGCATCGTAGGCGGCCGCACGGTGGTTGCGCATTACGCGCAGCATATCCTCCCGGTTCTCTGCATATTTAGGGAAAGCGCCCATGTGGCGGGCCATCTCTGCGGATGTTTTGTAGGAGATGCCGGTCATGATGGCGGTAATAGCGCCGGCAATGCCCCTGGCTTCCTCGCTGTCATAGGCAATACCGCTCACCATCAGCATAGAGCCCAGGTTGGCGTAACCCAGGCCCAGGGTACGGTATTCATAGCTTAGCTGCGCTACCTCCCTGGAGGGGAACTGGGCCATATGTACAGATACTTCCAGCACCACTGTCCACAGCCGCACGGTGTATTCAAAACCCGCTACATCAAAATGATTCTTTTCTTCATCAAAGAACTGGCGCAGGTTCACAGAGGCCAGGTTACAGGCCGTATTATCCAGGAACATGTATTCTGAGCACGGGTTGGAGGCGTTGATGCGCCCTCCCTGGGGACAGGTATGCCATTCATTGATGGTAGTATCATATTGGGTACCGGGATCCGCGCAACGCCAGGCGGCGTAGGTGATCTTATCCCAGAGGTCCCGGGCTTTTACCGTTTTCATGGTACGGCCATCCATACGGGCTTTTAATTCCCATTCGCCATCTTCTTCCAGCCGGTGGAAAAAGCTGTTGGGGATCCGTACGGAGTTATTGGAGTTCTGACCGGATACTGTACGGTAAGCCTCTCCCTCATAATCGGAAGAATAGCCGGCGGCAATGAGCGCGCCTACTTTTTTTTCTTCCTCTACCTTCCAGTTAATGAAATCCATTATTTCCGGGTGATCCAGGTCCAGGCACACCATTTTGGCGGCCCGGCGGGTAGTACCACCGGATTTGATAGCGCCTGCTGCGCGGTCGCCTATCTTTAAAAAGCTCATCAGGCCACTGGAGGTGCCGCCACCGCTCAGCTTCTCGCCTTCCCCACGGATGCTGGAGAAGTTAGTGCCTACACCGGAGCCATATTTGAAGATCCGGGCCTCCCGCACCCACAGGTCCATAATACCCCCATCGTTCACCAGGTCATCACTCACGCTAAGGATAAAGCAGGCATGCGGTTGGGGACGTTCATAGGCGGAGCTGGATCTTTCCAGCCCGCCGGTAGCAGCATTCACGAAATAATGCCCCTGTGGCTTACCGGTAATACCGTAGCTTTCATGCAGGCCGGTATTAAACCATTGGGGGGAATTGGGTACGCAGGCCTGGTTGAGCATACAATAGGCCAGCTCTTCGTAGAACACCTGGGCGTCATTTGCCGTGGCAAAATAGCCACTACGCTCCCCCCATACGCGCCAGCAATTGGCCATACGGTGTACTACCTGTTTTACGGATGTTTCACGACCAAGACTGCCATCGGCCTGCGGCACGCCGGCCTTACGGAAATACTTCTGCGCCAGGATATCAGTCGCTATCTGCGACCATGCCTTTGGCACTTCTACGTTGTTCATCTCAAACACTACATCTCCACCCGGATTACGGATCACCGACGAACGCAACTCGTATTCAAACTGATCATAGGGGGTTACTCCTTCTTTGGTGAAGTGACGGGAAAACGCTAGCCCGCCTTTGTTACTGGTCTGTTTCATCCGTTAAGTATTTTATTCCATTGATCGGATGGAACCTCGCATTCATACATTCACACCTGATATAAATATGGTTTCGACTACTGTCCCCGCCTGTTAGCGGCTTGTTTTTTAATTAAGTGTGTAAAAGGCCTGGAATGCTCGGTTTCATATGTCCCAATATTTGGAGGATTTAACAATTAGATTTTTCAAAAACTAGAGGTGTTGCTAAAATAATTTTTTAAATTTATGGTGATCTCTTTTTCTTATACACAGCTTGTGGATAATTGGAATGCCAATAGTTAGCGCCAAACGAACTTCCGGACTGCCAGCCAATTTTCTAACCAAAATCCTTTAGATATCAGTATATTGTATATGTGAATAATGAAAAATGGCCCAAACATTGCTGTTATCGCAATAAGCAGGCCTGGGTTGCATGGTGATGTGAGTGATTTTTCCCATGCAAAATGAACGTCATGCATATGCATTTATTTCACAATGTGAGCTGATTACTTATTACCAATTTTTTTATACTTTTGCGACAACCGGAACAACGCTTATTTGATGTACAAAAAACTATACACTTCTTTCGCTGAAAGAAAAGCAAAAGGTACAAAGTCGTTTGCCGTCCTGATTGATCCGGATAAGGTGACCCCTGCGGGTATAACTGACCTTGCCGCCAAATGTACGGAGGCAAAGGTGGACTATATCTTGCTGGGCGGCAGCCTTGTCATCACCCAACACCTGGATGAGTGCGTACAACGGCTAAAGGCCAGCTGCAATATCCCAGTAGTGCTTTTCCCGGGACATCCTACCCAGGTATCCCGTTTTGCAGACGCGCTCCTGTACCTTTCTGTAATATCCGGCAGGAACGCAGAACTGCTGATCGGTCAGCATGTTGTATCTGCTGTGCCTGTTAAAAGAAGCGGCCTGGAAGTGATCCCCACCGGCTACATGGTAGTAGACGGCGGCCTGCCAACCACGGTTTCCTATATCAGCAATACCACCCCCATCCCTGCAGATAAAGACGATATTGCCATGTGTACCGCTATGGCGGGCGAAATGCTGGGTATGAAGCTTATTTATATGGACGCCGGCAGCGGCGCCCGTGACGCCATTTCCGAAAGCATGATCGCCCGGGTGGCCAGTCAGGTGGATGTGCCCATCATCGTAGGCGGGGGCATAAGGGATGCAGAAAAAGCGTATCTGAACTGTAAAGCAGGCGCAGACGTGATCGTGGTGGGTAATGCCATCGAAAAAGATACTTCCCTGATAAAAGAGATCGCAGACGCGGTGCATTCCGCACCGGTGATCGCCAAATAAAGGCTATCAGCTTTTAGCGCTTAGCTGTTAGCCATTGGCTACCGGTAAAGCGCTAAAAGCTAACGGCTAACAGCTAAAAGCTCCTCTAAAGGCTCATCATTTCCTTGAACTTAACCGCTTGCCGGCGGCTCACCTCAATCTTCTCTCCCCCGCGCATTTCCAGCAACAGCCCCCCGTTGAAGTAGGTATCTATCTTCTCTATCATACGCAGGTTCACGATATGTTTACGGTTTGCCCGGAAAAAGGTCCGTTCGTCCAGCCTTTCCTCTAAAGCATTTAATGACTTAAGGATCAGTGGTTTATTATTTTCAAAATACACCCGGGCATAGTTGCCTACGCTCTCAAACAGGCGTATTTCCTGCAATTTCACAAACCAGCAGCGGTCCCCGTCCTTTACAAATACCTGGTCATTTTCTGACAGGATGTTACGGATGCCGCCAACGGCGGCCTGGCGCTCCTTTTCGTCCTGCTGATGCAATTTATGGATGGCGTCTGCCAGGCGTTTAGGTTCCACCGGCTTTAACAGATAATCTAACGCATTGTATTCGAATGCCTTAAGGGCATATTCATCATACGCGGTGGTAAATATCACCTGGGGCGTGCGCTCCAGTTCCGCCAGCAGGTCAAACCCTGTTTTGTCCGGCATCTGAATATCCAGGAACAGCAGGTCCGGATGCAGTGTTTCAATCTTTTCCAGCCCGTCTTTGGCATTTACAGCCTCTCCCACGACCACTATCTCCGGGTGATCAGCCAGTAATTTCTTCAACTCGCTCCTGGCCAGGCGTTCATCGTCGATTATTAATGCTTTCTTCATCTGTAAGAATTTGTTTGGTTGATGATACAGCGGCAACTTTTAGCCCTTAGCTTTTAGCGGTTAGCTTTTAGCTCCTGGTAAACGCTAAAAGCTAAAAGCCAACAGCTAACGGCTGTTAAATCAACGGCATCAGCACTTTGGCCTCTACCGTCTGGTCATTTTTATTATATATGTCAAAAGAGGCGCGGCTACCAAACAAAAGGCTCAGGCGCTGGCGGGTGCTTTGCAACCCAAACCCTTGCCCGTTGCTATGTTCCAGTATCTGGCCTGTATTTTCTATCGTGATCTCATGCTGCATTTGCCGCATATGGGAGCCGATGCGCACCACCCCGCCGCTCACCATGCGGGAAATGCCGTGTTTGATGGCATTTTCCACCAGCGTTTGCAACATCAGGGGTGGAATGGGCAATTCCAGCGTATCAGGATCAATATCGTACTGGACCTTGAGCCGCTCCTCAAAACGGATGGTTTCCAGCGCCAGGTAATCCTTCACTATATTTAACTCATTTTCCAGGCTTACTGTTTCAACTTTTTCCACCTGCATAGAGCTACGAAGAATATTCGATAACTCCGTAATAGCGGTACGGGCCCGCTGCGGATTCTCATCCACCAGCGCCCGTATACTATTCAAGGCGTTAAAGATAAAATGCGGATTTAACTGAGACTTGATAGTCTTAAGCTCGAGCTCCTTTACCGTACTTTCCAGCTTCAGCTTATCTACCTGCGCATTCCTGTTGCGGTCTATAAAATGCCATACAAAATAGATCAGCCACCAGATGGCGGTGATAAGGAAGTTAGACAACAGGCTCCTGAGCACTTCCTGGCCAGACAGGACCTTGCGCTGCTCCGGAGGCCGGATAATGTTGCCTGTAACGGTAGAGCCTATATACATAATAACGCCACTGCCCACCACTAATGCAAAGAACAAAAGGGCCTGCTTCTCAAAGCTGTACTGAAACCAGTTCTGACGGTTGATCACATTTCTCAGCAGGTGTGTAGACAGCAGCCCGAATAAGATCAGGATGGTAATATTCAGCAGGTAAGGAAATTCTACTTTACCAAAGGAATATGCAAAGAAAACATTAGTCACAAAATAAGCCATCCAGCCCAGAATCTGGCACCACCAATATTTTGATATATGTTTAAACATCAATCTGAAATTAGTAAACTGTTGCTGTATTTCAAAAATACCATTCGGCATTACCCACTTGAAAGCAAATGTTATCAAAGGTGGGAAGTACGGATGTATGGACGTAATAAGCCAATGTGCTCATGTACGCGTATACCGGCGGGCGTTAACAGACTGCATTTCCACCACAGTACAGCCCAGGCATGCGGAGTTTGGCACAATTTTGACTAATTTTGCCTATATTTATAACAAACCCTGATCAGGTTACCTTATGAACATAACTCCCGGCCCCCTGCTTGGGCAGATAAAATATCCCGCCGATTTGCGGAAGTTAAGCAAAGAACAGCTACACCAGGTATGCGACGAGTTGCGGCAGTATATTATTGATGTAGTGAGCGTACATGGCGGCCACTTTGGGGCCAGCCTGGGAGTTGTAGAGCTGACCACCGCCCTCCATTATGTATTCAATACACCGGACGATCAGCTGGTATGGGATGTAGGCCACCAGGCCTATGGTCACAAGATACTCACCGGCCGCCGGGAAAACTTTCATACCAACCGTAAATACAAAGGCCTTAGCGGTTTCCCCAAGCGGGACGAAAGCCCCTATGACACTTTTGGCGTAGGACATTCGTCCACCTCCATTTCCGCAGCGCTGGGTATGGCCATTGCCTCCCAGTTAAAAGGGGAGCACCACCGCCAGCATATTGCGGTAATAGGCGATGGCGCCATGACGGCCGGTATGGCCTTTGAGGCCCTGAACCACGCAGGCGTGGCAAAAGACGCCAACCTGCTCATCATCCTTAACGATAACTGCATGTCCATAGATCCTAATGTGGGCGCGCTAAGAGAATACTTAACAGACATCACTACCTCTCCCACCTACAACAAGGTGCGTGACGAGGTTTGGAACCTGCTGGGCAAACTGCCGGTAGGTAAACGCTTTACCCGCGAGATGGCCTCCAAACTGGAAGCCAGCCTTAAGGGCATGGTGTCCAAATCCAGTAACCTGTTCGAGTCTTTTAACCTCCGCTATTTTGGACCTATAGACGGCCATAATATCACCAAGCTGGTAGATACCCTGCAGGATCTGAAAGATGTGCCAGGCCCCAAGCTGCTGCATATTGTCACCACTAAAGGCAAAGGATATGCGCTGGCAGAGCAGGACCAGACCACCTGGCATGCGCCCGGCCTGTTTGATAAGATCACCGGCGAGATCTTCAAAAAACCGGTTACCACACCGCAGCCGCCTAAATACCAGGATGTATTCGGCCATACCATTATAGAGCTGGCAGAGATGAATGACAAGATCATGGGCATTACTCCTGCCATGCCATCCGGCTCTTCCCTGAAATTTATGATGGAAAAGATGCCGCACCGCGCTATAGACGTAGGCATCTGCGAACAGCATGCAGTTACCCTCTCCGCCGGTTTGGCCACCCAGGGTATGCGGGTGTTCTGTACCATCTATTCCTCTTTTATGCAAAGGGCTTTTGACCAGGTAGTGCATGATGTAGCCATCCAGCACCTGCCCGTGATCCTTTGCCTGGACCGCGCCGGCCTGGTAGGCGATGACGGCCCCACCCACCATGGCGCCTACGATATCGCCTATATGCGCAGCGTACCTAATATGATCGTAAGCGCGCCTATGAACGAGGAAGAGCTGCGCAACCTGATGTATACCGCCCAGCTGCCCAGCAATGAATCTCCTTTTGTAATACGTTACCCGCGCGGACAAGGCGTAATGCCCGACTGGCGCCAGCCCTTTAAAGAAATTAAAGTGGGCACCGGCCGTAAGATCCGTGACGGTAAAGATATAGCCATCCTCTCTTTTGGGCACCCCGGCAACTTTGTAACAGAAGCCTGCAAGGAGCTGCTGGCAGATGGCCTGCAACCCGCCCATTACGATATGCGTTTTGTAAAACCGCTGGATACAGATATGCTGCATGAGATCTTCCAGCAGTTTGACAAAGTGATCACTGTAGAAGACGCCGCATTACCCGGCGGTTTTGGCAGCGCTGTACTGGAGTTCATGGCACTGAACGGCTATCATGCGGAAGTAAGGATGCTGGGCATCCCGGACCGCATTGTGGAACACGGCAAACCCGAAGAGCTGCACCGCGAATGCGGATACGACGCAGCCGCCATTGCCGCCAAAGTGAGGGAGATGCTGAAGAGCAAGATCACAGTAGCTATCAACGGCTAAAAACATATTAAGGGCTAACAGCTAACCGCTGATAGCTAACAACAAAAGGTGAAGCGCGCAGGCCCTTCACCTTTTGCTTTTTATTATATTTGAGCCATGCAGGACCTGTATCTTCGTTTGCGCATTACAGCGATCATCAAAGAAACGCCGGACACTTATACTTACCACCTGGAGCAGGTCTCCGGCGAGCCGGTAGTATACCAGCCCGGCCAGTTCCTTACCTTTTTGATAGACCTGCATGGCGTTACCTACCGCCGCTCTTACTCCTGCAGCTCCACCCCGGGTATTGACGCCCATTTGTCCGTAACCATACGGGAAAAGCAGAACGGAGAGATCTCCCGGCATATCCTGGGGCACTGGCGCACCGGTGATATAGTGACCTCCCTGCTGCCCAGCGGCCGTTTTACGCTGGACAATCTGTTGCCACGGCCACGGCATTTCTTCCTGATGGCGGCAGGCAGCGGTATTTCCCCTATCTTTTCCTTACTCAAACATATCCTTTACCGGGAACCCAGCGCCCGTGTTACACTGATATACAGCACACCATCACCGGAGCAAACTATCTTTTTCAAACAGCTGCAGGCCTTACAGGTACAATTCAGCCAGCAACTGCATTGCGTTTACCTGTTCAGCAAAGAAACGCCGGAAGGCGATGGCCACTACGTACGCCGGCTTAGTAATATGCTGCTGGAACCACTGGTGCGGGAACAGCTGATGTATGACCCGGCGGATGCGCAGTTCTTCCTTTGCGGCCCAGCGGATTATATGCGTATGATCCTGCTGACCCTCACCTTCATGGGCTTTTCCCCGGCACAACTGCATAAGGAAAACTTTGTGGTAAATACGGGCGTAAAGCTGGAGAGGGCAGGCCGCCCGGATGATAGCAGTATCAAACATGTAACGCTGAAGATGGGTGACATCATCCGGCAGATAGAGATGCCCGGCAACCAGGATATCCTGACCAGTGCCCTGGAACAGGGCATAACGCTGCCTTACAGCTGTAAAGGCGGCGTGTGCGGCTCCTGCACGGCTAAATGCACCAGTGGTAAAGTTTGGATGGCTGTAAACGAAGTGCTGACGGACCGGGAACTGGCCCAGGGCCTCGTACTTACCTGTGTAGGCTACCCGGCCAGCGACCAGCTGACCATAGAATGGTAGGGGCCCGCGGCTGACTTTACGAACTATCATAATGTAAATACTATTCTCATTCAAGCTGCCAGCTAAGTTTTTGCTGCTTACTGTTTTTTATGCTAAATTTTGACGAAAATGCTGCCATGCGTTATTCCTCCCTCAGGCTGGCCGGTGTGTGTTTTGCAGGCGTTACCCTATGGCTGTTCCTCCTGTATTTTGTGAGTGAGTTCTTAAGATGGCCGGTATGGCTGTCTTATGGTGTTTGCGCCTTTGCAGGCGCCGCATTGCTATATTATATACTGCACAGGCATTTGCATGCATTACAATACCAGCGTTTATTTAATAAGCATCCCATACCCATGTGGATCTACCAGTGCGGCAGCCTCCGTTTCCTGGCAGTGAACGATGCCGCCATTGAAAAGTATGGCTACACCAGGAGGGAGTTCCTTAATATGACCATTAAGGATATACGGGATCCCCTGGAAGTGGACCGCCTGATAGAAAACATACGCAAGCGTTGTACCGGCGCCAATTACCGGGGCATATGGAAACACCGCAAAAAGAATGGCATTGATTTTTATACGGAGCTATACGCGCATGATGGCACTTATATGGGCTTCAAAACCCGGATCATTATGGCGGTGGATGTAGATGAGCAGGTAAGAGAAAGCCATGAAGCCCGCGAGCTGGGCATCCGTTATGATCTGCTGGCCAAGGCCACTAAAGACGCTATATACGACTGGGATATTGTCAACGATACCGTTACCTGGAATCATGGGCTGTATACCCTATTTGGTCACCAGCCCAATGACGCCACCAATATGCGGGATTGGTGGGAACGCAGGCTGCACCCGGAAGACAAAGCGCATATGCTTAGCCGCCTGCAACAGCAGCTGAACAGTGGCGCAATGCACTACGAAGAGCGGTATCGCCTGCTTTGCGCCAATGGCCGTTATAAAAATGTGTTATGCCGGGGTTATATGGTACACGTGAACAATAGCGCTATCCGTATGATAGGGCTGATACAGGATATTGATCACATAATGGAGAAGCAGCAGATCATCCAGCAGCTGCAGGATCAGCATAAAGGGCTACGGGAAATAGCCTGGATCAATTCACATGAAATACGCAAACCTGTGGTATCCATACTGGGTATTACCCGCCTGTTTGATAGAAGCAACGAAAACAGGTCCCTTAACAACCAACTGATTGAATGGCTCTATACCAGCACCTCTGAACTGGACGAGATCATTCACAAGCTGGAAGAAAAAGTGCGAGAGATAGAAAATGGAAACCACAACTAGCGGTTAGCCGTTAACTTTTAGCGGTTAGCCTTTGATAAGAAGTTAATGACTAAAAGCTAACGGCTAAAGGCTAATAGCTATCTTATAAATCGCTCAAATTCGTGTTTTAATTCCCCGTACAGTTTCTGAAAGGTATCCATACGGTCGTGCAGTGTAGTAGCATCTGCTACGGGCCGGTCATCATGCACTACGGCAAGTACACCGTTATTCGAGAGTTTTTTTGCAGATTGCTTGAGGTCATGGAATAATTCATCTGCCACTTCTGCCTGGCATATGAACTGGTTTTGGAAATGCTCTACGTGGATCAGCATTTCAGGATCGGTTTTCTTGTGTGCTAATTCTTCTAACCTGCCGCGCATTTCCCGGATCTCCTGGCGCACATTGTTCACTTCACTCTTCCAGGAATTAAGCTGCTCCTGCAGGTCTGATGTCTGTGTGGGTACTTCCATGTGTACTGATTTTTTTTGTAGCAGTTAAATGATGAGAGATGAGCTCTGCTTTTCATCATTTCCGGTCAACTATCTATCTAATATCCATTGTACCTGGTGAAAGCCATTTCTAAGTTACGATCTTTTTTCATTATCCCCGTTAAACCAGTAAATACCATCCATAATGCCCGCTGCGCCCGGTTTATCAGTCTGTAATACATGATCATAATGTTGGGTATACTGTATTAAGGCCGCTTCTGCCAGGCCTACCACTACCCCTCTGAAACCGGCGTCATACAAGGAACGGTCATTCATGGTATCGCCTGCTACCAACACCTGCTCCACCGGGTAATCAATAAAGTCCATCAGCTGTATAAGGGTGCTGCCTTTATTCACCCCGGCAGGCAGTACATCCAGGTATTTGCCGGCAGACTGCAGTACATCGCAGCCCAACTCCGCCGCTATTTCCAGGGCCACATCTATAGCCGTAGTATGGTCATAATAGAAGGAACAGCGGCGTTCCTGGGGCACCTCCTGGTAGTACAGGCCTGCCACCTGTTCCATATGGGCACGTACCACATCCTGGCCCGGCCATTGCTGCTCAATAGCAGTCTGTAACGGCTCTACCGGCAGCAGGGAAGGGCCTTCTACCACAGTGGCCCCCACATCACAGATAATATAGTCCGGCAAGGGCATCTGCGGGTCATCCAGCAAAGGCTGTACATTAGCCAGCCCCCGGCCGGTAACAAATACCAGGCGTACATCCTGCTGTTGCTTTATCCATTCGTATAAACGGGCTTTGTCTTCCGGGCTGCCGCCCAGGAAAGTACCATCCAGATCTGTAGCTAATAACATCATAAGGTAAACGTAGATTCCAGTGTGATATCTGTATTAAGCGCTTTTGAAATAGGGCAATTGGCTTTAGCATCCGCTACAAATTCATCGAACTTAGCCTTATCCAAACCGGGTACTTTAGCCGTTAATACCAGGTGGCTGCTGGTAATAGCGCCATTCTCCAGGGTAACGGTAGCTTTGGTCTCCAGGTTCTCCGGCGTAAAGCCCGCGCCAGATATAAGGAAGCTCAGCTTCATGGTAAAACAACCGGCGTGTGCAGCTGCCAGCAACTCTTCCGGATTAGTGCCTGCGCCATCTTCAAAACGGCTGCTGTATGAGTAAGGCGTTCTGTTCAATATCCCGGTTTGCGTAGTTAATGTGCCTTTGCCTTCTTTGCCGGTCCCTTGCCAGATAGCAGTTGCGTTTCTTTTCATAAATCAGCTTTTATTGAGGTGAATAAATATGGGTGGGAGATGAAGATACAAAAAAANNGGGGCGGTTGACATTTTCTCCTGACAACTGATTCCGCTACTATCTTTATTTATGCTGATGGTTTCCTGACTTTCGTAATATCCTTTATTATCGTCTTCCCTATGCTATGATCGTAACCTTCTGCTCTTACTATTTCCACCGTTGCCAAGAGAGTGTGTTCATTGTTCTTTTAATCCTTTCGCTGTCCGTTGTACATCCCAATCTGGTGGTCTGTCTGTTCTATATATTTATTATTGCTTAACGCTTACGCTTGCTTTATATATTCTACGGCTAAGTGCAGTTTCACTTCGTCGCCTACTACGATTCCACCAGCTTCAGTTACAGCGTGGAAGGACAGGCCGTAATCCTTACGGTTGATCTTGCCAGTCAGTTCAAAGCCAGCTTTTACCTGACCCCAGGGATCAGTGATGATACCGCCATATTCTGCATTCAGCACTACCGGTTTGGTTACGCCACGTACAGTCAGATCGCCTGATACGGTATAGTTTGCGTCATCAACTTTCTTCACTTCTTTAGAAACGAAAGTCACTTTAGGGTAAGAAGCTGCATGGAAGAAGTCTTCTGCCTGCAGGTGTTTATCACGGTCTGCATTTTTGGTGGTGATGCTGTCTACGTTTGCTTCGAAAGAAACCACAGCGCTGGTGAAATCATCGCCATTTGTTTGTACGCTAGAGTCAAAGCTGGTAAAATTACCTGTGATAGTAGAGATCATCAGGTGTTTTACTTTAAATTGAATTTCACTGTGAGCAGCATCAATTTTCCAGGTTGTCATTGTTTAATTTTTTTGTTGTTTATAATAGTTTTGAATCAGTGTTTTGATCAGAGGCGCCCCATTTTGCCGGCGTTATAATCATCGATGGCCTGTGTTATTTCTTCCTGGGTATTCATCAGGAAGGGACCGTAGGCGAAGATGGGCTCATTGATAGGCTCCCCGTTCAGTACGAGCAGGGCAGCATCTTCAGTGGCGGAGATCAGTATCTCTCCTTCACTTGTATCAAACAGCGCGATCTCAACGCCATGGGCCTTATCGGCCTCATTAAAGATCACTGCGCCTTTGAGCGTTATAATACCTGTATTATAGCCTTCCGGTAGTGAGAGCGTAACCGTATCACCGGCTTTCAGCTGTATATCATACAGGTTGATGGGCGTATAGGTTTGGGCGGGGCCTGTCTGACCATCAAACCGGCCGGCAATTACCCTTATATAACTCTCCTTACCCACTGGTATTACCGGTATCCCGTCCTTTGACAGATCCTGGTAATGAGGAGCCGTTCTCTTATGCGCTTTGGGCAGATTTACCCATAACTGCACCGCTTCCAGGATGCCACCGCGTTTACTGAACTCCGTTTCGTGCTTTTCTTCATGCACCAGCCCGGAGCCGGCGGTCATCCATTGTACATCGCCTGCTGTCAGTTTACCATAGTTACCGGCAGAATCCCGGTGTTCCAGCGCTCCCTGATACAGGATGCTGACTGTCTCAAACCCTGCGTGGGGGTGTTCATCCACGCCACGGGGTTTGGATGCAGGGGGAAAGTAGGCCGGCGCTGCATAATCCAGTAAAAAGAAAGGGCTGATGCGCCTTCCCAGACGGTTACCGTTGGGAAATACATTCTGTACCCTGAAACCGTCACCTACTGTATGGGGCGCCGGTGCTTTATATATCTCTGTTACTTGTTTTATGGTTTTTGTCGTTGTCATATCGACCTCCTAAAGACAACACAAAGATATATGTTGCAACAACTGTTTGAAATGGATAAAACTATGTAAGTGGTGGACTTTTTTCCCGGGGTAGATCTAAGTCCCGATCAGCCGCCAACATTCCACGCTGTGCATTTCAGTGAAGACAAACCGTTCAACCAGCAAGCGTGATTTATCTAAAATACTGCCGTCAACTGAAAACGAGCGTTTTAGTCTAGATTTGCAGCATCGTTTCAAAAGAGGCGGGATACGGGTGTCAATGCAGTTGCAATGCAGTGTCAATGCAGTTACCATGCAATAAGCCGGGTCTTGCGTACGAATATCCGGCTGAAAGGCCGGCCAATTGGGGAAATAAAAAAGAGCACCCTCACTATCTATTGTCAATTAATATGTTAGGAGGCCGAACAGGCTGGAATGCCCGTAAACATGGAGAATATATGGGTTGCATATGGCGTGCATATAAGTGTCATATGGATAGTATATGGGAAACGGGTACTGTAACCTTCAGGAAATTAATGCTGATGGCTGCCTGTTAAAACCCATGCATCAGGCAACAGACGGTGTTTCATTCACCCCTACGGTAGCGGCACCGGCACGGGCAGCATCCCGGAACTCTGACGGGCTCTGATTGGTATACTTCTTAAAAAAGCGGCTGAAATAATGCGGGTCTTCAAATCCCAGCTTATAGGAGATCTCTTTGGCAGTAAGGTCTGTATTATATAAATAACGCTGGGCTTCCAGTATGATCCGGTTCCGGATATGCTCTCCGGCCGTAAGGCCAGACAGCTGTTTGCTGATCTCATTGAGCAGCACGGGCTTTATATGCAGCTGATCCGCATAGTCGGATACATTCTTTAAACGATGGTAATTCTCCTCTATCAGGTTCTTAAAATGCAGGAATACAGAGCTATTATGAGAGGCAAACTGTTCCGGTACAGCGGCCATATTGGTACCGTTAATACGGGAAGCCAATACCAGGAAATACCTGAGCAGGCTGTTAAGGGCGGTTTCATAACCCGCCTCTTTTTCCTGCAGCTCCCGCAGCATACGCTGTACAATCACCTCAAACTCCTTTTCCTGTTCATGATCCAGGGTAATGACGCTGCTGAACTGATTATTGATAAAAAGACCCGATTGTATACCCACCAATGGCTCCTGCATACACATAAAGGCATCCGGGAAGGCGATCATGAAACCATCCACTTTTTCACTGAACTGCATTTTATGTACCTGGCGGGGCGCCAGGAAAAAGAGAGTATTCTTTTTTACCACATGGGTAACGGTGTCTATGGTATGCACCAGTTCTCCCTTCCTGATCCAGTAAATAGTATAGAACTCATGCCGGTGAGGCGCTTCTGTATGGGCAAAGAAATCAGGCCCCAGCGAGCATAATGTTGATACCACAAAGGAAGTATCTGCCTGTGCGTATTCCGGCAGGGAAACAATCTCGATATGTTCTTTCTTCTCAGCCATTAGTCTTTCTCAAAAATACCAGCCACTTCCTCTTCCCTGTCCGCAGGATCTACATAATCTATAATGAAGTTATTCCGGCCTTCGCCTACCATGATGCCCAGGTATTTTGCCTGCACCAGTTCAAGCATGCTCAGGAACAGGAAAATGGCATGTATACGGTCCTTACAATGATCAAATATCTTTTCAAAGGCAAGTGTTTTCTCCACACGGGCCAGGTCCAGCATGTATTCGCGGGAGCCTTCCATGGTATAATCGTACTTATACACCACGTGCTGGGGTTTATTATCCCGCTCTTTGATACGCTGCATCACCTTTTCAAAGGTTTTGGTCAGCTTAAAGAGCGTGAGGGTCTGTACCTCTGTACCCTCGCTGGTGGCCTCACCTATTTCTGCCAGTTCTTTGGCGATATTGCCGCGTTTTATCTGCAGCATACGATCTGCCTCTTTCTCTGCCAGCTCTGTTGCGGCCTGTTTGTAACGTTTATATTCCAGGATCTTGTCTACCAGCTCCAGGCGGGGATCTATCTCATTACCCTGCTCATCCACCTCTTTACGCGGCAACAGGGTCTTGGCCTTGATGCGCATGAGGGTAGCCACAAACAGGATGAACTCACTGGCCAGCTCTATGTTCAGTGATTTCATGTGGTGTATATAGTCCAGGAAATCCTGTGTGATCTTGCTGATGGGGATATTGTAGATATCCAGCTCGTCCCGCTCTATAAAGAACAGGAGAAGGTCAAAGGGGCCTTCAAACTGCGGTAATTTTATTTTATAGCTGTTATCGCTCACTGGAAATCATTAAACAGTTAATAATGAACACAATACAGGCATAAATGGGATACATTTATGCCTGTAGTACAAACGGTCATTATCAAAAATAGTAAAAATCCCTTAGAACCGGGCGGAGAAACCCACCCCTATCACCTGTTTGACCTGTAATCGCGGGCCTTTGACGCCGGTTTTCTCGTTTACAAACTCCCGCACGTCATCATCATAGATCAGGTCCACGTTCAGGTTGGCGGAGATGTATTTGTTCACTTTAAGCATCAGGGCATTTGTCCAGAAGATATCTATGTTCTGGGGATTATGCCGGTAGTCCGTAAACAGGTCCAGGCGGCCCTTATAGGTAACATTCTTCATGATCTCTTTTGCCCAGTTAACGGATATATAGGCGCCTACCTGTGTAAGCACGTGTTTACCGGTATCCACTCCATAAGCTCCGCGCGAGGCCAGCGTATCATCCATTACCACCACAAAACGGGCAGAAACGGGGGTCAGGAACACGGACAGCTCATCGTTGGGCTTATAGTCAAAACCGGGCGCAAACAGTATGTAGGCCGGGGAGAAGAAGCGGGAGGTAAGCCGTGGCGGCACACTATCATACAAATAACCATTGGTGAACTGGGTGCGCATATTCAGCAAGGCGCTGGCGAACCATTTGTTGCCAATATCATAGCCGTATTTACTGGTCAGGTCGATACGGTCATCACTTTTACGGCCACCCAGACTGGTGGTGTTCACATAACCATAGGCCAGGTCAATACCATTATCCCAGCTGTGCCGGCCCTGCCGGTAGGCGATATAACCAGTAAAGGAAGATGCAATAGAGAATGAGAATTTATCACCACCCGCAGCCCAATTGCTTAAGCTACCCTGGTTCACATTCACATTAAAAAGGCCGCCTTTGCGCCAACGCGCTTTCAGCGTATCATCCTGGGCCATCTTGAGCTTCTTTTCCATATCCTCACGCTCTTGTCTCCAATCCTGTGCCTGTAAAGTATATGCGCCCAGTAAGCAGCAAAAAAACAGTAGTACAATTCTTTTCATCCCTAAATAAATAATGCTGGCCGGCAGCTTGCCATGTAGTTGAGTACGTATAACAGCTACCTGCCTGAATAGTTGTTTCATGGTAAAATAATTTTCACACGTAAAGCAATAGGTTTCCTTTTATCTCTAAGCCTGCCAAGAGATTCACAATATATTATACTGATGGAGCTTATTTTGATTTGATCGCATCCCGGATTTCCATCAGGAGTTTTTCCTGTGCAGGTGGTTCCGGTGGGGCTGCCGGGGCTTCTTCTTTCTTGCGCATAATGCGGTTCATGAATTTCACCAGCAGGAAAACACAGAATGCGATGATCAGAAAATCGATCACATTCTGGATAAAGGCGCCATAGGCAAACACGGCTATGCCTTTGGCCTTGGCGTCTGCCAGTGAAGCGGGGTCTCCTTTACTTCTGTCCAGCACCAAAAAGGCATCGTTGAAGCTGGCGCCCTTCATGAATAAACCGATGACCGGCATGATAATGTTGTCTACCAATGATGTTACGATCTTGCCAAAAGCAGCGCCAATGATCACACCTACTGCCAGATCCATTACATTGCCTTTCATGGCAAATTCCTTGAATTCTTTTAAGAACGACATAAGGAAAGGTTTTATGGTTACGACTTACAAAGCGCGAAAATAATAATTCCGGGGAAACCCTTTCAGATAAGTATATTATTTATCCTTTATCTCAGGGTATTTCATTTTCAGGTCTTTTAGTGTATCCCTTACCGTTTTAGCGATAATGTGCTCTTTATACCAGTTATGATCAGCCGGCACAATATGCCAGGGAACGTAATCGCAGTGCTCGAATACATCTTCATAGGCCTTACGGTATTCTTTCCATAGCTTCGCCTCTTTTATATCATTTGCATTGTACTTCCACATCTTCCTGGGGTCCTGTGTGCGCTCTTCCAGCCGTTTCGTCTGCTCATCTTCCGACACATGCAGGTAGAATTTAAGTATATGGGTATCGTTGTGTTCCGTTAAAAGCTTTTCAAAATCATTGATGGCGTCCATCCGTTTGTATACAGTCTTTTCATCGATCCATTTATGCACCCGTTGTACCAGCACATCTTCATAATGAGAGCGGTTAAATACCTGTATCATGCCTTTACGCGGGGTATGCTGATGGATACGCCATAAAAAATCATGGTCCAGTTCCTCTTCAGTAGGCGCTTTAAAAGGCTGCACCTTTACGCCCAGGGGATTCATCTGGCCCAGCACGTTACGTACAACACCATCCTTACCACTGGCGTCCATGCCCTGTAATACTACCAGCAGAGACCATTTATGCTGTGCATACAACAGGTTCTGCAATTCATCCAGCTCTTCCAGCAGCCGCTTCGTTTCTGCCTTTGTGGTGTCTTTATCCAGCTTTTTGGGTGCATTGGTGTCAATATCTGATAGTTTGATCTTTGCCATGTCAGCGAGGTGATTTGCTTTGATTAAAATTAACAAATAACCCGTATAACTGTTGCATAGGTTTCTAAAACACTTGCCGGAGTGGCAGCTTATACGGAACTTTACCTACGCAAAACACACCGTCTTGGATAAACGTATTACGCACTGGAGCATCTTTTTACTACTATCACTTACCTGGGGCAGCTCATTTATACTCATGAAAATAGGGATGGAAGGCCTGGCCTCTTACCAGGTGGCCAGCCTCAGGCTGGTAGCCGCCGGACTGTCCCTGCTACCGTTTTTTTTCAAATACATACGGCAAACGCCACGTGGCAAGCTGCCTTTCATTATCCTGTCCGGTATACTGGGCAATGGTATACCAGCCTATTTATTCTGCCTGGCAGAAACCCGTATAGACAGCGCGCTGGCTGGTATACTGAACGCGCTTACCCCTTTTATGGCGCTGCTGGCGGGTTTTGTTATCTTTAAAAGCCCGTTTGAGAAGCGGCAGCTTACCGGTGTAAGCGTAGGTTTGCTGGGAGTAATAGGCCTGTTTGCCGGCAACGGCATGGATACCAGCTACTGGTATTATGGCTTTTTTGTGCTGCTGGCCACCGTTTGCTATGGGGTCAATATCAGCCTGGTGCATCATTTTCTGAAGGGCTTCAGCTCTCTACAGCTTAGCTCCATTGCCCTTTTCTTTTGTGCCGTATTTGCCTTTCCCGTATTATGGTACAGCCATTTCTTCCCATTATTTGCCGGACCACAGGCGCCATGGACCTCCCTGGCAGCCGGCGCTACTTTAGGGGTACTGGGCAGCGGTATTGCCACGGTATTGTTCTATATACTCATACAACATGCGGGAGCGGTATTTGCTTCCATGGTCACCTATGCGCTACCAGTGGTGGCCATAGGCTGGGGCTTACTGGCCGGCGAAGATATCAATTGGGTACAGCTGGTATGTTTGGGCGTGATATTAATGGGGGTATACCTGGTAAATAAGAAATAAAAAAACAGGTGTGCAAATAACAATATCGGTTATTTGCACACCTGCATATCCATTAACCTGGCACATTAGATGGCCATGATCTCTTTTTCTTTAGTAGCGCAATGTTTATCTATCAGCGCAATATACTTGTCAGTAAGACCCTGAATGGAGGCTTCTGCATCCTTTGCGACATCTTCGCTCAATCCGTCTTTCTGTAATTTCTTGATACTTTCGATAGCGTCCCTACGGATATTGCGGATGGCTACTTTGCCATGTTCTCCCTCACCGGCGGCGCGTTTTACAAATTCCCTACGGCGTTCTTCTGTTAAAGGAGGCAGGAACAGGCGGATCATCTGTCCGTCATTCTGGGGGTTGATCCCGATATTTGCAGCGATGATGGCCCTTTCAATAGGCTGGATCATATTTTTCTCCCAGGGCTGGATGGTGAGGGTACGGGCATCCGCCACGCTCACATTAGCCACCTGGGCCAGCGGGGTGCTGGAACCATAATAATCTACAGTGATACCGTCCAGTATCTGGGGATTGGCTTTACCGGCCCTGATCTTCGTCAGCTCTACTTCCAGGTGCTTAATGGCCTTTTCCATCGAATCCGAAGCATCCTCCATAATTAGCGTGAGATCGTCTTGCATAACAAAAAATAGTTAAGTGCCTGCAAACCTACAGGATTTCTTTTAATCGTCAAAGAAACTAACACCGCTACCAATACAAAAGCCGCTCCATATGAGTTGAAGCGGCTTTGCTGTTCTATAATAAAGATCTTATTTGTCCTGTAACATACCTTCCGGGTTTACCCGCAGTATTTTGGGCTTGGGAACCGGTGTATCCTCTGCCGGCTGTGTAATGGTCTGTAACACAGGTTTGGGCCTGAGTATATTCTTCTGATTCTTTGCCATATACAGCGCAAAGGTTAAGACAGCAGCGGATCCCATCACCAACAGCATCAGGTAATTAGTACCCATACCCTGCAGAGCAAAAGCGCCGGCTATATAAATGGTATTAGTAGCCACCGCTACCAGGGTGGTTTGCTTATGGTTCAGTTTAAGCTCCAGCAGGTAGTGGTGAATGTGGTTACGGTCTGCTGAAAATGGAGAGCGGCCCTTGAGCATGCGGATAGAGAATACCCGCAGCGTATCGAACAGGGGTACTATCAGGATGGCAAAGGCTACTGCAGGCACCGCATTTACGGGCATCCTGGCAGCCGGGTTACCACCTACTTCTATAAACTTCACGATCAGGATGGCGTTAATAAGCCCCACCAGGAGGGACCCCGTATCACCCATAAAAATACGGGCAGGGGATATATTATAGATAAGGAACGCTGCCAGGCCGCTTGCCAGGGCAAAGCCCAACACCGCATACAGGGTTTCGCCTGCATACAGGAAATAAGTGCCTAACACACAGGAAACCAGCATGCCTATGCTACCGGCCAGCCCGTCTACCCCATCAATAAGATTAAATGCATTAATAATAACCAGGAAGGTGAAGTAAGTGAGTAAGAGCCCAAAATGAGGGGGAATGGCATTTATACCCAGGAACCCATACATGCTGCTTATCTGGATATTACCCAGGTATATAACAGCAAAAGAGGCCATCAGCTGGCCTACGAGTTTCTTTAACGGGGACAGACCTATGATATCATCTTTCAGTCCCACCATAAAGATGACGAAGAAAGCCGCTATCATATACTGAAGCGGCGAGTTTCCCAGTGTTGGTGCGCATACTGCGGCAGCCATCACAAAACCCGCAAAGAAGCCAATACCCCCTAATGTAGGAATATTTGCCTTATGCGCTTTTCTTTCATCCGGTTCGTCGTACAAATGCTTCAATTCCGCAACTCTGATCAACACTGGAATTGCAAAGTAGGTTACAACAAAACTCAGGACGCTTGCAATTAATACATTCTCCATCAGTAGGGGGTTATAATACAAGATTAGACAAAGATATTAAATTCAATTAAATGAATATCAATAAAAATTAAAAACCAAAAAACTTTGCTTACCCGGCACGAATTTCGTAAAAGTTTGTGGCACTCTCTCTGAATCTTGGTAAATATCTCTTAGTTTTGCGACTTGTAAAATTGCAACTATCATGCCACAGCTGAATGAAATCGCTACACAGATCAGACGGGATATCGTACGCATGGTACATGCCGTACAAAGCGGCCACCCTGGCGGCTCCCTGGGTTGTACGGATTATTTTACTGCGCTCTTTTTCAAAGTGATGCAGCATAATCCGCAACCTTTTGACATGGACGCCCGTAACGAGGACGTATTTGTGCTGTCCAATGGGCACATTTCCCCCGTATACTACAGTGCGCTGGCCAGATCAGGCTACTTCCCCACTTCCGAACTGAGCACGTTCCGGAGGATCAATTCCCGCCTGCAGGGACACCCCACCACCCATGAACACCTGCCAGGTATCAGGATCGCTACCGGATCCCTTGGTCAGGGTATGAGTGTTGCGATTGGCGCGGCATTGACCAAAAAGCTGAATAACGACAAACATCTGGTATTCTCCCTTCATGGAGATGGTGAGCTGGAAGAAGGACAGGTATGGGAAGCCGTGATGTTTGCCCCCCATCATAAAGTAGATAACCTTATCATCACGGTTGACTGGAACGGTCAGCAGATAGACGGTCCTACTGAACAGATAGGTGGCCTGGGCGACCTGCCGGCTAAGTTCACCGCATTTGGCTGGAAAGTGCTGATACTGGAAAACGGTAACGACCTGGATGCAGTAGTAGCCATGCTGGAAAAGGCGAAGAGCCTTACTGGACAGGGCCAACCTATTGCAATACTGATGAGGACCGTTATGGGTAAAGGCGTTGACTTTATGGAAGGTCATCATGAATGGCATGGTATTGCCCCTAATGATGAACAGCTTGCCAAAGCGCTGGAGCAATTGCCAGCAACTTCTTTAGGAGACTTCTAATCAATTACAAATTACTAATTACGAATTACGGGTGTGACCTTGGTGGTTATCATCCGTAATTCGTATTTTTTTATAGGGAAGGTCGTAGTTGGTTGTTGTGATTATTTCAGGGGCAGGGACCGGTTTAGTTGGCTGATTAGCTGCATGATGATCCCTTTTAAACAGCGCTTAGCAATGCGTTCTATAGTTGACAATCCGTATTGATAATTGGTAATTACTTAGGTGGCCTTTAACTCTACCCCTTCTGCGGCCGCTTTTTTAGCAGGATACCAGCTAGCCGCCAGGCCGATCACTATAATAGTGATGCTCACGAGGCCAAAATCCCCCGGGTGCATGCTTACCGGGTAGGCATCCACGAGGAAGGAAGCCCCCTCCAGCTTAATGATGCCAAAGCGCTGCTGTATAAAACAAACCAATGCGCCCAATCCAAACCCAAATGCGGCGCCTATCCCTGCGATGATCAACCCTTCTGCCAGGAAGATGCGCATGATCAGCTGCTGCCGGGCGCCCATGGCTTTGAGGATGGTAATATCTTTCCGTTTTTCTATCACCAGCATAGACAGGGAGCCGATCATATTGAAAGCGGCAATGACCAGGATAAAACTGAGGATAACATATACCGCCCATTTTTCTGTATGCATAATAGCGTATAACGCCTGGTTCTGCTCATAACGGGTCTGGATCCTGAACCGGTTGCCCAGCAGATCCTGCAGGCGGCCTTTTAGCGCGTTGGCGTCTGTACCGGCGGTGCTGGATATTTCCAGGGCCGAGATCTCGTCCGGCGAAAACTCCAGCAGCTTGCGCATGAAGTCTATATGGGTGATGACGTATTTACTGTTAAACTCCTGCTGTATGGCAAAAGCCCCGGTGGGGACCAGGTATCCATTATTCAGGGCCTCATTGGGCACCATAAAGCTACCGGCGGTGCGGCGGGGTACGTAGACATCCACCGGCGCAGAGCTATGCTCAATGTCTATGCCCAGGGCAGCCTCCAGCTCAATGCCCAGCACTGCCCGGTAAGCGTCTTCATTACCGGTATCGAAACGGCCTGTGACCACTTTATCCTTTACGCTGGTAACCTCATTATACTGGCTGTCCACGCCTTTGAGCACGGCAATGGTCTTATCTTCCCCATAGCTTAATACGGCTCTTTCCTCTATGATCCGGGATATATGCGCTACTCCTGGCACGGCTTTGATCTGTTGCAGCTGGGCCGGAGTAAGCAGGATGGTTTTGCCTGTAACGGGGCTCACTTTTACGCTGGGGTAAAAAGAGGAGTACAGGGATCTCACTAGGCCTTCAAACCCGTTGAATACGCTAAGGATAACGATCAGCGCACCGGCCCCTACGGCAATGGCGACCACGCTGACCCATGCGATGATATTGATCGCGTTGGTTGATTTCTTAGCCCTGAAGTAACGGGAAGCAAATTGCCAGATCATTGAATGGATTTACACTTTAGCGCCTTATTGGTTTTCTTTACCGGCATCGTCTTCCCGGATCTTTTTGAACAGCTCTTCCATCCGGAACACATAATCCAGGGTATCATCCAGGAAGAAGGAAAGCTCAGGAATGCGGCGCAGCTGTTTGGCCACCCTGGTTCCCAAGTCTTTTCTGATCTCCCAGCCCCTTTCTTTTATTTGCTCCAGCATGGCGGCGGGGTCTTTTATCTGGAACATACTCAGGTATACGCGGGCTTCCAGCAGATCAGGCGTCATACGTACGGCGGAAATGGATATAATACCGCCGTCGGTTACATTATAACCCATACGCTGAAAGATATCGCTCAGCTCTTTCTGTACCAGCTGCCCTACTTGTTTTTGCCTCTTAGTTTCCTGCATTGATGTAGTGTTTGTTGATGACGGGGCGCCCCACTTGTCTAATTTATAGTAACTTGCGCCCTGTTCCAATATAGCAAAGATACATGAAACCTCCGGGGTTCCATGGGGAGATAAAAACTGACAAATGAAAACGTTTCTACGGTTGCTGCAATTGTCCCGGCCCTATCACCATTATGTGCCGGAATATATAACATATATACTGCTTTATACGATCTTCAGCCTGTTCAGCTTCACCCTGGTGATGCCGTTGATGGACGCGCTATTTGTAACCGGCCATCAAAAGGTAGTCACCCATTTACCCGGCTTTTCCCTTTCTGTGGAGTATTTTAAGGATGTTTTCTACTATTACCTCACTTACTATGTTAATACCACTGGCAAGTTTGGTATGCTGGTATATGTGTGTATGGTGATACTGGCCACCGTGCTGCTCAAAAACCTGTTTGGCTGGATGAGCCAGAAAGTGCTGACCCGCATGCGTGTAAATATGGTGATGCGGATGCGCGAGAAACTGTACCATCAGTTCAGCGATCAGTCCCTGCGTTTCTTTCATCATGAGCAAAAAGGCGATCTGCTCTCCACTATCAGTGGCGATGTAGTAGAAGTAGAGAACTCTGTGGTCACTTCATTACAGACCATCTTCCGGGATCCTTTGCAGGTAATTGCCACGTTTATCACTTTATTCATCCTTTCCCATCAGCTTACGCTGTTTACCTTGCTGGTATTTCCTATATCTGGTTATCTTATCTCCACCATCACACAACGGCTTAAGAAAAAAGCAGTGGTAAGCCAGAGTTTACTGGGCAGGATCCTGAATATTGCAGAGGAAACATTGTCAGGTATACGGATCATTAAAGCATTTAACGGGGAGGGCTTTATGCGCAGGAAATTTGAGAAAGAGAACAGCGGTTTTGCGCATACGGTTAAATCCATTCAGAACCAGCGGGAGCTGGCCTCTCCGTTATCAGAGACCATGGGCGTACTGGTGATCATTATCATCATGATCTATGCCGGTAACCTTATATTGATGGGGCGGAGCGAGTTAAACGCTTCTGCTTTCATCGCATACATCGCTTTGTATTTTCAGATCATTGCGCCGGCTAAGAATATTGCCAATGCCTTTGCCATCATGCCGCGCGGTCTGGCTGCCGGCGAGCGGGTGCTGCGTATACTGGATGTACCTGTGACCATACAGGATAAACCAGATGCTAAAGCCCTGCCAGCCTTTGAAAAGGAGATCACTTACCAGGATGTTGTTTTCAGGTATGAGCAACAGGACGTGCTGAAAAACATCAACCTCACGATCCAGAAAGGTAAAATGGTAGCGCTGGTTGGTAAGAGCGGCGCCGGCAAATCCACCATGGCGGACCTGTTGCCCCGTTTCTATGATGTTACATCCGGCAGGATCACTATTGACGGACAAGATATCCGCGACCTGCGTATGTATGATGTACGCGCATTAATGGGCATGGTATCGCAGGAAGCCATCCTGTTCAATGATACGGTGTTCAATAATATTGCTTTTGGCCAGCCTAATGCAGACAAAGAGGCAGTGATACAGGCCGCTAAAATTGCCAATGCGCATGAATTTATTGTACAGCTGGAAAATGGTTATGATACCAGCATTGGTGACAGAGGCATGAAACTAAGTGGCGGCCAGCGCCAGCGCCTGACCATTGCACGCGCTATCTTTAAGAATCCTCCCATATTGATATTGGATGAGGCGACCTCCGCCCTTGATACAGAATCCGAAAAACTCGTGCAGGACGCATTGGATAAACTAATGGAAAACCGTACTACTGTTGTAATAGCACACCGTCTTTCCACCATACAGCATGCGCATGAAATAGTAGTGCTGGACAAAGGCGAGATCAAAGAAAGAGGTACACATGACGAATTAATAGCATTGAAGGGCATCTATAAACGCCTGGTAGAAATGCAGGAATTTAAGTAACTTACTGTAACGCGCGGATACAGCCCCATCACCTGAGCCCCTGAACGAATGCCAACTTCGGTACCATTTTTGAGCATCAAAAGGGCATGCTGTGCCAACTTTTGTAAGAGCGAGGTACCTATTTTTTCACCATTAACAACAAGCGTTCGCCTATGATTTCAATTGTCATTCCGGTTTTGAACGAGGGAGCCACTATACGGCAGGTCATCAGAACGGTTAAGAAAACCAGTCGCAAAACAGAGATCATCGTAGTAGATGATAACAGTACTGATACTACGGTAGAAGAAGCCATGAAAGAAGGCGTACGTGTCATTACCAGCAGCCAGCGCGGCAAAGGGATATCCATGCGCGAGGGCATGATGGCGGCAAAATATGATATTGTAGTGTATGTGGATGGGGACATTCTCACCTATCCGGACAATATTGTGGAATTACTCACCGATCCTATTGTAAACGATCAGGCAGATTTTGTAAAATCCTATTTCACCAGGCAGGCGGGCCGTGTTACACAGCTCGTGGCCAAGCCTTTGTTAAGTATACTATTCCCGGAGCTGGCGCATTTTCAGCAGCCGTTAAGCGGTATGATAGCCGGACGTAAATCACTGCTTTCCCGTGTACAGTTCGAGAACGACTATGGCGTGGATATAGGCCTGCTGATAGATATGCATGTGCTGGGCGCACGTATAACGGAAGCGAATATAGGAAGAATAGAAAATGCGATGCAAACATGGGAGCAACTGAGTAAGATGTCGCGCGAGGTATCCCGGACCATCCTGCACAAGGCAGAGCACATGAATTTGCCACAGGAGAACCTGGAAACGCTGGGTAATATCAACATCATACGGGAACAAATGGAGTACTCCATATTGGAGTCCATTGACAAGCTGCACAAGATGGTGATCTTTAACCTGGATGAGGTAGTGTTTACAGAGAACTACCTGCACCTGGCAGCCGCCGCTTTTGATGTAGACCTGTCACTACAGCAGATCATGGAGCACCATACAGACCCGGTGACCATCCTGGAGCACACTGCCACCTTATTCCGTGACAGGAACCTGGCAGAATTGCTGGAAGTAGCAGATGCTATTCCCATTGTGCCGGATATTAAAGCAGTAGTACGGGAACTAAAGAAAAGGGGATATGCATGCGGTATTATTACGGATGGGTTTGAATGTGTGGCGCGGCATATAAAAAACAAACTGGGGATGGACTTTGTATTTGCCAACCGCCTGCATCTTTATGACAGTGTGGCTACCGGCGAGATAACTATCCCGGAGTATTTCCTGCAGCAGGATGATGATGGCCTGGACGCCTTGCCCCGCTATAACAAGAACAATATTCTGCAGTACATAGCGCATAAATATCATGTTACGCCGCAGAATGTGATCTATGTAGGCAGCGGTTCGGACGGTTCCAACCTGTTAAAGGAAGCCGGTATAGGGGTAGCATTTGATTCCCGGGTGCCCTTTATAGAAAAAGTAGCCGATAAGATCATTCCCGGTCCGTACATGGCGCCGCTGCTGAGTATAGCACAGGCCAGTCCGGAAAAGTTCCGCATAAAGCTGCCGCCCATCAGCAAAAAGCAGGCGCGGCGCATCGGCATAGGCAGTCTGGTGGCGTTGGCCAGCGCGGGCCTGGTATACCTGGCCGCCCGGCAGATCAGGAAGAACGGGCAGGAGCGTGAAAAAAGCCTGGCGCTGAATTGCTAAGCGTAATATTGCACCGTTTATAACGATAATAACAAAGGGGAAGTGTCTTGACAACACTTCCCCTTTTTCTATATATGATTATAATATTATATATTATTTGCTCTTGGCAAGTTTGGCCTCAATGCTCAAAGTGGCATGGGGCACCGCCCTTAGGCGGGCTTTATCTATGAGCTTACCGGTAACGCGGCAGATACCGTATGTCTTGTTTTCGATACGTACCAATGCTTTTTCCAGGTGATCGATGAACTGGATCTGGCGGCTGGCCATCTGGTTCAGCTGCTCCCTTTCCTGGGAACCGCTACCATCTTCCATGCTCATGTATTTGTTCTCCGTATCATCTGTACCGGCTTCGTCCTTACGGGTGATCAGACCCTGGAGGTATACCAGCTCTTTCTTGGCAACTTCCAGTTTCTTCATGATCAGCTCTCTGAACTCCTGCAGGTCGCTATCGCTGTAACGATAAACGGGCCCTGTGGGCGCGTCTGGCTGGTCCAGTACTGATTTAGTAAACTCCGGTTGGTAGGATACTACAGTAGTAGCCGATTTGGCATTGCCTTTACCGGTTGCTTTTTCAGGTTTCTCGGCTTTAGCGGGCGCCGGAGCTTTTTCAGCCTTTTCTACTTTTTCAACCTTCACGGTCTTTTCGGCTTTATCCGCTACTTTTTTACCGGATTCCTTTTCCTTATCTGATTTCTTTACTGGCATTATAACTTCTTTTTCTTCTGGCTTTGAAATCAATGGTTTCGATGCTTTCTCAGCGGGAACGCTTTTGGTTACCACTTTCTGCTTTTCAGCAGGAACTTTCTTCGCCGGCGCCTTTACAGGGGCGGCTACTTTTTTGACAATCTGTTTGGCCGGGGGTGCGGCAGTTGTTTTTGCTACGGTTGTTTTGGTTACTGTTGCTTTTTTAGAAGTGGCCGCTTTAGGAACTGTTGCTTTTTTGACCACGGCTTTTGTGACAGCCGGTTTTGCTACCTTAGGCGCTGCCTTTTTTGCAGTTGCTTTTTTAGGAGCCGGCGCTGCCTTTTTCGCAGCGGCTGGCCTGACAGCAGCTTTCTTGGCGGAAGTAGCCTTTTTAGCCACCGCCGCAACTTTTTTAGCCGGAGCTGCCCTTTGGGTCTTTTTGCTAGCAACCTTCTTCTTTGTTGCCATGGGGATTAGCTTTTTTTGTTAACTAATACATTGAATTTAAGGTCATTAACCTCTATTTCAGTACCATCTTGTAATTGCGGCACTAATTCCAAGCTATCTGCCAAAATTTCCGTGCAAATATAGTCATTATAGTGAATAATAGCCGACTTCAACGTTTCCGCCGCTGCCACTTTTACCATAATCCTGTCCGTCAATTCAAAACCACTATCCTTCCGGATCTTTTGTATGCGGTTCACCAGCTCACGGGCATGACCTTCGTCCTGCAATTGAGGTGTAATGGTGATATCCAGGGCTACAGTAAGTGCGCCTTTGTTTGCAACAGTCCATCCTGGGATATCTTCGGAAATGATCTCAACGTCTGACAGTTGTAGCTGTAATTGTTCGTTGTCTATCAGCAGGTTATAGTGTCCCTCACGCTCCAGTGCGGATATATCTGCGTCCGTGAAAGCTGTAATGGCCGCCGCCACCGCTTTCATTTTTGCTCCCATCTTACTACCCAGCGCTTTAAAATTTGGCTTAATCTTTTTCTTGATGAAGCCTTCCGTTTCGGTAAGATAGTCAATACCTTTGACATTCACTTCACTTTTTATCAAGTGTTCCACTTTTTCCAACTGTTCCCTCATATGGGGGTTCAGTACGGGTATAAGCACTTTCTGCAGTGGTTGTCTTACCTTGATATTCACCTTCTTACGCAAGGATAATACCAATGATGAAATATCCTGCGCCAATTGCATCCGTTCCTCCAGTTCGCCATCTACAGCTGCCTCTACCACTGCCGGGAAATCCGTATGGTGAACGGACAGGGCTGTAGATCTTTTCCCCACCTGGTTCAGATTGCCAAATAACCAGTCTGCAAAGAACGGAGATACCGGCGCCATCAGCTGAGATATCTTTTCCAGGCATTCGTACAGGGTCTGATAAGCGGAGATCTTGTCATGTGCATAGTCCCCTTTCCAGAAACGGCGGCGGCATAAACGCACATACCAGTTGCTCAGGTGCTCATCCACAAATTCCTGTATAGCACGGCCCGCCTGAGTGGGCTCATAATCATCAAAATACGCTGTTACTTCTTTTACCAGGGTGTTCAGCAGTGAAATGATCCAACGGTCTATTTCAGGACGCTGTTCCAGCGGTATATATGCCTCCTTGAACGAGAAATTGTCCAGGTTGGCATACATGGCGAAGAAGTTATAGGTATTATATAAAGTGGAGAACAGCTTACGCTGTACTTCACGGATACCATCTATATCAAACTTCATGCTATCCCATGGGGAGGCATTGGTGATAAGATACCAACGGGTGGCATCTGCGCCCAGGTCTTCGATCGTTTTAAACGGATCTACTACGTTGCCCAGGCGTTTACTCATCTTTACGCCGTTCTTATCCAACACCAATCCATTGGATACCACTGTTTTATAGGCTACGCTATCAAACAGCAGCGCTCCCAGCACATGCAGGGTATAGAACCAGCCACGGGTCTGATCCACCCCTTCGCAGATGAAATCTGCCGGGAAGTTCTTATTGAAAATGTCCTGATTCTCAAAGGGATAGTGCCATTGCGCGTACGGCATGGCGCCGCTGTCAAACCAAACGTCCACCAGGTCCGGTTCACGGCGCATGGGTTTACCACTGTCGCTTACCAATATTATATCGTCTACATAAGGTTTATGCAGATCCAGGATGCCTTCGTGCAGGTAGTGTTTGTTAACATCGCCGCCCAGCACTTCATTGGCTTTACGGATGGCGGTATTCAGCTCTTCTATACTACCTATACATTTCTCCTCCGTACCGTCCTCTGTGCGCCATATAGGCAGGGGAGTTCCCCAGAAGCGGCTACGGCTCAGGTTCCAGTCCACCATATTCTCCAGCCAGTTGCCGAAGCGGCCGGTGCCGGTAAAGGCCGGTTTCCAGTTAATGGTATTGTTCAGCTCTACCATCCGGTCTTTCAGGGCGGTGGTCCTGATAAACCAGGCATCCAGCGGATAATAGAGTACCGGTTTATCTGTACGCCAGCAATGGGGGTAGCTGTGCTCGTATTTTTCTACTTTGAACGCCCGGTTTTCCTTCTTCAGTTTTACGGCAATGTCGACATCTACATCTTTATAATCCGGTTGGTCTTTGTAATTTTTCACATATCGTCCAGCGAACTCACCCACAGTGTCCAGAAATTTCCCCTGCTTGTCCACGAGGGTTAAAATACCGATACCGTATTTCTTACCTACGCGGTTATCGTCTGCGCCAAAGGCCGGAGCGGTATGTACGATACCGGTACCATCTTCTGTGGTAACGAAGTCGCCGATCAGCACGCGGAAGGGATCGCCTTCTTCTGGCTGTATGTAGGGTAATAACTGTTCGTAGCGGATATTTTCCAGCTGGCTGCCGCGGAAAACAGACAGGATCTGCCAGGGAATGATCTTGTCACCTTCTTTATAGGCGGCAAAATCGCCGTCTTCCCCTTCTTTCTTGAAATGACGTTCTACCAGGTCTTTGGCCAGGATCACGTTCACCGGCAGGTGGGTATATGGGTTGAAGGAACGTACCAGGGCGTATTCTATATTAGCGCCCACGGTAAGGCCCAGGTTGGAAGGCAGGGTCCAGGGGGTGGTGGTCCAGGCCAGGAAGAATACCTGATCTGTGCCGGCTGCCTCGAACAGAAAGCGGGAGCGATCAGACTCCAGGGCCTTGAACATGGCTACCACGGTGGTATCCCTGACATCCTTATAGGTGCCCGGCTGGTTGAGCTCAGCAGAGCTTAAACCGGTGCCGGCAGCGGGAGAGTAAGGTTGTATGCTTACGCTTTTATAGAGGTAACCTTTATTATATAATTGTTGCAGGCACCACCAGAGGCTTTCTATATAGTCATTCTGGAAGGTGACATAAGGATCCTGCAGATCAACCCAATAGCCCATCTTGCGGGTAAGCTCGTCCCATTTGTCCTTATATTTCAGTACTTCCCGGCGACAGGTATCGTTATATTCCTCGATGGATATTTTCTTGCCAATATCTTCTTTGGTAATTCCCAGGCTTTTTTCTACGCCCAGCTCTACCGGCAGGCCGTGGGTATCCCAACCGCCTTTGCGTTTTACCTGGTAACCGCGCATGGTCTTGTAGCGGCATACCAGATCCTTCAGCGTACGGGAAATCACGTGGTGAATACCGGGCATACCGTTGGCGCTGGGTGGGCCTTCGTAGAATACAAAGGGCGTAGCGCCTTCCCGCAGGTCCACACTTTTCTCAAATGCCTGATGAGCTTCCCATCTTTGCAGTATGTCCTTTCCTATCTGTGGTAAATTCAGCTGAGTATATTCCTGATATTGACTGGTCATAAAACAATTTCCGCCTTTTGGCGTTAATAAGACGAATTGATATTTAATTAAAATGGTGCAAAGTTACAAAATAGGGCGGCACCAAAATTGAAAATTGGGTTAAAAAGAGTCAAAAAGTATGGATTTGTGTGTTTCTTTTTAATTTTTTTACTATTTTTACGTTCGGAATCAATACTTTTGCAATTCTGGCACTCTTTTAGCTTTAGCCTGGAAGAAAAATCTAAGTACTAAAAACTTAACCCAACGGACAAACCATATCTTGATATGAAAAAGTTGATGTTATTTTTTTGCACTGCATTGTTCACTTCCGGCATAACATTTGCACAACACAAATCGGTTAAAAAGAGCAAGTCTACTACTGCGAAAGCCTTGGTAGCACCGGTTCCTGTTAAGGATGCTTTTGAACAGAATTACGCAGGCATAACCGACGCTAAATGGAGTAAACGCGGAGCAGGCAACTGGGTCGCAAATTTCTCTAAAGAAGATGTAAAGACAGCAGTAGAGTATTCACCGGAAGGTAGCTGGGTAGCCACCAGGAGCGAATACACTGCAGATCAGCTACCGGAAACAGTAGCGAGTGCTTTAAAAACCAAATACCCAGGCGCTACGGTGAAGGACGCATCGAAGATAGAAAGGAAAGACGTAGCTGCTTATTACAAGGTGAATATTCAGGACAATGGTACAGACAAGGCGGTGTTGATCAACGAGGCCGGTACCATTACAGAATAGGACCTTTCTCAAATTCGTATTTCATAGGTATAGGGATAAATAGGACAGACCCTGCTCTTTTGGGCGGGGTTTTCTTTTTGTGGTAAGTGACGGGTTGGAGAGAGAAGGAAAGGCGCCTGGAGATTGAGTTAGGAGATTAAGAGAGCGTTGGGAAAGAAGGAAAGTCCACCGTAATAATCAGATCTGGTTAAATCATTGATACACAAAAGCCCCCCGTTGTACGGGGGGCTTTTGTTATGATGGCGGGAAACTCGCCGGCAATTTTGCACTTAAGGTCAATGGTGTTTGATGTGCAGGAATATTTTATGGCTTTACTCACTTTGCCTGGCAAGCCTCCCTCCAATGGTCAAATCTGATAAGGAAGCTTATAAAATCGGGATAGATATCTGCCGATCGTGATACAAAGAAACGGCAATTATCCAAAGCCAGGTTACGCAATCGGGAAAACAAATGATCGAAAAGGGAAATTGAATGAGGGGGCGGGGGTGTAAATGTAATATGTTGATTGCTAGAATGCTATCGTATCTGAATAGGCTATGCCGGCAGTGTTCCTCTGTGGGGCTGCGCCCGCCGCGGGTTGTTCGTTTGGCAAATTGACTGGAGGAGCCGCGCCGGCCAAGGCCCCACCGAGGAACCTGCCGGCAACGCAGGTTGCACGTCAGGAGATAGGGGGAGCATGTTAAGGCTGTCAGCGTGCTAAAACATTAAACATCAAAAGGGAAAAAAGTGCAGACCTGGAGAGGTGATATTTTTAAGCTGATCAGGCACCAATAAGAGCTGCCTCACTATCGGAGATGTGAATCATTAGGCAAGATTGATCAGCAGGGCTTTAGGCCGTGTGTTTCTTAAAGGCCGCAGCGCAGGTACGGGAAATATTACCATTCGGATGGGATGGCTATAGCTGATACAGATCAACAGGTATAATATCTTATCAGGCGTAAATACCTTATCGCAGGAGTAATTCGCAGGGCTTGAGGCCGGTATGCTTCTTAAATGCGGTAGAGAAGTGGGAGATACAGGAATATCCCATCAGGATGGCTACATCTGATACGGACATACCTTTTTCGTACAGGAGGCTTTTGGCCTTTTCCATACGTTCCTTCTGGAAATAATCGTAGATAGTGGTGCCGAACATGGCTTTGAAGCCTTTTTTGAGGTAGCATTCGTTCATGGCTACCCGGCGGGCCAGGTCACGGATGGTAATGGGGGCGTCGAGCTGCTCGAGCAGGATGCTGCGCGCTTTTTCGATTTTTTCACGGTCTTCCAGGTGGGTGAGGAAACGGCAGCCGTAGCGCTCATCCGGATCATTCTGCATAAACTGGTCTGAGCTGAACAGCAACAGTTCCAATGCTTTACTCTGGAGGAAGATATTTTTCAGCATCCCGTCATAGTTATGATGCACCATTTGCTCCAGCACCGTCTTAGACTTGGTGCAGGGCTGTATGGTTTTCATAAACGGTTTGCGGGATTGCATTTCAAATAAAGTAGAGGTAGTGGAGCCTTTCTGGAGTGATTGTATGAAAGCGGGCTGGAAACGCACGGTGATCATATCAACAGAAGGCACTTTATCGTTACAGTTATTGTTCTTGTGACCTTTTACGCAAAGCTGGTCTGTACAGGACGGATTCTCACAATACCGGTTACCGGCTACGCAGTAGCGCAGCTCTATAGCGGCAGATTGCCCCCTTTTAGCCGGCTGATATACGACCATGGCTACATCCTCTACGGGCAAGGGCCGCTCAAAAGTGAAGCGCTGCAGGGAAAAATCCAGGCAGTCAGGAACGCTCACGGCGTCTTCCTCTGCCAGTTGCAGCTGGTCACTCATGGCAGGTTGCGGAATGGCCATTGATAATATATCCTGTAATTCTTTCAATTATATCGCTTATAACTGTAATTAAAAACCTCACAAATTTAGGGATTCACGTTTACTTAACAAATATGTGTTGCAACAATGACATTGAGATGATAGTTGTAGAGGAAAATACACAGCGCAGTCCACAATGTGGCTAATCCACAAAAAAACCGATTGGTATGGATTTCGTGATACAGAGGGTTATGCGAAAACCATCTTCCATACAGAAAGTTATAAAGATAGCGCTCATTGTCATAGGGTCGTTTGTGTTAGTAGTGGTAGGTACGGGGCTGTATCTGAGCCATCGCTGGAGTAATACGCTGCGCTCCCAGCTGAAGGACTATGTGAAGGAGATGTCAGACAGCCTGTATGAGCTTCATTATGAGCGGGTACAGCTGAATATCCTGAGCGGCAGCCTAACCCTGGATAGTGTTAGCCTGGTAACAGATACGGTGGTATACCACCGTTTACAACAGCAGCAAAGGGCCCCTTCCCTGCTGTATGCGTTTAGTGCGGACCGGGTATCCTTACAGTATTTCAAGGCCTGGCGGTATTTCCTAAAAAAAGAGCTGAGCGCCGGCGCCCTGGTGCTGGAAAGTCCCAGTGTAGTGCTGGAACGGGATTCCCGGAATATAGATACCAGCAGGCACCGGCCAGCATATGAAAACCTGGCCACCAGGATCAAATCCCTGTCTATCGGCACCCTTACCCTGGATAGCACTAATCTTAAGTATACCCTTATTAAAAAAGACAGCGGGCTGGTAATAACCCAATTACACCGCCTAAGCATACATGTAAAGGATTTGCTTATTGACTCTATGGCCATGGTAGATCCTACGCGGTTCCTGTATGCCCGTAATTATGAGCTATATCTTAAGGATTACCGTCACCGTACTAAGGATAGCCTGTATTGGATGATGGTGCGCGATGTAAGCTATAGCGCAGCGGAAAGCACCCTGCGTATAGGACAATTTAGCGTGGAGCCGCGCTACAAGCCCGCGGAATTTGACCGGAAGGTGCAGTTCCAGCGCGACCGGTATGACATCAAACTAAATGATATAGTAGCCAAAGGGCTGGAGCCTTATGCCCTGTTGCAGGAGCAGCAGCTGTGGGCTAAACATATTAATATCGCCAATGGCGTTTTTGATATATACCATAACCGCAGCCTGCCTTCCTCGCCAGGTACCCGGTTGGGGCAGTTCCCGCATCAGTTGCTGTATAAAATGTCGTTACCTGTGTATGTGGATACCCTGGTGGGGAATAAAGTGGACCTTTCGTATAAGGAGGTGAATCCCAAATCGCAGCAGGCGGGTACACTGTTGTTTAAACAGGTGCATGGGGTATTCCGGAATATTACCAATATAGACTCGATGATCAAGAAGGACCGGCATCTTATTGCCGATATGGATGCGGTATTTATGAGAAGCGGTAAGCTGCGGGCGCGTTTTGATTTTCATCTGGGTGATCCCCAGGGCGGGTTTGCCATTTCCGGGCAGCTAAAAAACATGGACGGACGTGAGTTAACGCCTATTACCCGCCCATTGGCGCTGGTGGAGATCAAATCTGCCAATATACAGGACGTATCCTTTACCATGCAGGGTAATGAGCGGGCGGCCAGTGCGGAGGTGAAGTTCATTTATGATCATTTGCGGGTAAGTATCCTGAAAAAGGATGATGAGACCCATGAATTAAAGAAGAAAGGGCTCTTAAGCCTGTTTGCCAATGCTATTGCCATTAAAGACAGTAATCCAACGGATAACGGCAAACTGCATATTGCCCATGTAAACTATCCGCGTGATCCTAAAAAATCTTTCTTTAACCTGGTTTGGAAAACGTTATTTACCGGGGTGAAGGAAACCGCCATATCCGGTAGTGTACCTTTGTAAGCTGATATGTTAAATTTACACCGCCGTCCGGCCTATATATGATGAATATATGAATGTATAAAAGGCATCATTAAGCCAAAAGGCCGGTGTTGGCTGTGGGGGCCTATTTTCGCGTAAACAGGCATCCCTTGAATAAGGCACAAAAACCGGGCATCTATCCCCTTTAAAAAGACCCCGTTTTTTATGGAAATAAGCCCCATTTTCCGTATATTTGCACAATTCACGAGACATTTACTCAACTAGCATTTTACATCAAGATATGAGCGAAGAATTAGCGCAAGTAACTGCCGCCCCCAGTAATGGGTATGATGCGGACAGTATTCAGGTATTGGAAGGCCTGGAAGCGGTACGCAAGCGGCCGGCCATGTATATAGGCGATATTGGTGTTAAAGGATTGCACCACCTGGTGTATGAGGTAGTAGACAACTCTATAGATGAAGCGCTGGCAGGCTTCTGTAAGAATATTGACGTAGTTATCTGTGAAGATAATTCCATACGCGTAACGGATGATGGCCGTGGTATCCCTACCGGCATGAACACCAAAGAAGGCCGCTCCGCCCTGGAAGTGGTAATGACCGTACTGCACGCGGGTGGTAAATTCGACAAAAATACATACAAGGTTTCCGGCGGTTTGCACGGTGTGGGCGTAAGTTGCGTAAACGCCTTAAGCTCTGTGCTGCACGTAACGGTGCACCGCGAAGGAAAGATATTTGAGCAGGAGTACCACCGTGGCATACCTCAATATACTGTACGGGAAATAGGCGACTCCGGTAATACCGGTACGATCACGCATTTTAAACCGGACAACGAGATATTTAAAGACACGACCTATAACCGCGAAATACTCGCAGGCCGTTTACGTGAGCTGGCTTATCTGAACCGTAAGATCAAGATCACGCTGACGGATGAACGTGAAAAGGATGATGCAGGTAATGTTGTGAGCGAGACCTTTTACAGTGAAGGCGGTATCGTTGAATTTGTACAGATGCTGGACCGCAATGGCCGCCGTAACTCCCTGATGCCGGCTCCCATCTTTATAGAAGCGCATGATCCGGATTCTAACGTAGCAGTAGAAGTAGCGCTGCAGTACAATGACTCCTTTAATGAGAACATCTTCTCTTACGTAAATAATATCAACACCATAGAAGGTGGTACACACGTAGCGGGTTTCCGCCGGGCTATTACCCGTGTGTTCAAAAGCTATGGCGATAAGAACAAACTGTTTGAGAAATCCAAGATAGAGGTAACCGGTGATGACTTCCGCGAGGGCCTGAGCTCTATTGTGAGCGTAAAGGTACCGGAGCCGCAGTTTGAAGGCCAGACCAAGACCAAGCTGGGTAACTCTGATGTGATGGGCGTGGTGGACAGCGCAGTGGCTGACGTACTGAATGCCTACCTGGAAGAACATCCCCGTGAGGCCAAGACCGTTATTAATAAGGTGGTGCTGGCAGCACAGGCCCGTGAGGCGGCGCGCAAGGCCCGCCAGCTGGTACAGCGCAAAAGCGTGCTTACCGGCAGCGGTTTACCTGGTAAGCTGGCAGATTGCTCTGAAAATGATCCCGGAAAATGCGAGTTATACCTGGTGGAAGGTGACTCCGCGGGTGGTACTGCCAAGCAGGGCCGGAACCGCGCTTTCCAGGCTATTCTGCCGTTAAGGGGTAAGATCCTGAACGTAGAAAAAGCTATGGAGCACAAGATCTACGAGAACGAGGAGATCAAGAACATCTTTACCGCACTGGGGGTAACCATTGGTACGGAAGAAGATGATAAGGCACTGAACCTGACCAAACTGCGGTATCATAAACTGATCATCATGACGGATGCCGACGTGGACGGCAGCCACATTGCGACATTGATACTGACCTTTGTATTCCGTTATATGAAAGCCCTGGTAGAGCAGGGGTATGTGTATATTGCACAACCGCCGCTGTACCTGGTAAAGAAGGGCAAGGAACAGGAATACGCCTGGACGGAAGAGCAGCGTAAAGCAGCTATTTCCCGCATAGCCGGTGAAGGCAAAGAAGAAAGTGTAGTAATACAGCGTTATAAAGGTTTGGGTGAGATGAATGCCGAGCAGTTATGGGAAACTACCCTGAACCCGGAAAACCGTACCTTAAAACAAGTGACCATTGAAAGTGCTGCGGAAGCAGACCGCGTGTTCAGCATGCTGATGGGCGATGAAGTACCTCCGCGCAGGGAGTTCATCGAGTCCCATGCGAAGTATGCCAAGATCGATGCATAGTTACGCAGCAGACTAAACGCTATTATATTCTAATAAACCCCGGAGATATCTCCGGGGTTTATTTATTTACAGGAGTAACTATCCAGCAGCAAATCCCCTTTTTACTATACGATCTGTATATGAGCTCCATCACTTAATTATAACAGCTATAAATAATTATCTGTACCTGTTCTTTCCTGCAATCTGAGGTGTGGAAAAACGTGTTCTCTACTGATGCCAATATTCCACACACCAGTTTGCTGATAATCAAAAAAGTAGGGAGGGTTGCCTTATTTTATCAAAAAAACTTATAGATAATTTATATAATTTATCAATAATCTTCCTATCTTGCAGCCATATTTATACCTATACCAACGATAAACCTATACCTATGAAATTTATCCGAGTGGCGGCTATGTTGATAGTTGCTGCGATGGCGTACAGCGCATGTGACAAAGATGATGCAGCTCCGGAAACTGAGTTTCAGTTTACTTTTGATGGTAAACAATATTCTTCTCACTCTACCACTGCTTTTATCACTGATACCATTATTGCAGGTCAGAAATCCATGGTGATTGATGGGGTTACCTCTAACATCCATGACCATTTGCAGTTGATCATTATGTCTCCGGATGATTCATTACTGGTAGGTACCTATAGTGGGGCAACAGTATCCCTGATGCCGGTGTCTGATACGACTATGCAGGGCTCTATAGGTCAAAATTCAATTGAAGTTCAAATTTCCAGCATTAATAGTACACGTGCCGAAGGAACATTCCACGGCACATTAAAACAAAATGGTGAAGTCGAAAAGCCATTAACGGACGGGACTTTTAAAGTCAACATTATTAATTAGATCATCGTTTTTTTTGAAATCTTTTTCCATCGGCATGCCCCGCCTTTCCAGGCGGGGCTTTTTTAATATTTATACGGAGACCTATTTTTATTTAACGGGAGTAGCGGGTTGCGGCCATCTGTGACCGCGGCTGGGGAAGGTGTTATTTTCCTTCATATTCATGGATGCGGTATGTTTTTTTCTCCATAACCATCCCATTACGCCGGCGCCTACTGCAAGGGCCAATCCTATACCTTTAAGCATAACAGCAGATTCTACTGCACGTTTACCTATTTTTATCTGACTACGCATAACATATAGTTTTGGTGACAACCCTTAAAATGCCAAAAGTGTGCCATACCACCAGGTACAGCACACTCATTTTAGCAGTTTATTTTATACCAAACACGGCCCTAACTTCTGCCCGCACCTTAATGGTCTTAAAATCAATGTCTGATACAGCGGCTTTATCTTCTGCCTGCATCCGTGCATTGGCCATATACATGGTGTTAACCGGGCGTACATCGCTGTAGTTATCTGTATTGATTTCCTGTACTTCCAGTACGCCGGCAATACTTTCATCAATAGCGCCCAGCAGGTAGTTAGCTTTTGTTTTGGCTGCCTGTAAGGCTTTTATCTTGGCTTCTTTACGATAGTCTTCCATTTTGCTGTGGGTGTAGGAAGCTATATTCACGTTGGAGATCCCTTCTTCATCCACACCTGCGAGAATGATGTTGACCATATCCAGGCGTTTGAGTTTTAAGGTGTATTTCTTTTGCGCCAGGAAATCGGGATCATTCTTTTTCTTGCGCCACCAGTAGTCAGGGTTGTTGCCGAACACGTTTCCGATGGTCAGGTTCTCTTTGTGGATACCTGCATCTGCTACGGCTGTTTGCAGCTGCTTTTCCAGTGTGCTGATATCTATTTTGTTGGTCTTGGTCTTGTAATATTCTTTTAAGGTGATATCCAGGTAGATTTCATCCGGTGTGATCTCTATCTCTGCAGAACCATTCACCTCTATCTTCTTTACGGGAGGTCTATTGTCTGTTTGCTGAGCCCATGCGCTTAATGTAATGGCAAATCCGGCTAATAATAACATTACCTTTTTCATATGCTTTGTATTTGTTTTAATATTTACGTTTCCGTTTTACAGTAGCATGATGCGTGCTTTGGGCAGTATTCCATAAATGGCATAAAAAATTGTTTTCCCGCGCGGTATGAGGATGCTACAGGCAGTTGAAACGTATAAGGCGGGAATATGTTACAGGCTATTGCCGGGCGTCTTCCATGGCTTTGAGGAAGTGGTACAGGTCTGTCATGGAGCGGATACGCTCTACTACCAGCATAAAGTTCTTGCCTACCTGTTTCAGGCGGGCATTGTTTACGCGCGTTTGTACGTAAGTGAGTATATGGTTGAATGTAGGTGATTCGAAATAGGGAGAATCCGGGTTATTGATGAAGTAACAGCGAAGCGTTTCTTCCTTCAACATCATCTTCTCAAAGCCCAGGGCAATGGCCATCCAGCGGCAGCGGATCATCGTGAGCAGATCTTCTACCGGTTGCGGGATGGGGCCAAAACGGTCCTGCAGGCCGGCGGTGAACTCCTTCAGTTTGTCTTCGAGGGTGATGTTATCCAGCTCCTGGTAGAGGTTTAAACGTTCCTGAATGCTTTCTACATAACTATCTGGTATGAGTATTTCCAGGTCTGTATCGATGGTACAGTCGCTGACGAAATCTTTCTTTTGTTCCAGCTGTTCCTTGAAGAGGTCGCGGAACTCGTTTTGTTTGAGCTCGCGGATGGCCTCATCGAGGATCTTCTGGTACATATCGAAGCCTATTTCTGCCACGAAGCCGCTTTGTTCTGCACCCAGCAGGTTACCCGCGCCGCGTATATCCAGATCGCGCATGGAGATCTGGAAGCCGCTGCCCAGCTCACTATGCTGCTCCAGGGTTTGGAGGCGTTTACGGCTATCTGCCGGCAGGGTACTTACCGGGGGCGCCAGCAGGTAACAGAAGGCCTTTTTGTTACTACGGCCCACCCGTCCGCGGAGCTGATGCAGATCACTGAGGCCGAAGTGATGCGCATTATTGATGATGATAGTATTCGCATTAGGAATATCTACCCCACTTTCTACGATGTTGGTACATACCAACACATCAAACTTACGGTCGATGAAGTTGAGGACCACTTCTTCCAGCTGATGGCCTTCGAGCTGTCCGTGGGCGGTAGCAATGCTCAGATCCGGGCAGAGGCCCTGTATGAGGCCGGCCATTTCCTGCAGGCCATTCACCCGGTTGTGGATGAAGTAGACCTGTCCGCCGCGCTCTGTTTCGAAGTAGATGGCATCGCGGATGAGGTCATGATCAAAGACGTGTACTTCTGTTTCTATAGACTGGCGGTTAGGCGGCGGGGTGTTGATGATAGAGAGATCGCGGGCGCCCATGAGCGAGAACTGCAGGGTACGCGGGATAGGCGTAGCGGTGAGGGTGAGCGTGTCTACATTCACCTTGATCTGCTTTAGCTTTTCCTTGGCGGATACGCCAAACTTCTGCTCTTCATCCACTATGAGCACACCCAGGTCTTTGAACTTTACTTCTTTACCCAGGAGGGCATGCGTGCCTACGATGATATCTATCTTACCCTCCGCCAGGCGCTGTAAGGTTTCTTTCTTTTCTTTGGATGACTTAAAACGGTTCAGGTAATCCACCGTACAGGGGAAATCCTTTAAGCGCTCAGAGAAGGTCTTATAGTGCTGGAACGCCAGAATGGTAGTGGGTACCAGTATGGCGGCCTGTTTGCCATCCACCAGGCTTTTAAAGGCAGCACGTACGGCTACTTCTGTTTTACCAAAGCCTACATCGCCACAAACGAGGCGGTCCATAGGTGAGGGTGATTCCATATCCCGCTTCACATCTGCCGTAGCCTTGCTTTGGTCCGGGGTATCGTCATAGATGAAAGAGGCCTCCAGCTCTGTTTGCAGGTAGGTATCCGGCGAGTGGGCAAAACCCTGCTGCGCCTTACGTGCCGCATACAGTAAGATGAGGTCTTTGGCGATATCCTTTACCTGTGTTTTAGCCTTTTCCTTGAGCTTATCCCAGGCATCGCTGCCCAGTTTATTCACTTTGGGCTCTACTCCTTCTTTGCCGGAGTATTTGCTGATCTTATGGAGGGAGTTGATGTTTACATACAACAGGTCGTTGTTCTTGTAAATGATGCGGATGGCTTCCTGCATCTTACCGCCTACCTCTATCTTCTGCAGGCCGCTGTACATGCCTACGCCGTGATCGATATGCGTTACAAAATCCCCGGACTGCAGCTCCCGGAGGGTTTTCATGGTGATCGCCTTATTCTTGTTATAGGCCTGCTTTACCTTGTATTTGTGGTAACGCTGGAAGATCTGGTGATCTGTATAACAAACGATCTTAAGGCTATGATCTATGAAGCCCTGGCCGATAGCCACGGGAATGGGATAGAATACGAATTGCGCTTTCAGGTCTTCGAAGATGCTGCGCAGCCTTTCCAGCTGGCGGGCATTATCCGCAAAGATGAAGAGGGCGTATTTACGGCTATCGTGCTGGGAGAGATCCCGCAGCAGCATTTCGAATTGCCTGTTAAATACGGGTTGTTCCTGTGTGGAGAAGGAGATGTCTGTAACCTGACGGCCAGTTTCTTCCCACCAATGGCTTTTGCCGAAGGTGATGCAGTGGCGTTGCATGAGCTGATCCATCAGGATGGAGGCCTTTACGAAGTCGTCTTCGGAGAGGGTCATTTCCTCATCGTCATCCACCTTCACTTTCTGGCCTGTCTGGAGCCAGTCATCGAGGCGTTGCTCCAGCTGTTCGATAACGCCCTGTACATAGGCAGGGTCTTTCATCCACACGATGGTATTGGCGGGCAGGAACTCTGTTAACGCGGTTTTCTGATGGTCCGTAGCATGGGTATCCATGTTGGCGATCAGGGTTACCTGGTTCAGTTTGCGCTCGCTGAGCTGTGTTTCCGGATCAAAGAGGCGGATGGAGTCGATATCTTCTCCGAACAGCTCTATGCGGTATGGTTTATCGTTGCCAAAGGAATAGATATCCAGGATGCCGCCGCGTACGGCGTATTGCCCGGGTTCGTATACAAAGTCCGTGTAGTGGAAGCCCCAGCTTACCAGTTTCTCCAGCAGGTCATCGACCTTGAGCACATCCGCTACCCGCAGCTGCACCATGTTGGTGTTGAAAGCGGTGGAGCCGGCTACTTTTTCCCAGAGGGCTTCCGGGTAGGTGACGAGGATCTTTTTGCGGATGGAGCCGCCGGAGAATTTCATGAGGGCTTCTGTACGCAGCATGCTATGGCTGCTGTTGAGCTCCTGGAACTGGCCGGTTTTCTTAAAAGAGTCCGGGAAATAGAAGATATCCAGGGCCTGGCTGAGTTGTTCCAGATCGTTATGGAAATAGGCTGCCTCTTCTTTATCGTTTAGAATAAAGAGATGGTTTGCTTGTTCCATATGTTGCCAGGTACCGACGGCGATAAAATTAACGGCGCTGCCTGTGAGACCGGAGAGCTGGAAGTATTGGGGAGCGGGTAAATGCAATCCCTTGACCAGTTCCTGCAGGCGGGCGTCCCGTTGGTACAACTGTAAAACACCCTGTAGATTCATGAAGGGTGCAAAATTAGGGAAAAATGGGCAGATTGATGTGCTAATATGCGGATGTGCTAATGTGCTAATGGGAATGCGGCAGATCGGAGGAGGGAGAATGGCCCGAGGGGTATTGTAGGCAGGGGGCATTTGGTGGTAGGGTGTAAGGTTGCGATGCAGTTGCAGTAACGTTGCTAAGCAGTTGCCATGCAAGTGAGGTATATGGCGACGGGGAGTGCGATGTTGTAGAAGGCCTTTTGGAGGACTGCCAACTTTTTTTGTTAAATTACAGTAAACACCCCTACATTATGTTGGAGCAATGGCACACCGGTCAGGTTACCAGGATCATCAACGAGACCTATAACACCCGCCGCTTCTGGATACAGATACCAGATATGGATCGCTTCGATTTTAAGCCAGGACAATTTGTGACGCTGGATCTTCCTATCCATGAGAAAAAGAACAAACGATGGCGCAGCTATTCTATCGCCTCACACCCTAATGGCAGCAATGAAATAGAGCTGGTGATCGTACTGCTGGAGGGCGGAGCGGGCACTACCTACCTCTTTAACGAGGTGAAGGAGGGCAGTGAGCTACTGTTGCGGGGGCCCCTGGGCCTGTTTGTGCTGCCGGAAACGCTGGACAGGGACCTGTTCTTTGTGTGCACGGGCACGGGGATAGCGCCATTCCGCTCCATGGCCTACTATATTCACGAGCATCAGATCCCCCATAAAAACATTTACCTTATCTATGGCAGCAGATATATCAAAGACCTGCTGTACCCCACAGAAATGCAGCAGCTGCAGGCTATGCTGCCGGACTTCTACTATATTCCCACCTTATCCCGGGAGGACGCCAACGGCTGGGATGGCCGTAAAGGGTATGTACATACGATCTACGAAGAGATGCTGTCCGCAGAAAAACGCCCGGCGCATTTTTTCCTGTGCGGATGGAAGGCGATGATCGATGAGGCCAAACAGCGGATCCTGTGCATGGGGTATGACAGGAAAGATATTCACCTGGAATTGTACGGTTAAAAGTGCATGCTGCACAAAAAAATAGCAGTCATAGGACATATGACTGCTAAAATGTATTTATCAATATAAAATTTACAGGATAGCGGCTAAGACCTTTTCCCTTACCTGGGACAAGGGTATACGTTCCTGCTCCATGTTATCGCGGTAGCGGATGGTAACGGTATTGTCTTCTTTGGTCTGATGATCGATCGTTACGCAGAAGGGCGTACCGATGGCATCCTGACGACGGTAGCGTTTGCCGATGGTGTCCTTTTCTTCATAATAGCAATAGAAAGAGGACTTGCACTGGTCCATGAGCTCGCGGGCAATTTCCGGTAAACCATCTCTTTTGGTAAGCGGGAAGATCGCCAGTTTGATGGGGGCCAGCTTAGCGGGGAATTTCAGTACCACGCGGCTGTCCTGTTTTTCCGGGGTGCTCAGGTCCTGCTCTTCGTAGGCGTTGCATACGGTGAGGAGGAACATGCGGTCCAGGCCTATGGAGGTTTCTATTACGTAGGGGGTGTAGTTCTGGTTGATCTCCGGGTCGAAGTACTGCATTTTCTTTTTGCTGAACTCCTGGTGACGGCCCAGATCATGGTCTGTACGGCTGTGGATACCTTCTACCTCTTTGAAGCCGATGGGGAAATCGTATTCGATATCCACGGCGGCATCTGCATAGAAAGCCAGCTTTTCGTGGTCCTTGAAGCGGTATTTTGCAGCGTCTGTACCCAGGCTCAGGTGCCATTTCATGCGTTCCTGTTTCCAGTAGGCGTACCATTCTTCCTGGCTGCCGGGTCGGATGAAGAACTGCATTTCCATTTGCTCGAACTCGCGCATACGGAAAATGAACTGGCGGGCCACGATCTCGTTGCGGAATGCCTTACCTATCTGGGCGATACCGAAGGGGATCTTCATACGGCCGGTTTTCTGCACGTTCAGGAAGTTCACGAAGATACCCTGGGCTGTTTCCGGGCGCAGGTAGATCTCGCTGGCTTCGTCTGTAACGCTGCCCAGCTGGGTGGAAAACATCAAGTTAAACTGGCGAACATCGGTCCAGTTAACGGTACCGCTGACGGTACATTTTATCTTATTGTCTTCTATGAGCTTCTTTAAGCCGGCCAAGTCATCCGCTGCCAGCAGGGCGTTCATTTGCTGGAGCAGGGCATCACTTTCTGCCTCGGGCAGGGTTTCTGCGTGGGCCTCGATCAGGTGATCTACGCGGTAGCGTTTTTTGCTGTCCTTATTGTCGATCATAGGATCGCTGAAGCCGTCTACGTGGCCGGAGGCTTTCCAGGTGGTGGGATGCATAAAAATGGCGGCGTCGATGCCCACGATGTTCTCGTGCATCTGGGTCATACTTTTCCACCAATAGTCGCGTATATTCTTCTTCAGCTCTGCGCCGTACTGACCGTAATCGTATACTGCGCTAAGCCCGTCATATATTTCACTGGATGGGAAAACGAAACCGTATTCTTTACAATGCGAAATGATCGCCTGGAATTTATTGTGATCTGTAGACATAGTGGCGCAAAGATAATAGCTAATGAAATATTGTGCTAATGTCACTGCGGTGGTATTAGCCTTATTGTGGTGAAATAGCGTTTTGTCTGTGGAAAAGGGATCAAATTATTTTATGTTTAATACGTTATAGGTTGAGTGTAATACCATCAGACGGGAATAACGGTGAAATCACGGTTTTATTTCCGTGAAATACAGTACCGCGGGGCTTTTACGCCCGCCTTAGGAGGAGAAAATGGCTGAAAAGCGCTGTAACACAGGAAAGACACGGGTGGCACAGGAGTGTGACACGTGTAGCACACGGGTGGCATACGGGAAATATACGGGGCGGGTTTATGCTTCCTCTTCGACCTCGACCTGTTTTACCCATACGGCGTAGTCGTTGGGGTAGATCCTTTCACCAAAGTGTTGTACGTGCACCCGGGTAAATTCTGCGCCAAAATAGAGGATGGCGGCGGAATAATATACCCATAGGAGGATGATCACAATAGAACCGGCGGCCCCATAGGTGGAGCCCACTTTGCTGGCGCCCAGGTACAGACCGATGCCGAATTTGCCCAGCATAAACAGGATGGCGGTGGCGATGGCGCCTACAATCACATCTTTCCAGCGGATACGGGCATCCGGCAGGACCTTAAATATAACGGCGAAGAGGGTGGTGATGACGAGGAAGGTGATCAACAGGTTGACCAGGTAAATGACGAATACGGCTACTCCCGGGAAGAGCTGGGCCAGACGCTGGTTAAAAAGCTCTATGATACCGTTCACCACCAGGGATACCAGCAGGATAAAGCCCATGCTGACTACCAGGGAAAAGGATTGCAGCCGGTTCATGAGCATGCGCAGGAAGCCTTTTCCTTTTCTGGGTTTGGATTTCAGGCGCCAGATGGTATTTATGGAGTCCTGGATCTCTGCGAATACGCCGGTAGCACCTAATATCAGGGTGATAAAGCCTACAATGGTGGCCCAGCTCATATCCTGCGAGAGGGTAGCGTTGCGGATCATTTGCTGTACCTGGATGGCGGCCTCACTGCCTACCAGTCCCTTGATCTGGGAGTACAGGGTGCCTTCGATGGCTTCCCGGCCCAGGAACAGGTCGCAGAAAAAAATGATCACGATGAGCATGGGGGCTACGGAGAAGATGGTATAATAAGCCAGGGAAGCGCTCAGTTTCAGCACCTTATCATCGATAAAATCGCTGACTGTTTGCTTCAGGATCTGCCAGTAGGTCTTTATTTTGGTTGTTAATCGCATGGGCTCAATGCTTTAGTTACAGATCACAAATGATGGTCCAAATGCTGGCAGCGATGAAATGCCGTCTTATGGAGGGCGCTTATCTGAGGACTGGGAGATGGGCGCGGTTGCTACAGATCGCGCGTAATTGCCACACCGGCGTTATCTGAGTTTTTCGTTCTGCTGGTGGCGGTCAGCATCGCGGATGTTCTTTTTCTCGAAGTTCTTTTCCAGGGCCACTGTCATGTCTATGCCGGTTTGGTTGGCGATGCAGAGCAGGACCCACATTACATCGGCCAGCTCATCTGCCAGGTCTTTCTTTTTATCGGATTCTTTGGCTGACTGGTCACCGTACTGGCGGGCCATGATGCGGGCCACTTCGCCCACCTCTTCTGTAAGGATGGCCATATTGGTGAGCTCACTGAAATAGCGTACGCCCGTGGTGTTGATCCATTGATCTATTTTTTGCTGCGCTTCCTGAATGGTCATAACGATGGCTTTTTGCAGGGCTAAGATAAAGGATTAGTTGTTATATTCGCCCGGAACTCAACCTATTACAACTACATGAAAGCACCTTTTCTTTTACTGGCTGCCGCTGCACTGGCGGCGGTGAGCTGTCAGCAACCGGCTGGCAATACCGGCGGTACTACAGACAGCACGGCAACGGCGGATACCGTAACAGCCAGTCAGCAGATCCAATCCGGCCCGCAATGTTTTACCCAGATCGTGGGCAGGGATACGGCCTATCTGCAACTGCTTACCATTAACAGTGACAGCGTAAGCGGTAAGCTGGAATATCATCATTATGAAAAAGACTCCAATAAGGGAGAGATCAAAGGCACTTTGCGTAATAACATACTGGCGTTGCAGTATCAATTTATGAGCGAAGGCACTACCAGTACGGTACCGGCTGTGTTTAAGATGGATGGGGAGCAGGTGTATGCGGGGCTGCCGGGTAGTTTTGATAAAGAGGGCGTGCCTGTGTTTGACCAGGATCCTGCACTTATAAAGTTTGATACGATACCGTTTTTAAAGACGACCTGTCCGTAAGTTTATTGGGGTACGCAGGCGGGCGCTATTCCTTGTCCTGCGTATCTATCCAGATGGTGACCGGGCCATCATTCAGCAATGCGACCTTCATATCCGCCCCAAAAATGCCGGTCTGCACCGGTTTTCCCAGATCAGTACCCAGCCGGGCGATCATTTTCTCATACATAGGGATAGCGATATCCGGTTTGCTGGCACGTATATACGAAGGGCGGTTGCCTTTTTTTGTAGCGGCGTGCAGGGTAAACTGGCTAACGAGCAGGATATCGCCGCCGGTTTCCCGGAGGGAGAGGTTCATGACGCCCGCATCATCATTAAAAATGCGCAGGTTCACGATCTTGTTACTGAGCCAGCTGAGATCTTCCTGGGTATCTGCATCCTCTATCCCCACCAATACCAGCAGTCCGGCGCCTATCTGGCCGGTGATATTTCCATCTACCGTTACTGATGCCTGTGTTACCCTTTGTATAACTGCCCGCATATTTTAGCACTTTTTGTGCGGAAGTTAATAAATTGCACAGATGCAACCGGATATTTCAGCGGAAATAAGCTTCCGCACGGCCCGTAGTGGCGGTAAAGGCGGACAGAATGTAAACAAGGTGGAGACCATGGTGGAAGGGTATTTTGATATTGAGGGCTCCGCGCTGTTAACGCCGGAGCAGAAAGCGCTTTTGCAGCAAAAACTGGCGAACCGTATTACGGCGGAAGGGCTGCTGCAGGTACGCTCGCAGGAGGCCCGCACGCAGCTGGGTAATAAACGGATAGTGGTGAAGAAGATGCTGGAGATGGTGCATAAAGCGCTTATCAAGCCTAAAAAGCGGGTAGCGACGAAGCCATCGAAGGCGGCGAAGGAGAAGCGGATCCAGTTTAAGAAGCGGTTATCTGAGAAGAAGCAGCAGCGGCGGGGAGGAATGGAGTGAATGTGCGGATGTGCTAATGTGCGGATGTGCTAATGGGAATGCAGCGGAGATGTGTGGGGAGGTGAGCTGGGGATGAATTTGGGGATGTGGGGGCAGATATATGGCCGTTCATGCGAAAGTTGTGACAAGCAGGGATTTATCGTTTAATTTTGATCAAAATTCAGGGCATTGAGCATAAAAGCACTGGCAGGACAGACGATTTATTATGGATTGAGTAATATAGCTAGCAAGTTGCTCAGCTATTTCCTGACGCCTTTTTACCTGGGGATACTGGCGCCTGCCGCTATTGGGGAAATGAACAACGTGTATGCCTACATTCCTTTTTTAAATATTGTGCTCACTTATGGCATGGAAACGGCGTTTTTCCGGTTTGCCAAAAAAGAGAACCAGCAGCATATCCTCAGCAGCGCGACCATTTCGCTGCTGGTCAGCACGATCAGCATTTCTATCCTGTTATTGTTCTTACGGGGGCCGGTGATCCATTCGTATGCCGGCGAGCTGGCGGGCATCAGCGACCATCCCTCCTTTTACACGTATATAGTGATGATCATGGCGTTTGACGCCTTGACGGCCATCCCATTCGCGCAGCTAAGGCTGGAAGGCCGGCCCATGCGGTATGCCGCCATCCGTATAGCCGGTATTGCCATTAATGTAGGGCTGAATGTATTTTTCCTGTATGTGTGCCCTAAACTGTATGCAGCCGGTCATCACTGGGTACCTGATATACAGGTAAGCACGGCACTGCAGGCCGATAATAGCGGCGCGCTGGGTTATGTATACCTGAGCAATGTTATCGGCAGCGGCGCTACCCTGCTCCTGTTCCTGCCGCAGATACTGCGTATTGAATGGAAATTTAACGCCGGGTTATGGAAACAGATGGTCCAGTATGCCCTGCCGCTGATCATTGTAGGGATGGCAGGTATGGTAAACGAGACCTTTGACCGGGCCTGGTTCCTGCCGCGGTTCCTGCCGGGCAGCGATATGGAGGGCAAAAAGGTGATCATCGGGTTATACAGCGCCAATTATAAACTGGCTATCCTTATTACCATGTTCATACAGGCTTTCCGGTTAGGGGCGGAGCCTTATTTCTTTAAACAGGCGGAGGGCGAGAACCCGCAGCGGACCTATGCCCGCATTATGAAGCTGTTTGTGGTGCTGTTGTGTTTTATGTTCCTGTTTGTGAGCCTGTACCTGAACGTATGGAAGATCTTTCTGCGGAAACCGTTCTATTACCAGGGTATGCGCATAGTGCCGGTACTGTTGCTGGCGAATATGTTCCTGGGCATCTATTATAACCTTACGATCTGGTTCAAACTGACGGACCGTACCCGTACGGGCGCGGTGATCACCATTATTACGGCGGTGCTGGCCTTTTTGCTGAACTGGTGGTGGATACCGGTAATGGGCTATTATGGCGCGGCGCTGGCGACCATGGTATGCTATTTCATCCAAATGGCCATTTGTTATGTGTGGGGGCAAAAGCATTACCCGGTGCCTTATCACCTGCCCAGGATCATTACCTATATAAGCCTGGCGGTAGCCACCTGGTATATATTCCACTTATTGAACACCCACCTGCTTTCTCCGGGGGATGTGTATGCACTGAAGGCATCGAACCTGCTGGTGGCGACGCTGCTATTTGCCGCTTATGGCTGGTTTATCCTTAAAATGGAGAAAAAGGAGTTCCGGCGCCTGCCGGTAGTAGGCAAGTTCATCAAGTAATCCATTAACAAATTGCCATCAGGAGGCCTGTTCACGAAAATATTCGTGCAGGGAATAGTCATGCAGGGCAGGCAACCACGCCGTTGAGGAACCCGTACTTATAACTAATATTACTGTTTAGCTACTATTACCGCTTAACTGCTATTACCGTTTTGTTATTATTACTGTTGCCTATTCCTGCAGGAATGGGTTATGCTGCTTTTCAAAACCAATGGTGGTGGGTTGTCCGTGGCCGGAATAGACCTTTACATCATCCGGGAGGGTAAAGAGTTGCTGGCGGATGCTGTTGAGGAGGGTTTGATGATTACCGCCCGGGAGGTCTGTACGGCCTATGCTCTGGTAAAACAGCACATCGCCGGCTATTACGAATTGCTGTGCCGCGCAATAGAAGGAAACGCTGCCCGGGGAGTGACCTGGGGTAAACAGCACTACCAGCTCCTCCTCCCCAAAAAGGATCTTTTCTCCTTCTTCCATGTAACGCACGGGTTCCGGGGAGGGCTCAAAAGGTACGTTATACATAGCGCCTGCCTGGGGGGAACGGTCCAGCACCACTTGCTCCAGGCGGTGTATTTCCAGGCCTACGTTATAGGTTTTAGCGACCAGGCGATTGCCAAAAATATGATCCAGGTGACAATGCGTATTCAATAAGCGGGTAACATTCAGGCCCTCTTTTTCGATATACTGCAGTAATTCTGTTCTTTCTTCCTGAAAATAACAGCCCGGGTCTATAATTATGCAATCCTTTTTTTCGTTTATAAGCAGATACGTGTTTTCCTGGAATGGATTAAAGGCGAAATATTGGATTTCCATCATTGTTACCCGATTTTTGCTAATTTTAATTCAGATCACAATATTATCAATACTTTCCGTATGAATCGATTTACTACCAGGTTATTCTTTACCGGTACCCTCTTACTAGCCACGTTTTTATCCCAGGCCCAAACCAATGCGGTTGAATTCGGACAAAACCGTGTTCAACATAAGAATTTCAAGTGGCGGTATTATCAAACCCGGCATTTCAATACCTATTTCGCCCAGAACGGGTTGGAATTGGGCAAATATGTTGCCCAGGTAGCGGAAAAGGAACTGCCCTCCCTGGAGCAGTTCATGGAGTTTCAGTTTCGCCAGCGCCTGAATATTGTGGTTTATAACAGCTTTGGCGAGATGAAGCAATCCAACATCGGGATAGGGGTAGACTGGCAAAATACGGGGGGTGTAACGAAACTGGTGGGGAATAAGATGCTTGTGTACTTTGACGGCGACCATGACCACCTGCGCACCCTGATACGGCAGGGTATAGCCCGGGTGATGCTGGAGACCCAGTTATTTGGCGAGGATATAGGTGAATTTGCCGGTAACTCTGTATTGATAGATTTTCCCAAGTGGTTTACGGACGGTTTTATTGCTTATGCCGCAGAGAACTGGAATGCGGAAGAGGACGAGCAGCTGAAATCGATCATATTATCCGGAAAGTATACCAAATTCAACTCGCTGGCCTATGATCATCCTACACTGGCCGGCCATGCTTTCTGGTATTATGTGGAAAGTAAGTATGGTAAAGATGCGGTTCCTTATCTGCAATATATCACCCGTATTAACCGGGGGCTTAAGAAAGGGTTTGAGCAGGTGCTGAACCAGACGCCTAAAAAGGCCCTGCAAGATTTCATGACGTATAACATCAAGAGATACCAACAGGATAACCGCCGCCGCCGCCAGGTGACCCGCGGCCGGACTGTTGTAGCCCGTGAAACGAAGAAGTCAGACTTTTTCCGTTTCCAGGCTAACCCGCGTAACAATACCTATGCGGTGGTGGAATACAAGAAAGGCCTGTACCGCGTGCAGATACAGCTGGGTGACATGAAACCCAAGATACTGCTGCGCAGCGGCGTAAAACAGCTGGCCAACCAGCTGGACCCCAACTATCCGTTGCTGGCCTGGAACCAGAAAGGCAACCGTCTGGCCATCATCTATGAGCATGAAGGCAAGACCAAGCTGATGGTGTATGATCTGCTGACCAAGACCACCATCCGCCAGGATCTGAACCAGTTTGACCGGGTGGTGGATATGAAATATTTCTTTGAGTTTGATAACCAGCTGTTGCTATCTGCTATCAAAAACGGACATACGGATATCTTTACTTACAGTATCAGTAATTTTAAGGTAGAGCAGATCACGAATGATGTGTGGGACGATCTGGACCCGTCTTTTGTAGCCTTCCCGGGTAAAAGCGGTATCATCTACTCCAGCAACCGGCCCAGCCCTACTGCCCGCACTGCGGATACGGTGCTGCCCAGCGGTCATTATAATGTGTTCCTGATCGATAACTGGAACAAGACCTCTGAAAAACAGATCTCCAAACTGACAGACCTGAAGTATGGCGACGCCCGTTTGCCCATGCAGTACAATACCACCCACTTTACTTTTGTGACCGACGAGAACGGTATACGTAACCGCTATGCCGGCTTCTTTAAGACAGAGCGGGCGGGTGTGGACAGCCTGTTCTTTGTAGGCGCTGAGATACTGCATAACCCTGACAAAACGGAGCTGGACTCTACCCTGGCAGAATATGGCGCCAGCGCGCCGGACTCTGTGGCCGCTATTACCATCACCAATGACTCTTCCTATGTGTTCCCGGTGACCAACTACCAGTATGGCATCAAGGAATCGCGCATAGCAGGCGATCAGGGTACGGTATCTGAAGTAATTGCTGTAAACGACTATAAACGCCTTTATAAGCTGAAGGTAGATACGGTTGCGCTGCGCAGGCGTAATGTAAATGCAAGGCCTACCAGCTTCCGCCAGTACCAGATGCATCTGGACAGCCTTCGGCTGGGACTGCCCACCTATCACCAGCAGGTAAAAGATACGGCCAAGAAACCGGACTTTTTCCAGAGCGAGTTTGGCAATGACCCGGCAGATACTGCTGTGGGCGCGGTGAAAGAAGGCATTCCGCCGGTACAGCTGTTACCACAGGCCGACGCCGTACTTAAGAAAGCACGGCTGCTGCCTTATAAGCTTAAGTTCTCTTCTGACTACCTGATAGCCCAGATCGATAACTCTGTGCTGGTGAACAAATATCAGCCCTTTACCGGTCAGCCGGTAGAGCCCATCCGCCTGACGGACCCGGTGAACGGCCTGATCCGCATAGGCATCAGTGATCTGATGGAGGATTATAAGTTCAGCGGCGGTTTCCGTTTCCCCTCCTCCCTGGATGGTACGGAATACTTTGCTTCTTTTGCTTACCTGAAGAAACGTTTTGACTATAAGTTCACCTATTATCGGAAAGTAGATAAGTCTTTACTGAGCGACGGCTCAGTTGACTATCCTGTAAAACTGAAGACCAACCTGTACCAACTGGATGTACGTTATCCGTTTGACCAGGTACGGAGCATCCGTATGCAGGTAGGCTTCCGTAATGACCGTATGGTGATCCTGGGCAGCGATGAGCCCAGCCTGAAAGTGCAGGACTTTACAGAGAACTATGCTTTAGGCCGCCTGGAGTATGTGTACGACAATACTATTAACCCGGCCATCAATATATGGGAGGGTACCCGGTATAAGATCTATGGTGAAGCGAATGCCCAGCTATCCGGCGATCTGAATGGGGTGTTTAACCCCACGGCAGCCGGTAAGGGTAAATTCACCTTTAACTCCGGCGTAGATATACGCCACTATGAGAAGATCTACCGCAACTTTATATGGGCCACCCGCTTTTCTGCCGATCTTTCCTGGGGCACGCGCAAGCTGCTGTATTACCTGGGTGGCGTAGACAGCTGGCTGAACCCGAAGATCAATACCAATACACCGGTGGACCTTACCCAGAACTATGCTTACCAGACGCTGGCAGTACCGCTGCGTGGCTATAAGCAGAATGCCCGTAATGGTAACAACGTGATGGTGTTTAACTCTGAATTACGTTTACCGGTATTTGCCACTTTTATAGACAAACCGATCAACTCTGCGTTCCTGCGGAACTTCCAGTTAACGCAGTTCATAGACCTGGGCACTGCCTGGACCCGCAAGCTGAACTTTAAGGACGCCAACTACACTTATTACCAGGGTGGCGATGGCGTAACGGTGAAGATCAAGGAAGGCTTCCTAGGTCCCTTTGTAGGCGGTTATGGTTTTGGCGCCCGTACTACCATAGCAGGTTATTTCCTGCGGGTAGACGCCGGCTGGCCGGCCATCGCGTTCTTCCGCGGCAAGCCGATCTGGTATTTTGGTATGGGAGTAGATTTTTAAGCCAACTATTAGCATAAAAGGAAAGGCGATATCAGTTTGATATCGCCTTTTTTATTTGGGTCTCTTCATGGGAATAGGTAGTCAGGTATTATTGCCTGGTTCCAAATTTTGCGGTGTAAATGATGTGCATGAACAATCCCATACAGATGGTGAAGCCCCATACATGGGTATGTTGCCAGGGGAATATGATCATGGCGCCGGTTTGCCGCAAGAGGGGCAGCGGTGATACGATCAGGTCCCAGGTGTTCCAGCGGAGGTAACGGCCTATATACACGCCCCAGCCAGAAAGCAACATGATGGTGGCGATGAAGGGTTGCGCCAGCACTTTGGGATAGCGGATGACCACCATACGCTGCATCTGGCGGATGGAGATAAAGCCAAACAGGAGGCCATTCCATGCAAAAGAGAGGATCAGGATCAGATCAAACCACATAGGCACGCGGCCAGCGCCTTCCGGTAAATGGTACAGGTCTGTAATAATATAAGGAGCATTGGGCAGGAATACCAGCCAGGCCAGGAAAACGGGGAGCCATACCTGCAGTTTCCAGCGGTGCTGGCCATAGTGCTGCATGATCAATGTGATATGGCACGGTATCCAGGCCAGGAACAGGTTCCACAGCAGGTATACATGCTGGAAGGTACCCGTATGAATGAAACGGAAGAGTAATAACGAGAGACTGAATGCCACGGACAACACTAAGGCATTACGCCTGTTACCAACGATGGTAGCTAATTGCATACTTTCTTTATTATGGTTTACTATCGGTTTAAATTTTATTGACCCCGTTTACGATGCTAGTTAACGAACATGGGCAGAAATACTACCGCACCGGTGATAGCGGCCACTATAGCCGCTATGAGCACGGCCCCGGAGGCCACATCCTTGATCCATTTTACCCGGGGGTGGTAATCCGGGGAGAGGTGGTCCATTATCTTCTCCACGACCGTATTGAACATTTCCGCTACCCATACCATACCTGTTACAATACAGATATCTATCCACTGCGTGGGGCTTAAGCGGCAGTAGATACCCAGCGCCACTACCACTACGGTAGCTGCGGCATGGATGCGGGCATGCGGCTCTGAAGATAAAAAAGCTGCGATACCGTCAAATGAGTATTTAAAGCTCAGCAGCCGGCGGCGCAGGTAACTTGTTTTTGGAGGGATCATGATTCATTGTTTTTTTGAGCGGTCTTTTCCGCTATCCACTTCCACCAGAAAGCGACACAAGTAAAATAACCAAAAAAGTGGATCAACGCATCAGGGAGGGACCTGGTGCTGCGGTCTATCGTCCAGCAGCACCAGCCCACCAGCACCAGGGCAAAGATCGTGAGCAGGCTGCCCGGGATGCTGGTGGGGATGTAGATCCATCCTTGTTTTTTAAACCAATGCTGTTTCATGCACCTCAGTTTCGAACCGGCCTGACATTGCCGCCCAGCTCATCCCATTTGATCTTACGGCTAAAGTACATGACGATAGCCAGGATGATGAACAAGCCCAGGCTGCCCATCAGCAGTGCCTGATCTTCTGATTGAATGATCACATAAATGAACAGGTAGAGGGTAAATAGGGTACCGCCTACCGCCATGGTAGTGCCCAGCTTCTTAAATACGCTGGCTGCATAGGCGGTTACCAGGCCCAGGGTAAGGGCTGCTGCGATCAGGTAAGCCACATTAAAACTAAGCTGCTCTGCCAAAGCTATGAGCAGCGTGTAGAAAATGCACAAGGCCACACCGATCAATATATACTGTAATGGATGAACGGAATGATGATATAACAGCTCTATAAAGTAGAACAGGAGAAAGGTAAGGCCGATGATGAGGATAGCGTACTTCACGGCGCGGGTGGATTTAAGGTATCCATCCACGGGGAGGAAGAGTTTTACGCCAAAATCCGCGGTATGTATATCGTATTTATTCTCTGTGGTCCAGCTTTGGGGGAAGCTGCGGTTAGTATGGAGCACCTGCCAGTTGGCGTTGAAGCCATTATCGCTGATGGTGCGTTTGCCGGGCAGGAAGGCCCCGTCGAAGCTGGGATTGGCCCAGGGAGCGTTCAGGTCTACCTGGGTATACTGCCCTACCGGGGTAAAGTATACCTGGCCGGAGCCTTTGAGCTCCAGGTTGATAGAGAAGCTGCCGCCGGCGGTGGTATCACCTTCCGCCGCTGACAGGGGTATTTTGGCCACGATGGCGCTCTGGAGCACATCGCCGGGCGGGGTACCGGGGTTAAAAACGTGGGGCTGGCCGTTCCAGATTACCTGTACCTGGTTACCGATGCCGCGCATATCGCTGATGCCAACGGCCAGATAGGCCTCTTTCCATAACACGCTGGCAGCGGGGATGTTGAGCAAAGCAGGATCCGGCGTGGCGAAGGAGCCGGAGAGCTGCAGGCGGGAGTTATACAGGGCCACTTCATAGATGCCGCGCTTGCGTATTTCCGGAGTCAGCGCACCGTTGACGTTGAGCTTATCCGGCAGGAAAAAGGCCGTTTGGGTGATCAGCTCTCCTTTTGCATTGGCGCGCTGGTAAGGCACTACCAGTATGGGACCGGTCACTGTTTGCGCGTTGGCCCATTTGGCGCTCACTTCATTGGTGGCATCGTCCTGCATGCGCTGCCTTTCATTGATCAAACCCATGATCATGGCGGTTGGGATGAGCAGTACCAGTACCAGGATGCCTATGATGACTGCTTTGATAGCGTAGGCGTGGCGTTGCAGAAAAGAAGGATGTTCGTTATAATTTTCCATTACCATAAGTTTAAAGTACTTTGTATTTCAAAGTGTATAGACAAAAAAATATCAGCGTGTTGATTTGATCATATTTTCCAGGGCGGTGAGATGGCCTTTGAAGGCTTTTTCGCCGGACTTGGTGATAGAATAGGTGGTATTGGTCTTGCGGCCCACAAAACCTTTGTGCACCTTGATATAGCCGTTTTCCTCCAGGGTGTTGAGGTGAGAGGCAAGGTTGCCATCTGTAAGCTCCAGCATCTGTTTAAGATCGTTGAAGCTTATTTCCCCATTTACCATGAGTATGCTCATGACACCTAGGCGGATGCGGCTATCGAATAATTTATTGAGATTACCTATTGGATTCATCTGATCGCCATTTCCATAAAAAAATATGCGTTATTGCTCTTTGGCAGGCCTTTCATACTTCCACCACATTACGAGGCCATATACGATATGGAGGACGCCAAATCCCAGGGTCCAAAAGTAAAGCCCTCTGCGCAAAAAGAAAATATTTAATATGCCCAGGGCTATTTCTGCCAGGCCCAGATAACGTATATCGCTCAGGGTATATTTACTTGCGTTTACCAGGGCGAGGCCGTAGAACACCAGGCAGGAAGGCGCTATAAGGGTAACAAAGTTGTTGAACATGAGACCCAGTATGAAACATCCGCCGGCGACCAGGGGGATACCGAAGTTGACGAGTACTTTGCGGGAGGTAGCATCCCAGATGGGAACGTTGTTGCGGCGCGCCCTGCGGCGGGTGAAATAATACCCACCGGCAACGGCTACTGCGAGTACGATAGCGCCCAATGTGATGAGGTTATAGCGTAACGCGGCGTAGTCCGCATCGCTGTAACTGCCACGGGTATCCCAGGCGATGTAGTAGTCGCTCATCTGGGTAAAGGCCACTGCGGCGCCGGCGAGGCCGGTAAGGCCGGCCCATACGCCGCTAAGCCCACTGAGGGAGATGAAGCGGCTGCTTCGTTCCATGATACGTTTGATGTCGCTCAGCGTTTCAAGATGCTGCTGTTCGTTCATATGAAAAGCACTTTGAGATTCAAAGTTACGGAAAGATTTGAGGAATCAAAATAAAATGTGGGGGATTGGAGGCGGGCGGAGGGGAAGGGATATGCTATGCCAGGCCGGAGGGGGAGATGAGGGATTGAAGCGGATGGGCGGAGGGAAGATGAGGGCGTGCGAAAAGCCGCGCGAGGAGGTGAAGGGATAGGCTATGCCGGCAGTGTTTCTCTGTGGGGCTGCGCCCGCCGCGGGTGGTTCGTTTGGCAAGTGGCTGCAGGAGCCGCGCCGGCCAAGGCCCCACCGAGAAACCTGCCGGCAACGCGGTATGCACGTCAGGCGGGAGGGGGAGGCTGGGTATTGGGAGCGTGACGAGAGCAGTATCCTTTTACTTCATCTCTTTACCTTATCTCTTTACCTTATCTCTTTACTTTATCTCTTTACTTTATTCAACGCCTCTATTATCAACCCGCAGGCCTCTTTGATCTCTTTTTCCGTGATGATCAATGGCGGGGCTATACGCAGGCTTTCTGCGGAGAAGAGGAACCAGTCTGTGAGGAGGCCCCTGCTGATGCAGTAGTCTATTACCTGTTTGTTTACGGGGAAGCTTTCCAGCTCTACGGCCATCATGAGGCCCAGGGAACGGATCTCTTTGATGGCGGGGTGCTGCAGGCAATTGCGGAAGAGCTGCTCCTTTGCCTTTACGGCGGGGATCAGTTGTTCGTCTAACAAGGCCTGCATACCGGCCAGACCGGCTGCGCAGCTTACGGGATGGCCGCCAAAGGTGGTGATATGACCCAGTACGGGGTTGTTGGTGAGGCACCACATGATCTCCTTGTCGGCGATAAAGGCGCCTAAGGGCATACCGCCGCCCAGGGCTTTGCCTAACAGGAGGATGTCCGGTACTATGCCGAACTGCTCAAAGGCCCAGAGGGTGCCGTTACGTCCCAGGCCACATTGGATCTCGTCCAGGACGAGGAGTGTACCGGTTTGGGTACATTTCCCGCGCAGGGCCTGGAGCCAGGCTTGTTGTGGTACGCGCACGCCGGCCTCTCCCTGTACGGTTTCTGCTATTACGCAGGCAGTATGGGTGGTGATATAGTCCAGCGAGGAGAAGTCGTTATAGTCGAGGTGCTGGATATCCGGGAGCAAGGGGCGGTAAGCGTTGCGCCACTCCTCCTGCCCTATGAGGCTGAGCGCGCCCTGGGTAGAGCCGTGATAGTCGTTTTTGAACGCGATGATGCCCGTTCTGCCGGTATAACGTTTAGCCAGTTTCATGGCGCCCTCTACGGCTTCTGCGCCAGAATTGGTAAAGTATACGCTATTCAAAGTGGCGGGCAGGTGTTGGGTGAGCAGGCTGGCAAAAGCGACCTGCGGCGATTGTACCAGCTCTCCATATACCAGCAGGTGCATGTATGACTGCGCCTGTTCCTGTATGGCCTTTACTACTTTTGGATGGCAATGGCCGATGTTGCATACGCTGATGCCTGCGATGAGGTCCATCATCCGTTTGCCATCTGCATCCCACATATACATACCCTGGGCTTTGGTTATTTCCAGGGCTAAAGGTGCATCAGAAGTTTGCGCTACATGACGTAAAAAAAGCTGCCGGTTGTTCATATGCATGCGAAGGTAGTAATTGTTAACTTTGCCCCGCAGCATTTAGCAGGGTTGGTGGTATGCTGCTATACTATCAACGGCTAAAAGCTAATAACTAAAATCTATTTTAACATGCCCGTTATTTTACCCGTTAAAGGCGTACACCCGGAACTTGGACAAGACTGTTTTATTGCGCCCAATGCTACTATTGTTGGAGATGTGATCATGGGGGACGGCTGCAGCGTGTGGTTCAACGCGGTAGTGCGGGGCGATGTGAACAGCATCCGTATGGGTAATAAAGTGAACGTGCAGGATGGGGCGGTGATCCATTGTACCTATGAGAAGACCAAGACCATCATTGGCGATAATGTATCCATTGGCCATAATGCCATTGTGCATGGCTGTACGGTGGATGATAATGTGCTGATAGGCATGGGGGCTATTGTGATGGATAATGCCCATATAGGCAGCAACAGCATTATTGCCGCCGGGGCGGTAGTGCTGGAAGGCACCAAAGTGGAGCCGGGGACCATTTATGCCGGGGTACCCGCCAAAAAGGTAAAAGACATCAGTATGGAGCTGATCAGCGGGGAAATTAACCGCATTGCTAACAATTACCTCATGTACGCCGGCTGGTTCAAATGAGAATAAATTGTTATATTGCAGCAAATTATCCTCCCTATGAAAAAACTACTACTCCTTTTATGGCTTATGGCCATGATCTCCAGTTGTGCTACCCAATACGGCTGCCCTGGTAATAATTTCTACAGTAAGGGCAATAGAAGTGATAATCGTAAGGCCGTTCGTCAGATGGATAGCCGGGTGTTCTAGCAGTTCATTTGGCCGATCCTTTAGTTCATTTCAATATTGCGTCCGTTCATTGCCCTGCTATTCCTATGCGTAACTTTATTACTCTGGTGCTGATAGCCGCCTGTATCCTTGTTTTCAGCGCGTGCCGCACACAAAAGACCGGTTGCCCTTCTCCCCGCAAGAACTGGGGTGCTGAGAAAGTGCTGGACGAGCTGAATAAACCTAAGAAAAGGGATTAATATTTTTCGTCTTCCATCGATTCCAGGATGGCTACATAGCTGACATAACGCTCTATGTGGATCTCCCCTTCCTCTACGGCCTCCTTTACGGCGCAGCCGGGCTCATTTACATGCAGACAGTTATTGAACTGGCATTCTGTGATATAGGCCTGCATTTCCAGGAAATAATGTGAGAGCTCTGTTTTGGGAATGTCTATTATGCCTAATTCCCTGATACCCGGAGTATCTATTAATTGGCCCCCATCCGGCAGATCGAACATTTCTGCAAAAGTGGTGGTATGCATGCCTTTACCGCTCCAGCCACTTACCTCTTTGGTACGCAGCTGCAGGCTGGGCAGCAAGCGGTTGATCAGGGAAGATTTGCCCACGCCGGAATGGCCGGACATCAGGGTAACCTTATTATGCAGGAGGTCCTGTATGGTGGTGATCCCTTCCTCCTTAGCGGCAGAGACCAGTAATACCTGGTAGCCGATGCGGGTGTAGAGCTCCTCTACCTCGCGGAAACGGAGGAGGTCTTTTTCTTTTAATACATCTTTTTTATTGAATACCAGGATGGCCGGGATGTGATAGGCCGCTGCGGTGACCAGGAAACGGTCTATAAAGCCCAGGGAGGTGCGCGGCTCCTTAATGGTGCAGATCAGCATGGCCTGGTCTAGGTTGGCGGCTACAATATGCTTATGCACCCGTTTGTGGGGGGAACTGCGGACGATATAGTTGCGCCGCTCCCCGATCTGTGTGATCATTGCGGTGCTTCCTTCCGCCTCTTCCGGCACGATCTCTACCATATCGCCTACGGCGATAGGATTGGTGGAGGTGATATCTTCATCCAGCTTAAAAATACCTTTTATGCGGGATTGGTATTGTCCCCCATCTGGCGTTTTTACCAGGTACCAGCTGCCGGTAGATTTGTATACGGTTCCTTTCAATAGTGACTATTTGTTATTGAGGACGCAAAGATACAATAAACCGGGACGAGTTTGCCGGGGGGATGAGGGTACCGGGCCGGGCGGGGATGTAGGAGGGTTGGATCAGTGGCTAGCGCCGGATGCGGTTGCCCGCATTCTTCACTAGCCACTAAAAACTAATCACTGGTATGTTTAAGGCAGGCTCCGGAAAGCGGTGTAGCGCAGTACGGCTTCCAGCAGGATGCAGGCCAGGGCCAGCATAGCCAGGGGGAAGAAATGTTCTGCGTAACGCTTGTAGGAGGTGATCTCTACCTTGGTCTTTTCGAGTTTGTCTATTTCGCCGTAGACATTTTTGAGGCCGGCCGTGTTGGTGGCCCGGAAGTATTTGCCGCCGGTTTCTGCGGAGATCTTTTTCATCAGCGGCTCATCGATCTGCACGTCCTGCATCTGCATCTGTATGCTGCCATCCGGCATGGTCATGGGGAAAGGCGCCTTACCAATGGTGCCGATGCCGATGGTGTAGACCCTTATCTTGAATGCTTTGGCTATTTCCAGCGCGGTGAGCGGATCTATCAGACCGGTGTTGTTCACGCCATCTGTGAGCAGGATGATGACCTTACTTTTGGCCTTGCTGCTGCGTAAACGGTCTACGGCGGTGGCCAGGCCCATACCGATGGCGGTACCATCCTGCAGCATGCCGCTTTTTACCTGCATGATCTGGTTATCGAGCACGGCGTGATCCGTGGTGATGGGACATTGGGTAAAGCTTTCACCGGAGAAGATCACCAGGCCGATACGGTCGCTGATACGTTTGGCCACGAAATCTACGGCTACGGTCTTGGCGGCCTCCAGGCGGTTGGGCTGCAGGTCTTCTGCCAGCATACTGCCGGAGATGTCTATACTTAATACGATATCTATGCCTTCGCTGTCAATATTTTCAGAGGTATTGCTGGTCTGCGGGCGGGCCAGCGCTGTTACCAGGGCGGCATAAGCCAGGATGCGCAGCACCAGTAGTATAGGCCGCAGGCGGGCCTTCCAGGATACGGGCAACCCTTTGAGCCCCTGTATGGAAGAGACTTGCAATGCGCCCTGCTGTTTGCGGCCCTGTTTAAAGTACCAGTAGATCATCACCGGTATCAGTAACAGTAACCAGAAGCACCAGGGATAGGCGAATGTTATATTTTTCCAGATCGACAAATCCATTCAATTACGAATTACTATTTACTAATTACGAATGCCTGCGGCTATTAACGATACTTACCGTTGAAGCACCTGCGAGGCCGTGGGATGAGCGTAAGGGCCCTGCCACCGGCGGCGTTCATTATTGCTTTGTATGATTACCGCTTCCATTCGCGGGCGCCGGCAAGCCTTGTCCTTCTGCCGGCCTGGCGGCTGGTTTGGTCCATTCCACGATCTCCATCGCTTTGTGCATGCTGTCAACATGTTCCTCTGGCGATGGCTGCAGTTTGGCAAACTTGGCCAAATCTGCCAGGGAGAGCAGGGAACGCAGCTTATCGCGCTGCTGGTTCAGGATAGTGACCGGTTTTATATTCTGCAGCAGCTCTGCCGTGGTTTGTTCCAGGGCGGCTATGCCAAACTGTTCCTCGAAATAGGTACGCAGAATGTCTGTCAGGCGGCTGTAGTATTCCTTTACATTACCCTGCTGCCAAACTTTTTCTGTATCCAGCTCTTTGAGCAGGCGGATGGTACGATCGTATACCGGCTCCAGCGATACAGGTTCCGGCGCGGGCTCCTTCTTTTTGCGTTTGCGGAGCAGGAACCACCACAGTGCAAATAACACGATCACCAGGCCGGCGCCGGCGGCCATATAGGGCCAGTAATCCAGCCAGGCCCAATCAACGGTCCTTACGCTTTTGATAGGTTTAAATGCTTTGGTGGTATCTACGGTAACCGTGCCCACATCTATGCCGATAGGCTGGGTGAACATGGAGTCGTAAGAGCCATCGGTCCTAGTGGAATATACTTCAAACTTAAGCGGCGGTATTTCCCAGTGACCGGAGTCGAAGCTGGTGAGGGTAAGCGTTTGCTTAAAGTGTTTTTCGCCGTTGGTCTGGCCCAGGGTATCCAATCCGGTCCGGTCCACTACTTCCCAATGGGCAAAAGAATCCGGCAGATTAGGGAATACCACCTTGAGGGAGGCGCCCGGCATGCTGTTGAGGTCCAGATCTGCGGTCAGTTCCAGCTTAAGCTGCTCTCCTATCCGTATCCTGTCGGTATCTGTGCGGGCCTTTACCTCAAATGGGCTTTGGGCCAGCAAGCGGAAAGGACACAGCACATACCCCAGCAACACACATAAAATAATCAGTTTAACAGTTGTTCTTCGCATGATGGTTTTTGCTCCGCTTTAAAAACTTATGCCCTGTTCAGGAAAAATGTTTGCAATGCTTTCACATAATCCTCGTCGGTACGTACGCTTACCAGCTCCGCGCCGCTTTTCAGGAAAGCGTTGCGGCAGTACTGCACATGTTGCAGGAACTGCTGGGTATAGAACTGCTGTACGCGTTTATCGGCCGAATCTACCCATTGGCGGGCGCCAGATTCCGCATCTGCCATCTGGATGAGGCCTACGGGCGGCAGTTCTTTATCACGCTGGTCGTATACATGAACGCCCACCATATCATGCTTCCGGGAAGCGATGGTGAGGGCATCCTTGTAGTCACCGGCCAGGAAATCGCTTAACAGGAATACGATACTCCGCTTTTTAGCGGCATTGTTAAAGAAGCGGAGGGTTTCCCGGATATTGGTGCCCTTCTTTTTAGGCTTAAAGGACAGCAGTTCCCGGATAATGAACAGGATATGTGATTTCCCTTTTTTGGGAGGGATATATTTTTCTACCCCATCGCTGAAGAAGATCACCCCTACCTTATCATTATTATTGATGGCGGAAAAGGCTATTACGGCGCATAGCTCCGTGATAAGGTTACGTTTGTTCTGATGTACGGTGCCAAATACGGAGCTTTCGCTTACATCCACCAGCAGCATAACGGTGAGCTCCCTTTCCTCTTCAAAGATCTTTACAAAGGGATGGTTAAGACGCGCGGTCACGTTCCAGTCGATGGAGCGTACATCATCGCCGAACTGGTATTCCCTTACTTCGCTGAAAGACATACCCCTGCCTTTAAAGGCGCTGTGGTACTCTCCGGAGAAGATGTGGTTGGAGAGCCCTTTGGTCTTTATCTCTATGCGTCTTACCTTTTTGAGTATTTCAGCAGTATCCACGGGAGCAGTAAAAAGTTAAAAGTTAAAAATTAAAACCTGGAGCGGGTCTGTTGCGGACCTTGATCATGTTATTTCTGCACCTGATGTAAGTCTGTTTCAGACGTTGATCATGGCACTTCTACGGCATTCAGGATCTCGCTCAGGATGTTCTCGCTGGTAACGTTCTCTGCTTCTGCCTCGTAGGTAAGGCCTACGCGGTGACGCATTACGTCGAAGCATATACTGCGCACATCTTCTGGTATTACGTAGCCCCTGCGTTTCATGAAAGCATAGGACTTGGCTGCCCAGGCCAGGCTGATGCTGGCGCGGGGAGAGCCGCCGTAAGAGATGAGCGGTTTAAGTTTCTGCAGCTTATAATCTTCCGGATGACGGGTAGCGAATACGATATCGAGGATATAGCGTTCGATCTTTTCATCCATATATACCTGGCGCACGAGTTTGCGGGCTTCTACGATATCTGCCGGGTTGATCACCGGGTTGATGGCAGTCATGCCGTCCGGGTTCAGGTTCTGCCGTATGATGTGTCTTTCTTCTTCCTTGGTGGGATAGCCGATCACTACTTTGAGCATGAAACGGTCTACCTGGGCTTCCGGCAGGGTGTAGGTACCTTCCTGCTCTATTGGGTTCTGGGTGGCCAGTACCAGGAAGGGCTCTTCCAGCTTAAAGGTGGTATCGCCGATGGTTACCTGTTTTTCCTGCATGGCTTCCAGCAAGGCGCTCTGTACTTTGGCCGGGGCGCGGTTGATCTCATCCGCCAGGATAAAGTTGGCAAAGATGGGGCCCCTGCGCACTACGAATTCGTTCTTTTGCTGATTATATATCATGGTACCTACCACATCCGCGGGGAGCAGGTCAGGCGTAAACTGGATACGGCTGAACTTTGCATTGATGGCGGAGGACAGGGATTTAATAGACAAGGTTTTAGCAAGGCCGGGCACCCCTTCGAGCAGTACGTGCCCCTGGGCCAGCAGGCCGATGAGCAGGCGTTCTACCATGTAACGCTGGCCTACGATCACTTTTCCCAGTTCGATATTCAACAGGTCTACGAAGGCGCTGGCCTGATGGATCTTTTCGTTCAATTGACGGATATCTTGCGATGTATTCTCCATGCTATAAAATATATTTATTTTTCAGGATTGCTAAAATAATCATTCTCTGCACAAAACGTTGTCCCAGCGGCCGTACAGGCCCGTTAAAATGCTGTTAAACCTAGAGTAGTGGCTATTCTGGGCTAATCATAGGTTTTTCAGGCGGCTATTCCGGTACGCTATATGGCATTACCTGCATAATACGCATTTTTGTAAATTTAATGCGTAATAAGTTTAAACAGGCGGCTCCAAGTTAATAAAGCCCCGGCATATTTATATCATCTTTTTTTATAACGTACCTTTGCGCCTGACAAGTAATTACCTAACAACCAGATATATACCTTTTATGAGCGATTTTGAGCAGCGATGGAACCGCGTTATTACGATGCTGACAGAGCGTTTTGGTAAAAAGCCCAATATGGAGGCGATCCTTTTCCTGATAGGCGTACAGGAGCTGGGGCCCCTGAAAAAGAAATATACAAAGGAACAGAAACAGGACCTGATGCACATAGCTACCTGTACCCTGCTGAGCCAGAGCGGCTACTATGAGCTGGATGGCTATGATAAGGACGGATGGCCGCATTTTAAAGAAGCGCAGCCGGTTCCTAAGATGGAACTGGGAGAGCAGGAAAGATTTCTGCAGGAGCATATCATTGCGTATTTTGATCTGGAGGAAGAATAAATACCTCTTGCCATGACCGCTATCGATATTCGCCCTGTGGAACCAGGCATGCTGGATACGCTGGTATTACTGGAGCAACAGACCTATACGGAAACTTTTGCGCATAATTACCGCCCGGAAGACCTGGCTATTTTCCTGCAAGAAAAGAAAAGCCCTGCGGTGCTGCTAAGCGAGTTACAGCAGCCCGGCGCGCTATATTACATCATCTACCATCAAGCCGTTGCGGCGGGTTTTATTAAGTTAAATTTAAATAAACAGCCGGATGATGCGGTACATACGGTACTGCCTACGCCGGTGATGGAACTGGAAAAGATATATGTGCTGCAGGCCTTTCAGGGGCATAAATTGGGCAAGGCGCTGATACAGCAGGCGTATGCGGTGGCCCGGGAGCATGGGATAAAGAGTATATGGCTGGGCGTATGGGAGCATAATACCCGGGCCTTGCGGTTTTACCAGCAGGAAGGGTTTACACATTTCAGCGAGCATACGTTTAAGGTGGGGAGCCAGGATGACACGGACTGGCTGATGAGGAAGGAGTTATTTTAGCATAAAGATCACGACACTATGAAAAGACTATTATTCCTGTTATTACTACTATCCACCGTTACCGGGGCCATGGCCAAACACCGGAAAGTGAAGGTGAGCACGCCTTACGGTACTATGATCATTTTGCTGTATGATCAGACGCCACTGCACCGGAAGAATTTTGTGAAGCTGGTAAAACAGCATTTCTATGACAGCCTGCTGTTTCACAGGGTGATCAATAAATTCATGATACAGGGCGGAGACCCGGAATCGAAGCACGCACAGCCGGGCGCTATGCTGGGCAATGGTGAGAATGGGTATACCGTACCTGCGGAGTTCCAGCTGGACCTTTATCATCGTAAGGGCGTACTGGCCGCAGCGCGGGATGATAATCCGGCAAGGGCCTCTTCCGGGTGCCAGTTCTATATTGTGCAGGGCAAAGTATGGACGGATGCGGAGCTGGATAAACTGGAGCAAACCCGCCTGGGCGGCCGCAAGATACCGGTGGACCAACGCGAGATCTATAAGACCATCGGCGGTACGCCACAGCTGGATCAAAGCTATACAGTGTTTGGCCAGGTGATAAAGGGGCTGGATGTAATAGACAAGATAGCGGCTGTTAAAACTGATGGGAATGACCGGCCCTTGCAGGATGTGCCGATGAAGATGAAGCTGATCAGAAAATGGGGCGTGTTTTAATCTTTTGATAATATTCCCCCAAAGCGGGGCCATTGGAGAATTTTGTAATTTCCTTACATTTACCGCCAAAATCAAACTAACTATGAATTTTCCAACAAATCTGCGCTACACTAAGGACCATGAGTGGATACTGTTAGAAGGCAATATTGCTACTGTTGGTATCACGGAATTTGCCCAACGCGAATTAGGCGATATCGTGTTTATTGATATCCCGACCGTAGGTAAGACGCTGGAGGCAGACGATGCATTTGGTACTGTAGAAGCTGTGAAGACCGTATCTGACCTGTTCATGCCTGTAGCCGGTACGATCAACGAATTGAACGAAGAGCTGGAAGGCGAACCTGAGCTGGTGAACACGGATCCTTACGGCGATGGCTGGATGATGAAAATGACCGTTAAGAACCCGGCTGATGTGGAAGCCCTGCTGGACGCAGCTGCGTACGCTAAACTGGTAGCAGAATAATTAGTAATGAATTTTAATATGCTGATGTGCCAATATGCGGGGTGTACTGCAAAAGGGAAGACCTTTTAACTGGTATGGCAGCATATTTGCACATCAGTTTTGTTTTTAGAGACATCTGCCAACAACTGAGTTTTATATTGATATGAGGGCTTTGCGATATTATATACCAGCATTTTTATGGTTGATCTTAATTCTTATACTGTGCACCCTGCCAGGTAAGGATATTCCGCACAACGGCTGGATGGACCGGATCCATATGGATAAAGTGGTACATTTTGGGCTGTTTGGCGGTATTGTATTTTTCCTGAGCCTGGGATATTATTGGCAGAAGAAATACATTTCCCCCCTTACATTGTTTGTGTTTGTATTATCTGCCGCCCTGTATGGGCTGGCGATTGAATTTATACAGAAGTACTTTGCCATAGACCGCAGCTTTGATATGAATGATGTAGCTGCTGATACGCTGGGCGCGATTGCCGGTGTTTGGGTGTTCCGGCTGGTACGGCGGTTGTTTATGAACCGCTCTGTAAGCGCGTAATTCTTCTCTTAATGAGCACTCCTGCAAAGATCTTCTATGTATGATAAAAAAAATTCCCCCCGGGAAACCGGAGGGAATGTGTATGAGAAATAAGTGAATATTACTTACTGCAGTTTATTAGCCTTAGCATCTGACTTCATCTTCTCATTTGCGAAGATGGCAAATTCCACACGGCGGTTCTTAGCTCTGTTCTCTTCTGTATCATTAGGCACTTTAGGTTGGCTTTCACCGTACCAGAAAGGCTGTACACGGTTAGCGGCAATACCCTGTGCGCGCAGGAAAGCGGCTACAGCGTTAGCGCGTCTTTCGGACAGACCCATGTTATATTCATCGGTACCTTTATCATCCGTATGACCTTCTACGCGTACGTAGGTGTCAGGATATTTGTTCAGTACCTCTGCCAGTTGCTTAATGTTATCCTGGGCAGTGGCAGCCAGATCGGACTTATCGAAACCGAACAGCACGCCTGATGCGAAGGTTACGTTGATACCTTCACCTACGCGCTCTACGGTGGCGTTGGGTACTTCATTCTTGATCTCCTGGGCTTGTTTATCCATTTTCTTACCGATCAGTACACCGGCAGTACCGCCCACAGCAGCGCCGATGATAGCGCCGAGGGCCGTGTTACCGGCAACTTTACCAATTACAGCGCCGGTAGCAGCACCGCCGCCTACGCCAATTACAGCGCCTTTCTTGGTATTGTCCATGCCTTGCCAGGTTTTACAACCAAACAGTAAAGTAGCAGATAATGCTATGGCTACAAATGCATTCAAGTGTTTCATCGTATACTTTTTAGATTTTCCAATAACCTTCGTTCCTGCGGATTTGCCGGCTGCTTTAGCAAGCAGCGTCCGGATTGCAAGGTTTCATTTGATAGTTTAACTTATAAGAACCGGCCTTTAGCCGGCCAATTTATTAGCTGGCAAGGTAAGACAAATACTTTGCCAAAATGTGGGAGGGCCTAATAATTTACTGACCATTAGCCTGGTATGGACAGCAAAAATTGTACACATATCACATATGTGGATAAATAGGACTATGTAATAGTGGTCGTCTTTTAAACAGACGCTTATCCTAACAGGTTCTTCAGCATGCCGCCTAAACCACCGTCTGCAGATTGCTGCTGCTGTTGTTGTTGCTGACGGGCGCCATTTGTGAGCGCACCCATGATATCCTGGAGGTCTACATCGCCATCACCGTCTTTATCCAGTCCGCCGGAAAAACGGCCCAGTATACCGGAGAGGTTGAGGCCTTGCGCCTGGCCGCCGGTCAGTGAGTTAAGGATACCCTGCAGGTTGAAGCTGTTGTCACCGGGATCGTTGCTTTTCTTTACCAGTGAGCCTAGTACGGTGGGGATCAGGCTGCTGGCGATCTGGCCGGCGCTGCCTGCATCCAGGTTAAACTTTTGCAGCAGCGTATCCATAAAATTGCCGGAGATCCTGCTTACCACGGGGTTCTGCGGATCCTGTGCATTTGCGCCACCACCCAGGAGGCTTAATACCTGATTGGCATTACCGCTGGCCAGCTCGTGTTGCAGGCCGGATGCGATGGACTCTGTAGCGGCATGGATCACGGCGTCGTTCTGCTCGTTGGGCACAGCGGGATTGTCTACAACTGTGCCTTGTGCTTGTTCTTTAACAAGACTGAGTAATTGATCTATCATGGGAGAAATTTGTATGCGGTAATCAGATCAGTAAATAAAACATCCACCGGGCTTAAATTGTTCAAGCCTGCGCAGGCGGCAGGCTTTTCTACACGCGGGGCCCGAGGGATAAGACGCCCGCTTCCTTACATTTCACTTGTATAACAATCGCTTATGCGTTACCGCTGTTGATTGCGGCATCGCAAGATATAAAGTAGCGGCGTAAAAGCCGCTGTTATCTTTATGTTATGCACCCTGTTTGAATTTTTCCGCATTCTCTGCAAACTGGAGGGCTTCGATCATTTCCTGTACTTCGCCATTCATGAAAGCGTCGAGGTTGTACATAGTCATACCGATACGATGGTCTGTTACGCGGCCCTGGGGATAGTTATAGGTGCGTATTTTGGCAGAGCGGTCACCGGTGGATACGAGGCTTTTACGCTGGGAGGCGATGGCCTCTTCGTGCTTGCGCACGGCTGCTTCGTATATACGGGTACGTAACATCTTCATGGCGATATCACGGTTAGAGTGCTGGCTACGGCCTTCCTGACATTCCACCACGGTGCCGGTGGGGATGTGCGTTAAACGCACGGCGGATTCCGTTTTGTTTACGTGCTGGCCACCCGCGCCGGAGGAGCGGAAAGTATCCATTTTGATATCGGCGTCGCGGATCTCTACGTCCACCTCATCTGCCTCCGGCAGTACGGCAACGGTAGCCGCGGAGGTATGCACCCTGCCGGATGCTTCTGTGGCCGGCACGCGTTGTACGCGGTGTACGCCGGACTCAAATTTGAGGGTACCATATACATCATCGCCGCTCACTTCTACCACGGCTTCTTTATAACCGCCTACAGCGCCGGGGGTTTCGCTGAGGAGGTTGGTGCTCCAGCCTTTATTTTCGCAAAAGCGGAGGTACATACGCAGGAGATCGCCGGCAAAAAGGCTGGCCTCATCACCGCCGGTACCGCCGCGGATCTCCAGGATGGCGTTCCTTTCATCCTGCGGGTCTTTGGGAACCAGCAGGTTGCGGATGGTGGCTTCCTGCTCTTCCTTCTGCAGTTGCAGGGGCTCTGATTCTTCTTTGGCCAGTTCGCGCATCTCATCGTCCCCGCTTTCCAGCACCTCTTTATTGAAGGCGATGGCTTCCAGGAGTTTACGGTAGGCTTCATAGGCCTTTACCACTTTCTCCAGCTGGCGGTACTCCTTGCTCAGCTTCATGAACTGTTTGTTATCGCTTACTATCTCCGGGTTGGTCAGCGCCAATGACACTTGCTCAAACCGGCCTTTTATAGCTTCTAGTTTATCTATCATAGTTATCTTTATCGTGTCCCGTTGCGGAACGGGATTGCAAAATTAACATCATTTAATTTATTATAAGCAACCGGGTATGACCCAACCTATTAAATTAAGCGGCAAGGATCTGTTTAACGGGCGCCAGTTACTGGGCCCAGACAAGGTATTGATACTGGATAAGAGCGGCCGGGTGGCCGATATTGTGGATAAAAATGAGGCCGGCGGTGATATACAGGAGCTGGATGGCATTCTGAGCCCGGGCTTTGTAAATACCCATTGCCACCTGGAATTATCGCATATGAAGGGTATGATCCCGGAAAAAACCGGGCTGCCTGCCTTCCTCACAGCCGTTATGACCCGGCGGGGGGCGCCCTCTCCCGATACAGACGCACAGCTGGCTGCCGCGGAAACCGCGATGTGGGAGCAGGGCATCAGCGCCGTGGGAGATATCTGCAACGGCACGGCTACCCTACCCCAAAAGCAGCAGGGACGGCTGTATTACCACTCTTTTATCGAGTGTATGGGCTTTATAGACGCCGCTGCCGGACAACGGTTTGAGCAAAGCCTGGCGGTATACCGGCAGTTCCAGGAGACCATCAGCCCCCAACACCGCTGTTCCCTGGCGCCGCATGCCCCCTATTCTGTGAGCGCCACCCTGTTTGGCCTGCTGGCCGGATTGGAAAACAATACGCCGCTGACCATCCATAACCAGGAGAGCGAGGCGGAAAACATCCTGTACCGTCAAAAAACAGGGCCATTCCTGGAATTTTATGAGCATTTTGGCATGGACATCAGCGGTTTTAGTGCCGGCCATGCCAGCAGCCTGCAGGCCTGTTTACCGTATCTTTCCGGCAGCCCGCTGCTGCTGGTGCATAATACTTTTAGCGCGGAGGCAGATATGCTGGCGGCCCAGGAACGCGCCCTGCCTGTGTATTGGTGCCTTTGCCCGCTGGCGAACCTGTATATAGAGGACCGTTTGCCGGATATTGATCTGCTACGGCGGACGGGATGTACCGTTGCCCTGGGTACGGACAGCCTGGCATCTAATCACCAGTTATCTATCTGGGCGGAGATACAGGCCATCCGGGAGCGGTATCCGGAGATACCGCTGGCGGAACTATTGCAATGGGCCACTTTTAATGGTGCGCAGGCGTTGGGGATTGGCGACCGGTATGGGAGTTTTGAGCAAGGCATGCAGCCGGGGGTGGTGGTGATTGGGGAAGCCGGCGTTACCAGGGTGGTGTGAGATATTGGCATAGATCAGTGCAAAGGGGTATTTTACGACAGAACAACCATCCTCCCAAAGCCCTTACAGCTGAGCATTTCACGATGAATTAAGAGGAGAAAACCCCTGAAACCCGCTGTAATATGGGAAATATATGGGTTGCATATAAGTGTGATATGGGTTGCATATGGATGACATATGGGGCGGATATTTAGCAAGCCCTTCAATCTATTATAATCCTCCGTTATATTTGCAGCCGCGAAACTTTACTTAACATGGAATCAATACTGGACCAGCAGTTACTGGGCAATCCTATACGTAGCTATCTGATATTGGCGGTAGTGCTGCTGGTGATATTTGCAATAAAACGTTATCTGTCCGGGTGGATCGCCTCCCTGGGCTTTAATCTTATCAAACATTGGTCGCCGCAGATAGAGCGGCGGGAACTGGCCCAGCTGCTGTTACGCCCCCTGGAAACATTCCTGGTGCTGGTGGCTTTTATGCTGACCATTAACCATTTCCGGTTTCCGCCAGCGCTGAATGTAATCATCTATAATAAATACACGCTTAAGGACATGACGGATACGCTGATGCAGATCGCATTCAGCATATGTATCCTGTGGATATTACTGCGGCTTATTGACTTTGTAGCCCTGATCCTGGAAAAGCAGGCAGACCTTACGGAGGATATGACGGATAACCAGTTCATTGTGTTTTTCCGGGACTTCTTTAAGGCGATCATTACCATATTGGGGGTGATCGTACTGATACGGATCCTGTTTGGCTCTGACCTGGTGAACAAGATCATTGCGGGCCTGGGTATAGGCGCTGCCGCCCTAGCCCTGGCCGCCAAGGAAAGCATTGAGAACCTGATAGGCTCCTTTATCATCTTCTTTGACAGGCCTTTCCGTGTGGGGGATAGCGTAAAGGTGGACGCCTACCAGGGTACGGTAGAAAAGATAGGGCTGCGCAGCACCCGCATCCGCACGCTGGAGAAGACATTTGTAACGGTGCCTAATAAAAAGATGGTGGACAGCATACTGGATAACCTGACGCTGCGCACGCAGCAGCGGGTGGCCATGAAGCTGGAGCTGCCTTCTGAACTATCTGCGGATATGGTGCTGAAAGTGGTGCATGATATACAGGGGATCCTGGGGAGCAATAGCCATGTGCTGCCGGGGTTTACTGTCAACCTGCATGATTTTAATAAAGATACGTACCTGGTACAGGTGATCTATAATACCTACATCATAGAGGGCCTGCAGTATGCCGCGCTGCGGGAGACCGTCAACCTGGCGATCATCCGGGCGCTGGAAGAGCAGGGAATAAGGCTGCCCAGCACAAGTACGCGGGTGGATGTGCAGCTGAACGGGCAGGGGTAAAATGATGGTGTCAGGGGTGAAGTGATGGTATATTAACCCAAACGGGCAAGATACAAGATACAGGAGAAGGCAAGGAGAATAGCGGCCTAACAGGGTTAAAATAATATCAGAAGGGCCGGTTAAAAGTAAAATTTACTTTTAACCGGCCCTTCTTGTTGTATAAATTTAGTGATTTATCTGCGGCAAATCATCCGGGATCAATTGTCGCCTTTATCTTTTTTATCACTTTTGAGGAGAATTTTGGCCAGGTCTGCTTCTACGGATTCATCTACGGAGTGGGTGATACGGCCTATTTCCTTGCCTTCTTTCATGACGATGAAGGTGGGCACTTTTTTGATCTTATAGTCCTGGGGGGCGCCGCTATCCAGCTTCTCATCAGCCCCAAAGATCAGCATCTGTGTTTCCGGGCTGCCGGCCAGTACCATTACCTTATACAGACGGGGGAAGAGCTCCCGGCTCTGGGCATCCCAGGTGCCTATGATGGCTACTATATTGAACTTATCGCGGTTGCTTTTGATATAGTTCAGCATATTGTCATTAGGCTGATATTTATTTACGCCGGTATAGAACCAGGCGTAGGCGGTATCGCTTGTTAAGGCTTTCAGATCCAGTTTACCCTTCAGCACATGAGCAGTTTGCGCCTGGCTGGAGAGGGCTGCAAAAAATAGTAAGGTTCCTCCCAGTAATAATGTTTTTAATCTCATATCCATTTTTTTATAATTGATCTTTAAGTTCCGTGAGGAACCCTCGTACTTTAAGCAAAGCCTGTACCATTTCGAAATTACGGGCGGCTAACTTCTTATCTTCTTTTAGTTTTTGCTTGGCGCCTTCGATGGTATACTTGCGTTCGCGGAGCAGGTGATAGATGAGTTTCAGGTGGTGGATGTCTTCCTGCCGGAAGAGGCGGTCGCCTTTGCGGTTCTTTTTGGGCTGGAGGATATCGAATTCATTTTCCCAGTACCGGATCAGGGAGGTATTGACACGGAACATCCCTGCTACTTCGCTGATGGAGTAGTATTGTTTGTCCAGCGCTACTTTATCCAGTTCCTTGATCACGTCTCCGTCATCGCTTACGTCTTTCAACGATTTGCGGCCCCGCTTTTTCTTTTGCGGCGCAGCGGTCACTGGTTCAGCAGGCGCGGTCATTTTATCCGCAACGGCAGCCCTGGCGTCTGGAGGCGTTGTTACTGCCTTTTCCACCTTCTCTACGGGAGGGGTGGCTGGTTCCAGGGAGCCAAAAAGGTCCAATTGGTGCATCATGGCAGAAGATCAATGTGGCAAATATCCACCAAATTAATCAAAAGACTGATTACCAGAGCGGGCTATTTTTAACATCCGGTCAAATTCTTCCGGGGAGAGGTCGTTGAAGAAGAAATATACGGGGTCTACTTTTTCGCCGTTTTTCATCACTTCATAGTGGCAGTGGGGGCCGGTGGATTTACCGGTGCTGCCTACCCAGCCCAGCACATCGCCGCGTTTTACGGTTTGGCCGGCTTTTACTTTGGTGCGGAGCATGTGGCCGTAGAGGGTCTTGTATCCATAACCATGGCGTATGAGCACGTGGTTGCCATAGCCTACATCGCTCAGGCTGGCCTCTTCCACCACACCGTCGCCGGTGGAGTAGATGGGTGTGCCGCTGGGGGCGGAGAAATCCAGGCCCGCATGAAATTTAACGGTTTTATATACTGGGTCTATACGGTATCCGAAGCCGGATGCAATACGTTTCAGGTCTTTGTTGGCCACGGGCTGTATGGCGGGAATGGAGGCCAGCATCTGCTGTTTGTTCTTTACCAGGTTATCTATTTCTGAGTAGGATTTTTCCTGGGAGCGGATGCGGTTCATGAGCTCTTTGAGCAGTACGGCGGTGCTGGCAATGATATCGCTGCTGGCGAAGGACTGGAGCTGGGCCAGTTCTTCTTCTTTCTCAATGGTGCCGGCGCGGGCGCTGTCTGGTATGGGAGAAGCTTCAAATATAACGCGGTAGATCTCGTTATCGCGGTGCTGTAATTCCGTGAGCTGGCCTTTGGCCTCGTTCATACGGTGCTGCAGGGCATCGTATTGTTCCCTCATGTTGTCGATCTCGCGGCGGAGGGACTTTTCCTTGGGCGAATCCAGGAAACGGTAGGATACGGACAGGAATAGTACGCCGGTAACGATTGCGGCAGACAGGAATCCGAGGATCCGTAATACTTTTACCCGTAGGGATACTACGAGCTTCTCGTATTTAAGGGTTTGCGTGTTATAGAAATATTTGACCTTCTTCATGAACCAGGTTAGCTTTTCTTTTAGCCAGGACATTTGTCCTAACGTAGTTCCTTCAGTTTTAGTATTTGGGGCGAACGGGATGAAAAATAGCGGTTAGCTTTGAGCGGTTAGCGCTTAGCTAAAGGCTGTGGCTTTGGGCTGCGAGCTGCCGGCGGGTGAGGCCGGGAGTTGCAGAGCCGTAGGCTTTGAACCGGTAACAGACCATTACCGGCGCACCGGCGGTAACGGCGTACGGCCTTCAAATGCTGTGCGTTAGCATTGGCAGCACGTGTTGCGCTGCAAAACTAACGGTTCGCTTTGAGGGCTGCGAATATGGTTAGCACCTACCGGGCTACACGCCAACGGACAAATGCTACACACCTTATTTTGAATAATGTTACAGGTTTCAATATTTTTGCACTCCCCCTGCAAAATCTATAGATCTGGCAGGGATAGGGGCGTGCAAACCTAATGGAATTAGATTAAAATGGCAATCTTTTGAGTGTCAATTTTCTAAGTACCTACAGTTGGCTTAAAATACAAATTAAAGCCAAATTTAGATCAGACGCAATTTTATTTATAAAGTTTTAAATACATATTAATAGGATATAATACTTTTATGACAGCTTCCGAGATCCGACAGCAATTCCTGGACTTTTTTGCTTCCAAAGGCCACCACATTGTGCCATCAGCGCCTATCGTGGTGAAGAATGACCCTACCCTGCTGTTCACCAATGCGGGTATGAACCAGTTCAAGGACTACTTTCTGGGCAACAAGCCCGCGGCGTGGGCGCGTGTGGCGGATACGCAGAAATGCCTGCGGGTGAGTGGAAAGCATAATGACCTGGAAGAAGTGGGGATCGATACCTACCACCATACCATGTTCGAGATGCTGGGCAACTGGAGCTTTGGAGACTATTTTAAGCAAGACGCCATTGCCTGGAGCTGGGAGCTGCTCGCCGATATTTATAAAATACCTAAGGACCGCCTGTATGTGACCGTATTTGAAGGCGATGCCAAAGAGAACCTGCCCCGTGATGAGGATGCTTACGACTTCTGGAAACAGCATATTGCCGAAGACCGGATCCTGATGGGCAACAAAAAGGACAATTTCTGGGAAATGGGCGATACCGGCCCTTGTGGCCCCTGCTCTGAGATACATGTGGATTGCCGCCCGGATGCCGAAAGGCAGCAGATAGATGGCCGTACCCTGGTGAACGCCGACCATCCGCAGGTGATAGAGATCTGGAATAACGTATTCATGCAGTTTAACCGCCTGAAGGACGGCAGCCTGGTCCCCTTACCCGCTAAACATGTAGATACCGGTATGGGCCTGGAGCGCCTGGTACGCGTACTGCAGGGTAAAACATCCAATTACGATACGGACCTGTTCATGGGCACCATCCATGCAACGGAAAAGCTGGCCGGCCTTAACTATGGCGGTACAGATACCAAACCGGATGTAGCTTTCCGCGTGATAGCCGACCATATACGCGCCATCTCCTTTACCATTGCCGATGGGCAGCTGCCTTCGAATACCGGCGCGGGGTATGTGATACGCCGCATCCTGCGCAGGGCGGTACGCTATTACTATTCCTTCCTGGATACCAGAAAACCGCTGTTGCACGAGCTGGTGCCGGTACTGGCACAGCAGTTTGCACACGTATTCCCGGAGTTGCAGCAGCAGGCAGATTTTGTAAAGAAGATCGTATTTGAAGAGGAAAATAGCTTTTTACGCACACTGGAAAGCGGTATGCGCCGTATTGAGGATGTGCTTAGCAAAGGCGCCGCTAACAAGATCATAGATGGTAAAGCGGCTTTTGAACTGTACGATACCTATGGCTTCCCTATCGACCTTACCTGGCTGATAGCCACAGAAAACGGGTTTACGGTAGACGCGGATGGGTTTAAAGCTGAAATGGCGCAACAGAAGAACCGCTCCCGCGCGGCTACAGAACTGGATACCGGCGATTGGGAAGTATTGGAAGACGCTCCAGTCACCACCTTTGTAGGTTATGAACTGCTGGAAAACACCACCCGTGTAACCAAGTACCGTAAGATAAAAGCCAAAGGCAAAGAGCAATACCAGCTGGTGCTGGAACAAACGCCTTTTTATGCAGAAAGCGGCGGACAGGTAGGCGATACCGGCGTATTATTGTTTGGCGACGAAAGCATTGCCGTTACAGATACCAAAAAAGAGAATGACCTGATCGTTCATTTTACCGATAGCCTGCCGGCCGATATAACTGTACCCGTGAAAGCGGTGATCAACCGCGAACAACGGCAGGATACCGCCCGTCACCACTCTGCCACCCACCTGCTGCACGCTGCGCTGCGCCAGGTACTGGGCACACATGTGGCCCAGAAAGGATCGCTGGTGAATGCAGAGTACCTGCGTTTTGACTTCTCTCATTTTGCCAAGGTAACAGACGAGGAAATGGCTGCCATCGAAGAGATCGTGAATGAAAAGATACGGCAGAATATACCCGTGGTGATCCGCGAAATGCCGCGCGAAGAAGCTATGCAATCCGGCGCTATGGCCCTGTTTGGCGAGAAATACGGGAATGTGGTGCGCGTAGTGATGATAGACCCGGCCTATTCCGTAGAGCTGTGCGGCGGTACCCATGTGGGCGCTACCGGCGAACTGGGACTGTTCAAATTCATTTCAGAAGGCGCTGTAGCCGCCGGCGTACGCCGCGTGGAAGCTGTTACCGGCGCATGCGCGCTACAGTTTGTTAATGAGCAGCTGCAACAGCTGAAGGAGATCAAAGGCGCGCTGAAAAATCCGAAGGAACCAGTGAAAGCGGTGGATAACCTGGTACAGGAAAAAGCCAGCCTGGAGAAACAACTGGCCCAGCTGGAACTGGAAAAAGTGAATGCGCTGGCAGTACGCCTTAAAGAGGAAGTAAGCGCTATTAATGGCGTGAACTTTATTGGAAAGGTGGTGACTGTTGGGAATACAGAGGCGTTAAAACAACTGGGCACTGCCCTTAAGAATATTGATAACCATGTTATAGTGCTGGCGGCTGATGTGAATGGGAAAGCCGGTGTAGCGGTGTTGGTAGCGGATAGTTTGACGGCAGCGAAAGGATGGGATGCTACGAAGATCATTAAGGAACATGTGGCGCCGTTGATCAAAGGCGGCGGCGGCGGGCAGAAATCGTTTGCTACTGCCGGCGGGCAAGAAACGGGGAAATTGGCGGAAGTGATTGAGAAGGTGAAGGGGTTGTTGTGAGAGGGTGAGTGTTGTGGAGAGTGAGGCGTGGTTGGCGAAAGAATTGGAACCCGCATAGGCTGAGAGGCTTATGCGGGTTTAAATTTTTCTTACATTCGCATAAAGCAATGATAATGAAATGAATACATCAGATATCAGGCTGAAACTTTATGAATACATTCGAGTGGCTGATGCTAAAAAAGTAAAAGCGATCTTCACATTGGTAGAGCATGAGATAAACGAAATGAATCATTGGTGGGAGGACCCTGAGGTGCTTGATGAGCTGGATAAACAATCTGAAGCCTTCGAAAGCAGAAAAGAAAAAGGTTCTCCCTGGAAAGAAGTTAAAAAGCGTATTCTGGTGAATAACGCTAAACCCCGCAATAAATGAATTGTACTGAACTGTTATGAACGTTTTGCTTTTTGTTGTTTGGTGGCAGGCTTTTTCGTTACCGTACGTTTCTTACGGCCTGTTTGCCTGTAGTAGGCTATGGCCTCATGGATCATAGATTTGTCCTGCTCCGTTAGCGGCGTGGGATCTACCACAAAATCGACTCCCTTTGGTTCTTTAATGCATCCCATTGTTATTTTTTGAAATATTGATTAATAAGCTTTGCAGCTGCCTCCGGAAAGATAACGCAAACCGGCCAAGCATCCCCCAAAAACCTAATATCCGTTACAACAACATTTCTTAATCTACCTTAAGATTTATTTTATTCCCCCTTCGTTTCTTTGTATCATTAAACAAACGAAGATGTACAACCTGAAAATAATTACCTCTACTACACGGCCCGGCAGAAAAGGACCTGCTATTGCTAACTGGATAGCTAACATCGCTGCACAGAACCCTGAGCTGAACATCGAGATCCTGGAACTGGGCGAGATCAATCTGCCTATGATGGATGAACAGCACCACCCGGCTATGCGTAAATATGAGCATGCCCATACCAAAGCCTGGAGCGCTACCATCGAAAATGCAGATGCTTTCATTATTGTTACTGCGGAATACAATTTTGGTATCCCCGCCCCGCTGAAAAATGCATTGGATTACCTGTTTCATGAGTGGAACCATAAACCGGTGGGTATTGTAAGCTATGGCGGTATATCCGGCGGCACGCGCGCCGCCCAGATGCTGAAGCAGGTAGTGACTACGCTTAAGATGTTCCCTTTATATGAGACAGTGATCCTTCCTTTCTATAGTCAACATATGGAGAACGATCAGTTCAAGGGCACTGAGTCTGCTAATGCTTCTGCACAGCTTATGCTGAAGGAATTACACCGCGTTATACCTGCTATGCAGATCATGCGGGAAGTACAGCCTGCTTAATTCCACAACGGACGTTTTATAATTCGATACTTCTATCTAATAAAAGGGAGCCTATGGTTCCCTTTTAACATTCCATTAAGTCCCCATCCACCGCTTTTTAACTTTTCCTTTGTGCAGATACCCCCTAAATTTGTCGTATTAAAATTTAGTATATCATGGGAAAGTTACTCCAAACGCTGACCCTGGCAGGATTGACCTGCTATGCGCTGCTGACGGCGCCGATAGCGAAGGCGCAGGATGCAGACGCCCCTGGCAAAAAATCCGATAAGCTGGGCGAATATGATGAGATCATCATCAAACGAAAAACTAACCAGGACGGTAAGGTAACCGTCGAGATCAAGGATGGCGAGGTATGGGTAGACGGCAAGAAGCTGGAAGAGTACAAAGATGGCGACCTGACCGTATACCGCCGCAAGATCCGGCCGATGGATGGCAATGCTTTGTCGTTTAATGGCCCGCGTGGCGGCATGTCATTCTTCAATAATGATGACGATGACAACGACGGCGGCATGGTGATTGGTGGCAGTAAAGCCTTGCTGGGCGTGCTTTCTGAAAAGAAAGAAGCTGCAGGCGTTACCATTAAACAGGTATCCAAAGACAGCCCGGCAGATAAAGCCGGCCTGAAAGCAGGTGATGTGATCACCGCGGTAGATGCGGATAAGATCGCAGAGCCGCAGGACCTGTTTGAAAAGATAGGCGAACATGATCCCGGCGATAAGGTAACCATTACCTATCTGCGGGATGGGAAGGAGCACAAAGCGACGGCTACGCTGGATGAGCGGAAAGATGCCGGTACGTTCAACTTTTCACCGGCGCCGCGCGGCAATGGCAATGATAATTTCTTCCGGTTTGCGCCTCCCCGTGGGCGGCAGCCTTATGGCGGCGGCAATGGATTTGGCTGGTTCAATGAAGGCGATAACCGCGATACCCGCCTGGGATTATCTGTACAGGATACGGAAGATGGTAAAGGCGCCCGCGTACTGGATGTGAACGAAGGCTCTGCAGCCGCTAAAGCCGGTTTTAAACAGGATGATATCATTACCTCTATTGGCGGCGAAGAAGTGAACTCTGCCAGGGATGTAGTGAACAGCTATCGTGATAATAAGGATAAAGGCAGTATTACCGCTAAGGTGAAGCGTAATAATAAAGAGCAAACGCTGACCATTACGGTGCCAAAGAAATTGAATAAAGCAGACTTATGATAATGAGGTAGTGGAGTTGTGAGATTAATTTGATATGGTTTTAAGTGTGTGAAGATGCCCGTTTGCCGTAATGGCGAGCGGGCACTTTACTTTATAAGCAGTTTTACATATTTGAGCTTGTTTTTGAAGGGGGGATATTTCATCGGCACATCCAGCCAGGTGGCGGTACGCATAATGCCTTTGGGATGGGTAAAGGTATCGAAGCTGTAACGGCCGTGGTAATGTCCCATACCGCTGGCGCCCACGCCGCCAAAGGGCAGCTCCGGATTGGTGAGGTGTACCAGGGTATTGTTGATGCAGCCGCCGCCAAAACGTACCTGCTCTTCCAGCAGCTTACGGGTGGAGGCCCTTTTTGTGAATACATATAACGACAGCGGATAAGGATGCCGGCGGATGAGCTGCATGGCTTCCTTCAAGTCATCAAAGGCTAGAACGGGCAGGATGGGGCCAAAGATCTCTTCCTGCATAATGGGAGATGACCATTCTACTTCTTCTATCAGGGAGGGCGCTATGTACAGCTTTTCGCGATCTGCCCGGCCGCCGTGGATGATACGGCCCTGTTGCAGATAGGCGGTTAACGTATCAAAGCGGCGGGCGTTGATGATACGGCCATAGTCCGGGCTGGCGGCAGGGTCCTGACCATACTGGTCTACGATCGCCTCTTCCATGGCGGCTATGAGCGCGGCCTTTACCCGGCTGTGCACCAGTACATAGTCCGGCGCTACACAGGTTTGTCCTGCATTCCAGAATTTACCCCATACAATACGCCTGGCAGCCACTTTGATATTTACGCGGTCATCCACCACGCAGGGCGATTTGCCACCCAGTTCCAGCGTTACCGGCGTTAAGTGCTGCGCCGCCATCTCCATCACTTTTTTACCCACGGCGGTGCTGCCGGTAAAGAATACATGATCAAAACGGTGCTCCATGAGGGCGGGTATCACCTCGCTCCCTTCGCCCTGGATGAGGGCAATGTATTGGGGCGGAAAGGTGTCTGCGATAAGCCGTTCGATAACGGTGGCGGTATGCGGGGCCAGCTCGGAAGGCTTGAGCACCGCGCAGTTGCCGCCGGCGATAGCTCCGGCCAGAGGGCCCACCAGCAGCTGAAATGGGTAATTCCAGGGGGCGATGATGAGCGTGAGCCCCAGGGGCGAACGTATGATCTTACTATGGCTGGGGTAATGCTCCAGGGGGCTGGTGACCTCCTCTGGCTGCATCCAGCGTTTGAGGGAGGTGAGTATATGATCTATTTCTGTGTATAGAAAGCCTACTTCGCTGCCGTAGGCCTCCAGCGCGTGCTTGCCCATATCTGCATGCAGGGCCTCCAGGATGGCGTTTTCGTGCTTTTTAATGGCTTGTCTGAGCCGTTTAAGCTGCGTTTTGCGAAAAGCATAGGGCAAGGTGGCGCCGGAATCAAAATATGCTTGTTGGGCGGCATATATATCATTGATATTCATATTGATAATATGCGGATGAGCGATTGTCATACAGAATAACTTCATTACTAATGTACTGATAAAAAGCGAAGGGGCCGCGCAGTGGGCTGGTGGAGCCGGGTGGGCGGAGCGGGTGGGCGCAGCGGGGCCGGTGGATATGAGAAGTGCGGATAAAAATATATCTTCGCCTCCACACATTGCATGGCAGCGTATCTGCACAAATGCACCTTGAATTTTTATGAGCGCGAACATTGACTATAACAAGTATGAGACGGTAATCGGGCTGGAAGTACATGCCCAATTGCTCACGGAGAGTAAGTTATTCTGCGGCGACAGTGCGGCGTTTGGCGGCGCTCCCAATACGCATATCAGCCCTATTACGCTGGGACATCCGGGCACGCTGCCCCGTATGAACCACAAAGCGGTGGAATATGCCGTTAAGCTGGGCCTGGCTTGTCATTGCGGGATAGCGGAGGAAAATTATTTTGCACGTAAGAACTATTTTTACCCGGACCTTCCCAAAGGCTACCAGGTATCCCAACATACGGCGCCCATCTGCAACGGGGGCTTTGTCACTATTATTACCGCGGACGGCGAGCGCAACGTGCAGCTGAACCGCATTCACCTGGAAGAAGACGCCGGTAAATCTATTCACGACCAGGAGCCGGATAACACCCTGGTAGATTATAACCGCGCCGGCGTGCCGCTGGTGGAGATCGTAACAGAGCCGGATATGCATACCGGCGATGAGGCCTATGCCTATCTTACCGCCCTCAGAAGGCTGGTGCGCTGGCTGGGCGTATGCGACGGTAATATGGAAGAAGGCAGCATGCGCTGCGACGCGAACATATCCATCCGCCTGAAAGGCGAAACCACCCTTGGCACCAAGGTGGAGGTAAAGAACATGAACTCCATCCGCAACGTAAAAAGGGCCATTGAGAACGAAGTAAAACGGCAGATAGAGCTGCTGGAGACCGGTGGTACCATTATACAGGAAACCCGCAGTTTTGACGCCTCCAATGGCAGTTCTTTTTCCCTGCGCTCCAAAGAGGAAGCCAATGATTACCGGTACTTCCCGGAGCCGGACCTTGCCCCTTTCCGCCTGAGCCAGGAGCTCATTGGCGGCATAAAAGCGGCCTTACCTGCCCTGCCGGATGAGCTGGTGCAGCAATATACTACCCAATACGGCCTGCCCGAATATGATGCCCGCGTACTGTGCGATGATAAGGCCACGGCGGATTATTTTGCCCAGGTAGTAACCGCGGCGCCCCAGTATAAAGCCGCCGCCAACTGGCTGTTAGGCCCTGTAAAACAATACCTTAATGAACATACCGCAGGTATGGAGCAGTTCCCGCTACCAGCCGCCTCACTGGCAGCGCTGATAACGCTGGTAGAATCCGGCAAGGTGAACTTTTCCATCGCCTCATCCCGTATATTCCCCGAAATGATCCAGCAACCCGGCCGTTCGCCGCTGGAGATAGCTACGGCCCTTAACCTGCTGCAGGATACCAATGCGGACAATATTTCGCCCATTATAGACGAGGTATTGGCTAAATACGCTGGTAAGGTGGCAGAATACAAAGCCGGCAAAAAAGGCATCCTATCCCTGTTTGTGGGCGAAGTAATGAAGCTGTCAAAAGGCAAAGCGGATCCAAAGCTCACCAACCAGCTGCTGCTGGAAAAGCTTAAATAGTGATGAACGGTTAGCCCCGGGCCTGTAAACCACTGTACAAATGGCGGTAAAGCCTGCCGTATGGGCAATACGGCACACTTTTCGTTACATGAGCGGATCACCCCTTATGGGTGATTATTCCTTATTTTTGGGTAATAAAATCATGAAACCATCGGAAACAGGATCGAAAAAATACTTTGCATGAAAAAAATAACATTATGGCTGGCCCTGGGTTTGTTGCTGGCAAGTTGCGGACAACAGACAGAGAAAGGCAATTTTAACATATCGGTGCATTTAGCCAACGCCCCGCTGGGTCCCGTATTCCTGGAAGAGCTAACCCTCAAGGAAGTGAAAGTGGCAGACACCACTACCCTCAAAGACGCAAGCGGTAAATTTACCCTCAAAGGCACTGTGCCGGAGCAGGGCCTGTACCGCATCCGGTTTGGCAACAGTAAATACATCCTGCTGGCCCTGGACGCCGGCGATATGAAGATAGAAGGCGATTATGACAACCTGGATAAGATCAGCATAAAAGGCTCTGAAGCTTCTGCTGCTTTACAGGACCTTATGACGGACGCTAACGCCAAAGGCCAGGCGCTTACTATGGAAATGCGCGCGGTTGACAGCCTGCAGGGCGCCCATCTGCCTGACAGCGTTCTGCAAGAGAAGGTGAAAGCCCTGCAGCAAAAGGAATCTGATCTGCAGCAATCTTTTATCGCCTATGCGGACAAAACGCCTTACCCCGCCAATGCGGTATTTGCATTGAGCATGATCAGCAACCCGGAGATACTGATAGATCAAAAACAGGTGATCACCAACGTGGAAAAACGTTTTCCGGAGAATACGCTGGTAAAAAGCCTTGCCGGCCGTATTAACGAAATTGAGCAGCAGGTAGCTACCGGCGGTAAAGCCAACGCGGACAGCGGCGCTGAAGAAGAAAGCATGTCTGCCGTAAAGGTGGGTGATATGGCCCCTGATTTTACGCTGCCGGATCCTTCCGGGAAGATGGTAAAACTGTCTTCTTTCCGTGGTAAATACGTACTGGTGGATTTCTGGGCCAGCTGGTGCCAGCCCTGCCGTATGGAAAACCCGAATGTGGTAAAAGCTTATCAACAGTATAAGAACAAGAATTTCACCATACTGGGTGTTTCCCTGGACAAAAAGAAAGAAAACTGGGTGCAGGCGATACAGGCAGACGGCCTTACCTGGAGCCATGTGAGCGATCTGAAATTCTGGGATTCTGCCGTAGTGCCTTTATATGGCATTAACGGTATCCCTACCAATTTCCTGATGGACCCTAAGGGTAAAGTGATCGCCGCTAATTTAAGGGGTCCCGCACTGGAGCAGAAGCTGCAGGAAGTAGTGAAATAATCTTTTAAGACCGTATTATATAAAGAATGGGATGGCATCGCTGCCATCCCTTCTTATTTTGTCCTAATTCGAGAGCGTTGTTATGGTTCAATACGCAGGCGGCACTGAACGGGAACAATGGTGCTGTTATCTTCCATTGTTAAGAGGAACATCATGGCCCTTTCTACCAGCGTACCTGCGGTTACAGTTGCCGGGATCACATTGCCGGCGCCGGTTAGTTTGCTATTCCATTCTGTAATGGAGGTAGTGATGGTAACGGTAGTACCATTCACCGTAACAGGCGCATCCAGGTAAGATGTTATAGCGGCGTTGGTTACGTTACCCGGCGTAATGGAGGTAGCACCGGCAATAGCCCTGGTTACTTCTTTGATCTTTACGCTGGCGTTTGAGGGGATGCTCATGGTTATTTTTATAACGCCATCACCACTCAGCTTTAGTTTATAATATGGGTTGAAACCATAGGTGGTAGCCCCATCAAAAGTGACCGGTATCTCCGGCTTGTTATCCTTTACCAGATCGTCTGTGAAGTCTTTGCTGCAGGCGGTGAACATGGTGGCCAGCAGGGCAAAGAATGTTATCTTATTCAATATCTTTTTCATCTGCGATTAGTTTAATCTTGTTTAAGGCAGGCAAGCTTCCCGCCTCATGCGGGAACAGGTTCCACCGTTTCAGTTGCTATCAATCAACGTCCCACCAAACTTTAACGTTGGGTAAAGGCGCGGGTGAAAAGTTAGGGTTCCTGGCCACTTCCTGATCGATATATTGCGCTCTTACCGGGCGTTTACCATCTATACCTACAGCATTCTGGTGTTCTGCCATTACGGGGTAACCGGTACGGCGGTAATCGTTCCAGGCCTCCAGCGGGTTGCCGGTAAGGGCTATGTATTTCTGGGTGATGATCTGTTCTACCTGCTGCGCTACTGTACCACTGAGGGTTACGACGGCAGCATTGGCGGCAAAATAGGCGTCAATAGCCGTGTTCTCCACGCCGGCATCCTGCATGGAGGCGCGGATCCCTTCTTTATACAGCGCATCGGCATTTGCATCCGGGATAGAGATATCCAGGGTAAGCGCGGCCTCTGCCAGTATAAAGGCCCGCTGTGCATTTGTGAGCAGGCGTACAGGGCCAACACCATCCAGGCCGGTGATCACGGTGCTTAACCTGGAGAAAGTGGTATTAGTTGGTATGGTGCCCCTGTAACCATTATCCAGGGTAACAAAATTACCGGAGGGTTTGGTCACCCAACGATCCAGACGGGGATCATTCAGGGCCTGCAGGCGGGTTACGTAACGGGTGCTTACCAGCATCTCATCACGGAAACTGCTCACATTAATTAGATAAAACAGCGGGCTTTGGCTGCCTACTACGTTACCAAACTTAACGCCCATATTCTCCGTGTTTGATTTGATATAGTCTGCAGCCAGCGCCTCGTTAATAACGGTAGCGGCCAAAGCCGGCTCTCTTTTACTGATCTGCAGGGCCAGTTTCATCAGCAGGGTGTAACCGGCTTTTTTCCAGTTGGCGAGGTTGCCGCCGTAGATCAGATCGTCTTTAGTTCCCGGTTTAAGAGCAGAGGTAGCATCCAGATCAGCAATGCCTTCGCGCACCAGGTCAAACAGGCTTTGTATGCCCAGGCCAGCGTTGCCTTTATAGATATCTTCCTGTTTATCCAGGCGGGGCTGCAGCACGCTATTACCTTCTGTGGGGTAATCGCGGCCTTTCAGGGCCTGGGAATAAGGGATATCGCCCCATATGTCTGTTGTAAAGGCAAAGGTATAACCGAGCATGATCTTCCCTACGCCGGAATAGGCCTTGGAGTCCAACTCGTCGCCACGGCGTATCATATCCTTGAAGGCGATCAGGGAGCCGTCATAGAGGTCCAAACGCCATTGGTTGCCAAAGTCTGCGCCGTTGGTGTTGTAGATATCCCAGGTGGAAGGGCTGCCTGCAGTGCCGGTATGGTAGTCCATAATTACCTGGCCAAAGCGGTTCATATCGCCGGCGGCGGCAAAAGCGGCGCCAGACAGGCCGGATGCCAGCAACTGTGCAGGCTGTACTTCCAACGGGTTGTTGGGCGTATCATTTACATCCAGGTATTTTTTACAACTGGTGGTGGCAACCGCCAGTAATACTATGGGTATATATTTAAGCAATCTTGTCGTCATCGTGTACTTGATTTTACTGTTTAGAATGTAACCCTCAGGTTTGCGCCAAAGTTCCTGGTGGCCGGCGCACCGTTCAGATCCATGCCCTGTATGTTACCGGCGCCCTGTGTGTTGGTCTCAGGATCTGCGGGATAGTGGGGAGCATAGAAGAACAGGTTACGCGCGCTGGCGCCCAGGCTTACAGAGCCGATAGCTGAATTCAGGAACCAGCGGGAAGGCAGCGTATAATACATGGATATCTCGCGCAGGCGGTATACCGTTGCATCAAACACAGCGCCTTCAGAAGCCAGACCACCTAATGCAGCCCAGTAAGACTGTGCACTGATCTGGATATTATTGGGCACATATTTACCATCGCCGGTGGCTATTACGCCGGGCAGAATGCGGGGCTGATCCCTGTCAGCCGCGGTGATCGCCAGGCTGCCGTTGCCCCTGACATCCGCCATGCTAAAGGAGTAGATATCCCCGCCCTGTTTGGTATCTATCAAAAAAGACAAGGAGAAGTTCTTATAGCGGAATGTGTTGGTGATACCTGCAATCCAATCCGGATTGGGGTCTGAGATCACCTCGCCTGCTATACCGGGTACCAATAAACCGGTAGTGGGATTGATAAGCAGCTGACCGGCGTCGTTACGTGCATTTTTGGTGCCGATGATCACGCCATAAGCATATCCTTCTGCAATGGAAGGCTGGATACCGATGAAGCCATCGCCTGTGATGGCGGTATTCTTAATATCGCCCACGTTATCGCCAATACGGTGCACCATGTTACGGATGCGGGTGTAGTTGATAGACACATCCCAGCTAAAGTCACGGAACTGCAGCGGCGTAGCGTTTACCAACAGCTCAATACCCTTATTGGTCATTAAACCTACGTTAGCCGTACGGGTATCAAAACCAGAGGAGTTGGAAATAGACAGGTTAAAGATCTGGTTCACGCTTCTTGTGTAGAAGTAAGTAGCGTCTATACTTACGCGGCTTTTAAACAGGCCTACGTTAATACCACCTTCATAAGAATAAGTAAACTCCGGCGTAAGCTTATCCGGCGCCAGGCGGTTGGAAGGGTCGAAGCCCGGTACAAACCCGCCGGTTGTAGAGATGGGGAAAGTAATGCTGGCGGTGTTGTTACCGTAACTGGATTTGGTGTATGTATTGTTCAGCAGATAGGGATCCGCATCACGGCCTACCCTGGCGGCGTTTACGCGCAGTTTCAGGTAAGACAGCACATCAGACTTCAGCTTGAAAGCATCTGTAGGTACAAAGCTTAATGCTGCGGAAGGATAGAAGTATTTGTTGTTGTCTTTAGGCAGTGTAGAGGACTGGTCCATACGGCCGGTGAGCTCCAGGAACAGGTAGCTCTTGTAGTTAAAGCTTAACTGGCCGTAGTAGCCCAATAACCTTCTGCGGTTGCTGGTTTCTGTACTGGTAGAGAATACCAGGGCGCCTGCAACGTTCTCAAAGTTAGGTACTGTAAGTGACTGCGCGTTGATGGTAGCGTTCTGGAAATCGCGGTGGTTGATGTTCTGGCCCAGTAAAGCGGTTAATTCCAGACCGGGCGTGAACAGGTCCTTTTTGAAGGCGCGGATATTCAGGTCGCCGTTAAACTCGCCACGGTAGAACTGGTCTTCCAGGATCTGGCCTTCCGGGTTACGGGCGGATGTTGGCTGTGCTACGAATTTGCGGCGGTCGTTATACATATCACCGGTTACGCGGTAAGAAGCGCTTAACCATTTGGTGAAGTCATAGCTCAGGGTAAAGTAACCGAACACGCGGTTCAGCTTACTGGTGAACTGTTCGTTGAACACGCTCCACATGGGGTGGTTCTGCGTAGTATTATAGAAGATACTGCGGCCGGTAATAGGATCTTCAAAGGGTTGCCCCATGAGATCATAGCTACGGGGAATACGCGTAAGCAGACCAAAGGCGCTGCCGCCGTTACCCTGCGGTATACCCAGCTGGTTGCTGCGCACATATGTAACAGAGGAGCTTACTTTAATACCATTCTGGAATTTGCGGTTACCGCCCAGCTGTACGCTGTGCCGGTTGAATTCCGTTTCCGGTATAATACCTTTCTGTAAAGTGCTGGATAAGCCCAGGGTAATATTATTATCTGCCGTACCGGAAGAGAGGTTCACGCCATTCTGTATGATCCTGCCGGTCTGGAAGAAGTCTTTTACGTTGTTGGGATACGCCTTGTAAGGAACACGGGTACCCTGTGTAGTGGTGATAGAATCCAGCGAGCCAAAAGCGGGGCCCCAGGAGTTGCTGGAGTTGGCCACATAATCATTATTGGCGCCTTGCCCGTATTCATTCTGGAATTCAGGCAGACCTGATACCTGGGAGAAGTTCATGGAAGAGGTAACAGTAACTTCCGTTTTACCCGTCAACCCTTTACCACTTTTAGTAGTGATGAGGATAGCGCCGGCGGATGCGCGGGAACCGTACAAAGCTGCAGCAGCGGGGCCTTTCAGCAGGTTCACAGATTCTATGCTCTCCGGGGCAATATCTGCCAGGCGGTTAGAAGGCTGTGTACCAAAGAGGGTGTTCTGCGTATTATCCACATCGTTGCTGAATATTACGCCATCCACAACGATCAGCGGCTGGTTACTACCAGAGAAGGAAGTGATACCCCTTATATTAATATTAGTGCTGGCGCCGGGCGCACCGCTGGAGCTGGAGATATTTACGCCCGCTACCTTACCGGCTAATGAGTTCAGCACGTTGGGCTCTGATTTCTGGGAAAGATCTGCGCCGCTAACGGTTTCCGTAGCGTAACCCAGGGAGCGTTTATCACGTATGATACCCTGTGCCGTTACTACTACTTCCTGCAGGCTTTTGGTATCTGGCTTTAATTGTATGGTAATGCTGGAGCTATTGCCAACACCAATTTCCTGGGCTTCGTAACCTACAAAGGAAATAATCAATGTGGCTGAATTCTCCACTGCATCCAGCTTAAAGGAGCCATTTGGAGTAGATACAGTACCGGTATTAGTGCCTTTAATCTTTATGGTAACGCCGGGAAGCGGTGTACCATCCTTTGCATCCAGTATCTTACCGGAAAGGGATCGGGTCTGTGCTAAAGCGTGCACCACACCCATGGCTACAAATAGCCATAGCAGTAAAGCTTTTTTCATGAGTGATTTAGATTGATTGATGGTTTATTTTACAGCATTTTAGGTCATAAGAGTCCCCGTTGCTTCAACAAGTCCCCGTCAAAGCAATAGCAGGTTTAAACATATACCTGTTACGTTATGTCATTTTGGTTGTTCGTCTTGTTCCTATGCGGGAAATAATCGGGTAACACTATCACTCCGTGTGTAATGGCTATTCTTCACCAACAGTGTGTCGCATATTATTACTCATAGGTTGAATTCATAGTACTACAGGGTTTCTGGGCAAATAGGCAAAGGCTCACAAATTGATTATTACTTGCTACGTTCCCTGGTACAGATACTTGATTTTGGTTTAGATTATTTTTTAGATTTTGGTCTTGCTACTGATACTAAATGCAATATATAAATTTAGTAGGAAATAACAACATACAACTTAAATGTTACCGGCAAAAAAATACCCCGTAACAGGCGTTGTATACCGTGTTACGGGGTAGTATAAACGTATTATGTACTGCGCTATTTATGCAGTTCAACAGTTGCTGCGCCAAAGCTGCCTTCGTCTACGGTATTGGTTAACCGTACAGACATGGTAGTAGCACATGCATCTACAGTACCTGTGCCTTCCGCAGCAGGTTTATGATAAGGCGTACCAGGCAGGGTAGGCAGATATACCTGTTTGGGCACTGTTATTTCCTGTGTTTTGAGGTTGACGTTGAAACGTATTACAGCGGTGGGATCCTGTACCCAGCCGGTGATCTTGAGCACATTTGTACCTTCCAGCGCTATTGTTACCGGGTAAGAGGCTTCCCAGAAATCCGGGTCATCTACTGTAAACGTACCCAGCAAATCATTTATATCCAGCGGGCATACTTTTTTATACTGTATGCTTAGGCTGGAGCCGGGAAAGTTCTGTGCATCGCCGCCGTAAGGCTCTGTACCATCAGTCCTGAAAATAGGAATAAAGGTGCCGTCGGTCAATGTAACGTCTGCGCCTATATCAAACGCATCGCCGGTTTGTATATCTGCGGCTGTTTTACCAAACAACTGCGCCAGCTGGTCAGCAGTTACATCTATTGTGGCCGGGAAGGATGATACATTCGCCTTCAGGGTTTTGATCTTAGACTTGTCGCCATTCATGACAACTACTATATCCATTTTCTGCGGCTTGTTATCGTTAGCAAAGTAGAGGCCTACATTAAAGCGGCCGCGGAATGTTGCCGGGTCTTGTATCAGCACATCTACGCTGGTGTCTTTTACAAACTGCGGCAGTACGGTGCGTTTAAGATCCGGTATGGCAGGATTATCCTTATCCCGGCAGGAGCTGACCATCAATACCGCAGCGCATAATATCATTAAGCTGAATATCTTGTTCATACGTTAGTGTTTTTAGCTTTAACAAATCACTTATCCCAGAATACGGGGTAAGAAGCCGGCTGCTTTTGCGCAGGGGCATTGGTATTTACGTTCAGGTCATCTACGCTCCAGGGCAATGATAATGGGTAGGCGCGGCTTAGCTGTACCTGTACAGGCGGTTGGACGGGGTTGAAAGGGTCACCATTGATGGGTGGCTGAAAACGGCCGCCGGGCGCCTGTGTAGGATCTTTAGGATTGAACAGCACCGGGTAGCCGGTACGGCGGTAATCCGTATAGGCATCCACACTGCTGCCAAAGGCGTTGATCCATTTTTCCGTCATAATGATCTCCAGCCTGCCGGCAGCGGGTTTGCCGTCAAATTCTGCCAACACTTTATCACGGTAGGTATCTGCTGCGGCAGCACCTGACAGCGTTGGTACCGTTTGGGTATTGCCAACCAGGCTCACTACAAAATCTACCATCTTAAATGATTCATCCATTGCGGCTGACAGCTTAGCCCTGGGATCGCCAGCTATTACGCCGGCCTGCATCAGCTCTGCTTCTATAAACAACACATCCGCATACGTCAGGAATTTATAGGGGGCTGCGCCGGTAGCGCTGCTGCCATCTATTTTTTCTCCTTCGCCATCATCATAGCGGCCGCCCACCGGGTAGATACCGAATACGGTCATGCTTTGGTCCTGTGACCAGTCGCGGTTAGGGCCGACGGAGCCGAACAGGATGGAAAGGAAACCGCCGTCCCGGTACTCTACGGGGCTTTGTGCGGGATCATCAACTGTCAGCTGACGGTAGAAGTAATAAGGCACACGCGGGTCCGGATTACCGGTAAAAATGCGTTTGTTGTAGCCTTTCATGATCTCCCAGAACCAGGGGCTTTGGTAGTGTGTTTTTTGTCCGGCGTAATAATCATTAAAGCCAGGATTACGGTCATCCGGAGAGGTACCTTTACCATACCGCATCAGGAGGCTTTCGTCTGTGCTGCTGATAAGGTTATCATCCGCTATGAGCGCGTTTACCTGAGTGGATACGTTCTGTACCAGCCTTACCTGGTTGTATAACTTCAATTTAATGCTGTTACCGGCTTTGGTCCACAGATCCGTATCACCGTTGTAGATAATATCATCTACCTCCGGTACTGCGGTATTGGGCGCATCTGCGGTAAGGTCGGCAATGCCCTCATCCAGCAGGGCAAACAATTTGGGATAGATCTCTGCGCCTTTGTCGTATTTAGGGAAGCGGATACCGTCTGAGGCCAGCTTATTTGCTTCTGAGAAGGGCACATCTGCAAAAACATCCACCATCTGGCTAATGGCATACGCCTTCAGGATCTTGGCGATGCCCGTGTATACCTTGTTGCCTTCTTCCGTACCCTGGGTGATGATCACTTCCAGGTTCTGGAGGCAACCCAGTATGTCTGCTCCTACCTGTGCAGGGGAACTGCTGTACATACCTTTCCAGGCGCCGTTGATATCGAACTGGCTACCATCTGCACCGTATTGGTCCTGTACCTCACGTACTACTACCTGGTGGGTATATACGGATAATACTTCTGTGAGGCCGCGTGCGCCGCGGTTATCGTTGGTGAAACCCAGGGCATAGGACAAGCCCTGTTCTGCCGTGGGCAGCAAGCGGTTGAGCGAGGTTTTCTCCGGATGATACGGGTCCTGGTTAATATCGAGAAAGCCTTTAGTACAGCCGGTCATGATCACCAGCGTTACCAAAAAACTATAGATTGATCGTTTCATTGTTTCCATTTTTTGGTTGATAAATCAGAAAGTAACCTTGAGGTTTACACCAAAGCGGCGGGTAGTAGGCGCTGCGGACAGCTCTATACCTTGTGTGGTGGTGTTACCAAAGCTGTTAGCTTCCGGGTTAAACCGGGTGTACTTGGGGAAATTAGGCGCCAGGTACCACAGGTTACGACCAGAAAGTGTGAGCGTTAAACCGGCAACAGGTATATTCTTAAACAGGCTCTTGGGGAAATCATAACCCAGGGTCACTTCGCGGAGCGTGTATAAGGTAGCGTCATATACATTCCATTCCGTAGCGGAGTTGATAGCGAATGTTTCGCCAAAGTAGAGCTCATTCATACTAATGGCAGTGGTATTCGGGATCTTTTCTCCTTTATCATTCAGGATGGGTTTGCCGGTATTGGCATCGCCATAGAAGCCAGGAATGATACGTGCTGTTTCGCGGTCTTCTGTATCCCGTGTTACGCCGCGGCCCAGTAATGAGCTTACGGTTACGGAATACATATCTCCATGCTGTGTCCAGTCAAACAGCGCTGAAAGGAAAAACCCTTTATAGTTGAAGTTGGTGCTGAAGCCCGCTTTAAAATCAGGGTTAGGGTTGCCTATCATCTGTTGATCTGTAGCCCGTATCATGAAACCGGTGGCGGGGTCTATGAGCAGATTGCCCTGATCATCCCGGTAATCCACGGTGCCGCGTAAATAACCAAAAGGTTTGCCCGGCTCCAGGTAGGGGGAGATCTCTGCTAAGATATTCTCCAGCGGTACCCTGTCTACGCCCGGCAGCAGTTCCTTTACAATGCTCTTGTTATGGGTCAATACGCCGTGTAATGACCAGGTGATATCTTTGGTCCTTACCGGTATCACATTCAGGTCTATTTCCACCCCTTTGTTGGTAAGCTTACCAAAGTTCTCTATCACTTCTGTAAAGCCGGAAGAAGCGGGAAGGGTTACTGGCGCTATCTGGTTGGTAGAGTTCCTGTAATAATAAGCAGCATCCAGGGCGATCCTGCTGTCCCAGAATTCGAGGGTGGCGCCTACTTCAAAGTCCTTGGTGAACTCTGGTTTCAGGTTAGGATTGGCGGCACGGGGGTTCAGTAATAAACCGGACTGTCCCTGGAAGGGAGCGTTGATACTGTATATATTCCGTAACAGGTAAGGGTCCGCATCGCGGCCTACTTTTGCCCAGCTGGCCCTTAATTTACCAAAGTTCAGCACTTTACTGTCTATGCCAAATGCCTGGGTAAATACAAAGGAGCCTGCCACACTGGGGTAGAAATAACTACGATTATTGCTGGGCAGGGTGGATGACCAGTCATTACGGCCGGTGAGGGACAGGAAGGCGAATTGTTTGTACCCGAATTCGATATCACCAAAAGCACCCCAGAGGCGGCGGCGGAAGTAGTCCGCATCTGACAGCACGCTCTTGGTATTAATGATGGTATAGATGCCAGGAGATACCATTTCGTTACCCTGCATGATCTCTTCACGTTTAGTACGCTGGTTCACGTTATGCCCCAGGATCACTTTCAGGTCAAAGTCCTTGTTATTGAGCTTTGGGGTGAACGTAGAGATCAGGTTGGATTCTATCTCCTGGAACTGGTAGTTCTGTTCTTTGATGCGGCCTTTACCTTCTGCCGCGCGGGAGCCTATATCTGTTATTTCCCGGCGGAAGAGGGTATTGGTATTGGTACCTATCTGGTAGCTCACATTCCACCAGGGGGCGATATCATAGCCCAGCTTTATGCTGGCGATATAGCGGTCCGTATTGGTGGTAATGGTGTTATGCTTCCATGACCAGAAGGGGTTATCATATTGCGCCTTACTGGTAGAAACGGGCAGGCCGTTCGCATCTTCAAAGGGCAGGTTGAGGTCCCAGTTACGGGCCAGGAACAGGTTACGCGCAAATGAAGAAGCGGAGCCATCCACCTGGTTCTCACCAAATACGCCCCCTACCTGGTTACTGCGCGCATAACTGAAGTTAGCGCTAACGGTAAGGCCCATATCTAAGCGGGTAGTACCGCCAATGGCCAGGTTGCCGCGGTCGAAGGCGGAGTTAGGTACATAACCATCCTGCTTGAGGTAGGAAGCGGTAGCGCTCACGGATGATTTTTCATCGCCAGCGTTTACGCTCACGGAATTCTCGTATACGGTACCTGTTTTAAACAGGTCCTTTACGTTGTTGGGATAAGCCCGGTAAGGCACTTTGCCGCTGGGAAAAAGATCCGGGAAAGCGGCGGCATAATCCGGCCAAACATCAATGGAATCGATGGTGCCAAATGCGGGGCCCCAGGAGCCATTGGCATTGGCGTAGTTGAACAGGGTACCTGCGCCGTATTTGTTCTGATAATCCGGCAGGTTGGCGACCGTTTCAAAGGCAAGGCCGGTCATGTAGGTGAGCTCCAGTCCTTTCTTGGAACGACTGGCGCTACCGGACTTGGTGGTGATGATCACCGCGCCGTTGGATGCACGGGAACCGTACAGTGCCGCAGCAGCAGCGCCTTTAAGCACGGTCATGGAGGCGATATCATTGGGGTCCAGGGATGAGAGGCCGCTGGAGTAAGCGCCACCGCCGGATGTTTGGCTGGAGGTGGTTACCTGGTCGTTGTTGTACGGGATACCGTCTACAATGATCAGGGGCTCGTTATTACCATAGAACGAGGTATTACCCCTTATGTTGATCCTGGTAGCGGCGCCCGGGGTACCCTGGGAGGTGCGGATATCCACACCGGCTACTTTACCTTGCAGGCCCTTGAGCACATCCGGCTCAGATTTCTGCACCAGCACATCCGGTTTTACCGTGGTAGCGGAATAGCCAATAGATTTTTCTGAACGGCGTATGCCCACCGCCGTTACCACAATCTCGCCTAATTGTTTTTTGTCTGCCTCCAATCCTACACTTATGGTACCATTGGCGCCCACCTGCCGTTCCTGTGAGAGGAAGCCTATAAATGAAAATACCAGGGTGTTAGCCTGGTCTATATCATTTATCCTGTAAGTTCCGTCGGGGCTGGTGTAAACTCCTTTGTTTGTTCCTTTCACCTGTACAGTAACACCCGGCAGGGGTGATCCGTCTTTATTATCTGTTACTTTTCCGGTGACCGTTCGTGTTTGGGGATAAGCGTGGAGGGCGCTAATGACCGTAAGCAGCCATATGAGTAGCTCCTTTTTCATAGACGTGAAGATTTTGGTTGATGATAAAAACGTTTAACACTAATAATTTACGAAAAAAAAGGCGATTTGGGGCTTAAAAAAGTGGTAGGGGAGTCAATAACCATATAAATAAAGCTATATGTTATTTATTTCGATTATTTGTAAAGTCTGCAATTATTGAGCGGGAAAGATATGTAAGATGCTCACTGAAAGCGGGATTTGTTGCATTTTATTATTGCAATCGTTTGTTGCATCAGCTGGCTGTACAGGGTGGTTTTGGACAGAACAGCTCTTTTTATCTAGTTATAAAAACAAAAGGCTGCCAGTAGTACGGCAGCCTTTTGTCTTATTAAAAGCGGTATTTATTATGGTTTAGCCCACCAAACTTTGGTAGCTACCGGCACCAGTCCGGGGAAGTTAGCATTCTGCGTTACTTCTGTATTAGGATACAGTAAGCGAGCAGGCATGGTAGTACCACCTAAAGAAGACACTTTAGAGGGAACGAAGAAATCCGGGAACCCTGTACGACGCCATTCTGACCATGCTTCAAAGCCCTGGTTACCACACATGGCATAGTATTTCTGTGTGATGATAGCTTTGATCTGATCTGCCGGAGTACCTGGGAATGCTGCCACCTGGGTGGTGATATATGTACCGGGCTCTATCGCGTATGAGGTAAAGCTGGCGGTAATACCCTGCTGATACAGCGCCTTAGCATCGCCTGTACGCCAGCCACGGGCTACTGCTTCTGACTGCAGGAAATAACTTTCTGCAGCGGAGATCAGTTTCACGGGCGCTAATGCAGACTGGTCATTTTTAGGATCTGCGCCCACTATGATGGTAGGAGCGGAGAATCTTGTTCCAGCGGGCACGTTGTTATAATTACCCTGCGCAATACCGGCTACGGTGTTGGCGCCACCAGTAGTGTCTACAGTGTAGAATACTTTCACGCGCGGGTCATTCAGCGCGTTCATGGCATTTACAGCAGTAGCGCTGGCGGCCAGGTTAACCGTTCTGCCAAGTGACAGGATCTCTGCGAACAGCGGGTTTTGGTTACCACCTGTAGTAGAATACGTAATCTTTGCATCTGCCTGCAGCAATGGAGCATTTTGCAACGTGGCAACGCTATCAGCCATAGCAGCGCCAGCTACGTTAGACAAACGCATAAATGCACGCAGCTTTAAGGTGTTGGCAAACTGTTGCCACAGGGCCATTTTACCGCCAAATACGATGTCATCTTCATGCGGCGTTGCCTCTGTGCCTACATCAATCAGGCTCAGGCCTTTGTTGAGGTAGGTGAATATGCTATCGTACACTATTTTCTGCGCGTCATAGTGAGGATTGGTAATGTCTGTATTATTAGCCTCTTTTACCGGTACATCGCCAAAGGCATCTGTAATCATCTGATAGGTGTAACCTTTCATGATGTATGCAACAGCTGCGTATTGCCTGTACTGCGGTGCACCTTCTGATTTACGGATAACTACCTGCAGATCCTGCAGTGCATTCGTATACAGGGCACGCCAGGGCCTGTCAAAGCTGGATGCGTTAATTGAGTATTGATCTATGGACCTATACTGGGAAGCGCCTGGAGACTGTGTCCAGTACTGTCCCCAGATGCTGCCATAGATCTGGAACTGATTACCTAATACAAACCCGGTGGCGGCCTGGGCAGACGGCAGCAACAGCGTCACGTCCGCATCAGAGGGGGCGTTAGGGTTATCGTTTATATCCAGGAATTTTTTACATCCTGTAATACTAACCGCACCAAGGGCCAGGGCCAGTGCTGCTATTTTTATTTTGGATCTTTTCATGATTGTCTGTCTTTTTTAAGCAACATTAAAAACTAGCCCTAACGTTTACGCCAAAGTTCCGCAGAGACGGCTGGGCAGTAAAGTCAAAACCTTGCAGGTTACCGGCGCCAGCGGAGTTGATCTCCGGATCAGCAAAACCGTTCTCTTTGGGAGTCCAGATGAACAGGTTGTTACCAAAAACACCAACGGACAGATCACCAAACGGCGTTCTGTTTAGCAGGCTCTTAGGCAGGCGGTAGGTAAGGCTGGCCTGACGGAGCTTAACATAAGATGCGTCAATTACATTCTGACCAGAAGGGATCACCTCTGTATAATAGAAGTAAGGATCATACTTTACATCTGTGTTAGGTACCAGTTTGCCGGTGCCATCGTCATATACGGAGTTGGCCCATACACGGGGATCGCGGCCGCCGACAGCAGTTGTTGCAGCGGTACCGTTGAACTCAGTGATGTCTTTGGTCCTGGAGAAGAATTTACCACCCTGTTTGGTATCAAATAATACGTTCAGGGAGAATCCTTTGTAGGTAATGTTGGTACCCCAGGATGCCTGGTATTTAGGATTATAAGAACCCAGGTAAACGCTACCAGGCGTTAACAGGGGAGCGCCGTTGTTCTTGCTTACGATCACATGGCCCTGGTCATCACGCTGCAGGTCCTGTGCGTAGAAGGTACCATAAGGCCGGCCTTCTGCCGCTACGATAGCCATACCGCTCAAACCACCCAGAGATACCTGGGATACGCCTTCGATGTTCAGGTCCAGCACCTTATTGGTGTTTTTAGTATAGGTACCGTACAGTTCTACTGTAAGGCCATAGGTGGTGCGGATAGGCGTGCCACGCAGCCCCAGCTCTATACCTTTATTTTCCACAGCGCCGGCGTTGATCACTTTACTTCTGAAACCAGTTACTTCAGAAATAGGAATGCTCAGGATCTGGTCTTTGGATTTATTGCGGTAGTAGGAGAAGTCTACTGAAATACGGTTATCCAGGAAATTCAACTCTGTACCTACTTCATAAGCGGTGGTGATCTCAGGTTTCAGGTTCGGATTACCGATCCTGCTATCCTGCGTTAAACCAGGAACGCCGTTGAAGGGGAAGGTAGTGCTACCAAAACCGCTGGTGATATCTGTTTTTACAAAGTAAGTGTTCAGCAGGTAAGGATTGGCATCGTTACCTACCTGTGCCCAGCTGGCGCGTAATTTACCATAGTTCAGGATCCTGGAGAAGCTGGTACCATTGAGGAGCTCAGTGAACACCCATGAACCGCTTACGCTGGGATAGAAGAAGGAACGGTTGTTTACAGGTAAGGTAGAGGACCAGTCGTTACGGGCGGTAGCGTCCAGGAACAGCATGTTCCGGTAAGCCAGGCTTAACTGACCATACAGACCTATCAGGCGACGGCTGGTATATTCATCAAAAGTATATACGGGACCGTTACTGTTATCGAGGTTGTACCATCCGGGTACTACCAGACCGGCAGACCTGTTGGTGCTAACTTCTGAAGTAGTGAAAGTACGTTGGCGGATGTTGTTACCTACCATTAAGGAAGCAGAGAAGTCTTTGCTGAAATCCTTTTTAGCGGTGATCATCAAATCATGAGTGATCTCGCTCAGGTTATAGTTATCTTCTTCATACTGACCAACTTCAGAGTGGGTTTGCAGATCGCCGCCGCTATTGTAATAAGCTTCGTCGATCGGGAGCAGGTTGTATTTGGGATACTTGAGCCTTCTGCGGTCAGCGTAAACGTCCGCACCCAGCCTTTCAGTGATATTCAGCCAGGGCAGTGGTTTATAACCTATTGTGAAGTTACCGAACACGCGGTCCACATCGTTTTCGTTACGATAGTTCTGCAGCAGGTAGTAAGGGCTGGCGGTATAAGCGCCGTAGTAGCCGTATACTTCCTGTCCGGCAGCGTTACGGATGCCGCCATAGCTATTGTAAGGATTGTTCAGGTCACCGATCTTATCAACAGGGATATCGCGGGGGGTCTGTATTACGTTGTCAAATACGGAACCAGGACCCTGGCCACCCTGTATCATGTTGCTCTTGATCTTGTTATAGTTAATGGACACGCTGGTGTAGAACTTGTTGCTCAGGTCTGCGCTACCATTAAAACGAACGCCATAACGATTGTATTTATCGCTATTGCCGGGCATTACCCCATCAGAGTTCAGGCTGCTTAGCGCCAGGTAATAAGCGGTTTTTTCCCCGCCACCGGATAAGGCCACGTTGTTATCGATGGCTTTACCCAGGTCAAAGAAGTTCTTTACGTTATCCTTCTGGGCTACGTAAGGTTTCTCCTGGCGAACGCCGTTGATCTCCTGTCCCCAGGGTTTGGTCTGACCGTCGAATTTGGGGCCCCAGCTAAAGTTCTCCCTAAAGTCAGGCTGCATGCCACCACCCTGACCGTAGTCATTCTGGTAATCAGGCAGTTTCAGCACGTTGGAGAAAGTACCGGTAGTGCTAACGGTCACCTCATTTTTCTTAGCGCCTTTTTTACCTGATTTGGTGGTGATGATGATAGCGCCGTTGGAAGCACGGGAACCATAGAGTGCCGCTGCGGCAGGGCCTTTCAATATGGACATAGAGGCGATATCATCCGGGTTGATATCGTTACCGCGGTTACCGAAGTCCACAGAAGAGCGGGCATCTGTACCACCGGTACGGCTATCGTTATTACCAGTGATGCTGGTGTTATCTACGGGCACACCGTCTATCACCAATAAAGCCTGGTTATTACCGGAGATGGAGGAACCACCTCTTAATACGATCCTGGAGGAGCTACCAGGCGCGTTAGCGGTGGAAGTGATGTTTACGCCGGCTACTTTACCAGATAATGCATTGAGGGCGCTGGTGCTGTGCGCCTGGCCGATCTCTTCTGCATTTACGGTGGGGGCAGCGTATCCCAATGAGCGCTTATCCCTGCGGATAGCGTTGGCGGTTACTACTGTTTCTGTGAGGCTGGTAACATCTTGTTGCAGTACTATATCGATGTTATTGGAGCCTTTAACAGCCATTTGCTGTTCTTTCATACCTACAGATCTGAAAACCAGGGTAGCTCCTTCCGGTACCTGGATAGAGTAGCTACCATCGGGACTGGTAGTTACCCCTGTAGTGGTGCCTTTCACAATTACGGCAGCACCTATTACCGGTTGGCCATCGTCTGCCGAAGTTACTTTTCCCTTAATGGTCCGGCTTTGTGCGAAAGCCTGCCCAACCAGGAACAATACAGACAGCAGAAGAAATAGACTTTTCCTCATAAGCTTTGTTTAGTTTGTTGATTGACTGATTGATTGATTATACTGATTGATTGACTATAAACTAACTGATTGACTAATATATTGACCGATTAACTACATTGACTAACCATACTAATGATCCATTAATAGCACAAGTTGATTAATCCATTGGATCAACCTTACTGATTGATTGATAATTTGTATTGATCGTTGTCAAATGCCAGATAATCGTACTGATCGATTGATTTACGTTAGATTAACCTTATTTACCGAATAAAATCCGTGCTGATTGATTACCTATTTAGATTAACCTTACTGATTGATTGATTAATTGTACTGATCGATTACCTACGTTAGATTAACCATGCTGATTGATTGATTACCTCTGTACTGATTGATAAAAAATAAAGCACTAATTACCCCAGACCCCTACTATGGCGTCTTTAACAAATCTTCCTTCCTTAACAGTATTTTGGTTGCTTACTTGGGAGACGTACTTAGCGCTGCGATTAAATAGATTTCGATTCTGGCAAAGCGAGTATATCCTGTTATTAAGCAAAGTTTCCTGTTTCCGTGTTTTAATACTTTTTTAACATTTCAAAGGTAAGCCGATTAAGAAAACGATTTGAAAATATAGCACAATAATAACACGGAAACGCGGATGTTTTAACAGTGTTTTAACGTATAGTTAAATTTTACAATCGATAATGGTTGATAGCTAGTGTATTATCATTAAATCTTTACTAGATAAATATGATAAACATTTTTATCTAGTACTATAAAAAGTAAGCAAGCGGTAGGAATACCGCCTGCGCTCATCAACCAAAATCTAAATCTAGATAATCCAGATTTATTGCAAAATTTTGAAATGTGTTCGCTGGCGAATGTCTGCTCCTGAGCCACTATCCCGTGTAATTAACCGGGTATGTGTAGCGCACATGACCTTTTCTTAATGTTTAAACCTAGTCAGGAGAGGTTGAGTGTATGCGTCTTCAGCAGGTTTAGCAACACTTCGTACAGGTCCTCATTCCGGTGATTGTACCGGAACTCGCACTCCTTCAGATGAAGGTAGACTGTACTGCGGTTTAACCCTTTGAATTTAGCAAGGCGATGTTTGGTGAGTCCCCAGAAGGCGTCTATGTCCTCCGCAGCTGTCCCGTTGCTGTTTTCCCCAATGCTGTTGTGTTCCAGGCGGTATAAGCGGTAATGTCCCAGGTCCACCACATTGCTGAAATGACGTAACCGTTCTGCTGTCCCCAAGGTTTCCAGCACGGAACGGCCTCTTACGATGGCATGTATCATAGCCCGGCTCACGTCCGGGAGGATCTCCGTATGCAACCGCTCTGAGTGCCGGTAAATGCCAAATACGATAGGTTTGATAGCACGGCTTACCTCGGTTTTAACGGACAGGGCGGTATCATGGCCGTTACGATGCTCGTAATGGTCATGACGTTCCTGGCTGTTACCGGGTTTCACCATGCTCTCTGCGGGCTGTTGCTGCTCGCAATACCTGGCTATTTGCTGACGGATTTTCTTCAGGTAACTGTTCACAGTTACCCGGCTGACCCCACTAATACTGGCTATCTGAGTAGCCGTGAGGTCTTCAGAGAAGAGCTTAAGGATCTCCTTAAATTTTCGCTCAGACAAGTGAGCGCCCTTTAAGTACCTGTTTTTCATTGAACAAGAAGGTTAGAATGGCATGTTAAACCTCCTACTTTTTAATGGGTATATAGTGCGCTTTTATACAAACGGCTAAATGGGGGTGATGAATGTTGGTTACTAGATTATTTTATGCACGGAACTTGTCCAGATCGGCTAATTTTAGCATGCTAAAATCCCTAAAAAGCGAACGTCCCGGAGGCTGAATTCCGGGACGTTCACGTTTTAGCAGGCAATGAGTGTTTAGCACCGCTAAATAAGTTTACATATTACTTTTCGTCATCCTTGAGGCCTAATTTGGACATTTCTACATCCGGTTCATCATCCAAGGTTGGCCATAATTCTTTTTTCTTTGCTTTCCTGATCACTGCTTTCTCCATCCACAAGAGCAGGGCCGGCAGTATAGTTAAATTGGTCACCATGGCCATTACCAGCGTTAAAGACGTTAACCAGCCAAGGGATTTGGTACCGCCAAATTCGCTGAATGCAAAGATCATGAACCCTGCAAACAGGATAAGGGAGGTATAGATAATACTAAGACCGGTTTCGTGGATGGTTTGCTTAACTGTGGCAGAAATATCGAAATTATGATGCGGTAATTCCTGCTTAAAGTTCACCAGGAACCGGATAGTTACGTCTATGGCTATACCCAGGGCCACGCTAAACACCAGTACGGTGGATGGCTTTAGCGCAATATTCATCCATCCCATTACACCAGCGGTAACTGCCAGCGGAATAATATTGGGGATAAGCGATATAAGGAGCATGCGCCAACTGCGGAACAGGTAGAGCATACAGAAGATGATGAGCACAAAGGCCAGCAGGATACTTTCTGTAAGGCCATTAATAATGAAACGGCTGCCCTCCAGGAAGATAACGCTGGTACCGGTGAAGGATACGTTATAGTGGGCGGTGTCGAAGATCTCCTGCACTTTAGGCCGCAGAGAATCCAGCAGGATGGGCAGGCGGCGGGAGCCAACATCCGCCATGTTCACACTTAAACGGGCCACCTGGTGGGTGCTATCCATAAAAGAGGCCAGCAGTTTGGTAAAGGAGGCATTGCTATTATTTCCTGTGTTCTTATTACGCAGGTAGGGCGCAAGAAAGCCTATATCAAACTGGTTGGGCACGCTATAATTGCTACTGTCACCATTATAATAGGCCTGCCGGGCAAATTTAACGCCTTCTACTACGCTCAGCGGCCGTGCAAAGTCTGGCTGGGCGGCTATCAGTTTGGTGAGCTCATCCAGCTTATTCAGGGTTTGCAGCCCTGTTACACCGTTTTTCTTTTTGGTATCTACAGTGATCTCCAATGGCATTACGCCTTTGAAGTTATGCTCAAAGAATTTTAGATCTGTATACAGGCGGTCGCTTTTCGGGATATCATCCAGCATGTAAGCTTCCGGCCGCAGGCGTAACATACCCAGTATGGCGCCTACTACCAGCGCAATTGTAACTATGTATACAAAGGGACGGTATTTAAAGACGAGCGTGTTCAGCAGGTCCAGGATTGCGCGGAACGAGCGGTTATCCAGGTAGCTGGTATGTTTGGTCTTGGGCGGGGGCAGATAGCTGAGCACCGCGGGCAGGAATATAAAGGAGATGAGGAAGATGAACATGATGTTGGAACCTGCCACTACGCCAAACTCCTTTAACAGCGGGCTTTGGGTAAAGTAAAACACGCCGAAACCGATAGCGGCGGTAATATTGGTGAACAAGGTTACTACGCCCATACGCTGGATCATGCGAACCAGGGCCTCTGTTTTATGCCCGCTTTTGGCATATTCCGTATGGTATTTGTTGAGGAAGTACACGCAGTTAGGGATACCGATCACTACGATCAGCGGCGGAATAAGCCCGGTGAGCAAGGTGATCTTGTACTGGCACAGCTCGATAGTACCCACCGACCATATTACGCCTATTGCCACCACGATCATTGACATAAGCACAGCGCTGAAAGAGCGGAAGAACAGCAGCAGGATCAGTGCGGTTAATATAAAGGACAATTTCAGGAACAGCTTCATCTCATCGGCCACTTTGGTAGCCATAATGGTGCGTATCAGGGGTAAACCGCTCATCCGTACCTGTGTCTGGTGTTTTTTGGCAAAGCTGTCCGCCAGGTCCGTTAGCTGTTTTACCAGCCCTACGCGCTTTGCGGAGTTCATCACATCCTTATTGATGCGGATGGCCATGAGGTAGGCATTGGAAGACGGATTATACAGCAATCCCTGGTAAAAGGGGAGAGAACGGAAAGTGGTAGCCAGGCTATCCAGCGTGGCCTGATCCAGCTTCCCTTCCGGGAAGGCCGGCACCACGGTCAGCTTTCTGGTGCTGTCATTCTTTACCAGGTTAACTGCCACGGGCACACTCAATACATTCTCTACGGCCGGTACGCCTTTTATATCCTTATTCAGCTGCACGTAGTCATTGAAGAAATCTGCTTTAAAGAACTGGTCTGTTTGTACGCCCAGCACCATCAAATTGCCATCTTCCCCAAACTGCTGCCGGAACTGCTGGTAAATAATATACTCAGGGTTATCCCTGGGTATGGCGCTGCCATATTCATAGGAGAGCTGCACCCTGCTGGCATAGAAGCCCATAACGGCCGTACCTGCCAGTAACAATAACAATAGCGGTAATCGGAACTTTAACACCCAACCTGCTAAGCGTTGCCACATAGAGAAAATTTGAATTTATAAATAGCGTAAAGGTAAATAAATTCATGTGCAAATGTGAGCGTGTACAATTTGCATATTCGCACATTTGCACATTAACTTTGGGTATATGCGATGGATCCTATTTCCCCTTATTTTGCTGTTACACCTGTGTATTGCCCAGGCCCAGTCCGTGCCAGTAGGCCATTGGCGGGAGCATTTGCCCTATCGTCAGGCCCGGGCCGTAGCCAGCGGTAATGGCAAGGTATATTGCGCCACGGCTTATAATCTCTTCTCCGTAAGCATTGATGATCATGACATTACCCGTTATACCAAACTAAATGGCCTGCATGATGCCGGCATCAGCGCCATAGGGGTGGATGAGGACCGCTACCTGGTAGTGATCGCCTACCGGAACGGCAACCTGGACCTGTTACAGCAGGAGCAGGTGACCAATTTGCCAGACATCCTCCGTAAAAATATACAGGCCGATAAAACCATTAACCGCGTTTTTTTTAATAAGGGAATGGCCTGGTTGTGTACCGGATTTGGGATGGTGCTGGTGAATACCGACAAAAAAGAAATAGCCGACACCTATGTTATAGGCTATGACGGGGCCTACACCCCTATCTATGCTGTGGCTGCCGATGGTAACTATTATTACGCCGCCACCGCTCAGGGGGTGAAAAAAGCGCCGGCCGCCGGCAGTAACCTGGCCAATTATCAAAACTGGACGCCGCAGATGCAGGGCCTGCGTAATGATACCGTGCAGCAGATCCTGTACCTGCAGCAACGCCTGCTTTGCGCGCAGCATGACAGTCTTTACTACTGGGACCAGGACCGCTGGACCCCCTGGTATGCGGATGGCTGGCGGATCAACTCCCTGACGGTAAGCGGTACACAGCTGCTGGTATGTGAGCAGCAGGGCGCCAACGCCCGGGTCATTAGTTTATCTGCCAACGGCGCCATTACCAACACTTTACAGGATGGCCTGTTGCCTGCCCCCGTACAGGCTACCGGACAAGACAATACGATCTGGACGGCCGATGCGCAGAACGGCCTGGTATATTATGATGGCACTGCTTTTAGCAGCCTTACCCCTAATGCCCCCGCGGATGTGGTGGCCGGGAATATGCTTTTTATCAACAACAGCCTCTGGGCTACGGCCGGCGCCGTAACAGAAAATTGGACCGCTACGGGTAACCGCAACGGCTATTTTGTGTTTGAAAAGGAGGAGTGGCATAATTTCAACGGCAGCACGCAGCCTTATCTCAATGCGGTAAAAGACCTGTTACCGCTGGCAGCCGATGCTGCCGGTAACCGCTACATAGGCTCTTTTGGTAATGGCCTGCTGGTACTGGACGCCAATGGGCAGCATACCATCATCCAACGACCCACTTTACCAGGAGCCAACGATGATCCGCAGTCTACCCGTGTAAGCGGCCTGGCCACTGACGCTGCCGGTAACCTATGGCTCAGCGCTTATGGCGCGGACCGGGATGTACTGGTGAAAAAGCCAGACAATAGCTGGATCAGTTTCCGGATCCCGTATGCACACACCTATAATGCTGTAAGCGATATATTGATTGATGATTTTGACCAGCCGTGGATCATATCCCCCCGGGAAAACGGCTTGTTTGTGCTGAACCACGGCGGCACCCTGGAAAATACGGCAGATGATCACTGGATGCTGTACCGTGCCGGCGCGGGCCAGGGCAACCTGCCCGCTAACGACGTACGCTGCCTGGCCAAGGATAAGGATGGCTGGATATGGGTAGGCACCACGCAGGGTATTGCTATCTTTCCCTGTGCGCAGAATGTATTTGGGGCGGGCTGCAGCGCATACCTACCCATTGTAAAGCAGGATAATTTTGCCGGTTACCTGTTCCGCGATGAGCAGGTGAACGCTATTGCGGTAGACGGCGCCAATCAGAAATGGGTAGCCACGGAAAAAAACGGCGTGTGGCTGATCAACGCCACGGGAGAACAGATACTGGCTCATTTTGATACGGATAACAGTCCCCTGCCGGATAATACCGTATATAAGGTGGCTATTGACCCGCTGACGGGCGAAGTATATTTTGCCACCCGCCTGGGGCTGGTATCCTACAGGGGCACTGCCACGGAGGGCGTTACAGACATGAAAAAGGATAGCGTACTGGTATTCCCCAACCCGGTGCCAGCGGGCTATAATGGTATTATTGCCATCAGGGGCCTGGTGGCCAATGCCCGTGTAAAGATCACGGACATCAGCGGGCGGGTGGTATTTGACACCCGCGCCCAGGGCGGCCAGGCGGTATGGAACGGGCGGGATTACACCGGGCGCCGGCCGCAAAGCGGTATATACCTGGTATTTGCCACGGACGATAATGGCGCGGAGAAACTGGTGACAAAACTGGCGTTTATCAACTGATGTCCTAACTTCGTATATCATGTTACATAAAACGCGCGGCATAGTATTAAGGGTTGTGAAGTACGGGGACACCAGCGTAATTGCGGGTATTTTTACGGAGCTGTTTGGCATGCAATCCTATATAGTGAACGGCGTACGCAGCTCCAAACCACAGGCAGCCAAAGGCAACCTGCTGCAGCCAGGCAATATACTGGAGATGGTGGTGTATCATCATGAACAGAAACAGCTGCAGCGCATTGCGGAATTTAAGATGGCGTACATCTACACATCGCTGCATTATAATGTGGTAAAGAATACGGTGGCGCTGTATATTATAGAACTGCTGCAGAAATGCCTGAAACAACCGGAGCAGCAACTGGATCTCTACTATTTTGCAGAAAACACCCTGCAGCTGCTGGATGGCAGCGAGGCCGCCATAGCAGCCAATCTTCCCTTATATTTTACCCTTAAACTGGCGGAGATGCTGGGCTTCCAGCTTAATGGCCGCTATACAGAATACACCCCATACCTGGACCTGCGGGAGGGTACGTTTGTGGACCTGCCCCCGCACCATAGCTATCATCTGGATGATGTGAACAGCGAATTGACAGATATGCTGTTCCAATGCGCGCAACCACCGGCCCTGGGATATATTACCATGAGCAAAGAGCGCCGGCGTAAGCTATTGTATGCCTACCTGGACTTCCTGAAACTGCATCTGCCGGATTTTACGGAGCTGCACTCCCCTACAATATTACATGAGATACTGGATGCATGAGGAACAGCGTTTAGCTCTCAGCTTTTAGTGTTTGCTGGTATTTTTCGAGGGTGAGGTTTGTACCATCGAATACGGCGTAGGTGAAATAATTGAGCCAGTCGCCCAGGTTGATGTAGCGGCTGTTGGGGCCTACCTGGAGATCCAATGGCAGGTGGCGGTGCCCGAAAATGAAGTAGTCGAAATGTTCTTTCTGTAGTATTTCTTTGCTGTAGATGGCCAGCCATTCATTTTCTTCTCCCAGGAACTGTTCTAACTCCATGCCGGTGGCGGCGCGGCTTTTACGGCTGAAATAGTTGGCGAGCGCAATGCCCCAGGAAGGATGCAACAGGGAAAAGAGCCAGCGGCATACGGGATTACGGAAAACCTTTTTCAGGAATTTATAGCCATGATCGCCGGGGCCTAAACCATCGCCGTGGCCTATATAGAAGTTTTTATCGCCTATTGTGTAGGTCTGCGGCTCGAAGAACACGGGGATATTCAGCTCTTCTTCAAAATAGCCGTTCATCCACATATCATGATTGCCTATGAATACGGTAATGCCTATGCCCTGATCAGACAGCTCTGCCAGCTTGCCCAGCAGGCGGGTATATCCCTTGGGGATGACCTCTTTATACTCAAACCAGAAATCGAAGATATCGCCTACGAGGAAGATGTGCTGCGCATCCTGGGCCACCTCATTGAGCCAACGCACGATCACCCTTTCCCGGTCGCGGCTGGCGGCCGCATTGGGAGCGCCCAAATGAAAGTCTGAGGCGAAGTAAATACGTTTACCAGCAGGCAACCCGATCCGTGACACTTTAATTAGTAATTAATAATGAATAGTTAATAATTGTAAATCAGTGGTGCAAGATATGGTTTTCGGGTGGGAAAAGTTAATTCCCCATGCGGGCATCACGGTATTCATCTTCAATGTTGGTCATGTCTATCTTCACGGGATCATCAAAGCCATTGAACAGGAATATTTCCCAGGCGTATTTAGAGCGGTTGAGGTCTATGGGCACTACTTCGCCGGTGGTTTTCACGAACTCCAGTTTAAACTGGCTGGTGTTGAGGATCTTTACCTGCTTGCTGGTCAGGAATTGCCGGGCCTCGTTCATGTACTGCTGGTTGGCGTCTGCAATACCCTGGAAGCTTTTCTCTCCAAAGTCCCGTTTGAGCTGGCCCATTTTACCGCGGCCGGGCGTGTAGAAAACGGCGCAACGGCCGGTTATGCGCATAACGCCGGCTTCTTCGTTACCGGAGGCGCCTGTGTAATTACAGGATAAGGATGTTGTGAGGATGATGGCCAGCGCCATTAATAACCTTGTCATAGTTCGATGATATGCTTAACAGAACAGCGTCCCGATGAATACCAGGACGCTGTTTTTATAATCAGTTAATGTTGTTTTTAGCAACTATTCGTCTACCAGGAACACATATACTTCCTTTGGGCCATGTACGCCAACCACTAACGTCTTTTCGATGTCTGCGGTACGGCTGGGGCCTGAGGCAAAGGAGATGGCAGAAGGCAGCACGCCGTTATAGCGTTCTTTTAGCCGGTTAATAGCGTCCTTGAGGTCAAATACCAGCTGATGCGTATAGGCGATCACCAGGTGCACCGGCGTGTATACGGGCAGGGCCCTCCCGGAAGGCTGTGCAGCGCTAAGCACCATGGTGCCGGTACGCGCTATCAGGTATTCACAATCGGTGATGGCGGCTTCTGCGTTGTGCATATCCCCTTTGTTGAGGAAAGACAGCTGATCCAGCTTAAAGCTTTTCAGCAGGGAGGGCGTCTGGCAGTGAACGTTTGTCCACTCCTTGTGCGCTGCCAATGCCTGCAGATTGTCTACCACTTCCTGTTTACCGGTGCAAAAGATGAACTTCCCCTGCAGGCGGGCAAACTCCTCGGCAAACTTTAACTCCAGCCCTTCGTTCTCCGTTTTGAAAACAGTATTGTTGCCCTCCGAATTAGGGAAGGGCAACTGTACCGGCTGGCTTAATGCATTCCGTACTCGTTTGAGAATATTTTCCTTGGCGGGAGAAATCTTCATTCTACTACCTATTACGCATTAACAGGGGTGGGAGAAGGATTGATGATATCTGTAGGATGTACGCCATCGGTAGTCATACCTTCTTTATTCAGGTGGTGCTCCTTGTGCGTATCATACGGACGTTTACCGATCAGTCTTTCCAGGTCTGCCTGGTATAATACTTCTTTTTTCAGCAGTTCCTGTGCCAGTACCTTCACATTATCCAGCCTTTCTGTAAGCAGGGATTTGGTGCGGAGGTATGCTTTTTCTATCAGGTTGCGTACTTCTTCATCGATCATTTTGGCGGTTTCCTCAGAGTAAGGCTTTGTAAAGGCCTGATCGCTGTTAGGATCGTAGAAGGAAACGTTACCTACCTTATCGTTCATACCGTATACGGTAACCATTGCATACGCCATGCGGGTGATCACCTGCAGGTCGTTCTGTGCGCCGGTGGATACTTTGCCGAATACGATGTCTTCTACCGCACGGCCGCCCAGGGTCATGCAGATATCGTCCATCAGCTGTTCGGTATTGTACAGGTATTGTTCTTTAGGCAGGTATTGCGCATATCCCAGCGCGGCAACGCCACGTGGTACGATGGTCACTTTCACCAGGGGATTGGCGTGCTCCAGGTACCAGCCGCAGATAGCGTGGCCGGCCTCGTGGTAAGCGATCACCTCTTTCTCTTCCGGGGAAATGATCTTGTTCTTTTTCTCCAGACCACCAATTACGCGGTCAACCGCATCGTTGAAGTCTTCCATTTCCACTTCATTCTTGCCTTTACGGGCAGCAATGAGGGCGGCCTCGTTACATACGTTGGCGATGTCTGCGCCGGCAAATCCGGGAGTCATAGCGGCCAGTTTCCTGATATCGAGGTTGGGTGATGTCTTGATAGGTTTCAGGTGCACGTCAAAGATGGCTTCGCGGCCTACCAGGTCTGGTTTATCGATGGAGATCTGGCGGTCGAAACGGCCGGGGCGCAGCAGGGCGCTATCCAGTACATCCGGACGGTTGGTGGCAGCCAGGATGATGATACCGCTATCGGTACCGAAACCATCCATTTCTACCAGCAGCTGATTCAGGGTGTTCTCGCGCTCGTCATTACTCATCATCACGTTTTTACCCCTTGCACGGCCGATAGCGTCTATTTCATCGATGAAGATGATACAGGGCGCTTTTTCGCGGGCTTGTTTAAACAGGTCGCGTACACGGCTGGCGCCTACCCCTACGAACAGCTCCACAAAGTCAGAACCGGACATAGAGAAGAAGGGCACCTGGGCTTCGCCTGCCATGGCTTTTGCCAGCAGGGTCTTACCGGTACCCGGAGGGCCTACCAGGAGTGCGCCCTTGGGTATTTTACCACCCAGGGAGGTATATTTCTTGGGTTGTTTAAGGAAGTCGACTATCTCCATGACCTCCACCTTGGCTTCGTCAAGGCCAGCTACGTCGTTAAAAGTGATATTTACGCGGGTGCCTTTATCGAAGAGGGTGGCTTTGGATTTACCTATGTTGAAGATACCGCCGGGGCCGCCGCTACTACCGGCAGGGCCGCCCATTTTACGCATGAGCAGGATCCACAGGCCAATGATGAGGATAATGGGCAAGAGCAGTTGTATAACCGGTTCAAACCAGCTTTGGCGGTCTACATAGTATACGTTTACCTGGTCTTCCTTCTTTACTGCCTGTTGGGCTTTATCCAGATCTGCCTTAAAACTTTCTTCGCTACCGATACTGAATTGAAAATGCGGGCCTGGGTTGGGGGCTCCGAAACGTCCTTTTGATACTTTCTCGTATTTTGGTTCGTTTAATTTCTCTTTCTTGATGTAAACCTCCACGTATTTCTTGTTCACTACTACCAGCTTGTCCACGTCTCCCGGCTGTAAATTCTCCAGTTGGAACTGCTGGAAGCTGATCTCTTGCGGCTGTGAACGAAAATCAAGGAAGTTCATAGCCAGCAGGGCGATACCAATAAAGGCATACACCCAGTATATATTGAACTTTGGTCCTTTCTTTGGCGATTTGTCCGAACCCTTAATAAAATTGTTGCCTCTTTCCATAATAATCTAGTCGCTCCTTTACGGATGTTTATTGCAATGTATTTCGTATTTTTTTTATCATCAACTATTATTTATTAATAGTTAATGTATGTAACACTGACTATTCGGGTTTTTATCATTCAATGTGTTCAGTTCTTTCAGCATCGCTCCACATTTCTTCCAGGTTATAGAATTTGCGTGTTTCCGGCTGAAAAACGTGCACCACCACATTCACATAGTCTACCAGTATCCATTGCTGCGCGGTAAAGCCTTCGTGCTTATACGGTTGTTCACCTGTAGCCAGTTGCACCTGCTCTTCCACGAAGTCTGCAATGGCCCTTACCTGTGTGTTGGAATTAGCTTCACATATGATAAAGAAATCGGCCACAGCTTCAGGGATATGGCGCAGGTCCAGGGATACTACATTTTCCCCCTTTTTTTCCTGGATGGCCTTTATGATGGTGGTAAAAATCTCACTGTCTCTGCTTAAGCGTGTTTGCGCTTTCTTACGCGTGCTCAGAACGGTTAAGGGTGCCAATAAAAACTTGTTTTTGTTAAAAATAAACTTTAATTATCAAAATTACTAAAGAAGCGGGAAATATAACTGGTATAATGGCCCGCAGTGGCCGTCCAAATGTTAAGAAAACAATAAAATACGTTACTTTCCCGGCCGTTGTTATTTTTATGCCTGTGAACCGGACGGAAACTACCAGTGAGGCCGATCCGGCTGAAAAACATTCAAATTAGGATTTCTCGTGATTGGACAGCCTTTTTACATTTTAGACAAAATAGACAGCACCAATAACTATGCCATGGAGCAGGTAAATACGGGGCTGATAACGCCTGGTACGACCTGGTTTGCCATGGAGCAAACGGCCGGAAAAGGGCAGCGTGGGAAGCAATGGTTCTCGCCTCCGGGAGAGAATATCATGATGACCATAGCGCTGCAACCCAATGGGCTGCCGCTTTCCCGGCAGTTCCTGCTCAGTGTAGCCGTGGCGTTGGGCGCGGCGGATTTCTTTGGCCGTTATGCGGGGGATGAAACCTGTATAAAATGGAGCAATGATATTTACTGGCGTGACAGAAAGGCAGGCGGCATTCTGATCGAAAATGTGCTACGGGGCAGCACATGGCAATATGCCATAACGGGTATAGGGATCAATATTAACCAGACGCAGTTTCCCGAGCATTTGCCCAATCCTGTATCCCTGCGGCAGATCACAGGTAAGAGCTGGGATGCGGTAGAGCTGGCGCAGGAGCTGTGCCGGAGCCTGCAGCCCTGGCTGCAGCAGCTGCATCCGGCGCATTATAATTCGTTGCTGCAGGAGTATAAAAGCCGTCTTTTCCGTCTGGAGCAGCCGGGTTTGTACCGGATGCAGGGGGAGTATTTCCAGGGAACGATACGGGATGTACTGCCTGACGGAAAGCTTTGCCTGGAGCGGGATGGCGAGTTATTACAGCTGGATTTTGGCGAAGTGGAGTTTATTATTGCGAAATAAATTAGCCTTGCATCAGCAGCCTATGTTTTTAACGGATATTCCGCGTGCGCCTGACCGATTGCGGACGGTTCTCCGGCCGGTTGCGGACATATTCGAGGCGCATGGAAGGCTGCATTCTCAGGGTGTCTTACCATTACCGGCAGCTGGCAGCGGTTACCGGCTACCAGGCCCGTAATTCCCGGATCTGCTGGCGTTGCAGCTCGCGCAGGCCGGCCGGGGCCTCTGGTTTTATGTCTTTTAGCAGGTACACGCTTGTGCCGTACTCCCGGGCCAGCGGGTTGGTGACCTGCCCTATCTTTTCAATGGAAGTTGAAAACCTGTGGGCATGTTCGTCCGGCTCCTCATCATCTACCAGGATAATGTACTGCAGGTCTTCCATCCGAGGGAACCAGAAGATATAGTCCGCATTAAACGATAATGCAAAAGGCAGTTTACCATTCCCATAATAGTTAAGCGCGCCCGCCTGCCCATAGTTGCCGCAGATAACCATGGTATGCGCCCTGGCCGGTTCCGGGATCAGCTCATATGCCTTTACGGAGAGATTGGCCATCTCCCGCCAGCCCAACATGTCTGCAAAATCCTGGGGCAGTGCATGATCTTTCCCATCTTCCCAATGCAGCAGGCCGAACGCCTGGAACTTCTTCGCTTTTTGCTGGATCACCTGCGGGGTTAATACCGGAAAAAGCACGTTGAACACATAAGCAAAGGGTAATATCACCAATAACAGCCATGCTACCCGCATATATTTTAACCAGCTTGCGCTGAACAGCCGTTCCCAGCATACCGCGCCAAAGGCCAGCAATACCGGGTATAAACCCAGCGCGTAATAGCTTTTAGCCCGCAGGTACAGGAACAGCGTGATCACAAACACGTACGTAAGCCCCAGGAAGAGGTAGGGCCGGAAAGGCCGGTACAGGAATAGCGCTACCAGGCCGGCCACAAATACAAAGGCGCCTGAAATGAAGAACAGGAACTGGTCTTTCATGAAATCGAAGCGGTTCACATTCACCAGCTGGTATTTGGTGAGCTCTGCCATATGGTGCATAACGGGCATTCCATTGGCGATCTGCCACCAGATATTAGGCAGCGCCAGCAGCAGGGCGATGCCGATGCCTGTGTACAGGTATTTGTTAAAAAAAACCTTGCGCTGGGGCGAGAGCAGTACCGCAGGCATGAGGCCCGCCACCAGGAAGAGGATATTGTATTTATTCAGGAAGCCGAGGCCGATAGCTACTCCCAGCCATAGCAGGTTACGCCGGTGGCCGTTATGGATGTAACGAATGAGCAGGTAAAATACCCAGGTCCAGCTGAGCACGTCAAAGGAGTTGGGCTGGTACAGCATATTGAGGCGCAGCATAGCGGAGCAGAGGTATACCGTGCCTGCCAGCAGCTGTGCGTATATACCCCCTTCTAATTCTTCTATCATGCGCCAAACCAATACCATGGTGCCGGCGCCAAACAGGGCCGGAAAGAATTTTACCCAAAAGAAGCCACCGCCCAGCCATTTGATCAGGAGGGAAATGAATGCCGTAAAAGGCGGAACAGACAGATACCCTGCGGAGAGATGGCTGGCGAGATCGAGGTGCAGGTATTCATCCCGGTGGAGATCATATACGGGATTGATGATGCAATAGTGCAGGACCATCTTCACAAGGATGAGCGCAGCCAAGAGATAATATGTGGTTTTACGGTGCGTGATTACTTTCATGGTGCGGTGTTGTTCTTATGCATATACATGCATATAAAGGGTAATATAGTTATTCAGCGGCAGATCCGTATAGGCGGCATAAAAAACGTCCCGGGGGAGTAAACCCGGGACGTTCATTGCAGTTAAAGCTTTAACCTTGTTTAAAACAAGATTTTGGTTGATAAAGGATAATTCAATTTGTGAATTCTTTGTTAAATAATCAAAAATATAATTGCAACTGTATGTCAAATTGAGGGATACATTCCTCCGGAAGCCGCTATCCAAAATCATAGCGGCGGTATTGAATAAAAAAATAAGCGGCTGTTTTTAAGGATGCGTAACTTTGCAATCTTCACTATAAGTACCCCCTTTACCTTATTCAATGACCAGATAAAATCAATTTTTATGCAATACAGGACGTTAGGAAAAACAGGAGAAAAAATACCGGCTATCGGGCTGGGATGTATGGGTATGTCACATGCTTATGGCAGCGCCGGTGACCGCAACGATCAGGAATCGCTGGCTACATTGGAGTATGCGCTGGAACTGGGTATTAATTTCTGGGATACTGCGGATATGTACGGCAAAGGCGCTAATGAAGAGCTCCTGGCCAGAATACTGGCAAAAAAGCGGCAACAGGTGTTTGTGGCCACTAAGTTTGGTTTCCGTTATAATGCGGATGGCAGCACGTATATAGACGCCTCGCCGGCTTATATCAAACAAGCCTGTGACGCCAGCCTTCAGCGTTTAGGGACGGATGTGATAGACCTATACTATGCGCATCGTATAGACCCTAATATACCGGTAGAAGATACTATTGGCGCTATGGCGGATCTGGTAAAAGCGGGCAAGGTACGTTACCTGGGCCTGTCTGAGCCGTCTGTTGCCTCTATCCGTAAGGCGTATGCCATCCATCCTATTGCCGCTTTGCAGAATGAGTACTCCCTGTTTACGCGTGATGTAGAGCGGGAAACGCTGGCGGTAACACGGGAACTGGGTATTTCGCTGATCGCTTATAGCCCGCTGGGAAGAGGTATGAGTGCGGCGACCGCTGTTGATCTGTCGCAACTGCCGGAAGGGGATTTCCGCCGTACGCTGCCGCGTTTTCAGCAGCAGGAGCTGGAGCAGAATACCTTGCTGGTAAAGAAGCTGGAAAGCCTTGCGCACGATAAACACTGCACTACGGCGCAGCTATCGCTGGCGTGGCTGCTGTCTGAGGGAGAAGATATCATTCCTATCCCCGGTACTAAACGCCGTAAATACCTGCAGGAAAATGCCGGAGCGGCGGACATTAACTTAACCACTGCTGAGCGGCAGGAGATCCGGGATATACTAAAATCTACCGCGGTAGCCGGTGACCGGTATGCCGATGGTATGATGCGGCTGGTGAACAAATAGTTATTTCACGTTATACTTCCAGTCCTGCAGCCATTTTATCACTTTGTCCCGGTAATCGCCCTGGATGATGATAAGACCGTCTTTCACGCTACCGCCCGTGCCGCATTTTGTTTTAAGCTCCTTACCCAGCTGTTCCAGGTCTGCAGGCATTCCCACAAAACCTTCTACCAGGGTTACCATTTTACCGGCCCGCTGTTTGGTATCCAGCTTTACTTTAAGGCGTTGCTGGGCCGGTGGCAGGGTAGCTTCTTCCGCAGGCTGTTCCTGCTCAAAGGAAAAATCAGGATTCGTGGAGTATACGATCCCGCCGGGATTATGTTTCTTCTTTGACATGACGATTCAATAATTACGCGTAAAATTACTGCATTACGGTCAGTTCGGTTTAATTGTTAACGATCACCTGCAGGGCGGCCTTTACTACCTTAAATTCCACCTGTGCGTTGTTACCCAGCGGCACCGCATCCCCATCCACCTGGAGATAGGCCAGCTTAGGACTGCTTACCGTAATATTGCGGCCCGTATAACGCTGCATATATTTGGTCTTATGCACGGTGCCCAGCAGGGAATGGATGCATAAAGGCAGTAACCCGAGGAAGCTTACGGGCGGCACAACAACTACATCCAGCAGGCCATCGAACAGATCTGCCTGGGGTGATAGCTTAAACTCGTAGCCCAGCTGGTTACCATTGGCCATACTGAGAAGAAAAGCTGGTTTTTGCAGGGTTTTGTTACCGTCTATGTTGATGGTGTAAACATTGTCCTTGTATTCCCGGAAGCTTTTGATCACCAGTTTGGCGTATCCCTGCAATCCGCGTTTCTGCATATTGCGGAAGCGTTCTGCGATGAGCGCATCGAAGCCTACGCCGGCATTGCTCAGGAACAGGTGACCGTTGGCATAACCTGCATCAATGGCGCCGCGTTTATTCTGTGCGATCAGCTGTAATGCCTTCTCTACGTTCAATGGTATTTTCAGCGCCCTTGCCAGTCCATTGCCGCTGCCCAGTGGTATAATGGCCAGTGCGGTGTTGCTGCCGGTAAGGCCCTGTGCGATCTCGTTGATGGAGCCATCGCCGCCTACTGCCACTACGGTATCTACTCCGTTTGCTACCGCTTCCTGCGCCAGGTGCGTGCCATGGCCCAGGTAAGCAAGATGGGTGATCTGTACAGAAAAGCCGGGGGCGGGCAGATGCCTGCGTATTGTATCCTCCAGCCGTTTCTCCCGGTCTGTGCCCGCCTTGCGGTTAATGATAAAAAGTATCTTTCTCATGATGTATTTTACCGCAGAATGATCTTGATCCTGTATCACACGACAACGTTGTGATCATTCTACTGCTTTCAAACTAAGGTCCAGGCTAACTGCATGATGGATGACCGCCCCTGCGGAAATAAAGTCTACGCCTGTTTTAGCGTAGTCTACCAGGTTATCGAGGGTGATGCCGCCGGAGGCTTCTGTTTCGCAGCTGCCTTTGATGAGCTCCAGCGCGGCGGCGATCTGCTCCGGGCGGAAGTTGTCCAGCATGATGCGATCTACGCCGCCTACGGCCAGCGCTTCGCGCACATCGTCGAGGTTGCGGGTCTCTACTTCTATCTTCAGATCGAGCTTGCGCTGCTGCAGGTAAGCGATGGTCTTTTGCACTGCCTGGGTAATGCCGCCGGCAAAATCGATATGGTTATCCTTTAGCATGACCATATCGTATAAGCCCATGCGGTGATTAACGCCGCCGCCGATGCGTACCGCTTCCTTTTCCAACAGGCGGAAATTAGGCGTGGTCTTACGGGTATCGAGCAAGCGGGTATGGTAGCCCTGCAGCTTATCCACGTACTGGCGGGTAAGCGTGGCAATGCCACTCATGCGCTGCATACAGTTCAGCACCAGGCGTTCCGTCATCAGCAGGGTATGCACGGCTGCTTCTACCTCGAAGGCGGTATCGCCGGGCTGCATAACATCACCATCCTTTTTGAAGGGGGTGAACACGGTGAACATATCCATGTAGCGGAAAATGGTTTCTGCTACCTGCATGCCGGCCAGCAGGCCTCCTTCTTTTATCTTTAAGCGTGCCTTGCCTTTGGCGGTGGGGGGAATACAGGCCATGGTGCTATGGTCCCCGTTGCCAATATCTTCTGCCAGCGCCAGTCTTATCAATTCCTTAAGTGCAGTCTCATTTACCATAGCTTCCAGATTAACCGGTGAGGTGATTGTTTTGTCCCGGCGCCATTTGTAGGTATCCCGCAAATGGCGCTTTGAGGCCCCAAAAATAAAGAGTGCCCCCGTAACTTGTACGGGGGCACCGTGGTTTTTCAAATTATATTCAGATGAATGGGAGAAAACGGGGATCATTTGCTTTCAAAACGCAGCTGGTTCAGGAGCAGGGCACTACCCTTTTTCTGCAGGAAGAAGGATGTGCGGTAGAGGCCACCGCTGGTGGTCATATTCCCGATCCCGTAACGGGAGCCGCCGCCTTCGCCCTGGTGCAGCAGTTCAAATGATTTTACCTGGTTCTTGGCAAAAAAATCCTTGAGGATGATCTCTGCCTGCGCTTTGCTGTATGAGCTGGCCCTGCCACCTATACTGATCTCTACGGTATTATCGAGATGGGGGGAAAGGCTCCCCGCATCGCCTTGTTTCAGGGCGCTTACAACATCTTCAAAAGGGCCGCCGCCAAATGCTCTCAGCGGGCGGGCTGATAATGAGAAAATGGTAACGATGCCTCCCAGCAGCAGGATACCCAGCACATACATATACCTTGCCCATGGCTGCCTTTGCGGTGCTTCATGGGTATTGGCATTAGCCTCGCGTGACTGGATCGAACCTTGCTGCATCTCCCTCTCTGTCTTTAACATGCTCGGTTTCATAAGAAAAGATTCTTTTTAGTTGCCATGCCCGGTTTCATGGTTATTTCCAACACATTTTTATCGCCAACCCCAGCTGTTGCCAAAACTATGCCAGTTTGTAAACGGCTTGTTAAAATACAATTATGGTTGTAGCGCATAGATAGTAACCAATGCAAATATATTGATATATAAATTTTCTACGCGGCATAAAAGACGATTATGTGAGCGTGCTGCTTGAAGGTTACCGGAGCATGTTAACGGGTATTCTGTAAGCGTTAAATTTGCATAATTTTGAAAGTATTCAAGGCTTTATGAGTATTTTCACGGCTTTGTTGGATTAAATCTTATCAACGGATCATGGAAAAGAAAAAAGCAATCCTGGTTATTATGGATGGATGGGGCCTGGGACAGGTACCTGCCGCTGACGCCATATCGCATTCAAACACGCCTTTTGTTAACAGCCTGTACAACCAGTACCCGCATAGCCGGCTGGTTACCTGTGGAGAAGCGGTAGGATTACCGGAAGGGCAGATGGGTAACTCTGAGGTAGGGCACCTGAACATTGGCGCGGGGCGCATTGTATACCAGGAGCTGCAGCGTATTAACGTGGCCATCCGCACCGGCGAGCTGGCGCAGAATAAGGTGCTGCTGGATACGCTTCAGTATGCTAAATCCAACAACAAAGCACTGCACCTGATAGGCCTGGTAAGCAATGGCGGCGTGCACTCCCATATCAATCATATCAAAGCGCTGACGCAGATAGCTAAAGATAATGGCCTGGAAAAGGTGTTCATACATGCCTTTACAGACGGCCGCGATACCGATCCCAAAAGCGGGCTGGGTTTCCTGGAAGACCTGATGGTGCATCTTAAAAGCACTACCGGACAACTAGCCACCATCACCGGCCGTTATTATGCCATGGACCGCGATAAACGCTGGGAACGCGTAAAGCTAGCCTATGATGCGCTGGTGAACGGCGCCGGCACACCTACACAGGATCCGCTGACAGCCGTGAAAGCATCTTATGCAGAGGGCGTAACCGATGAGTTTATCAAACCTATCATCGTTACTACGCCGCAGCTGGCGCCGCTGGCTACGATTGGCGAAGGAGACGCTGTACTGTGCTTTAACTTCCGTACGGACCGTTGCCGCGAGATCACCCAGGTGTTGAGCCAGCAGGCTTTCCCTGATTTTGAGATGCAGCCGCTGCACCTGCACTACACCACCATGACGGAATATGATAAGACCTATAAAGGGGTGTATGTGATCTTTGAGAACGATAACCTGAATATGACGCTGGGCGAAGTGCTGGAGCAGAATAACCGCACCCAGATACGTATTGCAGAAACAGAGAAGTACCCGCACGTGTCCTTTTTCTTTTCCGGCGGACGTGAAAAGGAATTCAATGGAGAACGCCGCCTGATGGTACCCTCTCCCAAAGTGGCGACCTATGACCTGCAGCCGGAGATGAGCGCTTACCAGGTAACCGATACGATTGTGGAAGAGATCAATAAACAATCTGCCGATTTTATATGCCTGAACTTTGCCAATGCTGACATGGTAGGCCATACGGGCGTGTGGGAAGCTGCGGTGAAGGCGGTAGAAACGGTAGACGCCTGCGTAAAACGTGTGGTGGAAGCCTCTCTGCAGAATGGCTACACGGTATTCCTGACTGCGGACCATGGTAACGCTGATTTTATGATCAACGCAGACGGTACGCCTAATACGGCACATACCCTGAACCTGGTGCCCTTCTTTATCATCAATAATGATTTCAAAGGCGCTGTAAAGGATGGCAAACTGGGAGATATTGCTCCAACTATCCTCCATTTCATGGACCTTCCGGTACCCAAGGAAATGACCGGCGACCTGCTGGTATAACACCGCTAATCAACTCATAAACAGGACAATCCATCCCAGGCGGGGTGGATTGTCCTGTTTATGGTATGGCCGTTTGTAACTTTCCCGCCCCTGCCCCGTTCTATTGATACAAAACTTACCCCTATGCGCTCTATACTGTTTAAGCAGCTGCAGCGGCAGATCAACCAAACGCGGCAGCCCCTCGCCATCCTCTATAAGCTTCTGATATCCGCCTTTATTGCGGCAGCCCTGCTGTCTGTTTCCAGTTGCCGGAAAGATGAATGTAAGGATACCATGCGGTATACCATCTATACGCCTGTGTTTGCGTCTGCCGCAGAAGTGCGGGCACGCTTTAAAAGCGAGGCGCCCAGGCCTATTGAAGCCGCAGGGAAGATATACCTGTATGGTAACTATATTTTCCTGAATGAGCTGAATGAAGGCATCCACATTATTGACAACAGCAACCCGGAAGCGCCTGATAATTTTGCTTTTATAAATATCCCCGGTAATGTGGATATGGCGGTAAAGGGCCATGTGCTATATGCGGACAGCTATATGGATCTGCTGGCTATAGATATCAGCGACCCGCACCAGGTAAAGGAACTGAAACGGCTTAAAGATGTATATCCCCAGCGGGTGTATGAATATTTCAGGGCTACCAGCGACAGTATTGTGATAGATTATCTTACCAGGGATACGGTAGTAGAGATACCCTGCCACCGGGATCTTTTGTTTGGGGGGCAGTTTAACAGCCCCGGCGTATTTGCATTGAGCTCATCCAGTGATGGGGGTAATAAATCCGGCGCCATGGCGGCGCTGGGCAAAGGCGGCTCCATGGCGCGGTTTGCCCTGCTGAATGATTATCTGTATACCGTGGATTATTCCCGTTTAAACATATTTGGGATACAAAACCCCGCATCGCCTGAAAAACAGGATGAGTTGTACCTTTTTGATGTGGTGGAGACGATCTTTCCTTACCGGGGTAACCTGTTTATTGGCTCCCAGAGCGGTATGTACATCTATTCCCTGCAGAACCCGGCGCACCCGGTTAGAAAAGGCGCTTTTGGGCATATACGGTCCTGTGACCCGGTAGTGGCGGAGGATAGTACCGCCTATGTGACCCTGCGGGGCGGGAGTGCTTGCGGAGGTTTTACCAATCAACTGGATGTGCTGAACATCAGTGACCTGTCTAACCCTATTCTGATCAAAAGCTATCCGATGAGCAGCCCGTATGGGCTGGGGATAGATGGCGAACACCTGTTTGTGTGCGAGGGCAGCAACGGGCTTAAGTTCCTGGACGCCAGTGATCCACAAAATATTACGTCCGTGGCGCAAGTGCCGGTAGAGGCGTTTGATGTGATACCGCATAATAAGGTGTTGTTGGTTACGGCTAAGGATGGGCTGTATCAGTATGATTATAGTAATCTGCACGCGCCGAGGTTGTTGAGTAAGCTGGTGATAAACTGACGTGCGGATGAGGGGATATTGCAGGGTGGTTACAAGATAAGGTGGAGGAGTGCTGTGGCGTTGCAACAAATATAATTTATAACTATTTATAAAAAATAGTAACTATTCGGGCGGGTAGTCCGTTTTACGTTTTTTAGTGCTCTCGACAGATTTGCTCATGCATCAGATGCGCCGTTTTCACGGCGCATTATTTTTTTTGTATGGAGGAGGGGGTTGGAGTAATTTTGCGGGATGAAAATAAACAGATACCCGCTGTACATGGTACTGGCAGCTATGGCGATGGCAGCCTGCAGCCCCGGCAGCCAACAACCGGCCAACCAGGCCCCGCACAGCGATCTGAAAGCATATTTTGAACAGGAAGCCATACAGGCAGGTAAAAGCGGCCTGCTGTTACAGAAAACGGTGACATTGAACGGGCAACGGGAAGATCTGCATCTGACGGCAGACAGCAGCCAGCTGGAGCACCTGTTAAAACCCTTTATGGACGCAGATGTTAACAAACCCTCTTTAAAGGACGCCTACCGCACCGATACTATCAAAGACCTTTTTACCGGCAACAGCTCCATTATGTACACGGCGCGTAAACAAGCTACCCGCCCGCAACAGGTTATACTAAACCTGGACAATAAAGGCCAGATCAATACGGTAACGGCACACAGCAGTACGCATAACCTGGTGTATGATTACCAGCAACACCTGTTCTACCAGCACCTGAAGACCATCCGGATCACCACCTTCCAGAAGATAGCCTTTCTGAAGCCCCGTGAGCTGGACGTTAAAGTGTCGCTGGCCCCTAAAAAATAGCATTGGCGATGACAGCAGCGGAGTTTCAACAGATATCACATACCATACCCATACAGGCAGGCATCTACAAGTATTATGGCGATGACGGGGAGCTGCTATATGTAGGCAAGGCCAAGAGCCTGCGCAAACGGGTAAGCTCCTATTTTGTAAAGAACCACGATAATTTTAAGACGCGGAAGCTGGTGCAGACCATCCACCATATTGAGTTTACCATCGTGAACTCTGAACAGGATGCGTTTTTGCTGGAGAACTCGCTGATCAAGCAGTTCCAGCCGCGGTATAATATCAACCTGAAGGATGATAAGACCTATCCCTATATCGTTATTAAACACGAGGCCTATCCCCGGGTGTTCCTTACCCGGAATATTATCCGCGATGGCTCCGAATACCTTGGCCCCTTTACTTCTGTAGGCCGCGTACGGGAGCTGCTGGAAGTGATCCGGTATAATATCCCCCTGCGGACCTGTAACCTGAACCTCTCTGAGCAGAATGTACGCAAAGGCAAATTCAAGGTGTGCCTGGAGTACCACCTGGGCAACTGTAAAGGGCCCTGCGAGGGCCTGCAAACGGAAGAGGATTACCGGGCGGGGCTGCAGCAGGTAAAGGAGATCCTGAAGGGTAACCTGGCCCCGGTGCTGAACATGTTCCGCGCGCAGATGCAGAACTGCGCACAAAACATGGAGTTTGAGCAGGCGGAGATACTGCGTAAGAAGATAGAGAGCCTGCAGGCTTATCAGTCCAAATCTACCATCGTAAATGCGCGCATGGGGCATGCGGATGTATTTTCTGTTCTCAGCGATGGCAACCATGCCTATGTGAACTACCTGCGGGTGCTGAATGGCAGTATTGCCGATACCAAGACCGTGACGCTGGAAAAGAAGCTGGAGGAAACAGACGAGGAGGTACTGGCGTATGCTATCGCCTACCTGCGCGATGCTTTTAAAAGCCAGACCACAGAGATCATTATACCCATGCCGGTGGAATACCCGGAGGAGCATGTTACCCTGACGGTGCCCAAGGGCGGCGATAAGAAAAAGCTGCTGGAACTGTCAGAGAAGAATGTGAACTATTTTAAAGAGGAACTGCACAGAAAGAAGATCCTGCACCTGGAAGGCAAGACGGACGAAGAGAAGAAAAAGGTGCTGTACCAGCTGCAGGCGGACCTGGAGCTGCCGATACTGCCTACGCATATTGAGTGTTTTGATAACTCCAATTTCCAGGGCAGCTATCCTGTGAGCGCCTGCGTGGTGTTTAAGGATGGCATCGCCTCCAAAAAGGATTACCGGCATTTTAATATCAAAACGGTGGAAGGCATCAATGACTTTGCCTCTATGACCGAGGTAGTTCACCGCCGGTATAAACGCCTGCTGGCAGAGCAGCAGCCATTGCCCCAACTGGTGATCATAGACGGTGGTAAAGGGCAGCTGGGCGCCGCTATGGAAAGCATCCGCGAGCTGGACCTGATAGGCAGCATGACGGTGGTAGGCCTGGCCAAGAATGAGGAAGAGATCTTTTTTCCGGGGGATAAGGATAGTATCAAACTACCTTTTAACAGCGAAAGCCTGAAGCTGATACGGCGCATACGGGATGAGGTGCACCGTTTTGGCATCACCTTCCACCGGCAAAAGCGCAGCAAGGGCACTTTTAAGAATGAACTGGAATCTATTAAGGGTATAGGCGAGAGCACCGCCACACAGCTGTTACAGACCTACCGTTCCGTGAACCGGGTGAAGCAGCTTTCAAAAGAAGAGCTGGAGGCAGCGGTTGGCGCGGCCAAGGCGAAGCTGATATGGGCGCATTTTAACCCCGAGTGAGGGGAGTTTACTTGCTCCCTACTGCGCGTAATGCCTGCAGTACATGGCGCTCTTCATGGGCGATGAAGAAACGGAAGGTATCCCCCAGGGGGAGCTTTAGCCAGGACGCCAGGCTGGTAGGCACTTTTAATTTCCCCAGATCTACATTACGGGCTTGTTGCAGGAGGGCCAGCAGTTGCTGTTGGCCGGCCATGAACTCTTTTATTACCTGCGTGGTATCCAGCTGGGCGGCAGGCCGCGCATTTTTTGGGGCCTGCATACGCATGGGCAGGGCGCCATCCGGTTTGGGTTGCATGGTTTTGGTGAACCAGTGGCCCAGGGCGCTGCTTTTAAAAACGGCGGACGCGGGTTGGGCGGTGGCCGGTTGGGATGCCTGCGCTTCCGCAATGACCCTGGCCAGTTGAGGCAGGTAAAAACGGCTATAGATGTTCAGGTGATCGAGGCATTGGAGGGCGCTCCATTTACCCTGGGCGGGTGGTAATTGCAGTACGGCATCCGGCAGGTGGGTGAGCTGATCCTCTACGTTGGCAACGAGGCGTTGTACCTGGTGTGTTAAGTCTTCCAGCAGCGCTACAGAGTTGAATACAGCGGACATAGATGAGGAAATGGGGTTTAGTCTTTAATGGTGCAAATATATGCTATAAAAGCAACAAGGTCATAAGGTTCGAAACCCTATGACCTTGTGCGTATAAAGTATTTTTCAGACGAAGTCTATTAATACTGCCACAGATCCTGTTCTTTGTTGAAGATCTTGTCCTTGATGGCCTGACCTTCTAACAGACGCATGGTACCGTCTTTGATGTAATCCTTGATCTCGCGGTTGTACGCGTTGTTCTCTTTTACAACAAAGCTGGAGAAAAAGCGCATTTCGAACAGATCTTCCCAGCTCATAGAAGCGGCGTCGTTGTTCTGATTGTACACGTCGAACTTAGCCAGCACGGGACGCAGATCCGGGTAGTATACCCAGAAGAGGGGGATGGAAGCGCGCAGGGAGCCATCTTCGTTCATACGGGATACCATTGGCGCAATGCCGAGGATACGTACTTTCAAAGCGGAGGCTTCTTTGTCGAACACCCAAACTTCTTTGATCTTGTACTGTACGATGGTACGGGGATCAAATTCATCGCGGGTGGTTACCATTTTCTCTTCGCCGGTTACCGGGTCTATGCTACGTACGGTCCTTTCCTCACCACTGGTTTTGGTCTGGATCTCTTCGTAGGTCATGGGAGTGGTAAAGCGGTCATCGATGGGGGCAAAAGCCTGAATCTCGCCGCTCTTTATGGAGCTCAGTAATATATTAATGAAGAGCTGGTTTACACCGTTTTCATCTTCTACGTTGTACTGGAAGGGGAGGTTCATCTTTTCGCGGATGTCGAGTACCTGCCATACACGTTTTTCCCAGAATTTATCATCCTCGCGGATGTTATCATAGTCGATGGGTGTACGGTCCCTTACAGAGTTACGGGCGGTTACGCCGTCTATACGCAGTGATTTACGGGGAGTATCCACCACAGGGCCTACGGGGGCGCCTACTCCATCCTGGCGGAGGGAAGCGGCGTTTACATCCGGCTGTGCCGGCGGAGGCGTTACCGGGTTACCGGTAGCGGGGTTTACCACGTCACTGGAATCCACGGTTTCTGTGGTCGTAGTGGTCGTCGTCGCAGTTTTACGGCGTGTTGTGCCGCCCCTGCGCTGCGCCTGTGCATCTGCAGCCAGTATTACCAGCAACAAAGCGAACCAGCTCATTCTTTTAACTATTACTCCTCGCATAGTTCAGTAATTTATTTACTGTATTAGTTTAATTTAAACGAAGTGTTACCCATGTTTCGTACAATACCGTCCGGGCCTTTCACTTTCACGTTATCGAAGTACACCTGGTCACCGGCGCGTAAAGAACGCACAGCACCTACAACATTGTTGGGGAAATATGCGGAGTTGGCTTCGCCTTCCACATAATCTTTACCACGGGCTTCGATACCTACACGGTAGCTCACCACGTCGTATTTTACGCCTTCGAACTCAAAGTTCTCCAGGTCAGCCCTGAGACCGCCCTGTACTTTAAAGTCGGCTGCTTTCATAGTACCGCTTTTGTTCACACCCACCTTCAGAACGGGATCGGGGATCATTTTTACACGGAACTCTTTGCTGCCAAGGCTTTTAGTTTTGCCGTCCACGTTAGCTATCACGTTGATGATAGCCCTGCCGGGGTTGGCTACGGTCACCATATAGTTACCAGCGCCTTGTTTCCTGATGCTGCCTACGTTGATGGAAGCGTTCACGCTTTCAGCAGGTACGCCGGCTGCAGAGATGGAGATAGGGTTCTGGAGGCCTATGTAAAGAACGTTCATTTTATCAGCGGAGATAGAAGTGGTAGAAGCACCTACGTTATATGTTTCGCTGAAAGGGATGGTTTCGATCTCGCCGTTGCCTTTAGGCATGGAGATGGTACCTGCGATTGTTTTCTCGCCTATACCAGCTACCGGCAGGGTGAAAGTACCCAGACCGTCTTTAGCGGTGATTGTCTGACCATTTACCACGATGGTAGGGTTCACTGTTGTGCTGTACGCACCTACTGCGATCTGCGCGGTCAGTGTCTGGCCTTCCATGAGGTTTTTAGAGTTCAGAGATATAAACGGTCTTACGTGGTCAAATTGTATCCTGTTGGCATCAATTTGTTTCAGCAGATCGTCCAGTACCAGTGACTCGGAGTTTTTAACGTCGTTCTGGAACTTACCGAGGATGGTTACCGCAGCGATCGTGGGCACCATGTTAAAGTGGTAAGTAGTCCAGGTCTTCGCAACTTCGCCGTGGCCGTTGGTAGCTTTACCGATCTCCACACGCAAGGGCAGCGTTTTTTCGAATTCTGCTCTTTTGCCTGGTGTTACATAGGAAAGGAATTTATCGCGCAGCTCTTTCAGCTTAGCTTCCATTTCCATGCCTTTCTTCTTGTTCTCCATTACGCGGGTAGGAGCGTCCAGGTTATCTTTAGATTTGATCTCACCGTGTTCGTCCTTACCGCCGCTTTCAGCGATGATGAGCTCTTTCAGGCCGTCGATGTATTGGAACATGTCAGATGAGATCTTTTTCACTTCCTGGGCTTTAGCCTTGATAGGGGCTACCCTGGTAGGATCTGTTTTCATCTGCTCTTCGAATTGACCGTAGCTCAGATCGTTTTTGCTGGTAATGGATCTGTTAGAAGTATTGATAGAATCATTTACGATATTGAAAGCGTTTAATATTTCGGCAGAAACGTTCAATGCCAACATAGCCGTTAAGACCAGGTACATGAAGTTGATCATCTTCTGCCTAGGATCTTTAGGTAGTGCCATAGTTTTTTAGTGATTTAATGATTGTGTTGTGTTACTAAACTATTAGCGTACCTTATCTTCCGTGCATAGCGCTCAGCATGTTACCATAGATGGTATTCAGGTTGCTGAGGTTCTTAGCCAACAGGCTGATCTGTTCCTGTGTCCTCTTAGCGTCATCGATGCTGCCACTCATAGCCTGAGAAGTTGTCAACAAGTTCTTGTAGAAGTTGTTCATAGCTTTGAGGTGGTTGTTGGTGTCTTGCAGTTCCAGCTCATAGATGGCATTCAGGGAAGCCAGGTTTTTAGTCATACCCTGCATTTGCTCATGGAAATGCCTGGTGGACTCAGAAGCGCTGTTAAAGGATGATACTGCAGAAGCAGCGGAAGTGTAAGCTGTAGCAACGCTACCGATAGCGTTTGCAGCTTCGCGTGTTTTCTGTGTGTAATCACCGGTTGCAGCAACCACGTCGCTGATGTCCCTCATTTTGTCTACTGTTGTACCTAACTTCTGGAAGTTCTCGCTGAGACGTTGCAGATTAGCAGGGGTGATATCGGCTTCTGTCAGCATTTTATCCAGGCCGTCAACAGCGGGGTGACCGCCATAAGCAACAGCTGCCGGAGCATGTTGTGCAGAGCTATCCGGAACGAAAGCGTAAACAAAGAAGATCAATGCTTCTACGCTCAGACCCAGGATAAGTGCGATATCAGCTCCTTTCCAGTGCTGCAGTTTGAACAGCGCACCAATAATTACTACAGAAGCTGCAATACATACAAAGAAGTTCAACCATTTCGCCTTGTTAGGATTCATAGCCATAGGTTAAAATTTAATCTGGTTAAAGTTAATTACGGTTAAAGTTGTTTTTAAGGAATAGTTATTGCTCAAAGATTTGCGTTTGTCGTACATCGTCAGGTCTCTCTGTGTATACATGGCTACAATTTTTTACTTCTTCTTATTGAAATCGTTCTTGGAACGGCTCAGGAAGGCGATTGTACACCTAAATCCGATGTAAGATTTAGCGCTATCCTGGTATTCATAAGACCGGGTACCTGTTTGCAGGAAATAACCGATATCTTTCCAGGAGCCGCCTCTTACGGATTTGCGTTTCATCTTAGGCACAGCATCATCCGGCACATCCATTCTCAAGTACGGGTTCATGTCAGAGGTAAAGGAATAAGAATTCTCGTAAAAGATATCCTGCGTCCATTCTGCTACGTTACCGGCCATGTTATACAGGCCGTAGTCGTTAGGCCAATAGGCATCTGCGCGTACGGTGTAGAAACCGCCATCTTCGGGGTAGTTACCACGACCGGGCTTAAAGTTAGCCAGCAGACATCCTTTTTTGTTGCGGATATAATAGCCACCCCAGGGGTATGGCGTTTGTTCCCTGCCGCCGCGTGCAGCGTATTCCCATTGGGCTTCTGACGGCAGCTGGAATTTATCTTCTGTAAAGAGCTTTTTAGAGGTACGGTAGTCTTCCCAGAACTTACTACGCCATTCGCAGAAGGCGCTGGCCTGGTGCCAGTTTACGCCAACTACCGGGTAGTTATCGAAGGCCGGGTGCCAGAAGTACATACGTGTCATGGGCTCATTGTAAGCGTAGGAGAAGTCGCGGATCCAGCAGAGGGTATCCGGGTAGATCTTCACGTCTTTCTTTACAATGAACTGTGAGCGGGGCTTACCGGCATTGGAGCGCAGTTTGGCCTGGTCCCAGTTGAATGTTTCCTGGTGGTACACCAGTTTATACACGTCGATCTCTGGTTTGTTATACAGGCGGTCTTCCGGAGCGTAGATCATTGCGTCGATCTTCTCGTAAGTAGCCTTGTCTTTCCAGTTGATCTTCTGTTTCCAGTCGATAATATCCTGATCACCATCTTTTTTCACGTGGCCCATCAGGATGTGGGCTATGGAGTCACGAACCCAGGTTACAAACTGCCGGTATTCGTTGTTGGTGATCTCGGTGGCGTCCATGTAGAAGCCGGAAACGGAGATGGACTTGTTACGGGCGGTGAAAGCGTAGTTCACATCCTCGTCACTGGGGCCCATGTGAAAGGTTCCGGAAGGTACATAGACCATTCCATACGGTACAGGAGGAAAATACTTCGGTCTGGGGCTCACTCCAATCAGTTGCCCTTGCGCATTTTTGGGGGTTTTACTACCACCACAGCCAACAGCCAGGAGGCTCACCAGCAAAACAGCGAACAGACCGCTTGAATAATTAAGCTTCATAAGGGTAGCTTTCATCTGAGAAATAACTTTTTTTCAAAGGACAGATGGAATTTGCATCTCCCGATCTCACTAACATTTCAGTTTTATATGCTCCTTCAATCATCTGCAACAATTTGGCTTTTTCAATAGTGAGACGGGATTGTTGATCCTATCTACAAAATTCAGGTTTTGTCAATGGCACAGGCGTAGTCGCTGGGACTCTCCTGAAGCATTAGGCATTTGGTCGTTTTTACTGACAGCCGGGGATTTGTCTCAACATAGCAAGCATCACAAAAAGCGTTGACCCTTAACTTATCCACCATACTTATCCACATCCGAAACGGTGCAAGATAACAAATGTAACAATTATTTTTAATCCGTAGTTAACTTTCGTCCAACTTTTTCAATTCCTCACAGACCCTACGGTAATAACTATAAACGTCTTTTTTAACATTTTATTATACGACCCGGAAACCATTTGCTCAATTGTTCACCCTTATGTCCAGAACTGTAGTGCAAGTTAATAATTATTTTATTAAATTAATTATTTCTTGTATATAAAAGACAGGTTTAATACAATGGTAATCTTCGCAAACGTAGACCAGGGTTTCTCCCGGGCGTTCGCGCTGTTCGAGCAAAGGCAGGCCAGGCTGGTCTTTCTCAGCACCCAGCAGTACTTTGAAGGGGATGTAATACCCATGTACTTCCTGCATGCGGGCGCGGTACTCTTTGCCCACAATGGCTATTTCCCGCGTGCCTTTTACCATTTGTAAAATGCCTGCCGCCCAGATCCCGAAGGAGGTAGGATAGCGGACAACGGTTTGCGATAAACGTGCCAGCATATCTACAGCGCGGGCGGCCCAGGCGCGATCATCGAACACTACTGAAAGATACCATAAGTTATTGACCATAAGGGCGTTGCCACTGGGCACGGCGCCGTCGTATACTTCTTTTTTGCGCACGATAACATCGTGCTGGTGTTGCATGGTGTAGTAGAAGTAGCTGCCGGCTTCGTCAGAGAACTGGCTGATAACCACGTCTGTAAGCTGTTTGGCCCTATGGAGCCAGTGCAGGTGGCCGGTTACTTCCTGGAGGGCGATGAGGGCGCGGATAAGGCAGGCATAATCATCCAGGAAGGCGGGATATTTAGGGGTATCTGCCTTGTAGGTATGATAGAAGACGCCTTCCTGGCCGGGCTGCTGCATATTGCGCCAGCAGCAATCCATGGCGCGTACGGCCATATGGAGGTAATGATCTTCCCGGAGGGCGGCGTAGGCTTTGCAGCAGGCGTGGATCATGAGGGCGTTCCAGCCCAGCAGGATCTTATCATCCAGGCCGGGGCGGATGCGGGTATCCCTGACGGCGAGGAGCTGCTGGCGGCAGTTATGCAGGAGGGTTTCCAGGGCGGCCTGGTCTATGCCTTTTTCTGCAGCGAATTCCGCCAGGGGCTTACGGATCCAGAGTATATTCTGTTCTTCCCAGTTGCCATGTTCCGTAACATCGTAGAACTCGCAGAACAGGGGAGCCTTATCGCCCAGGATGGCCTGTACTTCTGTGAGGCTCCAGGTATAGAACTTGCCTTCCACCCCTTCCGAATCCGCATCGAGGGCTGCGTAAAACGCCCCATTTAGGTGGGTCATTTCCCGCTCAATGAATTCGAGGGTATGGTGGATAGTTTGTGCATATATTTTATTCCCCGTAAGCTGGTAGGCCTCGCAGAGGGTATCTACCAGTAGGGCGTTATCGTACAGCATTTTCTCAAAATGCGGCGCTAACCATTGCTCATCCGTACTATAGCGGGCAAAGCCGCCGCCCAGCTGGTCGTAGATGCCGCCCTGCAGCATTTTGTCCAGGGACAGGAGGGCCTGTTGCAGGCCTTCCGGGGCATTGAAGCTGTGATGGTAGCGGAGCAGGTACTGGATGGTGAAGGTACCCGGGAATTTGGGCGCCCTGCCGAAGCCGCCCCAGGCGGTATCTGCCTGGGTCATGATATTCTTATAAATGGTATCGCACTGATCGCGGGTGAAGAGCTCCTGCTTAGGTATATTTAAGAAGGAGCCGGTTTGGGTACCAAACTGGTTGGACTGGGCCAGGTGATCTGTAAGGTTGGCGGCCTGCTGGTCGATATCTTCCCGGCGTTCGTTAAAAGCCTGGGAGAGGGCGGTGAGCACTTCTTTCCAGGAGGGGCGGTTAAACGCTTTTACGGGCGGGAAGTAGGTACCTCCGTAAAAGGGCCGTTTATCCGGGGTAAGGAAGACGTTGAGGGGCCATCCACCGGAGCCGGTCATGGCCTGCACGGCATCCATATATATATGATCGAGGTCCGGGCGTTCTTCCCGGTCTATTTTAATATTAATAAAATGCTCGTTCATGATGCGGGCGGTATCCGCATCTTCGAAGCTTTCCCGTTCCATGACATGGCACCAGTGGCAGGCGGCGTAACCTATGCTGACGAGTATAGGTTTATCTTCCTGCTGGGCGCGTTGCAACGCTTCCTCGCCCCAGGGATACCAATCCACGGGGTTATGTGCATGTTGGAGCAGATACGGACTTGTTTCCCCCACTAACTTATTCATCCACGTTCATGATTTAATTCAGCGGTGCTCATGAACACATCATGCTGATTCACGTTCACACAGGCTATGGTTAAAGTAAAATGATTCCGGATAGATCTTGTTGGCTTGCTTATGACAATTTAGTTAATATCTTATATATCAGCAAAAAAAAGGACGGTATTTAACCGTCCTTCTCAAGTAAATTATCTTTTTGCTTCCTGAGCTGTTATTTTTTGTTCAATTCGGAGAGGTATTGCTCCAGGGCAGCTACCATGGAGGGAGCCTGCGGTGCGGGGGCTTTCACATCCAGCCGGAGGCCGGCCTCTTCCACGGCGGCGGAAGTGCTGGGGCCGAAGGCGCCGATGCGGGTACCGTTCTGCTGGTATTGCGGCAGATTCTCGAACAGGGATCTTACGCCTGAGGGGCTAAAGAATACGATCATATCGTATTCCTTTGTAGAAAGAATCTCCTTTACATCGTTAGAGACTGTTTTGTAGAGTGTAGCGGTAGCGTACTCACATTTATTGGCCTTTAACCATTCTTCGATATCTTTTTTCTGGCTGTCAGAGCTGGGGAAGAGGAACTTTTCATTGTCCCGGTGTTTGTTCATCACTTCCAGGAGGCTTTTGGTAGAGCCGTCTGCCCCATAGAACACCTTACGCTTACGGTACAGTATAAATTTCTGCAGATAGAGCGCTACGGCTTCTGTGATACAAAAGTATTTGCAATCCTGCGACACTTTGATCTTCATTTCTTCACAGACCCTGAAGAAGTGATCCACCGAATTACGGCTGGTAAAGATGACTGCCGTAAAGTTCAGGATATCAATCTTTTGTTTCCTGAAGTCTTTGGCAGATAATCCTTCCACCCTTATAAACGGAAAAAAATCCAATTTTACATTGAACTTTTTAGCCAGATCATAATAGGGGGATTTCTCAGTTTCAGGCTTTGGCTGGGAAATGAGGATCGACTGAACATGATGTTTTACTTGCAAATCTGTTTTTGGCCCGCCTTTAATCATACTTAATTTGCTCTTGTGTTAACAATTGCAGTAATTGGTTAATTAATTACCCGTTAACCAAATGAGCAGCACCTTAGTTAAAAGCAACACAGGCGCTACTTCGAATGCGCAAAGGTAAAGAAAAAAATGCAATTTACTGAAAGATAGATACTGCTTTACTACAGAATAGGCCCTAACATACCTGTACCCAATTAATAAGGTTATAAAAAATAATGATATATATAGGAAGGCACGGGCGATTTCCGGCTGGCAAAAAGCCAGGATCACCAGGAAAGGCACCAGCAATATGCCGAGCACTTTATTAATAAGGTTGAGTATGAAGATGTAAGCATCCGCGAGGTCTGAATTGCCGAACAACCATCCACAGAAGCGGAGCACTACGAACTTAATGCCATAGATGAGGGCTACGAGGATGATGAGGCCCGGGATCAGCAGCCAGGCGTCTGCATTAAAGATATATTGCTGACGGTACATCAGGAGGTAGAGGTATAACCCTACGCTGATGACGAAGAACATATTTAACAGGAAGTTAGGGAAGGGCGATTGCGACAACTGGTCCTTTAGCTGGCGTTGGCTAAGGGTAGGGTTGAGGAAAGCCCGGAAGAGGTCTGAAAAATATTTGAGGTACGACAGGCGGATGACGCCGAGTAACATGACCACCCCTCCTACCAGGTACACCAGCCAATCGAGGTCCTTATAGGGCCGCAGGGTGTTTAGATCGTAATACTGTGGTTTGTTGGGATGCAAAAACATGTTCTTACTGGCCAGGTTCCTTAAAAAGACGTCGTATGCTGTTTCCTGGTGTAAAGGTAGTTTAGGTTGCTGCGGCAGCGTATCAGTAGCGGCTTGCCGGGCATTGGCCGGCTGGGCGTTGGTGAGCGTGGCATTTGTGCCGGCGGGCGCGGGGCGGCCACTGGCGCCGGGCGGTGTAACGCCGGTGGTAACGGTGGCGGAGGCCGGGTTAGCGGGCTTGCCGGAAGGCTGTTGCGTGGCAGCAGAGGTATTAGTTTGTTGTGCGGCGGCGGCAGCCTGTTTGAGGGCGGCGGCGGCGCGGGCGCTATCGCTGAGTGGTTTTTTCTTTACCACCGGTTTGGGACGGGCGGTATCCAGCTTTTGCGTAACGGCATTATTGGTTACAGGCGCGTTATTACCTGCACTGTCTGTTTGCGCCCGCAACTGTATACTACTGAAGATGAATAGGAATAGTAAGAATAACCCGTTTCGCACCAGCATATATTTATATTTGCAAAGATAGTATAATTGTCCATAGTCGCTAAAGAAGACGGGCGAAGGCCTGGCGGGCGCTGTGCAGCGGTGAGACCCGTGACCAACAACTATCTACCTTATTATTATGGCCGGTATTTATTTACATATTCCGTTTTGCAGGCAGGCTTGTTACTACTGCAATTTTCACTTTTCAACTTCACTGCAACAAAAGGAACCCCTGGTGGACTGTTTGCTGGCGGAAATGACCTTGCAACAGCCTTATCTGCAGGGGCAGCCGGTACATACCCTTTATTTTGGCGGCGGCACTCCCAGCCTGCTGGCGGAAGACGATCTGCGCCGTTTGATGGAGCGGCTGCATGCCCTGTTTCCCATCGCGCCGGAGGCAGAAATAACCCTGGAAGCCAATCCTGACGATCTGCAGCCCGGTAAACTACGGGCCTTAAAGACCGTGGGGATCAACCGGCTGAGCATAGGCGTACAATCTTTTCACGAAGCGGACCTGCGGTGGATGAACCGCGCGCATAACAGCAGCCAGGCGTTGCAATGCATACAGGACGCGCAGGCAGCCGGTTTCGATAACCTGAGCATAGACCTTATCTACGGCGGGCCTACGCTGAGCGATGAAGGCTGGGCACAGAACGTACAGCAGGCCATCGCCCTAAAAGTACCCCACCTCTCCTGCTATGCGCTGACGGTGGAACCAGGAACCGCGCTGGACGCTTTTATCCGCAAACAGCAGGTGGCGCCCGTGGACCCAGACAAAGCCGCCCGGCATTTTGAGCAGCTGATGCAATGGGTAGGACAGGCAGGTTATGAACACTACGAGATCTCCAATTTTGCGTTGCCCGGCTGGCGCTCCCGCCATAACAGCAGTTACTGGCAGGGGCATCATTACCTGGGACTGGGCCCATCCGCCCACTCCTTTAACGGCCATAGCCGGCAATGGAATGTATCCAATAACGCCCGGTATATAAACGCGCTACAGGAGGGAAAAGTGCCTTTTGAGATAGAAAACCTTACGCCGGCGATGATGCTGAATGAGTATATCATGACCTCCCTGCGTACGCTGGAAGGCTGTAACCTGACGCTGGTGGAAGAGCGGTATGGGGCAGATAAACGCCGGGAGCTGGAGCGCGGCAGCCAGGTGTTTGTAGAGGCCGGGCAAATGCGGCAGGAAGGGAGTATGTTGGTATTGAACCCGGAAGGGCGGCTGTTTGCGGATGGGATAGCAGCGGAGTTGTTTGTTTGATGCGGGAGGAGCGACTGATAGCGGTAGATCACGGCGGGGACGCATCCGCGTTTGGACATGCCCCCGCTGTACTGCAACCTATCGTTTTACTTCGTGAAATTGTTTTCCTTCTGTTGTTTCGAGGAAATTCACCGCCTCATCATGATCCGTGGAGGTGCTGACCGGCAGCCATTGTTCCAGTTCTGCGAGCTTAGCCGCTTCTGCCTGTTTTACGATACTTACTGCCTCACTGCCCAGGAGCAGGTGTACCGGAGGCTCCGGATGATCTACGAGCTCTATCATCACTTTTGCCGCCTTATCCGGATCGCCCATGGGGCTGAACTTACCACTTTTAAAGAGGTTGATCCTGGCGCCTACCGTTGTTTCATACCCTTCTATTTCCGGGGCGAACGACATAGAATCTGTAGCCCAGTCTGTGCGGAAACCGCCCGGTTCTACAGATGTAACCCGGATGCCCAGGGGTTGCACTTCTTTGGATAATGTTTCGCTGAAACCACCCAGCCCGAACTTAGCCGTTTGATAGATAGATAACCCTACGCCACCTACCCTGCCGCCGGTAGAGCTGATCTGCAGGATACGGCCGGAGCGCTGTTTGCGCATGTAGGGCAGTACCGCGCGGGTGATCTCTATGGGCGCGTATAAATTAGTTTCCAGCTGGCTGCGTACCTGCTCATGCGTGAAGGCTTCCGTAGCGCCGGTGATACCGAAACCGGCGTTATTCACCAGTACGTCTATACGGCCAAAATGCTGGATGGTTTTGGCTACGGCATCGGCGATCTGCTGCTGGTTGGTAACATCCAGCTGAATGGGCAGGATCTGGCCGGGGTATTTTTCTGTAAGATCTTTTAACTGTTCCGGCTTGCGGGCAGTGGCGGCCACCTGGTCACCTTTTGCTAATACGGCCTGTGTGAGGCTGCGGCCAAGGCCGCGGGAACTACCTGTGATAAACCAAATCTTTGTCATTGTTTGTTGTTTTATTTAGTACAAAGTTCGGGCAGATAGAGGGGTTGGTGTTTTGTTAAACGGCTCAAAGTAGTTTGTTGAAAAGTGCAGGGGGATTCTGGTTGTTTCCGGGCGTTTTCCGGGGTGTTTTCCCGGGCGCGGCTGTATCCTGGCAGGAATCCCCCAGCAAACTGCGCCTGGCTGTGGGGAATACTATTGGGCGTTGGGGGCGTGGCGGGGCATTGCTAATATTGGGCGACAACAAGCGTGTCACGCCAGCCAAGGTTTGCTTTGGGGATCCCTGCAGGAAACTGGCGGAGCGGCAGGATGGAGGATACCGCAAAAGCACGCCGAAAAAGTGCGTGTAATGAAACGGCAATGGTTGGTTCGCCATGTTGGTTCGCCATGTCGGTGCTCAATAATGATTCTCAATAATGGACATTGGTGTTCGCAAACGGACGGTTATGGGTGATTGACGGTGAGTAAGCTATTGAATAATAGCGTGTTGCTGATTTGGTATATTCTTGGAGCCCAGGTTTTTATAATGGATCCGTTATGCTAAAGAACTACTTTAAAATTGCTTTCCGTACCCTGGGGAAGAGCAAGCTGTATTCTGCCATCAATATTACGGGCCTGGCTGCAGGTATGGCCATTGCCATGCTGATTGGGCTGTGGATACTGGATGAATGGACCTTTGACAAACAGTTTGACAACCATACCCGTATTGCCCAGGTATGGCAAAACACCACGAATAACGGCGCGGTGGGCACCGGCAATAATGAGCCCTATCCCCTTGGGGAAGCGCTGCGCCGGGATTATGGCAGCGATTTTAAATATGTAGCGGTAAGCACCTGGAACCAGACGCATATCCTTTCCAGGGGTGATAAGAACCTGAGCAGCATGGGTATATTCTGCGAGCCGGACCTGCCTAAGATGCTGACGCCCCGGATGCTGGCCGGCACCAATGATCTACGATCACCCAATACTATATTACTATCCCGTTCCCAGGCCAAAGCCTGTTTTGGGGACGAAGACCCATTACATCAGACCTTACAGGTAAATAATAAAACAGCGGTGGTGGTAACCGGGGTGTATGAAGATATGCCTTACAACTCCAGCTTTGCGCAGGTGGGTTTTATGATGCCTTTTGAGCAGTATGCGCGCAATGAGGGGCTTTATGAGAGTGATAATCCCTGGCGGGCCAACTCTTACCGGACCTATGTGCAGCTAGCGGACCATGCCCGTATGGCCACCGTATCTGCCAAGATCCGGGATGTGAAGATGCGGCATGTACGTGCGGATGAACAGAACTTCCATCCGCAGCTGTTCCTGCACCCTATGGACCGGTGGCACCTGTTTTCTGCGTTTAAGAACGGGGTGAATACCGGGGGGCAGATCCGGTATGTTTGGCTGTTTGGCGTGAGCGGGATATTCGTGCTGTTGCTGGCGTGCATCAATTTTATGAACCTGAGCACGGCCAGGTCTGAGAAAAGGGCCAAGGAAGTGGGCATCCGCAAAACAATTGGCTCTGAACGGCGGCAGCTGATCGCCCAGTTCTTTTGCGAATCTTTGCTGATGACCAGTATAGCCCTTGTGCTGGCGTTGCTGCTGGCGCAGCTGTTATTGCCTTTATTTAATACGGTGGCAGATAAGCGGATGGCCCTGTTATGGGGCAGCCCTTTATTCTGGCTGCTTTGTATAGGTTTTAGCCTGGTGACGGCCATGATAGCCGGCAGTTACCCGGCCTTGTACCTGTCCTCCTTCCGCCCGGTGAAAGTGCTGAAAGGTACTTTCCGGGCGGGACGGGCAGCGGTGATACCGCGCCGGGTGTTGGTGGTGGTGCAGTTTAGCGTTTCCATTGTGCTGATCATTGCCACGATCGTAGTTTTCCGCCAGGTGAAATTTGCGGAGAGCCGGCCTATTGGTTATGACCGTAACGGACTGGTGATGCTGCCCATGTATACCCCTGATATACACACGCATTTTGACGCGGTAAAACATGATCTGCTGGCGACCGGCGCTATACTGAATATGGCGGAGAGCTGGAGCCCGGTAACCGCTGTCTGGAGCACCAACAGCGGATTTAACTGGGAAGGACGCGACCCCAATATGGCGCTGGATTTCCCGAATGACGGCGTATCCTATGACTATGGTAAAACATTGGGCTGGCAGTTTGTAGCCGGGCGGGATTTTGACCGTTCTTTTGCGGGGGATAGCGCCGCTTTTGTGATCAATGAAGCCGCCGCCAAATTTATGGGGCTTAAAGATCCTATAGGCGCGCGGGTTACCTGGGATGATGAACCCTATACTATTATCGGTATTATTAAGGATGTGATAGCGGAATCGCCTTATGAGGCGGTGCGGCCGTCGCTGTTCCATATCAATAACGACCCTGGTACGCGTATGATCGTGAAGATCAATCCCAAAGTAAGCGCGGTGGAGGCCCTTCGTAAAACGGAAGCCGTGTTTAAAAAATATAGCCCGCAGCAACCTTTTGACTATCAGTTTGTGGACCAGGAATATGCCAGGAAGTTTGGCGATGAGCAGCGTTTTGGACAGCTGGCCACCGTGTTTTCTATTCTGGCGATCCTTATCAGCTGTTTGGGACTCTTTGGGATGGCATCTTTCATAGCGGAGCAACGCACCAAGGAAATAGGCGTGCGGAAGGTGCTGGGCGCTACGCTGTTTAGCCTGTGGCGGTTGTTATCATCTGATTTTGTGGTACTGGTGGTGATATCTGTAGGTATTGCGTTTCCGCTGGCGTACTTTTTTATGGCCAGCTGGCTGCAGCATTATGACTACAGGACAGATCTGAGCTGGTGGATATTTGCAGTGGCGGGCGTGGGGACGCTGATGATCACTTTGTTGACGGTGAGTTACCAGGCGATCAGGGCGGCGATGATGGACCCGGTGAAGAGTTTGAGAATGGAATAGCTGATGTGCTGATGTGCTGATATGCTAATGTGCTAATGTGCTAATGGGGAATGCAGCGGAGATAGATAGATAAGGGCCCATCGCCGTTGGTAAAAATGGCGATGGGCGGGATGAAATGACTTATGCGGAAGGCTTTTTAGCCGTGGTTTTCCTAGCTGCTTTGGCGGGCGCGGTGGTGCTGGTTTCTTCTTCCTGCGGGGGCAGCAGTTTTGCCTGTAAATAGGCATCTGTATGATCGATGGCGATCTCTACCCACATGGGCAGGTGGTCTGACATCTGGAACGTGCGCCAATATGTTTTGTAGTACGCTGTTTTATTCTGACGCGGCTCTCCATCTGAGGTGGTGTTATAATCCTCTCCCATATCCGCCGCATACTCCAGCTCATCCTGCTCACGGAATACCCATTGATAATAGTTAAAGATGCCAGCCTTGCCGGTAGGCTCAAAGAGATCGGGTTTTACCTTAAAGGCGATCTGGTCATAGAATTTGTTCTGCTGTACATTGGAGGGCAGGGACTGCAGCTGTTTGGGAATAACAAAGCCGGCATCTGTGATTGCCTTGAGGGTGCTATCCTTAGGGCTATAGATATTAAAATCGCCCAGCATAAGGACATTGTGCGACCATTCCAGCTTATTATCCGCCTTTTTACCGATAGACTTTGCAATAGCCGCTATTTCCGCGACACGATCCGGATCATTGGCCGCCGCTGTGCCGTACAGGATATGCACGGTGGTGAGCTGGAAGTTAGTCCACCCCGCCTTAAACCCCGCCAGGTATGGCGTACGCGCCAATTGTCTGATAGGCTGGTAAACGGTTTGTCCGGTAACGGGGTCTTTTGTCTGGAAGGGCGGCAGCACCAGCTCGCCGGCCAGGCCGCCGAACTTTACTTTACGGGTATCGAAGACGAAGGCCAGGCGTTCTCCATTGCCCTGGCTGCCTTCTGTCACATCTGTAAAAATATACTCCCAGTTGCCGCCCAGTATTTTCATGAGGGTATCGAGGGCGGTGAGATCTTCGCGCACTTCCTGGATGGCGATCAGATCAAATTTGGAAATGATCTCCGCGATATAATAAAAGGCTTCCTGGGTACGGCCGCCGTATTTGGTGGTACCGAACTCACGGATGTTCCAGGTAGCGAGGAGGAGATTACCTTCCAATGTTTTTGTGGGGACCTGCTCCTGCAGTTTTGCACGGAGGGTAAGCAATCCTTTGAGGGTACGCTGGCCTTGCGGGGTTTTGGTATTGAGGTTCTGGTAGAAAGGCATGGGACGCTTTTTTATAAAGTAAATACAAAGGGGTTATGTGTGGCGCCAAACTGATGTTATCAAATTGTTGTATCCAGGTGCAAGGTAAGCGAATCCCGCGAGGTTAGCCGGGTGACACCGGAGCCATATAATAATTTTATACTGTGACATTCATCTGATATCTTAGCAGCCTATGAGCCAGGAATTAACATTTACTGTGCAGCGGGCCTTGCCTGTTAACCTAACACCCGCTGACCAGCCGCTTTTTGAGCAGGCATTCAGCCTTAGCTTACCACCGGCCGGGGTACAGGTGGTGGAAAATGCGGTGATATTAAAGGATACCATTTTTAGTCCCGGTACGCTGAAATTTTATATAACTGCCTCGCATATACTGCCTTTTACGCGTCAGCAGGCGCTGAAAAGGCTTAGTTATTACCTGCGGCCTTTCTGGCGGACTGCGCAGGCAATATGGATAACCGATGAATGGAGCGCGGAATATTTTCACTGGATGACGGATGCGCTGACGCGGCTGATGGCTGCCCGGCTACAGGGGTACAACTACCCGGTGGTGTTGCCGGCCCATTTCCGGGAGCGGCCTTATATCACTGCCTCACTGGAGATGCTGGGATACAGCGCTGTTTACCTGGAGCGGAAACGGCCGTTGAAAGCGGCTTCACTAGTAGTGCCGGACCATACCGCGCCGACGGGTAATTATAACCCGGCTTTGCTGGGCGAGCTACGGCGGCTTTTTGCACCGGCGACTACGGTGCAGCCTTACCGGAAGGTGTATGTTAGCCGGCAGCGGGCCAACCGGCGGCGTGTGCTGAACGAAGACACGTTGTTGCCGGTACTGCAGCAGGCGGGTTTTGAGATACATTGTTTTGAAGACTATAGTTTGCAGGAGCAGCGGGCCATTATGCAGGAGACGAAGGTACTGGCAGGGTTACATGGGGCGGGATTGACGAATATGTTGTTTATGCCGGCGGGCGGGCAGGTGCTAGAGATCAGGAATATGGGGGATACGCATAATAACTGTTTCTTTTCGATGGCGGGCGCGCTGGGGCATGCGTATTATTATGTGTTAGCGGACGGGACGACGGCGGATACGTATGCGGCGGATTTTAGGGTGGATGCAGGAATGTTGGCGAGTGTGGTGAAAGAGATGGGGAAATGAAGGGTTCCCGGTGAGAGCACCGGGAACGGGCATATTAGTTACACTTCTCAAAAAATAAGTTTGGTGAAACAATCCTTTCAGTGATATAGGCAAAAAAGTTCCCGGCGGGAACGCCAGGAACGGAGCTAATCCTTATCTATGAAAAAACCCAAAAACTTTAGCGGCATAAGTGAAAGAAATGGTTCCCGGCGGGAACACCAGGAACGTTTTTGTTAACCCCTATCTATGGAACCAAATGATCTTTAAAGGCATAAGTGAAAGAAATGGTCCCCGGCGGGAACACCAGGAACGGAGCAGATACATGTTAAATCAACAAAATCACCATCACGATTAATTTCTTTAATAGGTTCCCGATGTAAGCATCAGGAACGGAACATACATGTCAACCCATTATGCTATGAAAAGTCACTAGTTATGAATGAAACAGTCATATCAACCGCTGTCCTACCTCTATCTCCATATAGCTATTAATGCCCAGGAGCTGCAGGATAGCTGACAGTTTCTGGTCCAGCTGCTCTCTTTCATTGCGGATGGCAGCGGCAATATCTGAAGCCTGCCATTTGTACTCAGGCATATGATCTTCAAGTGTTTCTCCAAAATAATTGCCGGCCTTTGCTATGATACGCGGTATAACCAACGGCTCTCCATTTGCATACACCGGCCTTATATGCCCTCTGCCGGCAAAATCGAAACGGAGGTTTGACAGATCATCCACGGTTAATTTTACGTGTCTATTAAGTACCTGAAAACTGCTTCTTACCGCATTGGCGAGCTGATGATCCGTGCACAGCGCTTTAAACTCTTCTTTAAGATTATACCACTGCGCTTCGCAATCGACAACATATTTTTTCAGTAGTGTCCAGTCTATGTATCCGTCTATGCCTTTTTTAAGGAATGCAGGGGGGATCTTTTTCTTAAGGATGCTTGTTATTACATCCGCATAAGCGATTTTGTATTCCCTGAGCAGGTAAGTGATCTTTGGTAGTATACTTTTAATCTGATGATAATACCGAGACTCCTGCATTGGATCTATGTCTGCCACTGAGACATATTCGCGATGATATTCGTTAAACGAACCCCAAAGCTGAATAGGTTCATTAACAGGACGAGAGAAACAAAGACTGTAAACAGCCGCCAGTAATAGAATAAACGCCAAAATAACAACTGTGATGAGGAAGCTTTCCATGTGATATGATTTTAAAAAACATTAACAACGCGTAGCATTTAATACACCCCTTGTTCAGCCTTTATCCTGCTAAGTGTAGATGCAGTCATTCCTAAGAAGGACGCCAGGTATTCTGCGGGAACACGGCTCACCAGATCAGGATATTGTTGCAGAAAGGTGAGGTATCGTTCTTTTGATGTTTGCATGCGCAAGTCCCTTATATATTTATCCCAGAGGGTATAATACTTCTGTGTAATGATACGGCCGACTATATTAAATTCTAAGAACCTTCCATAGATCGCTTCCAACTTGTCATAGCTGATATAAGCCACTTCTGTGCGTTCTATCGTCTTAATATACTCATGGCTGGGTAACTGGTCGAAGAAACTGGAGACAGAAATAATAACGTCGTTTTCCTTCATAAACCAGGAAGTGACTTCATTGTCGTCTTGCTGATAATACGCTCTGACCAGTCCTTTTTTAATAAACCAGATGTTTTTGCAGACCTGGCCTTCTTCTAACAATGGGAAACGTTTGGGAAAGGTTTTACAAATGAGGCTTTCAGAGATGGTTGCTTTCAAGGAACCCGACATGGGGTAAATCGTGTCAAGAAAGTTGATGACAGTTTGAGGCATAAAACAAGTTTTAGTTTAAAAAATTGGTGTATAATAATTGGATAGTATCAGTAGTTATAGTTTGGGCTAGTAACTGACGGGAGCGCTCATCCTTGCATGAGCCCTTGCTTCCGTTGCATTTATCACCCAGTTTTTTGCAGCTGTCTGCCAATTAATAACGGGTGGAATGGTTGCTGTTTTCCAACCTTTGGTTTCGTAATGATCAAAAAAACAGGCGGCTGCCCTGGCAGGAAGGCCATTATGTATAAAATATGTTAAGACCTCATCCCATGTGGGAGATGAAACAGGTTGCCTGAGCAACGTGTCTATTTTAAGTAATAGGTGTCCGGTATCCAATACTGCATTGGATGCTTTAGCTTGTATCATAAGCTTAGATGTGTGGAGTTATAAAGCAATAGTTTTTAAACCTGCCCTCAGATCAAACCGGGTAAGGCAACTGCTTGTTGATAATTCGCGAACGTTTCCAAGTATTTTCCATTGGGAAATGTAGTATGGATCAGCAGCGTAGATTTAAAATAGGGTGCTATATTCAGCATCTCATAGAAGCTGTTCAGATGCTGAATAACAATTCATAGTTGTTCTCCGTCATATGATTGCTATGGTGTTAGTTTTAGCGATATGGTTTTAGTTATTGCATTCTCAAATTGAGAAAGAAAATTACAGGGACAAAATTATGGGGTTATTTAATTCAAAAACTTGATAAATGACAAGAAATTGTAACACTTTCAGGAATAAACGATTCCCAATAGTGATATAATCGATTGCAATGGGTAATTGGGGTAAAAATGGTTCCCGATGGGAACACCGGGAACGAACCATTTAAGTTACTCCAAAACATAATGAAACATGCCGCGTTATTCCAAGCCTTAGATGATTATCTCCCCTTTAGTACAATAAAAGGCTAGCTTCTATTTTCTGATAGTTGGTTATACCCTGGTCATTAGTTGGTTGGTTTGTTAAAGAGGGTGTAGTTATTACACCCTCTTTTTGTTTTAGGTAGCAAATGTTCATTTAAACGTATGCACATTAAGCGCTCCGTAAAATGCCTGGTATGAAGGAGAATGTATTAGCGTTTAAAATCCAATGTCCGGATCGCGAGGGCGGCATCGGCCATATTATCAGCACCTAAGGAGTAAGCCCCTTAAGAAAAGAGTTATGCTTTTTAAGAAGTTATCAGCAAAAGAGACTGTCTGAAGGCCAATTGCTTTAATATTTATATTTTCATAGGAGCATATAGTGCCCTCTGTCTAAAACTTCGGTCTATGCTACTGGCAAGTTATTCTTTTAACAGGGGTTTAAACAGCCATGTAACTGAATAAAAAGAGGCTTATAACCGCTTATCCGCGCAGTTGGCCGGGAAGCTAATCACGTTGAACATCTCGCGCATGCGGCTACGGATACGGAGGCCATAGCGTTGTTCTATTTCGTTGCTATTAAAGTGGTGGTGATATGGGTGATGGTACCCCTATCTATAAAATCATTATACCGTAAATAGAGCACCTGTTCCAGGTATTACAGACAGTACCGAAATAGGAGACGATGCTCTCCACCCCGAGATCATCAAAACAGATGTTATAGGGCGTGTCCGTTTCCGGGGCATACTTCTGGATAGCGGGATATCCCTCATCTGCAAATTTTTGGGCTACCTGGCCACAAGGCCTTATCAGAAGGCGTATCTGCGGTTCTATTAATTTTCGTATGAGGATGTCATAGCTTTTGTTTTGTTGTATGTGTTGGTGATTCAGTTTGTCGTCTGTCGTCAACCTGGGGGCCGGCAGGGAGTGGTTTCACACCTGGCGTGGAGCATCCAGTTACGCGCCGAGGCCTGCCAGCACCTCAAGGAAATATACAATACAGGGGAATTGGAGGAGATGGCAACTGCTCGAAAAATTCGAGTAGTTCAAAAAGAGGGCAATCGGGATGTGAGCAGAGATTTAGATTTTTATAATTTAGATGCCATCATAGCCGTTGGCTACTGGGTAAACAGTTTTCATGCTACACAGTTTCGTATTTGGGCTACCAAAAACACTTAGAGAGTTCATTATAAAGGGCTTTGTCTTAGATGATGAAAGGCTTAAACAAGGCAAACGGTTTGGCAAGGATTACTTTGACGAACTTTTGGAACGTATCCGTGAGATACGGGCAAGCGAAAGACGCTTTTACCTCAAAATAACCGACATCTATGAGCAATGCAGTATTGACTATAACAAGGATGTCGAGATAACACAGAAGTTTTTTAAAACTGTTCAGAACAAGTTGCACTTTGCCATTTCAGGTAAAACAGCCGCCCAATAATTGCAGAGAGAGTCAGCGCAGATAACCCAACATGGGTCTGCAGACATGGAAAAATGCGCCGTCAGGCAAAGTATTGAAAGGCGATATTGGAATTGCAAAAAACTACCTCATAGAGAAAGAGATTAAAGAATTGGAGAGGGTGGTAACCATGTATCTTGATTTTGCCGAATTACAGGCTTCAAGACAAATACCTATGAAAATGGCAGATTGGGTTACCAGGTTGGATGCCTTTCTACAATTCAACGAATACCAGATTTTAAAGGACGCCGGCAAGGTGAGCCATGAAGTAGCCTTGAAATTGGCAGAGAAAGAATATGATAAATTCAGGATAACTCAAGACCGCAACTTTGAAAGTGATTTTGATAAAGAAGTAAAGAAAATAACAGATAAACCACCAAAGGGGAAATAGTACCCACGACAAAATCTGAAGTCGATCTACCAATTTTTCATTTCGATATTCAAGCGTTCTGCGTTCTTTTTCTAATCTACTTCTCCACCGGTAAATGGACTTTTCATAATTGGTTACCTTGATGACCATGTTTCTTAAAGCCATCGGTATCACATGATATCAGTGAAAGGTTAAACGCTGGATAATATTTTCTGGAGGCCTCGTGATCAAGAGCGAACTTAAGAAGTAAAGAATTGGCCTAGCTGCACCTACAAGGCCTCCGCAAACTTCACAATTGTAATAAATTCAATATTTTTCTGTCCATTCTCAATGCGGCTTATATCACTGGGATCTATACCCGTGAGCATCTCCAAATCCGCCTGGGTTAATTTCTTAGTTCTCCTGATTTGACGCAGGCGCTCGCCAAAATTCTGTAGTTCCCGAGTATATCTGTCTGTTGCCATCATGCGAATTAAGCCGGAAAAGTCAATGAAATTCTCAATAAAATAAGGGGGCTAATGCATTCGTGAGCCGAATAACCCACCTATTCGGCTCATTTTCCCTCCATTCCTGAGCCGAATAACTCAATTAACCGCCTCACCTATAACACCCATCCTACCAATCCATCTATCCCTTAACTTTACATCAGCAAATCAACCTATAACAAACCATCCCCTTTATGAAACGCTTCTTACTATTTGCCCTGCTATGCCTCCCCTTAGTCACCTCCGCGCAGGGGCTAAAATACAGCCATGCCTACCTGGGCGCGCTACTGCAGAACGGCCGGCCGGGTGGCAGCCTTGTCCTATCTTACGGTTTTAATAAATACCTGGGCGTTGGCGCGGGGATAGATATGCTCTCTTACCGGCGTAACGGCTATTCAGACGCTACTTCCTTTATTCCATATTACCTGGATGTGCGCGTGAAATACCCTTTTAAATGGATAGCCCCGTATGTGGCCGCCCAATTTGGTAAACAAGCGTATGATTATAAGCTGGCGGACCTTACAGACGTATCCACCACGGTGAGCGAGCAAGGAAAATTATTTTATGGTCTGGGGCTTGGTATTAGCAGCGTGGCGCCCAAAGGACGGATAGGTGTGTTCCTGTCCCTTATCTACCGGCGTTACAAGTTTAAGTATACCCCTAAGAACTTTAACTATAACGGACTACAGTTTGAAGACCGCACTGCTGCGCCGGTGGTACTGACCGGAGGCATTGTGTTTTAAGATATACAAGGCTGGCCAGGAATAATGGTCAGCCTTCCACCAATTCAAATTCCTTCACCCCTTTCTCCTCTCCATTTACAATTACAGATACCTGATGTGCTCCTGGATAAAATACCCGGGTGGTAATGATCTTAAATGATTGCTTTTTTACGATCTGTACCTGCTCCCCTGGCTGCAACAGCCGCTCGCTGATCTTAAATACCTTACGCGCCAGCTGGCCTTTGGATTTGTTGTAATAGATGCCGTACTCCAGGCGGATGGTCTGCGCGGCCTTGTCATCATTACGAACGGTAAAGCTGAATGACAGGCTATCGCCAATGGCCACCCTGGGAGTTATTACTTTAAAGCCGGTAATGCTGGCATGGCTGCCATTCAACCCATAGTGGGCTAATACTTCTGTATGGCCTTGTTTTAGAAGGGTGCGGCAACCGTGTTTGATGATGGCGTCTGTTTCTTTGCTGATGCCTTTCCAACGGCGGGCAATATCCATGACGATGGCCGGATGATCTTTGGCGATATCATTCAGGTTATTGGCCACGCTGCGCCTTACCCATTCTGAGGGATCGTTTTTGAGATTTTCCAGGATGGGCAGTACGGGCGCAGGATCTTTTTTGAGGGCGGGGATAGCCATGGCCCACGGCAGGCGGGGGCGGCTGCCTTCGCTGGCCAAACGGCGGACTTTATAGTTGTTGTGTAATGACCATTGGAGGAATACATCCATCATACGGCTGCCATATTGCAGGATGAAGGGCCGCACGGCAAATTCGCAGCTCACGAACTGGGTGATGAGCTCCAGCGAGGGAATGGCGCTGTCAAAATGCTGCAGGCCGTAACGTTCTACATAATCCGGCAGGAACATATAGGCCAGGCCGTCTTCTGCTACTTTGTCTTTTCTTAACTGGGCAATGATCTTTGCCAACAGTTTGGCTGCTTTGGGGAAATCATCCGGCAAAAATTCATGCAGTACCTGCGAGGTATGGTACATCCGTTCTTTAAGGGCTTTATCTGCAAAGCCGTGGTCGAAAATGCGGGCAATGAAGCGCTTTTTATCAAAACCGGGAACGGTTTCCGTAAGGGTGGCGGACAGGCGGCCGTAGAAGGCGGGGGAATAAATATCTTTCAGCAAATTGCTCATGCGTGCAAAATTAGCGTAATGCCGGCACTCGTGCCATAGTGATTAATTTGTCAACCTAATTGGCAGATTAATTGTAGTTATCCTGTACCATCCGTTTAGCCATGAAACCATTTTTACTTATATGCTTGTTACTGACAGGCCTCTATGCCTGCAGCCCCATCCAGGTACTGGACCAGGAACCTGTAGACGATTTTTCGCTGAGTAACTACCGCACCTTCAGCTTTTACGAGATAGATACCGGCGGGGATAGCCTCCGTAACCGCATGTACCGCCCCAGCATTGCCGCCCTGAAGACCCAGATCACCCAACAGCTGCAGATGCGCGGCCTGCAACCGGCAGGCGATTCTGATCCGGACCTGTTGGTGAACATCGGTATTATGATACAACAGAAAATACGTAACCAGCAGGATGGCGGCCTCCGGTATATGGGACAAAGACGCTACAATACGCAAAATACCGTGGTGGAAACCGGCCAACATTATAACGAAGGCACCGTAACCGTGCACCTGGTAGACCGGGCGGAAAATAAGCTGGTATGGCGGGGCGCTGTAGAGGGCGTGGTACCTAATAAACAGGCTTCGCTGGAACGGAATGTGGCGGATGCTATGGAGGCGCTGTTCAAAGGGTTATGAGGGAAAATCTATTATAAAAAAAACTGCCCCGGCAATCAGACTTGCGGAGGCAGTTTAATTTGTATATCATTCAGATCGTTGTTGGCTATGTCTTACCGCGATCAATTCACTTCCAGATCATTCTTAACCGGCAATTTAGGGAAAGGGCTATGCGGCTCCGCCTGATACCAGTACACAACGGAGCTGATATCTGACTGCTGCTGCAGGTAACGCCCGCCGCTGCGCCAACCCAGGTCCTGGATGGTGACCTTCAGGTCTTTGTCAAACCGTACCGGGTCCATGATATGCCAGCGGTACAGTCCAAAACGCTGTTGAGAGTCGTACACGCCATTGGGCCGTATTACCTGGGGTAAGCCGGTGTAAGGCGTGCTGAACTCCTGGTATTGATGGGTTTTATTGTTTTCGAAGTTGTACGATCCGCAGAAATAATCCTCCGTACCGGTGCCACAGATAGTGGGATACTGGCTATCGCCGTCCATAAAGAACTTGATCTCCCCTTCGCCCCACCAGCCGTTATTATTTACACCCCAGGCCAGGTAGGTGCCTACGTACTGGCCCTTGCCTTTAATACCATCTAACAAAGTATAGCTACCACCTTTGGTGGGATTGTTACGGCGGAACTGCGCGTGGAAATAGCCGGCATCTGCGGGAACATCTGTCAGCGTATAGTCTACCTGGTAGTAGAGGGTCATACGCTCTGTATTGATGTTCTCCATGGTGATCTTACACTTTTTGCGGAAAGGCATAGCCCAGTAACAGTTAAAAGCGCTGCCCGGGTTTACACAGATGGCCAGGGAGTTTAGCTGCGCATACTGGCCCCAGCCCATGGCGAAGAAGTCGCCTACGGGCACTTCTACAGAAGGCGTGGCCTCATCGTCCCAATAAAAGCGGATGATAGAGAAGCGCCAGTTGCCGGTGGGCGTCATCCAGATGTGCTGGATAGCGCCGGAGCCGTTGATCTCTGCCAGGGTGTAGGTTTGTCCGGGCTCTATGTGGATGTAGGGGCTTACCTTCCACCCCTGACCCAGATCTTTGGCGGCGCCACGGGCCAGGCCCTGATCCAGGGTGGCCATACCGCCTTTGCCTTTTTCGCCGCTGAAGTTTTCCGGGCTGATGCTGCGGGTCTTAGCATCGGATAACTGGAACAGGTTGCCCATGTTCATATTAAGCCCGTTAAAAGGTTGCTGCTGCGCATTAAGAATGTTTGCTACAAGTACGGCACAACAGAGTGTAAAGAGTTTACGTACCATGGAGGACAGGTTTTATAACGTGGTGAATGTGTTAAGCATCCAAATTACAAAACGGATCAGCGAATACATAATCCGTTAAAAATAAATGTCCTGCACCGTTAGGGGATGCAGGACATTTATAAATATGCTTATACCGGCAGGCCTATTTTACGCCAAACTTGTAGATACAGGTTTGTTCGTAGGTTTGGCCAGGTTTCAGTACTACAGAGGGGAACTCCGGTTTGTTGGGAGAATCCGGGAAGTGCTGGGTTTCCAGGGCCAGGGCGCCGCGGTGCACATAGGTTTTACCGCCTTTGCCCATATCTGCGGACATGAAGTTACCGCCATAGAACTGTACGCCGGGCTCTGTTGTCCATACTTCCATATAACGGCCGCTGGTAGGCTCCAGTACGGTGGCTGCCAGGGACAGCTCCTTACCTTTTTTGTTGAGCACCCAGTTGTGGTCATAGCCTTTGCCGAATTTCAGCTGCTCAAAGTCGTCGCCAACGCGCTGGCCTATAGGCGTAGGCGTGGTAAAGTCCATGGGGGTGCCTTTTACCGCTTCCAGCTTACCGGAAGGGATCAGGCTGCTATCTACCGGCGTAAACTTATCCGCATTGATCATGAGCACATGGTCGTTGATATCTCCGTTGCCGGCGCCGTGCAGGTTCCAGAAGGAGTGGTGCGTAAGGTTTACGATGGTATTCTTATCTGTGGTAGCTTTGTAGCTGATCTTAAATTCGTTGCTGTCTGTGAGCTCGTAGGTCATGGTGATATCCAGGTTGCCGGGATAACCTTCTTCGCCGTCTTTAGACAGGTAGTGGAATTCTATGCTATGGTCATTGGGTTGTTTGGCATCCCAAACCACATCGTTATACCCGATCTTACCGCCGTGCAGGTGGTTGGAATTATTGTTTACGGCCAGGGTGTATTCCTTACCGTCCAGTTTAAACTTGCCTTTAGCGATACGGTTGCCGTAGCGGCCTACCACGCCGCCATAGAAGCGGTCTTTGGTGGTGATATAAGAACTGAGGCGGTCATAACCCAGCTCTACGTCTTCCAGCTTGCCTTGTTTATCCGGCGCCAGGAGGGATACCACTTTTGCGCCGTAGTTGGTAACAGCCATCTGTACGCCGCCTTTGCTTTTCAGGTAAAATAATTTTACTGCCTTGCCATCCAGGGTGCTGTCGAAGTTGGCGGTAGGCACCAGGCTTTCAATAGACATGATGCTGTCGTGGTTTGTACTCATACTATCAACTGAATTATTATTTGTGTTGGTACCGGAAGACTGACAGGCGCTTATGCCCAGTGCAGCAGCGACCGTTAGCAGTGGAAGTAAATTTTTCATATCGCAGTTGTTTATAAGGGTCCAATATACGTTTAATGTGTGAAATAAAAATCCGGGCACTAAAAAGCCGGGAAAGGAGTTTCCCGGCCGCAAAATTTGGCCTTTATCCATTAAAATTGCATTACGCCAATGGAGTGGTAATGCATCGTGTAGTATTGAATTGCAAAATATAAGGTAATGACCATATATATATGTCCGATAACAAAATAACGTTACCGGTAACGTTTGCAGTACTAAAAAAAATAATATGTTTGAAGAGATCAGGGGCAGTTTTTTGCAGTTCATCCTGCTATCCGCACCGCTTATGAAATAGGAGGCCCTGCCTTACCCGGATTTTATTTTATTTGCCCGGCGAACATCAGACATTTGTATTATAACAGCTCAACCTATTAATGTGGTGATCATCAATTAATACCGGACACCTAACAAGGATGTAGCAGACCATTGTAAGGGGAAAAAGAATTTCAGTTAAACCGTACCTATAGCAGGAGATGAAGAATAAGCAGGTCACTATTAAGGATTTAGCGCGGAAGTTACGACTCTCTGTATCTACTGTATCCAGGGCATTACGCAACCTGCCGGATATTAACGAAGAAACGCGTCGTAAGGTATTGGAATTGGCGGCAGGGCTGAACTATGAGCCCAATTATATTGCGCAGAGCCTGATCAATAAACAAACCCGCACCATAGGGGTGATTGTGCCCATTATAGCCACCCATTTCTTTTCCCATGCCCTGAGCGGTATGAACGAGGTGGCCAATGAGCATGGGTACCATCTTATGTTCTGTCAGAGCAATGAGAGTGCGGAACAGGAGGCGGAAGGCATCCGTCAGCTGGCCAGCTGCCGGATAGACGGCCTGCTGATATCCGTTTCCAAACAGACCCAGGATGCGGCTCCTTTTGAGAAGCTGCAGCAGAAGGGTATCCCGTTTATGTTCTTTGACCGGGATCTGCGGCATGTAACGGCCTCCCGGGTGATTGTAGACCAGTATAAAGGCGCTTTTAAGGCGGTAGAGCATATGATACAACAGGGCTGTCAGAACATTGTGCACATGGCGGGGCCAAAAGGGCTTTCCGTAGCGGACGAACGGCTGCGGGGGTATAAAGACGCCGTGGAAAAACATGGCCTGCCGTTTAGCCCTAAACATATTGTGCATTGCGGGAAGTTTCAGCTGGATGCGCCGGAGGCCATCAAAAAGCTGATGAAGCTGCAGCCGGATGGGATCTTCTGTATCAATGACCCCTCCGGGGTGATCGCTATCCAGCACCTGAAAACTACGGGATACTGTGTGCCGGGGGATGTGAAAGTGGTGGGTTTTAATGGCGACCCGGTGGCGGAGGTGGTAGAGCCGGCCCTGAGCACGGTGGTGCAACCGGGGTATAAGGTAGGCCGGGAAGCGTTGAAGATGCTGATACGGCATATTGAGGAGAAGAGCCTGGAAACGGAGGAATTGGTGCTGGAGGGGAAGCTGGTGATCAGGAAATCATCGAAAATGTGCTAGAGAATGTGCGGATGTGCAAATGTGCAGATGTGCAAATGAATGGAATGGAGTAATGGTATATTAACCAAACAGGGCAAGATATAGGAGAAGGCAAGGAGAGAACAAGGAGAGGACAAGGAGAGCGTTGGGCAAACAGGGTTAAAATAATATTAGAAAGGGCTGATTAAAGCCCTTTTTTGCTTTAATCAGCCCTTGTATAAAATTAGGTAATTATCTGCATTTAACTCATTAGCACATTAGCACATCCGCACATTGGCACATTAGAGGCCCAATATATAGGCAAAGATGAGCGGCGCTACGATAGTAGCATCGGATTCAACGATGAACTTAGGCGTGTTGATGTCCAGTTTGCCCCAGGTGATCTTCTCATTGGGTACAGCGCCGGAATAAGAACCGTATGAGGTGGTAGAATCGGAGATCTGGCAGAAATAGCTCCAGAAGGGTACATCGTGCCATTCCAGATCCTGGTACATCATGGGTACTACGCAGATCGGGAAATCGCCGGCGATACCGCCGCCTATCTGGAAGAAACCTACGCCTTTGCCGGCAGAGTTATGCCGGTACCAGTCAGACAGCCATACCATGTACTCGATGCCGCTTTTCATGGTAGAAGGGTTCAGTTCGCCCTTGATGCAGTAAGAGGCAAAGATGTTGCCCATAGTGCTATCTTCCCATCCGGGTACGATAATGGGGATATTCTTTTCTGCGGCGGCCAGCATCCAGCTGTTCTTGGGATCGATCTCGTAATGTTCCTTCATCACCCCGCTCAGCAGCAGCTTGTACATATATTCATGGGGAAAGTAGCGTTCGCCTTTATCCTGCGCGTCTTTCCAGATCTTGTAGATATGTTTCTGGATACGGCGGAAAGCTTCTTCTTCCGGGATACAGGTGTCTGTAACACGGTTGAAGCCTTTTTCCAGCAGTTCCCATTCTTCCTGCGGGCTCAGATCGCGGTAGTTAGGTACCCTTTTGTAGTGGGTATGGGCTACGAGGTTCATGATATCCTCTTCCAGGTTAGCGCCGGTACAGGAGATAATGTCTACTTTACCCTGCCGGATCATTTCAGCAAAGGAGATACCCAGCTCGGCGGTACTCATGGCGCCGGCGAGTGTTACCATCATCTTGCCGCCTTCCAGCAGATGGGTTTCATAACCTTTGGCAGCATCTACCAGGGCGGCCGCATTGAAGTGCCGGTAATGATGCTGGATAAACTGAGAGATAGGCCCTTTATTCATTATAGTGTAAAGATTTGATTTAAAACAGGGGGCAAAGGTAATAATTAGTTTGGAGTTGGGGGCAGGGGTTAAGGAGAATTAACAGGGAGGATGGGGGATGTAAAAAAAAGGTCCATAGCACAACTACTATGGACCGGAGACTAAACAACACAGCTTATAGAATGGCTATAAGACGACGACTTATGCTTTTTTAAGGCGCTGATGTACACTCAGCAGGCCATTACTGTCGGACTTTATGATCATCCACGTCTTTTCACCTTCCAACGTAATATAGTATGAGGTGGTGCTATTAGCTTCCAGCTCTACGGTAGAACGAACCTCATATTGCGGATAACGTTTCTGCAGCCTGGTGATCACGGCCAGCGGCAGCTGGTCTTCCATGATGTAACGACGGGTAGACAACAAAGTGCCATCGGCGTCGAAGTAGGCGGATACCTGGTTTTCACCGATCATAAATTTGGCGGTAAAGACCTTCTGGTCATCCGTATACCACCTGATATGGGTGGCGCCGGCAAATGCCTGGCTCAAAGCGGATTTAAGTCTTGTGGAGGCTTCTGTTTCTGTGGAGTGCGCCCAGGCGCCACTGCCGCTTAATAAAGCGACTGCTACACATAACATTACGAACATCTTTTTCATGGCGGAAAAATTTAGGGTTGAAATGTTTTGTTTGTGATTAAATAACACACCAAAGGTAAGATGGCTGTACACGCGCCCCAACCCATTATTTGCTAATGGTATAGCTTGATCAGTTGATATTGATATATGTTGCAACAGTTACAACCATCGTGGTATTTTTTTTGCAGATAGCGGAGCCGCTGCACAGTGTTTGCAGGCGAAGAACGAATGTTGCACGGGCCGGCGTTAAGCTTTTGTTAAAGTGGAAGAGTGATAAATGGTATTCTGATGAACGGATATACGGTGTTACCAACCCATCATGTATGTCCGGAAACGCACACTGGTAAAAGGATACAGCGGAGTGGCCCGCTTGGTAAAATGCAATGGATTGTAGTGGGTGATGAAAGGTTAAAGACATGGATATGCGGGATTGCTGATGATATATCATGCAACTTTTCTGTAGCCGGCTATAGCGCTGGAGCGGTTTGCCATCAACATACCGTATTAGCTTTATACACGGGCAAAGGCCATAGCGCTTTGCCGTCAACATAGACCATAGCAGCTTGTACAGGGGCGTTGGCGGTTACCGGCGTATGCAACCTTTGCACTTTAGATGAACGGGCCCTTACCTGGAGGAAAGGTTGCCAGCTTCGACATCCGCACATTAATACGTAATTTGCCGGAATGAACTTCCTGGCGCATGCATATCTCTCTTTCCATGACCCGTCACTGATCATCGGCAATATGATCGCCGATTTTGTGAAGGGTAAACAACTACAGCTATACGCGCCGGAGATACAGCGTGGCATCCAGATACACCGTGCAATAGACAGCTTTACTGACCAACATGCTATTACCAGAGAGGCGCGTCAGCTGTTCCGCCCTTCGTGCGGCCTGTATGGGGCCGTGTTTATGGATATCATCTATGATCATTTCCTGGCGCGGGATACGCAACGGTTTACAGAAGCCCAGCTGGCAGCCTTTGCCCAATCCGTATATGACGTAATAGACCAGGCGGATATGGAGCTGCCGCAGGTGTTCCGGGAGGTATTCCACTATATGCGTACCCAGAACTGGCTGTTCCATTATGGTACCAGGGAAGGCATTTCCCGGTCGTTCAACGGTATTGTGCGCCGTGCCCGTTACCTGGATGTGCCGGCCAGCGTACCGTTTGCCATTTTTGAGAACCATTATGCGGCGATGGAAACCTATTATGCTGCCTTTTTCCCTGAGCTGGAAGCCCATGTAAAAGGGCTGATCAGGGGGGAGTGACCACTTATCCCGCCCAATAAAACGCGTGTAAAACCCCGATCTGACCTGGCTGGCCCGCCGCAGCTTTTCCCCTACCAGTTATTTCACTAAGTTTGGGGCCTGAAATGTATTCTCTTAAAATTTACAGCCAGCAATGAAACAGCTAATCTTCATTATCGCTATCATGTTATCCGGCATGGTGGCGCAACCCGTTTGGGCGCAGGACAAGAAGCTTCCTCCCCTGGATGCCAGTCCCATGGACATGGCCTACTATCCACCCGTATACCCCTACCTGGTAAAGGTGAAAGGTGAATCCGGCGCCCTGGTGGCCCGGGTAACCTATAGCCGTCCGCAGAAAAAAGGCCGTAAGATCTTTGGCGACCTGGAGGAATATGGCAAGGTATGGCGTCTGGGCGCCAATGAGGCCACCGAGATCGAGTTCTTTATACCGGTGAACATAGGCGGTAAGAACGTGCCTAAAGGCCGTTATACCCTGTATGCGATACCCCAGGCCACCACCTGGACCGTTATCCTGAACCGTGAAACGGATATATGGGGCGCTTATAAATACGATGCCTCCAAGGACCTGCTCAGGACATCCGTACCCGTTACCAACATAAATACGCCTGTTGAAGCATTCACCATGATGTTTGAAAAGGCAGATGGCGGGGCCAACCTGATCATGGCATGGGATGATATTATGGTAAGTCTGCCGGTGAAGTTCAATGACCGGTTAACAGCGAAGCGGAAATAAGACAAAATAAAAAGGGCGGTAAGAATACCGCCCTTGTAATAATTTTAACCATATCCTATGAAAAACCTGAACCAAAATTACACGGAATGCACAAACGGGTTTTCCCGGTTTTGGTCAACGCCGGGAAAATGTTCGTGAGTGTATCGAATTTCCGGGTATAGGCATATCGAAAGCAGTATTAACGCAGTGGCGCCCCTCCCCCCAAACGTAGTTCTACGTATAGGCGTTATGAACGTATAAACCCCCTTTGACTTCAGTATCAACCCCTTTTAGTACCTTTGGCTGGCCCGCCGGGCACGCATCTCTCATATTTAAAAAAGTTTAAAGACATGAAGCTGGGAACAAAGCTGATACACGCTGGCGTAGAACCTGATCCATCTACAGGGGCTATCATGACCCCCATCTATCAAACCTCCACCTATGTGCAAAGCGCTCCCGGGCAGCATAAAGGATATGAGTATGCGCGCACGCAGAACCCTACGCGGGATGCGCTGCAAAATGCGCTGGCGGCGATAGAGAACGGTACCCACGGCATCTGCTTTGGCAGCGGCCTGGCCGCCACAGATGCGGTGATCAAACTATTGGAGCCGGGTGATGAGGTGATCGTCTCCAACGACCTGTATGGCGGCACCTACCGCATCTTTACAAAAATCTTTGAACGTTACGGCATTAAATTCCATTTCATAGGCATGCAGGATGCGCAGCAGATCCGCCAGCACCTGAATGGCCAAACGAAGATGATCTGGATAGAAACGCCCACCAACCCGCTCATGAACATCATAGACGTTGCAGCCTGCGCCCAGATAGCGCAGGAGCATAATCTGCTGTTGAGCGTAGATAATACTTTTGCCTCTCCTTATTTGCAGAATCCGTTGGACCTGGGCGCCCATATTGTGGTGCATTCCGCCACCAAATACCTGGGTGGCCACAGTGATGTGGTACATGGGGCGGTGATCGTAAAAGACGAGGCATTAGCCAAACAGCTGTATTTTATCCAAAACAGCTGCGGCGCTGTACCAGGGCCACAGGACTGCTTTCTGGTGCTGCGCGGCCTTAAAACGCTGCATGTGCGTATGCAGCGCCACTGCGACAACGGCGCAATTGTGGCCCGTTTTCTGCGGGAACATTCCAAAGTAGCTAAAGTGTACTGGGCAGGTTTTGAAGATCACCCTAATCATGACATCGCCAAAAAGCAGATGCGCGGTTTTAGCGGCATGATGTCCTTTACATTAAAGAATGATAGCATGGATGCAGCGCTGAAAGTACTGAGCGGCACCCGCCTGTTTTCCCTGGCAGAGTCATTAGGGGGCGTGGAATCACTGATAGGCCATCCGGCCAGCATGACCCACGCATCCATTCCACGGGAAGACCGGCTGAGTTACGGCCTGACTGATTCCCTCATAAGGCTGAGCGTTGGCATTGAAGATGCCGATGACCTGCTGGCAGACCTGGACAGCGCGATTACCGGATAAAGCCATCATTATGATGATTCCTATAACCGATTCTATGAAATCTCGTGAACTGAAGCAGTACCTGGATGCCAAGGCGGCATATTATGATCATCCTGACTTTATTAAGAACGACCCGGTATGTATACCGCACCGGTTCAGTAAACTGCAGGATGTGGAGATCGCCGGGCTATTTGCAGCTACGCTGGCATGGGGTAACCGAACCACTATCATCAACAAATGCACGGAACTGCTGTCGTTGATGGATGATGCACCTTTTGAATTTATACGCTACCATCAGCCTATGGACCGCCGGCGGCTGATGCAGTTCTGTCACCGGACGTTCAACGGCCTGGACCTGCTTTATTTCGTGGAGTTCCTGCAGCATTACTATACCAATGTGACTTCGCTGGAATTTGCCTTTAGCGGGCATATTATCCCGGAGGATGAGACGGTGGAAAAGGCCCTGGCCGGGTTTCACCGCATCTTTTTTGGGCTGGAGCACCCGGAGCGTACCCGTAAACATATCTCCACCCCGGAGAAAAACTCCGCCTGTAAGCGGCTGAACATGTACCTGCGGTGGATGGTGCGCCGTGATAAAAATGGCGTGGATTTTGGGTTATGGCAACACATCTCCCCGGCTCAGCTGGTTTGTCCGGTAGATGTGCACGTAGCCCGGGTGGCAACCCGCCTGGGACTGATCAGCGAGGCCAAATCCAACTGGAAAACGGCCCTGGAACTAACGGCCCGTCTCCGGGAAATGGACCCGGAAGACCCAACAAAGTATGATTTTGCCTTATTTGGGTTAGGGGTGATAGAGAAATATGTGTAAGAAAAATGAAGACAATGAAGATATTTTTTGGCATGATGGCTATTACCGCCGCCTTTTCTTTACCGGCGGCGGCACAGGAGTATGCGGACCTTAGCTACAAATTTCAGGCAGGACAACAGTTTGCACTGACGCAGGAAAGCCGGAGCGAGACCTATACCACCGTAAACGACATCACACAGCGCGTAACCCGCGATTTTAACAATACCATCTCCATAGATGTAACAGAAGCGCAGCCCGGCCGTACCGTGCTTAGTTTCCGCTATAAGGAGCTGAAGTTCAACTTTAACAGCCGTAACCAGAATATATATGTAGACGCCAAAACGCCGAATGATAAGGAGCCCTTTCAGGCGGCGCTGCTAAAGATACTGGACCATCCCTTTACCGTGGAGCTGCAGAATACAGGCGCCATTAATAAGGTAAACGGCCTGGATAACCTGCTGGACAGCGCATCTACCACTTTTGCCTCTCTGAAAAAGGACGAGCAGGAAGCCTATAAAAAACTGATGAAAGACCAGTTTGGCACAGACGCTTTCCGCGCATGGCTGGAGCAGCTGCTGGTAATTTACCCTGCACACGGCGTTAAGACCGGCACCCAATGGGAAGAAAGCGTGCCCCTGCGTACCGGCCTGATAGGCCGTATGGACCTGTACTGGAGCCTGCAGACCTGGGATAACCAAACCGCCAAGATCAGCACCACGGGTAAGGTAAAGACCAATAAGCTGGAGATGCTTACCCTGGAAGATGGCATACAGGCCACCGCGGAAATAGAGGGCACCATGCAAAGCAATAACCTCATAGACCGCAACAGCGGCTTTCCCAGCATATGTATACAGAACCTGGAGATGACCGGTGAGTATACCTATAAAGCCAATAAGGCCAAAAAACTGAAGACCGATCTGAAAGTACCGGTGAAGACCATCACCAACGCCTCCTATAAAATAAAGCAGATGAAATGACGCTGGTTCCCGAACCATACCTGCAGGTCACAGCCCGGGAACTGGGCGAGACCATGGAATTGCATTTGCCGGATACCGTTAGTTATGAACAGCTGGAAGACATGCTGGCGCAGCGGCTGGAAATACTCATCAGTGAGCATTTCCAGCAGTTTGTATTTTTACTGTACCGGATTGATGTGCGGGAGGATAAGATCCGTGAGATATTGGAGAAAGACGCCGGCGAAGGCGCGTATCATAAGATAGCAGCATTGCTGATAGAGCGGCAGCTGGAGAAGATCAGAAGCCGGGAAATGTACAGGAGTACACCGCCTGAGAATGATGAAGAAAAATGGTAGTAATTACTTATCAAACATCAGCTCCCTCACCTTTACCTTATCTTCCTGTTCCTTTCTGAGATCGAAACCGGTGCCAAATAAACGGTCCCACAGGGAAGAGCTTACCCCAAAACCTTTTTCATCACTCTTATAATGATGCAGATGATGGTTACGCCAAACGGGTTTCATAAACCGGAACGGCGGGTTCCAGGCGTGGATGGCGTAGTGCATGCTGCCATAGATAAGATAGCCTAAAATAAAGCCGGGGAAAAACATAAATGTATACTGACGGAGGAACAGGTACTGTCCGGCGAAAATGATAGACGCCAATATAAGGCTGGGAACAGGAGGCATAAACAAACGCTGTTTATCCCTGGGGTATTCATGATGGTTACCATGCATTACATATACGATCCGCATTATTTTGGGGCTGTCACTTGCAAAGTGAAACATAAAGCGGTGCATGATGTACTCGAAAAAAGACCAGAAAAACATGGCGCCAAAGAATATTAACGCTACCGTGCCTATACTAAACCCTAATACCTGGTTACTGTGATAGAGCATGTACCCTATGATGGGCAGGTACAAACCCCAAATGATCAATGGATGCGTTTTGGTGAGCATCTCCAGGTACTTACTCTCAAACAATCTGGCCTGTCCTTTATTCTTTATCTTATCAAACTTCATAGACCCTGGTTTTGTGCAAAATTACGTCAAAATGCAAAAAAACGAGCCGTTGGCCGGCTATAAGGATAGCTGTAAACAGATCAAAATCAGTGCCTATCTGTACCGCAGTAGTTCTAATAGTGTTACCAGATCATAATCTTTTTGCCGGAGGTATTGCAGCAATTTATCAAGCCCATCCCAGCAAAGATCTGTACGGCGGGGATCAACGCCGGCATGCATAAGCAATATAAAACCGTTTAGGCCTGCAGGATGTTGTTGCTCATAGGCTTGTATAGATTGTAAAATCGTATTGCAAGAGCGGTATTGTTTGCCCAGCTGGGGCCAGGTATAATCTGCATGACTTAGCGTGCCCGGAGTATAATTTATCAATTGTAGCTGTAAAGCGGTTGTCCATGCGGCAATGGTATCGTTGTACCACTCGTAAGGCGGCAGGAAAAATGGCGCCTGTTGACGGGTAATGCCTTGTTGTGCCATGGCATGATAACATTGCAGCAGATCTGTACAGAACTCCTCTTGTGTAACAAGCAGGCTATCTCTTTTGTTCCAGTCACAGTAAAGCAAATGCTGATCTGAGTGCGGGCCCAGGTAATGGCCGTTATGCCTGAGCTGCTGGATGAAGGCTTTATTGGCAGGATTGCGGTAGAAGCGGCCGGTGAAGAAAAAGGAAGCGGGGACGTGGTATTGTTGCAGGATGCGGGTGATGACAGGGACGCCATTGGCAAATTCATCTGCGGTGAATACCAGGGCGAGTTGGCGGCGGGTGGTATCTGCACGGGTGATGGCGCCGTGGGTGTAGGTGAAAGAGGTTGGCATGGCCTCATACTCCGCTGCGGCCAGCAGGTAAATGAGGCTGGCGGTGCCATCCATGGTAGGCTCATTGGTGGAGTAATCGCCAAAGTCATCATGATATACTGCCAGGCTGGATTGAAAAGGCGCATATTCATCGCCGTTATGCAAAGTGATGCCGATGAGGTTCCCATAAATGCTGCCGTATACCGGGCCATCTACCAGGCCGCCATTAACGGGATAGTTATACAAATGGCTGAAAGAGCTGTGCGGATCCTGGGGAAAATCGCCATTAGCGGGAAGGCCGGCAACCATGGCTGTGCCCCAGGGGTTGCAGCCAAAGAGCCAGTCGATACAGGCCTGCTCCAGCTGCTGGTAACGGGTGTCTTTCGTAAGCTGCCGGTAACGGTTACACTGGATGGCAAAAGATACCGTAAGGTTATTGGAGCACCAGATAAAGGGGATGCCGCGGTAGAAAGCATTGTGCCGGGCTTTTTCCCAAACAGCGCTGATGCCCTGGCGGTAGTAGCTCATGGCAGCCGGCTGGAGTGCGGGTTGCGTGCGGGCCAGCTCATAATGGCCAAAATTGTGAAAGGGGTACCACTGGTAATGCCGGGCAGTATCGGCTCCCATCCAGGGCGTAAGCGGCTCCTGCCGGGCCCATTGCATGGCCTGGTTGATCAGCGCCCGCTGCCGGGTAAGGTTGCCCAGCATAACGGCCCCCAGTTCCATATCATCCATCCAGTTGTCTTCTTCATAAAAATAGGGCGCGCCGCAGGGAGCGGTTTGGCATACGCCGGGGTGTTTTACGCCCAGGGCATAGGCGGAAGCGGCCTTTTGTTGCAACAGGGCGCTGTACTGGCTGTCTATGTTCGTGTATAAGCTGGCGCCCAGGGCAAAGGCGCTGGCAAATTTGCCGGCGGTGGAGGCCAGGCCGGTACTTCGGTTCTTGAAGTGTTTAAGGCCCTGGGGCTGGCCGGTGCAGAAATATACCGGGCGCTCCAGACCACGGCCATAACTGGCGGTATCTGCTGTGGGCAGGCGCATGCCGCGGTGATCGCGGTCGTCTGCCAGCTGGTTAAACATATGATCCGGGGCCGGGTGCATTCTAAGCAGCCAATCCAGGCCCCAGCGGGCTTCGTCCAATATGTCTGCCAGGCCATTGCTGCCGTTAAGCCCATTGGCGGCGTGGGTATCTGTGAAAACTGGCTTGAAATCCCGCCAGGCGGCCAGCAGGTGATAAGTGGCATTGGCGGAAGTGGTAACGTATTGCAGGTAATCGCTGGCGTCATGCCATCCGCCGGAGGCGTTGATATGGGTACCATCCGGCATGGGACCGTATACGGTAAAGCCGTCGTGGGTATGACAAGAGTCTTTGAGATAGGGGTTGAAACCGCTGCGCTGCTGCCGCATGTATTGCAGACAAAAATCTGCGGCGCCTTTATATACGTCTGGCTCGATGCGGAAGACCGGGGAGATGCTGCCGCCAGCGGAGAGGTAATAGGCCCCCGGGCGCTGGAATTTTGTAAAATCCAGACGGCGGGTATGGGTGAAGGGGCCATAAGCACCAAAGTCTTTGCTGGTGGAGGTTTGGAATATGATGTTGCCGGTGGCGGCATCGTGGAGGGCGAAGGTGGCGGCTGGGGCGGGGGTTTTGGCGCACCATACGGCTACTTTGATGCCTTGCGGCGTGTAGCCGAGTTGATTAATGCGGATCCAGGAGGTGGTATCCTGGGCAGCGGCAGGGCCTTGGGTGGAATTAGCGTTTTGGGCGGAGACGGAAAGGTAGATGGGCACACAGGCGGCGGAAAATGCTATTACGCGGACCGCCATCCACCCCCACAAACGTTTGGGCCATTGCCCCTGCCATACATGATCCCTTTCTTTCTTTATCGCATCAATAAGTTGCATCCAGGAACTTTTTCAGGTTAGGCCCGTACGCGCGTTCGCGTAAGAGCTCATACTGGTAAACGATATTGCCGATCTCCTTAAAGAAGGGGTAACCTTCTTCCTCATACTCATATCTGTCATCGTTCAGTATCCTATCCCGGTTTACGTACACCGTACCGGTGAGCATAAACTCTATATTATTCTTGAAATCTACGATATATGCTACATCTGTTAAAAAGCCAAAGGCCCAGCCGGTTTTATTAAATACCCGGATGTAGGGCGGTATATGGGCATGCCCGGCTTTGAACATGAAGAACTTGGTGAAGCTGTCAAAATACTCCCGGGGATCATATTTGGGGTAATCTGATTCCCGCGGCAGGGCCGACATGTAGTGATAGAGGAAGCGGTAATCTTCCTTCTTCAGGTGGAAACGCTGCGATTTGGGCACAGATTCCGGGAACAGTACCGTTTGCATCATATGCTGCAGATCCGTGAGCGGCAGGTTATTATGCCGGGTAAAATCCATGGGGCTGCATATAAGGCTGTCATTCCGGTCCAGGTAGGCATCCCCAATAAACTCCTGCCGGCTGAAATCAAAGGGCAGGCTGCAGTAGGCCTCCGGCTGCTCGTACACCGGTTTACCTGTGTACGTAACAAAGCGGATGGGATTGGTGTGGCGGTTGCCTTCCTCATCCAGCGGCATAAAACGCCGCACAATACGCACCTGGGGATAGCCTTTGGCCCAAAGCTTTTCATGGATATCCTGCATGCCTACAAATTCATACAGGCGGTTATAAGCGTTATTGTCGCTGACCAGGAACACTTTTTTGATATAATGCGCAATGGAGGGCAGGCCATTGGCGGAAGTATTGTCCTGATCTACCCTTACCTGGCCTTTGTAGGCGCTGTCCGTAAGCATGGGGGTATACATATCCAGTCCCTTCTTATGCAGGGTATGCAGCTTTTCCAGCGCCAGCAGGGCAATGGGCAACTTTACCGTGGAAGCGGGGTTGAAATAGGTATCGTTATTTACATTGAGATAATAATGGGTAAAATGCGGCTTGTTGTGTTTGTCCCTATCAATCTGGGTATAAATAACCTGGTATCTGAACGTATCCGGGTATTGGAGTATGTGTTGCAGGGCAGGGGATGCCCGTCTCTTAACCAGCCTTTCCAATAGGAGGCTGTCAGACTTTGGTTGCGCCCATGAAGATAGATACAAGCACGCGGCAATTATAGTGAGTGGAATTCGCGGCATATCTTCAAAAATAAAAAATAATATATTTGGCAGCCATAGCGCCAAAACAAAAATTTAACAAAGATGAAACTTGTTACTTATTTAAGGGACGAAGCGGACCAATTAGCCCTGTTAGTGGACGGAAAGTTGTATAACACGCAGGACCTGCATCCGGAGCTGCCTAATAATATGCAGATGTTCCTGATGATGTGGGAAGATGTGATAGGTGTTGCCTTACATGCCAATGAGCAGCTGAAAAACGGCACTTACCGGGGAAGCGCTATCGGCATTCCCTATGAAAGCGTGCACGTACTGGCGCCGGTGCCCTTCCCTACCTCCTGCCGTGACGGATATGCTTTTCGTCAGCATGTAATGGCCGCCCGCCGTAACCGCCGGGCAGAGATGATACCGGAATTTGATCAGTACCCGATCTTTTACTTCACCAATCATAATGCCATACAAGGCCCCGGCCCCGTAATGTGTATGCCGGACCATTTTGACCGGCTGGATTTTGAGCTGGAAGTGGCCGTGGTGATCTGTAAAGCAGGCCGTAACATCACCGCAGAAGAAGCGGATGATTACATTGGCGGCTATATGATCATGAACGACCTGAGCGCCCGTACCCTGCAGATGGAAGAAATGAAGCTGAACCTGGGCCCCGCCAAAGGCAAGGACTTTAGCACTGTTATAGGCCCTATGCTGGTAACGCCGGACGAGCTGGAAGCTTTTAAAGTACCGGCTAAACCCGGGCATACCGGCAATAATTTCAACCTTAAGATGACCTGCCGCGTTAATGGCGTACAGGTAAGCGAAGGCAGTATGGGCGATATGGACTGGACCTTTGCCGAGATCATAGAGCGCTGCGCCTATGGCGTACACCTGCACCCCGGCGATATCATCGGCAGCGGCACCGTAGGTACCGGCTGTTTCCTGGAGTTGAACGGCACGGGTAAACTGGCGGATGCCAATTACCAGGAGCAGTGGCTGCAACCCGGCGATGTAGTGGAGATGGAAGTGGAAGGCCTGGGCGTGTTGCAGAATACGATGGAGCAAGAAGAAGGAACGGACTTTTCACTGCTGAAGCTGAAGAAGAATGTGTAGCCATGAATCACTGATGGAAAGCCGGCATCCGGTCTTTTCTAAATAATAATATTCTCCTGTTTATGCATCAGATCATTCCGGGGCAGGTAAAAACCGGCGACTTGCATGCCCTGCTTTTAGGGGCGGTATCGCCGCGCCCCATTTGTTTTGCCAGTACGGTAGATGCTGCCGGACAGCCAAACCTTTCCCCTTTTAGCTTCTTTAACGTATTTGGCAGCAATCCGCCTACGCTGGTCTTTTCCCCTTCGCGGCGGGTGCGGGATAATACCATTAAACATACCCTGGAAAATATCTATGCCACTAAAGAAGTGGTCATAAACGTGGTCAATTATGCCATGGTGCAGCAGGCCTCCCTTGCCAGCTGCGAGTTTGCGCAGGGTGTGAATGAATTTGAAAAAGCTGGGTTTACGGCCCTGCCATCGGAAAAAGTAAAGCCCGCGCGGGTAAAAGAAAGCCCGGTACAGCTGGAATGTGTTGTAAAACAGGTAATTGAGACCGGGCAGAGTGGCGGGGCAGGCAACCTGGTGATCTGCGAACCGGTATTGATCCATATCAATGAAGATGTGCTGGATGCCGCCGGCCGTATAGACCCGCATAAAATAGACCTGGTGGCCCGTATGGGGGGCGATTATTATTGCCGCGCCTCCGGGGATGCCGTTTTTGAAGTGCCCAAGCCCAATACCCGTATAGGTATTGGCGTAGACGCCCTGCCGTTAGCGGTGCGTAACAGCCGGATCCTGACGGGTAATAACCTGGGCATGCTGGCCAATGTACATGAGCTGCCGGTGATAGACGCCGCTTTTGAGGATGTGCAGCTGAAGAATATTATCCAGTATTATAGTGTTTCTCCGGATGAGATGGAGCAGGAGTTGCATTTGTATGCTAAACAATTGCTGGAAGCGGGGAAAGTGATGGAGGCGTGGCAGGTGCTGTTATCAATTTGCTGATGTGCAAATATGCTAATGTGCTAACATGCCGGTAATGTATTCCATCATCAGCAAATTAGCACATCAGCAAATTAGCACATTATTTTCCGAATACTTTCTTTAACAGATCAGTGGTCTGGGCAGCGGGATTAGCGCGGATATTGGCTTCTTCCTTGCCGATCTGATCGAACAGGGCCGCTACAGCACGGGAGGTCACATAATCCTTCAGATCAGGATTTACCTTGGTCATGGTAGTAGGCAGCTTGTTATACGTATTCACAATGTTTGCGTAGTATTTGGTAGCGCTGGTGCTATCCAGCGCGCTCTGGATATTGGGCGCAAAAGCAGATTTCAGCTGATCAGTGGTCTTGCCTTTGAAATAGTCTGTAACGGAGTTGTTACCGCCGGTTACCAGTTTCAGGGCATCGGTTACTGTCATTTGCTGGATAGCGTTACCAAAGATAGGGGCTGCTGTGGTTACGGCGCCTTCCGCAGCGCGGTTGATCTGCAGAATGGCTTTATCCACCTGGCTACCCAGGCCTATGCTGCGCAAAGTTTTCTCTATTTTCTGGGCGTCTTCCGGAAGGAACATCTTATATGCCTCATTTCCAAAGAAACCGTCTTTTTTACTTAATGCGGCGATACCTGCGCTTACGCCTTTAGACAGCGCTTGTTTGATACCGGAACCTGCTTCAGACTCCGTCACCTTGCCACTGGCGGCATTGCCGGTGCTTTGCGGAGTGCTGGAGGAAGAGGTCTTGGTAGCGGTGCTGCTGCTTTCCATTTTGTCTTTCAGCTTCTTTAATAACTGCGCCTGGCTCAACTGCAGGGTAAGCAGTGCAGGCAACATAAGCAGGATACTTTTCTTCATGGTGTTGTGGTCTTGTATTAAAATTAAAATTAATCAAATTAATGTTTATCGTATATATTATTCATGGATAGTGAGCAGGGGTATATGGGTATGAAAGGCCAGCTGGGTGGTGCGGCTGCGTTTGAAGATATGTTCAAACAAGCCATGTTTTTTAGGGATGATCAGGATAAGGTCTGCCTCCTGTTGGACGGCAAAATCCATAATGCCCTGGACCACATTGGTATGGTCTATAAAATGGAACTGCGGATTATAGCCTTCCAGCAGGGTATCCAGCATCAGTGTTTCGTAAGGCGTATCGGAGGTAAAATGTTTGCTATCATGGTCAATATTTAACACATGCAGCTCCGGCCGGAAAACATCGAGCAGCTTTTTGAGCGGTTGTACGGGTGTATTTTGCACCACTTTGCGGAAATCGCAGGCAAAGACCATTTTCCGGATAGGGGTAAAACGGGCGGCGGAGGGTACAATGATCACCGGGCAGGTGGTATGTTTTACCACATCTACGGTATTGGAGCCCACCAGGATCTCTTCCAGCTGGCTGCCGCCGGTAATGCCCATGACCACCAGGTCTGCCTCTTCCTGCCTGCATAGCTGGTCTATCTGGGCCGGCAGCAGGGAGTTCTCCGCCCGGGTTTCCAGGCTGGCATTGTCCGGCAACAGGGGCAGCAGCTCCCGTTTCATCTTCTCCAGGCCTTCGAGGCTGGCAGCGCGCAGCTCTTCCGGGTTGACCATGGGCACGGTAGTGGGCACCTCCGGGATGGGCACGATCAGCTCATAGGCATGATACAGCACAATACGCGAAGTATCCATCTGCCCGGCCAGTCCCAGCGCATAACGGGCCGCGTTATACGCCGTTTCGGAAAAGTCTGTGGGAACTATGATTGTTTTCATCCGTATGGGTTTTAGAGATCTATGATGGCTTAACAGGTCCTGTTTATACCGCCTACATGGTTATTTTCCAGTCAGTTATCCCCTGTAAAGTTACCGCTATCTGCCGGTATAACGGCCCGCCATTCACCTGTAGAGAAAATTTAATGCCAGAAGTGCAGAATGCCGCCCGGCGGACTGTTATGTAGTGTTAACAGCCTGTTCTATAGGGGCCTGGGGCAGTATGGCTATGGACTATCGACTATTACCCTTATTTTTGCACTCCATTTTGAGTAATACATGACACAATTATCTGAGCAAGAGATTATCCGCCGGGACAAACTGCAGGAACTGCAGAAATTAGGTATTGACGCCTTTCCGGCGGCGGAATACCCCGTGAATGATACGTCTGCCAATATTAAGGCGAATTATTCCGAAGAGACGAAGGACCAGTTCCAGGAGGTATGCCTGGCCGGCCGTATCATGACCATCCGGGACATGGGTAAAGCCGCCTTTGTGAAGATCCAGGATAAGGCCGGTCTTATACAAACTTATATCCGCCGGGACGATATCTGTCCCGGGGAGGATAAGACCCTGTATGATACCGTGTTCAAGAAGCTGCTGGATATAGGGGATATTATCGGCATAAAAGGCTACGCCTTTATTACCAAGACCGGCGAGACCTCCGTGCATGTAAAACAGTTTGATATCCTGTCAAAGGCCCTGCGCCCTTTACCCGTGGTAAAGGAGAAAGAAGGGGAAACCTTTGACGCCGTAATAGACCCGGAATTTAAATACCGGCAGCGTTATGTAGACCTGGTGATCAATCCGCAGGTGAAGGAAGTGTTTATTAAACGTACCCTGATCATGCAAACCATGCGTGATTTCTATAATGCCATGGGTTACCTGGAGGTGGAAACGCCGGTGCTGCAAGCCATCCCCGGTGGCGCCACCGCCCGGCCTTTCGTTACACATCACAACGCGCTGGATATTCCGCTGTACCTGCGTATAGCCAACGAGCTGTACCTGAAAAGGCTGATCGTAGGCGGCTTTGAAGGCGTGTATGAGTTCTCCAAAGACTTCCGTAATGAAGGTATGGACCGTACCCATAACCCGGAGTTTACCGTAATGGAAATGTATGCCGCCTACCGCGACTATGAATGGATGATGCGCACCACAGAGACCCTGCTGGAGAAAGTAGCCCTGGCACTGCATGGCACTACTGAAGTACAGGTAGGCGACAAAACCATCGACTTTAAAGCCCCCTACCGCCGCGTAACCATGTACGAGGCTATTAAAGAGCATACGGGCATAGATATTAGCGGTATGGAAGAACCGGAGCTGCGCGAGGTTTGTAAGCAACTGAATATATCCGTGCCCAACAATATTGGTAAGGGCAAACTGATAGATGAGATCTTTGGCGAAAAATGCGAAGGACATTATATACAGCCCACTTTTATCACTGACTACCCGGTGGAAATGAGCCCGCTGACCAAAAAACACCGCAGCAAACCCGGAGTGGTGGAACGTTTTGAGCTGATGGCGAACGGTAAGGAGATCGCCAATGCCTACAGCGAGCTGAATGATCCCATTGACCAGCGCCAGCGTTTTGAAGAGCAGGTGAAATTAATGGAGCGGGGCGATGATGAGGCCATGTATATTGACTATGACTTTTTACGGGCGCTGGAGTATGGTATGCCCCCAACCGCCGGCATTGGTATAGGTATTGACCGCCTGACCATGCTGATGACCAACCAGCCGTCTATACAGGATGTGCTGTTCTTCCCGCAGATGAAGCCGGAGAAGTTATAGTGATGGTATACCGTGGTAACTGATGGCAGACAGGCGTAAAACGGCTGTTTACGCGAAGAAGAGACCGGAAGGAAAAATAATCACACCGAATAAAAAAGGGGATGTAAGAATACATCCCCTTTTACTTTTTTTGACCATATCCTATGAAAACCAATTCAAAATTAACCTTCCAGCGCATATACCCATACTATAGTTCTTAATCGTTAGCAATCTTTGAATGGATGGTAGTATTTAGCGAATAGGTGGTAAAGTAGATTTGTTAACGCGGCGAAAAAAGATGATTAAGGGTGGAAAATACGCTTCTGTACCGCATATGAGGGGGCCGGCGGTTTGATATGCGCGCCTGAACTAAAACAAAAAGTCCCGTTCTGTTTTACAACTGAACGGGACTTTCTTTTATCTGAGATAGAATGTCAAGCAGAATCATTTCAGGCTTTCCGGAAAAAGAAACGGGGCTGCAAGACTACAGCCCCGAAAAATTTTAACCATATCTTTATTGAAAAACCTGTAACAAAGATCATATTTATTTAATTATCCACCCCCCCATTCTAGTGAATGCTATATTTTTCTTGGGGAACGTGGCGAATATGCAGATAAACGCAGATGCTTTTAATGAGTCTGCTAGATAAGATTTAAGGATGAAAACGATCTGGATATTGATATTCAATAATTTATAAAAAATAGCCAGACGTATCATTCCGGACACTATGAAGACTTTTCTCCGGGAAATAACGGTATTTACGGTTTAAACGTAAAAAAGTGCCGTTGCCGGCACTTCCTTAAAAAGAAAAAGGGTGGTAAGAATACCGCCCTTGTAATAATTTTAACCATATCCTATGAAAAACCTAAGTCAAAGATAGATTAGCATATATAGGTTTTTCTCCCATTTCCGTGAACGATGCAAAATTGTTCGTAAAAATGTAGGATTGGGAATTATACTATTGCATTAAGATTTTTTAAAAATTAATAATTATTACGATTATAATATCTCTTTAATATTAAAGAGATTGTAAACTAATGATGGATTTTTTTACCACTCATTTTGCGCCGGCGCGGTGCCCATAATGGCATCTATCTCCTCCATCACATCCAGGGTAAGCGCCGGATAAACGTCCAGGGCCTTCAGGTTTTCCGTTAGCTGTTCTTCTTTGGTAGCCCCTAATATGGCCGTGGTCACATGCGGATTACGGATACACCAGGCAATAGCCAGCGTAGCCTGTGAGGCATTGAGGCTGGCGGCTATCTTTTCCAGTTTGGCCACCCTATCCAGCTTATCCTGCACGAACTGCTGGTCTTTTAGCCACTCAAAGCCGGGCAGACCCAACCTGGAGTCCTGGGGAATGCCTTTATTATACTTGCCGGTAAGCAGGCCGGAGGCCAGCGGGCTCCAGATGGTAGTACCCATTCCTATATTCTTAAAGATCTGCAGGTACTCCTTTTCCATACGGGTACGGTTAAAGAGATTGTACTCCGGCTGTTCCATAGCCGGGCCTATGAGGCGGTACTCGCGGGCTACCATATGCGCTTCCATGATCTCCTGGGCGCTCCATTCGGAGGTACCCCAGTACAGGATCTTGCCTTGCTGTATCAGCAGGTTCATGGTCCATACTACTTCCTCAATGGGCGTATGTTTGTCTGGCCGGTGACAGAAGTATAGGTCCAGGTAATCTACCTGCAGGCGCTGCAGCGCTTCATGGCAGGCTTCTACCAGGTGTTTTCTGCTTAAGCCGGTTTGGTTGGGTTTATTCTGTTTACCCCTGGAGCCAAAAAAGGCTTTGCTGGATATTGTATAGGAACTGCGGTCCCATTGTTTCTTTTTAAGTACACGGCCCATCATCTTTTCAGATTCGCCCAGGGCGTATACTTCTGCATTGTCAAAAAAGTTGATGCCGTTATCGTAGGCAATGCCCATGAGCCGGTCTACCAACGTATCCTCTATCTGTTTGTGAAATGTAACCCAGCTTCCGAATGATAATACGCTAAGCTGTAGTCCCGTTTTACCAAGTCTTCTGTATTCCATAATTGTAATGTTTTAATTAATTCCGGATGGTGTGGTATTCATTATGAGTGGATTACAAATTTGGGCAAAAAAATCCGCCTGCACAAGAACAGTACGGCCCAGGCTGGCACAGTTCTTGACCATATAGCAACGAAATTTTAGGTTAAAAAATAGGTTAAAGCGAAGAAGGCCTGTTCACCATGGTGAATGGGCTTTTTTCGTTTATGTATGCGGGTGAGGAGACGTTTTACAGCGGGTTGGTTTCCAGATAGCTTATTGCAAAGTACTATCCTGTACCAACACCTGACCGCGGGGATTGATGATGTTATAGTCGGAAAAGTCCTGGTTAGATTCCAGGCCGGTACCATAGATGGTATCTGTTGGAGTGCTGATACGCACTGGTTTATTGGAGAAGAATTTCCCCCTTTTGGAGTCCCAGTTAAGCTCATTACAGTCCAGGCGCTTCCCTTCCTTGTTCACTACCACCACACTGTCGCGCAGGAACACATTGTCATCGTTCTCGAAGTATTTACCATATTTGGCAGTGACGGTACTTTCTACGTGCAGACTGTCATTATAGGATAATACTTTTAAACCGTTATTGAATTCCACATAAGAAGGGCGATCGAGGTAGCGCAGCATGGTAGGCGCCGTTAACTTGGCTCTTACGCGCCCGGTTTGGCTATAGAGGGACTCTATATTGATGCCCTCTTCTACAGCAGCTGCTTTCTGATCGAGCCGCATGATGGACTGCATATCATTCTCACAGGCATAAAAGGAAAGGAGGCATATGGACAGCCAGACCATCTTCCGGTAACGGCGCATATTAGAACTGTTTATCAACGCCGCAAATTAATCATATTTCCGCTTAATAAACCAGCGGTCATTTAAAGTGAAGCCTAATACCATGCGGTACCAGGTTTCTTTAAGAACGGTTTGATTATTGCCCCGGTGCCCCACTTCAAAGGCAACATTGATCACGGAGAATTGGTTGGAGTAAGGTTGACGGCGTACCGGCAGGCCGGCGCCTATAGAAAAGCCGAATACAGGCATATCCTGGCCATTGAGTTTCAGATAATCCACCCCGTAGTAACCGCCCACCCGGTAGGTAACTTTGTTCCAGTAGCCGTTGATAGCGCGTGCGTTAGGTACAAACTGGCCGCCTGCCGCCATTTTCCAGGCATTGCGTACGGAGTCTTTCTCCCCAAAGTTACGGTACTGATCCCACTGCTCTGTGGTAAAGTCCAGGCCAAAGGTCCAGTTTTCCTGCTTACGCAGCACTATACCGCCGCCTAACTGTTGGGGATATATGATCTTGCCCCGCTCTCCTTTTTCATAGAGCACGGTATCCTGGGTGATATAATCATTGGAAGCGCCATCGAAGGCAAGGGTTTCCCGCATCTGTTCCCTGCGGCCGGAGAGGTTCTGCTTCAGGCTGCCGGTGGCGCCCAGGGTCAGATCCATTTCTTTGCCCAGATCTATACGGTACTGCAGGCCAATATTATAAAACAGGTGGCCATAACTTACCCGCTGTGTGTGGCGGGAAGGGAATATGAACTGATTAGAAGGGTAGATGGCCTTGGTGCTGTTCTCGATATTACCGAACAGATAGCCCACGTTGGCGCCAATGCTAAAACCGCCGATGCCCACGCCGGTACCGGCATAGACCTGGTACAAGCCGCCGTTGCCTTCATACTGATAGGCTACAGGCATTTTAAGGGTATCGAAAAAGGTTTGCTCCGTGTTCTCCATGATGTTATAAGACACCTTGGTAACAGGGCGCAGGCCTAATACCATGCCCCATTTACGGGCCAGGGGCACACCCAGCTGAATGTAGGAAAGGGAGCCCAGACCGGAACGGAAGTTCTTGTCATTATTGGAAATTACACGGGCACCGCCTTCTACGGCAATATCAAAAGTGGTTAATACCAGGTTGGAATAGCTGGCCGGATTTACGAAGTTAACAGACTGCGGATCGCTGTAGGCCTGGGAAACGCCCCCCATACCACGGTTGATCACGTTCTGATTTAAATTAAGATCCCCCAAGCCGTAGCGGGAATATGGTGAGTTATCCTGTGCAGCAACAGTGTTAGCCAGCAGCAGCAGAAAAGCCAGTAAGCAAAGAATGCCAGCTTTAGTTCTACGCATTGAGTTGATCGGTTATTTGGTTTACTGGTTTAGGGTTCCTGGTGGTTATCAGGAACTACCCACCCAAAATAAGACCGCAAATATCTAATTTTTAAAGCGGGATGCAAAAAAAACCAAAAACCGGGCTGTTAAAAGGTCGTTAAAAAATGACCATTCAGCTATTTTTATAGCCCTTCTGCCGATAAATTCCTGAAATGGCCGTTGAGCTTTACGCGTTCTTTGAGCTTTTCCATTTCGGCCATCAGCGGTATCACCTTGAGCAGGTGGCGTTTAAGATATTCCAGGCGTTGGGCCTCCTGGAACAGGTGCAGCAGCTCATATTCCTCTTCAAGGGACAGGCCGGCGTGGTGGGCCAGGTCATAGGCGCTCAGCTCCTCATCTTCTTTATTGAAGTTTTTATTTACCTGCAGGATGTGATGCAGCTCACGGATGGCGTGCAGCACCTGCTGGCGCAGGCGGGCATGTGTTTTGGCGGTGTTCTCCGGGTAGTTAACAATAGCGCCGTCATATAATTTATCCGGGATGGTCTTGATCACTTCCAGTATGCGGAATACACTGAGGCCCCTGGTAACGATATCCATTTCGCCGTTCTCGTACTCTTTTTCCACCCGCACCAGTTCTACCAGGGTACCGTATTCTACTATCTTTTTATTAATAACCGTGGGGATACCAAAAGGCTTTTGCTCTGAAAGACACTCCTTTACCAGCTGTTTGTAGCGGGGCTCAAATACGTGCAAGTTCAATTGTTCCTGTGGGTAAACCACTATACCTAAAGGAAATATGGGAATAAAATTGGTCATAAGTAACTGCTAAGTTAAAAAATAATACCCTACAGGCGGCATAGCAGGATTGGCGGTATCAGGGTATATTACAACAAATTGTATTTTTACCCTTTTTAAAGTTTATTACGCTATGCAAACGTCGTATGATGTTGCGGTGATCCTTATTAATTTTAATTCTACTGCGTACACCATCAATTGTATCCGTTCCATAGAGGAGCATACAGCGTCATCTATCAAATGGCAGATCGTGGTAGTAGACAATGATTCCGCAGAAGATCAGTATCAGCAGCTGCATTCCTTTGTGGATGGTAAGGAAAACATTATATTGGTAAAAAGTATACTGAACCTTGGCTTTTCAGGTGGTAATATGCTGGGGGTACAACATGCCCGGGCCCGGTATCTGTATATACTGAACAACGACACTGTTTTTGAGAACGATTGCTTAAAGATATTGTACGATTTTATGCAAACTCATCCGGATGCCGGACTTTGCACGGGACAGATGCTAAATGCCGAAAGGGCGCCCATCCGGTCGTTTGGGTATTTTCCAACGCTATCATTGAAACTACTGGGATCCGGTTTATTACGCCTACTGTATCCGCAGGAGTATCCCCGCCGGGAGGCGGTGTATGAGCAGCCTTTAAAAGTGCCGCTGATCACCGGGTCTTCTTTATTTGTGCGGTATGAGATGTTTGCGGCAGTTGGCGGAATGGATACCAATTATTTTTTTTACTGTGAGGAGGAGGATCTGGCGCTTACCTTCCGGAAAAGAGGCTGGCATTGCTACCTGGTACCCGCAGCCAGGTTTGTGCATTTTGTAAGCAAGAGTATTACCGTAAAAAAGGATTTTTTGCAGGAATACTATTACTCGCTGATGTACTACTTTTCTAAACATTATACCTGGCCGGTGTATCATTGCCTGAAATGGTGGTACTTTTTTAAGGTGTTGAAGAAATTTTACAAAGGCGGCTTCTATGCAAAAATAGCCTGGATGATAGCAAGGAACGCGCCGCCACACTATTCATTACGTTTTAAACAACAACTACGGGTAAGTGGGACGGGAATAACCGGATCAACTAAATTGTAAACTTAATAGCTATTTATGCCTTTGATAGGGCTGGACTTAGAAAAATTAAAATATCCGCATAATGGCCTGTACACGGTTTGCTGGCAGTTAGGACAACGCCTGCCCCGTTACCTGCTGCCTAATGAGGAACTGCTATACTACCTGCCCGCCGGTTTTCGTGGTTTTGATAATGTGCGTTATGAAACCTTGTATTATCAATGGTATCACCGTTATTTATTTAATCCGCCTAAAACAGCTGTCTGGCATGCGCTGCACCAGGATACCAATGTATTCCCCCGCCGCCGTGCCGGTAAGCTGGTGCTCACCATTCATGACCTTAATTTCCTGATGGACGAGCGCAAAGACGACCGTACCAAAGCTCAGCTGCTGCGCAGGCTGCAGGAGCAGGTAGATGAGGCGGACCGTATTGTGGCTATCTCCCAATTTACATTTGACACTATCCAGGAGCATTTAAAAGTAGATACTGATAAATGCTGTATTGTATATAACGGCGCTGATATACAGGAATATCCTTCCTTTGATGCGCCCTGTTACCGCCCCCGGCGGCCTTTCCTTTTCTCCGTAGGCATGCTGTTGCCTAAGAAGAATTTTCATGTGCTGCCCGCGCTGCTGCAGCATAACCAATATGAGCTGATCATTGCCGGCGCCCCACATGGCGATTACTTCCGTAAGATCCAGGAAGAAGCTGTCCAATATGGCGTTAGCAACCGGGTAAAGCTGCTAGGCCCCATCAGCGACCAGGATAAATACTGGTACCTGAAAAACTGTTATGCCTATGTATTCCCTTCCATGACGGAAGGTTTTGGCATACCGCCCATTGAGGCCATGCATTTTGGCAAACCGGTGTTCCTCTCTGACAAGACCAGCCTGCCGGAAGTAGGCGGCAACCTGGCTTATTATTTCCGCGATTTTGAGCCGGACGCCATGCAGAAAGTGTTTGAGGATGGTATGACGCACTACGAACAATATAAGCCGGCAGCCGCTATTATCGCGCATGCACGGCAGTTTGGCTGGGATCGTATGACCTGTGAATATCTCAAAATATACCGTAGCTTGTATTGATATGTCTACCTTATCCGCGGTTATCATCACCAATAACGAAGAAAAAAATATTGGCCGCTGCCTGCAGTCCTTAACGCAGGTGGCAGATGAGATCATTGTGGTGGATAGCGGGTCTACAGACGGAACGGAAGCTATTTGCCGCCAATACAATGCACAATTCATCCGGCAGCCATGGCTGGGATACGGGCCGCAAAAGAACCATGGCATCCGGCTTGCGGCGCATGACTATATCCTCTCGCTGGATGCGGATGAGGAACTGTCGCCAGAGCTGATCACTGCCATCCGCCAGGAAAAAGAAAAAGGCCTTAGCGGCGTATATGTATTACAGCGGCTCAACAATTTCTTTGGCCAGTTTGCCAGGTATGGCCTGGAATACCCGGATCATAAAACAAGGATCTTTAACCGGCAGCAGGCGCTGTGGAATGATAGCCCGGTGCATGAAATGCTGGAGATAGCGGAAGGTGTAGCGCCGGTTACCTTACCGGGTTACCTGTATCATTACAGTTATGATGATATAGAAACTTATCTGTCCAAGTTCAACAACTATACTACCCTGGCAGCAGAAAGCCTGTACCGGCGTGGTAAACGGGCCGGTGTTATTAAACTGGTATTCAGCCCGTGGTTTACGTTTATAAAGGGGTATATTTTTAGAGCGGGTTTCCGGCAAGGGCTGCATGGCTTTCTGCTGGCGGCGCTGGCGGCTTACTATGTGCTGATAAAATATGCCAAATTATGGCGGCTGCAGCGGGCTAATAAATAATTATTTTTGAAAAAAATTTATAATGAAGGTCAGCGGGTTCTCTTATGTAAGAAATGGCTTTACCATCGACTATCCTTTCCTGGAATCCATTCAATCCATACTGCCGGTTTGTGATGAGTTCATTATGGTGGTGGGCGATTCTACGGATGGCACCCGGGAAGCCATTGCCGCGCTGAACAATCCCAAGATCAAAATAGTAGATAGCGTGTGGGATGATGCCGCCCGCGAGAATGGGAGCATATTTGCGGTGCAGGCTAATATCGGCCTGGATCATATCAGCCCCTCCAGCGATTGGATCTTTCATATACAGGCCGATGAGGCCATACATGAAAATGACCTGCCAGTGATCCAGAAAGCCATGCAGGACCATCTGCACAATAAAAAAGTAGAAGGTTTCCTGTTTCATTTCCTGAACTTCTTTGGTGATTATAAACATTACTGCCCCACGCGGAAGTTCCATACCAAAGAGATCCGTATTGTGAGGAATAGTCCTTCCATCCGCTCTTACCGCGACTCACAGGGCTTCCGTAAATACCAGGACCCGGCCAATCAGCAGGCGGAGAAAGGCGAAAAGCTACAGGTAAAGCTGATAGACGCCCGGGTATACCACTACAGTTATGTACGCAACCCTATGCGCCAGGTGAAGAAAAATATTGAGCTCTCCAAACGTTATACAAAGGACGACGCCGCCCTGGAAGCCATGGCCAAAAGGGATGCCGCGGGTTTTGACTATAATGTGATAGATGTGCTGCAGGAATTCCATGGCAAACATCCTGCGGTAATGCAGCAAAGGATCAGTCAGCAGGATTGGGAATTCCGCTACGATCCCTCCCGGACCAATATGAACTTTAAGGAGCGGGTATTGTATTTTATTCAAAGGCTTACCGGCAAGCAATTATTTACCTATAAGAATTACCGCCTTATTTAAATGACGCAGCAAACGGCAGATATCCAACACCTGAAAACACTGGCCCGCCGCATTTCCCTGGTGGAAAATGAGGCAGTGGGTTATGAGCAGTTATTGGAGCAGCTGCCGGCTGGTAGCCCCACCAGGGTGATAGGTATTACCGGCCCTCCCGGCGCCGGTAAAAGCACACTGGTAAATACGCTCATCACCACTTTGCTGGCACAGCAAAAAACGGTGGCCATCATTGCGGTAGACCCATCGTCCCCGTTTAATTTTGGCGCGCTGCTGGGCGACCGGATCCGGATGAGCCAGCATTTTAACAATATGCAGGTGTTCATCCGCTCTATGGCCAACCGGGGAGCGCTGGGCGGGTTGAGCCCCAAGATCATTGAGGTGAGCGATGTGATCAAAGCGGCGGGATTTGACTACCTCTTTATTGAAACCGTAGGCGTGGGGCAGAGTGAAGTAGATATAGCCGGTATTGCAGATACCACCGTAGTAGTGCTGGTGCCGGAAGCCGGCGATGAGATCCAGACCATGAAAGCCGGCCTGATGGAAGTAGCGGATATATTCGTGGTGAATAAAGCAGACCGCGACAGCGCGGATATGTTTGTAAAGAACCTGCGCCTGTTATCTGCCGAACGGCATACCCGCGACTGGCAGATACCGGTATTAAAGACCATAGCCACCCGTAATGAAGGCGTGGAAGAACTGATAGCCGCCATAGATAAACATCAGCAGCAGATAAACGGGCAGGACCGCCGCAGCATCCTCATGGCGGATAAGGCCTGGCAGCTGATACAACACCGCCGCATGCGGAATGTGAATAAACAGCAGCTGCAACAACAGATACAACAGGCATTGCAGGAAGGTAATTTTAACCTGTACCGGTTTATCAATAACTGGCAATAAAAAATCCCGGCTGCGGGCAGCAACCGGGATCTCCTGTATAGCTAACACTTCTTTATTTCAATACGCCATTTTTGATGAGCATCTTCATTACCTGCCGCTTAATAGAAATATTAAGGGAGCTGGTCTCATCGGCTTCCTTGGCATGCTGGTAGGTGGAGAAAACGCTCCGGTAGCTGACCATACCTATGAGAAACCTGTTCTGCTGCGGGTCTATGACCGGGAGTATATCCTGGTGGTGGCGGGCCATGAGGTCTACGGCATAGCGCAGGGTGCTTTCTTCCGGTGCGGTGACCATATTGGTGTGCATGACATAGGTAATGGCCGCATCTTCCGGCGTTTCCGGCAGCAGCACATCTTCTGTTTTAACAATGCCTACCAGCTGCTGATCAGCATCTACCACGGGATAAGCCAGCTCATAACCGCCCAGTTTATTTTCATACAGCCAGGCGCGTAACTCGCCAATGGTGTTTTCATGGCTCATCATGACCAGGTTGGATACCATGGCGTCTTTTATATGCACGCTTTCCAGCAGGTCTGGTTTATAGGTATGCGGCGTTTGTACCCCACGGCGGGCGATCTTTTCTGTCATGATGGTATTACGCATCAGGAAGAAAGACACGAAATAGGAGGCCACGCACGCGCCTATGAGCGGCAGCAGGGTATCCCCATCCCGCGTGGTTTCCAGTGCAAAGATGATGGAGGTAAGCAGCGCGCGGGTAGCGCCGGCAAACATAGCTGCCATACCGATCAGGGCCGCCACGGAAAAGTTGATGTGCACATTGGGAAAAGCCAGCTGTAGTAAAAAGGCAGTGAACAGGCCCAGTGCGCCGCCGATGGTTAACAGGGGCGCCAGCGTACCGCCGGAAGTGCCGCTACCCAGGGAAAACGACCAGGAAATGAATTTGAGCACACCCAGTACAAATAGCATGTGCAGGGTTACTTTTCCGGCCAGCAGGTTATCTATATTCACATAACCAACGCCCATTGTTTCCGGGGCAAAATAACCTACCACGCCTACTACCAGGCCGCCAATGGCGGGCCACCACATCCAGTGGATGGGCAGTTTCTCAAAACCGTCTTCTATTGCATACACGGCCTTGGTGATCAATGCGGCCAGGATACCGATGATGACGCCGATGGCGGAATACGCCAGCAGGGCTGTATTAGTAGGAGCCGTTACATCCGGTATGGTGAATACCGGCGCGTTGCCCCAGTAGAGATAGTGAAAAGCCGCGCCGGTGATGCAACCCAGTATTACCGGGATGATACTACGCGGGGAAAATTCAAACAGCAGCAGCTCCACCGCCAGTATTACGGCTGCCAGCGGACTGCCGAATATACAGGCCATACCGGATGCTGCGCCAGCGGCCAGCAGGATCTTACGCTCGTTGGCTGTGATGCTGAATATTTGGCCTATAAAAGAGCCCCAGGCGCCGCCGGTAGCAATGATAGGGCCTTCAGAGCCAAAGGGGCCCCCGGTGCCGATAGAGATGGCGGCGGATACCGGCTTCAGGAATGTGATGATGGGTTTTATGCGGCTTTTGTTTACCAGCACCTGCTCCATGGCCTCCGGTATACCGTGGCCACGGATGGCCGCAGAGCCGTAGCGGGCCATAAAACCTACCACGATCGCGCCTATTACAGGCACCACTATTACCCATATGCCCCATTGATGATGCAGGGGCGAAGTATCCTCTACGGAAAAGTTACCGTAGAACGAAATATTGGTGATCAGGTTAATAAGCAGCAGCAGCACCCTGGCAATAAGGCTGATAACGGCCGCATTTACCACGGTTATTACAGATAAGTACAGTACCCGCCGCGGGTTAATGCCTCCTAACGAGGGATCTACCTGGGCATCTGCCAAAGCCGGATCCATAGAAGGGGACACTGGAATGCCAACCCGGGTAAGGGTCTTAAAAATGTTCATCATGGTTATTCAATCTCCTATATAATCAAGTAATAAAAGCAATTAGCTTTTAGCGATTTGCTGTTAGCTGCAGCCTGCACTAAGAGCTAACGGCTAAAAGCTAATGGCTGTTGTAAGCGTATTGAAGTTCAAATCTATAAACTCGGGGGTATAAACTCAAATAAAAAGATGGAGATTTTCATTTATACATAAACACGTCTGCTTTTCGCAGTGTGGACGTATCTATCAGCGACATTCGTCGTATATGCAACGACACGTTTGGTTAACGAGTTGTTAATTGAAATAGATAGCTAAATAGGACAAGTACTGCATAACCTGTATTTACTATCTGTTTATAAATCATTTTTACATGGTAAATAAGGTACATATCAAGAAAAAAACGCGGTGAACGAATTGTTAAAAATTTTGTTAGTTAGGAGTGCTTATTATTTTTGTAAAGTTCAGACTTGTGTCGCTACTCCAAATTAAATATATATGTATGATAAATGGCAAGCGTTATGAAAGTACGTCGGCCGGCATGACCTCATCAGCTTTGAGTTTACGGGATTTAGTATTGTTAAAGCGAATGCTGCTGTTTACCCGCGAAGATGAAAGGTATTTGCAAATGGCCGGTGAGATACTTTCCTCCAAAGCAGAGACAATACTTGATATCTGGTATGACCACATGGTAGCCAACGATTACCTGGCGCACTACTTTACCAGGGATGGGCAGCCGGATGCAGATTATCTCAACACCCTCAGACCCCGCTTCGGGAACTGGATCAGGCAATTATGCCAGCGCCCTTACAACACCCACTGGTCGCAGTACGAACAGATCATTGCCCAACGTTACCAGGACCAGCCGATGCCCACAGACGACATGAAAGACGTACCGGTGATCTTTCTCCGTTACCTGGTTACCTTCATTTACCCTGTTACCAATGCTATCCGCCCCTTCCTCAGCGAAAAAGGACACCGCCCGGAAGAAGTGGAAAAGATGCACCAGGCCTGGTTTAAGGCTGTAAGTATGAGCGTGATACTGTGGACGTATCCCGACCCCGCTATACAGGAGATCTGTTAATCAGTTAATTCATTAAAACCATTAAGACACCGGATCAACGCTACATCCCCATAATTTTATTGGACCGCCTACCGAAAACCTCACCTACCATGGAAGTTGCTGTATTTGACACGTACGTTAAGAAAAAGAATGGGGGATATATGCACTTTGACATCATTGTTGCTGCAGACACCCGCTACGACCACGTGCTTACCTTTGGTAAAGCCTATCTTCAATCTAAATTACGCGCCTCGCCGCATATCTCTACCCGGGAATGCCGCTTCTGCCACCTGGAAGAAGTGATACCCGCCTGGGAAAAAAACATCGTAAAACAAGGCTATTATATACATGAAATAGAAGGCTGCCACTAATCCCGGGATTAAATTTCCTGCAGTAGCAATTTTTCGTATATTAGCCGGTTACAAAAAGTTAGCAGGAAAGCAGGACCATGGGGAAAGCATCTATTTCTATATTCAGCCCCGAACAGCAGGCCGGTAACGTATCCAGCAAAGTGGTAGCCGCATTAGAGCGGCTGTCAGAAGCCTTTCGTGTGCTGCTATGGAATGAAGCTAAACAACATGGACTGAGCCCTATACAGGTACAGCTGCTTACTTTTTTGCTCCATTACCCGGAGGAGAAAAGAACGGTGACCTTCCTGGCTACTTACTTCAACATGACCAAGGCTACTATCAGCGATGCCATCAAATCCCTGGAAGGTAAACAGCTGCTGGTACGGAAAGCTACCGCTAATGATTCCCGCAGCCATACACTACATCTGGTAAAAGCCGGAAAAGCCCTCGCAAAAAAAGTGGAGCAGTTTGCCTTGCCTATACAGGAAACCGTTACCCAGCTATCCACCGCTAACCAGGATAGCCTGCTGGAGTCTTTGCTGAAACTGATCCAGCAACTGAACCATAATTATGTGATCACACCGCAGTACATGTGCCTGAACTGCCATTTCTATACACAGAAGAATGGCGGGCATTACTGTAATCTGGTAAAATCGCCGTTGAGATCGGGAGATCTGAGAGTGGATTGCCCGGAGTTCCGGTTTCCGGAAGAACCGGTGGAAGCGGATGGGGAATAGCGGGCCACTAAGGACCGGCGAGCGGAATAAGAATGATATTTCTACTCTTCGCTGCCCGGCCTGTTGCTCTGCCACCAGCGGAAACCTAAGATCCCCGCGATCAGCAGCGGCGTAATAGCCAGGTAAAGAATACCGTTATTTAAACCCTTGGCAGGTCCTTCGCCCAATTGCTGGGCAGTTTTGGTGCACAATGAGCATTGCGCCATAGCAGCCGGAGCGCTACATAATAAGATCAGCAATAATTGTCCTAACTTCTTCATCCGCATCTAAATTATTGATTGTACAAAGATACGCCCATTAATAATAGGGAGATATCATTACATATACGATCACCCCGGTAATGGCTACATAGAACCAGATGGGCCAGGTAATACGCGCAATCTTCTTATGACGGGTAAAATCTGACTGCAGGCCCCGCAGCAGGGTAAATAATACCAGCGGTACAATCACCACTGCCAGCACAATATGGGTGAGGAGGATAAAATAATACACGTAACGGGTGCCGCCTACAGCGGTCTTCTCTGCCGCATCCAGTATATGGTTATGGTCGCTATCGCCAAACTTCGTGCTTTCCGTAAAAAAGTGGAAAGTAACGTAAGATATCAGGAAGATGGCGCTTAATACCACCGCCGTAAGGTTGGCGACCTTATGTGCCTGTACATGACCGTTCTTGATAAAATAGAGGCTGGCCAGCAGCAGCACCGCAGTAGCGGAGTTCAGGATGGCATGGACCAGGGGCAGGATGTGCACATCAAACCCGGCTTCCATCTTGGGCCGGGGCAGGTAGAATAAGATGGCTACCAATACCGGTATCACAATGGATATGATGGCTATCGGCAGGTTAAGATTTTTGTTCTTGATACTCATACAGTTCCTTTGAGACACTATTCATTGCCGGACATCAGCCTTTTCCATAAAGGTGGCCTGTTCCGGTCCTTTTCCAGGTGCAGTACTGCAATATCGTTGGCGCACTGCCGGATGGCATTGCTGTCAAGCCCATTGTAGTAGCCGCGTATATGCCCGTTCTTATCTATCAGCACCAGCTTTTCCGTGTGGATGAAATCATCCGCGCCACCATCGCCTTCTGTTACCGACACGAAGAAATCGTGGCGGGCCAGGTCATAAATTTCCTTCTTATCGCCCGTGAGCAGCCACCAGTTATCCGGGTTAATACCGTGTTTGTTGGCGTACCAGCGTAATCTTTCTGAGGAGTCGCGCTCCGGATCTACGGAGAAAGAGAGGAGTTGCAGCAGGGTATCGTTCTTAACGTAGGCCTCCTGGATCTTCTTCAGGTTGGCCGTTAACGTAGGACAGATACTGGTACAGGAAGTGAAGAAGAAATCTACCAGTACCACTTTACCCGGCAGGTCCTGCAGGCCTACCTGCTGGCCCTGCTGGTTAGTGAGTTTAAAGTTCCGGATGGTATGATACACGGTATCATAATGGGTACTGCCATTCTTAACTACGGTATCTACCCCTTCCGGAATGTAAAAACGTGGTACTGGTACCACGTTTCTACCGTAATGATCTGTTATCAGGTACCCCAGCAACGGCACTAACACCGCCAACATAACCCCTATAATAGCCCTGCGTGAAATAACCTGTGATTTTATGATTAATCTACTATGATCTGCTTAGTGATGCGCTTCTTCATGAGCAGGCGCTTTCACTTCCTGGCGGGCAGCGCCCGGTGACAGGTCTTTACGCATGTTCTTCCAGGAATCACCATCCGCCAGGAAGGCGATGATAAACCATACGAACAGCGCCAAAGGTATCAGGATCGTCATGATCAGGTTCTTGATCTCGTGGCGTAAGTGCATAAATTCTGCAACGATAAAGAAAGCCTTGAAGATCGTGAGGATGATGAAGATACCGTTCAACAACAATTTGGGAGGAACGCCTGTTTCCAGGTGCAGGAATGCCAGACCAACTTCCACTATTGTTACGCACAATAAGATCCAGAACGTTTTCCAGATGGCTTTAGTGGAGGCATCATGCTGCCCGTGCTCGTGCCCTTCTGCTGTATGTGTATGTTCCATTACTAATTACTTTTTTAAAATTCCGAAATTGATAATTTACTCCAACTAGCCGCCGTGGCGGTTTTCTTACCCTGTTACCAGCTATTACAGCAGGTAGAAGCAGGTGAACACAAATACCCAAACCAGATCTACAAAGTGCCAGTACAGACCTACTTTCTCGATCATTTCGTAGTGGCCCCTTTCTTCGTAGGTGCCTTTCAGCACGTTAGCCAGGATCACTATATTCAGCACCACGCCGGAAGTTACGTGCAAGCCGTGGAAACCGGTGATGGTAAAGAAGAAGTTCGTGAAGTTAGTAGAAGCAACGGTACCGTTGATGTTGGAGAAAGGATTGCGGCCCCACCATGCGCCTTCGTGGAACAGGTGTGTCCATTCCCATGCCTGACAGGACAGGAAGGCGATACCGCCTACGATCGTCCAGGCCATCCATTTTACTACAGCTTTACGATCACGCATGTGGCCGGCGTGTACAGCTAACACCATGGTCACAGAGCTCATGATCAGGATGAATGTCATCAAGCTCACAAATACCAGCGGCATGTGCGCCTCGCCCATACCGGGGAACGAGCGGAATACCTCGTTAGGATCAGGCCAGGAGGTGCTCATAAAGCGGATAGTACCGTATGATATGAGCAATGCGCCAAAGGTAAAAGCATCTGACATCAGGAAGTACCACATCATCAACTTTCCATAGCTCACATTAAAGGGAGAATATCCCCCGCTCCACCATTTTTTCTTCGCTGTAACTGCTGTATCCATTTTTAATTTAATTCGTTGTTATTTATTTCGGCGATTAATGTCTGTTTTTACCTTGCTTACCTGGCCAGGCTCAGGAACACCAGCAGGTAGATCCATAGTGCATCTACAAAATGCCAGTAAAGCGAGGCCACTTCTATAGGTACTGCGCTGTACACGCGCACCCGTGTTCTGTAGGCCCTGGCAAACATGATGAGCAGGGCTACTACACCACCCAATACGTGCAGCATGTGCATGCCTACTATCACGTAGATGAATGAGGCAGATACTGGTCCGCTAAGTGGCAGGCCCCGCTGGCTTAGCTGCGAGAAACCTATACACTGCAGGGCAGCAAATACCACACCCAGGATGGCGGTAAGGGTAATGAGCTGTTTGTAACGTCTCATATTCCTTTCCTTGAACTGTTTTACCGCCAGCTGGATAGTGCCGCTGCTGATCAGGATCACAGCAGTAGATATCCAAAAGATGTGCGGTAATTCAAAGACCTGCCAGTTTGCCTGCGAGCGTTTTACTACATAGGCACTGGTAAACCCGATAAACATCATGGTAATACTACCCATGGCTATCCACAGGGAGTATTTATGCGGATGTATTTTCTTTCGTTGTACGCTCATTGCCTGCATCACTTCTCGTTCAGTTTTGTTTTTATATTTTATCAGCCAACAGTGCCAGCTGAACTACAGTCAGATAGATATAGGAGCCAAACATCAGTTTACGGGCGGATGGCACATCGCATTTCCTGTAGAGCGTAACTGCCCGGTACAGGTAAAAGATGCCCGCCAGGATGGTGATGATGGCGCCAATGCTGCCGCTTAGCTTTAACAGGTAAGGCGCAATGCCAGCCGGTATAAGCAGCAGGGCATAAGTGGCAGACTGCAGCGCGGTCATTTTATTGGGCCCACCAGCCGCAGGCAGTAGCTTAAAGCCAGCCTTTGTATAGTCCTGGTGTGCAATCCAGGCAATAGCCCAGAAATGCGGGAACTGCCACAGGAACTGGATAGCGAACAGGGACCAGCCGCCTTCGCTGAGCTGGTTAGCACCGGCTGCCCACCCGATCAGGGGAGGCAAAGCACCCGGAATGGCGCCTACCAGCACTGCCAGTGAGTTCCATTTTTTCCAGGGGGTGTATACAAAGCCGTAGATCAGCAGTGACGCCAGGCTTAGTATAGCACAGAGCCAGTTAAAGCTCCAGGCCAGTACCGCTACGCCGCCTAAACCGGTTACCACGGCTACCACGGCGGCTTCCGTTTCGGAAATACGCCCGGCAGGCAGGGGACGGTTGGCGGTGCGCGCCATCAGCTTATCCGTGCTCTTCTCCCAAATCTGATTAATCGTATTGGCAGATCCGGATACCAGCAGGCCACCTACAAATAATAAAAGAACTTTTACCACACTGAACTCCACACCCGGTACCAGCAGATAACCCACCACACTTGAGAACACCACCATGAACGTGAGGTTAAACTTCATTAACTGGAAGTAATCCCTCGCCTTACTGGCTACTGCATACGATAACGACAATTTTATGGAGTTTTCTTGCAACACAATTACTAGCTATATCTTTTGGCAGTTAGCTTTTAGTGCTGGCTGCAGCTAAAAGCTAACTGCTGTTTTATCAATGTTTTGACTCATCAGGACCAATAGGAACGGTTTGCGGAATAAAGTCCTTACCGTCTTTGCTGTAGTCATATGCCCAACGGTGCACTTCAGGAATTTCGCCAGGCCAGTTGCCGTGTCCGGGACGGATAGGCGTAGTCCATTCCAGGGTGGTAGCATCCCACGGGTTGGTGGTGGTCAGCTTCCTTCCTTTGAAGATGCTGTAGAAGAAGTTGAACACAAACAGCAGCTGGGTAGCGAATACGGTGAATACTACTATACTGATGAATTTGTTCAGTTCCACGAATTGTTTGAAAGACTCCCAGTTAGAGTAGTCATAGTACCTTCTGGGCATACCCGCCATACCTTCGTAGTGCATGGGCCAGAAGATCAGGTAAGCGCCCACCAGGGTGATCCAGAAATGGATATAACCCAGGGTGCCATTCAGGTAACGGCCGTACAGTTTGGGATACCAGTGGTAGATACCGGCAAACATACCAAAGAAGGCAGATACGCCCATTACTATATGGAAGTGCGCGATCACGAAATAAGTATCGTGCAGGTGAATATCGATGGAAGAGTTACCCAGCCAGATACCGGTTAAGCCACCAGAGATGAAGGTGCTCACGAAACCGATGGAGAACAGGGAGGCCGGCGTAAAGCGGATACTACCTTTCCAGATGGTGGTAAGCCAGTTGAACACCTTGATGGCCGATGGTACCGCGATCAGTAATGTTAACAGTACAAAGAACGCGCCCAGGAAGGGGTTCAGACCGGTAACGAACATGTGGTGCGCCCATACCAGGAAGGCCAGGATGGCGATTGCGAACAGGGAGCCCACCATCGCGAGGTAACCGAAGATCGGTTTGCGGGAACTAACCGCCAATACTTCAGATACCATACCCATCGCAGGGAGGATGATGATGTACACCTCAGGGTGACCCAGGAACCAGAACAAGTGCTGGTACAGGATGGCGGAACCGCCTTCGTTGGACAGTACTTTACCGGCTACGAACAGATCGCTCAGGTAGAAGCTGGTGCCTGCGTGACGGTCAAACAGCAGCAGGATAAAACCAGACAGCAGTACCGGGAAGGACAGTACGCCCAGGATAGCGGTGAAGAAGAAGGCCCAGATAGTGAGCGGCATCTTCGTCATGCTCATACCCTTGGTACGCATGTTCAGGATGGTAGAAATATAGTTCAGACCGCCCAGCAGCTGAGACACTACGAAGAGCGCCATGCTGGTCAGCCAGAGATCCATGCCTATTTTAGAACCGATAGAAGCATCACCCAGGGCGCTCAGCGGAGGGTAAGAGGTCCAACCGCCGGAAGCAGGGCCTGTTTGCACAAACAGGGAAGCGGTCATTACCAGGCTGGCCAGGAAGAAGAACCAGTAGCTCAGCATGTTCATGAATGGAGAGGCCATATCACGGGCGCCTACCTGCAGGGGGATCAGCAAGTTCGAGAAGGTACCGCTTAGCCCGGCTGTCAATACAAAGAATACCAGGATGGTACCGTGCATGGTTACCAGCGCGTAGTAAGCTTCTGCAGAGATATGACCGCCTTTAGCCCAATGGCCCAGCAGACTTTCCAGGAAGGGGAAAGTAGCATCCGGGAATGCCAGCTGTAAACGGAACAATACAGAAAAACCAGCGCCTATGACCGCCCAGATGATACCTGTGATCAGGAACTGCTTGGCGATCATTTTATGATCCATGCTGAAAACATACTTCGAAATGAAGCTGTCTTCATGATGATGTTCATGCCCGTTGCCATGGTCATGCGCCACTGCGCCGTGCGTTGCCTCCTGTTGATGACTGTGCAAGGTTGCTTCGTTACTCATAATCGGTTCTGTTTATTATCAAACTAACATCAGGGGAGCGCCTGGTAGCTAGCTTATTTTAGTGTTTAATGGTTCCTAACAAATTTACGCCTTAGTGATTCAGATTAGCTGCCACTGTTTTCTTAGTGGTATCTTCTGCCGGTTTCTCAGCCGGAGCCGGAGCGGCGGGTGCGTTGCCAGCAGGAGCAGCGTGAGCCAGCTCATACTGTGACTTCTGCGCAGCAGCCCATTTGTCATACTCTTTCTGCGTTTCCACTACGATAACAGCTCTCATGGAGTAGTGACCAACACCGCACATCTGATCACAGGAGATCTCGTATACGAAATCCGGGTTACCGGTTTTCTCCTTCATCTGCGTGGTGGTGAACTTAGGCGTAAACCACAGGGTGGTGGGGATACCAGGCACGGCGTCCATTTTAAGGCGGAAGTGTGCCAGACCCACGTCATGCACCACATCGCGGGAGCCGATGATCAGTTTTACCGGCTTGCCTACTACGAGGTGCATTTCATTGGCCATGAAATCGTCTTTGTTCAGGTTATCATCCCAATCCTGACCAACGGGATTGGTAGCATCATTAATATTTTTGAAGTATTTGCTGCCCAGCAGTCCGTCTTTACCGGGGTAGCGGATGAGCCAGTTAAACTGCTTACCGGTGATCTCAACCACCATAGCATCTTTTGGCGCATCTGAGGTGATACGGAACCAGTGTCTTAAACCGATGGCCACCAGGATGGTGAGCGCAATGGCGGGGATCACAGTCCAGATCACTTCCAGCTTGTTATTGTGCGGGAAATAAAACGCTGCTTTTCCTTCTTTCTCCTGGTATTTGAAGGCAAACCAGAACAGGAGGACCTGTGTGATCACGAACACGACGCCGGTCATTACCAGGGTCCACATGATCATGTTATCGATGGACTCGCCCTGCTCAGATGCCGCTTCCCCCAGGATCTTGCCTCTCATTGCCTCATTACAGTAATACACACCGATGAGTCCCAATACCAGGAAAGCGATCAGCAAAAAGCCGTTAATACGGTTGTTCTGCTGGCGGGCCTTCTTTTCCCCCTTCAATATGGACACATATTCGCTCGCCTTCGCAATCTGGAAGATGACTACGAATATGAGCACAACAACTAAGACTGCTAAAAAACCTGACATTGCTACTTGAAATAATTAAGTTATCTAATGCTTTTCGTTGTTTCTAATACACTTTATTCCTCTCGCTTCCCGTTTTACCGGGATCCACTCCGGCACGCCTACATCATCAGGTGTGGTGTACAATGCTTTCTTTCAGATAAGGATGGTTCTTGGGAACCAGCGGCGCTTTAGCCAGCTGCTGAGCAGTGACAAAGATGATCACGCCTACAAAACCCAGACCTACACCAAACTCATACCAGGGGAAGTGCAGCGCCTGTGAAGTAGCGGGAGCAACCATCTGGAAGAAATCGAGCCAGTGACCAAATATAATTAATATGGCTATATATGTCATAGCCGTAAAGTTACGCTTGGTATCACGTTTCATCAGCAGCAACAGCGGCAGGACGAAGTTAATGATCAGGTTCAGGAAGAACACGCCGCGGAACGGACCCCATACGCGAGGCTGGAAGTACACCGTTTCTTCGGGGATGTTCGCATACCATGTAAGCATGTACTGAGAGAACCAGAGATATGTCCAGAAGATGCTGAATGCAAACATAAGCTTACCCAGGTCATGCAGGTGCTCTTCATTTACCCAGCTCATGTAACCATGTTTCTTCAGGTATATTACAAATAAAGCGATCATTGACAGACCAGATACCCAGGTGCTGGCGAAAGTGTACCAGCTGTACATGGTGGAGTACCAGTGTGCATCAACGCTCATCAGCCACAGCCAGGGGGTGGTAGAACCAACGCTCAGGGCATAGATCACGATGAAACCGCCACACCAAACGGAATTCCTCCACAGGAGCCGGCGGCCGGTGTCCGGAGACAGGTCCCAGCTATCTTCCTGCAGGGACATGTTACGCAATTTAATGGTAAACAGGATCCACAGACCCAGGGTGATGATGGTAGCAGTAGTAAAGAACCCGGCGCCCAGGAACGCAGATTTACCTTTTAAGATAGGATCATGTTCTACGTGTTCCAGGTTAGTCCAGTGGTATACCTGGTCTTTATGACCAAATACCAGTATCATCAGCACCACAAACAGGATACCGCCTAATACCGGCACTGCCATGGAAAGTGCTTCCGGCACCCGGCGGAAACCGACATGCCATCCGCCATGCGCCAATGTGGTAACGCCGATAAAAAAGGTGCCGACTAATGCTACCAGCAGGAAGAACGTGCTGTTCTGCAAAATGCCGCCCCAAAAACGGCCAGAGCCATGCTCGCCTCCCAAGGCCACTAATCCGATCAATAAGGTGAGTACGCCAATGCCCATTAACACGAAGCTGGTCGTTTTTAATTTTGCCGGTACTACAAATTGGTCCTTCATGTGTAGTTCTTTATCTTTTTATTTATCGCATGTAACCTTGCATATCGCTATGCCGGGTTCCATCTCAAAGTAGTTACTGCTATTGTAATTAAATTCTGCTGCCGTCTTATTTCTTAATAGTTGCAGTGTCACCGCCAGATGCTGCAGGTCCTGCAGCCGGCGCTGTGGGCGCTGCATCGGGAGCAGGCACTTTGCTGCCGTCCTGTACGCTCTTGATATAAGCAGCGATGATCCAGCGTTGAGACCTATCCAGCTGGCTGGCGTAGCTTCCCATGGCATTCCAGCCATAGGTCATTACGTAGAACAGCCGTCCCTGGGTATAGTGTGATTTAGGACCACCAGCGGCCAGGTTAGCCGGAGCAGCGGGGTAAGGGCCGTCGCCGCCTTTGTACAGCGGGCCGTTACCATCCAGCGCTGTACCATGGCAGATACCGCAATAGATATTGAACAGACGCTTGCCTTCTGCCACATCAGCCTCGGTGATAGTAAGCGGATTCTTAATAGTATTAGCCAGCGTGGTATCGCCTTCTTTTACATGATAAGGCAGCAGCTCACCTCTTTTAACGGTGCCTTCTACCGGTTTCATGGTTGCCAGGCGCGGGTTGTAGAACTCATATGCACGGGATTCATACATATCTGGCATATAGATCCTGCCGGGCTTTCTGTGATGCTCTCCTGTATTACAGGCCGCCAGTAAAGCTCCGCCTGCCAAAGCAGCTACTACTAATATGTTGGAAGTCCTTTTCATCGGAATTTAACGTCTTTTTTTTATTGCCAGATGGAACCTTGCGGTTTCATTTGATTATCCTTCGTCTTTTATATTGTCAGAAGCCTCTGACTACTTTGTTTCTTTTTATCTGCCAGATCCTCACTGCTGGTCTGGTAGCTTCCGGGCGTTTTTACGCGTTCAGCGGAGTAACCCTTTCGTTGATCAGGGTATCGTCCTTATCAAAGCGGCCATACCACCAGCCGGTTTCTGCCCTTTGCTCATTGATCTCCTGGGCGCCAACGCTGGCCAGGAAGCTCTTGATCTCCTCTGCGTTTGATTTGCCGGTCACCTCTATCGCCATTACAAATTTGTCATCTGTCTGACGGGGGTGGAAAACGTGCTTTTTTACGCCCGGGGCCAGCTGGCACAGGTAGCAGAAAGTATACACCATACCTATCGCAGAGAACAACACAGTGAGCTCAAACGTGATGGGTATGAAGGCGGGTAAGGGGAAATGCGGTTTACCACCTATGTTCAACGGCCAGTCTGTGGTAAATACCCAGCTCATAAAAGACAATGCTGTAGTGGTACCGGTAATACCGTATATGAAGCCGGCGGTGTGCAGGCTGGTTTCCCTGAGGCCCATGGCATGGTCCAGACCATGCACCGGGAACGGGGTGTACACATCATGGATCTTGTACCCTGCGGCACGTACTTTCTTTACTGCCGGGAACAACACCGCTTCATCATCAAAACAACCTACAACAAAATTTTTTGCAGCCATATTTTAAAAAATTCAAAGTCTTAAAATAGTTCTCTGTGATTAGCCTGGGTTATAAGTGACTGATACCTATCTCCCATGGCCGGTTACTCATTAGTGTGCGTGTGCCTGATCGTGTGCAAACTTTTCTGCATCCTGCTCTTCGTACGGCGTCATTTTCTCCTTGAAGTTCTGGCCGGAAGTTTTCAGTACGTGTTTGATCTCCGCTACTGCAATTACCGGGAAATATTTAGCGAACAGGAAATAACAAGTGAAGAACAGACCGAATGTACCCAGGTAGAAACCAACCTCAGGCCAGGCCGGACGGTAGTACACCCAGCTGGAAGGCAGGTAATCGCGGTACAGGGAGGTACAGATGATCACGAAACGCTCGAACCACATACCTATGTTCACAATGATAGACATAATGAAGGACACCATTACGCTCCGGCGCATCTTGCGGAACCAGAACACCTGCGGCGTGATCACGTTACAGGTCATCATGATCCAGTAAGACCAACCCAGCGGACCGGCAGCGCGGTATTTGTAGAATTCTGCGAACTCATACTGTGAACCGGAGTACCATGCCATGAACAGCTCTGTTAAGTAGGCGCAACCTACGATGGAGCCGGTCAGTACAATTACCCTGTTCATTGCGTCCAGGTGACCGATGGTGATATAATCTTCGAGGTGTAATATTTTACGTGTAATGATCAGCAGGGTGTTCACCATTGCGAAACCGGAGAAGATCGCACCCGCCACGAAGTAGGGAGGGAAGATGGTGGTGTGCCAGCCTGGTATTACGGAAGTGGCAAAGTCAAAAGATACGATGGTGTGTACGGAGAGTACCAGCGGAGTAGATAAACCGGCCAGCACCAGTGATAATGATTCGTGACGTTGCCAGTGTTTGGTAGAACCGGTCCAGCCAAAGGAAGCAACACCGTAGAGCAGCTTACGCAGCTTGGTCTTGGCCCTGTCACGAACGGTAGCGAAGTCAGGTATCAGACCTGTGTACCAGAACAGCAGGGATACGGTGAAATACGTAGAGATCGCGAATACGTCCCACAGCAGCGGGGAGTTAAAGTTCACCCACAGCGGACCGCGTGTATTTGGATAAGGCAGTACAAAGAAGGCCATCCAAACACGACCCATGTGGAAGATCGGGAACTGGCCCGCGCACATTACCGCAAAGATGGTCATGGCTTCTGCCGCACGGTTCACCCCTGTACGCCATCCCTGACGGAACAGCAACAAGATCGCGGAGATAAGCGTACCGGCGTGACCGATACCTACCCACCATACGAAGTTGGTGATATCCCAACCCCAACCTACGGTCTTATTCAGATTCCACACACCGGTACCGTAGTATACCTCCCAGGTTACGGAGAACGCACCAAACGCTAACAACGTGAGGGAAATAAAGAAGCCTACATACCACAATTTACCAGGCTTGGCCTCAATGGGGCTGATGATATCTTCGGTTACCTTATGATAATCCTTTACCCCATTTACTAAAGGTTCTCTCAGTGTGGACTCGTACTTTAAATGCATAGTTCGTAAAGCTTTTAGCTGTTAGTTGCTGGCTAATCAGCCCTTGTCTTTGTTATGATCTGTGATCTCTGATTCTACTTACTTCTTCTTAATGCCTTCTGCATCCATTATCCGTGGTGTGCAGCTTCTGCATGTTCTCCTTCAGCTTTAGGCGCTGCATCCTTGTTACGGATCTTAGCCAGGTAGCTGATAGAAGGCAGCGTATGGATCTCTTCCAGCACATAGAACACCCTTTCAGTCTGTTCTTCGTTACGGATCTTCGCTACGCGGCTTTCTTTATCGTTTACGTTACCGAATACGATAGCGTCTGCGGCACAGGCTTGCTGACAAGCAGTTTTGGCTTCGCCGTCTTTCATCGGGCGGCCTTCTTTCTTAGCAGTCAGTTTAGCATCCTGCAGGCGTTGTACGCAGAAAGTACATTTCTCCATCACACCGCGGCTACGTACTACCACATCGGGGTTCAGTACCATACGGGTGAGGTTGTCGTTCATATCAGATACATCGTACAGGTTGTTATCGAAGCTATCAGCGCCGTTCCAGTCGCGCCAGTTAAAGCGGCGTACTTTATACGGACAGTTGTTAGCGCAGTAACGGGTACCGATACAACGGTTATAAGCCATCTGGTTCAGACCTTCAGAGCTGTGGTTGGTAGCAGCCACCGGACAAACGTTCTCACAGGGAGCGTTATCACAATGCTGGCACAGCATAGGCTGGAATACTACTTCCGGGTTGTTCTCATCACCGCTGAAGTAGCGGTCGATACGCAACCAGTGCATTTCATGCGCTTTGATCACCTGCTCCTTACCTACTACAGAAACGTTGTTCTCTGCCTGACAAGCGATGGTACATGCGCCACAACCGAAACAGGTGTTCAGGTCGATGGACATGCCCCATTTGATGCCGGGGTAAGGGTGGTTGGGATATAAAGTAGCGTCTGCACGGTAATCGCTGCCGTATTTAGCCAGCTCTTCGCGGTCTTCGTTCACTGCTTTAGGGTTCTTGATGAACTCTTCGAGCGTGGTTTCCTTGATGATAGGACGGCCTTCGTAGCTGTTATGCTGTTGGGTGATGCCGATGTCGTACTTAGTACCGGTAGCTTCTACAGCTACATCGGAAGCGAAGTAATCAAAGGTTTGACCGTTATAGCTTACAAGAGGATAAGCGTTCTGACCAACACCGCCGGCAGCAGCGCCTGCGTTCATGTTGCGGCCGTAACCTACGGCGATCGCGATCACGTCAGGGTGAATGCCCGGTACGATTATCAGGGGCAGTTCAATTGTTTTGCCGTTAGCTTTTATCCTCAGTACATTCTTGGCAGCGTGGATCTCGTAATCGTCGCCCAGCTGTTCGCCGTATTGTTTAGCGAGGGTATTGGATACGCAAGCGTAGTTATCCCAGGTAGTGCGGGTGATAGGATCCGGCATTTCCTGCAGCCAGGGGTTGTTTGCCAGTTTACCGTTACCGATAGCTACTTTCTCATACAGCACCAGTTCCAGTTTACCGCCTTTTTTAGCGCTGCTGATCTTTGCAGAAGCAGCGGCTACATCGCCGGCAAAGGTAGCGCCGCCCAGGGCAGGCGCAGTGGAGGGCTCGATAACGCCATCCTGCAGGGTTTTATCCCATGCTTCCTGTCCGCCCAGTTTGGACATCCACTCATTCTTCAGGTAATCTACCCAGTTGGTGGCATTGCCGCTCCAGGTGAGCAGGGTATCTTCAAAAGCGCGTGTTTTGAACAGGGGCGCGATAGTAGGCTGTGTAAAGCTGAAGTAGCCGGTCTTGCCTTCTGTATCACCCCAGCTTTCGAGGAAGTGATGCGCAGGAGCGGCATATTTGCACAGTTCGGAAGTTTCGTCTTTACGGTCGTTGAAAGAAACTACCAGTTTAGCTTTCTTCAGACCATCTGCAAACTTCTTACCGTCGAAGTAATCATATGCAGGGTTTACGCCGTTGATCAGCAGGGCGCCAATGTTGCCCGCGTTCAGGTCGCTTACCAGCTGGGCCATCTCGCTGTCGATACCCTGACGGTAGTTAGCGGTGGTAGCCCAATCTATTGTAGCACCGTTAGCGCCTACCAGGTTATTGATGGCGTTAACGATCAGCTGTACATTCACATCGTTGGAGCCGGATACTACCAGCGCTTTACCCTGTGCATTCTTCAGGGCTTTAGCCGCTTTAGCGATACCGTCTGCCAGGCGTTTGTCTGCAATGCCGCTCACGGAACCGCCGTTCACAGCATTGTACAGGGCCAGTGTAACGGCGCCTGTTTCAGAAGGTTTGTGGGTGAACCTTTCGTCAGCGTTAGCGCCGGTGAGGCTCATCATGCTTTCGAAATGGAAATGTTTGCTCATTTCCGGTTTCTCCTGGTTGATCTTACGGGTCTGGCCAAACTGCTGAGAGAATTCGGCAGGGTTTAACCAGGTACCCAGGAAGTCAGCGCCCAGGCTCACTACTACTTTTGCATTCTCGAAATGGTAAGAAGGTAAGGTCTTTTTACCATAGGCGGCCTCATTGGCCAGCAGCATCGCGGAGTAGGATACTGCATCATATGTTACATGGCGGGAACCCGGGTATTTAGCCAGGAATTCACCGATGACTTTCTTGGTAGAAGGGCTGGTGATGGTAGAGGTCAGTAATACTACCGGCTGGCCGCCCAGGCTGTTCAGCGCAGCGGCTACTTGTTTATCCAGCTCTGCCCAGGTGGTCTCTGTACCGCTGATGGTAGGATAACGCAGACGGGCACTATCGTACAGGCTTAATACCGCGCCTTGTACCCTTGCGGTGGTAGCACCGTTTGTTACGGTGCTTAATGTATTACCTTCTATTTTGATAGGCCTGCCTTCGCGGGTCTTTACTACTAAGGGAACGTATTCGCCGTCTACAGCGTAGGTAGAGGCGTAATAGTTAGGTACGCCGGGGGTGATCTCTTCCGGCTTATTTACGTAAGGTATAGCTTTCTTGATAGGTATCTCACAACTAGCGGCAATCGTAGCGGCTGCCGTAGTGAATCCCAGGTATTTCAGGAAATCCCGGCGGGGGGTAGTAGCGCCCAGCAGGCTATCACTCTCATCAAACGGCAGCTCTTCTCCAAATTCGTTCTTCACTATCTCCTGATGCGCTTTGGTATTATGCAACTCCTCCAGGCCTTTCCAATACTTTTTCTGCTCCATGTTAATTTATATACGAGTTACGGTGATTATAATTTGATCTGGTCTATATATTAGTAGTGACATTTCTGACATTCAGTACCACCTACCATTTCAACGGTCACACTGTCGATCTTGCCATCTTTAACTTCCTGGTGGAACTTCTCAAAAATGCTGTAGTATTTGTTATCGGCGAACTGCACTTTGGTAGTACGGTGGCAGTTGATACACCAGCCCATGGACAGGTCTGCGAACTGATGAACTTCGTCCATATCCTGGATATTGCCGTGACAGGTCTGACACTGTTGTTTACCTGCTACTACGTGCTGAGAGTGGTTAAAGTAAACGTGGTCAGGCAGGTTATGGATCTTAGTCCATTCGATGGGCTTACCAGGTTTAGTGTATTTCTTCGCTTCAGCATCCCAGCCTACATAATCGTACAGTTTCGCGATCTCTGCGCTACCGTTGATCTTCTTACCTTCTGCGGTGAACAGGTCAGGGCCATGGTATTCATTGATGACCTTGTGACAGTTCATACAGATATTTTCAGAAGGGATCATGGCGTGCTTGCTCTTCTCAGCGCCAGCGTGGCAGTACAGACAGCTGATCTGGTTGATGCCTGCGTGTACTTTGTGAGAGTAGTGGATAGGTTGCTCCGGCATGTAGTCTTTCTGACGACCCAGGCCGATAGCGCCCTGGATGGTGAAATAACCGCCGATCATGAAGAGGACGATCACGCCCAGCGCGATGTACGCCTTATTCTTATAGAAGGGAACGGGTTCCGGTGTGGCTACTCCTTCTTTATCGCCAGCAAGCTTATTCAGGTTGCTGTTGATCTGCATCAGGATCAGCGCTACAACTGCCAGCACCAGGGTGATGATACCGAACAGGAGGCTGTTGTCCCCGCCTTCTTCCGCAGCAGCGCCGCCTGCACCAGGAGTAGCTGCTTTTGCGTTAGGATCACGGGCGCCTTCTACTGCGATATACCCCAGGATATTATCTATATCTTCATCTGTAAATGCAGGAAACGCAGGCATTACCTGGTTAAACTGCTTAAACAGTGCATTAGCATAAGGATCACCAGATGCAATTACAGAAGAGGAGTTATGAATCCATTGGTGCAATAATTTCTTATCAGACCATCTGTCTTCAACCCCTTTCAGTGCAGGACCTGTGAGTTGCTTATGTACATTATGACAAGATGCGCAATTTGCCTGGAACAATGCTTTACCCTTAGCCGGATCAGCAGCTTGAACTGTAGTTGAAACCGAGAGTACAAGACCCGCGCATAGGATAAGAACACTCACTAATTGCTTGCGCAAACGAATGGAAACACGACGATACACAGCCTATTAAGTTTAGATTTGACCTTAGTTTCTTAAAAGTGCCAGCAAAAATAAGACACAATGTTGACAATTTATCAACAAATAAAAAAATTATTGGTTGCAGCTATAACTCTTTTTTCTATACATAAAAACTTTACACGGCAAATTTTATGATAAATATCATGTTCCGTATAGGGGGTGACGAACATCGGTAAATAACACCATAAATGGGTAATTTACCAATTGCATGGTATTATATTATATACAGAGGTAGCCCGATAATTGTTGTGGCAGACGCATAATAATAAATGGCGTAAATTTAAATAACCTGCTAAAACTGATCCCCATGCGTTATCCTTCCTTCATATTTACTACCGTTTTTGGACTAAGCCTGCTGACTGCCTGTGGAGGCGGTTCCCGGCAGGAGGCAACTGACAGTACCCTTACGGCCAGCATTGGCGCGGCCGGTACAGCGGCCATCTCCGGCCCGGCCAGCAAGGCAGCGGGCAGCTACCAGGGTACCCTGCCCTGCGCGGACTGTCCTGGGATAGATTACCAGCTAAGCCTGTATGAGGACCATCACTATAAGGAGCTGATGGTGTACCGGGAGCGGAATAATAACCAGCCGGTGCTGGATACCGGGCTGTGGCAGATGGAGAATGACACTATTATACGGCTAAGCGGCAACCAGGGGCAGCAGTTCCTGTTTGGGGACGGGAAGCTGTACCAGCTGGACCGGCAGGGACAGCGGATTACGGGGGCGCTGGCGGACAATTATATCTTACGGCCGGTGGAAGGCGGTGGCGACCGTGCCCGGATGCTGGAGAAGGCGGCCGCCGGGGTGGATTTTATGGCGGCAGGGAATGAACCCGGCTGGACGGTGGAGCTGGACCGGCAGAAAACGATCTATTTTCATACGGCTAACGGGGATTCTTTGCGGATACCCGCCCCGCGGCCTAAGCCGGATACGGATACGCTGAAGGTATATATGACCAAGACGGAGAAGACGGAGTTTACGCTGACGATCAGGAATAAGGCTTGTAATGATGATATGAGCGGGTACATGCGGCCGTATACGGTGGAGGTGCAGATGAAGGACAGGATGTATATGGGGTGCGGGGAGTATTTGAAGTGATGGGCTGGTGTTTTGATGGGAATGCAGCGGAGGGAGTGACTGGCGACTGTATATGATGTAGCCAAAACACACCCAACAAGGTGGCTATTCGCTAACAAGTCTGACAAATTATGATACCGTTATTGCGGTAAAACTGGGGTGTTTCCCTCCTAAAACCCTATTGAAAGGTTACTGAAAGGTTACTGCAACCCTACTCGACCCTATTTTGAAACGATGCTGCAAATATGTCCCCGGGAGTACGATAGGCATTTAATGTATATGTAATGAGGCTGGCAATCAGGTGCCGGTCATAAAATGGGAGGTAAAGCGTCTCAATTCCGAAAAACTTACTGATACTGCATCTACACATGTACCCCGCCGCTATTGCAGCAGGGTAAGGGGCTACGGAGCTGACCATAGCTGAAATGCCCGGTTTACCGGGAAATATATGGGTTGCATATGGGTGTCATATAAGTGGCACACGGATGGCATACGGAGTGCGGATATCTGTGCGGTCATCAACCTAAACCGTGGTTGTTATGCAAGGAATTTTTAAAGTGTTGAACGGACCTGGCAAACTGTATGTAAGCATGGCATGAATATGCTGCCGATGGTTAGCCGGTACGCCGTGTGGTTGATAAATATTATCTGGTGGCATGCAGCTGTTTTGCTGGTCTTCTGTAACTGTAATTATTATATAATTACGTTGTAAGTATCCTGTAATTATTCATCAAAGTATCCCCTACCTTTGCAGCGGTAAAAATTACATCCAGCTTTGAAAAATATTGCCATTTTTGCTTCAGGCGCGGGCAGCAATGCCCAAAAGATCATCGATCATTTCAGGGAGTCCAATATAGCCAGGGTTACATTGATCCTGTGTAATAAACCGGACGCCGGCATATTCCAGATCGCAGCCAAAGAAAACATCCCGGCAGTATTGATCGAAAAGGAACCGTTCTTCCGTGCGGATGATTATGTGCAGCTGTTGCAGCAGGCGCAGATAGACCTGGTGGTGCTGGCTGGTTTCCTGTGGAAAGTACCCGCCAACCTGGTACAGGCCTTTGCCAACCGTATCATCAACATACACCCGGCGCTATTGCCCAAATACGGCGGAAAAGGCATGTACGGTCATTTTGTACATGAAGCGGTGATCACCGCGGGCGATAAGGAAAGCGGCATCACTATCCATTACGTAAACGAAAAATATGATGACGGCGCTACCATATTGCAGGAGCGTTGCGAGATAACGCCAGCCGATACACCGGCTACCCTTGCACGAAAAGTGCAGGTGCTGGAACACGCCTGGTACCCGGTAATTGTGGAACGATTATTGACCTAAAAAAAGCCTGGCGGCTGTAAGGCCGTTAGCTATTTTTCCCCGGCAACTGTTATGAAACGAACACTATTTGTTTTACTGTCCATTTGTTGTTACTGCCTTACTTCCCGGGCACAGGATAAACCTACCTCCTTCCGGAACAGCACCTACATTAAAGCCAATGTAACCACCCTTATCAATGAGCTGGATGTTTATATTGAGCAGGAGCTGACCCAAAAGCTAAGCCTTGAATTAGGCATTACCGGCATCTATACAGACTATCCCGATTATGTGCTGGCCAAGAAGATCGATTTTGGCCAGAAAAAGCCTGATATCAGCACAGAGCAGTTCGTAGAGGGCCGTGGTCTGGGATTCCGGGCGGCGCTGCGCTGGTATATCTTCTCTATTTATGAAGGTAATTCCCGGGCGGGCGGCACTTATTTTCAGCCGGTGCTGTTCTATAAGAAAGTGTTTTATCCCAATGAAGAGGTGGAGATAATGGGGAATACCTATAAGGAATCTGCCAGTAAGGATGTGGCGGGGTTACAGTTGCTGCTGGGCCGCCAGTTCAAAAAAGATAAGATCATTTTTGACCCGTATATAGGATTAGGCATCCGCAGTAAGATCTATAATTACAGTAATTATAACAATAACAATGGGACGGTGCAGAACAGTGAAGGGCAGCTGGTGAGCTTTTTTCCTAGTTTACAGCTGGGGATCAAGTTGGGGCTGAAGCTGTAGTGTGATGGGTGTGCTGTTTGCGTGTTGATACTTTCCTGCTGGCAGTTTCCAGGTTGATGCTGCAGCCGTGTTTGTTGATCCCGTTGTTAATCCAGGCTGTCTGTTCCTTTTTGCCTGCTGATATCTTTCTCTCCCGCGCAGGCCCTTTGTAAGAGGTGTAATAATTGTTTACTGTCTATGTAGCCGCTGGTGCGGAAAATGATCCGGTAATGCTCATCCAGTAATACGATGGATGGGTAGATGACCGCATCGCCTTTCATGAGAACGTTAGCCAGCTGGTTCTGACCGCTGTTGTTACCCCGGGGCTGGAAGGCGTATACTTTCCCTTTGAAGTGGATCTCCCGTTTTTGTTCGGCATCCAGCGAAATGCTGTAGAAGCAGTTATTGAGCAGCTGTACTACTGGTTTGTTTTGGAGGGTGGTATGCTCCATCATGTTGCAATAGGCGCACCAGCTGGTACGGATAAGCACAAAGGTCTTGCGGGGCGCGGTTTGCATGGCGCTATCCAGCTTTTCGAAGGTGGTGTAGCGGACCTGGGCGGCGGCGGGGAAGGAGGAGAATAAGGCCAGCAATAAAAGCAGGAGGCCACGGATATGGGGGCCACCCCTGTATTGTACATGTCCCTTAGGCAAAATGTGGTGCATGATAATGATCGTTAAACTTCCTTATCCGGAAGGCCGCCACCCCTCCTATTATTTTACTGTCCAGCGTACGCCCAGGAAGCCCCGGATGCCCTGGTTAGGCGCGTATACATAGCTGGGATCGAACGTGAGGGCATAAGGGTTATCGGGCGTGGGCAGTACATTTCCCTGCGGGTCGTGTACCACCTTTTTGTCGAACGGGTCCGTTGACCGGGCAATGGCGTCTTTCCGTGGTCTGAAGTTAAGCAGATTCTTAACGCCACCGTATACCTCCCATCCATTCGTGCATTTTTTGGTGAATTGTATATTCTGCAGGCTCCAAACGGGCGAATTAGCCGGGCGGGGGTCCAGCGGGCCCAGGAGGGGCAGTTTCATGGGACCATAGATGTTACCGGTATAATCGATGGTGAGGCCCCAGCGCGCCAGGGTATAGGAGGCCGTCCAGGTACCGGTAACCCTTTCTGTGAGCAGGGGCCGTTGCTTTATGTTTTGGCCATTTACATGCGTGATGGTGTTTACATCCATGAGGGTGGCGCCGGCCAGGATCTTCAGGGGAAAGGAGAACGCGATATCCGCATTCAGGCTAAAGCCTTTGGAAACAGCGTAACCATCCAGGTTGTTATAGATGATGGAGTCCGGGCTGGTATTATAATCCGGTATGATCTTATTGCTGAAGCGCGTATAGAACGCAGACATATCCAGCCCCAGAAAGGCATTATTGAGATTGATCTTTTTAACGTAGTTGAGGTTGATGTTCCAGCTCTTCTCCGGCCGCAGATCTTCCCGGATCACTACCTGCCGTGCCCCGGTAAGGGCGGCATGATCTTCTGTAAATACAGATACTACCCGGTAGCCGGTACCTATGTTCAGCCGCAGCACATCCTGCTCCGTGGGCGCCCATTTATAGGCCAGGCGCGGCGTGAGGATGCTGCCATGGATAGAGTTATAATCATAACGCATGCCCAGCAGCAGGGTATGTTTGGGGAATAGCCGGATCTCGTCCTGTAAAAAGACGCCGGGCAGCCAGGTTTTGGTAGGCGCATCTGCGGGGCCATGCGGGGTGGGCTTTTCTGTAGCCACCGTATTATCGTCATAATAAGTATAACGCAAGGGGATGCCGGCCAGCAGGTTATGCGATCCCAGCTGTTTATCCCAGGTAAGCTGTGCAAAAGCGATCTTCTGGTTGGCCAGGAACCAGGTTTTGCCGTAGGCGGAGTTCTGATCATGTACGTTAAAGGAGTATTGCAGCATGATCTTTTCCCGCAGGGGCAGCTGGTACGAGCCTATCACTTCCAGGCGGCTGGTGCGGATGCTCTCTCCATAGATGCTGTCTGTGCCGCGCCATTGTTTGCCCCAGCGCATATCGCCACCCCAGCGGTCTTCATAATAATACCGGGCAGCCAGCGAGGCGATGCGTTGCTGTTTACGGGCGAAGCTCCATTTATTGAATACGGAAATGCGGTGTTGCAGGGTTACATCTGTAAAGCCGTCGCCATTGTTATCAATGGGGTGCTGGTAATTGTAATAGTTTACGCCCAATAAGGAGTGCGCGTTGCCGGCGTTAAAGCGCAGGCCCAGGTCTACATTGTATTCCTGCCAGCTGGTGCTGAAGACATCTGCCGTTAAACGCGGCGCCGTTTCCGGGTCTTTGGTAATGATGTTGATCAACCCCGCCACCGCTTCTGAGCCGTAGAGCGTAGAGGCAGGGCCTTTTACGATCTCCACCCTTTCTACCAGGCTATTGGGAATACCGGACAGGCCGTATACGGTAGAAAGCGCGCTCACGATGGGCATGCCGTCTATCATCACCATGGTATAAGGGCCTTCCAGGCCATTGATATGGATATCCCCGGTATTGCACACATTACAGTTAAGCTGGGGGCGTACGCCGTTTATATTCTGTAAGGCGTCAAACAGGCTGGGGGTAGGATTCTTACGGAAGAACAGGGGGGTAAATACATCTACCGGTACCGGGCTTTCCATTTTAGTGACGGGTTTAAGGGTGCCGGTCACCACTACTTCGTTAAGGCTGGAGGAGGCGGTTTGCAGGGTGATGTCCAGGCGGGTAATGCCGCCGGCTTTTATCTGTACCGGTTGCGCATGTTTTACAAAGCCTACGGCGCTTACCTGTAACTGATGGCGGCCGGCGGGGATGTGTTGCAGGGTGTACTCGCCGGCTTCGTTGGTGACGGCGCCGGTTTTTAGATCTGAAAAACCGATGCTGGCAAAGGGTAAGGGCCGGCCGTCTGCCCAGACTATGCCGCGGAGCTGCCCTGATGGGACGCTGTTTTGTGCCTGGGCTGCGGAGCAGGCGAATGAACAGTACAGAATATAGCGTATAAATTTGATCATCTGAAACAAATTATATTACAAATGTAGGTGAAGGTTTATAAGTATTCTAAATTTATTTTTAGACTGGCCTAAATTTTAGAGGGGATTTGTGGGGGCGGTATTAGGTTCTGGGAAAGCCGTGGCGACTGGGCGGCAATGAGTTCATTATTACAACACAGGAAAAGGATCCCTGAAATCATACCCCTCCTGCCATTGCTGTATCTCCTCCGCGGTACAGCTGCAGGCGTCCAGTTCCTGCGTAATACGCTGCTCCTCCAGCTCCTGCCCAATGATCACGATCTCGTTATAACGGTCTGCGAATACCGGATGCCAGCGATCCATCAGTAATCTATAGGAAGCTTTATCCATTTGCCACTCGTCGCGTGGGATGGCGCACCACCAGTACCCGGCCTTATCTGCACGGAGGGAGCCGCCGGCCTGGCTCCAGTTTATGGCGATGGCAGGCCGGGAGGCCAGCCATAACAAGCCTTTGCTACGCAGGATGTTGCCATGCCATCCTTCGTTAATATACTGCCACAACCGCTCCGGGTGAAAAGGCTGACGGCTGCGGTATACAAAAGAGTGAATGCCGTATTCTTCCGTTTCCGGGGTATGCGGGTTTTCCAGCGCGGCTATCCAACCGGCGTTTTGTGAAGTGCGGTCAAAGTCGAATAGCCCCGTATGCAGGATCTCCTTTAAAGGCACTACCCCATTGGTACTTTCGATGATACGGGCATCTGCGTTGAGTTTGCGTAATAAGGCTTTGAGCGTGTTTAATTCGTGCTGCGCTACCAGGTCGCATTTATTAAGCACGATCACGTTGGCAAATTCGATCTGCTCCGTGAGCAGGTTTACAATGCTCCGGTTATCTGCTACATCTTCTGTAAGGCCCCGTTCCTGTAGCAGGGTGGTACTGTTATAATCCCGGCTGAAGTTCCAGGCATCTACTACGGTGACCAGCGTATCCAGGCGGCTTACGCGGCTGAGGTCTATATTATTGAGCTCATCCTGGTAACAGAAGGTTTGCGCTACGGGCAGCGGCTCAGAGATACCGCTGGATTCTATCAGCAGGTAATCAAAACGTTGTTGCGCCGCCAGGGAGGCTACTTCGCGCAGCAGATCCTCCCGCAGGGTGCAGCAGATACAGCCATTGCTCATTTCTACCAATTGTTCGTCTGTGTGGTGCAGTACGTTTTCGTTCTTTACCAGCTGTGCGTCGATGTTTACTTCGCTCATATCGTTTACAATAACAGCTACGCGCAGGTTTTCGCGGTTATGTAAGACATGGTTTAGTAAGGTGGTTTTGCCGGCGCCCAGGAAGCCGCTTAATACTGTTACGGGTAATTGTTGCATATGGTGGGTTTATGAATGATGTTATGCTATGGGTTGTGGTATTTGAATGTTTGATTTAGTGCGTGTATGACTATGGTTTTTGGGTACCTGATTGTTTCATTTAACGCGTGTATAATTATGCTGCAGTTTTATGATAGTGCCTGCATTGCCGTAGGTTCCACCAGTGAGCGATGATAATGAACAAGGCCCCTGTTGCAATGATACCAAGGCCAGGCAGGCCGGTTTGCAGGAAATGCCCCAGCAGCAGCAATACCAGGCCTGTTATAAATAACAGCAGCGGTTTGCCTTGGCGGTGGTGATAACGGTAGCCTCTGTATAAAGCAATACTACCTACCAGGAAGGTGAAGCCCATTAGGCCATACTCCAGCGCCTCATTCTCCAATAACTGGAAGCCCATCAACGGCAGTAACATCATCATCAAAGGCAGCACGGCACAATGCACCGCGCAAAGCAGGGATGCGCCTATTCCCCAGGCATCCAGGTTTAACTTACGTAAAAACTTATCTGACATAATTCTTCTGTTTATAGATGTACGGCAAATGCCTGTCCGGTAGCGGTTTGGCGGAAATGAACGTATACGTATTATCCTCTTATTATATTTTTCGAACCTCGCATCGCTATCACAAAACTATTAAATTATTTGCAACTTAGTTGCGATTTATATTTTTTAATTTACTTTTACATGCATTAACAGTTGAGGTATGTTGCAGACTACTGGATTGGAATATCAATACGGAAAGAGAAAACTACGGTTTCCTGCACTGTATTGTGGAGCGGGAGAAGTATTGCTGATCACGGGATCATCCGGTGCAGGCAAAACAACTTTGTTGCATTTATTAGCGGGGTTATTGTTGCCGCAAAGCGGAGAGGTCCGCATTGCTGATACTGTCACTACGCGGCTGCCGGCCGCTGAGATGGATCGTTTCCGGGGCGCGCATACCGGTATTATTTACCAGCAGCCTCATTTCATTGCTGCATTGCAGGTAAGGGATAACCTGTTGCTGGCGGGCCGTCTGGCGCGTAAACCGGTAACACCTGAAGCCGTGAACCGGATCACGCATGCCCTGGGTATCCATCATTTGTTACAACAATACCCGGCCCGGCTAAGCCAGGGCGAGCAGCAACGGGTTTCCATTGCACGCGCGTTGTTGCCAGCACCGCCGCTTATATTGGCGGATGAGCCCACAGCCAGCCTGGATGATCATAACTGCACGGCGGTTGCAGAGTTATTGGCGGAGCAGGCGGGAGAACAACAGGCGGCATTGGTGATCGTTACCCATGACAGCCGTTTAAAAGAGGTATTTGCTAATAGGATACATATTGGCGAGGGATGAGAATGTAATGCGAGGGTAGGCGCTACTGGCGCGGGAATACGTGGACGAGGTGAGGGATGCCGGGTAAAGAGTGAGACAAAGGCATCCTTCACGGTTCACGTAAGAGTTTTGCTGTTTATATGCTGTTGACCGCAGCCATTGCTTGCCGATGATAACCAGAATTACTTTCATTCGATCACCGTTATTACTTACCCAATGATATTCAAGATCGCTTTCAAAAACCTGCTGCACCGGCCACTACGCAGCCTCACCAGCTGGCTGTTGCTTACCTGTGCCAGTGGTATGCTGGCACTGTTGCTGCTGGTGCAGGCGCAGGCGGGTCATCAGTTTGAAGACAATGTGGCCGGCATCGATATGGTACTGGGCGCTAAGGGCAGCCCGCTACAGCTTATCCTATCCACCGTATATCATGCAGACGCCCCCACGGGCAATATCCGTTTGCAGGAAGCACAACGCTGGATGCAGCATCCCATGGTACGCATGGCCATTCCCCTGGCGCTGGGCGATAGTTATAATGGTTTCCGTATTGTGGGCAGTACGCCGGCCTATATTCTACATTATGGCGGACAAATGGCCAGTGGACGGCTTTTTAAATCGTCTATGGAAGTAGTGGTAGGCAGCATAGTGGCGCAGCGTAACCATCTTCATATCGGCAGCCGGTTTAACGGCATGCATGGCCTGGGCGCTGCGGGGCATGTGCATGAAGGACAGCCTTATACCGTAACAGGTATATTATCACCGGCAGATAATGTGCTGGACCAGTTGGTTATCACGGCTGTAAACAGCGTATGGGATATTCATGCCCATCATGACGACGATGATGGGGATGAAGCGCCGGCACATGATACCAGCCGGCAGATCACGGCTGTGCTGTTACAGTTCCGCAGCCCTATGGCGCAGTTGCAGTTCCCCCGCTGGATCAATGAGCAGACGAATATGCAGGCGGCCGTACCGGCCATTGAAGTGAACCGGCTGTTATCGCTGATGGGCAGCGGTATCCAGCTATTGCGCATTATTGGCTGGCTGCTGATGGCGCTGGCCGTGAGCAGCATATTTTTTATGCTGCTGCAGTCGCTGGAGGAGCGGCGTTACGAACTGGCCCTGCTGCGTAGTATGGGCGCACAGCGGGTGCAATTATTGTCCCTGCTGCTGTTGGAAGCCGCTTTTCTGGGACTGGCCGGTATTATCAGCGGTTACCTGTTGAGCCGGGGCATCCTGGGTATCATACAGCCAGGTTTAGCGCAGCAGTTCCATTATACCATGCGGCACTGGTGGCAACCCGGGTATGCAGAAGGCGGCCTGGCGCTGCTTACCTGGTTTATTTGCCTGGCAGCCGGGCTGCTGCCCGGTATCCGGGCTTTCCGCTTGAATATCTCAAAAACCTTAGCACATGTTTAGTAGTACACAACGGTATTTATTGGCCGCCGGCGCTTTTTTGCTGGTGTCTTGTACGGATATCAGCCGGTTTTGCCGGCATAATGGTAATGGGTATCTGCAAAGATGGTTAGCAGCGAGGGCGGCAGGGATAGGGAATATGGGGGAAGGGATTGGGGGTAATGTTGTTAAAGCTTTTACGGTGGGTGGGATCAATGAGCAAGCGCATATTGTAACCGCGGTGGGCACTGCTGGAGACGCCACGGAGATCATCCCGGTGGATGGCCCACTGTTGGCGGGTGCAAACGCCGTTTCCCAGGCCGTTTTACCCGTTGCGCCTTCCGTCCACCCCGCCCGGGAGCAGGACCAGCCGCCACGTTCCGTTACCTGGCGGCAGCTGAAAGACGTGGTCTTTAACCGCATATGGGACGAAAAAATGGATATGCCGATGCTGTACCCTCAGTTTAGCCGCGGTATCAAGAGCCTGAACGGTGCTTATATCCGTATTGCAGGTTATGTGATCCCGCTGGATGTGAATGGCGGCATTTATGTGCTCTCCGCCAATCCTAACAATGCCTGCTTCTTTTGCGGCGGCGCCGGACCGGAGTCTGTGATGGCGTTAAAACTAAAACCCGGACATGCGCGGTTTAAGACGGACGATTACCTGACCTTTACCGGAAAGCTGCGGCTCAATGAGAAAAATATTTACGAATTATATTATAACCTCGATGGGGCAGCTATCGCAAACTAGCCAGCTAGTTTTGTCTTACCTTTGCAGGTAGATTAAAAAGCGGGGCTTTATGTCAAAAAAGAGCGTATTCTATATAATTTTCTTTGGGGTGCTTACCATTGCCTTTTTAGCGTATGCAGGATCTGTGATCATGGACGAAACCGGCAGTTTCTTTGGAAAGGAGAAATTACCGGTACTGGGCAGCCCCGGACATGTGATAGGCGGTTTTTCCTTTACGGACCAGGACGGCCGTACCATTACCAGCAAAGATGTACAAGGCAAGATATATGTGGCGGAATACTTTTTTACCACCTGTACCGGTATCTGCCCCAAGATGAACAAGAACATGGAAAAGGTATATGCCGCCTATAAGGATAACCCGGACTTCCGCATACTTTCCCATACGGTAGACCCGGAACATGACAGCGTACCTGTTTTAAAAGCTTATGCAGAAAAACATGGCGCGGACAGCCGGAACTGGTGGTTCCTGACCGGTACCAAAAAAGAGCTGTATAAACTGGCCCGGGCGGGATATATGGTAGATGACGGCACGTATACCGGCGAAGAAGACTTTGTGCACACCCAATGGTTTTCCCTGGTAGACGGCGAAGGCCGTGTACGCGGCCTGTATGAAGGCACCAAAATATCTGATGTGGATAAGCTGATCACGGATATAAAGCGGCTGATGGACGAGTGATGTGCGGATAAAAACGGTTTTTATGACAAACTACAATAAAGAACTGATCGGTGAGATATTACGAGGCAGCCACCTGAGCGTAACCGATACGCGGGTGAAGATCCTGGAGCTGTTTATGAAAAGTAATGGCGCGCTGGAGCACAGCGATTTTGAGAAGAAACTGAACGGCCAGGCCTTTGACCGGGTAACTATCTACCGTACACTACAGGCCTTCATGGATAAAGGCATTATCCATAAGATCCCTACCACGGATACCTCTGTACAATATGCCTTGTGTAAATCTGCCTGCTCAGAACATGACCACCACGATCATCATGTTCATTTTAAATGCGAAGAATGCGGCAATACCCTTTGCCTGGAAGATACTGATATCCCTTCTATCCAGTTGCCCAATGGCTATGCTATCCGCAATGTAGAGGTGGTAGTGAGCGGGGTGTGTAAGGAATGTAAATGATGTGTGGATGCGTACATCCACACATCAATATTGTTAAGCAATTGCGTCCATCTCTTTCTTCACGAAATCTGCCAGTTCTTTCACGTAGGCAGGTGAAAAATCAAAACGGATACCCGCTGCTTTGTATAACTCCGGTAAGGTTTTAGTGTTTCCCAGGCTAAGCGCCTTCACATAATTATCCAGGGCCTGCTGTTTGTTCTCCTTGTACTGTTTCCACATAGCGATAGCGCCCAGCTGGGCAATACCATACTCGATATAATAGAAAGGCACTTCGAACAGGTGCAGCTGCCGTTGCCAGTTGATGGCGCGATAGGTTTCCAGACCGCTCCAATCCACCACGTTGGGGGAGAATTCGTCCAGGATGCCTACCCAGGCGGCCGTACGCTCTGCTACCGTATGCTGCGGATGCTCGTAGATCCAGTGCTGGAATTTATCGATAGTGGCTATCCAGGGGAAGATGGAGATAGCGCGCTCCAGCTGCTGGCGGCGGGCGCGGCGCAACTCTTCCTTATCGCTGAAGAAGATATCCCAGTGATCCATGGTGAAGAGCTCCATGCTCATGCTGGCTACTTCGGCAATCTCCATGGGATATTCCTTAAAGGCGCTCAGGGCCAGGTTATGGCTCAGGAAGGAATGTACGGCATGGCCGCCTTCGTGCACCATGGTGGTGAGGTCCCTCATCTGGCCGGCGGCATTCATAAAAATGAAAGGCACGCCGGTTTCTGCCAGCGGGCAGTTATAACCGCCGGGCGCTTTACCTATGCGGCTTTCCAGGTCCAGCCGGCCCATTTGCTGCATAACGCGCAGGCAGTTGCCAAAGAAAGGTCCCAGCTGGTCAAAGGTATCGATGGCTTTGTTCACCAGTTCCTCCCCGGTATGAAAAGGCTCCAGCGGTTTTGTGCCGGCCGGTTCCGCTTCTGTATCCCAGGGGCGCAGTACATCCAGCTGCAGCTTTTGTTGCTGGCGTTGCAGGATATCCTTCACCAATGGTAGTATATGTTCCTTTACGGCTGCATGGAACTGGAAACAATCCTCTTTTGTATAGTCAAAGCGGCCCAGATCTTCGAACTTATAATCGCGGTAATTGGCAAAGCCTGCATTTCTGGCTACCTGGTCGCGTTTGGTGACCAGTGAGGTATACAGCTGGTCCAGGGTGTCGCGGTCTTGCAGACGGCGTTCGCTGGTTTTGCGGTATACTTCCTCCCGCAGGGTGCGGTCGCTGCTCTCCAGGAATTTGGCGGCCTGTTGCAGGGTGTATTCCTTTCCGTTTACCTCGATGGTCATCTTGCCGTTGATGACGCCATATTGCTGCGCCATTACGCTCAACTCTGCCTGCAGAGGCACGTTCTCCTCACGGAACAGCTTTACCTGTTTGCGTACGCTGCGCAGGTATGTGGCATAATCCACGCCCAGCTCTTTAGCGAAGGAGCTATCCAGCAGTTTACGGTTCAGGGCATCCGCGTAAGGTTGCAGCTTAGGCTGGATCTCCATGAAGAAATAGGTGAATGCATCTTCCAATGCTTTGTTGGCGGTGTCGCAGGTCATGCGGATCTGGCGCCAGGCAGCATCTTCACTTACAACGGCGTCCAGCTCGCTGAGGTCTTTTAACCATTGCTCCAGGTCTTGCGCACTATTCAGCGGGCGCTGTTGCAGCGCCTCAAAATATGGCTGCAGCGCGTCCCAGGTGGTAACGGTAAAATCCTCCGGCAGGAACCGGCGCAGCAGCTTTTCAATATTTGCGTTCATTGTATTCATCTTACTGTTCGTTGAATTCATCTTACTAAAATAAAAAATTCCAGGCAACAATGCCTGGAATCAGTTTAATTATCAACTACGGAACATTGCTCATGAGCTCCTTTAAAGGGAAATCATGGCGCGGATAATTACGAATCTGATCTAACTGATGCTTAATTCGTAATCCGTAATTGATAATCCGTAAATAGTATTACTCTTCCGTTTTCTTCTTACGGGTAGTGGTCTTTTTAGGCGCCGGGGCTTCTTCACCTTCGGCAGCAGGCGTTTCTTCCTTCTTAGCCCTTGGTTTCTTAGCCGGTTTTTCTGCAGGCGCAGCTTCCGCTTCAGCACCCGCATCTTCCTTAGCGGCAGCAGCTTTAGGGGCTTTTGCCTTCTTAGCAGGTTTTTCTTCAGCCGCAGCAGGCGCCGGGGCTGGTTCCGCAGCAGCGGTAAGGGCCTCTCCTTCAGCTGCTGCTTCAGGAGCCTGCTCTTCCTCCAGGACCTCGTCAAACTTCAGGAGATCATTGTTTTTGAGGATGGCAAACCATTTTACCATCTTCTTCATATCACTTACATATACCTTTTCTTCGTCAAAAGAGGGGTATATGTTCCGGAAATAACCCTTGATGGTGTTATTATCGGCATTGGCGGCGATCACAGGGAATTCCGCCTCTTTTTCCTGCATAGCTTTAAAAACTTCTGCCAGGTTTACATTATCACCAGTGGTAAATACTTCAATACTCTCCAGCGGGGTAAAGTTGTGCACGCGGGATGAAACAAAGCGGGTGCTTTTGTCTTCCAGCGAACGGACAATAGCTCCATCCTGTTTGCTGGCTAATAATTGAAACAAACCACCCAAACCGGTTACTGCAACTATTTCTCTATACTGCATGTTCAAATTTTTAGGAGCGCAAATATAAATAATTAATTTAAGATGGTTTAACGTAGTATACAGATTAATTATTACTTTAATCTCTTGGCCAGTACTACCGGTAACTTCCAATGCTTTAGTCTCCCCTGGTTGTCAAACATCTCCATAAAAATAATGTATATCCCGGCAGCAAGGCTTTGTTTCTTTTCATCAAGGCCGTCCCAGATAATATGATTACGGTTGCCCAATACGCCGTTTTGCAGCAATTGCCGTACCGGTCTTCCTTGGCTGTCAAATATTGTGATGTTAGCGACACCGGGCTCCCGGATGTTGCAGCTGATCACTGCCAGATCATCCATGCCATCCAGATCCGGGGAAAATACGGAAGGGACAACGGTTACTTCGCCCGCCAGTTCCGGCAGCCCCAGTTGTTGGGAGTTGGCGATGCCGGGCGTGGCGTAACCGGCTGTAATGGCTGCCGGATACCAGTTATGGACATCTGCCGTAGCCAGTCCGGTACTTAGCCGCTCCAGGGATACGCCCTTGGTATTGCCCGCCAGGGGTAACTGCATGTCTGGGGAATAAGGCAGGGCATCTACCTCTTGGCCGGCAACGTTGTACAGCGCCAGTGTACCGCCTTCATTGGGTAACAATGGTAGGTTATTTACCTGCAACAGGTTCTCAGCGGCTTTACAGGTATAATACCGGCATAAAGCATCCGGATCACGCGTAAGGGCCAGGTATTGCCCTGGCAGTAGCAAACGGCCATCTGTTGATAAGGGAACCGGATTTTCCGGCCGACCATCATCCCCCAACATGGAAATGTACAGACCGGAAAGGTCTATGACAGCATTGCCGTTGTTGTAGATCTCCACAAATTCCGGCGCGCCTTGCAAGGGATCGAATAATAACTCGTTGATGATCACGGTGCTGCTATCCGGTGTTGTTGGTAAACCTGCTGTAACACTGTTGTGAAGACCGGCAGGTTGACCAGTGCAATCAGTAATATTACTGGCTGTTATTGCATATATAGTGGCGTGCTGCAGGGGTGACGCCAAATGTAATTGAACAGTATTAAATAAGGGTGGCATCACGGTGGCGGCCGCAACAGTTAATGCGGGGATGATATGATATGCCGCCACGTTCGCGGCCAGCATACTATCCAGGGTTTTATTGAAATATAATAGGATAGTATGCCTGTCAGGCACATAAGCGCGTTGCAGGTCTATAAAAGTGTTATCTGTAGTGGAACTTGCAACAGAGTTAGACGCACCCGGTGTACCGCCAGTTGGCGCTGTGGAAGGTTTCCAGTTGGCCTGACCGTTACAGGGCGCTGCAGGCGATATCATCTCCAGGCTCCAGCCACCTTTTTCTTTTATGGCATCTGCATACCAGTTTCGGTGGTAGGCTACCGCGTGCATCAGGCGGCCATCAGCTTCATATAAAGCCAGCGTATCTGTTTCATTACCAAGGGTAGGAAATTTATCCAGGGGTAACAGGTTTTGTTGGGAGAATAGTGATGTTTTATCTGTCCGGCAGAGCAGCACCAAACTATCCGGTTGCAGCGTATAAACTGGCAGCACTGTTGCTCCGCCCGTGGCGGCTAACCGCCAACCCTGTAACTGTATATCATGAGGACTTACATTGCGCAACTCGATGAATTCTGCAGGTGGTAGACCTACCGATGGTTCAGGATCAGAAAATATTTCATGTATGAGTACCTGATAACGACCGGGTAGATAGTATAGGAAAGATACCCGGATGGTTTGCGCTATATTGCCGCCCGCATCGGTAATACCGTTTATTGTCAGCCGTACACTATCACCATCAGGAAAAGGCTGATCATAATACAGGTGTATACCATCTGCCTGCTGTATTACAGCTGCAGGAGCGCCTATATTATTATCTGCAATATATCTGGCTGCAGTAGTATCCACCCATTCAGAAAATTGTAATAACAATTCGCGGGCATTCAGCACTTTAACTGCTAGTAATTGCGGCGCCGTGGTATCTTTTACCAGCGGTATCACCTGTATATCATCAAAAAAATGTTTTTGAAAAAAAGACGCGGTAGATTGACGGATCAGTACACCAAAACAAACTGGTGCATGTACCTGGGAATCTGTTATGCTGCCTTGCAAAAAATAGTTACGGCCTGTACCGGAAGTATCTATCCATAAATGCCAGGTATCCATTTCATCACAGGTTACTTTCAGTTTTAATGTGACTGCGCGTTTGTTGGTAAGGCCATCACGTCCGTCAATTATCTTGTACGGCTCATGGTAAGGTGTTTTGCGATACAGGCAGATCTCATCATCCTTACCGCCAATGCGCACGAAATACCCTGCTGTAGCGGGATGCAGCAGCTGACTGCTATCCGCCTGCAGGAAAACATCTGCATAGTTGTTGGAAGAGGTGTTGAGATCCAGCTGCATCCACCATTCCCATATAGCGGGTGCAGGAATATTGGCCGGCGCGTATAGTCCAAAATAGCTATCCGGTTGCAGCCAATTGCTTTGAAGACGGGCCTCATTTACCTGCCAGGCCGTATCTGTACCATGCCAGGGAACAGATGGTCCATTAAAAAATTCATGAATCTGTGCGTGAGAAAGTGTTGAGAACAGCAACATTAACAGCGCTACGCCTCCAATTACAGGCGTTCGCATAAAATAAATGGTTGGTGAGACTGCGAATATAGAGAATAAGATAGTATTTTTGCGACTCCAAAATTCTGAAATGTAATATCATTCCAAAACGATCCCGTTGAACTCCAGCTAGTTAAATGCAGTGAACGTTCAACTTGGTCATAAAAAACAATCTTTTTCCACAATGAAAGTTGCCGTAGTAGGAGCTACCGGGCTGGTAGGCTCAAAAATGTTGCAAGTGTTAACGGAAAGAAATTTCCCGGTTACGGAGCTAATTCCCGTAGCTTCTGAGAAGTCTGTTGGTAAGGAAGTAACATTCAAGGGTAAGGCCTATAAGGTAGTGACTGCAGAAACGGCAATCTCCATGCGTCCTAATGTAGCGTTATTTTCTGCCGGCGGCAGCATATCGCTGGAATGGGCCCCGAAATTTGCGGCAGCAGGCATCACGGTTATTGATAACTCCAGCGCATGGAGAATGGATCCCTCAAAGAAACTGGTGGTACCGGAAATAAACGGTAAAACACTCACCCCGGAAGATAAGATCATTGCCAATCCCAATTGCTCTACCATACAAATGGTACTGGTGCTGGACCCTTTACATGCTTTATATGGCATTAACCGGGTAGTGGTATCCACTTACCAGTCTGTAACCGGTACCGGCGTAAAGGCAGTGAACCAGTTAATGAATGAACGTAAAGGTGTGACCGGCGAAATGGCATATGCCTACCCCATAGACCTGAACGTAATTCCCCAAATTGACGTTTTCCTTGATAATGGTTATACGAAGGAAGAGATGAAGATGGTGAACGAGACCAAAAAGATCATGGGAGATGAACGTATACGCGTTACCGCTACCACTGTGCGCATACCAGTAATGGGAGGCCATAGTGAGTCTGTAAATATTGAGTTTGAAAAGGACTTTGACCTGGCTGCAGTACGCAGTGTTTTGGAAAAAGCTCCGGGTGTGATCGTGGTTGATGATCCCTCACGTCAACAGTATCCGATGCCTAAAGATGCGCATGAAAGAGATGAAGTATTTGTAGGTCGTATACGCCGCGATGAAACGCAACCTAATACGCTGAATATGTGGATAGTAGCAGACAATTTGCGCAAGGGGGCTGCTACCAACGCGGTGCAGATAGCAGAATATCTGAATCAAAAGCAATGGCTCTGAGATCGGCCATAGATCACGGTTTACAAGACTTAACCATATAGTAATGTTAGTGTAGTTGATACACAACTAATTATGGTGAATTTTATTGTGGTCTATCACCTGCCGACTTTCAGCAATGCATATACGATTTTTGCGTATAAGTAATTGAAAGTCTCATCATTATGTTGAGATTGTTGATTAAATGTTCGTGAAAGAAGATCATAAGAAGGGTAAAAATTACACGGAAGTAGTATTGATTGGTGCTGTTTAATATTGGATTTTGGTATCATAATCCTATGCCGACTTGCTTCTATGAAAAATACATCAACTTATGCTAATACAAGAGAGAGTGCTATGCCGGAATCGTATATTTTGTCTAATCTGTAAATACCCTTAAATCCTATGAAGACCAACACCAATCGCGAGCTTTTATTGATGCACAAATTTACTGAAGAGTGGAGCAGCAACTTCTCTTCACAGGTATCCCGCATTATGAACATTGTTGATCAGCAGGATACGCTGGATGGCATTATACCTATTATTGAGGTAGCCAATGTGTATAACCAACGTTTTGCTCACACCAGAACGGACAAGGAAAATTTATTAAAGAACCGTAAAGCCCGCCCTTTTGAGTTTTTGATACACAAGAATTAATTTAGGGTAATTACAGAACAAATTGGAGGAGAAAAGGACGCGAACCCTTTTCTCCTTTTTATGCCTGTATGTGCCGTTAGGTTGCAATACGGCACATGGTTATCATATCTTTATTCGTGCAGGGCCCTATCCAGGAATTTGACAAAAGGCTGCATTACTGCAAATACTTTTAACACTTCGCGAACCAGCGCCGGTTGTGTACAGGTATCATCAGAAAAAGCGTGCCAGGCAGTAAAGCTTTTCAGCTTTAAGTATGCAATGGCAGGATTATCTGGCTGATAGCCCTGTGGTACTGTTTTTAAGGCCTCCCCTTCGATCTTACCAAAATATTTGATGAAATCTTTGTTGCCGATGATCTGTTGAAATTCGGCGAAGTTATAGTCGATCTCCTGTCTTACTTTTTTCAGGTTCACGGCTTCCGGCTGCCATAGTCCGCCGCCGGCAAAACTATTGCCACCTGGTTGCAGATGGAAATAATATCCTGGCCGGGGAGATTTACGGCCACCGGGCGAAAAAGAAGCGCCCATATTGTTCTTATAGGGAGTCTTATCTTTTGAGAACCTAACGTCTTTGTAAATACGAAAAACGCAATCCTTTACCTGCAAACCCTCCAGATCACTATCCTGTCTGTTAAGCCCGTCGATCAGCTGTTGTACCATGCTCTCAAAATCAGCCTTTGCATTCTGGTAATCGGATTTGTGCGTATCAAACCATTCCTTGTTGTTGTTTTTGTCCAGGTTCTTCAAAAATTTCAACGTGGTATCCTGCAACATGCTCAGTGGATTTTTACCGTACAATATAGGAAAAAAGTGAAAAAGGGTTCCGTCAGTTTAACGGAACCCTTTACAGGCGTGCATCAAGCCTTTGTTATATTTGCCTGAACTGTAATATCAGAAGCGATAGGTGGCTGCCAGCAGGATATTGGCGGTGTTGGCGGTTGGCGCGCCGGAATGTTTGTTAAAGATATCCTTTGATGCGTTATCCAGCCGGAACTCCGGCATAATGGTGAGATTGCCCACTTTATAGTTAACGGTAAGGGTGCCGGCTACTACGCTGCCACCTTCCAGTGAGCTGGCAAAGGTCTTGAGACGGTCTTTATCCTCGAAATATTCGCCGCGCAGGGTAAGCCCCAGGGTTTCTGTAAAATCGAGATTGATGTACAGGGCGGAGCCCCACCATTTAACGCTATGGTCTGCGTCGCCGTTACCATTGCCATTAGCTTCCTTTGTACGCGTATTTTTATAGGTGCTGAAAGTACCGTTATATCCCAGGCCCAATAAGGTGTTTACCTGGTAGGTGGCTACAAAATCCAGCTGGTGGTTTTGCATGCCGGCAGTGTCTTTTCCTTCCAGGTAGTTAAGGTATAGTTTCATGGGGATATTGGTGGGCGTAAAGCCTACCTGCGCGCCTACGTATTTATTATCGCTGAAGTTGACAGACTTGAGGTCAGTGGGATTAAAGACGCCTATCATGGCGCTTAAATAAGAGGTGATGGCAAAATCCGCCTTAACGCCGGTATTAAAGAAGGGGCCATTGCTGAACATATAGCTCATGCTGTAGTTACGGTTCAGGTAAGCATCCACCAGCTCGTAGCCCACATGCGTAGCAAAACTACCCAGGCTTATCTTGATCTTGTCTGTTACCTGGTAACCTACATATAATTGCTTAATGGCTACCGCGATGCCATTCTTACTATTGACGGTATCGTTATAGGAAAATTCAGAAGCACGTCTGCCAAAGCCCAGATCTGCTACAATGCTTCCTTTTTTGAATCCATGTTCTACTTTCAGGGATACCATTCCCAATTCAAAAGAGTTATGTGAATTGGTGAAACTGGTTTTATTATCCGTGGTGTTCCTGTTGAAATTATACTTGTAATACACATCCGCGGAACCGGACAATTTAAACGCCTCCTGTGCTTTCGCAGTGTCTGCCGTTTGGGAGAATGCAGCAAAACAAGTGCAGGCAGCGAATGTGGTCAGGATTGTTTTCTTCATTGTAAGGATTTTATTTTCATGGCAAAGCACAGCCGGTCTGATCGTGCTTCGACCAGCCGGGCATCAATGCAATGAAATTGGTTGATAAAATGTTGGAACGAACTAGTAAACTCCTATGCTACCTTTCTTTTACTGTGTATAGATTGCTTTGGGGGTGTATGAGAGGCAATGATATGCTGATAGATCAATAATGGATAATCAATAATTAATACAGCGTGTTAAACCTTTATTTTCCTATTAATTATCGATTATCCATTATTGATTGCGTCTTTTATCTTATCGTTATCGTATATAGTCTAATGTTAGTGCAAGATCTCTTCCTGTTTGAGTGAGCCGGTACCATTCACGTGCAAAGGAGTGGGATGGTATTGCTCGTTGTGCTGGGAAGCATCCAGGCCCAGTACTTCTTCTTCGTCAGATACGCGCAGCGGGTGGATGTAGTTGATCAGCTTAAAGATGCCGTAGGAAACGATAAAGCTGTAAGCTACTACTATCAACATACCCAGCAGCTGGTTCCGGAACAGTTCAAAGTTACCGTAGAACAGGCCGTCATTGCCGGCAGGGTTGATGGCTTTGGATGCGAAGATACCGGTGAGCAGCATCCCGCTCATACCACCTATACCATGGCAGGGGAATACATCCAGCGTATCGTCAATGCTGGTTTTGGATTTCCAGTGTACTGCCAGGTTAGATATGATAGCGGCAATGAAGCCGATGAATAAACTTTGCGGAACAGCTACATAACCAGCAGCAGGGGTGATGGCCACCAGGCCAACCACGGCGCCTATACAAAAGCCAAGTGCCGAAGGTTTGCGGCCACGGATCACATCAAAAAATACCCAGCAGATGCCAGCAGCGGCAGCAGCGGTATTCGTAGTAGCAAAGGCAGATACTGCCAGGCCATTGGCGGCTACCGCAGATCCTGCGTTGAAGCCAAACCAGCCAAACCACAGTAAACCGGTGCCCAGCAGTACGAAGGGAATATTTGCGGGCTGTAATTCTTTCTTTTCTATATGGTCTTTTCTGCGTTTGAGCACAAGGGCGCCGGCGAGGGCTGCACAACCGGCAGAAATATGTACCACAGTACCACCGGCAAAATCCAGTACGCCCATTTTATATAGGAAACCATTGGGATGCCAGGTCCAGTGGGCGATAGGCGCATATACCAGCAGGCTGAATAATACCATGAACAGTACATAAGAAGTAAAGCGGATCCTTTCTGCAGTAGCGCCTACCACCAGTGCCGGGGTAATAATAGCGAACTTCATCTGGAATAAGGCGAACAGCAGCAGGGGAATGGTAGCTGCGCCTGCCCAGGGTGCGCCGGACCCAACGCCTTTAAAGAAGAAAAAAGTACCGGGATTACCGATTACTCCGTTTATAGAGTCCCCGAATGCCAGGCTAAAGCCAACCACCACCCAAAGCACACTGATAAGCCCTGTAGCGATAAAACTTTGCATCATGGTGTTGATGATGTTCTTTTTGTTAACCATCCCACCATAAAAGAAGGATAACCCTGGCGTCATCAAAAACACCAGCGAGGTAGCCACTAATATCCATGCAATGTCTCCGACATTATATTTACTGGTATCGGAAAAATTAGCGACTGTAGGAAAGAACATACCAATAATTGCCAGAATGGCAAGAAAAATGAATGGCAGGTAGTCCTGGAATGCAGTTTTCTTCATAGCGTTTGCGTTTAATAATCTGCAATAAAAGTATTCTTTTAATCGAAAGATTCACCCAAACTTCGGAAAAATAGAAATGATTGAATTAAAAAGAGCATTATTGATCCAAAATCAACTACATTATAAAATATTATAATATTAATTTGGATTTAGCCGTTTAGGAAAGGTATATTTTAGCAGAAAATATTAGCTAACTACCTATTATCTAATAAATTAGGTAAAGGTAAGTGGTACATTTAACAATTTTCTAACCTGGCGAGGTGACGTATTACAGTTGTGTGGGGTATATGTTCATAAGTAACTATATATCAACAAGAAATACATATTCAGAAAATTATTGAATATCTATTGGAATAGTCTGGGTAAACAAATATTAAATTATTTATAATGCGATAACGGGAGTAAATGGTGTGGAGTAGAAAAAGTAAACATTGAATTATTTATAATATATGGAGTGTAAAAAAACAGGCAAGGATTAACCTGCCTGTTTCATTTCTTCGAGTTCGCGTTGGAGAGCAAACATTTGGTCCCTGAGACGGGCGGCCTCCATAAAATCGAGGTCTTTAGCTGCCTTTTCCATATCCCGCTTCACTTTCGTGATGGCTTTTTCCAGTTGCGGGATGGTTTTGGCGGTGGCTGCCTGTCCTTTTGCGAAGGACATCGCATCCTCTGCTACCAGGGATACCTCTTCATGGATCGCGTACGGCGATTGCTCGTCGTAGTTCTTGATCTCCAGTACGGACGTCTGTCCCATGATCTGCTCAATGGATTTACGCACGGTCCTGGGTGTGATGTTATGCTTAATATTATAAGCCACCTGTTTTTCGCGGCGGCGGTTGGTCTCATCGATGGTGCGCTGCATGCTGTCCGTGATCTTATCGGCATAAAAGATCACCAGGCCGTCTACGTTACGGGCGGCGCGGCCGGCGGTCTGGGTCAGGGAGCGCTCATCGCGGAGGAAGCCTTCTTTGTCAGCATCCAGGATGGCCACCAGGGATACTTCTGGAAGATCCAGGCCCTCACGCAGCAGGTTTACGCCTACCAGTACATCAATCTTACCCAGGCGGAGGTCCCGGAGGATCTCTACCCGCTCCAGGGTATCTACCTCAGAGTGGATGTATCTTGACTTAATATTAATGCGATGCAGGTATTTATCCATTTCTTCCGCCATACGTTTGGTGAGGGTGGTCACCAGTACACGGTCGCCTTTTTGTACCCGGCGGTCTATTTCGTCCAGCAGGTCATCCACCTGGTTAACGCTGGGCCTTATTTCAATGGGGGGATCCAGCAGCCCGGTGGGCCGTACTACCTGCTCCACAACGACGCCTTCTGTTTGCTTTAGTTCGTACTCGCCGGGGGTGGCGCTTACAAAAAGTACCTGGTTCAGCAGGTTCTCGAACTCGTAGAAGTTCAGCGGGCGGTTATCCATGGCGGAGGGCAGGCGGAAACCAAAGTCAACCAGGGTGAGCTTACGGGAGCGGTCGCCGCCGTACATGCCACTGATCTGCGGAATGGTCTGGTGGCTTTCGTCCACTACCAGCAGGAAATCCTTGGGAAAGTAGTCCAGCAGGCAGAAGGGACGGGTACCCGGCAAACGCCGGTCCAGGAAGCGGGAGTAGTTCTCGATGCCGCTGCAGTACCCCAGCTCGCGGATCATTTCCAGGTCGTAGTTTACCCGTTCAGATAAACGCTGGGCCTCCAGGTGCTTGCCCTGGGCGCGGAAGTAGTCCACCTGGGCCAGCAGCTCGTCCTGGATCTCGAAGATGATCTGCTGCATCATATCCTTGGGCGCCAGGTACAGGTTGGCCGGGAAAATGGCCGCATTGTCCATGGTCATGATACGTTTGCCGTTGGTGGTATCGATGCTTTCTATTTCTTCTATCTCGTCACCAAAGAAGGTGATACGGTATCCATAGTCCACGTAGGGCAGGTTGATGTCTACGGTATCGCCCTGTACCCGGAAGGAACCGCGGGTAAAATCGCCGGTAGTCCGGGTGTAGAGTGAGTTCACCAGCCCGTGTAACAGCGTATTACGGCCAATGGTCTGGCCGCGGTTAATACGCAGGATCCCGTTTTCCAGTTCAGTAGGGTTACCCATACCATATATACAGGATACGCTGGCTACTACGATAATGTCCCGGCGGCCGGATAAGAGATTGGAGGTAGCCCGGAGCCGCAGCTTATCCAGCTCGGCATTAATGGACAGGTCCTTTTCTATATAGGTATCGCTGACCGGCATGTACGCCTCTGGCTGATAGTAGTCATAATAGGATACGAAGTACTCCACGGCGTTCTCCGGGAAGAACTGCCGGAATTCCCCGTACAGCTGGGCCACCAGGGTCTTGTTATGGGTGAGTACCAGGGTGGGCTTCTGTACTTCCTGTATTACGTTGGCAACGGTAAAGGTCTTTCCTGAGCCCGTTACCCCCAGTAAGGTCTGAAAGGTTTCCCCGTTCTTCAAGCCTTCTGTTAACTGGCGGATGGCTCCCGGCTGATCACCGGCGGGAGGATAAGGTGCATGTATCTTAAATGGCATATTGATAATTCTCCTGTTCTAAAGACGCCTGCGGTTACTGCGTCTGTTTTTTTAAGTGTATATCAAATTTACGAAACTTGTAGCTTTCTACCTTGGGGTGGGTTGGTTGAACTACCCCGCTTGGCATTTGGCGGTTTATTTTACATATTTGAGCTTTCAAATTAGTTATGCGCTCAAAAAACCTTTACGGCCTGTTACTGGCCTTATTATTACCCTTACTTCCCCTGACAGGTTATTGCTGGGGACCTATTGGCCACCGGGTGGTGGCGGAAATTGCCTGGCAACACCTGAGCCCGGAGGCACGCAAGGCCATTACCGGCCTGCTGGGGCGTCAGCCGCTGGCCATGATCGCCAACTGGCCGGATTTTATTAAGTCGGATACCACGCACAAGTATGACCATACTAACCGCTGGCATTATGTAGACTTTCCGGGGAACATCAGCAAGGATAAATTTAATGACCTGCTTAAAGCGGAGAAAGGCGAGAACCTGTTCACGCAGACCCAGGCCATGATCACCCAGCTGAAATCTGCCACTGCCAGCAAAGAGGAGAAAGTGTTTGCCCTTAGCTTCCTGGTGCACCTGATCGGGGATATGCACCAGCCGCTGCATGTGGGCAGGGATGAAGACCAGGGCGGCAATAAAATAACCGTGTATTGGTTTAACCAGCCATCCAACCTGCACCGGATCTGGGATGAGCAGCTGATAGAATTTCAGCAGCTGAGTTATACGGAGTATGTACGGGCTATTGATATCGCGCCGGCCGCTACGGTACGTGATCTGCAGCGGGGCAGCATCCAGGACTGGATGTATGAATCGCATGTGTTGTCTGATAAGGTGTATGCGAAGACCAAAGAAGGGGATAAACTAAGCTATCGGTACAATTATGTGTTCCTGGACGATCTGAACCAACAGCTGCTGAAAGGTGGTTTAAGGTTGGCCGCGGTGCTGAATGGGGCGTTTAAGTGATGATGGTACGTGGCGCCGGAAGCTATACAACAGCTGGAATAAAGGGCTGAAGGGCCAAAGGATCAAAATATTAAGTGCTGATGAAAAAGGAGCGGGAACGCTGGCCTTTCTTCATCAGCACTTTTTTATTTAGCTGGTAACTACTATACCAGGTCTATATCAAAATTCACTAACTCTACGAATTCTTCCAGGCGGGCGCTGATGTCTTCCTGGGTGATCTCGCGCAGGCGGCCGGTACCAAATTTCTCCACGCAGAAGGACGCCATGGCGGAGCCAACGATGATGGCTGTTTTCATGTTCTCAAAAGAAATGTCCTTGGTCTTAGCCAGGTGACCTATGAAGCCGCCGGCAAAGGTATCACCAGCACCGGTGGGATCGAATACGTCTTCCAGCGGTAAGGCGGGGGCAAAGAACACGTGGTTCTCGTGGAACAGCAGGGCGCCATGCTCGCCTTTCTTGATGATCAGGTAGCGGGGACCCATGGACAGGATCTTATGGGCAGCCTTTACCAGGGAGTATTCACCGCTCAATTGACGGGCTTCGCCATCGTTCACCATCAGCACGTCTACCATTGTCAATACTTTCTTGAGGTCATCCAGGGCGGTTTCCATCCAGAAGTTCATTGTATCCAGCACGATAAGCTTGGGGCGTACCTTTAACTGGTTGATCACGCTGATCTGTACCTGCGGGGAGAGGTTGCCCAGCACCAGGAATTCGCTTCCCTGGTAGCTATCCGGGATCACCGGCTCAAAATCGCCCAGTACATTCAGTTCTGTCACCAGGGTATCCCGGGTGTTCATGTCCATGTGATACTTACCGGCCCAGTAAAAAGAGGGGCGGTCTTTTTTGATCTGTACGCCATCCAGGGCTACACCTTTGGCAGCCAGGGCATTCAGTTCGGCCTGGGGGAAATCACTGCCTACTACAGATACCTGATTGATGGGCTGTACAAAATTGGCAGCCGTCCAGGCAATAAAGGTAGCGGAACCGCCAATGATCTTTCCTGACTTTCCAAAGGGCGTTTCTATTTCATCGAACGCCATAGAACCTACGACAATGAGCGACATAGTTTGCTGGTTGTTTACTGGTTATTGGTAAAACAGGGGCAAAGGTAATAAAATAATGGGCTGCTGCGATAATATGCTGATGACGTGAGGGGTACACCAGGGAGCGGGGCTATTGCTATAAGCAAGGATAATCAGGTTGGCATGCTGAGTGGAGGAACAGACTGCATGCTGAATGGGGAACAGCGTGGCATGCTGCATGAAGGAAGTTACCTGATACGGAAGTTCCTTAATACCTGTAAGGATCGTCTTCCTAATACTTCCGGAGCTGTTCACAATAACTCCGGGTTGTTCACATAGCGTTACAATAGCTGGCGGCGCCACCGGATAAATTATGGCTATCTATATACCCACGTTAGATCATAACAAAACAGTCCTCATGAAATTATTGTTAAAGTTTTTTTACCGCCTGTGTAACCTTTTGATAAAGTGCCCGTTTAACATTCAATCAACGTTGAGGAACCTATAATTCAAAAACATCACAATTGATCAGGTGATAGAGAAACCTAATTACCAATTAAGACCTGAATAAAAACAGAAACCATGCTTATTTTTAAAAAACATACTCTCAAACTGGGAGTGATGACGGCTGCCCTATTGGGTATTGGCTTTGTAGCCTGCAACGATGATGACAACAATGTACCGCAATTCCGCAGTAAGGAATACAGCCTGAAAGGCGTACGTGGAGCGGATAGTAATATTGTAGTAGGTACTGTAAAACTCTCTGAAAACTATGACAGCACAGTGAACCTGGTTGTTACGCTTAACAAGTCTGTTAATAATACACAGCAGGTGATACGGCTTATCAAAGGCAGTATTACCGCCCCTGCTACTGATACTATTAAGGTTGACAGTGTGGCCGGTACAGGTAATGCCGTAACGAAAACATTGTTACAGAATGTCCGTGAGATCAAAGTGGGCAATGATACTATCTCCTTCCGTTATGACAGTGCTGTTAATTATACCGCTTTTATAAAAGTGAGCGTAAAGCAGGACAGTGTTACTGCTGTAGGAAATGTATTTAAAGCGGCGCAGTAATTATCTGGGCTGTATGCTGAAGAAAGTGGCCTGGCAAGAGTGATGAACAGCTGAAGAAGTAGCTTGGTAAGAGTAATTGCATAGCCGAAGAAAGTGGTTTTGTAAGGGTGCTAGAAGACCCACAGTTAATAGTAAAGAGTGACGAAAACACGAAAGCCCCGGATCCGGAGCTTTCGCTTTTCTGAGGGTGTGCCGGTTATAGGATATGGTTCCAGCTTCGTATAACAGGGGTTACTGTAATTGGGGCTGGATACGTAATACCTTGAACTCCGTTCTCCGGTTCAGCTGTCTGCCATCAGGGTTATCCTTGCCGTTAGGCAGGGTATTAGGCGCTATAGGTCTTGCCTCCCCATAGCCCTTAGCTACCATGCGCGAAGTGGGAATACCTTTGCTTGCCAGGTAATCCACACAGGACTGAGCCCTATCCTGCGACAGCTTAATATTATAGGAATCCGTGCCTTTGCTATCTGTATGCGATCCCATTTCTATAATAATGTTCGGATTATCCTGCATAATGGCCACTACCGTATCCAATACGATCAATGACTGTGGCCTTAAAACGGCTTTGTTGTAATCGTAATAAATATCCTTGAGGATGATGGGTTTGCCTACTTCAAAACGTTTGAGACAGATAGATGGGTTCATGAGGGAATCCAGGCTGGTGAGCTCGTCTGTATTGAAGTAGATCGCTTTAGAGAAATAGTTTTCCTTCTCTGCCATCACTTTATAGTTCTGTTGCATTTCTACATCAAAGCTGTAATGGCCGGTTTCGTTTACGGTTACCTGTTGCAGTACTTTTTGTTGTACGGTATCCAGCAGGGTAACGGTAGCGCCGGTCAGCGGCATATTGCCATCGCAATCGAGGATCTGGCCGCTGGCGCTTTTGGCGTTCTTCTTAATGCTGAAGAGTTCCAGACAGCATACGGATTCGCGGTCAGAGCTGATGTAGCCACCGCGGAGCGGATTTTCCTTGTCTACGGGGGTGTAGTAGATATCGTCTTTGGAGGAGTTGAGTGGCACCCCCATGTTCTTAGGCGGGGACCAGTTGCCGATGCTGCCTTCGCTGCTGAAGAAATCCAGCCCGCCAAGGCCAACGCGGCCATCTGAGCTAAAGATCAGCACTCCATGCTGGGCATCGTAGTAGGGCGCTTCTTCCTCATCCCTTGAGTTAATGCCGGTACCCATGTTCTTGGCGGCCCCTGGCATACCATTCTGCAGGGGGCTGTACCAGATATCATATTTACCCATACCTCCGGGGCGGTTAGAGGAAAAGAACAGGTATTTATTATCAGCAGTAACAAAAGGCTGCATAGAGCTAAAGCCGTCTACATTCACGTTTGTGCCTACTGTTTTAGGCTCTGACCAACCGCCGCCCTGGCGGATGCTCATATAGATGCCAGCGTGCTTCTGACCGTTCTCCGTATTCCAGCGGGTGAGATACATGGTGTTGCCATCCGGGCTAACGGCGGCAGCTCCCTGGTCCATACCCTTGATGGCGGGGATGCTCACCTTTTCGCTGTTATCGAAGGTGAAGCCCTGGCCTTTGGCCACGAACAGGTCATTTACGTAGGGATTCTCTTTCTTTTCTTTGTCTTTTTCATTCGCGCCTGGCGGGGTTTCCGGGCGGGAGGAGGTGAATAGCAGGGTATTGCCGCCCATCACAACCGGGGCGTAATTGGCGCCGCCACTGTTTACATTACCGCCTATTTTATTGATGCTATAGCGGGCGTTACGTTTGGCTTCTGACAGCGCAAACTCGCAACAGGCTATCTCCAATGCTACGCGGGTGGATATTTCATCTGCCTTGGTATAATCGCTCTGAAATTGTTTCAGCTGATCCAGCGCTTCCTGGTATTTACCATTAGCGCGTAAGCTAACGCCATACCAGAAACGGGCCAGGGGGAAAGTAGGATTGTTGAAGGCGGCCACCTGCCCATAGTAGACCTCTGCATTGCCAAAGTCGCGGTATTGGCGGTAGGATTCTGCCAGCCGGTATACCACTGTTTCATAGTCCTTGATCTTGCTGCTTTTTTCAGTAGTGGCGCTGCCACCACCGGTATTTACCGCGTAGGGCAGGATATCCTGGGGTTTTACCCGGAATGTGCCCAGCGCCTTGCTGTAATACTGTGCTGCGGAGTAATAGTCCTTTGCATTATAATACACATCAGCGGTGCGTCTGAAATCATATACATACTGCGCATGCGCAGTGTGAAAGCTCCCAGCAAGGGTGATCATCAGCCAACAGCGTATAAATTGTTTCATCTGAAGATTTTTGTTTTAATGATGGTATTACAGCCTGGGGCAGATAAAGTATTCTTCTGTCAGCACTCTTTTCTTGCGGCTGATAAAGGAAAGCGACAGCTCAAAGCTGTTGCTGCCGTTCACCAGGCGGCTCAGGTTAGATACATTGGCGTCATAGCTGAGGCCCAGTACAACGTTCTTGTAGTGGAACCCTGCAAAGGGTATCATGGAATCGTCAAAGCGGTAGGTAGCGCCTGCCAGCAGGTCAAACTCAGGATTTACGGTATACTGGCCGTATACGCCCAGCACTTTCTCTGAGGCGTTCCCCTGGCGCATGTATAAGCCATGGGGGGTAAGGCTCAGCTCTTCTGTTACCTGTATTTTGGTACCACCATGCGCCAGGTAGCGCACCGGGTATTTACGGTTGTCATTGGCTACAAAGGGATCTTCCGGCTGGGTAAGATGGCCGGCAGATACGCCTACAAATGGATTTAAGCGATGGTTGGGGTTACCGTCGAAGAACATTACTCCGGCAGCAGCATCAAAGGCGGTAGATGAAGTATTATTCAGGTTCTCGCCGTTAAAGATGCTGGGGTCGAAGCCGATGGTAGGGCTCCACTGGGCCCCTGTCTGGAACTTGGAAGGATCTACCTTACGGTTGATGATTCCTGCCTGTAAGCCAAATACGAGCCGGGAGGTACCGGTAGCGCCGAATTTTACGCCGCTATAGGATACGCTGGCCATGGCGTTGAGGTAATTGTATCCTGCATCCCCTGCGGACATGTTCAGCACATTCACCCCTACCCCGATGTTTTTTTCGGTAGCCGCATCGAATGACACGCCGGTGGTGGAGAATGCCTTGCCGTAGTTAGTCCACTGGTTGCGATAGTTACCGCTGATGCGGTAGTCGCCATCCAGTACGCCGGTGAGGGCAGGGTTTAACCATAGCGGATAAGCATAGTATTGGGAGAAATGCGGATCAACCTGTGCCCTTACCACGCGGGGCAGCAAAGCGCATAAGCAACACACCAGAACAATTATATTTTTCCTCATAGGAATGTTTTTTACCGGTTAAAGATTCCCGTCCCGGCATGAACCGGAACGGGACATTATTATGTTTAGCGGATGATCGTTACGTTGCCTTTCTTAGTTACCACAGCGCCATTCTGCAGGGTAGCCTTCACGATGTACACATATACGCCTGCCGGTTGCTGACGGCCGTTCATGGTACCATCCCAACCCTGCTGCTGATCTTTGGACTGGAATACCTGCTGGCCCCATCCGTTGTAGATATGCAGTTCCATGGAAGCGATGGTATTGCCATAAACTTTCAGCACATCATTGGCGCCATCGCCATTGGGGCTGAACAGGTTGGGCACGAAGACCTGGTCGCCGGCCGGGTTAGACGTCTTGCCGGTAACACCAGCAGAGAGCTCGCTTGTCTGACATACGTTGGTGTTTACAGCCCGTACCTGCAGGGTTACTGGCTGGTTAGGACTTAAACCGCCTACTGTATGTGTGGTACCGTTAGCACCGGAGCTGGGCGGCGCAAAGCTGGCGCCGTTGTTAGTGCTTACTTCGTAGCGGGTAGCGCCTGTGATGGGGCTCCAGCGGAAGGTAACGGAGGTAGCGGAAGAGTCGCTGATGGTCACTACCGGTGTAGCCAGCTGTTCGAGTACCGTTATAGTGGCCGCCTTGCGGGAGGTGCTGGCGCAGCCTCCGTCTGTAAATACTTCCACGTAGTAGGTGGTGGTATTATCCAGGGGCGGTGTAGTGTAACTGCTGCCTGTAGTGAGCAGCGTACCACCGGTGGCTGCATTATACCAGCGGAAGCTGGCGCCCGGCACGGATGGCGCGGAGGCCGTGAGCGTTACGGTGGTACCCGGGCATTCCGGATCCGGTATGTCTACGGCTATGTCATTAGCATCCGGCGCGCCTACGGTTACGCTTACAGCGGTACGTTGGTTGCTGGCGCAGCTGTTGCCGTTCACAGCCTCTACATAGTATTGCTGGTTAGCTGTTAATGGTCCGGTGTTAAGGGTAGCGCCTGTTGTCACGGCAGTACCACCCGCAGGCGTATCATACCAGCGGTAGGTGAGTGCCGCGTTGGGATTAAGTACCTGCAGGGTAGCTGTCTGGCCCGGGCATATGCTTACGGTGGCGCTGGCCACGGCCGGCACATCCGGTACCGGGTTGACGGTCACATTCACCGGCGTGCGGCTGATGCTGATACAACCACCGGAGCTGGCAGCATCTACATAGTAAGTGGCGTTAGATGTGCGTGCAGGCGTAGTATAGGATGCACCTGTGAACAGCGGTGTACCGCCTGCAGATGTGCTATACCAGCGATAGAGCATGCCGGTAACCGGGTTCCTGACTGTTAATACAGCGGACTGACCGGAGCAGATCACGGCTCCATTTGCCAGCGGCGCATCGATGGTGCTTACCACCGTGGCGGTAACACCGGTACGTGCTGTGCTTACACAGCCTGCGTTAAAGGCAGCTTCCACATAGAAGGTAGTGGTAGCGGTCAGGCCGGCGGTGGTATATGCAGTGCCTATAGCCAGCAGGGAACCACCATTCGGTTGGTTATACCAGCGGTAGGTCACTGCCGGATCAGGATTCTGGATATTAAAGGTGGCAGTACTGCCTATGCAGGTGATCACGTTGTTAGATACCACTGTGGGCGCTGCAGGCGTATTGCCGGCCTGTATGCTCACCTTGGTGCGGGTAGCACTGGCGCACTTATTATTAAGCACGGACTGCACGTAGTAATCACGGTTACCATTTACACTGGCTACAGTGAATACAGGGCCGGTGAATACCAGGCTGCCGCCTGTAGCTGCATCAAACCACTGATAGGTGTATCCCGGCAGCGGATTCTGTACTATAAGAGTAGCATCCTGGCCGTTGCAGACCTTCACGATGGAAGCAACTACCGTTGGCGGCGTAGTATTGTTGGATACTATCACCTGGAACACCTGGTTGATATTCTTAGCGCCACCTGGCAGGGTAGCTTCTACCTTGTAGGTAACATTTGCGTTCAATACCGGCGTTGTAAAGCTGGTACCGGTAAATACCAGGCTATTGTTAGCAGCGTTATACCAGCGATAAGTAACACCGTTTACGGGGTTCACTGCATTGAGCATGATATCGCTGCCGGCGCAGATGGTGATAACGGTCGTATCGCCTTCGTTACCGCCGTTGCCGTTATTCCTTACGGTCACTACCGCGCGGGTTGGGCTGGTACAAGGGCCAGCGCTGGCCTCTACATAATACTTGGCGCTATCGCCAGCCAGCGGCGGAGTGGTAAAGCTGGTACCTATTGCCAGCGGCGTACCGCCGGTAGGCGTATTGTACCAGGTGTAGGTAATGCCTGCCTGCGGGTTAGCCACTGTAAAGGTAACCGTGCCACCCAGGCTGGTGCTCTGATCGTTGATGGTAAATGTTGGTGGCTGCAGGTTACTGATCACCCTTACGACACCGCTACCGCGGCTGCTGCTGGCGCAACTGCCAACGGTCGCCTCTACATAATAGCGGGCGCTATCTGCGCCAGTGGGCGGCGTTACCGTAAAGGTAGCGCCTGTGTTGATGATGGTACCACCAGTGGCGGTATTGTACCAGTTGTAGGTTACACCCGGTAGCGGGTTAAGTACGGATAAGGTAGCCGGGCCACCGCAGCTAATCACAGCATTGCTGGCCAGTACCGGTACTACCGGCGGATCTACCACGGTGATGATAAAAATCCGCAGCGTATCACGCAGGCCGGCGCCTACTGTGCCTTCCAGGCGGTAAGCAGCGTTGCTGTTCAATACCGGTGTGGCGTAGGACGGAGCGGAAGCCACCAGACTATTATCAGCAAGATTGTACCAGTAGTGTGGCGCGAAGCCTACCTCATTAATATTTGCAGACAGCGTGGTGCTGGTACCTCTGCAGATAGTGATCCTGGTAGTATCTACGTTACCATTGCAGGTAGTACCTGTTACGGTAACCGGTATACGTACCGGGTTAGCACAACCGTTGCGGCTGGATTCTATATAGAAAATAGTGGGTGACTGTACGATGGGCGGGGTATTGAATATACCGCCGGTGAAGAGGGCTGTGCCGCCGGTGGCAGTTGCATACCATTTCACCGTAATGCCGGCAGTATCCCTGGCTACCAGCCGGGCAGAAGAGCCCAGGCAAACGGTCAGGGAATCTGTGTCTGCTGAAGGCTTGGCAGGCACTACATGTTGTTCTGCTGCAAATACCTCCAGCGTAGTCAGCGCGGTCAGTACACCGCCGATGCTTACGTATACCGCATTATAGTCTGCCGGCGCTGCGATGGTAGCAATGAATTTATTACCGCTGAGCAGCTCAAGATTCAGCAGGCCCAATCCTCCATTGAGGAATACAGGGTTGCCAGCCGGGCTGCCGTTGTTATAGGTCTGCACCCTTATTCCACCCAGAAGTTGGGCATCTGCCAGGCCGCCAGGCAGCGCCAGTACCAGGCGGATGCTATCCCCTGCTTTGCCGGGCTGCTGGAAGTTGAGCACCTGGCCTATATACCCGATGCCTATGTTAGACCTTACTTTAGATGAGGTAGTGGTATCGCCATCTACCGCATTATTGGCATCGGTTACCCCACACAGCAGGCAAATGCTGATAGGCGCCGTATACACCGGGCTTTGTGTGGTGTTAGCTGCGTAACAAGGCACGCCGCCATCGCCATCGCTGAGCCTTACTGTAGCCACTGCGCGGGCAGGGCTGGAGCAGGAGCCGGTGATCGCCTCCACATAGTATTTGGCGCTATCGCCGTTTAGCGGCGGCGTGGTAAATGAGGTACCGGTATCTACCGGCGTACCACCGGTAGGGGCGGTATACCATCTGTACATTACATTACCCTGCGGGTTGGCCACCATAAATGTAGCGGAGCTGCCCGTGGTGGTAACGATCTCCGGCGCCACGAGGGTAGGCACTGCCAGGCTGCTGGCCACCGTGATCTCATAAATACGGAGGGTATCCAGGATATTGCCCGGGAATGCGCCTGTAAGCCGGTAGCTGGCATTTGCATTCAGGGCAGGCGTAGTATAACTGTTGCCGGTAGCCACCAGGCTATCATTGGCGAGATTGTACCAACGGTAGGTTGCTCCTGCTTCCACGCTATCCACGGTAAGGGTGGTGCTGGCGCCGGCGCAAAGGGTAAGGGTAGTAGTATCCGCACCCGGACCTACGCCGCAACGGGTACCTACATATACGGTACCTGCGCCGCGGCTGCTGCTGGAGCAGCTGCCTACGGAGGCCGCTACATAGTACATAACAGTATCCACACCGGTTGATGGCGGAATAATGCTGAGCACCGCGCCGGAATCTACGAGGTTACCACCGGTAGGGGCATCGTACCATTTGTAGATGCTGCCTACCTGCGGGTTCAATACAGACAGGGTAGCTGTGTTACCCACGCAGACGGTTACGCTGGCAGCGGTTAGCTGCGGCGTAGCCGGAGCGGCTACTGCTTTTACGGTAACCGGCACCCGCTGCGGGTTAGCGCAACCGTTGCGGCCGGATTCAATGTAATAGGTAGTGCTGGCCTGGTCGAGGGCTGGCGTATTGAAGATGCCACCGGTGAATAATGCCGTTGTGGCATTGGTGGATGCATACCATTTCACGATGATGCCGGCCGTATCCCTTGCCACGATGCGGGCGCTGCTGCCCAGGCATACGATCAGGGAATCAGAATCGGCATCCGGTTTGGCGGGCAGGATGATCTGTTCTGCATTGTATACTTCCAGGGTGGAGAGGGCAGTTAATACACCACCCAGGCTTACCAGCACCGCATCATAAGTAGCCGTAACCGGTATGGTGGCCTGGAATTTATTACCGTTGATCAGCGCAAGGTTCGCCAGCCCACCACCATTCAAGAACACCGGATTTCCAACGGGGTTGCCGCTGTTGTAGGCCTGTACCCTTACGCCACCCAGCAGCTGCGCATCGGCCAGGCCGGTGGGCAGCCCCAATATAAAGCGCAGGCTATCGCCGGCAACACCAGGCTGCTGGAAGTGCAGCATTTGTCCGATGTAGCCGATGCCTATATTGGAACGGATCTTCGTAGACGTATTGAGATCTGCATCTATTGCGCTGCCAGGTTCAGTAACGCCGCAGAGCAGGCATATATTCAAGGGGCCTGCATATACGGGGCTTTCCTGTGCATTGGCATATGTACAGGGCAGCGGACCATTTGGCCCATTCACCAACATAGCCAGGGCAGAATCGCGCCTGCTGGCCTGTCCGGATGCATCTACCGCCTCAGCATACACGCGGCCGTTGGCGGTAATGCCCGGCGTAATGTACATAGTATCCGTAGCCAGGATGGTACCACCGGAATCCACATTATACCAGCGATAGCTAAGCGCCGGATCAGGATTGGCGATACGGAAAGTAGCTGACTGGCCCGGGCTTACAAATGCCGTATCCGGTATGATCACCGGCGGTAAAGGCCTGGTGGAGATGGTCACATATACAGGGGTGCGCCTGCTGGAGCAGGTGCTGGAATCCGCCTGTACATAATATACTGTATTGGTATCTAGCGCAGGCGTAATGAACTGCGCGCCGGTATCTACTGCTGTGCCACCACTATCAACACGGAACCAGCGGTAAGCATATGCCGCATTGGGGTCTACTACGTTGAAAGTAGCCGTCTGTCCGCGATCTATGGTGATGTGCGTAGGGTCTACTACTACAGCCGGGAGGCCCAGCTTAACAAATACAGGAGTGCGGGTATTGCTGCCGCAGCCATTTACACCGGTGGATACGGCTTCTACATAGAACACGGTATCTGTGGTGATATTACCAGGGCTGAAGCTGGCGCCGGTTTGCAATGCGGTACCGCCGGAATACTCTTTAAACCAGCGGAAAGTAGCGCCGGCAGGCGTAGTAGCTGTAAGGGTAACGCCACCACCCGGGCAGGCCCTTACCAGGCTATCCTGTACGCCAGCGTTAGGTGGAGTAACTTTTGCATAGAAGATATTAAAGGAAGAAATGGCGGCCAGTAATGCGTTATAACCTATATGCACACTGTCAAATGCCACGCCCGGAGCAAATACCAGCTCTGAATGTATACTATCATCCAGCAGACGGAGATCAAGCAAAGCGGCATTATTATACTCCTGCACCTGTGTGGCGCCATTATATAGCGTAAATGTAAGGCCGGCCAGCAGGCCAGCATCCAGCAAACCAGTGGTGGCACCCACGCCAATGCGCAGCGAATCTGCCGCGCCGCTCAACGCGGGGAAGCCAATGCCCTGGAACACACCGCCCAGTAAGCCTATGCCCACGCGCATTTCCGAAGCGGTGTTCACATCGCTATCCACTGCGTTAGGGCCATTAAGGACGGCACAACCCAAACAAGCCACACCGCTGGTGCCGGAGGACTGCGTAGTAGCAGCGCCGCAGGTAAGCGTATTCAATGGCCTTACAATTATGGGCACCGCGGTACGGATAAGGCTGTGAAGCCCATCACCCGGAGAAAAGGCTTCTACATAATAGGTTTTATTGCCGATGAGCGGCGGCGTGGTAAACTCATTACCGGTAAATACGGGAGCACCGCCGGTGGGTGTTTCATACCAGCTGAAGGTTGCATCCGGTATGCGCGGAATGCTGGCGCCAAAGCGGGCGGTCTGTCCGGCATCCACGGTATCTGAAGCAGGCGTGATCCTGGTTACCTGTACCGGCATCATGGCGGTAGCCTCGCATAAGTATAATCCATCTGCCAGGCCTACGACTGAGATCAGGTCCACCTGAGTACCGTCAAAAGTATGGCTGGCAGGGAAAGAGATACGGAAATGATTCAACCCGTCAGAGGTCCCTAATAGCTGAAGATTGATGAGTGAGTTGTCCAGGGTAACTGCATCGTTATTGGGCGCATTACCCAGGAATGTCTGTACCCGGATGCCGCTGAGCAATGATGTATTTGCCAGCAGGTTGGCGCTGGTAGCCATGAACAACACAACGCTGTCACCAGGCTGATATTCCGCCGGGAAGCGGATATACTGTCCCACAGAACTGGCTACGCCCAGGGGCATGCTCAGGAGGGAGCAGGTAGTTGTATCGCCATCTGCTGCTAATGCCGCATCATTTACGCTACAGAGCGCGCAGGCCACCCCGCCGAAACGTGGACCTTGCTGTTCTATCCCATAGGTCCAGAGCGGCCCGGTACCGCCAGCGACGGTCACCTGTACGGCGGTACGCTGGAAGCTGGTTTTCCCGGAGGGGTCCACCCCTTCCACATAATAAGTAGCGTTACGTGTAAGCGGGGGCGTAGTTAACACGCCATTCGCAAATGGCGCACCGCCGGTGGGCGAAGTATACCAGTTGAAGGTAGCGCCCGGAATACGTATATCGGGCGTCAGCGTAGCCTGTTTACCATAGTTAACGGTAGCCGGTGAAGGGTTTACCGTAACCGGTACCATGGCAACGGCCTCATACAGTTTAAGCGGTTCCGCCAGCGAGAGGGATACCGCGGGCGCCAGGTTTATCTGTACCGCATCGAAAGTATCTGTTACAGGAATGGTGACTTTGAATTTGCGGTTATTGCCTACGTTAAGGCCCAGCAGTTCCAATCTTACCACGGAGGCATCCAGTCTTACCTCATCATTATTTTCAATGGCGGGGCCAAGGATGGCGTTGTGATAGGTCTCTACCGTTATGCCGGGCAACAGCTGACCGGTGAGCAGGTTATCCGCCGTTTCCATGAACAGCACGATGCTATCACCAGGATAGTATTCGCCGGGGAATTTCACCAGCTGGCCCACGGAGCCCAGCACGCCTATCGGCAGGGAGAACCCGGATGCGGTAGTGGTATCTCCATCTACTGCCAGACCAGGATTATTGACACTACATAATGCGCATGCCAGTCCGCCGGTGCGCGGACTGATCTGATCATCGCCATAACTCCAGATGGGGCCAGGCGCGCCGGATACCCGGACAGTAACGGGCGTACGCACATAACTGCTGAGGTTATCCGGCGTGGTAGCCTCTATATAGTAGGTAGTAACATCGGATATGGGCGGAGTGGTAACATTAGCGCCGGTTAATACGGCAGTACCGCCGCTGGGTTGTGTATACCATTTAAAAGTGGCATTGGGCAGGCGGAGGGAAGCGCCCAGGGAAGCGGTCTGGCCGGATACGATAACGGTGGTATCCGGGTTGGCAATAACGGGTACAACGGCCGCTGCTTCATATACACGCAGCGAGCCAAGGGCAGCCAGTGCAGCAGAGATATTGATCTGTATTGCGTTGAAGTTATGCTGCATCTGCACCACGGCGCGGAACTTGGGCGTATTACCGGTACCCAGGCCCAGCAGCTGTGTGTTTACCAGGGCGCCGTTGAGGAAAGTTGCATCATTATTAGAAGTACCGTTATTGTAGCTTACTATATTAATACCGCCTAACAATTCTGCGGATAGTGCCTGGTTGGGCACTTCGAGGTCGATGGCTACATAATCGCCTGCAAGGTAATCGCCGGGGAAGTTAAGGCGTTGACCCATTGAACTGGCGAGTCCAAGGGTGAGTACGAGCCGGGAGGAAGTAGTGGTATCGCCATCTGCTGCCAGTGGCGCTGTTTCTATAAAACAGCCCACGCATAACAGCCCGTTTATCTGCGGGCTTTGCGTGGTAGCAAATGTCCATAGGGGGCCTGGCGCGCCGCCTATTCCCATAAGGGGTAATGTTTTTGTAAAGGGAGCATAGGGGTGCTCTTTCTGGTAATCCTGCTGCCATGGCTGAAGGCCGGTGGCAGTGGCTGTCTTTGCAACGGGGGCTGTAGCCATAACCGCTGCCTGCGGCAGCGCCAGCAACCCGACGAAATAAATGACAGCAGGGATAACAGCTCTTAAAGAACTTCGAAGAGTAGCTTTTAGATGCATAGCAAATAATTGGTTAATATAATGCGTTACGGTTTTTACATAGTCATACTATGAATCTAAACTCTGGCAAGGGCTATGGACTTTAGGGCGCTCGTAATACTGTGGGAAGTCTGACGAACAGGTATTAATTTTTCTACAATCTGTTAAAGGAATGTTAGATGTAACAGGTACGAATGTACTCCGCTGAGGAATAATTGGGAAATTCATTTCATTCAGCGGAATGAATACATTCAGCGTATTCAGGATATTCATTTCTGTTCATTTTGTTCATTATAATAAAGGGGTTCTTGTGTGACCGGTTGCCACTTATCCAGGCGGCGCAGGTATTTACATCAGATGGTTCAGGTATCACTTATTTGAGCAGGCTGTGGATGTTCATTCTTAATAAATGCATGCAGATAACCGCAGTAAGTATCACTGTAATATCCGTAGCGCCAGTTAATTGATGGCCCGCAATCGTTAGCATCGCCACTAAAATAAGTGGTGCGCATATGCTGCCGTGTTACCCGCGAAAATGCTGCATTTTTTTATCTATGGCGCCGGGAGGTAGCCATGGTGGGTGACTTGGATAGGTGAACCCTGCTGAAATGCCCGGTTTAAGGGAGAATATACGGGTTGCACACGGGTGTCATATAAGTGGCATATGGATGGCTTATGGAGAACAACCTGAAGCGATGCGGCTGAATATGACATTACAAGCGCACCGGTGACCTTTGAACGGAATTTTATTCTTTGCGGGAATAAACAGGTGCGCGACGTATATATTCCTTTCAGGAATAAAAATTGTGTTATATGTATATTCCTTACAGGAATAAATCGATCTGTTAATAATAAATTAATGTAGCAAAAAAGTGGAATGAAATTATACCGCAGGGATTTGTATCAGCGTACAGAACGTCATTTTACGGCAGTGCCGAACACCGGTGTATACTGGAGAAGAGCACGCATTTTGCAGTAAGATCTGCCATCAGCATATAAAGATCTAACCGTTAATTGTTTCCCTGAAAACACCTACGCATACACTAACATATATTTAATTAAATATGCGTCTCAGCCGCTATAGCTACTACTTTCTGTCCAATTTAAAAAAATCAAAAATCTAAATACAGAGTATATACGTAATTATACTTGAAACCTGAGAGTCATAACCTAAAATCCATTCCGTGCCCCCTATGATAGATCTGTCCTATGATTTTATCATAACGCTACAGCAGGAAGTACTGCGAAGATTTGGCGTAGAAGTAATGTTACCGGGAGATTGTAAATATCTCTCCCAATCCATCCTGGACGCCACCACGAAACTGGTGAGCGAAACAACCCTCAAAAGAGTGTTCGGATTTGCTGTGGCCCAACATAGCTTTTCCCGGTATACACTTAATACCTTATCGCAATACTGCAATTATAAGGACTGGGAAGATTTCCAGAGTCATCATTACAAACAACTCAGCGGCGACCTGACCGTTGATAACAGTAAATGGGCCGACATGAAGAACAAGGCGGACGCGGTTTCCCATTACACCATGGTGACGCTGAAGAACCGTTCCGGCATCCCCTACGTATACACGGTTCCGCGGCAATATTGCACCTCGCATATTGAGCGCTTCCTGGAAAGCGATTATGCCGCTACGGCATTAATAGCGCCGCCCGGCTGGGGTAAGTCCGTAACGTTGGTGCATGTAGCGGAATACTTTTGGTTTGGCAAGGAAGCCCGTTATAAACAGGATATCTGCTGGTTCATACACGCACATGCGGCAGGCAGCCTGCTGTTGAAAGGGTTCTCGCTCTCCTCCTGGCTGGATAACCAGCTGAACCTGGGTAGCGGCGAAAACTTCCGGGAATATTTTGCGAGTCATTTTGATAAAAAGGGCGGCCGCCTGGTGCTGATCATCGACGGGTTTGACGAAATTGCCGTAGCAGGCGATAAGCTGCGCCTGATGTATACCAAGCTGGAGGATTTTGTTTATTCCAATGACCTGTTCCCCTGGGTGAAAGTGATCCTTTCCATCCGCAGCAGCACCTGGTCAGAGATCTTTCAGCACTCCGTACAGTACCCGGCCTTCCGGCGCTACTGGTACCTGGGCGCAGAGATGGACGAGGAGACGAACATCAACCTGCCCCTGCTCACGGAACAGGAGGTAAAATCCATCCTGTATAATCACCAGTTTGACCCGGCAACGGTGCGTACCTTCAGCGAGCACTTCCTGCAGAAGTTGCGGTATCCGTATTATCTGCAGTTGTTTTGTCAGCTGAATGCCGGACCGGAACAATCCTTTACCGATGAGCATTTAAGCCTGTTTGAGATCGTTTCGAAATTTATTCATCAGCGGGTGTTCAGCTCGCAGAGTAATTCGTTTAAAATTAAGATCATTGAGCAGCTGCTGCAACTGCTGGATTACGGACGGGGCGGACAATATACCGATAAACTGCTGCTGCTCAACCAAAACCCGGATCATTTTCCGGCGTATAAAGAGCTGCTGGCGGATAATATACTGGTAGAAGAGAACCTGAGCCAGGAGATCATGTTCCATGTGAAAGTGCGTTTTGCGCATAATTTTCTGCTGGAATATTTTACGGCCATGTATTTTATACAGGAAGGCGGACAGGTAATTAGTGAAACGATGCTGCAGCGGGTGCTGCAACACCTGCCCCCCTCCTCTTACCGCGCCAGCGTGTTTAAATGGCTGCTGCGTTATGCTATCAGCCATGATCAGCAGGAAGCTATCCATAAAATGTTCTATCTGCCGCTGACCAACGTGGAAAAATCTGTACTATTGGAGTACCTGGTGCTGCATTATCAACATGAAGGCGACCGGCTGGTGGAACTGAAGACCATTTTCCCGCAGGGGTATTTTAAGAAACATCCGCTGAGCGATTTTATCAGCGAAGATTTTATGCAATTTGGCAAACGGAAGGTGTTACTTGCGTTGTTGCCCCTGGCGGATGTGCAGGAGGATAAGCTGAAAGTGCGCAGTATCCTTTTTCAGCTGTCGCTGATGCAGCTGGATGCGGAGCAGTGCGAGCTGGAGCTGAATAATATTAAAAAGATCTGTAGCAAAGATCCACTGGATGAAGGGCTATGGATCACCCCGTATGAAATTTATCTGTTCATTTATGAGTACCTTAAATTTGGTATTTTGAATGCGGGGATCAAGGAGAAGATTTATAATTACACCCGTTATTGGAGCGGCAGTCCGCAAAGGCCGTTCTCCGTATCCCAGGAGATTGTATACCGTAATATGGGGCTGGTTTTTATCTTGCTGGAGGACCATGCGCATCTTTTTAACTTCAGTAAACGGCTGTTTGAGAATTATCCATCTTTACAATACAGGAAATCTGATAGCTTGCGGCAAACGCTGCTTTGCTGGCAGGCGTATGCCCAATTGAATATGGGTAATCATCAAACGGCGGAGAAGATATGCCGGCATGTGGACCAGGTGCTGCGGAAGAATGCGGCGGAGCTGTATAGTGTGAGGCATTTGGAGGCGTTGCAGAAGATCATCCTGGCGAATGTGTATTATAACGGGCAAGAGTATAATAAAGCGATCCGTGCGGCGGAGGCGGCGATGGAGACTACGCAGAAGCAGGATCTGAAATTGCTGGCGCTGATGAATTTTTCATTACTTAGTAAGATATACAGGCAGTTGCAGATGGATAAGCAGTTATTTCAGGCGCAACAGCAGGTGGAGTTGATACAGAAAAGTACGTCGTTTAAGCAGGCGGCGCGGTTGTGGTGATTTTTTTGTTTCACCCGCTGTGGATTAATTCCTGGGAGTGTATCCATGTGCTAACAAGCAACCACATTAACATATTGATGGAGAGCAACCTAACCCGCTCCCCCTCCCGCACGACATGCAATCTGCGTTGCCGGCAGGTTCCGGGGTGGGGCCTTGGCTGGCGCGGCTCTTGCAGCCAAACTGCAAAACGAACAACCCGCGGCAGGCGCAGCCCCACAGAGGAACCCTGCCGGCATAGCCTATTCCATCCCCCACTCGCAATACTCCACCCACCGCGCTCCACAGCCTAATCCCAACCATCAAACACACACCAACATTAATCACCAAACGCCCAACATCAACCTTCGACTATTAACTATTAGCTGTTGACCATTAAGTATTAAGTATCAAGTATCGACCATTAACCACCAACTATTAACGATCAACCGTTAAGTATCAACCTATATCTATAACTGTCCATTACTCTGATTCTAAAATAAAACTTCTCCTTTACCTCTCCCTAAGCCGGATGGCTTATCTCTAGGATAAAATCCGTATTTTAAAATATATTTGTTATTTGGTCTTCTTAAACCGGTACGGCGGGTTGGAGAAATATTATTATTAGCATGGCGATTGACGAAAGTAAATACAGCAGCTTCCAGCAGTTCCTGCTCAATTTATTGAGCGTGCTTACTGTGCTGCCGCTGGCGCCCTATCTGAACCGGTATATACCCCAGATCGTGGCCGGGGGCTGGCATCTGGATATGATGGTGGCCATTGTGGCCTCCTTCCTGTTTACGCGGCTGGTGCTGTGGATATTTAAACCCCTGATCATACCGGTGTTTGTGCTGGTGTGCGGTATATTGGCCTTTAACTATTTTGCGGGCCGGTACAGCTTTTACAATGTGCTTAATGACTACAAAGGTATGGTGCAGGGTAACTGGGGCGCCAAAGACAGCAAACAGCTGGATATCCTGAGCCTGTACCCACGGCGCGTGGAAACCTATCGTGATAAAACGGTACGGGGCATCCGCGATAAGATCAATTACCAGGACTCTGTAGTGCGCAACTTTTCTGTGCTGCACTCCCTGGAGAATTTTGATGAGTACTTCCCGAAATATGGGAAAACGGTGCGCTTCCTTTCCCTCTTCCACTATATTAATACCCATTTTAAGTATGTGCAGGACGCCCGGCGCGATGAATACTTTGCCACGGCCCGGGAAACCATTATGAATGGCCTGGGGGGTGATTGTGATGATCATTCCATCCTGATGGTGTCCTGTCTGCAGTCCATTGGGGCCCGCTGCCGTATCGTACTGGTGCAGGGGCATGCTTATCCGGAACTGTTTTGCGGCGATAAGGCTGATTTTGAAGCCATGAAACAGGCGATCATCACCCTGTTCCCCAGACCGGTAGTGCGGGAGATCTATTACCATGAGATGAAGGGCAGCTACTGGATCAATCTGGATTATACGGCGCGGCATCCTGGCGGCCCGTATATGAATGACAAAGTATATGCACTGATAGAGCTGTAAAAGTCTATCCATGAAATACGTACTGATCAGATACGCCATGATAGATACATCCTGATCGGGCCCCTTTCACCCCGTTTTAAATCTGCAGGGTTATATTTGCAACATGAGCCGATTTAACCGTCTCCGGAAATTCCACAGCTTTTTCCGGTTTAAACAGGATTTTGAGCAGTATAGTCTGAAGAAAGCGCGTAGTTACGAGATCATTATTCACTGGCTGCATAACAAACTAAACCGTACCCAGTTCCTGATGCTCTCCGGCGTGCTGGTTGGATTGGCAGCTGGATTTGCCGGTGTGGTGCTGAAATTACTGGTGCATTATATTCACTATGTGATCACTTATAAGGTGCACTTCAGCGCACAGGTGATCTTTTATGTACTTTTTCCTTTCCTGGGTATTGTCATGACCACGCTGGTGGTGATCTGGTTCTTTAAAGGCGAGAGCCGTAAGGGGATACCCGCCATCCTGTACGAAATAGCGCAGCATAGCAGTCAGGTTGCTCCTGTTAAGATGTTTTCGCAGATCATACAGAGCGCCATTACCGTGGGGCTGGGCGGCTCCGCAGGGTTGGAAAGCCCGATTGCGGTGACAGGATCGGCCATTGGTTCCAATTATGCCAGCAATTACCGGCTGGGTTATAAGGAAAGAACGCTGCTGCTGGCCGCCGGCGCCACTTCCGGTATTGCCGCTGCCTTTAATGCCCCCATTGCGGGAATGATGTTTGCCTTTGAGATCCTGCTGACAGGAGTGGTTTTCTCCGATTTTATTCCGCTGATACTGGCGGCTGTTTGCGGCAGCCTGCTTTCCAAAATGATCCTGCAGGAGGAGGCGCTGTTCCATTTTGAGTCGCGCGTGCCTTTTAACTACCATAATATACCTTACTACATTATCCTGGGACTTCTTTGCGGCATCTATGCCCGTTATTATGTGATGATCTATCAGCGGATAGAGCATCTTTTTCACCACCTGCACTGGACCAAACTGCAGAAGGCGATGCTGGGCGGGGCCATCGTATCCCTGCTGTGCGTAGCCATGCCGCCGCTGTTTGGCGAAGGTTACCAGTCTGTAAAACTACTGGTGAGCGGTAATGCCAATGATATTATACAACATAGTTTTTTACGGTACCTCCCGGCGCAGAGCTGGATCATACTGGTATTTACCGGCTGCGTATGCCTGCTAAAAGTGTATGCCACCTCCTTTACCATCCATGGCGGCGGAAACGGGGGGAATTTTGCGCCTTCGTTGGTTGCAGGCGGTTTCCTGGGGTATTTTTTCGCGATGCTGTGCACCCAGCTGGGCCTGACGGATGTACCTATGGTGAACCTGGTAATAGTGGGCATGGCAGGCGTGATGGCGGGCGTACTATATGCGCCGCTGACGGCTATCTTCCTGATAGCGGAATCCAGCTCCGGATACGATCTGTTTATTCCGCTGATGATCGTATCCACTATCTCTTTCCTGATGGCCAAATGGTTCTCTCCCATATCGCCGGATCTGAAGGAGATGGCGGAAGCCGGCAAGATCTTTACCCGCGAGCACGACCGGAACATCCTTTCTATCCTGAAAATAGAAGAGGTGATGGAAACTGATATACCGCAGATCAATATCAACGCCACCCTGCGACAGCTGGTAGAACTGATCAAACAAGGGCGGCGTAATATGGTGGCCGTGGTGAACCAGGACCAACAACTGGAGGGGATCATTACCCTGGAAGATATACGGCCCATTATGTTTAACCCCGAACTATATGACACCGTACATGTAATGGTGCTCATGAAAGCGCCGCCAGTCATTATTCACCCGGAGGATAGTGTGGCGGTTGTAATGCGGAAACTGGATGAAACCCATTCCTGGAACCTGCCGGTGGTAGCGCAGCGCCAGCTGCTGGGCTTTGTGTCTAAATCAGGGATATTGAACAGGTACAGGCAGCTGTTGCAGGAATACTCGGATTAATGTGCAAATGTGCAGATTTGCAGATGGGGAAATGGGAGGATGGGAGGATGGGTGAACCTCTAGGAAAAATTTATTACTATTGATCAACGAATTAACATATAAAATGATGGTGGGGGTGAATCTGCAGGCATCTGCACATTTACACATCCGCACATCTGCATATTAAACTTATGGCCAAAATACTGATCCTGTTTGCGCACCCGGCATTGGAGAAGTCGCGCGTACATGTTACGCTGATCAATATCATCAAGGGGATACCGGGTATTACGGTGCATGATCTGTACGAGATCTATCCTGACATGAATATAGATGTAGACCGGGAGCAGGCGCTGTTAACACAGCATGATATCATTTTTTTCCAGTATCCTTTGTACTGGTACAGTCCGCCGGCTATCATCAAGCAGTGGCAGGACCTGGTACTGGAGCATGGCTGGGCCTATGGGCACACGGGCAAAGCCCTTAGCGGCAAGTGGACGGGTAATGTGCTCAGCACCGGCTCCGGCAAAGACGCTTATCTGCCGGGCGGGCACCATGGCCATACGCTGGCGGAGTTCCTGGTGCCGTTTAAACAAACGGCCCGCCTGTGCAATATGACTTTTCTGCCGCCTTTTGTTATACATGGCACGCACCGTATGCGGCGGGAAGAGGTGCCATTCTTCTGTGAGCACTTTGGATCGATACTGGAAGGGCTGCGGGATGACCGGTACACCCCGGAAATGATTGCCCAGGCTGTGTATCTGAATGACCTGCATGATCTGGGTAAAGCTGATTAAATTATGCGGCCGGTTTGACCGCTTACGCATGCTATTACTGACATTACGCGCTATTTGCTGATCTTAGCCTCCAATTGCTGACTTTAAACTGAAAAGCATGAATGAACATTCCTTTTTCTTTACGGCAATGATCTACCTGGCCGCCGCGGTGGTGTGTGTGCCGGTGGCCAAAAAGCTGGGCCTGGGAGCGGTACTGGGGTACCTGCTGGCTGGCATCTTCATTGGTCCTTATGTAATGGGATTCATTGGCTCAGAGGGCCAGGACATCATGCATTTTGCGGAGTTCGGCGTGGTAATGATGCTGTTCCTGATAGGTATAGAGCTGGAGCCTACGCTGTTATGGAAAATGCGCGCTCCTATTGTTGGCATGGGCGGGCTGCAGGTGCTGGTAAGCACGGTAGCGATCGCCGCGATTGCCTGGTGGGCGGGCCAGCCCTGGCAGGCGGCGCTGGCGCTGGGCATGACCTTATCGCTCTCCTCTACCGCTATTGTGCTGCAGACCCTGAAAGAAAAAGGACTGATGGCCTGTGCCGCCGGACAAAGCGCATTTTCCGTGCTGCTGTTCCAGGATATAGCCGTGATACCGATGCTGGCCATTTTTCCCCTGCTGGCCCCTGCCGGCGCCGTCACCGGTAATGGCGGGCACACACTGCGCGAGGAATTGCCCGGATGGGCGCAAACCCTAATGGTGTTTGGCGCGGTGGTCCTGATCATACTGGCGGGCCGTTACCTGGTACGCCCGCTGATGCGGGTAATAGCGCGTACCCGTGTGCGGGAGCTGTTCACCACTTTTGCGCTGCTACTGGTGGTAGGTATTTCCGTACTGATGACGGTAGTAGGCCTCAGCCCTGCGCTCGGAGCTTTTCTGGGCGGGGTGGTGCTGGCCAACAGCGAATACCGGCATGAGCTGGAAAGCGATATAGAACCTTTTAAAGGCCTGTTGCTGGGCCTGTTTTTTATAGCGGTGGGCGCTTCCATTGATTTTGAGATGCTGATGAGCAGCCCCCTGTTGATGGTGGGGCTGGTGGTAGCCTTGATGGTAGTGAAATTCCTGATCCTGTTTGGTTTGGGAAAACTCTTCCGGCTAAGTACAGACCAGAACCTGTTGTTTGCCAGCAGCCTTTCGCAGGTAGGGGAGTTTGCTTTTGTACTGTTGTCGTTTACCCGGCAAACGGGCATCCTGCCGGCGCAAACCACCAGCGTTATGACGGCGGTAGTGGCTGTGAGCATGGCGCTTACCCCGCTGGTGATCCTGGCTTATGAGAAACTGCTACAACCCCGGTTTACCGTCAAAGAAGAAAAAACGCCCGGCCGCGAAATGGATACCATCCCGGAGAAAAATCCTGTGATACTGGCCGGTTTTGGAAAAGGGGGAAGTGTAGTGGGCCGCTTTCTGCTGGCCAATAACGTGCCTACCACCATACTGGACATGGACTCTGACCGGATAGACCTGCTGCATAATGTAGGTATACAGGCCTATTATGGTGATGCTTCCCGGTACGACCTGCTGATGGCCGCCGGCGCAGCGGAAGCTAAGGTGATCATCATCGCCACCGATACCATAGAACAAACCATTGCCGTAGTGAAGGAAGTACGCAAAAACTTCCCTAACCTGCAAATGCTGGTGAGGGCGGAATCACTGCCGGATACTTTTGACCTGATGGAGCTGGGTATTCTGCATATTTACCGCGACTACCTGGATACCTCCCTGCGTATGGGAGCGGATGCGTTGCATATACTGGGGTACCGCGCCTATCATGCGCAAAGGGCGGCCAGCACTTTCCGGCAGCATGATGAAAAAGCCGTTAAGGAATTATCTGCCCTGCGGGCCGATAAGAAGACCTATCTGAGCGCTTTCCGGGAACGGATAGAAGAGATTGCCAAGCTGATGCAGACTGACAAGGACAAAACCTGGGATGCCGAGAGCCAGAGCTGGGATGAGACCTCGCTGATAGCAGAAGAAGGGGAACGGGTGAAATAAGCGCGGCTAGATGCCAGGCTCTCCGGGTTTGTTAGTGTCTGACGCCGGCGGATTGCCTTTACCTGGTTCCTCAGGGCCGCCGTTTATAAGATGATCTTCGATGCGGGTGGCCACATCCGCCAGCAGGCCGGCATCTATATCTTTAGTGGGGCCTTCGCCGTAGGATACTGCGCGCAAACCGCCTTCTTCGTCCATTTCGTAGATGATCTCATGCTGCTCGATCATCACCTTAAATACTACTTTATATGCCTGCATCACAGGCTGCACTTCCAAAATGTGCGGCCTTCCGTTGTATTCGAATTTGAGTAAAAACTTGTCCACGCGTATTAAGATTTTCAGTCAGCCCAAAAATAACCGTTTTATTGGTACAAGAGTTGAGGCATATTATAAAAAAATTTAAGCGTATGGCACAGCTTGTTTTGTTATCCAGCGAGATACAGCCGTACTCTCTGAAGGATGACGGTACCTTTCCGAATAATGCGCATCTGCCCGTTTTATATTATGAAGATTGCCTGCAACTGCCAGATAACTTCTCAGCAGGCCCGGCTATTGAGGCATTATTCGTCAGCAATCAATGGGGCGGCGTTTGGCAGAACGGCATCCAGACATTCCATCATTACCACAGCACTTCGCATGAGGCGCTTGGCGTGGCCAGCGGCCATGTAAACCTGCAGCTGGGCGGTCCGCACGGTGTAGTGCTGGAGCTTAAAAGGGGCGATGTGGTCATCATCCCGGCGGGCGTAGCCCATTGCAACCTGGACAGCAGCACGGATTTTAGCTGTGTAGGCGCTTATCCACGCGGGCAGGAGCAATACGATCTATTAAGCGGAGAACCCGGCGAACGGCCGGATGCAGACGCCCGCATGTCGTTGCTGGCATTACCGGTCATAGATCCGGTGTATGGTACAGACGGCCCGTTGATGAATTACTGGGTGGAATGGAGACAGAAAGTATGATCTAACCCGGTGACCGGTAACCCATCATTGTTGGGCGCGGGCAATTCCCAGCTCCAGTCCTATTAGCGCCGCCAAACCTTTCATACGCCCGATAGCAGAATAACCGGGATTACTGTGCTTATGCTGATCATCCAGCATACGATGTCCGTGATCCGGGCGGAAGGGGATCGGTAACGGCTGCTGTTGTTGCAGTTCCAGCAGTATTTTCATGACGGCGTACATATCTACATCGCCCTGCAGGTGATCTGCCTCAAAGAAATTGCCATTACCCGCCTGCTGTACATTGCGGAGATGCACAAAATGAACGCGGTTACCGATCATCTGCAAGATAGCCGGCAGATCGTTTTGCACGCCGGCGCCCAGGGAACCGGTACAATAACAGATGCCATTGGCGGGGTTATCTACGGCATTGAGAATAAAAGCAATATCATCATACCCGGTTACGATGCGGGGCAGACCCAGCACATCAAAAGGGGGATCATCCGGGTGGATGGCCAGCTTCATATCCAGCTGCGCCGCTACCGGCGTTACCTGTTCCAGGAAGTATTTTAAGTGTTGTTGCAGCTGTTCGCGGGTGATGTTAGCGTAATGCGACAGGCGTTCCCTGATACCGGGTATATCCAGCTTCTTTTCACTGGGAATGCCTAAAAGGATGGTATCTGCGATGGCCTGTTTTTGCGCGGCGCTGTAATACTGCCAGCGGCGGGCGGCTTCTTCTACCACGGCGGGATCGTGATCCCGGGCGGCGTTCTCCCTTTCCAGTAAGTGAATATCAAACAGGGCCAGGTCTGCACGGTCAAAGTACAGAGCTTCCGCGCCATTAGGCAAACGGTAGCTGATATTGGTACGCACCCAATCCAGCACGGGCATAAAGTTATAGGTAACTATACGGATGCCGCAGGAGGCGAGGTTGCGGAGGGTTTGTTTGTATTTTTCGATATAGTCCTGGTAATTGCCGGTTTGTGTTTTAATGGATTCATGTACGGTTACGCTCTCCACTACGTCCCAGGTAAGGCCGGCATCTTCAATTAATTGTTTACGCGCGGCTATTTCTTCCACCGGCCATATTGCTCCATGCGGGATCTGATGTAAGGCCGTTACGATGCCGGTAGCATCGGTTTGGCGGATATCTTGCAGGGTTACCGGGTCTTCTGGTCCAAACCACCGCCAGGTGGGCTTAAGTAATTTCATACGTTGTGGAATTATTGGCATAACTGAAATGTAACGTGTAAAATAGTAAATGATCCCTAATTTTATCGCATTTAATACGACCGTATGAGACCATGCCTTTTCCTTTTATCCTGTATCCTTTTCCTTATCGTTTATACTGCAGCCGCACAGGACACTGCCCAGCTGATAGTGCCCGGCCGCAGTAACAGCGCCGCACAACAGCAAAAGCCCTATGTGATCCTGATCTCTATTGACGGGTTCCGGTATGATTATGCAGAAAAGTTCCAGGCGCAAAACTTATTACGGCTATCCGGTAATGGCGTAAGGGCCAGGGCCATGCAGCCCAGCTTTCCTTCGCTTACTTTTCCCAATCACTATACATTGGCTACGGGTCTTTATCCCGCGCATCATGGCCTGGTGGACAATACCTTTTATGACCGCAGCCGGCAAAAGGAATACCGTGTAAACAACCGCGATGCGGTAGAAGATGGTACCTGGTATGGCGGCACGCCTTTATGGGTACTGGCAGAACAGCAACAAATGGTAAGCGCCAGTTATTTCTGGGTAGGCTCTGAAGCGCCCATACAGGATACGCGGCCTACCTATTATTTCCGGTATAATGAGAAAGTAGGTATAGACCGCCGTATACAGCAGGTAGTGGAGTGGTTAAGCCTGCCGGCAGACAAACGTCCGCACCTGATCACCTTCTATTTCCCGGAAGTGGATCATGCCGGGCATTCTTACGGACCGGATGCTGACAGCACACGTCATGCGGTGCAGTTTGTAGACGCCGCCATTGGCAGGATGAACGAAGCAGTAGCGCGGTTACAATTACCGGTGAATTTTATCGTAGTATCGGATCATGGTATGATACAGGCAGATACCGCACATGCGTTAAAAATATCCAAAGACCTGCTCCCGGCCGATTTCAAAGTTGCTGCCTCCAATGAGAAGATCATGTTATACAATGATGACCCGCAGCGCGTGCAGGAGATCTATCATACCTTAAAAGCACACGCAAACCATTACCGGGTATTGCTGAAGGCGGAAACGCCCGCCAGATGGCATTATGGACAGGAGGACCGTTATAACCGCATTGGCGATATCATATTATTGGCAGATGCAGGTTATGCCTTTGGCAGCAGTAACGGGCGTGTATCACCGGGGCATCATGGGTATGATAATAACCAGGCGCGGATGAATGCTATATTTATGGCCTGGGGGCCGGCATTTAAACAGCATTATACCATGGGCGCCTTTGCCAACATACATGTTTACCCATTGGTAGCCAATATATTAAACCTCACTATCAATACGCCTATAGACGGTGATCCGGCGGTATTAAAAAATGTATTAAGGCCATGAGGTAAAAACCATCAATATCTATATAAAAAATTATCTTTATAGGATAATTGAACCCTACCTATGAAAAAAATCGCACTGTACGCGCTTTCTCTGGCCCTATTATCCGCCTGTTCGAAAGACGACAACAAACCCAAAGACGACAATGTCCCTACGGACAATACTACCCTGGAAGTACAAGTATACAACGCCACCAACTGGAACCCAGGCGCGCCTGCGGGCCAGACAGAGGCCGGCGTTACCGTACAACTCTTTACATCGCAGGCCAATTTTAACAGCAATACTGTTGCCTATACACAAACCACCGGCAACGACGGTAAAGCTGTCTTCACTAAGATCAATGCCGGCGAGTATTTTATCGTAGCCCGTAAGGGAGATCTGGACAACCTGCTGGGCGCAGTGCTGGTAAGCGGCGCGTATGTAGGTTTTAAATCTGACTCCCTGTATCAAACCACCGGAGAGATTGCCACAGCGCCTATCAATTCGCTGGCGGCGCCGGGTAATTTCCGGCCGGATGATCTTAATGGCGACGGACAGATCAACAACGATGATAAAGGCGCGCTGCCCTGGCAAACTGCTACCGCGAAATCCAATGCCACTGTTAGCCGCCGTATTATTATAGGCAGAACGGATAACCGTCCTTTTCCGCAGTTTGGCAGCAAAGCACAGGTAACACAGGTAATGCAAAGCACTTTTGCAAGCCTGGATAAATGGTGGCAGTTTTCGCTGGCCGTAGATGCGGTATATACAGATGATTTTGGCTGTACTGCATTACCAGGCACGGCGGCGCTGGGCAATGAATGGTGTACGCTGAATGGTTACACCGGTGTAGTGGCTACCGATCCGCTGGCAGAAAAACTCTGGAAAGATGGTTATGCAGTACTCTTTCAGCTGAACCGCATTATCAGCTATGTGCCCGCTATGCAGAGCGCAGATATGACCACCGCGGACAAAGCCCTGGTTGTAGCCCAGGCTAAAGGATTAGCAGGCTTTGTATACCAGCGGCTGATCACTTTTTTTGGCCCTGTACCGTTGCTGAATGTTAACGATATTACCTTACCTACCAATGCCACCAGGGCTAGTCTTGATAACAGCAATGCTTTCGCGGCTACGCTTTTAACAGACGCCATTACAGGATTAGGTACTGATAAGACCATCATCTCTGCCGCTGCGTGCAGGGCTGTACTGATAAGGATCTTCCTGGCTAAGCATCAATTTGAAACAGTAAGGACTTATGCCAACGCTATCCTTTCTGATAATAGCTACAACCTGGCAGGCACGCAGGAACTGTTCCAAAACCCTTTTAACAAAGAGGTGTTATTCAAAACTATGAGCTCACAAACAGCCGTTTTCGCGTCTGTGTTCAATAAAGGCGTTTTTGCGCCGGCACTGCGCCTGACAGAGGTATTATTTGCCTTTGCCGAAGCCAATGTTCAATTAGGCGAGTTAGCGGCCGGCGCTGCTGCGTTAGATCAAATACGGGATCGTGAAGGATTGGACAACGTAAGCTATACCAACAGTACAGACCTCATGGCTGCACTGCTGGACGATTGGAAACGGAATATGCCGCTGGAGGGCGTTCGTTTTGGCGTACTGGCACACCGGGGCTATTTATTACAGATATTAACGCCACTGGGCTATCAGTCAAAGAATGCACTGTTGCCCGTGCCGCAAAGCATAATGGTAGATCATCCCAATATTACACAGAATATGGGCTACTAAACTTTTCCCTAACAAGGGTTAAAGGTTACAATAAAGATCAAGACAACGGGCTGCCTTTCCAGGCGGCCCGTTTTTCTTGGGTGGTACTACTAATACGTGATGCTGTTTATCATCACCAACATGATGTTGCTTATTCTAACGCAAATAAACTATAAAGGTGATGGCTATGCCCATTACCGGTCACGATGATTCCGGCTGCAATGGATTGCAGTTACCCCTATCTGCGAAAATGGAGTTAAGGGGAGGGATACAGTAATAAAAAGAATGCAATCCTGAAAAGAGGGTAAACAGCACGAAACGTTTATAGATAAAGGGTTCCAGGCCTATTTAAAACTGTTAGTAATAACCCCTCAACTGTTAAAGAAACGTTAGTAAACCCCTTTACTGTTAAACAACGTTAACGGATTTAAACCCCGTGAATTAACGCTTGTCCAACTAGCGTATCAAATATATGGGAACATGAAACGCTTATTCATACTCGCAGTATTGCTTTCAGCAAGCATCGCTTTCCAGCCTTCCAATGCACAGGTAAGATTGAATGTAAATGTGAATATAGGCAGCCAGCCTGCATGGGGCCCCACTGGTTACGATTATGCGGAGAACTATTATTTACCGGACATTGATGCCTATTACAACATCCCATCCAAACAATTTATATACCTCGATGGCCCCCGTTGGGTAAGGACGGCCACGCTGCCTGCGCGCTACCGCGGCTTTGACCTGTACCACAGTTATAAAGTGGTGATCAACGAGCCCAGGCCTTATCTGCACCATGATGTATACCGTACGCGGTATGCAGGGTACAGGGGCCGGTATGACCAGGTAGTAATCCGGGACAGCCATAGCAACAGGGCTTTTGCAGACAGGGATCATCATGATCATAATACATGGCGGAACGACAGATCAAGAGGCCGGGGACATAAGCACTAACGAACAGTGTTCATGCACGCCTCAACACAGCAAAGGTGGCCGTAAATACGGCCACCTTTTTTCATTGCTATTTCACAGGTACAAAGATCTGGCGCAACTGATCTATTAGTACACCATTTCCATTCAAACTAATGTTATTGACCCGCTCTGCTATCTTTTCCACATACTCCATCTCCTTCAGCTTAAACAGCATGGAATTATCTTCCATCAGTTTAGCCGTATTCAGCAAGCTGCGGGTGCTGGCGGTTTCCTCGCGGCGGGTGATAATGTTGGCCTGGGCCTTTTTCTCCGCCATCAGCACCTGGTTCATGATCTCCTTCATATCGCCCGGAAGGATAATATCGCGGATACCAAAGCCCGCTACGGCTATACCCAGTTGTGCCGCCTTTTCCTTAACGGCTTCCAGCACATAGGCCGCCAGGGCGTCCTTTTTCTCCAGCAGTTCATCGAAATCGAAGCCTGCAATGTACTCCCGCAGGGTTAACTGGAAGATGACATACAGCTGGCGTTCATGCTCCTTATTCTGCAACAGGGCCTGTTCAATATCCGTGATACGGTATTGCGCCCAGGCATTGATGCGCAGGGAGGCCTTATCTTTTGTCAGGATCTCCTGACCATTCAGCTCTACCTGCAGCTGGCGTGTATCTATTTTACCAACAAATACCGGAATATCATTCTTCCAGAAGTAGTATATACCGCTTGCCAGCGTTTGCGCGTACTTGCCATCTATCAGCAGGATAGCCTTTTCGTAGTGTTCCACGCTAAAGGTGCGGATAAACGGAGCCAGCTGTTTGTTCAGCAGGGTGGTACGGTCTATCGGCTCCGTGATCACGGCTTTGCCGATGTCTGCACGGGTGAATGTATAGTTGATGATACCTTTCCAGAAGGCGTACCGGCCTGCGGTCAGTACTTTCTTCAGCAGACCATCTTCGTACTGCAGCACTATTTCATGATCCTTTACTTCGATCACGTGCAGCCGGTCCCGCAGCACGTTATCCTGGAGAAGGATATTCCACTGATGGGTGGCATTGAAGGCCTGGGTCATATCATATATTTCCAGGGTCTCGAAGGGCATGAGCCAATAGCTACCTGTTGTAAGCATGTGCTGGTATGCGCCTCGTTTAAATACCAGACCCGTCTGGTGGGCGTTAATTCGTACTCGTTTCATGTGTTTAATTTTTTCATCTGTTTAAAAAAAAGCCGCGTTACCAGCCGGACATCCCGCATTCACGGGGGCCATACACTACCAGGCGCCTGTACCGGGGATACAGTTTGTGTGCAACTCACTAACCCGCTGTTTGCCGGTATCAGCGCTGCCTGGTAGGCTGCGTGGCCCGCAGGTGTTTGCCGGATCTTTATGCCCCATCCTTTTGATGGAGCATGAGCGGCAGGTAACCTTCGGCTTCTGCAGTTCGCCATTTTTTTAGGAAGGAGCGGTCTTCCGTCATTGGTTTTTAAGGCCAATTCTGATTTTAACTATCGCGATACCTTTACGCTACCAGGGATGAAAGCCTGGAAGGGACTCGAACCCTCACTCTATAGATCCCACAGGATACTGCACTATGCCGCAACAGCATACAGATCGTTACTACTACTGCACTGCGGAGCTCTCAAAGCTCCAGCCTCAGGTTGCGGGATATGCGGGTAACCTCTTCTTTTGCTGATGCTCCGCATCAGCGATACTTTTCGTCCTTTAAAGCCGGGATGGCGTTACCAGCCTTTTGCTGATGATATTCCATTCACCCGTTATTGCTATGAAGGCGTTTTATTAATTGTTTTGTTATCACTTCCATCGCTTACACTAGTGCACGGCTTTATCCGCGCAGTTCGTGCTGGCAAATGCATGTGGTTTGGCCCTGAAAACAAAGCCCATCCCCATAATGTACCCCATGGCTTCCTTTAAAGCGTCGTTACTTTTGAAACCAGGGCTGGTGTTGATATCTGCATGGACTTCCATATCCACGTTAAAAGCAGTAAAGAGGCTACAGAGCTCATAAGCGATCTCTATGCTTTTTGTTACTTCTTCCAGCATGCGTTCTTTGATGGCCATTTTCCGCTGGCTGGTCTCATTGTGGATATACATGAAACCGCCTTTTCCTTTGCGGAGGAATACGATAACGGTGGCAAACTCTGTGATGCCGCCCTTTACCTGGCTATCTGTACCTATACATACCTTCATGGCATGTCCCTGTTCCTGCGCCTGTAACAACACGTTCCTTACTTCATCTTCAATTGCTGCTTCTACGATGGAGCCATTTAACCTTCTCCATTGTTTACGCTTTTCCATGGCTATACTTTTTATTAGCGCGGATGTGGCAGGGCTCGAACCTGCAGCCACGGTGCTTCAAACCGCTGCTCTACCATTGGAGCTACACATCCATTGTTGGCGGATAAAGAAAGGATCGAACTTTCATCCACGGCTTAACAGGCCGGCGCTCTACCATTGAGCTATTTATCCATAGTTGGTCCGGTGAGATTCGAACTCACAGCCCCCGGTTTAAAAGACCGGAGCTCTAACCATTGAGCTACGAACCAATGTTTGTTGACGGGCTCCCGCCCCTCCAGCATCATGTCCTTAGTTGGCCCGGTGGGACTCGAACCCACAGCACCCGGTTTAAAAGACCGGTACTCTAACCAGTTGAGTTACGAACCAATGTTTGTTGACGGGACAGGACTCGAACCTGTATCTCCATATTCGTAGTATGGAATTCTATCCAATTGAACTACCTGTCAATTTATTATAGTTGGCCCGGTGAGACTCGAACTCACTCCGCCAGCCGGCGGATAAGAGACCGGAGCTCTAGCCAGTTGAGCTACGAGCCAATATTTGGGCGTCAGTCGGGAATCGAACCCTGATCTCCCGGCCCACAACCGGGTGTTCTACCGTTAAACTAATGACACCATGTATGTTACCGGGGCCGGACTCGAACCGGAATCATCACAGTCAAAATGTGATATGTTAACCATTACACTACCCAGCAATGTGGTGACTGGCGGACTCGAACTGCCAACCGCTACGGTATCAGCGTAGTACTCTACCAATTGAGCTAAGTCACCCTTGTTGTTGGCCTGGCCGGGTTCGAACCGGCAACCTGTTGCGTATAAGGCAAATGCTCTCACCATTGAGCTACAAGCCAATGCTGCTGCCCCTTTCAGGCAAAACAGACTTCCCGCCCCTTTCAGGCGTAGTGCGGTCCGTACGGGAATCGAACCCGTAGCGTCGGATCGACAATCCGGGATGTTAACCATTACACTAACGGACCATAAAAATGCTGCCTCTTTCAGGCGTAGCGCGGTCTGTACGGGAATCGAACCCCTAGCGCCGGATCGACAATCCGGGATGTTAGCCGTTACACCAACAGACCATAAAAATTCGTTTCATTCAGCCATGGCAGGGCTTTCACAGGTTGAATGCTAGACTTTATCCTGCAAAAATCTTTCGTCCTTTCAGGGCATGGCCTGGCCTGTACGGATTCATACCCGCAGCATCAGATCAACCATCCAGCATGTTAACTATTACACTAATCCTTCTTTGCCAGGCATAGCATGGCCTGTACGGGTTTGTACCGTAGCATTGGATCAACCATCCAGCATGTTAACTATTACACTAATCCTTCTTTGCCAGGCATAGCATGGCCTGTACGGGTTTACCGTAGCATTGGATCAACCATCCAGCATGTTAACTATTACACTAATCCTTCTTTGCCAGGCATAGCATGGCCTGTACGGGTTTATACCGCAGCATCGGGTCAACCACCCAACATGTTAACCATTACACCAGGAAGCCATAAAAAAAGCCCGGTCGGAGTAAACGACCGGGCTTTAAATTTGCAACACAATATTATTTATTTGTGTGCATACCAAGGTCGTTTATGGGGTGCTTCCTGTTCATCACCGCGGGCATCAATATCCTGATCCGCCTGTTTATGGCAGGGGCAATTGCCTGGCAGCTGTGTGCCATTCATTACTGTAAATCGTTTGTATAGACTATATCGTGATCTCATGTGTTTAATATTGGTAATAGACCCGCCTTCGTTATTTCCCGGGAAATCCTTAACAGTAGCCAGTGCCAGTAGCTGCTGCCCATGATCCGGGAGGGTAAAAGGCATAAAAAAAGCCCCCGCTTGCGGCGAGGGCTTGTTATATCGAAGTAGTTCTTTTCAACTATTCTGTAGCATAACCTGCCCCGCCAACGGTATCGTCCCATTTTGGACTGAAGCCGTTAATCTCTATTGTATGTAGATCGTAGCGTTGCATGTTGCTGTTTTATTTGCGTTTAATTTTTAACGACACAAAGATGGGGACTTTTTTTTATAAAACAAATTTAGTTTGAATATATTTTTGCAACTATGTAATATTAATTCGGAAGATACTCTGCCCAGGCTATTTCAGGAGGTAAAATAATATTTGAAAATTCCAGGTGCAGGACCCTTCTGTTAGTATTGCCGGTGGCCCTGTCAGATGCATGCAGCAGTAAGGGGCGCATGATCATGATACCACCTTTTTGCACGTTGCACACGGAGACTGTTTCCACGGACCAGTTAATAGTTTCCGGGCGGTAGACGCCTTTGCGGTGCGAGCCCGGGATCACGCGCAGAGCGCCATTGCTACTATCGGTATCATCCAGGTGGATGCGGATGGTAAAGATGTTTTCCAGTACCTCTAAAGGCGGTTGTACGCCAAATTGTTGTTGTTTTACCGTCCAGGGGCCGTAACCGGGGAGGGCAGCCTTCCTGTCCACAGAGATCGTAAGATCCTGGTGCCAGGCTACAAACCAGTTGGATTGCGCCGGTTTATCAAAGTAGATGGATTTTACGATAAAGTAATCAGCGCCAAAGAATTGGTGGATGATTGCTTTTAACGCGGGCGTAAAGACAAGGGAGGGCAAGGCGGGGATGTTTTGCAAACACTGCCGGATGGCGAAAAGGTCTTCTGTTTTACGGAAGGCGGGTGAGGAGGCATCTGCAGCGGTAATAGCCTGACTGATGGCGGAGAGCTCCTGGGGGGTGAAGACATCATCGATGATGGTAAATCCGGCGTCGTGTAGTTGCTGTTTATGGGAATGCTGGTTGTGCATGGCTATATAGAAAATATATTAAATACTGTTAGCGCTATGGGTAATGGCAGTACCATAAAATTAAAAAAGGGCTCATCATAAATGAGCCCTTAAGTCTTTTACCTGGTTACATTTCTATAAAAGAAAGAGGCTTTACCAGATCTACGTTACGAATGTACCAAGATTTCGCGATATTGCCAAGTATGAAGTTGACCTTAAGAAACAAACATCTATCAAGCCCCAGATATAGCAGATACTTAGTAGCGACGGCAAACAACAAGGAAAGGGCTAAAAAACTCTACAATGCCAATATACAGCTGGCCCAGGCATTTCATCCTCTTTTAAGTCAGTTTGAAGTTGTTTTGAGAAATAGTCTAAACATAGTCCTGTCAGGTTATTTTAGTGACCCAGACTGGATCATTAATCAAAATGATGGTTTCATGAGAGATCTTTCGTTAAATCCTCAATTCTTCTTAAAAAATGCAATACTGAAAACAGAAAGTAAATTAACGCGCAGATCCATTCCTATAACAAGTGGAAAGATAATTTCCGATCAAACCCTAGGCTTCTGGGTCGCGTTTTTCCTGGCACATCATTATTCTCTAGTTGGCGGCCGGCCGATTCACATTTTTCCTGGCAAACCAGCCATTGAAAACCGGGCGAGCATTCACGCTAAACTTGATGCCATACAGGGTTTTAGGAATAGAGTAAGTCATTGTGAACCGTTATGTTTTGTTGGACATAACATTGACTGTTCAGCCATTTCGGCTATAAGAACGACCCTTTACAACCTAATTGGCTGGATAGACCCACAGTTAATTCCTTTCTTCGAAAAAATTGATACCGTACAACGCAGAATAAACCAAATCATGGCAATTTAGGCAGTAATTGGTCATCCAGGCCATATAGAAAATACCCTAATATATATCGCAAATTGCAATCTCTGCCGTGAAATGTGTTCAAATTGTTAAAAATCAGCTTTAAACATGCTAAAATTTCAATTTTCCGGGTTATTTTAGCGATATTTGTAAACTATTCCATGCCTAAACAGGCACATCAGAGAGACAACTGTTAGAGTTATTTAATCATTTCCTATTTGTGAATTAAAGGAGTTGTGAAAATGAACATACCTAGAAAAGCCAAACTTTTTGTTTTTCCGGCCATACTGTTAACTTGTTTGTTTACAGTAATCAATGTATCCTCCATTGGACGTAAAAATCTGAAGCTTAAGATTGCTGCCAGTATGGTACGATCCAATACCGCTATGCTGTATGACAGCCTGCAGCTGGGTACCCTGGGCCTGTCCACAGACGCCTTTATGTATGGTATACAGGGCTTCCAGCGGCTGCTGAATGCCGGCCGGCTCCAAAATGACAGCGTGCTGGCTATTGTAGACTTCAGTTTACCCTCTTCGCAGAAACGTTTATTTGTTATAGATGTCAGGAACAGCAAGCTGCTGTTCAATACGCTGGTGTCCCATGGCCGTAATTCCGGCAAGCTCAACGCCGTGAAGTTCTCCAATAAGCTGAACAGTAACATGAGCAGCCTGGGCTTTTACATCACTGATAATACTTACATAGGCGAACATGGATTATCCCTCCGTTTGCAGGGCGCTGAAAAGAGCATTAACGATAATGCGATGCGCAGGGGTATTGTCATGCACGGCGCGTCCTATGTGGATGAAAGTTTTGTTGATAACCAGGGATATATTGGCCGCAGCCTGGGCTGTCCGGCTATCCCGGAGGAGGTGAAGGAAGACGTGATCACTGCGCTTAAAAACGGCGCCTGCCTGTTTATATACAGCGCCAATCCAAATTATATTGCCCATTCCAAAATGCTGCAACGAGGTAAAAACGTGGCGATGAACACGCCGGTGATGCCAACATTTCATGCAAATGCTGCCGTTCGTCCGGTACAGGCGCTTGATATAAGCGCTTTCTCCGCACAGCTGCCAGATGTAAGCACCTTAAAGGAGCAGGCGCCTGGCATAAACAGTCCTACCGCAATGTAAGCTGCCCGTTATTTCCGTTAAACATTTTCTGCGCCATGCGCGCATCATGCCCATAAATATCCTCGCGGAACTGTAATACGCCCTGCTCATCCACCCAGGCGGTATAATAGGTTACCAGTACGGGGATGGTTTCCTTTAGCTTAATGTATTTCTCTTTGTCGCCCTGTGTAAGGGCGCTATCAATCTTCTCAGGCGTCCATTTGGGCATTCCCTGCAATACATAATTCGCCATCTTTACCGGGTCGCTTAGCCGGATACAGCCGTGGCTGTATGCTCTTTTATCCTGGTTAAAGAGACCTTTGGCGGGCGTATCGTGGAAGTAGATGTTAAAGCTGTTGGGGAACAGGAATTTTACCCGGCCCAGGGCATTCTTCTTTCCGGGTAGCTGCCGTACAACGGGCACGCCATTCCGCTCGCCGGTGATCTCCATCTCATTCTTTGCCAGGTAGTCTTTATCCTTAGCAATGGAGGGCAGGATCTCTTTTTGCACAATGCTGCGGGGCACATGCCAGTAGGGATTGAACACTACCTGGTTCATATCTCCGGAGAACATGGTGGTGCTGTGACCCTCGCGGCCTACTACCACGGCCATATCAAAAGCCTTTTGTTTTCCTTCCCATACGTGCAGCATAAACTCCGGTATGTTTACGATGATCAGCTTCCCTTCCCGTTCAGCCGGCATCCAGCGCATCCGCTCCATATTGATGAGCAGCTGCTGCAGCCGTACCTGGGCGGGAACGTTCATTTCCCGTAACAGCGTGTCCGTTATCACGCCGCTGGGCGTATATCCGTGGCGGGACTGGAAGGTCCTGACGGCTGTTTCCAGGGCGGCGTCAAAAACGCCGGTACTGTCTGCGCCTGACAGCTCGCCGGTGACCTGCAATCTTTTTTTGACAAGCAGCAGGGCGGTGTCCTGGTCTCCTTTTTTATATCGCTTTTTAGCTGCGGGAATAGCGGGCCAGCCGCCTTTGCGGGTAATGCTTACATATTGGGCCAGCTGCTCTTTCATGGCGCCGTAGGAGGGGTTAACCGCTTCATAAGCGCGATGGCTGCGGCTATCGTTGGTCAGCACAGAATCTGCCAGGTCCATCAACCCATGCCGCTGGATGGGGATGAACTGTTCCAGGGCTTCTACCGGCAGGCCTTTATGCTCATCCGTATTTAAGGCAAATTGTATAAACCGGCGGGTAAGCTGCAGCTCTGTTTTAACGATACCGGCTTCCTGACCGGTGATGGCAGTATCTTCTTCTGTGGCCAGTTCATCCAGCCGGGTCTCCATCTGCTGGCTAGCGGCAGTAGTATCGTGGCTGTAGTGGTACAGGCTGCGGAAACCCAGGGCCTGTTCTGTTAATCCCTGGCTATCGAACCAGGCGTATTCAAAATTGCGGGTGTTGTAAAAGCTGCGGATGGTATTGGCCACGGTATCATTCAGCTGCTGCTGGGTGATGAACTTTTCCACCGCGGTGCTATCCAGGAAAAGATCGTTGTAGGCATTCGTTTTATTCACTGCCGTATTACGGGGGGTAATGTGTGCAGCTTTGTTTTTGTTGGCCGGTTTACAGCCTGCAGACAGGAAATAGATACCGGCGGAAATAATTAAAGCGCTTAACAGCCATTTCATGGTGTGATCTCCTTTTTAATGTAGGATGACCATGGCCCAAATCTTTTCACCGTATTCATCCAGTAGGAATTATGCAGGTCTACGTCCGTATAAGGTTTGCCGTCATAGATCTCTACTGTCATATCCGTTAAGTCCCAATCCTGCTCGTTCAGATGCCACTTAAATGAGTAGGGGCCATTCTTATTATAACCGGCATCACCGGCAGAAAGGCTGCCTACCACTATCTTATGCCGCTCATCTTCCGGCAATGCCAGCTGGGCATTGATCTGGTTAATAAGCTGTGTATCTGAGGCCACAGCGGCCACTACAAAAGAGCTATCCCGCCATTCATGGTTATCTGCATGAAACCCTATCTCATAATAGCGGAACGGCGACGTATCAGGATCATTAGTGCAGGCAAGGGCCAGCAGCAATACGGTAATGAATACGCATAACAGTCTGAGCATGGTTTAATGGTTTTAAAATAGGTGAACAGATAAAGCGCTACAAATACTATACCCGCAAGGGAAACACTTATTCAGCGCTCGCTTACGGGTACAGATCAGTCATGAATATTGTACAGCATACAGGTCCGGGTAAACCGGTCATTGTTCACTGTACGTTTTTACATTGCTATTACTAAACGTTCACCGGGAGAATTTAGTTACAGCTGCAATTTTATTCCCATTCTGTTGAGGGCTTTGGCAATACCCATCACGATCACGGCGTATACAATACACCAGAGCATGCCGGGTATACCTTCATGCAGGACAGCCGGCAGTTTTATCTGCGACCATTGCAGCAAGGCATAAATGATAAAGGGGATGATATAGGTAAGCAGGGGATTGGCCGCTGCCGGGCGGAAAAAGGCTGTCCAGCGGTTTACCTGTTTTATGTCTGTAAGCCAGTATAAAAAAGTGAACAGCACGCAGCAGATAGCAGCGCTGTATAAACACCAGGTAGGCGTAGCGTAGATCTTGGAGATCTTAAAAAAGGGCCGGAGAAAATAGCCTGCGATGAATAATATCAGCGCAAAACCAAGCGCCCGTAGTATACGCTGCCGGGTAGCAGCAGAACGGCTCTGGTCAAAGAACAGTAAAGACAATACCACGCCGCATAATACGATAGAAGTATGTGCCGCATTGCCGCTTTGCGCGCTGATCCAGTGCCAGGCAGACTGGCTAACGCCAGGCTGATGGCCCACTGCGTAGAATATGATACAGATGGCGATCATCGCCAGCAGGCCGTATAAATTACCTTTGAACAGCTGGTAGATGATACAGCTGTACAGATAGGCCCAGCCAATAAGGCCCAGTATACCCCACCAATGCGGCTGCATATAGGAGCGGCCATCCTCACCGCCGCGGTACACCAGCGCCAGGGCTATTAAACCCGCTATACCAATGCCTTTGAGCACATACACCAGCCATTTTTGCGGAAGGGTGTATACATTCCATACCAGCAGTACGCACACATAAAACAGCAGGGACCATACGTGGATGGACATGCCCATGGCAGCCTCGTTATAATCGCCTTCTGCATTCACCATAAAAACGCCCAGCACCAGCAATCCCAGGCTGCGCCATATGATATGCCATTGCAGCTGCATAAAATTATCACCCTTGGCAATACGGCGGTTAATGGCGAAAGGGATAGACATGCCCACAATAAACAGGAATGCGGGAAATACCACATCTACAAAGGTCATAGCGTCTGCATCTGCAGGCATGTGTTTCATCCAGGGGGAAATGCCGCTTACGCCGGCCAGTTCATTCACAAAGATCATTACCAGTATGGTAATGCCGCGGAATACATCGATAGAAAGCACGCGTTGGGTGCTCAGTTGGTTGATCATGTACAGGGTTTAGGTCAATTATTGAAAAATAACACTTCGGGGCGACAATTTCAATGTTATTTCTATTGAACGTTAATAATCAATAGTTTACTACAAGTTTAATAATTAAACTACAGAAATAGTTTGCAAACTACAAACATAGTTATATCTTTAGTTCATGAAGAAATTATCCCGCAAAGAAGAAGAGCTCATGCAGGTATTATGGGATCTGGAAAAGGGCTTTGTAAAGGATGTGATAGAGCAGCTGCCAGACCCTAAACCGCATTATAACACCGTGGCCACCCTCATGAAACGCCTGGAGGAAAAGGGTTACCTGGGCCATAAGGAATATGGCGGAACTTACGAGTATTATCCCCTTGTAGGCAAGGAGGTGTACCGGCAAACGCTGATGAAAAAAGTGCTGCACACCTTTTTTGACAACTCGTACCTGAACCTGCTGGCCTACTTTGCTAAAGAGGAGAAAATGAGCGCCGAGGAACTGGAACAGCTGGTAAAAATGATCGATAAAGAAAACAAATCCTGATATGCAAGCCTTGTTTATTTACCTGTTAAAGGCAGGCTGTATCCTTGCCATTTGTTATACCGCCTGGCATCTGCTGTTACGGAAAGAGACCTTTTATCAGTATAACCGCATATGGTTGTTAAGCGGGTATATCTGCTCATTAATGCTACCGCTGCTGCCCATGCCTTCCATAGCGTTGCTTAGCCCGCAGCTGGGAGTTGCCAAAAGGGTTGCCGCACCGGTAAGCCGTATGCTGGATCCTGTAACTATACGGGTTACCGCAGATGGCGGCACGGGCTGGCTGGCCGGTCCCTGGCAGTGGCTTACGCTGATATATGTATTGGTAGCCGGTATTTTACTACTGCTACATGTATTGCAATTACTGCATGTGCGCAAACTGAAAAGGAGTGGTGTTGTAATAGCAGCAGCTCCCTACCTGCTGGTATACAGCAAACAGGTAACCACGCCTTTTTCTTTTGGTCATTCCATATTCCTCCCATGTGACAGTTATGATCCTGATACGCTGCACCAGGTACTACTACATGAGAAAGCCCATGCCAGCCAACGGCACACCTGGGATACCGTATTTGCCGCGTGTTATTGTTGCCTGTGCTGGTACAATCCTTTTGCCTGGATGATGAAGCGCGCACTGTTACTGAACCTGGAATACCTGGCAGATGCCGCCGTGCTGGAGCAACAGGTGCCACGGGGCCAATACCAGCATAATTTGCTGGCAATAGGGGTCTTCCGTCATACAAGATCGATCGTTAACCGTTTTGGACATTCATACCTTAAAAACAGAATTACCATGATGAACAAACTCCCTTCCAGGACTGCCAGTAAATTGAAATACCTGATGGCCATACCCGCCATAGGCATTGCTATTGGATTATCTGCCGCCGGCAACGAGCCCCGCCGGCCTTCACCTGAGATGCCGGCCTTCACATCCATGGCCCTCAATGACACATTGCCGGGATTTCCCGGGGGCAAAAAAGCCTTTGCAAAATTCGTGGCACAACGGGTCCGCTATCCCAGGGCGGCGCAGGAACAGGGTGTTACCGGCGTTGTAGAGGCGCAGTACACTATACTCGCCGATGGTACCCCCACTAATGTGATTATCCTGAAACAGCCTGCCGCCAGTAATTTAATGGGCGAAGAGGTAAAACGTGTACTGGCGCTGATGCCTAAATTTGAGACCTCCCCTGGTAACAAGACACCCGTTCAGCGTACGGTTAGCGTCAAGTTTATGTTAAACCGCCCGGACAACACCATGGCAGATGCGGCGCCCGGCGTTAAAACGGATGTGGTAGTAGTAGGCTACGCACCTGCCAGCAAGCCCTCCCAAGGCCGTTAACCCGCCAAAAAACTGCAAAAAAATAAGATACAGCCCGTATCTTGCCCTTTTAAAGCAGTAAACATGAAAACGGGGTTAAAAAACGGGTATCTGCTAGCCCTCTCAGGGCTGGTATTAGTGGGCGCACAGGTACAAGCGCAGGTTGAGCAACCAAAAAAGATCCAGGGACAAAAAGCCACAGAAAGCAAACCGCTTTCCTATGTGGACCCGTACATCGGCTCCGGTGGCCATGGCCACGTATTTGTAGGCGCCAGCGTTCCTTTTGGAGCGGTACAGGTAGGTCCGACCAATATTGTAAAGGGGTGGGACTGGTGCTCCGGTTATCATTATTCTGACAGCGTGGTAGTAGGCTTTTCTCAGACACATCTTAGCGGCACCGGCATCGGCGACCTGGGAGATGTGCTGATGATGCCTTATACCGGCGATATAAAAACCAGCACCGGTTCCCAAACCGATCCTGCTTCCGGTTATGGCTCCCATTACTCCCATGCCCGCGAAACCGCGCGGCCGGGATATTATGCCGTACAGCTGGATGATCGTGATATACAGGTAGAACTGACCGCCACCGAGCGCGTAGGCATTCACCGCTATAGTTTTCCCGCCGGTAAAACAGCACGCGTGATCGTAGACCTGCAGCAAGGGATTGGTTGGGATGCGCCGGTAGAGACTTTCATCCGCCAGAAAGACGCCTACACCCTGGAAGGCTACCGCTTTTCCAAAGGCTGGGCAGAAGATCAGCGGTTGTGGTTTGCCATCCGCAGCAATGTGCCTTTCAAAGATTTTAACGTATTTGACGGCGATGCCGCTCAACCAGGCAAAGAGCTGAAAGCGGTAAAGACCAAAGGCGTTATGACCTTTGCAAACAATACCAAACAGGTAACGCTGAAAATAGGCATATCTCCTGTTAGCAGTGAGAACGCGCTGGCTAACATCACCGCAGAAGCGCCCGGATGGGATTTTAACCAGCTGGTGCAGATCGCTAATACCAAATGGAATAAACAGCTGGCTAAGATAAACGTACAATCCGGCGATGAAAGCGCTAAACGCGTCTTCTATACCGCGTTGTATCACACCATGATAGGCCCGGCCCTGTTTAACGACCATGATGGCAGTTACCGTGGTACGGATAAAAAGGTGTATACACATCCCGGCTTTGATAATTATACCGTATTCTCCCTGTGGGATACCTACCGTTCCTGCGGGCCGCTGAGCACCCTTATACACCCGGAGCGTATGAGCGGCTTTGTAAACTCGCTGCTGGCTATTTACCAGCAACAGGGCAAACTGCCTATATGGCCGCTGATGGGCAGTGAAACCAATTGTATGGTGGGCTATCATGCCGTGCCTATTATTGCAGACGCATTCCTGAAAGGCTACAAAGGCTTTGACGCAGCCGCCGCGCTGGACGCCATGAAAGTGTCCTCTACCCGCGACGACCTGGGCGTGAACTATGTAAAGGAGCGTGGTTACATTCCCGCAGATAAGGAGTACGAATCCGTTTCCAAAGCCATGGAATACGCCATTGACGACTGGTGTATAGCCGCTATGGCCAAAAAGATGGGTAAGATGGACGATTATCAGCTGTATGCCAAACGTGCTGCTTACTATAAGAACTATTTTGACAGCACCATCAAGTTCGTGCGCCCCCGTATGAGCGATGGCAGCTTTAAAACACCGTATGATCCTTTCCAGTCCAAACATGAGAAAGGCGATTTTACGGAGGGTAATGGCTGGCAGTATACCTGGCTGGTACCGCAGGATGTAGAAGGCCTGATCAACCTGATGGGCGGCGATGCGCCGTTTACCCAAAAGCTGGACAGCCTGTTTAATGCCAAAGGCGATATGGGCGCCGAAGCGTCTTCTGATATCTCCGGTCTGATAGGTATGTATGCCCATGGTAATGAGCCCAGCCATCACGTTACCTATATGTACGCTTATGCCGGTAACCAGTGGAAAACGGCAGAAAAAGTAAGACAGGTGATCAAGGAATTCTATACTACCCGTCCGGACGGTCTGGCTGGTAATGAGGATGTAGGCGCTATGTCATCCTGGTATGTGCTGTCTTCTGTAGGCTTTTACCCGGTGAACCCGGCCAAAGGCATCTATGTATTTGGCAGCCCGGTATTTGATAAGGCTACGCTGCAGCTGCAGGGCGGTAAAACCTTTACCGTGCAAACGCTGAATAATAGCAAAGAAAATAAGTATATCCAGAGCATAACGCTGAATGGCCAGCCGTATACCAAAAGCTATATCCGCCATGCGGATCTGTTAAAAGGCGGTACATTGGTTATTAAGATGGGTAGTCAGCCGAATTATACGTTTGGTAAAGCAGAAGCGGACAGGCCTAATTCGATGATGGATTGAGTTGATGTGCGGATGTGCAGATGATTGGAAATGCAGGAGACTGATGTGCTGGTAATTGATTAATTTACATACAAATAAGAAGGGCCGGGCAAAAGTAAATTTACTTTTGACCGGCCCTTTCTGGTATTATTTTAACCCTTTTCGCTAAATGTTTACCTTCGCTTCTCCTTCGCTTTAGGTTCGCTTAAGGTTCGCTCAGGGTATACTGCTAAGATAGTATCAGTTTGGGCGGTGTGGGTTGATCCTTTAAGAACAGATCAACCGTTTAGCTGATAGCTTCCAATACCTCCGGCGTAACGTTGCCAAACAGGGATACCCCGGCGGCGCCGTTCTGTACCGCCAGTTGTACGGCGCGTTTCACATCTGCCATATTACCGTTAAAATCCGGGAGGAACAGGCCGGCGTAGAGCGGGAAACGGCCGTTGAGGCCTTTTACGCCTTCTGCTACCGCATCGCCTATCCAGCTAACATCTTCGCGGTAAAAACCGTGGTAGATCATCGGGTTCACGGCATCCAGGTTCCAGTTGGTCCAATCCTGGCGAACAATACGTTTGGCAATTTCCGGCGTAGGGAATACAGCGGCCGTAATGGGCTTTTTGTGCTGTTTGGCTACCAGGGCCAGGTTGTTAACGATATTGGTGATCCGGTCATAGCGGAATTTGCGCCAGGAAGGGCTCTGGTCCGGGTGCTCCAGCTCCAGCGGGTCCTTGCCGGTTTTCTCCTTATAGGCATTGCGGCAGGTATCGCAGTAACAGAAATCGTATTCCGGCAGTTCCCTGGACTGGTCAATACCGTATTTGCTCCACAGGTTCACGGGCAATATCACATCGCAATAGCGCACATAATCCAGGTGGATGCCATCCACATAATCCTTAGACAGTTGCATGCTCACCTGCTCCTTGAGGTAGTTAAGCGTTTCCGGTTTGCTGGGGCATAACCAGCGGTAGTAATCCACATAGGGCGGATGGGTAGCGCAGGACTCGCCTTTACGGTTCTGGGAATACCATTCCGGGTGGGCGGCCAGCAGGTCCTTTTCGCCGCGGTTCATGGTCCAGATCCAGCGATGGGCATTGATACCGTTCTTTTTAGCGATGCGGAAATGTTTTTCGCTATCTGCCTCAAAGTAGATGTCCGCAATGCCGGCCTTGCGGTACGCGGCATACCGTTGCTGGATATCCGCATCCGCGTCTTTGGGGTCCGGGTTGATCCACACGCGGTGGGAGGTGCGCCGCAGGGGCGTGGCAGCCAATGGCGCGGCGGCCCTGGCAGCCATGCCTGGTTGTACCAGGGCCAGGCTGCCTACGCCTAATGATTTGATGAAGCTACGTTTGTTCATTATAGGGAGGGTTTACTTTGGTTGAACAGTCTGGGTGGAAAACTGCAGATACCCCCATTTCTGCGGTATGTGCATGTTGATAACACCCTGGGGGGACCATACCCAGTTATGCTCCGGCACGGGCCTTTTAGTGGCGGGGTTGAGCACTTTCACATACTGGCCGTTCTTCACCTCTGTATCCCATTCCACGCGGGAGAAGTTGATACGCCAAACAGTGTTATTCAGCGGCAGTTCCCGCACGTTCAGCAGGCGCAGGGCGGTGAAGGGGATGGCCATTTCCACGGTCCAGGATTTATCCTTGTCCGTAGGTTTGTTGAGGGTACCATTGATATGTACGGCGGTGCGCATGCCTTTGGCGTCCCAGTTAATGAGGGCGTGGCCGCCTTCGTTGTAGGGGCGTGGCATAAACAGGTCAAAGGGAGTATTACGGGCATTCAGCTCTATTTCGAAATACTCTTTGGCGTCGTCATCCTGGTCAATAAACACTTCAAAATCGTTGTCATGGAAGATGATGGTATCGCGCTGCAACAGGCGGCCCCAGATATTTGGCTCTTCCAGTTCGGCGGCGATGTAGAGGTACTGCTGGTCCCAGAGCATTTTTACGCGGGTACGCAGGGGCGGTTTGGGTTTTTTATCCCCTTCGATGTCCGTAAAATCGTCTGTCCAGGCGGCCTGTTGCCAGGCGGCATCCTCTAGCTTTCCATCAATTACCAGTTTGGTGTTGGTTTGATAACAGGTATAGCGCAGTGGTGTGATAACCTGCGAAAAAGCAGGTACGGTCGTAAAAAGCATGGTGGCTCCGGCTATGAGGTTCCGGATGCTGCTTTTGCTGAGAGTAAATAAATGCATGGGGTAAATATAGGGCAAGTGTTGCGGAAAAAATAGTCCCCCCCTGCGTGCTATGCCCATCGCATAGTCAGTCAGTCAACCTATATTTAATCCCCTCCGGAAATGCTTTCTAAAGCGCCGGCGCCTATGGTAGGCGCCGGGCTTCCTGTTAGTAGAAAATCGGTATAAAAAAACTGTCCGCTGCCCTATAAATGACTCTCTGTTTATGGTATAAAGGAAATAACGGCATGCCAGGATGTTTGTTAGTGACGGCTGTCCGTTGCTAAACCCCGCCACTACCTTTTCAGGCGTATTGGGGTTAACAACGGCGCCGTCATTGTTCACTGTTTGTTTACGAGTAAAAACTTAGCTGAAGCCGTATGCGGGCATACGCTTTTTGTGTAATACCGGTATTAATGATTAATTAATTCAATTGTTCAGATCTGTTGTTTCGTGGCCGGTCCAGCTTGCCTGCTGCGGGCCGGCATTTAATAGTATAATTACATTTCACCTACCCGGTAGCCGCTCTTTTGCAAGGGAGCAGCATCCATTTTCATTGTTCATTCGTATTTCGCCCGTTGCGGGTAAATTCCCGCTTATATAATTCCTGTTTGATCTTTGGATCTATTCGACTACATTGCCAACACATTTTTAGCAGAACAGCCGTAACAATGAAATAGTGCATCCAAAAAAGCACAATTGCGATCACATTGTCGCTACAAAACAACTATTTCCCGGTTACGTGTGCAAGAACTCATTATTTAAATAGTAACTACTTAAATAAATATAGCTATGGCTGAAAGGAAGGTTAATTCAACCAACTACCAGAATCAAGCTTTCCTGGAGAACAAGTGTTCGCTGAACGAGCTGATGGTATTGTTGAGCCGCAGGTGGATCACAGAGATCCTGTTCTGTATTGAGGAAGGTAACAACCGGTTTTCTGGCATTAAAGAGGAATTGGCGCCTATTACCGACCATATCCTGGCCGACCGTTTAAAACTGTTGGAGAAAAACAGTCTTATTAACAGGCAACATTTCCCTGAGGTACCGCCCAGGGTAGTGTATTCGCTTACCGAGAGAGGTACGGAGCTATGCAGGCTGCTGGAAAAGCTCTGCGATTTCTCCGATACCATCCCGGTTATGCTTACATAAAAGGATAAGGCTGGTAATGCTATTTTACCAGCCAATACCATAATCTTCTCCGTGGTTACTGGAACCACCCCAGAAGCTCCCATGCTGCCAATCGAAATAGATGGCATTGATAGGGCCCGAGGTGCGTTCCTGGTAATCTATTTTATACCCCATCTGTTTTAATTCCTTACGGGTCCAGAACGGGGTGTTCTCCTGCAGGGTAATACCGCCAGGCTTGCGCTCATGCAGGCCAAAGCAGGAGTACATCTGGTAGCTGTTAAAATTGGCTGCTTCTACGGCTTCCTGTACCGTCATCCCAAATTCCACCACATTCAGGAAAAACTGCAGCAGGTTCTGATCCTGCGTATCGCCGCCCTGCACCGCAAAGGACAGGTATGGCTTCCCATCCTTCATGGCCAGTGTGGGCGTTAAGGTTACTTTAGGCCGTTTGCCCGGTTCCATTACATTAAAAGGGCTTTCTTTTTCATCCAGCACAAAACTCTGCATGCGCTGGCTCATGCCTACACCCGTACGGCCGGCAATGGTAGCTGGTACCCAGCCGCCGCTGGGCGTAACGGATACAACCCAGCCTTCCTGGTCTGCCGCCTCTACAGAGGTGGTGCCGCTCAGGAATGTCTGGAGGAAGGGATCATCCAGGCCATGGATAGGCTCGTCCGGTTTATACACGGCAGTATGCCCCCAGGTCTTTAACAGATCGAAATAGGGGTTGGTTTTGCCGCCGCCTTCAAAGGGGTAGGGATCGCCGGGACCTATCATGGTATCGTTCTTTTCCATGTTGATCATGCGGGCGCGCTCTTTTGCATAGGCTTTGGAAAGCAGGCCTTTCATCGGTTCTTCCGGCGGAAAATAGGGATCGCCGTAGTAGAAGTCGCGGTCTGCAAAGGCCAGGTTCATAGCCTGGTAAATGGTATGTATGTAGCGGGTGGAGTTGTAGCCCATGCCTTTAAGGTCAAAATTCTCCAGGATGTTCAATGCCTGCAGCATAGCGGGGCCCTGGGTCCATTGGGCCAGTTTGTACACCTCAATGCCTCTATAAGTGACCATCATGGGCTCTTCTATATGCACTTTCCAGTTGGCCAGGTCCTGCAGGGTGATCAAACCGCCCTGTTCCTGGCAGCCGCGTACAAATTCCCGGGCAATATCCCCTTTATAGAAACGGTCATAGGCGGCATAAATAGCCTCTTTGCGGGACTTCCCTTTTTTCAGGGCCTCCTGCTCCGCATCCACCATCTTTTGCAGGGTAGCCAGCAGGTCCTGCTGCCGGAAGATCTCCCCGGCATCCGGGGCTACCCGGGCACGGTCCGGATGGGTAAAGAACACCTGTTTGGAATAGGGCCATTCTGTGATCCATTTCTTATTATTCTGGATAGAGTTGGCGGTTTGCGCTTCTATTGGGTAGCCTTTGGCCAGTTCCATGGCAGGGGCCAGCACCTCTTTGAGGCTTTTGGTGCCATACTCTGCCAGCATGGTCAGGATACCGCCGGGCGTACCGGGCGTTACCGCCGCCAGGGGACCATACTCCGGCGGATAGCGCAGGTTCTTTTGTTTATAGAAAGCCGGGGTAGCACCGGTGGGCGCTACGCCCAGCGCGTTGATACCGATCACTTTCTTTGTTTTGGGATTGTAGATCAGGGCCTGTGTTTCCCCGCCCCAGCTTAGCACGTCCCACATGGTGGATGTAGCGGCTATCATACCGCAGGCGGCATCTACGGCGTTGCCGCCCTGCTGGAAGACGATGGAGCCCGCCGTAGCAGCCAGCGGCTTACCGGTGATGGCCATCCAGTGCTGGCCATGTAAAACGGGTTTCTGGGTGCTCTGGCAGATAGCCAATAGGGGCAGGCATACCAGTAATAGGGTTGTGTGGCATTTCCTCATTGCAAATAGATTGTTGGTTGTACTACCAAAATAATCTTTTGTTCATTGGGTCATGCCTGCAAAATAGATGAGCGGTCGTTTACCTGTTCTCGAAATAATCAAAAGCATCAATCAGGTCCAGGTAAGCCCCATCAAAGTGGCTATCCACTATCTTTTTTACATAGGAGCTGTCGTTGCCGTAGATGATATCCTGCCAGGCCGGCGTCCAGTAATCAACAAAATAGTTGCCAGGCCAGGCGGGGTCCTGGGCATTGATAAAGAATGGATTATCCTCGTCCCAGTTTGTTTGCCAGTAATAGCGGTATACTTCCGCCTCGCCAATGGACAGGTAACTGATGACCAGGCGTTTGCCGCCGTTGGCTTTGCGTTTAAGGCGGTCTATATCTGCAGCGGTGAAGGGGCGGCCGGCATCCAGGAACTGGTCCATAATGATCACATCATAATTAGTAGCGCTAACGGCATTTATAAATGCCGCTTTACTGGCATAATGCTGTGGGTTGATGAGATACAGGAAATTCCTGGCCAGTTTAAGATCTGTAATATCGTCTGCATTGGCATTGTAGGGCGGGCCGGGGATATTATCGAGCTCCCGGTGGTTGGCTGCAAAGGAGATATAACCGTTGGTGTTGTTGATGGCATAAGATGCATCTCCATTAGCCTGGGCGCAATAGTCTGTTACCAGTACCTGCTTGCTGTTCTTTATGCGGTCCAGGAAGGCGCGGAGATAGGCATTGTCTGCTGCGGGCGTAGGCACGTTATCATCCGTGTAGCCGTAATAAAGGTCCTCCTGGCCTACGGCATCTATTGCCTGTATATAGCTTTGCGCCAGGGTACCATTACTTTCACCGTTGGTGGTGATGAGCTCTATACCGTTCTGCGGAATGATAAGGAATTGTGGATTGGTTGTTTTGGCATACTGGCTGATGCCGGTCACGAAATTGCGCATTTCCTCGCGGTAATCTATCACCGCTACGGGCATCTTGCGGGCCGCTTCTTCAGCGGGCGTAATATTCTCTGAAGGTGAACACGCGTGTATGTTCAACAGGATAGGGAGTGCTGTTACCAGCAGTTGTCCGGTTTTCATAGGATATGGTTAATTGCCCTATAAAACGGCTGGGGGGAGCGCTATGGTATCCCATCGCTAAAAAGGCATAAAAAAATAACCTATCCTGTTAAAAAACCATGCTGTTCGGTTAAAATAACAACGGGGCTGTGTTTAAAAAACCTGTAAATTACTATTGCTTGCAATCGGTTGAAATGGGACGGCTCATTGCAGTAATAAGGGCGGTATCCCATTATACCGCCTGGTTTATCACTTAAAAAAATTCTACGTCATCATGAAATCCCTTTTACTCACCAACGGGCTCCTGTTGCTGACAGGCGCATTATTACCCCTTTCTCATCTATCCGCACAGGTAACACTCCAGGCCAATGGCCCTGGCAGCACGTATGAGCTTATTGAAAGCGTGCTGGGGAACGGCACCGCAAGCGAAACGCCGGACTGTGCGCATCCCGCATTTGGGCGGCATATCACAGAAGTGTTTGACAATGATCTGAATAAGAACGTGTTTGTGTTCCATATCCACAACACGCCGGATAATGACCGCTGTACGGATGCAGACGACCGGCAGCGTAATGAGATCAAGACCTTTGGCCCATCGCCGGCGAACCTGAAAGGCGCCCTGAACGAAACCGTTACCTATCGCTGGAAGTTTAAACTGGACGCCGGTTTTATACCTACCTCCGGCTTCTGTCATATTCACCAGATAAAGGCTGGCGATGGAGATGACGGCGCGCCTATCATCACCCTAACGCCACGGGCCGGCAATCCGCAAAAAATGCAGGTGATACACAGCACCGGCACCGGCGGCACCAGCGGGGAGATCACCAGCGTAAACCTCTCTTCCTTTAAAGGCGTTTGGGTAGAGGTGTATGAGAAGGTGAAATACGCGGTGAACGGCAGCTATGAAATTGTTATAAAACGGGTCAGCGACGGCGTTACATTGCTTTCTTACAGTGATAACAGTATTAATATGTGGCGGGACGAGACCACATTCTGCCGGCCTAAATGGGGTATTTACCGCAAGCTGGTATCCGGCATGCGGGATGAGCAGGTGCGGTTTGCGGACTTCTGTATCGCAGAAGGCAATGCTACCTGCCCCAGCGATGTGAACAGCACCGCTGTAGCTGCCGCCTCCATTATGCCAGATGGGAAAACGGATGCCGCTGCAGAAAAAGTAGCCGTGAAAATATTTCCCAACCCTACGCAGCACAGCACTACCATTGAGCTGGCGCTTAAAGAAGCGGGGCGTACCACGCTGGAAGTATATGATATGCAACAGCGGCTGGTGGCCACGCTGCTGAATAGCGAGCTGCAAGCAGGTACACACCGTACCGTATTTGATCTGAAAAATGTAGCGGCCGGGAATTATGTGGTGCATGTGGTGCACAACGGACGCTTGTTTACAAAAATGATAGCCAAACAATAACCCGTATTTTTTTGAGCGCCATTTGTTGCAGGCAACTGCAGCAAATGGCGCTCTCCCTTTGGGGCCTGCATATGCGGGTATAAGTACGTAATATATAGGTTAGATAGATATCGTATACGAATTACATACTAGCCTGTTTACAGTACATGCCTGCACTGGCACGGCTGTACGCAAATGGGCGCATAAGTATTACTTAGATGAGGGAAGGCATTTCAAATGAAAAATATTTGTTAAGAAAAATTATGAAAAATCGTTTTAGCTAATTAAATTTGATGACAACCGATTGAAGAAGTATCCGTAGCAGGATTTTTTTGCTTAAAGGCCACCAAGTTGTAGTTATAGTAGTAGTGAATCCCAGATCCGCGTTATCTATCAGCCTAAATCCAATGCCTTTGCAGCACTAACTATCCAGGACCATATTCCATCAGATTAAATATTCGTCGTACAGCATTTGAAAAATTCCACAATCATCGCACATGCAGGTTAGATTTTTACATCTCTCAAAGGGCCATGGTATCCGTATGCCCGTTATTAATCCGGACCATTTATATTTTCTGCTTTTACGAAAAGGGACTGAAACCACACAGGATCAGTAGTTAACCTGTTTTCACAAAGCGCGACCTTATTGTTCCAAACGTAATCCATCTTACGTGAGGGACCCGTATTGCTAAAATTCCACTTATGGCACATCCTTATTCCTCCCTGCACAAGGGCCTGGCGGGGGCGGCTATCTGTTTGCTGTTATGTAACAGCAACTATGCCCAAAACGTGTACAAGAACAAAGACACTACCGGTACCGCTGCAACAGATAGTATTGGCTGGTTAAAGAAAACTCCCCTGTTACCGCGGGATACTACCGGCCATCTTCCGAACAATGAACTGTTCCTCCCACACCCGCAGATAGGCGCCGTATCTGCGGTAGACATGAATGAAACAAAAAAGCTGCCCTACACCAGCATTGACCAGATGCTGGCCGGCAGGGTAACTGGCGTGGACATACGCACGCCCAGCGCAGAGCCGGGAAAACGTACCAGCGTATTTATCCGCGGCGCCTCCACATTATTGCTTAAGAACAGCGATGTTTTCTACGCGCAGCCTACTTATGTAGTGGATGGCATCCCACTGGTGCCGGACCATCCTTTCCCGTACGATATACAGCGGTTTGATCTTAACCGCATGGGTACGGAGATCAATCTCCTTAGCTTCCTGGACGTAAACGATATCGCAAGCATAGAAGTGCTGAAAGATTTTGCCGCCAGCGCCAAATATGGCCCGCTGGCAGCAAACGGTATTGTAAATATTACGACCAAAGGCCCGCGTTCCGGGCGTATGAAAGTAACCGTAAACTCATGGGTAGGCCTATCGCTACAGCCCAGGGTAAAGACGGTGAACGGGGAGTTTGAGCGTGATTTCCGTATGCCGTTCTATCAAAAATATGCGAATGAGACCCAGTGGCGCAATTTTCCGCGTTACCTGGCAGACTCCACACAGGACCGGTACTTTGGCGCATCTGACTGGGATGAGGTCTATTACCGGAACGGCTGGAGCAATGGCATACAGGCGGCCGTAAGCGGCGGCACCCGGCTGGCGAACTTCCGTTTTAGCCTGGGCCGCTCCGCACAGCAGGGTGTAGCAGACCGCACCGGTATGAACCGTTATGATGTGAATTTTGGCGTTAACCTGATGCCGGTAAAACACCTGATGCTTACTACCTACATCAGCGGCGCCACCGTTACCCGTAGCCGGAATGAGTTTATCCGCGACCGGGCCGGCGATGAGGATTACCTGGTGAATTTTGAAAGCCCGCCATCACCCAACAAGCAATATTTCCAGAGTTATTTTACCGCTATAAAGGATGGCATCAACAAGAACCGGAATAACAATGCCCGGGTACTGGCCAATCTGCACTACGATCTATCCCCCCACTGGTCTTTGAACAGCCGTTTTAGTATTGACTATACGCAGAATTTCCGCGACCTGTTCATACCTACCTATCTCAATGATGGCAACAACTTTGTATCCAATTTTGACGGGTTAAGCCGGCGTATGATGCTGGATAATTCTGTCCGGTATGATAACACCTTTGCAGACAAACACCATCTGGATGTTACCGTGGGACAGCTGGCCCTGTGGGATAAATGGCGTTATGATTACGGCAGGGCCTACAAGGGGAGGAGCGACTATATTAAAATATACAAGCCTGGTGATGACGCCAATAAAGAAGGCGTATTTGGCAACCTGCGCCTGCAGACCAATTATAAGGACTATACACAATCCAACCTGGCCTCTTTCTATACCAATGTTGGCTATAATTATGCAGGTAAATACTTTGTGAACCTGTACCTGCGCCGGGATGGCAGCTCTAATGTACCAGCAGCGCATCGCTGGCTGTTCTCTCCCACCCTGTCTGCCGCCTGGAAGATCAGCAAAGAGGACTTCCTGCAACAGGCCGGCTGGCTGAGTAACCTGAACCTGCGCGCCAGCTATGGCCGTGTGGGCCGGGTACTGATGGACGAATACTACAAAGGCGGCCCCATATACAATGTGGACATAGGCTGGAACGGCAACCCCAATATGGCTACCTATAACGCCTTTCCCGCTATTAATGCCGGCTTTGGCACCGGTTATGTAACCGATGATCTGAAATGGCCTTATGTAGAACAATGGAACCTGGGCCTTGATATAGGCCTGCTACACGACCGTATACATGCCTCCCTGGATGTATATGCCAAAACAGACAAGGATCTGCTGTTGAAAATACCCGTTATGGAAGAAAGCGGTTATACCGGCCTGGTAAAGAACGGTATGGACATCCGCAATTTTGGCTATGAGCTGGCCCTGGACGCCGCCATTATACAAGGCCCGCAATTTGGATGGACCACCAGCCTGTCCGTTTACACCAACCAGAACAAGCTGCTGGCCATGCCAGACGGCGTACAGGATATGACCATAGGCAACCGCCGCCTGCTGGTTGATAAACCCACAGACCGTTACTGGCTGCTGATCAACGAAGGCATTTATAACACGGATGCGGATATACCCATAAACCCATCCACCGGCAAAAAAATGAGCTACCAGGGTGTAGCCCTCCATGCCGGCGATCCCATTTGGAAAGACCTTAACGGCGACTATGTGATCAATGATGCGGACCGGGTGATGAAAGGCCGCCAGGTACCTGCCGCGCAGGGCTACTTCAGCAACACTTTCCGCTACCGGCAGCTGGAACTGCAGGTGCTTTGCAACTATGCCTTTGGGCGTAAGATCATTAACCAGGCCATGGCAGACCGTTTTGATTTTGCCGCACGTGAAGGCGCGGATGATATCAAAGGCATTAAGGAAGTGAACTACTGGGCCAAAGTAGACGGGGATTACGATAAATACCCGCTGTACAATCCCTGGAGCGCCGTAAATGCCTATCAACCGGATCAGACCCTGTTTTTGGAAGATGGTTCCTTTGTAAAGCTGCGGGCCATTACCCTTGCCTACAACCTGCGCGCATCCTGGATGGAACGCCGTGGTATTGAACAGCTACGTATCTATGCCACCGCGAACAACGTGGCCACCTGGACGCCCTATACCGGCGGCGACCCGGAAGCGGTGGACTATTTTGGCTATGACCAGGGCTATTACAACTGGCCCGCTCCCAGGAGCTTTACCCTTGGTTTTAACTTTCAATTCTGACCCAAAACAACTTTGCCATGCGATATACTATTGTGATCCTATTGGGAATGGCCTTACTGGGCAGCGCGTGTAAGAAGATGCTGGATGAGCCTTCCAGGCGCGCGCTGACGGAGGAGAACATGTGGCAGAACAAGAACGATGCCCGTGCTGCTACCTATGGCTGTTATGCGCTGATCCGCGCGGCCCTTATGAATGAGAACGCCCACTGGGTATATGGAGACATGCGCGGCGGCGATTTCCGCGTAACAAAACGCGGCGACCTGCAGGCGCTGGTAGACAATAACCTGAACGCCAGCTATGCCACCGCTGACCAGTGGCGCGACTGGCGCCGCTTTTATGCCGCCATTGCCCAGTGTAACCTGGCCATTGAACGGCTGCCGGAGGTGGTGAAAAATGACTACCGCTATTCTGTGAATGATATGGAGCTGGACCGCTCCCAGGTACGTTTCCTGCGCGCCTTTTTATACTATTACATAGTACGGATCTGGGGCGATGTACCGCTGATCGCCACCGTTAACGACGGTTCCTTTAAACCCGTAGCACGCAGCTCCGCGCAACAGGTACTGGACTTTGCCATACAGGACGCCCTGGCCGCCGCGTACGGACTGCCCTGGAAATATGACGGCAGATCCCCCGAGCAGCAGGGCGACTACCAGGGGCAGGGCGAAGGTCACCATACGGATATATCCGCCACCCGCGGTATGGCGTATACGCTGCTGGCCCATCTATATGCCTGGAAAGGCGATTATACAAACGCGCTTCAAAATACCCGCAACGTAATCGATAACCAGGCCCTTACCGGTTATAATTTTGTAAGCACCGCCGATCTTACCCGGCTGGATGGCTCTTTCCGCGGGCGTGGTTTAAGTAACATCTTCCAGGTGGACCTGAACTTTGACCATGCGGAGTTTTCCACCACCGGCCAACTCGAAGACTGGACCCTGCGGCTGCCGGATATCCCCAAAAGCGAATCAGAGATCTATGTTCCCAAAGACAGCATACTGGGTATATACAGTGAGGCCAACGACCAACGCGCCACGCTGTTCTTTTCCCAGCTGAATGACGCCTTCCCGGTGTTCTATAAAATGAAACAAGTAAATACCGCGGTTACTAATCCTACCCTGCGCTTCTATACATCTGCCATTATCATTTTCCGGTATGAGGAACTGTACCTGCTGCAGGCGGAGTGTAAAGCCCGCCTGGGACTAGGCGACGCCATAGGCGATCTTAACAACATCCGCAGCCGGCGTGGGCTAAAATCACTGCCCGGCAGCCCCAGTCAACAGGCCCTGCTGGACGCCATTTTTATGGAGCGCCGCCGGGAGCTGATAGGCGAAGGCTGGTACTGGTATGATCTTATCCACTTTAATAAGATCCCCCAATACACCCAGCTTACGCAACAGGATGTGAACAATGGCGCCGCCTACTGGCCGGTATCCAAAGCAGCCCTGGCTACTAACAGCGCACTTGTACAGAACAGTTTCTGGAGATAATGAGGCCGGATGGCAGATCCCGGCGATATACACGCTAAAAACAGACCAATGAAACCAAACATACCATCACCCAATAAACGGCCCGCATGGCAACGACACGGGCAGCTATGGCGCAGCACTACAGGCCTGTGCCTTATACTGCTGCTTACGGCAGGCTGTAAAAAGTATAATGAGTTCCGCAATGCCAAACCTACCTCAGAGGTAAGCGTAAATACCTATGATTTCCTGAAAAGTCAGCAGGGTTTGTATGATACGCTGTTACACCTGATAGATATAGCCGGCCTGGCAGATACGCTCAAGACCGCGAATGTGACCTTTTTTGCACCGCAGGACTACAGCATACGCACCGGCCTGTATAACCTGAACTATACCCGCGGCAAGTACGGTTTTGCCGGTAACTGGACGCTGGACAGCATTCCCCCGGCCGTATGGGATACCTTACTGCGCCGGTATATGATACCCGCGAAAGTAACCTCAGACTCCCTGGATTATGCGGATGGCGTAAACCTGACCACGCTCTCCTACGGTTATCTGATGAACGGGAAAACCGCGCCTACCAATGCTTCTGGCATCATTGCAGGCGGGCCTACGATCATACAGCTCAGCGATATGAACCGCTCCCGCTTTGTACGGGACTGGTCTACCTCCATTACCCAAAGCATAGATCTTAAGACTGCCAACGGGTGGCTGCATGTGCTGGAAAGTAAACACGTATTCGGATTTATATCGCTGGTGCCGCTGGCCTTCCCTTATTCCCTGAACCCCATACAGGCGCCTTACCTGGGCCTGCCATCACCCATACCCGGCACCATAGAGGTAGAGGATTTTGACGATGGCGGCGAGGGGCTCTCTTATCATGACACCGATAACAACAACAATGGCGGCCAATACCGTACGGAGCGTGTAGATATTGAGAACTGCGGCGAAGGCGGTTTTAACATAGGCTGGACCAGCGGTTCTGAATGGCTGGAGTATACCGTAGAAGTAACCGTTAGCGGCGACTATGACCTGGGTGTACGCGCAGCGGCCAACGACGAACCAGGCGGAGATTTTCACGTAGAATTTGATGGCGTGAACATTACCGGCACTATGCACTGCCCCCGTACCGGCGGCTGGCAAAGTTATATTACCCTTAGTAAAACGGTAACGCTTACCGCCGGCAAACATGTAATGCGGTTTGTGCTGGATACCGGCGGTTACAATATCAACAAATTCATTTTTACCAAACTTTAATCAGCGCACTATGCAACGTTACCTACCTTATTTTGCCATTGTTCTGCTGCTGGCTTTTATGGCCGCCGGCTGCTACAAGCATATGGTGCCGGATGAAGAGGACTTCTTCAGTAATAACATGAACTATAACCGGAACAATTTTCCGGTGAACCTGGGCCGTACCAATGTGTACGCCTATATCTTCAACGCAGATTATTCCACACAGCCCCTGGACTTTGCCATAGAGAATGTGCGCCACAGTGACAGTACTGCCGCACCGGAGCTGCTGGAAAATGTAGATACCAAGCAATGGAAGGAATACTACAGCGGCCTGGAAACCACCGTAGCGCAGATAGAAGCCAAACGCACCACGGTGAAGCGGCCCGTACTTGATATGCGGCCACACTCCGGCGAGATCTTTTTCTGGAATACAGACTCCGCCCGCGTAAAACCTGGTATCTATTATTTTGATGTAAGGGTAAAGAACAAAGGCGGCGAAAAGGTATTTAAGAATATGGTACTGGATGTACGCCGTCCACGCCCATATGATCCCTATGAGTTTGACGACATCACCGGCCTGCGTAAACCGCTGGACCAGGGAGGCATTAACCACCCGGATGTATCTGGCGTGGTGGATATGCTGAACCTGGCCCTGATCAGGGACAGCATCAATGTATACTTCCGTAAAACAGACGTCAAGGGCAATACGCTTACGTTCAAGATCTTTGATAAAGACTCATTGCCCATCCCATTCTCCAACTTTAACCTTACCCGCTGGGACAGCCTGCGTTACCGCAGCGGCGCCGCCGGGGTGGATGTAGCCTTTGGTTTTAACCGGCGTATGAGCCCGGACAGTACGGTGCTTACCTATGATGTAACCAGCCCATTCCCCATACTGGCAGATGTTTCCGGCAACTCAGACAAAGCCAGCATCGCCTTTGTGTATAACCGGGTATCCTTTGGCCAGCGGTTCAATGCCGCCATAGGGCTCAGTTTCGCCATTTATGAACCGGGCGACTGGGAAGTGATCATCAAGTTCAAGGTTAATCCAAAATTTCAGGACGATTAAAATTACCACGTTATGCATACCAGCTATTTTAAAATACCGGTCCTGTTTGTGCTGCTGCTGTTTGGCAGCATAGCCTATGCGCAGGAAAACATCACCGTACGGGGCCGTATAACAGACGCCACCTCGCGCGAGGGGCTGCCCGGCGTAACCATTATTGATGTGCAGGCAAAGAAGGGCCTGGGCATTACAGATGTGCAGGGCAATTTCTCCTTTACCATACAGGAAGGCAAAACCGTACAGTTCCGTTTTGTGGGTTATAAGGATATGACGCTGAAGGTGACCAAACCCACACTTAATATCTCCCTCTCGCCGGAGAACCGCTCGCTGAAAGAAGCCGTGATAGTAGGCTATCAGAAGCGTACCAAAGAGACCGTGTCCGGCTCCGTGGCCGTTATATCCGGCAAGGACCTGCAGGACGTACCGGTGTCCAGCGTACAGGAGCTGCTGCAGGGTAAGGTAGCCGGCCTTAATATCCAGAATAATACCGGCGCTCCGGGTTTCCGCGGCACCGTATCCATACGCGGTATATCGCAGCTGGCTATTAGCGGTACCGGCGACCAGACCTATCTGGCCACCAATAACCCGTTGCTGGTGATCGATAACGTGCCGGTGGATTATGACGGCGGTTTTTCCCAATCCATGCTGCAGCCAGGCGCCGCCACCGGCCCGCTGGCACTGATACCGCCGGATGATATACAGTCCATCGAGATCATGAAGGATGCACAGGCCACCTCCTTATACGGCTCCCGCGGGGCCAACGGCGTAATTGTGATCACTACAAAACGGGGCAACTCGCCTACGCCGGTCATTGATGTGAACAGCAGCGTTTTCGTGAACCTGGCGCCACAGCTGCGGCCCACCTGGGGCGGTAAGCTGGAGCGCGATTTCCGCATACAGTCTATCATTAACACCAGCCGCGACTGGCAGGAAGCCCGCGACCGCCTGGAGCAGTCGCAGTTCCTTACGGACAGCCTTAACAGCTTTTATAACAACTCTACGGATTGGCAGGGATTGTTTTACCAAACCACGGTCAACACCAATAACAACGTACAGATCAGCGGCGGCAGCCCTAAGCTGAACTATAAGGCCAATATGGCCTACCAGCGCAATGAGGGCGTGATCAAGAATACCGGCTTTGACAAATACAGCCTTAATATGCAGCTGAACATACAGCCCAGTACCCGCCTGCGGATCAGCACCCAGCTGTTTGGCGCATTGGGGCAAAAGCAGCGCGGCAACGGCGGCGGCCTTACCGGCAACGGCGCGGGCAATGCCTTTACCAGTTCCCTGATGCCCGGTCCTTCGCAGTTTGTAGGTAACCCGCAGTTTGAAGGGTATGAGAATAATATGGATGATAACAATACCATTAACATACGCGGTTTCCTGGATATGGATTATGAGCTGTTCAAGAACATACGCGTGAACTCCATTACCTCGTACGATTATTATACTGATACCCGCGACCGCTTTAACCAGGCCTTTGCCAATAATAACCAAACCCAGTTATACGGTTTTGTAGGCCGTCATGATGAGCTCAATACCCGTAACGGCGTGAACTACAACTTTAGCAGCAACCCGAATAATGTGGAATTTGGGCATAACCTGTATGCCAGCGTTTTCAGCGAGGTAAATATTAAAACAGATAATCAGCATGTAAGGGATATACGTAACGGGCCCAGTGATTTCTTCTGGGGGCCACGCGGTTACTCACCGCGTTTTTACCCCGGCAATCCCTGGAATGATGCCAATGGCACCAATGTGAACGGCACCAGCGTATCGTACGTATACCATGCGCTTTCCTGGGCGGGTTTTATCTCCTATAATTTCCGCACCAAGTACAGCATAGATCTTTCTTACCGGTTGGATGGCAACTCCTCTGCCGGTATTAACAATCCTTACACCAAGAACCCGGCCGTAGGGGTACGCTGGAACTTTGGCAAGGAAAACCTGTTCCGCCGGTTGAACTGGCTGGACTATGGCTCCGTGCGCGTCACTTATGGCGCCAATAGCCGCGCCGCTGCCACGCTACCCAATTTCCTGGGTATTTACCAGGTATATAACAACTACAACAACGGCCCGGCCATTGCACCTAATTTTAGCGTAATGGCCAACCAGTCCCTGGAGCCGGAAAAATCCAACCAGTTCAATTTTGGTGTGGACATTGGCCTGTTTAAGGGAAGACTGGAGTTTATTTATGATACCTACTTTAAAAAATCGTTTAACCTTATCCGCGATCTGTACCTGCCAGACGTAACAGGTTTTGACCGGGTACAGATCAATGGCGCTGCCGTGGTGAACTATGGCCATGAGCTGACCATTACCGCCCGGCCCATTAGCTCTCCCAACCCGCGTGCTTTACAATGGATGGTGAGCATAAACGGCGCTTATAACCGTGGCGTGCTTACGGAGCTGCCCGGCGGCCTTCATTTCTACCGCCAGGCGCAGGGAGCGCCCTATTACGAAGAGCTGGCGCTGAAAGTGGGCCGTAATCCCATCAGCAATTACCTGTATGAGACCAACGGTATCTACTCCACCACCGGCGATGTACCGGTGGACCCGGTAAAAGGCACCCGTTATAAATCTTTCCGCGGCAGTGGCACCCAGTATTTTTTGGGGGGCGATCCCCGCTGGACGGATGTAAACGGCGACTATGCCCTGGACGACGCGGATGATAACGTGATCAGCGGTAACCCTGATCCGCTGGTAACCGGCGGTTTTACCAATACGGTAAGCTACCGCAACTTTTCGCTGAACGTGTTCTGCTCCTTCCTGATCAAACGCAGCATCCTGAATAATGCCATGGCCGCCCGCCTGTACCGTGCCCAGTACCCGGAATCCCTGAGTATTACCGGCACCGCGGAAGGCCCGGTGAACTACTATGACCTGGACCGCATCAATTACTGGAAAAAGCCCGGGGATCAGGCCCAGTACCCGGCCATTGGCAATGTATTCCATGCGCGGGATGTGCTGCCCAACCGGCTGGACCAGACACTGTTCCAGGAAGACGGCTCTTATTTTAAGCTGAACCAGGTAACGCTGGCCTATACCTTCCGCAACCAGGACTTTATGCGCCGGTTGAAGATGCGTATGCTGCGTACTTATTTCACCGCTTACAATGTAGGCATCCTGTCGCCCTACTCCGGGCCTAACCCGGAAACGGTGACCTCCCTGGGACGGGATGATATAAACGGGTACCCATCCGCTGTCAGCTTTACGCTGGGTTTTGCGGTACAATTCTAAAACAGCCAAAGACAATGTTATGCAAACACGATATAAAACAGGATTGCTGATAGGTTTGTTGCTGCTTTGCATTTCCTGTAAGAAGTTCCTGATAGTGAAGCCGGTAGATACCCTGTCCGGCAGCGAGTTCTGGCAAAACAGGGCAGACGCGGAAAAGGCCATTAACGGCGCATACCGCCTGTTGTTGGATAAGTTCCTGGAATCCACCCTATACAATACCGGCGATTTCCGCGCCGGCTGGTGGAACTGGTTTGACAAACGCAACCTGGCCGCCCTGGGCCGTAATGATATGCTGGGCTCTGACCTGGCCAGTTCCGACGGTTCTGACCGGCCCAAGAACTGGACGCAGTTTTACCGTACTATAGCCGCCGCCAACCTGTGTATAGACCGTATACCCGGTATAGAGGACCCCGGCTTTACACAACAGCAGCGGAAAGCGCTGGTAGCGGAAGCCCGCTTTATACGCGCCTTTACCTATTTCTATATGGTACGCCTGTATGGCGATGTGCCGCTGCAGCTGGATCCCTATGAAACGGATATAAAACCGCGTATCAATATGCTTACCGTGCTGGATACCTGCATACAGGACCTGCGCGCCTGTGAGCCGGACCTGCCGGTAACCTATGACGATCCCACTTTCCGCGCCGTACGCGGCACCCGGGGCGCCGCCCTTACCCTGATGGCGCATATGTATATGTGGAAAGCAGGATTTGACCACTCGCACCAGCAGCAATACTGGCAGGAAGCCGCCCAGCTGGGCCAGCAGGTAATGGACCTGGGCGTATACCAGCTGCTGCCTTATACGCCGGAAGCTTTCCAGAACATATTTAAAGGCCGTTCTGCGGAAGGCATCTTTGAGCTATCCCTGGATATTAACTACGGCGTACAATTCCACTCCCTGATTGCGCAGTGGGTGTTGCACGAGCCTATCATCCACAGCAGCGGCAACCTGCAAGGCGGTTTTGGCAGCGAGATAACGCCAAAAAGGATCTGGCTGGATAAGATCTATCCCTCCGGGGAGCCGGATAAACGGTTCACCCTGTGGTTTGATGATCCTTATAGCGACGCCAACCCGCAGTCTGCCATGTATTTGAAATTCTCTGCCGTATCCAATCCCACTACCCGCGATTATGACGCTAACCTGATCATCTTCCGCTATGCGGACCTGCTCTTATTGCGGGCAGAAGCGCTGGCTGACCTGGGACAGAACGGTCCTGCCATTACGCTGCTGAATATGGTACGCGACCGGGCGGGCGCCCGCGCCTATGCCGGTGGCGGTGGCCCTGCCTTACAGGATGCCATCTTCCTGGAGCGCGCCAAAGAGCTGTGGGGAGAAGGGCACTTTTACTACGACCTGGTACGCACCGGCCGCATCATGGACAGGAATATGTGCGAGAACTTCCTGACGCCGGAGCAGTTTGACCGCCGTGCATGGACATGGCCCATAGACCTGGGCGCCGTAAAGAACAACCCCCTGATCATACAAAACGATTACTGGTCCAGATAAAATAATGCTTATGAAAACGAGCAAATTGAATGATGTAAAACTATGGCCGGTAGCCGCGATGCTGTTACTGGTGATACTGCTGTTCAATGCCTGCAAGAAGGATTATTATGTAGATGGCGGCATAGCCGACCCACACTATAACGGCAGCATTTATGATTACCTGAAGGGTAACCCTTACTGGTTTGATACCGTTACCTATATCATAGAACGCGCGGGTATGAAGGAAATGCTGCAGAACGATGACGTAACCTTCTTTTCCCCTACAGACGACGCCGTAAAAGTAGTAATGGATGAACTGAATGAGTACCGCTACTTTAACGTCAAAGACTCCGTACACCTGGAAGATATAGACCCAAAGGTCTGGAAGTACTTCCTTTCCATGTACGTACTCAAGGGCAAGTACCTGGCCAAACAGTTTGCCCGGGTAGACCCTGTGAATATCTATGCCTACCCAGGCATCAATTACGTAATGGATAATGGTTATGTACTGAACATAGGGCTGGTCTATGAGAACTATAACAATGTGGAGGCCGTAGGCCCGCGTACTATACGGTTAACAGATATTACCTATGACCCGCAGAACTTCCAGAACAACCCAAACATAAAGATCGCCACCTCAGATATACAGCCGAAGAACGGGGTATTACATGTGCTGAATAACAGTCACGCCCTGGGTTTCCGCGTGGGCTCCTTTATACTGACGGCAGAACAATATCTGAAATAAAACATTGTACAGATGAAAGCATTCCAATACATCACCGGGATAATTATATACTTACTATGTATGCAGGCCTGCTCTAAGGACAATATTGGCGAGAGCGGGAAAAACCCTTACCAGGATACGGTATTGCCGGCTATCCTGATCAGCAAGGGCGGCGTAGTGCCGGATAAGGGACATATGGACGAAGAGATCACCATACGCGGAAAAGGATTTAAAGAGCATCAGCAGGAGCTCTCCATCCTGTTTAACGGACAGGCCGCCAGCATCATTTCCGTAACAGATTCCACCGTGAAGGTAAAAGTGCCCGCTTTTGCCAGCACGGGCAATATTACCGCGCAGGTGGGGCAGCAGTATTTCTTTGGCCCTTTCTTCCGTGTACTGGGGCCTATGGAAACAGATACGATCTATCCCAGCTCCCGCGGGGCGGATAATAATATACGGGATATTATACCCCTTGAAGGCAACAAATACCTTATTGTAGGCGATTTCACCAATTATGACAACGCCAATATAGACGGGGGCGTAAACCGTGTAGCGCGCATTAATGCAGACGGCACCATAGACCGTAGTTTCAAATATGGCCGCAATACCGGCTCTCCCTCCACCGTGGTGAAGGCCGCCGCCCTGCCGGATGGCAAATACCTGGTGGCTGGCAGCTTTGCCAGCTACGAAGGGCTGCCTTATGCCAGCAGCATTACCCGGCTGTATAATAGCGGCGCCCTGGAAACGGTAAACGTTACCCGGCCTTCCGGCAAAGTACAGCCTACGCCGGCCATGAAAGGCGGCGTATCCGGCGTGATCAACAACCTGCATGTACAGCAGGATGGCAAGATCATCGTAACAGGTTTTTTCCGGTATTATGTGAAGCCCAATTATAACCTGGTGACGGTGAATGGCGCAGACTCCCTGCACCTGGACTCCACGCTGGTAAACCTGTTATGCCGCCTGCATCCGGATGGGATACTTGACACCAGCTATAATTATGACCTGGTGAATCACCGGGGAATGGAAGGCGTAAACGGCGTGATCAACAAATCTATTCTGCTGCCAGACGGTAAATTGCTGATAGCAGGCACCTTTACAAAATACAACGGCGCAGCAGCATTGCGTGTAGCGCGCATTAATACGGATGGCACCCTGGATCCCACATTTAATACTGCCCAGGGGGCCAATGGCCCTATTGGTGAAATGGCTATACAACCGGATGGGAAGATCATCATTACCGGGGAATTCACTACTTATGGCCCCCAGCAGGCGCCCAAAATTGCGCGTATCAATACAGACGGTACCCTGGATGGATCCCTGCAGGTAGGGGTCGGATCAAACGGAATGATCTTTAATGTGAGCGTAATGCCACAGGGGCAGCTGGTGCTAAGCGGCTACTTTTCCCGTTTTAATAGTATTACGTGTAATAACTTCCTGGTGTTGAACCCTAATGGCAGCATACACACCACCTACAATACCAATGGCGGTATCAGCCTGGGCACCAATGATGTAACCGGCGGTTTTACCAAAGTACTGCAGCTGCCTGACGAACATGCTATGCTGGGAGTGGGATCGTTTACGAAGTTTGACTTCCGGCAGTGTAACCGGATCGTAAAGTTACGGTACCAGTAGCGATGATATTTACCAGCACCATGAGGGCGCCGCCTATGCAGAAGAGGGGCCAGTGGCCAATATTCCACAGCCCTATGCCGATAGCGGAACCACAGGCGCCGCCTATAAAGGTGCTGGTCATAAATACCGTATTAAAGCGGTTACGCGCCTCCGGCATAATGGAGTAGATAATAGTTTGATTGGAGATCTGGATGGTCTGGTGGCCCACATCTACCAGGATGATGCCTACAATGAGCAGGAACAGGCCATTGCCGGTAAAATAAAATGCCGCAAAGCTGATCAGCTCCATGGCCAGGCCTATCCAGATATTCATAAAGGAGCCTTTGTTATCGCTACGCTTCCCCACCAGCGGCGATGCCAGCGCACTGGCTGCCCCCGCCAGGCCAAACAGGCCGATCGTAGCGCTGGAATAATGGAAGGGCGCCGAAGAAAGGAACAGCACCATTGTTACCCAAAAAGCGCTAAGCGCCGCAAAGGACATAAAATTACGGAAGGAGGCCTGCCGTAGCGCAGGCTGCGTACGGATATAATAGATCAATGAAGCCATTAACTGGCCATAAGTACCTTTAAAGGAGGGCATACTTTGGGGAAAACGCAGCCGCATTAATACCACCAGCACCGCACAGATACCCGCCGCCATAAAATATATTTCCCGCCAGCCAAAAATGGCCCCCAAAGTACCGCTTATGGAACGGGAGGCCAGTATGCCCACTATTACGCCCGCCATGATGGTACCTATTACGCTGCCTCGTTTATCATCATCTGCCAGGTGAGCGCCCAGCAGTAATATGAGCTGTGCGGAAATAGAGCTGGCCCCTATCAGGAAGCTGGCTATCTGCAACACGCCAAAACTAGGCGACATAGCCGCCAGGGCCAGCGAGAGCATGGCGGCCACCATACAGCCCAGGATCTGCTTGCGGCGTTCCATGATATCGCCCAGGGGCACCAGCAGCAACAAGCCGCAGGCATAACCTATCTGCGTAAGCCAGGCAATGCGGCCGGCCCGGCTTTCCGGTATACGGAAGTCCTTAGCGATCAACACAATCAGCGGCTGACAATAATAAATATTTGCGACCACCAGACCGGAGCAGGCAGCCATAAAGAGCGTATCCGATTTCCCCAACGATTTGCTGTGCATGTGCAGATTCATTTCAAAGCCCTGCAAAACTAGAAAAAAGTAGTAGCTTAATCCGGTACAATATGCCGGTAAGATTGGATAATCTGGAACCCATATTATTATCCAACAGGCAATTTTGTAATTTGACAGTCATCAGCAAAAAGTACCAGGATGAAACGTATACCCTTTGACCAACTGCAGCAAACGTTCAAGCATATACTGCTACAGCTTTCCTTTACCGAGGAGAAGGCGGCATTATGCGCCGGCATTTTTGCGGCCAATAGCCGGGATGGCGTGCATTCCCACGGATTGAACCGTTTTCCGGTGTTTGTGCAATACATAAAAGACGGATTGGTGAACCCTTCCGCGGAGCCCGAACTGCAAAGCAGCAATGGCCTTATAGAAACCTGGAACGGCAACCTGGGCGCGGGCATGTATAATGCCACCAAGGCTATGCAGCGGGCCATTACGCTGGCCACAGACAACGGTATTGGCTGCGTGGCGCTACAGAACACCAATCACTGGATGCGGGGCGGTACCTATGGCTGGCAGGCGGCAGACGCAGGCTGTATAGGCATCTGTTTTACCAATGCCATTGCAGGCATGCCCGCCTGGGGCGGCGCAGAACCGGTATTGGGCAATAATCCGCTGGTGATAGCCGTACCGCGTACAAAAGGGCATATTGTGCTGGATATGGCCATGTCGCAGTTCTCCTATGGCAAGATGCAGGAGTATGAGCTAAAACACGAGCAACTACCGGTACCCGGTGGTTATGATGACGCCGGCAATTTAACCACTAACCCATCTGCCATACGCGCCAATAAACGGGCATTACCTATTGGCTTCTGGAAGGGCTCCAGCCTGGCGCTGGTGCTGGATATTGTGCTGACGGCATTAAGTGGCGGCCGGTCTACGACTAAGATAACCGCGGATAAAAAGGAATATGGCGTGTCGCAGTGTTTTATTTGTTTACGCCAGCCGGATATGCATGATGCGCTGGTAGAAGAGATCTTGGCGTATACGAAGAGTAGCCAGCCGGCTATGCCCGGTGGGCGGATCTCTTACCCCGGGGAGAATACCCTGCGGACAAGGGTGCAGAGTGAAAAGGAGGGAGTATTGGTGAATGAGGAGATCTGGGAGCAGGTGTTGCAGTTGAAGTAATGGATATTACGGTCTTACCCCGGCATATTCCACCAGTCCCTGAACATCTTCAGCCGTTATGCCGCCGTGGAAGTCCGGACATTCCATGCCGTCACATTCCTTTAACCATGCTTTACGGAGGCTGTCTTTTCCACGGGATGGTTTGTCCGTAAGGAACCGATAGATGTAATCTGCATTACGCTGCTCAAGGATCTCACGGAAAGGAGGTCCAGTTAGCTTTTTATGTACGTTATGGCAGCTGGCACAATTCATCTGGAAAACCAATTTACCGGCACGGGGGGATGCCGGCGTATGGAAATCAGAGAAACTAAGCGGTTTATCAGGTGCAGGATCACTGCCTTTGAAACTAACAGACTGGAATATCTCTAAAACAGTGGCCGTACCCTCAATATCCTTTCCAGAGAGGCTAAATTCATTCCCACCTTGTACATTCACCAGCTTTATCAGCACAAAGCCATCTCCATCCTCTTTGGGGATCTCTACCAGGGCGGAAAAGCCATTGATCGTATCGCCGGCGTAACGCTGCTTTGTAGTATCTCCCAATGGGAAATGTGCGGCTGTAGCTCCCAGGACAAAATTGAGACTGTCCTTGCCATTCGTTAGCCCACCCATCAAAACATCACTGCCATAGCTGTTATACAGCCACCAGCCGGAAGGCGTTTTTAGTTTAAAAACACCGGCGTCAAGTGTTTGCCAGGGTGATGGCACATTGCTACAGGCAATGTAGAGGAAGATTAGTAAGGCGGTGATTAAGCACTGTTTCATAGGTATTAATAGGTAAGCGAAAGTTGGTTATTCTTTCCCACTTCATATATACACGTTTGTGGGCTCACTATCGCAGGAGGAGATGGATAATGATGGGGATCAAATCTTCGTAGATTTCCGATTTACAAATAACTTCCGTAAATAATATTGCGGCTCTCAAATGAAATATTATTGCTGAAGTATTCCTTCGTGCCGCTGTCAAGGTTAATAAAAAGCAATTCTCCTGTTTTTTCGCTGCGCACCAAATTGTACGCTGTCCGGAAATAATCTGACAGCGCCCCGTTAGGTAGATTATAGGCTGAACTTTGTTTTTGGGGCTCAAATCTCACCAACATCGTCTCGTTTGAAAACGCAAATAAGGTATCCAAAGTCATTTGATAACCAGTTTCGGGCGACATAGCGTTCATCCCCTTCTCCTCCAATAACTGCCTGAATTTTTCTTCGTTGTCACCAAAATAAACTATCGTGATTTCACCCGCCCATGAAATTTCTCCTTCTTGGTACAGAACGCTGATAGTATATTCACCTGCTGCGTGGCTCAGCAAGATGTTCGTAGCCCTAACGGTTTCTACAAGGGCGTGGCCAAACCGGTGGGTTACCTTTTTTTGGCCAGCGACGTGAAATAAAAAATAAATGAGGCCGATAACCGGCCATGGAAGCAATGCAGACCAAAAAACGCTTAAATATGTATTAAGGGTGATCCCCAACACCACAAAAGCAATAAGAAGAAAGGAAAAAAGTAAACAACCAGACAAAGCCGAGTCGCTCTCATTTATTTTGGGGGAGCTTCCTTTTCTGAGAATTTTTATTTCTTCAGCGTTAAACGGTCTTTTCACAGGCGTGGTTTATCTTGCTAAGATACATTTTAAAAGATATGACATACCGTTATATTCCAGTTTGCGCTTATTGATTATAGTTCCAGCAACCAGCTTTCACCCGCATCAAGAAAATAATTCGTATTTTCTGCCCAATAACAAACGCAGGGAAAGTAATTGTATAGTATGTGAAAATCCTCAAAAATCAGCGTGAAGCGCTCACCCTAAAACAAGAAAATGGAAACATTAGTAATCAAAGAAAGGAAGAAAAAATATAAAACCGACCTAATTGTTATGACGATAATATTCGGTCCATTACTTTTTTGGTTCATAAAATATTCCGTTGAGCCGGGATTTGCTATCTTTTTGACCATTGTATTGCTGATCATCCCGTTATTTATATTTGCCGGATATATATGGGATGTTAAATCGAAAATAGAATTATCGAAAGACGGGGTAGTGCTTTCCTATGGCAGAAGCATTTTTGACATTGTACATTTTGAAGGCAAATTCGCTATTCCCCCGGATACAAGACTTACGTGGGGTAATATCGCTGAATTTGATGTAGCATCCATCTCGCAACAAAGTTCAGGTGGTAGCGACGGGGCTGCCACTACTACGACTAATCACTATCTTTTTATATCGTTTTCCAACCAAGATGATTTCCCTGTATCCCAGCGTCTGGCCTCAATGAGGTTGAGACGTTTTGAAAAGACCCCGGGTGAAATTTTAGCCCTTTGTAAACAATATCAAACTGAATTTGGGAAGATAAAGAAAGGTTGAAATGCCCGGAATAATAGAATTGGCAGGAATAAGAAAGCGTTATCTGCGTTGTGGTGGCAAATGTCTGCAGTGCAAAAAAGTCCCGGTAAAACTGCCGCTTCACCAGGACTTCTATTTTATTCTGACAGTCTAATCTTCGCTGGTACCATCGTCCGCCATACGCACAATACGCGGGGAGAACCTGGCCACTACATCTACCAGGTCCCGCTGCGCGGCCATTACCTGGTTAATATCCTTATAAGCCATGGGCGCTTCATCCAGGCCGGCGCCAATCAGCGTTACATTATTTGCTGCCAGTATGGCCAGGAAATCTTCCTTAGCAATATTCTGTATGGCTTTTGTACGGCTCATCTGGCGGCCGGCGCCGTGAGAGGCGGAGTTCACCGCATCTTCATTGCCTTTACCCCGTACCAGGAAACCAGGCGCGGTCATACTACCCGGAATGATCCCCATCACGCCTTTACCTGCCGGCGTAGCGCCTTTACGGTGTACGATCACTTCCTGGCCCTGCCAGGTTTCTTTCCAGGCAAAATTATGATGGTTCTCCACCCTGGCCAGGATGGTACCGCCTATAGCCTGCGCCAGTTTGTTATGGATAGTCTCATGGCAGGCGGCTGCATAATCGCCCGCCAGGTTCATGGCCAGCCAGTATTCCTGTCCGGCGGCGGACTGCATATCCAGCCAGGCCAGGTTGGCCGCTTCTTTTGGCAAACGGCACAGCTGTTTTGCCAGGCGGGTATAATAACCCGCTATGGTAGCGCCTAAACCACGGGAACCGGAATGCGTTAACAGGGCTACGTATTTTCCTTTGTTGATATTCAGTGCCTCGTCCCGTTCAGAAAATTCGATCACGCCCCATTCTACAAAGTGGTTACCACCGCCAGAGCTACCCAGCTGTGACCAGGCTTTATCCTTTAGCTGTTTAATAAACTGCGTGAGATTAAACTCATCCCGTGACAAGACCGCGTGATCCGCACGGTAACGGCCATGGAAGCCAGCGCCTGCGCCGAATTTAGTATGTTCTATCAGTTCCTTCTTAAAGACATCTTCGTGCTGCAGCAGGTGTGTTTCCGGGATATCGAGGATAGTCAGCGCCATACGGCAACCAATATCCACGCCTACGCCATAAGGAATAATGGCGTTATTGGCAGCCAATACCCCGCCGATAGGCAGGCCATAACCCTGGTGGGCATCCGGCATCAGCGCACCTGCAGTGGTCACCGGCAGGCGCATGGCTACGCTCATTTGCTTACGGGCGCCTTCATCAATATGGGCAGCGCCGTAAATGGCGTAATCCTTTGGCTCCTCTGATAAGGCAATGGTAGTATCTACCGGGGCATTGGCATCCTCTATAATGGCGGTAGCCAGTGGTTCCAGCTTCTCGTCGTCCAGGAATTGCTCCGGTTGTTCCTTTACCTGTTTTAACAGGGCCAGCGCAGCGTCGTGCTCCTGTGGCAGACCTGGCTGGTTTAACAGTTCCAGCGCCATACCCAGGGTACGCCCCTCTGTATAACCGATAGCAATTAAGTCCCGTCCGTTTATTTGTTTTTCCATTGTATTCCTTTTTAGGAGTGATACAGGGTATCCCTCATGTGTACTAAAATAGCGGTTATTTTTTCTTTATCCGGCACATCCCGCAAAGTGCTGGCCGGGTAGGCGGTGGTGATCTCTTCCATTAGTACATTTGCCTTTTGCAACAGTTCCTCATAGGAGTAGTTACCTGCCTTTATGGACAACAGCTCCTCCCGGTTGGGCCGTTTTACCTGCAGCTTGTTTTCACGGGCTATCTCTACCGCCACCTGCAGCAGGCGGATGGTGTGCATCATGTTCTTGGCGTCGTAGCCTTTGCCGTGGGCCATGTTCCCCTGGTAGCGGTGCTCATTGCGCAGTTCTACCCAATCCCAGTACTCCCGGTATTCTTTGCAGTAAGCGGAATAGCCTTCCTGGTTAAAGCTCATGTAAGCCTGTACCGTTTGTCCTTTAGGGATGGGGGAAAGGGATACATCGTCCGCCGCGGGGCCGCTCACAATACCATTGTACCTGAACGTACCATCCGCATCATAAAACAGCGCGTACATACCTTTTGCATGTGGCACGCTGCTTAGCCCGCAGCGTTGCTGTATCCGGTCATGGGCAGCCAGCCAGCCCTGCAAGGGAACAGTGGTATGCCCCTGTAATACGTAGCAGAAATCCGGCACCGCTTTCCGTTCTTTAGGTATAGGGTTTACGATCTTCTTTTTATAACCCCGTGCCTTTTGCACCTGGGTGATAGCATAACCGGCAAAAGTATCCTTACATAGTTTTGACAGGAACATATCTACCTGTAGCTGTTCCATGATGGGATGCCGGTACCGTATCTCGTCTTCCGGCGTAGCCAGCAACTCCAGGATATTGGGATTATTTTTGAGCAGCAGTTCCAGAAAACGGCCGAGCTCATAATATACCTCATCATTTGTTTCGTTAGTGAGCTGTGTTACGCCATCCAGGCCATAGAACTGTTCCTTGGGCAGGTAGTACACGCCTTTCAGGTCTGTATCGGATGTAGGGGTATCCAGCCCATAAGCTTTGCTACCGCTCACACATTCCAGCAGCAGCCAGCCGTTCTGTTTCATTTCTGCTATTGTCATTGTATTCCTGCAAGGTTTTTATGAAAAATGCATCCAGCCTTTCAGTTTCGAATTCATTCCTGGGCAAGCTGGCCGAAGCCGCTGATATACTGGCAAACTCCTGTGCTATAAATGATCTCAGATCAGCAGCCAACCGTATCATGTATCCCTCTGCCGCAGTGGCTTTGAAGTCTATAAGCTCCTGTACCTGTTGCCGTAGGCTGTACGGCAGCAGTACCATCAGGGGCGCCATTTCCATGGGGGCTATGCTGTTACGCTCCAGGCACCATTTTGCCGCCAGTAGCGGCCGCAGGACGTAGAACAGTTTCTTGATCCGTATCTCGTCACCCTGCATGGTGTCCATTGCGCCCTGGGCTATCCCCAGGTAATGATGCATATTGCTCCGCTGGCTAAAGAAATGCGGGCACAGCGCCCACAGGTCTTCCCTGAATCCCGGCCGTTGGTCATATATTACCGGCGATTGCAGCCATTCAAACGGGGTGGTGTTTGACTTTCTCATCAGTTGCAATACCTTACGCAAATCCCATCCATAGATATCCAGCTCGTCATTTATGGGAAAGCTCAGCTGATACTGACTTTCCTGTACTGCAAGATAGTGGTTCAGGGGGCGTATATAGATAAATCTAACGTCATAATCGCTGTCCGGGGAGGGAAAACCCCAGCCCCGGCTGCCGGATTCGCAGGCGTACAACAGCTGTATGCGGTTGGCGGCGGCTATTTGTTTTAGCTTATTAAGTATTATAGTTTGCATTGGATCTTTGTTTTAAAAATAATGCCGGCTTTTGCTGGGCCGGCATTATTGTCATCACATAGTCGCTGCGCTTTAATCGCCCAGCAACAGTTTTGTCACGGCGGCCGCATTTTGTGCCCACTTAACGGTATAAGATTCTTCTGCGTCTGCTGTTTCCAGTTCCTGCAGGCCCTGTGCTTCCGCTTTTATGCGTAGCAGCTGACCAACGGACAATTTGCTATCCAGCTTCTTTAACATGGCGGTAATATTCCGCATATCCAGCCGCTGTACTATCTGGCCTTCGAACGGCATTTCCAACCACACGATCTCTGCCTGCTGCACATCCAGCACGCCAAATACCAGGCCTTTATCCAGGCTGTTGGTGATACGTACCTGGTACTGTACGCAGGACGGATCATATGCCACACCGCTATGCGCAGAGATCTTCATGGGGTATTTGCTGTTCATCCAACCCACTACCAGGTTAGGCGAAATACTACCATTGCTGTACGCATTACAGGTGAAGGTAACATAGCGGGCGCCGGCTTGTTGCAGATGGTACACGTCTATCTCAATGTATTCTGCCGTACCTACCCTGTTCGGGATGTGCCTGATATCGCCACTATGCTTACAACCTGATATCACCAGGGAGCTGTAAGAACAACGCTCCTGCCTGTTATCGTAGGTGACCATACAGCTCAGGTCCATATCCAGGTGCTGCGCCATCATACCGGTACCCCACTGCATGAACAAACGTACGGTATTGCCTTCTACCGTAAAACGGGTACCCATTAGGGCCGCCGGCAGGTCCTGCACGGTATTGCTCCTATCGCCAATAGCCATCGGCATTTTAAACAGCTTCGGATCTATATAGATAGTTTTGGCGGTGTTTTCTATGGCTTCAAAGCGTTTCTTCACTGCCAGTAAGCACAGGTCTGCCACGGCGTCTTTCATTTCCTGCAACTGCTCATTGCTGTACAGCTTTAACAGGCGGTTAGCCGGTATATTTTTGTTTACGCCACCCAGGGGCTTTACCACGCGGTTATTGTCCGGTTCAAAACAATTCTCCGCATACATGCTCAATGTTACCAGCAGGCGGGCCGGCACTTTATCCACTATGCGTGAAAAAGCTTCGACAGTGCACTGGTTACCGAACCACAGCATATTTGCAAACAGGGAGCGTGCAAACAAGCCGGGACGGTCCTGCAGCAGGTTGAAAGTGCTATCCGCATCAAAGCGCAGGCGGTAATGCTGCACATGAGCGTCCCATACATCGTACCGCTGATGGTAGAACATATCCAGCAGGGCATGCAGCTTCTCAAACCCTTTACGTTTGCTGTATTCCGGCAGGCGTAGTGCGCGGATGAAACGTACCCACATACCCCGTTTAGCGTGCATGTTCTCACACATGGCCGCCACATCCGGCGCCATATTATTTAACCAATCCGCCACCATCAAACACTCTTTACGGCCATATTTAAGCTTCAGATCATTTTTAGCATTAATCCGGGCCTTTGCGCTGTTATCCAGCGGGCGGTGTATATGGCTGTTATTTTTCTTTATACGTTTAACGATGGTCTTAGGCGCTATTATCTGCAGGAAACCGGTATGTTTAAACCACAGGTAACGCAGCACATCTGTAGGAGAAGCCAGTAACGGCTGCACCTTCTCTGGCTGGCCCGCATTGATGCAGGTATCTATCACCTCCATTAAGGTTTCTTTCATACCCACCTTTACTTCCGGCAAAGGCAGTACATTCAGCAATAAACGCAGGCTATCCGTCTGCGTAGCATCCAGCGCGGTTTTAGAGGTTAACAGGTCATGGAGAAAGGCCGACGCATCCTGACGGGTCCATAATTCCAGGACCTTTTGCTGGCTGCCTTGTTTAATATGTTCAATGGGCGCATTTACGAAAGGCATACCACAAAAAGGGCAGCCATTATAACGGTACAGCGGAAAAGTGTTATCCGGGATGATATGACCACAGGGCAAACATGCACCCTGATCCTGGAAAATATTGGCATAATAGGTAGCAATATGATCTTCCAGGGACTCATAGGTAGGTACCTCCCAGTCCTTTACCAGGGGCGTCCAGTTCTTATGCATACCCAGCACTTGCTGCAGTGTATCCAGGATCACGGACTGGTATCCAGGTATTGTGCTTTTTAAGGCCTGCAGCAGCGGCTCAGACACTGTAAAACCTAGTTTGGACAGGTTGATCAGCAGCATACCAGTGGTACCGGTTAACCGTGCACCTTCCTGCAGTAATGCAGTGTCCGGGATAAAGATGGCCTGTTGGCGAAGGCTGACGGTTAATAATTGATTCCTCATTTTCTTTACATTTTATAAACCAGATAATCTGGTGGCTCGTTTTTAATTTTAGGTGCATATGAAGTAAGCCACCATTGACCTAAATTTCTTGAGAAGCAGGCCGGAATCGAACCGGCGTCAGCGCCCTGGCACAATGAGCAGTAAGTTATAATTGACCGGGAGCGATAATTTCAGAACTCTTCATAAGGGCCCTATCCTACCACTAGACGACTGCCTCTACATTCAAAACTGTAATTGAAAAAGTGTGTCATTTAAAGGTGAGTTGAAGTAACTTTTTCTTGACCGCTTTGATGATACAAATATGCACGTGCATGTGCGCAGTGCACCTGCGCAGGAAAGTAAATTTGTAAAATATTTTTTAGATGGTTGATTTATACGGTTTTATCATCTACTATTTTTTGCATCTACACTATACTGCGCAGCTGTATTGCGCAGGAAAAAGCTTTCTATTACTTTTAAGCTCAAAAAAGGTGGTATGTCTATTAATAAACTGGCCCTGATGCGTTATAAAACCATTGATGAATGCCTGCGGAACAGGTACCGTAAATGGACATTGGAAGACCTGATAGGAAAAGTGGCGCATGTACTGTATGAATATGAAGGGATCAGCTCCGGCATTAGCCGGCGTACCATACAGGCAGATATACAAACCATGCGCAGCGATAAGCTGGGTTATAATGCGCCCATTGTGGTGCTGGAAAAGAAGTATTACAGCTACAGCGATCCCGCCTACAGTATTACTAATGCCCCTATTAATAATGCGGACGTAGAAAAGATGAAGGAAGTGGTAGGCCTGCTGAAACAGTTTAACGGGTTCAGTTATTTTGAGGAGATGAGCGAGCTGATTGCCCGGCTGGAAAATAACCTGTATAAGACCACCCATCCCGGCCATAATTATATACAGTTTGAGAACAACCACCTGCTAAAGGGTCTGGAACATATTAATCCCCTGTACCAGGCCATATTGCAACAAAGGTCCTTGCTGGTCACTTATCAATCCTTCCGGGCGGCCCAGGCGCAGGAACACATCAGCTATCCTTACCTGCTGAAAGAATACCGTAACCGCTGGTTCCTGATCTGCTGCGATAAAAAGGGGAAACAGCTGACAACCATGGCACTCGACCGGATCATTGGCTTTCAGGAGCTACCCAAGGAAAAGTTTGTGCCCTACGATGGGGTGGATTTTGACCAGTACTTCCATGACGCCCTGGGCGTTACCAAAACGGAGAAGGACCGGGCGCACAAGGTGGTGCTGTTCGTAGCCAAACACCATGCGCCGTATGTACTGACCAAGCCGATCCATCATTCCCAGACCTTATTAAAAGAAGACGAAAAGGGGATCATTATCTGTATAGAAGTGGTATTGAACTTTGAGCTGGAGCGGGAGATATTGGGATTTGGTGAATATATGAAAGTATTATCGCCCAAAACGCTGGCCGGGAGGATAACGAAACGGTTGGAAAAAGCGGTGGAAGGATATGAGTGAGTTTTAAGGATGGCCTGCGTACGGGAAATGTACGGATACGGGTTTCATAGCAATGTTATAGCAGTTTCATAGCAATGTCAAAGCAATTGTGGGGTAAATCTCCTATTTTCCCCTACCTTTGCGTTTCCGAAATCAATTCGGCTGCTGACATCTCTGCAAGGGGCAGATGTTCCTACCCAAGCCCCATCATCTAATCTTTTTTTTACAAATTAAAGAACATGCCATCTATTGGATTCTATTGTGATCCTCTCCGCATTGAACAAAATGCGATGGATCAGCTACAGCAGTATGCCCGGCGGCCGTTTGTAGATACGATCTGTGCGTTTACGGATATTCACTACTGTGCAGAAAAAGCGCTGCCGGTGGGGGTAGCTTTCCAAACCACTGATTATTGTTATCCGCTGATCACCGGAAAGGATATTGGCTGCGGTGTGATGTACCTTAAAATTGACAAAACATACTGGTTAAAGCCTCTTGATAAACAGGCGCATTTTCAGGCGCTGTACTTCGCCCATCAACAAATGACAGACGATGGGCTGGGCGGCGGCAACCATTTCCTGTCCGTAGAAGAGGACAGTGAGGCGGTATACGTAATCTGCCATACGGGCACCCGTAACCGGGGCATTGCCCTTTACCAGCGCTGCCTGGAGTTAACAAGGGAGTTTTCCCGTGCTTATGGACAGGACGTGGATTATGTGCACCGGGATTTTCTGCCAACAGATTTTCTGGAGTATTATAATAACACGCTTCAGTTTGGTTACGAAAGGCGGAAGAATTTCTGTATCAAAACCCTGTTGTTTTTGCAGAACGCCCATTATGTGGCCGCAGATAAACGCACCTTTGATAAAGGCTATCTCCATATCAACTACAAGGAGCTGCCCCATGAAGGAAAATTGAATGGTACGCCCTACCAACTGGAGGACTCCATTCATAATCACCTGCGGTTCGGGGGCGAAAACATTGTACACCGCAAAGGCAGTACGGAACTGGCTCCGGGTAAAACGGTGGTGATACCATTGTCAATGTCCCGTGGCAGCCTGTTAGTACAGGCCCGCACCATTGCCGCCGCAGAGACAGCCCTGCTTTCCTGCGCGCATGGAGCCGGACGGCGCCTGTCGCGGTTTGATGCCATGAAACACTGGAAAACGGTGTTAAAGGAAAAAGAACGTAAAGCTTATAAGGCACGTTTCCCGGAACTGCTGAACCGCTCCGGTAATTTTCCACAAGGGTACATACAGGAATTTGACTTTGCGTACAAGGACGCCACAGCCATATTCGCACATCAGACATACCTGAAAAAGGTAACTGAGACAAGGCCCGTGATAACGATCAAGTACACGGAGATTTGATAGTCGAACGGATGGGCTGCATATACTCATCCCTCCGCCGGATAACCATGAGGGTGTTGTTTATATTGAAAAACAAACCCTTAGGAAAAAGTTTGAAAAAGAACTTCAGAGGCTGGTCTTTTAGACCGGCCTCTATCTTTTAATATAAGCAGTTGTTTCCCGGTAGCCACCATACTACCATTGATATAAAAAGCCCCTGCTACAATCATATTTTTTGTATATTTTCTATCTCTGAAAACCCGTCTCTTTTTAAACCTTCCACGAAATGAAAACAAAGAACACCATTACCCGTCGTCAGTTTATTGACTCCGCCGCTAAAGCGTCCCTTGCTTTTACGATCGTACCCCGCCATGTATTGGGCGGACCCGGTTATGTAGCCCCCAGCGACAAGCTGAATCTGGCTTATATTGGCTGTGGCACCCAGGGCCTGCGCGAGATGTGTGAGCTGATCACCAACCCGGAACTGCAGATCGTGTCCGTTTGTGATCCTAACAAGGTGAGCACCAATTATGTAGACTGGTCGCCCAACGGTATCCGCAACGGCATCCGCACCGTATTAGGCGATCCCAACTGGGGCGCTTCCTTCCAGGGCATACCCGGCGGCCGCGATATAGGCAAGGAACTGGTAGAAAAGTACTACAGCAAACAGCAGCAGAGTACCTATAAGGGCTGCACCGCCTACAACGATTTCCGGGAGTTGCTGGAAAAGGAAAAAGATATTGACGCCGTAAAAATCATGACCCCGGACCATCTGCATGCCTATATTTCTATTGCCGCCATGAAAAAGGGCAAACACGTAGTGATCCACAAACCGCTGGCTAACCGCATGTATGAGGCCAAACTGGTAATTGAGACGGCCCGGCAAACAGGCGTAAGCACCCATCTGCTGGCCTGGAGCAAACGCCCCGGCGCTGCACTGGTGAAACAGTGGATCGCTGAAGGGCATATAGGCACGCTGCGCGAGATCCATAACTGGTCTAACCGCCCGGTATGGCCACAATGGACCAGCAACCCTACCGATACGCCCCCCGTGCCGGAGGACTTTGACTGGAACCTGTGGTTAGGCCCCGTTCCTGACCGCCCTTATCATCCCAATTATACCAATAATGTGTTCCGCGGCTGGTACGACTTTGGCGCCGGCAGCATTGCGGATATGGGGCATTACAGCCTGTGGCCCCTGTTCCTGACGCTGGGTATTAATACCGCCCCGCTATCCGCAGAGGCCTGGGGCACTACCACCAGCGCCATTGATAATCATGTAAGTCATGGTGTGCCTAATGATGTAGCCTTTCCTTACTCCTGTATAGTACGTTTTAAATTCCTCAAGCAGGAAACATTACCGTCCTTTGAACTGTTTTGGTATGATGGCGGCATGCGCCCCAATACGCCGGATGAACTGGGCGACGGTGTTCTGGAGCGGGAAGGTATGATGTTCGTAGGCGATAAAGGAAAGATCATTGCCGGTTTCCGTTGCGAAAGCCCCCGGCTGCTGCCGGACAGCAAAATGGCCAGCGTAATGAAAGGACAGACGCCGCCCAAAGAAGAGGCAGACCGTAATGACAAATACTGGATAGATGCATTCCGGAACAAGACCCAGTCTCCCGGCAGCTTTTTGCTGGCCGGCCCGGTAACGGAAACCATCCTGCTGGGCGGCGTGGCGCTCCGGTCTAAAAAACGGCTGGAATACAATTCCAAAGAGATGCGGATCACTAATAACGAAGACGCCAACAAATACTTTCACCGGGAGTACCGGAAAGGCTGGGAGCTGTAAGCATCATCTATCTAAAACTGTACTGTTATGAACCGACGTGATTTCCTGGAAAAAACGGCAGTGCTGGGCGCTGCCGGCTTAATAACACTCGTTATGACAATGATACCCTCCACACAAAGCCTGGCAGGCACACCACCTGTAAAAGACGATATATCCCTGGCCCAATGGGCCCTGGTAGAAGAGATACGGACCGGCAAATGGAAAAACCTTGATTTTCCACGTATTGCCCGTGAAGATTTTGGCCTGAACGGGATAGAATTTGTAAATACCCTTTTTGAGGTACCTACAGAAGGTTACCTCAAAAAACTAAAGCAGAACGCAGCTACCCACGGGGTGGCCATGGTACTGATCATGGTGGATGATGAAGGCGATGGCTGCGGGGCTACCGCTGCGGAACGCAAACAATTTGACATTAACCACCGCAAATGGGTGGATATTGCCCATTACCTGGGTTGCCATGCTATCCGCACCAACTGCCGCGGACCGGAACATGCAGATAAAAAGGAGGCATTGAAATGGGCGGCGGAATCCTATCATATGCTGCTGGATTATGCAGCCGCTTCAGGTATCAGCATAGTGATCGAAAACCATGGCGGCGTTTCCAACGATCCGGACTGGATGGTGGCCTTAATGAAGGAGGTAAACAACCCGGCCTTTGGCACTTATCCGGATTGGAGAAAGCCCGCGCCGGATTTTGACAACCTTACGTATCTGCAGAAAACGCTGCCGTATGCAAAAGGGATGTCTTATCGGAACCAGCCTTCTGATGAGTTGACTGTGAAGATGATCCAGTTAAGCCAGGCGGCGGGGTATAAAGGTTGGTATGGCATTGAATCCAGCGGCCGGGAAGAGATAAAGAAGGGGATTGGGCTGCTGAAGGAGCATTTGCTCAAAGTCTAAGTAGTTTATATACGGGGATCTTCCGTTATGCGGAAGATCCCTGGTTATTTATGTGATAATCTATTCCGTCAGGTCGGATAACTTCTTTGCAATCGTCTGCTTATCTGTATTAGTCTTCGCCAATGTCAGCGCATTCCGTAAATATTGTTTGGCCCGCTCATTATCAATACCGGTATACAATTCCCCCAGCAATGTGTAGTAATAATGATTATCTGTTAACTGCAGTTTCTCCGCCTCTTCAATAGCAGCAGCTTTGCCATTTGCTTTGGACAGCGCAAAGGTCCTATTAAGCGCCGCAATAGGTGAATATGCTATCTGCAGCAGGTTATTGTACAATTGGAGGATATGCTCCCATTTTTCTTTAGTATCTGCTTTGATGGTGTGCCAGTAGGCAATATTTGCTTCCAGGTGGTATTTTGATATACGGCTGCGCTGTGATGCCTCTTTCAGGAAATAAGCGCCTTGCGCTATCAGCGCATTATCCCATAGGGTTTCATCCTGCTCCTGGTACAGGATCATCTCACCGGTTTCATCTTTCCTGGCTTCAAACCGGGAAGCATGAAAACACATCAGGGCTAACAGCGCATTTACGGCAGGTTGGTTGGTGAACGGGTTTTCAATCAGCAGATACGTAAGCCGCATGGCCTCCAGGCATAAGTCTTTTCTCAGGGTGTTATCATTGCTTTCAGAATAATAACCCTCATTAAAGAGCAGATACAAGGTGATAAGCACGGTTTCCAGCCGTTTGCTGATTTCCGGCGGTGCAGGCAGTTCAATCGCTATGTTCTCTGCCTGCAATTTCTCCTTGCCCCGGGCCAGGCGCTTTTTGATGGTTTCCTTATTGGTCAGGAAAGCATTGGCGATCTCTTCCAGGCCGAAACCGCAAAGGATACGCAGCGCCAGCCCTATTTGTGCCTCCGTAGGGATAGCAGGGTGGCAAATAGCAAATAGCATCTGTAACTGACTGTCTGTAATATGCTGAGCAGATAGATCTATTTCCGGCTCAACGGATGATGCCGACAGATACTTCAGTTGACCCGCGATCTTATTGGTAAAAAGCTGTTTGCGATTACTGTAGTTGTGCGCTTTGTTCTTTGCCACGGTATACAGCCATGCAGTGGGATTTTCAGGGATGCCCTTATGCGGCCAGGTTTCCAGGGCTGCGATGAAGGTTTCGCTGGCAATGTCTTCTGCCGCCTCCATATGTCCGATACCAAAATGTTTACAAAGCACCGCCGTTATCCGGCTGAATTCGGATCTAAACAAATGCGGTATCAGTTCCTGTTGATTCATTATTAAGGTGATGGGCTGACTAAAAGCGCTGCCTGGTGATCCAACAACTCCTGCCTGCTTTTTGTCAGCCCTTTAAATACATTAATGTGTACCGTCGCCTTTGGCGATCTTTCTTACCTCTACGCTGTTGCCCTCGCCCTGGAGTACAGGACAGCCCTTTGCAAAAGCCACCGCTTCTTCCACAGAATCTGCTTTTACAATAATATAACCGCCAATAGTTTCCTTTATATCTCCAAAGGGACCGTTGGTAACCACATGTTTGGCGTCTTTGGTCATTACCACCTTTGCATCGTCAAATGGCAGCCCATTGCCCAGTACATACTTATTCTGGGCTGCAATGCCCCCAATCCAGTCCATTGTCTGTTTCATCCAGACTTGGATCTGTTCCGGAGAGGCAACTTCCTTACCGTCCTGGTGACGGAAGATCAACATAAATTCATTCATGAGTTTTGGTATTAGTAGTGATAGAACCTTTTAACACAGTTATACCCAGCTGCTTTATGAAGTTAAATACATTTGGCCATCATTTAAGCCCCTGGATAACTGTGTACACCATAATAACAAACGGGGTAACTGGCGGGGGACAACCTGGGGGATATAATTGTTTACCTCAGCAGTAGCAAATGATGAACCCTATTATTGTCTGGCCGGGGTACTAAATTGTCTGTTTCAGGTAGAAAGTTCGTTGTCAGCGGCTGGTTTTAAAACAGCTTTGTATCATCAAGCAACTTAAAACCTTCAGATCATGAACACAAAAACAGCAAAAACAATTTATTGGACAGGCGCCGTATTAACCTCATTATGGTTTGGCGCCAGCGGATTTTTTGAGTTAACCAAAAATCCGATCGTATGGGATATAACAGTACAATTGGGATATCCTCCACATTTCATTTATATCCTTGGTGTTGCCAAACTTTCAGGGATCATCGTTCTTTTAACGCCTAATAGATTACTTAGATTAAAAGAGTGGGTATTTGCCGGGATCTTTTTTGATATCACATTCGCCTTCTTCTCAAAAGTAAGCGTACTTGGCCTCCCAGCTACAACTGATGCTATTGTCGCATTTGTTATGGTAACGGTTACTTATACGATGTTCAGGAAGTTATACCCGGCAGCGTATACGCCGTGGCTTTTGCCAGGGCGTAATGCGGACATCCTGTAGCGCTCCCCCGGGGGAATCGGGAATTACCAATTCCCCCGGAACACCGGACGGCGACTATCTATGTCAACAATAAGGCTTGCACGTTAACTTTTCCCCAATCATCCAACGGTTATCCTAGGGCTGCAGTTTCAGTTTAATGGTGCAGCAGCGGTAAAGGAAACAAGGTTACCAGCCGGGGAAAAGTGTATGAGATGGACTAACATCTTTGGGTGAGGGCGGGGTAAAAGGTAGCTGAAAAATCTTATTATTGCGGACACAAGCATACAATACAACCTATGATCCCTAACCAACTGCATGTTCCCGGTATTCAGTTCTTTAAGCTCAAACCTTACCAACATCGTCAAAGAGAGCGCCATAGCAGCGGCTATCATGGCACTATGACAAACAATGGCGAAGTGTATTTACACAAGCATTATTACACGATGATAAAGGTTTCCAACGCATGGCGGATTGGTTTTAAGAATGTTTTGAATGTTCCGGTGGATGTCATGATGCAGTTCAGTATACATGATAAATACGGCCAACTGGAAACCTTTACACAGGGATATAATAATCTTCGTCCAACCGAGCCGGCTGAGATATTTTTTGATGTGCAGGATAAAAAGTTGAAAATCATGCTTGATATGGTGGAGGTTTATGCTAACGGTTACCTGCATACTGCTACTGAGGTAAAGCAGTTTATGCCGCCACAGCCCTGGGCCGTAAAAAGCTGGGTGGTGGCTTTGGTCATGGCTATCGTCTCCGCCGCGGCGTTAACTGACCCGCACCCCATGAATTTCATCAGCATATCATTGCCGTTCCTGGCGCTTGCCATGACGGGAGCGGGATTCCTTCACCGGACGCCTGTTATGCTCATGCTGATTTTCTTATCGCTTGTTCCATTCTCTTCACATAGCCTTGAAATAAAAACGACGATCGGGGTGATGGGATTGGGTTATCTGTATTGGGTATGGAAAAAGCGCCATTCGATAAAAGATTTTCTGATGGGGAGTGCTACGCCATTGAGGTAGGGATAGGATGCACTGGAAATTTGTTTCGTGGCGCCTATTATCTTTATATTTGAATAAAGAACCGCTGATTTGAAGCCGGGTAACAATGATGTCCATGAGCTTTGGAAGCAATCTACTCTTTTTCTTTAGCGCGCTGGGCGCGTTTAATGGCCTCATTGTTGGCACATACTTTCTTTGCTTCACGACGAAGAAAAACCTCTCCAATTATTTCCTGGGCGCCCTGCTAATTGCACTAAGTATCCGTGTTGGAAAATCTGTAGCCTATTTTTTTGACTATAATTTATCGAGAACAATATTGCAAATTGGACTGACAGCCTGCCTGTTCATCGGTCCTTTTTTATACCTTTTCGTGAAAACGGAAATGCAGCAAGTCCGGAAATTGCCGGTGTCGTGGAGCATACAACTGGCAGCCTGGGCGGCGGTAATACTGATAACCGGTTTAGTTTTTCCCTATGAGCAGTTCCCGCACCTTTGGACGCATTATATTATCCCGGCAATCTATCTGCAATGGGGAATTTACATCGGCCTCACGGTAGTGCTGATCAAACCGCTTTTTAAAAAGATCCGGGGCAGGGAAAAACTCAAACCTTTCGAAAAATGGATCCTGGCCATCTGCGCAACGATATTTTTGATATTTATTGCCTATGTATGGGCTTATGCAAACATCACCAAAGGCAGCTATATTTCCGGGCCTTTGTACTTTTCCCTGATAACCTATCTCATTATATTCGTATTGTTATACCGGAAAAAAGCAAATGATCTATCTTCTTTTGCCGGTCAGAAATACGGCGATAGGAAGTTGAATGAAGACGAAGCCCAAAAGATCGTTGCCAAACTACAAATGGTTATGAGCGGGAAAGCGCTCTTCCGGAACCCAAACTTAAAAATAGGAGATCTGGCCCATGAGATCGATGTTCCTGGTCACCAATTGTCCAGGGTCCTGAATGACAGTCTGGGGAAAAACTTCACCCTTTTTGTAAATGAATACCGGGTGAATGCGGCGTGTAAGCTGCTGTCCAGCCGGACAAATTTCACGATAGAGGCCATTGGAGACGAGGTGGGATTTAACTCAAAATCTACTTTCTTCGCCGCCTTCAAAAAAATTAAAGGATTGACACCCAATGCGTATATGCGGAAATCTACTCCGGATTCATAAATCCGTACTAATATCTTAGGGTTTGGCTTCCCCGAAAATACAGGAAACTGCATCTTTGGCTAAACGCCTTTTTGTATGAAAAAGATAGCCCTGTTGCTTAGTTTATTATCCACCTGTTTTTGGGTATTTTGCCAGGATATAGCCACCGAGCGGCCACTGATTGAAGCGGCCCCTACACCCCAAGCCGTCAGTGACGCTAACACAGAGGCGGGAAAGAAGGTGGACTCTTTGTTTGCTGCTTACAATTCACAAACCCCAGGGGCTGCTGTAGCCATTGTTAAGGACGGCAAAGTTGTCTTCCAGAAAGGATATGGAATGGCGGACCTGGATCATGATATACCGGTCACACCACAGACAGTTTTCAATATTGCCTCGGTATCAAAACAATTTACTGCCTTTGCCATATACCTGTTGGCCAGTGAAGGCAGGATCTCGCTCGAAGATGATATCCGGAAATACATTACTGAATTGCCGGACTACCAAACAGTTATCAAGGTGAAACACCTGCTTGGCCATACAAGTGGTTTGAGGGATCAGGCGGCTATCTGGTCGTTGGCCGGGAACCTGTCAGGCGATATCTCAACGACTGAACAGATTTTGAAGTTAATAGCAAGACAAAGAAACCTGAATTTTACGCCCGGCACCGCATTTAGTTACTGCAACACCGGCTATACCCTGCTCGCGGAGATCATACATCGCGTAACCGGTAAATCATTTGCCACCTACACAGCGGAGAAGATATTTAAGCCACTTGGGATGATCAATACACAGTTTTATGATAATTATGGGAAAGTGGTAAAAAATAAAGCCGAGTCCTACGAGCTGATAAATGGCGTTTATTTCCATCATCCATTGAATGTCTCCAATCCTGGCCCATCCAATCTCCTGACCACAGTAGAAGACCTGACCAAATGGGCATTGAATTTCGAGCACCCGGTGGTAGGAACGCCGGCCTTGATAAAAGCGTTTAATGAAGCATCCTACCTGGATAATGGCCGGAAAGTGGTGTTGCGGATATCCGGAGAGCGAGATACCATCTTCCATGCGAAAGGGCAGAATCTAAGTAATTATAAAGGGGTAGATATGATCACACATGGGGGACATACGGCCGCTTTCCGCACTTTTATGGGCCGTTTTCCCGGAGAACGTCTTGCCATCATTGCACTGAGTAATGATGAGAACAATGAAAGGCTGAATGCGAGATGGCAGATAGCTGACTTTTATATAAAAGATAAATTGAAAGAGGAAAAGCCGTCAGCTGCTGGTACAGGGCAATCAGTGGTTAAACCTGCTGTAGTGTATCCCAGTAATCTCCAGGACTTTGCCGGCGATTATTACAGCGATGAGCTCAGCACCAGGTACACGTTTGTGGTGCGGGGGAATACCCTTATCATGACTCATCTGAAGCTGGAAGATATTGAGTTGAAGCGCGCGGGGGAGCATAAATTCTCAGGTTCTGGCCCGGAGACGTTTGCGTTTGATATAGAGTTTCTGCGGGATGAGAAACAGGGGGTGAGCGGATTTACGATTTCGAATTTTGGGATAAAGGATTTGAAGTTTGTGAAACTGAAATAACCCGGGGGAATGTCCTTATTTGCTTTTTATAGGTAGAGCTATATGATTTGTTTCCAGGCTTTGAATTAACTTTAGAGATGATGATATAACGAGGCATTGATACAGTTAAAAAGCAATCATGAAACTCCTGCTCACTTCCGCCGGCATCAGCAATACAAGCATTCACAATGCACTGGTTGACCTCCTGGGCAAACCAGTTGCCGGGGCAAGCGCCCTATTTATCCCTACCGCTATATACGCAATATCCGGCGGTGGCGATATTGCACGACGGGTGATCCGTGGATCTTTAGGGGATCCCTTCTGCGAACTAGGTTGGAAGTCATTAGGGCTGCTGGAACTCACCGCACTACCCAGTATCAAACGGGAGCTTTGGGTTCCTATGCTCCAGGAAACGGATGCCTTGCTCGTCGGAGGCGGCGACTGCCAGTATCTCTGTTACTGGATGAAGCAATCCGGATTGGCAGACCTATTGCCGTCGCTATTGTATAAGATGGTTTACGTAGGCCTGAGCGCCGGGAGCATGATAATGACCCGATATGGAACGAGCTACCGCCACCATACGCTACCGCCCGACAGCGATAAATCGCTGGGACTAGTTGACTTTGCGCTGCATCCTCACCTGGATCATGAGTGGTTTCCGGACAATTCGCTGGCCAATATTGAAAAGCTGGCTGCAACGTTACCTATGCCATCTTATGCGATTGATGATCAGACTGCCATCAAAGTCGTGGATGGTTCCATCGAGGTTATTTCCGAAGGACATTGGAAGCTGTTAAGATCGTAAATACAGACGGCACATTGCCAGTTCAGGAACCAACTTTAAAATGGGGATTGTAGATCAACCCAATAATATTGCCCCAGGGGTCTTTTACTTTAGCCACAATAATGCCGCCTCCCACTTCTTCAGGCTGCTCATATTCCAGGGCTCCCAATGTTAGGAACCTGTCGAATACTTCCCGGACATCATCAACACCCCAATAAGCCACTACACTTTCTGTCTTATCTCTTGATGGGTTCTCTTCGGGTTGCAGTCCCAATTCATATCCCCCGATTTCAAATCCTACATAAAACGGTTCGTCAAAATAAGGTTGTGTTTCAAATACTTCGGCATACCATTCCTTTGCGCTGGTGATATCTCCAACCTGGTATATAGCCGTTCTGAGCCCTAAAACGGTAGTTTTCATCTTGTGGTCTTGTTTTTAAGTGAGTTCTTAACAAAGTTAAGCGGTTGGCGTATACCCTCCCCGGAAAATGTTGCAGATGATCGCTATTCTTCATAATCAGATGCAACGTTTCAGCGGATAATGAGTCCTTAATGTGGATCCTCAACATATCGCATGCATTTAACCATCCGCGCCCTTATCTTAGCCGGCCTTTTTAGCCTTTCGCTGACCTGCGGTCAGGCGCAGCAAAACAATGCCGTAGTGATCGGCACGATGGATAGTATCCATTCCCGGATCTTAAAGGAACAACGAACAGTCTGGGTGCATGTACCGGCATCAGCCCAAGGTAACGGACCGGCTAAAAAGAAGTATCCGGTCATATACCTGCTGGACGGCGATAAGAACTTTACCGGGGTAGTGGGGATGGTAGATCTGCTAAGCTCCGTAAATGGGAATAATCTCTGGCCGGAAATGATCGTTGTAGGGATACCGAACACAGATAGAACGCGGGACCTCACCCCAACACGGGTCACCAGTGGGCTCTGGATCGACAGCAGCACTGCACGAAGGTCCGGCGGCGGTGAAGCGTTTACGGCGTTTATAGAAAAGGAGCTAATACCGCATATCGATTCGTTATACCCCACCATTCCTTACCGGATGCTGATCGGACATTCCTTTGGCGGGTTGATAGTCATAAATACCCTCCTATATCATAAGGCCCTCTTCAATAGCTATGTGGCCATCGACCCCAGCATGTGGTGGGACCGGCAGCGGCTATTGCACGAAACAGGACAGGCCTTACATTCACATGCCTTTAGTGGCAAAACCCTTTATCTGGGTATGGCCCATACCCAGCCGCCCGGACTGGATACGGCCATGCTACAACGTGATACCACGGAAGGTACGTTGCACCCCCGTTCTATCCTCCAGCTTAGCCGGTACATTATGGACACGAGCCAAAACGGGCTGCAAGCGGACTTTAAATATTACGATGCAGAAACCCATGGCTCGGTCGCCCTGATGACTACGTACGACGCCCTGCATTTTATTTTCAAAGATTATCCGCTGCAATTTCAGGACAGTTATTTTACCGATCCTGCGTTTAAGCTGGCTCAATTCCTTACAGCACACTATCAAAAGATAACTACTAAATATGGATTCACCGCGGAGGATGGCAGCGCACTATTACCGCCCGAAGACATGGTAAACAACCTGGGGTATTTTGTTATGGGAAAGAAGGAATTTGAAAAGGCGGAGGAGATGTTTGAATTAAATATCAAGAATTACCCTTCCGGTTTCCAGGCATATAGTTATCTGGGGGATGTTTATGCAGCCAAAGGGGATAGGGAAAAGGCGATAGCTAGCTATAAAAAATCGTTATCGCTTAAGGAAACCGAAAAGACGAAAAAGAAACTGGCAAAGCTGGAACGGTAGAAAGAGGTAAATACCGGGCTTAGTACTGTCGCTTATGATGAGTCCTGGGGCACAATCTTTGATCGGCATACCAACATGAGTAAGCAGACCTTTAACAGATCCATTAAAGTTGACGGTATCGATATCTTCTACCGTGAGGCTGGGGATAGGAAAAATCCATCCGTATTACTCCTGCCTGGTTTTCCAACCTCGTCCGTAATGTTTAAAAACCTGATGACAGCGTTATCAGACAGGCTGCATCTGATTGCTCCGGATTTTCCCGGATTTGGGTTTAGCGCTTTTCCATCTAAAGATCAATTCGAATATTCATTCAGGAATATAGGGGCTTATATGAACAGGTTTACGGATGAGATAAACCTGCAAACATTTACCGTCTATCTTCACGACTATGGCGCCCCTGTTGGACTTCAACTATGTTTAAACCATCCTGAAAAGATCGAAGGAATAATTGTGCAAAACGGTAATGCATACGAAGAAGGTGTTCGTGGGATATGGGATGAAATGAGGGACTATTGGGAAAACCCTACTCCTGAAAAAAAGAAAAAGCTTTATGCATTTCTGAGCGAGGAAGGCGTGAAATGGCAGTATACTGCAGGATTGCCTGAAGAAATGTTATCAACAATAAGCCCTGAATTATGGATGCTTGACTGGGAATCGATGAAAAGGCCTGGTAATATCGATATGCAATATGAGCTGAATTGTGACTATCAGAGTCATATGAAAATGTACCCTGCCTTTCAAGAGTATTTCCGTGTTCATCAGCCTCGTGCGCTTGTCATATGGGGAAAATATGATCCGTTTTTTAATGTGGAGGAGGCGGCATGTTACAAGAGGGATTTACCTGATGCCCAGGTTCATATTGTTGATGGCAGCCATTGGGTGCTGGAGACAAACTTTGATGAGGTGCTGAAGCTTATAAGTGATTTTTTCGAGAAGGGGTGATAATTTGAAATTCAGTTAAGTATAAAAACTCACGTTCTATTTAACGGAATAATTCCCTTCTCTTCAAATAACCGCTTCAGATTGGTTGCATATCGATGAGCAAAATTTTCTTTTTCAACTACAGGCATTTGGTTGTAAAAGTCAAAACGCCGTTCCCATAATGACAGATTTTCGTCTTCATGTCCTGGCCGTTCAACAATAGTCAAGTAATGGACATAATGCCCGAATTCATGCAAAAGGGTTCTATATAACTGCGTATTTCGTACATTCTCCGGTTTTAGATCTGCCGTCCAAAATCTGCCATTGTTAATGAAATTATGACCATCTTCTTTTAGCCGCTCCAACTCTTTTTGGCTTTCTACTGAAAGGGATGTCTCCCATTTCATTTTTCCCGGATATTCGATTGCCTCAAGGATGACAGCGGGATAATAATCATTTTCAAACTCAAAAGAATAAGCAAGTCGTCCCCATACCGGCGATAATATCTCTTCCTTCCTTTTAGGCTGGCGCAATACAATTAGTCTAAGGCTGCCATAATCTTCAGTAGGAATATGTGCTATTATCTGTTGTATATCTTCAACAGAACATGCATGCAATGAACCTTCTCTTGTTTTTTCTGTTACAAAAATGAACTGGTAACCATTAATCTCCACCTCCTTCTTTTGATATGGACCAAGGGATTCGAGAGGGCTTAATCCATAGACCGTTTGAGGTATTCTTAGTTTATTTTGCTGGCCATGCTCTTGCTTCGCTGTTCCAATATTTCTGTTTCTTCTGGAAGGATTAAACATAGGGGCATTATTTGTCCGTAAATACAAAAAGGCCTGCATTTCTGCAAGCCTTCTCTTTCTTCGCTCCCCCTGCTGGACTTGAACCAGCGACCCTCTGATTAACAGTCAGATGCTCTAACCAACTGAGCTAAGGAGGAGTGTCCCGTTTGAATTGGGATTGCAAAAATAGGCAATTTTTCATTTTTGCAAAATCTCTTTTCACTTTTTTTCAAGAAACATTTCTAACGATCCTTCCCGGGCAGCGCCAACACAAGCCAGCGGCGGTCTACAGCCGATCCTCTTGTTTTATGATTTACGAAAGGAAGATCCAGTTTACTGATGTGAAACTGCACAAATTCCTTCACCAGCTGACAATTATACCCCTGTTGCTGCAAAGTATCCGCCTGCTGCGGGGTAGTGAACAACAGCACCGGCCCCTCGGCTACTGCCTGGCGCAGGCCGGCACTATCATAGCGCTCTACGGGTACATTAAGATAAAATTCCAGGGCGTAGGAGTTCACCTTCCAATAGCTTACCGGTACGCCGGGAAAATATTGGTTGGCATGGCGGGCTACCGTACTGCCACTCTGGTACCGCATCATATCCGGGTATAATACCAGGTTCAGGAACAGGGTAAGCACCAGGCTGGCCGCGCAGGTCCGGAAAAATACCAGGGCTACTGAGCCATTTCCCAGCCAGCGGGGCAGCAGCAGGAACATTAAAAGCCCCAGCAGCATGCAGAATAAGGCATAATAGTTCAGGATGGGCAGATACAGGAACCCAAGGACCAGGATACCCAGTGCCATGATCACCATAATGGTATATTGGGTGATCCGGAAGAACTTGAGCATTCCTTTTGCCTGAAGGGAAAGCACGAAATGTGCGGTTAATATGGCGAAAAACGGAAATACGATATTCAGGTAATGCGGCAGCTGGAACCGGGAAAGGGAAAATAGCGCAAAAGTGAGCAGGCCCCCGCAAATGCAGTAGTATTCCACTGCCTGCCGGCGTTTCCGGATAAATACCACAATGGCGGCATACAGCAATATAGACCAGGGTAAAAAGGCCCAAAGCACCGTATGGAAGAAAAAGAAAGGATCTCCTTCCCCTTTAATAGGCCCGGTATTCATAAAACGGCCAAACTGGCTGTCCCAGAAAAAGAAACGGATACCAGATACCCCGGTACGCCCAAACACCAGTTTTTCCGGGTGCAGGTCAAATTGCTGGTACAGGGAGTATAATTCAGGCGTAATGAATAGCGCCGTAAATACCCCGGCCAGTAACCAGCGCCAGTGGAACAGCTGTTTCCATTGGCGGGTAAGCGTCAAATGGCCGGCTATAGCCCCGCCTATTGGTACCAGGGCAAACGGCCCCTTGGTCATAATAGCGCAGCCGGTGAACAGGGCCCCCAAGATGAGGTCATAATTAAACCCTGTGCGCTGACTGCGGTATAGATGGTACACCCCGGCAATGATCAGCCCTGTCAAATACGGCTCTGCACGTACATCATTGTTAGAGATCACAATATGTTCAGCGGTTAAGAGGATACACACCGCCCAGCGGCCTACCTGCTCACCATACAGGCGGCGGCCAAACAGGTAGGTATACCCTGCGCCCATCAGGAGGAACAGGATGGCCGGCAATTTATACGCGGCCGTAGTAAACCCAAAGATATTGTAGCTTATCGCCATCATCCAGAAGGGGAAATGGGGCTTATCCAGCCAGTCATGCCCGTCTGCAAACATATTCCAGTAATCATGGTGCTGCACCATATACTTGGCAATACCGGCATACAGCGCCCCATCCGGCTCCAGGATGGTGATATTAAGCCCGGTAAAATTCATGAAGATGAGGAGCCCGATGATCAGCAGGCTTACCTGCCTTTCGTTGCTATTGGACATCATGTGCAAAAAATACTGGCTATTGGATATTCCTGGTATATGACAACCTAGTATTAACAGTAAAATAACTTAACGGCTATACGCTATCTGCTGATTTACAGCCATCCAAACAGGCCGCTCTTTTCCAGGCCTATATATACGCCATCGGCACGCTCCTCTACCGGGTAGGTCTTCAAGTGATAACCTTCCCCGCTGCTGTTATATCCATTCTTTACGCTAAAACGGTAACGGTGTATCGGACATACGGCATTTCCATCATTATCAATAAACCCATCTGCCATAATACCGCTGGCATGCGGGCATTTATAAGCAAAAGCATATAATTGGGACTGATAGCGGGTGCAACAGATCATCTTACTGTTCACTTCTACCGTTATGATCTCATTTTCCGCCACTATCAGGTTCTCTGCGTCTATCTTGTACCAGTTGTATTGTTTAGCCATAGGTTGTACGTGTAGGTCTATTCCGTGCTTAATAAAAGAATTCTGATTTATAGGGGTAGCGCTCCCGGTACAGGGTTACTACTTTCTCCATGATGGTTTTACGCAGCTCGTCGATATTACGCTTTTCCAGGGCAGATATGAAGATACAGTTGCCTTGTGTGCGCAGGTCCCAGGTTTCCTTGAGCTGGCGTAACATATCGTCCTTCACCTCCGGCGCCAGCCATTTGTCAAAGGTCTGTTCCTCATACAGGTCCATCTTGTTGAAGATCATGACGGTTGGTTTGTCAAAGGCTTTTAGCTCCTGCAGGGTGCGGTTCACTACTTCTACCTGGTCTTCGTATTTGGGATGGGAGATATCCACCACATGCAGCAGGATATCGCTTTCCCGAACCTCATCCAGGGTGGATTTGAAGCTTTCTACCAGGTGGTGGGGCAGTTTGCGGATAAACCCTACGGTATCGCTCAGCAGGAAAGGGGTCTGATCAAACACTACCTTACGGGTGGTGGTATCCAGCGTGGCAAACAGCTTGTTCTCCGCAAATACCTCGCTTTTGGCAAGCAGGTTCATGATGGTGCTTTTGCCTACGTTGGTATAACCTACCAGCGCTACGCGGATGTATTCGCCGCGTTCCTTACGCTGGGTAAGGGCCTGTTTATCTATTTCTCCCAGGCGTTTGCGCAGCAGGGAGATCTTATCCTTTACGATACGACGGTCCGTTTCAATTTCCGTTTCACCAGGGCCCCTGGTACCAATACCGCCACCAAGGCGTTCCAGGTGCGTCCACATACCGCGCAGGCGGGGCAGGATGTACTGGTACTGGGCCAGTTCTACCTGTACTTTGGCCTGTGCCGTACGGGCACGGCGGGCAAATATGTCCAGTATCAGGTCGCTCCGGTCAATGACCTTTACCTTCAGTACTTTTTCAATATTGGAGATCTGAGAGCCGGTCAGCTCATCATCAAATATGACCAGGGATACGTCGCGGCCGCTGATGAATGTCCGTATTTCTTCCAGTTTGCCTTTGCCTATGAAGGTAGCCCGGTCCGGATGCGCCAGTTTTTGCGTATACCGCTTTACGGTAATGGCGCCCGCCGTTTCCGCCAGGAAGGTCAGCTCGTCCAGGTACTCCTGTACCTGCCGTTCTGTTTGCTCCTGGGTGATCAATCCCACAATTACCGCTTTCTCCTCTTGTTCAACTACTTGTTTCTTGTCTAACACTACTTATTAAAATTTTGTGCAAAATTAGTGAATTATTACGCCATGGGCTTAATGTATCTCCACTGGCAACCCGCGCCAGGTAAAATCCGGCGCGCGGCGCTGTTAATGCTGGTATAAAATGCCGGCGAGTTTGGCCGGCCGGTCCTTATTGCCGCATCTATAACCCTGCCATCCCAAAAGGGTCAAAGAGGCTTGATATAATGCCTGAAATCCCTTCCTCACATGCTCTCAATCCCCCAGTCCCCTTGTACCAGGAGCCCCGCCAGCGTAGCTATACCAGGGTCGAGGCTTTCCAGGCAAAACCACCTAATGCCAACACTTAATTACCCCTCCACATTCCCAAAACCCTGCCATTCCCCCTCATATCGAACAACCCCTCATGTGCATACCGCCCCACGGTCGAAGCACTATTTTCCCTACATTTAACCATTCAAAAAACGGGCACTCCCCCTTCAAAAAAAGGTTACAACAATGCATAAACCATTTTTACTGACAGGATTATTGATCTCATCTATGACTATGGCGCAGGATAAAATGACGCCCGAACAGCTCTGGCAGCTGGGCAGGGTAAGTGGCGAAACCATTACGGCTGATGGTAAGACCGTAATTTATGGCGTAACGCAATATAATATTGCAGAAAACAAAGGCGAAAAGAACCTGTATGCCATTCCCTTAACCGGCGGCCAGGCCAAACAGATCACCAACCAGCCCGGCGGCGAAAACGGCGCTACGGCCCTGGAAGGCCAAAAGATCGGCTACGCCTATAAGGATCAATGGTGGGAAATGAATGCCGATGGCTCAGGAGCCGTACAAAAGACCAATGTGGAAGGCGGTTTGCAGAATATCCGCATCTCTCCTGATGGGAAACACATCCTTTTCTCCAAAGAGGTAAAGATCAAAAAAGTAAGCGGCAGTGATGTGTACCCGGATCTTCCCAAGTCCAATGTACAGATCTACGACAACCTTAACTACCGCCACTGGGATACCTGGGAAGACGGCAGCTTCCAGCACGTATTCTACGCTACCTATGATAATGGCCAGGTAGGCACGCCCGTGGATATCATGGAGGGCGAAGCCTACGACTGTCCGCAAATGCCTTTTGGCGGCGCAGAAGACATGATCTGGAGCCCGGATAGCAAAAGCATTTTATATGTAAGCAAGAAAAAGTTGGGTAAAGACTACGCTACCAGCACCAACACAGATATTTACGAATATAACCTTGATTCCCGCAACACCCGCAACCTCAGCGAGGGCATGAAAGGCTACGATGTTGCGCCAGCCTTTAGCCCGGATGGTAAATACCTGGCCTGGACCAGCATGGCGAATGACGGTTTTGAGGCAGATAAAAATGATATCGTTATACTGGACCGCAACAGCGGAAAGATCACCAACCTTACAAAAGACTGGGACGGCACCGCCTCCGCTATACGCTGGAGCAATGACGGTAAACAGCTGTTCTTCCTGGCCGTTGTAAAAGGCACAGAACACCTGCTGGAGATCACCCTTCAAAAAGATATAGCCGCTACCACGGCTAAGCATATACGGCAGATTACCAACGGCGATTTTGACGTAGCCGGTTTTGTAGGCCAGGCCGGCAATACCCTGGTAGTATCCCGTACGGATATGAACCACGCTACTGAGCTGTATACCATCACCCTGCCCAAAGGCGATATGCAGCCACTTACCGCCGTAAATAAAGCGGTATATGATAAAACTGCCATGTGCAAGGTGGAAAAACGCTGGATCAAGACCACAGACGGTAAGGATATGCTTACCTGGGTTATACTGCCGCCGGACTTTGATCCTGCCAAAAAATATCCCACCTTGTTGTACTGCCAGGGCGGCCCGCAGGCTGCTTTGTCACAGTTCTATTCTTACCGCTGGAACTTCCAGCTCATTGCTTCCCAGGGTTATATTGTAGTGGCGCCCAACCGCCGCGGTATGCCAGGTCATGGCGTGGAATGGAATGCTGCTATCAGCAAAGACTGGGGCGGACAACCCATTCGCGATTACCTGAGCGCTATAGATGCTGTAAGCCAGGAGCCCTATGTAGATAAAAGCCGCCTGGGCGCTGTAGGCGCCAGCTACGGCGGATACTCCGTATACATGCTGGCAGGCGTGCATAATAACCGCTTCAAGACCTTTATTGCGCATGATGGCCTGTATGACCTTAAAAGCTGGTACGGCACTACAGAGGAGCTGTGGTTTGCCAACTGGGATATAGGCGCCTGGTGGGATGCCGCCAATGCCAAAACCTACCAGGAGTTCAACCCCAGCAATTTTGCCAATAAATGGAACACCCCCATCCTGATCATCCAGGGCGGTATTGATTTCCGTGTACCAATAGAACAGGGCTTACAGGCCTTCCAGCTGGCGCAGCTGAAAGGTATTAAAAGCAAATTGCTGTATTTCCCGGACGAGAACCATTGGGTACTGAAAGTGCAGAATGCCCTGGTATGGCAACGGGAGTTTTTCCAATGGCTAAAAGAGACTTTATAATAAACCCGGATGACCCGAAAGGCGCGTTAAACTGATACTATATTAACCAGGTGGCCTGGAGTCATATAAGCCTACCTGAAGCCTAGGTGGAACCTAGGAGAAGCCTTGGTAAGGCCAGATAAAATAGTATTACTAATCCACTTTTGGGTCATCCTACATTAAAATCATACACCCATGCACCATTTAACCCTTCATGTAGAAAACGGCATTGCCACTATTACCCTTAACCGCCCGGAAGTTTATAACGCCTTTAACGACCCGCTGAGTTATGAACTACAGGATGCCCTGAAACAGGCGGAAAAAGACGCCACTGTCAGAGCAGTTGTATTAACCGGCGCAGGCAAGGCTTTTTCCAGCGGCCAGGACCTCAAAGCCTCTATGGAAGCCGGTACCCGCAGCTTCAGCGAGTCCCTGCACAAGCGGTATAATCCCATTATCCGGGGGATCCGCAATATGCCCAAACCCGTTATCTGTAAACTCAATGGTGTTGCCGCCGGCGCCGGCTGCTCCCTGGCCCTGGCCTGTGATATCATTATTGCCAGCGAAACAGCCACCCTTATAGAGATCTTTGTGAATATAGCCCTGGTGCTGGATTCCGGCTCCTCTTATTTCCTGCCCCGTACCCTTGGTTACCACCGCGCATTTGAGCTGGCGACCAAAGCAACCAAGCTTACCGCCCCGGAGGCCCTGCAACTGGGCCTGGTAAACAAAGTGGTGAAACCAGAGGAACTGGATGCCGCCGTACAGGCAGAGGCGGAGTTTTACGCCAATGCGCCCACCAAAGCCATTGCGCTGATGAAAAAGATGCTCACCAAAGGCATGACGGAAGATCTGGATACCGTACTGGATTACGAAGCTTATTGTCAGGAAATAGCCGGCCGTTCTGCAGATAACAAGGAAGGGGTAACCGCGTTCATGGAGAAACGCAAACCGGTGTTTAAGGGTATGTAAATAAAAATGCTGATGTGCTTATCTATAATTCGCACATCAGCATTTTTTATCAGAGATCAGCAGATCATTACAAACCGCTAAACGCAATCCCGATAGAATACGGCCGTATATCCACCAGGTTATTGCCGCCGGTATCTTTAAATAAAGGATTCAGATTATAAGACCCAAACAGGGCAATGTTACCCATACCTATACGAGCCGTAGCTGCATAACGCCAGGAGTTAAAGAAGCGTTTATTCGCTATCTTCTCCGTATTCTTAACGCCATCTATAGAATTCCTTTCTTTGGAGTGCGCATTCATAAGGGTACCCAATTTTAAACCAATAGCCGCCTTGAAGCCTTTATTAGCATTATCCGGTACACTGCGCCAGCGCAATTCCAACGGAACCTCCAGGTAAGTGGTCGCTATCTTGTATTTGCTGGGAGTCTGGTCTTCCGTGAACTTAGGCGCCGGGTTACCGGTTTCCGCCATATTCAGCACGTGATCCTTCAGGAATATGCCGCTTGTAGAGACACCAAGACCCGCCGCCAGACTCAGATTCGTCTTTTTGATAGGAAAATCATACATAAAAGCCACGCTAAAACCACGGTTTAAGCCGGTGCTCACACTATCTGGCCGGCTGGCCCAACCATCATAGGAGAGCGATACCACCAAAAAGTCCCGGGAGCGGGAAACGGAATTCATAGCCTTATCCATGGCGCCCTGCTGGGCAAAAACACTCAACGAGCAAACCATCAACCCTAAGGCGAAAAATATTTTTTTCATAAAATTTATAACGGCTTAAGAAAAAGAATATTAGGCAAATCTAATGGAATTAGGAATAAAACAAAGAGTAAAAGCATTAAAAAAATAATCATACAGCCGGGCTTTCAGTCAACAATTTGGCCCCTACAGGTGTAAATTATCGTTTCTATCCACCGCATGTTATGAAATACCCGGCATGAAGCTGCTCACAAAACCTGTCCTCATCCTGCTCATCCTCAGCGCAGCAGGCTTTACCTGGCTGTCGCTCAGCGCCCGGATCCCCCTCGTTATGGGTATCTGTATGTATCTGCCCTTCCTGGTAGCCCTGCTTTGGCTAAACCGCGATATGCAGCTGCTCAGGCAAACCGATATCAAGCTGCGTAAAAGCGAGCAGCAGTACAGGCGCCTTATCCAAACTTCTCATGTGTTGATGTATACCTGTAACCGGGGCGGCTATTTTACCTTTATCAGTAAACATGCCGCGGCTATGACCGGTTATACGGACCGTGAGCTGCTGGGCCAGCACTACTCCATGACCCTGGATAAGACCACTTTTAACCGACTCAAGGATTTTTACATTAAACAGGCGGCCAGCAATGTGCCCGTTACCTACCAGGAGTTCGAGATCATTACCAAAAGCGGGGAACGTAAATGGGTAGAGCAGGAAACCATTATCCAGTATAAAGAAGGAGTGATGATAGGCTACCAATGCCTGGTAAAGGATATTTCAGAAAGGGTACGCCATGAGCAGGAGCTGGTCGATGCCCGCATGGAAGCAGAAGAGGCCAAGCGCCAGCAGGAGATGTTCCTGGCCAATATGAGCCATGAGATCCGTACGCCCATGAACGGTATCATTGGTATGACCAACCTGCTGCTCAATACCCCGCTATCCCCGGAACAGCAGGAGTACATCCAGGCCACCCGCCAGTCTGCCAACAACCTCCTGGCTGTTATAAACGAGATCCTGGACTTCTCCAAGATCCGCTCCGGCAAAATGGCCCTGGAACAGATAGCCTTTAACCTGCGGGAAGCTATCGATAAAACCTTGTTCCCCCTGCAACTGCAGGCGCAACAGAAAGGGTTGCAATTCTCCCATGAGATAGCGGAAGAGATCCCGGACCACCTGCTGGGCGATCCTACCCGTCTTGGCCAGGTGCTGGTCAACCTGGTGGAAAATGCGATCAAATTTACCCCCGCTGGCGCTATTCACCTGCATTGCCGGCTGCTGGAGACCAATAATACCCAGGTACGTATATACTTTGAAGTAAGCGATACCGGCATTGGCATAGCGGAAGATAAGCTGGCCATGATCTTCGACAGCTTTACCCAATCCAATGCCGCCCATACCCGCCATTACGGCGGTACCGGCCTGGGGCTGGCCATTACCAGGGAGCTGGTGACCCTGCTGGGCGGAGTTATTCATGTGGAGAGCCGGCAGGGACAAGGCTCCTCTTTCTTTTTTGAACTGGTCTTTAACAAGAACCCATTCCTGTACGAGCCCTTACCGGCAGCCTCCGCCCCGGCTTCTTCCCTGCCCCTGGTATTGCAGGGCAGAACCCTGCTGGTGGCAGAAGATAACCCCATTAATCAGCAGGTGGCGCTCAAAACGCTCAGCAAAGCCGGCGCCGCGGTAGATATTGCCGTTAATGGCAGGGAAGTGCTCCAGCACCTGCAGCATAAACAGTACGACTGTATCATTATGGATATACAGATGCCCGAAATGGATGGCTACAGCACCACCCGGCGGCTGCGTACCCAGGGCGTTACCACCCCGGTAATTGCCATGACGGCCGCCGCCATAAAAGGGGAGCGGGAAAAATGCCTGCAATCCGGCATGAATGATTATATCTCCAAACCTTTTGTGCCGGAAGAGCTGTTTATGAAGATCTTAGACAACCTGGGCAGCCCCGTTACCATCCAGTTACGTACGCACGATACCGTGATCCCGGATGAACAGCCGGATCTTCTTCCGCAGAATGTGGTAAATTTTAACAAGCTCCGTAGCCTGTTGTTCAACGATATCCCGTATATAAAAGAAACATTGCGTGAGTTTCTGCAGCTGGCGCCCCGGAATATCCAGGAATTAGAGACGGCCGCCACCGGGCAGGATTGGAAACAGGTGGCATTTTTAGCCCACCGGCTTAAGTCCAGCCTGGGTATTGTGCCGGTTACGAATGCCCTGGAAATTACCCAGGAGCTGGAACAGGCCGCCAGAAACGCCGCCGCCACCGTGATCACGGCTAAACTGCAGGAACTGAGCGCTTTATTAACTAACGCGTGTAAAGAGATTGCCCGTAAAGTGGACCAGTTGTAAGCGTGCTACTTTGCCCCTAAATTTACCTATATGGAGCGATTGAGAAATATGCTACTCGCTTTATCCATGCTGCTGAAAAAATGGATGCTTCCGCTCAAAAGCAGCGCCGTACTCTTCTACCTGTTAATGCTAACCTTGTTTGCCTGGCTGGCCTGGTATACCGTAGACCTTACCCTGCAGCTTGCAGATAACAACCGCCAACTGCATACCCTGGCAGAAAAACAACGCCATATCCGCACCGTACAGGTGTCTTTTTACCAGCTGGAAACAGGCGTGCAACGGTTTATCCTCACCGGTAATGCCACCCACCTGGATGCCGCCCCCCAGCAGACCGCCAGCCTCTACACCGCCCTGGACGAGATCAGCCATCTTTCCCAGGACGATCATCTGCAGCTCCAAACAGTTGCCACTATAAAAAACGGGGTCATCCGGCAGCTGGCCCACCAGCAGCAATATATACAGCAACGTTACAAAGCCGGCAACAGCGGTCAGCAGATAGCTATGCTGCCGGTAGACAATACCGTGGATGAACTGCTGACCAACCTGCTGGAGCAAACCCGCACGGGCATTCTCGCCGCCGGGGACCGGCAAACCTTTTATACAAGCCGGCTGCGGCTGCCCCTGCTGTTAGGGGGACTCATCACCCTGCTCACCTTACTGGCCAACCGTTCCTACCGCAAACGCAACCGCACCCTCCAGGATACTATGGCCCGCCGGGAAAAACGCTTCCGCAGCTTTATAGAGGAAGCGCAGGTAATGATGTTCATCGCTGACCTGAACGGCAATTTCACCTACGTAAATAAAAAGCTGGCAGAAACCAGCGGCTATACCCGCGAGGAGCTGATAGGCCGGCATTACAGCATTTTCCTGGACGCAGATACCGTAGAACGCCTCCGTATTGCCTACACGGAACAATACGTTTATAATAAACCCCATACCAACCATGAATTCCTGTGCACCGTTAAAACCGGCGAACGGAAATGGGTGGAGCAGCACCTGACCCTTTACCGGGAAAACGGGGTGGTAAAAGGGTTCCAGGCCATCGTAAAAGATATCCATGAGCAAAAACAGCTAAAGCTGGAAATGGAACGGCTGGCGGCAAGGCAAAAAGAAACACAATCCCGCCTGCAGGCTATCCTGGATTACTCTACTTCCATCATATTCATAAAAGACCTGCAGGGCCGCTACCTGCTGGCCAACAAACCTTTTGAAGAGATCAACAACCTGGAGCCCGGAACTGCCATCGGCTATACTGACCAGGACCTTGCCAGCAACGGCGCTACAAAATCCGGCAACAGCGACCATGTGGTATTTGAAAAACAGCAACCCCTTAAGGTAATAGAGACCGTTACCGTAAACGGTGCGGAACGGCACATCTTTATGAGCCGTTTTCCCTTGTTTAACAGCGACCAGGAAATGTTTGGCATCTGCGGTATAGGCATGGACATTACAGAGCGCGTTATCTATGAACGGGAAGTGATCGCCGCCAGGAAAATGGCGGAAGACGCCAAACAAGTACAGGAAATGTTCATGGCCAATATGAGCCACGAAATACGTACGCCCATCAACGGTATCATGGGTATGGCCTACCTGCTGGATAGAAGCCCGGTAAATACCCGGCAACAGGAGTACCTGGATGGTATTAAGGACGCCTCCCGCAACCTGCTGGTGATCATCAATGATATACTGGACTTCTCCAAAATGCAGGCAGGCAAGATGGTGCTGGAAAAAGTCCGCATCAATATCCCCAGCCTGGTGGCCAAGGAAGTAATGCGCTTAAAACCCCAGGCAGATAAAAAAGGCGTACACCTGTCTTATTATACAGACGAGCGCATTCCCGCCAGCCTTACCGGCGATGCTGTACGCATCAGCCAGATCCTGGGTAACCTCATAGATAACGCCATTAAGTTCACCGCCCAGGGCAGCGTTAAGGTAACAGCCCGTTTACTGGAAACAGACGATCACAATAATACCCATGTGGGCTTTGAAGTACAGGATACCGGCATAGGCATACCGGCAGAAAAGCAGGAAATGATCTTTGAAAGTTTTACCCAAACCAGTGCGGAAAATACCCGCCGCTATGGCGGTACCGGTCTGGGACTGGCCATCTGCAAGGCATTGGTGACCATGCAGGGTGGCTATATCGCCGTTAAAAGCACCGTTAGTAAAGGCGCTACTTTTTATGTGGAGATCCCTTTCTGCAGCCATGCGGATGCGGAACAGGAGCAGGAAACCCATGCAGGCCCCATACCAGAGAACCTGCTCTTGGGCAAAAAACTGCTGCTGGCAGAAGATAATACCCTTAATCAAAAAGTAGCCTATTACCTGCTGCAACAGGCCGGCGCCAGCGTAGATATTGCGGATAATGGCAGGATAGCCCTGCAACGCGTACTGGAAACCAACTATGATTGTGTGCTGATGGATATACAGATGCCGGAAATGGACGGCTACCAGACCACTACCCTCATCCGGCAAACAGGCAGCGATATTCCCATTATCGCTATGACAGCTTCCGCCATTGCCGGCGAAGAGGAGAAATGCCTCAAGGCCGGCATGAATGATTATGTTTCCAAACCCTTTACGCCGGAAGTACTTTTCAATAAGATCTTACAAAGCACCGGCACGCCGGTAACCGCTATACGACCTGCAGCGCCTGTCAATGGGCATACCGCGCCGGAGGGCCTTACAGATCTCCATTACCTGCATACCCTTTTAAAGGACGATACAATATATGTGCGGGAACTGCTGCAGGATTTTCACGATACGCTGCCCGGCATTATCGAAGAACTGGAGCAGGCCGCTGCGCTGGAGCAGTGGGAGCTGATCCACTACCTCGTACACCGCCTTAAATCCAGCCTTAGCATTGTACGTATCCCCACCGCTATGGAACTGGCCGGCACGCTGGAAGAAAATGCCCTGGGCAGGCAACATCTTAATACGTTGGCAGCCCAGGTACATCAGCTTACGGCCATCCTGCGGGAGGCCTGTAAAGAAGTAGCGATGGAAATAGAGAATATCACCTAACCACTATACCGCTACCGGCAACCGGAAGTAAAACATACTGCCTTTACCCTCCTCACTCTCTACCCCAATAGTGCCGCCCTGCGCTTCAATGAACTCCCGCGCAATGGCCAGCCCCAGCCCGCTGCTGGTTTGGTGTTGCGTACCCGGCACCTGGTAAAACCGTTCAAAGATCTTTTCCCGGAAAGCTGCAGGAATACCTTTGCCTTTATCCCGCACGCTAAAGGTCAGCATACGTTCATCCTGCTGTTCTACATTCAGCGCTATATCGGCCCCCTCCGGAGAGTACCGGATGGCATTAGTCAGCAGGTTCACCAGCACCCAGGCGGTTTTCTCCACATCGGCCAGGATCTGCGGGGTATGCTCCGGCAGGCTGGTACGGATGCTGATCTGTTGCTGGGCAGCCTGTTTCTGTACCGCATCCAGCGCATAACGCACTACCTGGTCTGGCGATACGGGCTGCGGTTGCAGCTGTATATTGCCGCTTTCGACCTGGGAAAGGTTCAGCAGCTCGCTTACGATCTTGATCATACGCAGGTTATCCTGCTTCAGGCTTTCTACCAGTTCGCGCTGCTCCGTGGTCAGATGGCCAATACGGTCGTCCTCCAGCAGCTTTAAGCTGAAGTCAGAAGAGGAGAGCGGTGTTTTTAGCTCATGGGATACCGTGGCGATGAAATGCGTTTTAGCCTGGTCCTGTTCCCGGAAAGAAGTAATGTTCTTGAGGATGATCACATGCCCTATCCGTTCATTTTCATAATGGATATTTACCTGCTCCCGCGTAAAAAAGCTCTCTTTGCCATCTACTACTATCTTCAGCGGCGCGTTATCCTGCCGGCTCACCAGGAAGGTGAGCAGATCATTATACTTACCTGCTTCTGTAGCGGGTTTGCCTACCAGGTCACTTTCCTGCATATTCAATAACTGCAGGGCCGGCATATTGGCAAAAAGGATGGTGTTTTTATTATCCAGACCGATGGTAGCATCGCGCAGACTGTTGATAACCGCTTCCGCACGCTGTTTCTCAAATAGGATACGGGCCAGGTTACTATGCTCGTAATCATCCAGCCGCTGGGCCATGGTATTAAAGGCCGTGGCCAGCTCGCCAAATTCATCCGCGCTTTTAAAGTGCAGGCGCTGACTGTATTTTTTCTCCGCAATACCGGTAATCCCTTTGGTGAGCTCGTGAATGGGATTGGCAATATAACCTGGAAAATTATATACAAACGAAAAGCCCAGCAGAAAACAGACCCCGCTGATAATAGCAATATACAACAAGGCCCTGTCGGCTATCTTCTTTACGATCTCATTCTTACCTACAATGGCCTGCATATTCAGGTCCATGATCACATAGATACTTTGCCGGATGGTTTTATCTACGCCCGTTCCGGGGATGGAATCACGCTTCAGCTGTTCAAATCCTTTCCGCACGGCGGCGGTGGCGGCGGCTTCGCCGGATTCTGTTACATTCTTTTCCTCATTCTTAAGATTATTTTCAAAACGTTGCAGGGCGCTGCTGCGGTCCAGGGGCATGGCGTCCAGCGCGGTTAGCATGTTCTTGGAGAACTCCAGGGATTCATAGTTATCTTCCAGGATAGTACGGGCCTTACCGTTCAGGTTCTTGAGGTAATAGTAGCCCAGCACACTTACCAGCAGCATCATCAGATACAGGAACAATACACCCAGGGTTATTTTTGCTTTTAACCTCATGATAAAATAATAAGATCTATATCGTTAGAGGATAAGGTTTTTAATAGCTGATTAAACAGATTCGTACGCAAGATAATGCGGAATAAACTGATATGCGGTTTACCTATACATACCGTGGTGGCCCGTTTTTCAATAGCGGTGTTGATAATGGCCTGCGCAATATGCGCATCATGCAGTTGTACCACTTCCGCCCCCAGCTCGGTGGCCAGTTTCAGGTTATTGATAAGGTGCCGCTGGGTGGCCAGGTTAATACGGGAGGCATTTTCCCGCGGCGCCTGTACATACAGCACATACCAGTCCGCATGGTAATAGGCAGCCAGACGGGCCGTTTTGCGGATCACTTTACGCGCTACTTCATCATTGGTGGAAATACAGGCCAGGAAATTCTCATGCCGCATCTGCTGACTGCGCGGTATCTCTATTTCTACCTTACGCTCTACTTGCGTAGCTACTTCTTTCAGTGCGAGCTCCCGCAACTGTAGTATCTTCTCTGCCTGAAAAAAATTCTTCAGCGCCGTTTCTACTTTGGATTTATCATAGATCTTGCCTTCCTTCAACCGGGAGATCAGCTCATCGGCCGTCAGGTCTATATTCACCACCTCATCCGCCATTTGCAGCACCAGGTCCGGTATACGTTCCTGCACTTCTATGCCGGTGATCACTTTTACCTCGTGGTTAATACTTTCTATATGTTGAATGTTAACGGCAGAGATCACGTTGATACCGGCTTTCAACAGTTCCATCACATCCTGCCAGCGTTTTTCATGACGGGCGCCGGGGATATTGGTATGTGCCAGCTCGTCTACGATCACCCATTCGGGGTTTAACAACAGTATACTATCCAGGTCCATCTCTTCCAGCATCTTGCCTTTATAGAAAACCTGCTTACGCGGTATAGCGGGCAGGCCATCTATCAGCGCCTGGGTTTCTGCGCGTCCATGCGTTTCCACATATCCTATCTGCACATTCAGCCCATTACGCAGCATGTTATGCCCTTCCTGCAGCATGCGGTAGGTCTTACCTACACCTGCGCTCATGCCTATATAGATCTTGAATTTGCCCCGGCCGGATGATTTGTTGGCCAGATGCAGGAAATGCTCTACAGAATGTTCTTTATCAGTCATTTGTGAGGCGTTATATTAAAGATACCAAATCCGGCAATAAAGCCGTTACGCCCTATTGCCGGATAAAAAATCAACCAAACCAGTTTTATATTACTAAATAGCCCAGTTTTATAATCTAAATAACAATGCCAATACGATCCTGTCCTCAGACTTCACCAGGTCCGGACGCCAATCTGCAGGCAGCGGGGTGGTGGTGTAACCATTAGGAGAGGTTACGCCGCCGGGACCTGCAAAATAGGGTACATTGGCATGTCTGTGCACATATTCTATACGGAACAGCAGGCTCTGATTCGGCATCCAGTCCAGGTTAGTGGAGCAATCCCAGGCTTTGAACTGATCGCCCGGGTTGGCGCTGAAAGGATAGAGGCCTTCCGTTTTGGTAGGATCTACCGGGTTAGGCAGCGGACTGGCCTGACCGGTAGGGTACAACACCAGGTAACGTCCCGGGTTGTTCATAATACCGCCGCCCACTGTCCATGCAAATTTGTTCTTGTAAAACCAGATACGGTTATAGATCATACCACTCGCAAAGTATTGAGCAGGGCCTTTTGCAGAGTCAGCGCTGAAACCGTTTACGCCGCCGCCTTTTTCAAAGCCTACGTCGCCCGTCAGGGAGAACGCCATTTTGCTGATCCCTTTTGATTTAGGGCGGTTATAATACCTTACCATTAAGCTGTTATCTGAGTGGAAACGCTTGCGGTCCGGCAGACCGGCGGCATCCGTTCCATAGTAGTCATTGGTCAGGATCTTGAAATTGCTGGTCGGGTTCCAGGTAATGTTGGCGCCAAATCCGGGCATGCTGTTAAACTTACCATAACTCTGCCAGCCGTTAATGATCCAGGGCTCAATTTTCAAAGTTTTGCTGGGGAAGATCTGGATACGTACCCCGTTAAAGAACCAGGGAGTATTATCAGAAGTGTAGGAAGCCTGGTATTCCCAGTTCTCTACCTGGTAGTAGGAGTTCAGGCCAATATAAGACATGAACAAACCTGCATCGATATTGATACCATACCATTTGTTAATATGATAACCTACATAGGCTTCACTTAAATAACGGTACACATCTGCCAGCTTATATTGTCCCCTGTAGGGGCTAAGATCGTTCCTGGGCACTACAACGCTGCGGGTACCAAACTGCAGTAATACTTTAGCCCTGGCGTTGTTGTAGTTAAACTCGCCGCCAAGGCTTAACTGCGAAAGTTCCACCTCATTATTGCGGGCCAGGGCGGTAGAGCCCACTACGGTGTTATCATTAGGGCTATTGAACGAATGGGTGTAGTTCAGGTCCATCATGAGGATGGGCGTAAAATATTTGGTCTGGAAAGGAACGGAATCCCTGCGGTCATTACCATTCTGCCAGTTTGTTTCAATACCGTCCAGCGGTACCTTTGGTTGAGTAGCATCCTGGGCAACTGCATGCAGGCCTGTTATACCTAACAGGGCTGCGCTCACTAGAAATTGTTTCATATAGTTTTATTATTGGAAAGATTGCATTGGTGACTGTTCTATACTGGACACTCCTGAGATATTTGATTGTTACAATAAGCGTTTAAAAGTGGCGCTGCCGCTACCCTTTCAGTAGCGGAGCGCCGGGCACTTTACTTAAGCAGGGTTAAACACTTTCATAGGCTAGAGGATATAGATTATTAAACGCATGAAAAAAACACTATTTAAGATCGTCCAGCGCAATATTCAACTGCAGCACATTCACTTTGGACGGGCCTAACATACCCAGTAAAGGACCTTTGGTATATTGATCTACCAGGGCATGTAAACGGGTGGCAGGGATGCCGCGTATTTTGGCAATACGCGCTACCTGTATATCTGCCGCTGCGGGCGACAGGTCCGGGTCCAGACCGCTGGCAGATGCGGTAACCAGTTCCACCGGTATATCTTCCTTCCGCACGCCGGGATTATGCACCAGGAAAGTGTCGATCCTCTCCTGTACCGTCTTCAGGTAATCCGGGTTAGCCGCTCCCTTGTTTGAACCGCCGGAACCGGCCGCATTGTAATCAACAGCAGAAGGCCTTGACCAGAAATATTTATCGCCTGTAAATTTTTGTCCTATGTTGGCATAGCCCACTATACGGCCATTGTGTGTTACCGTTTCGCCATCCCCCTTACCAGGCGCCATTTTAGCAATAGCGGAGATAAACAGGGGGAAGATGCCGGCCAGTACTACGATCAGCACCACAGTTAATCTTATAGCAGGCAAAATGTATCGTTTCATTGGGTGATTTTTAATGATTTAAAAGAATACGCTTACTACCAGGTCTATCAGCTTAATACCTATAAAAGGCACTATAATACCGCCTACGCCATAGATCAGCAGATTACGCCGCAGCAGCGCGCTGGCCCCTATGGGCTTGTACGCTACGCCCCTTAATGCCAGGGGTATCAGCAGCGGGATAATGATGGCGTTAAAGATCACCGCACTGAGGATAGCAGATTCCGGGCTATGCAGCTTCATAATGTTGATGCCTTGCAGCGCGGGTATGGAGGCAATGAACAGCGCGGGTACAATGGCAAAGTATTTAGCCACGTCATTGGCAATGGAGAAAGTGGTTAAGGTACCGCGTGTCATTAGCAGCTGTTTGCCTATTTCCACGATCTCGATCAGTTTGGTGGGATCGTTATCCAGGTCTACCATGTTGCCGGCCTCTTTAGCGGCCTGGGTACCACTGTTCATAGCCACGCCTACATCTGCCTGGGCCAGTGCCGGCGCATCGTTGGTACCGTCGCCCATCATGGCTACCAGGCGGCCTTCTGTCTGCTCTTTTTTAATGTAGTGCATCTTGTCTTCCGGCTTGGCTTCGGCAATAAAATCATCCACACCGGCTTTGGTAGCTATATATTTGGCGGTTAAAGGGTTATCACCTGTTACCATCACTGTTTTCACACCCATCTTACGCAGGCGTTCAAAACGTTCCTGTATGCCTGGTTTGATGATATCCTGCAGTTCTATTACGCCCTGCACTTTATTATTGAGGGCCACTACCAGAGGCGTACCACCATTCTTGGAGATGGTTTGCACCCAGGCCAGCGTTTCTGCTGGGAAATCGTTCCCCGCATTGGCAGCCATATTGCGGATAGCATCATAAGCCCCTTTACGGATCCGGGTGCCGTCTCTCAGATCAATACCGCTGCTGCGGGTCTCTGCGGTGAACTTTATCATGGAGGCCCCATCCGTAGAGAGTTTATTCACGATGTCCTTACCGGCCAGTTCCACGATGGATTTACCTTCCGGGGTATCGTCAGAAAGGGAGCTAAGCGCGCACAGGCGGATGAACTCTTCCTTAACTACCCCATTGGTAGCGTAGAAATTGGTGGCCTTACGGTTACCGATGGTGATGGTACCGGTTTTATCCAGCAACAGCACATCTACATCGCCGGCGGTTTCTACGGCCTTACCGGATTTGGTGATCACATTGGCCCGCAGGGCGCGGTCCATACCCGCAATACCAATGGCAGATAACAGACCGCCGATAGTAGTAGGTATCAGACACACAAACAGTGAAATGAAGGCTGCAATAGTAATAGGGGTTTGCGCATAGTCTGCGAAAGGCTTCAACGTTACGCACACGATAATGAACACCAGGGTAAAGCTGGCCAGCAGAATGGTGAGCGCAATCTCGTTGGGCGTTTTCTGACGGCTGGCGCCTTCTACCAGGGCAATCATTTTGTCCAGGAAAGACTCGCCAGGCTCTGTGCTTACCTGTACCGTAATACGGTCGCTCAGTACCTTGGTGCCGCCTACTACGCTGGATTTATCACCGCCGGCCTCGCGGATCACCGGGGCGCTTTCACCGGTGATGGCAGATTCGTCTATGCTCGCAAGCCCTTTAATGATCTCACCGTCTGCGGGTACAATATCACCCGGCTCACACACAAATACATCGCCTTTACGCAGGCGGGAGGAGGATACGATCTTGATCTCATTGGTAAAGATCTCGCCTACTGCTTGTATCAGTTTGGCAGGGGTTTCCTCGCGGGTCTTGCGCAGGCTTTCCGCCTGTGCCTTACCCCGGGCTTCTGCAATGGCTTCTGCAAAGTTGGCAAACAGCACTGTCAGGAACAGTACAATAAACACCAGCAGGTTATAGGCTGCGCTGCCCTGCTCTTTATTGCCGGTGATCATGGCGTACAGCGTAACAACCAGCATTACGATGGTGCCTATTTCCACGGTGAACATCACCGGGTTTTTTATCATTAACCGGGGGTTAAGCTTTACGAAGGATTGTTTGAGGCTCTCCTTCACCAGCTCTGCCGGGAATAATCTGTTATCTTTATTTCGCTTCATCTGGAAATCATTTGTCTTTATTGTGGCCGCCGGGTCGTCCCTACTACAGGAGGACGCCGGAGCCACGTTTCAATCTATATGTACATCAATGCAGGGAAAGGTATTCTGCTATGGGACCCAGCGTCAGGGCCGGGAAATAAGACAGCGCATTTATGATGATGATCACCGCCAGGGTCACCACCCCAAAAGTGAGCGAGTCTGTTTTAAGCGTACCGGCAGATGCGGGTATATACTTCTTCTTAGCCAGCAGGCCTGCTATCGCCAGCGGTCCTATAATAGGCAGGAAGCGGCCCAGGATCAGCACAAAGCCTGTAGTTATGTTCCAGAAGATATTGTTATCGCCCAGGCCCTCAAAACCAGACCCGTTATTGGCATTGGCAGAAGTATACTCGTATAACATTTCAGAGAACCCATGATAACCGGGGTTATTAAGCCAGGCCGATGGTTTCACCGCCCAATCCGCATCCGGATGATGCGCCAGCACATAGGAGGAAAGCGCCGTACCGGCCAGTATCAGGAAAGGGGACAGCAGGGTGATGAGCGCCGCGATCTTTACTTCCCGCGCTTCCAGCTTATGGCCCATGAACTCCGGCGTACGGCCTACCATCAACCCGGAGATAAATACCGCTATGATGATGTAGACAAAGTAGTTCAGGAAGCCAACACCGCAACCACCGTAGAAACTGTTGATCATCATGCCCAGCAGCTGCATTAAACCGCTCACCGGCATGGTGCTATCGTGCCAGGCGTTCACAGAGCCGGTGGAGATGATCGTGGTAACAACGCTCCAGTATGCGGAGCCGGCTGGTCCAAAACGCACCTCCTTGCCTTCCATGGCCCCGGTTGGCTGTGTAACGCCCATGTGGGCAATAGCAGGGTTTCCGTTCACCTCTGTTATAATGGTAGGTATCAGCAGGCATAACATGCCTATGGTCATGATACCAAAGACGACATACGCAAATTTCTTCCGGCGGATAAAATAGCCCAGGGCAAAGATCATCGCGATGGGTATGATCACCTGCGCCACCATTTCCGTGATATAAGTGATATAGTTAGGATTTTCCAGCGGATGGGAGGAGTTAGCGCCAAACCAGCCGCCACCATTCGTACCCAGGTGTTTAATAGCGATCATACCGGCCGCGGGACCGCGGGATACATTCACTGTATCGCCCTGCATGCTTACATAGGAACCTTTGCCCTTGTAGCTGGCCGGCGTACCGTTAAATGCCAGGATAATAGCCATTACGATAGAAAGCGGTAACAGCAGGCGGGTAATGCTTTTTACAAAAAACTCCCAGAAGTTGCCCAGCTTATCGGTGGTCTTTTCCCGCAGGGCTTTGAGCACTACCACTAAAGCGGCAATACCGGTAGCGGCGCTTACAAATTGCAGGAAGGCCAGTACAAACAGCTGTGAAAAATAGCTTACGCCGCTTTCGCCGGAGTAATGCTGCAGGTTACAGTTCACCACAAAACTGATGGCCGTATTAAAGGCCAGGTCAGGCGTTTGACCCGGGTTGCCATCAGGGTTCAGCGGCAGATGATCCTGGAAGATCAGCACAAAAAAGGCATATACAAACCACACCAGGTTAATGGTGAGCAGGGCCTTCAGGTGCTGTTTCCAGTTCATTTCCTCCCTGGGGTTAATGCCAGAGAGTTTGTAGAATAGGCTCTCCATCGGCGCCATAAAATCAAGCATCGTCCTGTCACCGTTAAATACCTTGGCAATGTATTTTCCCAGTGGCCAGGCTAATAGTAATGTTAGTCCATAGGTAACAATTACGCCTAAAATTTCTGTTGTCATTTTCAATTAACTTTTAGCTGTTATCATTTAATGCTTAGTGGCTAACAGCTGTTGTTTAAAACTTTTCAGGTTTAAGCAGTACGTAGATCATGTACAGGAAAACCAGGATGGACAGGATAAATAATGCGTTCATCATATGTAGATAGCTTTAGCGCTCATTTTGTTGATCATATTTCTTCGAAATAATCTATTGACCGGAAGAACAATACAAAGCAGGCTAAACCTGCCAGTAATAAAAGGATGGTGAACATGGTGGTGTTATTTAAATTAGTTGTGAGTGCCGTTCTGTACGTCCCTGATACGGATATGTTGTAGGGTGGCTGGTAACAGTGCCTTTACCGGATGATTCTCATAAGCGGTATCCAGTAAGGGCGATAACCCATACAGGTATACGCTCTCAATGGCATTCCGCAGCAGGTTGCTGCCATTGCGGTATAATACCGCCGCTATAGTAAAACACTTCTTCGCTTCATTTAGCTGTCCCCCGCGGATCATCCTTTTGGTATAATCCGTAAATACGTGTACTACCTCATACACCGGGGCCGTGATCCGGAACTGCCACATAACATAGGTAAGGCCCGGGATCTGGAGGCTAATAAGCTGTGATATCTTTGAATCTGGTAACATGGTTTGTTGTGTATTGTTACGGGCATAGGTAAGCGATTGTAATGCCAGGAGTGGGTAAGGGGAACAAACAACAACGCAACAAACTGATTATTAACTAATAATAATCAACAGTGACTAAAATGGCTATTGTGCCAAATTATAAAACCATGCAGAAATGGAAAGGTAGGTGCAGAAACGGGTGGGGGTTAACTAAACAAATACAACACATCTTCCTTCGTCAGCTTCTTGATAAACCCGGTATCATCGGCAATAATATCCTTCACCAGGGATTTTTTACGCTCCTGCAACTGCAATATCTTCTCCTCTACCGTGTCCTTACAGATCATACGATAAGCGAAAATGTTCTTTGTCTGGCCAATACGGTGGGTACGGTCAATGGCCTGTTGTTCTACGGCGGGGTTCCACCAGGGGTCCACAATGTATACATAATCCGCGGCGGTGAGGTTTAGACCTACGCCACCGGCCTTCAGGGAGATCAGGAACACCCGGCATTCCTCGTTGTTCTGGAAGTTCTGGATGGCCCTTTCCCTCTCTATAGTACTGGTGCTGCCGTCAAAATATTCAAAAGGTATCTTTAAATGCTGCAGGCGGTCCTTAATAAGCGCCAGCATGCCCAGGAACTGGGAAAACACCAGCACCTTATGGTTGCTGATATTCTCAGACATCTCACGGGTGAGCTCATGCAGCTTTACAGAATGGTTGGGATACTGTTCAGATTCATTGAGGATAGCAGGCGAGTCGCAGATCTGCCGCAGCTTCATCAGGCCCTGCAGGATGGTAAGCTGGGAGCGTTCCATACCCTGGTCCTCTATTACGCCCAGGATCTTGGAGCGGTAGGTATTACGGTAGGCGTCATAAATATGCCGCTGTTCCGCATCCATTTCGCAAAAGATCACGGTTTCTATCTTTTCCGGCAGCTCTTTGGCCACCTGTTCTTTGGTACGGCGTAAGATAAACGGATAGATGAGCTTACGCAGATGGTCTTTCCGTTCTTCGTCCTGGAACTTATCGATAGGTGTGGCAAACTCATTCCTGAAAAAGTCTACGCTACCCAGCATGCCGGGGTTCAGGAAGTTCATCTGCGCATAAATGTCAAACGTATTGTTCTGCATAGGCGTACCGCTCAGCGCCAGGCGGTTACGTGTATGCAACAGCTGGGCAGCCTTGGTTACCTTGCTCTGCGGGTTCTTGATGGCCTGGGATTCATCCAGTATCACGTAGTCAAATTCCATCTTCATCAGGAGCTGCACATCACTGCGCAGGGTGCCATAGGTGGTGATGATAATGTCTGACTTCTGCAGCTCTTCCGCATCTTTTTGCCGCGCCGGGCCATGGTGGATGTGGTAACGCATGGTGGGGGTGAACTTCTTGATCTCGTTCTCCCAGTTATAGATCAGCGTGGTAGGACATACTACCAGCGCCAGGCATTTATCGTTATGCGCGTTCTTATAATGCTGTATAAAGGTGAGGGCCTGTATGGTCTTACCAAGACCCATATCGTCTGCCAGTATACCGCCCCATTTCACTTCATCCAGGTAATTCAGCCACTGGAAACCGCTCTCCTGGTAAGGGCGCAGGGTGGCATTCAGGTTTTCAGGCAGGGTAATGTTCCGGATCTCATCAAACTGCAGCAGCTTTTTACGCTTCTGCTCCAGCTCTATTACAATGGCTTCATCATCTATGAACTCAAACAGTTCATCTATTACGCTGAAATTGTATTTGCTCAGCTTTAAGCCCTTATCCTTTTCCTCGCCTATCTTAAACAGCAGGGAGTACTTACGCAGCCATTCTTCCGGCAGCAGGCCCAGGGAACCATCTGCCAGCTGTACATAGTTCTGTTTGTTGGCCAGCGCATGTTTGATATCCTTGATACTCACGCGCTGATCGCCGTACAGTACCTCTATCTGCGCATCAAACCAGTCAATACCGGAGCTGATCTGCAGGTTGGTAACCGGCTTATGGGAGTTAAACTTGAAGTTACGCAGGTTATCAAACCCAAACACCCGCACATTCATCTCCTTCAGCGTATCAAAGAACAGGAAGAACCAGTTGTTCTTCAGGGCTTCTTTGGAGCGCAGGTAAAAATAATTGTTGCTGGATGGCTGGCTGAAATTAGTGTGCAGCGCCCTTAGCTGTTCTACAAACTGCTGTTCTGCCTCCTTGTTACGGTGGATGATCAGCACTTTATTACCTTCCTGCACGGTGATGCGGGTATCATCATTCCACTCCACTTCATGCCCATGATAGGCAAAACCGGGTTGGATGATGAATGTTTCGCCCATCTCTTTCAGGTACACCCGGCATTCCGGCACAATATCATCTACTTCCGCCAGCAGGGAGGCGTCAAACTGTATATCATACTGCCGGCTTAAAGGCAGCAGGTAATCTTTAAGGTAGGTACCCCATTCCGCCACGGGTATGCGCAAACGGCCATTCTGGCGGAACAGCTCAATATGCAGCGCATCCTGGGCATTGGCAAACAGGTGCAGCATGCCTTTGTACAGGAAGATGAGGGAGCTTTCCCATTCATTTTCCGTTACATTCACCAGTTCCCCTTCTATGTTCACATAACAGCAGATCTCCACCTCTTTTTCGCCGGTCTTTGTTTTAAACACCGGTTGTAAACGGGCGGCGCCCAACTGTATAGGCAACAGGTGACGGGTCTTGAATATCTGCCGGTTGGGCAGCATAAATATCAGCCCATGCTCTGCCAGCACCGGGAACAGTTTATCGAACCTGGGATGCAGGTATTCCAGCATCAGCTCTTTTGTTTCCGTGGGCAGCTCTTCAGAATTATCATGGGTGATGTTTTCCCATATCCCGGCAAAAGGAGAGTTTTTGCTCAGGTATTTGCTCACTTCGGCGGACTGTAACTTACGTATAGGCGAGATCAGTTCGCGGTCTGTTTCTTTATACTGATAAAAATCGACGTACTTGGTAAGATCCAGCTTATTCACCAGGGTTACAAAGCCGTTCTGCTCCTCATTCACCTCGCCGCTCACCAGATCCATACGGAAAAATGGATATAACGGCTCATTGCCGTTAAATACCACGCCCAAACGCTGGGTAACGGTAATGCCTGCCGGCGGAGGGGGCGGAGGCGCTTGTTGCCGGCTGCTACCGTTCACGGGGCCTTCTACGCGTTTGATGCTGGGATCCAGCACCCGCAGGAAAGGTTTGCCCTCCATATAGGAAAACGTGAATTTCCCTTCCAGGTTATCCGACAGGGAATAACCATAAGAGGCCAGCAGTTTGTTCTTTTCTTTGTCCCAGTTACGGAGGGTATCAAAATAGAAGGGCCCGTTGGCCTGCAGCAATTGCAGGAACAGGGCTGTTTTATGTTTGCACAGCGGATGCTCCGTTTCATCGCAGGTGCAATGTGTATCAAAATTACGTTCCTCATTCCGCTGTATGATCAGCGGAAATTCCTCTCCATCCAGCGTTAACGTGGCCTCCACCTTCTCATCCTTGGCGCTGCGTACCTTGATCTTATGCTTCTGCAGTATCTTCTCTGCATCTGCAAAAATGGCCGCAGAGGTCAGAAGTTTAATACTCTTGAGGTCGATGGATTTCATCTTTATCAGCGTATGATGCTGATTATACTGCGTTTCAAAGGCGTCGAAATGATTCTTGTCCAGCATTTCCTGTAGCTGGAACAAGGCGGCTGCCTCATGGCGGCAAATATCCCCCAGGTTATAGGGGCATTGGCAGCGCACAGACATACCGGATATTTCGTGGTATTTGGCAATGGTAACTTTGTAGTAGTTGGCGTGTGTATCGCTTTTTACCCGGAAAGAGGCGGATTTAAGTACGGGATCGGCTTCCAGCAGCTCTACCCCCCCTGTCGCAAAGATGCGTTTACCCCTTCGGATCACCTCATCAGTGCCGTTATTATAAACGTATTTTAATAACTGGGGTAGCGACATAATTCTACACTAAAATATTTAGCACCTCTTAAAAAGGCAATCCACAAAAGTAAGCAGAATTTTTGGAATAGTCTACAGCGTGAGGGGTGTAGCGCAAAGGTGTAACGTAATATTAACGCTGGCCGGCAGCTATCTAAAAAGGAATATTTATGCTTTGTTGTATGATAGAGAGGCGGTTACAGGCAGATCGCCCGCCGGCGGCCATCCGGGATGGGGTAATGGCGGAGGGTATAGCAGCATTAAATAAATGTAAATATTAACTAAAGAAAAGCGGGAACTGGCAGATGGTCTAACAACCCGGAACTGGTCATCCTTATGGGAATCTTATCTCCGGCGCCATATCGCATTCCCATATGCCATCCATATGCCACTTATATAACACCCATATGCAACCCATATATTTGCCCATAAACCGGGCATTTTAACAGGGTTCAGCAAGCAAAACGCCCTATGGTAGCCCATTATTCGTATATCCGCAGGTACCGTTCAATGGAAAAATCCACTGCCTCACGGCCATTGGCGCGGATCACACGTCCAAATGCGCCGTACACCGCATCGTATGGCAGGGGCTGTACCGCGGCCTGTATCTGCAGGATGTCCCGTTTAGGCAGGGGTATCAGGTTGGGATAGCTGTACATAAAGGAAACCGTCTTCAGATCAGGGGATACCTGTATAATATCGCCCACCAATAAAGCCCCTTTACCCTCATGTCCGGCCGGCCAGTGCAGGATATTGCCACCGGGGAAATGCCCGCCGCAGAGCACCAGCCGTATATCGTCCCACAGGGGCTGTTCTGCCCCTTCCCACAGCCGTATCACCGGATCAGTACGCCCCAGCCACTGGCTGTCAAGGGCATGCACATATACCGGGGCCTTGTTAAAGGCATGACTCCATTCTACGATGGTAGAAAAATAATGCGGATGGGAGATAGCAATGGCGTGTATGCCACCCAGGTGTTGTATCAGGTCGATAGTAGAGGCGTCCAGGTTAGTGATGCAGTCCCAGAGGATATTGCCGCCCGGCGTGATCAGCAGGTAGGCCCGCTGGCCTATGGCAAAAGAGGGGGTGGTATAGATGGCGTACAGGTTCGGGGCCACTTTTTCGATAATATTCCGGTGCTGGCGGGTCACTTGTTCCAGCGTGGTCCAGGATTGCCCGCCAGGCCCTACATACTGCCGGTCATCCTCACAAACCGGGCACTGTGCCGACGGCTGGCTGGTTTCGTTATATTGAATACCGCAGGTAGTACAGATGTAATGCATAATGTGCTGATGTGCTAATATGCCGATGTGCTAATGATGGATATATACCGCTGCAAATGTAGGCAAAACAATGTGCTGATTGGCCAACCTGGCTATTTAACTTAAACATTAAACATTCGATCAGTACATTAGCACATCGGCGCATTAACCAGCTCCCCATCCCGCAGCAACGGCAGCACATTCGCGCCATCCGGGGTCAGGCAGTAACGTATATCCTTTTCTAACCCATAACGCGCCAGGCGCTGATAATGTGAGGCCTGTTGCATAAAGCCGAACAGATCATCTTTGGCAAGATTATACAGGGTCTGGGCTGCCAGGGCAGAGTCGCAGTTCACATTAAAATGATCACGGATCCGGCTCACCACCGCACCGGCAAACAGGGTATCTTCCATATTCACCCGGTCTTTCCAGGCGGCGCAACCCAGTATCACGTTCTTACCCTGGGCTACCAGGTAATCACATACGGCAGAAAGATTAGGGAAAGAGCCGGTAACGATCTGTATGGCGTCTTTGGCCATATGCAGCAGTTTGGTACCATTGGTAGTGGTCAGCACCAGTACCTTACCTTCCACAAAATCCCGGGGATATTCAAAGGGGGAGTTACCGTATTCCAGGCCTTCGGCAATCTTACCGTCACGTTCACCGGCGGTAATGGCGCCCAATTGTTTGCCAATATTCACACATTCCGCTACGGAGGCTACCGGTATCACTTTGGCGGCGCCGTTATACAAAGCCGTACAGATGGTAGAGGTGGCCCTCAGCACGTCAATGATCACCACAATACTGTTCTTCACATCGTATAGGTGCAATAGGGCCGGCGACAGGCACACTTCCAGCGAAGGCCGCCCTTCGGTACTTTCAGTCATTTATCTGCTTTTATGGTTATTTAGCTGATGACCATCCGTTATGAATGGATCAGCGATATTATCAACATTGTTTCCGGCAGGCGGGCGGTATGCCGGGCAACCATGCGATCTCTTTGCTTACGTAGCCTGCATAATGCCCCTAGCTACCCGCTATTCCAACACTACCCGCCACTTTTCCGTCTCCGCATAGTCCTTTATCACGGTGTTCCGCTGCTCCAGCAGCTTGTACATATAGTTCGCCAGGTAAAACTTCACCACCATACGGCCTATCCAGCCATACGGCGCTTCAAACTCCATCACATCAATGGCAACAGTACCGTTTTCGATCTGTTTGAAATGATGCTCATGGCGCAGGTATTTGAAATCCCCGTGCTCCATTTCATCGCAGAAGTACTCCGGGCCGCGCATATCTGTGATCCGCGAGGTGAACTCCCGCGTTTTACCCAGGTGGCGCGCCCGCCAGGTAACGGTTTCATTAAGCGATATCAGTCCGCTAAGGCGGCCCTTTATGGCCTCCTCCCCCGTGTGCGCCATACTGCGCTTGTGCAGGGTTATACTCCTGCTTAGGTCAAAAACCCGCTCCATTGGTGCATGGATAACGGTTGTCAGATGAATAGTAGGCATAGATATGGTTATAATTTAGCAGTCAGCTGTTAGCCATTAGCCGTTGGCATGTAGCTTTATGGCCCAAACATCAAAAGTTACGTTATGTTATCCCCTCGCCCGCAAAGCTAATCGTCAGCCAGGAACGGTGCTGGTTTCAGCTATGTTAAAAGCCAATAGCTGGTCAGGGAACGGTGCTGCCGTCATAATGCCCCAGGGCTATAAGCGGCGCAGCACAAGTACTGGTCCCCGGCAAAGCCAATAACCAGCCCGGAAACCGCACTGGCCACTCCAAAGCTAACAGCCACCAAAGATCCGCTGCATTAAAGCTAAAAGCTAACAGCTACCCCGTAACAGCTTAACCCAGAAACGGTACCTTCATCACCCTGGCTTTCAGCTGTTTGTCCCTTACAACTATGTAAATCTCGCTGTCCAGCGCCGCATACGGCGTTTTAACATATCCCAGTCCAACGGCCTTCTGCAGGGAAGGTGACTGTGTACCAGAGGTAACACGGCCTATCGTTTCGCCCTGCGCATTCCGGATCTCGTAATCATGGCGGGGAATACCCTTGTCTATCATTTCAAAACCTACCAGCTTTTGTGTAAGGCCGGCGGCTTTCTGTTTTTCGATGATCTCCCGGGCGGTAAAGTCCTTTGTGAACTTGGTGATCCAGCCCAAGCCCGCTTCCAGCGGCGAAGTACGGTCGTCAATATCGTTACCGTACAGGCAAAAACCCATTTCCAGCCGTAATGTATCACGTGCGCCCAGCCCTATCGGTTTCAGCCCCTTGGGCGCGCCGGCTTCAAAGATAGCATCCCAGATCTTTTCTGCGGCGCCATCTTTATCCTCAAAATAGATCTCTATACCACCGGCCCCGGTATAACCGGTGGCGCTCATCAGCACATTAGGCACCCCTGCAAAAACGCCTTTCGCGAAGGTGTAGTATTTCAGGTTCACAATATCTATATCCGTAAGGGGCTGCAGGATGCTGGCGGCATTAGGGCCCTGTATGGCCAGCAGGCAGGTTTTTTCGGAAATATCATGCATTTCCACCCCTTTGGTGTTGTGTTTACTGATCCATTCCCAATCCTTCTCTATATTACTGGCATTCACCACCAGCATATATACCTTGTTCTCTTCAATACAATATACCAGCAGATCATCCACAATACCCCCTTCTGCATTGGGCAGGCAGCTATACTGGGCCTTACCGGCAGTGAGCTTCGAAGCGTCATTGCTGGTCACCCGCTGAATAAGATCCAGCGCATCTGGCCCTTTTAATATAAATTCGCCCATGTGGCTAACGTCAAACACTCCGGCGTTGCTGCGGACGGCCTGGTGTTCTTCATTGATGCCAGTGTACGATACAGGCATATTATAGCCTGCAAAAGGAACCATTTTTGCTCCCAGTGCTACATGTTTTGGTGTAAACGGCGTGTTTTTGATTGCTGCCATGTTTTGTAATGATTTGGGTATGATTGGTTTTTAAACCCGGCAAAAATAACGGGAAATTCGAAATTTGGTGTAATAATTGCACTTTACCCGGCACTTTCATGGACAGCACCTAATTTTGTACCGGATCTCATGTGCTGGTGCAAGGTTACCTGGAATACCTGATACATCCATCCAAAAATCTCAAATGAAAAAGACCACCTGGCTCCTTGTATCTTTATTGGTGGCAGGGTACTTACCTGCCCAGAAAAAAGCCGACCGGAAAACCCTGGCCAATCTTCAGGCACATGTGAACTATCTCTCCAGCGATAAACTGGAAGGCCGCCGGACCGGCACACCCGGCGAGCAACTGGCGGCAGACTATATTGCTGCCCAGATGAAACAGGAAGGCCTTGTCCCTAAAGGCGATAACGGCTACCTCCAGACATTTACTGTACGCGAAGGCAAGGATATTGCAGACGCTACCCAGCTCACCATTAACCAGGAACGCCTTATACCCGGCGAACAATTTACGCCCCTGCCTTTCAGCGCGGAAAAAACCGCCAAAGGAGAGGTATTGCCACAGGTAAAGGAACCGGATAATATCTGGTTGATAGACGTACAGGAACTGGAGCTCAATCCCCACGACTCCCCCCTGGAAGAATACCGGAAGAACGCCATCGAAGCCGCTAAGAATGGCGCTACCGGCGTTATCTTCTTTAATGCCAAAGAAAGCATCACCACCGCCCTGCAATGGCTGGATACCGATCCTAAAAAGCTGACTATCCCCGTGTTATGGGTAAACAGCACCATCAGCAAAAAGCTGGGCGATGACAATGCCAACGGCTTCCAGATCAATCTGCAGGTGGCCTTTAAACAAACAAAACGCACCGGCACTAACGTGATCGGTTATATTGATAACGGCGCGCCAAAGACCATTGTGCTGGGCGCCCATTTTGATCATTTAGGTTATGGGGAGGATCATAATTCCCTGGCTACCGGCGCTAAAGCCATCCATAACGGGGCAGATGATAATGCCAGCGGCACTGCCGCCCTGCTGGAGCTGGGCCGCCTGCTCAAAGCCAGCCGCCTGCGGAATAATAACTATGTGCTGGTGGCCTTTTCCGGCGAGGAGCTGGGCCTTTTTGGCTCCAAATACTTCACCACGCATACCCCGGTAGACCTGTCGCAGCTAAACTTTATGATCAATATGGACATGGTGGGCCGGCTGGATGCCAGCAAAGGCCTGCAGATAGGCGGCGTAGGCACGTCCCCCTCCTGGGGGCCGCTTTTACAGGCTATACAGGGCGATGGTATTAAGCTGAATTATGACTCATCCGGCGTAGGCCCCTCTGACCATACCTCCTTTTACCGGCAAAAAGTGCCGGTGCTTTTCTTCTTTACCGGCTCGCATGCAGACTATCACAAGCCTACAGACGATGCGGATAAGATCAACTACGAAGGGGAGCTGGCCGTGGTAAAGCTCATCTATCACCTGGTAGAAAAAGCAAACGGTCAGGAGAAGCTGGCTTTTACCCCCACCCGGGAGCCGCAGACCAGCAGCACCCGTTTTTCCGTTACCCTGGGCATTATGCCGGATTACACCTATAACAAGAGCGGGGTAAGGGTGGATGGCGTGTCTGACGGCCGGCCGGCACAAAAAGCGGGACTTGCCACGGGGGATGTGATTGTACAGCTGGGGCATAAGTCCATCACAAATCTCGAAGCATATATGCAGGCATTGTCTACCTTTAAGAAAGGAGATAAAACCACCGTGACCATAAAACGCGGTACCAAACAACAGACTTTTAATATACAATTCTGACCATGCGCTATTTTTTCTTATCTATCCTGCTGCTGGCTGCGTGTAACAATGCCTCCCGCGACCAGCAGAGCACCGGCAATTATGACCTGATCACGCAAAAGGTATATGTGCTCCGCAACGTGAAACCCGCCGCCGGCGATACTGCTGCCGCCGCCGTTCAACAAAAACAGCAGGAAATGATCACTTACCTGGAACAACACCAGTTTACCCGTCATGTGGCCGCCGGCGACAGCCTGCTCTTCCGCCGCACCAACGGCCAGGAAGTACCTATTGAGCTCACCGCACCGCAGGATACCTGGGAAGCCCACACACTCATCGTATTTGATCCGCAAAAGAATCCGCTCTTTATAAATTTGCATAAAGGCACGGAACAGATAGATCAATATCTTAAGTAAAAAACAGGCATGCAGGATAATCTCATCTTACTGGCAGACGCATATAAGTATTCCCATCACAAGCTGTACCTGCCAGGCTCCCAGTACATCTATTCTTACCTGGAGAGCCGCGGCGGCAAATTCGATAACACGGTGTTCTATGGCCTGCAGTATTTGCTGAAAGCCTACCTGCAGGGCCCCGTTATTACCAGAGAAAAGATCGATGAAGCAGCGGCCCTGCTGCCGGAGGTGTTTGGCCGTAATGATATATTTGACCGCAGCAAGTTTGATTATATCCTCGATACGCACGGTGGTCACCTGCCCGTGCGTATAAAAGCAGTGCCGGAAGGTACCGTGGTGCCCGTACGGAATGTGCTCATGACCATTGAGAATACAGACCCGGCCTGCTACTGGCTCACCAATTTCCTGGAAACCCTGCTTATGCAGGTATGGTATCCCTGTACGGTGGCCACCCTTTCCCGCGAGATCCGCAAAACAGTTACCCACTATTACAACGCCACGGCCAGCGCGGCTTCCTTTGCGGGCATAGACCTGGTGCTGAATGATTTTGGCTTCCGCGGCGCAAGCTCCGTAGAAAGTGCCGGCATTGGCGGCAGCGCCCACCTGGTGAACTTCTCCGGTAGTGATACCCTGCCCGCTTCCGTATTTGCCAAACGTTATTATAATGCGCCTACCGCGCCGGGACTGTCCATTCCCGCTACGGAACACTCTATCGTTACCCTGCTGGGCGAAAAAGGCGAACCGGAGATCTTCCGCCATGTACTGGATACCTTCCCCACAGGGGTGGTGGCCTGCGTATCGGACTCTTACAATATCTTCCGCGCCTGCGAACAGTATTGGGGCGGCCAGCTCAAAGAACAGGTGCTCAACCGCGATGGTGTGCTGGTCATCCGCCCGGACAGCGGCGATCCTATCAAAACTCTGTTAAAGGTGTTTGATATACTGATGACGCAGTTCGGCTGCACCGTCAATGAAAAAGGCTACCGGGTACTCCCGCCGCAGGTACGGGTCATACAGGGCGATGGCGTAAGCCATTCCTCCATAGGCGAGATCTATGCCGCCCTGCAAAAGGCAGGCATCAGCGCGGAGAACCTGGCGCTGGGCATGGGCGGCGCCCTGCTGCAACGCGTAAACCGCGATACGCAGGAGTTTGCCCTTAAAGCCTCCCACGCCATTGTGAATGGACAGGAAATAGACGTGCAGAAAATGCCGGTGGAACTGGATGCACAGGGCCAGCTACGCACCTCCTTTAAGCAGTCTAAAGCCGGCCGGTTAAAACTGGTACAGGAAGATGATACTTACCGTACCCTGGAGCAGGGGGAAGCGCCCGGGCTAAAAGATGAACTGGAATTGGTTTTTGAGAATGGGGTGGTGGTAACAGAACACCGTTTTGAGGAAGTAAGGCAAAGGGCCAGGGCAGGTATCGTTTGATGAATGCCAGCGGCAGGCCACCCACCCAATACCTTATTCCTGCTCCCACGATCTGCCAATCCCCTTGCTTACCAATTTTTTTACTACTTTTAAAATGGTAAGGCTCAATCTTTGTTAATAATACTGCAATAAATTCACGGTTATGATCGCTGGCTTTGCCAGCTGCTATCACCAATACTGCTATGAAATTGAAGGTTGTCAACCGTTAAATATACCTGTAATAAAGAGGGGCACAGGCGCGAGGATGCAAACCAATGTGAATTATAATGAAAGGGAGTTACTTCTGCTGATAGCCGGCGGAGATGAGCAGGCTTTTGCCGCTGTTTTCCATCATTACCGTAATAACATTTACCGCACCGCCTACCGCCTTACAGATTCCGCCACCACCGCAGAAGATGTGCTGCAGGAGGTATTCCTGGCCATCTGGATGAACCGCGCCGCCCTGCCGGAGATCGGGAACTTTCCCGCCTACCTGCTTACCATTGCCCGTAACCAGATCATCAACTCCTTTAAAAAGGCCTGCCGTCAGCAGGATGCCGTACTGGCCCTTTCCGGTATGCCCGCCCTTAATACTACAGACCCGGACCAGCGCCTGCAGGAGCAGGAATATGATAAATTGCTGCAACAGGCCGTAGCCATGCTGCCACCCCGGCAGGCGGAAGTATACCGCATGATAAAAATAGAAGGCCTTTCCCGCTTCCAGGCCGCCCAGCAACTGCAGGTATCCCCGGAAACTGTTAAGACCCATATGGAGTTGGCCATTAAAAAGATACGCGCCTTCTGCCTGGCCCATATTGGCCTGCAGCTGTTATGGATGGTGATTACCCGCCTTTTTTAAAAAATATTTTCCCCCGCATTCCCCCAACCGCATTTTTCCGCACTCAATACTATAAAGGGCCCATAAACCCCCTTTGCTCATAATGGCAAATACCCGGCTGGAATACCTGTTCATGCGTCACTACGAAAAAACGGCCACTCCCCAGGAGAAGGAGGAGCTGCTGTCCATGATACAGGACGAAGCACACGCGGCGGAGCTTACCCGCCTGGTGGATGAGGCCCTGCGCCGCCGGGAACCGGCCTTTGAGCTGGAAGACGATAAGGCAGACGCTATCCTGTCTTCCATCCTGCACACCGGATCTGATATTGGGGAGTACAATATGATCAACGTAGCGCCGCCAGCCAGGCGTAGTAAGAATTGGTACTACGCCGCGGCGGCAGCTATACTGCTACTGGGCATAGGCGGCATTTACCGCTGGCTGCAACAGCCGGTACGGGTAACGCCACAGGTAATAACGGCGCCCATGGCAAAAAAGGATGTGGCCCCGGGCACCAATAAGGCCATCCTCACCCTGGCAGACGGCTCCACCATTACCCTGGATGATGCCCATAACGGCGCACTGGCCCAACAGGGTAATGTGCAGGTCATAAAACAGGACAGCGGACAGCTGGCCTACCGCCCCATCAACGGCAACCAGAACAATTCATTACAATACAACACCATCGCTACACCACGAGGGGGACAATACCAGGTGGTTTTACCGGATGGCACTAAAGCGTGGCTCAATGCTTCCAGCTCACTAAAGTATCCTACTGCCTTTACCGGAAACCAGCGGATAGTGGTACTTACGGGGGAAGGCTATTTTGAAGTCGCCAGAAACGAGCAGCAGCCCTTCCTGGTACAGGTCCAGGGGGTAAATGTGGAAGTATTGGGCACGCATTTTAACATTATGGCTTACCCGGACGAAAGCGCCGTTAAAACCACCCTGCTCGAAGGTGCGGTGAAAGTGACCAAAGGCGGCGCTTCCGCGCTGCTTACGCCAGGCCAGCAGGCCAGTATTGGCCCGGAAGGCGCGCGTTTTATTACGAGGACAGTGGACGTGGAGGAAGACATAGCCTGGAAGAACGGCTATATCCAGTTCAGCGACGCCACCCTGCCGGCCATTATGCGCCAGGTATCCCGCTGGTACGATGTAGAGGTAAGTTATGCCAATACCATCCCGCAAAAGGAATTTGCCGGCAAAGTACCACGCACCGTGCCATTATCACAATTACTGAATATGTTACAGTATACGGGCTTACAATTTAAAGTGGAGGGGAATAGGATCACGGTGATCAACTAAAGGATAACACGTACACAGATCAACCAAAAGAAAGGAACAGGCTTAACACAAGAGCAAGTACAGTATAGTATTGTTTCACATCAAAAACAGTCGGCTATAGAGTAAAGAAACAACCACGATTATGATGCCCGTAAAAAAAACCGGAAGCGTTCGCTCCGCCCCCGGTTACAGGGCAATTTGAACAATTGTTATGGAACAACGTAATTAATCACCCACAATCCAAAACTATGAATTTTATCGCTTGGCGCCAAAACAAGCATGGCGCCGTATTGCTGTCAACCAAATCCGCTCCGGATCACACTACAGCACCGCGTCTGATACATTTCAGACGACGCAAAATATGGATGGTTATGAAATTAACGACGGTTTTACTTTTAGCAGGTTTTTTACAGGTAAGCGCCAGCGGGTACGCCCAGCAGGTGAAGCTCACCGGTAAACAGCTTAGCCTGCAAGAGCTTTTCCGGCAGATCGAAAGACAGACCGGCTATTCCTTCCTCTATGAAAAAAGCATTGCCAAGGACAGCAAACCTATTAACATAGACCTGGCCAGCGCGCCCCTCCCGGATATGCTGGAGCACTATTTGAAAGATCTTTCCCTTACGTACAAGTTCTTTGATAATAAGATCATTGCCGTAAAGGAAAAAGAAGCCGCCAAAGCGGCTGATAATGTCTCTCCTCCGCCACCACCTGCTATCAGCATATCCGGGCATGTAACGGATGATAAGGGTAATCCCATCCCGGGCGTATCCGTACAGGTAAAAGGCACCAGCAAGGGTACCGTTACCAATGCGGACGGATCTTATACCCTGGCCAATGTAGACGAGGGCGCTACGCTGCTGTTCTCCTACATCGGCTACACCTCGCAGGAACTGCCGGTAAAAGGCAAAAACACCCTGAATGTGCAGCTGATGCCCGGCCTGAATGCCCTTAATGAAACAGTGGTGATAGGTTATGGCGTACAGCGCAAATCAGACCTCACCGGCGCGGTTAGCTCCGTAAGTGGTGAAACGCTGCACGAGCGCCCCGCATCTACCGTAAACCAGGTACTGGGCGGGCGTATACCCGGCGTAAACGTGACCTCCAATACCGGCCGCCCCGGTGGCGAAACCTCCATCCGCATACGCGGTAATACCTCCATCAGCATCACCAACAACCCGTTGTATGTAATAGATGGTATTATCCTGAATGTGTCCAACCTGGCGAACGGCTCCAATCCTATTGATTTCATCAATCCAAATGATATTGCCTCCGTAGAGGTGCTGAAAGACGCCTCCGCCACCGCTATCTATGGCGCCCGCGGCGCTAACGGCGTGATCCTGGTTACCACCAAACGGGGTAATAAGAACGGCGGCAACGTATCCTACAGCACGGACTTCAGCCTGGGACAGCTGGCCCGCAAACAACGCCTGCTGAACTCCAAAGAGTTCCTGCACGTAGAGGATGTGGCCTACCAGAATGCGCAGAAATTTGATCCCACCGGCTGGGCTGCCGGCAAGTATGTGGATCCTAAGACCAAACGCACGGATCCCCGCCTGTTTGACGAGAACGGCAACCCGCTGTATGATACAGACTGGCAGGATGAGACCACCCGTAACGCCGTTTCCCAGAACCACCAGCTGGCCTTTACCGGCGGCAATGGCAAGGATAACTATGGCGTATTCCTGGGCTACCGCAATGAAAACGGTATCGTGATGGAATCTTTCCTGAAACGCTACTCCGCCCGCTTTGTGTTTGACGGCCATTTTAAGGACTGGCTCAAATATGGCGGCAGTCTTAGCTACAACGATCAGAAAGAGAACCAGGTAGATGTACAGGGCGCGGGTAATATCCACTCCATGCGTCAGCTGGTAGAAGAGCTGCCCATCATCCCCGTACATTATCCTGATGGCGGCTGGGGCGGCAACGTAGACTACCCCGGCATGGAAGGCGGTCCCAGCCCGGTGAACATCATCACCAACCGTACTTTTTATGTAAAAACACAGAATATACTGGGTAACGTATATACCAACATCACCCTGGCCAAAGGGCTGGAACTGCGTACCACGGTAGGCGTGAACACGATCAACCAGGAAACGGACCTGTACAGTAGCCGTGACCTGTACCGCGTATCGCTTAACCAGAGCGGTATTGCTACCGTTACCAACCGCCGCGATAACTCCTGGCAGTTTGAGAACTACCTTACCTATAACCGGAAGTTTAACGAGGTACACTCCCTCACCGGTTTATTAGGCGTGGCCTGGCAGCACATCAACAGCTTTAACGTAACCGCCAATGCGCAGAACTTTTCTGACGATTACTACCAATACAATAACCTGGGCGCAGGGGCTACGCTGATAGCGCCTTCTTCCGGCGCCAGCGCTTATGGCCTGAACTCTTATTTTGCCCGCGTGAACTACGGTTTTATGAACAAATACCTGTTCACTTTTACCGGCCGTATAGATGGCTCCTCCAAATTTGGCGAGGCCAACCGCTATGCGGTGTTCCCTTCCGCGGCAGTGGCCTGGAAAGCATCTGAAGAAGAATTCATCAAGGATATTCCCACTATCTCCAACCTGAAAGTACGCGCCAGCTATGGCGTTACGGGTAACTCAGAACTGACCGCCTACCAGGCGCTGGCAGGGCTGGGTAACTATTCCTATATCTTCAACGGCGTAAGGGCTACGGGTGTTGGGCTGGGTGTACTGGCCAACCCTGCCCTGCGCTGGGAGAAGACCTCTCAGCTGGATGCAGGTATCGAACTGGGACTGTTTAAAGACCGGGTGAACCTGGAACTGGATGTATACCGCAAGCTTACCAATAACATGCTGTTAAGCGCGCCCCTGCCGCCCAGCAGCGCGTTTTCCACCATCTTCAAGAATGTGGGCAGCATGCGTAACCAGGGTCTGGAATTTGCCATCAATACCATCAATGTAAGCGCTAAGAACTTTACCTGGAGCACCACCTTCAATATAGCCATTAACAAGAACAAAGTGCTGGCCCTGGCTGGCGGCAGCGATATCTTCCCCGGTTCCGGACAGGTAGTGCGGGTAGGCTATCCCGTAGGCTCTTTTTACGGTTATGTGAACCTGGGCACCTGGGGCACCAAAGAAGAAGCGGAAGCCGCCAAATACCTCAAGAAACCCGGCGATATCAAATACCAGGATGTGAATAACGATGGCGTGATCAATACCAACGACCAGGTGATCATTGGCAAGGGTATCCCGGACGGTTTTGGCACCTTCCTCAACACCTTCAGCTACAGGAACTTTGACCTTACCCTGGACCTCCAGTATATGTACGGCAATGATGTGCTGAATGTGACCGCCCTCACCGGCGAAGACCGCCAGGGTATCGCCAACAGCTACGCTACCGTACTGGACGCCTGGACGCCCGACCACCAGAATACGCATATTGCCCAGTGGAGGCCCGTAACCGCCGGTTACGATACCAAACTGGATTCCTGGAAAGTAAAGGACGGTTCCTTTATCCGTGGCCGTAACCTGTTGCTGGCTTACCGTTTCCCCAAGGAAACGCTGGACCGTTTGCACATTAGCCGTTTAAGGATCTATGGCGGCGTGGAGAACTTCTTCCTCATCACCCAATACAAGGGTTATGATCCGGAAGTATCTACCAGCGGCCAATCCTTTGCACAGGGTATTGTAAACAACGACTATCCCAAAGCCCGCACCTTCCGGATCGGTTTGGATATAGGGCTTTGATCTACAACATAGCACAGTCATTTTTTTGATCTTTTACTTATTACTTCATCACTATGCAGCATATAATAAAAACGGTACGGGAATTACTGCTGGGCGCTATGGTAGTAGCAGCCGGAAGCGGTTGTTCCAAGTTCCTGGATGAAACAGACCCGTCCAACTTTACGATGGACAATTACTTCACCAAACCGGCCCAGGCACAGAGCGCGGTGAATGCCATCTATCAGAGCCTCATATCCATCCCCACGGGGGACTACGGCGGAGCGCCCTGGATGATGCTGGAATTTCCCACAGGTCTGGCCAACACAGAATATGGCCAGTCTGTAGATAACCTCAACATCCGTAACCTGGTCAATACCGCAGAGAATAACCACGGCATCCAGAAATGGACCAGCAGCTACCGCGGCATAGGCAATGCCAACCTGGCTATTGAAAAGATACCGGGCATCAATATGGACGAAGCCACCAAGAACAAACTGCTGGGCGAAGCGCATTTCCTGCGCGCTTACTTCTATTTTGACCTGGTAAGGATCTTTGGAAAAATACCGCTGATCACCGGCACGGTGACCTCTACCTCGCCGGAGATCTATTCCCCCGCAGCAGCAGAAGAAGACGTATACAAACAGATCGTAGCCGATCTGACCGCGGCAGAGCAATCCGGCCTTCCCTGGACGGATGCCGGCGGCCGGGCTACCATGGGCGCGGTAAAATCACTGCTGGCCAGCGTATACCTGACCATGGCCGGTTATCCCCTGCAAAAGGGCAGCGAGTACTTTCAGCTGGCCGCTGCAAAGGCCAATGAGGTGATCACTTCCGGCAAGTTTGACCTGTTCACCTCCTATGATGACCTGCATAGCCTGGACAAGGAGAACACGGGCGAACATATTTTCATGGTGCAGTTTGCCGCCTCTAACTGGACGACCTCTATGGACTTCCAGAAATTTATACTGCCGTATACCAAGAACATTTCCCTGCTCAACAACCGCACCGGCGCTATCTATGCGTCCGATGAGTTTGTGGCCTCTTTTGAAACCGGCGACAAACGGGCAAAGGACAGGCAGTTCTTTTACAACACGTATACACTGACTACAGACCGCAATACCACTATTGCCCTGGGCGGCAACTACCTGTACAAGTTCTTTGACGTACAGGCCAATACCGTCACCGGCACCAGCGGCCTTAACTTTCCGCTGATCCGGTATGCAGAGGTGTTGCTGATCTATGCAGAAGCCGCCAACGAAGCAGGCGGGCCTACCGCCGCTGCTTACGAAGCGGTGAATAAGATCCGCAGAAGGGCAGAGCTGACAGAGCTCTCCGGGCTTACCCAGGGGGCTTTCCGCGAAGCGGTATGGCGGGAGCGCTACCACGAACTATGCTATGAGAACAAGGTATGGTTTGATATGGTGCGTTTGAGGAAAGTATTAAATATTACCAACGGCACATTTGACGCTTTCGAGGGACATAAATTTACATACGGTCCGGTATTGTCTAAACGGGAATTGCTCTTCCCCATCCCGACCGTAGAAATTAACAACAACAGTAACATTGACCAGAACCCTGGCTATTAACACAACTAAGAACTAAGACCCATGCACAGGAAAGACTTTATTAAGCTCACTCTCCTGGCCGGCTGTGGAAGCGCGGTGCTGCCTGCTTTTATGCAGGCGGCGCCTCCCTCCATACCGCCCTACCTGAAAAACTATGCCGCCCTGTATAACAAAGACCCGCGGGGCGCTGCCCTGCAATGGTTCCGCGATGCCAGGTACGGCCTGTTCATCCATTATGGCCTGTACTCCCTGCTGGGCCGTGGCGAATGGGTACAGCTGCGCGAAAAGATCCGCGTAGCGGACTACGCCAAACTAAAGGACCAGTTCACCGCAAATAAGTTCGACGCCGACATGATCACCGATATGGTATTGGATGCCGGCATGAAGTATATTAACTTAACTACCCGCCACCACGATAGCTTCTGTTTATGGGATACCCAGTACAGCGATTTCAAAAGCACCAACTCGCCCGCCAAACGCGACCTGGTGCGCGAAATGGCGGAGCAGTGCCAAAAGAAAGGCCTGGGCTTTTTCCTGTATTATTCCCATGGCAGGGATTGGAAACACCCGCATGCGCCCAATAACGATGAGTGGAAGAACTCTGCCCGCCCGGATTATGATCCACCGGAAACCGCCTATAAATACGGCAAAGAGCATCACCTGGAGCAATACGTGGAGTTCATGGATAACCAGATAAAGGAACTGCTTACCAACTACGGCCCGGTAGCCGGTATCTGGCTGGATGGCCGCACCGTACTGCTCTCGAACGATAAAACGCCTTTTCATGTACAGCAGTTGTACGACATGATCCACTCCATGCAGCCGCAGGTACTGGTATCCTACAAAAACGGCCTGCTGGGCACAGAGGATTTTATGGCGCCGGAACGTAACTGGAAAGGTGGCATGCAAAAGCCGCTGGAGCTCTGCGATACCATGCAGCCGGATGGCTGGGGTTATACCAAAAGCGACGATAACAAACATAAAACAGCAGACCAGGTAGTGCAGATGCTGAAGACCGCCGCCACTTACCCGGCTAACCTGCTGCTGAATACCGGCCCCCTGCCTTCCGGTGAGATACACCCGGATGATGTGAAAGCGCTGAAAGAAGTAGGCCGCCGCATCCGGGAACAGGGCTGGGAAAAACTATTAGCGAACGCAAATCATTAAACGACTTTTCAATACGTATGCCCGTCCTCAAAAGAACCCGCCGTCCTGTGCGCCCTGGTATGCCCGCCTTGTTACTGGTTTTATGCCTGCCACTGGCTGTACCCGCCCAGGTTCGCGTTAAATCAGCATCCACCGGTACACACGCCGGCGTCAAAATTGCCTGCGATACCAGTAACCAGCCCGTTGCCTTTGGCGTGGCGCATATTACTGGCGCCTTAAAGGCCGCCGGGCAAACGGCCACCCTCACGCCGGATAAAACCGGCGCGGATGTGGCAGTGTCCATAGCGGCCAATACCGGCCTGCAGAAAGAAGGTTTCCGCATCGCCCGGGAGGGCGGTACGCTGGCCGTTACCGCTCCGGATGCTGCCGGCGCTATGTATGGCGCACTGGAAGTAGCGGAGCAACTGGGGATGGGCAAAACATTAAACAGTATTCAGCCGCAGACACACACGCCGCACCTCACGGTACGGGCCATTAAGTTCGACCTGCCCTGGTCGCCCTACCGGCCGGGAGAGGCCCAGGAACAGCATGTAGCCGTATGCCGTGATCTTACATTCTGGCGCCGCTTCCTGGACCAGATGGCGGAGAACCGGTATAACATGCTTACGCTCTGGAACGTGCATCCCTTTTCCTACATGGTAAAACCCACGCATTTTCCGGAGGCCAACAACTACAGCCCGCAGGAAATGGCGCAATGGCAGCATTTCTGGACCACGCTGTTCCGCATGGCCAGGGAGCGCGGTATTGCCCCTTTTATCGTGAACTGGAATATTGCCGTATCACCGGAGTTTGCGCGCTATCATCACGTAAGGGAACGGAACGACACCTCCGCCATTGTTAAACAATACACAAAAGAAGTAGTAACACAGGTCATTAATGAATACCCGGACCTGGCAGGCATTGGCATTACGCTGGCCGACTGGATGAGCAATTTTAACCAATCCAGGGACGGCCTGCCCATGATGACGCCGAAAGACCGGGAAGACTGGATAGAAGAAACCGTGGTAGCCGGTATCAGGGCGGCAAACCGCCCGGTGCAGTTATTGCACCGGTCCGTACTCTCTGCCGATCCGGCAGAAATGCGCAGGGTGATTGACAACGCCGCCCTGCCGGACACCACACTGGTAGAGATCAAGTTCAATATGTCACATGCCTATTCCTCTCCGGTGCTCACCTTAACCCATGACTCCCAGTCCGGCAAAGTAGATGATAGATACTGGAACCCTTTACCGGATAATTACCGCGTGCAATGGATGGTACGTAACGAAGACTTTTTCATCCTGCGCTGGGGCCAGGCGGATTATATACGCCGCCATATTGCCCAGAACACCCATCCTTACATGAACGGATACTTTGTAGGCTCCGAAGGTTATATCCCCGCAAAAGATTATTCCCATTTACCGGGCCCGCACCGCAACTGGGATTACGCATTCGAAAAACAATGGCTGTTCTATCTCCTCTGGGGCCGTTTACTGTATGAACCAGCCACCCCGGATGCCGTTTTTGAAACGGCTTTTGAGCACCGGTTTGGCCCTCACACGGGCGGCCCTCTTTTTAAAGCTTATACCGCAGCCTCCAATATGCCTATACGGCTGGCTGGCTTTTTTGCCGCCACCTGGGATTATACCCTGTACTCAGAGGGTTTCCTGGCTCCTTTTGGCGCTAACGGCGGTTATTATGATGATGTTTCTTCCTTTATCTCGATAGATGAACTGATTGATCATCCCACGCTGGAGCCTTCCTGGATCTCTATACGTGATTTCATAAAAGGCGGGCAAACCGTTCCCACCGGCAAAATCAGCCCGCTCATGCTGGCAGACTCGCTGGAGGCAGACAGCCGCCTGATCCTGCAAACAGTACAGCAATTCCGGAAAAGCGCTGCCGCTCCCTTACAATGCGAACTGGATGATCTGGCCACCTGGGCTTACCTGAGCAGCTATTTTGCCAATAAATTAAGGGCCGGCGTAGCGCTGGCCATTTACCGGCAGGGGCATGATATGGCGCAACAACAGCAGGCCATTCGCTTATTGGGCAAATGCCTCACGGACTGGCAACAGGTATCCCGTATTACCAGCAGCCATTACCGCGAGGTAGCTTATGTGGATGATGAGGCTTTTGGCGGGAATGCGTTTAAGGATGCCAAACGTTTTTCCTGGAGTAAGTTCCTGCCGCAGGTGCAAAGGGATCTTGAACTGGCAAAAGGAGATGGGCCGGCTCGAAAAAAATGATACTATATTAACCAACATAGCCAATATATACCTTAAGCGAACCTTAGGCGAACCTAAACCGAAGGAGAAGCGAAGGAAAGACTGGCCAAATTACTATCAGTCAATGTATCGTTATGGCTTGCCGGCATACACCATCTATGGCTTGCTATAATAGTTTCAGTCAACACCGTTTATGGATAGAAGGCATTTTGTAAGATCCGGCGCAATAGTGGGTGGCGCTTATCTGTTAGGCCCTGTAGCGGGGCAAACCGCTATGGCTAGCATATTACCCGCACAGGCAAACCCATTTAGCGATGCTGTCATAGGGGATCCGTTACCAACGGAAGACAACCCTTTTGACCGCGCCATGCGCTGGGCACAGCTGGCATTTGTGGAGAACGACCCGGCAAATTATGATCCGGCCTTTTGGCTGGATTATTTTAAACGCCTGCATGTAGACGGCGTGCTATTAAGCGCCGGCGGCGTGACTGCCTTTTACCCTACAGATGTACCCCTGCATCATCGCAGCGAGTGGCTGGGTAATACAGATCCCCTGGGAGATATGATGAAGGGCGCCCGTAAACAGGGTATGTCCGTGATTGTGCGTACAGACCCACATGCCGCCCGCCAGGAAGTCCTGGATGCCCACCCGGACTGGATAGCCGTAAAACCAGATGGACAGAAACAACGGCACTGGGCCAACCCGGAGCTCTGGGTAACCTGCTGCCTGGGTCCTTATAACTTTGAATTCATGACCCAGGTGCACCGGGAGATCATGGAACGCTATCAACCAGACGGCATCTTCTCTAACCGCTGGAGCGGCCCCTGGGCCTATACCGGCATCTGTTATTGCGAGCATTGCACCGCCAATTTCAAAGTCTTCTCCGGCATGGAGCTGCCCCGTTCCAACAAACTCTTTGATGAAAGCACCCGCCTGGATCCCATATACATACAGTACCGCAAATGGAGCACCGCCCGCCTGCGGGAACTATGGCTGTTATGGGATAAGGAGATACGCCGTATAAAACCCTCCGCCCGTTTTATTCCCAATGGTTTCCCGGACAAGCTGGTGATAGGGCAGCAGAGTGATGTGATCTTCTCAGACACCCAGTTCCGTAATGGCGCGGTGCCCCCCTGGGCCAATGGCAAAGGCGCCAAAGAACTACGCGCCTCCATGGGCATGAAACCCCTCATGAACATCTTCAGCATTGCCGCCAGTGGTCCTAACCGTTGGATGGACTCCGTACAATCCGATGCAGAGATCAGGATCTGGGCGGCAGACGGCGTAGCCAATGGCATGCGTCCCTGTTTTGTAAAGTTTGGCGCTACGGTAAAAGATAAACGCTGGATGACTACCCTGGAAGGCATGTACCAGCGCTACTACCGTAACGAGCGTTACCTGCGGAACACCGCGCCCGTAGCCCGGGTAGGCCTGCTCACCAATGAAGCCCATTTTTCCGGCAGCTCCGCCAAACCCTGGCAGCAGGATAGCAATGATCATGCGCTGGGTATGTATCACGCCCTGGTAGAGCGGCATATCCCTTTTGAGTCTGTAAATGCCGGTCTGCTGGATGAGGAGCACCTGCGGCCTTTTAAACTGCTGATCCTCTCCAACGTAGCCTCCCTTTCTGATAAGCAGTGCGATCAGCTGCGGCAATTTGTAGCCCGTGGCGGCAGCCTGGTAGCTACGTTTGAAACCTCCCGTTATGATGAGCAGAACAAAGAGCGGCCAGACTTTGGCCTCAGCGATCTCTTAGGCGTATCCTACGATAACGGGGTAGAAGGGCCTATGAAAAACAGCTACCTCCGCCTCCGGAACGATGCCGCCACCGGTAAATTCCATCCCGTGCTGGCAGGCCTGGAAGACGCCTACCGTATTATAAACGGCTATTACCGGGTAAAAGTAAAACCCAACGGCAGCTTTCCCAGCCCCGTTACGCTGGTGCCCTCCTACCCGGATCTGCCCATGGAAGATGTATACTCCCGGATACCGGACACCGATACACGGGAACTCTATCTCCGCGAAATGGGCAACAGCCGTATCGCCTACATTCCCTGGGATATAGAGCGTTCTTTCTGGAAACTGCTTACCCCGGACCATGGTAAGCTGCTGGGCAATATCATCACCTGGGCACTGAATGAGGAACCGCTATTGGAGATCAGCGGCGGCGGCGTATTTGACGCTACCATCTGGCGGCAGGCCCACTCTATGACCCTGCACCTGGTCAACCTCACCAACCCTATGATGATGCGGGGCCCTTTCCGGGAGCTGATACCTGTAACCGCGCAATGCAGCCTGCAGTTGCCGGCCGGCGCAAAGATCACCGGGGTACACTTGTTAATGAGCGGACAACGGCCATCTTATGAAATTAAAAATGGGAGACTCCATATAACGGTACCGCAGATAACGGACCATGAAATTGTAGCGTTGGACCTGGCTTAGGGGAATTAAAAAAGCCGGAATATGAGTACTCCGGCCATTTACCTAAACCTACAACTGTTACACTGTTAGTAACTATCCTTAATGTCTTTATGGGGTGATCATTTCTTTGTCTTTTACCAGTTCCCGCTCCATTACTTCCCGGCCGGTTGCGGTGGCAATACCCAGGATATAGTTGGCCGTTACCTGCTGCATTACTTCATGCAGATCAAACTGGGCGGCCGGGTATTGCTCCGGATCAAAAGCGGATTCCAGCTGCAGCTGCCGCAGGCGCGCCAGGATATCCATCTTCAGGTTAGGCTGATATAAGCCTTCCTTTACGCCTCTTTCCAGGTTGCCACGGATGCCCTTGAATACCCGTTCACGTTTAAAATCTTCCACCGCCTGGCTCACTTCCGGGTGATATTTCTTTACCTCGTGCATCATGAGCGGGTTCATGGTGCGGGCCAATACTTCCATCTGGTGGGTGGTCTGTATCATTTCCGCTATGGCGTTCGGTTCGCCGTCGCGGCACTGTTCCAACTGTTGCTGCAGGCCATTCAGCAGGGCGTTTACGCCTTCTTTTATCAATGCTTCCTTATCTGCAAAATGCTCATACACTGTTTTCTTGGAAATCCCGCATTCCCGGGCAATGTCAAACATTGTTACGCTTTTGATCCCGTAAGTCCTGAATAACCGTAATGCCGTTTCCAAAATCCTTTCCTGCCCCGTCATGACTCCTCTTTTATTGCTTCAATGCTTTAATGAATATATCTGTTAGTAATTGCTGCTGCTGGGCGATGCCTTCCAGCTCTTCCGGATCCAGGGTATCGTAATCCGGGGAGCGGTCCGGTACAGTGAACCGTAATCCCATGGTAGCCTGGTTGTACAGGATGGCCATTTTCTCCGGGTCCGTGGGTTTCAGCTCACCAGAGCTGATGCCCGTACGGATCACCCTTGCCAGCACCTCGTTATCCTTATTCCTTACGCGTCTAACCATCTCCGTCATGCCGCCGTTGCGGTGATGGGCCTCGTTGAGCATTTTAAACAGCTCCAGGCGGCTAAAGCGCTGCAGGTAAGTGATACGTATCTCGTTGATGCTGGAGAGGCACTGTTCCGCAGATTCCATCTTTTCTACTTCTGCTTCGATGGCGGCCATAAACTGGCCGGCGATCTTTTCGAGTACTGCCTTGTGCAGTCCTTTTTTATCAGGATAGTAGTAGTAGAGGGAGGCTTTTGAGCAACGCAGGTCGTCCGCTATATCGTTCATGGTGGTCTTTGCCGATCCGTAATGGGTAAAGCGTTTAAGCGCCACATCCAGGATCTTTTCCCTCATTTCGTCTTTCGTCTCCGCCAGCATTTTACTTTTTGACTTTTTCGGTTTCCTGGTCTAAAAGTAGACAATTTTTGATTAGTTGGTAATCAAGGTTGACTTATTTACGTTACGGTGACAAAGGGTGTTGCAACATGTTTTTGGGAGGATGGAGGGGGTGGAGAACAGCGCGGGGTGAGGGGCAGTAAGCCGGAGATGCGCTGGTGGTGAGTATGGCGGCGGAATGGCATTGGCGCCTGGGGGAGGTAGCGCACTTGGGGAAACGCGGATAAGGGGTGACGAGGGCGACAAGGGGCTATGCCGGCAGCGTTCCCCAGCGTGCTGCGCCTGCCGCGGGTGGCTGTTTTGCAGGTTGGCTGTAGGAGCCGCGCCAGCCAAGGCACGCCAGGGAACCTGCCGGCAACGCAGTATGCACGTAAGGCAGCAGGGGGCATTTCGTGGTAGGGAGTAACGTTTACATGCAGTTGCAGTAACCTTTCTATGCAGTTGCGATGCAATAGCGCGCTATGGATGATAACCCAGCGTTTCTGAAGGTTAACGTATAGTTGAAGGATATACAAAGCATAGATAAAGCATATCCTATAAGGAATGCCTTATCTATGCTTTATGGATGCTTCATGGATGCTTCATGGATGCTTTATCTATGCTTTATCCTACTTGTAACGTAGTGTGGTACTGCAATTGGGCATGATTGAGCCATACAACAAACACAAGTCTGGTCCAATTGCTTATATGGAGCTTAGCACTAAGCCGTTCCGCACTGGCGTTGGGTCTGACCGGTTTACACGCTGGTAGAAAAGGCCATGCTGATCAAGAGACTGCTACATCCTACCAATAAAAAAAGTGGCCGGTATATGCCGGCCACCTTTGTATAACGAATAATGTATAACGAATAAAGTAAATGACTACTGCAGTTGCTCCAGCGCTGCTTTCAGCTTTTCCAGCATGGCGGGGATCTCTTCCTTTATGCAGGTGCCTACGCTCAGGCGGTACCAAGAGGAGTCTTTAGAGGAACCAAAGGCGTAGAAAGGCACTACGGCCAGTTTAGCCTCGTCCAGGATGTAGGAAGTAACCGCGGCCTGATCTGCCAGTACGGTACCGGCGGCAGTTTTCTTGCCTTTCAGGTCCAGGCGGATGGTGAGGTAGATAGCAGCCTGCGGGGCGATACAATCTACTGCATGACCAGCTTGTTTAAGCGCGGCAAAGCCCTGGTAGATCTTCTGCAGGCGCTCTTCGATCTCTGATTTAAAGTGCTGCAGGTATTTGTCTACGGCTGCTTTCTGCGGTATGTAACGGGCAGCGGCCTTCTGCTCTGCCATCGGGCTCCAGGCGCCTACATGGGAGAGGATGGCTTTCATCTTGCCAATTACGTGCGCGGGGCCTAAAGCCCAACCCACCCTTACGCCAGTGGCGGCAAAGGCCTTACTCATACCGTCAATGAAAATGGTGTACTCTTTCAGTTCCGGACGGAGGGATACCGGGTTATAATGTTCCGTTTGGCCAAAGGTGAGCACCCAGTACATCTGGTCATACATGATATACAGGGGCTTCTCATCGGCGCCACGGCTTTTGTTCTCAGCGATTACGAGGTCGCAGATCTCTTCCAGCTGCTGTTTGCCAAAGGCGGTGCCGGTAGGGTTCTGCGGGGAGCAGAGGGCCAGCAGGGTAGCGCCTTTCAGCAGGGGCTTCAGCTCTGCCGCGGTGGGCATGAAGTTGTTCTCTGCGGAGGTTTCCAGTACCACGTGCTCAGCTTCCAGGAAATGCGTGTAGTGGTTGTTGTTCCAGGAAGGGGTAGCGTAAATGATCTTTTCGCCACGGTCTACGATAGTACGGTAAGTAGCATAGATAATAGGACGGCCGCCGCAGGAGATCACGATCTCCTTATTGGGATCATAGCTCAATCCTTCGCGCTCGCTAATGAAATCGCCAACGGCTTTACGCAGTTCCGCAATACCATCCGCAGGGGGATAGTTGGTATAATGCTCTTTGTAAGCGTTGATGATCTCCTGCTCAAACTCTACAGGAATAGGAAAAACCTTGGGATCAAAGTCGCCAATGGTAAAGTTGTAGATCTTTTCGCCCTTAGCGATCTTTTCCTTTATCTCACCGGCCAGCTTAATAATTTCAGACCCAATCAATGTTTCGGCTAAATGAGACAGTTTCATAAAATCCCGGTTTTTATAGTGAATGATTTTTTTTAGCGCGCCAAAGGTAACCGATCTGTATATAATTTGAAAGAATTATAATATTCTTTTCACAATATTTAATAAAAGGTATGATTAACAAAATATTATTTAATGGAACGGCTAAAATACTCGTTTCTTCACTAACATTACGTTTAGGCCTAATGTTTGAAACCTTACTTCTAAAAAGAATAAAGCGCTAAATTAGGGGGAATGGCAAAACTTTCTATCTTTGTTCGTCCCGCAACTTTGCATTGCGGAGGTCGTGTTTTTTAGCAAAGCAATCTATCGCGTGCATCCGGGGCATGATAACCCGAACAAACATCAAAGAATAAGTAACTACGAAATAAATATTAATAACAGATGAAATTTATCGTTTCTTCCTCCACTTTGTTAAAGCAATTACAACAGATCAGCGGGGTAATTAACTCCAATACGGTGTTGCCTATACTGGAAGATTTCCTTTTTCTGATTGATAAGAACGAACTAACGGTAGTAGCTACCGATCTTGAAACGGTGATGAAAGTAAAGCTGGAGGTGGAAGCCAAAGAAACGGGCCGCATCTGTATACCGGCCAAAATATTGATGGACTCCCTGAAGAACCTGCCGGACCAGCCGCTGACCTTCCATGTGGATATGAACTCCTACGCGGTAGAGATCACTTCTGACAATGGTAAGTACAAGGTAATGGGCGAGAACCCGGAGAACTTCCCCAAGGAGCCCGCTGCTGATGATACAACTTCCTTTACCCTGGTTTCATCTGCCCTGGTAACGGCTATCAATAAAACACTGTTTGCCGTAAGTAACGATGATCTTCGCCCTGCGATGACCGGCGTTTACTTTGAGCTGACCAACCAGAGCCTCACGTTTGTAGCTACAGACGCGCACCGCCTGGTGAAATATGTAAGAACAGACGCAGCCTGTCCGCAGACAGATACTTTCATCGTGCCCAAAAAGCCGCTGAACCTGCTGAAGTCTGCCCTCCCCGATAATGATACCGAAGTGAAGATCGCTTACAGCCAGAACCACTTCTTTGTATCACATGCCGGTTCCCAAATGATCTGCCGCCTGATAGACGCCCGTTTCCCGGACTATAAGGTAGTGATCCCCAAGGACAACCCTTACCGCCTGACCGTGGCAAAATCAGATTTCCAGAACGCGCTGAAACGCGTAAGCGTATTTGCCAACAAGAGCACTAACCAGGTAGCGCTGAACATTACCGGTAGCGAGCTGCAGCTCTCCGCCCAGGATGTGGACTTCTCTTTTGAAGGTAATGAGCGTATGAGCTGCCAGTACACTGGCGATGATATGCAGATCGCTTTTAACGCCAAGTTCCTTATTGAAATGCTGAATGCGGCAGAGGGCGACGAGATCAGCATTGAGCTGTCAACCCCCACAAAAGCGGGTATCCTTCGCCCTTCTGAGAAAGCAGATAATGAGGATCTGCTAATGCTGGTAATGCCGTTAATGTTAAATAACTGATCATTTGAGCGTAGTCAGCAATAAAAGCTAACTGCTAAAAGTAATAGCTAATTTCTTCCATACATAAAGCAATCTCTTCCAAAGAGGTTGCTTTTTTCTTTGCTGGTATTGGGTTCCAGGCGAAATAATTTCCCCGAAAATTCGTAATTTATAGTGGAAAAAGTACGGACAGGACAGTAACTACATTAGCGTAATGCACCTATGCAGGACAGGCATGGGGTGTACCATTACGAGACTTCGCGCATACAATTGGCCCTGATTTGTTAAAATTTCCGCGATACACATTACTTGTTTTATTCCGCGATACAGGTAGCTGTATTTGATACACGTAGTTGTATTTGATCATACTGGTAGCCGTATTTAAAGATGCAGATAGGTGTGCGTAATGATACTGAAAAGGGTATTTAATGATGCACAAAGCTGTACTGATGATACTGAGAACGGTATTTAATGATGCACAAAGCTGTATTGATGATACTGAGAACGGTATTTAATGATGTACAAAGCTGTTTGTAACAATACCAGTACCGGGTTTAAAGATACACGTAACTGCATTTAGCAATGCACTACTGTATTCCCAATACACGTTACTGTATCCCGCGGGTTACGAACACTACAACATATGGAAGCATTTTTTGCACATATTCCACCTTATTACCGGACCGCCTTCCTTGTTGGCGGGTTATTACTCCTTTGGATCGCAGAAGGATTTATACCCCGTTTCTACTTCAGGTACAACCGTTATAAACATGCCAGCACCAATCTCTTCTTTACTGTTACTACTGCGCTCATCAACCTCGCATTTGCTTTTATAGTGGTAAAAGCCGCACAATGGACCGGGCAACAGCGTTTTGGCCTGTTATACTGGACCGGCGTGCCGGTTTGGCTGCATACCCTGGTGGCTTTGATGATGCTGGATTTTATAGGCGCCTACCTTATTCACCTGGTACAGCACAAAGTTGCCTGGATGTGGCATTTCCATAAGATCCATCATATTGATACCAATATAGACGTTACTACTGCCTTGCGGCATCATCCGGTGGAAAGCGTGTTCCGGGTAATGGCGCTGGTAGTGGCCATTGTTACGATGGGCATTCCTATCTGGATGGTGATGCTTTACCAGACGATCTCAGCGCTGATGTCGCAGTTCAATCACGCCAATATAAAGCTGCCACCAGCGATAGACCAGGCGTTGAGCTGGGTGATCGTATCACCGGACATGCACAAGGTGCACCATAGCCGGTATCAGCCGGAAACGGATTCCAACTACGCCAACATTTTTTCAATATGGGACCGCATCTGCGGCACGTATGTAATGGTACCGGACACCACAAAGCTCCGCTACGGACTGGATGAATACCAGGATACCCGTTACCATGACATTGGGCCGCTGCTGAAGGTTCCCTGGGAGAAGACTGATGTTTTAGTGAAAAAGCCCATTTAATCCTGGTGGAAAGATTTCAATATTCCTATAATCTAATTAATGTAAAACACGTATGGCACACGAACATCATGTTGCAACTACGAAAATAGCAGGTTTCATAGGCCTGGGTGCAGGCGTTATAGCCGCGCTTATTTCGTTTATCACCAAAAGCCCTAATACATCCGTTATACTCGGCGCCATCGCCGCCGGCATAGGCATTGTTTGTTTATGGATGTCCCGCAAGAACATTGACGATATGCAACTGGCAACCGCCGGCCTGTTTATGGCAGTGGTATCGCTAGTGATAGGGCTGTGGATGATATATAGCTGAGCAGGCCATTAACCTATTGGCAACGCAAAAAGTAAAGCATACTATGTACTGGTGTGAGGCTTACTTTTTGCGTTTTTTTATGTCCTTTTCGTATTGCTCCAGGTAACCTTCTGCTGCTTTAACGGGGAATAATACCAGTGTAGAGTCTGTGAGGGTTTTGATGATGGTGGTATCGATAGTGGCGGCGGAGTCTTTATCATGCACGCCTTCCGTATGGTTCCATAATAAAAGGGTATCCTTTACCAGCGCCCATTTTTCATATACCAGCGTATACATATTAATGGACCGGGCCACGCTGTCCTTGCGGAGGTCAAAGCCCTGTTTTTCCTTATCCAGTCCGGGTACCGGCTGCAGCCATTTACCCAGCAGCTGTTCCGGGCGGTAACTCACCGTATCCGGCTGTATAAAACTGGTATCGGGCCCGGGCGCAATCCTGCTGCTGTCTGTTACTGCCATCAGGCTGCTATCCTCGTCCCCGGCGGGCGTATCGGTCTTAGCGCGCTGCCGGCAGGCAGCAAACACTATACAGCATGTCAGTAAAAACAGTGGATGCTTGATCATATGTTTCCAAAGATAATTACAATTAATAATTCGTAATTGACAATTATAAATTATCCGTTACCTTTACGGCTCACTTTAGGGGTGTTTCCTGGTGACCAACATTACCGGGAAGCTGAGATGATACCCTCAGTACCTGACGCAGCTCATACTGCCGGAGGGAAAAGTTACTGAACTCTCTCTTACATCACATCCTTAAAGTTTATTGTTTCATCTTAAAATTCCTGTCACATGGAAGTACTTGTGAACAATAAACTTTATGCGGTGCAGCCAGAAACCACAGTGGCTGCGCTCTTACAGTTTATCGCTTTACCATCTGCCAAAGGCATTGCCATTGCCATTAACAACGAGGTTATTCCCAAAAGCAACTGGGAACAGCAATTGCTGCAGGCAGCGGACAAAGTCATGATCATCCGCGCTACACAGGGGGGATAGCTATCACCACGGATCGTTGTTTACAACATACCCAATGGCGGTTCATGAGCGCCATTGCAGGTGGTTATCCTTGTGTATGATCCGGACGGTCAGGAGGCTGTTTGCGCGTAATGGTTGTTACTTATTATGCAATACAGTCAGCAGATAGCTGGCCACTTTATGGTGGATAGTGATTGGCTATAACTTAAGGCGGTAGCAATTCTTCCTGATCACAGTGACGGTTGCTGGTCAGTTAAGGATAGTAATTGTTACAGACCGCTGCTGATGTTACCGGATCATCGCAATACATCCACAAGGACCCTTACCCACACTGTTGTAATTAACGGCTCCGTTCATTATGCCTTCTCTCCGGCAACCTGTTACATGCATCTTATTCATTGGTAATTCTCTAAAAAACATTTTCGTTATGTCTCAACAGCCTACTGAGCATACTATCAGCCGTGCGCCATTTCCTGCCTCCGAAAAGATCTATATTCCCGGGCAGCTGCACGATATTAAGGTAGCCATGCGTGAAATCTCCTTAACGCCCACCCGTTTAAACGGCAAGCAACACGGGCAGAGTGAGCCTAATGCGCCCGTAGTGGTATATGATACCAGCGGCCCTTACACAGACCCTGCTGTGGCCATTGATGTGCGCCAGGGCCTGCCCCGTTTGCGCCAGCCCTGGATAGAAGGCCGTAACGACACCGCGCCGCTGACCGGTCTTAGCTCCGCTTACGGACGGGAGCGCCTGGCAGATACCAAACTGGACGCCTTACGTTTTTCCCATCTGCAAACACCGCTGAAGGCCAAGCCGGGTCATAACGTGTCGCAGATGCATTATGCCCGCAAGGGTATCATCACCCCGGAGATGGAATACATTGCCATCCGTGAGAACCAGTCCGCAGAGCGATTATTCCGCGAAAACAATGAATTATGGCAACAGCATAAAGGCCATTCCTTTGGCGCCAATACCCCGGTGCAGTTCATTACGCCCGAGTTTGTAAGGCAAGAGATAGCCGCCGGCCGGGCCATCATCCCATCCAACATTAACCACCCGGAAAGCGAGCCAATGATCATTGGCCGTAATTTCCTGGTTAAGATCAACGCCAATATCGGTAACTCCGCCGTTAGCTCCAGCATAGAGGAAGAAGTAGAAAAGGCCGTATGGGCCTGCCGATGGGGCGCAGACACCATCATGGACCTGAGCACCGGCAAACATATCCATGAAACGCGGGAATGGATCATCCGTAACTCGCCTGTGCCCATTGGCACGGTGCCTATTTACCAGGCGCTGGAAAAAGTAAATGGCAAAGCAGAAGAGCTGAACTGGGAGATCTTCCGCGATACCTTAATAGAACAGGCAGAACAAGGGGTGGATTATTTTACCATCCATGCCGGCGTACTGCTGCGGTATGTACCGCTTACGGCCAAACGCACTACGGGTATCGTATCCCGCGGTGGCTCCATTATGGCCAAATGGTGCCTGGCCCATCATAAAGAGAATTTCCTGTACAGTCATTTTGAGGAGATCTGCGAGATCATGAAAGCCTATGACGTAGCCTTTTCCCTGGGGGATGGCCTGCGCCCCGGCAGCATTGCAGACGCCAATGACGCCGCGCAGTTTGGCGAGCTGGAAACCCTGGGCGAACTCACTACCCAGGCCTGGCAGCATGATGTACAGGTGATGATAGAAGGCCCCGGCCACGTGCCCATGCACCTCATTAAGGTAAATATGGAAAAACAGCTGCAGCATTGCCATGAAGCGCCTTTCTACACCCTGGGCCCTCTGACTACGGATATTGCGCCCGGTTATGACCATATCACGTCTGCCATTGGGGCTGCGATGATCGGTTGGTTTGGCACCGCCATGCTGTGTTATGTAACGCCTAAAGAACATTTGGGCCTGCCCAATAAAGAGGATGTGCGGCAGGGTGTAATTGCCTATAAAATAGCCGCCCACGCCGCAGACCTGGCCAAAGGCCATCCCGGCGCACAACACCGGGACAATGCCCTGAGCAAAGCACGTTTTGAATTCCGTTGGGAAGATCAGTTCAACCTGTCCCTGGATCCGGAAACGGCTAAATCCTATCATGATGAAACACTACCAGCAGAAGGCGCCAAGATCGCGCATTTCTGTTCTATGTGCGGGCCGCATTTCTGCTCTATGAAGATCACGCAGGAGGTACGGGATTTTGCCGCTACCCAGGGCGTAGCAGAGCAGGAGGCGCTGGAAGCAGGGATGAGCGCGCAGGCGGAGGCGTTTAAACTGCAGGGTGGGGAGATCTACCTGTAATGATACTCATCATCACCCACCCGGAACCGCTGCCCAATGAGACCATTCTTTGGCAGGAGCTGCTCGCTGCCGGCGCTGACGCTCTGCTGCTACGCAGGCCGCATTGGGGCCCGGATGAATACGGACAGGTGTTAACGCAAACCGATCCGGCCTGTTATGACCGCATACTTATTGCGGGGCATTGGCAGCTGTATCAGCGCTTTGGCCTGATGGGCGTACACCTGAGCGAAAACCTGCGGAACAGTACTCCACGCGCGCTGCTGGAAGCATTGCGCCACCAGCGTTGCTGTTTAAGCACCGGGATACATAGTACGGTTGCATTGCCGGGTGCAGGCGATCCCTGGGATCTGGTGTTGTTAAGCCCTGTGTTTGACAGCATATCTAAGCCGGGATATAAAGGGCAGTTTAACAGTGGCTTCCGGCTGGTGCGTGATGGGGGCGGGCCAAAACTGCTGGCATTAGGCGGGGTAAACGCCACCAATGCCGCACAGGCGCGGCAAATGGGATTTGACGGTATAGCCCTATTGGGGGCCATCTGGCAACAGCCGGCCCAGGCAGTGGAACAATTTCATGCAATTAGTCAACAATGGAACGCGAACGCCCATATGTAATGAGCCTGGCCGGCCTGGATCCCAGCGGGGGCGCCGGGCTGCTGGCAGACATCAAGACCTTTGAGGCCCATAAGATCTATGGGCTGGGGGTTTGTACGGCGCTGACTGTGCAAACGGACCGGCAATTTCTTTCCGTGGACTGGCTTTCTGCTGACCGTATTATGGCGCAGGCACGGCCACTACTGGAACAATTTGCGCCGGCCTATTGCAAAATAGGCATCGTGGCCGATGTGCCTACCCTGCTGGAAATAGTGCGCAGGCTGCATATGCTGCGGCCCGGTATCCGTATTATCCTGGACCCGGTGCTGAAGGCTTCTGCCGGCTATGATTTCCACAGCGCATCGCAGGCAGCCGCCTGGCAGGAAGTACTGCCCTATCTGTACCTGCTCACGCCTAATTACGACGAAGTGCTGGTACTGGGCGGAGCCGCACCCGATGGACAATCTGCCGCACTGCAATTAAGCCGGCACTGCGCTATACTGCTGAAGGGCGGGCACCGCCCGGACCGTAAAGGCTGGGATACCCTGTATGTATCGGAAACGGCCTGCGATCTGCCGCCCGGGCAGCACAAGGTGTATCCCAAACATGGATCGGGCTGCGTGCTCTCTGCCGCTATCACTGCCCAGCTGGCGCTGGGTCATGCCTTACCATTGGCCTGTACTAACGGTAAGGCGTATACAGAACAATTTTTATCCAGTCATTCATCATTAATAGGATACCATCAAGTATGATCAGCATCTTACATTACATATCACAAGCAGACCATATTGCCAATATCCAGGCCGCCTGCGATGCAGGGTGTAACTGGATACAATTACGCATGAAGGACAGCACGCCGGAAGCCGTGCTACCCGTTGCGCTGGCCGCCAGGAAGATCTGCGAGGCCTATAACGCTACCCTTATCATTAATGATTATCCTCAGGTGGCCAAAGAGGTGGGCGCCCATGGCGTACATGTTGGCAAACAGGATATGACCGTAGCAGCCGCCCGCGAAATACTGGGCCCCGGCTTTATTGTAGGCGGTACCTCCAATAGCTTCGAAGATATCTTACAGCACGCTAAAGACGGCGCGGATTACGTAGGGCTGGGGCCTTACCGTTTTACCACTACCAAGCAGAAACTAAGCCCCATACTGGGACTGGAAGGTATTAGCGGCATCGTACATCAGCTGGCCTCGCAGGGGATACAAATGCCGGTCATTGCCATTGGCGGCATACTGCTGGAAGATATACCGGCGCTGCTGGCGGCGGGTGTGCATGGCGTAGCGGTCAGCGGATTGATCACCCATGCGGATAACAGACAAGCGGTTGTGCGGGAGATCTTTGCAGCGGGTAATCTGCAGCACGTGCAGTAGCAGAAAGGATACCAAGGTAGCGAATCATTTGCAGCGGGTGCTGCAATAGGGGCATAACGGAATGCAATGAACCCTGGATCAGGCAACCGCTTTTGAAATCATTAACCCGCTGCTGTTGATCAGGCAGCGCATCACTTTAAAACATCTTTACAATGCAATCATTGGTCATAGCCGGACGCAGTTTTCAGTCACGCCTGTTCACCGGCACAGGCAAATTTTCATCGCCTCAGATAATGGAAGCGGCTTTGCTGGCCTCCGGTTCTGAGCTGGTGACGGTAGCCCTGAAACGGGTAGATATGCATGACAAGGGCGACGATATGCTGCAGCACCTGGCGCATCCACAGCTGCACCTGTTGCCCAATACCTCCGGCGTACGTACGGCCAAAGAAGCGGTATATGCCGCACAGCTGGCCCGGGAGGCGTTGGAGACCAACTGGGTGAAGCTGGAGATCCACCCTGATCCCCGGTACCTGCTGCCAGACCCGGTGGAGACTTTGCTGGCCGCGGAAGAGCTGGTAAAACTGGGTTTTGTAGTGCTGCCCTATGTGCACGCAGACCCGGTATTATGCAAACGGCTGGAAGATGTAGGCACTGCCGCTGTAATGCCACTGGGCGCCCCTATTGGCAGTAATAAAGGGCTAAAAACATTCGATTTCCTGGAGATCATTATTGAGCAAAGCCGGGTGCCGGTGGTAGTGGACGCCGGCATAGGCAGCCCATCAGACGCCGCCAAAGCCCTGGAAATGGGCGCAGATGCGGTGTTGGTAAATACGGCTATTGCAGTAGCCCAGGACCCGGTAGTAATGGCGCTGGCCTTTAAGCACGCGGTAAGCGCCGGCAGGCTGGCTTATGAGGCAGGATTGGCGGGTAGTCAGCAGCGGGCAGTAGCCAGTAGCCCTTTGGTGGCTTTCCTGGATGAAATGTAAAAGCAATGGTTGTGTACGGCTTTCCGGACAAAACGAAAGCTTGCTGCGACCGTTCAAACTAAGCGTAAACAAACATAATAACGGCAATATCCACCAGTGATGACAGCCGCTGATATTACGTGCTTTATTAAGATTTATGGTCAATACCAATCACTATGAGCAGTTTTCAAGACCTCTTTGATCAATACGACTGGGATACCGTAAAAGCAGGTATCTACAATAAAACAGCGTTGGATGTGGAAAGAGCGCTGGCCGCTCCCCGGCGCAACCTGGAGGATTTTAAGGCCCTCCTGTCTCCCGCTGCAATGCCGTACCTGGAGCAGATGGCGCAGCTTAGCCATCGCCTCACGCGGCAGCGGTTTGGTAATACGATGCAGCTGTATATACCGCTATACCTTTCCAATGAGTGCCAGAATATCTGCACTTACTGCGGGTTTAGCCTGGATAATAAAATACGCCGTAAAACGCTGCAGCCGGCAGAGATCCTGCAGGAAGTAGCCGCCATTAAGGCTATGGGTTATGAGCATGTGCTGCTGGTAACCGGCGAAGCCGCTCAAACCGTGGGCGTAAACTATTTTCAGCAGGCGCTGGAACTGATACGCCCGCATTTTGCGCACATCAGCATGGAAGTGCAGCCGATGGACGAGGAAGATTATGCATCACTCATCCCCCTGGGACTGCAAAGCGTACTGGTGTACCAGGAAACCTATCACCGGGCGGATTATAAACTGCATCATCCTAAAGGGCGTAAATCCAATTTTGATTACCGGCTGGAAACGCCGGACCGGCTGGGCCGCGCGGGCATCCACAAAATTGGGCTGGGCGTGCTGATAGGGCTGGAAGACTGGCGTACAGACAGCTTTTTTACCGCCCTGCATCTGCAGTACCTGGAAAAGACCTATTGGCAAACGCGGTATAGTATTTCGTTTCCGCGGCTCCGGCCCTGTACGGGAGGTTTGCCTCCTAAAGTAGAGATGAAGGACCGGGAGCTGGTACAGCTTATCTGCGCTTACCGGCTGCTAAGCCCTGATGTAGAGTTGAGCCTCTCTACCCGGGAATCAGAACAGTTCCGCAATCATGTGATCAAGCTGGGTATTACTGCGATGAGCGCCGGATCTAAGACCAATCCCGGTGGGTATGTAGCCGACAGGGAATCCTTGGAGCAGTTTGAAATATCAGATGAGCGTAGTCCGGCAGATATTGCGCAAATGCTGCAGACGCAAGGATATGAAGCAGTGTGGAAGGACTGGGACAGGAGTTTAACGAAATAGGATGAATGGTCTTAAATGAAAAGATTGGGATGGATGTTCAACGGATCATTGAATGAGCAGTTTAATAAGCGCAGGGATAGTCAAGTCAATTTTACGATATAGAAAAAGCCCTCCAGGAGCGGAGGGCTTTCCTTGAAAACCTAAAATCCATTAATCATATTAGAATATCTGAGTGGGGCTTATAAAGATAAGCTGCTACATTACATACCATTCGAATGTAAGCTCCCTCTACTGAACAACCTACAAACGAGTTCAACTTGAACAAAATGAACAGCAGTAATGTAAACTGCACAACATAAGTTGCTAGCTTACTTTTTCCATGTCCCTGTATGTTTTAATGGTATCGTGCGAGCTCCTCAATGCGCCTTTCTGGTTAGCGATCAGTTCCCTTACGCTATAAGGCATGGGAGCATCTGAGCGAAGCGCTTCTTCATATGCGCGCTGTGCAGCATCTTCCCCGTATTCGCAGCTGGCCAGTATAGCATGGCGGTCCTGGCCGGTAAATGTCGCTTTCACATCCATCCAGGTGCGGTATATCTTACCAGAGGCGGTAGTGCCTGTTTCAATATCACCACCAAACTGAACGCGCTCCTGGTTCAGCTGGGCCGAGTAGGTCCTGCTTTCGTCTATCATCCGTTGGAACAAGGCTTTCAGGTCTGCATCATCGGTCTGATCCATTGCTTTTTCATAACCTTCTATACGGTCGTTGTTGATCTTTACGAGGTCGCTTAAAAGTTCTGAGAGTTTTTCGTTCTGTTGCATGGCATTATTTGTTTTGATGTTTATTGTTAATGAGTTTCCAGTACGCATCCGTAAGGCATGCGTATTTCAAAAGGGGCGGGGGCCGGGGGCCTTTCCAATACCTGTTCAAAAATGCGACCAGTTGGAAATGCACACTGGCGCGCATCCGGGACTGCCTTTAAACACCCCATTCCATGACGTATTTTTTTCCCGCATGGTGGAATCCCTTCCACAATGCAGGGCTTGTAAAACGGTTGCAATATTGTGTGTGTTATTATTAAGAGGGGATTAGGGATTGGCACAGATTTTTTACTGTACTATTTAACCAAACATTTTTCATATGAGAAGCATATTGTATCTAATAGCCCTTATTCTTATCATAGGATGGGTGTTAGGCTTTTTCGTTTACTCAGCTGGTGGCCTGATACACGCACTGCTGGTACTGGCTATTATTGCAATCCTGTTGAGCATCATCCGTGGCAGAGCGCCCGTAGAGTAATGGATGATAGATTGAGCCTGATTAAGAAATTGATATTAAAGATGAATAATTAATAACAGCATGCCTGTTGTGCACCTATTGAGTGAAAGTGAACCATACAACCGCGTGCATGCGAGCTTATTAATTATTCATCTTTTCCTTTTGCGTTAGTTTCTTTGTTATTGCTTTCCGTAGCTGAAAGTATTAGGTAATACCCAGCGCGCTTTATAGATCTTCAACCCCTCCTGATAAAATATACGTTGCCCTTTTGTATCCAGCACTTCATCCGTCCACCAGGAAACCTTAGGCAGGATAATGATCCCCGGAAAACCTGCGGGGCCGTCTGTAATACTTTTTATATTCTTCTGATAATCTGTGTTGGCAGTAGTTAATGCACGCGTAGCGGCATTTACCTGGTATACATTGGTAGTATTAGTAAGCCACAAGGCATCACTGTTATAGACGGGAAAAAGATCATGGGCTTCTTTTCCGGGCAGTGCAACGGCGGTATCGGGGATCAGGTCCGGTTGTTTTTTGTTGAAATTATATTTGAAGGTACGGAGCTGTGTTTGCGCGGCAGACCATAATAGCTGCCGGTGCTGGTCCCATACTACATTATGCCCAAAGGCAATAGGCACTTTATGACTGTATACCTGTTCTGCCGCCTGCGTGGTATCTACACTGAATATAGTAAGATAGTTGCCGGTGCTGGAAGCGGCTACAATATTGCCATCCGGCAGTACCTCCGCAGAATGTGTATTACCGCCGGCATAGGCATAAAATAATGTTTTCTTATCTGCGATACGTACCAGGGCTACGCCGCCACCGGAGGCGCAGGTAAGTATATATTTGCCGTTGTATACCACTTTGGCGTCGCTGGGGCTGCTGAACCATTTTACATGTTCGGGCTTTACGTTGGAAAGCTCAGGTTTCCATTCCCAGATGATCTGTTGCGAGGGTACATCCGCAATAACGATACGGTGCTGCGATTGTTCCGCCAGCACGATACATTGTTTGCAGCTATCTACCGAAGGCGTGGCGATAGCGGTAATAGCAAACATTAACCAATTAAGCATTAACATATTGTCCCAATGATTTTGAATAAGGTACAGCGGGTTAAGTTATAATTATTTGGCGGCGCGGGGAAGCCGTTTGTAAAAAATAATGGAAATGTGATGAGGGGTGGAAAGGGCCCCTACCTGTAAATACGGAACCCTGTACTATCCCGGCTTACGTGCAGGCGGTTCAGCTCTGCAATGGTGCCCAGGATAACGGCCAGGGAGTCTTTTTTGCGGACCTGTCCGGTGAAAAAGCTTTTGCGCAGCTGCTGCGGGGTATAACTGATGCGGGTGTGATACTCGGTGGAGAACCGGTTCACGACTTCGGGGAGGGGGACATTAGTAAACAGGAGCTCATCGCCGTTGTCAGTGATATTGCCTTTTACCAGTTCCGGGGATGCGTTGTCCGTTTTACGCTCACAGTCATAAACTGTCAATGAGCGCTTCCCTTTATTAAAGGCGCATTCCTGGCCGGGTGTTAAGTACACCATCTCTTTGGCGGCTTGAGCTCCTGTTGTGTTTACCATGACCTTACCGGTCAACAGTCTTATTTTCACGGTCCGGTCCCCCTCGTAAGCACTGATCCTGAAGGCGGTGCCCAGAACAGTGGTTGCTACATTTCCAGAATATACAATAAATGGTCGTCCCTCGTCTTTAGTTACGGTAAAGGTGGCGGCTCCTTTCAGGTACAGCGCCCGCGTAGTGGCGTTGAATCCGGCCTGGTATTGCAGGGAGCTCCCTTCTTCCAGCACGGCGGTAGAACCGTCCGGCAGGGCAATGAGCCGGGTACTGTTACCTGTGTATTGCACTAGGGTATCCCGGTGCGGCGCCTCTTTACCGTTATAGGCTACCCTGTTTTGCGGCAGGGTTGGCTTTGGATAATATTGCCACCATATGCTACCGCCCAGCAGTAATGCGATGGTGGCGGCGCATGCCCAAACGCTGTAACGGCGTTTGCGGGCGGCACTGGCTTCCCGGCGTACCTTATGCAGCATATGGCTGCTGTAGGCGGGGTGCAGATGATTGTCCGGCTCGAAAGCGTCCCAATCCTGCTCCGGCAGCAAAGCCGCCAGTTCCTCCGGGTGATTTTGCAGATAATATCCTACCGCTGCTGCTTCCTCGGCTGTACACTGGTCCTTTAGGAACCTTTCTATTAATGCACGGTTGATGTTCATCTGGCAAAAATATAGCCCTGTTTGTAATATTACGCAGGAGGGGTGCGGTGCACCCACGGGCAGGGAAAATATTTTTCAGGAGGGGATCAGGTTCTCAGGAGTTGAGGGAATTAAAGAGGTTTTACTGGCGAATTGTTGGAGGGCAGCGATGCAGAAGGATCAAGGCGCTGGTGTGGTGAAGACCGGGGACAAAAAGAGCTGCAGGAGGATTTTGATGCAGAGGAATTAAGGCGCTGGTGTGCTGAGGCCCAGGGATAAAGAACTGCCAGAAGGCTCGATGCAGAAGGATCAAGGCGCTGGCGTAACGAAGACCAGGAAAGAAAAAGGGCTTTCCGGCAAACTGCAGGAAGGCCGCAATGCAGAAGAATCAAGCAGGTTGGCCTGACAGACCATCAACTGCATACAAACAACAATACCAGCACAATCGCCTCCCTGATCTGCTTAATAGCCCTGTTCACCTGGTTCTCTACTGTCTTTACAGAAAGCGAGAGGCGGGCAGCTATTTCGCGGTTGGTAAGGCCTTGTATGCGGTATTGGAAGATCTTCTTTCTTTCCGGCGGCAGGGTTTCCATAGCACGGTGTACCTGGTCCAGGTTTTCGCGTTCCTGCAGCGCCATGGTGGTCTCTTCCATTTCCGGCAGCTGGTGGATGGCCATGGGAACGGAACGTTGCTGGGCCTTACGGCGCAGTACGTCTATCAACGTGGTCCGGGCGATCCTGAACAGTTGTTGTGACAGGGGAAATTCTTCGTTAAGGTGGCTGCGGTAACGCCACAGTTTGATGAAGGTGAGCTGCACCAGCTCTTCGGCCACGTCTGCAGCAGCCGTACGTTTCAGGAAATAGTAATACAGTTTCTCATGAAACTGGTAATAAACCTCCTCAAAAGCGGCAACGGTCCCTGTTTTTATGGCTGATACGTGGTCCAATATGTTTTAGATTACATCAACGAATTACTACGGAAGGGGCAGCAAATCTAAAACATAGATACTATTTTTCTGTGGGAAATAAAAGGAATTACGGATTATCCGTCATAATCCGCAATGCTTGTTGCAACGTACTTTCGCCGCACCCATGCGCATCCACGGTTATCAGGATAATCCGTAATGGTGTATGTATTAGCCTTTGAGGGAAGCAATATCTATTACAAAACGATATCTCACATCGTTCTTGACCATACGTTCGTAGGCGTTATTGATATCCTTAATGTTTATCACCTCTACATCAGATACAATGTTATGCTCCGCGCAGTAATCAAGCATTTCCTGGGTTTCGCGGATACCGCCGATCATAGAGCCGGCTATGCTGATGCGGTTAGCGATCAGGCTAAAAGGAGGGATCTGGGCGGGCTCCGGCGGAACGCCTACACAGATCAGCGTACCATTTGTTTTCAGCAGCCGGGTGATGGCGGTAAAATCATGCGGTGCAGATACGGTATCCAGTATGAAATCAAACTGGCCGGCGAGACTTTTCATTACTACCGGATTAGAAGTGAGGGCAAAATGGTGTGCGCCCAGGCGTTTGGCATCTGCCTCTTTGGAGGGGGAGCCGCTCAGCATAGTCACTTCTGCGCCAAAGGACGATGCGAACTTCACGCCCATGTGGCCCAGGCCACCTAAACCTAATACACCTATCTTATGGCCGGGCCCTACTTTCCAGTGGCGCAGGGGCGACCAGGTGGTAACACCGGCGCAGAGCAGGGGCGCTACAGCTTCCAGTGCTAATTTGGGAGATACCTTCAGGGTATATTGCTCATCTACCACTATCTGGGTAGAGTAACCGCCATAGGTAGGCGTTTTGCCATCGCGCTCGTAAGCGTTGTAAGTACCTACCAGATGCGTTAAACAGTATTGCTCATCACCAGCTTTACAGTTGGCACATTCCCGGCAGGAATCCACAAAACAACCTATGCCGGCCAGATCGCCCACCTTAAACTGTTTTACATGATCGCCCACTTTTGTTACACGGCCTACAATTTCGTGGCCGGGTACCATGGGATAGATGGAATTGTTCCATTCGTTACGTGCCTGGTGAAGATCGGAGTGGCAAACACCACAATACAGGATCTCCATCTGCACATCGTGCGGACCTGGCTCCCTGCGGTCGAAACTGAAGGGGCCTAACTGATCTGTTGCGTGTTGTACCGCATAAGCTTTAGTATTCATAGTACGGATTATGTTGGTGTTATAATAATTGCAATGGTGGAAATCCAATCCAGCTTATATGGTATGCGATCCCTTAGTTGCCTAAGCGTACAAATTTATAGTATTAAGTATGATAGTACAGCGTCTGGCCTTTGCTCTTTTATAAATTAGTAACCTCACCCAAAAAACCCACCCGTTATGAGAAAAAAATCTATCCTCTTACCCTTTTTGTTACTCCTGCTCCATTCCCCATTATTTGCCCAGAAACAGATGGAGCGGCTTAACCGCGGCGTAGTGGCAGTACGCAGCAGCGCCGGACAGGTATATATAGGCTGGCGCTTATTTGGCACAGACCCGTCCAATATTGCCTTTAATGTGTACCGGGGATCGGTGAAGGTAAACCCCACGCCTATCACCAACTCCACCAACTATGTGGATAATACCACGGCCAATGCTTCCTATACCGTAAGGCCGGTGCTGAACGGGCAGGAGCAGGCCGCTTCTGAATCCGCTACCGTGTGGGCGCAGCAGTACCTGACCATTCCCATACAGCCACCGGCAGGCGGCACAACACCAGACGGCGTGGCTTATACGTACAATGCCAATGACTGCAGCACCGGCGATCTGGATGGGGACGGGCAGTATGATATTGTGCTGAAATGGGACCCGTCCAATTCAAAGGATAATTCCCAAAGCGGTTATACCGGCAACGTATACCTGGACGCCTATAAACTGAACGGCACGCGTTTGTGGCGCATCGATCTTGGCAGGAATATCCGTGCCGGGGCACATTACACCCAGTTTATGGTCTATGACCTGGATGGCGATGGCCGGGCAGAACTAGCCTGCAAAACGGCAGACGGTACCCGGGATGCCGCCGGCGCCGTAATTGGCGACCCTAATGCGGATTACCGGAACAGCAGCGGTTATGTGCTGAGCGGACCGGAATTCCTGACCATCTTTAACGGTCAGACCGGCCGGATCATGGCCACCACGGATTACCTGCCCGCCCGCGGCACGGTATCTTCCTGGGGCGATAACTACGGCAACCGGGTAGACCGTTTTATTGCCGCCGTTGCCTACCTGGATGGCGTACGTCCCAGCCTGATCATGGGCAGGGGCTATTATACCCGGCTGGTACGGGTGGCCTGGGACTGGCGCAACGGGCAGCTTACCCGGCGCTGGACCTTTGACAGCAATACCTCCGGCAATAATGGCTACGCCGGGCAAGGTAACCACCAGATGACGGTAGGCGATGTGGATGGCGATGGCAAGGACGAGATCTGTAATGGCCCCAGCGCTATCAACGATAACGGTACCGGCCTGTATGTAAATGGGCTGGGCCATGGAGACGCCCTTCATATGACGGATATGGACCCGGACCGTCCGGGCCAGGAACTCTGGCAGTGTCATGAAACGCCTTCCCAATACGGCGTTTATGGCTTAGAGTTCCGCGATGCCCGTACCGGGCAACCCCTCTGGGGCGTGCCTGCCACCACAGATGTAGGCAGGGCCATGGCAGCGGATATTGATCCCCGTTATAAAGGGCTGGAAGTATGGGGCGCCTCTGTAGGCGGTGTGTTTACCTGTAAAGGGGTACAGATCTCCAGTTCCAAACCTTCTGTAAACTTTGGGATCTGGTGGGATGGCGATCTTTCCCGCGAACTGCTGGACGGCGTTAACCTGGATAAATGGAATTATACCAGCAATAATACCACCCGGCTGGTGACGTTCTCCAGCTTTGGCGCAGCCTCTAATAACGGTACCAAGGCCAATCCTGGGCTTACAGCCGACCTGCTGGGGGACTGGCGGGAAGAAGTGGTTTTGCGCAGCAGCGATAATACCAAACTATTGCTGTTCACCACCGTTATACCCACCTCTACCCGTATCTATACACTGATGCATGATCCACAATACCGGGTAGCGGTGGCCTGGCAGAACTCCGCCTATAACCAGCCGCCGCATCCCGGATTTTACCTGGGTACCGGTATGGCAGCACCCCCGTCCCCCAATATCCTGCTGACGGGCACGCCGACTGGTAATAACTATACGCCGCTGCCGCCGGTAAAATCGCCATTCCCCGCGCAGGCGCCGCCGGTGTATCCTAATCCTTTTGCGCATACTTTTACTTTAAACGTGAAGGGGGATTTTAACTACGTGATATATGACCAGGCCGGACAGATGATAGAAAAAGGCATGGCTACTGATCAGAAAACCATGGGCGCGCAACTGGGCAGCGGTATTTATGTGATAAAGGTGGATGGTGGTACTGGTCCGCAAACGTTTAAAGTTATCAAACAGTAATGTTTTAGGCCTGATGCTACGCTACCCTTGATCCTTTTAATAACAGCGCCTCCAAAAGTACCTGACTTTTGGAGGCGCTTCTGGTTATTGTGAGTGTGAACGTTTTTGTATCTTTGCATCACACCTCTCTATTCCCTTCTTTATTATTTCACTTAAACTTTATTGCTGATGACTGACACAAGTATTTTGTGCAAGCCACACTATTTTATACTTACAGGTGGCCCCGGCGCTGGTAAAACCACTGTAAAAACGGCACTGGAGCAAAAAGGATATACCTGCGTACCGGAAGTAGCGCGGCAGATCATCCGGGAGCAGGAAGCTACCGGCGGTAATGCAGTTCCCTGGAAGGATATGGAGGCTTATACACGCCTGATGCAGGAGCAATCTATTGCTACGTTTTATACGGGACCTTCTGCTGATAATGGTAGCTGTTTTTATGACCGGGGCATAGCGGATGTGATCTGCCACGCCCGGTTGAACAGGCTGCCGGTGGATGATGCTTTACATACGGCAGCGCTGCAATGCCGCTATAATGAACATGTGTTTATGTTCCCGCCGTGGGAAGAGATATATTGCACGGATGCGGAAAGGAAACAAACCTATGCGGAAGCAGTGACTACTTATAATGTGTTATGTGCTATTTACCGGGAGTATGGTTATACATTGATTGAGGCGCCTAAAGTGCCGGTGATGGAGCGGGTGGGGTTTGTATTGGAATACCTGGAGGCTATCACAAAGAAAGCATAAAAAAATCCCACCGGGTTAGCGGTGGGATCTGTATAGACCATATATATTTTTACACCGCGTCTGACAAAGACGTAAAGGTGAAGTCCCGCAGTTTCATGGGCGGGATCAGGTAGCTCCGGTAAGATTCTACGCTGATGGTCCTTTCCGGTTTACCCAGGGCTTCTACGTTATTAAGCATGATCACCGGGCTTTCGTTGAAACGGAAGTTCTTGATCGGGTGTTTGATAACGCCGTTCTCGATATAGAAAGTCCCGTCGCGGGTAAGGCCGGTCAGCAACAGCGTTTGAGGGTCCACCATACGGATATACCACAGGCGGGATACCAGGATACCTCTTTCTGTGCTCTTGATCAGTTCTTCGAGGGAGGCGTTACCACCTTCCATAATAATATTGCCGGGAGGCGCTACCGGTTTTACCCCTTTCTGCTGCGCCCAGTAGCGGGAATAGCTTAGATTTTTCACTACGCCTTTTTCTATCCAGTTGATCTTATCCTGCGGTTCGCCGTTGTTGTTCCAGGTAGCGGAGGGCAGTTCCGGGTGAAAGGGATCTGAGTAGATGGTCACTTTATCATCCATGAGCTGTTCGCCCAGGCGGTTGCCGCCTCCGGGTTTGCTCATAAAACTGCGGCCTTCGTCTGCATTACGGGCATCCAGCGCGCGGAACATGTTCTCCATCATATAGGCAGCCGCTACCGGCTCCAGTATCACGGTATATTTACCCGGTTCTATGGCCTTTGCATTGGCGGAGCCATTGGCTTTGGAGGCCGCGATCTGCGTAGCTGTATGGGTATCCAGCTTGCTTATATCATTATACCCACGGGCCGCATAACCGGAGCCGGTGCCGGCCTGGTTACGGGTGGTGATGCTGAAGATCACATCCGTATCCGTATTATAGGCAAACAAGCCTTTGGAGTTCATGAGGGCATCAAAGCTGGTGGTATTTTCCAGGAAACCGGCTGCTTCCAGTTTGGCTTCTTTAGACACCTGTATGCTTTTGGCTACGGCCTCTGCCCGGGTATCGGGCGTAATAGCAGCGGTACCGGGTACGTACGTGATACTTTCCTTAAAGGTCTGCGGGCCAGGCAGGGGCATGTACTCCGGGTCTTCCGGGGCCAGCTGCGCCAGCTCTTCCGCGCGGCGTACTGCTTTTTCCAGGGAGGCGTCATCAAATTCGTTGATGGTAGTGGAGCCGGTACGTTTGCCAAAGGTAGCGCTAACGGTAAGCGTAAGGGTGCTTACATCGCCGGCTGTAGACACCGCGTTGCGGGCGTAGCGGATATTACCGCCTTCGCGGCCGGCGAGGCTGGCCTCGCACTCATCCGCTTTTGAAAAGCCCAGCACTTTTTTGAGCAGTGCCTGTGCTTCTTCTTTTTTTAGTATTGCCATGGTAGGATCAATCAGATTTTTCTTGCTGTGTTAATAACATTTACACCATTAAAGCGGGTAGTGGCGCTGCCGTGCGATACCGCATTGGACTGCCCGGGCTGGCCCTTGCCATCATTAAATGCGCCGCCTAAGCGGTAATCGCTTTTATCCGCAATGGCGGTGCAGGAGTTCCAGAATTCCTGCGTATTAGCCTGGTAAGCCACATCCTTGAGCATGCCGGCAATCTTGCCATCCTTTATTTCGTAGAACAGCTGTCCGCCAAACTGGAAATTGTAACGTTGCTGATCTATGGAGAAGGAACCATCCCCTATGATGTAGATACCTTTCTCTACATTTTTGATCATGTTATCTACGCTCAGGGGTGTTGCACCGGGCTTCAGGGATACGTTGGGCATACGCTGGAACTGCACATCTTCCCAGCTTTGGGCATAACAGCAACCCTGTGATTCGTTGAGGCCAATGATATGGGCCTGGTCGCGGATGGCCTGGTAGTTTACCAGCACACCGTCTTTTATAAGATCCCATTCTTTACATTTCACGCCTTCATCATCATAGCCCACGGCGCCCAGGGAGCCGGGTTGCAGCTTATCTGCCACGATGTTCACCAGTTTGCTGCCAAACTGGAAATTCTTAGACTTCCATTTATCCAGCGTAAGGAAGCTGGTGCCGGCATAGTTGGCTTCGTAGCCCAGCACGCGGTCCAGTTCTGTGGGGTGGGCCACCGATTCGTGGATGGTGAGCCAGAGATGGGAAGGGTCCAGCACCAGGTCATATTTGCCTGGCTCTACGGATTTGGCCTTTATTTTCTGGTTTACGTTATCGGTAGCGTGTTTAATATCCTCCAGTATATCGTAGCGGTTCTTATAGCGGGTTACCACGCCGGCTACTTTACTGTCTGCAGATGGGGTAAGGTATTCATAACCCATACCCACGGGGGAGCTGAGGGAGCGCCTGGTCTCAAATTTACCGCTGGCCTTATCTATTTTGGTCACGGTAAAGAAGGGGTACAGGCGGTGTATGTCCTGATCGATATAAGAGCCGTCTGTAGAAGCAAAGAATTTTTGCTCATTTACGGCCAGTATAGCGGAGTTTACAAAATTAGCGCCACCCTGCAGGGCGGTATTATTCACCTGCAGCAACAGATCTACCTTATCTTTTACCGGGATGGCAAAAGCGTTCTGTTCGATGGGGGTTTTCCAGTTAACATCGCCATAGCCTTTTTGCGGCGCCAGCTGCACGGGCTCCGTCATTATTTTGGCGTTGGCTTTGGCTACTGCTACCGCTCTTTCCGCCGTCTTAACAATATCTTCCTTCGTTACGCGGTTAGAGGCGGCAAAGCCCCAGCTACCGTTGGCAATAACGCGGACGCCTATACCAAAGGATTCTGTGTTGGAAATGCCCTGTACCCTTTTTTCGCGGGTAATGATAAACTGGTTCAGGTAGCGGCCGATCCTTACATCGGCATAGGTAGCGCCTTTGGCGCGTGCTGCCGCCAAGGCAATATCAGCCAGCTGTTTTTTTACGGCAACATCCATCCCATCTACCAGCGCCTGGGCCGGGTCAATGATATTGCCGGCCAGCAGTGAGCCGGGCAACATTATCGCGCCAAGGCTCATGGCTGAAAGCTGAAGAAAATCTTTTCTGTTCAATGCGTAGCCCTCCTTAAAATTTAAGTGATAAAATGCGGTTTAGATTTTGGTTATTTCAGATGCTATCATGTCTTACTGACACAAATGAAAGTTATATAATTCCAGTAACTATATCACACCGTCAGACCCATTTTTTCCTCCACCCATAAAAATGCTGCTGCCAGTATGAAGGCCAGGACAAAATAAATTTTAGGCAGGGGCATAGCGGTTGCCTGCGGCCCTATTGCAGCTTTGCTGTCCTGGCCCTGGTTTTCCAGGGTAGCGATTGCCGGCCAGTCATTTGGTTCAAATGCATACCACCAGCTGGTATCCCCGGGTGCGGCCACGGCGGCCTGCCAGCCGGCGCGGGTTGGCCAGTAGGTACCCTGCCAGCGGAAAGCCAGCGTGCCATCCTGTGCCAGGCTAAGCGGCGCGCCATTTACGGTGGCCGGGGGCGATGGCATGGCTGTTTCCAGGTAGAGCTGCACGGGCATATTTACCCTGGGCAGGGCAGTACCTATATGCCATTGAATGGATTGTGGCAATGGGCGGGCGGCTTTTTGCAGCAATAAGGACCAGATGGTTTCATAAACCTGGCGATTGCCGCTCAGTAGCCAGGTATAGCTATTCCGCAGGGTGGTATTTACGAGCCGGCCGGCGCCATATACGCCGGCGGCGGCCATTGTATGCTGTTGGGCATCCCAAACCAGGGCCTGGGTACCGGGCAAGGGTTGTATGTATACCGGCGCTTCCATTTGCAGTGCGCCGGCTGACCCACTGGCGGTTTGCAGGGAAACGGCGCGTTCGCTTTTATCTGCTGCGGCGGTGAGGGGAAACGGTTGGTTATAAAAGGTACGGCCGCCGGCGCTGCTATCTGCTTTTATAATAAGGCCCAGGCCTTTCTCTGCTACCTGTGTGCGTATACTGCCCAGCTCTGTGCTGTTTAAAGCTGCCCGGTCGCTGATCAGGAGGTCAAAGGCGGATAGTAATGCGGGTGTGATATGGTCCAACTGGAAGCGGGCGGTATCCAGGAAAGTATAGCTGTATTTGTTTTTGCTGATGGCGGTACGCATGGCGACCATATTACCATGCTGCCCCAGCCAGCTGGCCAGGAACCTGTTCTCAAAGTCTGGGGCGGATGCCAGTATTAATATTTTTAAAGGGCGAAGAGGCAACACGACTACTGGAATGGGGGCTTTTTCAAGGGTGTCTTGGGCTGATTTTCGTGGTTGTACTGGTTGTGCTACGGCGGATAACAGGTAGGTAGCGCGGCCAGTGTGGCGGGGGCGGGTATTAAGCGTAAAAGGCAACTGTTGTCCGGCGGGGATGGTGATGGAATCCAGGTGTTCGTTAAAGCCGCTTAGTAATAGTTGTACCGGGTTGGCGCTGCTGTTATTATAACGCCCTTGCAGTTGCAGCGGCTCACCCGCATGCAGTTGTTGGGGCCAGTAGATGGCTTGTATGCCAGGTGGTGGTTGTACAGTGATCCGGGAGATTGGTTTATTGGCGGGCGGTTCCTGACGGATAGCGCGTTTTAATGGCAGTGCGATACAGGCCAGGCTGGCCACTGCTATTACGGATGCCAGCAGCCGGGCGGCGAGGCGCCGGCGGTTGGGTCTTTTTACTTCTTTCCAGCATAAAAAAGCCAGCAATAATAAAGAGGGCACTATTATGTAGATCCAGGGCATCATGCTTATTAATGCTGGTTCAGGTTCATGAAATAGTATAGTTGCGTGGCGGTAGTAGTATTGTGCGTCATGATGTTTATGGCTGGTTCAGGTTCATAAAATATTGTTGTGACAGGCTTATGCCTGTGGTAAGGTTTCCGGCAAAGGGCAACCTGGCTGGAGCTGGCAACAGGCTATATATGGACTGTGCTGCCAGGGTAATGGCAGCGGCATCTGCCGGTTGGCGCTGTTCCAATGCGGTGATCAGCTGCCGCATGGCCTGCAGGGCAGCCAGGTAACGGGCCGGGTTAGCGGTGGCCTGGCGGCTCATTTGCTGTGCGGCCTGTTGTAAAATTTTTAGGCCGGATGGACCGGGAATGGCGTTTGGATCTGATGCAAGGTTTGGACTGGATGCGCCACCGCCAGTTTTCAGGGTTTCCAGTACGGCCAGGGCATAGGCCAGCTGGTCTGTGGCGGCACTACCTTGCTCATAGCCGCGCTGCGTAACGGGTGTGATGATCCTGTCCAATTCGCCCGTCAGGCGTTTCTCTGGTTTCAGTGGTGGTGTTTTTACACTGGTTTTGGCCACATAGGCCCTTGATTTTTGCTGCAGGTCTTTTAACAGGCGCAATGCTTTATACTCATAAGGCAGGGCCTCCTGCGGTTTAAAAGTGCGCAGGCGGAGCTCTGCATTCCACATTTCTGTAAGCGTGGCTTTTAGCTGGCTTTTTGTTTCCGGATCGAAGAAAGTGGCGTCTTCTGCAATGTCGTGTTTGTGAGAGAACTGGTCGATGATCTTTTCTGCGTTGTTGAAGTCCTTTGCATCATTGCTTTGATGATCATGATCTTCGTCGCTCACGCGCTCATCGCCGATATTGGTTTCCGTTTCTTCACCCAGGAACTTGCCGTAGCGCAGGCGCAGCAAGCGCTGATCTATACCCAGGTCATTGCTACGACTCTTGAATAGTTTTTCGCTGAGGGTATCCTTATCGCGTATCAGCTGTTCTGTTTCGATGATGATCTGGCGCTGACTGCGGAAGTATTCCGGTTTCAGGTTCAGGCTGTTGGCCATACCCTCAATATTCATTAATTGGGCGGTGTCTGGTAACACTACCATGTATACCCCGCTGCGGGCGGTTTGCCGGTGATTATCGGTAGCCTGGATATAGAAATAGAGCTCTCCGCCTGGTTCCATACCCAGGGCGGCCAGGTTAAGGGACTTTTCCAGGGCGTATTGGGTACGGGCGCCGCCAAAGGATGCGTCAAAAGCAATGGGCTGTTCTTTGAACTTTACGGCTTCTCCGCTGCCGCTGGCCACGGTAGCTTGAATGGTGGCGCCGGTAATACCGTAGTCGTCTGTTACGTTCAGTTTCAGCGCCACGCGTTGCGGTTCGCCATAGTCGATAGTGGTATACGGTTTGGGCGTTTGAATGGTGATAACAGGCGGCTGATCTTTGATGATGGAGATCTTATACAGATCAGACAATTTGCCGCCTAGCTGTAACTGGTAAAAACCGTTGCGGGCGATGGTGGTGCGACCCTCCCATAGGGTAGCTGTTTTATCTGTTGGCTGTAAGGGCAGGCGCAGGGAATCATTAAATACCAGTGACAGGGAGGCGGCGGCCTGGTTAGTATGGAGCTGCCAAAACACGGTAGCGCCTTCTTCTACTTCCAGCCCCAGCTGTTGCTGCTGCCGTTTGCTTTTGCCGGTATAGGCAGGCGGTTGAATGGTGATGGTGACGGCGGCTATCTCCGGCGGGCGCGTTTCATTTATGGCCGCTGTTTTGGCGGGCCGGCCGCTTTTTAAGGTATGGGGGGCTGGTAAAGGCCCCCAGCGGAAGGCCGCAGCAGCTAACATGATACCGGCGATAAAAGCCCAGATGGATAACCGCAGCTGTGTTCTTAACGGCGGCTGGGGGTGGATGCCGGTGAGTGCCTGCCTTATCTTGGCTGCCTGTAGCTGCTCCAGTAAAGCCAGGTTATCCTGCGGTTGCAGCAGCAAGCCGGCGCTCTCCTCCAGTTCCGGGTAGGTGACGTTGAAATAGCGGATCACATCATTTTCCGTAACACGCCAGGACCGGGCGGGCAGCAGCAGTCCCAGTAAAGCGGCCACCGTAACCGGCAGCGCCCACCAGGGGGAACCATGCACCATGTAAATGATACCGCTTACAACAGCAGCTATGGTCAGCGCCAGGAGTATGCGGCTTATCAGCCTGTATAACTGCCAGCGTTGCCCAAAGGCATGGATCATATGGATGGGTGTTTGCTCAGCCATGTGTTCCTGTTTTTTGGTTATACCATACCAGGATCCGTTCCGCGAGGAAGAGGGCCATCAGCCCTAACCAGCAAAAAATAGTAAGATCGCGGTTGACGGCAGCTGCGCTTTTCTGTACGGTCCTTTCCATGTGCCCATCTGGCTGCAGCTGCGCGGCTGCTATGATACGTTTATCCTGTACAAAGGTATCCCTTGTGGGGTATAATAACTGCAGGAGCAGGCCGGGAAAACTGGCGCTCCAGGGCAGCCCATTCCAGGCGGGGTCTAAGCGGCCGGCGAAATGATATACGGTAGCACTCCCCTGCTGTTGGCGGTATAACAGTGGCTGCCCCCAGCCATCCCGCCAGAGGGGTGTTATGGCAGCAGTATCTGCTATCTGTAGTTGCGGGCGTTTATAGAGCGCCAGGGGCGTAAATGCACCGGTAATGATATGGGAGGGCGCAGTGGTTAGTTTGCCGTTTTCATATTGCCAGATAAAGCGGGCATTTATATGATCCGGTAACAGGCGGGTAGAGAGCCAGTACAGCCAGTCTGTTTCCGGTGGTAATGATGATTGCTGGTTAATAGCCCTCACCTGCATGCGGCGTTGCGTGTACTGCTGTATAGCGTCTATGGCCGCTTTCAGGTAACGGGCATCCTGCGCGTATGTATCTGCAAAAATGGTGATCCGTAAGGTAGCCGTATCAGCAGGTGGCGCGGTGGCTATTGGAGGCTCTTCGAAGGTATAGGCGGTACCTGCGGGATGGCTGGTCACCTGTTTTACACGTATTTTACCGGACGCGGTGGTATAAGCGTCTGCCTGCCAGGTAGCTACAGAATCTGCCGGGGTATAGGCATACCAATGTACGCCGGTATCTATTACCGGGCGGGCGCCGGTAAAGCGGTGCAGGTAATTGGTGGTGAACAGAAAAACGGGGTAATTGCCGTTACGCTGCTGTTGCAGGGCGGATAATAAGGCCCAGTAAGACAGGGTGCTGTCTGCAGCGTCATTGGCGGTAGCCTGTAAAGCGGTAGAGAGGCTCACCTTTTCAAAGCCAGGCTGGAAATAATGCAAGGTATAACCTGCCTGTAATAAGGAATCTATCTGCGCCTGGAACTGCTGGTATGTTTCCGCCGCCCGGTCCTTTTCCAGCAGCACCCAACCCTTTTCCCTGTTGGCGGGGCGCTGCCGCCATACCGGCTTTGCCAGCAAGAAAGCCAATAGTACAATCAATAAACAGCGCAGCAATAACAGCAACAGCTCTGTAAGCTGCAGGCGGCGGGACTGTTGTTTGCCTTCTTCTTTTAGTAAAGCAATACTGCCTACCTGCAACACCTTACCCAGGCGGATGTTCCATAAATGGATCAGCACCGGAATAAGGATGCCGGCCATTGCATAAAGCCATATGGGTTGTAGTAGCTGCAACAAAATTTAGATCAATGATTTTTGCCGTTGGTTCAGGAAATCCCTTAATGCTTTATCGAGGGGCTGGTCCATTTCGACCAGGCGGTAAAAGATGTTTTGCTCCAGCAGCTGCATACGGGTAGCCGCCAGGTATGCCTGCAGTTTGGCGGTATATGCTTTTTTCATCTGTGCGTTGTTAAGCGGTGTGGTCTCGCCGGTTTCCAGGTCCTGCAGGGTGGTATAACCGGAGAAATTCATTTCCAGCTCATTCCTGCCCATGAGATGAAAAACGATGATCTCATGTTGCAAGGCGGCCAGGGAATTAAGGAGGGTCGTGATCTCCTGCCGCTGCTGGTACATATCCGTTATAAAGATGAGCAGCTCCTTACGGCGCTCGCCGGTGAACAGCTGTTTATAATGCACTTCATTAGTGAACTGTCCGGCGGGTTGTATGTTCTCCAGCTGGTAAAAGATGCGCGACAGGTGCTGCGGGTCTTTACGGGAAGGGAGAGAAAACAGCTGCCCGTCCTGGAATACATACAGGCCGGTGGCATCGCCCTGCATAAAGGAGAGGTAGGCCAATGCGGCTGCCAGGTAGCGGGCATAATCCATTTTAGAGAGGCCGCTATCCTGGTGATTCATGGAGTTGCTGGCATCTATAAGGAAACGCACGGAAATGCTGGTTTCCATCTCCGACTCCCGGATATAATAGCGGTCAGAGCGGGCGTACATTTTCCAATCCAGCCAGCGCAGATCATCCCCGGGCTGGTAGCTGCGGTACTGGCTAAACTCCAGCCCTGTGCCTTTTACCTGGCTGCGGTTAAGTCCGGCCATAAATCCATCAATAACGGTGCGGGCCACTAAAGACAGGTCTTTGATGGCCGTTAATACTTTTGGATCTAATAGCGGACGGCTGCTCATGGGCATAATATAAAACGGTGAAAACCGGATGCTTTACGACAGGACGTTTGTACGGGTGATAGCTTTTAACAATTCTTCCGTTACCTGGTCTGATGTGATATGTTCTGCCTCTGCTTTAAAATTCATCAGTACACGATGCCGGAGTACAGGATAGGCCATCGCCTGCAGGTCTTCCATCAGCACGGCATACCGTCCCTTGAAAAGAGCCCTGGCCTTGGCGGTTAAGATCAGGGCCTGTCCTGCACGGGGACCGGCGCCCCAGCGTACCCATTCCTTTATATAGGGCACGGTGCTGGTATCTGGCCGGGTGGCACGTACGAGCGTGGCTACATACTGCACCAGGTCGTCATTTATGCTTACCTGCCTTACCAGCTGCTGCAGCTGTTGTATTTCCGCAGCGCCCAGTACAGGCGTTACCGTTACCTGTTTATTACCGGTAGTGCTGCTTAAGATAGCGGTTTCTTCCTGCGCGGTAGGATAACCTATCTTTATATATAACAAGAAGCGGTCCAGCTGCGCTTCCGGCAGCGGATAGGTGCCTGCCTGTTCAATAGGGTTCTGGGTGGCCAGTATAAAAAAGGGACGATCCAGCGCGTAAGTTTGCCCGCCATAGGTGACCTCGAACTCCTGCATAGCTTCCAGCAGGGCGGATTGGGTCTTGGGCGGCGTTCGGTTTATCTCATCTGCCAGTACAATATTGGCGAATAATGGCCCCCGGTTAAACTTGAAGAAACGTTTGCCGGTGGCGTGGTCCTCTTCCAGGATCTCTGTACCTATGATATCTGTGGGCATGAGGTCCGGGGTGAATTGTATACGGCGGAAGCTGAGGTCCAGCGCCTGTGACAAGGTCCTTACCATGAGGGTCTTGGCCAAACCGGGCACTCCTTCCAGCAGGCAATGCCCACCGGCCAGCAGGGCCACCAGTATTTCTTCTACAATGGCTTCCTGACCAACAATAACTTTTTGTATTTCCTGCTTTAATTGCGCCAGCTTTTGTTGTAACTGTTGCACGGCATTGGCTGTGATCTCCGACATGGACCTGGTTGATATATAAAAAATCGAAATAACTGCTATCATAAGCAGCTTGCAAGGAAATTAGACATAAATACAGGATTTTTAAAGCAAACGCCGGTTTTTTATATGTACGGTTAATATAAGTTGGGGATTGCTGCATATATTGGGGACGCCCTGTTGCAGCCGGCAGGCCAGGCTAAAGATCAAATGATGGTGCGTGCTACATTTACATTTACCCGTTTACGTTACCGTTCCGGCGATTGGGACACGGACCAGCGTATGCCTGCCAACCTGCTGAACTCCCTGATAGAGTATACTACCATCCCGGTGCAGCCACAGGAAAAAGTAATTGACCTTAGCAGCGCCGAGCTTTTTAATGCTGCTTTCTGTTACCTGAGCGGTCATAAGCTGGTGCAGTTTGACGCCCAGGAAGCCGCGAACTTTAAAAAGTATGTGCAGAACGGCGGCTTTGTATTTGTAGACGATTGCAATCATGATATTGACGGGCTGTTTGCCAAATCTTTTGAGGCGCAGATGAGCAGCCTGTTTGGCCCGGATGCACTGCGGAAGATCCCCAATACGCATGAGATCTACCATTCGTTCTTCCAGTTTGAGAAGGGACCGCCTACTACCTCTTTTGAGCTGAATGGCTGGGGCGATGACCTGGTGCATGATTACCTGAAAGCCATTGAGATCAACGGGCGTATTGCGGTGCTGTATAGTAATAAAGACTATGGCTGTGAGTGGGATTACGATTTCCGCAACAAACGTTTTATGGCAGAAGATAATACCAAATTTGGGGTGAACATTGTGCTGTATGCCATGGGGGCCTGAGGTACATTCCCCATTAAAAAAGCCTTGCCGGATGTGGGGGTAAAACACCCTTAATCCGGCAAGGCTTTTATTATTGCGCTTTATTTTATTGCATAATATCCTTCCTTCACATTCCAGCCATACAGCTCTATGCCGGTGGTCTCATTACCGGCAGTGTAACTGATGGTAATGGTTTTCTGCTCGCCCGGCATTACGGAAATATAGTTGTCGCTATAGAAAGCCGGCAGGATCCTTTTCTTTGTTTGCATATCCACCAATGCCACGCGGTTAAAGAAGGCCACGGGGCCATTGGCCGGGTTGCTGATGGTAACTGCTACGCTGTCTTTGGTAATACGTTTTGCTGTTACCTGCGCCGCTGCCTGGGCCATTTCCTGCAGACCGGAATAGTTGCCTTTTTCATCCGGCAGCCAGTAGAAGTTTTCGCTTACCGGTTGCTGATGTACGTCCAGCAGGCGTAAGCGCAGGAAAATACCTTTGTCTTTACGCAGCTTATCCAGGCCTCTTTTTACTGACAGGTACCTTTTGGTGATGGTGGGCCCGATATCTGCAAACACCTGGGTCAACGTATCCACGCTGCCCTTCATATCATAGGCAAAGATCTGCAGCATCAGGTCGCGGCGGGGCGTAAAGGTGTTATTTGCCACCTGTACCATACCATCAATAGGGTTGTACATGATATGCAAAGGCTCGCTGCCGTTATGCAATCCGTACAGGCAGGCATTGGGATCCAGGTAGTAATCATACATCTGGCCGCGCATGGCAGTCCAGGGGTTCTGGGTTTTCCAGATGATCACGCCGGTGTACCAATCCCACATATGGGCGCTGAAACCTTCCATTAAGCCGCGGTACTGGTCATAGTTCACCAACTGGGCTTTGTTGGCAAAATCCTTTGCGTCTTTGGCCTTACCATAAGGGTCAATGAATCCATCATACCCGATGTATTTATGATAATACCATACGGAATCCACTTTATTGCCGGGATATTCCGGCGCTACCATATTCTCTTTAGGAATAAATCTTTCGAGGGAGGCATAATCGCCAACGCCTACGGAGCCGATCTCTGAGTTGAAAGGGAAAGTGCGGTGCTCCCAGAAAGTGGCCAGCGGCTGTACGCCGTAGGGGCCGTCGCCATTACCACCCAGGGTGTTATGGGACATGCTGTCTGAGTTAGAGTAGTCGAAGAAATAACGCGTACCATCCAGCAGCGGCAATATAGAATCCTTTACAGCGGTAAGGATATCTTCCGGCGGGGTGATCTCATTGCCACCGCACCAGAGCGCCAGGGAGGGATAATTGCGGATCATCTTTATCTGGTCTGTCAGAGAGGACAGTACCAGGCCGTGATCATCCGGGTATTTGCGCCGTGTCCACTGGTCTTCCTTCTTCATAGGATCTACCCAGCGGCCATTACAGTCACCGGAAAACCAGAAGTCCTGGAACACCAGCATACCATATTTATCGCAGGCCTCATAAAACTCCGGCCGTTCTGTTAACGCGCCACCCCATATGCGGATGAGGTTCAGGTTCATATCACGATGGTACCTGATCTCTGCATCATAGCGCTCTTTGGAAAAGCGCAGCATGGCGTCAGAAATGATCCAGTTACCGCCTTTGATGAATATTTTTTGTCCGTTCACGGCTACTTCGCGGCTACCGGTGTGGGCGTTCCAGGAAGTCTGGATCTCGCGCACGCCTACTTCCACGGTTTCTTTATCGCTTACCTTACCGGCGGCATTCACAAACTGCAGCTGCAGGTTATACAGCGCCTGGGGGCCATAACCATTAGGCCACCATAATTTAGGATGCTGCAGGGTGTAATCAGGCAGCTGTACCTGGGTGGTGGCATGCGGGGCCAGTGTCACTTTTTTAGACACCGTAGTGCCGTTGATGGCGTATTGTACGGCGCCGGTTACACTTTTATCAGACGCGTTCTCCAGCTCCGCGCTTACTTGTACGATCGCGGGGGCCTGCGGGCCTTCCGGCAGGCGGATACCCGGCACCTTCGTTACCACATGGGGATGTTTTACATCCACCGCGCCGGTGTGCTCAATGGTGACTTTATCCCATATACCGGTATTACGGTCGCGGATGGGCTGGATCCAGTCCCAGCCGGCGGTATATTGGTGTGCCACGCTCTTTGCGATGATGCCGTCGCCACCCTGGCCGCCGTTAGGATTACCGGCCAGCGGCGCGGGATATATGATCACTGCCAGGCGGTTATGCCCATTCTTTGCCAGCAGGCGGGTAATGTTATATGTCTGGCGCAGGAACATGCCATGGTGTGTTGCCGCATTTACTTTTTTACCGTTCAGGTAAATATCGCAGCTGTAGTTCACCCCGCGGAAATGCAGCCATACCTGCTGGTCTGCGGCGGCAGGTTGCTCTGTGAAGTCCTTTACAAACCAGTAGGTGTAATAATCGTTGCCGGTGTTGTAGATGTCCGGGATCTTTTCATTGTTCATCCCATAAAAAGGATCCGGTACCTGTTTGTTGTTGAGCATCGTAGTAAGCACGGTGCCTGGTACGGTGGCCGGCTGCCAGCCTGTTAAGGCATGTGCCGGATCGGAAATCGTCTCTCCTTTTTCAGTAACCCGGCTAATATTGGCGCATTGCCAGCCGGTGTTTAATTCATACTGATCCTGGGCCTTTACGCTGCTCCAACAGCAAAGCAGCAGGCCTATTAAGCTTAGTTGTCCCCTGTTCATTCTCATAGCAGGGTAAAGATTATAATAAAAATGCAAAAAGGAAAAAGAAAAAGGAGGAACGGGCACAGGCCTGTTCCTCCTTTTGTATCATGTAAACGGGGACGCTTATTGGTAACCCGGATTCTGGTACATCTTTACCGGATCCAGTTTGTATTCATCAAACGGGATGGGGTAGTAACGGTCTTTGGTACCGAAGTTGGTGAGCTTAGCTTTTCCGTAGTCTGCCTGGTCTTTGGCGTGCATATACGTTACCAGGTCTGCCGTGGTAAAGAAACGCAGCAGGTCAAACCAGCGGTGGTGCTCAAAGGCCAGTTCTACGCGTCTTTCATGCAGGATAGCCAGTTTAAGGGTAGGGAACTTGCTGCTGTAGTTAGGATCTGCCTTGGCAGCAGCATACAGCGGAACGCCGGCCCTTTCGCGCACCTGGTCCAGGAACTGGATGGCGGTAGCATCGTTGCCCTGGTACATGTATACCTCTGCCAGCATGAGCGCCACATCCGCATAACGGATCAGCACCCAGTCATTACCGCCATAGCCGCTTTTACCGGCGCCATCGCTGGCATCGCGGAACTTGGTGATGAAATAATTTTTTACGGCAGCATCATTCGCAAATTTCACGCTAAAGTCCTTTCTGGGATCGCCTTCTTCATACTCTTTCACCAAGTCTGGCGTTACGTTACCGTCTGTGGCAGACATTACTTTCTGACTATTGATGGTTTCCCCTTTCACCTGGTTATTGGCTGCAATGGTGGAGCAGAAATTAATATCGCCTTGTTTGTTAACGATCTGGAAGATCAGTTCCGGGCAGGTACCTTTTTTATTCACGTCAAACACATCGGTATAAGGGATCTCCTTTAATGTACCGAACGTGCGCGCATCCCAGGCAGCGGTAAGGGACACCCGGGCGTTTTCCAGGTTAGCGGTACGGTTAGCCGCATCCAGGGTAGTGGCCATGGTCAGGTACACTTGTCCCAGCAGGGCGTTGGCGGCAGCTTTAGATGCACGGCCCCTGTTATCGCCGGAGGCCTGGGCCGGCAGATTACTGTTCACCGCGTCTTTCAGATCAGCTACGATCTGGGCGTATACTTTTTCCTGTTTCTCACGGAAAGTATTGGCGGCTACTTCGTCGAGCGTGCGGAGCTGTTTTGTTACCAGCGGCACATCGCCCCATTTACGCACCAGGTGAAAATAAGCCAGGGCGCGGATGAATTTAGCTTCCGCGGTGTAACGGGTCTTATTATCAGGATTAAGGAATGTTATACCATCAATATTGGTCAATACCAGGTTAGCGCGGGTAATGATCTGGAAAAGCCCCAGCCAGTGCGTTTTCAGGTAAGTATTACTGGGCAGCAGGGAGAAATCGTTGAACTGGAAAGGCTCGCCGGCATTGGACTGATTATCGTTGCGGCCAGCGTCATCAGAGCGCTCATCCGTATATAAGCCGCTATTCTCGCCCAGGCCATCGCCGGATCTCAGTGACTGGTAAGCGCCATTTACTGCCAGCAGCACATCATTCTCAGACTGAAAATAATCTTCAGTAGGAATGGCATTTGGATTGGTTTGCTCCAGGAAACTCTTGCCGCAGGCGCTGAATAGTGTCAGCGCCGTTAAACAACCTATTATTAAATATCTTTTAGTCATTGTTGCAGATGTTTTAAATCATTAGAATGTAGCCTTCACGCCAAAGTTGTAAGCACGTACCAGCGGATACATACCATAATCCACACCGGGCGTAAGGTTTGCGCCAGCGTTATAATCCACTTCCGGGTTGTAACCCAGGTATTTAGTGATGGTGAAAGCATTATCCACAGCAGCATATACCCGGACATTGGTTAGCCCTTTTATGTTCTTTACCAGCGTTACCGGCAGGTTATAACCCAGTGTGATGTTGGTGCAACGGAAATAAGAACCGTCCTGCAGGTAGAAGGAAGAAAGGCGGGTACTATTGCTTTGGGTACCGCCGCGGGAAGCGCGGTATACGCTACCATTACCCGGCTGCGCTTCTGAACGGTAACGGTCTGCTACTTTAGCGTACTGGTTGCCGGAACCTTCCATATTAAACAGGTAGTAGTCCTGGCCATCCAGCACCTGGTTGCCATAGGAACCATTGAAAGAAGCGCTCAGGTCAATAGATTTATAGCTGAAATTCAGCGCAAAACCGTACGTAAATTTGGGATAGGGCGTGCCTATCACAGTCTTATCCGCATCATTCACGATGCCATCGCCATTGGTATCTTCAAAATAGATATCACCGGGGGTTAAAGGAGTGCTGGAAGCAGTAGAACGGGGAGGGCCTTTGAGCACATATCCTTTAGGGAAAGACTGGGTGGTTTTATCAAAAACGGCATTATCTGCAGCGATGTTTGCCATATCGCTTTCCCTAACCATCCCTTTTACCTTAAAGCCATAGAACATGCCAATGGGTTGTCCTTCTTCCGTGATATGGGTTTTGTAGGAACGTTCCGCACCGGCGGTGATGATGGTGCTGGCGCCGCCCATATCCAATACCTTGTTACGGTTTAAGGAGATGTTGCCGCTCAGGTTAAAGGCAAAGTCTTTGGTAGAAACGATCCTGCTATCTATCTGTATATCAAAACCCTTGTTCTGCACCTTGGAATTACGCAGGTTGGTGAGCACCGCAGAGTTACTGGCATTAGACACACCGGCTACCCCGGAAACAGGCTGGTTAAATAACAGGTTATAGGAGCGGCTGATGTAGTAGTTGGCGATCACAAATACGCGATCGTTGAACAGGCCTATATCTGCGCCAAAGTTATACTGGGAGGTAGATTCCCAACCCAGGTGATCATCCTTTAAATCGCCGGACCAGATGGCGGTATTAACAACGCTGGAGGTTCCATATACCACGCCGCCCAGCGGCGCCATTACCTGCAGCTGATTGTAGTTACCGATATTGTTATTACCACTCAAGCCCCAGCTGGCACGCAGCTTCAGGGAAGAAGAGGTACCCAGCATATTGGTATAGAAGGGCTCTTTAGACACATTCCAGCCGGCGGATACGGAAGGGAATTTGCCCCAGCGGTTAGCCGGGCCAAAACGGGAAGAACCATCTGTACGGAAGGAACCGGTAAGGAAATATTTGTTCTCGTAGTTATACACTATACGGGCAAAGTAGGAGAGCATGGTCCAGGTGGCCTTGCCGGAAGTGTTGATCAGCGAAAAGAGGGAAGCATCTGCCCCTTTGCTGGTGATCTCTTCTATACGGTCATTCTGGTAACCTTTTGCCGTTACACCAATAATATCGCTGTTAAACTGCTGTGCAGAATAACCCGCCAGTACATCAAAATTATGTTTGCCGAATTTCTTCTTGTAGTTCAGCGTGAACTCTCCCAGCTGGTCTACGGTGCTGATGGTCCTGGCCGTGTCCCTGGCGGCTGCCTGCGCCAGTACAGAACCGGGAGGATTAGCATCTGAGCTGAGGCTGGTGGGGCGGTAGTAATCATACTTCTCATTGTATGTTTGCATGCCCAGGTTAGCTTTGAACACCAGGTTGGGTATCAGCTCATAGCTTAGATAGCCGCCATAGGTAGCGCGCAGACCTTTGCGGGTGATATTGGTTTCTTCCGCAATGGCTACGGGGTTCTCTATACTCTGGTAACCGTACAGGGATGATTGCGCCGCAGCTTCGTTCTTACGGAGGGTGCCGTCATCATTATAGGCCCGGAAATAAGGCATATAGATCAGGGCGCCCAGGATGGGACCATGGTCAAAACGCCCTTCTTCCACCTCGCGGTTGTTATTAGAGGTAAGGGACAGGTTGGCGCCTACTTTTAACTTAGGGCTTACATCTGCATCCACATTGGCGCGCAGGTTCAGCTTACGCGAGTAGGTGCTTACGATAATGCCCTGCTGATCCTGGTAACCGCCGCTGAGCGCATAGCGCATACCATTCTTGCCTCCGGTGAAAGACAGGTTATGGCGCTGCACCGGCGCATTGCGATACAACTCATCCTGCCAGTCTGTATTCACCTGCTGGTGAATGAGCTTTTGGTTGGCAAAATCATAGATGTAATCAGGGATCTGCACGCTGCCGGCGTTATTCACGTTGTCCACGCGCGTTTTATTATTATCACTATACATAGCATCTGTCCAGGTTTTCCCGGCGCCCAGCATCAGGTCTTTGTAAGTGTTATTGCGGCCGTCTATCACCAGTTGGGCGTATTGGTCCGCATCCAGCAGTTTTACCTTGTGGCTCAGCTGGTTGATACCGTATTGGTAATCATATTCAAACTGGCCTTTGCCTTCCTTACCGTGTTTAGTGGTGATCATTACCACACCGCCGGCGGCTCTGGAGCCGTAGATGGCGGCGGAGGCGGCGTCTTTCAATATATCTATGGTCTCAATATCGTTAGGATTGATATAGATGTCGTTCCCTACGGGGTAACCATCTATTACATATAAAGGGTCTGAGCTGGCGTTTACGGAGCCCACACCGCGCACGCGGATCTTGGTGCTCACATAAGGAGCGCCGCTTACCTGCGATACCTGTACGCCGGCCACTTTACCTACCAGGGCCTGTCCTACGGTAGGCGTGGTAAGGTTCAGCTCTTTAGCCTTTACGCTGGAAATAGCGCCGGTAACATCGCTTTTCCCCATTTTCTGGTAACCTACGGAAACTACTTCGTTCAGCTGTCTTACATCTTCGCGCAGCAGTATATTCACTGTTTGCTGATCTGCGATCACTACTTCCTGCGGCACATAGCCGGTGAAGGAAAAGATCAGGGTAGCGCCCGCATCTGCTGTAACGGCATATCTGCCGTTTGCATCTGTAACGGCGCCCCTGCGGGTGCCTTTCACCATTACATTCACCCCTATAAGAGGTTGATTCTTTTCATCCGTAACGATGCCTGACACCTTAGCGGCCGCCGGTTGCTGTATAGCATACAGGGCGCTGCCTGCTGCATATACCGGCTTTACCGCTACTGTACCACAGACGGCCAACGTTAACGTAAACCCACATTGTAAAATTTGTAGTGCTCTTTGCATAACTCTACCAGTTGACATTTATAAAATGAACATTATCCTTTCTTGAAGAAGTAACTGCGATCCCGGTTTGATTGGTGGATAAAAAGGTGAAGCCTTCCAGCTCATCCGGCTTATCTATATCCACCACTTTCAGCACAACAGCCTCGCCGCTGGCTACGGATCTTTCAAAATCGAGGTACGTGAGGCGCCATTTGCGGCCTTCTACCTGGTTCTGGATCAGTACCAGTATGTTTTTTTCCGCTATCCAATGCAGGTTCTGCACCCAGGGACCGCAGGTGAATTTTTTGAACAGTACGCCATCTTCTTTGGTGTGGGATACCTGTGCCAGGCGCTCCGGGTTGTACAGCCGTACTTCGTTGCCATGGTTGCCATAGTCAGCGGTGGCTACATACCATTTGCCTTTATATTTTACATACTCCGGGCGGGCGCCTTGTATACAAGCGTCGTCTTCGATCACGCGCAGCACATTACCATCGAGGGTGTGCGTTTTGAGCAGGCCTTCCCAATTGATGCTGTAAATCACGGCCCTCCATTGGGTACCTTCTGCATTGAGGCGGATGCTGTTGCCTATAAAGGTGGGCCCCACGCCATTCCAGGCAATACCAGTGGGGTGGTTGATCAGGTCTTTACCATCCTGTGTAAGCTTATATTCCTCACCCGTCCAGGTAAGGGTATCTTTTCCCGGTATGTAGGCGCGCATCATGCCTGTTTCCCTATCCCCATAGAGATATACTTTTCCATGCTGATAATGCGCTCCCTGGCAGGCTCCAAGCGAGTCTACAGTATACGAACGGTTTATCTTCACATTGGCCGGCGGGATAATATAGAACAGAAAACTGCCAGTCAGGGCAGCTATCGCTACAAGTAATTTCATTTGTTCACTTTTTAATGTCTACAAGGTTTTCCGTGGCTTAGCAGGCGTATATATGTTGTGTCCGATGACTCTTTTTGCAATAAACAGGTGTATGATCCGGATTATGCTAAGCGGGGGCAAAATGAATAATTCAATATTATGGAAGGGTTAACCCTATATTATGCAATTGTTACGGTTTTACCGGATACCTATATGAATAAAATTTGCATATGTGGCTGAAAATTACGTACTTAGAAGGTCTCTAATAACCATATACACCTAAAAAACTACCCTTATGAAACTCGTTTCTATGAATGCCGGCGTTATGATCCGGACTGTTTTCCTTGTTAGCCTAGCCTTCACTGCCTGTAAAAAAGATGATGATCCGCAGCCTCCCCCGCAGTATAATATGGATGAGCTGTATGCGCATTCCGTTACGGATGCGATGGTGGCAGATGATGCGGAGGTGATAGACACGCTGTGGGCTATCTCCCATGACAATCCCAACCTGCAATGGAAGACCATTAACGGCAAGGAGTACGTGTTAATGGCCACTTTTATGAAGTATCCATCCAGCTATCCGGCAGGGGATTCCATTACTAACACCTGGGGAGAATCCTGGGTATTTGCGCCTACGCAAATGAAGCGTAGGGTGGCGCCGGACCTCAAGGCGGATACGGATACCATTATGCGCTTATGCCAGTTATTGGGATTGCCGCCGGCCAATAGCGGCAGCAATACGCATATTGCGGAATTATGGGTAGACCCGCAGCAACTGGTACGGCCCGCAGGCAATCCTGCCATCAATGCCGCTACTACCGGTGCGGCGCTGGTTAACAGCGTAACGGAAGCCTACAAGACCTGGTTTGACAACAACATTATCTATTCTTATTACCGCACACTCTCTGCTGCAACGGATTATCATTATCCGTGGACCCGGTTGGGTTATACCTATGACTGGGCGCCGGAGAAGAAGGAAGTGGGGTTGAGCGAGTTTGTGCTGCAACCTAATTCCGGGATATGGGTGGAAGAAACGGTGACGGCGGGGAATTTCTTTAAGAATTGATGCGTGCTAGCGGCGAATGTAAAAGCTGCTAGCGGTATTAAGTAAAACGCGGCCTGTACTGATACTATTTTAGCAAAGGCGCCCGGTGCTACAAATAACCTACCTGAAGCCGAGGAGTATCCTGGGTGAAGCCCTGGAGAAGTTAGCTAAAATAGTATCAGTAACGCCGTTTATAGCCGGTCAGGGATGGTAATGCCCTGCGAGGAAAAATGTTGATCCATATATTGCCCAACGGTTGCCGGCAGATTAACCCTATTTTACTTTCCGCGTACGTCCGCGCCTATATGATTATTATCCAATAATTTATACCTGCGTTCCTGCATTCCCGGTTACCGTTCAAATATTATTTAGTGTTAAACCCGTTAAAAAACTTGCGTATTTGATTATTTGTAACTTTATTTGTGTCAAAATAACGCAAACGAAAAATGAAAGCATTCTCCTCTTATCAAAATCCTGCCCTGGCAATAGACCTGGTGGTGTTTGGTTATCACGAGAAAACATTGTCTGTGTTATTACTGAACAGGAAGGAAGCGCCTTTTAAGGACCAGTGGACATTACCGGGGGCTTTTCTACAAATGGAAGAAAGCTTTTTGCAAACCTGCTCCCGGATCTTGCAAACAAAGCTGGGGATGGATAATGTGTACCTGGAGCAGTTATATTCTTTTGATGATCCGGCCAGGGACCCAAGGGGCCGTGTGATCTCCGTTACCTATTATGCGTTGGTGAACCCGTCAAAATTCCAGATCGTAGCGGGGCAGATGGCTAACGATGCACAGTGGTTCAATGTACAGGAAACACCCGCATTGGGATTTGATCACCAGGATATTTTTGATAAGGCATTACAACGTTTAAAGGCCAAAATCCTGTATTTCCCGGTGGGCTTTCAGCTGCTGGATGAGCTCTTCACCATGCCGGAGTTACATGAGCTGTATGAGTGTATACTGGGTATTAGTATAGACCGGCGCAATTTCCGCCGTAAGATACTGGATGCGGAATACATCATTAACACCGGCGCGAAGCGGGAAGGCTCGCAGAACCGTCATCCGGATTTGTACAAGTTTAACAAACAACTAAAACAAAATAATTTCCAACTTAATATTAGCTAACCATGACAATTACTCCCATCCTCCTGAAAGATGGCTACAAAGTTGGCCACAAGTTTCAATATCCCGCAGGCACTACCCTTGTTTATTCTAACCTAACGCCTCGTAAATCCCGCAATCCCGATGTTCAGGAGATCGTTTTCTTTGGCTTACAGTATTTTATAAAAGAGTACCTGATACGCCAGTTTGATGAATACTTTTTCAGTCAACCCAAGGAAGCAGTACTGAAACAATACGCCCGCCGTATTGATAATTACCTGGGCAAGGACAGTATTAGCTATGATCATATTGCCGCCCTGCACGACCTAGGTTACCTGCCGCTGGAGATCAAGGCGTTACCAGAAGGCTGCCTGGTGCCGATGCGTGTGCCGGTTTTCACCATCAAGAATACAAAGCCTGAATTCTTCTGGCTTACCAATATGCTGGAGACCATCATGAGCGCCATTACCTGGAAGCCCTGTACCTCTGCCACCACCGCTTTCCAATACCTGAAAACATTTACCCGGTATGCAAAAGAAACGGTAGGTAATGACCTGAGCTTTATTCCCTGGCAAGGGCATGACTTTTCTTTCCGTGGCATGAGCGGTGTGGAAGATGCGCTGATCAGCGGCGCTGGTCACCTGTTGTCCTTTGCCGGTACCGATACCATCCCGGCTATTGACTTCCTGGAAACCTTTTACCATGCGGATGCAGAAAAAGAGCTGATAGGCGGCTCCGTACCGGCTACAGAGCATAGCGTAATGTGTATGGGCACGCAGGATGATGAAATTGGCACTTTTGAAAGGCTGATCACAGAAATATATCCCGGCGGCGTAGTATCCATTGTGAGCGATACCTGGGATTTCTGGCAGGTGATCACGGAGTTCCTGCCCGCGCTGAAAGAAAAGATCCTGGCCCGTAACGGTAAAGTAGTGATACGCCCTGACAGCGGCGACCCGGTTAAGATCATTGTAGGCGACCCCGAAGCGCCTGCCGGCAGCCCCGCATATAAAGGCGCTATTGAATGTATGTGGGAAACCTTTGGCGGTATTATCACAGAACAAGGGTATAAACTGCTGGATGGCCATATAGGGCTTATCTACGGCGACAGCATCACCACGGAAAGGCAGGTGGCCATACTGGAAGGTCTGAAACAGAAAGGTTTTGCCAGCTATAACGTAGTATTAGGCATAGGCTCTTACACCTATGAATATGTAACCCGCGACACTTTTGGCTTTGCCATGAAAGCCACCTATGGCGAAGTGAATGGCGCCGGCAGGGATATTTATAAAGACCCGAAAACGGATGACGGCACTAAAAAATCTGCCAAAGGCCTGATGCAGGTATTCCGCAATGCCGCAGGCAAACTGGAATTAAAAGACCAGTGTACCTGGGAAGAAGAAGCACAGGGCGAGCTGAAAACCGTTTTTAAAGACGGTAAACTGCTGGTAGACTGGAGCTTAACAGCAATCCGTAACAGGGTAAAAGAAATGCTTATAACCGATGAGCAACATCACACTATACCGGCCCGTAGGGCTGAAGGAGCTGGCGTTAATAGCTGAGAGCGGATATAAGGCCTTTCCTCCACGTTTGTTTTGGCAACCCATATTTTACCCGGTATTAAACCAGGCTTACGCAGAGCAGATTGCGCTGGAATGGAATACCCCGGATGCGTTTTCCGGCTACTGCGGCGTTGTTACCCGGTTTGCAATACATGAGGCGCACTACCGGCTATACGAAGTACAACGGGTAGGCGGCGATATTCATGAGGAACTGTGGGTACCGGCCGACAACCTGGCCATTTTTAATGAAAACATAGCAGGGGATATTGAAGTGATCAACGCCTTTTTTGGAGCCGCGTATACCCCGCCTGAAGATCCGGCGCTTCAACACCTGCTGGCTAAATTCAACTCCAAATGAACTATAATAACAACTGGCTGCGGGAACGATACAATGCCGGTGAACAGTTAAAATACCTTTTCTTCTGGGGACACCAGCCGTCTGCCGATGGCAGCGTAACCAAGAGCTGTTTTAGCCAATGGTGGGTATCTCCCTTTACAGTGGATGGCATCACCTATAAAACGGCAGAGCATTGGATGATGGCGGGAAAAGCCCGCCTGTTCAATGATGCTGAAATACTGGAAGAGATCCTGCAGGCGGACTCGCCTGCGGAAGCAAAACAGCTGGGACGAAAGGTGCGCGACTTTGATGCCGCCAGCTGGGACCAGCATAAATTTACGCTGGTAGTAGATGGTAATTTCCACAAGTTCTCCCAGCAGGAGCCGCTGCGGACCTTCCTGGCAAATACCGGAGACCGTGTACTGGCAGAAGCCAGTCCAAGAGATGCGATCTGGGGTATTGGCATGGGCGCCAGTAACCCCAATGTAGAAAACCCGCTGCTATGGAAAGGGCAAAACCTATTGGGTTATGCCCTCATGGAAACACGGGACAAATTGAAATAAGATGAACGAAAAACAACAAAAAACGATCAGTAAATTCCTGAGCCTCATATTACGGCATAGCCCGGAAACAATTAACCTGCAACTGGATGAGAACGGATGGGCCGATGTACAGGAACTGCTGGCAAAAGCGGCCCAACACGGGCAGCGCTTTTCCCTGGAAGAGCTGGAAAACATAGTAGCAAGCAGCGATAAGCAACGTTTTGCCTTTAATGAAACACATACCCGCATAAGGGCCAACCAGGGCCATTCCATTACAGTAGACCTGGGCCTGAGCCCGCAGGTTCCGCCGGAATACCTGTATCATGGCACGGTGAATGATTTCCTGGAAAGCATACAGCAAGAGGGCCTGTTAAAAATGAGCCGGCAACATTTGCATTTAAGCATAGACAAAGCCACCGCAGAAAAAGTAGGCAGTCGCAGGGGCCGGCCCGTGATCCTGACAATAAACAGCGGGCAAATGCACCGGGACGGGCTGCAGTTCTTTCTTTCTGAGAACGGCGTATGGCTTACGGATCATGTGCCGGCGCGTTATATTCAACTTTAAACCTTTAGCATGACGATCAAAGCACCTGTTACTTTACCGCCTAAAACAGCAGACACCATCTCTGTTTTTCTGGCGGGCAGCATTGAGATGGGCAGCGCTATACACTGGCAGCAGGAAATAGAGCAGGTCTTTGACGGACGAACGCAGGTACATTTATATAATCCCCGCCGTGATGACTGGGACAGCAGCTGGAAACAGGAGATCACGCATCCTGCATTCAATGAACAAGTGAACTGGGAGCTGGATGCCATGGAGGCCGCGGACCTGATCATTATGTACTTTGCGCCCGGCACCTATTCCCCCGTTACCTTGCTGGAACTGGGCCTGCATGCCCGCTCCGGGAAACTGGTGGTATGCTGCCCGGAAGGTTTCTGGCGAAAAGGGAATGTAGATATCGTTTGCGAAAAGTTTGGAGTAAAGCAGGTACCCAACATAACTGCCCTTATTGACACTATTCATTCTTATAGTCTTAACCGCACCATAGTATGACCACACTCAACCTCATTTACCCGGAACAGTCCACCATTCGTTTTAAGACGATGGTTTTCCCGGATGGCCAACCGCATATTAAAATAGATATGGACAGCGTGCAAATGCTGGACCGCCGCCAGCCGGTAACGCTGCTTACCCGGGTAGATAATGCCAACGATCTGCTGACGACACTGTTCATCAAAAACACGCTGGATTACCTGGAGTTTGAGCAGGTAGGGTTGCATATCTCTTACCTCACAGCCGCGCGTATGGACCGGGTGATGCTGGATGGAGAGCCATTTTCACTGAAGGTGGTGGCCGGTATATTAAACCAGGGCGGATTTAAGAAAGTAAAGATCTTTGATCCCCATTCTGAGGTATCCACCGCACTGATAGACCGTTCCTATACGGTCACCAATCACCAGTTTGTAAAGGACGCGCTGGACGATTATTTCCGCAAACACGGCAATAGCGTTTACTGCCTGGTATCTCCGGATGGCGGCGCACTGAAAAAGATCCATAAGCTGGCCCAGTTCCTGCAAACAGACAATGTGGTGGAGTGTATGAAAGAACGGGACGTAAAAACCGGCGCGCTTACCAACTTTAAAACCACTACAGAAAACCTGGAAGGGCAGACCTGTTTTATAGTGGATGATATCTGTGATGGTGGCGGCACATTTGCCGGCACGGCCAAAATGCTGAAGGAAAAGGGCGCCGCGAAAGTGAACCTGATCGTGAGCCATGGCATCTTCAGCAAGGGCAGTAAAATTGAGTTTGTGGATGAGATCTATACCACGGATTCTTTCCGGAAAGTGGAGGGTGTACAGTGTTTTGAAGTAGGTAAGTACCTGTAAGCTAGCTTTCTGTCAGTTCTATTTTTCTGCCATCCAGGTCCTGCACTACCGCAGCATAACCCCAGGCGGTAGTTTGCGGCGGGCTTACGATAACGGCGCCGGTGGTTTGCAGATCTGCGATCAACTGGTTCAGGTTATTGACAGTAAAACCCAGCCGTGTGGTATTATCTGGCGTGGTAATGCCTTTGGGTAGCGGATAGATCTCCAGTACAGGTCCGTTGCCCGTGCTGGCATAGTGGAAAGGGCCATTGCCGTGCTGGTGGTAATCAAAAGTAAAACCCAGGCGGGTGTAGAAGTCTGCCTGTGCTTGTAGCTGGTTTGTTTTTATAACGATCAGGTTGATTGCCGGCATAGGGTGCAAAGGTATTTAAAAAACTACCGTGTGGTGAGGCCCCCCAGGTACGGGCGTCTCCGGTGCTTATCGGTTATAATAGTTATCAAACACCTCCTGCACCTCCCGTATATCCTCAAAATTGGGGCGCAGGAAACCAATATTGGGAGAGCCCATATCATGTATCACATTGATCAGCACATAGCTGATCACCGTGAATGTAACGGTGGTGATATGGATATTAAATTTGTGGATACGCCGGATATACCCCAACAGTACGCTCATCAGCAAAGAAAAAAGGATCAGGATAAACAGGACCAATGCCGGGCTTTTACGGTGATAGGAGTGGATGAGCTTAAAATAGCTGGTCTCTATCTGTTCTGTGACATTGATCAGCTCCGTGAGCTCTGCCCGTTTTTCCGGATGGACCGCCAGGGTTTGAATGATATACTCATCCAGGACTTCGTCCAGGGCATTTACGGTTTGGATGGTCTCCCGCATCTCTTCTACAGACTTATAGCCTTTTTCCAATTGCAGTTTAAATAACCCGGACATATAATTTTTGACCTTTCCCTGCAGTTCCGGATCGTAAATACGTGACTTCCTGAACAGAAGGCTCATGCGGTCTGAGATCTCGTAAATATTGGTGGTCCTATCATGCCCCTGATTGCTGGCCTGTACCAGCGTAAAGGATATCAGCAAGCCATAAAATCCCAGCAGGCCGCCTTCAACTCCCAGCGGGGCCCAATTACGGCCGTGCTCGTGCATGCGTTTGGCGAGCGCACCGCCCAGGCGTAAGCCGCCAAATAATAAGAGTGGATAGCACACCAGGTAAAAGAGGAATCCCAACATACCATCAACCTATTAAAAGTGATAAACAAGGCGTATACCAGCTCTTATATATAAAAGGTTGGATAGGCAGTGTTGTGCCTATGCCGTTGAGACGGTAAGTGGGGGTGTTAATAAGCATTGACCATGGGGGTTAGGTTAAAGGAACATTCCGCTAATGAAGATAACGGAAAAATGCCTATTAAACAACCTGTTCCCTATGATTATTAAACAGTTGTGCCGGCTATTTCTTGCCCGCCTGCATTTCGCGCAGCATCCGCAGCACGATGAATACCAGGAAGATAATAACGGCTGCCAGGGCGGTCCAGATCCACCATTTGCTTTTAAAGAGTGGTTCTGCCACAGGTTTTTGCGGTTTGCGTGGAATGATAGTGGTGGCATCCGGCTGTAGTACCGGTATATTAGTGGGCACACTGTCCCGGAAATAGGCAAGATCATATACCGGGCTTTCTATAGTGGGATCACCTCCGGTAAGCAGGTATGAATATCCTTTTTCCAGGTAGGCCGTAAGGTAGCCGTTTAGCTGCCAGGCTTTAACGCCGCCAAACTGCAGCGGCCTGTCATCGCCATCGTAGATCACAAGGTATAGTTCCTTGTAGTTTCCCGGTACATCCAACACCACTTGTGAAGGCTGGTCTGAAGCGATGACAAAGGACTGGATCTTATTAACCATGCCATTGCCGGCGGGGGTGGCAATGCTGGCATCTCGATGATACAATGAGGGGGAGGTAATACTGAAAGATAGTTTACTGATCCGGTAAGGGCGATCGAATTGCAGCAATACCTTCGATTCCTGCCTGTCGTTGCGGGGACTGTAGCTTATCCCTGGCGACGGCAGCGCCACGTACGCTGCCGCAATGCTATTAGTGGTATAGCGGCCAATCTTTTCCACGAGGATTGGGGCACTGGCAGAGTCGTTTATCTCCAGCTTGTACCAGGTATAGTCAGAAGGGGGTATCGCGATCCGTTTTATCAGTGTGGTATTAGCTGTGTTCTCTACCGCGCTTACAGGGTCGAATGGGAAAGCATCTGTTACGCCAAACCAGTTATGCTGGTCATTGCTGCCGCTGATACGCATGGTTTTGACGATCCAGGCATTTTTGAACACGACTTCAAAATGGGTAAGGGTGTCTTTGCCATCATTATGAAAGATAATGGTGGATGATTTTCCAGGCAGGCGGGTATATTCCGCCATGTGAAAGGTGTCAAACCGTGCGGCGTCAAATCCTCCAGACCTTTCTTCGTGCAGGAAGGGCACTTCTACGCTATCCCTGAGCAAGCGTATGCTTTGGGGAAAACGATGGGCCAGTATATCCGGCGTTAGCGCGATATTGTAAAACCCTGTTTGCGTTACTGCAGGCACGCGTGCCTGCCAGGTATACCGAGGAAGCGCGTTCTGTGCTGCTGCAGAAAGCCCTATCGTCAACAGGCATAAGGTATATAAGTATCTATTCATGGGTTTCCGGTGCAATGGTGGATGATTCGTCAGTAAAAAGGATACGTTTCAACCGCTGATACATAAATGAGATGATCAGCAGAATGATACCCAGGGAAATAAAGGCTGCGATCTTTCCCCCTTCTCCCAATCCGGCAAAGTCAAAAAAGAACAGTTTCAGCAAGGTAATCCCAAACACAGAGATGGATATGATGCGTATCATCTTTGATTTCCAGCGCAGGCCCAGGTAAATGAGCACAAAGGCAAAAGCGCCCCAAAGGATAGCAAAGCCTACGCGGTGGGTGTTATGCAGTACCTGTTCCAACGCAGGCCCTGAACCGCCGGCTATATATGCCACCAGCTGATCCAGGCTGGCGCTGGCCATATATAGCACCATCACCGATGCAAACCATTGAAAAGCCACCATATAATCCTTACGCTCAAAAGAAAGCACTATCCTGTAGAGCTGGTACAGGATACATACCCAGCCTATGGGCAGGAGATAATGGATAAAGAACCAGGCAGCGGGCGCCTTGCCGGCCAGTACCTGCGTTCTCAGGTCAATGACCGCCCAGTTGTAGTACAGCGGATATGCCCAGGCCAGGGCGAGGCCTATGCACAGGCCCAAGGCGACGAACTGGCGCCAGTTCCCGCGACGGCGGCACGTAAAGAGCAGCACGGTCACAAATACATAATTAAAAGTACCTGTCACCACCGGCGTAAGCAGCGGGAAATAGAAGCTGCTCTGGTACCAGAGCTCCAGTATGACGGTTATATAAATGAGCACGATACTGAAGAAGCCCAGCGCGACCCTGTACAATTTTACCGGTATATCCAATACAAATGGTCTTTCCCGGGCTTCATTACGGCTCAGTTTAAGGAGCAGGAATACCGCTACTACAGCAACAGCGCCTGTAATAAATACCCTGTTGATGAAAGGCAGCAGATGTCTTGCCCCCGGATCCTCTATCTGGGTCCAGTCCATGACCAGGCTAACGAACATTAAGCCCAAAATGATCACAGATACATATTTCATGAGCACAATGCCGGATTTTTGCCACAACCAGCAAAGCAGCACCGTTTCCGCCGCCCAGAACATGGTAATATAGTTGCCATGCAGCTGTACCGGCGCGGTGAGGCTGGCAAAAGTGAGCACCAGGCCAATGAGCAGGAAAATGAGGGTACGATCCACCCGTTCATTTTTATACAAACTGTAAGCAAAAGCACAATTGAACACGGCTATCAGCACGGTGAACAAACCCTGGTAGGTTGTACCGCTTAGCTGGTACAGGATGGCCATGCCAGCGGCGTAGTACAGGAAGGTGTTGGTGAGCAGGATACTAATATCCAGGTAGCTGAACCGGGCCCGGTTCTTTACATTATTCACCACATTCATGAGGAAGAAAACCAGGTAGAACAGTGTGCCGAATATCAACCCCGCGGCATAGGGAACAGGCCTGGCCGGTGTGGTCTGGTTCAGCGACATTACCAGCCAGCTGCCATACAGGATCACGGTGGCCGCATAACAGATCACATTCACCACATTCCATTTCTTGAAATAAGCCAGCACCAGCATACCTATATTCAGGATAAGGATGTAGCTGAATAATACAGGAATATTACCCTCTCCGGTACTTACCATAAAGGGCGCGGAAAAACCGCCCAGGATGGCGATGATGGCTAGCTCCTTACGGTTATACGCCAGGGATAAAAACACGGTGAATGCCGTAATGAGGACAGTTAATATAAACGCCAGTGTCTGGCCTATGAGATGATACTGATGGAAAGCGATGGTAATGGTAAAATAGAGCACGGATACCCCGCCGCCTATCAATACAGAGCTAAACGGGGCGAAGGTTTTGCGCAGGCGGTGCGCTACACCTATCAACAGGCCGCCGCAAATGATACCAATGAAGGTGCGGCCTATTTCGTTGATCCATTGTTTATCTATAGCGTATTTGAGGAAGAAGCCAATGCCCAGGACGAGTACGGCGATACCTATCTTGTTGAAGAGATTTTCGCCAATGAATTTTTCCAGGTCAGGGTTCTTATCCAGGAAATTATCCCAAAAAGAAGGCTTTTCTTGTTCTGGTTCTGGTTCCCTGGTAGCGGTAAAAGCGGCTTCGCGTACCGGGGGGATGGTTTGCGTTGGCTGCGCAGATTCCGGAATAGCGGCTTCCTGTATTGGGGTGGCGGCTTCAACTGGCGGTGTTGGCTGGGCCGGTTCTGGTACCGGCGGAGACACCCGCATGGCATCCGGGGCCGGCCGCATCTCCGTTTCGGGGGGTCTAGGCAGCGCTTCTCTTACAACGGGAGGCGTTTCTGCCAACTTTTCCCGGTAGGCTTTTAGTTGTTCCCGCAATTGTATTATCTCGGATTGTAGAATGGTAATGGCCCTGCCAGTATTGGCCTTGAACGTTAACAATACAATGAGTACAACGACGAGTAATAGAAAAATGATCGTTTCAAACATATTTCATGGAATGAGGTATAGATAGATAGTACAATTATATGATAATTAATTTTTCTGAGAGTACCAATTTTGTGGGAAAGGGGTGATTACGATCACTACCTGGGACGCTGTGCTATGTTTTAACCAGGAAATAAAAAAGCAACCTCCGTGAAGGTTGCTTCTTCTATGGTGTAACAGGGCAATAATCCTGGTACGCTTCCCTAGAAATCTATATTTGCTGTCCGCTGCCAATTAGTATCAAGCGGCATTTGCGGAACTCCGGTGCTCTGGTTAGGAACAGTTATATTAACGTTCGTCAGCACATTCCGGTAGAAAGTAACATTCTTCTGACCAACTACGACGATGCTGCCGTCTGGCTTCTCCCATTTTACAGTAAGATTAACTGGTTTAGTAGAATCACGCCATTGCAGTTCATTAGCTGTATAAATAAACTGTTTCGAGAGATCATATGTGGTAGGGAACGCCTTTGCGGGCATTACATCTGCAAAATCTACAAGCAAACGGCCACTATTGAAATTGGAAGTATTATAGCGGATCCCGAATGATACTCTTCTCATGGAAAGGGTGATCTGTGCCGGAGTCTGTGCAGAAGCAAAACTGATCCTTCCTACATAAGAGTCGGCTTCTGAGTTAGTGGTTGTCAGATCACTCACACTAGTGCCATCTTCAGTAAACATGTTATATCTGTATAGCGAGTCAATGTTGTAATAAAGACTGCCTGTAAGGGTATCCATTCTATTCTCAGCTATATTTCCCAGCCATGGATAAACGATCTTATCATCATAAGCATTATAGCAATAGAATCCCGGACCTGTTGCCTTTCGTATAGCAAGCGCTTCTACGATAATGTTTCCGCTATTAGGAATTTTCAGCATTACGCTGTCCGGACGATTGTAAAATCCATAATAAACAGCTACGTCGTTCTTTTTCACGGTAATAGCATATACGGTACTATCTGCGAATGTTCTGGCGGCAACTGAGTTATTATCTGTTTTTCTTCCCAGGGGAGATTGGGATGTAGTAATGTCTCCACTAAAGGTCAGCATTACGTTCTTGAAGCCTGCATCTGCAGCTTCCGGACTAACATCCTTATTGCTTTTTTGACAGGAAACACCAATGCATAGCGCACTGGCCAGGATCAAATAGTTAAATTTCATAGGTAATAGCGTTTATGTTAACAAATAAATTATAATCATCCGGGTTATTTTTCCCGGTCAGGGAAGGGATACTGATATTTTATGAACATAAAAAAAGCAACCAATTAACGGTTGCTTTTTATCTCGTGGTCCCACCAGGGCATGATCCTGGGACCCCCTGATTATGAGTCAGGTGCTCTAACCAACTGAGCTATAGGACCCGTCCTTTACCGGACAAATTTCTTGAAAAACCTGATTTCAACTAACTCTCAATCAGACTAAATTATATATAGACTTCTCTGGGTGTCCCTTTTTCAAGGGACGGCAAAGCTAAAAATTTTATTCATTTGCTCCAACTTTTTCAGTCTTTTTTTATTGGCGCCCGTTTATTGTTCTCCAATAAGATAAATGAAGGCGCTCTTTCCCAGTTTGTACCGAGGCCGGGGAAATTGACCGGGCCGTGGGACAGGTTGCCCAATACCACATCCAGATCCCCGTCTCCGTCTATATCTCCCGCATCCATACAGATCCAGTGGCCCTGGCGGCTGGCGGGCAATGTGTATGTAATATAATTAAAGCCGCCCTGGTTCTCGAAATACAGCAGGGCCTCTTCCGGCTGGTTGCCATAGTCGGCAAAAAAGGAAATGGTCATCAGGTCCAGGTCTCCGTCCATATCAAAGTCCCGGGCAATCGCTTTATAACATCCATTTACCGGGTAAAAATATTGGAGGGCAAAGCGTTTGTTCCCTTTATTCAGGTAGATGTATACGCCGTGGTACGCTTTCAACACCTTGGAGAGGTCTGCGTTATCGCCGCAGGTATAGAGGATGTCTTCCTGCCCATCGTGATCCAGATCCTGCAGGGTGAAGCTGCTGGAACCGTATGAGGGCGGGAACTGTAGTATGCGCTGTGGTTCAAACCGGCCGTTGCCGGTATTATGCAGGTACCAAATACTTTCATCACCCTGGGCAAACAGTGCCCATATATCCGGCAGGCCATCATGATCCTCATCCCTAATACAAGCCTTTATAGCACCAGGAAAAGGCAACAGGATATGCGTGCTGTCGCCCTCGAGCCAGGCCAGATACCCCTGGTTGTACCCAAAACCGCAAACCAGCAGGTCTGTACGGCCGTCTTTGTTAAAATCTGCAGGAAGGGTTTGTACAGGGCGGGGCAGGCGGTCTTTAAGCGGAGCGGGTAACAGTTGCATGCTATCCTGCCCGGGCAACAGGCCCTGTATACTGCCCCGGCGGGCGTCTGATGGGAACAGGGTACCTATACAGGTAATATATCCCATACTGGCGGCGGTTTTACCGGGCAGCACCACATCTGATACCATGCTGGCGGTATGCAGCTGCTGCAATGGCTGCAGCTGGTCATTATATATATGCAGGAGACTGTCATGCCCATCGGCCACCCATAGTTGACGCCGCAGGGTGTCTATGCCCACATAGGTGGTCAGCGGTGGAATGGTCCATTGCCAGGCGGGCTCTTTTATGCTAAACAGGTGTGGCCACTGGCGGCTAACCGGTTGGGGCCTGTCCTGCGGTAAGGGCTGCCAGGGTGCTACGGTGGTGTAATATTCCACGAGCTTATCCCAATCGTCTGGTTGTATGATATTAGCGGTAGTGCCGGGGGTATCTGATAATACAGCCGCCGGGTAATAGCTGCCGTGAAAGGTGTTGATGCCCAGCCGGGCGCCCATGGCGGGCAGTACATCCTTTTCCCAGGTGGTCTTATCCAACAGGGAGGGACTGGGGAATGCATGGCAGGAACTGCAGTACTGGCGCGCCAACTGGCTACCTCTTTTTACCCGCCGGATGCTGGCTCCGGTTTCGCCGCAGGCTGTTATTACGAGCAGCAGTAACAGGTACCGGTAGTGTATAAACGAAAGATAAGAGGATCCCTTGCTTCCTGCAGGGTGTTTATTTTCCGGTGGAAATTGCTGGTGCGGCATTGCTTGCATACTGGCTATTGATCCTGGGTTATTGCATAAATGTTCCATAACGTGTACCGGTACATTTCTAAAATACAGCTTTAATTTGCAGCTTTGCAAATATTTTGACCGGCATGCAAGGGATAAAGCACATAATTTTCGACCTGGGAGGCGTGATCCTCAATATTGATTACCAGCTTACTTATAAGGCTTTTGGGGAGCTGGGGGTAAAGGATTTTACCAGCTTATACAGCCAGTTCCAGGGCTCGCGGCTGTTTGACGACCTGGAAACCGGCCGGGTAGCGCCGGATGTCTTCCTGGAAGCTATGCATGAACATGTGCCGGCCGCTGTAACGGACGAGCAGATCATTGCCGCCTGGAATGCCATGCTGCTGGATTTTCCCCTGCAACGCCTCCAGCTGCTGCAGCAATTACAACTACATTATAATACGTACCTGCTAAGCAATACCAACGCCATACACCTGGATAAATTCAATGCCATTCTGCAGGAAAGCAGGGGCATCCCTTCTTTGGCGGCCTTTTTTAATAAGGTATACTATTCCCACCTGATAGGTTACCGGAAACCGGAAAAAGAAGCTTACCAGCTGATATTAGACGAAAACGGGCTGGACGCGGCGGAGACATTATTTATTGATGATACCCTGCCTAATATTGAGGGCGCCAAGGCGGTGGGATTACAAACCATTCATTTACAGGCGCCTAAGACTATTTCGGAGATATTTAAGGCGGCTACCAGCCGCTAATACAGATCTGGGGAAATCCGGACCTCCGCGGTTTTCCGTGGCAGGAGATATAAGATATGCGTAATGGAGACTTTACGGCGCCGGGAGACTATTTCACTTCTTCAAAGTCAATATAATCACCTTTGTCAACCGGGCGTTGACGGGCGGCCTGTTGCTGCTCTTCCTGGCGGGTTTGTTGTTGTTGCTGCTGTTGTTGCTGGCGCAGGCGGTCCTGTATATCGCTCATCTGGCGCCTTACCTGTTTTGTAGACTGGTAAACAGGCACAATGAAATCAAATACCAATTTATAGAATAGCCATAACAGGAATATGGCAAAGAGCATCTTAATCATACAACAAAGGTAGCAGAATATCCGCTACCTGTGCCGGTGAATGACGATTCTTTAAGCTTTCTTTAACGTTCAGTTCAGCCCCAGCAGCGCCGCGGCCTCTACGGCCTCCTTCTTATTCTGCTCCCAGGTGAGCTTGCGGTAATTAATGGCGTCTACAATGGTACCTATCCAACAAAGTCCCAGGGTAAGGATATACAGGATGCCCATGCCTATCTGGTTCAGCAGAAAGCGGTGTATGCCTGCGGGGCCTATAAGGCCTATGAGACAGCAGATCAATATGGTCTGAGGATCTTTGCGGCGGCCCTGGTATACCACCAGGAATTTACTTTTTTGCTCAGCGGTGTAGTTTCTGGTCAGTTCCTGCAGCCAGATCAGCTCTTCCTGTTGAATACCAGGCAGGATTGCAAAAGATTGTTCATTCATATGGGATTGTTTTTAAGGTAACTCGAATTCCGGAAGGCCTGTCTGGCCAGGTCAAATGTGCGGTACAGCAGTACTATCAATGCAAAAGCGCCCATTGGATGGCTGTTCCAGGACGCCCTCCAGTTGCCATGCAGGAGGTAATGAATGGCATGTCCCAGTCCGCAGCCCGGGCACCAGGGTACTCCCAGCCATTTTAGCGGACAAAGGCTGGGGCCGCTGCCATGCGGGTTCATGAAATACAGCGCGGTGAGGGCAAGGGGCCACACCAGCAGTTCTATATGAAGGTTTTTTATGGAGGTGATCAGGCGCATATCAGGGTAACTCACCAATGTATTATAATATTTTGCAATCCGTATCCCCCGGGCGTTTTGCCCGCTCCAAATATTTACTACAAGTTAAAGAAATAGTTTTTGGATCAAAATAAAATCCTAATTTTGCAAAGGTAAAAGATTCAAAAGAAGGGGACGGAAACGGTCCCCTTCTCGTTTTTTCAGTTAGGTATGGTAAACGAACAAGTGATCGCCTCTATCCGGCAACTTACAGAAGCGCTGCTCGCCCTGGATCCGGATTACTTCCTGGTAGAAGTTAAAATCAAGCCCACTAATAATGTAAAAATTTTTGTGGACGGGGACAAGGGTGTGCCGGTAGCAAAGTTGGTGCAATTGAACCGCGCCCTATATGCTCAATTAGAAGCGGACGGCATATTCCCTGATAACGATTTTTCGCTGGAAATCTCTTCACCAGGCCTGGATGAGCCGTTGAAGATGCACCGGCAATATCTGAAGAATATTGGCCGTAAGGTGGAAGTAACCTTACTGGACGGCTCTGTAAAGGAGGGCGACCTGGTTGTGGTGAGTGAAGATTTTATCACCCTGGAAGAGGCTCCGGCCAAGAAGAAGGGTAAACCAGCACCGGATCAGAAAAAACAACTGGATATACATTTTACTGAAATTAAGCACACCGTGGTGTGCATCGTGTTTTAAAACATAATTATAATTACCAAAACAATGGCTAGTATTAACCTGATTGAGTCATTCACGGAGTTTAAGGAGGCGGAAAATATTGACCGCCCAACGTTGATGAAGGTATTGGAAGACGTTTTCAAAACGCTCCTCCGGAAGAAGTATGGCTCTGATGAGAACTTTGATGTAATTGTAAATACAGAAAAAGGTGACCTGGAAATATTACGCCGCCGCACCATTGTGCAGGACGGAGAAGTGGAAGATGACAACGCGCAAATAGCTTATTCCGAAGCCATACGTATAGAACCTGACTACCAGGTAGGGGAAGACCTCTACGAGGAAGTGGAGATCCAGGATTTTGGCCGCAGGGCTATCCTGGCCGCCAAGCAGACACTTTCTGCCCGTATCGGCGACCTGAAGAAGAATATCCTGGTAAAAAAGTACGCAGACCGCGTAGGCGAGATCGTAACCGGGGAGGTGTACCAGGTATGGAAAAAAGAAGTTTTATTATTGGATGATGAAGGGAATGAATTAATATTGCCTAAATCTGAACAAATACCGACTGACTATTTCAAAAAAGGCGAAAACGTAAGGGCAGTTGTAAAAAAAGTGGAGCTGAAAAACAATGCTCCGCTCATCATTCTTTCCCGTACACATCCTTCCTTCCTTGCTAAATTGCTGGAAATTGAGGTGCCGGAGATCTTTGACGGACTGATTGTGATCAGGAGGATCGTTCGCGAACCGGGCGAAAGGGCCAAGGTAGCGGTAGAATCCTATGACGACCGTATAGATCCCGTAGGCGCCTGCGTTGGTATGAAGGGTAGCCGTATCCACGGTATCGTAAGGGAGTTACGGAATGAGAATATTGACATCATTAACTACACTGCCAACGTTCAGCTGCTTATCCAGCGTGCTTTAACACCCGCCAAGATCAGCCGCCAGGAGGTGGATAATGACAATAAATACGCTGCAGTTTACCTGAAACCAGACCAGGTATCCCTGGCCATCGGCAAAAAAGGGGTAAACATAAAATTGGCCTGTGAATTGACGGGATACGAAATTGATGTATTCCGTGACGAGGAACAGGAACAAACCGAATTTGACGTGGATCTGGAAGAATTCTCCGATGAGATCGAAGAATGGGTGATCGATGAACTAAAGCGTATTGGTTGTGACACAGCACGCAGCGTGCTGGATCTGACCTCTGAAGAGCTGGTGCGGCGTTCTGACCTGGAAGAAGAAACTGTAAAAGAGGTAAGAAGAATATTACAGGAAGAGTTTGATAAGGAATAGCGCGCCCCGTCCGGAAACCTTCCCAGGATCAGGGTTCGCTTGGAATGGATATCTTTGAGTTATTATTAAATGTAAAAATGGAGTCCCGTTAGCCAACGGGAAAAAGGGGAGGCCCGAGATAAATCACATATGCCCGAAGTAACAAACAACACACCACGATTGCTGGCTGCTGCCAAAGAATTCAATATTGGTAAGGAAACGTTGATCGATTTCCTTGCCAATAAAGGCTATTCAACGGACGGCTTTGGATCACCCAATGCCCGTCTGACGGCTGAGATGTATGCAGCCCTGCAGTCAGAATTCCAGCAGGACAAGGCTAACAAGCGCAAAAGCGACCAGATAGCCCTGCCTAAAGGAAGCGTGTTAGATGCAATGAAGAAAAAGGAGAAGGAAGCAGCAGAAGCGGCAGCGGCGAGTAAGAAGAAAGAAGCGAAAGAGGAGCCCGCTCCGGCCATAGAGACTCCCACTCCACCACCCCAGGCTGAAAAACCTAAACAGGAACCAGCACCGGAACCTAAGCCAGTTGTAGTGGCGCAGCAACCGGTAGCTCCTCCCACACCGCCTCCCGTGGTAACGCCGCAGGAAACTGCACCGCCACCCGCGGCAGAAGTAACAAAAACAGAAACACCCCGCTTAAACGGACCTAAAGTTGTGGCTACCATTGATCTGAATGCGCTGCAGGGCAAAAAGCCCGCCGCCAGGAAGGAGGAGCCTGTGGAAGAAAAAGCCCCGCCTAAAGCTCAAGAACCTGTTGCAAAACCGGAAACCACAGTACCGGAAGCAAAAGAGGTGAAAGAAATAAAAGAGGTGAAGGAAGAAAAGCCTGCACCCGTAGCTGAAAAGCCGGAAGAAAAGGCGCCCCCCAGGGAGGAACCACCAGTAGTAGTGGAAACACCCAAGGCGCCTGAAAAACCCGTGGTAGTTCAGCAGCAACGGCCACCTACGCCTCCCCCTGCTAAGGAAGAGCAACCACAGGAAAAGCCTGCTCCGAAAGAGACGGCGCCTGTAAAAGCGCCTGAGCCAGTGGCAGCGAAAAAAGAGGAGCCGGCAGCTCCCCAGCAGCAACAACAACAGCGCCCGCAACCGCAACCACAGCAGCCGCCGGTACAAGCAGAAAAACCGGCCGCACAAGCGCCGGACGCGGAACCGTCTCAGGAAGATAATGACAACAGCAACGCTGTTATTGAGAATATCCAGGCAGAGAAACTGACCGGTCCTAAAGTGATCGGCAAGATCAACCTGCCCGTTCAACAAGACCGGCGCGATAATAAAGGGAACTTTAACCGGAACAATAACAACAACAATGATGAAAAGCGCAAACGCAAGCGCATCATCGTTGAAAAGAAACCGGAGCCCATCCAGCCTAAAGAATTCTCCAAGGACGATAAACGGGAAGGCGCTCCTGCGCCCGCCAACCGTACCGGTGATAATAATAACAACCGGTTCGGTAACCGCCAGGGCGATAACCGTCAACATGGTGGAAACCGTGACGGCAACCGTGGACCTGGTCAGGGACAGGGAGGCAGCCGCCCCCACCAGCCGCACCCAGGCGCCAGCAGACCGCATGCCGCGCCTAACCGTGGACCTGGACAAGGTGGTAACCGCGGACCTGGACAAGGCGGAGGAAACCGTGGCCCCGGCAATCGCGATAATAACCGTCAGGGCTTTAACCGCGACCGCGACAAACGTCCGGAAGACAAAGAAATTGACAAAAACGAGATACAGAACAAGATCAAGGAAACCATGGCCAAACTGGGCGGTGGTGGCCGTGGCAAGAACATAAAAGCCAAGCAGCGCCGCGACAAACGGCATGAACTGGCCGAACAGATGGCTAACCAGAATGCAGAAAACAACAAACTGCAGGTAACGGAGTTCATTTCCGTGAGCGAACTGGCCAACCTGATGGATGTAAGCTTTGCCGAAGTGATCTCCAAATGTATGAGCCTGGGTATCATGGTATCCATCAACCAACGCCTGGATGCGGAGGTGATAGAGCTGGTAGCCGGCGAGTTTGGTTATGAAGTTGAATTTATAGGTATAGACGATGTAGATACAGAGGAGGAGGAAGAAGAAGTAGACGCAGAAGAGGATCTGCAACCCAGAGCGCCTATTGTGACCATCATGGGTCACGTAGACCATGGTAAGACCTCTTTGCTGGATTATATCCGCAGCGCTAACGTAGTAGCCGGTGAGGCAGGGGGTATTACCCAGCACATAGGCGCCTACCAGGTAACTACCGCCACCGGTAAAAAGATCACTTTCCTGGATACGCCTGGTCACGAAGCCTTTACGGCAATGCGTGCCCGTGGCGCCAAGGCCGCAGATATTGCGGTGATCGTAGTAGCAGCAGATGACGCCATCATGCCGCAGACACGTGAAGCCATCTCCCACTCACAGGCAGCAGGCCTGCCTATGGTGTTCGCTATCAACAAGATAGATAAAGAAGGCGCTAACCCGGAAAAGATCAAGGAACAGCTGGCCGGTATGAACCTGCTGGTAGAGGACTGGGGTGGTAAATACCAAAGCCAGGAAATATCTGCCAAAAACGGTTTAAACATAGATGTACTGCTGGAAAAGATACTGCTGGAAGCAGAACTGCTGGAACTGAAGGCTAACCCAGGCCGCGAAGCCTCCGGCAGCATCATAGAAGCATCACTGGATAAAGGCCGTGGTTATGTAGCCTCTGTACTGGTACAGAACGGCACCCTGCGCCAGGGCGATACCATCGTGAGCGGCGCTTACTACGGTAAGATCAAGGCCATGTTCAATGAACGCGGTCAGCGTATTGACGAAGCCGGACCTTCCAGCCCTGTACAGTTACTGGGTCTGAACGGCGCTCCGCAGGCTGGTGAGAAGTTCAAGATGTATGAAGATGAAGCAGACGCCAAGGATGTGGCTAACCGCCGCGCCCAGATCGTCCGCGAGCAGGGTATCCGTACCAAGAAGCACATTACGCTGGATGAAATTGGCCGCCGTTTGGCACTGGGCAACTTTAAACAGCTCAATATCATCATCAAGGGTGACTTTGACGGTTCTGTAGAAGCGTTGAGCGACTCCCTGCAGAAGCTGTCTACTGAGGAAATAGCCATCAGCGTGGTACACAAGGCGGTGGGTCAGATCACAGAATCTGACGTATTGCTGGCTACCGCATCAGATGCTATCATCGTAGGCTTCCAGGTACGCCCGTCTTCCCAGGCAGCTAAGCTGGCAGAGAAAGAAAATATCGAAATACGCGCCTACTCCATCATCTACGACGCGATCGAGGAACTGAAGAGCGCCATGGAAGGCATGCTGGAACCGAAGATCGAGAAGAGAGTGGTGGCCAACGTGGAAGTACGCGAAACTTACCGTTTCGACAAGGTAACCGTAGCCGGTTGTTTTGTACTGGATGGTAAGCTGGCCCGTAACACCCGTGTGAACCTGGTGCGTGACGGTATCGTGATCTACACCGGTGAGCTGGGCTCCCTGAAACGTTATAAGGATGATGTGAAGGAAGTGGTATCCAATATGGAGTGCGGCCTTAGTATCAGGAACTATAGCGATCTGAAGGTAGGCGATATTGTAGAAGGATTTGAAGAGGTAGAAGTAAAACGTACGTTATAATACCATACGTGTAAAGCAAAAAGCTGAAAGCCCAAGGCGGACCCGCTGCAGTAGCTTTCAGCTTTTTGCTTTCGTTTTTTAGCTAATAAAATTTTGTTAAAACAGACCGTCCGGGCTTTGGCCGCTGGCTTTTTGGTTATTTTTGAACTTCACTGCATTCTCTAATATGAATAAATTACTGGCATTATCCGCGGGCGCCCTGTTCCTGTGGCAGTCTTCTGTGGGTCAGCAAAGAATGGTAGCGGATAAAATTGCTGCTATTGTTGGCGACAAGATTGTTTTAAAATCCGATATAGACGGAGAGCTGATGAACCAGCAGCGCAACTCGCCGGATAACTCATTGCCTCCCAATGCCTCATGTAGTATTATGGAGCAGATCATTGCCCAAAAGGTGATGGTGCTGCAGGCAGAACGCGACAGCTTGCCGATCAGCGATGCGGATGTAGACGGCCAGATCGAGAACCGTATCCGTTACTTCGAAGACCTGTACGGCTCCCGCGAAAAGATGAAGGAAGTAACCGGTTACTCTATCTACCAGCTGCGCGAGCGTTTCCGCACTCCTATTAAGGAAGGATTACAGGCCAAGGCCATGCGCGATAAGATCGTGGACGCTATCAAAGTAACCCCCTCCGAAGTTCAACGGGAATATGAGAGCATTCCCAAGGACAGCCTTCACTTCTATGAGTCTGAGCTGGAAATAGGCCAGCTGATCATATTGCCCAAAGCCACCAAGGAAATGGAGCAATACGCTGTAGACCGTTTGCTGGACTTCAAAAAACGCGTAGAAAAGAAAGAATCTGATTTTAGCTCCCTGGCCATCCTCTATTCAGAAGACCCGGGGGTAAAGGATAATAAAGGTATTTACGTCCTTAACCGGCAGGATAAGGGCTCCTGGGACCCGGATTTCCTGGCCGCCTCCTTCCGTTTAAAAGAAGGCGAGATCTCTACCCCGGTTAAAAGCCAGTTTGGCTACCACCTGATCCAATGTATCCGCCGCCAGGGCGATAACGTGACCGTGCAGCACATCCTGGTAAAACCCAATATCACCAAATCTGATATTGAACTGGCCACCAAGAAACTGGATACCATCCGTACAGCGATCCTGAACCATACCTACACCTTTAGCGAGGCAGTGACCAAGTACAGTGATGCGCAGATGGCCAAGTTTGACGGCGGTATGCTGCAAAGCAGGGTAAATGGCGGTACGCTTATCACCATTGACCAGCTGGACGATCCCTCCACCCGCGATATTGTGCTGATGCTGGATACCCTGAAACCCGGCCAGATCACTACCCCCGTTCAGTTTACGGATGAGCAGGGCCGCACCGGCGTACGCCTGGTATACCTGAAAACGCGCACCCAGCCGCACCGCGAGAATTTAAAAGACGATTATGCCCGTATACAGCAACGTACTTTACAGATTAAACAAGGTGAGGCGGTGAATAAATGGCTCATGGAAAAGATCCCTACGTATTATATCCATGTGGATGATGAGTACAAAACCTGTAACAATATCTCCAAATGGTTGGCTACCATGGCAAAACAGTAGCAGCATAACTAAAACATATTGCAAAGCGGCCCGGTTAGATCATTGACCGGGCCGTTTTGGTTACAGCACCTCCCGTCTCCAAACGTGCTTTATACTTACGTTAACTTTTTTTACCGTAACTTTGCGTCTTCAATTTCAAAACGGGATGAGTGACGCGATAAAGCATGAATGCGGCCTAGCATTCATAAGATTAAGAAAGCCATTTTCCTATTATCAACAGAAATACGGAACGGTTTTCTTCGGACTCAATAAGCTGTACCTCTTGATGGAGAAGCAGCACAACCGCGGACAAGATGGCGCAGGTATCGCCACCGTAAAATTGAACACAGAACCCGGGGTGCCCTTCATGCACCGCCTCCGCAGCAGCGCCCCACAAGCCATCGGCGACATCTTCAGCAAAGTACGTGACGAGATCAATGAAATAGAGAAATATCAGCCTGAGATCACCAAGTATCCCGGTCTGATGAAAGGGCACGTGCGTTTCCTGGGAGAGCTGTTACTGGGCCATCTCCGCTACGCGACCCAGGGCAAGAACAATGTTGAGCTCTGCCATCCTTTTGTACGCCACAACACTATACCGGCCCGCAATCTTGCCATTGCCGGTAACTTTAACCTGGTAAATGCAGAAGAGCTATTCAAATTTGTAGGGGTAGACCCCGGCGAAGTACACCGCAACAGCGATCTGGCAGCCATGCTGGAAGTGGTTTACCATTTCCTTTGCCAGGAAGATGAAGAGCGGCGCAACGGGCTGGATGTAAAACATATCCTGCGGCAGGCTTTCTCCATGTTCGATGGCGGTTATCACGTATGCGGCCTTATGGGCAGCGGCGATTCCTTTGTGATCCGCGATCCACATGGTATACGCCCTTCTTACTACTATATTAACGAAGACGTGATCGTAGCCGCCTCTGAAAGGGCTGCCATCCGTACCGCCTTCAATGTAGGGGAGAACGAAGTGCTGGAACTGATGCCCGGTAATGCCCTGATCGTAAAGAACGATGGCGAGTACAGTATAGAGCAGATCCTGGAGCCGCAGGAACGTAAAGCCTGTAGCTTTGAGCGGATCTACTTCTCCCGTGGTAATGATGAAAAGATCTATAAGGAACGGTCTAACCTGGGTTATAACCTGTCAGAGACCATCCTGAAAGCGATCGATAACGACCTTCGTAATACCATTTTCTCCTTTATACCCAACACAGCAGAAGTAGCATTCTATGGCCTTATAAAAGGCCTGGAAGATTACCTGAACCGTATTAAGATAGAGCGTATCCTTTCATGGGGTAAGGACTTTGACGAGTCCAAGCTGTCAGAAATGGTGAACCGCCGGGTACGCATAGATAAGATCGCCATCAAGGACGTGAAGATGCGGACCTTTATCGCAGAAGATTCCGGCCGTAATGAGATGGTACAGCACGTGTATGATATCACTTACGGTACGGTAAGGCCCGGTATAGATACGCTGGCGGTAATAGATGACTCCATTGTGCGGGGCACTACCCTGCGGGAAAGCATTATCAAAATGCTGGACCGTCTGGGCCCTAAACGGATCATCATCATTTCCTCTGCGCCGCAGATCCGCTACCCGGACTGCTATGGTATAGACATGAGCAAGATGGGCGATTTTGTTGCTTTCCAGGCGGCTATTGCCTTATTGAAAGAGCAGGGTAAGGAATATATACTGCAGGAAGCCTACGGCCTGTGTAAAGAGCTGCAACGCACCAACACCCTGCATGCACAGAATGTGGTACGCAACATTTACAAACCATTTACTACAGAAGAGATCTCCGCCAAGATTGCCCAAATCATTACCCCTGCCGGCATCAATGCCAAGGTGGATGTGATCTACCAGTCTATAGAGAACCTGCATAAAGCCTGTCCCAATAACCTGGGCGACTGGTATTTTACCGGTAATTACCCAACCCCAGGCGGCAACCGGGTGGTGAACAAAGCCTTTATGAACTATATGGAAGGCAGGAACGAGCGCGGTTACTAAACTTATTACTATATTTTTTATGAACGCCATATGCCAGCAGGTATATGGCGTTCATAGTTTTAACACGTCACATACAATTAATGAATGATATTATTCATGCAACTATTGCGTGTTAATTTTATCTTAAATCAACTCAGGGCTGATTACCAGTTTGCGCCAAGGCTTTAACTTTCTGCTAATTCTGAAAATCCGTATTTTCGTTATGGTCATTAATGGTTTTCAGCGTATGAAGACATTGCTTCTCATCCGTCACGCGAAATCAAGCTGGAACGATCCTGACATGGACGATTTTGACAGGCCCCTTAACAAGCGCGGCAAGCAGAATGCGCCGGAGATGGCCGCCCGCCTGCTCATAAAGGGAAAAGTGCCCCAGCTCATCATTGCAAGTCCGGCAAAACGAACCCGCAGCACTGCCAGGATCATGGCCCGGGAGTGGAAATATCCCAAAGAGGCTATTTTGCTGGAGGAAGAGCTGTATCTCTGTTATGCCTCTACTTTTCTAAAGGTGATCACTAATAAAATTGATGATGATTTTGATGTGGTGGCCATTTTTGCCCATAACCCGGGTATCACAGATTTTGCTAACTATCTCACAGAAGAAATAAGGATAGACAATGTGCCCACCGCCGGCATTTTTGCCATTGAGGCGGACACCGATTCCTGGAAGGATTTTGACCGGGCGTCAAAGAAGTTCCTGTTCTTTGATTATCCCAAACAGGAAGTAGTTTAACCCCTTACCTTATCCTTTTACGATCTTATTATAGGAAACTGTGATCCCTTTTATCAGGGAAGAGCTGAAACCCTGGTGTTCCATTTCATTTAAGCCGGCGATAGTGCAGCCTTTAGGGGTGGTTACCTTATCTATTTCCTCTTCCGGATGGCGGTTGCCGCTGATCAGCAGCGCCGCGGCGCCTTTTACTGTCTGGGCTGCTATAAGATTGGCGGTGCGTACATCAAACCCTATTTCAATACCACCCTGTATGCTGGCGCGTATAAAACGCAGGGCATAGGCAATACCGCAAGCGCCCAGTACGGTAGCGGCATCCATGAGCTTTTCATCAATACTTACGGTTACGCCCAGCTGGTTAAACAACTCCAATACCCACGCGGCTTGCTCCGGGCTGGCGTTCTTATGGCATACACAGGTCATGGATTCCTGTATGGCAATAGCGGTATTGGGCATAGCCCTTACTACGGGCATACCGGCGCCGGCTATCTCCTCCAGCTCATCCATGCTTACGCCGGTAACCACGCTAATGAGCATATGCCTGGCGGGATCAAAAGCGCTTTTCACCTGGCCCAGGACTTCCTTTATATTATATGGCTTTAATGCTACAATTATAACATCAGCAGCTGCAATAGCTTTAGCATTGTCTGTTTCTGCCTGCACGCCCAGCTCCCTCAGGCCGGAAAGGGTGTTAATATTACGTTTGGTGATAATAATGTCAGCTGCGCTGGCAAAACCGCTTTTCAATACGCCTTGTGCAATGGCTGAGCCCAGGTTACCCCCGCCAATAATTGCAATTTTCTTAGTTGACATATCCTTTCATTTGATTTTAACAAAAATAGCCCGGAAAACGCTAAATGTTATCTAAAAAAACTAAGGCCATCCGTCCCCGTTTGTTAACGGAGCGGTCTGGCCTTAGTCAGACAACATCATTTATTGATCATTCCTGGGAAACCAGGCTTTAATCCGCGTGTACATGGCTCCAGTTCTCGCCGCTTTTAATGCGGTACAGCTGCATTTCGCTGATATCGAACTGTTCTGCTATCTGTTTCATGGTGCGCTTACCGGGTTTAGCCAGCAGGCGTTTAATACTTTTTACCTTGTTCACATTCAGTTTGAGCCCTTTCAGACGGTTACGCTGTTTTTCCTTATAGGCTAGTTTAGCGGGGCTGTTCTGCTGGTGCTGTTCCATTTCTTCTTTGGTAGCCCAGCGCAGGTTAGATACTTTATTATTCTTTTTATCGTAATCCAGGTGAATGACATATTTGTGTGTACGTCCCGGCCTTTTGTTGAACAGCTTGGCTACTTCGCGGTGTAAATACAGGGATTGATAGCTATCAGCCGGCTTTACGTTCAGCACCGTATAACCCTCTACGGTAGAGCCGGATAATAATTTGCCATCCTCTATTTCTTCATGATAACTGATCACTCTCCCCATGTTAGACACAGCATATCTTTTTCGCAAGGCAGATTTGTTTTTAATCTGCAAGTCTTTCCAGACTTCGTTTTTCAAGTTTTTAATTGTGGCCATGTGAAAGTAATTTTAATAAAGTGAACCTGGGGTTTAACCGTAAACGTTACAATGTTCCATCTCATTATCCGTTGGCAGATCATCGTCTTCCGTTATTTGGGGAGCTGTCCTTTCAAAAATATGATCCTTGTATTGTGTGGCTATTGCATCTAAAACCTCTTCCAGTTCTGCCAGTGTTTTGTAAGTTACTAATTGTTGTCTGAAATCTTTTATATGCGGTAAACCTTTCAAATAGTTAGTGTAGTGGCGGCGCATTTCCAGGATACCTACTATCTCTCCCTTCCAGGCGATAGAATGGTACAAATGCTTTTTACACACCCTTACTCTTTCCAAAACAGTTGGAGGCGGTAAATGTTCACCCGTTTGTATAAAATGCCTGATCTCGTTAAAGATCCAGGGGTAGCCGATGGCGGCCCTGCCTATCATGATCCCGTCTACGCCATACTTTTCCCGGGCGCTTACGGCCTGTTCCGGCGTAGATATATCACCGTTACCAAAAATGGGGATATGTATACGCGGGTTGTTCTTGACTTTACCTATGAGGGTCCAGTCTGCGTTGCCCTTATACATTTGGGTACGGGTACGGCCATGGATGGTGAGGGCCTGAATGCCTACATCCTGCAGGCGCTCTGCCACCTCCTCAATATTACGGCTGTCATCATCCCAGCCCAGGCGCGTTTTTACGGTTACCGGCAGGGAGGTGGCTTTTACCACCGCTGCGGTCAATTTTATCATTTTGGGCACATCTTTGAGGATACCGGCGCCGGCGCCCTTGCTGACCACTTTTTTTACCGGGCAGCCAAAATTGATATCCACCAGGTCCGGGTTGGTGGCAGCCGCTATCTGGGCCGCCATAGCCATTGGCTCCTCATCGCCTCCAAAGATCTGTATGCCGATAGGCCTTTCGTAGTCGAAAATATCCAGTTTCTGACGGCTTTTTATGGCATCACGTATAAGTCCCTCCGAAGAAATAAACTCCGTATACATCAGGTCAGCGCCGTTTTCTTTGCACACCGCACGGAAGGGCGGGTCGCTGACGTCTTCCATGGGAGCCAACAACAAGGGGAATTCCCCCAGGTCAATATTGCCAATCTTTGCCATTTTTTATTACTTTGTTAGTTGCAGTAGGGTTGCAGGGCTAGTAAGCTATTGCCAACTGGCTTTAGCGCTGTAAATTTACGCAAAATTAACACAGCTGACGTTTATGCCCGGTTATCTCAGACAATCTTCTCCTTCGTTACAGTTCGTGACCTTTTTAGGAATCTTTATCGGTTTTACCGTGATTTATCTGGTGTTTCTTTCTCTTGGTTTCCCTGCCCTGAGCGGTTACACTATAGAACAATTGCAAAAACCGGATGCTACTGGTCCTAAAGTTCTCGGCTACTTGAAATTAATACAATTTCTGTATACTTTGATAGGGTTTTTAGCGCCTGGCCTGGTTTTCGCCTATCTCTGCAAACCGGCCCCCCTTACGTGGCTAGGCCTGCGTAGCAAGCCTGCCGCCCTGCCACTGGTATTAGCAGTTTTGATAATGTTTTGCTCGTTTTGGGCAGTAGACCTCAGCGCGGCCTGGAACCAGCACTGGCCCATACCCGCCTCCTGGCGTCAGATGGAGGAACAGGCAGATGTATTGGTGCAACGTATGTTGAAGATGCCCACATTTGCGGATCTCCTGATAAACCTGGTGTTGATAGCCGTCTTACCCGCTATTGCTGAGGAAGTGTTTTTCCGGGGGGTGCTGCAACGCATTTTTACCCAGATGGTAAAACTGCCCTGGCTTAGCATATTCATCACCGCTACCCTTTTCAGCGCCATACATATGCAGGCGCTGGGTTTTGTGCCCCGGCTGCTGCTCGGCCTTCTACTGGGCGCCATCTACCATCTCAGTGGTAACCTTTGGCTGTCTATTGCCGGACATTTTTTCGTAAACGGCTTCCAGGTGGTGGCCGTGTACCTGTTCCAGGCCAAATTGATCAAAGAGGACCTTTCCGAAAGCGGCACCACCTCCTGGCATGTAGCTCTTATCAGCGCCCTGGTCACCCTTGCTTTGTTGTGGGTGTTATATAAACGTACTAAATTGCCGGAGCAACCCGTAAAACCAATAGAATAATGGAAAAGGACTGGATAAGGATATTTGCTACAGACCGGGCTTTTGAAGCAGAAATGGTAAAAGGCATGTTGCAGGAGAACGGTATTAATGCCGTGGTACTGAACAGGCAGGACTCTTCGTATATAAGCCTGTTACCCGGACAGGCAGAGATCTATGTACATGCATCCCAGGCTGCCGAGGCGGTAGCGCTGATCAACGACAGCAGAAGTACAATGTAGGAAGTATGGAATGTTTACTTCCGGTTTTTACCAAATTATAGCTAATGAAGACTTTTTTTACCCGTACTGCCTCCGCGCTGGTTTTTGTGGCAGTTATGCTTGGAGGAATCTTATGGGTCCCTTTTACCTTTTTCCTGTTATTCTTCCTGGTCAACTTCTTTGCCCTCCAGGAATACTTTAAACTTATACGCCAGGTAGATGCGGATTACCGCGAAGCCTCTGCCTGGCACCGTTGGGGCGTGCTGATAGCCAGCTGCGCCATCATCATGGCCTTTACCGGCGAAGCTTTTTTGGCCGCCGGCATTTCCCTGGGCTTCCTGGGTTGGTGGCTGGCCGTTATTTTCCTGCTGGTGCTACCTATCGGGGAGATATTACTGAGCAAGGACTTTTCGCTGAAAAACATTGGTTATTCCGCCCTGGGCTTACTGTACATTACCGTATCCCTTGGTTTGCTGATAGACATCCGCCTGAGTGACAGTATGATCCGGTTCACCGGCAGCACCGGCGCAGGCGGTCAGCCCGGCTGGATGATCCCCCTGCTGCTGATCTGTTTTATCTGGATCAACGATACCATGGCGTATATCATAGGCTCCCTCATAGGGCGTACGCCATTTTTCCCCTCCATTTCTCCCAAGAAAACGATGGAAGGCTCTGTAGGCGGTATGATACTGGCCGTAGCCGTAGCCGGTATATTTGGTTACTACTGGGGGCAGGAATGGCTGGATCTGCGGCACTGGCTGGCCCTGGCCGGCATTGCCGCCATATTTGGCACGGCAGGCGATCTGCTGGAGTCTAAGCTAAAGCGGATGGCGGGCGTAAAAGACTCCGGCAATATTATGCCGGGACATGGCGGTTTCCTGGACCGTTTTGACTCCCTGCTGCTGGCAGCACCCTTTGCCTGGATCTATGTGCATTCCTTTATGATACCCTGATAATTCGTAATTATACTACCTTCGCATTACTGATAAACCTTAAATAACAAATCAACACACAACATGAAGATCCATCGTGAGGGGTCAGGCACAATTATACTAACTGCGCTGGTGCTGGCGCTGGTAAATGTAGCCGTATTCTATTTCCTGGGACAGCTGCCGGCGTTAAGCTGGGGCTTTTTCATCATTTCCGTGATCCTGTTCCTGTTCATTGTCTCTTTTTTCCGTATCCCTGCACGGGATATGCAACACGATGAGTCCCTGGTGATCTCTCCCTGCGATGGTAAGGTAGTAGTGATCGAGGAAACCTTTGAACCAGAATACTTTAAGGATAAACGTTTACAGGTATCCATTTTTATGAGCCCTGCCAACGTACACGTAAACCGTAACCCTATCAGCGGAGAGGTAAAACTCTCCCAATACCATGCGGGTAAATACCTGGTGGCCTGGCATCCTAAGTCCTCCACAGAGAATGAGCGCCATACGGTCGTGATCGGGAATGGTAAGGCAGAAGTACTGGTACGCCAGATTGCCGGCGCCCTGGCCCGCCGTATCGTTAATTACCTGAAAGCGGGTATGCAGGTAAAACAGAATGAAGAGCTGGGTTTTATCAAATTCGGCTCCCGTGTGGATATTTTCCTGCCGGTTGGCACCCCTGTAAACGTGCAGCTGGAGCAAACGGTGAAAGGCGGTCAGACCATTATTGCCCAATTATAAACCCTTGAATATGAAACAGCTTCTTTTAACATTTGCCACGGCCCTGCTTATTACCGGCACGGCATTTTCCCAGGATAAGGGGAAGAACAAGGCCTGCTGCCAGAAAGATGGCGGCAAAACCTGCTGTAAAAAGGAACAAAGCGCTACAGCCAAGACAAAAGCCTGCTGTATGCAGCCTTCCAAAACAGCCAGCCTCCGGATGGCCAGCGCCAAACCGGTGAAGAAAGAAACTGCTGTTAAGCCATAATATCCACTGCGTGCCTGCACGTAGTAATAATAAAACGGGTGACCAAAAGTAAAGGAAGCTGCAAATGCTCCTCCGCCTTTGGTCACCCGTTCTGTTTATAAAGACATTACAGGATCGTCTTTAATTCGCTTAAGCAGGAAATGGTATAGGTAGGCTGTATGCCTGTAGCCGGTACGCGGGGGTTGAAATATACCTGGTCTATACCCGCGTTATAGGCGCCGGTAATATCCAGATCCAACGCATCCCCGATCATGATGCTGGTGGTAGCTGTAGCCGCAGCCTTGTTAATGGCATAATCAAAGATCTCCCGGTAAGGTTTCAGGCTGCCAGCCTGTTCAGAGGTGATCACATGTGTAAAAAAGTGATCAATCCCTGAGCTTCGCATCTTACGCCACTGGGTATCCTCAAATCCATTGGTGATCATGTGCAGAGGGTATTTTTTATCCCGCAGGTATTCCAGCACCTCTACCGCATATGGGAAAAGCGCTGTTTTGGTAGGCAGCACTTCCAGGAATTTATCGCTTAACGCCTGTGAAAGGCGCTCATCACCGATCTTAAAATCCAGCAGAGCCCTGCTGAAACGTTTGTACCGCAGATCATTACGGTTTATTAACCCTTTACGGAAACGGTCCCAAAGTATCTCATTATGTACCACATACGTATCGTAAAATGCTTCAAAAGCCGGTACGCCGCGGCTGCTCAGGTCAAACGTATGAAATAATTCCTGCAGTGTTTGGTGGGAGTTGGTCTCAAAATCCCAGAGTGTATGATCCAGGTCAAAGAAAATATGCTTGTACTTCATCACAACGCAAAGTTACGCACTAACATACATTTTTCTTATTTTCCGGTTTTTAATCTTGCTTATGAACGCAGTTATTACAGGCGCCAGTAAAGGTATAGGAAAGGCTATTGCCGCCAGGTTGGCAAAGGAAGGCTTCAATGTGGCTATTTGTTCCCGGAACAAAGCCACACTGGAGGCGGCCGGCGCGGAAATTCAGCAGCAAAACCCACAGGTGCAGGTGATCACTATGCCGGTGGATATGGGCAACAGACAGCAGGTACTGGATTTTGCAGCCAGGGTAAACGGCAGTTTCCCGGCGGTAGATATCCTGGTAAATAACGCCGGCCTTTTTGTACCAGGCGCCCTGCATGAGGAACCGGAGGGGCTGCTGGAAAACCTGATGGCCTTAAACCTGTACAGCGCCTACCACCTTACCCGGCAACTGCTGCCGCCTATGATCGCCCGGCGGAAAGGACATATTTTTAACCTCTGCTCCACCGCCAGCTACAAGGCTTACCCTAACGGCGGCGCGTATGGTATTACCAAATTTGCGCTGCTGGGGCTTTCCAAAAACCTGCGAGAAGAACTGAAGCCACACAATGTAAAAGTGACCGCTATAAGCCCCGGCCCCACGTGGACGGATTCCTGGGCGGGTTTTGAAGCGCCGGAAGACCGTATGATGCCCGCGGAAGATATTGCCAACGTAGTATGGTCTGCCTACACCCTGGCTGCGCAAACGGTAGTGGAAGAGATTGTGCTGCGGCCTATGCTGGGTGATATTGGATAATATCCAAACCCTTACCAGTTAATGGTTTTAACATCATATTTTATTATTTTTTTAACTAACTTTTAACGGGAAATTACACGCCACAGCTAAGGCTTTGGTTAAATTTGTCAACGAGATATGATGGTCTGTCAGGTTAAAATAAGAAAGTGGGCCCTGTCCCTCTTTTTTTGTTTGGGCACGCTGTTCAGCGCAAGTGCCCAGGACTTCCGTTTCACTACAAATGTGAGCAGCACGCGTGTAGCCCAGGATGAGCCCTTCCAGCTGCAGTTCCTGCTGGAGAACGCTTCTAATATATCCAGCTTTCAACCGCCCTCTTTTAATGATTTTGAGGTACTGCAGGGGCCTTCGCAAATGCAGGGCACCTCTATCGTAAATGGCCGCCGGTCTGATTACCTGGCGCTTATTTATGTGCTGCAGCCAAAACGGGTGGGCAATTTTACCTTAGCCGGCGCTACCGCCAGGGTGAATGGGGAGAACAAACGCTCCAACCCGGTTACCATAGAGGTAATAAAAAGCGCGCACGGCGCGGCATCTGCGCCATCGCAGCCGCCTGTTTCACAACAACCATTTCCGCCCCGGCGCAGCTCCCCGGATGATGAATATACAGAGGGCATACTGCGTAAGGGGGAAGATGTGAATGCCAAGCTCCGTAAGAATATTTTCCTGAAAGTAGATGTGGATAAAACCAACCTGTACGAAGGCGAGCAGCTAACCGCCACGTACAAACTTTACACCCGCCTGCCCACTAACTCCAGCGTTACCCGTGTGCCGGCTTTCAAAGGTTTTTCCGCCAAGGATATTGAGCTGCCCAATCCGCCGCAAGCCTCTACAGAAAGGCTGAACGGCCAGCTGTTCAAGGTATTCACCATCCGTAAAACGCTCCTGTTCCCGCTGCAATCCGGCGCGCTGGAGCTGGACCCTGTAGAAGTGGATAACCAGGTAAGGCTGGTAAAGATGGTGCACAACAATCAAAAACGCTCCAGGGATCCGTTTGAGGATATCTTCAATGATCCCGGATTCAAAGATCCTTTTAACGATCCTTTCTTTGACGATTTCTTTAACCGGCCGGAAGTGTCTTATGAAGATGTACCGTATAAGATCCAAAGCACGCCTGTAAAGATCACCGTAAAACCTTTGCCGGCAGATCTGAAACCGGCCAGCTTTAACGGGGCGGTGGGCAATTTTAACATGACCGCCGCTATTGATAAAACAAATCTGTCAACAGATGATGCGCTAACCTTAAAGATCACCGTTTCCGGGCAGGGCAATGTGAACCTGATGAATATGCCCAAAGTGGATATTCCCAACAGCTTTGAGAAGTATGATCCCAAGGTGACCGATAATATTGAGAAGAACAGCAATCCTTTATCCGGCAGCCGCCAGTACGAGATTGCGCTAATGCCACTGGAGGCAGGGGATCAAACCATTCCGCCGGTAGAGTTCTCTTATTTTGATCCGGTGGCGCATGCTTATAAGACCATCAAATCTGAGCCATTCAACATACACGTAACTGCAGGTAAACAGAACAAACGCGATAAACAGGATTTCAGCGTAGATAAAAATGTGCTGATCCCCGTGCACAGGGCGCCGCAGCACTGGACCAAAGACTCCGGTTACCTGCTGGGCAGTTTGTGGTACTGGATATTACTGGCATTGCCCCTGCTGGCGCTGGTGCTGGGTATCATCTACCGCAAACGGCTTACCTACCAGCAGAATAACATGGCCCTGCTTAAACACCGGTATGCCAACAAAGCCGCTCTCAAACGGCTGGAGCTGGCTGCCCGCTACCTGAAAGAGGGTAAGGACCATGCATTCTACGAAGAAACCTCCCGTGCGGTCTGGGGTTACCTGAGCCATAAGCTGCAGATCCCGTTTGCGGACCTGAACAAAGAGCTCATACAAAGCAAGCTCAGTTCCCGCCATATCAACGGAACAAATACGCAGCAGCTTTTTGAGCTGCTGGATAACTGTGAAATGGCGCTGTATGCGCCGGCTCAAAGCAATGATAAGATGCAGGGCACCTATCAGCAGGCCGTTAAAGTGATCAGCCAGCTGGAAGATGAATTAAAAACGAAACAACCGGTAGTATGAGCACCGTACGCCACATAATACTATTACTCCTGTTAGGATGCGGCGCGCTGCATGCAGCAGATCTTACGCCACAGCAACGGTTTGACAAGGCCAATAACCTGTACCAGCAAAACCAGTACAGCGATGCGGCGCGTATTTACCAGGGCCTGATCGACGATGGGTACACCCTGGAAAACCTTTATTTTAACGCCGGCAACGCCTACTATAAAAGCAACCGTACCGGCCAGGCCATCTACAACTATGAGAAGGCATTGCTCCGCAACCCGGATAACAGATCTGTAGCGCATAACCTGGCGCTGGCCAACCAGCGGGTACAGGGTTTTACAGATGAGCTGCCCCTTTTATTCTTTCAGAAGTGGTGGATCCAATGGGAACATCTGCACAGCCCAAATGGCTGGACCACGGGCAGCCTGGTGCTGTTTTGGCTATTGATTGGCGGTATACTGGCCTATCTGCTGGTAAGCCGGCTGAATAACGGCATTATGCGTATCGTGATCAGCGTGGTGGGCGTATGTTTCTGTTTATACCTGTTCATGTCCGTATTTACCTATACCGCTGCGCACAGCCACGAAACGGGCATTGTAATGAGTAGCGGTATAAAGGCCAAGGCTGCGCCGGACCAGAATGGCAAAGACCTGTTTGAGCTGAACGAAGGCATGAAGGTACAGGTGCTGGATGCTACTGCGGAGTTTTGCAAAGTACAGTTATCTGATGGTAAGACCGGCTGGGTAGCCTGCGATGAGGTAAAGCGGCTATAACCGCTCTATCCTGGCCATAAATTCCTGCTTACGGTGACGGGAAACCGGTATGCTGCTACCATCGCTCATGATAATTTCCCCGCCATCCCCCTTAATGTATTTATCCATAAAGGAAAGGTTGATCAGGTAGCTGTGATGCACCCGGAAAAACCCTTTGTCCTTTAACACGGTTTCCACCTCCTTGAGCGTACGGCACACCAGTGGCGGCGTTTTACAGGCGTAGAGGTGCAGGCGGGTATAGGCGCCTTCTGCCATACAAAAGAGAATATCTTTGGGCAACACCATGCGCAGGCCTTCCATGGTAGGCAGGGCCAGCCGCTCTCCGGCCTGCAGGTGCTCATGCAGGAAGAGGAGCAGGTTATTTACCTTATTGCCGCTTAGCTGCTGTTGATGGGCAATGGCTTTCTCCACCGCCCTTACCAGCTCCTCCTTATCAATAGGCTTTAAAAGGTAATCCAGTGCGCTATGACGGATGGCCTGTATGGCATACTGGTCATACGCGGTGGTGAAAATGATGGAAAAATTAAGCCCTGCGCAGGCTTCCAGCAGCTCAAACCCGTTCATACCCGGCATTTCCACATCCAGGAATATAAGCTCCGGGCGGTATTTCTCGATCGCCTCCAGCGCGGAAGCGCCGTTTACACAAACAGCCTCCAATACCACATCCGGGCAATAACGGGCTAACATCAGTTGCAGCACTTCACGACAGTGTTTCTCGTCGTCCACAATAATGGCTCGCATGTTCAATTGTAGGTTAGAAGTAAATGGAATGCTACGATAAAGTTGGCCTACTAAAATTTGTACGCTTGTCTTGTCCCACCAAAATTTACGAAAATAAAATGGAATCGGATCTTTTTTGCTGACTTACACGGAGGAAATTAGCCGGCCAGGAGCTGGCGGCTGGTAATGTGCTGCATGTGGATGGTGATACGGCTGCCGCTGCTTTGGGTACGTTCATCCAGGATCTCCTGCTCAGTAACACTGGCGTGCATATGGTGCTTTTCGCTCATAATATGCAGGCGCTCAGCGGCAATGGCTACGTTACGGCTTAGCTGTGTGGCGGTATAGGAGGCGGGTTGGAGATCGCCACGGATGCCATTATCCTCTATCTGTATAAACAAATGGTCCTGGTCACGGCCTATGAACACCTCCAGCCGGCCGCCGGTTTTCTGCGGGCGCTGTAGTATGCGGTGCCAGATGGCCTGCTGTACATAGGGTTGTATAATAAGGGGGGGGACCAGCGTAAACTGGTGGGTTATCTCCGGCGATAGGTGCAGGCGGTAGGTGAACTGCGGCTCAAACCGCAACTGCTCCAGCTGTATGTACAGCTCCAGCGCTTCCACATCCTCTTCCAGGCTTACCCATTCTTTGTTGAAATTAGCTATCATGAGGCGCATTAGCTTGGAAAAACGCGTCAGGTACAACGACGCCATGTCTGTGCTGGTAGTAAGTATGTAATGGTGAATGGCATTAAGGCTATTGAAAATGAAATGGGGGTCCATTTGCGCCTGGAAGGCATGCAGTTCGAGGTTAACCATAGATTGCCGTCTGTTTATTTCCCTCGTGGTAGCCTTCCTGATCCGTTTTTCCCTACGGAAAAAAAAGTAACTAATAAGCGCCACGCTTAATAAAAAGAACAACCAATAGGTCCAATCTCCCGCTAAAAACATATGCCCGAATTGCTGTAACACTTATAAGGTTTACAAAAGGATTGATGCACGCATAATACGATTACTAAATATCTATTAATTCACTGTTAATTGGAAGCGGAAATTATTACAAGGCAGTATTTGTGGGGCAATTGGAGGGAAAACCACCGTAAACGGCGAGCCATTAGTGATGCGCATTTAGTATAGATATATGGGCCTGTTTTCACCACTAATGACCGCCCTGTTATGCTGGTTATTGTTCTGTAAACTTATAGCCTACGCCTCTTACAGAGTGGAAGTATTTGGAGTTGCGGCTGTCTTCCTCAAAATACTTACGGAAGTTAAGAATGAAGTTGTCAATGGTGCGTGTGGTAGGATAAACATTGTAGCCCCATACCACCTGCAGTATCTTTTCGCGGGTCACTACCTCGCCTTTGTTCTCGATCAGGAGTTTCAGCAGCATGGTCTCCTTCTTGCTCAGCTCATACCGCTGGCCGTCTTTACCTATACATTCCTGCGCGGCAAAATCTATGGTGTTATTGCCAAATGTGTAGATGTTGGATACGCTGTCCTTATCCTGTATGCGTTTGTTCTTAACGATCAGCTTTTCTACCCTTAACAGCAGCTCCTCCAGGTTAAAGGGCTTGGTCATATAGTCGTCTCCGCCTTTTTTAAGGCCCAGTACGCGGTCTGCGCTGCTGTTGCGGGCACTCAGGAAAAGGATGGGCACGTCATTGTTCTGGATACGTATATTCTCGCATACGGCTATGCCATCCATTTCAGGCAGCATAATATCCAGTATGATCAGGTCAAAATATTCATTTTTTACGGCCTTTAATGCCGTTGTGCCGTTATCAGCGGCGGTTACCTCATATCCTTCCAGTTCCAGGTTCAGCTTCAGCGCCTCCTGGAGGTTCTCTTCATCTTCTACCAGTAATATGGATGCTTTTGTTGCTTCTTTCATCCCGCTAATGTTTAGTTTTTGTGGCCGGGAAGCCATTTCCCGCGGGGCGGGAGCGTCTTTGCCGGGTGTTGTTCCTGTCCTCAGTCCCTGTTGCGCCTTACAGTACTTGCAGGGGGTTGGCGGAACAGATCCTGAATTGTGGTGCAAATTTACGCCGTTTGTACGGAATATGCAGGCCAGGTTACTTCAAAGCAGGCGCCTGCGGGGTTGTTATCCTTTACCAGTATGGAAGCGCCATGTTGCTCCATGATCTTTTGGGTAAGGAACAGGCCCAGGCCGGAGCCTTTTGCCTTGCGGGTATTTTCATTGCCAATGCGGTAAAACTTCAGGAATACCCGTTTCCGTTCCTCCTGGGGGATGCCGGGCCCTTCGTCTGTTACCTGCCATTTGAGCACATGCCCGCTTTCACATAACCGTACCCTGATGGTTGTTTGTTTGGGCGCATATTTGGCGGCGTTCTCCACCAGGTTGCTCAGCGCCATCTGCAGCATAAACTTGTCAGCCTCTACCCACACCTGCGGTTTTATATCCGCTACAATGGTATGGGTAGGTATGCGGATCTGTAGCTCCTTAATGCTGGCCTCCAGCAGGGCAGACAGGTTTAGCGGCTCTTTAAACAGCCGGTAATGCTGTGTTTCCATCTGCGATGCCAGCAGAATATTATTGCAAAGCTGATCCAGCCGGTCTGTTTCCTTGATGGTGTTCTCCACCAGCTTTTGCCGTTTCTCCTCCTCCAGTTTATGCTTACGGATCGTTTCCAGGTTCAATTTGGCGGCGGCGATGGGCGATTTGAGCTCATGGGTCACCGCCATCATAAAGTTCTGCTGCTGCTGGCTAAGCTTCATTTGCCTCCATATGGAGCGGTATACGAAAAACGCGCCCAGCAGGATGATGCCTAGGAAAGTGCCGCCTTCTCCAAAGAACTTAAAGGTGCGCATATGTTCCTCTTTCTGGATGCGCTGCAGTTCCTGCTGGTATTCTACCGGGTGGGTACCGCTATCAATACGGAGGTCCAGGTTCTGCCTTTCAAAATGGGTGATCTGGTCGCTTTGCAGAAAAAGCAGCACGCCCCACCATACCAGCGCCAGGATGGTATATGCCAGTACAAAAAAGTAGAGGAACGATACTACCTTCTTATCCTGTACTTTATGGATGATCTTCTTCATGGCCGCGGGGCGGCTTTCTCTACCCGTAGTCCTACATTCATTACATAAGGCAGCGGATTTTGCCGCATATTCTGTTCAAATGTAAAATGATAGGTGCCCGGTTTATTGAGGATCGCATTTTCCTGTATGGGGATACGGTGCTCGTAGATATCATCCAGCCCGCTGCCCAGCCATTTGCCGGTCACGTCTGCCAGGGGCAGCTCTACCCGGCGGGGGTGCTGGGAGCTGTCGCCCGGGAACTGGGTATTCACCATCACCCATATATTGCTGTACGGATAAGCGTCCTGGTGGCGTATGTTCACATAAATGTTATATAGGAAAGCAGTGTCTTCCGGCTTTACGGTTACATCAAAGACCGGTTTAAACTGATAACTCCATTGGTGTCCGGGGATCTCCTGGTTCTTTTCGTAGGTATCCATTTTGGTTGGCAGGCAGGATACCATTACCAGGCAGGCTGCTATAGCCATACCCATGTTTTTCATATACTTGCTATAATACATTTAACACTTGTTCTTTGGCCTTTTCCAGTTCGTCTTTCATGAGCACCACCCATTGCTGTATGCTGGCGTCATTGGCTTTAGAGCCGGTGGTATTGATCTCGCGCCCTACTTCCTGCAGTACAAAACCCAGCTTTTTACCCTTGGCTACGTCTGCTTCGCGCAGGATCTCCTTAAAGTAGCGGCAGTGGTTTTCCAGGCGCACCAGCTCTTCGGAGATGTCCAGTTTTTCCAAATAGAAGATCAGTTCCTGCTCCAGGCGGTTCTCGTCCACATTCTCCTTGCCAACATATTCCGCCAGCAGCTGCTCCAGTCTTTGACGTATACGGTCTTTACGGAGGGGGTCCAGTTCGCGCACCTTTACGCAATAGGCTTCAATGTTCTCTATGCGCAGCAACAGGTCTGCTTCCAGCACCGCGCCTTCATCCAGGCGATGGTTGTCCAGCTGTTCCAGGGCGCCTTTTAATACGTCCTGAACGGCCAGCCATTCTGCTTCTGCTATCTGCTCTGTAGCCGGGGTCACTACCTCGGGCAATTTCATCAGCACATTCAGCATATCGTCCTGGGGTAGCTTTAGCTCAGTGGCCAGGGTGGTAATGGATTGGTAATAGAACTTGGCCAGCTCTGTGTTTACCATTACCGGGCGGGTAGCGCCATTCTGCCTGATGTTGATAGTAGCGTCCAGCGTACCGCGCTGCAATATCTGCTGCATACGGTTGCGGATATCGAACTCATAAGGCTTTAACAAAGGGGATAACTTCAGGTTCACTTCGAACTGTTTACCGTTCAGCGATTTTATCTCCACGGTAATGGTTGTCTCTCCACGCGTATTTTCCGCCCTTCCAAACCCGGTCATTGATTTCAGCATAATGATTGTTTGTTGGTAACAAACCTAGCTAAATTAGTGCAAAGCGCAAAGCAAGTCACCCAAACAGGGCCTTATACAGCTCATCCCTGCCCAGTTCCTGCATGTCTCCGGGCTGCAGGTTTGCGAGGGTAATACCTGCTATCCGGTAACGGATAAGCCTCAACGTGGGGTATCCGGCGGCGGCGGTCATCTTCCGTACTTGCCGGTTCTTGCCTTCGTGCAGTATCATGCTGATCCAGGGAGCGGGGATCTCTTTGCGGAAGCGTATGGGCGGATCACGGGGCGGTACCGCGGGCTCCGTGGCAAACAGGGAAGCCTTACATCGTTTGGTGTGATAAGGTTTTCCGTCTACGGTGATCTGTACGCCTTTTTGCAATTGTTCCAGCGCGGCGGTGGTAATGGCGCCGTCTACCTGTACCCAGTACTCCCGCTCGTGTGCAAATGAAGGGTTCAACAAACGGTGGTTCAACGCTTTATCGTTGGTTAATATCAATAGTCCTTCACTATCAAAATCCAGGCGGCCTACCGGGTATACATCCCTGGGCACGGCAAAATGATCCGCCAGACTGGCTTTATTATCTTCCTTTCCAAACTGTGTGAGTACCTGGTAAGGCTTATAGATGACGTAATAATGCAGCGGCAACTTAACGGGCTTTGGTGAACGCCCTGCAAATTAGTAATTTTGCGGTATTGCTATGGGCACACCTATTCAACAGATCACCTGTCAACATTGTAAAGCCCGCTTTGGCGCTGCCTTTTTCAAAGCGGAAGGAGAGCATATTGCCGCTATTAACGAGGCCAAGGCCTGTTCCCTTTACAAGAAGGGGCAGGTCATCTTCCAGGAAGGCGCTCACTCTTTTGGTCTTTACTGTATCAATTCCGGAAAAATAAAGCTCACACATAGCGGCGACGATGGCCGCGAACAGATCATCCGCCTGGTAAAGCCGGGCGATATCATGGGTTATAAAGCATTGCTGAGCGGTGAACGGTATACCGCTACCGCTGTTGCCCTGGACGATGTGCAGGTATGCTTTATTCCCAAAGACCTTTTCCTGAACATCCTGCAAAAAGATCCTGCGCTCTCCTTTGAGATGATGCGCATCCTCTCCAGCGAGCTTCGCAAGGCAGAGCTTAAGATCACACACCTGGCCCAGAAACCGGTAAGGGAACGCCTGGCAGAGACCCTGTTGTTCATCCACGAAACCTATGGCGTGGAAAGTGATGGACAAACCCTTAATGTGCGTCTTTCAAGAGAAGAGATAGCCAACCTGGTAGGCACCGCTACCGAATCTGCCATCCGTTTACTCTCTGAATTCAAGAAAGATGGGATGATTGAACTGGAGGGTAAGAAGATCCGCTTACTAAACATGAACAATATCATCAAGACCGCTAATCTCCAGGATTAGCAAGGGTTTGCGTACATGTCACATACACCCCGCAACGTTATATTTCCTCCCTCATAAGGCAGTAGCTTCCACATATTTTTCCCTGTTATCTCCGCTTTGTTATAACCCCTTTATCATCCTTTAGCGTATAAAGCCTGTTTTCTTATAAATTTTTGCTCAAAAGATGGGAGCAAACCCTCCCAAGGACAAAAAACGGAGCAACTGCGGTCTGCTGTATACCGGATTAAAACCAGCTAAAAATTGCGTTGCTTACTTGCAGCTATGTATGTGATGAAAAACTGTTGTTGGCTAAAACCCTTTGGTGGTGCGGTTTTCAAAGGGCATAAAAAAAGTCTGACCGTGAGAACAATCAGACTTTCTTGTTATGTGAATGGGTTAGTAAGTACAGGGAAACAAAATTCCCTACACAATATTAAAAAGAATTTCATGACAAAAGAAAAAATTTACAAAAAATTTTATTCACACCACTAAAAAAAGTGTGGATAACAACAGTCTGAAAATGGAGTTATACGGTTGCTTTGTATCATTTACACCCTGGTATAAACATCAAACTTTCGCCTAACTTTGCTCCACTTTAAATTACACACTAATTCAATACTATATGAATTTTGAAGTACCTGTTGCAGTAACGGAAATAGCCGCAATCATAGGCGCAGCGCTGGAAGGCAACAGCAGCCTGATGGCCACCGGCATCAATGAGATCCATAAGGTAAGGGCGGGAGATATCTCATTTGTGGACTTCGAGAAGTACTATGATAAGGCATTGAACTCTGCCGCTACCATTATCATCATCAACAAGAAAGTAGCTTGCCCGGAAGGTAAGGCGCTGTTAGTTACAGACGATCCTTTTAGCGCCTATGTATCCCTGGTAAAACGCTACCGTCCGTTTGAGCCAGCGGCCAAACCCATCAGCGACTCTGCGGTAATAGGCGAGGGCACCGTTGTACAACCTAACGTATTCATTGGTAATCATGTGCGTATAGGCAACAATTGCATTATCCATCCCAACGTTACTATATATGACCACTGCGTTATCGGCAATAATGTGATCATCCACGCCGGCACCGTTATCGGCGCAGACGCTTTTTACTTCAAGAAGAGGAAGGAGCGCGCGGTGATGTATGATAAGCTGGAAAGCTGCGGCAGGGTATTGATAGAGGATGATGTGGAGATAGGCGCCGGCTGCACTATCGATAAAGGCGTAAGCGGTGATACCATCATAGGCCAGGGAACTAAACTGGATAACATGATCCACATCGGGCATGGTACCGTAATAGGCAGGAACTGCCTGTTTGCCGCACAGGTAGGTATTGGCGGTAAAGCGCTCATAGAGGATAATGTGATCCTCTGGGGCCAGGTAGGCGTATCTAAAGACCTGGTGATAGGTAAAGACGCCATCGTATATGCACAAAGTGGCGTACCCGCCTCTCTCGAAGGCGGTAAAACATATTTTGGCTCCCCGGCAGAAGAATCCCGCGCCAAAATGAAAGAGATCAACTGGATCAAACGTATACCGGAAATGTGGGAAAAGCTCACCAATAAATAGGATTTAGCCCTTAGCTTTTAGCTGCGTAGCTATTGACCATGCTAGCGCTAAAAGCTAACCGCTAACCGCCAAAAAGCTACTCATCATGCGCATATCCCTTTTACTGGGCTGTTTGTTACTATGCTATTGCAGCACCGTTAAAAAAACGGCCGCCCCGGCCAATGATCTCTATACCAGCGCGCAGGAATGGACCGTTACCACCAACGATGGCTGGTTCTCTGCTAAAACGATCCGCTATGGCGCCTACACGACGGCAGACCGGAAGAATGGGATCACCCCGGCGGTCAATATTGCCTTCAAAAACGTTAGTAATGCCTTTAATTTCGTCGTAAAGGATAAGGCTGAGCAAATACTGGTACAGACCTTAAACACCCCGCTTATCTCCTTTTCCGGCCGTAAATTGCCGGATTGGCTGGAGAAACAAGCGCCTAATACCCCGCTCTTCTATAGCCTTATAAACGGCATACAAAGCCAGCCTTTGGTTCGCTGGGAACTGGTATTAAAAAGCCCTCATTACCTGGAGCTGAATGCCAATAAACCCGCGGGCGTGCTCCGCTCTCCTGCTGAAGATATACGTATTACCGCCCATAACCGGTTTGGGGTCATGAACTCTTATGAAAAGCTGTGTTATGAATTCCAGTACCGCGGCGTGCCGGTAGCAGCGGTTATGCCGGGTGAACAGCCAAGGGTATGGGTAAGTAAAACTGTTACGGCTGATAAGGAAAAGATACTGGCGGCCGCCATTGGGGCTTTATTGCTTAGATAGTTTGCCGGCGGCAACGTCTTCCTTAAAGGACCGGCAGATCTCTGCAATAGTTTGTGTAAGGGGTTTAAACTGAAAGCCGGGCAGTGTCTTCAATAACTTGCTGCTATCATAATACATCTGCAGCTGTGCGGTACGGGCTGTTTCTTTGGTGACCACCGGCTTTGCATCTGAGAACAGGCCCTTCACCTTTTCCAACCGCCACACGACCTCCGCCATCCAGGGCTGCACGCTTATATGAGGGGGCTTTTTACCTAACTGGCCGGCCATCTCGCTAAAAAGATCAAAATAACTCCGGTTCTCTGCGGCTAGTACAAAACGCTGGCCTTTTACCGGGCCATCCATCAGTAACATCATTACCCGCACTACATCTTCTACATCCACATAACCATTTACGCCGCTGGTATAGAAGGGGAATTCTTTCCACACATGTTTTACCAGCGTACCGGAGCCTTCCTGCCAGAAGCCGCTGCCCAGTATAATAGCAGGGTTTACAATAGCGGCGTTCAGCCCTTCTGCTATACCGCGCCATACTTCCATCTCTCCCCGGTATTTACTTACTGCATATTGCGAGTTATTACGGCTATCCTGCCACTCCGCACGTTCATCAATGGCGGCATTGTTCTTTGCACGGCCAAGGGCGGCTACGGAGCTTACATGTACCAGTTTTTGCACGCCGGCATCCAGCGCCATGTTCACTACATTGGCGGTGCCTTCTACGTTTATCTGCATCATGCATTGCCTGGTGGAGGGGTGGAATGATACGATGGCCGCGCAGTGATATACCTGCGTAATGCCCTGCATGGCTTCCTCAAGGCTTGTCACATCCAGTATATCTCCCTGGAACCATTGCACCTGCTGTTGTATATCCTGCAGCTGCGCAGGTATACGCTCGCGGTATAAGGCCCGCACCGGCTTACCGGCATTTACCAGTGCCCGTAATAAATAGCTGCCTAAAAAACCTGTTCCGCCGGTAACTAAGATCATGAAATGCTGTTCACATGTTAATAGAAGGCCAAAGATAGGGGTGAAAAGTGAATAGTCAATAGTGTGTAAGGGGTAATAATAAAAGGCGGATCGTAGCCCTTAATAGTCATAAAATCCTTTCCCGCTCTTACGGCCCAGACGCCCCTGCTGCACCCTGCCCACCTGCAGCGCATTGGGTGTAAAGCGCGGCGCCTGTTCAAATGCATCATACAGGGATTGTGTTACGGCCAGGTTCACATCATTCCCTATCAGGTCCATCAGCGCAAAAGGCCCCATCCGGAAACCGGTACCCTCCAGCAGGCGGTCAATGTCCGCAAAGTCCGCCAACCCTTGTTCCGCCACCTTCATGGCTTCCAGGTAATAATGCCTGGCTACCCGGTTTACGATAAACCCCGGCGCGTCTTTTACATGCACCGGCGTTTTACCCATCTTAAGGGCCAGGTCGTAGATAAGTGTGGCTGTTTCCGGGGCGGTATCCTGTGCGGTCACTACCTCTACTAGCTTCATAGCCGGGGCCGGGTTAAAGAAGTGCATGCCTGCTACGCGTGCCGGGTTAACAATGCCGGCAGCTATCCTGGAAACCGATAAAGAGGAGGTATTTGTGGCAAATATGGCCCCGCTGTGGTTAATATCCGTCAGCTGGCCAAAAAGGGCTGTTTTGATCTCTATTTTCTCAGCAATGGCCTCTATGATCACTTCTCCTACACAATCCTCAACGCGGGGCGTAAAACGGATGCGTTCAAGGATAGCTATTTTATCCGCGGCCTGTAACCGGCCTTTGGATACGGCCGCGTCCAGGTTTTGGGTGATCTGGGCGCGGGCCTTGTCCAGCATGGCCGGCTGTATGTCAAATAACAGGGTATCATAACCGCCGGCGGCAGCTACCTGCGCTATGCCAGCGCCCATAGTGCCTGCTCCGCATACGGCAATGGTCTGTACTTCGCTAAGAGAGATCATAACGGGAAGAATAAAGTTGAAAGGCTGCTGCTACACCACCCCTGTAAACTGCGACAGGAAGCGGGTATCATTCTCTGAGAACAGGCGCAGGTCCTTGATCTGGTATTTAAGCATGGTAATACGCTCTATACCCATACCAAATGCAAAGCCCGTGTATTTTTCAGGATCTATACCGCAGTTCTCCAGCACCTTGGGGTGTACCATACCGCAACCCAGGATCTCTACCCAACCGGTGTGTTTACACACACTACAGCCTTCGCCACCGCAGATGATACAGGAAATATCCATTTCTGCGCTGGGCTCTGTGAAGGGGAAGTAGGAGGGGCGGAACCGGACACGGATATCTTCGCCAAACATCTCTTTCACAAAGTGATACAGCGTTTGTTTCAGATCAGCGAAGGATACATTTTCATCAATATACAGCCCTTCCACCTGGTGGAAAAAACAGTGCGCGCGGGCGCTGATGGTCTCATTGCGGTATACCCGCCCGGGGCAGATAACGCGTATGGGCAGCTTGCCGGCTTCCATGGTCCGTACCTGTGTGCTGGAGGTATGGGTACGCAGTAACCAATCAGGATTCTGATTGATGTAGAAGGTATCCTGCATATCACGCGCCGGGTGGTTCTCCGGCAGGTTCAGCGCGGTAAAGTTATGCCAGTCGTCCTCGATCTCCGGCCCTTCGGCAACGGTATAACCCAGGCGTTCAAATATGTGGATGATCTTGTTCCGTACTATGCTGATAGGGTGGCGGGTGCCCAGGCGGTGCGGTTCTGCGGGCAGGCTAAAGTCTACACCGGCCTGTGTTTCACCGGCGCCGTCCTTCAGCTGCTCAAACTGCGCATAACGCTCTTCTGCCAGCTGTTTAAAGGTGTTCAGCACCTGTCCAAACTCCTTTTTACGCTCGTTGGGCACCTGCTTCATTTCGCCAAACATGCCTTTTACAATACCTTTTGTTCCAAGGAACTTAATGCGGTATTGCTCCAGCTCGTCCGCTGTTTTAGGTTCAAAGGCCTGTATTTCCTGTGTGTAGGCCGCTATTTGCTGTACTATCTGCTCCATAGGGCAACAAAGATAAGAGAAATAGGATTTGGTAAAAAAATCTTACCTTTTCGCATAGAAATACCCACTATGACTGTTGCTTACTACATTGGAGCGCTCATCCTGCTCCTGGTGTGTATTGTTATCCTGTGCCTGTTGCTGGTCAAGTACAGGCAGAGATATAAAGCAGAAGCCACAGTTACTTACTTCGCCACCTCCCTTTTCGGACAGAATACCATCGATGATATACTCTGGGATATTGCCAAAAACTGCATCCGCCACCTGGATTTTGAAGACTGCGTGATCTACCTGCTGGATGCAGAACGGCAGGTGCTGGTACAAAAAGCCGCCTACGGCCCCAAGAACCCGGTACGTTTCGAGATCAAACATCCCATAGAGATCCCGGTGGGGCAAGGCATCACCGGCGCTGTAGCCCTTACCGGCAAAGCGGAGATCATTCTCAATACCGCCAAAGATGAGCGGTATATACTGGATGATGAGCGCCGGCAGTCAGAGATCACCGTACCTATCTTCTATGAGCAGCAGGTAATAGGCGTAATAGATTCTGAACATTCCCGCAAAGGCTTTTATACTGCCCGGCATCTGCATATGCTGGAAAAGATAGCGGCTATCTGCGGCGCCAAGATAGGCAAGACCCTTATAGAGGAAAAAGCGCAGCTGCAGGCAGCAGAGGTGCAGCAGCTGCACCGCCAGCTGGCAGAGTTCCGCCTGGTGACCCTGAAGTCGCAGATGAACCCCCATTTCCTCTTCAATTGCCTCAATGGGATCTATAATTGCATGCTTACCTGCCAGCTGGAAAAAGCCCAGGAATATATCTCTAACTTCTCCCGCCTGCTGCGGATGGTACTCATCCATTCAGAAAAGAACTTCATCTCCCTGCGTGATGAAATGGACCTGCTGCAGTATTATCTCAAAATAGAATCCCTGCGCACGGATCATGCTTTTGCCTATACCATGGAAATAGAGGAGAACATTAACCCACGGGACTATTTTGTGCCCGGTATGCTCATACAGCCTTTCCTGGAAAATGCTATCTGGCATGGTTTAATGAATAAGAGCGGGGAGCGCCAGCTGCACATTCACTGGCGGTATATGAATGAACATGTGCTGTTATGCGAGATAACGGACAATGGCATAGGGCGCAATGCGGCGGCCCAGCAGCATGGAAATGGCCTTAAGACCGGCAACCACCAATCCAGGGGCATGCAGTTATGCCAGGAGCGGGTAGACCTGTATAAATCCCTGTTTAACACCCGTTTTAGCATACAGGTGTCTGACCTGGTGGATGAGGGTAATCAACCCGCCGGTACCCGTGTGGATATTGCGTTTGAAATGGAGCCCGGTATGCAGGGCTATTAATTGCAGCGTTTAAAAGATAAGCTTATACCCTACCCCTCTGATGTTCACGATCTGCACCCTGGGGTCTTCTTTCAGATAACGGCGCAGTTTGGTGATAAATACGTCCATGCTACGGGCGTTAAAGAAGCTGTCATCGCCCCAAAGATCCAGCAGCACTGTCTTACGTTCCATTACCTGGTTTTTGTTATCATACAGGCGGCGCAGTATCTCTGCCTCCCGGTGGGAGAGGAAGGCGGACTGGCCATTACGGGTAAGGGTTTGTTTGATATAGTTGAAGGCGTACTGGCCTATCATCACCACATCCGGGCTATCCGCGGCGGCAGCAGCAGCCGGTTGCTCGCCGGAGCGTTGCAGCAGCGCTTTGATCCGCACGATCAGCTCATCCATGCTGAAGGGTTTCTTCAGGTAGTCGTTACCTCCCAGCTCAAAGCCTTTTACGACATCTGCTGTCTGCGATTTGGCCGTCAGGAAGATGATGGGGGTCAGTTTATCCAGTTTACGGATCTCCGTGGTAACGCTAAACCCATCCATATTAGGCATCATGATGTCCAGCACCACCACATCCGGTTTGTTCTGCTGGTACAGGCGCAGCCCTTCCTTACCATCGGCTGCATACAGCATATCAAAGCCGCGCATTTCCAGGCTGTCCTTTACGATCTGGCCCAATTGCCACTCGTCTTCTATCAAAAGTATCTTTGCCATAGTATGGGTTTAGGAAGTCCGTACTTCCAAAGTTATATTTATACTGGTAATTGTATTACAAATTCGCTGCCACGCTCTGGCTCACTGTTCACCTGGATAGTGCCATCATGCAGCTCCACGATCTTTTTTACATAGCTAAGCCCCAGCCCAAAACCTTTTACATTATGCAGGTTGCCGGTAGGCACCCGGAAGAATTTATCAAAAATACTATCCTGGTATATGCGCGGAATGCCAATACCATTGTCTTTTACCTTAATAGTGAGCAGGCTGTTCTCCTTGGTGCACTGTATATGCACCAGGGGCTGCTCTCCGGAGTATTTGATGGCATTATCCACCAGGTTGTTCACCGCATTGGATAAATGCGTTTTATCCACATAGACCAGGGGATGATCCAGGTGGTTATCATACCGGAATTGCACCGGGCGGCCGGCCTTCAGCTGCTGATTGGTGATAATGTTATCTATCAGGTCTGTGAGGTCTGTTTCCTCGCGGAACAGCTCTATCTCTTCTTTTTCCTCTGCGGCTATATGCAGCACTTTTTCTACCAGGTCAGACAGGCGCTGGAGCTCCTGTTTGGAAATATCCAGGTAGTTCCTCGTCTTTCGCTGATCGCTGAGCGCATTAAAGTTCTGCATGGCCTCTACCGCTGCATACACGGTGGCGATGGGCGTTTTCAGCTCATGCGTCATGTTATTGATAAAGTCGTTCTTTACATCAGACAGGCGCTTTTGCTTCAGAATGGTGCGCAGCATGTAGATGAAACACAGCGTGGTAAGGATCAGCAGCACCAGCGAACTGGCCAGCGTCCATATCATCTTCATTAATATAAACTGGAAGGGAGATGAAAAGGTAGCCTGCACAAACAGGTTGCTGGCAGGGTTAAAGGGCATTTTGGAGGTCTTTAACGGTTCCCGCAGGCGCATACTGTCCCGGAAGCTGGCCCTGGAAAAATTGTTAAAATCAACATGAAAGGTATCAAACCGGTACCCGGTGTTGATCTGCCGGTTATGCAGCTCCGCAGTAAAATTAGAGTCCAGCCCTTTCAGGTTGATACTGTCTCCGTAAACGCTGTTCAGCATGATCAGGTCTGAGATCTGCCGGGCCAGGGTATCTGCAAAGGTGCGGGAGGGCAGGCCGTGATTAACGATCTGTATCTGCCCTTCCCGGTCCATCAGGGAGTCTATAAATGACTGTTTATCGTCTGTAAGGCCAAATTGTTCCGGCTGCATCACAACCCCGTCTGAGGCCACGCCGGTGCCTTTGCCATAATAATACAGCAGGCGGCGCACGTCCATGAACTGGTTATTGAACAGGGCTGTACGCAGCGCCCCGTTAATGTCACGGTTAAACTGGTCAAATTGCACCTCATAGGAGTTATACAGCCAGTATCCCTGGAACAGGTAAATGCCAAGGATACAGGTGCTCATCATGATGAGTATATTGCGGATGCGTTTACGCATGAATTAATTTCGGTATTTAAACAATCGATTCTAACAAAACTATTGTTTTCCAAGCGTGACTGCTCCCTTTTCTTAACAATAATTAACAGTAAATAAGAATGCTTAACGGTCTATTGCGTACTTTAAACACAGTTAGGGGGGTGCAGAAGGGTAGCAGGCATAATCTTTAACTTGTAATTACATAGCAGAGAACGCCGCTGCGGAAATATCGCAGACGGGTGGCTGTAAAATTCTGTAAGCGGCAAGGGCTGGCATCCTAATACTTACTAACTTACACCCCCTGTGGCTCTCCAATATGCCGGACTAAAATATGGACCATTAGAGCAACAATCAGTTTCATGAAGCAGCTATTGTTTATCCTGGCCTTTATACCCCTATGTGCAGTGAACGCGTGGTCGCAAACCAAAACGAAGGGACAGGTGAAAGGCCACCTGACAGATAAAGACTCCAAACAGCCGCTGGCCGATGCCAGCGTGGCCTTACTATATGCCAGAGACTCTTCCATGGCAGCATCTGCCTTTACGGATAAAAAAGGCGCCTTTAGCCTCGATGGCCTCGACGAAGGCGCTTATAAACTATACATCTCCTTTATTGGTTACCAGCCCCTGTTAAGATCAGTGGAGATCACCGCCACACAGCCCTCCATCACCCTGGACAGTATTCCCCTGCAGAAAACCGGCGTTACCCTGGGAGAAGTGGAGATCACCGAAATAAAACCACCCATACGGGTAAAAAAGGATACCCTGGAATTTAATGCCGGCTCCTTTAAAACCCGCCAGAATGCGGTAGTAGAGGAGCTGCTGAAAAAATTGCCGGGTATCCAGGTAGGCCGGGATGGCACCATTACCGCACAGGGCGAAACCATAAAACAGATCTTCGTGGATGGTAAACCCTTTTTTGGAGACGATCCTAAACTGGCTACCAAAAACCTGCCGGCGGATATTATTGACAAGATCCAATTGATCGACAAAAAATCAGACCAGGCCCAGTTTACCGGCATCAATGACGGGCAAACGGAGAAAGCCATCAATATCACCATCAAAAAAGACCGTAAGAAAGGCCTGTTCGGACAAGCATCCGCCGGTTATGGCACAGATAGCCGCTTTGCGGCCGCGGCTTCGCTTAACCGTTTCCGGGATGACCAGCAGCTATCTTTCCTGGGCAGCGGCAATAACGTAAATAACCTGGGCTATTCAGACCTGGGCTCCCTTAGCCCCGGTGGGGGTGGCCGCCGCGGTGGCCGGGGCGCCACCAATAATATTGGCGGTAACGGCGGCAGCGGTATTACCCGCAGCTGGATGACCGGCCTTAATTACAGTGAAGACCTCTCCAAAAAGCTGAAGGTCAGCGCCAGCTATTTTTATAATAACGGCCGTACGGAAAATGATAATACCACTTCGCGCCAGAACATGCTGCCGGATACTACTTTTTATTACGACCAGCAGGCCCATTCCCTGGGTACCAACGCCAGCCATAATATGAACATGCGGGTGGAATACGAGATAGATAGCATGCACTCCCTCATAGTATCCCCTAATATCAACTATAGCACCAACAATAACGTAATGCAGAACCACTATGAATCACTGGGCGGCCAACGGCAACTGGTGAATAGCGGTAGCACCCTTAATATCGGTAACAGCACTACGCCTACTTTTTATACGGATGCGCTCTTCCGTAAAAAGTTCCGTAAAACAGGCCGCACCTTCAGCGCCAATCTGAACATAGGCGTTAACAACAGCGACCAGGAGAATTTTAATATCTCCAATAACCTGTTTGTAGACCCTAACGGTAACACCTCTACGGACAGCATAGACCAACGTAATGATGTTACTAACCGCGGGCTGAACATGGCCATGCGCCTCACTTACACGGAGCCTATCCTCAAAGACCGCTTCCTGGAATTTACCTATACCTGGAACCGTAATTACAATACTTCCGATAAGCTCACGTATGATTTTAACAAAGCCAAAGGCGTGTATGACCAGGTGAACGATAGCCTTAGCAACTCTTTTGAGAATACATTCTCTACCCAACAGGCAGGCCTAAGCATCCGCACCCAGAAACAGAAATACGATTACAGCGCCGGCCTGAACGTACAGTTCAGTGACCTGGATAATAATAACATCAGCCTGCATAACCGCTTACAGCAGCATACGGTAAACTTTTTCCCTTCTGCTTCCTTCAGCTATGCATTTAATAATAACCGCCGCCTGCGTTTCTTTTACAGGGGCGGTACGCAGCAGCCCAGCGTTACGCAGTTACAGCCGGTGCCGGATAACAGTAACCCACTGTATATACAGTTAGGCAACCCGGACCTTAAACCTTCTTTCAACAACAACTTAAGCCTGGGTTATAACACTTTTAACCCGGCCAGTATGCGCGGTTTTTTTGCCAATATCAGCGCCGCCCTTACCAGTAACAAGATCATCAACGCCAGCTCTTTTGATTCCGTTGGCAGGCAGGTAAGTCAGCCGGTGAATGTAAACGGCGCCTACAATATCAATGGTAACCTGGTGAATACCATTCCACTTAAAAATGCGCATACCTCTATTAATATCACTACCAATTTTAACCTTAACAGGGATGTGAGTTTCATAAATGCAGTAAAGGGTACCACCCGCAATTTTGTGATCAACCAGGGCTTTAGCCTCAACTACGCTTTCCGCGATCTATTCGATTTTGCTACCGCCGCCAGCGCTAATTACAATGGCGCCCGCTACTCCGTACAGCAAAACAATAACACGGATTACTTCAACTACGCATTCTCCTTTGATTTCAACCTTAACCTGCCCCTGGGTTTTATCATTGGGTTTGACCTGGACTATACGCTCAACACAGGTCTGGCAGCCGGTTACAACCAGAATGTAACCATGCTGAACGCGTTTATCTCTAAAAGCGTGTTCAATAACCAAAGAGGCCTTATTAAGCTGCAGGGATTTGATCTGCTGAACCAGAATGTAAGCATTGGCCGTAATGTAGGGCAGAACTATATAGAGGATGTGCAGACGCGGGTATTACAACGTTTCTGCCTGGTAAGCTTCTCCTATTTCCTGAACAGGTTTGGTGGAGGGGGTGATAAAGGAGCGGCAAAAAGTATGCGCTCCGAAAGTGGTATGCCGGTTATGATGCCCGGCGGTATGCGTATACGGAAGGGGTAAAACGCGAATGGGGGAAAAGTATGGATGCATTGGCATCCGGAAAAATTCCAAAAAAACAGCAAACAGAGAAAGTATTTCATTGTTCACTGCAGTCTCTTGAAAGGTTGAAAGAAATCAAAGGTGGATGTAGGCATATCACTGCAACGTCCCCTTCATCCAGCTTTGAAACCTTACAACCTTGTTATTTTACAGAGTGGGCAACAACATGATTACCCGGCTCTTTTCATGCTTTCTGTTCTTGTACCTTCTGTACCTTCCAACCCTGTGCGATGCGTTGCATAACCCAGGAGAGCGTAAAGGTGGGAATAAAATCCAGCCCGGGGAACAGCTCTTCCATGAAATTGAATAAACTACCAAAGGTGCCGAGGGCGCCGCCAAACATGCGGTAAAAAATAATGGCGGACAACGGCGCCCAGATCACATCACTTACTTCACCTAAAAGCGGTACTGCATAACTGGCGCAACCTATCAGGTCCATCAGCACACAAACCCATAAATTTGGAGTATATCTCTTTTCCATTTCAACCTCCTCTTTCTATATACTGTTAAGACGGTAAAATGTTACAATTAGTTACAGTTGATCTTTAATATGCACAAAGAATGCCAAACTTTATTTACTCTCGAAAGCGGTTACTGTAGTAGACTTCGTCTTTAAATTATATACGTAAAATTAGGGCAAAAGGATGTGCAGGATATACTGAAAAGGCAAAATGCGTAAAAGCCGCAAGCCGTTTCCTGCCACCAATGTGGGATACATCGCCGCCTTTCCGGCCGGCCAATAAACCGCATCTTATGGACTATCAGATTTTTACCCTATATTTCTAGGGCAATAACATCACACAAAATGTCCAATAAAAATTCGCGCCGCGATATGATCAAAAAAGCCGCTGCCCTGGCCTTCGCCTCCACCACGCTGTCCTCCCTCACGAACCGCGTAATGGCCCACGAAGACGCCATGGATGAGAAACTGAAAGGGAACATCAACCATTCCGTGTGTGCCTGGTGCTATAATGATATTCCGCTGGAAGAACTGTGCAAAGCATCCAAAACCATGGGCTTAGCGTCCATAGACCTGCTGGATCCCAAGGACTTTGCCACTGCTAAGAAATACGATCTTACCTGCGCCATGGTGGCCTCCATCAATAAAGATTGGGGCATTACCAAAGGCTGGAACCGGGTGGAGCATCATGATCCCCTGGTGGAATATTATGAGTACCTGATAGATGAAACCTCCAAAGCGGGTTTCCCGCACCTCATCTGCTTTTCCGGGAACCGGGAAGGGCTGGATGACGAGCTGGGGGTAAAAAACTGCGCCCAGGGCCTTAAACGTATCATGAGCTATGCGGAGAAAAAGAACGTGACCATCGTTATGGAGCTGCTGAACAGCAAAGTAAACCACCACGATTACCAGTGCGATCATACCGCCTGGGGCGTAGAGCTTTGCAAGGCTATTGGTTCTGAGCGTTTTAAATTGCTGTACGATATTTACCATATGCAGATCATGGAGGGCGACGTAATACGCACCATCCAGGACAATCATAGCTATATTGCCCATTATCATACCGGCGGGGTGCCCGGCCGTCATGAAATTGACGAGACCCAGGAGCTCTACTACCCGGCCATTATGAAAGCTATACACGAAACCGGCTTTAAAGGCTTTGTGGCACAGGAGTTTGTGCCTAAACGCAGTGATAAGCTGGGCTCTTTAAAACAGGGCGTAGAGATCTGCGACATATGATCTTATCAACTTTCCATGAAATGTCCTGCATCAAATACGGCGCAGGACATTTTTTTGTACCTATATTTGCCGCCAAATAGTCCATTAAAACAGTAGGATAACATGCCGCAATATTTCAAAAAGCCTTTAAGCTGGTTACTGCAGGAATCCGGTCAGGAAGGCGCCCATACCTTAAAACGTACTCTCAGCGCTTTTCAGCTGGTCACCTTGGGCATAGGCGGCATTATAGGCGCCGGCCTGTTTTCCCTTAGCGGCCTGGCGGCGGCCAACCATTCCGGTCCGGCCGTTACCCTCTCTTTTATTGTGGCCGCTATTGGCTGCGCCTTTTCAGGGCTCTGTTACGCAGAATTCTCCTCTATGATACCCGTGGCGGGCAGCGCCTACACCTACGCCTATACTACCATGGGCGAAATGATCGCCTGGATCATTGGCTGGGACCTGGTGCTGGAGTTCTCCGTGGGCGCCGCTACGGTGGCCATCAGCTGGTCTAATTACCTGGTAAAATTCCTGAGCACCTACGATATTTACCTGCCGCCACAGCTGGTGCATTCTCCTTTTGAAACGGCCCAACTGGCGGATGGCAGTACCGTGCATGGCATAATGAACCTGCCCGCCGCCCTGGTGATCCTGGCTATGTCCTGGCTCCTGATCCGCGGCACCAAAGGCTCCGCCCTCTGGAACACTATTGTGGTGGTACTTAAAGTAGGCGTGGTAGTGCTGTTTATTGCCCTGGGCTGGAAATTCATACAGCCGGCTAACCTGCAACCCTATATCCCGGCCAATACCGGCGTATTTGGGGAGTATGGCTGGTCCGGCATCCTGCGGGGCGCAGGGGTGGTATTCTTCGTATACCTGGGTTTTGACATCATTGCCGCGGCAGCGCAGGAAACCCGCAACCCTAAACGTAACATGCCCATCGGCATCCTGGGCTCCCTGCTGGTATGTACCGTGCTGTTTATCCTCTTTGCCCATGTGATGACCGGCCTGGCCCCCTATACGGCCTTTAAAGGCAATGCCGCCCCCGTGGCGGTAGCCATTGAACATACGCCCTATACCTGGCTGGGGCAGATGATCATCATCGCCATATTGATCGGGTATACGTCTGTGATACTGGTAGACTTACTAGGACAAACCCGCGTTTTCTATGCCATGTCTAAGGACGGGCTGCTGCCTAAGATCTTTTCAGAGATCCACCCGCGTTTTCAAACGCCCTGGAGGTCCAATATCCTTTTCTGCATTTTCGTGGGATTGTTTGCCGCATTTGTGCCCATACGGGTAGTAGGGGAGATGACCAGCATTGGCACCCTGCTGGCTTTTGTGATCGTGTGCGCCGGGGTATGGATCATGCGCCACACCATGCCGGATGCGCCGCGGGCTTTTAAAACGCCGCTGGTACCGCTGGTGCCTATCCTGGGTATTGTTACCTGTATAGGGATGATGGTATTCCTGCCCTGGGATACCTGGTTAAGGCTCATCGTGTGGATGGCTATCGGGATGGTGATCTATTTCTGCTATGGTAAAAAACACAGCCTGGTAAGGAAACAGCCCCCTGCTAAGGGGCTAAAAGCTAACCGCTAAAACCTGCTTAGAACTTCCAGTCCTCCCGCAGTATGCCCATCACCACCATGTCCACATACTGGCCATGCAGTTTGGCGCTATGCCGCAGAATGCCCTCTTTGGTAAAGCCCAGGCGGATGGGTATCTGTCCGCTGCGCTCATTCTGTAATACAAAACGGATCTCTATCTTATTCAGCCGCAGGTTCTTAAATGCAAAACTGATCAGGGCTTTACAACAGGCCGTGGCAATGCCTTTACGCTGAAAAGCCTCGCTTACCCAATACCCTATTTCCGCTTTTTGTAACAGGTGGTCCCAGCCGTGCAGGTCCATTACGCCGCATAGCTGTTCCTGGTACCACATGCCCAGGGCCATGGCTTCCTGTTCATCGGCCTTGCGTTGCATTAATTGTATAAAGCGGAGGGAGTGTTCTTCGTTGGTATTATAATCCACCCAGGGTAAAAATTTACGCAGGGTCTTGCGGGAAGCGTCTATTTGCCGGTATAAGTTTGAGGCGTCACCGGGCGCCAGCTGCCGCAGGGTGATCTGATCATTTACACGAAGTTCCAACATAACAGGTTAAAGGTGGTCTGTAACGGTGTTCGCGGCAAAGTAAATAAAAAAACAGCTAGTAGCTAAAAAAAGGCCGGCAGATCTGCCGGCCTACAGTTGTAGCGTATAGCGTAGTATGGCCGTTTTTAATTCTTCGCTATCAGCTGTTGTTTAGTCATGTCCTTTACAATCTGTTTTGCGTACAGGTAGGCCTGTCTTACCGCTGTGGGCGGGTCTACGGACTGCGTTTGCGCAGAGTATATCAGCTTACGCTGATCCAGGTCATACAGGTTACTTTGCCAGCTATATTTGGTGTTGGACTGATAGTACCCGGGTTGGTACATATTGCCATACCAGCGGCTGTAATAAGGCCAGAAACCGCCATAATAATAGGGATATCCCCCATACATAGGGCCAGGCACAAAATCCCGTTCACGGGCCTTATTCAGTAATACAACCGTAAGCACCTGGCTGGCATTGTTATTACGCAGTTTACGTAATGCGGTCTTTTCATCCGTTTTGTCGCCAAAAGCATCCGGCCCGTACTCCCGCAATGCAGATACTGCATTGAACCCTTCTTTCTTCAGCTCGGCGGCCAGGTTATCTTCCATCAGCGCGCGCAGCTGGTTTTCCCGCTGAGGCGCCAGGGCCATTACCACAATCTTCTTATCCCGCTGTAATGTTGCATCATTCGTTTTCCAGGAAGAGGTCAGTTTGGTACTGGAACAAGCTGCCAGCAGCAGTAATCCTGCGCTCATTATAAATAATCCTATCTTTTTCATGATCGTCCCTCCGTGTTTTATATTGGTTAGACGTGGAACGGGACACGGAGTTACATGGCCAGATGTTAAGGGAATGCAAAAAAATAGCCGTAAGTGGTTAGCTGTTAGCCATTAGCGACCAGGTAACGTACCCGGCCTTAATAACACAATTAACTACTTACGACTTGTATGATAGGTTGTTAGCAACCTGAATTCCTAACAACCTCAATTATTAATAGTTGATCACCTGCTCCTCAATTGTTGCCGGTATTTCCCGGAACTGGTATAGCTGATTCCTGAGCTGCGGCTCAAAACCGGCCTCCTTGATCGCATCCTGCATAGAGCGGTAGGTGAACCGGTGCGGTGCGCCGGCAGCGCTTACCACATTCTCCTCGATCATGATAGAACCAAAATCGTTAGCGCCGGCATGCAGGCATAGCTGGGCTACCTGTTTACCTACCGTTAGCCAGGAGGCCTGTATGTTCTTCACATTGGGCAGCATAATACGGCTCATGGCTATCATACGGATATATTCTTCCGCGGTGGTCATGTTATGCACGCCCCGTATACGGGCCAGCAGCGTATCCACATCCTGGAAGGTCCAGGGGATAAAGGCGGTAAAGCCATAATGACCTTCCGGCTTTTCGCTCTGTACCTGGCGGATGGCAGCCAGGTGCTCAAAACGCTCCAGTACGGTCTCTACGTGGCCAAACATCATGGTGGCAGAAGAAGCGATGTTGAGTTTATGCGCGGCGCGCATTACATCCAGCCACTCCTGGGCGCCGCATTTGCCTTTGGAGATCAGGCGGCGTACCCGGTCGTTCAGTATTTCTGCACCGGCGCCGGGCAGGCTGTCCATGCCGGCTTCCTGCAGCGCGGCCAGTACCTCCAGGTGGGTGCTTTTTTCCAGTTTGGTGATGTGCGCTACCTCCGGGGGTCCCAGGGTATGCAGGCGCAAAGTGGGGTACAACCGTTTTAGCTCTTTAAAAAGGTCCACATAAAAGCTGAGGCCCAGCTCAGGATGGTGACCACCCTGTAACAGCAGCTGGTCGCCGCCATATTTAAGGGTTTCCTCAATTTTACGCTTGTACTCGTCAATGCTGGTAATGTATGCATCCGCATGGCCGGGAATGCGGTAAAAGTTACAGAACTTACAGTTGGCAATACACACATTGGTGGTATTCACATTCCTGTCTATCTGCCAGGTAACCTTACCGTGTGGCACCTGTTGCTTGCGCAGCTCATTGGCGATATGCGTTAATTCCGCCATGGGCGCTTTCTCAAATAAAAACACTCCTTCTTCCGCAGTCAGCCACTCAAACTGGAGGGCTTTCTGATATAGATCTTTAAGTTGCATGGTAAAGCCTTGTACAAACAAAGTTAATGATTACCGGCATAGTAAAATAACCAATACCGGGCAGCATACAGCGGCTTATACCACGGAAGCCGCTGTTCATACGTTTTTCCTCCCGTTTGAAATGTTTTTTTGCTATGTAAAAGTATTTTAATGTTAAATTTATGTAAATGAGCGCTTTTGCGCGCCCCGTATGCGAAATACCTTACTGTTAGTACACTGTTGGCTGCTCCTGCTAGCCGCTACCGGCAATTCCACACACGCGTCGGCCCAGGCAAGCCCTGGCGCAAATGATACGATTGTCAAAGAATCTGTGCTCATTACCAGCTTTCCTTTTAAACAATTCTACGGTGGGGTAGTGGTCATCCGGGCACAACTTAAAGGCATACCGGATACCTTGCAGTTTATACTGGATACCGGCAGCGCGGGCATTTCCCTGGATACCAGCACCTGCGCCCGGCTGGGCATTCCGCTTGCCCCCTCTGACAAGATCGTAAGAGGTCTGGGCGGCTCCAAACAGGTTTCCTTTGCAGAGAACCGTACCCTTATCTTACCCGGGCTGGAGGTAGACAGTCTCAATTTCCATGTAAATGATTATGAGCTCATTAGCCAGGTATATGGCCTCCAGGTGGATGGTATTATCGGCCACAGCCTGCTAAGCCGCTATATCGTAAATGTGGACTACGATAAGGAAATGATAAACATCTATACCAAGGGCAAGTTCTCCTATCCCAGAGGCGGCCTGCTCCTGAAACCTTCCCTTTCCCTTATTCCCATCGTATCCGCCCCCTTGCGCAATGGCAAGGCCCAGTCCAATAACCGCTACTATTTTGATACCGGCGCCGGTATGTGCCTGCTGCTCTCCAACCAGTTTGTAAAAGACAGCGGCCTGCTGTCATCCCGTAAAAGACAACGCAAGATCATCCAGACAGAGGCCCAGGGCCTGGGCGGTAAAATGGAGATGCATATCACCACCATCCAGGAATTTAAGATCGGTAACTACAACTTCCGCAATGTGCCGGTGTACCTGTTTGACGATAAGTTCAACATCACCGCCTATCCCTTCCTGGGCGGTATGATAGGCAATGACCTGCTGCGCCGTTTTAACCTGTTCCTCAATTACCCAAAAAAGGAGATCTATCTGCTGCCCAATACCCATTACCGGGATCCGTTCGATTACTCCTACACAGGCCTTATCCTCTATCTTATTGACGGGCGCATAGAGATCACGGACATTATCAAAAACTCGCCGGCAGAAAAAGCGGGCATCCATAAGGGCGATATCATCCTGGCCATCAATAATAACTTCAGCAAAAACCTGCAGGTGTACCGGGATATACTGAAAAATGTAGGTACCCGGCCTACTTTGCTGCTTATGCGCGACACGCAGCTCATCATCAAAAAACTACCAATAAAAAGTATCTTGTAGCGTTTATAGGAGAGGGTTTTCCATGCGCATACACGTATTATTCATACTGCTGTTTTGTCATTTGTCTTTGCTGACCGTTGCCCAGTTCAAAAAACGCAAAGCGGCAGAACCGGTCATGGAACAAGGCCCCGCCGCGGTGATCCCCTTTCAGCTCTATGGCCACCAGGTGGTGATCCCCGTTACTACCTCCGGCAATTCAGATACCCTGCATTTTATTTTTGACAGCGGCACAGAGGTGACCGTGCTGCATTACGGCCTGGCGCAAAAGCTGCAGGTGCAGAATAAGCAGCTCTCCGGCGTTTCTGCCAATAATGACCTGATGCTGGCTGTAAATACTGCCGTGCTCAATGTGCTCTACCTGGGCAAAACGCGGCTGCCCTTCGTAAAAGTGTTCCTGGAGAATATCCCTGAATTCCGCAAAGGCCCCCTGGTGATAGACGGTTTTATTGGCATAGACCTCCTGAAGGAGTTTATCGTTAAAATCGACTATACAAAGCAACAGCTGGTGCTCTACAAACACAGCGCGCCACCGGAGCTGCCTGCCGGTACGGAACAGATCCCCTTCCGCATCAACTTTAACACCCCCGTAATACCCGCTACCATACAGCTGCCCGGCGGCGCTTCCCTTACCAGCAACTATCACCTGGTATCCGGCGGCGACTATGGCGTGCTGTTTAACTGGCCCTATGTGGAAAAGAACAAGCTTAACGAACAGCTGGTCACAGAAAGCACAGACCAGGTACAGGAGCTTATTAAGATCGATGTATATACCAATAGCACCATTCCCTCCCTTACCTTAGGCACGCGCCAGCTGTCTAAGATCCCCGTCAGCTACTGCGAGGATGTGAATGACGATAGCCCCCTTATAGAGATCGCCGGCGCCATTGGCTATGAAGTATGGAAACAATTCTCCGCTGTTACTATCAATTACCGGCAGAAACTGCTGTACCTGCAGCGCTAGATCCCGCCATTATAACAGTTAGTTATTGGATGGTTTGGAATTTGTGATGAGGAATTTTAATAAATTGCATTTCCCCCGTACCGTGCTGTACTGCGGGGTGTTTACATTAACCAATAAAAGAATATGATCCATTACAATAAATTCACCCTTGCCAATGGTTTGCGGGTAATTGTGCATGAAGACCACACCACGCCTATGGCCGTGCTGAACGTGCTGTATGATGTAGGCTCGCGTGATGAGGAACCTGAGCGTACCGGCTTTGCCCACCTGTTTGAACACCTGATGTTTGGCGGTTCCGTTAACATCCCTGACTATGACGAGCCCTTACAGATGGCCGGCGGCGAGAACAATGCCTTTACCACCAGCGATCTGACCAACTACTATGTACAGCTGCCCGCGGAGAATATAGAAACCGCCTTCTGGCTGGAAAGTGACCGTATGCTGTCCCTGGCCTTTGGCGAAAAAAGCCTGGATGTGCAACGTAAAGTGGTGATCGAAGAGTTCAAGGAGCACTATATAAACAAGCCTTATGGCGATGTGTGGCATAAAATGCGGCAACTCGCCTATAGCACCCACCCCTACCGCTGGATGACCATCGGAAAGGAGCTTTCCCATATAGAAACAGCCAGCCTGGCAGATGTAAAGGCCTTCTTTTTCAAATATTACCGCCCGGTGAACGCCATCCTGGTAGCGGCGGGCAAAGTAACCACAGAACAGGTAAAAGCCCTGGCGGAAAAATGGTTTGGAGATATTCCCGCCGGCGAAAAATACCAGCGCCAGATCCCGGTAGAGCCACCGCAAACGGCCGCCCACAAACTGGAGGTAAAAGCCAATGTACCGTTGGACGCGCTGTACAAATGCTACCACATCTACCCCCGCCAGGATAAACGCTACTATGCGGCAGACCTTGTTTCCGACATACTGGGCGGAGGTAGCTCCAGCCGCCTGCACCAGGTATTGGTAAAAGAAAAGAAACTGTTCAGCAACATAGAATGTTATCATTTTGGCACCCTGGACGCCGGTCTGCTAACTATCGAAGGCAAACTGGTAAAAGGCGTAAAGATGAAGGACGCGGAAAAAGCCATACAGGAAGAGCTTAGCAAACTGCAACAGACCGTTATACCGGAACGGGAACTGCAAAAGGTAAAGAACCGCGTAGAAAGCCTGCTGGCCTTTGAAGATATGAGCCTGCTAAACCGCGCCAACAACCTCGCTTTCTATGAACTGATGGGAGACGCCGCGCTGATGAACACCGAGTTTGAGAACTACGAAACAGTGACCACAGAAGATATTCATCGCGAAGCCAATATCATCTTTAATGAAAAGAATTCTAACACTATCTATTACTACGCAGACAACCAGATATGAATAGAAAAAATGCGCCCGCTATAAAAGACGCCGTGGAGTTTGATATAACGCTGAAACCATACGAGAAATTCACTTTGGATAACGGTATCCCCGTTTACGTTGTAAAAAGCGATGAACAGGATACCCTGCAGCTGGAAATGATCTTTCCGGCCGGCAGCTGGTACGAGCAGGAAAGTCAGATAGCCGCCGCCACCAACTTCCTGATGAAGAACGGCAGCAGCCAGCACAGCGCGCTACAGATAAATGAAAGCATAGAGTATTTTGGCGCTTACCTGAACCGTAACAGCTTTCACGAAAATGCCACCTATACGCTGCATTGCCTTACCAAACATACCGCCCAGCTGCTGCCCCTGCTGCAGGAGGTGATACAGGACCCCGCCTTTGCCGGCGAGGAACTGGCCATCTACCAGCAGAATATGAAGCAGCGCCTGGCCGTGAACCTGCAGAAATGCGATTTCGTGGCTAACCGCTATATTGATAAGTATCTCTTTGGCGATTTCCACCCTTATGGCCGCGTAAGCACCATGATGGCCTATGACGCCCTGCAGCCGGAAAGCCTGCACGCTTTTTACCAGAAGCACTACACGTACAATAACTGTAAGATCTTTGTGGCCGGCCATCTGCCAGACGATATGATCCCCATGCTGAATAAATATTTCGGCGCCACCAAATGGAACGGGGAAAGCGCCTTGCTGCGGCCGGAGCTGCCCATCCAGATAGCGGACGAAAAACGGCATCGCATCTTCAACGATGAAAATGGCGTACAGGGAGCAGTGCGGGTAGCCCGGCATTTCCCTAACCGCTATCACCCGGACTTTCCTAAAATGCTGGTGCTCAACACTATCCTGGGTGGTTATTTTGGCTCCCGCCTGATGAGCAATATCCGGGAAGATAAAGGCTACACCTACGGCATCCACTCACAGCTCTATAATTTCCGCCAGACCAGCGCGCTGAACATCCAAACAGAAGCCGGCCGCGATGTATGCGAAGCTACCATAGAGGAGATCTACAAGGAGCTGGCCCGCCTGCAGCAGGAGCCCATACCGGCAGAGGAACTGAGCCTGGTGCGCAACTATATGATAGGCACCATCCTGGGAGATCTGGACGGCGCTTTCCAGGTGATCCAACGCTGGAAAAGCCTCATCCTCAACGACCTGGATGAAAATTATTTCTATAACAATATCCGTGTCATCAAAACTATCACCGCAGAGGAATTGCAGCATCTTGCCCAGCAATACCTTACGCCTTCAGAGTTCTACGAACTGGTGGTGATTTAATGTGCTGATGTGCTAATATGCCGATGTGCTAATGAAATGCAGCGATTAAATGCATTTTATTAGCACATTTTTGCATTGTATGATCTCCATCAGCATATTAGCATATCAGCACATTAAAAGAATTTGTCATACTTTTGCCATCCCTTACTTTAGAGCCTATGAAAAAAGTGTTGTTCTTTTTACCCTTGTTGTTATGCCTGAAATCTTTTGCACAAACTAAACAGGCAGTCATAGATTCCCTGGAAAGCAATTACCAGCGTTGTCTCAGCAAAAGCCAGTACATGTACGGCTGCGCGCTGGAATATTACCGCCAGATGGATAGTATGATGGACAATATTTATCGCCAGCTGTATACCAGCCTCGATACCAACCGCCGCAGATCCCTGAAAGTAGAACAGGTGCAGTGGGAAGAAAAGAAAGAAGCTTATTTTAAACTGCTGGATACAAGAGTAGAAAAGCTGCATAAAAAAACCATGGCCGGACTGGATGATCAGGCCATCTCCACAGATCACAAAGCAGCTTACATTAAAGACCGTGTAAACGCATTACTGGTAAATTACAGGCATTACACAGCGGGTTGATCCCTATATACCCATCCGCTGCAGCCATGTTATGCATAATGCAGGCCAGGAGGCCAGCACAGGGTCTTTTACGCCCAGGCCAAACCCATGCCCGCCGTGATCATAGACATGTAGCGTAGCGGATATATGCTGGCGGCGCAGCGCATCATAGAATAACAAGCTGTTCTCCACCGGTACCACATTGTCATCCGTAGCATGTATCAGCATGGTGGGCGGCGTTGCCGCCGTTACCCGGTTATAGGTGCTCAGGGAGTCTGCCAGTGTGGTAGCCGTATCTGCGCCCAGCAGCATATCCGCACTGCCGCCATGTTTGTACGGAGGCTGCATGGCAATAACCGGGTAAACCAATATAGCAAACGCGGGCCGGGTGCTCCATTTTTCCAGCTCATTACCGGCCTGCGGATTAGCGGGCTGTATCAGGGTGGCCAGGCAGGAAGCCAGATGCCCGCCGGCAGAAAAACCTATCACGCCAATCTTTTCAGGATCAAGTCCCCAGCCGGCTGCTTTGGATTTTACCAGCCGCATAGCCGTAGTTACATCATTATATTGGGTAGGGTAATGAGCCTGCGGCGTTTGTCCGGCTACATTTACCCGGTAGCGCAGCACAATGGCGTCATATCCTTTGTTGGTAAAGAACGCGGCAATATCAGTACCCTCATGCCCATCTGCCAGAAAGGTATAACCACCACCCGGACATATCAACACGGCGGAGCCGTTTTTTTGAGGCGCACTGTAATGGGTAATATAAGGCGCATCCGCTACCTTATCCCGGCCGCCAATATGCAGGTCCTGCGCCTGCGGATATAAATTGATCTTTTCCTGCGCATATGCAGTAAGGGCCCCATAAGTAAGCAGCAGGGCGGTGAGTAAGTTTTTCATATCGTGCTCGTGTCTTTTATTGGATTATCCGTGCGTTGCCCGGCGTTTGATCATACCGCCTTTGGTATCGTTGATATTATGCTGGGCAATGAACGCTTTGCTGTCTATCTTCTCTATTTCATCAATGATCTTATGCACTTCCAGGCGGGTCACTACGGTATATACAATGTCTATATCAGTATCTACCTGTCCGCGTTTACCAAAACCGCTTTTGCCCTTAAATACCGTTACGCCCTTACGTAACTTCAGGGTAAGCGTTTTCCGTATCAGCTCACTCTCCGGGGAGATGATCGTGAGGGCTATGTATTCCTCAAAACCCTGGATCACAAAATCCACTGTCTTGGAGGCGGAAAGATAGGTAAGCATGGCATACATGGCCGTTTCAATATTGATAAGGATAGCGGCTACGCCAAAGATCAGGATATTAAAATACATGATCACCTCACCCATAGAAAGCACCGTCTTGCGGTTAATATAGAGTGCCAGCACCTCCGTGCCGTCCAGCACAGCGCCGCCCCTAACGCTCATGCCTATACCGGCGCCAAGGAAAAACCCGCCAAAGATGGCTATCAGCAGCTTATCGCTGGTAATAACAGGCACCCGTATAAATACCAGCGCTACCGCCAGCCCCACAATGGCAGACATAGCCTTGATAGTAAAACCCAGCGATAGCTGCCGCCACGCCAGTAATATAAACGGTACGTTGATGAGTATAAGCAGTAACGAAATTGGCCAGCCGGTAAGGCGGTTCACCAGCAGGGAAATACCGGTTACACCCCCATCCAGAAAGGCATTGGGCAGCAGAAACCCCTTTAGGCCCACTGCTGCCAGCAATACGCCAATGGAGATAAGCACCACATCCTGCGTATTGTGGATAAGGTTCAGACGTGCTAATCGTTCTCTCCTGGTGGAACGCATATTCAATTACGAATTGTCAATTACAAATTACGATTGTTGACCGTAACGGATCAATTACAATCTCTCCTGATGCCGCAACCACCTTTCCGGTATCTCATTATTGCTAGCCATCAGGTAATCGCTGTAAGCACAAGGCACAAAATCCTTACCCGGCAACTGCATCCACCAACGGCCTGTTTTTTTACTCTTCAGAAACACCGTATCTATATCCGCACAGGCAATATGGAATTCCCAAAACGCATCCCGCTCTTCCAGCAGCGCCTCTTTATTCCTTACAGAGCGGCCATCAATAAAATACCACAGCATCTGCGCTATCTGGCGGGCTGTAAGCTGATCCCTGTCCTGCGCGGGACGGTAGCCATAAATACCATAGGAGCTCAGCTGGCTGCTCATCCCTGCATAGCGGGAGAGGGCACAGGCTTCTTCCCCGCTGAAACCGTTGGGAGAGAGGCGGTTGGCCGGCGCTTCTGTATGTTTGATCACGCTGATGTCCAGGCTGAACATATCTGAATTGCGCAATACCGGTTCTGATTCCTCCAGGTTCTCCCGCACCTTACCCAGGCGATAGCAATCAAAACGCAGTTTATCCAGCGTTTCTAACATACGTGGATGTACAAAATAACTCTGGAATCCGATATGATTATAGTGTTTGATATAATTGGGCTGCTCCGTGAGCATATCCATCAGGAAGCCGGTGGCGGGGATGGGGCTTTCTTCCTGCAGGTCTATCAGCGCGTCTGCCACGCTCACTTCTACTACAAACTGCTGGGAGGCATAGGCCTGGTATTGTGCATAGGTAAGGTCATGAGAACCACCCAGGATGATCACCGGTTTGTGCACATGCAGCAGTTCTGCCAGTACGGTGCGTAACGCGGCGTAGGTATCTGCCAGGCTAACGCCTTGCTGCAGGTTACCAAGATCGGCCACCTTTACATCTTTATGCCAGTAATAGAGGTTGTAAAATTCTTTGCGGATAATATCCGGTGCATTGGGGCCTTTTTTACCGGGGCCATAACCGCGTTCTTCGCCTACACCCAGCAGTATAACATCTGCAGCTTCCAGGTCCGGCAATTGTCCCTCTTCTTCATAAAGGTCCGTTATACCGCCTATCTGGGCGGCATCGTACTCCTGATCATCGTTCAGATATGCTTTGGAAATGGGCTGTAGAAAATCCTGCAGGTGTGTAAAGTCCGCCATTACAATAAGTTATTTATTTGCTGGCAAACCTACAACAAGATTTTAAAAGAGAGAAAAAGGAAGCGGCTGGATTTTGGTTATATGCGGCAGGGATCAGCAACATCATTGACTTTCCTATGCATTACAAATTCAAGAAGGGCCTGGATGTTGGGATGTACGCCTGTTCGTTTTGAGGGGCAACGCGGCATAGATCAGCAAGATCATTAGTTCTTGTGTACTACAAATTCAAATGGGCGCTGCGTTTTCCTGGAGAATACTTTTTCCAGTATGGAGCGCTTGCTGCTAACACGGCTTTTGTTGCAATCCACTACTTCCATTACGGCGCAAAGGTAATCCATGGTTTCTACCACCGTAAGCATTTCGCTGATCTGTTTTACAGCGTACTGGATCTGTTGCTCATTATACCTTTCTTCATGTAGCAAGATCAGTAAATCCCTTTCTACAGGTTTCATTGAGATTAAATTTGACGTTCCCTATAATTTTTTCACCTGGGTTTTCAATAAGCGGATAGGTATAAGTGCCCGCTAATGGTAAGGTGTCTCTTTAACTACTACAGGTGTCGGTTATTATGCATCCTGTGGTTAATGCATCCGTTTTTTGTTCATCGTTGGGCAACCGCAATCGTTCTTCTTAAAAACACTGCAACCCTGCAATACCAAACTTCCGCACAAAAAAAAGATCAACAGCCATTTAAATTGTTTCATATAAAATACTATACTTCGTTGAATTATGATCCTGCCTGAATAAGAGTTTACCTTTTCTTAACAATACACCTTCTCTAATTTACGCTAAATTCGCAAAAAATTTTAAATTATTTGTCCACAAGCTACGCATCAAAAAAAATACTGGTAGTACCGCTTGACTGGGGCCTTGGACACGCTACCCGTGATATTCCGCTCATCTACGAATTATTAAACGCCGGTTGCGAAGTCGTTATTGCAGCCGAAGGTAAACACGCGGCATTATTACAGCAGGAATTTCCCCAGCTCACTATCCTACCCCTTCCCGGCTACCGTATCCAATACGCCCAAAAAGGCTGGTTCTTTGGCATTAAGATCATACAGCAGATCCCTAAGATCCTGCGCAGCATCAAGTATGAACAACAATGGCTTAAGGAAACGGTAAAAACACATGGTATTCAGGCAGTTATTTCAGATAACCGCTTTGGCCTCTACCACCCGGATATACCCTGTGTCTTCATCTCCCACCAGTTATTGATCAAAACGCCGTTTGGCGGCGTTACGGAACGCATCCTCCAACGGCTGAATTATAAATATATCCGCCGCTATAACGCCTGCTGGGTGCCGGATTATGCGGATGATAATAACCTGTCCGGCATATTGGCCCACCCGGCACAATTACCGCCGCACACCACCTACATTGGCTGCCTGAGCCGCTTTAAACGGAAGGATGGCGTTACCCAACTGTATGATCTGCTGGTACTTATATCCGGCCCGGAGCCGCAACGCTCTAACCTGGAAAAGCTGATCCTGGAACAGGTAAAGGAGCTGCCCCTGAAAGTATTGATCGTCAGCGGACAGCCCGGTACGCCCAAACGTGAGCAGATTGCCCCTAATGTGCTGCAGGTGAACCACCTCAATGCACAGGAGCTGAACGAAGCCATGCTGGCCTCCGGTATGGTGCTGAGCCGCAGCGGCTATACCACCCTGATGGACCTGGTGAAACTGGATAAAAAAGCTATCCTGGTGCCTACGCCCGGCCAGTCAGAACAGGTATACCTGGGCGAATACCTCATGGAAAAGGGTTATTTCTACAGCCTGCCGCAGGAGCGTTTTGACCTGCGCAGCGCCCTGGAAGCGGCCGCCAGCTTCTCCTTCCGCTCATTCCAGCATGAGCAGGATATGGAGCAGTATAAAGATGTGATACACAAGTTTTTAATGAACTGATTGCAGATAAAAACAAATGTGCAGATGTGAATGCAATAATTAATGCATTTCATCTGCACATGTTGTTTTTACCGACTGGGCCGTTGCAGCCGCTCATCTGAATTTTAACGTTCCTATAGCATTTACGCAGGCCAACGGCGCCACTTTTTCTTCAGCAATTGCCAATTACGTTTCCAAATTATCCCATGGCTATCGCTTCAGCGTTTGCTTAACACATTGTCTCCGGCATCCACTCGTCCACCTGCTTGCAGCTACACGTTCTTCACCTCTGCCCCTACAAATATTTTATCCCCTACTATCGCCACCGGCCGCTTCAGAAAAGTATACTCCTGTAATATCAGGTCCCGGTAATCATCCTCCGTCAGCGTTTTTTCATGCAAGCCCATAGGCCGGTACTGCTGGCTGCGCCGGCTAAATAACGCTTCATAACTACCCGCCAGGTCCCGCATCTCCTTTAGCTGCGCCGGAGTGATCTTTTCCGTTTTAATGTCCTGCAGTACAAATCCCTTCTCCTTGATACCCCTGTCTGCAATGATCTTTTTGCAGGTGCTGCAGGTAGATAAATGATATAATTTCTTCATGTTTATGACTATTCCGCTCCAAACTTACGTACGCCCCCCATACTTTCAAACTTTAAACTCCTAACTTTGCACATTCCACAAATTCACGTAGGTTTAGCGCATGCAAAAGAAATTGTTTTTACTGGATGCCATGGCACTTATTTACCGTGCCTATTATGCCCTGATCAGGAACCCCCGTTTAACCACCAGCGGCCGTAATACCAACGCGCAGTTTGGTTTTACCAATACCCTGCTGGACCTGATCAATAAAGAGAAGCCCACCCACATGGCAGTGGCCTTCGATACAGAGGCGCCCACAGAACGGCACACATCTTTTGTTGAATATAAGGCTAACCGCCAGGAAGCCCCGGAAGACCTTATTGATGCACTGCCAGACATTAAGCGCATCATCGAAGGCTTTAACATCCCGGTAATAGAGCTGGATGGTTATGAGGCGGATGACGTGATCGGTACGCTCGCCTGGCAGGCCGAAGCTGCCGGTTACACCGTATACATGGTAACGCCGGATAAAGACTACGGACAGCTGGTAAAAGAAAATATCTTCATCTACAAACCCCCTTACCAGGGTAATAAAGAAGAGATCATGGGGCCTAAGGAGGTCTGCGCTAAATGGCAGATCACAGATGTGCACCAGGTAATAGACATACTGGGTCTTATGGGCGATGCGGTGGATAACATCCCCGGTATTGCCGGCATAGGCGAGAAAACCGCTATGAAACTGCTGGCGCAATACCAATCCCTGGAGAATGTGCTGGCCAATGCGGATACCATCGGCGGTAAGATGGGAGAGAAGATCAAAGCCGGCGCACAGGATGCGATCATGTCCAAACAACTGGCCACCATCATTACCGATGTACCGGTGACTTTCCACGAAGAAGACTTTTGCATAAAAGCGCCCAATAAGGAAAAACTGGGCGAGATCTTCACAGAGCTCGAATTCAAATCCCTGGGCAAAAGGATCCTGGGTGATGGTTTTGCCGCCGCCAATGCGGAAGCACCGCTGCCGGCCAAAGTGCAGCAAACAGACCTCTTTGGCAATATCGTGGAAGACGCCGCGAGCCTCACCGCGCGCGATGAAGCGCCGGCCGCAGACGAAGGCATCAACGTACTCCTTGCCGATAAGAACATAGAGAACACACCGCATACCTACCACCTGGCAGATACGCCGGAAAAAAGAGCGGAACTGATTGCCCTGCTGCAACAACAAACAGAGCTTTGTTTTGATACAGAGACCACCGGCACAGACGCGCATGCCGTGGAAATGGTGGGTATGAGCTTTGCCTGCTGCAAGGCAGAAGCCTGGTATGTGCCCATGCCGGCCAACCAGGACGAGGCCAAAGCCATCCTGGAAACATTCCGCCCCCTCTTCGAAAATGAAAAGATCACCTTTGTAGGTCAGAATATTAAGTACGATATGATCGTGCTCAAATGGTACGGCATAGACATTAAAGGCGCCATCTTTGATACCATGCTGGCTCACTACCTCATAGAGCCGGAAGGCCGCCGCAGCATGGATCTCCTAAGCGCCCAGTACCTGCAGTATGAGCCGGTATCCATAGAAACCCTCATCGGCAAAAAAGGTAAAGGCCAGGGCAACATGCGGGACGTGGAACTGGAAAAGATCAAAGAATACGCCGCGGAAGATGCGGATATCACCCTGCAGCTGAAAGAAAAATTTGTGCCGCTGCTCACGCATAAATCCGTAGAAAAAGTATTCTTCGATGTGGAAACCCCGCTGGTGAAAGTACTTACGGATATGGAATACGAAGGCATTGCCCTGGATACCCAGGCGCTGGCAGATTATTCCCGCGAACTGGAAACAGAGATCAAACGCGCAGAGGAAAGCGTATACCAGCAGGCCGGCGTAAGGTTTAACCTGGCATCGCCCCGGCAGCTGGGAGAGGTGCTGTTCGAAAAACTGCAGCTGGATCCTAAAGCCAAGAAAACACGCACCGGCCAGTATGCCACCGGCGAGGATGTGCTGGCAAAACTTTCCAACAAACACCAGATTGTAGAGGATATCCTGGTATTCCGGGAGCTCAGCAAACTCAAATCCACTTATGTGGACGCGTTGCCTCTAATGGTCAACAAACGCACCCAACGCGTACACACTTCCTATAACCAGGCCGTGGCCGTAACCGGGCGTTTAAGCTCCAATAATCCTAACCTCCAGAATATCCCCATCCGTACAGACCGTGGCCGCGAAATACGTAAGGCTTTTGTGCCGCGAAATGAGGACTTTGTGCTGGTGTCTGCGGACTATTCCCAGATAGAGCTGCGTATCATTGCCGCCATCAGCGAAGATGTGCATATGATAGAAGCTTTCCAGCAAGGCCTGGATATTCACGCCGCTACCGCCGCCAAAGTGTATGGGGTAGAGATGAGCGAAGTGACCTCCGATATGCGCCGCAACGCCAAAAGCGTAAACTTCGGTATCATCTACGGCGTAAGCGCCTTTGGCCTTTCCGAGAACCTGGGTATTGCCCGCTCTGAAGCCAAAACACTGATCGACAACTACTTTGCACAATACCCCTCCATTAAGGAATACATGGATAAGCAGATGCGTTTTGCACAGAAAACCGGTTATGTGCAAACCCTTTTAGGCCGCAAACGCTGGCTCAAGGATATCAATTCTTCCAATGCGGTGGTGAGGGGTTATGCAGAGCGTAACGCCATTAACATGCCTATCCAGGGTACTGCGGCAGATATGATCAAACTGGCCATGATAGCCGTGCATAAAACCTTTAAGGAGCACAATGTAAAATCAAAAATGCTGCTGCAGGTACATGATGAATTGGTGTTTGACGCCCACCGCTCAGAGCTCGATATCATCAAACCGCTGATCCTCGAATCTATGCGCAATGCCCTCCCGCTTTCCGTACCGGTAGAGGTGGAGATAGGCGCCGGCAAGAACTGGCTGGAAGCGCATTAACACCGTTGAAATATTCATGCTGTAGATAATTACAGATGCAGGCCGGATACCCCAACCCGCCTGCATCTGTCACCTGTAATTTGTACTAAAAATTTATTATGGATTGTCATTTTTACTTTGTATTTTATTTCACAAAGAACTCCTATTGTACTGTATTAAATTGTTAGCATTTAGCTGATTGTAATGCTTGTATTTCCCAAATCCGTTTACTAGTTTTCGAACATGATCCAAACATCACGATTACAGATATTACCGTGTTCCCTGCAGTACTTCGAAGCGCTGTTGCAGGGAAAAGATGTTTTGGCCGAACTGTTAGGGATCGATATCCCCGAATATTGGACAGAATACCCCGAAATGGTACTGGTAGCATATGATAAATTACGCAACGATCCTTCCATGCTGGGCTGGTTCTTCTACCTGGTAGTGCACCGGGCAGACAGACGCCTCATAGGCGCCGGCGGCTTTAAAGACCGCCCGGACCCCAACGGCGTAGTGGAAATAGGTTACGAGATCACAGCTGACTACCGGGAGCAGGGGTACGGCACAGAACTGGCAGAAGCGCTGATCCGCTTTGCTTTTGGTCACCAGTACGTACACAAAGTAGTGGCCCACACGGAAGAAGAATATAACGCCTCCGTAAAGATCCTGCAAAAGTCAGGCATGCAGTTCGTTGGCGAGATTGCCGATAAAGAGAACGACCAGCTTTGGCGATGGGCTATCACCCGGGAGCAATATAACGCCCTGGCAGAGAAGAACGAGCTGCAAAGCCGTTCATAGTCATAGGCCCCGCTCATCCCATTTTTATTGTTGCTATTCCTTGCATTCCCTTATTTTTGGCCCCTGTTCATAAAAACCTGCGTTTAATACAACCAACCTGCTTTAAGTTACAACCGGCTGCCCATATTTGCCGTTACAACCGGATACAGGCTATTGGAGAGGTCTACCTCCCCGGTAAGGTCATTAAATGCATTGATTAACAAGGCAGTAAACTACCACTATAACCACAAATATTAACCAGAATGAAAAAATGGATCGTGGGCGCGGCACTCTTATCTTCTACCGCTGTGCTGGCGCAAAACACCACCAATAAAGAAGGCAGCCATTACCAATTCACCACCATTAAGAACCTGGATGCCTTTGATGTACAGAACCAGGGCATGACCGGCACCTGCTGGTCCTTTTCAGGTCTTTCTTTTTTTGAATCAGAGCTGCTGCGCATGGGCAAAGGCCAGGGCCTTAACCTCAGCGAAATGTATGTGGTACGCACCATGTACCCCTTAAAGGCGGCTAATTATGTACGCATGCACGGTAAAGCCAATTTTGGCGAGGGCGGCGGCTTCCCGGATGATCTGTTATGCCTGCGCAGCTACGGTATGGTGCCCCAATCCGTATACGACGGCAACAAGGACAAAATGTACAACCACGCAGAAATGGAAAGCCTGCTGGAAGGCATGGTGAAAACCGTTGGCAACAGCGAAAAGACCATCAACCCCAGCTGGCAGAAAGCGGTTGACGGTGTACTGAATGGCTACATGGGCCCCGCGCCGGAAAAATTTGAGTATAAAGGCAAATCCTACACGCCGCAGACCTTTGCCAAAGAGCTGGGCCTGAATGCGGATGATTATGTGATCGTTACCTCCTTTACCCACCATCCTTATTATCAGCAGTTTGTATTGGAAGTACCGGATAACTGGGCCTGGGAAAAAGTATACAATGTACCGTTGGAAGATATGATCGGCATAGCGGAAAACGCCATCAACACCGGCTACACTGTAGCATGGGCAGCAGATGTGAGCGAAAAATACTTCAGCTTTGGCGACGGCCTGGCCGTAGTACCGGATAAAGACTGGACAGAACTGACCCCCGAAGAAAGAAAGAACCTGTTCATAGAGCCGGGCACAGAAAAGACCATCACCCCGGAAGTGCGCCAGCATGCTTTCGATGATTTCGAAACACAGGACGATCACGGTATGCACATCGTTGGCCTGGCAAAAGACCAGAACGGCCATAAATACTTCCGTGTAAAGAACTCCTGGGGCACTAATAACCCGGGCAGCGGATACTTCTTCGCCTCTGAGCCTTATTTTGCCTACAAGACCACCAACATTATGGTCAATAAAAAAGCTATCCCCGCAGAGATAGCCAAAAAGATGGGTATTAAATAATGTGCTGATGTCCAAATATGCTAATGTGCTGATGATTAATGCGGATATAACATTAATCATCAGCACATTAACAAATCAGCATACTAACATTAGCACATTAGCATATCAGCACATTCGCACATTAATCACTTCCCCTCCAACCGTTGCGTATACTCATAATTCCCTAACCGCACCTTCACCGGCACCTTTGTTTGTTTCTCCAGCATCCATTCCTGTTTACAAAAGAAACCGAAACACTGCTGGTAATAACTCGCCGGCGCTACTTTACCCGTTGTGCCGGGCGTAAGCAGGTAAGCCGGCAACGGCGCCTTTACACTTGTATCCGCCCGCAAACGGGGTTGCAGGGACTGTGCCCCGGCTTTATCCGCCAATAACAGCAGCGCTGTTATCCACATAAGCTGTTTCATCTGCCTCATCGTCTTTCGTCTTTATAGATCCATTATTCCAATGATAACCAATCATCTCACCCTATCAACTCCACACTTCCCGCACCTTCCCTGATCACTTCCGGCTCCGGCCCGGTAAAATCTATCACCGTAGAAAAAGTCATACCGCCCATGCCGCCATCCACTACAATATCCACTAATTTACCAAACTTCTCATAAATGATCTCCGGGTCCGTATACTCCTCCACGTAATGCTCAACAGGCAGCGAAGTGCTCATTACCGGGTTGCCCAGCTCTTTTACGATCGTACGGCAGATATTGTTATCCGGCACACGGATCCCTACCGTATCTTTCTTGGTTTTCAGCATTTTAGGCACCTGTTTACTAGCCGGCAGTATAAACGTATAAGGCCCCGGCAACGCCCGCTTCAGCATACGGAAAACCGGCGTATCCACGCTCTTGGCATAATCCGCCAGATGGCTCAGATCATAACAGATAAAGGAGAACTGCGCCTTTTTAGGATCTATCTGTTTAATGCGGCAAATGCGCTCTATGGCCTTGGGGTGGGATATATCACAGCCCATGCCATATACGGTATCTGTTGGGTAGATGATAATGCCGCCACGCTGCAGGCACTCCACGATAGTTTTCACATGCCGCGGATTAGGATTATCCGGGTGTAATTGTAATAGCATGCACTCCCGTATTAAATGATGATAAATTACCTATCATAACAAAGGTAGTACCATTTCTTAAACTAAATTTTTAATAACTTTCCGCCCTATTTTCGCTAAATACACCTGGATGAATTTAAAAGGTATAGTACCCAGAACCTGGAGAAAACTAAAAAAAATCCTGTTAGTACTGTTTATCGCGCATTTCGTGTACCTGATTTTGTTACGCTGGGTCAATCCACCCATCACTTTAACAATGATTTCCAGTTGGTTTAGCCTTTGGGGTACGGACAAACACTTCCATAAGACCTGGGCAGATGCGGAGGACATTTCACAGTACGCACGCCTGGCCGTGATCGCCAGCGAGGACCAGCTGTTCCCGGATCATGATGGTTTCGACTTCAAATCCATCGAAAAGGCCATGAAGCATAACCAGAAAAGCAAGAAGATCCGCGGCGCCAGCACCATCAGTCAGCAGGTGGCCAAGAACGTATTCCTGTGGCAGGGTAGGAGCTGGATCCGGAAAGGGCTGGAAGTGTATTTTACTTTTATGATAGAAAAGCTATGGGGCAAACGCCGTATCCTGGAAATGTATATGAATATCGCACAGACCGGCGATGGCATATTTGGTTTTGAAGCCGCTGCCCAAGCCTATTACAATAAATCAGCCGCCAGCCTGAACCGCGAGCAGGCCGCCATGATCACGGCTGCCCTGCCTAACCCGGTACGTTACACCGTAAATCCGGCCGCCCGCATCACCGTCTGGCGCCAGCGCCGGATCCTGCTGCAGATGCGTAACATCGCCGGCGATCCGGATATTGCGGCATTGGTGGCTAATAAATAGTGCCCTGTTTCACTTTTTCGACAGCGGCAATGGCTTTAGCTTCCCGCTCCGCATAACTGCCACGTATATCCGCCCAGGGTACGCCGCTATTCACCACAATATCACGGTAGATCTGGTAAAAATATTCCCGCATCTGCGGGTCCGGATACTCCCGCTGCGGATCATCCTCCCAGGGGATATCTATATACGTAAGCAGGTAAAGATCATAACGGCGGGCCGCTATCTGCTCCAGTATGCGCGGATCACAGCCGCCATACTTATGCTCGCTCCATACTTTTATTACATACAGGTCCGTATCACAGATCAGCAACCCATTTGCCTCCTTTGCCCTTTCATCTTCCAGGGCTAGCTGCCCCTCAGCAATAGTTAACAGGTCTTCCTGTTCATAAGGCCGTTGCAGGCCGTCAATATATTCCCGGGCATACTCCGGCGCCCATACGGTGTTATAATGGGTAGCCAGTTTTTGACTAAGGGTGCTCTTACCGGTAGACTCCGGCCCTAAAACCACTATCTTATGCATGCGATGTTGTATTATGGGCTTCCCAGATCTTCTTCCAGCTAAAATACCCCAATACCGCTACAATGAACAGGAAAATGGTCAGCAATGCGGTGGGTAGCAGGTGTTTATGAAACAACAGGGGGATGGCTACCAGGTTGGATACATTCAATACCAGCCAGTTCTCGATCTTACGTTTGGCCAGCAGCCACATACCGGCGCAGGCAGTGGCGGATACAAACGCGTCTATCAGCGGCACATCGGAATTGGAAAAGTTTTTCAGCAACACATAAAAAGTAGTCCACCCCAGCAACGCTATGCCAATGGTGATACCCCAGTCGCGCGGTGTAGCCCAGCCCACTTCCGGCGTGTGTTGTTGCTTATCCTTATGCGCCCAGTGGTACCAGCCGTACACGCTCATGATAAAATAATAGGCATTCAGGGTAGCCTCCGCATACAGGCGGAACTGCTCCCGGGATAACAGGTATACATATATGCCCGTGCTTACTAATCCGGTAGGATACAGCCAGATGCTGTTTTGCTTGCTGCAGATAACGCTGATGGCGCCAAACAGGGCGGCAATGATCTCCAGCCAGCTCATGGCATGAATGCCTTCCAGCAGGCTTTGATAGATGGCCTCGAAATTCATGGTGCAAAGATGCAATAAAAAAGCACAGTCACTAAGACTGTGCTCCTTTTAACACTATCATTCTTCTCAACTATGGCTTATTATTCTGCTTCCGCCACAACTTCCTTCACTTCAGGTATCATCCGCTTCATCATACCTTCAATACCTGCTTTCAGGGTGATCATGGAAGAAGGGCAGCCGGAGCAGGACCCCTGCAGCATCAGCTTCACTATGCCTTCGTTATAGTCCTTGAACTGTATAGCGCCACCGTCCATTTCTACGGCAGGCTTTACATAGTTCTCCAGTAATTCTTTGATACGTTTTACCACGTCACTGTCATCAGCGCTTACTTCATTGCTGGCTACGGCTTTCACCACAATCTCATCTTCATTGATCACCGGACGGTTATCCTCCAGGTACTCCTTCAGGAATGCCTTAATGGAAGGGATCACATCCATCCAATCCGTATCCGCGGTCTTGGTGAGAGTAATAAAATTGGCCATGATAAACACCCCTTTGATAAAGGGGAAGCTGAACAGTTCCATAGCCAGCGGAGAAGGCTTCGCACTGGCCTCATCAGGGAAATCAATGCTCTTACCGGGATACAGGAGCTTGTTGGCCACAAACTTCATTGTTTCCGGGTTCGGCGTCATTTCCGTGTATATACTGATGATGGGATTACCTGTTTTAATCATTTTTTTTCCTTGTTTAACTATGCAAAGTTAGCAACTTTCAGGGAGATTAGTTTGCGGAAATACAGGATATTCAATCGATTTTTACAATACCCTTATAGGCAAATGATTATATTCGTAGAGAATACTCCATTTGTGCAATGATATAAACCCTTTTTACCATGTTATATAACAAGTTAGCTACCAAGACCGCACAGGCGCTTAACGAGCAGGTAGAGCTCGAAGCGGCCTCCTCCCAGTACTACCTTGCCATGGCCTCCTGGGCAGAAGTACAGGGCTACAACGGCATCGCCCAGTTCCTGTACCGCCATTCGGATGAGGAAAGGGTGCACATGCTCAAACTCATCCACTTCATCAACGACCGCGGCGGCCACGGCATCGTACCGGCCCTCAAACAGCCCGATCTCGAGTTCCGCAATATCCACGACATTTTCGAGCACGTACTCACCCACGAAATTCTCGTTTCTACAGAGATCAACAAACTCATAGACCTCTGTCTCCAGGAAAAAGACTATACCACCCATACCTTTTTGCAATGGTATGTAACTGAGCAGATTGAAGAAGAAAAGATGGCCCGTCAGATCCTCGATAAGCTAAAACTCATAGGGGAAGATAAAGGCGGTTTGTATATTTTTGACCGGGACATGGGGACGATGAGAACAGAGGACCGGCATTAGACCACACATCATACAGTATGCAAACCGTCAAAACGCTCAACGCACGCAAGCGCATAGCGCTGATAGCGCACGATAACAAGAAAACAGAATTACTGGACTGGGCGCAGTATAATAAAACAGTGCTATTGCGGCATGAGCTCTATGCCACCGGCACTACCGGCCGCCTGGTAGAAGAACGCCTGGATGCGCCCGTGCGCAAATTACTGAGCGGCCCGCTGGGCGGCGATCAGCAGATAGGCGCCATGGTTGCCGAAGGCGCGGTAGATGTGGTCATCTTTTTCTGGGATCCCATGGAGGCCCTGCCCCATGATCCGGATATCAAAGCGCTGCTGCGCCTCTGCGCAGTGTGGAATATTCCCATGGCCTGTAACCGCACTACGGCAGATTTCCTGCTCACCTCCCCACTTATGCACCAGGAAACAGAAGTGATCCTGCCGGATTATGATCAATACCTGGGCAGAAAAGTATAGATTATCCGTGTGTCACTCATATGACACCCATATGCCACCCGTGTGCAACCCATATATTTCCCGTTAAACCGTGGGTTTCAGGCATGCTGAGCCCGGGAACGCCTGCCTGGTGAAGAAAGTAGCGCACACGGTTCATATACCGGTGATAAATTGCGGGTTTCAGCCGCCTATTTCCCGTTATGCGCCGTCTGGTAATGCTTTTGCAGCAGATCCTCCCCAAAATCATGCTGCAGATCCCTTAGCACCGTATGCACATGGTTGCCGTTATTTTGGGTATTATCATACTCTATCAAGATCGCGGGGTTCTGTATCCGGTAATAATGCCCGCCGCCCCAGGCATTGGCCCCTGCCCAGGCAAAGCTCATCTTGTCCCAGCCGGCAGCGTTTATCTCTTTCAGCAGCAGATCTGCCATCAGTTTGGTATAGTTATCCACATATACGGCCACCAGGTGTTTTAATAACTGTTGCTGGCTGCTGTTCATTTTGCTGTAGGGCAGGCCCGGCGGGTCCAGCAGCATAGCCTTGCGTTTATTACCGGTGATGATCTCCCGGGGCGCATCAGTGGCGATCATGACCTGTTCCAGCTGTGTTTTATCAAATGCGTGGAGCAGTTCAAAAGCCAGCTCGGTTTCCTGTTTCAGGATCTGCTTGCCCTTTTCCGGTCCGGAAGGCACTATACCGGGGTTAGAGCCAAAGAATGCCGGCGTGCCGGCTACCAGGCTGTTATTCACCGCGGTAAAGTTCAGGGAAACATGATGCCCTTCTACCCGCCAGCCCCAGGGCTTTTGCAGGCCCGGCTCTCCAAATATGCTGAAGTAATAATTGATCGGATCCCGGTAATGATCATCCGGCCCCCGGTTTTCCAGCGCTTTTAACACGGTTTCCATCGCCATAATAGAGGTGGCTTTTCTATAACCCTCTGCGCTGGTACAGGTTTTCAACAGCTCAAGGGCTGCTTTGCGTTGCTGCTCATTCATAGCCTTTAACGGCAATCCTTTACGGGCCATCGGCACAAAATTCCAGTTAAACCGTTCGGCGTCTGTCCAGTCAAAAGAGGCCTGCTGCCGGCCATTAGCATCCAGCGTTTGCAGGAACTGCTTTGCGGCAGCTGCAACATTTGTTTTATTGGCAGAGGATTGGGCCTGCCCTCGGCTGCCTATCAGCAGCAGGAGCATAAACAGGAACGGAAGCCTGTATGAGTAAGCATGGTGTAGCATAACGCGGGAATTGAGGCAGACAAAATACTCAAATGGTTTTATTTATTCGGGTGAATATGATGAGCAGATGATCCGGCATAACGGCGGCGCTGATATTATTTTAACGGGGTCTGCCCTTATCGTAAGCCCCATTTTACTATTTTCGCACTTTTAGCAGTAATCAGGTAACATATTGTAGATGAAGCTGAAGCATTTAGCAGCCGGTATATTAGCATTTTGTGGTTTGATAACATCTGTACACGCACAGTTACCCCCAAAAAGGGAGCTGCGCGCTGTTTGGATAGCAACGGTAGAGAATATAGACTGGCCATCCCGCAGGGGACTGAGCTCCGCAGCACAACAAGAGGAATTCATAAACATACTGGACCGGTTGCAACGCAACGGCATGAACGCGGTGGTGGTGCAGATCCGCCCCGCCGCCGACGCCTTCTACGCATCCGCTTTTGAGCCCTGGTCAGCATACCTGACCGGCGTCCAGGGCCGTGCCCCCATGCCTTATTACGATCCGCTGGCGTTCATGATTGAAGAAGCGCATAAACGCGGCATGGAGTTCCATGCCTGGTTTAACCCCTACCGCGCCGTATTTAATGTTGGCCGCAGCAGTATAACCGGTGATCATATCACCCGCCTTAAGCCTCAATGGTTCGTTACCTATGGTGATACAAAATACTTTGATCCCGGCGTACCGGAAGCGCGCCAGTATGTTACCCAGGTGGTCACAGACGTGGTAAAGCGCTATGATATCGATGCGGTGCATTTCGACGATTATTTCTACCCCTACCGCATTCCCAACAGGGAGTTTCCGGATAACAGCTCCTACCGCCTTTACGGGCGCGGCATGGGCAGGGAAGACTGGCGCCGCCAGAACGTAGATAGCATTATCCACCTGGTGAGCGTAGCCATTAAGGCTACCAAGCCCTGGGTAAAATTCGGCGTAAGCCCTTTTGGCGTATGGCGTAACCGCGCTCAGGATCCGGAAGGTTCCTACACCCATGGCGGCCAAACCAACTATGATGATCTCTTTGCGGATGTGCTCAAATGGCTGCGCAACGGCTGGATAGACTATGTAGCGCCGCAGCTTTACTGGGAGCGTGGCCACCGCCTGGTAGACTATGAAGTACTGCTTAACTGGTGGGCCCAGCATGGCTACGGCCGCCATGTGTATATAGGCCATGGCGTGTACCGGATCAACAGCAATGCTGCCTGGCGCAACCCTGTGGAATTACCCCGGCAGATAGAAGAAGCCCGTACCCTCAACACCGTGCAGGGCAGCATCTTCTACAGCAACAAATCGTTTGAGGGCAACCCGCTGGGAATAGAAGACAGTCTGCATAATCACTACTACCGTTACCCGGCCCTGCGGCCGCTGATGCCCTGGCTCGATCCGCAGCAAAAAGCGCCTAAATCCCCTTATTTTATCGATGCATTTGAACGCGCCAACGGCCTGCAGCTCTACTGGTCTGACGATGATACCTCCGGCCGTACCCAGCAATATGTACTGTACCGTTTTGACGCCGCCGCCGCCATCAACCTCAATGATCCCACCAAGATCCTGGGCCTCATACCGCAGCAGCCAGACCCGCAATTCACAGATGTGACTTACGTAAAGGGCCGCAGTTACGTATACATCGTCACCGCCCTGGACCGCCTGGAGCAGGAAAGCCTGGCCAGCGATCCCCTGCGCATGAAGATCGTGAACGGGAAAACGGAATTCCTGTTTCCCTAATGCGCAGAACCCTCCGGATCGTTCCGGCAAACAAGGGCCTCACCCTTTACCGTAATTGCATCGCGACTGCATAGAAAGGTTACTGCAACTGCATGTAAACGTTACTCCCTACCACGAAATGCCCCCTACTGCCTTACGTGCATATTGCGTTGCCGGCAGGGTTCCCTGGCGTGCCTTGGCTGGCGCGGCTCCTGCAGCCAACCCGCAAAACAGCCACCCGCGGCAGGCGCAGCACGCAGGGGAACACTGCCGGCATAGCCCCTTATCACCTCATAGCCTCCCCACATCCGGGCGTGACCATCGGGCAATCCACGACGCCTCCCAATTCCCAATCGCCCTCATCTGCACATCCACGCATTTACACATCTGCTCATCCGCATTCCCCTCCCTCCACCGCTCCTCCAAAATTTTCCAAACTTCCAATGAACTAAACCATATTTTTAATTTTTTCTAAATTTTTCGGTATAAACAAATGTTTATATAAAAAATACCGCATTCCTTTAGTATCTTTAAACCGTTCCCGAATAATTACGGTACCTCGCCCGGCTGCTTAAGCGCATAAGGCGTAGTGTACCTGGTACAAAAATTTAAACGAATGCAAGTGAGAAAACAGGAAGGCCTGTATCGTCCGGAATTTGAGCATGATGCCTGTGGTACTGGTTTTACCGCCCATATTAAGGGCCGTAAATCACACCAGATCATCATAGACGCCCTGACGATGCTGGAAAACATGGAACACCGTGGAGCCTGCGGTTGTGAGCGCACCACCGGCGACGGGGCCGGGATCCTTATCCAGATGCCGCATGAATTTTTCTATGACGAGTGTCTAAAGATCGGGATCGCCCTCCCGGAATTTGGCAAGTATGGCGTAGGTATGGTTTTCTTTCCTAAAGAGCCCCGCTGGAGAGAAGAATGCCGTGAGATCATCGAGCGAGCGGCGGAAAAGCTGGGCCTCGAAATTCTGGGTTACCGCAAAGTACCGGTACGCCCCGATGGTATTGGTGAAAGCGCCCTCTCCGTTGAACCGGAGATAGAACAGGTTTTCATCTCCTGCCCCTATCATATCGCAGATGCAGAAACTTTTGAGCGCAAACTCTTTGTGCTCCGTAATTATATTTCCAAAACAGTACGTAACACCGTTCCCAAAGAAAAGCAGCTGTTCTACATCTGCTCCCTTTCCTACAAAACGATCGTTTACAAAGGCCAGCTGACTACTTACCAGGTTAGGCATTACTACCCTGACCTGAGCGACGAGAAAATGGTATCCGCTTTTGCGCTGATCCACTCCCGCTTTGCCACCAACACCTTCCCCAGCTGGAGGTTGGCCCACCCGTACCGCTATATTGCGCATAACGGGGAGATCAACACCCTGAAAGGCAACCTTAACTGGCTCCGCGCCGGCGAAAGGGATTTTGCTACCCGCTTCTTCTCCAAAGAAGAAATGGATATGCTGCTGCCCCTGGTAGAAGAAGGCCAGTCAGACTCCGCCAGCCTGGATAACGTTATAGAGCTGCTCACCTTTACCGGCCGCTCCCTGCCGCATGTGATGATGATGATGATCCCCGAGGCATGGGACGGTAACGAGGATATGGATCCCGTAAAGAAAGCGTTCTACGAATACCACGCTTCCTTAATGGAGCCCTGGGATGGTCCCGCTTCCATCTCCTTTACAGATGGTAAGATCATAGGCGCTACCCTGGACCGTAACGGTCTGCGCCCCAGCCGCTACGTGGTGACCAAGGACGATCGCGTGATCATGGCTTCCGAAGCCGGCGTACTGCCCATCGATCCTAAGAATGTAAAAGAAAAAGGCCGCCTGCAACCTGGTAAAATGTTCATCGTTGACATGGACCAGGGCCGCATCATTGGCGATGAGGAGCTGAAGCAGGCCATCTGCTCCCAGCAACCTTACGCGGAGTGGCTTAATAAATATAAGATCCGTCTGGAAGAGTTGCCGGAGCCCCGCGTAACCTTCTCCCACCTGGAGCACGAGCAGATCTTTAAATACCAGCGCGCTTTTGGCTATAGCACAGAAGACCTGGATCAGATCATCGCTCCCATGGCCCTCGACGGTAAAGAGCCGGTTGGCTCCATGGGTACGGATGTGCCCCTGGCTGTGCTGAGCGATCAGCCCCAGCACCTGAGCAGCTACTTCAAACAGCTGTTTGCCCAGGTAACCAACCCGCCCATCGATCCTATCCGCGAAAGACTGGTAATGTCACTGGCTACTTTTGTGGGTAACAATGGCAACCTGCTGGATGAAGATCCGCTGCACTGCCATGGTCTGGCCCTGCACCATCCTATATTAAATAACCACGAGCTGGAGAAGATCCGCAGTATTGATACCGGTATCTTCCAGGCCAAAACCTTGCAGACCTATTTTAAGGCAGACGGTAAACCCGGCTCCCTGGAAAAAGGCCTGTCCCGCCTCTGCCGCTATGCGGTAGATGCCGTGGAAGATGGTTTTGAAGTGATCATCCTTTCTGACCGTGCGATTGATTCCGAGCACGCACCCATCCCGTCCCTGCTGGCTGCTTCTGCCGTTCACCACCACCTCATCCGCAAGGGTTACCGTGGCCAGGTAGGCATTATCATAGAAGCTGGCGACGTTTGGGAAGTGCACCACTATGCCGCCCTGCTGGGTTTTGGCGCTACCGCCATCAACCCTTACCTGGCGCTCAGCACCATCCGCGACATGAAGTTGAACGGCAAGCTGGAAACGGACTATGATACAGATAAGCTGAAGAAGAACTATATCAAAGCCGTATGTGAAGGCCTGCTGAAAGTGTTCTCTAAAATGGGTATCTCCACCCTGCAATCTTACCAGGGCGCCCAGATCTTCGAGATATTAGGTATTAACCAACAGGTAGTAGATAAATATTTCACCGGCGCCGTGTCCCGCATACAGGGCCTGGGCCTGGATGAAATAGCCCGCGAAACCCTGGCCAAACACTGGATGGGTTATGGCCGTAAGGAAACGCCGGTACAACGCCTCACCACAGGTGGTATCTACCAGTGGAAACGTAAAGGCGAGTTCCACCTGTTCAATCCTACTACTATTCACCTGCTGCAATACGCCACCCGTTTGGGCGATTACAGCACTTTCAAAAAATACTCTAAAGCGGTAAACGACCAGAGCGAAAAAGCAGCCACCCTGCGCAGCCTTTTCTCCTTCAAACGTACACGGCCTTCCGTGCCCATTGAAGAGGTAGAAGCAGCAGAAGTGATCCTGAAACGTTTTGCTTCCGGCGCTATGAGCTTTGGCTCTATTTCCCACGAAGCCCATTCCACCCTGGCAATTGCGATGAACCGTATAGGCGCTAAAAGCAATACCGGCGAAGGGGGAGAGGATGAGCTGCGCTACGAACACCTGCCCAACGGCGATAGCATGCGCTCCGCCATTAAGCAGGTGGCCAGTGCGCGCTTTGGGGTTACCAGCTACTACCTTACTAATGCGGATGAATTACAGATAAAGATGGCCCAGGGCGCCAAGCCCGGTGAAGGCGGCCAGCTGCCCGGCCATAAAGTGGATGAATGGATCGCGAAAGTACGTCATGCTACGCCTGGCGTAGGTTTGATCTCTCCGCCGCCACACCACGATATCTATTCCATCGAAGACCTTGCCCAGCTGATCTTTGACCTGAAGAATGCTAACCGCGCCGCCCGTATCAACGTTAAGCTGGTATCTAAAGCAGGCGTAGGCACCATTGCTGCCGGTGTGGCTAAAGCCCATGCAGACGTAGTGCTCATCTCCGGTCATGACGGCGGTACCGGCGCTTCTCCCATCAGCTCCGTTAAACATGCGGGCCTGCCCTGGGAACTGGGCCTGGCAGAAACCCATCAGACACTGGTGCGGAACAAACTGCGCAGCAGGGTAACCGTACAAACAGATGGTCAGTTAAAGACCGGCCGTGATATCGCTATCGCTACCCTGCTGGGTGCGGAAGAATGGGGCGTGGCTACTGCCGCCCTGGTGGTAGAAGGTTGTATCATGATGCGTAAATGCCATGTGAACACCTGCCCCGTAGGCGTGGCCACCCAGGATCCTGAGCTGCGTAAACGCTTCTCCGGCAATCCTGATCACGTGGTGAACCTGTTCAAATTCCTGGTAGAAGAGCTTCGCGAGATCATGGCAGACCTGGGCTTCCGTACCATCAATGAAATGGTAGGCCAGGTAGAGAACCTGCAGATCAGGGAAGGCGTAGACCACTGGAAATTCAAACACCTGGATCTGTCACCCGTATTATATAAAGAGCCCGCCGGTCCGGAAGTTGGCCTGTACAAACAGGAAGAGCAGGACCACGGTATCTCCGAAGTGCTGGACTGGCAGCTGCTGAAAGCCGCACAGCCCGCGCTGGACAAAAAGACCCGGGTTTTCCAGCAGTTCAACGTAAGAAATACAGACCGTACTATAGGCACTATCCTCAGCAACGAGATCTCCAAACGCTACAAAAGCGAAGGATTACCGGAGGATACCATCCACTTCAAGTTCATGGGGTCTGCTGGTCAGAGCTTTGGCGCCTTCAATACCAAAGGCGTTACGCTGGAACTGGAAGGCGAGGCCAATGACTACTTTGGTAAAGGCCTCTCCGGCGCCAAGATCATCGTGTACCCCTCCGCAGAAGCAGGCTTCAAGGCAGAGGAGAACATCATTGCGGGTAACGTAGCCCTGTACGGCGCTACTTCCGGTGAGGCATATATCCGCGGTAAAGCTGGTGAACGCTTCTGCGTACGTAACTCCGGCGCTACCGTAGTAACAGAAGGTACCGGCGATCACGGTTGCGAATACATGACCGGCGGCAGGGCAGTGATCCTGGGCGAGACCGGCCGCAACTTTGGCGCAGGCATGAGCGGTGGTATTGCTTATGTATATGATGTAAAAGGCGTGTTCGCAGGCCGTTGTAATAAGGACATGATCGACCTCGATCCCCTGGATCAGGAAGATGTAGCCCAGCTGCATGACCTTATCACCAAACATCATGCATACACGAATAGTACAGTGGCCAAGTTTATATTAAAGGACTGGGAAAATCAGTTACGTCATTTTGTAAAGGTGTTCCCGAAAGAATACAAGGCGGTGCTGAAGATCGGACGGTCAGAAGGTCAGAAAGCAACCAAGTCCTGACCTTGAATAAAGCCTTGTTATTTAAACATTAAAAGAACAGAGAGATGGGTAAACCAACAGGATTCCTGGAATTTACGCGCGAAATGCCGGGCAAAACAGACCCAAAGCAAAGAACGCAGCACTATAATGAGTTCGTAGAACGCTTCAGCGAGCCCACGCTCAACCAGCAGGCTGCCCGCTGTATGAACTGCGGCGTGCCCTTCTGCCATAGCGGATGCCCGCTGGGCAATGTGATCCCGGAGTTTAACGATGCAGTATATCAAAAGGATTGGCAGGAAGCATACGAGATCCTGACCAGCACCAACAACTTCCCGGAATTTACCGGCCGTATCTGTCCGGCCCCCTGCGAAAGCGCCTGTGTGCTGGGTATTAACCAGCCCCCGGTAGCTATCGAAGAAATAGAGCGCCACATCATAGAGATCGCTTTTGATAAAGGACTGGTACAGGCCAAAGTGCCCCGCGTACGTACCGGTAAAAAGATAGCCGTAATAGGCTCCGGTCCCGCAGGACTGGCTGCCGCGGCACAACTGAACTATGCAGGCCACCTGGTAACCGTATTCGAAAGGGACGATCTCCCCGGCGGACTGTTACGTTATGGTATCCCGGATTTCAAGCTGGAAAAATGGGTGATCGATCGCCGTATTAAGCTGATGGAAGAAGAAGGCGTTGTATTCCAATGCAATGCAAACGTAGGCGTGAATGTTAGTGTGAACGATCTGCTGCGCGAATACAATGCGATCGTATTGGCAGGCGGCTCCACCATTCCCCGTGACCTGAATATTCCCGGCCGCGAGTTAAATGGCGTTCATTTTGCGATGGATTTCCTGAAGCAACAGAACAAAAGAGTGATTAACCGTCCTGTAGGCGGTACAGATATATGGGCCAGTAGCAAGAATGTAGTAGTGATTGGTGGTGGTGATACCGGCTCAGACTGTGTGGGTACCTCCAACCGTCATGGCGCTGCCAGCGTTACACAGCTGGAACTGTTGCCCAAACCTCCCGGAGAGCGTACACAGTATATGCCCTGGCCTACCTATCCCATGGTGCTCAAAACTTCCTCTTCTCATGAAGAAGGCGCGCAACGTCAATGGGCCATTGCCACCAAAGAGTTTGTGGGCGATGGTAACGGTAACCTGAAAGGCCTGAAACTGGTAGACCTGCAATGGGCGCTGGGCCATGATGGCAGACCGGGCGGATTCAAAGAAGTTCCAGGCTCAGAAAGGGAAGTTCCCTGCGAGCTGGCCCTGCTGGCAATGGGTTTTGTACACCCGCAGCACCAGGGCATGCTCGATGATCTGGGTGTGGAAAAAGATGATCGTGGCAATGTAAAAGCCACTGAAAAAGCTTACCAGACCTCTATCCCTAAGGTATTTGCCGCCGGCGATATGCGCCGTGGCCAATCCCTGGTGGTATGGGCCATCAGCGAAGGCAGAGAGTGCGCACGGAAAGTGGACGAGTTCCTGATGGGTGCTTCGCAGCTGGAAAGCAGGGATCATTCCTTACAAGCAATGGCTATCTGATAACTTTCTTAAAGTTTTCTCATAAGCAGGTTTAGATTTTGTTGTAACCTTCAGCCGGGCTGGGTTTTTACCCGGCCCTTTTTGTTTCCTGTTATACCGGGGGAAATACTAATTTTATAGGCGTATCCTTTTTACGCCTATGATGAGAGCTATACCCGTTCTATATGCCATATCAGCCATCTGCTTCCTCTCCTGCACTGCCTCCAAAAAGAACGTACTGCTGGTTACCAGCCATCCTAACGATGCCCAGAAAACTTATCATACCCTGCTTATCACCGGAGAAGGAGATGTAGCCGCCCGCTATGATATTGAGAATATGGCCATGGCCATCCGGTCCAGACTGCGCAAAGTAAATATGCATTGCAATTTTGCATTCCTGGGCGATCCACGGAAAGTGGATATCAACGCCAACCTGAAAAAAGCCATCACCGCCCATCCATATGACGCGCTGCTGCGGATCACGCCGCAGGATGCCCGGCTGAAAAAATTATACCGGCTGCCAACCGGCCCTTATTACACCGGCACGCCGGGTGGCAATTCCACTGTACATTTTGATGATGGCGTTATCCACCGCCTTGTGCTGGAGTTCGGGATGGTGCTTACGGAAGCGGAGGGCCAGGTCGTATGGGCCGGCACCCTGCTCACCAATACCCAGGGCCCGCCTACACAGGTTATCCACACTACTATCGGGAAAAGACTAGCTGCGGTTTTTAAAGATAACCAGTTGTTGTTGCCTCCCCTGGTCACGTCAGCACATTAGCATATCAGCACATTAGCACATCATCAGGGACATAAACCCCTCATCAGCAGGCACAAACAGCCATTTCGGCTATTCAGCCCGCAGTTTCGGGAATTAGTTATTAATTTTAATCCATGTGTCGCGGGTTACTGTTATTGCTACTTTCCAATCTTTTCTGTTCGCTGATTCCTGTACATGCGCAGGATACTACCATCATTGCCGCCACTCCCGGTTTTATTTTTAATACCCATCATTATAAAAAAGGCGTTTATAAGAACTTCCAGGAGTTCCAGCAGGATAATCCTTCCATAACCGGTAACCTGGTATTAAAGAACCGGAGCTCTGCCGCCCAGATCTACCTGCTGGCCAGCAGGAATGAGCTGCGTGTGGTGGACAGTACCGGCCAGGAGCGCAAAGTGAAGGATTATTGGGGCTTTTCTGATGGCAACAGTGTGTATATAAGGGACAATGGTTTAAACAGGATAAAGGAGATCGGGTATTATTGCCTGTACGAGATCGGGGGGCTCATAGCCACACCGCTGCCCCAGCCGGGTGCACTAACATTTAAGAATACGCCCCCTCCTGTTATCCGCAAAAAAGTGATCAATATCCTCACCGGCGATATCTATGAACTTAGCTTGTATAATCTCCGCAAATACATACTGCCAGAGGATAAGGTGATACTCGAAGCCTTTAATCAGGATGAACAGAAGCGTGAAAAACTGGAGTATTATATCCAGTGGTTTAACCAGCGCAATACCCCTGTGCTGTAAGCCGCCCATGCCCGCTTAAAAAACTCCCCGTCAGCGCTACATATTGGGTAGGTACAGAATTTGCTACAATTCTTTTGATGTTAGAATGTAGCAAAGTGCTTATTTTCAGTAAATTACTATAGCAATTTTTCATAGTGACGGTACCCGCAACCTCAGAAGACAAACATCACGGCCGGCCCTGGTGGCGGTGGCTTTTATGGATCGTAATAGGAATCCTGTTACTGCCCGTTATGGCTGTATTGTTGTTACAGCTGGCGCCCGTACAGGATTATCTTCGCCGGCAGGGGGAACAGTACCTCCGTAATAAACTGCATACCAACGTAAAAATAGGTTATCTGCGGGCCAGGGGCTGGCAATACCTCGAGCTGCGGAATGTATACGTATCAGATACCGCGCAACAGGCCCTCTTCTACACCGGCTCCCTTAAAGTGCGTTACAACCTGCTTTCCCTGCTCAATAATGAGCTGCGTATCAACAAACTGGAATGGGATACCCTGCTGGTAAATGCCTACCGGCATGAGCATGACAGCGTTTTCAATTTCCAGTTCATTGCAGACGCCTTCATCAGTCCGGACGCTACGCCGGATACAATCGCCCCGGAAACAGGCACCACCATGCAGTTCCATATCAAGGATGTGGCCCTGCGCCAGGTGCATGTAAGTTATATAGATGAGCCGGGAGGTATGAGCGCCGTGCTGCACTGGAAAACATTGACAATAGACCCGGACGACCTGCTGGTAAACGACGGCGTGTATGCGTTCCGGGGTATTACCCTGGATGGCCTCACTGGTTTCTTCCGGCAGGCCTACCGGCCCAAAGCCACCGCGGCAGCCGCTCCGCCGCCCTCTGTTGCAGATACTGCCGCGGCGCCTTTCCATCTGCTGCTCAAAAAAATGCAGGTACAGCACAGCACATTCTGGTACGAAAGTCAGGATATGGGCATTTCCACCGCCTGGCGGGTAGGAAAGTTTGAGATCAACAATGCCAATATCGACCAGGATTCCACCCATATACAGATAGGCGATATCCACCTAAGCCAAACCCAGGGCGTATTCACCATGTCTGCCCCAAAAGACACCAGCACGCCGGTACCGGCAGACAGTACGCCCAATACCTGGCAGGTAAATACCGGTCTGGCCTTATTGGAACAGCTGAACGTTAAGTATGATAATAATACCGCTCCGGCGCCCCGCGGTGCAGGCAGCGGCGATCCGGATTATAACCACCTGCTCATCAAAGGTTTCAATACCCGGGTAAGCGATATCAGCTACAGATCAGATACCGTGAGCGCGCTGCTGCATCACCTGAGCATGCAGGATAAATCCGGCTTTGCGGTAAAACGCGCGCACATGGCGTTTATGTTCACACCTCAAAGCCTTTCCCTGCAGGATATGCTGGTGGAGACGAACAGATCCCTGCTCCGTAAACAGATCATCGTTACCGTGCCCTCCTGGGCCACCGTGGCAGACCGCCTGGATGAGCTGCAGATCAGGGCCAACATAGACTCTTCCCGTATTGCGCTGGGCGAGTGGCTGGCTTTTGTACCAGATGCCCGCAGCAATAAGAATATGCAGCCCCTTTGGGATAAACAGCTAACATTATCGGCTATATTAAAGGGTAGCATGGCCCACCTGGAGATCCAGGACTTCTATTTCCGGGATAATGTGGGTAACGTGATCACCACAAAAGGGGAGGTCTTCCACGCCGCCAACCCGGATAGCCTGCGCGCCAACCTGCCTGCCTTTACCATCCAGAGCGGCAATAAGCCTTTACGCTCCTGGCTGCCCATAGGCATCCTGCCGGATACGCCCCGCCTGCCGGAGCAAATGTTAATAACCGGCTCCTTTACCGGGGGAATGGCAGACATGCAAACAGATGTGCAGCTGAAAAGCGATATGGCCAATGCCGTCATGCATGCCCGGCTGGTGAATATCACGGACAGCCTGCACAGCACCTACAGCGTATTGATACCGTATTTTCATCTCCACCCCGGCCGTATGTTGTATGATACGACCATTGGCTGGATAAGCGGCCGCCTGGAAGCAGAAGGCAAAGGATACGATATTAACACCATGGCCGCCAACGCGGCGGCGCACATTAACGAGGCTACCTATAATGGGTACACGTATCACGATGTGCAAATGAAGGCCGGCATCCGCCAGGGCGATTTTGAGGCCTCCGGCCAAAGTCTGGATACCGCCATGGACCTCAGTTTCGACGTTAACGGCCACATACAGGATACTACTATACAACCTTTGCAGGCCAACCTGGTACTGAATAAGGCCGATCTTTTTGCTACGCACTGGTACAGTGAGCCAATGCAGCTAAAAGGCACCCTGGCCGCAGACTTCAGCAGCCTGCAGCCCACCCGCCTGGAAGGCAAGGCAGATCTTACCGGCTGGCAGATAGCCACCGCCGGTCAGGTATTTCCATTAGATACCGTTGCCTTGCTGGCACATTGGGAAGACCAGCAGTACCTTACGCTAAACGGGCCCTTTGGCTCCATAATGGCCAATGGCACCGTGGATTATACCCGGTTGGGCGCTACCTTCGGCGGCCTCATAGGCAAACCGCTCACGCCAGTAGATAGCGCACACCTGATCACATTACCCGCGCATCAGCAACTGCAATGGACCGCCTCGCTGCGCTGGCCACGTAGCCTGCAGGCCATGTTCCCCACCCTACGTATGAATGAGCCCCTGGCTATCCAGGGCCGGCTTAATTCTGACAGCAGCCTGCTGGTAATGCATGCGTCTCTGCCCAAATTAACTTATGACTCCCTGCATATAGACAGCCTGCTGCTGGATGCCCGCATCCAGGATACCAGCCTCAAAGCAGCGGTATCCCTGGCTGCCCTGCGCCATCCGGTGGCGCCGCTCTATCATACAGCACTGCTGGCAAGCGCCAGCTCCGGCAAAGTGGATTGGGACCTGAACCTGGATGATGTACAAGGCCGCCCTAAATATAAAGTAGGCGGGCTGGTACAGTTCCTGCCGGATTCCGTGATCACGCTGGCCCTTAAACCCGGCCTGTTGCTCAATAAGCAGGCTTGGACGGTGGATGAGAACAACCTCGTACGCCTGCGCAATGGCCTCCCGGATAGCGCCAACCTGAAACTGTCGTACCGGGCACAATCCATCCAGTTACAGACCACGCCAGATAGCAGCAGCCGCATACCGGCCCTGCAAACAGATATAAAGGATTTTCAGCTGGCCACCATCACCGGCCTGCTGGCGGCAGATACCTTGCTGGCTACCGGCGTGCTGAATGGCCAGGCCCATATCAGTAACCTCAGCGCTTCGCCATTAGTATCCAGCACCCTTAAAATAGATAGCCTTACTTTCCGGAATACCCGCCTGGGCACGCTGGACGCTAACCTGGAAACACCCGCCCCGCAAACCTACCAGGTAAAGGCAGGGCTGGTGGGTAATGATAATGACCTGCAGGTACAGGCTACCTATGATAGCACCATCAATGCCACAGTAAACCTTAATAAACTCAGCATGGCTTCCCTGGAGCCATTCACTTTTGGCAACGTAACCCGTATGCATGGCGATGCTAATGGAAAGTTTACCATTACCGGCACTACAGATAAACCCAAAGTGATCGGCAATCTGCACTTTAATAATGCCGGTGGTACCATTACTTATGTAGGCGCGCCTTTAAGCTTACCAGACGAAGAGATTGTGCTGGACGAACGGGGCATAGCCATGAATAAACTGGTAATTGCAGACAGCCTGGGAAATGAGCTGGTAGTGGATGGCCGTATTAACACCACAGACTTTACCAACTACCGCTTTAACCTGGATGTGAATGCGGATAATTTTATGGTGCTGGGTAAACAGCAAAACCCTGACCAGCTGTTCTACGGTCCTGCTTTTGTGGATAGCCGCATCCGTGTAAGAGGCAATATGGACCTGCCGCGTATAGACGCTTATGTAAAGCTCCGCGATAAATCCAGCGTAACAGTTACCATACCGGAAGAGAACCCCGGCGTAGCCAACAGGGAAGGGGTGATGGTCTTTGTGGATAAAGATCAGCCAGTGGATTCTGCTATGCTGGCCGCACAGGATAGCGCCCGTTTTGAGAATCCCCGTTTAAAAGGTTTGAACTTCAGCGGTAATGCAGAGATCACGCCAGAGTCCACCATCAAGATCATCATAGACCAGCAGAATGGCGACTATGTAGAAGCTAAAGGCACCGCCACCCTGAATGCCACTATGGACGCCAGCAGTAAGCTAAGCCTCACCGGCCGTTATGAGATCCAGGAGGGTAAGTACCAGATGTCACTGTACGAAGTGATCAAACGTTCCTTTGCTATAGAAAAGGGTAGCGCCATTACCTTTAACGGTGATGCTACAGACGCTACCCTAGATATTACCGCTAAATACACGGTAAACGCGCCGGCCGCAGACCTGGTATCAGACCAGCTGTCCAACATGTCAGACGTAGACCGTAATCGTTACAGGCAGCGCCTGCCTTTTGAAGTGTACATGCAGATCAAAGGCGATCTCATGAAACCAGACATCACATTTATGCTGGATATGCCGGAGGCAGAGCGTAATGCCTTTAGCGGCAGTGTGTATAACCGTCTGAAACAGATCAACCAGATACCTTCTGAGCTGAACAAACAGGTAATGGGCCTGCTGGTGCTGAACTCCTTCATCCCGGATGATCCCGGCGCTACAGAAGGCGAGGGTGTGGATGTAGGCCGCGAAGCCCGTAAGAGTGTGAGCAAGATCCTGTCACAGCAAATGAATAACCTGGCCGGTAACCTGATCAAAGGTGTGGATATCAATTTTGACCTGCAGAATAATGAAGACTATTCCACCGGCAGCGCTAAAGAAAGTACGGTGTTGAATGTAGGCGTTTCCAAAAACCTCTTCAACGACCGCCTTACAGTAGCTGTTGGCTCCAACGTATTGCTGGAAGGCGATCAGCAAACCAGCAATACCAGTACCCTGGTGGGCGATATTTCTGTGGAATATAAATTAACACGGGATGGCCGCTACCGGGTACGGGTATACCAGCGTAATACCAACGAAACAGTAGTAGAAGGACAGGTAGTGGAAACCGGCGCCGCTTTTATGCTGGTAATAGATTACGATCAGTTCCGCGAAATACTGGGCCGCTCTAAGAAAGAGAAGCGCACGGAGAGATTACGTAAGAAAAACGCCAAGAAATCTTAACAATATTGCGACCTACCAGCTCACATATCATCCTTCTTTTTGCCGGTTTGTGGCTATGCGCCTGCAGTACTACCCGTACCGTACCGGAAAACGACCGGCTGTACACCGGCGCCGATGTTAAATGGGATGGCAAGAAACCAAAGGACTACGGCACTTTACAGGAAAGCCTGGAGAAGAATATACGCCCAAAGACCAACCGTAAATTTCTGGGTATGCCTATACGGCTCTGGCTATATAACCTGGGCAATAAGCCCAAAGGTAAAGGGCTTAACCACCTGCTGCGGAATAAATGGGGAGAGCCGCCGGTGTTATTAAGCCAGGTAAAACGGGACTATACCAGCACGGTTTTGCAACAATACCTGGTAGACAATGGCTATTTTCAGGCAGATGTGGTTTCCGAAATAAAAAACAAAGGCAAGAAAAAAGCCTCCGCCATTTATACCGCCACGCCTAATCACCGTTATACGATCAAGAGCGTAACATTTGAGGCAGACAGCACGCAGCTGGGCAAGGCTCTTACAAAAACGATCCCTAAAAGCTCGCTGATCATTGGCGCCCCTTATAGCCTGGACAGCATTAAGGCAGAGCGGGAACGTATACATAATGCGTTGAAAGAACAGGGCTACTATTATTTTACAGCGGATCATCTGCTGATGGAAGTGGATAGTACACAGGGCGGCACAGTGGACATGTATGTTACCGTAAAGCGGGATATTTCTCCCCTGGCGCGGCGGCCTTATTTTATGCGCCGTATTACATTGTACCCTACCTACTCGCTGGATGCAGATACTACCGCCCGTATGAGGGGCGAGGTAACGCTTTACAGGAACTTTGGCGTGGTAGACCCGGAAAGGAAATTCAGACCACGCATGTTCCGCCGTTCCGTATTCCTGCGTCCGGACAGTCTGTACCGCTTAAGCAATCATGAAATAACACTGCAACGGCTTATTGGCCTTGGTACTTTTAAATTCGTAAAAGGCCAGTTCCGTACTGCACGCGATAGCAGCAGGACTGGCGGCCGTGACCGCAGCGATACGGTCCGCTTCCGCACCGGCCAACGGCGTACGCAGGATAGCAGCCAGCCACGTACGCAGGACAGCCTTCGGCTATCCCCACCGCGGGATACTGGTAGCATCCGTTTTCCCCGGGATACAGTGGAAGTGGATGACAGCGGCCAACCCTTGCAGGAAAACCGCCTGGCGGCAGATACCGGCCGCCGCCCCGGCAGGGATACCGCCAGATTTGCCAGCAGATATGCCCGGGATGCTGACCTGCGGGTTATCTCAGATACCGGCCGCCTGGATGCCAGTTTCTACCTCACACCTTATCCACAATACTCTTTGCAGGCAGAGCTGCGGGGTACCTCCAAGTCCAACAACTTTGTAGGCTCAGAAGTAAAAGTCACACAACGTAACCGTAACTGGCTGCGCTCTGCCAACATGCTGGAGATCTCTTTGTCAGGCGGAATGGAATGGCAGGCAGGCGGCGGCCAGTCCGTAATAAGCGGTAACTCCTATAGCCTCAAAGGCGAGGTAGCCGTTACGCTGCCACGATTCCTGGTGCCGTTTAATACATTCAGGATACGCACGCGTTACGTACCGCGTACCCGCATTAGCCTGAGTTATGAACTGTATAGCCGGCAGAACCTGTATAACCTGAATGCGTATACGTTCCAGTACCAGTATCTCTGGCGCCAAACACGCTTCCTGGAACACAACTGGGCGCCTGTTTCCATTACCTATGTACGGCCCACCAACACCACCCTTGCATATGACAGCATCCTGAAGGTGGATCCGGTACAGCGCAGGGCCATAGAAAAACAATTCATCCTGGGCGCCAACTATACCATTACCTATAATAACCAGCTGCCCAACCGTGTGCACAGCTTCTTTATTATGGGTGGAGTAGATGTATCCGGAAATGTGGCAGGCCTCATCGTACCAAAAGGTGATAGCGGCAGGACCATCTTCGGCAATCCTTTTGCGCAATACGTACGCCTGGATGGCGATGTGCGCCACTACTGGCAGTTTAGCAAGGGCATGACCTGGGTGAACCGTTTTTTTGCCGGTTATGGCTTGCCCTATGGCAACTCCCGTTCCCTGCCCTTTGTAAAACAATACTTTACCGGCGGTAGCAGCAGCCTGCGCGCTTTCAGGGCCAGAACGTTGGGCCCCGGCTCTTATCGCGATACCGCCAGCCGCTACCTGGCCAATGAGGCCGGAGATATTAAACTGGAATTTAACTCAGAGCTGCGCGTACACCTGGCCAGCGTGATCAATGCCGCCGTATTTGTAGACGCCGGTAATATATGGCTGCAGAAATCAGATAGCAACCGGATAGGCGGCGATTTCAAGACCAGCCGTTTCCTAAAGGAGATAGCAGTAGGAGCGGGGGTAGGTTTGCGTATAGACGCTTCCATTGTAGTAGTGCGCCTGGATCTTGCCTTCCCTCTACGAAAACCCTGGCTGCCGGAGGATGAAAGATGGGTGATCAAGGATATCCGGTTTGGCGACCCCGATTGGCGTAAGGAGAACCTGATACTCAATATTGCGATCGGATATCCCTTCTAGACGGGAAAACATATAAAGAAAGGAGTATATTTGTGAAACACCCTTTACATGCTGACTAAACGGTACATACGTCACTTCTTTCTATTGGCAGTTTGTATAAGCTGCCTTTGCTCCTGCGCCCGCACCATCACAGAAAGCGGTAAAGCTTCTTATTATGCAGACAAGTTTGAAGGACGCAAGACCGCCAGCGGAGAGATCTTCCATCAATCTAAAATGACGGCTGCCCACCGTACCCTTCCTTTTGGCACTAAAGTAAAAGTGATTAACCTGGCCAACGGCCGCGCCGTTAATGTAAAGATCAATGATCGCGGACCTTTTGCAGAAGGGCGCGTGATAGACCTTTCAAAGAAAGCAGCCAGTAAGCTGGGCATTATTACCACTGGCGTGGCGCCCGTAGAGATCAAATACAAAAAGAAATAGTAACAAGATAATAGTCCACAGCCCGTAAACAATAATAGTTTGTTACAGACCGTGGACTTCTCTTAGGGGTAGGGCTTTTATTAACATTAAGCATGTATCCCCTCTGCGATCTCCTCCACCATTTTTTTACAAAAGGCCGGCAGATCACCCGGGTTACGGCTGGTAACCAATCCATTATCCACCACCACTTCCTGATCCACCCATTGAGCGCCAGCATTAGTTAGGTCAGTTTTAAGACTGGGCCAGGAGGTCACCGTTCTACCGGCCAGTTCACCGGTCTCGATCAGCGTCCATGGGCCGTGGCAGATAGCAGCAATGGGTTTGCTGTCGTCAAAGAAACCGCCTACAAATGCCACGGCGTCTGCATTTGTGCGTAACTGGTCAGGATTTAGTACACCGCCGGGTAACACCAGCGCATCATAATCTTTTGAGTTGGCCTGGTCTATCGTCTTATCCACATCATATTCCCCACCCCAGTTCTTTTCTGCCCAGGCTTTTACTTTACCATCATGCAGTGATATAACATCTACCTGTGCGTCTGCTTCCCTGAGGGCTTCCAATGGTTTTGTGAATTCAGATTCTTCGAATCCATCAGCGACCAGTATGGCTACTTTTTTGTTGCTGAGTTGCTTTTCCATAACAATCCGTTTTATTTTTTGTGAATGAATACGTGGTTATTTTGAACCTATCCGGGTAGAGGTTTCCGGCGCCTTTTCCCGGTAATAGAATAAGTCCTTATTGGCCGGACCGTTAATCACCTTTCCTTTATAAGTAAACCTGCTGCCATGGCAAGGGCAGTCCCAGCTTTGTTCATCGTTATTCCATTGTACAATACAATGCAGATGTGTACATTCCGCTGCTACTACATGCAGATCATCCTCTTCATCGCGGTGCACGCCGTATTTACTATTTCCCAGCTCTACGATCTTTCCCCCACCCTGGCCTATAGACGATAGCTCTACCGCGTCCGCATCGTAAGGATACTCCCGCATATACCGGAACAACCCGCCGGCAAATTCCTTTAACCAGGTTTTGCCAGAGCGGAAGAATTTAAACCGCTGCGGATCATAGATCTTTTTCCACTTATTAACATTCCCCTGTATAAGGTCCGGTATCAACAAAGAAGCAATGGTAGCATGCGTCATTCCGTTGCCGGAATCGCCTGTTACAATAAATACATTGTCTTTGTCTGCCGGGTTACGGCCTATGTAAGCCAGCGAATCCATGGGCTCCATTACCTGACCTGACCAGCGGTAGATGATCTCCGTTATATCAAACTTTTCGCGCGCCCAGCATTCCAGCTGCCGGTAGCGTTCCTCATCCGTTATGTGTTGTGCAAAAGCCAGACCGGTAGCATGGTCTTCTCCCCCGCAGATAAGCAGGTCATGCGTTTCATCGTAGGATTGCAACCGTACATAATGGTAGGGAGGTATATTGGCGTTGGCCTTAAAATCGCCGGTATCCCACCACAAAGCATGTGGAATGGCATCCTTCGCAACCAGCCCGCCTATCACATAAGTACGGTAGGCAAACTGTTTCAGGTGCATCACATATCTATCATTCACCGGCGTATTGGTGGCCACCACCACAAAGGCAGCATCCACCCGGAATCCCTGGTCTGTTACCACACCGGTATGATCGATTTCCACTGCTTTGGTAGCCGTGAATAGTTGTCCGCCGTTTGCGGTGATCGCCTGACAGAGGCCGTGCAGGTATTTTAGCGGATGAAATTGCGCCTGGTTGGCGAACGCCAGGCAGCGCCCACTCCGGGACAGGCCGGGCGCAGCATCCAGTAACTCCACATCCAGTCCCGCTTCGCGGGCAGCCGCATACTCTTTCTGTAAAGATGCTTCCTGGTCCGACGGGTGCAGGAATAAATAACCCGTAACACGTTCAAAGTCACACGAGATGCTCTCATATTGTATTGTTTGTTCAATAATATCTATGGCAGTCCGATGGCTTTCCGCGGCATAGCGGGCGCCCTCTTTTCCAAAAATGCGTTCCAGCTCATAATACCGGTCATCCAGCGCGGTGGCCAGGTGCGCGGTGGTACGCCCGGTTTCGCCACTACCAATATCGCCGTCTTCTATCACTACTACTTTTTTCCCCTGGCGGGTTAACTGGTACGCGATACTGATGCCGGCCATACCGCCGCCTACAATCACTACATCCGTTTCAATAGACCCCTCCAGTGGCATAAACTGCAACGCCGGCAGCGAGTCTATCCAATAACTGCTGTGGATGCCGGAAGTAAGATTACTATCAATTCCCTTATGTTCGTTTTGTTGCGCTTGCTCCATGATCGCACATTTTTCTTCTACCAATAAGCTAACAAAAACGGTTCCTGTTAGAGATGACACTGCCAGGCCATATAATAGCAAGGTTTAACGGGGGGAGAATTACCGGTAGGAGATGTGCATTTTTTTACTCAATGCGGGGAAGGTAAAATCAGTCCTGCTGCCAGGTTACAGCAGGACTGGCAAATATTATCGTAGGGAAGAAGTATCTGTCAGCGATTGCATAAACGCAATTACATCCTGCTGTTCCATTTGACTGAGGTGCAGGGAATCTGTGGAAAGTGTCTGGCCTTCCAGTTGTATGCCCATACCGGCGCCGCCGCCATTGTTATAGAAGTTGATCACTTCTTCCAGGGTATTAAAAACGCCGTTGTGCATATAAGGGGCCGTAAGCGCAACATTGCGCAGGGTAGGGGTTTTAAACGCATACTGGTACAAGGGTATCTGCTGCACCATATATTTTCCGCTATCGGGATCTATGGCTGCTCTGTCTTTCGCTGCCGGTACTCCTATAATCTCCGCTTCCGCCTTTGCAAAATCCGGCGGCGCCACGCCGTTAAAAAGTGGCATAAAATGGCAGGTACCGCATTTGGCTTTACCCATGAAAAGGTTAAAGCCTCTTTTGGCCGCAACAGATAGCTGCGTGGTATCACCGCGCATAAAAGCATCAAAGGGGCTGTTCAATCTTATCAGTGAACGTATATAAGCAGCAATGGCCTGCTGTATACGGTAACTGTTAATATCGCCGGGTGCATTACTGAATGCCACCTGGAATAACTGCCGGTAATCTGCCTGCTGTTGCAGTTTTATTGCGGCGCCTTCCAGGTTGCCATGCATTTCTGCTTTGTTATGCACCACCATATTCACCTGGTCTTCCAGATAAGCTACCCGCTGATCGTAGAACTGTCCCGGTTGCAGCGCCGCATTTAATACCGTGGGCGTATTACGTGTTACCAACGCTTCGCCCGCCATGGGTGCAGGCGTTTTTAACCCATCCGCAAATGCTTTTTGCGGATTATGGCAGGTAGCACAAGAACGCTGTCCGTTATAGGATAATACCGGATCATAGAACAGGCGCTTACCCAATGCTATTTGTGCCGGCGTAAGGGACTGCGCTTTATTGGGCGCATAGAATACCGGGTTAAAGGCACCTTTGGCAAAAGCGTTGGATGCCGCAGGATCCAGGAAGTGCGGAATATCCTTATAAGGAATATCCAACGCCTCCCTGGCCAACTTGAGGTTCACTGTCAATGGATTTAGAAAGGCCGTGGTAAAATGTAAGCGGTCAAACGCATCAAAATCTGTTGCGTGCTCCAATTGCATACGCGCGCTGTTCATCAGCTGCTGCGTATGACTGGCCAGGTCTGGGTTGATGAGCTGCACCCGGGGAGCATAAAAATGCCAAACTGTTTCTACGCCGTGTAAAGCAGCGGCAGCTTCCGGAAGGCTGTACTGCGCTTCCGGCGAGTCAAATCCACTCAAGCCTAATGCGGCTATACGTAGCAACTCCTGCCGCATGGCGTCAAATAATTGCCCATCTGTTAAGGACTGGCTGGCGGCTTTGGATTCCAGCCGGTGCAGGGTACTGCGCAGGCGCAAAACTTCCCGCCGCAACGCAGCGGTATCCGCGGCAGACAGCGTGGGAAAAAGTAATGCTTCTATCACCTGGAACCCTTCCGGCTGTACGATCACTTCTTTTTCGTCCGGCTCTACCTCTGCGAGGTTAGGGCCATTAATAAATTTATCAGTATAGGGCAGATAGTAGGTGCTCAATAATTCCAGTGGCTTATACGCCAGTCTTGCTTTAAAAAAAGCCTGTTGCAAAGCCGCTGTAGATTGATGTTCAGTTATAGCGGTACAAAGGTCTTCTACCCGCTGATCCAGTTCTTCTGCCTGGAATTTATACCAGCTGCCGGCGGCATTGGGCGCCGTGCTGTCTGTCTGTAGGTCAAAAATGCTGTAGGCCAGTATGGCAATCAGTGTAACAGTTATAAGAATAATGCTTATGCGCATAATATGATTTTATCAGTAAAAGACGAAGCGTAAAAGCGGATGCCTGATATATTGACGGTATCCACTTTTACGCTTCACCTTCTTGTCCCTCCTTAGCGTGGCAGGCCTTTGATCACCACTACCTCGCTACCCTGCTTTTCATCAGGGCGTTTGGTGCCGCCATCCACTCCCTTGAAGCTATCATTCAACCAGGTGTGGGGTTGTATACATAAAGTAAAAGTGTTAGGAATACCTATTATATCAGATATATCCACCAGCGAGCCATACTCCCATGAACCAAATTTGGAACCGTTACCACCGTATTTATTATCCGCATCATTACGATGATGATCCAGCTCAAACACCGGCTTTACCTGCTGGTTGCCAATGGTATACTGGTATATATAAGCGTCATGGTCTTCTGTGCCGTATTGGTTAGAATCTTCCTGGATATACACATAGTTTTCCGTTACGCAGATATTATCCGGGTTCTGGAATTTATTGGCCGGGCCGTTGTCGTCGTCCCCATCCAGTATCACTTCCAGCTTACCAGTTAAAGGATCGTTCTCATTAAGCCGCAGGCGGTACACGCGGCCAAATTTTGTGCGGGAGGCGTCTGCATTAACACCGGTAGTTGCCTGACCGGTAACGGTGAAATAGGTTTCACGGCCATTGGCAGCGTTGCCCTTGCGATAGTCTATATCTTCTACACGGCCAAACTTAATGGCCTTCAGCGGGTCTGTCATATCTGCTACCTGCTGGCCCGTGAGGGTTTTATCGTAGGTCACAAATTCAACATCATAAGTAGACCCCACTTTCATATCCACTTCACGCTGATTGCCATCTTTACGGCGCAGCAGGTACTGCTGGCCATTCTGCAGATCGCCCACCGTGTTGCTCATGTACAGGAACACTTGTCCGCCGGATGCATCTTCTGCGTCTTCTCCAATAAGGATCACCGTTTTACCGGCATAAGTTCCTTTGGGCAGCGGTACCGCATTTTCCGCGCTGCGGTATCCCAGGGCTTTGAGCTCATGCCCAACGGAAGGGTTACCCACAGCGGCCAGCGGATCCAGACCATGCACATTACCTTCTACATTGCTTTCGCCACAGGTAAGATACAGCGGTCCAAAACCATGCTCTGCCGGTGTGGCCATGGTGGCGGAACATAAGCGCCATTGACCGCCATCGGAATTCAGCAGGTATTCCCCTTTTACCGGTTTAAAGGTTTTGTCCAGCGTAACGCGGGATACGGAATAATTGTCTTCCTGGTTCACCAGCATTACGTAGTTATCCCCTTGTTTCAACAGACCGGAGCCATCAGCAGAGCCGCCAAAGGTATACTCCGGGCTTTGTGACAACTTGTCTTCACTGCTGATAAGGGAGAATACTTCCAGGCTTTCAAAACCGGTTAGCTTTTTGAGGAAGGCAGGTGTAACAGATTGGTTTTTCAATTCAATTTGTTCATTGGGAGGTGGATTGCCGCCACCGTTGTCGTCTTTGCCGCAGGATAAGAACAGCATGCCTGCTGCGAGGCCCATACCGGGCAGGGTTTTTCTAAGATTGACAGTAAACATGTTTGACAGAATATATTTTAGTTCAAGGTAGGGGTCCAATGTTATGCCCGGGTTACCGTAACTTTAACTTAATTTAAACCCTGAAAAAAAGAGAAAAGGATTGCAATTTTACATAATTGATCACCAGTTATGGCCAAACGAATACTGCCCATCCCACATGCGTTGAATCCCTTCAAACCAAAGAAGCAACGCATCATGAACTACAACCCGGTTACCGGCATGTCATCCCGTAAACCGGCGGAAGTTGTTAAGATCACCGTATTTGATAATTCACCGGACCATGCGGAAGAGGTGGTAGTGCAGCATGTAGAGCAGGCCTTCCATTACCTGGAAACGCCCGGCACCAGCTGGATCAATATTGATGGTATCCGTAAGGAAGAGGTGCACGCCATCTGTACCCGCTATGGCGTTCATTACCTGATAGAGGACGATATCCTGAATGTTGGGCAGCGTGCCAAGATGGATGAGATGGGAGAACAGCTGTTCTGCGTGCTGCCTATGATCTACTTTAACCCAACGGCTTGCACCATAGAACAGGAGCAGGTTAGTATTGTGCTGGGAAAGAATTTCGTGATCTCCTTCCAGGAAGATATAAAGCGGGATGTATTTGATCCCATCAGGGACAAGCTGCGGTTCAACGGATCCCGCATCCGTAGCGCCGGCGCGGATTACCTATGTTATGCCCTGCTGGATGTGATCATAGACAGTTACTTCGTAGTGCTCGATAAACTGGGCGAGCGTATAGAGCTGATGGAAGACGTGGTACAACATGAGGCCAATAACCGTACCCTTGCCCGTATTAACCTGTTGCGCCGGGAGCTGTTACTGTTCCGCCGCGCTATTTCGCCGGTACGGGAATTAGTGAACGGATTCCTGAGAAGTGAAAGTGACCTGCTCAATGAACATAACACCAAATACTTTAAGGATGTGTTTGACCATATTGTGCATTGTAGTGATCTTACGGAAAACTACCGCGATATGGTAATTAACCTGCAGGAGCAATACCATACACAGCTGAATCTTAAAATGAATGAGGTGATGAAGGTGCTGGCCGTGGTAACCACGCTGATGGCCCCACTTACTGTAATTGCGGGCATTTATGGTATGAACTTCGATAATATGCCGGAACTGCATTCGCCCAACGGCTATTTCGTTACCATTAGCATTATGGTGGTGATACTGATAATTATGATCTTTTTATTTAAGAAGAGGGGATGGTTTTAGAGATCTTCGTTTTCCCAGTTCTCCAGTAGTCTTTGCTCTGTGTCATATTTCCAGATCACTGGATGCAGCTGGTCGTGCTCATCATAGATACCACCAGCTATAAGTATAGTGTGATTGTTTATCCACACCGCCTCTATGATCATGGTGGTTGTACCAACAAATAAGATACGTTCCCTTTTCTTCGTTTGTACATTGACGAGAGCCACCTCCATATCCGGGTCACCTCCTTCGAGCGCTATTTTGCCGTCCCGTCCCTTGTGTATGATAGTATTGTAGCTTACCATGTCCACTACCTGTGTGCTATCGGGACTGTAAACAAAGAATGGTTTATATTCCTCAAAGCGGTCAGCTTCCATCGTAATGGTATCCAATGCAGCAATGGTATCCACATTTGTACGCACCAAACTATCTGTTGCAGATCTGCCCATCATACTGCTGTCTATCCATCCTTTCCATTGTATCAACCGCTGTTCTGCCCAGTTTCTCAGGGTATCGTTGGCATTAGGTGTTGGTATCTGCGTAGTAGTTGTGTCAGCTGCCGGCGAAGCCGGTGTTTTGTTAGTGTTACAGCCATTGCAGGCTTGTAGCAAACAAATTACTACCAGCAGGCTTACCAGGTAAGCGGGTATATATTGGGTATTACGCATCCGCGAAACAGTTGAGCTTATTTTTTCTTATAGATGGGAACAGTAGAGCAGGGCTCTCCATACATAATGCTCTTAACAACCGGCCGTAGCAAACGGGTGATCTCTACATAGGCCGCTTCGCCGGCGCCTTTATCTCCACAACCTTTGATCACGATCCGTTTATCCACATATTCTGCCGTATCGATCTTGCCCAGGTTCTGGAGGAACAAGGTCTTAAATACAAAATCTGCATCTCCAAATGCTGCGTAGTGCACTACCGGCTCCAGGTAGGTCATGATCAGCATATAGGCCCACATGGGAACAACCGCATCTGCCGTACATGTGATGGCTACATTCTTATTACGGTATAACTCCCAATCAAGGTCTTGCATAGCTGCACGGAAATCTTTTTCCTTTAGTATCAACCCCATGAACAGGTGATCCTTTATATCAAATACTACCACCTCTTCTTTGGGATAATAGTCTTCCAGATCCAGCGTAGTGAGCGCACTTTGCGCTACTTTATTAACAATCTCGTCCATATTAACTCCTTTTTCCGCATACAAATTTACGGAATATTCGCCAGTCGCGCCTGTGCCCTGCCAGCGGCGGGGTAAACAAAAAAGCCCTCCGCATGCGGAGGGCTTTTTTGTTATAATAACTTGCTAATTAATCAATTAAAAGAATTTACCACGGTTATCTTTTACGCTGCTCTGTTTTTTCAGTACTTCAAACAGTTGCTGGTCAAGCATACCTTTTATATTCTGCTCATAGGCGCTACGCTGCACACTCAGTTCCTGTACCGGTGCGCCGGTAGGCTGGTAGCTATCAACCTTGATCACGTATACGCCTGCAGTACCTTCGATAGGGGAAGATGATTTAGCAGTGCCCCAGCTTTTATTAAAGGCGGCGCCTACTACTTTAGGCTCAAAGCCCAGTGAAGGAATAAACGGCGTACCAAAGGTAACATTCTCTGCTTTCAGCACTGGCTGGTTCGCATTTTTAGCGGCAGCATCTATGCTGGCAGGATTGTTCAGTTTCTCGATCAGCTGTGTAGCTTTCTTCTTTTTCTTCACTTCTGCTTCTACCTGGGGCCTTACCTGATCTACGGTAGCGGTACCTTCCTGGCGGATGCCTGTTAATACGCCTACTACATATCTATCTTCAAAAGTAAATACGTTGCTCACGTCTCCTTTCTTGGCGTCATATGCCCAGCGAACCAGGTCGCGTGCCTGTCCGATACCGGTGATCACAAAATCCATAGGGCGCAGGTTATCTGCCAGGCGTTTGTTATATCCTTTTTCCTGTATGGTCTTGTCAAAGGTTTTCTGGTCATGGTTCTGACCGGCAAATTCACTGGCAGCAGCATAAGCTTTGCTGTCTGTTTCTTTGCTGGCGTCAACCGGTTTGCTCAGGTAGGCTACTTTCAGCGCAGGACCAAAATTCTTCTGGTCCATCACTTCTATAATATGATAACCAAACTGGGTCTTTACAACATCCAGTTTACCCTTAGGCTGGTCAAAAGCGAAATCTTTAAATTCTTTTACAAAAGGCGTAGCGGGAGTGATATCATATTCGCCGCCGGTGTTCTTACTACCCGGATCATCAGAATACTGGGCCACCAGCGCTTTGAAATCAGCGCCGCCCTGGATAGCATTCTTAATGCTGTCTGCACGTTTGTGTGCGATAGAGTCTGGCAGGCCTTGTTGTGTGCTTACTAATATATGACGCACCTTAACGCTGTCCGGCATTGTTTTACGATCGATCATCTTTGCCAGCACCAGCATATTATTATCTACGTAAGGACCATAGATAGTACCTACCGGCAGGTTAGCGATCGTATCTTTCTGCGGCACCATCAGTGCAGTTTTAGATACGTATCCATCGTAGTATTTAATCTCGGAGTTGCGGTTAACGAACCCTTCGATATCATCTGTGGTATCCATTTCCGCTTTCAGTTCCGCCAGTTGCTGGAGGGCAGCGGCGGTATCTGCGGCAGAAGGCAAGGCATCAAAAGAAACATAGGCTACCTGGCGGGCTTCCTCTGTTTTAAATAATGACTTGTGTTCATTAATATATGCACTCAGTTCGTTGTCAGTTACCTTAATAGTAGAATCAGGAATATTGGAGTACGGTATATTTATATAAGATACCGTAGCGCTCTGGCTATTATCCTGCTGCTGTTGTGCGGCCAGCCACTTGGGATAATACACGGCCTGTTTTACCAGGGTCACATATTTTTCCTGCAGCTGGGATTTGGTGATAGCGTCTTCTATCTTCAGTACCTCCTGGCGCATTCTGCCGGTTTGGTCCTGACCAATGTTCTGAGCGATCTGCTGTACCATGGTAGGATCATACTGGCCCGTTTGCGGGTTGGTGAATTGTTGAACAACAATAGGATGAGGATTTTTACCAAAGATCAGATCCTTTACTTCTGCTTCGGTAACATTTATGCCCAGTTTATCATACTGTACCTGCATGATCTGCTCATTCAGGAATTGGTTCCATACCCTTTCGCGGATGTACTGGCGGGTTTGTTCATCAACAGTACCATTAGGCATCTGCTGACGCATACCATTTTCCTCAGACTGAATACGTTGCTGGTATTCTGCAACGTCTAGTTCCTGACCATTAACTTCTCCTACAGTAGTGGAACGACGGAATAGGGAATTTCTGCCAAAGAAGGCATCCTGCAGCAGGAAACTTACAATAGCTACGCAGATGACCACGACGATCACTACAGCATATTTGTCCCTGATTTTCTGAATAACTGACATAATATTATATAGTATAAATTTTTAGGGAAAGCAAAAATAGAATAAAATAACTGTAACTGCAAAACAGTATTTTTTAGGCCCAAATTCAATACAGTAAAGGATTTCAGCCTTATTTCCACCTTTCTTTCCTTTAGGTTGATTCACAGGTTATCCACATTTTAACGTTTTTTAATGCATTTTATGCGGATAAATGTGCATTTTATGAAGCTGGCCATGAGCCAGCATCTGCCGTGATCAGGCAGCTGGAGATTTACCCGGTGGTTATCCACAATTGGCTGGAAAATATCGCTTCATCCACATAAAAATGTGTATAAAGGCAGTTTCAACAATGCGCAAACCAGGTCATCCGGATTTCACTGTTGAGTGTATATTTATCCACAGAAACTGTGTAAAACCGGCGGATAACCCGGCTAAACCATGGGAAGAATGCTGGTTACTCACAGGTAAAACTAAATTTGTTAATGTGCCTGGCAGTTGTCCGGGAGGTAAAAGCCCCTTTTTGGGAAAAGTTAGGGGCTGCTGTTAACACTTTCTTAATATAGGCACCCCTGAAAAGATGTTCACGGAAAACGATATCCACGGGTGTGGATGAAGCAGGTAAAATCCAATAGCAGAGCGGAAAGAGCCTGTTAATTTAATGTGGATAGACGAGTAAAAAGGAATAACAACTAACTTTGTATCTGACCGGAAAATTTGATTTCCACATATTCACCCCCCTAATAGTAGTGGGTTTTTCTTTTTTAAATAAATAACTAAATATATAATTATGATTAGGGAGCTAGCCGAAGCGAAAAAAAATTTGCAACGGAATGGATTTTTGGATGTGCCCGTAAATGTGAACCTGGATCTGTTTGCGGAGATCGAAAGATTGAAGAAGGAACGGAACGCAATTGTACTGGCGCATTATTACCAGGAACCGGATATCCAGGATGTCGCAGACTACATTGGGGATAGCCTGGGCCTTAGCCAGCAGGCCGCCAAAACCGATGCTGACATTATCGTATTTGCCGGCGTGCATTTTATGGCAGAAACCGCCAAGATCCTGAGCCCGCAGAAAAAGGTGCTATTGCCGGACCTGAAAGCCGGCTGCTCGCTGGCGGATAGCGCACCGCCGGAGCTGTTCCGGAAGTTTAAGGAGAAATACCCGGATCACCTGGTTATTTCGTACATAAACTGCTCCGCAGGTATCAAAGCGCTCAGCGATATCATTTGTACGTCTTCTAATGCCGAAAAAATCATCGAAAGTGTTCCGAAGGGACAACCTATCATTTTTGCCCCTGACCGGAATTTAGGCACCTATCTGATCAAAAAAACGGGTAGGGACATGGTGCTCTGGAATGGCGCCTGTATGGTGCACGAAATATTCTCGCTGGAAAAGATCACCCGTTTGAAAGTAAGGCACCCGCAGGCCAAGGTAATAGCCCACCCGGAGTGTGAGGCGGCGGTGCTGGAGATAGCGGATTATATAGGCTCTACGACCGGTTTGCTGAAGTTTACGCAGCGGGATGATGCCCAGGAGTATATTGTGGTAACTGAAACAGGTATCCTGCATCAGATGGAAAAAGAGAACCCTGGTAAGACCTTTATTCCTGCTCCGCCCAACAATGCCTGTGCTTGCAATGATTGTCCGCATATGAAACTCAATACTTTAGAAAAGCTGTACCTGTGTATGGAATATGAAGAGCCTGAGATCACCATGGATGAGCAGCTGAGGATTGCGGCCAAGAAGCCGATAGAGCGGATGTTGGAAATTAGTGCCCAATATGGATTATAATCTATTGTTAATCAATATATTGTATTGATTATTTATATTTAGCAAAATTTTAGCAAACCAAGGCCCTGAGCATGCGTTATACGGCGCATGCTCGGGGCCTTGTACTATGCGGATGATTCTAAAGGGCTTCCCAGGGAAGGCGCTGAGAATGCGTTGACCGCATAACCCTCGTAGTGGCCTACAGGCTTATACCATATAGCCGATTCTCAAGGCCTTTCCGCAGGAAGGCCTTGAGAATGCATTATAGGACGTGGGTATGTGGGCTTATATGATACAACGTATTCTAGAGCGCTTTCCACGTGGAACATAAATTTGAATATGTGGAAAAAAGATATGCCTCGCACCTGAATCTAAAAAGGTTTGGTTACTCGTAAGTTTACTATAACTGATCCCCGGAAAAATCTCTATAATATGAAAGCTAAATTTAAAGTGGGGGATGTCGTGAAAGTTAAATCCGGCAGTCCTCACATGACTATCAGTGGACTTAGTACCAGGTTCAAATCGCTGCAGGAAGAAGGCGCCAGGATGAAGAGATTTGACGGTATTTATTTTTGCACCTGGTTTCAGGATAACCGGGCCTTCCATGACAAGTTTCAGGAAACGGTACTGGAGTTAGTGGGGCAGGAGCAATATGGTGCGCGGGGAGAAGCGCAGAAGAGTTTAACCCATATCTGAGAGACTTACCCCAAACAAAGTCTGCGGTACACTTAAGTAAGAATTTATTGATGCGCTTTTAAAGAAGGGCAATGGGAAAATTGTTGTGTTAAATTTCTTCCACCCAGATAAAGTCTGCTTCAGTTTTGCGGAGCGATAAATTATAGCCGGCTACCATAATGGAGATAGGATCTCCCAGTGGGGCCACTTTTTCTATTTTCACGGTTTCACCGGGAACGCAACCCATTTCCATTAATTTGATATGGAGATCATCTTTTTCAAAGGAAGTGATGACTGCACTTTTACCAATAGCCAGAGATGATAATTTAATCGGACCTTTACTCATTTCACAAAGTCGTTTATAATTGGAATACACAAAGGTACCTTGTGAAACTCAATCGTCAAAAAACGCGGAGTCCGGAATAGGAAATTTCACTTTACTTTTACATCCGTTTTGAAAAGGATATGGCAATACATTTTACACCGTTAGAGGTTAGCGTGAGCATTAAACAGAAGACCAGGCTGAAAGTATTTCTGAAAAGTATATTTGAACGGGAGGGACAGCAGCTGCGTGGTCTGCAATATGTTTTTTGCAGTGATGCCTATCTGCTGGAGATGAATCAGCAGTTTTTGCAGCATGATACGTATACGGACATCATCACTTTTGAGTTGAGCGAAGTGGAAGATGAGACGATGGGGGAGATCTACATTAGCATTGACAGGGTGAGGGAAAATGCAGCTAAGTTTAAGGTGAGTGAAGAACAGGAATTGCACCGGGTGATTTTTCATGGGGCTCTGCATTTGTGTGGGTATAAGGACAAGTCGAAAGATGATGCGGCTTTGATGAGAAAGAAGGAGGATGAGTGTTTGGCGGAGTATTTTGGGAGTTAAGTGTTCAGATTCTTTAAGATGCCGGAAAGGTGATAACTGGATTTTAATTGTGTTGATTAACCCTGGATATTTAGTGGATTGTATTAATTGCTGCATTTTTATAAAATGTCTGCGCGGTGCAGATGTGTTTGTTAATCCCTGAATTTAGTTTAGCGGCGATGTTTGTTTTTCTTCAATCTTCAAGGTTGGCAGTTTCAGAGATATAATATTTGTGCTTTTCTCTTAATAAAAATTTCAATGCGTGTTTAGCGGAGGTTAATCTGATTTGAGAAGGGAGATTTTCAAATGTTTTTTGTGGTTACGTATTGTTAGCGGGATGTCGTCATGTTCCTGGTTTATTTTTTTCTTATGTGGAGGCAGCGGTTTTCTCACAAAGTTATGGGGAGGTTTTATAGAGACGGTTCCTGGACCTCAATTTGGATGAGGCGATAGAAATGAGGTGTGCGGATTATGAATCTATAATTTGGAGAGCCGCCCAAAGTTATGATGTTATGCAACCGGGGAACATCACTGGTCAAGAAGATTGGTAGATGAGGCAGGTAATGTGTCGATGGTGGTTAGTCAATATGTTGTCCTTTTTCTCCTGTGGAATCTAACATTGGACATTGGTTCCTTAAGGTGATGTTAGTCGCCGGTCTTAGATACTTGATACACTTTTTTAGGGTGGAACACTGAAGTTCCTACTTTGTTCGGTTCGTTTTTACTTTGGAATGTATTTATTTGGTTGAGAAAGATACCTGGTTGTACACCTGGATAGTAGAAGGGGATGCAAATTTTTGGGGATTCTTTCTCCGGATAACTGGTTTGGGAACTGCTTCCTGGTTGGTCTGCCTCAATGCTTTTTGTGAGGACGCGTCTTTTCTCTTTTTCTGACGTTGATTGACCACCAGGTATGGATCCAGTGTTACTTGGATGGTGTTAATGGTTGATAGAAGACATGGCGTGATGATTATACTTCGGATTATAAGGTTCCTGGATGATTTGGCGTGAATAATTATAATTATTTAAAGGATATTTTTTGGGAGGATAGATTGGACATTGGACGATTTTTCTCTAGTGCGGTCTTTATTTGGAGTAACTTTTTAAAGTCCTGGGGCCGTACTTGCGGTTTCAAAACACAATCATAAACTCACTTTGGTAAGCGGAAACAATTTGTTCGCTGTAAGAGATGATGGCACAACTTATTTCTGACGGGAGTGGTCTTTTGTAATTATTATGTTTGTTTGTCACTGTTCTTGTATCAATCTTTCACTTAGCTTAGGATTACGGAGACCCAAAGCTTGTGGTTAGCTCCACTTATTATGTAAAGGTGACCCAGTTTCACATGAATGTTCCACGTGGAACATTGGTATTTTGGACAGGAACACTATGTTTATAGCTGCACCTTTTTGACATATAGGTATGATTTCCACAGAACAGGAGATAATTTACCTGATAGGTCGCTGGCCGACACCACTCTTTTTCTACTACTTAGGGTATGCCGCTGGTTGTATTATTCTGATGTTGAGGATGTACACGACTGTACCTGCAAGCCGAATCTGGGTGAAAATCGGACTTTTCCAAAGTCGCGGATTAATTAGGTCCTGGCGAACCCTATATAGGCCGGGGCATCTGTCTGCATTTCCTTTTCAAAGATCATTTGCAGTATAGAGGTTAGTGTCGTAATGAAACTAAATTCCCTTGATAAGTAATGGGCCAGACAATGGGATCTTTCCAAGAGCGCTTACACCACTTGTCCGTGTTATGGATTAATTGATCTTAGTGATTGCATTTCTCAGGGCGAGGAATGCCTTATTTCGGGCCTCTAAGTAGGAGGATTTTTACCAAATCTAAGCATACGTACAGGATTATGAAAGGGAGTATCTGGGCAAAATATAATCCTGCCTCATGAGATGGATATAAAGTCAATACCTGTTTTCACCGCAGTGGGAGCTTATGGAGGAGTAGGGATGTGTTACGGAAGCGATTGGTTGGGTGAATCAATTCCGGGCAAGGACTAGGGGGTTCCAGGGATCTGTATCATTGTACCTCTATGTATATTTATTAGATCTGATCCTTGGTGCAGTGATACCGTAGTGTTCGTCCAGGGTCTTATAGCAGGGCCCATTTCCAACGGGTATACTGGTATATGTTCGGTTGCATTGGAGCTTTGTAGATAGAGCTTAACCCAAAGCAGTCCTCACCTTAGAAACAGGATCAGGGAGTAGAATAGTTCTGAGGGTATATTGGTCCCCAATGTTCATATTTTCGAGGGTTTGAGAAAGGGCGCCTCTATTAAACATTCATATTTTAGTTCCTTGCAGCTGTGAGAAGCTTCCGTCTGTCTTAGAGGATCATGTTCGATCTCAAGGTAATTTCTCTCAAATACTCATCTTCAGTCTTTGTGAGAAATGGGAGGCTTGCACTTATCCTGGAAGACCGTTTAATCCAGCAGCTGGCCTGTTCCCCGGTACTCACATTTTAGTCATCATGGGAGGTACGTAAGGAGCTCCCGTGTACTCAGCCATGGGCTTTAATCCGGTGAACGATCCTCTCAATGTTTATATTTTAATCCTCACAGGGGTAGGGGAATACCCGTATTTGTTTCAACCATATGCTTTAACCCGTAAATGCCACTCTCAATGTTCATGTTTTAGTTCTCGATAGGGGCAGTGGAATACTTGTATTTATTTGAGCCGTACGCTTTAATCCAGTGAATGCGCCCTCTCGAATGTTCATGTTTTAGTCTCATAGGAGGTATGGGAGGATGTGCATTTATTTGGAACGCACGCTTAACCCATCCAGTGAACTATTTCAATATTCATGCTTTCAAAGAGATATTGGAGACCTGTATTTACCTTCCAAAATGTACCTAATCTTTAATTTTAGTCTTCATGGATGCGTGATAAGACCTGTATTTGTTCCAAGCATACTTAATCTAACAGGTTGTCTCTTGAAATACTCATATTTTTAGTTCCTAATTGGGTTAGGTATGACGTGTATTTACGTCAGGGTATGTTAATTCAATGAGGTATCTACTCTCAAACACTCATATTTCAGCCAAGAGGTACCGGAACACAATGCATGCTTGACACTGGATGTGGAAGCTGCATATGTCCAGCAGGTCTTTAGAGCTTGCGGTAGCATAATTTTATATGCAGATTTTGCCAACAGGTCCTTAATAGAGTTCCGTTATATGATAAAACCCAGCCAACGGGGTGGGAGGTGCATCAACATCTCTGACCTAAGGTAAGTAGAAAACCTTGTGAGGTATAGGAAGTTTTAGGGAAAAGATGACTTTGCTTGCCTCCTTCCTAAGTGCATTGTATACAGAATATGTGAAAACTTGCTTGTTACTATCATTGACCAGCTGGGAGGAGAGAGAATTTTAATGCGAAGGACAGGGACCTATAGGCCCCGATTCCTCTATTTACTTACTAAGAAACTTAGTCCTTGGAGGGCATTTTTGCCGGTTTGTACCCGCCTGTTCAGTCATGGATACGAAGATGGCGGTGGTTTGGGAGGGTTGATGGGAGTATTACCATCGCCTTTTTTTAAGCGGACTGTTCATATCCTTGCTAAAAGAAGCTTTTATATCCTTTTGTGGTTGGGAAGAGGTAATGGTTAATCGCGGCAAACGAGAGATTACCCTAAGGGTGAGACTCCCATTTAACCCATTTATTCCATACCCTTATCACAATGTTCCACGTGGAACATTCAAATATTTACGACCCACTTACCCTGCTTTATATGTAATTTTGCATCTTCTTAGATATACAAAGTATGTTTCCTTCTTATGATGTTATAGTAGTTGGTGCGGGTCATGCGGGTTGCGAAGCCGCCGCCGCTGCCGCAAACATGGGATCCAAGGTATTACTGGTTACCATGAATATGCAGACAATTGCCCAAATGAGTTGTAACCCTGCCATGGGTGGTATTGCAAAAGGGCAAATTGTGCGGGAGATAGATGCATTAGGTGGATACTCCGGTATTGTTAGTGATCAATCCATGATCCAATTCCGGATGCTGAACCGTTCCAAAGGACCCGCAATGTGGAGCCCCCGTTCCCAAAATGACCGGATGTTGTTTGCCGCGAAATGGAGAGAGGCATTAGAGCAAACCTCCAATGTGGATTTTTACCAGGATATGGTGAAGGGGTTATTGGTAAAAGATGGCCAATGCTATGGAGTGGTAACTGGACTTGGACATGAAATAAAAGCCAAAGCAGTTGTACTTACCAATGGCACTTTCCTGAATGGAGTAATGCACATAGGTGATAAACAGTTTGGCGGTGGCCGGGTAGCAGAGCGGGCTGCTACAGGTATTACCGAACAGTTAGTTTCCCTTGGTTTTGAAAGTGACCGTTTAAAGACAGGTACCCCACCGCGGATTGACGGCCGGAGTTTAGACTATTCCAAAATGGAAGAGCAAAAAGGCGATGACGATGTTACTGGCTTTTCTTATCTGGATGTGGAAAAGATAAAACCTGCACAACAGAGAAGCTGCTGGATCACTTACACCAGCAGTGATGTTCACGAAACTTTAAAGACAGGGTTCGATCGTTCCCCAATGTTCCAAGGCAGAATTCAGGGAGTTGGACCCAGGTATTGCCCTAGCATCGAAGACAAGATCAATCGTTTTGCGGAAAGGGAAAGGCATCAGCTATTTGTAGAACCGGAAGGTTGGAGCACGGTGGAAATATATGTGAATGGTTTTTCCACATCCCTGCCGGAAGATGTTCAATACAAAGCATTGCAAAAAGTACCCGGTTTTGAAAATTGCCGGATGTTCCGTCCCGGGTATGCGATAGAGTACGATTATTTTCCACCTACCCAATTACAGTTTTCACTGGAAACAAAACAGGTGCAAGGTCTTTTCTTTGCCGGTCAGATCAATGGTACAACCGGTTACGAGGAAGCTGCTTGTCAGGGTTTGATCGCTGGTATGAACGCGCATCTGAAAGCAAGTGGTCAACCACCTTTTATTTTGAAGAGGAGTGAAGCATATATTGGTGTACTTATAGACGATCTCATTAACAAAGGAACGGAAGAACCATATCGCATGTTTACCTCCCGGGCAGAGTTCAGGACATTGCTCCGCCAGGATAATGCAGATCTGCGGTTGACAGAAAACAGTTATCGGTTGGGTCTGGCCTCTCAGGAGAGAATGGAAAAAGTACGGCAGAAAGAACAAGGTGTAGAAAAAGTAAAAACGATCCTGAAAGAGTTGCCGCTCGATCCGGAGGATATCAATCACTTTTTACAGGAGATGAATTCTGCAGTACTTACCCAACGTCAACGTGCCTGGCAAATATTACTTCGCCCGGGAATAGATATTCTATCCATGAAAAATACAGTAAGCAAAGTAGCGAATGCCTTATCAGATTTTTCAGCAGAGATATTAGAACAAGCAGAGATCCAGATCAAATACGAAGTATACATAGAAAAAGAAAATGAGCTGGTGAAAAAAATGAGTCAGCTGGAAGACCTGGTGATACCCGATACTTTTGACTATACCAAATTAGTATCGCTGAGTGCGGAGGCGCGGCAGAAGTTTAACAAAATTCGTCCGCGTACTTTAGGACAAGCTAGCCGTATTAGCGGAGTAAATCCAAGTGATGTTCAGATATTGATGGTGTACATGGGCAGATAAAAATATTTTTACTTGATACGCAAAAAAGGAGATGTTCAACTAACATCTCCTTTTTTATTATCAAAAAAGACATAATTTCATTAATTAATTGAATTTCAATTTATTAAATAGAAAAATATTGACCTCATTATCTCCTCATATTTGAACGATCGTCCATTGACCAAGGTAATGTTATCAAAAACGAAGTGATTATAATTACGGGGCTTTAAAATGCGTTTTCCGGGATTGTCACCTTTTTTCCACAAAAACTGAGGAGCAAAGCAACGCTTTATAATTAAATATCGTAAATACTATACCTGATTCTCTAAAACGAATATCTTTACATTCCGTGAACAATGGGTTGTGTACTTTGGGAGGATGTAGAAAAAATCAGGTAACAGATATTTCGTGCACGAACTGAACGATATCATCGAAGGCTGCCGGAAATGGAACCGGACCAGCCAGGAATTATTGTACCGGCAATTCTATGGATATGCCATGAGTATTGCTTTGCGTTATGCACAGAATAAAGAAGAAGCTATAGAAATTTTAAATGACGGGTTTCTGAAAATATTTCAACACATCTCTGACTTTGATACGAATCGTCCCTTCAAGAGCTGGCTGGCCAGGATCATGGTAAATACAGCCATCGACCATCTACGCAGCAAAAAAAGAATTTCTTTTACTGAAGATATAACACAAGTGTACGACCTGGGTATGGATGATACCGCCATGGACAAACTCTCGTATGATGAGTTGTTAGTGTTGGTTCAATCTTTACCACCGGCGTACCGTACCGTTTTTAACCTATATGTGATGGAGGGTTTCCAGCACCAGGAGATAGCAGAACAATTGGGGATTTCTGAGGGGACTTCTAAATCTAATCTCTTCAAGGCAAAAAAAATATTGAAGGAGAAAATAGAAAAGGCTATCACCTATAATAGTACGATAAAAACATAAAGACCTTCAGAGGTCACAAGAGAAATGAGTGACGCGTTTGATAAAAAGTTTCGTGAGAAATTGAGCGAGGAAGATTTTCCATTTGATCCGGATGCCTGGAAAAAAATGGAAAAGAAACTTGACGCGCTTAATGAACCTACCGGCAGAAGAAAGCCCTTCTGGTGGTGGATGGCGCCGCTATTATTATTACTGCTGGGTACAGGCGCCTTTATCTGGTGGCGCAATACTACGTCACCCGCAAACATTCCTGAGGAAGATGGTAAAACATCTGCCCAGATTACGCTGCCATCTGCAACTGATACCGTGGCTGCTACTTCCGGGGGAAAAGCAACTGCCGCTCCGGAGAAGGAAACTACTACCCCTGCTTTGTCTGACGATAACACCAGGCCAGCTAACCAGCAGGAGATAAAACCTTCAGACAACAAAAATACAGCAGCAGGGAAAATATCCGTACCCCCAATATTGGTTACAACAAATAACAATAATAATAACGCCGCTAAGGGCAAAACTGTTGTGCCTCCCGCAGTAGTAAAAAATGATAATCCGCCAGCTGCTGCTTCACCCGTACTGGCTTATCAGGAAAAACGAAATGCTGCTGCAAACGCTGTGGATAATAATACTGCAGATAATAATATATTGGACCTACTGGCCAACATACGGCCCAAGGAAAAGCAGGTATCCACAAAACTGAATGGCGCCAGTCACATTCCGGTAAAGGAATCAGTAGAAAAATCAGTAACAAAACAAACTGTTCCCCAACGTAAAGGATTTTCTATAGGAGTGATGGTTGGCCCGGTGCTAAACATAGCGCCTTCTATGCAATATGGTCGTATAGGCGTAGACGCGGGACTGTTGTTAAGCTATCATCTTAATAACCGGTGGTCTTTTACAACCGGTGCGGTATATAGTATAAAACCTTATGGCGGCACCCGCTCTGACTATGGGGTAACAAAAAAATGGAGCCCGCCTATGAGCTATGTGAAAAACATAGACGCCAACTGTGATGTACTCGATATACCCCTCAATATTAATTATGCTGTTGTGAACAGCCCTAAGTATACATTGGGTATAACGGCCGGCTTATCCAGCTACCTGATGCTGAAAGAAAAGTATGAGTATAAATATGACTACTGGGAAAGTGACCGATATATTAATAATGAGAATCGTCACTATTTCTCTATACTTAACCTGGCCTTTACTTATCAGTTCCCGCTAAATAGTCATATGTCGCTGGGATTACAGCCTTATGCCAAAATACCTTTAAAAGCGGTGGGCTTTGGAGAAGTAAGATTATACTCCACTGGTGTTGCAGTTCAATTAAATTTTAATCAGACCAAACGTAAATAACCGTAGGAAGACTGTTGTTTTTTTCCTAATTTGTTATAAACGTTATGATCTATGCGTAAACTATACCTCATTGCCGGCGCCTTGCTCCTGCCATGGCTGCTTAGTGCGCAAACCTTGCCAGAAAAAAAGTCTGATCAGTATCTGTTAATTGGTACCTATACAAAACAAACCAGCGAGGGCATTTATGTGTATGCCTTTAATGCTGAAACTGGCGAGGTAAAACACATAAGTACTGCTACGGGTGTGGATAACCCATCTTACCTGGCAATAGCGCCCGATAAAAAACATGTGTATTCCGTGAATGAAGTAGGCGCAGAGAGAACTGGCAGCGTGAGCGCTTTTACTTTTGACGCAAGTACCGGGCAACTGCAATTTCTGAATAAACAACCCTCTGGCGGGGATGGCCCTTGTTATATTAATACCGATGAAAATGGCAGCCATGTGCTGGTAGGCAATTACGCCGGCGGCAGTCTCTCCGTATTACCGGTGCAGCCAGATGGGAAAGTAGGCGCGCCACTCCAAACCATACAACATACCGGTTCCAGCGTAAACAAAAAGAGACAAGAACAGCCACATGTGCATTGTGTGGAATTTTCGCCGGATCATCAGTTCCTGTATGTGCCTGACCTTGGCATTGATAAGGTGGGTATCTATAAATATGATCCTAATTCAGCACTGCTGCTGCAGGAGGCCAATCCTTCCTATGCGCCGCTGCCACCCGGATCGGGGCCACGTCATATCATTTTTCACCCCAAAGGCAAATGGGCTTATCTAATACATGAGCTGGATGGAAAAGTGACGATGTTTAAATATGATACCGGCAGGCTTACGCCCATCCAAAATATATCTACTGTGCCGGAGGCCTTCAAAGGCGTGATATCCGGAGCAGATATCCACATTTCTCCGGATGGGAAATTCCTGTATGTTTCTAACCGGGGCACATTAAACAACATTGTATATTATGCCATTGATCAACGTAGCGGAAAATTGCAGCGCAAAGGGCAGCAGGCGGCCGGCGGTAAAACGCCCCGTAATTTTATGATTGACCCTTCGGGCCACTTTTTGCTGGTGGCTAACCAGGACAGTGATAATATTGTAGTGTTCAAACGTAATATTACTACGGGCGCTCTCAAACCAACAGGAACAACTATTGAAGTATCTATGCCGGTATGCCTAAAAATGATACCGGCGGAATAGCCCCCGATTTGGCATAACATTTTCGGTAACTTTTAAAAAATGGGTATGAAAGACAAGCATCCAAAACCGGAAAAGAAAGATCTGCCAAAACCACCGAGTATGGAAGAGCAGGAAGAAAAAAGGGAGAAGACTTTCCCTGGTTATCCTACTTATCCCGCGAGCGAAGATATTATGAACCGCGGCGAGCAGGAAGACCTGGACGTGGAAAACTTCACCCGTTCCGCCCGGTTAAATAACGAGTTGAAGGAAAGCAAAAATGTACCGGACGGAGAAGAGAACCTGGATGTACCAGGAGCAGAGCTGGATAACGAAAACGAGGAGATTGGGGAAGAAGATGAAGAGAATAATTTCTACAGTCTGGGAGGAGACCGGCACGAAGATCTTGAGGAAGATCCATCATAATAAAGGAGTGAGCAATCTGCACACCGCGTCTATAAATTTCTCTCCCAGCGAGCGGTTCCTCCAGGAGCGGCGGGTGATCAGTGTGGCGTCTTCCAGGTCGTTTTCAAAAGCCTTATCGAGATCGCGTACTACAGAACGGTCGTACAAAATAACAGCAATTTCAAAGTTCAGGTAAAAGCTGCGGTTGTCCAGGTTTACAGTGCCTACAATAGCCAGGTTATCGTCGATGATCATTGTTTTGGCGTGGATAAATCCTTTTTCATAGAAGTATACTTTTACACCGGCATCCAGCATGGGCTTGATGAATGATTGTGCTGCGTGCTGTACAAAGAAGGAGTCGCCCCGTTTGGGGATCAGCAGTTCTACATCTTTACCAGCTTGTGCAGCCATTTGCAAAGCTGTTAGCAATTGTTCATTGGGGATAAAGTAGGGATTGCTGATACGGATGCGTCGGCGGGCCACATTGATGGCCATCAATATAGTTTGCATAGCCATGGGCCACGGAGAGTCGGGACCGCTGGAAACAATATCCACAAAACACTCATCTTCAAAACTAGCCCTTTGAAAATATGGGTAGGCGAAAGGAAATGTTTTCTTGCTGCAGTAACGGTAGCTCATCATAAACTGTAGCTGCAACTGGTTTATTACATCGCCTTCCAGCTGCAGATGCGTATCCCGCCAGAATACTTCATTACGGCCATTGTTGATATAGCGCTCATCCATATTAATGCCACCGGTAAAACCAACCTGACCATCTATTACAATGATCTTGCGGTGATTGCGGTAGTTCGCATTCAGATAAAAATCCAGCAACACGGGAGCAAAGGCATATACTTCTGCGCCATACTGTTCAAGCGGTTTAGCGATCTTGCTCATATGATCGCAACCCATGTCATCATAGATAAAGCGTACTTCCACACCGGCCTGTAGTCTTTCAATTAATACCTCCAGCACAGCAAGGCCTACACTATCTACCGCGAAAATGTAATACTCAATATGGATATGATGCTGTGCTTTACGCAATGCATCTAAGACAGCGGGGAATTTTTGTTCGCCGTTTAATAATACCTTCACCCGGTTATGCTTGGTGAGTAGTGAATTCCGGGTATTCAGCAACATGGAAGATATTTCCTGTTTACTGGCTACCAGGTGGCGCAACTCTACCTGCATACGTTCTATCTGCGGACGTTTGTTTTCCCAGTAGCGTAGCATCAATGTTTCATCGCGGGAACCCTTGAGGGTAAAACGTTTTCTTTTACGCAGGTCACGACCCAGGTAATAATAGACGATCAATCCCAACAATGGTAAAAACACCAGCAATAGTATATATGCCATTGCTTTGATGGGATTGCGGTTCTCCAACAGGATGGTACCTACTACACCTGCAAATGTGAGCAATACCAAAAAATAGCTGATCAATTTTATGACCAGGTGCCAGTTGGTTTCAGATAACAAATGAAGGATGGTGAACACAGATTGATAGCTATTATATTATGTTGATAAAGATAGAAGTTTGTATCAATTGCGCACACACTGTGCGCACAATTGATACAAACTTTCTCATGCAAAAGTTTCGCCAGTAAAAAGAAATCCCCGTTATTTGCTAATAAAATTAGTAACCGGTTTGTAGATAAAACCCTTCTTACAGAGATCAAATCTATTATCACCCAGGCAAGAGAAAACGCCATCCGCGCTGTAGATCATGAAAGAGTATTAATGTACTGGCATATTGGTAAGCGGATATTTGAAGAAGAACAACAAGGGCAAGACAGGGCCGGTTATGGGGGAGTACTTAATTAAGTATTTAGCGGAGCAGTTACAACCTGAGTTTGGAAGTGGGTTTTCAAAACGTTATTTAGAGCTATTCCGTCAATTTTTTCGGACATTTCCAATTGCGAACTCACTGAGTTCGCAATTGACCAGGACTCACTATAAATTATTAGTACGGACTGAAAATCAACAAAAAAGGGACTTTTACATAACGGGAACCGCCAAAAACCACTGGACCGTCCGCCAATTGGAACGCCAGATCAACAGCCAGTTGTACGAACGTCTTTTGATGAGTAGCGATAAAGAAAGCGTACTTGCTGTAGCCAATGGAGAACAACCGGTTCATGATGCAAAAACAATTATTAAAGATCCACTGGTGCTGGAATTCTTAGGATTAAAAAGAGAATCATCTTATTACGAGAAAGACCTGGGGGGCGCCATCATCAATAACCTGCAGGAGTTTTTATTGGAGTTAGGCAATGGCTTTGCATTCATTGCCAGACAAAAAAGGATTCACCTGGAAGGCGACGATTTCTTTGTAGACCTGGTTTGTTATAACCGCCTGTTGCAATGTTTTGTATTGTTTGAAATAAAAACCGGTAAGCTCACTCACCAGGACTTAGGACAATTGCAGATGTACGTAAATTACTTTGACAGGATAGAAAAGCAGCCTTTTGAGAACCGTACCATTGGTGTGTTGTTATGCGCAGAAAAGAATAACGCCGTAGTGAAATTCACTTTACCAGAGGATAACAAGAATATAGTAGCGAGTAAATACCAACTATACATGCCTACAGAACAACAGCTGATAGCCGCTATGGAAAAAGAAATAGAAAGATTCCAGTAGCCGTTACTGCTGCACCTTAACAAGCGCCGGCGTATACCTGGGTTTTATAAATAGCGCCCAGTGAATAAATACGCTCACCAAAATATTTATCACTGCCCACACGGTCATCCAGGTATTTTCTTTATAAAAACCAGCAATAAAGAACCAGCTGAAGAAATACAAATGAAACCATACAGGCACCAGCCAGGTTATGACCGGCAGGGAGGTAGTTGCAGCAGGATCGCCCTTACGTTTGGCATATCCCATAACCGCCATTACTGTAAATAATACTAACAGCGCTATCAAACGATGCGCGCTGGTAATGCCAAACATCCTTAAAAAGTCAGTGATCGTGAAAAGCGCTAACCATAGCGCCGCTTGTGAAATTATGATGGATAATACCGGGGTAAAGATAGGCCAGACCTTTGCGAGCGCGGGGTTGCCAATACGTACCCGTTCCAGTAAACGTGCAAATGAAGAATAAAAGAACACCACACAAAGCCATCCGTAAAAGTTACCATATGGAACGCCAAACCACTGGCTGGTAAGCACATTATAAGCAGCTCCCCGTGATTCCCAATCCCAGTGCCACATGTGCAGGCGATAGGCCACCACATCCATGCTAAGATCAATACTGATAGCCAGCAGCGCGTCTAATGCCGCGGCCTTCCACAAGGAGATACCCAATGCATCTGTGATCAGCCGGGCGGTATACATAATAATGGCCCAGCCGGTGCCAATACATAAAGGTATATTATGCGGCGCTTTACCAAACATTACCCAGAACTGCCCATATTTGTAACCCGCGTTGGTAGCCACATTCACATATTCCAGTAATAGCCCGAAACCAAGACCGCCCAGTAGATACATCATTGGGCCCATACCTTTTTTGTAAGCATGCACGCAACAAAGTATAAACAGCACATACATGCAACATTCAGTAAGCGGGTAACAAATGCCGGGAGGATAGTCATACGGCATAGTAGGAAAAGGCTTCATCTGGTAAATTTTAAGCAGCAGAATGAAGTTAAAGATTTTTAGGCATTGCTTCCTTTTCTTTATCGATATAGGAGGTATGTTTGGTGTCCCGTACCACTACATACACGATCAGCGATATAAAAATGCAACCGGTGATATACCAATAGTACCAGGGCTCGTGACCAATGTTTTTAAAATACAAGGCAATGTATTCTGCGGTTCCGCCAAATATGGCCACGGTAAGCGCATATGGCAGGCCCACACCCAGCGCCCGTATTTCAGCCGGGAATAACTCTGCTTTTACCACTGCATTGATGGCAGTATACCCGCTCACAATGATCAGCGCAGCCAGTATCAGAAAGAAGGCGGATATAGCAGATGTAGTATGGCTAAGCGTGGTAAGCACCGGCACGGTGAACAGGGTGCCAAATACACCAAACCCAATGAGCAACGGCTTGCGGCCATATTTATCAGAGATCCACCCAAATAATGGTTGCAGGCAGGCGTAAATAAGCATGAGTATAAAAACGATCAGTGTGGATTGTTCTTTGGTAAGATGGACAGTATTTACCAGGAACTTCTGCATATAGGTGGTGTAGGTGTAGAATGCCAGCGTACCGCCTAAGGTAAGGCCTATGACAGTGAGCACCGCACGCGGATGTTGCCTGATCAATACGCCCAGGCTGCCCCGTTCTGTTTTTTTATCATCCAGTTTTACGGATTCCTCCATATTACGGCGCATATATAATACTATCAGGGCCAGTAATGCGCCTATTACGAAAGGAATGCGCCAGCCCCAGTTTGCCAGCTGAGCAGGGGAGAGGAATACTTTCTGCAATAGTAGCTGGATGCCCAGCGCCACCAGCTGCCCGCCAATGAGGGTCACGTATTGAAAGCTGGAGAAAAAGCCACGCTTTTCCGGCGTAGCAATTTCACTGAGATAAGTAGCAGAGGTACCGTATTCACCACCTACACTTAAACCCTGTAACAGACGGGCCAATAATAGTAAAACGGGAGACAGCAGCCCTATACTTTTGTACGCAGGCGTAAGGGCAATCATCAGAGAGCCTAGTGACATGAGCAGCACAGACGTGGTCATAGCGGTTTTGCGCCCCTTCTGATCTGCAATGCGGCCAAATAACCAGCCGCCAATAGGCCGCATCAGAAAACCAACGGCAAAGATAGCGGCGGTATTAAGCAGTTGCACGGTATTGTTACCTTCCGGGAAAAAGGCCGGAGCAAAGTACAGGGCAAAAGCGGCATAAGCGTACCAGTCATACCACTCTACCAGGTTGCCGGCAGAACCGGTGATAATGGCTTTCAGGCGCCAGCCTGTATTATGGGATGTGTGCTGCGATGTTGTTGTCATGGAATTTATTTAACATAGGAAGTGTGGTCAAAAATAACGGCTTTTTGCATAAATTAGAATGATGTGAAGTGTTCTTGTATCTTCGTAACAGATCATTTAATATTTGGTGTATGCAGGATCAGATAACAATTGCTAAAAAGGCTGCCGGCGAAAAGGCGGCAGAGTTTATCCGTCCCGGTATGGTGGTAGGCCTTGGAACCGGCTCCACTGCTTATTGGGCTATACAAAAGATAGGCGCCATGGTGCAGCAGGGGTTGGATATAAAGGGGATTGCCACTTCCGAAGCGTCCGCCCAGCTGGCAAAAGAGCTGGGTATCCCGCTTACCTCTTTTGCAGAGACCCAACGGCTGGATATGGATATTGACGGTGCAGACGAAGTAAGCGAGCGCCTGGATGTTATTAAGGGTGGAGGAGGCGCATTACTGCGCGAGAAGATAGTGGCGTTCCATAGCAAACAACTGATCATTATTGCAGACGAACATAAGTATGTACCTACCCTGGGCAACTTTCCGCTGGCCGTAGAGGTCATACCCTTTGGTTGGGAAGTTACCAACAGCAAGCTGCAGACCTTGGGTTGCGTGCCTACGCTACGGAAAAAGCAGCAGGAAATATTTATAACGGATAACGGGAATTATATTATCGATTGCGCTTTTGGTAAGATCGAAAATCCGCAGCAAGTACATAATGCGCTGCATAATATTCCTGGTATCGTGGAAACCGGACTATTTGTACAAATGGCGCATACCGTGGTGTTAGGGTATGAAGATGGCAGTACTAAGGTGCTGCAGCGCTGATTATTACCGGATAAAATCAAACGTATAGCGGCCGTTGTCATAATGCAACGGCCGTCCCTCTTGTTCCATAATAACCTTTATAGGCAGTACACTATTAGCATGTTCTGTAGGGTACCAGTGCCGTCCTTTTGTTACCACAATCAGTAAGCCCTCTTCATCGCCTACCGCCTTAAATTGTTCCCCATAGTCTTTCCAGACAGGAATACTACTATGGGATTGCAGCTCCCGGATAAAAGCCGTTGTATCATCTACCGGAATGCCGATCTCGCTCACGCTTAACACATGTCTTGAGTTGAAGTGGCCATCAGTTGTGTGGTGATCGAGGTTGTAACGGGCTATGAACTCCAGTATGTTTTGCTCTGCATCATAGAAATACACTGATTTTGCATTCCAGTTGGGGAAATCCACGACCGGCAGTCCATCCTTCAGGATAATAGGAATATGCTGTGCTGTGAGGAAGGGAACTATGGCTGGCAATACGGCGGGTTTAATATTGAAGGCAATATGATAGGGGGTATCTTTTATCTCGCCCGTTTGGGCGAATGAAAGCAGGGTATGGCCTGCTTGTATGGAGAAACTGGTTTCGTCTTGATTGATCAGGGGCAGTCCCAGTTGTGCGGTATAAAAGGCCTTTTGGCGGGCGGCGTTATTACAAAGGAGATGTACTTCTTTAGCGCGCATAAAACGTGGATTTGTACAAAAATACGTCAAAGAAGGTACCGGAAAGCCAATGCGGGCTTACGCATGAAAAAGGGGTACCCGACCACGGTACCCCTTCTCTGTGTAGAATACTGATTTTTATTATTGCAATCCTAATAAGCGGGTTGCATTTGTATAGAACAGCTTTTGCTCTTCTTCTTTGGTCAGGCCCATAGCATGTACACTTTTAATGGCTTCCGTAGGATCGAAGAGCGGAAAATCAGAGCCGAACATAAATTGGTCTATACCAATAGTACGTATGGTCCATACCAGCTGATCCCGGAAAGGGGAGTTACCGAGGATGGGTGCAATGGCGGAGACATCAAACCAGATATTGCTTTTGTACCAGGGGTATTTCTTTAGTGCTTCTATGGTCAGCAACTGCGGAAAGTTTACCATCCCCATATGTGCGAAAATGAACCGCGCATCCTGGTTCATGGCTGCCAGCATGATCAGCTTACCGATCTCATCTCCATCGAGTGGGCTGTAACTATCAAACAGCAAGACCATATGTAACTCACCTGCCTTTTTCACCAGGGCGGCAACTTCCGGCACAGCCACATCAAAATGCTGGCTGTTAGGGTGTAGTTTTATTATCTGCACACCCTGTTTATGCACCCGCTCCATTTCAATAAATGCGGAGTCGCCATCCATGGGGTGCACGGAGCAAATAGGTATAAGGGAAGGATACCGGTGGCTGAGGGCAATGATACTATCATTCCTAAAACGGGTGTCTTGCATATCCCCTTGTCTTGCCATGGTGATGATAACAGATTTAACAATGGAGGACCTGGGCATAAAGGCCAGGATATCCTGGATTGTATTGGTACGTTGAGCACTGAACGCATGGTTTTCACTTTCCTTTACTGACACATGCACATGCATGTCTATAACCTTGCCATTATAATGTTGTGTATTGGATTGACTGTTGCCGGTAAGCGCAGTGAATAACAACGGCAGACATAAAACGTGGGATAGGTGTATTCTCATTTAACAGGAATTTAGGGGCGAAAAGATAATGCTTAATAAGAGCATGGGAAAGCCGGCGCGCCGGTATTTTTTGCTTGATAACAATGCTGCTATGGTACTAAAGCAAATAGGCGAGCCAAACTGGCCCGCCTATTTGCGATCGGGAACTATGTATTTTGTTTAGTAAGTGCAGGCGGCCCTGGTAAACCTAATTTCAGGGGCGTAGTCGAACCGTATGCCAAACAGCATATAATAGCGGAAAGAGTTGGCTCCGGACGGATTGTCATTTGCCATGAGTATCATATCCTTTTTACCATCCCGGTCCAGATCACCTATTGCCACACCGGCGCCCTGTGCTTGTTCGCCAACGGGATCTATTTGGAAAATGGGGTATTTAAAGTTAACCTTAACGGGTTCGCCTTGCAGAGTCATGTCTGTAATAATGGTGGTAAAATACCTTTTGCCATCGCGCAGCTCATAGTAAAAAGCAGCCATGGTAGGCGTGCCATTATTGTGCAGGTCGGCAATATCTATGCCGGCGCCCATTACCTGGTTAATATTGGGTAAGTCGATAATTTGCATAGGGCCCCAATTGGTTGGTCTGCCGTCAACACCCAGGTTGAAGCCTACTTTATAGCGGATCTCATAACCGGTAGTTGCATTTATGCCGTCCAATCCCATGAAAACAATGTCCAGAATACCATTTTTGTCAATGTCTGCCAGGGCAACACCGCCGTCCATGCCATCATTGCCTATTCCATCTACATCATTGTAGGTTTGCCAACTATCAGGTTCGCCATTGGCATTCATGCCAAAACCGATCTGGTAGCGGAATTTATTCAGTCCGGGTTGGGCATCAACAGCCATTAGCACCATATCTACCTTGCCATCCCTGTTAATATCGCCAAAAGCAGCACCAGCGCCCTCGGCATCGTTACAGTTGCAGGCACGGCCTCTCTCGGGCAGGGTAGCAGCAGGCACACCATTGGCATTTACATCCATCAGGAATTTATAGCGGAATGTATTGCCACCAGAAGGGTCATCGTTAGCCATCAGGAAGATATCGGGAATGCCGTTCCCGTTGATATCCGTGATCTTTACATCCGCCCCATCTGCGTTATCGCCCAGGCCCTGAGTTGTTATGAAGTTATACCCAAACCAGTATGCCTGGGAATATAAGGTAACAGGCCCGCTTCCATATACCGTTTTTACGGCCACATCGTAAGTATGTCCGCAGGGCATAGCCATGTTGAAATCAATTACGATCGTTACGGCCGGATCCGGCTGATGAATGAGGCCAGAGATATGTAAGTCCTGCAATACATTCAGATTTCCATCAGTTATCTTGTAGATCGCATAACTCACATCGGCGCCGGTATAGAGCAAAACACGACAGGCATAAGTACCATCACTATTTTTTGATAGCACATCAAAGCCGATGTTGGCGCCAGGCGGAACATCCAGCATTCTGGCGGTCTGCTGCACTGTTTTGTCAACGGTAGCTACGGTTTGTGGCTGTGGCGGATGGGCTGGTACCAACGTGGTGTCATCTACCAAAGCAGACACACCTTTCTCATCCACCACATAGTGGAGAGCCCGCACTTTTTCTTCGCTTGTTTCTGTGTTTGTTGTTGCTGTTGTTGATTCTTTTGCTCCTTCCTTTGAGCACGAGGTCATGAGGAACATGGCTATGGCCAAGGCTCCCAATAGGGCTTTTGTTCGCATAGGTGATACAATTTAAATGGTTAAATGAAATTACCGGTGACAGCGGGTTTTAGGTTTTCACAGGTATTACAAACTATAAATAAAAAAGGCTTTTGAAACATTCAAAAGCCTTTTGGGTTTCGTGGTGTGGGGCGGGATCGAACCGCCGACACAAGGATTTTCAGTCCTTTGCTCTACCGACTGAGCTACCGCACCATCCGTAGTCCTTCTCTCGAAGGGAGTGCAAAGATAATATTTTTCAATTCTAATTTCCAAATATTATTGGGGCAAATTATTACCGTCGCCGCAATTTCCTTAGTTGCCGTACTCTACCAGGAACTTGATCCGCATCAACTTCAGTTGCTCAATGGTGTAATCGCTTTCAATCAACTCTTCACGGGCCAGGGCCAGGCTAGAGGTTTCGCAACCCTTAAAATATTCGATGATCTCGTCCTGCGCGTAATCATCCAGCTCTTCGTCAATGCAATAATCCAGGTTCAGCTTAGTACCGCTGGCCACGATGGTCTCCATCTCATCCAGCAGCTGTGCAATACTCAGTTCTTTGTTCCTGGCGATGGTTTCCAGCGGCATCTTTTTATCGATATTCTGGATTATGAATACCTTCAGACCGCTTTTGTTCACCACGCTTTTCATCACAAAATCATCCGGCTTAACAATATCATGTTCCTGCGCATATTTATTGATCAGGTCTACGAACTGTTTGCCATAGCGGATGGCTTTACCTTTACTTACGCCCTGTATTTTTTCCAGTTCCTGCACAGTGGTAGGGTAGTGGGTAGCCATATCCTCCAGGGAGGTTTCCAGGAATATAACAAAAGGAGGGAGGTTCTTTTCTTTGGATACCTTTTTGCGCAGGTCCTTCAGCATTTCAAACAGCAGGGGATCTGCAGAGGCCTGGGCTTCTGCGGCCACCTCGTCATCATCACCACCATCTTCATCAAACTGGTGGTTAAGGGAAACCATGATGGAATAAGGCTTTTTCAGGAATTTGCTGCCTTTCTCTGTTACCTTCAGCAGGCCATATTCCTCTATATCTTTTCCGATCAAGCCTTCCAGCATCATCTGGCGGATGAGGGAGTTCCAGAAGTGTGCGTCGAATTCTTTGCCTTCTCCAAATATATCCAGTTGATCATGGCGGTAAGTGGTGATCTGCGGGTTGGTTTTGCCGGTGATGATGTTCACGACATACTCTGCCCCAAAGCGTTCTTCGAGGGCTTTGATGGCTTTTAGCACAATCACTACACGGTTCTTAACCTCGATCTTTTCCTTGGGATTGCGGCAGTTATCGCAGTTGCCACAGTTCTCCTTTTCAAGCGGTTCCCCAAAATAATGGAGTATCACCTTACGGCGGCATACGGAACTTTCTGCATAGGCCACCGTTTCATTGATCAGTTGGGCGCCCATTTCACGTTCGCTGAGTGGCTTATCGCGCATGAGATGCTCCAGTTTCTGCACATCCTTGTGGCTGTAAAAGCAGAGGCAGATACCTTCCAGTCCGTCGCGGCCGGCACGGCCGGTCTCCTGGTAGTAGTTCTCGAGGCTTTTGGGAATATTATAATGGATCACAAAACGCACATCCGGTTTGTCAATCCCCATCCCAAAGGCAATGGTGGCCACGATCACCTCTACTTCTTCCAGCAGGAACATATCCTGGCGCTGGGCGCGGGTATTGGCATCCAGGCCGGCATGGTAGGCTACTGCCTTGATGTTATTGGCCATCAGCATATCGGCCAGCTCTTCGGTGGTCTTCCGGTTCAGGGTATAGATAATACCGCTTTTGCCTTTATGCAGGTGGATGAACTTTACTATCTCGCGGATGGTTTGCTCCTTTTTGCGTTTGGGCCTTATTTCATAATAAAGGTTAGGCCGGTTAAAGGAGGATATATAGATCTCTGGTTCGCGTAACACCAGGTTCTTTACAATATCGCTCTGTACCTTGGGGGTGGCGGTGGCGGTGAGCGCAATAATAGGCAGATCCGGGTTGATCATGTCTATCATTTCTTTCAGGCGCCGGTATTCCGGGCGAAAATCATGTCCCCATTCAGAGATACAATGCGCTTCGTCCACGGCAATAAATGAGATCTCAAGATCCCGGAAAAAATCCAGGTTCTCTTGTTTGGTCAACGTTTCCGGTGCTACATACAGCAGTTTTGTTTTGCCGCCCAGCAAGTCGGTACGTACTTTCTTTATTTGTGCTTTTGATAAGGTGGAATTCAAAAAGTGAGCAACATTGTCTTTACTGCTATAAGAGCGCACCAGGTCTACCTGGTTTTTCATCAGCGCTATAAGAGGAGAAACAATGAGCGCGCATCCAGGACTGATCAGGGCAGGCAATTGGTAACATAATGATTTACCGCCCCCGGTTGGCATTATTACAAAAGTATCTTTCCCCGAGAGTATGCTATTTATGATGATCTCCTGGTTCCCTTTGAAGGAATCGAACCCAAAGTGTTCGTGTAATGCATCTAACAAACTTACCTTTACAACAGCCATTGCATTCAAGATTTAACTATATATACGAAACTCTAAAGAACTTAACAGATTACAGTAATTGATTATATGATTTTTAGGGGACACGAAGTTACTTAAAAAACACTTGAATTACAACAGAATTTATATAAACTAAGGTAAATTTGTGGCGTCAGCATGAAAAAGACTACCGCTATTAACATCCGTGAAACCGCCGTACGGACCCTTCAAGTAGAAGCCGCCGCAATTAGTCATTTACAGCAATTTGTGGATGAAGACTTCGAAAAGGCTGTGGAAATTATTGCACATTGTGCGGGCCGGCTGGTGGTGACCGGGATAGGAAAAAGTGCGATCATTGGACAAAAGCTGGTGGCCACCCTCAACTCCACCGGCACGCCCGCATTGTTTATGCACGCCGCAGACGCGATCCATGGCGATTTGGGTATGATACAGCAGGATGATGTGGTGATGTGTATCTCGAAAAGCGGAACCTCCCCTGAGATAAAGGTATTAGTACCGCTGGTACGGAGCTTTGGTAACACATTGATAGCCATGGTAGGTAACACTGGCTCATACCTGGCCCAGGAAGCCAACCTGGTGCTGAATACCACCGTTAGCAAAGAAGCCTGCCCTAATAATTTAGCGCCTACCACCAGTACGGCTGCCCAAATGGCAATGGGCGACGCCCTGGCCGTGTGCCTGATAGAATGGCACGGTTTTACTGCAGCAGACTTTGCTAAATTCCACCCGGGAGGCACTTTAGGCAAAAAACTGTACCTGAAGGTAGGCGATCTTAGCCGTCACCACCAGACGCCCCGGGTACACCTGAACAGCCCATTACGCGAAGTGATCCTGGAGATATCATCCAAGATGCTGGGAGTAACCGCGGTAATGGATGATGAAGGACAATTACAGGGTATTATCACAGACGGAGACCTCCGCCGTATGTTGGAAAGGAATATAGCTACCGACACCGTAATTGCAAAGGACATCATGTCAGCCCATCCCAAGATGATAGAACAGGATGAGCTGGCGATCAATGCCCTGGAAAAAATGCGGCAACACGATATAACGCAACTACTTGTTATGGAGGATAAGCGCTATATTGGCATCATTCATTTACATGACCTTATAAGGGAAGGGATTATTTGACAAGCGATGACACAAATGAACAGGCATTTTTACGTGGCCATTATGGCCGGAGGGATCGGCAGCCGTTTTTGGCCCTATAGCCGTACTGATTACCCCAAGCAATTCCTGGATATTTTAAATACAGGAAAAACATTGCTGCAGTGGACATATGAGCGTTTTGCACAGTTTGTTCCGAAAGAGAACATCTATGTAGTCACCCACCAGCATTATGAGCATAAGGTAAAGGAGCAACTGACAGAATTGCCGGCAGCTAATGTAGTCTGCGAACCTTCCCGTAAAAATACGGCTCCCTGCGTGGCGTATATCTCCTATAAGATCCGTCAGCAGGATCCTGAGGCAAATATTGTATGTGCGCCGGCAGACCACCTGATCATAGACGGGCCTGCCTTTACGGCCTCCTGCCTCAACGCCCTGCTGTTTGTACAGAAACACAGCGCCCTGGTAACCCTGGGCATTAAACCTACCCGCCCGGATACCGGCTACGGGTATATACAGTATGAGACCCAACAGGTAGCGGATAATGTGTACCCGGTAAAGACCTTTACAGAAAAACCCAACCTGGAATTGGCCAAAACATTTCTCCAGAGTGGTGATTTCCTCTGGAATGCGGGCATTTTTGTGTGGAATGTGAAGACCATCCTTGCCGCATTCAAGAAATACCTGCCGGAGATTGACGAGCTTTTTGAGCAAGGCCGCAACGACCTGAATACCGATAAAGAACGGGAGCTGATAGACTCCATTTACCCGCAGTGTACCAATATCTCCATTGACTATGGGATCATGGAAAAGGCGGATAATGTATATGTGATCCCCGCCAATTTTGGCTGGAGTGACCTGGGCACCTGGGCATCCGCTTATGAGAACCTGGAAAAGGATTACCTGGGCAATGCCGTGCAAGGCAAAAATGTAGTGGTGATAGACGCTACTAAATGTATGGTAAAGGCCCCCCACGAAAAGTTGGTGGTATTGCAGGGACTGGATGAGTTCATTGTGATCGATACCAACGATGTGCTGCTGATCTGCAGAAAAGAGAATGAGCAGCAGATCAAAGAATATGTGGCAGAGGTAAAACGTAATAAAGGGGATAAATTTTTATAGTTTTAAGGAATGATGTCCAAACTCCCGCATGTAGGCACCACCATTTTTACCGTGATGTCTGCATTGGCTGCAGAACAGCAGGCCATTAACCTTTCACAGGGTTTCCCGGATTTTGATTGTGATGACCAATTAAAGGAACTGGTGAATGCTGCCATGCAGCAGGCCCATAACCAGTATGCGCCTATGCCGGGCATTATGCCGTTGCGGGAGGCTATCGCACAAAAGGTCTTTAATGCCTACAACCAGCAGGTAAGCCCGGATACGGAGATCACCATTACTCCGGGCGGCACCTATGCTATATTTACGGCTATCGCCACCTGCATACGGCCGGGCGACGAGGTGATCATATTTGAGCCGGCTTATGACAGCTATATCCCCAATGTGCTGGTAAACGGCGGTACGCCGGTGCTGATACCGCTTACGTTTCCGGAATACCGCATTAACTGGGAGCTGGTGCGCAGCAAGATAACGCCCAGTACCCGCATGATCATGTTAAACACGCCGCATAACCCAACGGGCAGTGTATTGTCTGCCACTGATATAGTGGAGCTGGAGAAACTGGTAGCGGAATTTGATCTGTTGGTGTTGAGTGATGAAGTATATGAGCACCTGGTATATGACGGGCAACAGCATCAAAGTATACTGCGTTACCCTAACCTGTTCCGTAACAGTTTTGTGACCTTTTCCTTTGGAAAAACATTCCATGTTACCGGGTGGAAGATGGGGTATTGCATTGCGCCCGCACACCTTATGCAGGAATACCGTAAAGTGCACCAATACCTGTGTTTTTCCGTAAACACCCCCATGCAGCACGGGCTGGCAAAATTCCTGGAAACCCCTGAACATTATCTTTCCCTGCCCGCCTTTTACCAGGATAAAAGGGACTATTTCCTGCAGCTCATGCAGGATACCCGTTTTACGCCGTTACCTTGTTATGGCAGCTATTTTCAGCTGATGCGTTACGACCGTATTTCCCAGGAAGGCGATAAAGCGTTCGCCATTCGTGTTACCAAAGAGTTTGGGGTAGCGAGTATACCGGTATCCGCTTTTTATCAGAACGGGCAGGATGATCATGTGATCCGTTTCTGTTTTGCCAAGCAACGCCAAACCCTGGAACGTGCAGTGGAGCGGCTGAGAAAAGTATAGATAACTTCTCCTTTTTGATCAATCACAGAAAAAAAAGGCCATCTCCAAAAATGGAAATGGCGGTCCTTTGTATTACGAGCAGTACGAAAATACTTGTTTCATACCTTCTTTAGGTCAGCTTACCGCTGCCAGATCTTTTTCGTAGAAGCTATCGGAGCCTAATACCTGGGTGTTGTCCATAAAGGTTACTACTCCGGTCTCTACATCGTAGAGGGCGCCAATAATACCTACTTCTCCTTTCAGTATCATCTCACGTAGAATAACGCTTTGTTCCAGCACGGCCTGAACGGAACGTTCTGTATGCAGGTGGGTAACTGCATCTACAAATGCGCTATTATGGGAGTTCCTGTTTTCTTTGATCGTTTTTTCTGCATACACGGCAGGGGTGATCTTGCTAAGCAGGGCGGTGAGGTTGCCCAGCTCCACCTTGTCACAGGCGCCTTTGATAGCGCCGCATTTGGTATGCCCCAGCACTACGATAAATTTGGAGCCCGCTACTTTACAGGCGTACTCCAGGCTGCCCAGCACATTATCCGTGATCACAGCGCCGGCCAACCGGATGCTGAAAATATCGCCCAGGCCCTGATCAAAGATCAGCTCTGCAGAGGTACGGGAATCCATACAGCTAACGATAGCAGCCAGGGGCCACTGTCCGTCACGGGTCTCATTCACCTGTTGCAAGAGGTTCCGGTTAATACGGAGGTTATCCACAAACCGGGCATTGCCTTGCTTCAATAATTCTAAAGCGTGTTCTGGTGTTATACTGGATTGAGATGCTTTATTCTGTGTTTTCATCAAATTTCGTTTTAAAGAAGTTCCTTAATGGGTGATAAGCCTGTGCTTTTCACCGTTACCTGTCACATTAATTCAATTGCAACTCTTTCAGCAGTTGCTCGTGGTTACCGGATGAGATAGTTTGTACGTGACCCTTGGGGGCCGTGTGATGCCCATCCTCATCATCAGTAAGCGTGTTTGTTACTTTGTATACCTCTTTAAAACCGGTGAGCGTAAGGGTAATGTTTTTCTGTGGCGCCTTTACTTCCTTGAACTCGCGGATAATTTCCAGCACGTCATGATCTATATAGGCGGTTTTACCGGCGTCTATGATCACCGCGCTGTTTTCCGGCATATGATCCAGTGTAAGCAATATGCTGGCTTTGTTCAGGAAAGAAACTTCCTGCGCCAGTTCCAGGCGGATGGTATCGCCGGCATGGTATTTTTCTTTCCGGAAATAGTAAGGGCTCTTTATATTACCCCTTAAGATGGCGATCACGCTCACGGCCATACCCAGTGCTATACCTATCAGCAGGTCTGTGAATACGATGGCTACCACTGTTACCACAAAAGGCACCCATTGGTACTTGCCCTTGCTGAACATTTCCTTGAAGATGGAGATCTTACACAGTTTATAACCGGTTACCAGCAATACGGCAGCCAGGGTGGCCAGCGGTATCTTATTCAATATGCCAGGAATTAAAGCTGCACATCCCAGCAACAGGAAGCCGTGGGTAATGGACGATAACCTGGTACGTGCACCGGCATTGATGTTGGCGGAAGAGCGTACAATTACAGAGGTAATGGGCAGGCCGCCAATTAAGCCGCTTATCATGTTACCGATACCCTGGGCCCGCAATTCGCGGTTAGGGGAGGTATGGCGTTTCAGCGGATCCAGCTTGTCTGTAGCTTCTACGTTCAGCAGGGTTTCTACAGACGCTACGATGGCAATTGTTAGGGCTACTATCCACACTTCTTTATTAGCAAATGCGCCAAAATTGGGCGTAGTGAACTGACCGATGAACTCCTGGAAGCTGCTGGCCATCGGCAAACTCACCAGGTGACTTTGCGCGAGGGCCAGGCTGCTACCAGAACTAACAAAAAGGGCGTTCAGCACAACCCCGGTAATCACTGCTACCAGGGGGGCCGGTACGAGGTTGAGTTTGGGTATTTTGCCCCAGTACAGAATTATAAGTACGGATATTATGGTAATAAGTGTTGCGCCCAGGTGAATATGGTTAATGCCGGACAGCAGTGCTGTAAAGCTGTTATCCCCATTTACCTGGATAAAGGTGAAGTCGCCTTCAGAATCTTTGTCATAACCAAACGCATGGGGTATCTGTTTCAGGATGATAATGAGACCAATAGCCGTTAGCATACCCTTGATCACATTGGATGGGAAGTAGTTAGCTACTGTACCGGCCTTTATAATACCCAGCAGTAATTGAATGGCGCCGCCAATAAACACCGCCAGCAGGAACACATCAAAAGCGCCCAGTTTGGTGATGGCGGTCAGCACCACCGCGGTGAGGCCGGCCGCCGGGCCGCTTACGCTTAATTGTGAGCCGCTGAGGGAACCTATTACCAGGCCACCGATAATACCGGAGATCATACCGGAAAACAGAGGCGCGCCGGATGCCAGGGCTATACCCAGGCACAATGGCACTGCGATCAGGAACACCACCAGGCCCGAAGGCAGGTCGCTTTTTATATTGGAGAATAAAGATGTTTGCTTGCTCATAATCGCAAAGGATTTAAGTGTTTAAAGAATTTGTCACAGGAAGCTTCTGATAACCATCCAGTATATACATGCGTTTCCCTCGTTATGTATCATAACAGTGGAAAAGCCGGCATGTATACCCTGTAGGGTACAGAATGATGAATAAATGAAAATAAGAATAGCGTTACGCGAGCACGTAAACGTCAGATGGTACTAAATCCTTAGCAGTTGGGTGGGGGAGCGTGAATTTCGCGGGCAGGTCCGCTGGGGATATCCTCAAACAGCTGGTACTGAACAATATTCAGGAACAGCTCCGGGGCAAATTTTAAAGCTTCATCAAAATGATTATAATATTTAAACTCCTTGGCGTGTTTAACAGTATCACAACCATCTACGGGGTGTTCTTCAACGATCTGATTATTAAACAATAGCTTACCCATCTCCTTTATCGGGAGAAGTTGTGTGCCCATGAGCACCAGTAAACATATGCCTATAATCCTCTTCATTGTGATCTTACTCCGGGACAAATGTAATTAACCAAGTTTATACTTTGAAAAATACGACAATTAAAAAAATGTTAAAAGGATTTTAACAAATATTCATCCTTTTATTGCGCCATTCATCACATACATTTTGGGCTTTCTTTCCGCCAAAATGCGCCTTAGATAAGCCACCAGCGCGCGTATTCTATTTTTCGGCCGGTAATGTTCAAAGCAAGTTATTTTGCTTTCTATGGTATTGTGTATTGCATAGTAGTAAATTTTACCTATTTTTGTATCGTAAAGTTTAATAAAGCTCACTTGCCATGAATATAGATAACACACAATCACAGATGCGAAAAGGGGTACTGGAGTTCTGTATCCTTTCCATCATCAAGCAAGGAGAAGCTTATCCTTCAGACATTATTGAAAAAATGAAAGAGGCGAAGCTGGACATCCTGGAGGGCACCCTGTATCCCTTACTAACACGCTTGAAGAACGCAGAACTTTTAACCTATCGTTGGGTGGAAAGCAGTTCCGGGCCACCCCGCAAATATTTTTCCATGACCGAAAAGGGCGAAGGCTTCTATAAGGAACTGGAAGCAACCTGGAACGAACTAGCCAATGCTGTACATCAATTAACACAGAACAACACGTCCTTTAAATCTATAACCTAAAATCTGAACAGCCCCCTGCTGTTGAAAATCAAAACTGTAAAGATGAAAAAGATTATTAACATAAACCTCGCCAGCCGCCTGATCCCCATAGAAGACAGTGCCTATGAGATACTGCGGCAGTACCTGGAAAGCCTTAAGCGGTATTTTGCCAGGGAAGACGGGGCAGATGAGATCGTTAGCGATATAGAAAGCCGCATAGCGGAATTATTCCAGGACATACTGAAAAAAGGCGCCCACTGTATCACAGATGAGGATGTTCAGGCCATCAAGGCGTCTATGGGTACGCCGGAGCAGTTTGAGGAAACCGCGGCGGACACTAACCAGACGGCAGGCCAGGAGCAGCCAGCCTCCGCCTACCCCCGCCCCCGCAAAAGGCTGTACCGCGACCCGGATAATAAAGTACTGGGCGGCGTATGTAGCGGCCTGGGCGCATACCTGAATGTGGACCCGGTGGTGTTCCGGATCATTTTTGCTCTGCTGGCCATAGGAGGCTTTGGTACCGGTATACTGGTATACTTTATCCTCTGGATAGCTACGCCGGAGGCCAATACCGCCGCAGAAAAGCTGCAAATGCGCGGCGAAAGGGTAGACCTGAATAACATCAAAGCCACCGTACAGGATGAGATAAATGCCCTCAAAGGCCAGTTTAAAAACGTAGGAGACGATGTCCGAAATTTTTCGCAGGGCCGCGGAAGGCAGGTTGGTGATGACATTGAGCGGATCTTCCGCAACTTTTTCACCGGCCTGGGGAAAGTGCTGTTGTTTGTTACGAAGGGCTTCTTTTACTTCCTGGCAGTTGTGATACTGTTTAGCCTTATAGTGGCCGGTATTGCCATGGCTGCCTCTTCCGCGGTCCTGTTCCCGCTTAAAAGTCTTGTATTAGCAACGCCGATGCAGAACTTCCTTTTCTGGCCGGCTATTATTTTTCTGCTGGGTATTCCGGTGGTGGCCCTGGTGGTATTCATTATCCGCAAGCTTACCGGCGTAAAACAAACCAGCCGCTATGTGGGGTATACGCTTAGCCTGCTGTGGGTGATAGGTTTGATGTGCGGTATTGGCCTGGCTATCTCTGTAGGTAAGGATTTCCGCACCAACTACCGCGATGAGGGCATTTTTACCCTGCAACAGCCCAGTCATGGTAAGCTGATCGTGAAGAAAGCAGACGATATGGTGGAAATAGAGGATGTGGAGCTGTTTGATGGCCGCCTGCGCGTAACGGATGATACCACTATCATTGATAATATATGGGTGGATATAGAAAGGAGCGAAACAGATAGTTTCCAGGTGGAGATCTCCCGCCGCTCCAGTGGCCGCACGGTATCACAGGCCAGGAACCTGGCCCGCGAAATAGAGGTACGGCTTAGCCAGCAGGATTCTGTACTGTATCTGCCTGCGGGCATCAGCATACCGCGCCACTCCCGTTTCCGTGGTCAGCGGGTGATCATCACCATAAAAGTGCCGGTAGGCAAAAACCTGGATATTGATGACGAGGCTTTTCACCGGTATAACTTCAGGCGCGGCCGCCACGGCGACTGGTGGGATGGTTGGGATGATTGGGACCACGGCCGTAACGGCTCCATGCAGCTGAGAATGACCCCGGATGGATTGGATGACCTGAACGAAGACAAACGGGATGATACCAGGGAAACCCCCATAGAAGATTCCCTGCAGGACCACTACCGTTACAAAGGCAATGAAGAAAAGAAACAGGATACGCCCGCTCCGGCGCCGGAAGATAGCAAACCGGTAACGCACACCAGCCATACTGCCACTGCGCAGCTGGACATTCCGGAAGTGGAAAGCGCCTCTATGATCCTGTACAGTGTATACAATATGTTAAAATAAACGATTTCAATCATCACAATAAGTTCAAATCAGTTTACGAAAGAAATGAAAACCACGGTATCCACCGTGGTTTTTGCTATTTTATGACCTTGCGCCCATCTGCCGGCAGCGCTTTTTTTCCCGATCCGATCATTCAACTGCCTTTTTAATTCATAGCTTTGCATATTTCAAACTTTCGATGACAAGGGATAAGGAATGCAGGCAACAACAAATGCATCAATAAATATTGCGCTGGTAGGTAATCCAAATAGTGGAAAAAGTTCACTCTTTAATGCATTAACGGGTTTAAATCAGAAAGTCAGCAATTTTCCCGGCGTAACGGTCGATAAAAAAACCGGCACCAGTAGCATTTCCGCTGCCCTGCAGGCCAATATTATAGACTTACCCGGCACCTACAGCCTATATCCCAAAAGCGCCGATGAGTTTGTGACCTATGATGTGCTGGTAAATCCCAAGGGCAATGACCGCCCGGATATGATCCTCATCATTGCAGACGCCTCCAACCTTAAACGCAACCTGCTCTTCTGTTCCCAGATCATAGACCTGAAGATCCCCGTTATCATAGCCCTTACCATGATGGACATTGCCCGGAAAAAGGGCGTGGAAATAGACCTTACCGGTCTGGAAAGGGAGCTGGGCGTGCCCGTGGTGTCCATTAACCCGCGTAAGAACAAAGGCATACCGGAATTAAGAAAGAATATAGACCTCCTGGCCAGGGAACATTTTCCGGTACCGCCCCGCGATTTTGTGGATAGCCATGCCATGGCGCCGGAAGTGGTGAACCAGATAAAACAGCATGTGCAGGTACGCAGTGATTATGCCGCCCTGCATATTGCCGTAAACAGTGATGAGCTGCACTTCCTGAACGGCGGGCAGAAACTGGCCATCAAAAATGCCCTGCAGGAACACCGGTTTAATAAGACCAAGGTACAGGCAGAGGAGATCATGCAGCGCTACGCCCGCATCAAACATATTATGAAGGCGGCGGTGGTGGAGGCAGATCCGCTGCAAAAGCAGCTGCAAACGGAAAAGCTGGATAATTTACTCCTGCACCGTTTCTGGGGCTATGTGATCTTACTGGGCGTATTGTTCCTCCTGTTCCAAAGCATATTCTGGCTGGCTTCTTATCCCATGGATGGCATAGAGGCCGCCTTTGGCGCGTTAAGCGGCTGGCTTACAAACGTACTGCCTGATAACCGGATAAGCGATCTGCTCATCAACGGTATCGTGGCCGGCATAAGCGGTATTGCCGTATTTGTGCCGCAGATCATGATCCTGTTTGGCCTTATTACCCTGCTGGAAGATACCGGGTATATGGCCCGTATTAGTTTCCTCACAGACCGGCTGATGCGCCAGGTAGGCCTGAACGGGAAATCCGTGATGCCCCTTATCAGCGGGGTAGCCTGTGCGGTGCCTGCTATTATGGCCGCCCGTAGCATAGAGAACCGCAAAGAACGCTTGATCACTATATTAGTTACGCCATTAATGAGCTGCTCCGCCCGCCTGCCCATCTATACCGTGATGATTGCGCTGGTGGTGCCGAACCGCAGTGTGTTGGGTTTCTTAAGCCTGCAGGGTCTTGTGATGATGGGCCTCTATTTGCTGGGCTTTTTTATGGCCCTGGTACTATCCGCGGTAATGAAATGGTTTATCTCCATTAAGGAAAAAAGCTATTTTATCATGGAACTGCCGGTGTACCGTGCACCCCGTTGGAAGAACGTGGGAACCACAATGGTGGAAAAGGCCAGGATCTTTATAACAGACGCCGGTAAGGTGATCATGGTCATCTCCGTAATACTCTGGTTCCTGGCATCCTATGGTCCGGCCAGCAAAATGGACCCGGTACACGCCAAATATGAACAATTGATGGCCGCCAACCCGGCAGCGCATGATGAGCTGGATAAAGCCTACCAATCTGAAAAACTGGCCAACTCCTACGCCGGTATACTGGGGCATGCCATTGAACCGGCTATCCGTCCCCTGGGTTTTGACTGGAAAATAGGGATTGCGCTGATCACCTCTTTTGCTGCCCGCGAAGTATTTGTGGGTACCATGGCTACCTTGTACAGTGTGGGTGAAAGCCCGGAGGATAATGACGCTACCTTGCGGGAAAAGATGTCTGCCGCTGTACGGGCGGATGGCAGCCCGGTATACACCGTGGCCACCGGTTTCTCGCTTATGCTGTTCTATGCTTTTGCCATGCAATGTATGAGCACCCTGGCTATTGTAAAGCGTGAAACCAAGTCCTGGAAAATACCCGCTATACAATTGGTGTATATGACCGCCCTGGCATATATCTGCAGTTTTATTGCCTATCATATTTTTTAATATACCACTCCCCAAGGCGTATTTTGGACATAATGTCGTAAAAATAGACCGGCTTTATTGCGGTAAAACTGGGGTGTTTCCCTCCTAAAAAGGCATTGAAAGGTTACTGCAACCCTAGTGAAACCCGTATCGACCCTATTTTGAAACGATGCTGCAAATAATCCATCCGGCGGCAGATCGCTGCTATTAACAAATCCTCGTTATATTGCAATTAACCTAATTAACAGTTATGAAAAGGCTTCTACTAGCTGCCATTTGTCTGTTGCCCACATTGGCGGTATTTGCCCAAAAGCAGGGTATTGATTCCCTGCAGCTGATAAAAGACATCCGCACGCTTAGCGCTGATAAGTTCGAAGGCCGCAGGACCGGCACCAAGGGCAACCGCATGGCGCAGTTCTATATTATGGACCGTTTTAAGGAACTGGGTTTGCAGCCCTATCATAATACCTATGAATATCCTTTCTATTTTAACGAAGGGGAGAAACGCGTTATGGGTACTAACCTGTATGGCTATATTCCGGGCAAGCAACCCGGCGCCATTGTGATCACCGCACACTATGACCATCTGGGTATTAGCCGCCGGGATGGGGCAGTGGACAGCATTTATAACGGGGCGGATGATAACGCGTCCGGTACCTGCGCCCTGCTGGTCCTTATCAAATATTACAAACAGCACCCGCCGCAACATACGCTGGTGTTTGCGGCGCTGGACGGTGAGGAGGAAGGCCTGCAGGGCGCCAAAGCATTGCTGCAACAGCCGCCTATACCCGTGGAGCAGATGGAGCTAAACCTGAATATGGATATGGTGAGCCGCAATACCCAGCAGGAGCTCTATGTATGCGGCACTTACCAATACCCGGATCTGAAGCCCTTTGTAACAAAGGTGGCAGGCAACAGCGGGATTAAATTGCTGATGGGCCATGACCGGCCGGAAGATGGCGCCCAGGACTGGACCAAACAAAGCGATCATTACGAGTTTCACAAAAAGGGGATACCCTTCCTGTATTTTGGCGTAGAGGACCACCCGGATTACCATAAAGCCGGCGATGAGTTTGAGCACATTGATCCGGCATTTTATTATAAGGCGGTGCAAACCGTGCAGATGGTAGCGGATGTGGCAGACCAGGAGATGACAGGAAGAAAGCTGCGCTCAAAAGTAATTTACAAGCAATAGCCTTACAATTTAAAAGCAAAAGGGTGTATCACAGTTGATACACCCTTTTTTATTGCAAGCATGGTATGCGTGTTATTGCCTCGCAGGCTTTATAATCATGCCTTTGAAGTGTTTATCAGGTATGGCCCTGCCAGTCCTGAACCGGCGCAGGCTTTCGGTAGCGGGGGCCATACGTCCCAGTTCGCTGTCAGAAACGCCTAATTGTTTAAGGGCCCGGCGCAGGTATACTTCATTAAGGCTGCCCCAGTTTATTGTATAGTCTTCATCGCGCTGATTTGCCGGCACAGTGGCGGCATCATCCGGTATGAATCCGTTAAAGTAGTCGCCTGCCCCCAGGGCATTCTTGTTCCATATGGAAACGGCATACATGTCATAACCGCCAATGGTGATACCCACAAACCCTACTGGTTTACCAAAAGTGGTATCGCCTACCAGTTTAACCGGCATATAAGGCTTTAATACGTTCATCACCAGTTCGCTGGCAGAGGCAGTGGAGTAACTGCCGATGAACACCACGGTATTGGGATGCACGTTGCCTTTGGTAGAGAAAAAAGCGGTAGGGTTTCGTACCCAGCTCTCAAAAACATCCGCCCAGGAATCGCTATAGCCGGGAATTTTAGCCTTAAAGTAGTTGCTGGACTGGTGGTTGGTAAGGTTGGTGTTGAAGTACTCTTTGTACATCACCTTGATCTTATCGCCCACGGAAGCAGGCGCAATCAGGTTAGCCATGTACTCTGCTGTTTCAACTGCGCCGCCGCCATTGTAGCGTAGATCCACAATGAGGTCCGTGATGCCGCTGAATGTGCTGAAGGCCGCGTCGATCTTGGGCTGCGCCTTCTCAAGGGACAGGAACTGGTTAAATACCAGGTAGCCTATCTTTTTACCGCCTAATGTATAAGTATTGCTGTATAAAACGGGATTGATATTGTAGTTAGCTACGTTTAATGTAGCCGTAGTGGTGGTACCATCTGGCCGTTTAAGCCCAAGGGTGATAGTATTATTGTTATAGATCGCATCGCTTATCTTATCGATGTGGGGCCCATGACCATCAGGACCGGCATCATACTCAAGATTGCTATCTCCGTTTATGGAGATGATCTGCCAGCCGCGTTTGATACCTTGCTGATCAGCGGGCGAGCCCGGATAGGTGTACAGGATCCGCAGGTCTGTGCGGGTTTGATAGTCCAGATCAAAGCCAAAGTCGCCGGCAATGCCCTCATTGATCTCTCCGGCAACGGCGCCGTGGTCAACAAAGCTGTATTTATCCATATACCCGCCGGTAGCATTTTTCTTAAAGGAAGCCAATGCCTCGAACATGTCTTCCAGGTTGGAATAACTGCCGGGTTTGAAGGTAGCTGAATCCGGAATTACATCGTTCCACAGATATTCATCCTTGAAAATGAAGTACATAGAGTCGTTGGCGGAGCCAGAACCGCCACCAATCGGCTCTACGGCCGGTCCATGGTCTTTCTTGCACGCGCCCAGGGCCAGCAACGTTATCACCAATGCCCAGGTGGTTTTTCGACAGGTAGCAAACATAAAAGCTATTTATTTAGGTGCTGAATTTAGTTAAAATAAAAACGGTTTCTTTCCCAAAATACGTACATATGGCGGCATAAGTTGCGTCACTGTTCCGGATAGCGGGATCATACCGCCAAACCGGGTTAAATTATCTGCGGCTAGGGCAGGGCTTTAACGGCCTCCAGCTCGCGCGATACCCGGGTCATCCATTCCTGTTGTGCCGCGGCGTTAACGCCGTTACGGGTTTCGCCGTCATACTCCTCCTGCAGGCGGTTCATTTCCCGGAAGGCCTCCAGGTATTCGTATTGGATCATGCTGTCATAGTCATCCCGCGTCAGTGCCAGGCTTCGTATCCGTTGCTTAAACCGTTGCGCCACCAGGTAGGTGATGTCAAAATGGAGTTGTTCATGCCCCAGGGCATAGCTATCCATGATGCCGGCCCGCGCCCAGGAGGCGCTGCGGATAAAGAACACCTGCAGGGTAAGCGTAATTTGCAGCGTATCGCGTTGCAAACGGCTGCGGCCCTCATAGGCAAAGCTGGTAAAGGCTACCGCTGCACTGGGCCCCCGCAGGGAGGGCGTACCCCTGAAATCCGTCCAGCGTAATTTCCGGGCCGGGTAAAAAAGGGTATCTGCCTCCGGATCATCCGGCCGGGAGTCCATAGTGAACACCAGTTTTATAATGGGCGTGTCTTTTACAACGGAGGCCGGGCTGGCGTCATTAAACGTTGGCTTACAGGGCGTATCATTGATGGCAGGGTCGGGGCTGCCGTATAGACCGGCAACAGGTAACAAAGTGCATAATATACTCCACGCTGGCAATAACATTGTGTGTTTGCTAGGCCCTGACAGTTTGGCGAACCACTATCCCTAAATTAAACGATTTTCGGCCGGAATGTGTAAAAATCGTAATTTACAATCAACCAAAACAATCGTCCCATGTACGGTGGAGGATATATATTTGATGAGCCCAACAGGAAACAGTTGCGCGAGGAGCAACTGCACGACGACCCTGAGAAACTGGCCGCCTTTGAAGAGCGTATTGCCAAAGGAGAAAAGATAGAGCCCGGCGACTGGATGCCGGTAGAATACCGCCGGCAGCTTACCCGTCTTATTGAACAGCATGCACATTCTGAAGTCATAGGCGCATTGCCGGAGGGCACCTGGATCACGCGTGCACCGGGATTTAAGCGTAAGCTGGCCCTGATTGCCAAGGTACAGGACGAAGTTGGCCATGGACAGTTACTGTACAATGCTGCAGAAACGCTGGGCAAAAGCCGGGAAGCGATGATCAACGACTTGCTCAGTGGTAAGTCCAAATATTCCAATGTATTTAATTATCCGGCCATGACCTGGGCGGATGTTACCGTGATAGGCTTCCTGATAGACGCAGCCGCTATCGTAAACCAGGTAGCCAATGCAAAAGGCTCTTATGGCCCTTATTGCCGCGCCCTGGAGCGTATTTGCTATGAAGAGAGTTTTCACCTTAAACAAGGGCATGATGCGCTGATAGAGCTGGCTACCGGTACGCCGGTACAAAAGGCCATGCTGCAGGATGCCCTGAACCGGTGGTGGCAGCCTATTATGCATTTCTTTGGCCCGCCGGACAAAGTTTCCCAGCACTCAGAAAAGCTGATGCAATGGAAGGTAAAGATGGCTAGTAACGATGAAATGCGTAACCAGTTCCTGGACGCTTACGTACCCAAGATATGGGAGCTGGGCCTTACCCTGCCGGACGCACATCTGCATAAAAATCCCGAAACAGGCCGTTGGGAGTATACGGATCCTGACTGGGACCTGTTCTTTAAGGTGATCAACGGCGGCGGGCCGTGTAACCAGGAGCGCCTGCAGGTGCGCAAATGGGCGGAAACAGAAGGCCGCTGGGTGCGCAAAGCGCTCATGAAACCGGAAGAAAGGAAAGTAATGCCCGTGGCATAGATCAAATTTATTAGCCGTGCGCTAAAGTAGTGATATCAATTCAATTAACTGCCGGCAGGTAAGAAGAACTAATGCCGGAGCATAGATTAAGCGGCAATTTGGCTGCCTGCCAACAACCCGTTAGGTAAACGTTCAGCAAACATGTCAAACCAATCATATGATCCCCGCGTAAACCGCCTGAAGCTGGGGAGCACAGACGATCCGATAAAAGTAGAAGAAGGCGAGAACTGGAATATCTACGAAGTATTTCACCAGGAAAAAAGAGGCGCCCATCATGAGCATGTGGGCTGCGTACATGCGCCGGACCCACAGCTGGCGCTGGTATTTGCAAAAGAGCAGTTTGGCCGCCGCAAAAAATGTGTAAACCTTTGGGTGGTACGCAGCGCAGACATCCTGGCCTTTGACCTGGAAGATGAAGATATGTTTGCCAACAATATGGAGAAAACATACCGCGACGCCAGCGGATTTAAGGTAATGGAGAAGATCAATAAGTTCAAAGGGGCCGGCAAACAACCACCGGCCAAAGATGGCAAAGAAAAGTAACGGAGAACTTGCCTGCGGAAAGAAGGACCATATTAGAGGGGAAACAGGCATCCACGAAAAACTAAACCACGGAAGACTAAAATAATTACGCATGACTACCGCTCAGCAACAGGCAATTACGGACCTTATCACTAAAATGGCAGATGATGAACTGATCCTCGGACACCGGAATTCTGAATGGACCGGGTTAGGCCCTATTATGGAAGAAGACATTGCCTTTTCTTCCATGGCGCAGGATAAAATTGGCCATGCCTGGGCACTGTATCGCATATTACAGGAGCAGCTGCAGGGCCAGGATCCCGATCAGTTTGCCTTTATGCGCGCCGAGGCGGATTTTAAATGCTGCCACCTGGTAGAGATGCCCATTGGTACCTATGATTTTAGCCTGATGCGGCATTTCCTGTTTGACCACGCGGAAGCGGTACGTTATGACAGCCTGCAGCAAAGCAGCTTTGAGCCGCTGCAGCAACTAAGCCGGAAGCTGAAAGGAGAATTAAAATACCATACCCTGCATGCAGACGCCTGGATCATTCAGCTTTGCCGCGCAGGGGAGGAGAGTTATAACCGCCTGCAGGCAGCACTGGAAACCTGTTTGCCGCTGGCCTTTGGCATTTTTGAGCCAGCAAAAGAAGAGCAGGAGCTGACAGGCGCTAATATTTACCCCGGTGAGCGGGCATTGTTTGAGCGTTGGATGGATAACATCTATCCCGTGCTGGTAAACGCCTCCCTGAACATGCCGGATCCGGCGGGTATATCCCCTCAGTTTGGCGGGCGTTATGGGGAGCACACGCCGCACCTGCGGCCCCTGTTACAGGAAATGGGAGAGGTTTTCCGCCTGGACCCTACCGCCAACTGGTAATAATATGTAAACATGACAACAGACATCACCATAGACAATATTTACAAAGCGCTGGAGCAGGTCATGGACCCGGAGATACCGGTATTAAATGTACTGGACCTGGGTATGATCACCGGCGTAGCCCTGGAGGCGGATATGGTACACATAAAGATGATACCCACTTTTGCCGCCTGCCCGGCGGTAAGCCTTATACAACAGAATATACAAACCACGGTGGAAAAAACCACGGGCCTGCTGGTGCAGGTGACCGTAGATAAAGAGGTGCATTGGGAAAGCAACCGGCTTTCTGCCGCTGCTAAGGAAAAACTGCAACACTTTGGTATTGCGGCTCCCCAGGTGCACGAAGGCGAGCTGCGCGCAGAGATCATGCTGAACACCCCCTGCCCCCATTGCAGTAGTAAGAACACCTATCTGCGCTCTCCGTTTGGATCTACCCTTTGCCGGGCCATCCATTATTGCAAGGATTGCGGGATAGTATTTGAGCAGTTTAAGCCCGTGGGGTAAAACATGTTGTGCGGAATTTATATATTACAGCCCAAATAAAAGCTGCGCATGAAGATTGGCTTATATTTCGGGTCCTTTAATCCTATACATGTAGGACATTTGATCATTGCAAACTATGTAGCCTATAATACGGACCTGGATAAGGTATGGTTAGTTGTATCACCACAAAACCCCCTGAAGCCCTCTTCTTCCCTGTTAAATGAACATCACCGGTTTCACCTTACGGAGCTGGCCGTAAAAGGAGAGCAACGGCTAAGGGCCAGCAATATTGAGTTTACGCTGCCAAGGCCATCATTCACCATAGACACCCTTACTTACCTGGCAGAGAAATTTCCCACACAGGAGTTCACCGTTATCATGGGCAGCGACAGTTTTCAGAACATTACACGCTGGAAGAATTATGAACAGCTGATAAAACATTATCCCATCTACGTATACAAAAGGCCGGGGCATGAAATAACCGATACGCACGGCGCAAAAGTAGAGGTGTTAGAAGCGCCCCTGCTGGATATCTCCGCCACCACTATCCGCCGCTGGATCCAGGAGGGTAAGTCTATCCGGTACCTGGTGCCGGACAATGTTGCCGCATATATCATGGAGAACAATTACTACAAATAGTGGCTATAACTGTTGCTTAATGCTACAACTGTTTACAGCAGCTATGCCGCGGCTCATGGCGTTTTGATCACCTTCACCTCTCTCTTTTTCACCAGGAACTCATTGGAATAGATCTGTATCAGCAGAATAAACATAGAAATGAGCAGGGGGCCAAAGATAAGCCCGATAAAACCAAAGAGATTAACGCCCACAATTACCCCAAATACGGTAATTAGTGGATGTACATCCCCAATTTTTTTTGCCAGCAGAAAACGGAAGATATTATCAGAAGCGCCTACTACCACAAATCCATAGATCAGTACGCCCAGACCTTGCCAGGTATGGCCGTCCGCGATCAGGAAAATGCCCATGGGCACGTATACAGCCGCCGCCCCAATAATGGGGAGCATGGCAGTAAAGCTGGTTACCACAAACCAGAAGACCGGTTGGGGCACTTTAAAAATGAAATAGCCTATCAGCGCCACGATACCCTGTATAATGGCTATTAGCGGAATACCTACAGCATTGGCAAAGATCATGGTCTTTAATTCCATGCCCAGGCGGATCACATTTTCATCCTTGAGGGGAATATATTCGTAGAGGCCATCTTCCATTTCACGGGCATACACCAGCATAAAGTAGAGTACAAAGTACATGATAGCAATGGCTGTTACGGTATTAAAGGTAGCGCCCAGGAACATGGGGAGGAAGCTGCCAAGGGACTCCTGGAATTTTTGCAGGCGGGCCTCAGTAAGCAGGTTAAAGCCGGTAGCGTCCTGCAATCGTTTGTTTACGGTCTCTATTCCCTGTACCAACTCAGAGGAGTGCGAAATGGCATAACTTACTTTAGTGGTGAGCATATTAATAAGCAGCCCAAAGGGTAATAATATGATAATAAAGGAAAGGACCATGAGTAAAGCTGCAGCCAGGCTTTTTCTCCATTTACGCTGCTCTACCAGCAGCAGCATCCATTTACGGCTCAGGATATAAAGGCTAAGCGCCCCCAACAGACCGGGGAACAGGCCATAGAGCTCAGAAAAGAGCAATACGCCCCATAAGATGATGATCAGCAGAAAGAAGATCTGTTTTAAACGCGCATTGTCAAGATAGCTCATAGTACAAGAAGTGAAGGGTGAACAGGTTGTTGCCAAACCTACATGATTTTCTACGAATGACAAAAAGGGCTAATTTTAGGCCAATCCGGATGTCAATTAAGCAGGGGGCAAAAATTGTGGAATAATGTTTGTACCCGGTTAAATACCCTTGATAAAATTTAATGTTTAATCTAAAAACGTATTAACCATGAGTAACAGTTCAAAAGCCGTTGTTTCCTTTATTGTAGGCGCTGCCGTAGGTGTAGCCGTTGGTTATTTCCTGAATTCTGATAAAAAAGACGAGCTGGTTGAGAAGCTGCGTTATCAGTCAGACAAGCTGAAAGACCGCTTTAAAAAAAGGAAAGAGCAATTTGAGGATGCCATAGAAAACGAACTGGCATAATCCCATAAAATCATTTGCATGGAAGAAAACTTTAGCAATTATTTTAACCAAACCGGCAAGGTTGCCAAAGAGTATTTGGAAACCCGTTTGGACCTCATTAAGCTCCAGGCAGCAGGAAAGCTATCAAAGGCCTTAGGGCTTTTCTTCTCTTTAACCATGGCTTTCCTGCTGTTCTTTTTTGTGATCGTGTTCCTGGGCATGGTGGTAGGCTTTTGGATAGGGGAGCTAACGGGTAGTTATACCATCGGTTTCTCCTGTGCAGCGGGGCTTTTTGTGTTATTGCTGATCATTATGCTGATATTCCGTAAGGCGCTTATCCAACGCCCGCTGTCTAATATGCTCGTGCAGGAATTGTTAGGGGAGATGGATGATAAGGATGAGGAACACGAACCTGTAGCATAAAAGTATCCCATGGGGCAATTTCCAGTCAACAACAATGATAAACGTTTACACATGCAAAAGGTGAAAGTCACCAATTCTGATACCCTGGAGCAGGAGATAGCCCGCCTCAGGCGGCGCTCCCGTGACCTGGAAATGGAGCTGGGCACCAAGGTGGATTTCTTTAAGGAAAACTACAAGGGAATGGCCATTAATTCCGTTATACCTGGTGGCGGCAGTGGCAAGGGCTTCTTTAAGGTAGCCTCTCATATTGCTGGTATTGCCTGGGGAAGCCGCAATGTTAAATCCTTTGCCACCAGTGCCTTGATGACCGCTGTGGAGTTTATAGGCGTAAGGATGGGCATTAACCTGTTCAGTAAATATCAGCAGGGTAGAAGAAAGAGAAGGGCCCGCAAAAGAAGAGAGAAGGAAACGACGGAGGAAGGATAAAACGCCATCATCTGTCACGCCATTATGCCAGCATCCTCAGGGAGGATGCTATTTTTATGCGTATATGTTTAACCCCATACTTTAGTGCCTTCACTGCAATTGGCACAGATATCAATATTCTTACGGCCTTCTTTGATCTGGGTACGGAAACGTACATACTTTTCATCATACCATAACTCGCGGAAAGATTGTTGTTTCAGATCACCCAGTTTATGCTGCGCATCCTTATCAAAGCAACAGGGCGCTACCAGCCCATCCCAGGTAATAACAGGTGAACGCCATAAGCGCCAGCAACTATTGCCTAGTTTATTCTTAATGGTATAGGTACCGTCGTCATTCCGGTGATAGCGGCTGTATTTATCAATGGTGGGTATCAGGCGGTTGCCTTCTTCATAATCATATACCTGGGCGGTTTTGAAACGTACCTCATCCACGCCAATCTCTTTTGCCAGTTGTTTAATATCCTCAATCTGGTGCTCATTGGGTTTTACTACGAGGAATTGGAAGAATACAAAAGGCTTTTTGGAGTTAAGCTCCTTTTTCCATTTCACTATATTCTTAGCGCCCTGTATCACTTTCTCCAGGTTGCCACCCACCCGGTATTGGGTGTACACATCCTGGGTGGTGCCGTCTATGGAGATGATAAGCCGGTCCAATCCGCTCTCTACCGTTTTGCGTGCATTTGCCTCTGTAAGATAGTGGGCGTTAGTGGAGGTGGCGGTATAGAGGCCTTTTTCGCTGGCATACTTTACCATGTCCAGGAAACCGGGGTTCAGGTACGGCTCGCCCTGGAAATAGAAGATCAGGTATAAAAGGTCTTTTGAGATCTCGTCGATGGTTTTACGGAAAAAGTCCTGCTGCAGCATACCTGTGGGCCTGGTAAAGGCGCGGAGGCCGCTGGGGCATTCCGGGCAGCGGAGGTTACAGGAGGTAGTAGGCTCAAAGGAAATGGAGATAGGATACCCCCACTGTATGGGCTTCCCGGTCCATTTACTCACCAGGTAGCTGCTGAATACCTTGCCGGCGTTCCACGCCCGGCGGGGTGTGAACTTGGAGATCAGGTTCAGCGTATCATTCAGATTAAATTCCGGCATGGTATAGTCTCTTTGTATGTAAAATTAAGATAACTGTACTGTAATAGTAATAAAATATTTGCGCTATACTTGTACCCTGAGTTGTAAGTTGTTAATAGCTAATTGTTGGTAAACAAGTATTGCTAGCCCCTAATTACTAACCACTTACAGTAGCAAACAGGGAAAATGAAAATCTGGAAACAAGGACAGTCATTATTAGTATTACTATTTGTAGCAGCCCTGGCCATAGCGAGTTGGTGGTGGTGGCAACAGCGGCAGGAGGCGTTAAATTTTGTACGGTACGAAGAATTTGGCATAGATATGCCGGTAAATTATGCGATACACGGAATAGATGTATCCAAGTTCCAGAAAGATATTAACTGGGAAGCAGTACGGCAGATGCAGGTAGCCAGGATACGTATATCCTTTGCCTTTATTAAGGCTACAGAGGGTATTACCCGCCAGGACGCCGCCTTTAAACGCAATTGGCAAAAGGCAGGCAAGGCGGGATTGATACGTGGCGCCTATCATTTCTTTTATGCCACCCGTGACCCGATAAAACAGTCTATTAATTTCCGGAATGTGGTAACGCTGGAGTCTGGCGACCTGCCGCCCGTGCTGGATATTGAAACACATAATAACCAGCCGGCCGCCGTGATCCGCAGCACCGCCAAGATCTGGCTGGAGGAAATGGAAAAGGCGTATGGCGTAAAACCCATTATCTACACGAACCTGCGTTTTTATAACACCTACCTGGGAGATGAGTTTAATGATTACCCGTTGTGGATAGCCCATTATTACCAGAAAGAGCGGCCACGGGTAGACCGTGAATGGGTGTTTTGGCAGCACAGTGATATTGGCCGGGTGAATGGGATAAAAACAATTGTGGACTTTAATGTATTCAGAGGAGACAGTGCGGCGTTAATGAAATTATGCCTGCCTTAATCATATAACGGATCATTATGGAAGAGCCCAATAAAACAGAAGACCGGAAAGAACCATTGAATATGGAGCTGGTAATGTACTTTGTTAAGATCATGCGCACGCTGTTCCTGGGTTTTTTCTGGATGCTCATCAATGTTTTCCTGGGCTTATTCCTTGGGTTAGCCATACCGGAAGAGTCTACGCCCGGCCGCATGATCTTCTTTTACAGCTGGCTGGTGATAACGCTGGCCGGTTATATTTATATAGTATGGCGCTGGTGGCGGAAGAAAATGCCGCCACCATGAAACCCGGGCCTACTTGCTGGTAGTACCCAGCTCCATTGTCCAATACTTCTCATATTTGCCAATCCCCAGTTCATGAAAGCTGGCGCCCATCATATTCTGACAATGTTTGGGACTGCTTAACCAACCCAATATCACATTTTGTTCGTCAAAAGTGCCGGTGGCTATGTTTTCGCCATAAGTGGTCCAACGGTAGCCCAGGGCGTCCAGGCGCTGGCCGGGATTGCTGCCATTGGGCGCAATATGATCAAAGTACTGCTGGTCATTCATGTCTTTACTATGCAGCCAGGCCGCTTTTTCCAGGGTACCGTTCCAGGTAAGGGGCCCTACGGGAGGCATCTTGGTATCGCCACAGGTGCAACCGCGGCTACGCAGCCCGTTCACCAGACGTAACAGGGCGGTACGGTCCACTTTATTTTCAGGAAAGCTGTCTGTAACGGGCGCTGTATCGCCAGGAGTAATAGGTGTATTTGTTGCATCTTTTGTACAACAGATCACGGAAAGGGGCAGGCATATAAGCGCCACAAATCTTAAAAAGCCGGTCATTATTACCAGTTAAATCGTTAGGAATAGATAACTACCGGTTTGAGATAGAATAGTCGGGTTAAAATTGATCCGGTTGTTCAGAGGCAGGGTTAAAATTAATAGGAGTGGCCAAAGATAAGTTGCTATGGCGAAATTGAGTGAGGTTTTTTTGCAAAACGAATGTTAATCAACAGCGTTTAGCCTTTAGCTGTTAGCTATTAGTAGTTAAAACATGGCAAATAACAAGCAGTTGTTAGCTGCTGCCCGTTGAGCTGCTTGCTAAAAAGATAGCCGTTAACTGTTAGCAATTAAAACGGGATATTTTATCCGGTTCGATCACTAATAGCTAACGGCTAAAAGCTTACAGCTTTCATTTCTTGAGTTCCTTGTTCAGGTCGCGGTACTTCCTGATCCGGTCATGCGATAATTTAAGCTCCCCAAACTGACGGGTTATAATATCCAGTATATTCTGGGGGATCTCAATATCATTGGTCAGCGCCATGTTATACACCTTTAGGGTCACGTCTTCCCCATACTCGCAGGAAGCCAGTATGCTGTCATCGCTATTGGCGGTGAAATCAGCTTTCATATCCATCCAGGTGCGGTACAGGTCGCCAGCCACGCTGGTATCCGTTTCTTCTTCTCCACCTACTTCTTTTATATGCCGGTTCAGCTCAAAGCCGTATTCGCGGCTTTGGTCGGCCATGGATTGGAAGATGTGTTTCAGTCCCGGATCCTCTGTCTGAGCGACGGCCGTATCATACCCTGCTGCCCGGTCATTGTTCACTCTCACCAGGTCATTCATGGTCTTGATAAGGTCTGTGTACATGATCATAACGAAGGTTTTTAACGTTGCATAATTGCTACAATAATGCTTGCTGCAAATATGCTACCTGAAAGCTTTTGATAAGCCGGACGGTGTCCTCCTGGGATTTACCGGTCTTTGACTGCAGGCGCACGATCAGGTCCTGCTCTTTACCAAATTCATAGTTAAGGTCTTCTTCAGACAATTGGGAGTAACGTTGTTTTAGGATTTTCTTCAACTCCCACCATTCACGCAACTGGATCTTCATAATCTTAGCAGGTTTTTAATGTGATCAAAAAAAGTGTGGAAAAAAGAGGAGACAATTTCTATGCCCAGCCTTATAGATTGACTATCAAAGCCCCGGAAGGCAACTGCAATCGAATGACAGTTGGGGAAATGGCCTGTTAACAACACCCTCTTTGTGGAGCGGCGCCGTACATGTTGTGGAATTCACGCGTCACATTACACGCTTTTATGCCTGCTGATAAGCAGTTTATGGCTGGAATAAACTTTGCAACATGCTTCTTTACTACCTAAACCGGCAACTATGCCTTAACCGCATAAAATTATGGCCAACGATAAAAAGGGTAAAGGGGGGAATACCAAGGTAGACCGCCCTAAAAAGCCTGTAAAGATATTGAAGACGGATAAAGCTGACCAAACGCGCAATCCGCTACTGTCGGACTTGTCAGAGAAACCTGAGAAAGAGAATAAGGCGGTTCAGCAAAGTGAGGAAGATGAAGATGACATTTGACTCACCATATCGATATAAAATTGGAACTCCCATTAACAACATTCGACGATTTTAACAATTCAGGGAACAGTGTTTAGTCATAGTTCTTCTTTAATGTTGTGGTGTATAGCAGGCCGTCCCATTCCTGGGATGGTTTTCTTTTTTCAGGGAGTTTCAGCTACTATGATCTGCAATGATCTTCCAGGCGCCATTCAGTTTCCGGATCAGCAGGGTAAAATGCCCCTCCAGGTTGCCTGCCGTGCGCTGCAGCTGCCATTTACCCACCAGGAAGAAAAGGTCTGGCGCTAACTGCTTAAATTCCAGCAGGTTAAACTGCAGTTTGCCCATGGCGGCCGTATCCGGGTAGGACTTTTTATAACGTTCAAGGGTAGCCTGCCAGCCGTGCGTAATACCATTTTTGCCAATGAACAACAGGGAGTCTGATTGCCAGTAGGTTTGCATAAAACCTGGGATATTACCCTGGTTCCAGGCGGCTGTTTGTTGCTGCATTAGCTGCCGGATGGCCTGCTCCGGCGATTGCTGGGCATAACCCGGGCTGCTGAACAATAAGGCAGAGGATGCCAACAGAATAACAGACAACAGGAAACGCATGTTGAATTTTTAGCAAAAGATAAACAGTTTTTAGCTGTGCGGCAAATTTTGATTATACTACCTTTGCACCACGATAAAAAAAATACATCTTCATCAACACGTTAAAATCAACAGCTTATGCCAGGATTTGAACTATTTGGCGCCGAAGAAAAGAAAGAAGTGAACGACGTACTGGAAACCGGCATTTATATGCGTTATGGGTTTGATGGCCCCCGTAAAGGTATCTGGAAAGCCAAAGAACTGGAGCAGGCCATCAGCAGTAAGCTGAACGTTCCTTATACGCAGCTCACCTCCAGCGGCACCACCGCGCTTACCACTGCCCTGGCAGCCCTGGGCGTAGGCGCCGGCGATGAGGTGATCATGCCTACCTTCACCTTTGTAGCCAGTTTTGAAAGTATATTCTCTGTAGGCGCTACCCCCGTACTGGTGGATGTGGATGATACCCTTACCCTGGATCCCCGTGCAGTAGAAGCGGCTATCACCCCCCGCACCAAAGTGATCATGCCCGTGCACATGTGCGGCGCCATGGCGGATCTGGATGCGTTAAAAGCCATTTGCGACAAACACAGCCTTATATTACTGGAAGACGCCTGCCAGTCTTTTGGCGCCACTTATAAAGGCCAGGCCATCGGTACTATTGGTCATGCCGGCGCGTTCTCTTTTGACTTTGTAAAGACCATCACCTGCGCGGAAGGCGGGGCGGTGGTAACCCACGATAAAGACCTTTACATTAAATGCGACGGCTATTCCGATCATGGTCATGACCACCTGGGCGTAGACCGTGGGGCGGACCAGCATCCTTTTATGGGATACAATTTCCGGATCTCTGAGCTGCATGCCGCGGTGGGCCTGGCCCAGATACGCAAGCTGGACAAGTTCCTGGCTATACAGCGCACTACTAAAAAGATCTTTAAGGACGCATTAGCGACCATACCAGCAATAAGCTTCCGCCGCCTGCCGGATGCGGAAGGCGATAGCGCCACCTTCTTGGGCTTTTTCCTGCCGGAAGAAGGCCAGGCCCGCGCTGCGGCTGCCGCTATGAAGGCTGCCGGGCTGGCCGCTTTTTACTGGTACGACAATAACTGGCATTATATCCGCAACTGGGATCACTTTAAACAAAGCACATCCCTGAACCGTTTTGCACCCGGCCTGGCACAGGCGCTGGAGGTCTATAAGATCAAACAGTTCCCCGTATCAGATGCCATCATGAGCCGCTGCATATCCACGCCTATCAGCCTGGCCTGGAGTGAGCAGGAGGCAAAAGAGCGGGCAGACAAAATGGTGCAGGCAATAAAGAGCGTTTTATGAAGAAAATAGCTTTAATACCCGCCCGCTATGGCGCTACCCGGTTTCCCGGTAAGCTCATGGCTAAGCTGGGCGGCAAAGCCGTTATTACCCGCACCTATGAAAGCACGGTAAATACCGGCGTATTTGATGAGGTGATGGTGGTAACAGACAGCGACGTGATCTACCAGGAAATAACACAGCACGGCGGCAAGGCCGTGATGAGCAAAAAGGAGCACGAGTGCGGTACGGACCGGATAGCAGAAGCGGTGATGGATATGGATGTAGATATTGTGGTAAACGTACAGGGGGATGAGCCTTTTACCCAAAAAGGGCCCCTGGAAAAGCTGCTGCAGGTATTTGAAGGCGAGGCCGGCCAGCAGGTGCGGGTAGCCTCCCTGATGCAGGAACTGAAGGACTGGTCGGCTATCGAAGATCCCAACTATGTAAAGGTTGCGGTGGATAAGCAGTTCAACGCCCTGTTCTTCTCCCGTTCCGTAATACCCTATCCGCGGGATAAGCAGGTAAAAAGCATTTACTACGAACATATAGGCATTTATGCCTTTCGCAAGCAAACCTTGCTGGAGTTTACCCAATTGCCGGTAAGCCCGCTGGAGGCCGCTGAGAAAATAGAATGCCTGCGCTACCTGGAGAATGGCATACCCATGAAAATGGTGGTAACGGATTATATGGGCGTGGAAATAGACACCCCGGAAGACCTGGAGAAAGCGGCCAGGCTCTTATAAATGAACAAAGGCCTGTAAGCCGGCGTTTAACAAACAACTAAAACGATACAATCTCAGGGATGAAATTCAGGAATTTTAAGCTGGTAGGTTATGTAATATTTGGCCGTGGCGCCTTTAACCAATTGGACGAGATACTGGCACCGCAACGTAAGGGCGATGCGCCGATGATCTTTTTTGTGGATCATTTCTTCCGGGATAAACCGGCTTTTACCGGCCGGCTGCCGCTACAGGTCAAGGATAAGATCGTATTCATAGATGTTACCCACGAGCCCAAGACCAGTTATGTGGATCAGCTGCGGGATGAGCTGCAGGCGGAGTTTGGACAGGTATCCGGTATTGTGGGCATAGGCGGCGGCTCCACCATGGATATGGCCAAGGCCGTATCGCTGATGATGACCAACCCCGGTTCCGCTGCGGATTACCAGGGATGGGACCTGTTAAAGCACCCCGGTGTTTATAAAGTGGGCGTACCCACCCTATCCGGCACGGGCGCAGAGGTAAGCCGTACCACGGTACTTACCGGGCCAACCAAAAAGCTGGGCCTGAACTCTGATTTCACTCCTTTTGACCAGATCGTACTGGACCCTGAGTTAGTAAAAGACGCACCCGTGAACCAGCGGTTCTATACCGCCATGGATTGTTATATACACTGTGTTGAATCCCTGGAGGGTACTTACCTGAACGCATTTAGCCGCTCTTACGGAGAAAAGGCCCTGGAATTGTGCCAGGAAATATTCCTGAAAAAGCCGCACTGGGATGATGATGCGGATGAGAAACTGATGATGGCCTCCTATGCCGGGGGTATGAGCATTGCCTACTCGCAGGTGGGCGTGGCCCATGCGGTAAGTTATGGCCTCAGCTACCTGCTGGGTACCCATCATGGCGTAGGCAACTGTATTGTGTTTGATAAGCTGGAGGAGTTTTATCCCCAGGGCGTGCTGGAGTTTAAGGAGATGGTGGCCCGTCATAACATCACAATACCGCAGCACATTACCAAAGGGCTTAGCGATGAGCAGTTCAACAAAATGATCGATGTTTCTATGGGGCTGGCTCCTTTATGGGAAAATGCCCTGGGCAAGGACTGGCAGCAGCAGATGAGCCGTGAGCGCCTGCGTGCCCTGTATGAAAGATTGTAATCAAATAACTACCACGCCTCCAACGGTAGGGTATATAAAAAAGAAGGTGTATCGTATTACGGTACACCTTCGTCTATTTATATAAAGATCAATTGCTTATAACCATCTGCGGAAAGGCGTTTTGATATGCGCCTTCATATGTACCAGCCGCCACATCACTTTCAAACGGTGGTTGTCATAGATCAGGAAGAGATAACAAACCGCCATTAGGGTGGCTACGCCCATTACCCCAAAAGCAAGTGGGAAGTAAGCGGCATTGTTGTGATAGATGAAGGCGGAGAGGTAAGCGCCCAGGCCTATACCTGCTTCCATGGCAATATACATGGTAGCCAGTGCGCGGCCCCGGAATTCAGGATTACCCAGGTCCACCGTCCAGGCGGTAACAGCAGGGGAGTTTAATCCTACAGAAATGCCGTATATTATAGCCGCTAACATCATCATATAAGGGGTGGTAGCAGTAGCCAGCATAAAGAGGGAAATGGCCATGGTAACGGCAGACAGCTTTAACACCGGCAACCGGCCGTATTTATCGGAAACCTTACCGGCCAGCAGGCGGATGCCAATGGAGGCTGCGGTAAAGAAGGTAAAGAACAACCCTTTATTATGGATGCCCAGATGCTGGCTAAAGTCCGGGATGATGGTCAGTAAAGCGCCGTAGCTCAGGAAGCAGAGGAACGTAACGATCACCGGGGCTATTACCAGGGGCTCAAATATTTCACTGCGGGAGATCTTTAACAAGGATGGACGGAACTTCTGACGGTCAGGCAATGTTTCCCTTAAACCGCCCACCAGTATTACCACTGACAGCAGGGCAAATACAGCGGATACCTGGAACATCACATATATATTCCAGCGGGCAGCGATAAAACCCCCGATAGCGGGTCCCATGGCCAGGCCGATGGTGCTGAACAGCCCTACCATACCCATAGCCTCCGCGCGGCGGTTATAAGGTACCAGATCTGATATATAGGCGCTGGTGCCGGTAGGCTTAAAGCCGGTAGAGAAACCATGAAAGAAACGGAGTAAGAGGAATGCGCCAACAGAGCTAACCAGTGGATACAGGAGGCTGCATACTACACAAACGAGGGAGCCGAAGATCATGACCGGCACCCTGCCAACAGTATCTGTCAATTTGCCGCTGAAGGGTCGTGAGAGTCCTGCCATCAAGGTAAAAAGTGCCAGGATGTAGCCTTTATAGTCTGCACCTCCCATACTGCTCAGGTAAGCAGGTAATTCGGGGATAAGCATATTGTAACTGGCGGAGAATACTGCATTACTAAGGCAAAGTAATATAAAATGCGTGGTGTATATTCTCCCCGACGACTGTTCCATACCACAAAATTATGAAGTATGGCACAATAATAGCAAAAGAAGCGGCACCTTTACATCCTATTTTCGTAGGATTTCTATCAAAAATGACAGCCACCACACAAACCATTAGGAACAAGTAGAACAATTAAATCTAACTCACATGAAAGCAAACATCGGAATCTCAGAAGAGCACCTGCAACAGGTAGCATTGGAATTGAACAAGGCCCTGGCAGACCTGGTAGTGTTGTACACTAAAACCCGTAATTACCATTGGAATGTAGAGGGCTCCAGCTTTATGGAATTACACAAATTCTATGAGGAGCAGTATGGCCAGCTGGAAGAAGCTATCGACGACGTGGCAGAGAGGATCCGTTCCCTGGGTCACTATGCGGAAGGCCGTTTGTCAGATTTCCTGAAGCTGGCCAGTCTGGTGGAGCAGGAGTACACCAATGATCCCAAGGCTCAGCTCACTAACCTCCTGAGTGATCATGAGACCATTATCCGCAACCTGCGCAGGCTCGTAGACGAGTTTGACGTTAAGTACAAGGACAAAGGTACCAGTGATTTTGTTACCGGATTAATGGAAGACCATGAGAAAATGGCCTGGATGATCCGCTCCTACCTCAGATAATCCCCTTTCATTATTAGCCGGCACGCAGATCTTTTGTAATATTATAGTACTAAACCCTTTAATGGCTTATGGACAGTAATGCAAAAGATCTGCGGCTAGCCGTGCTGATCGACGCTGATAATATTCCCCATAGCAATATAAAGGCTATGATGGAGGAAGTAGCCAAATATGGCATTCCCACCTTTAAAAGGATCTATGGCGACTGGACCAAACCCCACCTCAGCGGCTGGAAGACCGTGCTGCTGGAGAACGCCATTAACCCCGTACAGCAATACAGTTATACCACCGGCAAGAACTCCACTGACTCTGCGATGATCATAGACGCTATGGACATCCTGTACACCGGCCGGGTAGACGGGTTTTGCCTGGTTACCAGCGATAGCGATTTTACCCGCCTGGCCACCCGCCTGCGGGAAGCCGGCATGCGCGTGTTTGGCCTGGGCGAGATGAAGACCCCGGCCGCTTTCCGGGCCGCCTGTGATAAGTTCATTTACCTGGAGATATTACAGCAGAACCGGGAACGGGAAACGACGCCTGCCAAGAGTAAAGCCAGTAAAGGCAAGGCAACAAAAGGCATCAGTAAAGCAGACCGGGAACTGATCAACCTGCTTTCTTCCAGTATTAATGATATTGCAGACGAAGACGGTTGGGCGTACCTTGGGGAGCTGGGCAACCTGTTGCTAAAGAAACAACCGGATTTTGACGCGCGTAACTATGGGTATAATAAACTGATACAGCTGATCAAGAATTTTGACCGTTTTGAGGTGGATATCCGGGAGAGCGGGAGGAAGGGGAAGCTGGTGTATGTAAGGGAGATACAGCGGTAGGCAGATATGTTTGGGAAAATACAGGGAGAAATACAACATTAGCATATGGATATACACGAAAGGATCACTGCGCAGCAGGGCGATATTACCAAAACACAGGCGGATGCGATCGTAAATGCGGCCAATACCTCCCTGATGGGAGGCGGCGGAGTAGATGGCGCCATCCATCGTGCCGGGGGCCCGGCCATACTGGACGATTGCCGGAAGATAGTGGCCCGCCAGGGCGGTTGCGCCGTAGGAGAGGCGGTGATCACCACCGCAGGCCGGTTGCCGGCCAAACACGTGATCCATACCGTAGGGCCTGTATGGAATGGCGGTAATAAAAACGAAGAGGAAAAGTTGGCCAGTTGTTACCGGAACGCTTTGCAGCTGGCGGTGGATAATGGGTTAGCCACTATTGCCTTCCCGAATATCAGCACTGGTATTTACCGTTTCCCGAAGGACCGGGCGGCCGGCATAGCCGTTCAAACTATCCGTGTTTTCCTGGAAACGCATACCGGCATACAGCAGGTACTGCTGGTATGTTTTGATGAGGAGAACCTGCGCTACACCCAACAGGCATTACAGCAGCAGGCATAAAAAAGCCCCGGCACACCGGGGCTGATATATAATAAGCTAAAAAGTTCGCAGCTAATAGATTACGGCTTCACATACTTGATGGTAGCGTACAGGAACATCAATGCAAACAGCGCTATCAGCACGAATACCAAAACACCACCTACCTTGTCAAAGGTCTGATAAAACTCCGTTGTCTTTACCGTTAAGAGCGTATGCAACATAATATTAAGTATTTAAATATTGAATGCAAGTTAGGCCATTCCGTTTAAAAATCCCATAGCCCAATATTATCAATATGCTGCCAGCTGCCGGATACACTGATCCAGCCGGGATTTGGCCAGAAAATTTTTTTCAAGCTCGCCTGCAAAAGGGACCGGCGTATCCAGGCTGGCGCAGCGGAGTATGGGGGCGTCCAGCAGTGAGAAACAGTGTTCCGCTATCCAGGCGGCTATCTCTCCGCCAAAACCGCCGGTGAGGGTGTCCTCATGGAGTATCAGCACTTTGCCGGTTTGGGCCACGGCGGCATAGATAGCTTCGTAGTCCAGCGGTAGCAGGGTGCGCAGGTCCAGGATGTGGAGGGATAGCTGCGGATGCTGACGGGCATAGTCCAATGCCCAGTGTACGCCGCTGCCGTAGGTGATGATCGTGATCTCTGAGCCGTCCTGTACTATATTCGCTTTTCCGATGGGCACTGTATGCCAGCCCTCCGGCACGGGACCGGTGATGCTGCGGTACAAGGCCTTATGCTCAAAATAGAGTACCGGGTTGGGATCCGCTATGGCGGCCAGGAGCAGGCCATAGGCATCTGCCGGGGTAGCCGGGTACACTACTTTAAGGCCGGGGGTATGGGTAAACCAGGCCTCATTACTCTGGGAGTGGAACGGGCCTGCGCCTACGCCGGCGCCGGCCGGGAGGCGTATCACTACATCAGCCGCCTGTCCCCAGCGGTAATGGATCTTGGCCAGGTTATTTACGATCTGGTTAAAGCCGCAGCTTACAAAATCAGCAAACTGCATTTCCACCATACTCTTGTAACCCATAAGGGATAGGCCCAGGGCCGCGCCTATAATGGCGCTTTCGCACAGGGGCGTATTACGTACCCGTTCCTTACCAAACAGCTCCACAAACCCTTCTGTGATCTTAAATGCGCCGCCATATTCCGCGATATCCTGTCCCATGAGCACCAGGTTAGGGTATTGCTCCATGGCGGTCTTAAGCGCGCCGGAAATGGCATTAATAAAGCGGGTATCGTGGGTGGTGTGTACTGCCGGGGCGGGCTGCGCTGGCGGCAGGGGGGCGTAGATATCGCCCAGCTCTGTGCCGGTATCTACCAGCGGCGGCTCCGTTTCCGTAAGGGCCTGGTTCACGGCATCGTCTATCTGGTGTTTGAGCTCCTGGTGCAGGGCGTCTATGCCGGCGGCGTCCAGGAGGCCAATAAATTGCAGGAAGGCTTCGTAATGGTGGATAGGGTCCCTTTGGGCCCATTCTTCCAGCAGGGCGGGCGGCACGTATTTGATGCCGCTGGCCTCTTCATGGCCCCGCATACGGAAGGTGAGGGCTTCTATCAATACCGGTTTGCTTTCTCGCAGGGCATATGCTTTGGCTTCCGTAACGGCGTGGTATACTTCCAGGAGGTTGTTGCCATCTATCTGCATGCTGCGCATACCGTAGCCGATGGCTTTATCCGTGAGCTGTTTGGCGCGGTACTGTTCCGTTACCGGGGTACTAAGGCCGTAGCCATTGTTCTCTACCAGGAAAATAACGGGCAGGTCCCATACGGCCGCCACGTTGAGCGCCTCATGAAACTCGCCCTCGCTGGTACCGCCTTCGCCGGTAAAGGCGAGGGCCAGTTTTTGCTGCCCGGCCAGTTTGGAGGCCAGGGCAATACCGTCTGCGATGGACAGCTGCGGACCCAGGTGGGAGATCATGCCGCAGATGTGGTGTTCGCGGCTGCCGAAATGAAAAGAGCGTTCCCGGCCCTTGCTGTAGCCGTGCTGGCTGCCCTGCCACTGCAGGAACAGTTTCTCTAATGGCATGCCCCTTGCGGTAAATACACCAAGGTTGCGGTGCAGGGGCAGGATCCATTCATCCGGAGAGAGGGCCAGCGTGGCGCCCACCGCAATGGCTTCCTGGCCTATGCCGGAAAACCATTTGCTAATGCGGCCCTGCCGCAGCAATAACAGCATCTTTTCTTCTATCAACCGCGGGTATAATAAAGCGCGGTGGAAGGATAGCAACTGCTCATCGCTGATATGGGAACGGTCGAAGTACATAATTAGTTATCACTGGCAAGACCGTGCATAATGCTGTTGATCACGGTCATTACTATACTGAATATTAATGCCCAGAAAAAACCATCTACCCGGAAGCCTTTTACCAGGTTGGCGGCCAGCAGGATGATGATGGCATTGATCACCAGCAGGAACAATCCCAGGGTAAGGATGGTAGCCGGCAGGGTAAGGATAATAAGGATAGGCTTTACCAGCAGGTTCAGTACTGCCAGTACTAAAGCCAGTATAAGCGCCGTTATAAAGTTGTCGATCTTAACACCGGGTAACAGGTAAGCGGTTAACATAGCGGCCAAGGCACTTACCAATAAGCGGATCAGAAATCCCATAAAAACAGATATTTAAGTTAAGTTAAGAAAATAGCATCAGAAAATGTGGCTGCAAAGGTAACAGCATAAAAAGTTTAGTTTCAGGATAAACCTATTATTTTTGTAATATAATAAACCATATCTACCATGCAAAAATCTATTGTGCGACTACTGGCCCTGGCGGGCGTTTTTACCTTGCTTTTTATAGCCTGCAGCAAGGATGATGATACCCCACCAGAGAACAAAATGATCCAGGGTAACTGGCAATTCGATTTTTCCATTGATACTGTATTTAATCCGCAGAATGCGGTAGTATCTATAGATACAACTACCAGCGCGGATGTAAGCGGCGCATATTTTAACCTGAAGGCTGACGGGAAATTTGAGGCTAACCTGAGCGATACCGTTGTTACGGGTACTTACCGTTTAATAAATGGCCAGACACTGGAGTTGACCAACAACCAGGGCATTTCTGACCAGGTGCCGGTGATCACGCTTACAGATACCCAAATGGTATTTATGGTACGGGATAATGATTATGGCAACGGCAATTACAGCAAAGAATATTTTCACCTGAAAAAATAACTATCAGGGTTTCAATAAAAAAAGGATGAAGTACACGCTTCATCCTTTTTTATTGAACGATATAACGATCGTTAGCCCAGGAAATCATCTGCCTCACGATAGGCTTTTATCACCGCCGCTTCGCCTTCCTTGCCGGATTGGGAATTGCCATGCTCCATACCCAGTATGCCTTTGTAGCCTTTTTCGTGCAGGTGCTTAAAGATATTCTTATAATTGATCTCGCCGGTACCTGGCTCTTTACGGCCGGGGTTATCACCTATCTGGATGTACGCGATCTCTTCCCAGCACATATCCATCATGGGGATAAGGTGACCGGTGTTGCGCTGCATGTGGTAGATATCATACAGTATTTTACAGGAGGGGCTTTTTACGGCCTTACAGATCTCGTAGGTCTGGTCTGCAGTGCGCAGGAACAGTTCCGGCGTATCGCTGAGCGGTTCCAGCACCATAATAAGACCATGCGGTTCCAGGATCTCCGCGCCTAAACGCAGGGCCTCTACCACATTAGCGGTTTGGATGCCGATGGGCAGTTTACGCTCAAAAAAGCCCGGTACCACGGTAGCCCATTTGGCATTACAACGTTTGGCTGTTTCTACGGCTGATTTGCAAACTTTTACAAAAGTGTCTTTAAACTCCTGTTTGCCGGTAGCGAGGGATACCTTCCAGTTATCGCCGCCTTCGATCACGAATACGCCCATCTGCATATCCAGTTTGGCCAGCAGGTTGCCTATCTTTTCCTGTTCTGCCGGGTCCCTTTTGAGCATGCCATTGTCTTCTATGCCCCGGAAGCCCTGGTCGTGCATAAACCGGATCTGGTCCAGGAAATTATCGCCGGCGCTGTTCTTGAACATGCCATCATGGGGGGCATAGTTCATGTTAAAGGGTTTTGCCATAGCAGTACCGGTAGCGGCTGCATGGGCGTTGGTTCCGGTGGCAGCAGCATGAGCCGCGGCGCCGGCGCCAAAAGTCAGGGCCGATATACTGGCCAGGGTACCTTGTTGCAGGAAGGTTCTTCTTTCCATAACGTTACGAAGGGTTAAGGGTGATGCTATATGGGCACTAAATTTAATGGCTTTTCATTTGAATATTTATAGTTTTTTATCCTTTTATAGGGAACCTTATCAAATAAGTATTGGATTCCAGGAACGGATTTAATAAATTCACCAGCCTACTTGTTATTGTATGATGAAACAACTGACGACGCTGGCGTTAACAGGTGTGTTAGCTCATTCTGTACTGGCTCAAAGCGCATCTAACGCCGCCACAGCGTTTACCACGTATGAAACAAAACTTCCGGGAACGGATATCAGCTTTAAGATGGTGCCTATTGAAGGCGGGTCCTTTATGATTGGCAGTCCGGCTACGGAAAAAGGGCGGGCCGCAGATGAGGGGCCGCAGCAAAAGGTAACGATATCGCCCTTCTGGATGGGCGCTCATGAAGTTACTTTTGATGAATATGACGTGTATACCGACCCGGAAAAGGATAAAACGCCTATGCCGGATGGTATGACCCGCCCCAGTCCGCCGTATATAGACCTTACCCTGGGCATGGGCAAAAGCGGAGGCTACCCGGCCAACAGCATGAGCCAGTATGGCGCGCTGATGTACTGCCGCTGGTTATATATAAACACCGGCATATTTTACCGCCTGCCCACCGAAGCGGAATGGGAGTATGCCTGCCGGGCCGGCGCTACTACCGCCTGGCCTTTTGGGAACGAAGCCGGCGCTTTAAAGGATTATGCCTGGTATGCCGCCAACAGCGAGGGTAAATATCATAAAGTAGGCGAGCTAAAGCCCAACGCCTGGGGCCTGTACGATATGCTGGGCAATGTAGCAGAATGGACGCTGGACCAGTATGACGCGCAGTTCCTGGAGCATGCGGGCGCTAAGGACCCCTGGAACAAACCTACCGCCAAAACACCGCGCACCATTAAAGGCGGCAATTACCAGGATGAACCGGCGCAGCTGCGCGCAGCGGCCCGCCTGAAATCAGACCCGGAGTGGAACCGCCGCGACCCGCAGATCCCCAAGAGTAAATGGTGGAATGCGGATGCGCCTTTTATAGGTTTCCGGATAGTGCGGCCCTTGCAACAGCCCACTAAGGAGGAGGCCGAACAATTCTTTGCAGATGTACTGGACAAATATAAAGGAGCACGATAAGGTACGCGCTCCTGCCTTATGAATTTCACACTATAAAACTGCACGTATGGAAAACGAAAACAAACAAACCCTACACAATCAAAGCCGCCGGGACTTTATGAAACAGTCTTCCGTGCTGGCGGGCGGCCTCCTGGCCATGCCTGTATTGTCGCATGCTAATTATTTCTCCGGCGCTAAGGATACGATCAAGATCGTGCTGATAGGTTGCGGCGGCCGGGGCACAGGCGCTGCCACCCAGGCGCTGAGCACCAAGGAGAATGTAGAACTGATCGCTATGGCCGATGCTTTCCCGGACCGGCTGAATGATAGCTACAACAACATTAAGGAAGCCCTGGAGGAAAAAGGAAAGGGTGACCGCCTGAAAGTAAAGGACGAGAATAAATTCACCGGTTTTGACGCCTACAAAAAAGCCATTCCACTGGCAGATGTAGTGATACTGGCTACACCGCCGGGTTTCCGGCCTATCCATTTTGAAGAAGCCGTAAAACTGGGCAAACATATCTTCATGGAAAAACCGGTAGCCACAGATCCCGCGGGTATTAAACGCGTGCTGGAAGCGGCGGAGATAGCCAAATCAAAAAAACTGAACGTAGTGGTAGGCCTGCAACGCCGTTACCAGAACTCTTACCGGGAGCTGTACAAACGCACACAGGATGGCATGATAGGCGATATCCTCTCCATGCAGGTATGGTGGAACCAGGGCGCACTGTGGATAAGGCCCCGCAAGCCGGAATATACAGAGATGGAATACCAGATGCGTAACTGGTACTACTTTAACTGGCTTTGCGGCGATCATATCGTAGAACAGCATATCCATAATATAGACGTGGGCAACTGGTTCAAAGGCGCTACCCCCGCCAGCTCAGTAGGGATGGGCGGCCGGGCCATCCGCACCGGTAAGGATACGGGCGAGATCTTTGACCACCATTATGTAGAATACCGCTATGCAGATGGCGTGGTGATGAACAGCCAGTGTCGTCACTGGAAAGACAGCGCCAGCCGGGTAGATGAAGAGATAGTAGGCACCAAGGGCCGTATTATCTGTGATAAAGGATTGATACAGGACCATAAAGGAAAAGTGCTATACCAGTTTGATAAGAAACAGGAAAACAATCCCTACCAAACGGAGCATGATGAATTGTTTGCCGCCGTGGCCAAGGGAGAGTATAAATTCTGGGATGCGGAGCGCGGGGCGCAAACGACGCTTTCTGCTATTATAGGCCGTATGGCTACTTATTCCGGACAGATCATCCCCTGGGATAAGGCGCTGAACTCCGGTATTAACCTGCAGCCGCAAACCTATGCGTTTGATGCGCAGCCGCCGGTAATGCCCGGGGCAGATGGTTTTTACGCGTATGCGAAACCGGGGATCACAAAGTATTTTACCTGAGATGATCAGGAGCGGATGCCTTCCGGTAGGAAATACAGCTATGTTTCCCGCAGGATCAGCAAGCCGGTGTGCACATGATATTATAACGACGGGCTTCTTCCGGGCGGCGCCTGGAAGAAGCCCGTCGTTTAATTGGTGGTTTGTGGATCGTGGGGCCCGCTCAACAACCTTATTTACATTTTTGATCCTGCTATTCTACATTTGTTGCCAACCATCTCTTACTCAATGAATAATTGCTTAAAACGGACCGCGCTGGTATGCCTTACCCTGTTTTGCATGCAGCCGCTATGGGCGCAAAAGACAACCAGCCCAAAAACTAATATCCGCAAATGGGCCAGTGAGTTACTAAACGGAGCTGCGCTGGAACATGCACATGTAGGTATCTGTATCTATGACCCCGGCAAACAGGAGTACTGGTATCAATACCAGGACGATAAATATTTTACGCCGGCATCCAATACCAAGATCTTTACTTTATTCAGCGGCTTTCAGCTGCTGGGCGATAGCCTGCCAGCCTTAAAATACCTGGAAACAGACAGTGTGCTGTATGTAAAGGGCATGGGCGATCCTTCTTTCCTGCACCCGGAATATACTTCTCAGCCGGCGATGGATATGCTTAGCCGCACGGATAAACGGATTGTGCTGGTACCCGCCGTGGTTACCAACAAACGTTTTGGGCCGGGCTGGGGCTGGAGCGATTACGCGGATTATTATCAGCCGGAGCTGAACGAGTGGCCGGTATATGGCAATGTAGCCCGCATCCGGCGTCACCGCGATACTATCAGCATAACGCCCCCGGTATTTGCAGACACTGCACATTTTACGGTACAGGAGATAGACACGCTCAAAGAAGCGGTTACCGACCGGGATGAACGCAGCAATCATTTTTCCCTGCAATATGCCCGGCGTGATAACGAACTGCTGGAGGCGGAAGTGCCGTTCATTACCGGCAATATACAGGACCTGGCCCAGCGCCTGCAGGATACCCTGCATAAACCGGTAACGGTGGCCAGCCCCACGACTGTATTGAGCCCGGCGGCATTTAAAGTATTGTACAGCCGTCCGGTGGATTCTCTTTATACGCCCATGATGCACCGCAGCGATAATTTCTATGCGGAGCAGACCCTTATGATGTGCGGCGCCCGGTTATGGGACAGCATCAGCACCAGCAGCACCATCCGCTATATGCAGGAGCATTATCTTTCGTTTTTGCCGCATCCGCCGCAATGGGTGGATGGTTCCGGCCTCTCACGGTATGATCTGTTTACGCCCCGTGATTTTGTAAGCGTGCTTACTGCCATGCGGCAGCAGATCCCGCAGGAAAGGTTATGGGAGATATTCCCCACGGGTGGCAAAGGCACACTGCGTAATTATTATCAGCAGCAGTTTGTACACGCCAAAACAGGTACGCTGAATGGTTGCGTAGCCCTGAGCGGGTATTTGGTGACTAAGAAAGGGAAGACACTGGTGTTCAGCGTATTGGTGAATAACCATAACACTACCAGTACGAATGTAAGAAGGGCGGTAGAACGGTTCCTGACGGAGATCTGGGACAAGAATTAGGGGAGGATACAGGCGCTGCGGCCTGGATGTTTATGAGGGCGCGCCGTAAAATAATTAAACCGGCAAAGTCATAAGGGTTATGTACCCAATGGCCTTGCCGGTTTTATCGTTTATAAGTTTATTTTATGGCTCGATGTTATAATCGCGCAGGCGGGTGGTATCTGTAGGCTGATCTATCTGAATAAGGCCCACGCCTTTTGCATAATAGTTGGTAGCCAGGGTACCTAAAGAAACGGGAATGCCCAGCACTTTTACGGTGGCGCTTAAACGTACGCCTATCACATCCGTATAATCCAGGTCATAGACCTTTTTAACAACGCCTTTTTGTGTGATGGTATAGGTGAGGTATACGGTCTGCTGATCAGCGCCGTTTTTAACGGTAACGGTATCTGACCAGGTGGCGCCGGCGGGTACGTTATCCTTGAGGTAAATGGACATTACGCTGTCTGCCGTATAGCCTTCATAAGAAATGCCTCTTACCATCTGGTGGTAGCTGCCATTGTCGCAATGGTCGTAAGTGGTGGCAGTATCGGAAGCTAACTTTTTATATACCAGTCCATTAATGATCGTATCGCCTGTGATGTTTACGGAAAAGCGGGTAGTATCCTTGGTGCTATTGTTAACATTCTCAAAATTATACGCAGAGCCGGTGGTATAGGGGGCGTAACTGCAGGTGGTAGCAGGGGCGGTGGGTGGTTCTCCTTCCCGGCTTACTTCCTTTTTACAGGCGGCCCATAATATTAAGCCGCTTATCATTGCAAGCGGCCAGAAGTATTTTTGCGGCATATATGGTCGGACATGGTTTTTTAACTGTGTAAAAATAGGATACGTACTGTACTTAACGAAAACAATCACACTATTATTATGGGTATGGGAATGCCCTTAAAAACTAATGTGCTGATAATGAGCGCAATATTGCTCATTCATCAGCACATTTAGCATATAAATATTCTAGTATATCAACTATACGCCCAGGCTCCAGCCGTCGCTGTAGGTACGTTTTACGAACTGATTGGCCTCGTCGAAGTTGGTGATCTTCATGTTATTACCATCCCACAGCAGCTTAATATAGCGGCCGGGGTAAGTGGTTTTTCCTTCCACTTCCTTCTTAATATCGAAGCTACGGATAGCCAGGTTGCTCATCAATATGGTCTCTGTTAAAGGACCGGCGATAGAGAACGGAGAGCTCAGCATTTTTGCCTTATCGCTCTTAGGACCGGCAATGGCAGCATTTACCCATTGTTGATAGTGACCTTCCGGTACACGGGCAATGGTTTGCGGCACATTTGCCGTTTGTGTGCGGGCAGTAGGCAGCAGGGTAGGGAACATACCGTAAGTGCCGCACATCATTTTGCCTTTGGAGCCAATGAAGAGGGCGCCGTTGCCGCCGTCACCCATTCTTTCGTTGGGGCCCAGCTCTTCCGGACGCTCAGGCTGTATACCACCATCCATCCAGTGCAAGGTAACCACTTTACCGCCTTTGCCTTTGAACCGCAGGATCACGTGAGAGGAGGGAGGGCAGCTTTCCGGGAAATATCCGCGTTTGAACTCATCCACATACACGCTACCTACGCTGCACTCTACTTCGTAGGGGTAGCCCAGGCCCAGTACACGGAAAGGAGGTTCAATGATATGACAACCCATATCGCCGATAGCGCCGGTACCATAATCCCACCAGCCGCGCCAGTTAAAGGGCACCAGTTTATCTACATAATCTTTATGGGGAGCAGTACCTAACCACAGGTTCCAGTCCAGTTCCTTGGGCACTTCTGCCTTTTGGGTAGGCCAGGGAATACCCTGGGGCCATACGGGACGGTCTGTCCAGCAGTAAACGGTATGCACATCACCTACCAGGCCGGCGTTATGCCACTCCATCAGCTGACGAACGCCATCGCCGGAGGAACCCTGGTTACCCATCTGTGTTACTACGTTATAACGTTTAGCCGCCTGCGTAAGCATACGGGCTTCATAAATATCGTGGGTGAGCGGTTTTTGCACATATACGTGCTTGCCCAGCTGCATGGCGGCCATAGCGGCTACGGCATGCGTGTGATCCGGGGTGGATACGGATACGGCGTCAAAGTTCTTATGCTCTTTTTCCAGCATTTCCCGGAAGTCTTTGTAGAACTTAGCCTTGGGGAAATTCTTAACGGAAGTGGCTGCACGGCGCTCATCCACATCACAAAGGAACGCGATGTCTGCGGGTCCTTTGGCAAATTCTGCGATATCGCCCTGGCCTTTACCGCCCACGCCAATACCGGCTATACGAAGACGGTCGCTGGGCGCAATAAAGCCTTTACCACCCAGAACGTGACGTGGAACGATCATAAAGGCGGCTGCGCTCAATGCGCCGTTCTTTAGGAATGATCTACGGGAAACATTGTCTCCCTGGTTATTTTTTTCCTGAACCATGAGTAGAAAAAGTTTTAATCAAGATAATAGAATATCGTCAAAAGTGAAAGGGTCTGTCATAAGGGTGAAAAGTGAAAGTATGCTTTCACTTTTCACACAATGATATAAGCAACGCTGTTAATCGTCCCAGGTCATCAGCTTGGCCCGGTCTTCGATCTTCAGGTACTGCGGTAACAGCTTTTCATCGTAGGCCAGGTTGTACTGTTTAAGCACATCTGCGGGCACGCCATCCCATTCGTTGGGGCGGTTGCCTACATAACCCAGGTCTTTGATGCCTATCTCGCTGGTATAGAAGCCAGTAGCGGTAAGGTTGCGCATAAGGGTAAAGAAGTTCACCCCCTGGCTGGTTTCCGGCGTAGCTTTTTCCGGATAGGCGATCTTATCCACCATTTCCAGTTGCTGTTGCTGGCTGCAGTCTGTGAAGGCCTTATCATAGTGTTTGAGGCACTGTACATCCAGCCAGCGCAGACCGCCACGGAGGGGCAGCTGGTATCTGGGCTGATCTTTTACAGTGAATTCTATGAAGGCAGGTACGCCGGCGTCTACTGCGCTGCCGGACTTGTCATCCTTAGGGATGATGATAGCGGCGAGCACCGTGATGGTTTTCATCTCCGCATCGGTAAAGTATTTATCTGCTTTTAGTTTGGCATCCCTTTCTTTTTCTTCGGGGGTGCGGCCGTAGACTTCTTCTTTATCGCCACCGGGTTTTTTGGTATCCTCAGTGGTCTTTTTATCGTCGCAGCCGGTAAGGATGGCCCCTACAGAAACGGAGCCAATGGCTAATGCTTTCAGGGACTCTCTTCTATCCATACGTTTAATGTTAAAAGGTCAATACTTAGATTGATGTGCCTTAGAGATTCTGTTTCTTCAGTTCACCTACAATGTACTCAGATGCGCGCATAGACAGGGCCAGGATGGTCCAGGTAGGATTCTTATCCGCCTGGGACACAAAGGGTCCGCCATCTACCACAAACAGGTTCTTTACTTCGTGCGCCTGGTTGTACTTGTTGACCACAGAGCGTTTAGGATCATCGCCCATACGGGTGGTGCCTACTTCGTGGATGATACGGCCCGGTGTTTCCAGCCCATAGAGGCTATCCGCGCCCGGTTTAGTACCCATGGCCACGCCGCCCATTTCATGGATCAGCTGCTCGAAGGTATCCTGCATGTGTTTAGCCTGTTTGATCTCATGCTCGCTCCAGGTATAATTGAAGCGCAGTACGGGAATACCAAACTTGTCCACCACGTTCGGGTCTATTTCGCAATAGTTGTCTTCGCGTGCAATACATTCACCACGGCCGGCAAAACCGATGGTAGCGCCAAAGAAACGGCGATAGTCATTCTTAAGGCCTGCGCCGTAACCGCCTGCTTCTTTTGTTTTTCCATCAGGGCCGGGGTATTTGCCGTTGAGGCGTTCCATACCAAAGCCATAACCAAAGGAAGGCATGTGCATACCGCCGCCTAATTCCACGTGATAACCGCGGGCAAAGTCGAGCTTTTTATTATCGCCCCACCAGGGAATGTATACGTGCATACCGCCTACGCCGTCTTCGTTATAACGTTTACGGTCCATGAGTGCGGGTATAAAGCCGCCGCGGGATGAGCCGGTAGAGTCATGCAGGTATTTACCTACCACACCGCTGCCATTGGCCAGGCCATTAGGGAAGCGGCTGGATTTGGAATTGAGCAGTAAACGCGCGGATTCGCAGGCGCTGGCCGCCAGTACCACTACTTTAGCCTTGATCTCGTACTCCTGCATATCTGCCTTATCCACATAGGAGATACCGGTAGCTTTGCCGGTATTATCGGTCAACACTTCGCGGGCCATAGCGCCGGTGTAGAGGTCTACCTGGCCGGTCTTCATAGCTGGTTTTACCAGTACGGAAGAGGAGGAGAAATCGCCGTACACGGTACAGCCGCGGTTACACTGGCTACAGAAGAAACATGGGGCGCGGTCCTTGTTAACGGAGCGCGTCATGATGGACAGGCGGGAGGGGATCACGGGGATACCCAGTTTATCGCCGGCCTGTTTGATCATCAGCTCGTGCAAACGTGGTTTGGGAGGAGGCAGAAAATAGCCATCCGGCTCATTCAATATGCCTTCTTTGGTGCCGAAAACGCCAATGAGTTTATCCACCCTATCATAATAAGGCTTCACATCATCATAGGAGATTGGCCAGTCATCGCCATGGCCATCGTAGCTTTTGTGTTTAAAATCGCGTGGGCCAAAACGTAGTGAGATACGGCCCCAGTGGTTGGTACGTCCGCCCAGCATGCGGGAACGGAACCAGTCGAATTGCGTGCCTTCTTTAGTAGTATAAGGCTCGCCATCAATTTCCCATCCGCCATAAGCTGCGTCAAAATCGCCGAAGGGGCGGGTAGTAGAGGCGCCGCGACGAGGCGACTGCCAGGGCCATTTTAACTGAGTGGCCTGCTCCGGGTCTGCGGGATCGTATTTAGGTCCGGCCTCCAGCAGGGCTACTTTCATGCCTGCTTCGGACAATATCTTGGCGGCCATACCGCCACCTGCTCCGGAACCTACGATACAGATATCATAGACCTTTCCTTTTTGCTTGATCTCCAATGCCATATACGTGGGATGGTTTAGACTTTTTAAAGGCTTTAAATCTATAAATTAAAGCTGGAAACTGAAAGGTGTTTTTTATTTTGAGAACCTTTTACAGTATGAGCACTCCATTCAACTACATGACCGGTGTTGACATAGGCACCGGTAGTACCAAAGTTATAGCATTGTTGCCGGATGGCAACGTTAAAGCTGTGTACCAGCAAGGGTATGCCACGCATCAGCCGCAACCCGGACATAGTGAACAGGACCCGGAGGATATTTTACAAGCGGTAAGGCAGGGGATCCGCCAGGTGGTGCAGGAAATGGGGCATCCGCCGGCGGGCATCTGCTTCAGCAGCGCAATGCATAGCATAATGGCCCTGGATGCGGCTGACAAGCCCCTTACGCCGCTGATCATCTGGGCCGATAACCGCAGTCAGGGTATTGCAGATGCGCTGCAGCCCACGGAGGAAGGGCGGGCGCTGTACCACCAGACCGGGGTACCCATACATCCTATGACGCCCCTTTGTAAAATAAGCTGGCTGCGGGAGCAGCGGCCGGACCTGTTTAAACAGGCCGCCAAATTTGTGGGTATTAAGGAATATATACTGCACCGGCTTTTTGGACGCTATGTCATAGATCATTCGATTGCATGCGCCACCGGGCTGTTTGATATACATACCCGCCAATGGAGCGCCCCGGCGCTGGCTTTTGCCGGTATTACGGCGGCACAATTGCCGGAGCCGGCGCCTACCCATTATATATTACCCGACTTATCTGCCGCGGCAGCCGCGGATCTGGGCATACCGGCCGGCACGCCTTTTATCATTGGCGCCAGTGATGGCTGCCTGGCCCAGTTGGGCAGCGGCGCCCTGGACCAGGGGCATGCCACCCTTACCATTGCCACCAGCGGCGCGCTGCGGATGACGGCCCGCGCGCCGGTAACAGATCATCAACAACGCTTATTTAATTATATACTGGATACGGAACATTTTGTGACCGGCGGGCCGGTGAACAACGGCGGGGTGGTGCTGCAATGGTTTGTGCGTGATTTTATGGCAAATCATCAGCCGGCGGATCTTGACATAGCCATTCAACAGGCGCTGGAAGTACGCCCGGGCGCAGAAGGGGTGATATGCCTGCCCTATCTGCTGGGCGAGCGCGCGCCCGTTTGGGACGCCCATGCCCGCGGCGCTTTTATAGGGATACAGCCGCAGCATACCAGCCGGCATTTTATGCGCGCCATTATGGAGGGGATCGGGTTTGGGTTGTTGAGCATTGCCGGGGCGTTGCAGGAGACGGCCGGGCCTATACATAAGATCTCTGTAAGCGGCGGGTTTACCGCCTCGCGGGGGTGGATCCAGCTGATGGCGGATATTTTTGAGAAACCTATGCATTTGGGACAGCATAATGACGCTTCTGCACTTGGGGCGGCCATGATGGGATTTGCTGCGCTGGGTGTGCCTTTTACGGCGCAAGCGGCTGCGGAAGAGGTTTTTACGCCATCGACAGCCGGGAGGGCTATATACCGCAAGCATTTTAAAATGTACGGGGAGCTATATGAGCGCCTGAGGGACTTTTACAGAGGTTAGGGGGCCTGAAATGCCCGGTTTATGGGGAAATATATGGGTTGCATATGGGTGTCATATGGGTTGCATGTGAATGGCATATGGGAAAAGGGGTGGTGCGGGGGTTATTTAAGGCCTAAATTATGATGTCTTTCTCCCAGGATTGTTGATGCTTATCCGGTTAACCAGATGTTGTACAATACCCGGACTAATCATACATCATCCAGTTTAGCAGGATCCTTTAATGTTAATTCCAACTGAAGGCCCAATGAATCCATTAGGTTAAGCAATGTTTCCAATGAAGGATTGCCCTTTCCCTGCTCCACCAGCTGAATAGTACGGGTGCTGACACCTGTGAGGTCCGCCAGGGAGGATTGCCGCAGGCCAAGTACGTTTCGCCGTTGGCGAATAGTGGATCCCAATTTAATCATCCTAGTGTGCATTATACTTCGCTTTTACTCTAAAATAGGGCTATTAATGAATTTTGGCAAGTAAAAGCGAAGTTTACTTTGCTTTTGCATGTTTGTCGTGGAGGATTTTAGCTAGAGGCTCAAGTTTTTTAGAGATCATGAGCATGTGTTTTTGTCGCGTTTTTGATGTATTTTTGTTTCAAATTTGTCGCGTTTCCAGCACGTTTTTGTTTCATTTCTTCCACCCTAAAAGGCAGAAAGACGGGGCTGGGTGCATAAATGGTCATGCATAAAAGCATTCATAATGAAATTGTTAACCGGATTAAAAAATTCCGGAAGGGAACTATTATATTTCCCAGTACTTTTTATGGCATGGCCAACACTGCTACAATCCGAACGTCTTTATACAGATTAGCAAAAGACAAACTAATAGTTCGCCTGGGTCAGGGAATATTTCTATATCCGAAAACAGATCCGGAGCTTGGTACATTGTATCCTTCCCTGGAAGAGATAGCTAATGCAATAGCCGATAGAGATCAAATAGTAATTAAACCTACGGGAGCGGCAGCCATGCAAAGTCTAGGGCTTTCCACACAGGTGCCGATGAATATCGTTTTTTTAACAGACGGCCCGTCCAGGAAGATAAAAGTTCTCAACCATACCATCACATTTAAAAAGATGTCTCCAAAGAAACTGGCAGCCACAGGGGAGATAAGCGCAAGAATTTTTCTGGCGTTACATGAAATGGCAAGAAACGGTCAGCTTGTTGTTACTGATGATGTAATGAACAATCTCCGGGAATTAGTACTTAAAGAGGATTCTGCTGTACTGCAAAAGGATCTGAAAAGAGCTCCTGCATGGATAGCAGACCTCATCTTGAAGATTTTATTACACCAAAACAGTACTGAAGATGACCGAATGGCTACAACAAACAGACGAAAGACGGATTGAAATTATTAACCAGGTCAACATTAAAACCGGCATTTCTGTAAAAGCGATTGAAAAAGACTGGTGGGTCACACTGGCGATAAAAGCAATATTTTCTTTCTCATGGGCCGAAAATCTTGTATTCAAGGGAGGAACATCACTAAGCAAAGCATGGGGATTAACAGAGCGATTCTCTGAGGACATTGACCTTGTAATGGACCGTGGCCTGTTAGGAATGCCAGGCGAGATCCGGACCAGAAGCCAGGTGCAGAAGTTGCGTTTAAGATCGGCCGAATTTGCAGTCGAAGTATTCGCTCCAACATTGAAGGAAGAATTGGTCAATATGGGAGTAGACCCGGCACTATTTGAAATTATAATTGAGCCAACCGCCCAGCCGGATATTGATCCACAGAAAATACAATTGACATATAAACCCCTATTTGCCAGCAACAAATACTTGCCAGATGTAGTAACTATAGAACCTGGCGCCCGCTCTCTGCGGGAGCCATGCAGTCCCAGGCAAATAACCTCGATCATCGGTCAGACTTATCCTGGGGCCAGTTTTTCCGGAGCGCCATTTACTGTTGAAACTGTTGAACCGAAACGAACCTTACTGGAAAAAATCTTTCTTTTACATGAGAACTTTCAGAAACCACGTGAAAAATGGAAACATGAAAGGTTATCCCGCCACCACTATGATCTGCACCGGTTAATGAATACTGAACATGCAAAAGCGGCGCTAGCCGACGAAGCGTTGTACAGGCATATTGTTGCGCACAGGGACTTGTTCAATCATGAAGCAGGGGTAGACTACAAACGGCACGCACCTGCAACAATCAGATTTATTCCTCCTGATGAAGTATTCAGTCTTTGGACCGGAGATTTTAGAATAATGAGGGAAAATATGATCTACGGCCAAACAACTGACTTCAAACAAATGGCAGATGAGCTTGGGACTTTACAGAATGAGATAAATGCTATTGTCCATACTGTTCTCCCTGAAGCTGAAGGAGCCGCCAAGGAACAAACATCTGAGCAAGCAGCTCCGGCTGCTGATGTTGTGCCAACTGGAGAAAAGGCATTAAACAGCAGGTAGGATCTTTTAGTACAGGCAGCTAAACAGGGTAGCTTGTGCTAAAAGATCTTACGATCTTGATTGTGAGGTACTTCTGGTAGACTATAGTAGCCCAGGCTCCCCTTGTAATTGCGTGTTGGTTAATTCCCCCTATCAAACATCTTAGCCAGATCTGCCAATTTAAAAGAAACATAGGTGAACTTACCGCCTGGCGATACATTGGGCATACTGCAAGCAAACAGCTCATCGATAATATTCTGCATTTCCCTGGGGGCCAGCACTTTACCGGCGGGTATGGCATTGTTGCGGGCCATGGAGCGTACCAGCTGCTCGCGTTTGTTGATCTTGAGCTCTGCGCTGAAGTGTTTGAACTGCTCTAACAGGCCTTCTATACTGGCCTGTTCGTTACCGCTCTGGATATCTGCGGGGGTGCCGCGCACCACAAAGGTGTGGTTACCAAAGGGTTCCATATCGTAGCCCAGGGTTTGAAGGTCTGGCAGCATTTCCGCTATCAGCGCCGCATCCTGCGGCAGCAGCTGGAGGGTTTGCGGGAAGAGGCTTTGCTGGGTGGGCATGGGTTTATCCTGCAGGGCGCGAAGGTACCTCTCGTAAAGGATCCGTTCGTGGGCGGCCTGCTGGTCTATTAGGATGAAGCCTGATTTTATCTGGGAAAGGATGTATTGCTGGTGTACCTGTACCGGCACTTTCTGATCGGTGGCGGTGGTATCCTGCCAGCTGTCATCTATTACGGAGGCGGTGGAAGGGCGGTTTACAAAGGCCGGCGTTTCCGGCATGGCGGGCATATCGCTGCCCCTGCTGCCGGTACCCAGGTCTGTTTTGCCTATCTCGTACAGGTCTTTCCAGTGTTTAAGATTACTGGTATTGTTGCTTTTATCTATAATATGGGCCTGGTTGGCCTGTGTAAAGGTCTTGTACAGGGAGCTGTTGGCAGAGCGTTGCTGCTGCTGTTCCGTAAAGGGTTTGCTAACCGCGTCCAGCTGCTGGATGCCCGGATCGAGGTTAAAGTCCAGCGCGGGCGTTACATTAAACTGGGCCAGCGCATGTTTTACGGCTGATTGTACAAAGGCGTACAGGATCTTATCGTCCTCGAACTTTATTTCCTGCTTGGTGGGGTGTACGTTGATATCCACATGGGCAGGGTCCAGATCGATGAACAGGGAGTAATGCGGGAAACTGTCTGCCGGTATCAATTCTGCAAATGCGCTCATGATGGCATGGTGCAGATAGGGACTTTTGATAAAGCGGTTGTTCACAAAAAAGAACTGATCGCCCCTGGTTTTTTTGGCGGTTTCCGGTTTGCCTACAAAACCATGTACGTTCAGGTAGTCTGTACTTTCTTTTACGGTTACCAGCCTGGAATTATAGTGCTGCCCCAGGATGGCGATGATCCGTTGTTTGAGGGAGCCTTTCTCCAGGTAAAACACCTGCTGGTTATTGCTGGTAAAGGTGAATTGCAGCTGGGGGAAGGCCATGGCCACGCGGATGAACTCATCCACAATATGGCGCAGCTCTGCCGCATTGCTTTTGAGGAAGTTACGGCGGGCAGGCACGTTAAAGAACAGGTTCTTCATGGCAATGCTGGTGCCTTCTGCGGTTTGACAGGGCTCCTGTTTGCGCACCACGCTGTTATCTATTTCTATATAAGTGCCTACGGGGGAACCTGTTTTGCGGGTCTTGAGCTCTACCTGGGCTACGGCCGCGATGGAGGCCAGGGCCTCGCCACGGAAGCCCATGGTACGGATCTCAAAGAGGTCGTTGATGGTCTTTATTTTGGAGGTGGCATGGCGTTCAAAGCACATACGCGCATCTGTTTCGCTCATGCCGCCGCCGTTGTCTATTACCTGCACCAGCTCTTTGCCCGCATCGCGGATAATGAGCTGTATTTCTGTTGCGCCCGCATCTACTGCATTCTCCAGCAGCTCCTTTACGGCAGAAGCGGGGCGTTGGATCACCTCGCCGGCAGCAATCTGGTTGGCTATATTGTCTGGAAGTAAATTTATGATATCCGCCACGCTGAAAAGCCTTTTGCTGTAAAGTTAGGAATTATAAAAGTAAGAGGGGAGCAATGGGGGGATTGGAGGCCTTTGTTTTTATAACAGATTTATAACATAAATGTGTGTAAATTGAATATGAAATGGCGCATCTTTTTTTAGACGCCGTATAATATAAGTGAACAATCTGTTGTTAAAATTAGAAAGATATGTGCGCGAGAAGTTTGCTCGTCTGCGGGCTCGTTTTTTTATTAAGTAATTGTTCTTACTCACAGACTATGGAACCAGCAAAAAAGAATGAGGTATACTCCCGTACCGATTCTTCCAAAGTAACCATTAGCAATGAAGAATGGAAGAAGATGCTGCCGGCAGACGTATATAATATTGCCCGGGAAAAGGGAACTGAATGGGCGTTTACAGGCAAATACTGGAACAGCAAGGAAAAAGGCACGTACTATTGCGCGGCCTGTGGTAACCCGCTGTTTGTATCTGACGCCAAGTTTGAAAGCAGCTGTGGCTGGCCCAGTTTTTTTGAACCGCTTACCAAGACCAGCGTGATCTATGCCCCGGATAATACGCATGGCATGCAGCGAACGGAAGTGATGTGCGGCCGTTGTAAGGCGCACCTGGGCCATGTGTTTGACGATGGTCCCCCGCCTACGGGCCTCCGTTACTGTATTAATTCTGTGATCCTGGACTTTGATAAGGCGCAGGTGGCGGAAAAGCATTTTAAAGGAAAGAAAGAATAGCTTTTTACAATACTGATATGCTAATTTGCTGATGGAAAGGAGCGGTAGCCTTACCGGTTCCGGACCTGATGCAGGTTAGCATATTTATGTATGATCACTGAGTTTTTACAACGCCCGTACCCGCTTATATCTCCCCGCAGCAGATTACTGACGCCGCTGGCCTTTGCGGTGTTTATCAGTTTGTTCCTATTTGTGTTTCAACCATTTGGATTATCCAGGCTGGATAACAGGCCCATGGTATGGATAGCGGCTGGTTTTGGCGTGGTGACATTCCTGGTGGTATTTATGGAGATGTGGGCGCTGCCCCTGCTTTTTCCAGCGTATTTTAAAGAAAGCAACTGGACGGTGGGCCGGGAGATAGCTATGGTAGTGCTGGATGTATTCCTGATAGGTTTATGTAACCAGTTGTATGCTGTCTGGGCACTGGGCTCGTCATTGTCGTTGGGGACGGCCATGTGGTTCCAGGCGGTTACGGTGGTGATAGCGGTATTGCCCGTGACGATCTGGATATTGTACAAACAGCTGCGGTTGCAGAAACGGTATATGGCGGAAGCGAAAGCGATGGATGCACATGTGCGGGAGCGGACAGCAGTAGCGGATAGGTCAGCGCCGGATGAGACAATACAGGATAGCCCACTACCAATGGTAACCATTCCGGCAGAACAGGCTGGCGAGCCATTGCAGTTAATACCACAACAGTTATTATATATAGCGGCGGCAGATAATTATATAAAAGTGTATCATCTGGAGGAGGGGCAGGTGCGGCAGACGCTGTTGCGCAGTTCCCTGAAAAAAGCGGCGGCGGGGCTGGCGGATCATCCCCGGTTTTTCCGGTGCCACCGGACCTTTTTGGTGAACCTGGATCATGTAACGGAGGTAAGCGGTAATGCCCAGGGGTATAAACTACAGTTGGCCTATACGGGTGATTGGGTACCAGTATCGCGTAGTTTGCATGATGAGATCCGGCAAAAGCTATGAAACGCTTCCCATCTGCCCCAATCACTTTCCCATCTACCCCTTGCATTTTTTAGCCGGCGGGCCTTGTTCCAATTTTGCAGAAAACGATCTGCTATGGAAAAGTTACTGACTATTACGCTTGTCTTACATATTGCCGGCGGCACGCTATCCCTGCTGGCCGGGTTGGTATCCCTTATCACGTCAAAGGGGCGGCGGGCACACCGGGTAAGCGGCAACCTGTTTACCGCCGGCATGACCCTGGTGTTTATCACCGCGCTGGTGCTGGCCGTTGCCAAAGGCCTTACCTTTCTACTGATGGTGGCATTCTTTAGTTATCATATGGTATTGCGCGGGTACCGGGCACTGTATCTTAAAAAACAGCATTTGGGCATGCGCATGGCGCTGGCGGATATCCTGCTTAACGGGATTGGCGGTCTTTTTAACACCGGCCTGCTTATCTGGGGCGTCAGCAGGCTACTGACCGGCTATCATTACATCCCCATTGTGGCCATTGTGTTTGGGCTGCTGGGCATCTGGATGGTGGGAATGGATGTGCGGCATTTCCTGGTACCGCCCAAGGATAAGAAGCAGTGGTTGTATACTCATATCGGCAGCATGGTAGGCGCATATACTGCCGCGGTAACCGCTTTTGGGGTGGTGAACATCCATTTTTTGCCAGGCCTGATCGTGTGGACGGTCCCCGGGGTTAGCGGTTTGCTGATCACGGGCATCATCATCAGGAGGTATAAACAGCGGAGCAGTCCGCCGCCAGCGAGCGGGAAAAAGGCGTATATTACGGGTATACCAAACCCCACCGGTTATGAAAATACTTAGAGCCCTGTTGTGGATCATTGGAATATTGATCGTGGTAGCCGTGATACTGCTGTTTGCCGCCCCTACAAAAATGCATATCGAAAGGTCCGTGGAGATCAATGCCCCTGCCCCTACCGTATGGGAACATATTGTTAAGTTTGAGCAGTTTAACAAATGGAATACCTGGAATAAGGTAGACCCCGGCGCGCAATACAGTATTAACGGGCAGGATGGCACGGTGGGTGCTTCCAGCAACTGGAAAGGGGAAAAGATAGGGGAAGGTAAGCTGGAGCATATTGCCCTGGAGCCTTATAAGACCATCAAACAGAAGCTTTCCTTTATAAAACCCTGGGAGTCCAGCGCGGATGTGTTTTTTAACCTGGGTGGCAGTGATGGCAAAACAACGGTTACCTGGGGATTTGACAGTGAGTTTCCGCGGCCTATGAATGTAATGGGCCTGTTTATGGAAGGGTCTCTTAAAAAAGATTATGATGATGGCCTGCGGGAACTGAAGCGGCAGGCGGAAGCGGATACGGTGCATTATGAGAGCTCACTGTGAGGGCGGCTTTAGGGATAAACAGATCCGCCGGCTGGCGTACGTTGTAGCGGACACTGACCGGCGGATACTGATCGTAATACAAAGTCATCAATTGAGATGATCATTTTATCATTTACTGCAACTCGTGCGCATACCATTTTAACTTCAACTCCGCTGCTTTGGCGGAAAAGCTCACATTCACCAGCAGAAAACCTGCATTCTCAAAACTTTCCTGTGCATTCTTTACTTCTACAATTGTAGCCTGCTTTAGTTCAAAACGTTGTAACACCAGGGCCAGCAGCCTGCCGGACAAATCATAGTTGGACTTGGCGGTTTCCAGCTGCTGCAGGTTATTGTTATAGGCCTGCCAGTTCTTGATGGCGTTGGACATATAGTTAAGCGACAGGGTATCTTTCTGCAGCTGCGCGTTTTTGATATTAATCCCCGCTACTTCCTGCTGCCGTTTATAGACGGTACCGTTAAAGATGGGAATACTGATGCCTACTCCTGCATAAGGACCGTAACTCTGGTTAAGCAGGGAGAAACCTGCGGCGTTTTTGGTATGGCTGAAGTTATAACCAGCATTGGCGCTAAGGGAGGGATAACGCTGTGCGGCGGTTTCCCTTTCCAGGTGCTCGTTGATGGCTATCTGTTCATTGGCCACCATGATATCCGGGTTATCGTTCAGCGCGTTTACGATGGGCTCCAGTTGCAGGGCTTTATCTACCAGGATGGTATCGCGAATGGTGACCGCGGAATCCGGCTTCAGGGTGAGCAGGGTAAGCAGGTCTGTTTTGGCCTGGTCAATTACCAGCTGCTGCGCCTGCAGGTTCTGGATCTGGGTGTTCAGGTCTACCTGCGCCTGGAACAGGTCCGCATTATTGGCTACACCGGCGCTTTGCTGGGCCTTTACGATATCCAGCTTCTGGCGGGATACCGTGATGGAGGTCTCCAGAGTGCCTGCATAACTCTGCTGGCGGATGATATCGAAATAGCGCAGCGCCACATTGTAGATCAGCGTTTGTGCGCGGGAGGTAAGCACCTGTTTGTTCTGATCCTCTACAAGGCCCAGCCGTTGTTTGGCGTTCTGTACCCGGCCGCCGTTGTAGAGCAGCATAGAGGCATTAAGGCCGGCAGATAGGTTATTGGATGTGTTGCCGCTGGTGCTTTTGTTGTTATTGGGATCAGAATACTCCTGTTTAATGTTGGTAGACTGTTCTTGGTCTGACGCGTTGGCGCTTACCTGCGGCAGGCCGCCGGCATAGCCGAAATTATTAAAGATGCCTGCGGCGGAAACATTATTCCGGGCGATCTGGATACCCAGGTTATTCCTGAGCGCTATATCTACCGCATCGCGGAGGTTGAGGCTTTGCGCCTTCAGTAAAAAAGGACAGCACATCATCCATCCGTATAAAAAAAGTCGTTTCATTCTTCAATCATTGCTTTTAAAGAGGGGCTGGCTACATGGTGGCCGGCCCTTTGTTATTTGTGTGCCTGCAGGAGCTGTTTTAGTGTACAGCCGGTTCGTGCTCCACTGGCGCGGGCGCAGCAGCGTGCACCTTGTGCTTGCTGGATACAAAGGTGTATACCGCCGGGATCACGAACAGCGTTAACACCAGCGAGAACATGATACCACCCACTACCACGATCCCCAGCGGGATACGGCTGGTAGAGGCGGCGCCCAGGCTTAGCGCGATGGGCAGCGCGCCCAGGGAGGTGGCGAGGCTGGTCATAAGGATGGGCCGCAAACGCTGGGAAGCGGCTTCCACCACGGCATCCCGTTTATTCATGCCCTGCTCCCGTTTCTGGTTGGTGAATTCCACGATCAGGATCCCGTTTTTGGTTACGAGGCCTATGAGCATGATCATACCTATCTCAGAGAAGATATTTAGGGTTTGATTAAACAGCCACAGGCTTAATAGAGCACCTGCCAGCGCCAGGGGTACGGTGAGCATGATGGTCAGCGGATCTATAAAACTCTCGAACTGGGCGGCCAGTACCAGGTAAATAAGCACTAGCGCCAGTCCAAAGGCAAATAAGATATTAGAGGAGCTTTCCGCATAGTCACGGGAGGAGCCGGCCAGGGCGGTATGGAAACTGGGATCCAGCAGCTTGTTGGCAATGCCTTCCATCACCTTGATACCATCGCCAATAGTGCGGCCGGGGGCCAGTGAGGCGGAGATGGTTGCATCCTTATAGCGGTTAAAGTGGAACAGTGTAGAGGGGCTGGTATTGGGTACAATATGTACCACAGACTCCAGCGGGATATTATCACCGTACTTATTACGTACGTAGATGTTGCTGATATCTTCCGGCGTGTTACGCTCGCCTCTTTCCAACTGGGCGATCACGTAATACTGGTAACCGTTCATGATGAAATATGCCAGACGGCCACCGCTGAAGGCAGACTGGAGAGCCGTTACCACATCGTTGGTGGAGAGGCCCAGGTCCTTGATCTTCATCCTGTCAAAGCTGATGTCTATGCCTGGTTTGTTGAATTTAAGATCCACATCTACGTTGGCAAAGGTTTTATCCTTGCGGGCCTCTTCCAGGAATTCCGGGATGATCTTTTTCAGCTTGTTGAGGTCCTGGTTCTGCAGCACAAACTGGATGGGCAGGCTGGTTTTGGAACCGGTACCCACGGCGATGGTCTGTTCCTGGATGGCGAAAATGCGCGCATCATTAAAGCGGCGCAGCTTCTGCTGCAGGTCCTGGGTGATCTCGTTCTGACTCCTTTTACGTTCACCCGGGTCTACCAGGCCAATACGGGGCTGCGAGTTGTTCATTACAGTGCCATTACCGCCCGGCGTTCTGGCAAATACAAATTGCCGTTCCGGTACGGAGTCCAGCAGGTAGTTGGATATCTGGTCTGTAATGTTGGAGGTATAGTTGTAACTGGAGCCTTCCGGCAGGGTAACGTTTAAACGTACGCTGCTGCGGTCTTCCAGGGGCGCTATCTCACTTTGTATGCTACGCATGATGAGCCAGATGATGCCGCCACAGACAACAATGATCAGCCAGGCTATCCAGCGCAGTCTCATAAACCCTTCCAATAACCGTTTGTAGCCGCTTTCCATACCGGTGAAGAATGGTTCTGTTTTGTCATACAGCCATCCATGGCCAGATTTTTTGCTAGTCAGGTATACGTTCAGTACCGGGGTAATGGTGAGTGATACAAAGGCGGAGATCAATACCGCTGCGGCCAGCACTACGCCAAACTCGCGGAACAGGCGGCCTACGAAGCCCTGCAGGAATAATACCGGCATAAATACCACCGCCAGTGTAATGGAAGTGGAGATCACGGCAAAAAAGATCTCCTTACTGCCTTCCAGCGCTGCCTGGCGGATGTTCATGCCCTCTTCCAGTTTACGGAAGATGTTTTCCGTGACCACGATCCCGTCATCCACCACCAGGCCCGTAGCCAACACGATGCCCAGCAGGGTGAGGATATTAATGGTAAAACCGGCCACGTACACCACAAAAAAGGTAGCAATGAGGGAAATGGGAATATCTATGAGCGGCCGCAAGGCTATCAACCAATTGCGGAAGAAGAAAAAGATCACCAGCACCACCAGCGCAAAGGCGATGATGAGGGTTTCCTTTACTTCTGACAGGGACTGGCGGATGATACGGGTATTATCTACGAGTACGTTAAACTCAATATCTGCCTTATTGGCTTTTTTAATGTCTTCCAGGCGTTTGTTGAATTCATCTGCAATAGCGATGTTATTAGCGCCGGGTTGCGGGATGATGGCCAGGCCTATGGCGTTTACGCCATTGTATTTCCAGCTTTGCTCTTCGACCTGCGGGCCCAGTTCTACCTTGGCCACATCGCTAAGGCGTACAATGCCGCTGCTGTCTTCTCTAAGGATGAGGTCCCGGAAATCTTTCTCCGTGGTGAGGCGGCCCAGGGTATTGATGGTGAGCTCTGTATTATTACCGTATACCTTACCGGCGGGCAGCTGTACGTTCTCTGTATTGAGGGCGGCGCTGATATCGTTAAAGGCGATGCTGTAGGCATTCATCCGGTCACGATCCAGCCAGATACGCATGGAGTAGCTTTTGGAACCAAATACGTTCACCGCGCTTACCTGGTCAATGGTTTGCAGCTGTTGCTGCAGCACATTCTCCGTATAATCGCTTAGCTCCATCAGGTTCTTGGTACGGCTTTGCACGGCCAGGATCAGGATGGGGTCACTATTGGCGTCTGCCTTGGTTACCACGGGGGGCGCATCAATATCCAGGGGCAGGCTGCGGGTGGCCTGGCTCACTTTATCCCGCACATCGCTGGCAGCAGCTTCCAGGTCCACTCCCAGGTTAAACTCCACCGTAATGGAGCTGGAGCCCAGGGAGCTGTTAGAGGTAATAGTGCGTATACCGGGGATACCGTTGATCTGTTTTTCCAGCGGTTCGGAGATCTGGCTTTCGATCACATCCGGGTTAGCGCCTGTGTAAGCGGTAGTTACCGTTATCACCGGCGGATCTATGGCCGGGTAATCCCGCACCGCGAGGAAGCTGTACCCAATCACTCCAAACAGAATGAGTAATACGTTCATCACTGTTGCCAGCACGGGCCGCTTGAGTGATAGTTCAGAAATATTCATGCTTATACTGTTAGCTTTTAGCCGTTGGCTATTAGCTGTTAGCTTTAGACGGTATGTTAAAAGTTAACTGCCGATAGCGGGTAGCTATTGTTATGTTTCCGTTTTGGTTCCCAGCTATTAATTAAAAGCTGGTAGCTGCTTGTTGTGCTGCCGTTAGTTGTTGGGCTTTTAACTTTAAGCCACACGCTAAAAGCTAATACCTAACAGCTAACCGCTAGTTCTGGGCTGCCAGTTGCTCCAGCGTTTTTACGCCGCGTATTTTCAGGGGAGCGTCCGGGCGGGCAAAGAGCACGCCGGTCACCACCACGGTATCGCCGGGGTTGAGGCCTTTGCTGATCTCTACGTTATTGGATTCCCGTACGCCGGTCTGCACGTCTACAAAGGATGCTTTCCCATCTTTTACCAGGATGACCTGGTTGTTCTTGTCATTAGGAATAATGGCATTGGTGGGCACCAGGATGGCCTGTTTATCTGTAGCAGTATTGAGATACACTTTTGCGAAAGCGCCGGGATGGCCTTTGCCTTCTTCCAGTACAGCACGTACGCGCAGGTTACGGCTGGTGGGCGTGATCTGCGGCTCGTAGGCAACGATCACGGCTTTACGGTGGGTATTGGCGGAGGCATCGATCTGCACATCCACTACGCCGCCTTTTTTAATGGCCGCGCCGTATTGTTCCGGAATGGTGAAGTCTACCTTTATTTTATCCAGCTGCTGGATGGTAGCGATCACGTTGGCGGAGGTGACATACGCGCCGATACTTACCTGGCGAAGGCCTATGATGCCGGTGAAGGGCGCGCGGATCACCGTTTTATCAATCTGTGCCTGGGTGAAGGCCATATCCGCTTTGGTGCTGTTCACATTGTTCAGGGCCAGGTCATAATCTGCCTGGTTAATGCCGTTAATATCCAGCAGTTTGTGGTCCCTTTCTTCTGTTTTCTGGTACAGGTCCAGCACCACTTTTGATTTCTGTAATTGTGCCTGGAGGTCTGCGTCATTAATACGGGCAATCACGGTGCCTTGCTGTATAAGCGTGCCCTCCGGCACGTTCAGGTAGGTAATGCGCCCGCTGATCTCGGGATGCAGTTCTGCATACTCATTGGCCACTATGCTGCCATTTGCTTCAATTGTACTGCTGATGGCGCCTGAATTGGCTACCACCACATCTACAACTACGGGTTGATTGGACTGGAACCGGGATGTATTGTGCATTTCTGCTTTTCCTTTACAGCCGGCGATTAGTACGAACGTACCCAGTATTCCGGTAATAAACTTTGCCATTCAACAAAACTAGATATATAAGATGGGCGGGTAGGGGGGTGTCGGCCAATGGGCATTTCCTATCGTCTATTGCGGGAATTATGGGGTTGAACGGGGTTAACACTAATTAACAGAGGTATGTGATAAGTGGTTAATAATTAGTGCCGGAAACAGGTATTTTACCCATTTCCGGCACTGGTATATTTTCAGGGTTTAATATCCCTGGTTTTGTGTTAAAGTAGGTTGCCCATTCTTAGCGCTATTTACGATCTCCTGCAGCGGTATGGGATAGTAAATATTTTCCGGTTTAAACACGGCTACGCTTTTGTAGGTACGTTTCAGTTTTTCCTTATCTACATAGGTGTTCAGCACCTGCTGCGCAATGCCCCAGCGTACCAGGTCAAAGAAGCGGTGCCCTTCCATGCCGAACTCCAGGCGTTCTTCGAAACGCACGGCTTTGCGGGCGAGGGCTTTATCTGCCCAGGGAGTGGTATACAGGCCAATGACGTAGTTGGCGGCGTTGGTACCATCCGGCATCTTTACAAAACCGGCGGGGTTGGAAGCCCGTTGGCGGATCATGTTCACCAGTTCGCGCGCCCTTTCGAGGGAGCCTACCTCAATTTCGCATTCTGCCAGCCACAGTAATACATGGGAGTAGCGGATCATGCGGTAGTTGTTGGCGTTCTGGCGGGCATTATTCGTAAAGGTGGCGCTGCCGATATCTGCCTTATAGAACATATGTTTTTTGGGAGAGTAAGGACCGGCATAGGGTTGGTCGCGGATCCAGGCTTTGCCGGGGTGCAGGCCATGATCCAGGTAGGGAATGCCGCGGCGGCCTACGGTCCAGTCCAGCCGGGGATCCAACTGGCCGGCGTAGGGGGTGAACGGGTCTTTAGACTCAATGCCCTGGTCGTTGGTCACGTCTGCATCGTTAAAGGTATCCAGCATGGGCAGGCCGTTCAGATCTGTTTTAAAGGCATTTACCAGGTTCTGGGAGGGCTGGAAAAAGCCGCAACAGGTGGTAGGGCCGCCATAAGGGTAGTTGAGGGTAGCGCCGTTATTACCGTTTTCGCCGTTAGGGGCGCCATCGTTTACGGAGTGCTCCACTTCCAGGATAGATTCTATGTTGTTGTTGGTAGCGGCCCGGAAATTATCCGCATAACGTTCTACCAGGCTATAACCGCCCTGGGTCACGATCTGGTCCAGCAGGGCCTTTGCCTCCGTATATTTTTGCTGGAACAGGTAGGCTTTGGCCAGCAGGGCTGCGGCTGCCCATTTGGTGGCGCGGCCCGGTTGCAGCTGACGGGGAGGCAGGTTGTCGAAAGCAAACTTGAGGTCCTCCTGGATCTTGGGCCATATATCTTCTGTATTGGGCACTTTGGTGCTTTCCGGGTCTTCCGGGTTATAGGTCTTATCGTCAATATAGGGCACATGGTTCCACATCTTTTTGGCCTCAAAATGATAGTGGCCGCGGAGGAAACGGGCTTCCGCGGTAATGCGGGTACGCTCTGCGTCCGCCACCTCGTCTGCCGGGGTTTTTTCCAGCACATGGATCACATCATTACAACGGGCAACGCCATCGTATACGGCGCGCCATTTGCCCCGGAAATAGTCGTTGTCTGAGAGGATCTGGTAGGTTTCAATCAGGCTGATGGCTGGCTGGTCGCCCGAGGTGGTGCCTTTATAGGCATCGTCTGCGGCCACGCTGCCATACACCCAATTATCTGCGGAGCTGTGGTAGGAGGTGTTGCCGGCGCCCTGACCGTCCATGAGCGAGTACGCGCTGATGAGCAGGGAATTGACCCCGCTGTTGGTGTATAACTGTTCTTCCAGTAACACGCCTTTGGGCTTAAGGTCCAGGAAGCTATTGCTGCAGGCGGTAAAGAACAGCAGCAGGATAGCGGAATATATTGGTTTACGGATCTGCATAAAGATGGTTTTTTAGGTTAGAAACTCACATTAGCGCCTATGAGATACACTTTTGCCATAGGATATGCGCCTTCGTCCACGCCCATGTGGCGGTCGTTATTAGGATCGTAATTGCGCAGGTTGATCTCCGGATCCAGCCCGGTGTAGCCGGAAAAAGTGAACAGGTTCTGGCCCTGCACATACACCCGTACGGTACCGATGCCAAAGCGTTTTAACAGGCTTTCCGGCAGGTTGTAAGAGAGCTGTATGTTCTTAATGCGCATGTAGGAGCCATTCTCCAGGTAGTACGTGGAGGGGCTGCTGCTGATCACATCATTAGAGCGGGGCTGGGGCAGTTTGGCGTCTGTTTTACCCGGGCGCCAGGAGTCCTCCAGCATACGGCGGCTGCGGTTGCCGGCAAATGTGGGGAAGTCTGTCCAGTAGCGTACATAGTTAAAGATCTGGTTACCCTGTACGCCTTGCGCAAACACGGTAAGGCCAAACTGTTTGTAGTTTACCTGGGCATTGAAACCGTAGGTAAAGTCCGGGTGCGGGCTGCCGATGATAGTACGGTCGTTGGCGTCTATCTTCTTATCACCGTTCACATCGCGGAAATGGAACTGTCCGGCTTTATTGTTAGCGCCGCCGCCAAACTGGGGGGCTGCTTTGGAGGCTTCGTCATCTGTCTGGAAGATGCCATCGATCACATATCCAAAGAAGGAGGAGATGGGATAGCCGGCCTGTGTAACCGTCATTGGCGGCAGGCGGGTGCTGAAACCAAAGTAGCGGGTGTTGGCATTACCATCTGTTTTTATAACCTCGTTCTTATAGGTGCTGAAGTTTACGCCAAAATCGTAGCTAAGATCGCCTTTCATGGCATTGTTGCCATAGTTAAGGCCCAACTCAATACCGCGGTTGCGCATAGAGGCAATATTGCGGAAAGGATTGGTGGCTACGCCCTGGGTGAACTGTATTTCCACGGGGAACAGCATGTCGCTGGTGGTACGCTGGTACACATCCACGGTAAAGCCCAGTTTGCCTTTTAGCATGGTAGCATCCAAGCCTATATTGGTACTGGTGGTGGTTTCCCATTTAGCTTTAGGGTTACCGAACTGGTTGAGCTCATAGCCTTGCAGCGCGGAGCTGCGGGCGCCGTTCAGATCGTAGAAGGAGGTGGCGGGGTTGGTACCGTAGGTGGTATAGGGGGTGTAGTTCCCTATTTCCTGGTTACCGGTCTTACCCCAGCCGGCGCGCAGCTTCAGATCATCGAACAGGTTTGTGGATTTCATGAAGGGCTCCTCTGAGATACGCCAGCCGGCGCTTACTGCCGGGAAGAGGGCCACGTTATTTTGTTTGGAGAAGCGGGAAGAGCGGTCGCGGCGCAGGGTAAAGTCTGCCAGGTATTTTTCGCCCAGGCTGTAATTGAGTTTACCGAACTCGGAGGCCAGCCGCCAGTCGCCATATACGCCGCTGTTAGTGGCGGTGCTGCCGTTACCGGCATCGAGGAAGCGGTTATCCAGATCGTCCAGGAAAAAGCGGGAGCGGCCGGTGGTGAGCGGGTCGTTCATGCTGCCGATGGCCTCTGTACCCGCCAGGATGTTGAAGTGGTGCAGCCCGTTGCCCAGGTCAAAGCGATAGGTGAGCGTGTTGTACCAGGTCCAGGTATTACTGTAGGCTGTGGAGATGGACAGGCTGTTTACGCTGGCAGACTCGCTGGATTCTATATCGCGGATCACATAGTTCTTGTAGTTATTCCAGTTAAAGTCAACGCCGATGCTGGTGCGGGCGGTGAGATTCTTAAGCACATCCACCTCTGCCCAGGCATTACCAAACAGGCGCAACTCTTTGGTAATGTTGTCCTTGTTACGATAGAGCGCCGCTACGGGGTTTTTGGCGTTATCCAGATCGCCGCCTTTGGTGCCCGCAAAATTGCCCATGATATCATACACGGGGATGATGGGCTGCATGCGGTAGGCAAAGGAAACAGGGTTGCCCTCGTTCTGGTTACCGGCCGGCTGACCGATACGCTCGCCATAGGCCACCTGGTAGTTCTCGCCCACGCGGATGGCCTTGCTCACATTGAACTCAGTGTTGGCGCGCACAGAATAGCGTTTGTAGCCGGTATAGATCATGATACCCTGCTGGTTAAAGTAGTTCATGGACATGGCATACCGCCCGGCATCCCCACCGCCGGAGATCTTTAGCTGATGGTTCTGTATGGGAGCGGGATCAAAGATCTCATCCATCCAGTTGGTGCCGGCTTTATTGGCTTTGGTGATCAGCCATTTGGTTTTCCGGAAGTCAGGGCTTTCTATGTTTTTAGTGTAATTGGCCGGATCTACCCTGGGATCGCCTTCCATGGCGCCCTCCGGGAAAATGTAGTCCGGTATTACCGGAGTAGCGCCGTTGCCAAACTGGGCATGGGTAGGGTTGCCATTAGCGCCTACGTTACCCGCGTTGATGCGGGATTCCCACAGCAGGCTGGCATATTCCTCCGTATTCAGCAGGTCAAGGAATTTACCCGGGCGCTGGGTGCCATAGTAGAAATCATAGCTTAGTTTGGGCTTGCCGGCCTTGCCTTTTACGGTAGTGATGATCACCACGCCGTTGCCCGCGCGGGAACCGTAGATGGAGGAGGCGGAAGCGTCTTTAAGCACCTGGGTGGATTCTATATCGCCCAGGTTCAGCGTGTTAAGATTGCCTTTGGTAGGCACACCATCAATCACGTACAGCGGGGAGTTGTCGTTGATGGTACCAAAACCGCGGATCCTCACGCTCACATTACCGCCGGGGCTATTATCCGTACCTACGGTAACGCCGGCCACGCGGCCCTGGAGGGCCTGGCCTACGTTAGCCGCCGGGGTGGAGAGGAGTTTTTTCACATCCACGGTGGCTACTGCCCCGGTGATGTCTTTTTTGGATTGGCTGCCATAACCGGTCACTACCACCTCATTGAGGTTGCCGATATTCTCCGCCAGCGTAACGGAGAGCTGTGCGCTGTTGCCCACCGGTACCTCCTTAGATGAGTAGCCCACAAAAGAGAAGATGAGGGCGTCTCCGGCGGCCGCGTCTATGCTGAATGCGCCGGCAGGGCTGGTGGCAGTACCCCGGTTGCTGCCTTTTACCACCACGGTAACACCGGGCAGCGGGGTTTTAGTTTTTTCGTCCGTAACAGTACCCGTAATCTTTTTCTGCTGGGCCATAGCAGGGGTGGCGCCCAGCAACAGGAACAGCCATAGCAGGGCCGCGTGTTGCACAAGTCGTGGTTTGACATGAACATTCATAAAGTGCTGGTTTTAAAGGGTGGAAAGGATGTTCGCATATATATATTGGGGCCTCCGCGTACAGGCATACGCATGGATTATGGTGCCGGGCAGGCATACCTTCTCCAGCCTTACGCAACGTGGAAGCGCAGCAATATTTTCTGGTTTTGATTACAGCTACAGTTTACTGACGGAGTTACCGGTACAACTATCTACATTGCCACTGTCAGGAAACGGAACTTACTTGTTTTAATAACGTGAATCGCTTGTTTAAATAACGTGAATCTGAAACCGGGTTTTCCGGATTTGGAGTTAAGATACAAACTTTTACAAACGATTGCAAGTAGCAAAAAAAAAGAAATAGCAATGCCTGTTCCTGGTAAAGGGAAAATAGTTGGGATTAAAATGGTATCAGGAAAATAGTGAATTGGTAAAGATTACAATATGCTCATGCGTTGCGCTATCAGGAAAGGTAGGTCTGCAGCTCTTCTACATAGGACATAGGCTCAAATTCGATGATCTCGTACAGTGCTAACTGATATTTATCAAAGGGATCTTCCATGATGATCTGCTCTACTTCCTTACGGCTGGAGGCTTTACACAGGATCAGACCGCCGGAACGTGGCTTTCGGCGGCCGGAAAGTATAAACTGTCCGCTTTGGTAGTATTTTTCCAGGAATGCCTTATGGGCATCCAGGTAGTGCTCTATCGCCGTTAGCGGGCGTATGTATTGTAGTAGGATTAGGAACATGTTGGCCTGTTCAAGTTAATAGGAATAGTGTGAAAACTGTTCTGCAAAGGTATAAAACAAATACAGGATTTGCTTTATTGTACAAGGTAGGAGGAAATTTGCGTAATTTCACCGACATTATTGTTTTTTTAAATCTTTGAATCCCTTCTTATGCATTCTAAACGAAGCAACATTAGCCGGGTTTTCTCCATCGCTGTAGTAGCAGCGATTTTGTTAACCGCCTGCGCCAAAACACCTGAAGAAAGCAAACATATCCCCAAAAATGCGGGTGTTGTCATTGGTATTAATAGCAAACAGATCGTACAGAAGCTGGTAACCAATGGGATCACCATGGACAAATTCTTCTCTTCCCTGCAGGAGCAGGATACATCCAGCGAGGCTGCCAAGGCCATGAAGGATATAGAGAACTCCGGGGTGGACATTAACAGTAATTTCTTTGCCTCTGTGGTATTTGGTGAAAACGGGGCTGCTTCTTATGTATCCCTGACCGGCAGCCTGAAGGACGCCGGCAAGTTTGAGAATTTCCTGAAGCAGAAAGTGCAGGGCGTTACGCCTACGGCCAAGGGAGATTTTACCTATGCCTGGCTGCCTGCAGATGAAGCGCTGGTAGGCTGGAACAAACAAACGGTGATCTACCTGCGGGCTTTTGATATGGACGAGCTGAAGCACAGAGGACAACGGAAGATGATGGGCATTCCTGACGGTGATGACCAGGATAGCTCTGAAGACGCCGCTATCGTTGATTCTGCCGCCGCTATTCCCACGGTACTGACCGTAGCCGAAGATGGCCCTACTACCTGGGTGCCGGTAATGGACCACCTGTTTCACCTGAAGGATAATGAAACCGCCGGTTCTATTGAGGCGTTCAAATCCCTGTTAAAGGAGAATGCAGACGCCACTTTCTTTGTGAACCCGCAAGTGATCGTTAACGGCCAGCAGCTGACCATGATGCCCGCCAATTTCAAGGAACTGCTAGATGGCAGCTTCTACACTGCAGCCGTGAATTTTGAAGAAGGTAAAGTAGTGATGAATGGCCGCTCTTACGCTGGTAAAAAGATGGCGGAGATCTATAAAAAATACGGCAACATTACCCTGGACATGGATATGCTGGAAAAATATCCTTCCGATAATATAGACGCATTTGTAGCCTATGGTTATGACATGCGTATGCTGGGCGATATTATCAAAACCACCGGTATGGATGGTATTGTAAATATGGGGCTGGGCCAGGCGCAGCTGACCATGGACGATATACTGAATGCCTTCAAAGGCCAGATGGTATTTGTATCTTCTGATTTTTCCATGGGGAAAAAGCCCAATCCTTATTTTCCGCAGGATAGCATAGAGAAAGCGGACAGCAAATGGGTATTTGCCATGAAAGTGGGCGACAAGGCCGCATTTGAGAAGGTAATGAACTCTCCCATGGTTAAACAATGGCTGCATAAAGAAGGCGACCAGTATGTAATGGAGCAGGCGATGCCGGGTATGCCGGCCCTGTCTATCAACGACAAACTGGTAGTAGCCGCTTCTGACAGCGCATTGCTGCAAAGTTATCTTTCCGGAAAGGGTAAAGCCACACTGGATAATGAGATAGCCGGTAAAATAAAAGGCAACCCGCTGGGCGCTTATGTAAACTTTGAGAAGTTTGCAGCAGGCATGCCCGCAGACCAGCTGCAAGGCCCTGACAGCTCGCTGAAGCTGCAGGCCAAGAACCTGCTGAAAGACCTGCGTGCAGTGAGCCAGCCGTTTAACGGTTCCACACAGGAATCACAGGTGGTGCTGAACTTTAAGAACAGCAGCGAGAACAGCCTGGCACAGCTGGTGAACCTGGGTATGGCCTTTGCGAAATATCATAAGGAGCATAAGGATGATGATAATACGGCTGCGGGTGATAGCATGATGGTACCGCAGGGCCTGGATAGCGCAGCAGTAGCGCCATAAAGGCCTGGCCAAAAAGCTTATTATAAGGGGCTGACCAACGACGGTCGGCCCTTTTTCTTTTGCAAACAACCGCAGCTGCCGCCGATCAACATAAATAAGGCAGTTGTGGGGGTTACAGCCTGTACGAATACAAGTATTAAACTAATGATCTATATTAGTAGCATGCAGATCCAATTGAGCCACCTGGTACCATTGCCCCTGCGGGATAAGCTGCTGCAGCGGGACTCTGATATCTGGAATAAGGAAGTGAGCTTTACGCCCGGCAGTTTAGTGAAGATAAAAGCGCCGTCTGGCACGGGTAAAACTACGCTGATACATTACCTGTACCATATCCGGTATGACTATTCCGGCAAGGTGCTGGTGAACGGGCAGCCCTGGCAGGCTTATGATAAAGAAACGCTGGCCGGCATGCGGCAGCAGCAGTTCAGCATCATATTCCAGGACCTGCGCTTGTTTGATCAGCTGACTGCCCTGGAGAATATAGAACTGAAACGTACCATGACGCCCAAGCCCTATTGCACAAAGGAGAAAGTGCAGGAAATGGCGGCCCGTTTGCAGGTAAGCCATGTGTTGCCACAAAGCGCACGCACGTTGTCTTATGGGGAGCGGCAGCGTATTGCTATTATCCGGGCGCTGGTGCAACCTTTTACCTGGTTGTTGATGGATGAGCCTTTCAGTCATCTGGATGAAGATAACACCCAGCGGGCCGCTGGTCTGATAGCGGAGGAGTGCCGGGCACGCCAGGCCGGGTTTATCTTAACAGACCTGGATAACGATCAGCATTTTGATTATACGGTATATCACCGGTTATAACAGCTAAAAGCTATTTTTTTCATGCTTCCATTCTTTCAGCTACTAAAGAAGATCATACAAACCGGTATTGGCAAGGGCCGCCTGGCAATGGCTACGGTGGGCTTAGGCATTGCTATGGTACTGCTGCTGATAGCTTTTCAGGCACATACTAATTTTAACCAGCTGTTGCACGGGCAGCAGAATCAGAATGAAAGCGCGGATTTCCTGGTGGTGAATAAAAAGATCACCAATGACATGATGGGACAGTCTGCCAGGAGTATGTTCACCCCGGAGGAGCTGGCGCAGATAAAACAGCAATCTTTTGTGGAAGCCGCGGGTTATATTACTTCCAGCCAGTTTAAGGTAACGGCTGCCGCCCCGGGCGATCTGCAGTTTTATACGGATATGTTCTTTGAGTCTGTACCGGATTCGTTTATAGATGTGCGTAATGAAGCGTGGCAATGGCAGGAGGGGTCTACCACCATCCCGATCATACTACCCAATGATTTCCTGAACCTGTATAATTTTGGTTTTGCGCTTAGCCAGAGCCTGCCGCAGATATCCCAGGAAACGGTAAAGAACCTGCCGGTGAAGATCACCATTTCCAAAGGGCTGTTGTCGGCCCAGTTCACGGGGCGTATAGTAGGCTTCTCTGACCGCATCTCTTCTTTCCTGGTGCCGGCATCCTTTATGAGCTGGGCCAATAATCTGTATGGGAATGGAACGGCTACTGCGCCCTCGAGGGTGGTGATCAAGACCAGCGATCCCGCTAACCCGGCCTTGGTGCAATTCCTCGATGACCATGGTTATACTACCAACCAGGATAAAATTAAATACAGCAAAACAAAGCTGATCGTGCAGACCATTGTTTCCGTGATAGGTTTTTTTGGCGTAGTGCTGTTGCTATTTGCATTGCTGGTATTCAGCATGTTCATACAACTGGTGATAGCCTCCTGTAAAAAGGAGATACAGCTGCTGGTAATGCTGGGGGCCGCGCCCCGGCAATTGCGGCGTCATTTGATGCGGCAGCTGGCGCCCCTGTACCTGGTAACCGGTTTGCTGGCGCTGGTGCTGGTAACTGCCTTGCAATGGTGGGCCGCCCGCACGCTGGCCGCCCATGAGATGTTTGTGAGCCCCTGGCCCGGCGCGGGTACCCTGATAGCTGCCGCGGTGGTGTTATTGCTGGTATATTGGGTAAACAGCAGCAGCATCCGGAAATATATTGCGCAAAATAGCTAAGCAGGATTTGAGGTTTACGATTTTAGGCGTTAGATTTATAGGAGGCGCATAAGCGCCTGTAAGGCCCCTGTCAACATTATTTACAACCAAATCTAAAATCGTAACACTGTAGTATGAAGACCAATGTACTCACAGCCCTGCTGGCGTTCTGTATAAGCGGCGCCTATGCCCAATCCACCATTCTGCATTGCGGCTCCCTGATAGATGGTATTGGCAACATTCCACGTAAAAACGTATCCGTTATTATTACCGGTAACCAGATCAGCGATGTAAAGGACGGATTTGTGACCGGCAGCGCGCAGGATAAGATCATAGACCTTAGTAAACAAACCGTTACCCCCGGCTGGATGGATATGCATGTGCATATGGAGAGCGAAACGAACAAAAACGCGTATTCAGAGAAGTTTACTTTGAACCCCGCGGATTATGCTTTCCAGAGCGTGGTATTTGCGGAGCGCACCCTGATGGCCGGTTTTACCACGGTGCGGGACCTTGGCGGCAGCGGCGTGAACATATCCCTGCGTAATGCCATCAACAAAGGCCTTATAAAAGGCCCGCGGGTATTTACCGCAGGTAAGGCCATTGCCACTACCGGCGGCCATGCAGACCCTACCAACGGCTATCGCCGGGACCTGATGGGAGACCCTGGTCCGGATGAGGGGGTGGTGAATGGCCCGGACGATTGCCGTAAAGCGGTGCGCCAGGCCTATAAAAACGGGTCTGACCTGATAAAGATCACGGCCACCGGCGGGGTGCTGAGTGTAGCCAAAGATGGCAGCGGCCCCCAGTTTACGGAAGAGGAGCTAAAAGCCATTGTGGAAACAGCTAAAGATTATGGGTTCCGGGTAGCGGCCCATGCCCATGGCGCAGAAGGTATTAAACGCGCCATCAGGGCCGGCGTTAGCTCCATAGAGCACGGCACCTTAATGGATGATGAGTGTATGGCCCTGGCCAAACAATACGGCACCTGGTATGTGCCTACTATTATCGCTGGCCGTTCCACCGCGGACTCCGCCAAAATACCGGGATATTACCCGGCCCTGGTACAGCCTAAAGCCCTGACCATTGGGCCTAAACTGCAGGCTACTTTTGCCAAGGCTTACAAAGCCGGCGTGAAAATAGCTTTTGGCACAGACGCCGGCGTATATATGCATGGCAAGAACTGGCTGGAGTTCACCTATATGGTAGAAGGCGGTATGCCCCCCATGGAGGCCATTAAGGCCGCCACCATACAGGCGGCAGACCTGCTGGGTATGAAAGATAAGCTGGGCAGCATTACCCCCGGCAAGCTGGCAGACATTGTAGCGGTGGATGGCGACCCCCTGCAGGATATACAAACTATGAGCAAAGTGAGCTTTGTTATGAAAGATGGGTTGATTTTTAAGCATACAACGGCTAACTTGCCTTCCGTTAAAAACGAATAATATGCTTAAACCAACAGATAAGAAGTTTGTACACGTAGTGAACTTTTACCTGAAACCAGGCCTTTCCGCAGCGGACATTAAAAAGTTTGAGGATGGGGTTAGCTCACTGGGACAGATCGAAGCCATCCAGGTATTTAACCTGGGCAAACCTGCGGATACAGACCGTCCGGTGATAGACAAGAGTTACAGCTATTGCGAGCTGACAGTATTTGCGAGCAAAGCTGATCATGATATTTACCAGGAGCATCCTATTCACCTCGCGTTTGTAGAGAACTGCAAGCACCTGTGGGATAAGGTGGTGGTCTTTGATTCTGAGACGATAGCGTATTAAAAGTTTAAAGCAGGCGCTCATGCCGGCAGGTTCAAAAAGGGCTGCGCCTGGCTGTTTGTAAGTCTATGGGCGTTTGGGGGCGTAGCAGCGTCAGGTTCCTGATGGAGCTTCAACAAGCGAATCACGCCAGCCAAACGCCCTTTTGGAATCCTGCACGGCAATGAAGTATGTCGAAGAGGGCTGACCATCATTGGTCAGCCCTCTCTTCGTTTCCGGTAATCCGGGTTATCTTAAGCGCCAGGGATCCTCCTCTGCGGAAGAATGTGGCACTACAAAGGTCTTTCTTACCCGTTCTGATCTAAGCAGGTAGGGGGTCCAGATGGCGGAAGCTACCAGGGAGCGTACAACATTTGCCTGCTCGTCCGGTGACCAGGCGTAGGATGCATTCAAGGCGCCTACGGCCACATGGGCGAGCACCTGTAAACTCAGGGAGGCCACCAGGTATACGATACAGGCAGCGGGGAAAGTATCCCGCCGTTTAAAGAACAGTAACACCAGTAATCCGGAGTATACCAGCAGGAAAGTATAGGCCGCCAGATCCCCAATAAATACCAGCATCCTGGCCTGCCCATCCTGTGATTGTGTGATGGTGAGCCAGCTTTTGTTGCTGAAGAACTCACTGTTCAACAGTGTTATCATGTTGATGAAAGGCGAGAGCATAACACTAATACCCAACAGTACCAGCCAGCTGCCTATGGGCCAATATTCCGGATCGCGCTGCACGGGTAATACTGATTTCTTATAGAAGTTCATGGCGATGTAGGCAAAGATGCCCGCAAACAGCAAACATAACACCACCATTACCCAGCTGATGCCATTAGTGGGTTTTATGGCAGTGCTGGTAGTAGCGGTGGCCGGGTTCCAGTAGAGATAAAAGCCGGCTATCTCAGACAACCGCTGACGGTCTGCCTTATAGGCCGCCATGGCCTCTACCGGTACATGATCCTGGTAGGTCTCATATTCATAATGCAGCTTAACGGTCCTGCCAAATACGCTGGGCGTAAAATCAATACGGTAGTATTTGTTCCGGATATGCAGGCTGGGATCATCCAGCGACCACTCTGCCGGCATCTGCAACAGCAGGGTATAATCCAGCTTATAAGGAAATTTAAGGGACATGGGCTGTTTAACGCTGTCGCTTTCTATACGGGGCAGCTGCTCTGTGAGCAGGCGGGCCTGCACGTAAAATTGCTGCCGGCCAGGCATGGTGGTATCCGGTTTCCAGGCGTTGCGCAGGGTATATTTTTCTGCTACTTCAAACTGGTTTGCGTCTTCCAGGTCTGTGATCTGCAGGCTGGTATCCGCGGTTACTTCGCCATAGATGTTCTTATAATATTCCAGGTAGGAGCGGTCCTGGTCTTTCATGCTGGTTTCTGCAAACTGGCTCCGCTGCTCGTCTGCAAACTGGCGGCTGTAGTCTGAGATCACCCGCAGCGTGGCCGGCTTTTTATTATTCTCCGGCAGCTGAAAGGTTTCTGTGATCGTTACCCGGCCGTTGCCGTTGTTGCCGATATCTGTTAATACGCCGTTGCCATTTTTGATGACCAGGCCTTTCTGGTAGTCCGGCACGGTAATGGAGCTGAGGCTGCCCCGCTGGTAGTTGATGGTGGGGTCTATCCAGTAAGGTTTGCCATCCAGCACGGCAAATACGATGGCGTGGTTAAAAAGTACGGGAGAGGGCAGCCATTCCGCCACTTTAGCCTTGGCAAAAGTATTTACCAGGGTCAGGTTGGCTTCTATACCATTGGCCTGCAGCAGGGCGCATAAGAGCAGCGATTTATCCTTACAATCGCCAAAGCGCTGGGTAAGCACTTTTTCCGGCTGACTGGGGCGATGGGAGTATTCGCCCATTTCTATGCCCATATAGCGGATATCGTCCTGTACAAAGCGGATGGCCTTTTGCATGTACAATTCCTTGTTGGTACCGGCCTCTTTTTGCAGGGCGGTGATCTTTTGCCGCAGCGCCGGCGTAATAGCATCTACACGGGTAATGGGCAGGGCCCAGTTGACCACCTGCTGCCATTCCGTATACTCACTGGCCTGCACATAGGCGTAGGTGGTATACCAGGAGGGCGTGCTATAGTCATCATTGCCGCCATCGTCATCATCCGGCACATCTGTCATTTCCGGGTTCCATTCATACAGATCAAGGCCCTGCCAGGACTTTTTCTGCGGCATGGGCGCCTCATTGTATGCCCTGAACTGTATGTTGCGCTGCGGGGCCGCAATAAGGCATTTATAATAGTTCATTACCGGCTCGTAGGCAACGAAATAGAAGTTGCGGAAAAGCTTATCCTCAAAGATAGGATTGCGGCCTACAAGGGTATAGGCATATTCTATCTGATCGCCTTTGCGTACATCGTCCAGGATATAGTAGGCGGTATACATGCCGCTATAGATAAAGCGGGACAGCTCTTTTTCCTGTTGCAGGATCTTAAACCTGCCGGCGCTGAGCTTATTAATCACCGCGCCGTTGCGGCGGATGGTAAGCTGGTGGAATTGGAGCTGTTCATAGGCCGGGTCATAATCTACGGAGATCTCCGCGCCGTTCTGTACGCCGGCTTCCGATACGATCTTGCGGATAATGTGGCGGTAGGTGCTTTTGAGCTCTGCGTGATATTGCTCTTCATAAACCTGCAGGTAATAGCCGCTGCTTATATCGCGGAGGTCCGGCGTTTTGTGCAGATCCGGCTTAAAGGGCGCCAGCCATCCGGGGGCCGGCGCAAGCCTGCAGTTATTGCCCTGAGCGGCCAGCAGCAGTGGTAAGCATACCAGCATAACCAGCCAGGCTAGTGCATAACGATGATAGGGACGGTACATGGTGTTTCTGGTATATAGGACAAAAAAGCTCAGCGGTTGTTATGCTCTATCGTTAAGGTATAAACGGCGAAGGAGCCCAGCCAGTGCTCACCTGCATAGTCGCCGGTGGCCACGTGCGGCAGGGCCGCCTCCAGGTGTTGTTGCGCCAGCGCCTGGATAGCTGCCTGGTTTTGGCCCGCATGGCGGGCAATGCCATACAGGCACCAGGCGCGGCTCAGGTTCAGGCCATCCAGGTGTACCAATTTACCATCTGTACGGTCCTTTACCTGTGCGGTAGCCAGGATAGTGATAGGAGAGGAGAAGAGGTCCGGCAGGAATTCCTTTACCCAGGTCTTGTACTGATCTGCCGGCATAACGCGCCACATGAGGTCTGCCTCTTCCAGGCAGGGCGACAGGAAATCGTAGCCACCCGGTTCCCAGGTAATGGGGCATCCCTTATCCTTTTCATAAAAGCGCAGGGCCGCCTGGCGGATGGACGTCTGTAAGGCGGTATCCTTTGCGGTAAGCGCATAATCCCAGGCCAGGCTGAGGCCAAAGGCCAGGTTGGTATGCTCGCCTACCCGTATGGGATATACGAGCTTATCCAGGAAAGCGATGTAGGCCCTGGAGAATTGCCGGGCCAGCGGTTGTACGTTATGGCTAAGGGCAGTACCCAGCGGATCCTGCCAGGTGAGCAGCTCGCGTTGCAGCTGCAGCAGCCAGCTCCAGCCATAAATGCGCTCAAAGCCTTTATTCTCCTTATCGTTATAGATGCGTTGTTCTATTTTGATGTTATCTGCCGTGAGGTTCTGCGCCAGTTTGGTGCGGATAAGGGCTGCCTCCGGCAGGTCCGGGAATGATTTAAGCAGGCGTACCAGCATCCAATGCCCGTGCACGCTGCTATGCCAATCGTAGCAGCCGTAAAAAGCCGGGTGGTAATCCTTTGGATGGGTAACCAGCGAAGCGTCTGAAAACGCGATACCGGTCTTGTAGGGAAATTCCTTTTGCATGCAGCGGAGCGGGAGCCCGGCCAGGTGGGAAGCGCCGGCAGTGGTAAGCTGCAGCTGGCCTGCTTCATCATGGGTATACAAAGCCTGTTGCGCGTAGCTGTTTGTAATGGCCAGCAGGGAAAGATTGGCCAGCAACAGGGGAATGATCTTTTTCATCCGTTTCACAGGTAAGCTATTTGTTTAGTAACAGTCTGATATAAAAAGAGGGGCGGGCCAGCTTTTTGCGCAGGTCTACCTCATAGAACATACAGGAGATCAGTTCCTTCAACTGTTTATTGCGGGTGCCTATCTTCATAAGGAAGTTAAACAGCCGCGGGTATTTTACCAGTTTTTGCAGGCGGTGGCTCAGCTGCAGTTCCGGCCCCAGTACACGGTACACCCCTTCATCATAAGCCGCCAGTTTTGCCGCAGAAAAATCATTGGCCGCCAGCGCCGCAGCCGCTTGTTGTGCTGCTATGCGGCCTGCATACAGGGCGTTGCCAATGCCTTCGCCGGTAAAGGGATCTACGAGGTAGGCCGCATCGCCCACCAGCATATAGCGGTTGCCGGAGAGGGTTCTTTTCTTGCTGCCCAGGGGCAGGCCGTAGCCTTCTATATTGCTTACGATCTCCGCATTGCTGAAACGCTCTTTAAATACCGGATCATTTTCCAGGGTATCCGTGAGCAGTTTTTTCAGGTTCACCTTGCGGCTGCGCACCGCCTCGCTGATCATATCCATACCTACATTGGCCTCGCCATTGGGAAGGGGGAAGATCCACAGGTAACCGGGCAGCAAAGGTTTGAGGAAATGCAGCTCAATAAAACTATCTGCATGGGTGCCTTTTACGTTCTTGTAATACGCCCGTACGCCGGCGGCGTAATATGCGGGCTCCATGCGGATATTGGCCACGTCTTTGGTAAAGGAGGAATGAGCCCCATTGGCCACTATCAGCAGGAGCGCTTTTACCTGGAAAGAGCCATCTGCACTGCTGACGAGATAACCGTCTTCCTGCAGCTCATATTTATCGATGGCGGTACCTTCGAACAGGCGGATTTCCGGACGGCGTTTGAGCTCGTCTACCAGAAAGTTATCGAAGTGGATGCGTTTGCATACAAAACCAGCCGGTTCATCTGTTTGCCGGTTATAGTTGGGTTTGTAGGCAACCTCCATATTGACGCGGCCGGGAGAAACGAAAGTCACCCCCCAGCTATCCTGTTTAGGGGCATAGTTGCGCAGGCGCTGGGCCATTTCCTTATCGATAGCTTCCAGGGCGGTCATTACCTTGCCGCTAAGGCCATCGCCGCACACTTTATCGCGGGGGAAAACAGCCTTATCCACTACTACGCTTTCAATGCCCAATTGCGCCAGTTGCAGCGCGGCGGTAGCACCGCCGGGGCCGGCCCCAATTATACAAACCTTGGTCTCGATCATTTTCCGGAAGCTAATTAGGCTGGAAAGATAAGGAATTGAGGCAATAACCTTATAAGGGGCTAAGCCCTATCTTTGTGCCATAAATAACCGCAATATGTTTGGAGACATCTTTGGTAAGCTGCAGGAAGCGCAGCAGAAAATGCAGGAAGGCAAGGAAAGGCTGAGCCATATTACTGTAGACGGCGAGGCCGGCGACGGCGCTGTAAAGGTGGTGGTAAGCGGGAACCGCGAGGTACAGCAGATCTCTGTAGCAGATCGTTTATTAAGCCCTGAAAATAAAGAAGAACTGGAGGATCTGCTGATCACTGCCCTGAACCGGGCACTGAAAAATGCGGAGAATGCCTGGGAGGCGGAAATGAAGGGCGTAGCCGGCGGCATGCTGGGTGGTTTGGGGATGTAACAGGTAATCCGGGATATTATCAGTAACCCGCTTCCGTGATCATTGTTTTGAGTTTACGGGAATCTTCCAGCGCATGGCCAGCTACATCGTTGTTAAAGAAGATCCAGAGTTTATGCTTTTCCTTTAACCACTGCGCGCATTTACGGGCATAGGCCCGGAGCGAAACCGTGGCATACCCGGAGGCGTAGAGCTCCCGCGGGCCGTGGAAACGCAGGTAGACATGGTTGGCCGTTACTGCCTCTTTATAGGGGAAACGCTTGCCGGAGTGGGCAATCACGAGGCCGATGCCGTATTTTTCCATCAGGGCAAGGCTCTCCTTGCTGTACCAGCTTTTATCCCGTACTTCCATAGAGAAATCATACTGTTTATAGGTAGTTGCCAACAGGCGGTAGAACTCCGCTGTAACGGAGGGGTTAAAGGTTGCATTGGCGGGCAACTGTACCAGTATAGGGCCTAAGCTTTCCTCTATCGTATCAAAAACGCCGAAGAACCGCTGCATACTTTCCGCCGGATCATGCAGTTTTTTAAAATGGGTGATGTAGCGGTTGAGCTTGGGGCAGAAAAGAAAGGAACGGGGCACCTGTTCTACCCAATGCTGCACGGTTTCTACCTTGGGTAAGTGGTAGAAGCTGGTATTGATCTCCGCACAGTCATATTCCTGGCTGTAGAAAGCCAGATAATCCACCGGTTTCATCTTTTCCGGATAATACAAACCTTTCCAATGTTTATAACTCCAGCCGGACGTACCTATATGCCAGGCTGTATTCGCTTTTTTCATAGCAGCTTTTCCTTATTGCTTACAAGATTGATACCTGAGTTTTCCAAAACGGAAGGGCTCCCTGCAGGAATTGAAGGGTAAAGCAGGCCGGTGGGATAACCGGTTTTGGAGGCTTTTGCCCGGAATGGCCTATGATACTGGATCTAGGCAAAAACCGGCGGTTGGGCTTACCAGCTGGAACAGGTTTTGGCATATACCCGTAAACCGATATGTTATGAAACCGGTCAACAAAAAACCAGATCCCAACTTAAACAGAAAAACCATGTATTACATACTGGCGGCTACAGTAGCCGTCAGTTTACTGGCCCAGTGCCTGGTAAAGTTCCTTGAACATTAAAAGCGGATGTTTTATGATCAATCAATATGAAGTACCTGCATTAATAGAAGACGCCGTACCGGCGTTGCGGAAACCGTTGCACCAGTTCCCGGCTGTCTTTCACATATACGAAACCGTTGCCTGTCTTAGTCATTATACCTGCCAGCAGTTGCAGGAGCATCATTACAGCATGGCCGCCCCCTGTTTACGGGTGGCAGGCCGGCTGTATGAGCGTGGCAACCAGATCGTTAAGAATGCGATCGCCAATCATTTTTTACCCGCATTATGCCATATACCGGTCAATGATGCGATCACCCGTATAAAAATATATTCCCTGATACCCTCCTCCCTGTATGGCTTATTTATACAGCAGCAGTTAGGAGATCATCCTTACCCTTTTAACGAACAATAGCATAACATGGAAAGCTCAGATATCGTGGTCCGGTTGGCCCATGCGGCAGATACGGATTTTGCGCTGCCTATAGCAGCAGAAATGGAAGCCAGCGCCAGGGCCCGTGGTACGGGTATTGCAAAGCGCAGTCCTGAAATGATCAAAGAAAAGATACTGCAGGGCAAGGCCATCATCGCCTTTACCAAAGACGGGGTTTGGGCCGGCTTTTCCTACCTGCAAACTTGGGAACAGGAAAAATTTGTATCCAACAGCGGCCTTATTGTGGCCCCGGCTTTCCGTGGACTGGGCGTAGCGGCGGTCATTAAACAACGGCTGTTTGAGCTGTGCCGTATGCGCTACCCGGAGGCACGGATCTTTGGCATTACCACCGGTGGCGCCGTGATGAAGATAAATGCCCGCCTGGGCTTTGTACCGGTCACTTATGCAGATATTACGCAGGACCCTGCGTTTTGGGAAGGTTGTAAAAGCTGTGTAAACTATCCTATTCTTTCGGCCAAAGGGCTGAAACACTGTTTGTGCACAGCCATGCTTTTTGAGCCCAGCGCCCAGTAACATATTTTTTACGACTGCTGCGTTTAATAACGTGGGTATTATTACATTTGTACCAGCCAGGCCAACCTAGCTCAGCTGGTAGAGCAACAGTTTCGTAAATTGTAGGTCGTGGGTTCGAATCCCATGGTTGGCTCTAAATAAAAAAAGCACTTATAACGCGTATGCGGATAAGTGCTTTTTTTATTTAAGGCTATGGGCCTATTGCTGTGCCAGATGCATGAAACGTTTTACCAGCAAGAGTGAATCGCTGCTCAGGGTATCGTTCTGTGGTTTGGAGAAGCCAATGAGATGGTAGCTATCGCTTTGCTCTACGGTAGTATCGTTCTCGTTGTCTACGCTGTTATCATGGCTGAAGTGGATGCGTTGAAAGGTTTGCAGCTGCAGCTGCCGGTTGCGGAAAAGCCAGGCGGTCTTTGTCATAGCGTCTCCGGCATCGCCAAAATCCTCTGCCAGCTCCACATGGTCCGTGATCTTTTGCTGGCGTGGATCCAGTATAAACAGCTGGATAGAGGAGGAGAGGTATTCTGAAGGCACGCGGGTAATGAGGCCTATTCGCCCGCTATCCATGCTGAACTTATAACAGGCAAAAAAGCCATCGTGCCGGGTGTGGGTTTCCCCGCCCACATCTTTCACCAGTAATTGTACGGCAGTACTATCCAGCAGGTGGCCATGGAACTGATAGGTAGTATCATCCGGCGTATCTGCCGGAAATACCGGGAGGGTGTCGAAGGAAACATCCCTGTACCGGGATAATAAGGGCTGGTAGGCATCTGTTACTGCCGCGCTATCGGCGGCGGCTATGTTACCGGTGTTGGCGGCATCCCCTGTTGGATGGCAGCTGAAGCCTAACAGGATGGCAGGGATAAGGAGGCAGGTGATTTTTCGCATAAGGTATGGATATCATTTTAGCGTCGCAAAATACGGATATCGTTGTGTTTTTCATTGCCCTGTTGTTTGGCCCGTGGCGCAGGGTACATATTATCAATTTTGTCTCTATCTTTAAGCATAAATCAGCATTCGTTTATGCGTTACCTATCCCTATTGTTGATAACCGCCGGGTTATCCGCATGTTATACCACGGCTGTTAAAAAGAGAACCAAGGAAGATATACAACTGCAGGCCGGTTTTATGTATGACCGTGATTCTGTGCTGTTGGTTGTAAAAGAAGGTCCAGGAAAGGAGGAGGAAGCGGATAGACTTTTCCTGCAGGCGATTGACGCTTACCGTAATAAGAAAAAGGCAGGCAGCAGTATTGGCCTGTTCCGGCAATCCATTCTGCTGCAGCCGCAGGCAAAAGCCTATTACGAAATGGGGAATGCCCTGATGGATGAGGGTAATGTAGCGGAAGCCGTTAAGGCCTACGCTATAGCAGAGACACTGGGTTATAGCCCTTTGTATAAGGTGTTGTACAACCAGGCATGTGCGTGGTCCCGTTTGAAAAACCGGGAGAAAGCCGGTTATTATTTGGTGTCTGCTATTGAATTCGGCTATAGTAACCTGAAGAATATTCAAAATGACCCGGACCTGCAATACCTGAGAGCAGAAACGGATGCATTTGGCAAGATCGTTAGCAATGCGTTCAGCGGCGCCACGGATCCGGAGAAGCTGGAGTGGAACCTGTTCACGCATGAATTTGCGTTGCTGGATCTGCCGGTAACGCTGGATGCCAACTATGGGAAAAAGCTAAAGGGTCAGTTTATTTCCTATGATTATGAGCGGTATGTGCCTGAAATGCGGGATGGGAAATTTTCCCGGGACGTAGGCAGCGATTTTTATTATGTAGGGCTGGTGAAAGGCACGGATAGCATTAAAACACTGGTATATGCGGTGAGGGATTTGTCGCTGGATGAGGAAGCATGCCCCGCTTATTATATAGCCAGCTTTAACGCCTATGGTAAACTGATAGACAAACTTTTGATAGGCGGCCATCTGACACTGGAAGACCCTTTGAAGGTGGCTACTATTCAAGAAAATGGCGTTATCGAGGTAAGCGAGTTTGTGCAACGGTATGAGAAAGATCCGAAAGAGGAAGGCTATAGAGATAACAAGATCATTGAAAATAAAGCGCTTGATCAGCTGCATTACGGTATTGCAGACGATGGACGTTTTATAAAGCTGCCGGAGTTATTGGGTATGAGATAAGGCATTTTTGCGCCGGGCGCTGATCCACCATTCCATGATCAGCAGGTTCAGTGTCCAGCTAAGCCAGGCAATGGTAATATAACTTGTTACCGGGCGTATGGGAATGTTGAAAACATCTATCAGGTAAGCATAAAAACGCAGCGTAAGCGCAGATAGGGTGAGGGCATAACTGCGTAACATCATGTTACCATGCTGTTGCCAGCGCCGTTGCAGGGCGTACCGCCATCCCATACCGGTGCTGCCTATCCAGAGCAGGGATAATAGCACAAAACTGATGCGGGCCGGCCAGCCGCCATTTGCGTAAAAAGACATGATCAATCCACTGGGGCCGCTAAAGAAGAGCACAATGACCGCGTAAGTTTTCCCGGAACTACGGTGCAGGCGCGGGTATTTTTGCAACAGGTAGCGGCTGCATTGCAGCAGCCCGGTAATCAATACGGTGATGCTGATAAATACGTGCACATAAAAGCTTACCCGCCAGTAACGGATGTGATAGACCAGCTGTTTGGTCATGAGGAAATCCGTATACCGGTTAAAGGCGGTATAAGGCAGGGTAAGGCGCAGCATCAGCCAGGCGCCGTATAGGATCAGCACGGTGATGAGAAAAAATAACAAGCGTTTTATGCTTCGTTGTATCATAAAACGGCGGAAAAATCAAATCCTTCCCCAACAATTCCGGTACAAAAGCCCTTGTCATCTGCATCAAAAGTAGCGTCAAAGGTGCTGTTACGTTTGCCAAACCGTTCATTTGGCTGCCAGTCTACCGTAATCTTATTATTGCCGTTATTTTTCCAGGAGCCCCGCAAAGTATTTAGCTGTGGGGCGAAAGTGGAATCGTTTATTCTTTCGTAGTAGTTGAGGGTACAGTTACCATCGGTCTCAAAGAAAATATCGCAGTGATCGCCTGAGAAGATGTTTCCGGCAACAGGATCGCTGTCCGTATCAGGTTTGTGGAGCGTAAAGGTTTTTTCCTGCAGGGTTCCACGGGTTTGCGGCGCCCATTTTCCAGTGGCGTGGTGGAAACCGGTATCAAAAGCCAGCTGGAAACGCCCATCAAAAGGATGATCGCCGGGTTCGCTGAGAGCCATGGTCCAGCCATTGGCAGTTTGTTGGAGCGTGCCATGGAGGTTACGGCGCAACCCTTTATGTATATCATAACCGGCCACATGCTGGCCATTGGCATAGTTGATGGTGATATAGATGGGAGCGCCCGCGAAATCGCCGGTATAGGTGCCTTTAGCCTGTTCCTCCACAGGAACGGGGGTTACAATTGTACTGTCTGCCGCCACATTTGGCTTAGCTGCCGGAAGAAAACAACCCGCGCCTATGAGGGCGGACAGGAGAACCAGGATAGCGTATTTCACAGGTAATATTTATTTAATGTAAAATAAGCTATTCTATAGTAAATATTTATGAGCTATAGACAGATTAATTCTCCGTTTTCTCTCGCAGATGTACTAATTTCGATTTTCATCTTGTCCATTTGGATCCGGCGTCTTATGATCTAAGTCATTGGATACAATTAACTATCAATCTATTTTTGGATAATGAACACAGCAAAACAACATCGGGAGCGGCCCAAGTGGCTGCATGAGATGGACTTCATGGGAATGCACCTGATACCTTTCCTGGCATTTTTTACCCATGTACGTGCATTTGACTGGATCGTGTGTGCTGCATTGTATGTAGCGCGTATGTTCTTTGTGACTGGCGGTTATCACCGGTATTTTTCACATCGCTCATATAAAACATCCAGGTTCTTTCAATTTTTACTGGCATTTGGCGCGCAAAGCAGCTTTCAGAAGGGAGCGCTCTGGTGGGCGGCCAATCACCGTATTCACCACAAACACAGTGATACGCCGGAAGATCCGCACTCTGCCAATATTTATGGTTTCTGGTATGCCCATATCGGCTGGATCATGGGGCCAGAATATAAACCTACCCGTTTTGAGCTGATCAAGGATAAAGACCTGAACCGCCCGGAACTTTTCTGGCTGAACAAATACCATTTTGTACCGCCGGTAATAGTGGCGATAGCTGTATACTTTATTGGTAATGCGGTGAACGGCACCGGTTTCTTTGACTGGGGCGCGGGTGTATCCACCCTGCTGATAGGCTTTTTCCTGAGCACCATCCTGCTGTTCCATGGTACCTTCACCATCAACTCCCTGATGCACAAGATAGGCAAGCAGCGCTACCGTACGGGCGATCATTCCCGTAACAGCCTGGTACTGGCCCTTGTGACCCTGGGCGAAGGCTGGCATAATAACCACCACTACTATATGAGCGCTGCGCGGCAGGGCTTTTACTGGTGGGAGATCGATATCACCTACTATATCATCCGCCTGTTGGGCGTGTTTGGCCTGGTGTGGGATATACGTGGTGTGCCGGAGAAGGTAAAGGAAAGCAATAAGCTGAACCAGCCTGCAAAAGCAGCCACGCCGGTAGAGGTGCCGGAAGAGCTCCACTAAACATAATTACCTGGGAAAGTATCCACTATAAGTACAATTAATACCGGGATTTCGTACATACAGGACGTTTGCATGCTGTGTACCTTTGTGTACGAACAATGATCCTGGTATTATGACAAAAAGCAGATACTTTCTTCTCATCATCATATTAGGCGCCCTTACAGCATTGGCGCCTTTTTCTATTGATATGTACCTGCCGGGTTTCCCGGCCATTGCAAAAGACCTGCGCTCTAATATAGCGGAGGTATCCCTTTCATTATCCAGCTTCTTTATTGGCGTTTCTGCCGGACAGCTGCTGTATGGGCCATTGCTGGACCGGTTTGGCCGCAAGCGCCCGCTGCATATAGGTTTAGTGGTATACCTGCTGGCCTCCCTGGGCTGTGTATTTGCGACTACGGTAGAGGCATTGATATTGCTGCGTTTTTTACAGGCCCTGGGCTGTTGCGCCTGTACGGTAGCCGCTACCGCTATGGTGCGCGACCTGTTTCCCATTGAGGACAACGCAAAAGTATTCTCCGCGCTGCTGCTGGTAGTGGGCGCATCTCCCATGCTGGCGCCGGCTATTGGCGGCTATGTGAGCGAGTTCCTGGGCTGGCATTACATCTTTATCATATTAACGGTACTGGCAGCAGCCATACTGGCCGCCTCCTACTGGGCATTGCCGGAAAGCAGCGAGCCGGACCCGCATTATTCCCTGATGCCGGCCCCCATTATCCGGGGATTTCTAGCGGTGGTAAAAGAAGCACGGTTCACTACGTATGCGGTGGCCGGCGCTATTGTGTTTGGCGGATTGCTGTCTTATGTGTCGGGCTCGCCTTTTGTGTTCCTGGAGATCTTTAAAGTGTCCGGCACGCAGTACAGTTTGATATTTGCTTTACTGGCAGCGGGTTTGATTGGCGCGGGGCAGGTGAACAGCCAGTTACTGAAGAAGTATAAAAGCGAGCAGCTGATCGTAGTGGCGCTGATCGTACAGGCGATAGCCGGCGGGATATTGGTAGCCGGCACTACGAAAGGCTGGATAGGGTTTAGTGGTACGCTGGCGTTGATATTTGTTTTCCTGTCCTGTGCAGGGTTTATATTCCCGAATGCTTCCGCGCTTTCTATGGCGCCATTCTCCAAAAATGCGGGCAGCGCCTCTGCGCTGATGGGAGCATTACAGATGGGGATAGGCGCGCTGGCCTCTGTGGCGGTAAGTATGCTGAGTAAGGTTTATTCCAATACGTTCCCCATGACAGGCGTAATGGCCGCCTGTTCTGTGCTGGCGCTGCTGGTATTGCTGACAGGTTCCCGGGTGATCCGCGCTAAAGCAGCCCGGGATGAATCGCCGGAGGCGCTGGCAACGGAAATGCGGGCTTAGTTCAGCGTAGCGGGATCGTCTTTCAGACGGTCTTTGCTGAAGGTGATAGCAGTTTTACCGTGCGGCGCGGGTTTGCCATCTTCATCCACATTCACAAATACCATTTTCTCGATAGCCAGTACCGGCTCATGGGTTATTTTGTTCCTTACTTCACATTTAAGGGTGATGGAGGTGCGGCCGAACTCAGTGGCCACGATGCCCAGCTCTATGATATCGCCCAGGCGGGGCGCGCTGATAAAGTTGATCTCTGAAATGAATTTGGTCACTACTTTAGGATTGTTCAATTGCAGGATGGCATAGATCACTGCTTCTTCATCGATCCATTTTAAAAGACTACCGCCAAATAAGGTATGGTTGGGATTCAGGTCTTCGGGCTTCACCCATCTGCGGGTGCGGAACTTTAACTCCGGCTCTTGTGCTTGCATATATTTTCCTTTTGAAAGTTATCGGATGGGGGCGGGGTTAGTTTGCGTTGAATGACAACGCAAAGGTCCGAAAGAAAGGAAAAAGCCCCAAATGATATTATTTATGCCGGTATAAAGGATGCCTATGGTTGCTTATTGCCGGCGTATTAACGCAGTAATAGCCATTACTCCGGAAAAGGATAGCTACGCAGCTTCCCGAAACTGGCAGCAGCATTTAATGGCGCCACGGGGCTCCTGAGCTTAATTATTCAGCGCACGCCAGAGCATATCCTTCAACTCATTAAGCCCCTGCTGGGTAACGGAGGAGATGAAGACATGCGGTATATCTGCCGGCAGCTCTGCCGCAATGGCGCTTTTGAGCTCATCATCCAGCATATCGCTTTTACTGATAGCTATCAGGAACTGTTTATCCAGCAATTCAGGGTTGTATTGCTGTAGTTCGTTGAGCAGGATATCGAATTCCTGGCGGTGATCTTTACTGTCTGCCGGGATGAGGAACAGCAGCACGGCATTACGCTCGATATGGCGCAGGAACCGGTGGCCCAGGCCACGGCCTTCGTGGGCGCCCTCTATAATTCCGGGGAGATCTGCGATGCAGAAGGATTGATTATCACGGTAGGATACCATACCCAGGTTAGGCGTGAGGGTGGTAAAGGCATAATCCGCGATCTTGGGTTTGGCGGCGGTGACAGTAGACAGCAGGGTGGATTTGCCGGCATTGGGAAAACCTACCAGCCCCACATCTGCCAATACTTTCAGTTCCAGTACTTTCCAGCCTTCGAGGGCCGGGCCGCCGGGTTGGGAATGTTCCGGTACCTGGTTGGTAGGGCTTTTAAAGAAGGCATTGCCCCGGCCGCCTTGTCCGCCGGGCATGAGGATCACTTCCTGACCGTCGTGCAGTATTTCCGCTTCCAGCTCGCCGGTTTCTTCATCGCGCACCTGCGTGCCGGGCGGTACTTCTATGATAATATCCTTACCATCGGCCCCGGTGCAGTTATTCCGGCTGCCGTTGCTGCCATCTTCCGCCACCACGTTCTTATACCAACGCAGGTGCAGCAAGGTCCATAATTGGGTATTGCCCCGGAGGATGATGTGGCCGCCACGTCCGCCGTCGCCCCCGTCAGGCCCGGCCTCAGGGTTGTATTTGGTACGCATGAAGTGGGTGCTTCCTGCGCCGCCTTTGCCGGACTTCAGGAATACACGGATATAATCTACAAAGTTGCCTCTTTCCAAAATTTACTGCTTTAATAGGGCCCTTCCCGGTTGGGGGAAGGGCAAAAGAAAAACGCAAAGATCGTGAAGTTTACGTGAATTGTAATAAGTCACGTTACTTTCGGTCTTTGCGTTCAATAATATGTGGTACGCGCCCGTGTTTGTTACTTATATTTTGCCGTTACGGTTGTTACGGCTTATACTTTCTCTGCCTTCTCTGCCACCAGTTTGTCGATCTCTTTGCCTAAGAGGCCAAAGATCTCATCAACGGTACCGCTGCCTTTGATCTTTTTAAACTTGCCGTATTTGGCGTAGTGATCGGCTACGGGAGCGGTTTTATTGTGATATTCCACAATGCGGGCTTTCACGATATCTTCGTTGGCATCGTCTGTGCGGCCGGAGGTAAGACCCCGGTTCAGCAGGCGTTTGATGAGCTCATCTTCGGGTACTTCCAGCGCCAATACTGCGGCAATGGAGGTTTTCTTGAGGGTGAGCAGTTTGTCCAGCGCTTCTGCCTGGGCGGTGGTACGGGGGAACCCGTCGAATATAAAGCCCCGGGCTTCCGGGTTGGCTTCTAGCTTGGAGCTGATCATTCCAATCACCACTTCGTCCGGCACCAGTTGGCCCTGGTCCATAAACTTCTTTGCTTCCAGGCCCAGCGGGGTCTGGTCACCAATCTCACTCCGCAGCAGATCGCCGGTGCTCAGATGCATGAGTCCGTACTTATTGATCAGGTTAGCACTTTGTGTGCCCTTGCCGCTGCCGGGAGGGCCAAATAGAATAATATTGACCATGTTGTTCTAAAAATACTTTATTAGCAAGATTGCAAATATAACAAACTATTGAATGAAGAGGAAACAAAATTACAGTTGCTTAAATAATATAAAATATTTCTCCTTAATAGTAAACGTCCTTCAAAATTTTGCCAAAAAGGATAAATATTATTGAAATGTGATTGGCGCGCAAAGCGTTTATTTATAGGCGGGTTATATAGCAATATAAATAATATTAACGTATTGTGACATAGACAATTAGTTGACTATTAGTGTGGATTGTGTTGATGGAAAATGCGGTGTGGTAAAAGGGCGGATCCAGGGAAGGGGATGTTTGCGCGTTATTAGTGAAAACCGGTTGTTTTTGCCGTAAATGGCGATGAAACTATGGTGGATGCTGTGTTTAGCTGATTGAAATTACAGCTACAAGCTTTGTAACGTTAACGGAGATAGGAGATAAAATAACAGATGCTAAAGACCTTTTCGTGAAACCCGCCCCAGCATTAAGGATACGTGTTGCCGTAAATAACGGCGGCCTATAAACGGAAATACGATCAAGATACTATCCTGCTCTTGCACCTTTGCTAAATATTTGTATGTTTATGAAATGATGAGGTATTTCATGGTACTGGGGCTAACGGGTATCTTCCTGACAGGACATGCAGTGCAGCAGATCGAGCCCGGACAACCGAAAAGGACAGTAATTCCACCAGCCGCAGCAGCCACCTACACTGTTGCATCACAGGACACGACCGCTCCCGCGGGAGATATAGCCGCTCAATGGGCGGACAGCGTTTTTAACGCTCTAACGCCTGATGAGCGTATAGCGCAGCTTATAATGATACGCGCGCACTCTAATCTTGGACAAGACCATATAAATAAGGTAGTAGCAGATATCCGCGACAATAAAGTGGGTGGGGTGATCTTTTTCCAGGGCGGGCCTGTGCGGCAGGCGCAGCTAACGAATTATTACCAGTCCATCTCCAAGGTGCCGCTGATGGTGGGTATTGATGGAGAGTGGGGCCTGGGTATGCGGCTGGACAGTGTGATCAGTTTGCCGCGTAACCTGATGATAGGGGCAATCCGGGACAGCTCACTGGCTTATGACGCCGGCCGCCTGATAGGCAACCAGTGCCGCCGCCTGGGGATCCATATCGATTTTGCCCCTGATATGGATGTAAACAATAATCCCAACAACCCGGTGATCAACGACCGCTCCTTTGGAGAGAATAAATACCAGGTAGCCCGTATGGGCGTGGCCCTTATAAAAGGTATGCAGGAAACGGGTGTGATGGCTTGCGCCAAACATTTTCCCGGTCATGGGGATACGGATGTAGACTCCCATCTGGACCTGCCTGTAATTGGCAAAAGCCGTCAGCAGCTGGACTCCCTGGAGCTGTACCCCTTTCGAGAGGCCATTGCCGCGGGCGTGGGCTCCATTATGGTGGCCCATCTGTATGTACCCGCCATTGATAAACGGCCTAATACACCTACCTCTATCTCCTATAATGCGACCACCAAGCTGTTGAAGAATGAGCTGGGCTTTCAAGGGCTGGTAGTAACAGACGCGCTGGAGATGAAGGGCATTGCGAAGTTCTACAAGAACGGAGAAGAGGCCTTACAATCCTTATTAGCCGGTAATGACCTGCTGGTGCTGCCATCCACCGCAGAGGGCAGCGTGAATGCCATTAAACGCGCTATTAAAAGAGGACAGATCAGCTGGGGTGAGGTGAATGGCCGCGTGAAGAAAGTACTGATCGCCAAATACAACCTGGGCCTTAGCAAGCCGCAGGTAATAGACACCGCGCATATAACAGACGATCTTAATGCACAGACAGACACATTGCGCCGCCGTATAGCCGAGCAGGCCATTACGCTGGTAAAGAATGATAACCGGCTGGTGCCTTTCCAGATCTTTCCGCCGCGCAAGCAAAAGCTGGCGGTAGTGGCTGTAGGGGCAGACGCCAGCAATACATTCCTGGAAACGATCAAGAGCTACCGTACAGATGTGGATACTTATGTATTCACCAGCCGTCAGAGCCTGGCGGAGGTAGCGCCGTTGATGAACCGTTTGCAGCGGGACTATAAAGCGGTGATCATCAGCCTGCATAATTATAATCGCCGTCCGGCCAACAGTTTTGGTATTACGGTAGCTGAAAAAGTGCTGATCCGTCAGCTGCAACAGGAATTACCTTCTGTGATCGTAGCCTTTGGTAACCCGTATGCTATACAATATTTCTGTGAAGCGCCTACCATTGTAGCCGCTTATGAAGATGATGATATTACCCAGAAGGCAGCTGCGAATGTGCTGTTTGGTAAGCTGGCGCCTAAAGGCACTTTACCGGTAAGCGTGTGCAGTTACGCATCCGGTACGGGTATTACCTATGAGCTGCCTAAGTTTACCAGCCTGCCCAAAGCCATACCGGAAGAGGTAGGTATGCGCAGCGCTGTACTAGCGCAGATAGACGGTATTGCCAAAGACATGATGGATAAGGGCGCAGCGCCTGGTTGCGAAATACTGGCCATGAAAGACGGGCGGGTTGTTTACAACAAATGCTTTGGGTACTATGAATATAACCGCTGGCAGGAAGTTACACCGGAAACCATTTATGATCTGGCATCTGTAACCAAGATATGCGCCACCACTATTTCCGTGATGCGCCTGTATGATGAGGGCAAGATAAAGCTGGATGCTACGCTGGGCGATTACCTGCCTTTTGTAAGAGGCACTGATAAGGCAAAGCTGCATATACGCGATGTGCTGCTGCACCAGGCGGGCCTAAAAGCATATATTCCTTTTTATAAAGAAACATTGTATCACAACGGTGTTCCTGATTCTGTGATCTACCATCCCGATGCTGACTCCGTGCATACTGTGCGCGTGGCGGACAAAATGTACATGGATAGCAACTATATAAACACCATGTACCAGCGCATGCTTGACAGCGATCTTAATCCGCGCCAGGGCTATGTATACAGTGATATGGATTTCATTTTCCTGGGAAAGATCGTAGAAGCGCTTACTGGTAAAAAGCTGAACCAGTATGTACAGGAAACATTTTACGATCCATTAGGGCTGGCCACTACCGGCTTCCGTCCGCGGGAACGTTTTGGCCTGCAGCGGATAGCGCCTACCGAGAATGAGCGTATTTTCCGTATGCAGTTAATCAGAGGGGATGTACATGATCCGGGAGCAGCGATGTTTGGTGGGGTAGCAGGTCATGCGGGATTGTTTTCCAATGCACAAGACCTCGCGGTGATCCTGCAGATGTTGCTTAATGGAGGAAAGTATAACGATATACAGTTTATAAAACCGGAAACCATCAATCTGTTCACTGCCTATGGCACTATGCACAGCCGCCGGGGATTAGGATTTGATAAACCGGAGCGGGATAATAAGAAGCGTAAGGATCCTTATCCTGCTGCCAGTGCTTCTCCCCTGACTTTCGGGCATACCGGGTTTACTGGTACCTGCATATGGGTGGACCCGCAGGCTAAACTGGTGTTTATTTTTCTCAGCAACCGGGTATGCCCTGATGGCGGCGCAAATCTCAAACTAAGCACATTGCATGTTCGAGAGAATGTAATGGAGACCTTGTACAGGTCCATGATGAAATAGTTAGTCGTTGAAAGGAGGGGTAATAACCTGCCCCTTCATTGTTCACTGTTTCATTGTTCACTAAAATACTACTACTCAACAGATACGCTGCGGTTTACAGAAAGCTCAGTTTTGATCTCTACTGTTTTCTGCACGATCTTGTTCCTACCGTTCCTTACTTCAAAGGTATAATCACCATCTTCTAAGCCCTGCAGGTTGTAACGGCCTGTGAATAAAGGGGTAGCGGGGATCACTTCACGGTGCAGGATGTTGCTGTTACGATCTTTGATCAGCAGTAACACTTTGTCTGCGGAGGGATTCTCAACGCTAAGACGGAAAACCAGAGAATCTTTCTGAGGCTGGCTAAGCTTTACACGGAAAGAAGCAGGTGCATCTGCATTTTCAAAAGAAGCAGCAGAATGGCCACTGAAGGCTAAAGCGTTGTTGTCTTGAGCAGCGGCAGCAGAAGCTGTGAATAAAACGGTGGCTAAAGCCAAACCAAGGGTTTTGGACATGTTTTGCATGACATTAAGGGTTTAAAATGTTTAATTTTTTGGGCGGGTATTAGCTAATACTTAATGCCTGTTCGTTTCGTCGCCGCAAAGTTCAGACAAAAAAGTTAACGGAGTATTACGCGCTTGTTAAAAATTTGTTAAAGCCTCGTTAAAAAAACGCGTTTTTCAATCAAAAATATTGTGCATCAATGGGTTGTGGCTGCTTAAACGTTTTACCTATTTTCAAGGGTCATTTTAGCTGCTTTTATAACCCTTTTCCGAGCTCAGAAACTTCGCCTGCGGGCAGGTTAAAATTGTTCCTCACCCAATGGATCAGTGAGTCCAGTCTTGGATAATGATAGAGGCGCGTATCCATCTTATGCAGTGTGCGCGCGGATATAGCCCAGTTCATAGCATAGGTGTTAGTATCCAGTTTTTCGTATAGGGATATAGGAAAGTAGGTGGTATCCTTATTCAGCTCGCCCAGGTAACGTATAAGGCGCAGGTTGTTCACCACGGTTTGCGTGCCGTAGGAGCCAATGAGCGTTTGTATGGGCGCCAGCAGATCATTTACCACCGGGTGCACTTTAGCTACCGCTGCTGCTTCCGGGCTGGAGTTGGTGATATGTATCACATACCATTTCAATTTTTTAGCGAGCTGCAAATGTTGCAGGCGTGGATAACGGCTGTACCAGCTGCTATCCTGCGCCCAGCGGTTTAGTTGCAGGATCATTTCCTGTACGGCGCCTGCGCCGGAGTTATCGAAATAACCGCCATCTACAAAGTAACTGTTGTGGATACGCCCGGCAGGGCTTACATATGGAAAACGCGCACCCAGTATCACGGCGGTACTTAAGCGCATATCATCGCCCTGGCGCAGCATGTTCAGCACATCTATACGTTTGCCAAAGATGGCGGAGTCAATAGCAATATTGCTTACCAGGCCGGGCGTGCCGTCCTGCATGCGGGTGGTGTTTATGCAGAGGATGGGCAGCTGATAGGCGCTATCACTTTTGCGGGCAATGATAGCGGATACATTTTGGCGAAAGGCGCTATGCAGTATTACAGAATCCGGCGCCGCATGTTCCATCGCATATTCCAGGGCTGCGGCACGGTCATCGATAAACGGAAATGGAAAGATGGGCCGGAACAGGTCTGGGCCCATCATGCGGGCAAGCGTATACGTGAGGAAGTCTGATTTAAGGTAGTTCTGCGCTTCCTTTAGCAGCGTATGGCGCGCACGGTAGATACTATCCCGTTGTTGTAAAAGGCAGAAGAAAGCGGCGTTGCCTACGCTTCCGCCGGAGGCGCCTGAAAGGCAAAGCAGGTGGCTGGAGAACATGCGGTTGGACTCTTCTTCCAGCCGGCTTAATACGGCTGCTGTCCAGTAACCTGAACGGGAAGCGCCACCATCTGCCAGCACAAAGAACACTGGATAGATGCTATCCCGCCGGATAACGGCCTGTCGTTGCTGCAGCCAGTTGACAAAGAATTCTTCGAGGTGCTGGCGTTCATCAAATACTTTGGCAGTGCTTTTACGATCGTGGAAGATCCGTACGTTGTGCGGCTCAAACAGGTAACCTACTATCACTACCAACAGGAGATATACCATTGCCAGGTTAATACGGGTGATGATGGAGATAAGCGTGGAGATATTGGCAAATCCCAGTAAAATGCCCATGGCCAGCAATGCAAAAGGAAAGCTGCCTATCCTGTTGGCAAACGGAAGCCAAAAGATGGCGGAGATGTAACAGATAAAAGCTATGAGACTAATGCCGTTAAAGAGGAGGAACAGCACAGCCTCTTCGCCCATGGGGGGGCGGGCGCCTTTGCGCTTATCATTCCACACCTGCCGCAGGACCCGGGCAAATACAGGGCTTTTTATCCAGCGGTTGGTATGCAGGTTTAGCTTAAGCCGGTTGCAGGCCAGGAACAGCGCGGCATACTGCATCCACAGGATGCCTGTCACCAGCGAGGCCGCGGTATTGATCCAGCCGGCAAAGACAACTGCGGCAAACAGGGAGGCCAGCAGCCAGATACAGGCAGCCATTAATTGCCGCCGTTTTAACAGCCAGATACCCCAGCGCTTCAGCAGGCGGCTGGCCAGGAAATAGAGCGGAATATGCCCCGCCAATAGTAGCAGCAGCCATCCCTTAGGAATGGCGCCCAGACCGGCCGGGCATAACAGGATAGCCAATGCTGTAATGGCAAAACTCATATAGGCCAGGAGCCGTGGCAGGTGGGTGACGAGGGTAGGGGACAGCTCCCGGGGAAAATTAGCGCGCTGCTGGTCTTTGCGGTAGGCCAGGATACGGCCGGAGTACCAGTTCACATAAGCCCAGAAAAACAGCATCATCAGCAGCACAATACCACTCCAGCGGGTTTCTGTAGCTTTTACAATACTGTCTACCCCCTGCGGCAGCCAGAGGAAACACCAGCCGGCCAGGAACAACAATACGATGGCGGCGGTAAATACATACAACACCCGCAGGTAAGCGGAGATATGGCGTAGTAAACGTATAACTGATTGGTAACGCGTTGGCAGCATACACGGTGTCCGTTATAGTCAGGCATTCAAGGATTACTGCCTGAAATTAATCAACAATTTTTGAAATAGAGATATGCATCAGGAAATCAGGTAAGGCAAATGTTCGCTACTTTTGCAGCGTTTATGGAAAAAAACGCACTGCAACAGCACCGACCTGTAGCCATTTGGTTGTTTACAGGCGTGGGTATGATCGTCATACAGGTATTATTGGGAGGCATTACCCGGCTTACCGGATCCGGTCTTTCTATTACAGAGTGGAAGCCTATCCTGGGGGCTTTGCCGCCAATGAATGAGCAGGCCTGGCAGGCCGCTTTTGACCACTACAAGGAAATTGCGCAATTCAAGTACATTAACAGCCATTTTTCCCTGTCTGATTTTAAGGCAATTTACTTCTGGGAATGGCTGCACCGCGACTGGGCCCGTTTGATGGGCGTGGTGTTTGCATTGCCGTTCATTTACTTCCTGGCCACCAAAAAGATAGACCGCAGCATGGTAAAACCCATGGTGATCCTGTTTGTGCTGGGCGCATTGCAGGGCGCTATTGGATGGATCATGGTACAGAGCGGGTTAAATGAAGAGAACCTGTATGTAAGCCATATTCGCCTGGCGGTGCATTTTATAGCGGCTTTGTTATTGTTGTGTTATGTGTTGTGGTTTGCGCTGCGTATCAGCATTCCCTCTTCCGGTATTGTACATGCGCCCTCCCTGCGCAGGCTGAATATCTGGTTGCTGGTATTGCTGACCCTGCAGCTGATATACGGCGCATTTATGGCCGGGCTGCATGCGGCGCTGGCTGCCAGCACCTGGCCGGATATTAACGGTATGTGGTGGCCTGTAAACATGTTTACCCAGGGTGGTTTCCTGACGGATATTACGCACAACCCGATCACCATACAATTCATTCACCGCGGCCTGGCCTACCTTATTACCATCCTGGTAGCGGTATGGTGGTGGAAAGCGGCGCAAACGCCTGTTTACAGCCGCCTGCACCGCATGCGTTACCTGCCTTCGCTGCTGGTGCTGACACAGGTATTACTGGGCGTGCTAACGGTGATGCTTAGCCAGGTAAGGATACCGTTGCTGCTGGCTATTTTGCATCAGTTTACCGGTATGCTGCTGTTGCTGGCGCTGGTTTGGGCATTGTTCCTGAGCAATGCACAGGCGCCGGTTACCACAAAGACAGTGAACTGATGACGTAACGACTATTTTTCGTAAGTTTATCAGCAAGCGAATCAAATTACCTTCAAGTGAAATTGAAATTACTGCTGGTTAAAACTTACTATTCCTTCCCTATACAGCTACTGCTGTTACATTTTCGTAAGTACCAGGTATTGCTCATCTTCTGGGCCATCCTTTTCAGCACCATAAACGGGGGCTTTGCAAAGGTATTTGGCGGGGATGCCTTGTTCCTGGCTCCGGAGTACCTGGGGAATGTAAGCTTTTACAGCACTACGATCCTGGGCCTCGCGACCGGGTTCTTTACCATGAGCTGGAACATTACCACGTTTATACTGCATACCGGCCGGTTTAAATTCCTGGCCACCACTTCCCAGCCGTTTTTTAAGTATTGCCTGAACAACTCACTGATACCGCTCACGTTTCTGTTGTGCCTGCTGATACGTGGCTGGGAGTACCAACGTTATGAACAACTGAGCACTGTACCGGAGATCTTACTGCTGGCGGAAGGGTTTATCTGCGGTTTCCTGTTTGTGATCTTCTTTTCGTTCTTCTACTTCTTTAATGCGGATAAAAACATTAGCCGGCGGCTGGAAAGGCGCTTTGGCAATCCGCGTAATTTCCTGCGTACGATCATGAAACCGGGCCAGGAACATGATGAGAATGCGCTGCCGGTGCACAACTATTTTTCCAGTCCATTCAGGGTACGCCGAGCCCGGAATGTGGATCACTATAACAAACATTACCTGGATAATATCCTTAAACAGCACCATTTTGCCGCTATGATCACCGTAGGGCTGGCCCTGGTGTTCCTGGTGATATTGTCTTTCCTGATCGATTATGATGTTTGCCGTATACCGGCTGGCGCCAGCGTAATGGTGTTCTTTGCTTTCCTGATAGGAGTGGCGGGCGCTTATGCGTACCTGTTACAGACCTGGGCCATTCCCTGCCTGCTGGTGATGCTATTCCTGCTGAACTGGATGACGGTGAACGACTGGATCGATAACCGGAACAAGGCTTATGGACTGGAGTACCGGGAGAAGAAGCAACGACCTGACTATAATGTAGCCAACCTGCAAAAGTTCTTTTCCGCAGAGCGGGTAGCACAGGATAAAGCACAAACGCTGAAGATACTGGAACAGTGGAAAGCTAAATTCCCGGCGGGACAAAAGCCCAAGCTGGTGGTGATGAACTTTAGCGGCGGCGGCAGCCGGGCCGCCACCTGGTCTATGAATGTGCTGCAACGCCTGGATACCCTTACACATGGCGCGGTAATGCGGCATACTATGTTAATGACCGGCGCCTCCGGGGGCATGTTGGGCGCCTCCTATTACCGGGAACTGTGTTACCGGAAATTGCAGGGCATGCCTGTCAATATCCAGGACAGCGTTTATACGGACAGGGTGGCCCGCGATCTGCTGAATTCTGTATTCACTGCCCTGGCCGTAAATGATTTTATTACGCCTTTCCGCTCTTTCCAGATAGGTAATAACCACTATGCGAAGGATAGGGGATATGCTTTTGAAAGACAGCTGAACCTGAATACAGATCATGTGCTGGAGAAAACACTGAAAGACTACCAGTTGCCGGAGCAGCAGGCCCGGATACCTATGCTGGTATGGAATGCCACCATCAATGCCGATGGCCGCCGGCTGATCATTTCGCCGCAGCCGGTAAGTTACCTGTGCAGCCCGCAATATCAGTATCCTACGCGGAGCCTGCCGGATGTGGATGGGGTGGATTTTGGGCAGTATTTTTCCGCACAGCGTGCCATGGACCTGCGTATTACCAGCGCTATCCGTATGTGCGCCACTTTCCCTTATGTATTACCGAATGTATTTCTGCCAAGCGATCCTATTGTGGATGTGATGGACGCCGGGATCCGTGATAATTTTGGCCAGGAGACGACGCTGCGTTTCCTGCACAATTTCCGGGACTGGATCAATGAGAATACCAGCGGTGTGGTTTACATACAGGTACGCGATACCCGTAAGAATGATATAAAACCCATTGCGAAGAACAAAGACCTGAGCGATCTGATATTTGAGCCGTTATTCACCATGCAGCAGCATTGGAGCGCTATGCAGGATTTTGAGCAGGATAACCAGGTGAATTATATGGAAGGTTATTTTCCCCATAAATTCCATCGCATTATTTTCCAGTATGTACCGCTGAAAGAAGATAAGGCAGCCGCTCTTAGCTGGCATCTTACCTCCAGGGAGAAGATAGATATTGCCGGCGCGCTGGATAATACTGCCAACCAGGCTTCATTTGAGTATTTGTTGAAGCTGATGCAGTGACGCATTGCGCGGTTGCCTTCGTTCAGCCTATTACTACCCGCTGAGCTTTCCAACAAAACAACTTGAGCTTTTTAGCAAAACAGCAAGGAGGCCCTGTGACCGTACTTTGTATGAAAAACAAACATCATGGCAAAAGTTTGGTTTATCACAGGCAGCTCCCGTGGATTGGGACGCAGCCTTACCGCAGTAGTACTGGCCAACGGTAACCTGGTGGCCGCTACGGCCAGGAATCTACAGCAATTAGCTGATCTGGCGGCAAAGTATCCTGACCAGGTTTACCCGATATATACCGTAACGAAATGGGGAACAGGCAGTATTACATCAGAAGGCCCGGAGTGGCTGGTTAAAAGAGCAGCCCTCTCCCGGTATTATTTACAGTAAATTTGATAGTGATGTCAGCGCAACATGTAAACGGGCAGATCCCGCATATACTATATTCCTGCTACTCAAGGAAGAGCAGCGAGGGTGAGCAATTTATATCCGAACATATTTTTGGGTATACTATTTCCGGCAGTTCAGAAACTTATCTGGGCAATAAGGCCTATACTTTTAATGAAGGGGATTTCCGGTTTATCCGCAAGAACCAGCTTACCCGGTATACTAAATTCCCGCCTCCCGGCGGCGAATACCGCGCGATCTCGATCAAGATGGACCAGGATACATTGCGCAGCCTGAGCGAGGAATTCAATCTGCATATGGATGGGCCATTCCAGGGGGAAAACGCGCTGCATCTGGCCCCGCATAAGCTGCTCCGGCATTATATTGATTCCCTTACGCCTTACCTGAACACCACGGGTGAGCTGAGCATAGCGCTCACGAACCAGAAGGTCCGGGAGGCGGTGATGCTGCTGCTGGAGACCAATCCCTCCCTAAAGAATGTGCTATTTGATTTTAGCGAGCCGGGAAAGATTGACCTGGAGGCGTATATGAATGAGCATTATAAGTTTAATGTGCACCTGGACCGGTTTGCATACCTGACGGGCCGCAGTCTGGCTACTTTTAAACGGGATTTTGAGAAGATCTTCCATACTACCCCCAGCCGTTGGCTGCAGCAGCGCCGGTTAAAGGAGGCCTATTATTTGCTGAAGGAAAAGGGGAGAAGGACCTCCGATGTGTACCTGGAAGTAGGGTTTGAGGACCTTTCGCACTTCTCTTATGCTTTTAAGAAGACTTTTGGGGTAACGCCGTCTGCGGTGTCTGCTATAGGGTAGGGGACAAGGTCATTCCGGCAGCGTATTCTGCCGTAATTCAGATAGGAAAACGGATGAATCCGGCGCCAGGGCTATATTCGTACCGCGCTGATAAACAATCGGTTAGCTTCCGCAGATTTTGATCACATTTATTTAAACTCAATTCCTTCGGTTTTCCCCATTATTTCGTACCTTTGCGCCTTCTTTTGTGCGGTTGGCTAAGTGCTGACAGCTAAAAAGCGCACACAGAATCTGATTTATGAATATCCGTAACATAGCTATTATTGCGCACGTAGACCACGGCAAAACTACCCTGGTTGATAAGATATTGCACCAGACCAATGTTTTCCGTTCTAACCAGGAAACCGGCGATCTGATCATGGACAGCAACGACCTGGAAAGGGAGCGTGGTATCACCATTTTCAGTAAGAACGCATCTGTTGAGTACAAAGGCGTAAAGATCAACGTGATCGATACTCCGGGCCACGCCGACTTTGGCGGTGAGGTAGAGCGCGTACTGAAGATGGCGGACGGTGTGATCCTGCTGGTGGACGCCTTTGAAGGCCCTATGCCGCAGACCCGTTTCGTGCTGCAGAAAGCACTGCAACTGAACCTCAAACCAATTGTAGTAATCAATAAGGTAGATAAGCCTAACTGCCGTCCTGACGAAGTGCATGACTCCGTATTTGAGCTTTTCTTTAACCTGGATGCTACCGAAGAGCAGCTGAACTTCCCCACCTTCTACGGTTCCGGTAAGAATGGCTGGTTCAACGAATCCCTGACACAATGTGAAGATATCACTCCCCTGCTGGATGGTATCCTGAAATATGTACCGGAGCCTAAGATTTCTGAAGGTACTTTGCAACTGCAGATCACTTCTCTGGACTACTCTTCCTTCCTGGGCCGTATAGCAGTAGGTAAGGTAACACGTGGTTCCATTAAGGAGAACCAACCCATCTCCCTGGTACAGGCAGACGGCGTTAAGAAAACCCGCGTTCGCGAACTGTACATCTTTGAAGCCCTGGGCAAGAAGCGTGTAACAGAAGTAGTGGCAGGCGATATTTGTGCTGTAGTAGGTATAGAAGATTTCAACATTGGCGATACCATTGCTGATTTTGAAAATCCGGAAGCATTACCGGTGATAAGCGTGGATGAGCCTACGATGAACATGCAGTTTGGTATCAACAACTCACCCTTCTTTGGTAAAGACGGTAAGTTTGTGACCAGCCGCCACCTGCGTGACCGCTTAATGAAAGAAACTGAAAAGAACCTGGCCCTGCGCGTGCAGGATACAGATAGCGCTGATAGCTTTATGGTGTATGGCCGTGGTATCCTTCACCTGGGCGTACTGATAGAGACCATGCGCCGCGAAGGTTATGAGCTGACCGTTGGTCAACCTAAGGTGATCGTAAAAACCATTGATGGCAAAAAGAACGAGCCGTACGAAACCCTGGTGGTGGATGTACCGCAGGAATTTGCCAGCAAGGTGATTGACCTGGTAACCCGCCGTAAAGGAGAGATGCTGATCATGGAGACGAAAGGCGAAATGCAGCACCTGGAATTTGAAATACCTTCCCGTGGTTTGATAGGCCTGCGTACACAGATGCTGACGGCTACCGCCGGCGAAGCTGTAATGGCGCACCGCTTTAATGATTACAAACCCTGGAAAGGCCCCATCCCCGGCCGTAACAATGGTGTGCTGATCGCTAAGGAAGCTGGTACCACTACTGGCTACTCCCTGGATAAATTGCAGGACCGTGGCTTCTTCTTCGTAGATCCGGGAGAGGAAGTATATAAGGGTATGATCATTGGTGAGAACAACAAACCGGGCGACCTGGTGGTGAACCCCAATGAAGGTAAAAAACTGACGAACATGCGCGCCAGCGGTACCGATGGCGCTACCAATATCGCTCCCAAGACGCTGATGACACTGGAAGAGTGTATGGAGTACATTCAGCATGATGAATGTATAGAAGTAACGCCCAACCACATCCGTATGCGTAAGACCATACTGGACGAAGAAGAGCGTAAGCGCTTCCAGAAGACAATGAAGACCGAGGAAGTAGGCGGTTAATAAAATATTTTTGGTTTGACAGGGTCCATGGTTTGCTGCTTGACCGCAGCAGATCATGGACCCTGGCGTTTTTAGTACTTTTGTTATATGAGCCAGCAGCTATCCGTATTTTCCGGCGATGCTTCCCGTCATGAGGTGATCCTGCAGGATGGCGCGCTGGCATATTATCCGCAGTTTTTCACAGGCGCTGTAGCAGACGGGTATTTCCGGGATTTGCAGGCAAACATTCCCTGGAAGCAAGAATCCATGAACATGTATGGGAAGGAGGTATTGTTTCCGCGGCTGATGGCCTGGCATGGAGACGCCGGCAGCGCCTATGCATTTTCCGGCAAAACCTATGTACCTAACCCCTGGACGGCGGCATTGCTGGCGATCAAACAACAGATTGAACCTGTTGCCGGCGCAGCGTTTAACAGTGTGTTGCTGAACCTGTACCGTAATGGCCGGGATGCGATGGGCTGGCATGCCGATGACGAGCCTGAGCTGGGCCGCAACCCGGTGATTGCCTCTGTGAACTTTGGGGCCAGCCGGCGTTTTATGCTGCGGTACAAGCAAAACCATCAGCTTAAATATGAACTGGAGCTGGCCCATGGCTCCCTGCTTATTATGAAGGGCACGCTGCAGCATTACTGGCAGCACCAGGTGCCCAGGACGGCAAAACCCCTGGCCTCGAGAATTAATCTTACCTTTCGGATGATAAAACATTGAACGCAAATACCCTGCACATGACCGCAGTAATTTCAGGTTAGAAAAACCTTTTTCCTATGCAACACCCCGTATTACTGGTTGGTAATGATATCAACAATATTTCCAGGGGTCAGAGCTGGAAAGACCTGCTGCAGGATATTCTGACCTATTGTGGTACAGACTGCGTGCAGCTGGATGATAAAAAGCCCTTTCCCCTGTTGTATGAGGAGATCTTCCTTACCGCCATCCGGCAGTCACATATCAGGGAGCGCGACCTGAAGACCTTCATTGCCCAAAAGATAGGCGATATTATGCCGAATGAAGTGCATGCCCGGATCCGGGAGCTGCAGCCGGCCCATATCTTAACCACCAATTATGAGTACACGCTGGAGGGCGTTACCCCGGAGCAATCATCCAGCCTGATCAAAGAGCGCACATTCAGCATTTTCCGTAAGTACACGCTTAACGGCACAGAATTCTGGCATATACATGGGGATTGTTTAAACCCTATGAGCATTAACCTGGGCTTTGAGCATTATGGCGGGCAGCTGCAGCAGATGCGTAATTATGTAGTATCTGGTACCACCTATTCCAGTCCGCAGGCGCCTAAGCTGCCCCTGTTGCGTCGGATTAAATATGGCCCGCTGAAAGAGTACTCCTGGCTGGACCTGTTCTTTACACAGGATATCCATATCCTGGCGCTTTCCCTGGATTTTGTGGAGACAGACCTTTGGTGGCTGCTTACGTACCGCGCCCGGCAAAAGTTTCAGCGTAACACGGTGCCGGTGCACAATACGCTCTATTACTATATCCCGGAGGAGTTTCTAAAAGCCTCGGCCTTTAAGCTGGATATGCTGCGGGCTAATGATGTGCAGATAGTGGCTATTAGTGCGCCCAGTAAAACGGCTTATTACCTGGAGGTGCTGAAACGGATAGCGGAGGTATAAGCGGCTTGACAGCTTTATGGACAAACGGCGGGCGCTGGCCGCCTGGACCAATTTTTGTAACTTACCGGTACAGTATCCATAAAACCTGCCTATATGTTCACAAAACTGATCATTACTGCCACTGTAGTTTTGCTGGCCAATACCTGTAACCGGCCGGCCACCACCACAGAAAATGAGAAAACGGAGGCCACCGCCGCCGCCCCGCAAACGCCGGCACAGGATAAGCCGGATCCCTGGGCATTCATCAGCAAAAAAAGATGGAACCTTATACAGCTGAATGGCGCAACGCTTACTGACGCCAACATCTGGCTGGAATTTGATACGGCGCAGCATCGTTTTGCGGGTAACGGCGGCTGTAACCGTTTGGGAGGTAATTATGTGGCGGATAGCGCCCAGATAGAGTTTCAACAGGTGATCAGCACCCGGATGGCCTGTATAGACCAGGCCGCCAATGAGCGGGAGAGCGCTTTTCTGCGATTGCTGGACAGTCATACTTATACTTTTGACATTGCAGATCAGACCCTGAACCTTTATGACAGCGGTAAGGTGGTGCTGATGTTTGGCATGCAGGACAGGCCGGCTGCGACAAAGTGAAGGGGTAAACCACTGGCCTGACATAACGGACACAATCATTAACAATATGCTGAAACAACAGGCGGAACAATATAAACAGCTGCTGGAAAAAGGCGAGACCATCGCGGTGATAGAGCAGTTCTATGATGATAACATCCATCAGCTGGAGAATGATGAAAAGGCCATCAATGGAAAACAGCGGCTGCTGGAGCTCGAGCGGCAAAGCCTGCAGCAGATAACGGACCTTATTTTCCGCATACCGGTAATGGTGGTGGATGAGGAGCAGCAGATCGTGATGGGCGAGATGATGGTCACTTTTAATCATAAAACAGAGGGGCTCCGTTATCTGAAAGAAGCTTTCCTGCAACAATGGGAGAACGGAAAGATCATCCGGCAGCAGTTCTATTACAGGGGGATCCGCGGGGCTACGGGCCCGGGTGGAAAACCATCATGATAAAGAAAAAAGGGGCTGACCATCCACTGGTCAGCCCACTGTGCTTTTTACAATCCCACACGCTGGCTCAGGGGCGTAAAGCCTCTGCCAGGGCGCCAACAACAGCATATTCCAGGTATGCTACATTGGAGGTCTGTTCTTTAACTTTTACGGTTACCGGAACCTTACCCTGCAGGAAGCCGGGTATTTTTACGATAAGCCGGTGGGGGGTGGCGCTAACGATAGCGGCATCCTTATCGCCAACAATCACGGTGTTCTCGCCGGCTTTGCGGCTGAAACCTTTACCACTGATGGCTAAGAAAGTGTTAGTTGTCCCGTGGGGGATAACAGTTACGGATACGCCCTGTTCAGGCTTTACAGCGGGATTTACATGACAACCGCACAACCAACACACAATAGCGGCCATATAGGCCATCAACACTACTTTACCTTTCATGACACATATTTTTTTGGGGGTGTACTAAAACGGATGTAAAACTATAACAACCAACGTTATGGAAGATGAGTAAAAGTACTGAAGTTTGAAAATTACGTACTAGTACTTACATGCAAAAGCCCCTCTCCGAAGGCCAGGAGAGGGGCTTTTGTGTATAAAAACAGCTATTTATTTCATGAGCTTCAACTCACTGATGATATTGGTGGCGCCGCCCAGTTTATCGAGGCACCAGAGCACATAACGTATATCCACACAGATGGTACGGTTATATACCTGGTCAAACTGGATCTTATGGCTCAGGGCTTCATAGTTGCCGTCAAAGGCAAGGCCTATCAACTCTCCGGTGCCGTTTAGCACGGGGGAGCCGGAGTTGCCGCCGGTAATGTCATTGGTGGTGATGAAACATACCACCATATCATTACGTTTCAGGTCTTTGTATTGGCCAAAATCCTTTTTCTTGTAGAGGTCCATATACTTTTCCGGCAGGTCAAACTCATAGTCGCCGGGTTTGTATTTTTCCATTACGCCTTTCATGGTACACACATAGTCGTAGCTGATAGCATCCCGCGGGCTATAGGATTTTACCTGGCCATAGGTGAGGCGCATAGAGAAGTTAGCGTCCGGGTACCATTTTTTAGCAGGTTCCTTTTCCATTACGCCTTTGAGGTAGGTACGGCCCAGGTCATTATTCTTTAGCATGAACTGGTTATACAGCGGCAGGTATTTGCCGGCATAGTTCTTAATGAAAGCGCTGGCGTAGGCAAAGGCCGGATCTGTTTGCAGGGTAACCGCATCCGGATGGGCTATGAAGTCTTTCCATTTGCTATCATTGAGGATGATGGTACCGTTCATGATGGCGGTAGACCAGAGACGGTAGGTATTATCATCGTCCAGGCTACCGAATTTGGCTTTTACGCCATCGTAGAAACCAATAGGATGCTGGGCCTGGGGAATATCCGTATAGAATTTATGGCAGGTAGCGGCCATGATCAGCTGGTCGCTGCGTTTATCCTCTTCCTGTAAGAAAGCGCTGCGGGCCTTATCAGCGGCCTGGAGGCTTTTCTGGATCACATCTGCCGGCGTGCCAGGCTGTGTGAGGGCCTTTTCAAGCGCCTGCAGGCTGGCCGCAAAGGCGGTTAGCGGAGAGCCCAGGATACCCTCATTAATGTATATACGGTGTTTGGTATAGGGGCTCCAGTCCTTATAGGCCTGTGCGTAGTCTTTGAATATGTTCTGGTATTCCGCTTTGCCCTGTGCCCATTTTTCAAAGTCTGCTTCCTGCTGCTGTTTATCTTCCAGCACGTGGTATTTGAGCAGCTGTTTGGTTTCGCCATCGAAGAATTTCCAATAGTTGGCGATGCCGGCGTAGGAAGAGGCGAGTTTTAACTTGGTGGCGGGGTCTTTTTTCATCTGTTCGAACATCAGCTTCAGCCTTACATCACGCAGGCCTACGATAGCCGGGTTCTCCACATCTGTTTTAAGCTTTACGCCATAGGAGCTCTCGTAGCGGTTGGTGCCGCCGGGATAGCCAAAGATCATGGCATAGTCGTTTTCCTTTACGCCTTTGATGGAAACGGGCAGGAAGTATTTAGGTTTCAGGGGCACATTATCTGCCGCATATTCTGCCGGTTTGTTATCCTTATCCGCATATACCCGGAAAACGGAGAAGTCGCCGGTATGGCGGGGCCATTCCCAGTTATCGGTATCGCCGCCAAATTTACCCACGCTTTCCGGTGGCGCCGCCACCAGGCGGATGTCTTTATAGCGCTCATAGATGAAAAGCAGGTACTGGTTGCCGCGGAACATGGGCAGTATGCGGCCTTCGTAGTTGGTGCCTGCAACGGCCTGGCTTACAATGTTATTGAATACGGCCTGTTGTTGTGACAGCCGCTCCTGTCCGTTGAGGTCCTTCAGGGTATCTGTGACCTGTTTGGTCACATCCTCTACCCTGACCAGGAATTGTACGGACAATTTGCCGGCGGAGATCTCTTCCTGTTTGCTGCGGGCATAGAACCCGTCTTTGAGGTAGTTATTCGCTACGGAGCTGGCGCTGGCGATGGCATCGTATCCGCAGTGATGGTTGGTGAATATTAATCCCTGGCTACTTACGATCTCCCCGGTGCAGCCGCCGCCAAAGATGATGATCGCGTCCTTGAGGGAAGCCTTGTTAATACTGTACAACTGTTCTTTGGTAAGCTTGAGGCCTTTCTTAACCATATCATTGTATACCTGCTGTCCCAGTAGATAAGGCAGCCACATTCCTTCATCTGCTTTGGCCAATTGTACGCAAAGCAGGAGGGAAAAGATCAATAAAGCTTTCTTCATATAAGCGTTTGGATTTTGTAAACAGGCTCCAAACCTAACTTTTTTTTTGATAAAACAAATGCCCGCGGGGCGCTGTTATATAGTTATTTTATCCATATGAATGTTGGACGGTGCAGGAGGGGAAATAAAAAATGGAACGCCTTTTGATAGGGTGGCATTTGTCCCAAGGGGAAAAACCGTTAGTGTATGAACAAGTTATTGGTAGCATTAGTGGCAGTGGCCTTACTGGCCTGCAGGGAAAATACGACCCAGCAGGAGAAGAAAGAGGAGATAAAATCTGACATGGAAAAGATCCGGCAGGATGTGAAGGAGAGCGCCCATGCGGCAGCGGACTATCTGGCGGAGCAGAAGAAAAAAGTGGAGGAGGACCTGGAGGAACGCAGAAAAGAGATCGATCAGAAGATCGAGACGCTGAAAACGGACAGCACCGGCAGGGGCGTACAGGCGCGTAAAAAACTGACCGGTTTGCGGAATGATATCAACAGGAAGCTACAAGAGATGAAAGGCGCCAGCGCTGCCACCTGGGATAGTACGCAACTGAAAATTGATACTTTACTGAAAAAGTCGGATAAAGAGTGGACGGAGTTTAAGCAGGACTTTAAAGAGCTGTTCCAGTAAAATTACCCGCGTCATAAAATTGTTTTATAACTTTACCGGGATCAATCTTTTTGGGGCTTGCTACTATGTAACCATCAACATATACAGCCGGAAGCCGGCTGTGATGAAGCAGGACGCGGATGCCTGGCCGGGGCGGTGTTTGCCGCGGCGGTGATCCTGCCACTTGGATTCCGGCACCCGTTGCTGAACGATTCCAAGCAGTTAAAACCGGCAGAAAGGGATACGTTGCGGGTGGTGATAGAAAAAGAGGCGGCTTTTTATGCGGTGGCGAGCGTAGACAACTTAGAAATAGACAGGATCAATATATTGCAGGCCTCTTTCCGGGCTATGCACCTGGCGCTGGAGCAGTTAAGACAGCAGCCGGGTTTTATACTGGTAGATGGTAACCGCTTTGTACCCTATGGAACTATACCGCATGCCTGTATTATCCAGGGCGATGGAATTTATGCTTCCATTGCGGCGGCTTCCATACTGGCCAAAACGTACCGGGATGAGTATATGCAGCAATTGCATAGCAAGTTCCCACATTTTGGCTGGAATGACAACAAAGGATATCCAACCGTGCAACACCGTAACGCCATCAGGGAGCATGGCGAAACCCCCTACCACCGTAAGTCGTTCCGGCTATTGCCGGATGAGCTGGAGATGGATGTGGACCTGTGAGGGACTGGGAAAATTTTACCGCCTGTTTCCTGTATTAGGCAATTGTTAAAAAAGCAGCTTAGGCGCTTAGTGGCATAACTTATATCGTATTGTTATTACTATTTTTGCCCTGTATTGGGAAGCGTAGATTATGTTAAAGCAGACACAACAGCAAAAGCTATTACAAAAATTATCACCGCAGCAGATTCAGCTCATGAAATTGCTGCAGGTGCCTACTGCTAACCTGGACGAGCGGATCAAGGAAGAGCTGGAAGAAAATCCTGCCCTGGAATACGGTGAGGAGGAAACCCATGAGGACGATCCTGCCAAGGAAATCCAGGATGAAGTGGTGCCTGCTACCACCGAAGAGGGTGGGGAAGAGGAAGATTTTGATCCGGACGGCAGCGAAAATGAATACGATAATATCGACATATCTGAATATGTGAACGAAGGGGACGATGATATTGCGGACTACCGTCTCCGTGATGATAACTACCCTGATCCTGACGAGAACAAGACGATCCCGGTACGGGTAGAAACCTCTTTTCACGAACATCTACTGAGCCAGCTGGGTATGCTGGAGCTGGACGAGCACCAGCACCGGATAGCGGAGCAGATCATTGGCAGCATTGACGATGATGGTTACCTGCGCCGGGAAGTGAGCGCCATTGTAGACGACCTTTCCTTTTCACAGAATATTGCCACGGACGAGGAGGAGATCAAACTGCTGATCAAAAAGATACAGGAATTTGATCCCCCGGGCGTGTGCTGCGCCGATCTGAAGGAGTGCCTGCTGCTGCAGCTGAGGCGCAAGCCACAGGACGATCCGGGCGTGCAGACGGCCTACCAGATACTGGACAGTTATTTTGACGAGTTTACCAAGAAACACTACGAAAAGATACAGAAGGGCCTGAACCTGAGTGATGAGGGCCTGAAGGAAGCGATCAACCAGATCATCCGGCTTACGCCCAAACCCGGCGGCAATTATGCCACCCTTAATAAGGCAGAAAGCTATGTGGTGCCGGATTTCTTCATCTTTAACAATAACGGCAAGCTGGAGCTGACGCTGAACTCCAAGAATGCGCCGGACCTGCGTATTTCAGAAGGTTACCGCGAGATGCTGAAGGAATACGACCGGGGCGATAAAAAGGACCGCCGGCAGAAGGAAGCGGTGCTGTTCATCAAGCAGAAGATCGACGCGGCCAAATGGTTTATAGATGCTATTAAGCAGCGGCAGCATACGTTGTTATCCACCATGGAGTCTATCATGGACTATCAGCGGGAGTTTTTCCTTACCGGGGATGAAACTACGATGAAGCCGATGATCCTCAAGGATATTGCAGATATCACCCAGCTGGATATATCTACCGTGAGCCGTGTGGCCAACAGTAAGTATGTGCAGACGGAGTTTGGCACTTTTAAGCTGAAGTTCTTCTTCAGCGAGTCTTTATCAACCGATAGCGGGGAGGAAGTATCTACCCGCGAGGTGAAGAAGATACTGTCTGACCTTATTGAGGGGGAAAACAAACGCAAGCCGCTGAGTGATGAAAACCTCACCAAGATGCTACAGGATAAGGGGTATAATATTGCCCGCCGTACCGTGGCCAAATACCGCGAACAACTGAATATCCCGGTAGCCCGGTTACGTAAAGAGCTTTAAAGCGTGAAAAGCACCTGAAAGGCTTTTCCGCGATATATAAAAAACTAAATGGAAAGAGAAACAGCATTGCATGTGAGTGACACCAAACCGGAATGGCCAGTATTTCCCACCGCATTACGCGGGGTGGCGCAGGTGGTTTCCTATCTCATGCATCCTTTATTTATCCCTACGATCGTTACCTTCCTTATCGTACAGGCATTACCGGAATACTTTGTGACCTTTAAGCAGTACAGCATGCGGTTTCCGTATGACAGGCTGTATTTCCGGGTTATCAGTATCAGTTTGTTCTTTCCTTTGCTGACAGTGCTGCTTTCCCGTGCGCTGAATTTTGTGGACTCTTTTTACCTGCGCACCCAGCGCGACCGTATCATACCATATATAGCCACCATCATTTACTACTTCTGGGCGTTCTACACATTTATACGGGAAGGGGTGGCGCCGCCGTTCTTTAATGCCTTTTTCCTGGGCATTTTTATAGCCGTTATTGCTTCTTTTATCTGCAACATCTTTGTGAAGATAAGCATGCATACGATGGGCTGGGGCGGTGTGATAGGTTTACTGCTGGCCCTGATGTGGGGTATGCATATGAATGTGACCATTCCCCTGGTGATCACGCTTTTTATAGCCGGCCTGGTGGGCACTGCCCGTATGGTGCTGGCAGCGCACAGCCCGGCGGAGATCTATGCCGGTTTTATTGTGGGCATTCTATCACAGCTGGCGGCGTATGCCTTTGTAGGGTAAGCTTTTCCAAAAAATTTTCTGATCTGTTTGTTGCTGCGCATATTCAATGCGTAAAGGCATGCCATCTTTGTGATGTAATAGCGAATAAGCGACGACGACAAGCGGATGAGGTTGAAGGGATTGTTTGCTACTGTATTTAGTATTTTAATTGAAATGCTAAATTTTTTGGGATAAATGAAAATTAGATCATAACTTAGCACACCATTAAATTTGTAAAAAAACAACTTACTAATATGTCTACAGCCAATACAGAAAAACTGAAGGCGCTCCGCCTTACCATGGACAAAATCGAGAAAGATTTTGGTAAAGGATCAGTAATGATGATGGGTGAGAAAGGTTCTGACCCCATGGAGGTTATCTCTACAGGTTCCCTGGGCCTGGACATTGCGCTGGGTATAGGGGGCTTTCCTAAAGGAAGGATCATAGAGATATACGGTCCTGAGTCTTCCGGTAAGACCACCGTTGCTATTCATACAATTGCAGAGGCCCAGAAAAAGGGTGGTATCTGCGCCATTATAGATGCGGAACACGCATTTGACAGTTCTTATGCCCAGCGGTTGGGCGTTGATGTGGATTCCCTGCTGATATCACAGCCGGACCATGGTGAGCAGGCGCTGGAAATAGCAGACCGCCTGATCTTATCCGGCGCGGTAGATGTGGTGGTGATCGACTCCGTAGCGGCCCTGGTGCCCAAAGGGGAGCTGGAAGGTGAAATGGGAGACAGCAAGATGGGCTTACAGGCACGTTTGATGTCACAGGCGCTGCGTAAGCTGACGGCTACCATTTCCAAGACCAACTGTTGCTGCATCTTCATTAACCAGCTGCGTGAAAAGATCGGGGTAATGTTTGGTAACCCGGAAACCACTACCGGTGGTAACGCCCTGAAATTCTATGCGTCTATCCGTCTGGATATCCGCCGTATGACACAGATCAAGGACGGGGATACTGCAGTAGGTAACCGCGTAAAGGTTAAGGTGGTGAAGAATAAAGTAGCGCCGCCGTTCCGCCAGGCAGAGTTTGATATCGTGTTTGGTGAGGGTATCTCCAAAATGGGTGAGATCATCGACATGGGTGTTGAATATGGCGTGGTGCAGAAGAGCGGTAGCTGGTTCAGCTATGAGACCAATAAGCTGGGTCAGGGCCGTGATGCGGTGAAGCAGTTGCTGGCGGATAATCCGGAATTAGCGAATGAAATAGAGGTGAAGATCAAGGCTAAGATTGCGGAGGCGCAGGCATAATAAGAGGTGAATGGATAGTGAGGGTTTGAGGGTTAGGTGATAACTTATCTGGCCGGAATGGGCTGTTGAACGGGCCTCCCTGTTCACGGTTCGTACAAAAAAGTATAAGACTTATTCAAGCATATTTGACCTTGTTTTAGTTTTAGTTATAAGCATTGGGTTAGTTAGTAATTAACAATCCCTGCCCACTTCTGGGCGGGGACTTTTTTTTATGGGAAGTCTGAAGGAATAGCAATTGGTTGAGAACAAAGGTGATTGGAGGATGGGTGGTTACAGGAGGAGGGCGGTAATTTAGAGGAAGGAGAGGTAATATTGCAAATAGGAGGTTTGGGGACCATTCTGGTGTTCCTGGTTTGTCAATGCGGTATAATTACCGGTTATAGTTTTGCCTGGCTTTCTGCTTCACTGCGATGGTATTGCAATGGGGTAAATATTTTAAAAACTGGTCTTAAATACTACCCCACCCCACTAGAAATTATGGGTTTAATTTTTTATATTAGAAATAGTGTATTACCCTGTTAGCCGATGAACTTTTGCTTCTGGAACCTCAATAACCAGGATCTTACAGATTTGTTATATGATCTGATAGATGAACAAAAAATTGATCTCCTGTTTCTGGCGGAATGCCATTTGAAGCCGGCGGATGTGCTAAGGAAGTTGAACAAGACCACCAATGCCTTCTACTTTTGTGCGGGTATTAACTGCGATAAGATACAGATATATACAAAGTTTAAAGATTCATTATTGGGGTTGCTGTCTGAGACCAGGCGGATGACTGCCAGATATTTATATTCTCCGGTTCTGAGCAATGGCATAACTTTGTTGTGTTTACATCTGCCAAGTAAAGTGAACTGGACAGGGGACGACCAGGCAGCCTACATGATGGGTGTAAAATCGTTTATTGATAGTGTAGAAAGTTTGGTTGGACATAAACGCACGATCGTGTTTGGCGATTTTAATATGCACCCCTTTGAGCATGGGTTAGTGCAGAGCACGGGTTTTCATACCACTATGGACAGAGCTATTGCCAGGCGGTTAGTACGAAAAGTGGATGGAATCGATTATGATTTCTTTTATAACCCGATGTGGAGCTTTTTGGGGGATCTCGGAAAAGGTAAGGTTTCGGGAACGCATTACTATAGTCCGGCAAAACCCATCAGCTATCATTGGCATTTATTTGACCAGGTGATCATGCGGCCTGAGCTGATCGATTATTTTGACGATGACTACCTGGACATTATTACCGACATAAAGGGAACCCATCTTTTAACAAAGGCGGGTTTAATTGATTCGAGGCATTATTCGGATCATTTGCCGATCAAATTCTCTTATAACTTGTAAATATTTTAAAACTATGAGTGAAGCTCCCAATCTATGGCCGGAGGACATTTTAGAGAAGAAAATCACATTGCCTAAAACCATTTTACTGGATCAGGCAAATTACCTGTCTAAAATGAGCAATAACATCCTGACAGTAGAGATCAAAACCGCGCCGGCCCTGATAAGCAACGAACATAAGGACATGCTTACTGCAAATGGATTGAGGCACGAGTTCATTATCAAAGTTCCCGCCCTGGGTAATTACCAGTTCCCTTTATTATGGATCACACACGGCAGTATACAGGTATACCCGTTCCAGCTCTATTCTATACTGGAGGAAAGCTTTTACGAGATTGCCGATGAAGACAATTTTAAGGGTGTGTTGGCGAAGATCTTTTCTTTTGAGAAAACCCGCAATGCGATCAGTTATATCATGTCGCAGGTGTAATGCGAATCATTTGGCGGTGTCGCCGGCTACGGGTTTAGTATCTTTCCAGGCCCACAGGTACCTGCAGGCATAGGTACGGTAGGGCGACCATTTAGCGGATATTTCCATGAGCCGCTGCCGCAACGCTTTCTTATCAGTAGCATCCAAACGGTATAATTTTATCATGGTTTGCTGCAAGCCCAGGTCATCCAGGGCAAATACATCTTCCCTTCCCAGATAGAACATCAGCAGCATCTCCACTGTCCACCGGCCCACGCCTTTTATTTGCGTAAGATAGGCCAGTATTTCATCGTTATTCATCTTTTGCAGCTTCTTATCCGTCAGCTTTTCTTCTACCGTAAAACGGGCTACGTTGTGCACATAACTTACTTTGGCATTGCTAAGGCCAATGGCGCGCAGGGTTGGGGCCGGGGTATCCAGTACCTGTTGCGGCGTGGGCTCTTTACCGCCGTAGATGGCCAGGAAACGCGCATAGATCACATCCGCTACTTTTACGGAGAGCTGCTGGCTCATGATGGAGGCAATGAGGCGCAACGTGATGTTCTTGCTGACGGGCATTGCACCCAGGGGAGCGGTGATGATCGCTGACAGTTTTTTATCCTTAATGAGGTGCTGATGGTGCAAAGCTATTCCATCCTGCGAAGCAGCAGGAGCGCTTAGTTTTTTGGCGGAAGTTTTGGCCATGGCGACAAAATTTTGAGGTAATATAACTGATGCTATAAAAGGCAATAAGGGTCGGGTGTAACGCCGGCCCTTATTGCATATGCTATGGTTGCTGTTTTAGAACGGCTGCGCGTAGATCACCTGCATCAGCGTTTGGCCTACGGCCTGGAGCGTGCGGCGGTCTATTACGCTCATATTATCGTTCTGGGTATGCCAGTGCGGCGCAAAATTACCGTTGGGCTGCAGCGCGATAATATCAAAGGTAGGTATATTGGCGATAGTGTTTACATACACATGATCGTCTGTAATGGCGGCGCCATTGTTCTCGTAGCGGAAGAAATCAGAGTAGCCGATCTTATTGGCCACATCCCAGAAAGCTTTCATGGGGCCCAGGGCATATTGCTGGGAAGCGGCTTCCATAAAGAACTGTGTACCGCGGCCGCCTACCATATCCAGGAGGATGCCGTAGTTAGCCTTGTAACCGGGTACGTGCGGATGGTGCGCCCAATATTGGGTACCCAGGCAGTAGCTGTTCTCTTCTTCGCTTACGCCATAGTCTTCCACATCTGTTAACAGCAGGTCTACGCCGATGGCGGGCTTTTGCTGGTGGAACTGGCGGGCCAGCTCTATCAGTACGCCTACGCCGCTGGCGCCATCATCCGCGCCATCCAGCTTCTTTGTTTTATCAAACGCGTCCTGGTCTGCCTGGGGACGGGTATCCCAGTGGGCCAGCACGAGTATGCGCTGGGTAGCCGCCGGATTAAAGGTGGCTACAATATTGATGCAGGGCAGGGTGACATGTTTAGGGCCTGTTACGGTGGTACGCTGTACGTACACTGTATCTGAAAGCGGCTTGAGTGTCTGGATCAGGTAGTCCGCACATTTTTCCTGTGCGGGCGTGTTAGGAATACGTGGTCCAAAGGCCACCTGTTTTTCTGTATAGGCATAGGCGCTATCCGCACTAAAAACAGGCACCTTTACGGTGGTGGTCACAACATTGTCCGCATTGCTGTTATCCTCGTTCTGCTTTGTTGATGGCTGGCAGGCGCAGATGAATAAAGCCATGCCGGCAATGATCGTCCAGAGTTTGTACATAAAATTACCTACTGTGTATTCCGTATCTTATATAATGCTATAGCTTACGCTACCGTCTTTCTCATCTTTTAGCTGGATACCTATTTCCAGCAGCTGGGTCCTGATCTTGTCAGACGCAGCGTAGTCCTTACGGAGTTTGGCCTCTTTGCGCATTTCGATGAGGAGCTGCAGGGCGCCATCCAGTTTACTGTTATCAGTTACCTGGTTTTCCGGCTGGAGGGCCAGGATCTCAATGAGATAGGTTTGCCAGGTCTTTTGCAGCAGCTGGAAGGTAGCTTCGCTGAGCTCGTGCATTTTTACCTGGCCGCCTTTCAGGGAGTTGATCACCGGCACCAGTTCAAACAGGTTGGCGAGCACTTTAGCGGTGTTGAGGTCATCGTTCATAAACTCTGCACACTCCGCGCACCATTGCTGCACCTGTTTATCCAGCTCTTCGTTTATGGGGCTGCCATTGGATTCGTAGCTCAGCTTCTGCAGCAGGTCATAGGCTGCCCACAAGCGTTGCAGGCCTTTTTCTGCCGCCTGCAGGGCTTCGTTGGAGAAGTCCAGGGTGCTGCGGTAGTGGGTCTGCAATACGAAGAAGCGGATGGTCATGGGGCTGTAGCCTCTTTCCAGCAAGGGATGGGTACCTGCAAAGATCTCCGTAAGCTTGATGGTATTGTTGTAGGCCTTACCCATTTTACGGCCGTTAATGGTGATCATGTTATTGTGCACCCAGTAACGCGCCATCATTTCGCCATTGGCTATTTCACTCTGGGCTATTTCGCACTCATGGTGGGGGAACTGGAGGTCCATACCGCCGCCATGGATATCGAACTGTTGGCCCAGGTATTTGCAGCTCATCGCGGAGCATTCAATATGCCAGCCGGGAAAGCCTTCGCCCCAGGGGCTGTTCCAACGCATGAGATGCTCCGGCGGGGCTTTTTTCCAGAGGGCAAAATCTACTTTGTTGCGCTTCTCATCCTGCGATTCCAGCTCGCGGGTGGTTTCCAGCATATCTTCCAGGATACGGCCGCTGAGGATACCGTAGTGATGCCCTTCTGCATATTTCTTTACATCGAAATACACGGAGCCATTCACTTCGTAGGCGAAACCTTTATCGATGATCTTCTGGATCATCTCTATCTGTTCTATGATATGGCCGGTGGCGGTGGGCTCTATGCTGGGCTGCAGGGTGTTGAACTGCAGCATGGCCCAATGAAAGCGGTTGGTATATTTCTGTACCAGCTCCATTGGCTCCAGCTTTTCAAGGGAGGCGCCTTTGGCGATCTTATCTTCCGCGGCGCGGCCTTCTTCTTCGAAGTGGCCGGCGTCTGTGATGTTACGTACATAACGCACTTTGTAGCCCAGGTGCATGAGGTAGCGATATACCACATCAAAAGTGATATAAGGCCGTGCGTGGCCCAGGTGCGACTCTCCGGATACGGTGGGCCCGCATACATACATGCCCACATGCCCGGGATATAAAGGGGTGAATACTTCCTTTTCGCGCTTTAATGAGTTATAAAATTTCAGGTCTGACATATTCCATTATTTCCGGGATTGCAAAGATAATAATTAACCGGTAGCGGATAGTTGTTAGTTGACGGGCGCCAGAGATAGCTATTTGAGACTAATGTTGGCGATGACCGGGTAGTGGTCGCTGAGATCTGAGTTGATCTTGCGGAAGCTATTGACGGTAAATGTATTATCCGGCAGGATGTAGTCGATGCGCAGGGTGGGGGCCAGGCCTGTGAAGGTGCGGCCAATGCCGGTGCCCTTTTTCAGGAAGGCATCCTGCAGGTTGCCCTTAATGGTGAAATAGGTGTAGGAGGCCGGCGTATCGTTAAAATCGCCGCATACCACTACCGGGTAGGGGCTCTGACGGATAAAACCCGCCACTATATCCGCCTGGCGCCCGCGGCGCTGGAAGGCTTCCCGCATCTTTTGCATGATGCCTTTGGTGGCTATGAGCCCGGTATCTTCCTGCTTTTTTATCTTTTCGATGGAGCGGTAGTCTTTTTCATTAAAGCGGTACGACTCCAGGTGCATGTTTATGATACGGATGGTATCCTCTTCCCGGACGATATCCGCATAGATGAGGCTTTCGCTCTGGGGGCCATCTGACAGCTTTACTTTCTCTGAGCGGATGATGGGATAGCGGGAGAAGATGATGGAGCCCCAGTGCTGCATACCATCGCGGTTAAAGTCGCTGGAAAAGTAGCGGTAGGGCAGGCGCATTTCTGTGGAGATATCCTCCCGGTTATTAAAATCGTGTTGTTTTTCCGAGGTGTAGAAGTCCTGGAAACAGGCAATATCCGGCGCTTGTTTCTTGATAAGCGCAAACATGGCCTGGCGGTTGTATTTACTGTCCTTTTCCCGGTACAGGCCAAACAGGCTTACGTTATAGCTCATAACGGTGATGCTGCCCTGTGGGGCGGTGAACTGGTTCTCCGCGCCGGGCCAGTGGAAGCCGATGTAGGCGCTGATGGATTTCCAGCCAAGACTCAGGGCCAGGAGGCATAGCAGGCAATATTTAATATTAAACAGCAGCCAGCAGCAAAAGCAGAGAATGAGCAATAACAGCAGGTAAGGAAAGGCCAGGGTCAGGAAACTAAGCGGCCAGCAGCTGGCCGGGGACACCCAGGGCGCTAAACAGGCCAGCAGGAATAGGAGGACAACGCCTATAGTAATGATCAGCAAAAAGCCTTTTGTGAATAATCTGATGAATCTCACCTTGGAACCCGACTCTTTTTTGCTAAAGATAGGGATAATCACCCGTTACCTTTCACTAATCAGGTTTTTTCAATGAGAAGCTTGCCATGACGGGGAAATGCTCAAACATCGCATTCTCGAAAGTGCGGTAGCCATGGATATTGAAGTTGCTATGCGCCAGGAAATAATCGATACGCAGGGTGGGCGACAGGAAAGAAAGGGTACGGCCTATACCGCTGCCTTTTTCCAGGAACGCATCCCGCAGGTGCTGGCTCAAGGTGTAATAGGTGTAGGAGACCGGGGTATCATTCAGATCACCGCAAACGATCACCGGGTAGGGGCTTTGATCTGCGAGGTCATGGAGTTGTTCTGTTTGTGCCGCGCGGGCGGTAAAGGTATGGCGCATCTTATCTACCAGGGAGCCGGTGGCTGAGAGCCCGGCCTGGCCGCCATTCATGGTCTTGATAGCATTGAGCTGCGACAGCTCCGCACCATTGAACATGTAGGAGCGCAGCTGGGCGGTGTAGACCCGCACGGTATCGCCATAGATGACCATATCCGCTTCCAGTATGCTGCTACCGCTGCCGGCAATACTATAACCGCAGGGGATCTTACGCGTATGGATGACCGGGTAGCGGGAGAAGAGCACGATACCGTAATGCCAGGTATTCCACTGGGTCTTATCTGAGGTAAAGAAATAGTAAGGGTAGCCCAGCCGATCCTGTATAGCGGCAATGTTATCCGTGAGCTTAGGATCATCGTTAGTATAGAACTCCTGCATGCAAAGGACATCCGGACTGGCTTCGCGCAAGGTATGGAGAATGGAGGCATGCAGCTCCTTATCCAGCTGGTAACCTTTAACGCCCATGCTGCTGGTGTTGAAGGTCATGATGGTAAAACGGGGCGCCTCCGGGCGGCCAACGGCCAGCTGTTGGGGCCAGCGTATGGAAAAGCTAACGAGGATGGCTTTCCAGCAGAGGATGATGGCGGCAACGGAGATCCAGTAATACCATTTGCGGTATACCGCCCATATGGGAATGAATAATACGGTTAAAGCCAGTAATATAGGGAATAACAATCCCGCAAAACCGCTGGGCCACCATTGGTGTGGGCTCATGAAAGGGAGCCAGGCTGACAATAACAAAGCGGTTATCAGCAGGCCATTGCAAAGGAGCAATATGCGGGGCAGAACGACTTGCAATAGTTTCACAGTAAACGGGGGTTTATGGTATTTTTTTGGGATTAGTGGCGTGAAAGTAAGCATTGGAATTTCAATTACCAAACGGGATCCGCTTTGTAAATCAATCGATAAGGAGGATAATTTTAATGTGTACGGGATGCTAATATGTAAATGTATGAATACATTATTTCTTGTATACAGGAGGAGTGGAGGGGTATGGATGAATAAAGTTATTTATAATATGAGATGGAGACGCGGATACGGTGTCCGGCGTAATAATGATATGTTATGCGGAAATGATGGATATGTGGGACGATCTCCTTCAGGAAATATCCTGCTTACTGGCCCTGAGGAGTGTTTCCTGCTCTTCCGGGGTGAGGGCGTCCATGCCTTGTTCGTTGATCTTATCGAGGATCTCGTTGAGGCGCTGTTCCGGTACGCTGCCTACGCGGCGGAAGGCGCTGTTGCCGGAAGAGGGAAGGTTGAGCCTTTTTTTAATGAGCGCCACTTCCGGATGGTCCTGTGGGGCGGGATGGAAGAGGTGAGTGGCTTTGTATGCCACCCGGTTGAGGCCTGCGCCCCAGTCCTTTCCTTTTTTCCACTGCGTCATATACAGGAGGCCTGTAAGCCCGCCGCCTACGAGGGCAGGGATGTAGGTCTGCGTTTCATCTGCAGGCGTTAAGATATGTGAGGCAATGTGTAGTGCAACAAATATGAGGGTGATCACCCATAAGGGGATGCCTTTGCCGAGCAAGGGGAAAATGCGGTAATTGGGGGCAACGGCGGTAACGCCTATAGCCAGGGCCATTACGCTGGCGGAGGCGCCCATCATGGCGGCTGTTGGCAGCATCGATTCAAAAGCGGGGATGGCGTGCATGCCCATTACATAGAAGATGGCGCCGCAGAAGCCTCCGTAGAGGTACAGTGGTAAGATACGCTGGTGACCGGCCAGGTTTTGCAGCAGGGTGCCAAAGGCCCAGAGCCAGACCATATTACTGAACACCTGCCATACGCTGACGTGTGAGAACATGGCGGTGATGAGCGTCCAGGGGCGGGTAAGCAGGCGCGCGGGATTAGCGGGCAAAGCGGTCCATGCCAGCACGTCCGACTCAAACTGCGCCGTACTGTATCCTTCCATATTATAAATCACCCTGGTAAACAGGAGCAGGATGAATATGGTGAGGTTCACCACCAGGATCTGCGTAACGATGTTCCTTTCTTCGCCTAAGGTGAGGCTGGGAATCCGTTCTTTTTCCACTGTTCTCATGCTACGATCGCTTTAATACAAATTTAAGAAATTAGTAAAAGGTGAAGCGTGAAACATTCCTTTCAGCGCTAATAAAAATGCCGCCTGTTGTTCTTGTTCCAGAACTTGAGCAGGATGAAGCTAAACAGCACCCCGCCCAGGTGGGCATAGTGGGCAACGTTATCGCCGGCGGAGTTCCGTATGCCGGCAAACAGCTCTAATGCAATCCATATGCCAACCACATATTTGGCTTTTATGGGAAAAAGGAAATATAGGTAAATAAGACTATTCGGGAACAGGTATCCGAAGGCGAACAATATACCAAAAACCGCACCAGAGGCGCCCAGGGTGGCGGTGTTACGGAAAACGGCGGCAAACTGCTGTACAAACACCCGGGCATCCTGTATTACGCCAGGATCGTTGGGCGCCTGCGCCAGCGCGTATTTAAGGCTTTCCGGGTTAAAGGGCCCGGAATTCAGATCATATTTGTGATCCAGCATCACGAAGTTGGAGTAAGACGGATCATTGAGGAAAGTCTGCACGTCCTGTGTGAGGTGCACATTATCCCAGGTGAGCACTCCCATATGGCACATGGCTGCGCCAACGCCGCAGACCATATAAAATATAAGGAACCGTTTGGGGCCCCATACGTTTTCGAGGGTAGCGCCAAACATCCAGAGGGAGAACATGTTGGAAAACAGGTGCCCCGGCGAACCATGCATAAACAGGTGGGTGATGATCTGGTGGGGACGGAAGAGGTCTGAGCCCCAATAGTGCAGGGCAAAGAGGTTGTCTATTGTATCATCTCCAGTCATGGACTTGAAAGTGATCTGTGCCAGGTATACCAACCCATTAATGATCAGGAGGTTTTTGATCACCATGGGGAGAATTTCAAATCTGCCGGGCCTGAATTCGTTCATAGTTATCTTGATCTTTATTTTTCGCTTGCTAATAGCTTCTTTTCTAACAGTACAACGTTTTCGATATGGTGGGTATGTGGGAACATATCTACGGGCTGTACCTTTTTCACCGTATACATTTTGCTGAGGAGGGCCAGGTCCCTGGCCTGCGTAGCAGGGTTACAGCTTACATATACTATTTTAGGCGCTGCGATCTGCAGCAACTTTTCCACTAATTTTTCGTGCATACCGGCCCGTGGCGGATCAGTGATCACCACACCGGGTTGGCCATGTTGTGCAAAGAAAGCATCGTCACAGATATCCACCACATCACCGGCGAAGAATTCCGCATTCTGTACCTGGTTGGCGGTGGCGTTTTCTCGGGCATCATCGATGGCTTCTTTAATAAGCTCGATGCCTATCACTTTAGCCGCCTTACGGGATACAAAAATACCGATGCTGCCGGTGCCGCAGTACAGGTCATACACAATTTCCGTTCCTGTTAAGCCGGCAAAATCCCGGGTTACCTGGTATAGGGTAACGCCCTGGTAGGTATTGGTCTGGAAGAATGACTTAGGGCCTATTTTGAACACAAAGTCTTCCAGTTTCTCCTCTACATAACCTTTTCCGAAGTAGATCCGGGGCTCCAGGTCAAAGATACTATCATTCTTTTTAGGATTGATGGTATAAACGATGGTGGTAATGCCCGGTACGGTGGCCAGGAGGTGGTCGAGCAGGGCTTTACGGGCCGGTTCGTCCTCATAATGGATAACCAGGTTCACCATTACCTCGCCGGTGGTGCAGATGCGGACCACCAGGTTGCGGAGCCAGCCTTGCTGGGCCCGGATATCATAAAAGGGAAGATCGTGCTCAAGGGCGTAGGCCTTTACCGTATTCCGGATCTGGTTTACGGGTTCCTGCTGGAGGTGGCAGGTATGGATATCCAGCACCTTATCAAACAGTTTGGGCACATGGAAGCCGAGGGCATTCCGCTGGGGGATGACGCCGTCTTCCGCTATTTCCGCATCTGTAAGATAGGCACGGTTGCTGAAGGTGAACTCCAGCTTATTACGGTATTGTGTGCTGTATTTGGAGCCCAGGATGGGGCTCATGGCGGGCAGCTCCAGGTGGCCAATGCGCTGCAGGTTGTCTACCACCTGCTGCTGTTTATACTCCAGCTGCAGGGAATAGGGCAGCATTTGCCATTTACAGCCGCCGCAAACGCCAAAATGCTCACAAAAAGGAGTGACCCGCTGGGGGGAATAGGTATGGATATGGGTGGCTTTTCCTTCTGCCCAGTCCTTTTTATTCTTACTGAGCCGGATATCCACTACATCGCCGGGCACCACGCCACCTTCGATGAATATAACTTTACCATCCTGACGGGCCAGGGCTTTGCCTTCAGCAGCATAAGCGGTTACCGGCACTTTTTCCAGTACAACGTTTTTTTTCCTCACGGTTGCAAAGGTAGGTTTTTCTGGTCATGGCCCACAGTCTGCGGAGGGTGGACTTTTATATATTTTGGCTTACATTTACACGATCCTAATCCTATGCGTAAACTTTTATTAATCATTGCCGTTTTGTTTTGCTGCCAGCTACAATTGCAGGCGCAGGGCTACCAGTTGACCGTTAAGTTCAAGCAAATAACCGGTGGCCAGATGTTCCTGGCGCACTATATGGGTAAAAAGACCTACCTGGCCGATTCTGCTATTGTTGACGCCACCGGCACCGCTGTGCTGAAAAATAAGGAGGCATTGCCCGGGGGCATTTACCTGATCGTTTTCCCTGATAAGCAACGTTATTTTGAGATGCTGCTGGATAAAAACCAGGTTTTTACCATTAGTGTAGATACGAGTGACCTGATTGGCAAGACCGTATATAAAACATCGCCGGAGAATGACCTGTTCCTGGGGTATAACCGCTTTCTCTCGTCCCTGGCGCCTAAAACGGCCCGTATACAGCAGGAGCTGGCGGCGGCTCATACCGCGGCGGATACCGCCAAAGTACGGCCTTTGCAGACTGAGCTGAACAAAGAGATCCAGGATTACCGGGCGGATTTTGTGAGCAAACACCCGGAATCTTTGCTGACGAGCATATTCAGGGCCATGAAAGAGCCTGAAGTACCTGCGAAGCCGGCCAATGAAGACTCCACCTTTGCTTACCGCTATTTCCGGAGTCATTACTGGGATGATGTGAACCTGAATGATGGGCGGCTGGTACGCACCCCGATACTGGAAGGCAAGCTGCAGAAATATTTTACCCAGCTGGTACCGATGGAGCCGGACTCCATTATTGCAGAATGCGATAACCTGATAGCTAAGACGCGGAAAGATAAAGAGATGTTCAAGTTTGTGCTGTGGTGGCTGACCGCGAACTTTGAAGCATCGCCCTACATGGGTATGGACGCGGTGTTTGTGCACCTGGTAGAGAAATATTATGTGCCCGGAGACGCCTATTGGGTGAGCGGCGAGCAGTTGAACAAGATCATCTCAAGGGCATACTCCATTGCGCCTAACCTGATAGGACAGCCGGCGCCCCCGCTGGATATGCAGGATTCTACGGCCAAGCCGTTATCCTTATATGCCACCAAGGCAAAGTACACGGTACTGGTGTTCTGGGACCCCACCTGCGGGCATTGTAAAACGGAGATACCCCGGCTGGACTCTGCCTACAAGGCAAGCTGGCGAAAAAAAGGCGTAGTGATGGTAGGCGTTAAGACGGATGGCACACGCGAGGAATGGCTGCAGTTTATTAAAGCGCATGATCTGAAGGGTTGGGTACATGCGTGGGATCCACAGGCGCAAAGTAATTACCGCCGCCTGTACGATGTATATGCGACACCGGTAGTATACCTGCTGGATGAGAAGAAGAAGATACTGGCCAAACGTTTAGGCGTGGAGCAGCTGGACGGTTTCCTGGAGCGATTGGAGCAGGGAACGGCTGCGAACAAGTGATAATAAAGATACTGATCAATATACAGCCACACTGGAATGAGCCAGTGTGGCTGTTTTATTTATGGGGTGCTTTGTAACGGTATGAATATAAGGAGATTAAGTAGGTGAGGGTGGCTGAAAGCCGCTGTTTCCGGGGATTTATATGGGTTGCATATGAGTGGGATATGGGTGTAATATGGGAAACATATAGGGGAACGGTAAAAGCGGACAGCCTATGAGACCAGTTGTTTGTGAGCAAGGATGGCGGCTATTTTGGGCGATCCGGCCCGGTATGAACTGAGGATAAAAAGCCGCGTAAAGGCCTTACAGTGAGGGTATAGAAATGGCTGTGATTGCTGTGGAAAATGTGTTGCAACTAATTTAAAATCAATCCAATAGATCATGTGGAATTGTGGTTGGCATAGTCTTTGGAAAAACGCTTTTGTAACTAAAAGCGTAGATTATGGCAAAGAAGTTAATCCTCTCCATTGCAGCACTGGCCCTATCAATGGCGGCCATGTCACAGGTTCGTGTAGGTATTAAGGGTGGCCTGAACCTGTCTAACATTTCAGTAAGTAATGATGGTTCTGTGGATAACAACAGAACATTAACCGGGTATCATATCGGGGTAATTACTGACCTTCCGTTGATCAAGAATATCCTTTCTTTTCAGCCCGGTGTATTCTATACTACTAAAGGCTCCAAACTGGAATCCGGTAGTAAGAGCAATCCATCGTTAACGGACCCTTATTCCAGGTTTAGCACCCGTCCGTCGTACATCGAAGTACCGTTGAATTTTGTTGGTAAAATCCCCCTGGGCACGGATGCGCGGCTTTTTGCGGGAATTGGCCCGTATTTTGCCTTTGGTGTGGCCGGTAAGAACAAATACGAGTTTGACAACGGCACCCTGAATAATTCAGGTAGTTCCAAAATTGAGTGGGATGATGATACGCCGTTCAATAATGATGATCCTAACCAGGGCTGGAACAAGTACAAACGTTTTGACTGGGGTGGTAATCTGATGGTAGGCGCAGAAGTTTCACATTTCCTGATCGCTGCACAGTATGGTCTTGGGTTTAACAAGATAAATTCCGGCGCGGAAGACAGCAGTGATAACAAGAGTAAGAACCGGGTGTTCAGCGTATCAGTGGGTTTCTTGTTTTAAACAATTATTCATCCACTATTGTATATAAGTATTAGTTTTTTGATCACCTGGTGCGTACAGGCCGTACCATCCTTAACCGAAATACACAAGGTATAGGCCCTGCCTGTAGGGGTTTGTGCCGGCAAAAAACGCGCAAATGAAAAAAGTACTATTATCTGTCGCTGCCATGCTGATTGCAGGACTATCCTTTGGACAGGTAAAATGGGGTGTAGTAGCAGGCCCTAATTTTTCCAGCTATACACAAAAATCCGCGGGTGATAAAGAAACCAGCAGCATTCTTACGCATGTGCGTGCAGGTGTTACAGCAGATCTTCCGCTGGCTGACGAATTCTTTATCGGTACCGGGTTACTGTTTGCAGGAAAGGGCGGAAAGGCGAAGGACATTGATCTGAAGACCACCTTATCCTATCTGCAGCTACCCATCCTTTTCACTTACAAACCGCAGGTAGGTACCGGTAACCTGGTACTGGGAGTAGGCCCCTATGTGGCTTATGGCCTGGGTGGTAAGCACAAGGGAACCATCGCCAATGTAAGCTCTGAAGTAAAGGCTTTTGATGACGAAGCAGGTAATGCTAAGTTGAGCCGTTTTGATGCAGGTGGTGGCATACAGGTAGGTTATGAAATGCCGCAGGGCCTTTATTTTGGTTTAAATGCGGACTTAGGACTGGTGAATGTTGCCAGCGAAAAGACCATTGCCGGGCAGGATTATTCCTGGAGGAACACTTCTTTTGGTGTATCCGTTGGATATAAATTTGGCGGCAAATAAGATCTATGTTTTTAAGGAGCAGAGGCTCCCGATCAGATAGTTGGACGGCCTGGGGCCCGGGTTACCGGGGCTCAGGCCGTTTAGTCTTTTACGGAGTTTTATTGGGCTGGGTTTGGGATGCGAGGGCATTTATTACTAAGCCTGGCTATCCGCTGTTATCATTTCAGGTATTACCGGTAAGACAATTATATGATCCTCAGGCCTAAGGGATCATCCTTGCTATCATCCCCGGCAATTTTTCTTTTGTTAACCTACAATATATATCATAATTCGTACTTTAGCCCCCCAAGAGTATGTGATGTTTGTAATTCCCTAATTAGTTTTCACAGGTTTTTTCATATTAAACAGGACAGATGGATGAAAAATTTTACTTGCCTATTATTATTGGCCGTAGTGGCCAGTTTACCCCTGCGTGCGCAGATCAGCGTTGGCTTTCGCGGCGGGTATAGTTTTGCCACTATGCGCTATGACGACCCTACCATTGGTTATAAGAATAACGGGATAGGTTCCCCCAGCGCGATCAGCAGCTGGCATGCGGACTTTATACTGGACATGCCGGTTGGCCATCAAGGCTTTTACCTGCAGCCTGTTTTCCGTTATATAACCAAAGGCGCAAATTTTGAGCAGCCGTCGACCCGGCCTACGGGGGTATACCTGCCTTCTGCCAATAAAATCACCCTTCATTACCTGGAGCTCCCGGTAAACCTGCTGTACAAGCTGCCGGTATCTTTTGGCAAGATCACTGCCGGCGCCGGGCCATATATAGGCTACGGGCTTAGCGGGAAGTATAATGTAGCGATCAGCTATGATGATGGGAAGGTGCTGCAGAATAATGAGCAGAGCATTGATTTTCAAAAGGGCTCAGGGATCCTTTCTACCAATACCCAGTTAAGACGTTGGGACGCCGGGGCCAATTTTATGGTAGGCGTGGAGTTTAACAGCCTTATCGTCATTGGGGCTAATTATAGCCTGGGTTTGACAGATCTGGACAAATCGTCCGTTACTTCACTGAAGAACAGTTACCTGGGTGTGAGCCTGGGCGTGATCCTGAACCGGGAAGATTACTAGGGGCGAAGGGCCATCCGGTTAATGGTGGTTCCTGCAGCTATTTAAAGCGGGTATATCAGACGCTGATATGCCCGCTTTTTATTTTGTAATGGCCGCCGGAAGATGACCAGGGACTATTTTTTGCCTTGAACTGTGATCATTATATCAACAAGATCAGTATACGGAGCTTACTGTAACCCGCTTAGACCCATTGAATTAGTAGAATTCTACATAACATCGCCTATCTGATGAGGATATGATTTAATAAGAAATCGAATATTTATTTTGATTAAATTATATTATTTAAAAATATGTTGCTTATCTTTGCACCGCAAATTTTTAACCAAACAAGTTTTCACAATGAAAAAGTATGCATTATTAGTACTGTTGGCCCTTGGAACCCTATCAACCTATGCCCAAGTTTCTTTTGGTCTTAAAGCAGGTTACAGCAACAGCAACATCAAATTTGAAGACAATGAAGGTATCTCCAGGCTGTCTGCATGGCACGCTGGCGTTATCGCTGATCTGTCCCTGTCAGAAGACTTCTCTTTACAGCCCCAGCTGTTAGTAAGCGCTAAAGGCGCCCAACAAGGCGGCGTTTCTGTAGGCGGCCTGAATGTAGGCGGTACCAAAATGAGCCTGACTTACCTGGAACTGCCTGTTAACTTCATGTACAAAATCAAAGCTGGTTCCGGCAAATTCTTCATCGGTGTTGGTCCTTACATCGCTTATGGTATCGGTGGTAAAATCGGTGACCAGAAGATCAAGTTTGACGGTAAAAGCTTCGAAGAAGTTGGTGAAGGCGACGAAAACGCTCACCTGAAAGCACTGGATTTTGGTGGTAACATCCTGGCTGGTTATGAGCTGAAGAACGGTCTGCTGTTCAGCATCAACTACAGCATGGGTCTGACTGATATCAGCGCTGACGACGAAAAATCAAAGAATAACTACTTTGGTGTTAGCGTTGGTTACCTGTTACATACAAAGAAGAAATAACCATAATAGGAATATAGTACACTTGTACCGTCCCGCCACAGCGGGACGGTTTTTTTTTGTGCCTGCTAGGGGGAGAAGGGGGCTATGCCGTCTTTATAGCGTATCGACATAGACAAAAAACAAAAAGTGTGACAGTTATTCGTATATGCCAGTGCGTTTCCACGTAATGGCATTTTTTATGGGCAAAAAGAAAGCTGCTCCGGGAAGGGAGCAGCTGTAATGAGATGGAGGGAGGCGGTCCCTTATATTATAGCTTCTACTACTGTCTTTATCACATTGGGTTTACCCAGGGTATAATAGTGCAGCACGGGTACGCCAAATTGTTTGAGCTCCCTGGACTGCTGTATTAACCAGCGGGTGCCTACTTCTTCCACTTCCTTGTCTGTTTTGCACTTCATTACTTCAGAGGCCAGCTCATCCGGGATGTCAACGAAGAAGGTGCGGGGCAGTACGGTCAGCTGTTTCTTGGAGGTAAGCGGTTTGAGGCCTGGTATGATAGGCACGGTGATGCCCATCTCGCGGCATTTTGCCACAAAATCGAAGAATTTCTGGTTATTGAAGAACATCTGGGTAACGATATAGTCAGCGCCCTGCTCCACCTTTCTTTTGAGGTGGGAGATGTCTGTCTGCATATTGGGCGACTCGAAGTGTTTTTCCGGGTAGCCGGCCACGCCGATGCAGAATTTTGTTTTGAGGCCGCCCTGGAGGTCTTCTTCCTGGTAGATACCGTTGTTCATGTTCACTACCTGCTGGAGCAGCTCAATGGCGTAGCGGTGGCCGTGCGGGTCTGGCTCAAAGAAGGTCTCGTTCTTAGGCGCATCCCCGCGGAGGACCAGTACGTTATCCACGCCCAGGAAGTTAAGGTCTATGAGGGCGTTCTCTGTTTCCTCCCGGCTAAAACCGCCGCAGATAAGGTGGGGTACAGCATCCACATTATAATGGTTCATAATGGCAGCACAAATGCCTACGGTACCGGGGCGCTTACGGATCTCCACCTTTTCGAAGGAGCCATCCGCGCGCTTCTTGAACATATGCTCGCTACGGTGATAGGTAACATTAATGAAGGCGGGCTTAAATTCCATTAATGGGTCCAGGTGGTCATAAATAGACTCTATGCTCTTACCTTTCAGGGGGGGCAAGATCTCGAAGGAGATGAGGGTGTCTTTAGCCTGGGCAATATGTTCCGTGACTTTCATCCTTAATATTTTGTAGTTTGCTTGTTATAAGCCCTTCCGGCAAAACGGCTGTGCGGCTGAATTTGCAGTAGTGCTAAAGCAATGGCTGCAGTTATTTCGCATTCCCGGGATCATGGGTGTATCCCTTGCCGGTGGCAGGCTTTATTTTTATGACGCGCAAAAATAATATAATCTTGGTTAAATGGTTATTTTTGCTAAGTTTGAACATATGGTATTAAAAATACATACGGATCAGTTAGTTAAGCGGTACCGCAACAGGACCGTGGTGAACCATGTGTCCGTAGAGGTGACACAGGGTGAGATAGTGGGGCTTCTGGGCCCCAATGGCGCGGGTAAGACGACCACTTTTTACATGGTGGTGGGCTTAATTAAACCGGACGAGGGAGAGGTATTCCTCAATGATCTTAATATCACCAAGCTTCCCATGTATAAAAGGGCGCAGATGGGTATAGGCTATCTGCCGCAGGAGGCTTCTGTATTCCGTAAGCTGAGCGTGGAGGATAATATAGCGGCGGTACTGGAGATGACGACCCTGAAAAAGGCGGAGCAGAAGGAAAAGCTGGAAAGCCTGCTGGGCGAGTTCCGGCTGACACATGTGCGTAAGAGCCCGGGGGATGTGCTGAGCGGCGGCGAGCGCCGGCGTACGGAAATAGCCAGGGCCCTGGCGGTGGACCCCAAATTCATTTTGCTGGATGAGCCTTTTGCAGGTATTGACCCCATTGCGGTGGAGGACATCCAGTCTATTGTAGCGCGGTTGAAGTATAAGAACATTGGTATCCTTATTACGGACCATAACGTACAGGAAACACTGTCTATCACGGACAGGGCTTATTTATTGTTTGAGGGGAAGATACTGAAGGCGGGAAGCGCGGAAGAACTGGCAGCGGACGAACAGGTGAGAAAAGTGTATCTTGGGCAAAATTTCATTCTACGCCGCAAGAACTACCTGGACGAAGCTGCAAAACAACAATAAATTAACTGTATTATCCTATTATGAGAATTTTAAGTCCTGCAATATCTCAATTAGCGCGTTTGCGTATGGGCCGCATAGAGTACTTTATGCAATACCCGTTACAGGTGCAGCAGCAGGTATTCCAAAGTTTGATCAGCGCCGCGCAGTATACGGAGTTTGGCAAACAGTACGGATTTTCCAGCATTTACAAGATAGACGAATTTAAGCAACGGGTACCGGTGCACAACTATGATTCCATTAAGCCGTATATACAGCGCGTAATGGAAGGGCAGCAGAATGTACTGTGGAATACGCCTATTAAATGGTTTGCAAAATCTAGCGGTACTACGGCGGATAAGAGCAAGTTCATACCGGTATCTGTAGAGAGCCTGGATGAATGCCATTACCGCTCCGGCCGCGATGTACTGTCTTTGTTCTATAATAATTTCCCGGACTCTGACCTGCTTACCGGCAAATCACTGGTGATAGGCGGCAGCCACCAGGTGAACAAACTATCACCGGACAGCGATTCCTATTACGGGGACCTGAGCGCTGTGATGCTGCAGAACATGCCTTTTTACGGCAACATGATCCGTACGCCTGAACTTTCCATAGCCCTGATGGACGAATGGGAAGAGAAGATAGAGCGTATGGCCAACGCCGTTATACATGAGAATGTAACTTCCATTGCCGGCGTACCTACCTGGACGCTGGTATTAATAAAACGCATCTTTGAGCTGACGGGCACTGATAACCTGGCGGATGTATGGCCCAACCTGGAGCTGTATATGCATGGCGGCGTAAGCTTTATGCCTTACCGCGAGCAGTTCAGAAAACTGATCCGCAAGCCGGATATGTATTACCAGGAAACCTACAATGCATCTGAGGGCTTTTTTGCGGCACAGGATATCATTGGCCAGGAAGGCCTGCTGCTGTTCCTGAACCATGGCATCTTCTATGAGTTTATGCCCATGGAGGAATATGGCAAGGAGAACCCCCGCACGCTGCAGCTGCAGGATGTGGAAATGGGCAAGAACTATGCGCTTATCATCAGCACCAATGGGGGCCTGTGGCGTTACCTGGTAGGGGATACCATCCAGTTTGTATCACTGGCGCCTTACCGCATAAAAGTAAGCGGCCGTACCAAGTCTTTCATTAATGCCTTTGGTGAGGAGCTGATAGTAGAAAATTCTGATAAGGCCATTGCGCATGCCTGCGAGGTGACCGGCGCTATTGTGAATGATTATACCGCAGCGCCTATTTATTTTAGCGATCAAGGCAACGGCGGACATGAATGGCTCGTAGAATTTGACGTGATGCCAAATGATATGACCCGGTTTACCACCGTGCTGGATGATACGTTAAAGTCCATTAACTCTGATTACGAGGCCAAACGCCATAAAGATATAGCCCTGCATATGCCGGTGGTGCATGTGATGCCTACCGGAACCTTTTGCGAGTGGTTAAAAAGCAAAGGTAAGCTGGGCGGGCAACACAAGGTACCGCGCCTGAATAACGAAAGGCATTACATAGAGGAGATACTGCAGTTCTCCAGGACCATGTAAGTGGCGACAACTGATATAAAGTACTGAGCCAGGCACTGCGTATTGTAGCAGCAGCAGGCCTGATCAACGGGATAATTCATTCTTAATTATTAATTGACAGACAGACAACATGAAATTACTGGAGAACAAAGTTGCTATTGTAACAGGCGCCAGCCGGGGAATTGGAGAAGCGATCGCAGAGAAATTTGCTGAGCAGGGCGCCCATGTAGCCTTTACATATGTAAGCTCCGATGAGAAGGCGAAAGCGCTGGAAGAAAAATTACAGGCTAAGGGTGTAAAAGCAAAGGCCTATAAATCCAACGCGGGTTCCTATAAAGATTGTGAAACACTGGTGAATGAGGTCTTGAAGGATTTTGGCGCGGTGGATATCTGCGTGAACAATGCAGGTATTTCAAAAGACAACCTGCTGCTGCGTATGAGCGAAGAGCAGTGGGATGATGTGATGGACATTAACCTGAAGAGCGTGTACAACATGACCAAACATGTAATACGCCCTATGATGAAGGCCAAGAACGGGGCTATCATCAACATGAGCTCCATCATTGGTATTAAAGGCAATGCGGGCCAGAGCAGCTATGCAGCTTCCAAGGCGGGTATCATTGGCTTTACCAAATCCATAGCGCAGGAGCTGGGCAGCCGCAATATCCGTTGCAATGCGGTAGCGCCAGGTTTTGTGGAAACAGATATGACGCATTACCTGAAAGATGGGGAAGGCGCCAAGAATTATATTGAACAGATACCGCTGGGCCGTTTTGGCACCCCGGAAGATATTGCCAATGTGTGCCTGTTCCTGGCATCTGATATGGGCAATTATCTGACCGGCCAGGTGATCAGCGCCTGCGGCGGATTGAATATATAAGTGTAGGCTGTTAGCTGGCGGTGCGGGGAGCCATCCACAGACCGCCAGCTACAGCTGACTAACTATACTACAGCAGGGGAGGCGGATAGCCCCGTACTTACCAGGAAGATTCCACGACAGGCAGCAGACGAAAACTGTACTTAACAGAAAGTTAATAGACCGGCAGGGGACAAAGCAAGGATCAGATAATAATTTTGCCCTCACTACTACGTGTGATAATGGCAGGTAACATCCCTATAGACGAGGTTTTTTTCACGGAGCTATTCCGGCAGTATGCTGCCCGGATATTCCATTACTTTAAGAAGTACGTGAAGCAGGACCATATAGCGGAAGATCTTATGCAGGAACTTTTCGCCAATATGTGGGCCAGGCGGGCCTTTATAAAAGAAGATAAGAACCCGGAAGCCTATCTGTTTGTAAGCGCCCGTAACCATTTATACAACCATCTGCAAAAGACCCTGAAAACCGGGCGGGTGATCACCCTGCAGGAAGTTAACCCGGAAACAACCTATAGCCAGGCCGAAGAGCCTATCTACTACAACGCCGCCTACCAGGAATACCGTACCGTACTGAATTTTATGAGCCCCCAGCGTAAAAAGGCCTTTGAGCTGAGCCGGGAATATGGCCTTTCTTACCGGGAGATAGCGGATACCATGGGAATTTCCATTAAAACGGTAGAGTCGCATATTGCCGCTGTGCTGCAGGTGCTGCGGCGGAAAATAGGGCATTTGCTGTTGCTGGCTTTTCTGTTGCTGATCCGATAGCCGGGTACTACGGTTAGCCCACAAGATAACTCCCCTTGTTGTTCATAATTCCTTAACATATAGGTATTCAGGGTAAAATGTCCGGGCTTTGTACTTGTTAGTATAAAGTTATCATTGTGGATATCCAATACTACCAGCACATTGCCCGTAAGGTACTTGACGGTACCGCCAGCCAGGAGGAAAAGGCGGAACTGGAGGCCTTTATAGCTGCGCACCCTCATGATCCCGCCCTTATACAGGCGCTTTTTCCGGTACAGGAACTGGAGCAGACGCCCGCACAGGCCTTACCGGAAGGTATGGAGGAGCGGGTATTATCCCAGATCCTGCGCCCGCGGCAACGGAGCGGCAGACTGCGTTTTATTACCCGGGCAGCCAGTGTGGCCGCTGCCGCCCTGGTATTGATCGTGGCGGGGTATTTACTGTTGCAGCGCCCGGGGCCTGTTATGAAGCCGGTCACGCCGGCCCCCACAGAATATGTAACGGTGACCACCCATGCGGGTGAACATAAACGGATCTTCCTGCCGGATAGTTCTGAAATTACCCTGAATGGCAATACGCGCCTGCGTTTTGCCCAGAATTTTGAGCCTGGTTCCAGGAACGTGTACCTGGAGGGCGAAGCTTTTTTTGATGTGGCCCCCGATAAACGCCCCTTTGTAGTACATGCCGCCGCTATTTCCACGACGGTGCTGGGCACCTCTTTTAACGTGCGGAGTTTTAAAGGCGAATCATTCTCGCAGGTAGCTGTAGCTACCGGTAAAGTAAAAGTGGCCGTTACGAATGCCACCGCACCGGCGATGGAGCTAACGCCGGGTGAGCTGGTCACTTACCGCCAGCAGGATAAAGGCTTGCGGAAAGCGCCGCTGGATATTGCCGCCATTGGCGGCTGGAAAGAGCACACCTTCTATTATGAGCAGACCCCATTACGGCAGATACTGGCCGACCTCGAGAGCGCATATGGACTGCAGTTTAACGTACAGGACACCAGCCTGCTGCATTGTACCTATACGGCCCGGTTCCAGCAACTGCCGGTCAATACTATCCTGCAAACACTTGGTAAGCTGGGGCAGGTACGCTTTACCGGCGAAACCCTTATTACCGTATCCGGAAAACCCTGTCAATAAAAAAAAAGATCGCCCTGTGACAGCAGAGCGATCCGTTCAAAAAAAACTCAATTCTTCTGAACAATTAAACCATTTTCAAAAGTATGCTTTTTGACAGAAAAGTATTCACGGACAGGCATAAACGAACCAGGCGCAGCCTGTTCCTATGCGCCCTGTTTTTCCTGGCGTGTTTACATACCTATGGCCAAAGCGCGAGTACCATCAAAGTATCCGTTAATGCCAGCAATGCGCCTTTAAAAGAGGTGCTTAAAAAACTGGAACAGCAAAGCGGGCTTACCATCAATTACCAGGATAATGTTGTAGATGCCGCCAAACCGGTAAGTATTGCGGTTAAAAACCAGCCACTGACAGCGGTGCTGAGCCAGTTACTGGACCCGCTGGGTATTACCTATAGCCAGCAGGGTAAGATGATACTGGTGGTGAAGCGGCAGGCGCCGCCCAAACCAGCCGTGGTGCTGACCATTAACGGGCAGGTAACGGACGCGGTATCCGGAGAGCCATTGATAGGCGTAGCCGTACGTGTAAAGGGCATGGACATTGGGGTTAATACCGATGAGAATGGCCAGTTCACTATTAAGCTGCCCCAGATGCCGGGCGCGCTGTTACAGTTCAGCTATATTGGTTATAAGCGGCAGGAGCTGCGGTTGAACAACCGCACGGGCCTGCAGATAAAGCTGGAGAAAGACACCAAGGGCCTGGATGAGGTAGTGGTGATAGGTTACGGTACCGTGAAGAAAAAAGACCTGACCGGCGCCGTAGGCTCTGTAAGTATGGAAAGCATGAACAAAGCGCCGGTAGCCTCTTTTGACCAGGCGCTGGCCGGCCGTGTAGCGGGCGTGATGGTATCTTCCCAGGAAGGGCAACCAGGATCGCCTATCAATATCATTATACGCGGTAACAACTCTATTACACAGGATAACTCGCCTTTGTATGTGATAGACGGTTTTCCGATAGAAGGGCCGGATAATAATATCCTGAACCCGGATGATATTGAGTCCATAGACATATTAAAAGACGCCTCTGCCTCTGCCATCTATGGCGCCCGGGGCGCCAACGGCGTGATCATCATCACCACCAAACGCGGTAAAGCAGGACAGCAGCCCCTGATCCGCTACACCGGCTCTTATGGCCTGCAACAAAACCTGAAGCAGATACCGGTACTGAGCCCTTATGATTTTGTAAAACTGGAGCAGGAGATAAAGGTGAGCGATCTGGATCAGACCTACCTGGCCAACGGCACTACACCCGAGGATTATAAGAACGCCGCCGCTTTTAACTGGCAGGATAAACTGTTTCATACCGCGCCCATGCAAAGCCATTCCCTTTCTATGAACGGGGGCAACGGCCAAACGCGTTATGCGGTTTCCGGACAGATCTTTGACCAGCAGGGCGTGATAATTAACTCCGGCTTTAAACGTTACCAGGGCAAAGCCAGCCTGGACCAGAAAGTAAATGACAAACTGAATGTGGGTATTAATGTGCTGTATACCAATACGCAAACGTATGGCACGCAACCTTCTGACCTGTCGCAATCCTCTATGAACAACCTGCTGTACAGCGCCTGGGGCTACCGGCCGGTAAGCCCGCTGAACCCCACGAAAGAAGTGGGCGGCGATTTTGAAGACGATCTGTATGACGATATGGTAAGCACCGGCACTGATTACCGGTTAAACCCCATATTACTGGCAGAGAATGAGTACCGCAAACGCACCAAGAATAACCTGATTGCCAACGGGTATGCAGAATACGCCATTCTAAAAGACCTGAAACTGCGCGTAAGCGGCGGTTTGAATAAAACCGTGCAGCGTAATGACGCGTTTAATAATTCCAAGACCCGCTCCGGTAACCCTAATACGGTGAATAAGGTGAATGGGTCCATTATCTATTACGAGACCAATAACTGGCTGAACGAAAATACCCTGACTTATGACAAGCAGCTCAGCAAGCAACACCACCTGACGGTGGTGGCAGGTATGACCTTGCAGGGGAATAAGTACAGCAACTATGGGATGTCTGCCAACCAGCTGCCCAATGAATCACTGGGATTAAATGGCCTGAGCCAGGGCGTAGCACAGCCGGTGATCTCTACCAACACGGAATGGTCTATGGCCTCTTTCCTGGGCCGCGCCAATTACAGCTTTAAGGACCGCTACCTGTTTACGGTATCTTACCGTGCAGATGGCTCTTCCAAATTCCGCTCCAGCAACCAGTGGAGCTATTTCCCCTCTGGCGCTATAGCCTGGCGCATTAGCAATGAGGCGTTCATGAAACGTTACTCCTTTATTTCTGATGCCAAAGCAAGGGTAAGTTGGGGTATTACCGGTAATAACCGTGTAAGCGAGTATGCCACTTTTGCGGCGCTGAGCTTCCCGGTTAGCGGTTATTACTCTTTTGGCAATACCCTGCAGCAAAGCGCTGTGCTGAGCACCCTGGCCAGCGAGGACCTGAAATGGGAAAATACCGCACAAACGGATGTAGGCCTGGACCTGGGCTTTTTTAAACAGCGGCTCACGTTTACCATGGACTATTATAAGAAGGTAACCTCTAACCTGCTGCTCTCTGCAGACCTGCCGCCTTCTACCGGTTATGGCAAGGCATTCAAGAATGTGGGTAAGACCAGCAATGAAGGCTTTGAGTTCTCTATGAGCGCCACGCCGGTAAGCACCAAGGTATTTAGCTGGACCAGCAGCTTTAACATCTCGTTTAACCGGAGCAAGGTGCTGGCGCTGACGCAGAACCAGGAGACCTTACTTTCTGTGTTTAACTGGGACTCTTTCTACAAAGACCCGCTATACATGGCTAAGATCGGGCAGCCCCTGGGGCAGTTTTATGGCTATATAGCAGATGGGGTTTACCAGTACAATGATTTTGTAAAACAGGGGAATGGAACCTGGCTGCTGAAAGACAATGTGCCCGCCAACGGCACTGCCCGTAACACCATACAACCCGGCGATATCAAATACCGCGACCTGAACGGAGATGGGGATGTAAATGCGGATGACCGCACGGTGATTGGTCATGGCCTGCCCAAACATATAGGCGGTTTTAACAACAATATCAGCTACCGCAATTTTGACCTGAATATCTTTTTCCAATGGTCTTATGGTAATGACATCTTTAACGCCAACCGGCTGAATTTTGAAAGCGGCAACAAAGTATACCTGAACCAGTATGCCAGTTTTGCCAACCGCTGGACGCCTGATCATACCAATACGGATATACCCCGTGCCGGCGGCCAGCAGGGCTACCGTTACTCTACCAGGGTATTGGAAGACGGCTCTTACCTGCGTTTGAAAACGGTGCAGCTGGGTTATAACCTGCCATCTGAGCTGTTAAGAAGGGTAAAGATCAAGAGCTGCCGTTTTTATATTTCCGCACAGAACCTGATCACCTGGACAAAATATACCGGCGCTGATCCGGAGGTAGCTATTGGCTACTCCGCCTTAACGCCCGGATTTGACTATTCCGCTTACCCGCGCGCCAGGACTACCACCCTGGGTGTAAACCTGGCTTTCTAAATGTTTAAAACTATCAGACGGATGAAAAAGATCATTCTTATCAGTTGTATGACGGGTGTGCTGGCAATGGCCGGTTGCAAAAAGTTCCTGGAGAAGGAGCCGCTTAGCACCCTGTCGCCGGTGAATTATTACAATAACGAATCTGAAGTGAACGCCGCTTTATCCGGCGTATATAATATACTGGCGCTGGAAACCATGTGGGGCGGCCAGCTACCCATACGCCACAATGCGACCACAGATGAATCGTGGTTTTCCTATACCAGTTTTCCTACCGGGCCTTTCTGGTATAACTACGACCCCTCTGACCCGTATGTGACCAACCTGTGGACGAACCTGTATGTTGGTATTGAAAGAGCCAATACTTTACTGGCCAACCTGGACGGCGTAGATATGGATGCCGCCAAAAAGGCCAGCGTAAGGGGTGAAACGCTTTTCCTGCGTGCTTTCTATTATTTTACCCTGGTGCAATACTATGGAGATGTACCGTTGAAGCTGACGCCATCTACCTCTGTAAACAAGGTGGATATTCCCCGTACCGCCTCCAAGGATATATATGCGCAGATACTGCAAGATATGACAGCGGCTGAGGGCCTGGTGCAAAAGCCGCAGGACATAGGTTATTCTGAACGGATCTCTACCGCTACCGTACAGGGTATACTGGCCAGGGTATGCCTGACCATGGCCGGCGAGCCGCTGCGCGACGTATCCAAATACCAGGATGCGCGCAACTGGGCCATGAAGCTATACCAATCCGGCTTTAATGAATTGAACAAGGATTATGCGCAGGTATTCATTAATGAATGCCAGAACTTGTATGATCTGAAGGAATGTATCTGGGAAACCGGTAACTGGGGCAATAACAATGATGCCAACCGTATTGGCAGCCGTTTAGGAAATGAGAACGGCGTAAAATGTACGCCGGCCGTTGCGGACCAGGGTACTATCGGTTATGCCTATGGTTTTATCAGCGCCACGTATAAACTGTTCAAATTATACGAGCATGCAGATGCGGACAGCAGTCATATAGACCGGCGGCGGGATTGGGCGGTGAGCCCTTATACGCTGAGCGCCAAAGGGGTGAAAACGGCCATTAAACCCACTACCTACTATATCCGTAATTGCGCCAAGTGGCGGCGGGAGTATGAGCTGGACCGGCCTATGAATAAAAACTATACGCCTATACGTTTTCCGATGCTGCGTTATGCAGATGTGCTGCTGATGCTGGCAGAGGCGGATAATGAAGTAAATAACGGCCCCACTGCGGTTGCCTATGACGCCATTAACCAGGTGCGCAGAAGGGGATATGGCACAGACCCGCATAGCGCCAACCCGGTCGCTGATCTGACAGGGCTGAGCAAAGCCAGCTTTCTGCAGGCCATACAGGATGAGCGGGCACGTGAGCTGTGTTTTGAGGGGCTGCGCAAGCCGGACCTGATACGCTGGGGTATTTTCCTGACCACCATGCAGGACGCCGCCGCTGAGATAAGGACCCAGGCCACGGCCACTTACCAGTATGCCGCAGATGCTGCCAGCCGGGTAAGTGCGCGCCACCTGCTGTATCCCATACCCACGGGAGAAATGTCGCTGAATAAGGCCATCACCCAAAACAACCCGGGATGGTAAGCATTCATTTTAAACAAGCAATTCTTATGCAAAGGATATCAGTTTTTAGCTTTCTGCTTATGCTGCTGGCGGCTTGTACCCGTACATCCGTTACGCCGCCGGATTTTACCGTTACGTTACAGCATACCAGCCTACGGGCTGGGGATACCGCGGTATTTGTGTTAAACGGCAACCCGGATATCATTAGTTTTTATGCCGGCGATAGCACGCATGAATATCAGTACCGCAACCGGTTTACGGCAGACGGCACGCCGCAGCTGCAGTTTACCAGCACTATGCAAACCGGATCGCAGGACAGTACGCTGCACGTGCTGATCTCTACAGATTTTGCCGCGCAGTATGACTCCGCAGGGATCTACCAGGCGCACTGGACGGATATTACCGGTCAGACCATCCTATCCGCCGGCGGCAGTAAAACACCTTCCGGTATTATCAACCTGGGTGATTTTGTGAATGGCGGGGAGCCGGTGTACCTGGCCTTTAAGTATGAAGGTTTCCAGGATGCTTCCGCACAGCGTACGTGGACCATCCCCACCCTTGGCATCATTAACCAGCTGAAGGAAGGCACGCAGATGCCGGTAGCCGCTACCCTGGCAGACGCCGGATTTACCGCCGTGGATATGAAAGGCACGGGCGTTAAATGGAGCATTAGCAGCACGCAGCTGCAGATAAAAGGGGGCGCGGCTAACAGTGACGCTACGGAGAACTGGGTAGTATCCAAGCCATTAACGCTGAACAGGGCGGTGCCGGATAAGGGATTGCCGGTGAAGAATATATCCGCCAACAGGGTGCGCACTTATTCCTATATCTATAAAACAGCGGGCACATTCACCGCTACATTTGACGTATCGAACACCACTGTGTATGACAGCAAGGGCGGTACTAAAGAAGTGAAGGTTACTGTGAATCCGTGATGCAAAAAAAGCCGGCAGCTGATGATGGCTGCCGGCTTTAATTATTTTATCGGCTATTTATTTTCCTGCTACCGGCACCCGGAACATTTCTACACATTTCCTATCCTGCAGGGTTACGTATACTGTTTTCTTGTCCTTACCGCCAAATACCAGGTTACTGCATTGTTTGCCTTTTAAAGGCACCTCGCGCTGCAGCTTACCATCCGGAGAAAGGATAGCGATAACGCCTTTACCCCAGCGGGCTGCATAGAGGTTACCGGCTTTATCGCATTTCATGCCATCAAAACCAAAATCCGGGAACTGGGCAAACAGCCGTTTGTTGTGCACATTACCGGCATCGTCCACATCGTATTTCCAGATCTTGCGCTGTACGCTTTCGTTTATATAGAGGGTTTTTTCATCCGGGCTAAGCGCGATACCGTTGATGGTGCCCATATCCTTTTCCAGCAATACGGGTTTGCCGCCTTTATCAATACGCCAGAGCTGGCCGGTTTGCGCTTTCCAGTTGGGGTCTGATGCAAACAGCTGGTCTTTGCGGTTAATGCAAAGATCATTGGGTTGACTGAACTGTGCGGAGTGCATGTATACGCTTACTTTTTTAGTGCGCATATTTACTTCCAGCACATTATGGCCTATGAAATCCGGCAGGTACATATTGCCCTGGCTGTTAAACACTACGCTGTTGGCTACGCTGCTATCCGGCAGGGTAATGAATACCTGGCCGCTGCCATCTTTGGTATTGATCTTACCAATGGTGCCATCTTTCTGAAAGTTGACCACATACAGGTTACCCTCCTTATCAAAATTGGGCCCTTCGATGTTCTGGGAGAACATGTTCTCTGCTGTAAGGTCCTGCGCCTGGTATAATGCCGCTTCTTTTTGCTGCGCGCTAACTGTGCCGCCCAGGAGGACAGCCGCCATCAAGCCTGTGAGTTTCTGCATATCTGTATTGGATTATGGCGAATCTATAGCATTTTAGCTGCGGATACAATAATATTTATACGGGTGGCTTTTTTACTATTTTCGCATCTATGATCCATGTTTCAGCATTCCAGGATTTAACGCACCTGGCTATCCATAAAGTAGGCAATTCTTCGCAGGATGAACCGTTGATCCTTTCGCAGGCGCCCCTGCCCCTGGAGGATGAGACCATTGGCCAATTATTGCTGAATTATTTTATACAGCCGTTCACCAACAGCGCGGAGTATTTCCGGTTTTTCCACGAAGCGGACCTGCAGCTGAATGAGATATTCCAGTACTGCAAACGGATATTTGCGGACCAGGACAGTTTTTATGAGCAAACCGTGAACATTGCCAAACACTTATATAAACATTCCACCCACCCCAAGATAAAGGGCGGGGAGCTATATATCACCTATTTTGCCAAGTGTTTAACGGATGGGGAAGAAGCGCCGGCTATTGGCATCTTCAAATCTGAGAACCGGGATACTTATCTGAAGGTATTCCTATCCAACGATAACTACCAGCTGAACTACGAAGATGGTATCAACATAAACAAACTGGATAAAGGCTGCCTGATATTTAATATTGAAGAAGGAGAGGGGTATAAGGTAAGCGTGGTGGACAGCATCAGCAAACAGAATGAGGCGGTGTACTGGAAAGACGCTTTCCTGCAGGTGCAGCGCCGGGAAGACAGCTATCACCAGACGGAGACGGTGGTGAATATGTGCAAACTGTTCATACAGGAAAAGCTGCCTTCTGAATATGAAATGACCCGGGTAGACCAGGTGGATCTGCTGAATAAATCTGCTGCTTATTTTAAGGAGAAGGAGCAGTTCCAGGTAGAGGAGTTTGCCAATGAGGTGCTGGGGCATCCGGATGCTATAGAATCCTTTAAGGAGTACAAGCAACATTTTGAACAGGAATACCGGCAGCAGGTACCGGATGAATTTGATATCTCTGCGCCGGCATTTAAGAAACAGCAGAAAGTATTTAAGAGCGTGCTAAAGCTGGACCGGAACTTCCATGTATATATACATGGCGATCGCGAGATGATAGAGCGGGGGTATGATGAGGCTACGAATATGCATTATTATAAGCTGCTGTTTGAGAATGAGAGTTAGGAGCGTTCTGATATGCCGCGAAAAGAAAAGGGCTGACCAAAATATGATGGTCAGCCCTTTTTATGTGAATAGTATTATTTCTTTGTTTTATGCCTGGGCGGGCGGGGTTTCTGATCTCCCCTTGGTTCGCGTGGTTCCCTGGGCTCTCTTGGTTCCCGGTTGCCTTCTTTTGGTTCGCGGGGCGGTCTTTGCTCCTGGCGATCTGGGCGCGGGCCTTGTTTTTGTTCCGGCCGGTTGTGTTGTTGCTTTGGCTGCTGCTCCCGTTGCTGTTTCTGCTCCGGTTTCTGGTGCTGCTTCTGCTGTTCCTGCCGGTCGCCGCCGCCTTTTTTAGCCTGCTGCTGTTGTTGCTGTTGCTGCGGCTGTTTCTGGCCTTGTGCCTGCTGGCCCTGTTGGCCTTGCTGGCCTTGTTTCTGGTGGTGCTGCTGTTTCTGTTTTTCCTTATCCTTTTGCTTACGCTTATGGGAGGTTTTTTCCAGGGAGCGCAGGCTGATCTGGCCTACCACATCTGCAAAGCCAAGGTCTGTTTCTTTGGGTTTGGCCACCACTACTTCCACTGCCTTCAGCTCTTCCGGTTTAATACCCTGCTTGTTAAGCTGGCGTATTTCCTTTACACGGCTGATGGTGAGCGGATATTGTTTGTTACTGGTATCGTAACTATACCACATGAGGTTTTTGAAGATATCCCTTTTCTGAAGGGAAGCAACGCCTCCGGCGGTTTCAATAATATCTGCGTCTTCGGGGAAATCCTTGAGCGCATCCAGGTAAGTATCCAGCTCGTAGTTGAGGCAGCATTTGAGGCGGCCGCATTGTCCGGATAATTTTGCCTGGTTGATAGAGAGGTTCTGATAACGGGCAGCAGTGGTATTTACGCTTTTGAAGTCAGACAGCCAGGTAGAGCAGCAGAGCTCACGGCCGCAGCTGCCAATACCGCCTACTTTGCCGGCTTCCTGGCGGGCGCCTATCTGGCGCATTTCCACCTTTACACGGAATTCCGACGCATAGATCTTGATGAGCTCCCGGAAATCGACCCGGTCATCTGCAGTATAGAAGAAGGTAGCTTTACGGCCATCGGCCTGTATCTCTACTTCGGTCAGCTTCATTTCGAGCCCTATGTTACGGGCGAGGGCCCGGGCTTTTATGAGTGCTTCCTTTTCGCGGGCTTTGTTATCGTTCATCCGGTTCAGATCGTCGGCCGTGGGGCGGCGCAAAACTTTCTTTACTTCGGGGGTATCTTCTGCCCGTCTTTTCTTCATTTGCAGCTTTACTAACTCTCCGGTGAGGCTTACGGTGCCTATATCAAAACCGCTGATGCCTTCCACGGTTACCATTTCGCCTTTTTCAAAGAGCTGTTTGGTAACATTCCGGAAAAAATCTTTACGACTACCGTTATTAAAGCTAACTTCTATAATATCAAATGGTGCTAAGCTGTCACCCAAGGGAATATTGGCCAGCCAATCAAATACATTAAGCCTGTTACATCCTCCGCTACTGCATCCTCCGTTGCTTTTGCATCCTGCTGGCTTCCCATCTGCACCCGTACCACATCCGGCACAAGCCATATTGTTCAGTTTAAGTTTAGTTTTAGTATAAATATCCAGTCCAGTCTTTCTGACCCTGTCCCATCAAATTACATATAATTTTTGATAGTATACAAATGACAGAAGTGACAAAGGTAACCAATTTATACTACCGGCAGCGGCTTATTGCGGAAAATGTACTGCATACGGATAGAGAGGGCGTGAAAGAGGAGTTTGGCGTTGGCGTTGCGCTCTATATAATAACAGGCGTTATCGAGCAGCTCCATGATCTGTTCCATTTGCCGGAGGTTGATGAGTTTATTAAGTTTGGCGGCAAAGTCCATTTCCTCTTCGGAAAAGGCGAGTAACTGCTTATCTATGAACTGCATACGGAGGCTATGCTCCAGCAGGTTAATGAAATAGCGGAGGAACTGTTTCTGGTTTTCTCGCCCCATTTTGGTGCTGGCTATCTGCTCTATCCATTCCTGGAGGGCGGCGCGGTTGCCGGTAAAGATGCCATTGAGCCAGTTACGGAGCAGCTCATGATAGTCTGCCTCCGCATTCTGGAGCAGGTACATGGCCTCCCGGTAGTTGCCCATGGCAATGGTGGCTACCTGCCGGGCTTTGGCTGGTTCTGCCTTAGCCCGTTCTACGAGGGCGTTTACCAGCACATCTTTAGGTAAGGGGTTTATTTTTACCAGGTGGGTGCGGGAGAGGATGGTGGCCAGGATCTGCTCCTGGTTCTCTGCCACGAGGATAAAGAGGGTATTATCCGGCGGCTCCTCGATGAGCTTAAGCAGGCGGTTACCTTCGTTGCCCAGGTATTCCGGCATCCACATAAGCAGGATCTTATACTGGCTTTCAAAGCTTTTGAGGCTTAGTTTGCGGATAATATCATGACATTCGTTAGCGGTGATATTACCCTGTTTATTTTCTGCCCCAATGAACTGCAGCCAGTCGTACGCATTGCCATAGGGATGCGTGCCGATGAACTCCCGCCACTCTGCCGCATAATCTGTGCTGATAGGTTTATCTCCCGGCTTGCGGGGAATAACGGGGTAAGAAAAATGTATATCCGGGTGGATATACTGTTTTGCTTTTATACAGGAGGGGCATTTGCCGCAGGCGTCCTTTTCCTGTTTATCCTCGCATACCAGGTATTGGGCAAAAGCGAGGCCCAGGGGCAGGCCACCCGCGCCTTCCGGCGCCAGCAGGATCATAGCATGGCTAAGCCGGTTTTGCTGAACGGCCTGCACCAGTTGCTCCTGGATATACTCCTGCCCTATGACATTTGAGAAAAACATGATCGATATGCGGAGTGCAAATATCTGAATTATTTCAGGGAAACAAAGCAAACACCGGTAAAACTACCTTCGCCCACGAGTGTATGGCCATTGCTTTCGAAATAATAGCGGCCGCTCATGGTTTGGTTACGGATGTTCCATTCAGTGATGGTGATGCTGGAACTGTCCGTATCTGCAAACTGGAAATTGTCGCCTGCTTTTATGCCGGCTACTACCAGGCCGCTGGTGATACCGGTAGCCTGTTTGGAATAGGTGTATGTTCTTACAGGCATGGAATCATCCCAAAGGGTATTATCAGGATAAAGCCCGGTTTTAAGGTTGAAGATGATCTTTACGGAATCTGCGGCGGTTTCCAGGGTAATGTATTTAATACCCCCGGTATCAGAAGGTGTACGGAAGAACGTATTGTTGCTCACCTGCAGGGAATGATGGGTACTATCCTGGAGAGAGAGCTGCATGGTATAACCATTACAGCTAAAAGACGGGGTATTGTAGTCGCTTTTACATGCGCAAAAAACTCCCCAAATCAATGCTACTTTTACAAAAGGCAGCAGGTTATTGAACATATATATACAGGTTGAAAATGTAAAACAGCGGGTTACTACACACCTGTCCTGATCATTTAAGACAAGTGTGTAGTAAAGTTACTGTTACTATAAGCTGGCAATAGTTATGAGAGGGAGAGCGGGTGTTCACATCAGTTATAATGCTTCTCGATAGCGGCGATCACTTCGTCAGAAAACGGCTGTGTTTTAGGAGCAAATACAGCAACGAGGTTACCTTTTTCATCTACCAGGTATTTCTGGAAGTTCCAGGTAACTTCTTCCGGCTGGAAGTTTTTGGCTTTGCTTTCTGCCAGCAGCCATTTGTATAACGGATGGATATCGTCTCCTTTCACAGAGATCTTGGCAGCCATAGGGAAGGTAACTGCATATTTTTTTGTGCAGAATTCCTGGATCTCTTTATTGGTGCCTGGTTCCTGTGCATGGAAATTATTGGCGGGGAAGCCAATGATCACCAGTTTACCCTTGTATTTCTCATATAGTTTTTCGAGGTCGGCATACTGGGGGGTATTACCACATTGGGATGCGGTGTTTACGATCAGTATTTTCTTACCCTTATAGTCGGCAAGATTGATCTTTCCGCCGTCAATGGCATCTACCTTAAAATTGTACACCGAACCGGGGGCTGTTGTCATGAACAGTAACATAGAAATGAGCAGTGTCTTGAACATAACTGAGTGTTTTTTAGTGCAAAGTAATCAGCTTTTTAGCTGTGGTGTAAAGTTAGCTATCCTCTAATAAAATAAGCAATTAATTATGCCGGCGGCAGGCGGGCTCAATCAGAGGTAAAGGCCAGGGAACATATGCTTACGGAGGCGCCGGCAGCTAACAGGGCGTGGCTGCAGGCCTCTGTAGTAGCGCCGGTGGTGATCACGTCATCAACCAACAGCAGATGGCGGTTGTACAGGGTGGCGGCATCTTTTACCGTAAATGCGTCTGACACGTTCTCCCAGCGGGAGCTGCGGCCGCGGCGGGTCTGGGAGCCCGCGCGATGTTCCCTGTGCAGCACCTGGTCAAACACCGGCTTTTGCACAACGGCGGCAATGCCTGCAGCCAGCAGGGCCGCCTGGTTATAACCGCGGTGCTGTTCTTTAACTGTATTAAGCGGTACCGGTACGATACCTTCTATTTCGTGTAGCCATCCGCTTTCCAGCAGCATATGGCCCAGCCGGCGGCCCAGGTACAGGGCAATATCTTTACGGCGGCGGTATTTGAACCGGTGTATAAGTTGCTGGAGCATAGAGGTCTGTGTATAGTAATAACCGGCCATAGCATTACGTATGCCCACCCGGCCGGAGAACGCCCGCTCCACTGGATTATTGACATACCGCTGGAACCCGGTAACGGGCAGCCGGCGTACACAGCGCATACAGAGAATGTTTTCCCTGCGGGCAAGGTCCCGTTGGCAACCTTCGCAGAGATGCGGAAAAAAGAGCTGGACCAGGGATGTAAATAACATGGACAAAGGTTGGTTGAGCGCGAAAGTATGGGAATAGCTATCATTCCCGCGTTAATCACTTGTAACTAACCTTTGGTGAGCAGCTAATTTTTAAAATAGTTGCCGGTATACTTCGTCCACCCGGCCTACGGGCACTACTTCGATATTGAATTTTGTGGTTTGTCCGCCTTTGTTGTAACGGGAGATGAAGATCTTATCAAAGCCCAGTTTTTCCGCTTCCGCAATACGCTGTTCGATACGGTTTACCGCGCGGATCTCTCCGCTAAGCCCTACTTCGCCGGCAAAGCAGATCTTGCCGGTGATGGCTATATCTTCATAAGAAGAAAGCAGGGCGCATAACACGGCCAGGTCAATAGACGGATCTTCTACGCGTATGCCGCCGGCGAGGTTAAGGAATACATCCTTTACGCCAAAATGAAAGCCGCCGCGTTTTTCCAGTACGGCCAGCAGCAGCTGCAGCCTGCGCAGATCAAAACCGGTGGCGGTACGTTGCGGCGTGCCGTATACGGATTGGGTAACAAGCGCCTGCACTTCTACCAGCATGGGGCGCATGCCTTCCATAGTAGAGGCAATGGCCACGCCGCTTAACTCATCTTCGCGCTGCGAGATAAGGATCTCTGAGGGATTGGTTACCTGGCGCAGGCCCTGGCCTGTCATTTCGTAAATGCCAAGTTCTGCGGTTGAGCCGAACCTGTTCTTTATAGTACGGAGGATGCGGTAGGAGTAGTGTTGGTCCCCTTCGAACTGCAGCACGGTATCCACCATATGTTCCAGGATCTTTGGGCCGGCAATGGCGCCATCTTTTGTGATGTGGCCAATGAGGAACACCGGGGTATGGGTTTCTTTAGCAAAGCGCTGCATTTCTGCAGCTGTTTCCCGGATCTGCGATACGCTGCCGGGGGCTGCTTCTATGAAGGGGGATTGCAGTGTTTGAATAGAGTCTATGACCACCAGCTGCGGCCTTAGTTTTTTTATCTCCTGGAAGATGGTTTGGGTAGATGTTTCTGTGAGCAGGAAGAACTGATCGTTTTTGATCTTTAACCTGTCTGCCCGCATTTTGATCTGTTGCGCGCTTTCTTCGCCGCTGATATACAGCGTGGTGATATGCGGCAGTTGTAAAGCGTTCTGGAGGAAGAGGGTAGACTTACCTATGCCTGGCTCACCGCCTACGAGCACGAGGGAACCGGCTACGATACCACCGCCCAGTACGCGGTTAAGCTCCCCATCTGCGGTGACCAGGCGTTCTTCTTCCGCGCCGCTTACTTCTGCCAGGTTAATGATGTTATCTGAAGGGCCAAGCTCCTGTTGTTTCCAGTTATTGTTACGTAAGGGAATATCTTTCTGGATCTTTTCTTCTACAAAGGTGTTCCATTGTCCGCAACTTGGACATCTGCCGTTCCATTTAGCAGATTCATATCCGCATTGTTGACAAAAGAAGGCGGTTTTAATCTTACTCATTGTCCAAAAGTATGAAATAGGAAGTTAGATAAGGCAGTTGAAAGGGGTGTTATAAAACCGGGTTAAAAGAGGTCTAAAAGAAAAAGAGCCAACAGAAGATTCCGTTGACTCTTTCTACTTACTAACCCATTAAATTCAGGTCTAAATTACTAAATGGGTTCAGAATAAAAAAGTTTATTTGATTGATGTGAATAACTTTTGACAAGTTTTCATAATGTGACAGATCGGCTCCCATCGCTCGTTTCAGGGCATTTTGAATTTAATATTACTTGCATTACCCGGTCGTAAAATATTGATAAATAGGAGTGATGCCTAAGTATTTCACATATAAGAAAAACTTAATAATAAACTTTTTCTTTACTGACAAATCGGCAAGTATAAAAAGGCGTTTTTCTATGACAATGCCATAATGACGGTATAAATTTCAGGACTGACAGGAAGGAGGAGGGGTTACGGCTGGGTTTTCTTAAGGAAATCTTAAATCGGGCTTAAGCGTAATTGCTGGACAAAGATTTGATGTAGGACTGTAGTAATTTTGTAGCATAAACTAATCTTAAAAATCATGACACCAGATATAATGTTGTTTGTAATGCCGGGATCTCCCGGGATCATGTTAACGTCCTTTATATTTATTGGGATCAGTCTGCTGGTGAGCTGGCGGCTGAAAAGCAAATTTAAGGAGTACAGCCAGGTTCCTACCTCTTCCGGCATGACCGGCAAGCAGATAGCTGAAAAGATGCTGCGGGACAATGGTATTTATGATGTACAGGTGATCTCTGTAGACGGGTTCCTGTCTGACCACTATGACCCCACCAATAAGACCGTAAACCTGAGCCCTGATGTTTACAGCAGCGCCAGCGTGGCTGCGGCAGCCGTAGCCGCCCATGAGTGCGGGCACGCTGTGCAGCATGCCACCGCCTACCAGTGGCTGACCCTGCGCTCCAAGCTGGTGCCGGCCGTGCAGATCAGCTCTAACCTGGTACAATGGGTATTGCTGGGCGGTATATTACTGATCAATGTATTCCCGGCCTTATTGCTGGGCGGCATTATCCTGTTTGGGGTGACCACCCTTTTTGCCGTGATCACCTTACCGGTGGAGTTTGACGCCTCCCGCAGGGGCCTGGCCTGGTTAAATAGCACTACCCTGATGCGCCCTGAGGAGTTCAGTAAGGCCAAAGACGCGCTGTGGTGGGCGGCTATGACCTATGTAGTGGCCGCAATAGCATCGTTGGTGACCCTGGTGCAATACCTGATGATCTACCTGGGCGCAAGGAACAGGAATTAACTTATCGAGATTGCTCTTTTTCATAATAATGGCTCCGTTTGCCGGCCGGCAGACGGGGCTTTTTTTTGTGTAACGATACCGGGTATCCGTAAAGTTATGCCGGATATGATATTATATTACCCAAATTGAGCGGGGCGTTGATCAGGCTATATGAAAATGGCGCTTATATGGATTTGCCTATCGCATGGGGCGGCGCCCGGATGATAAAATAATATCAGATCTGATCCTCCATGCCGCTTTTTGATCCTGCCGGAAGATATTTTATCTAAAATGCCTATATTCGCAATCTTTTGGGTTTCAAATTTTTTTAATTAGAGATTCTTTTGACTCTGTAGGGACATATCGCGATGAATTGCCGTCTTAATTAATTAAATTAACCTGGCTGGTTCGCCCTAGCCTTTACCCCGTAACCTTTTTGAACCAAAATATAGCTTATGCGAAGACTCTACTCCCTCCTCATGGGCAGCATGCTAATGCTCATGTTCCAGTTTGCCTATGCGCAGCAAAAAACTATTACCGGTACTGTAACAGACGCTAAGGATGGCAGCCTATTGCCCGGCGTAACTGTGAAGGCTAAAGGAACTGCCGTTGGCACCGTAACAGGCGCGAATGGCTCGTACACCATAAATGTACCCGGCAACACCAATACCCTGGTATTCACCTTTGTAGGTTATGGCGACCAGGAAGTTGCCATTGCCGGGCAAAGCACCATTAATGCATCTCTGAGCACAGGTAATAAGGAACTTTCGGAAGTAGTGGTAGTGGGTTATGGTACCCAGTCAAAACGCGAACTGACCGGTTCTGTAGCCAAAGTGAACGCCAAGGAGATAGAGAACTTTCCGGCGCCCAGCTTTGAATCTGCTATACAGGGTAAAGCGGCCGGCGTGGTGATCGAGTCTGGTAGCGGTAAGGTTGGTCAGGGTATGAAGATCAGGATCCGTGGTACATCTTCCATTTCCGCCAGCAGCCAGCCGTTGTATGTAATAGATGGTTTGCCTATGCAAACCCAAAGCCAGTCTGACGGGAATAATGAGATCACCAACCCGGTAGCGGACCTGAACCCGAATGATATTGAATCCATAGAAGTATTAAAGGATGCAGCGGCTACCGCCATTTACGGCGCCCGTGCAGCCAATGGCGTAGTGCTGGTGACCACCAAGAAAGGGAAGGCCGGCCAGAAGACGGTAGTGAGCCTGGATATGAACACCAGCTGGGGCAAGCCTACCAAGAAGCGCCATTTCCTTGACGCTAAACAATATGTGGATCTGATAGAAGAAGCAGCGACAAACGATGGTAAGATCGATTTCAAGAATGGCGATACCGGTTACGATACGGAAGAAGACGCCATTGCGGACTATAAATCTTTTTATGAAGGTTACCTGGACCAGTTTGCCCTTGGCACTGACTGGCGTAACCAGGCTGTGAACACCAACTGGGAAAACCTGCTTTACCGTCCGGTGGCGCATGGCAACTCCGTAAACCTGTCTGCCAGCGGCGGTAATGAAAAGACCCGGTTCTATGCCTCCGGTTACTATAATGACCAGGATGCTATTGTGATCGTAAACAGGTTTAAACGTTATGGCGGCCGGTTAAACCTGGAGCATTCCGCTACTGACCGTTTATCGCTGGGGCTGAACCTGAGCGTTAGCCGTTCTGAACTGATCCGCGTATCTGATGATAACTCCTTCTCTACGCCAGGCCAGCTGGTAGCGCAGGTGCCTATTTCCCCCACCATTGATCCGGAAACAGGCAAGCTTAACAAGCGTACCCTGTATGATAACGGCCTGGTGGACGCCGCGCTTAACAGCGATAAACAAAGCACTTTCCGCAGCATTGGCAATGCGTACGCCAACTATACGTTCCTGCCCTGGTTAGCTTTCCGCTCTGAGTTTGGCGCGGATGTGATGAGCTTTTACCAGGAATCCTTTATAGGTAAGGAAGCTACGGACGGCGGTGGTGTTGGTAAAGCATCCAACTTCTCCACGCAAGCGGTTAGCTACAATACCAACAACTACTTCACCATCACGCCTTCCATAGGCGAGCATCATAAGCTCTCTGCTGTAGTAGGTATGAGCTACCTGCAGAACGATAACAGGAGCAACGCTTTACAGGGCGAACAGTATCCTACTGATGCGATCAAGAACCTGACCGGCGCTACGCTGATCACATTTGGCGGTTCTACCAATGACCGTTACAATTTCCTCTCTTATTTTGGCCGTGCTAACTACGCCTATAAGGATAAATACCTGGTAAGCGCCAGCGTAAGAACGGACGGTTCTTCCAGGTTTAGCGCCAATCACCGTTATGGTACCTTCCCTGCCGCATCCGTTGGCTGGGTGGCCTCTCAGGAAGATTTCCTGAAGCACTCCAAAGTGCTGAGCTACCTGAAAATAAGGGCCAGCTATGGTTTAACCGGTAATGCTGAAATAGGCGAGTATAAATACCAGAGCCTGTACAATGTAACCAACTATCCTGATCTGCCGGGCTTTGTTCCTGTGCAGCTGGCCAACCCTGATCTGCAATGGGAAAAAACTTCACAGGCAGACGCCGGCGTTGAGTTTGGTTTCTTTGGCGGCCGCCTTTCCGGTGAAGTGGATGTTTACAGCAAAAAGACCACTGATCTGTTGCTGAATGTGAACGTACCTTCTGCCACCGGTTACAGCTTTATAACCCGCAACCTGGGTAAGATGACCAACAAGGGCGTTGAGCTTTCCCTGAACTCAGTTAATATAGACGGGGCTGTAAGATGGACCACTTCCTTTAACATTGCCTACAACAAGAACAAGATAACCGACCTGGATGGCCAGATCATAGAAAGTGGCGAGCAGCGTGCGGTAGAAGGAGAAGCCATTGGCTCTTTCTTCCTGCAGAAATACCTGGGCGTAGATCCTGAGACCGGCGATGCGTTATATGAAGATAAAGATGGTAAACAAACCACTGATTATAGCCAGGCGGCAAGGAAAGTAGTGGGTAACTCTAACCCTAACTTTACCGGAGGTCTTAATAACACAGTTACCTATAAAGGGTTTGACCTGGGCGCCTTCTTTACATTTGTGCAAGGTAATGAGATCTTTAACCGGGCCGGCGTTTACCAATCCAACAGCTTTGGCGGCGCATTTGATAACCAGACCACAGAGATCCTGCGCAGGTGGCAGAAACCGGGCGATCACACAGATATACCCCGCGTAAGCCTGAGCTATCCTACCGGTGAGAATGTTTCTTCCCGCTGGATCTATAATGGTTCCTATATCCGTTTAAAGACCCTGACACTGGGTTATACGCTGCCTAAGGTGGTAACATCAACTTTAAAGATCAGCAGCGCCCGTTTGTATGTATCTGCCTACAACCTGTGGACAAAGACAGATTACATCAGCGATCCGGAAGTGAATACGGCGCCTTTGGGTGTAGATTCCCAAACTTCCCAGAACATATCCGGAGGTATAGATTTTTACACTATTCCACAGGCAAGGCAATTCCTGGTGGGCGTAAATGTTAAATTCTAAAAAAGGGAACCTGGATTAATTACTCAAAACTATTCGACATGAAATTAACTCGATATATATCATTAGGATTACTGACCGGTGCGATACTGTTTGCGGGCTGTAATAAAAAGCTGGATGTTACACCCGGTCAGAGCATTACCCCTGACCAGATAAAGACTGCGGATGATGTAAAGGCCATTCTATTTGGCACCTACAATTCCATGCAGCATTATAATGCTTTTGGAGAGCGTTATATGATGATGGCTGATCTTTTAGCTGCTCCCGGGCAGGTAGCTTTTGTAGGCACCTTTATTGACTACAGGCAGGTGTACACTAAATCGCAGCTGGCTACGGGCACGATCATGTCCGGTATCTGGGGACGGTCTTATATTATCATTAACGGCGCCAATAACGTACTGGAGCGCCTGGACCTGATAGCGGAGGACGAGCGTGAGAGCATTGAGGGAGAAGCCAAGTTTGCCAGAGGCATTGCTTATTATGAGCTGGTGAACTATTTCGGAGCGCCTTATTCTGCCCCCACTGGTCCCAATGCAGATGCAGTGCCGATCCGTTTAAAGCCGGTGGCCAATGATACTTATCACGATGACCAGGATAAGCAGCCAAGGAACTCTGTTACTGAAGTATATGACCAGGTGATCAAAGACCTTACCGATGCAGTGGCCAAGCTGCCGGAAGAGAATGAGAATTTCCGCGCTACCAAATATGCCGCAGAGGCTTTCCTTTCCAGGGTATACCTGGCGCAAGGCAAGTATGTACAGGCTGCTACTGCTGCCAATGATGTGATAGAGAACAGCGGGCTGGCCCTGACGCCTACTTTTGATAAGGCGTTTAACAATGTGGGTAATTCCACAGAAGACATTTTTGCGATCCAGCAAACGAGCCAGAGTAATGCCGGCACTTCCAATAATGGCCTGAGCACTTTTTATTCCGCCAATGACCAGAAACCTGGCGGCCGCGGTGATGCAAGAGTGGATACAGCAGGTTATAATGCTCTTTTTGACGGGGCAGATGACCGGAAGGATTTTGTGTATGCCGGCAGCAGCATAGGTGGCGTTGATGGCATCTATCCCGGTAAATGGAAGAATTTTTACCGGGCCATTCCTGTGGTGCGCCTGGCAGAGATGTACCTGACCCGTGCGGAAGCTAACCTGCGTAGCGGCGCTGCCCAGGTAGGAACTGCTACCCCGCTGGAGGATGTGAATACGATCCGCGAGCGTGCAAATGCGGCGCCCTGGACGTCTGTAACCGCAGACCAGGCGGTGCAGGAGCGTTTCCGTGAGCTGGCTTTTGAAGGAGACTGGCTGTGGACTAAGAAAAGGCTGAAGATGAATGTAGGCTCCCGTGCATATGACGATCCGAAACTGGTTTTCCCGGTTCCGCAGCGTGAAAGGGATATTGATGAGAATATAACCCAGAACCCGGGGTATTAATACATTACTTATTACAACCATGTAATGCTAAGGGCTTGCAAATCAATGCAAGCCCTTAGTGTTTGTATAAAAAGCCGTATAAACCGGGAATCTGGCGTGTGTTGAAAACTTTTAACCAAAATATTTATTGAAAATCAATTGATTGCAAGGGGTGGTACTAAAAAACTGTGTTGAATCCATGGTAATTCCGCGGCAAGTACTTAGTTTTGCACTCCCGATTTTATTGGGACAAACTATTTAGTACGTAAATTTTATTGTATAAAATGAACACCTTAAGTTTTAAGACTAAATCGGCCAACGAAGCTACTGTAAAGCGCGACTGGTACATAGTAGATGCTACCAACCTTACGCTTGGACGTATGAGCGCGAAAATAGCGGCCATTCTGAGAGGTAAGAATAAGCCTTATTATACGCCTCATACCGACTGCGGTGATTACGTGATCGTGATCAACGTAGAGAAAGTGATCCTGACCGGTAACAAGATGAACGAAAAGGAATACCAGACTTACTCCGGTTATCCTGGCGGTCAGAAGATAGAGCTGGCGAAAGACCTGATCCGCCGCCGTCCGGAAGTAGTGATAGAAAGGGCTGTGAAGGGCATGCTGCCTAAGAACCGTCTGGGCCGTAAGATGTACAAGAAATTATTCGCTTACGCTGGTGCTGAGCATCCTCATGCAGCACAGAAACCGCAAACTTTAACTTTCTAATTCTCCTCTGATACATGGAAAAGCAAAAAAATACCATTGGTCGTCGTAAGGAAGCAGTTGCCCGCGTTTATCTGAGCAAGGGTACCGGCGCCATTACAATCAACGACAAGGATTATAAAACATACTTTGCGCTGGTCTACCTGCAGAACCAGGTGGAAGCGCCGTTAAAGACCATTGACGCGCTGGATAAATTTGACGTGAAGGTGAATGCCGCTGGTGGTGGTATCAAAGGTCAGGCTGAGGCAGTGAAGCTGGGTATTGCCCGTGCGCTGTGCGAGGTGAATGCAGAGTTCCGTCCTGCGCTGAAAGCAGCCGGCATGCTGACCCGCGACCCGAGGTCTGTAGAGCGTAAGAAACCTGGTAAACGTAAAGCTAGAAGAAGCTTCCAGTTCTCTAAACGCTAGTATCTGGCAGCAGTTAGCCGTTGGCTTTTAGCATTTGGCTAGGAGCTGGGCGCTAAAAGCTGATCGCTAATTATTCATTGATCCTTTTTAACAGAGTATAATAACATGGAAAATAATACCTCATTACAGCAGCAGTTACTGGAGGCAGGTGTTCACTTTGGCCACCTGAAGAAAAAATGGAACCCGAAGATGCTGCCATATATCTTCGCCGAAAAGAAAGGTATTCACATCATTGATCTGAACAAGACCGTAGAAGGTTTACAGGATGCAGCAGCAGCCCTGAAATCCATCGCCAAGAGCGGTAAGAAGATCATGTTCGTGGCTACCAAGAAGCAGGCAAAGGAAATAGTAGCAGAAGCTGCAAAGCGCGTAAACATGCCTTATGTTACTGAAAGGTGGCTGGGTGGTATGTTAACCAACTTTGCTACTATCCGTAAGAGCGTGAAGAAAATGCAGAGCATTGAGAAGATGCTGACAGACGGTACTTTCGATAACATCACCAAGAAAGAGCGTTTGACCTTAAGCCGCGATAAAGAGAAAATGGAGAAGGTACTGGGTGGTATTGCCCAGCTGGCCCGTGTTCCGGCTGCATTGTTCATCATCGACATCAGCCATGAGCATATTGCGCTGGCAGAAGCCCGTCGTTTAGGTATCTCTACTTTTGGTATGGTGGATACCAACTCTGATCCTACCAAGGTAGACTTTGCGATCCCTGCGAATGATGACGCTACCAAATCTATTGCGATCATTACCAACTATATTGCAGCAGCCATTGCAGAAGGTCTTTCTGAAAGGGCTATTGAGAAAACCGACGATGTAGCTGAGGAAGAAGAAGCCGACAACAAAGCATTGCGCTTTGAGCTGGAAGGCGGTGAAGGCGACCGTGAAAGGAACCGCAGAGGCGGTCCTGGTGGCGGCGGTAGTGGCAGAGGCCCCGGCGGCGGTGGCGGCAGAGGTCCTGGTGGCGGCGGTGGTAACCGTCCTGGTGGCGGTGGCCCGAACAGAGGCGGTGGTAACCGTCCTGGCGGCAACAGGCCTGGTGGCGGTGGCGGCGGTCAGCGTCGTCCGTCTGGCGCTGGTGGCGGTAACCGTCCTGGTGGCGGCAGATAATTGCCTGCAACAGCCCACAATATTTTAGACAGTATTAATTACGAATTAACAATTACGGATTACGGATGGCGATCAAAGCGATTTGCTACTTTCGTAATTGTTAATTCGTAGTTGTATAATATACCTTCGTAAACTTTTAAACTATTTATAGTCATGGCAGAAATAACAGCGGCTGATGTAAACAAACTGCGCCAGCAAACAGGCGCCGGTATGATGGATTGCAGAAAGGCACTGGTAGAGAGTGAGGGAGATTTTGAAAAGGCAGTAGATTACCTGCGTAAAAAAGGACAGAAAGTAGCAGCATTGCGTTCTGACCGCGAAACCAAAGAAGGTGTAATCATCGCTAAGACCACTGCAGACAACAAGTCTGGCGTGATCGTAGCACTGGGTTGCGAAACTGACTTTGTTGCCAAGAACGAAGATTTCGTAAAATTCGCACAGTCTATCGTAGACCTGGCTTTAAGCACCGGCGCTAAAACGATAGAAGAACTGGGCGCAGCTTCCCTGGATGGCGCTACTGTAGCAGATAAAGTGAATGACCAGGTAGCTAAGATCGGCGAAAAGATCACCCTGAGCAAATTTGAAAGGATCGACGCTGCTTCTGTAACCGCGTATATCCACGGTAACTACCGTATGGGCGTACTGGTTGGTTTCTCTAAGGAAGCCAGCGCAGAAACAGGTAAGGACGTAGCTATGCAGATCGCCGCTATGAACCCGATCGCAGTTGACGCTGACAGCGTACCTGCAGACGTGATCGCCCGCGAGAAAGAGATCGCTGTTGAGCAAGTGAAAGCTGAAGGCAAAGCGCCTGAAATGGCTGAGAAGATCGCGATGGGTAAAGTGAATAAATTCTTTAAAGAGAGCACCCTGTTAGCGCAGGCTTTCGTAAAAGATAATAATAAGTCTGTAGGCGATTACCTGAAATCAGTATCTGCTGATCTGACTGTAACCGCTTTCAAACGCATTGCATTAGGCTAATCAGCTTATTTATGAAAAAGGAGGGAACAAAATTCTCTCCTTTTTTTTGTGCATATACCTGTATATTTATCTTATTAACTAACCACCTTCTACATTATATAGTGTCATGTTGCCAAAGTATAAGCGTATTTTGCTCAAACTGAGCGGTGAGTCCCTGATGGGCGATGGTAATTATGGTATAGATCCCAAAGTAATAACACATTATGCGTATGATATTAAGTCCGTCACAGACCTGGGCGTTCAGGTGGCTATTGTGATAGGCGGCGGCAATATCTACCGTGGGATGAATGAAGCAGAGACCGGTATTGAACGGGCACAGGGCGACTATATGGGTATGCTGGCAACCGTGATCAATGGTATGGCCATGCAGAGCGGCCTGGAGAAAGTAGGGTTGTATACCCGCTTACAGTCTGCCATTAAGATGGAGCAGATAGCAGAGCCTTACATACGCCGGCGGGCCATACGGCACCTGGAAAAGGGCCGCGTGGTGATCTTTGGCGCAGGTACGGGCAATCCTTATTTTACGACAGATACGGCCGCATCCCTGCGCGCCATAGAGATACAGGCAGATGTGATCCTGAAAGGCACCCGGGTAGATGGGATCTACACGGCAGATCCTGAGAAGGACAGCACGGCCACCCGCTTTGAGTCTATCACTTTTGCGGAGGTATACCAGAAATCATTGAATGTAATGGATATGACGGCATTTACCCTTTGCCAGGAAAATAAGTTACCTATTATTGTATTTGACATGAATAAGCCGGGCAATTTGCTGCAGGTGATCATGGGGAAGAAAGTGGGTACGCTGGTGATGGGATAGTTAATGTGCTGATGTGCCAATGTGCTGATATGCTGATGAAAATGTGACGGCTTTGTTGCATGATGATCAGGATGTCAGCACATTTTCTTTATGAACATATTGGTTCGGTTGGTCCATTAGCACATCAGCACATTGGCATATCAGCACATTATTTATCGTAGTTCTCCTTCAAGACCTCTTTTATCTGTTCATAGGGAATGAACAGGTTTACCTGCCCCAAAGCATACGGCCCGATCTCATAGGGCGTATAACTGAACACCACCCCTTTATTAGTTAGTATAAAGTTGTTGTTAGGCAGGATCTCATCCACCAGCAGCATATCCTTTACGGATTCGCCATTCTGCACCTTGTATGTTTTACGGAAGGATTGCTCCAGCTGGCGGGAGAGGACGGTTTTATAGTCGCCTTTAAACACATCGTCTACTGTCAGCACTTTCTGTTTTTCAAGGTCCAGTACCTGGTAAGTGGAGCCGCCATTGCCATGCGCGCCGCCGGTGAAATCGTAGCTGAAATACTCCAGTACCAGCAGGGGGTAGTGGTTCCATACGATCTTCATATCGCCTTCAGCGCTCCAGCTCCAGGTGGGGGCGGTTGTGTCGCCGGTTATTTCCGCGGTATCCGTGCCAACGGTGCTGGCCCTGTAGGACATAAAAAAGGAGTCGATATCCCGTTTTATCAGTGCCTGCGGGTCCTGGGGGCCGGGATTATTATGGGTAATGGCCTTTTTGATGAAATCTGCCGTGCTGGTGTTGGCGGCAGCTACCGGCCATACCATGCTGTAAGCGGCTTCTCCCACGGGCGATCCTTTGGTGTTTGGGAGCAGGGGGGTAGAATCCTTGGCAAAGTATACATTAAAGCGGATAGCGCCTGTAAAATCCGGTTTAAGGTCAAAGTGGTAAGAGGTGCCTTCGCCCCGCCAGGTGCCGCTGAAATTGCCGGCATCGTCGAGCTTGCCGCGGAAGGTGATATCTTCCCCGCCATGGGTGTTCTCATAGAGCGTGAGCTGCTGGCTGCTGGAATCCGGGCTGCCCCAGAGCGTTATGGGCTCGCCTATCTTATCATAACAATAGTAGCCGCGGTAGATGTTGGGCCCTGTTTTTAACAGTTGCATGGTAACCGGTTGGTCTGCCACGGTACCCTTGAGCTGTATATAAAAATAGGAGGAAGCAGCAGGCGCTGTTTGGCTGCTGTCTGTTGTGGCGCCGGCCTGCTGGCTTTGTTTACCGGGCTGCTGACAGGCGGTAAACCCTATCAGTGCGGCAGCAAATAGTAGGTATTTGTTCATGGGTTGATACTGTTGAACGGATGCAATTTTACAAATAATTATTTTGATGGTTCATTAATACCTTTGTAAACAACTAAATATGGGCCTATGTTGAATAAACAAGTAGCAGCACTGCGGAAGGACTATCGCCTGGCCTCATTGGACGAAAGCGAGGTAGACAAACACCCGGTAAAACAATTTGAGAAATGGTGGGCAGACGCCACCAATAGCGAGCTGGTAGAGCCCAATGCGATGACGCTGGCGACCAGTACGCCGGATGGGCATCCATCCGCCAGGATCGTATTATTAAAGAGCTTTGATGTGGATGGTTTTATCTTCTTCACCAACTACGAAAGCCGTAAAGGGCAGGAGATGGAGACCAACCCGCATGTGAGCCTGCTGTTCTTCTGGCAGGAGCTGGAGCGGCAAGTACGTATAGAGGGGGTAGTTAGTAAGGCGCCTGCTGCGATTAGTGATGAATATTATCATTCCCGCCCGGCAGGCAGCCGTATTGCGGCTATTGCATCACCGCAAAGCAGGGTGATCCCGCATAGGAGTTTTTTGGAGGAACAGGTGAATATAGTGGCGGCTAAGTATGTGCTGGAGCATCCTGAGCGGCCGGATTACTGGGGCGGGTATATTGTGCGGCCGGTGTTGATGGAATTTTGGCAGGGGCGGAGTAACAGGCTGCATGATAGGGTGCAGTATAGGTTAGATGCGGATGGCGATTGGAAGATAGAGCGGTTGGCGCCGTGAGGGGATAAAACGAAAAAAGAAAAAAGAGAAAAACAAATAGACGGTGTGTCATCGCGCCTCTTAATTTTTTCTTTTTTCTTTTTTGCTTTTAGCCTGTGATTAGGCTTTCTTTTCTGCTTTAGCAGCAGTTTTCCTTGTTTTGGCAGGTCTTGCTTTGCCGAAGGATTTGTTAGAGATCTTGCCTCTTTTGGTTTTGATATCTCCTCTACCCATAGTGATAAGAATTTAGCGTTAAAAAATCTGCAGCTTGTGGCTGCTTATCCGGGCGCAAATTACGCAATTCAGCGAACTCCTGCTAACCTGGGCCGGGCAAAAAAAAAGCAAGAAACATAATTGTTCCTTGCTTGAATAAGGTGTGCTAACTGATTAGAGCTTGTCAGACAGTGCTTTACCAGCTTTGAACTTAGCAACTTTTTTAGCTTTGATCTTGATGATCTGGCCAGTCTGGGGGTTTCTACCGTTACGAGCAGCACGCTTAGAAACGGAGAAAGTACCGAAACCAACCAGGGTTACTTTACCACCTTTTTTCAGTGTATCAGCAACAGCTTTGGTAAAAGAGTCCAGAGCTTCGTTAGCTTGGGTCTTAGTGATGGCGGCATCTTTCGCCAGCTTGTCGATTAATTCGGCTTTGTTCATAGTTAGTAAGATTTAACTAGTGAAATAAATGTTTGATGTGAGCAAATATAGCGCGTTTTATCAGATTACCAAATTTTTTACCGCCTTTATAGCCAAATTTTTATCGGCTGTAAGGGGCTACTGGTAACGGTTACAGCTGATTGGGCTCTTCACCGGAAGGGGCAGCTTTGGCCCCTGCCTTTATCTAAATCAGCCACCACAGGGCATTTGGTAATGTTCATCTAATAAACGTAGGATTCCCGTTGGTATTGTATAAGGGGGCTAATCCCTTGAAAACAGTGGATTTCATGTGGATAAATTGGACGGCTTATACCACCTGCATAACGGTCCGGAAGGCCACAAACTGGTTCCCAAAGCGCTCATAGGCCTTTTGCCGGAGCTGCGGAGCATGCTCCTGCAGGTAGGTATGATAGTTTTCGAGGGTGTCTGTAGCGTATTGTATGGTATAGGTAGGGCCTTCCTGGTCGTCTTGTTCCAGCAGGCGGCAGATGCGGTAATCGTGGAACAGGCCGGTGCGCATGACCTCCGGGATATGCTCCTCCTTGGTCCACTGCAGCCAGCGTTCATGGATGTTGTTGGTGATCTTGGTGGTTACGTTATAGACGATCATACCAGCGCAGGGGTTAGTTCCAGGAATACCGGACAATGATCGGAGTGCTTCACATCCGGCCATATAGCGGCCTGTTTTAGGCGGTTTTTGAGCGGGTCGCTTACATTTATATAATCGATACGCCAGCCTTTATTATTGGCCCTAACGGTAGGGAACCGGGCGCTCCACCAGCTGTAATGATGCGGATCCGGGTTAAAATGCCGGAAAGTATCCGTAAAACCGCCTTCGAAGAGCTTATCCATCCAGGCGCGTTCTTCCGGTAGGAAGCCGGAATTCTTCTTATTGCCTACGGGATCATGTATGTCAATGGGTTTATGACAGATGTTATAATCGCCGCAAACGATGATATTAGGGCGGGTTTGCCGCAGTTGGTCAAGATAGCCTAAGAATTCTTCCAGCCACTGGTATTTATAGGTCTGGCGCTCATCGCCGCTGGTACCGGAGGGGAAGTAGGCATTGATAAGGGTGGTATCCCCAAAATCGAGGCGTATAACACGGCCTTCCGCATCGCTTTGCATGAAGCCATTGCCATATTGCACAAAGTCCGGCTTTATCTTGGTAAGTACGGCTACGCCGCTATAACCTTTCTTCTGGGCGGAGTACCAGTAGTGATCATAACCCAGCTGTTCAAACTGGCGGTAATCCACATTATCTTTTACGGCTTTGGTTTCCTGCAGGCAGATGATATCTGCGGGGTTTGTCTGGAGCCAATCTATAAAACCTTTGCTGATGGCGGAACGTATGCCATTTACGTTATAGGTGACGATTCGCATTTTTAAGCTTTTAGCCTTTAGCACTTAGCTGTTATTTACATATCATATTCCAGGTTGGGCCGCAGCCACTTTTCAGCCTCTTCTATGGTCCAGCCTTTGCGGCTGGCGTAATCGGCTACCTGGTCTTTTTCTATTTTACCGAGGCCAAAGTACTTGCTGTCCGGGTGGGCAAAATACCAGCCACTAACGCTGGCGGCGGGGTACATGGCAAGGGATTCTGTAAGGGTGATGCCGGTATGTTTGGTAGCATCCAGCAGGTCGAACAGTTTATATTTCTCCGTGTGCTCCGGACAGGCAGGATAACCTGGCGCGGGGCGTATACCGGAGTAAGCTTCTTTTATCAGCTCGTCATTGCTGAGGTGCTCTTCACTGGCGTAACCCCACCATTCTTTACGCACGCGCTCGTGCATAACCTCTGCAAAGGCTTCCACCATACGGTCTGCCAGTGCTTTTAGCATAATGCTGCTATAGTCGTCATGGTCTGCCTTGAACTTCTCCAGCCAGGCTTCGATGCCGCCACCAGTGGTTACGGCAAAGGCGCCCATATAGTCCTGTAAACCGGTTTCTGCGGGGGCTATAAAATCCGCCAGCGAAAGGTTGGGCTGGCCGGGGGCCTTTTTAATTTGCTGACGCAGGAACTCCAGCTGTACGGGCGCGCTGCCATCCGCAGGGGTGATCTGCAGACTGTCTGGCCCTACACGGTTAGCCTTAAACAGGCCTACGGCAGCTTTTGCATGCAGCCATTTTTCTTTAACAATGCGCTGCAGCATGGCCTGGGCATCGTTATAGAGGCGGGTGGCTTCCTGGCCTACTACCTCATCCTTCAGGATCTGGGGAAATTTGCCATGCAGTTCCCATGCGATAAAGAAGGGTTGCCAGTCGATATAACGGGCAATCTCGCCCAGATCATAGTCTTCAAATACCTGTACGCCCAGTTTGCGGGGCGTTACCGGGGTAAAGCTTTTCCAGTCGATAGGCGTTTTATTGGCCTGGGCTTCTGCAATGGGCAGGTATTGTTTTACCGGCCGTTTGTTGCGGAAGCCTTCATTGAGTTTGTGATATTCCTGTTGTACATCTACCAGGAAGTTCTTTTTAAGGGCTTTGTTCAGGAGGCTGCCGGTAACGGTTACGCTACGGGAAGCATCCAGTACGTGCACCACGCCGTGCTCATATTCCGGCGCGATCTTTACCGCCGTATGGGTACGGGAAGTGGTAGCGCCGCCTATCAGCAGCGGGATATCGAACTGCTGGCGTTTGAGCTCGCGGGCTACGTGCACCATTTCGTCCAGGCTGGGGGTGATAAGGCCACTGAGGCCGATGATATCTACCTGTTCTTCGCGGGCGGTTTGCAGGATCTTATCTGCCGGCACCATTACGCCCATGTCTATTACATCATAGCCGTTACAGCCTAATACTACGCCTACGATGTTCTTGCCTATATCGTGCACATCGCCTTTTACGGTAGCCAGGAGGATCTTACCGGCAGATTTTATTTGTCCGCCGTTCTGTGCTACCAGCAGTTTTTTCTCTTCTTCTATAAAAGGAGTGAGCACGGCCACGGACTTTTTCATTACACGGGCGCTTTTTACTACCTGGGGCAGGAACATTTTGCCGCTGCCAAACAGGTCGCCTACGATGTTCATACCGTCCATCAAGGGGCCTTCTATCACTTCCAGGGGGCGTGCGTAGAGCTGCCGGGCCTCTTCTGTGTCTGCTTCGATATAGTCTGTAATACCGTTTACCAGGGCATGGCTCAGGCGCTCCTGTACGGTGCCGTTACGCCAGCTCTCATCTTTTTCGATGACCTTGCCTTTGGCCTTGACGGTCTCGGCAAACTGGATGAGCCTTTCTGTGGCATCGTCCCGGCGGTTGAGGACTGCGTCTTCGCAAAGCTCGCGCAGCTGAGGCTCTATCTCGTCATAGATCTGGATCATGCCCGCGTTTACGATGCCCATGTCCATGCCGGCTTTGATGGCATAGAGCAGGAATACGGAGTGCATAGCCTCACGCACCACATCGTTACCGCGGAAAGAGAAGGAGATGTTACTAACGCCGCCGCTTACGCGGGTCAGCGGCATCAGCTGTTTTATCTGACGGGTAGCTTCTATGAAGTCTACCGCATAGTTATTATGTTCTTCTATGCCGGTGGCAATAGCAAAGATGTTAGGGTCGAAGATGATGTCCTGCGGGTCGAAGCCTACCTGCTCTGTGAGGATCTTATAGGCGCGGTGGCTGAAGGATACCTTCTTTTCCAATGTATCTGCCTGTCCGTGCTCATCGAAAGCCATTACTACCACAGCGGCGCCAAAGCTTTTGCAGATGAAGGCCTGCTCTATGAACTTTTCTTCGCCTTCCTTTAAGCTGATAGAGTTAACGATACATTTGCCCTGTATACATTTAAGACCGGCTTCAATAATGCTGAACTTACTGGAGTCTATCATGATAGGGATCTTGGAGATATCCGGTTCTGCGGCCAGCAGGTTCAGGAAGGTGGTCATGGCTTTTTCGCCATCCAGCAGGGCATCATCCATGTTCACGTCCAGTACCTGGGCGCCGCTTTCCACCTGTTGGCGGGCTACGGACAGGGCTTCCTCGTACAGGCCTTCCCGTATAAGGCGGGCGAATTTCTTGGAGCCGGTTACGTTGGTACGTTCCCCAATATTAATGAAATTGGTCTCTGGCCTTACTACCAAGGGCTCCAGGCCGCTGAGGCGCAGATAAGGTTTGATGACCAGGGTACCGTTCAAAGTATCGTTGTTCGTAATAGTTGCACTCATTGTCGTTACTTATGTTTATGCCAGGGTAGGCTCTACCTTGGGCAGGGGGCGGGGCTTCAGCGTTTTCACATGCTCCGCTATATGCTGTATATGATCCGGCGTGGTGCCGCAGCAGCCGCCTACGATGTTTACAAAACCTTCTTTGGCAAAGTCTTCGATGATGTGGGCAGTATCTTCCGGTTGCTCATCATACTCGCCAAAAGCGTTTGGCAGGCCGGCATTGGGATAGCAGCTCACAAAACAGGAGGCTATCTGTGACAGCTCTTCTATATGCGGGCGCATTTGCTGGCCGCCCAGCGCGCAGTTCAACCCTATAGAGAAGGGGTTGGCATGCATAACGGAGATATAGAAGGCTTCCAGGGTTTGTCCGCTGAGGGTTCTGCCGGAAGCGTCCGTGATAGTACCGGAGATCATGATGGGCAGCTCTGGCTGGCCAATGGACCGGAAATACTGCTTAATAGCGTAGATCGCGGCCTTGGAGTTGAGCGTATCAAAGATGGTCTCTATCAGTAATATGTCTACCCCGCCATCTACCAGGCCTTTTATCTGTTCCGTATAAGCAGCGGCTACTTCGTCAAAGCTAACGGAGCGGAAGCCCGGGTTATTCACATCCGGCGACAAGGACAGCGTTTTATTGAGCGGGCCAATAGCACCGGCTACGAACCTGGGTTTATCCGGGTTTTGTGCGGTGTATTCAGCGGCAGCTTTTTTAGCGATGGAGGCGGCAGCAACGTTGAGCTCATAGGCGAGGTGTTGCATGTCGTAATCTGCCATGGCAATGGAGGTGCTGCTAAAGGTATTGGTCTCAATGATATCCGCGCCGGCATCCAGGTAGGATTTGTGGATGGCTTCTATAATTTGTGGCTGGGTAAGGTTGAGGAGGTCGTTATTGCCTTTTACATCGCTGTGATGGTCTTTAAAGCGTTCTCCCCGGTAGTCTGCTTCCTGGAGATTATAACGTTGGATCATGGTGCCCATTGCACCATCGATGATCAGGATGCGCTCTGCGGCGCATTGTTGCAAAGATTTCATTGGCTTGAATGTTTATTAGTTACGGTTTAACTTAGGTTAGTTGCGGGAGGGTCGAACAATAAACAAATCCACCCAACTGCATTTGGCAAAGATAGTAAAGTCTGGAGAGAAAAGTGAGATTTGGGTTTGGCGGGGGGTATTTGGGATTCTCCTGGGGTGAAGGGCTTTTGAGAATGCTATGCCGGCAGTGTTCCTCTGTGGGGCTGCGCCTGCCGCTGGTTGTTCGTTTTGGAGGTAGGCTGTAGGAGCCGCGCCAGCCAAGGCCCCGCCCCGGAAGCTGCTGGCAATGCGGTATGCAGGTTCTGCCAGAGAGAGGGGGAATATGCTATGCCGGCAGTGTTCCTCTGTGGGGCTGCGCCTGCCGCTGGTTGTTCGTTTTGGAAGTAGGCCGTTGGAACCCGCGCCAGCCAAGGCCCCACCCCGGAACCTGCCGGCAATGCGATATGCACGTCAGGCTGGAGTGGGAGGCTGGAGAGGAGAGACGTAAATACAATGTAGATTAGGCAGTGCAGGTCTGGGGAGCCATGCGGAACTGAAGCGGTGTGGGTAATGGTCTGCGATGGTCTGCGATGGTTTGCGATGATCTTAGATGATCTGAGATGGTTTACGATCGTTTGTGGTTGTTCGTGGCGATCCATTGTGGGCTGCGGCGGCGGGTGGTTTCTAGAAAAAAGTGTAAAAATTTTGTTTAGTCTTAATAGTCTACTATATTTGTAGGGTAATAGGCGGCAAGGCTGCGTTATAGGTAAATCATGAAAATCGAATACAGTAAATATCTGCAAAATTGTGAGGTAGCCACCAATACCCATTGCTCTGCAGGCCACGTACTTTCCTGTTGTATGTGCTGCCGTTAGGAGTAAAATACCACCATTTAGCTTTTTCTATTGTACTTAAAATCCAGCCATGAGCATCGCAAAGCATATCCATAGCTTACAGCAGCACCTGGCGAGGCTGGGGCTGCAACCAATACCGTTTGAGGATAATCAACAGCCGGAGGTATTTAAAGTGTGTTTCCTGAATAAGTATGAAATGGCGCAGTGGCGTAAACTACAGGAAATGGCTGCCAATGATGGGAGTGAACCAACCGATAACGAATTACCCAGCGAATTGTCTAGCGAATTACCCAGCGAATTATCAGCGGAGGCTGGGAAGCCCCGCTGAGTGCCTTTTTCATAACGTGGAATTACAGGTTAAACACAAACGGGTGCTATTAAGCACCTGTATTTTTTTATGCATCGTTCCTTAGGGGAGGGATGCAGTTTTTATATTATTGCAGGCAGTTTCCTAATGGAAAATAGTTGGTATTGTATTGTATTGTATTGTACTGCATTGGCTTCTGTGCGTTATAGTTTGCCGATGTGTGTAATGCTGCCACTACGGGTGATAATGAGCCTTGTTATAGCTACTTGGTTATATCTACTTCTGCATGTAATTTTCCAATGGCAGGCGGTTGGTGATAGACCTGGCGAGGGTCATTTCATCTGCGTATTCCAGTTCGCCGCCAAAGGCGATGCCGCGTGCAATGGTGGTAACTTTTACCGGGTAATCCTTTAGCTTTTTGGAGAGGTAGTAGATGGTGGTATCCCCTTCGATGGTGGGGCTAAGGGCCATGATCACTTCGGCAGTGCCTTGCTGCTGTACACGCTCTACGAGGGAGTGGATGTTCAGCTGGTCCGGGCCTATACCGTCAATAGGGGAGATGATACCACCCAGCACATGATATAATCCATTGTACTGCTGGGTATTTTCGATGGCCATTACGTCACGGATGTTCTCTACCACGCATACTATGTCCTTATTACGGGTGTGGCTGGCGCAGATACTGCATATATCTTCATCAGATACGTTGTGGCATTGTTTGCAGAACTTGATCTGCTGGCGCATACGGGCAATGGCATCACTGAATTGCTGCACCTGGGCAGGTTCCTGTTTGAGCAGGTGTAATACCAGCCGTAAGGCTGTTTTTTTGCCTATACCCGGCATCCTGGCAAATTCATTTACCGCAGTTTCAATCAGGGCGGAGGAAAAGATCATGATACAAAGATAGCGGTTAGCGGTTAGCTTTTGGCAGTTGGCTGCAGGCATTAGCCGGGTATGCAGCGCTGCTGATATTGGCCAAAAGCTGTTCGTGTTTGGGTTGCTGCCGGCGTTCTGGCGAGGGCTTAGCAATTGGACTATAGCTAAAAGCTAATGGCCAATTGCTAACGGTTATAGCTAAAAGCTAGTGGCTAAATGCCAATAGCTACAGCGTCAGATCCTCCTTAACGCCCCAGTTGGCCTTGATGTTCTTTTTATCCGGGAAGCTTACGACCCTTTCCGGTTGTTTTTTGGGCTTGCCGTAGTAGACGCCGCGGTCCCATTTGCCGTTGTTGTTCTGATCAAGCAGGATACGGATCTCGTATTCTCCGGGGATGATGAGCTCTTTGGTCCAGGCGCCATTTACGACCGTGCCCCAATATTTTACGTCCTTTTCCTTTACCAGCTGTACTACAAAGTGCGTACTGCTATCGATCTTCAGGGCGGTACGGGAGCTATCGCTCACGCTTAGCTTAAAGAAGATCTTTCCATAGTCTGAGCGCTTTTTAACGGTAAAACCAATGGTATCCGGCTTGGTTAGCTGATGGTTGAGCGTATCTGTGGCAGCTGTTTTATCAAAGATCAGGCGGTAGGGCGTACCTTCTTTCCATTTATAGGTGAGTAATAAGCGGGTACGGGTAGAGTCAAAAGCGGAGGTAAAGTTTACCGGCGTAAGGATGGTATCCTCTGCCAGGTGGATCTGGGTACTGTCAAGGGTCCTGATTGGTACGTTGAAAGTGAGCACCAGCGGCGTATCCAGGTCCTGCTCGTTTTGGTCGAGCGTGGGATTTACCTGCAGGCGGGTCTTTTTCTTCTTTTCTTCTTCCTTATCCTTGTCTTCCTGGGAAGGCTCTTCCGGGGGCAGGGCCTGATCGTCAGGAGGAGCTTTCATGGTGCTATCCTTTTCTATAAAGAGCAGCATGGTGAGGTCCTTTATGTTGTCTTCCCGGAGGTGGATGAGGCTATCTTCGAAGGCGATGAGCTCCGCAGTGGGCTGGGTATATTGCAGGTCGCGGTCTTCTTCTTTGATGGCGAAGAGCTTATAATCGCCCGGGGCCAGGTTCTTGAACCAGAAGTTACCATTGCCTTTGGAGCGCGCGTAGTACACGGGTTTTTCCTTAGATACCACGGAGTCGAAGGTATTGCGGTACAGCAGTACGGATACGCTACTATCTATCTTACCCGTTTCCGCATCGATGGTGCGGCCTTTTACCTGCAGGGAATCCAGGTAGCTGCCGGTGGATACCACGTAGGCGAAGTCCTCGATGGGGTTACGCTCGTTCACATCCTTGATGGCGTCTCCAAAATTGAAGGTGTAAGTGGTATTGGGGGCCAGCGTATCCTTTACCTCCATGGTAACGGTACGCAGCTTGGATGTAACGGTAGGTACACGTTTGAGGGTTGGGGATACGATCATCTTATCGAATATATTATCCAGCTCCACATATTCGCTGAAAGTGAACCGCACCCGGTGGGCCTTAAAATGCAGGGTAGAATCCGGCGGGTCTACCGTTACCAGCACAGGCGGCACGGTATCCCTGGGACCGCCACCCGGAGGCACTATATTAGCGCAGCGCGAAAGAAAGACGGAAGTGAATACGAATACGATCAGTAAGCATGCCCAGCTCCGGAAACGTTGAGTCATTGTATCTTAGTTAATGCTGTTCTTAGTCCTTATGATATCTGATAAATTTTACAAACTTAGTGCTTTCGGGCCTTACTTTTCCTATTCTCCCGTTACCTCTTCCTCTTCCAGGTCGTGGAGAGCCACGTGCAGTTTATTGTCCTTTACAAAATTGCACCAGGGGCAATCCGGTTTACCGCAGCCGATGTAAAATTCCTTGTTCTGTATTTTGGCCCAGGTGGTCACAATCTGCTGAGTAACAGTGGTTACATCTTCCGGGGTGATGGTAACTTTCTGTTTATGATACTGTTTTTGTTTGTTGGGCTCTATAAAATCGAATTCTGTGCTGACCACTTTCCAGTTCTTTTGCCGGTAGTTATCCAGCAGGATCTTGTAGAAAACGGCCTGCCGCCAGTAGTCGCCGCCATCTGGGTTGCGCTCATTGGGGCGGTCGAATTTGTGGTAGACGCCGATCGTTTTTTCGTAGTCGCCAGTCTTGTAGTCCACCACATTTACCTCGCTGCCGTCAAATTCCAGCTTGTCCACTTTGCCTTTTATGGGCACGCCGCTTACCACTACGTTGCGGATGTTACGCTCTACGCTTACGATACGGGGCCAGGTATTGATATACGTATCGTAGTACTGGGCCAGGATGTCGCGGCCGTATTCCATACGACGGTCAAAAGCCTCTTTGGCAAAGGATTCCCGGTTACGGCGCATGCTCCAGGAAAAATCGCGGATAAACTCTTCCCGGGAGGGGAAAGTGTTCTGGCCGTTCTCCTGCATTTTCACAAACAGCTTTTCCAGCGCATAGTGTACGGCGGAGCCAAATTCCGTATTCTCTGAGCGGCCGGTGGGCACGCGTACCAGGTTTTTATAAAAGAAACCCAGGGGGCAGTCCAGGTAATTGTTCAGCGCTGTTACGTTCATCACAAAACCGGCGAGCATATTATCGATGAACTGCTGGTCTACCCGGGCTATTTCCGGAGCCTGGCCTTTGGTAAAGTTCAGGAGCTCGAATTCGAAAAGCGCATCCTCCGGCATTTCGATTTTGGCTTCCGGTAATATATGATGTTCCAGGATCTCTGTAATGAACAGGCTGGGTTCCAGTGGTTTACCATCGTGTTTGAACTCCGGGTAGCTGATATGCAGGTGTTTCTCTGCCCGGGTAATGGCTACGTAGAACAGGCGCCGCAGCTCCTGCTCGTCTGTAGAGGTACTTTGGGTAACGAACACCGTATCCGGGAAGGAGAAGCCGCTGCTGTTCTTCCGTTTTTTCTCCCAGAGATGGGAGTTGGTGCTGGCTACGAACACATGTTCAAACTCAAGGCCTTTGGAGCCATGGGCGGTGATCAGGTTAATGCCTTTATCATTGCCGGCCACCTGTACCAGGGGCAGGGGGATGCCGTTGCTTTCCATGAGGGCGATCATATCCATGAGGGCGGTCACGTCCAGGTCTGGATTGCGGTGCGTTTCTTCTTTGATGAAATCAAACAGCGCCTGTAATACCTTCATGAGCCAGATCTTTTCCGGCGATTGCATGATATGGGACAGTACGCCGCCTTCGTTGATGATATTGGCAAACAGGTTTTGCAGCGTTACGTTCTGCGCATCGCTGATCCATTTTTCCACCATGCGGCCTACGTTCATCATGGCTACATCCGGGGCCTCTGTAAACAGGGTGAGGTTGCGGGTCTTTTGCCAGTCCTGCAGGTATTGGCGCAGGGAGGTCTTTTCTTCGTAGCCTTTTTCGGATACACGTATGCTCACCTTGGCCACTTCTATGGGCGGGATATTATAAAAATCGTAATGGAGGATGGAGAAGAGCAGGTCATCGCCGCTATAGGGCGTATCCAGTTCCCGTGCCACGTAACGCAGCAGGGTCAATACTTTGCGGGCAAAAGGCACCTCAAACAGGTTGATGTTCCGTTTGGAATAAACGGGCAGGCCTTTGAGGCGGAAGTACTGCGCCAGCTCTTCGCCATATTTATTTTCCCGGTAGATGACAGCGATCTTACCGGGCATCACTCCTTCCTCCAGCAGGCGGGTAACGGCCAGGGTAATACCGGCCATTTCTTCGCGGGGGGTGTTGTAGCGGGATATTACCGGCGGAATATCCAGCGGAATAAGCTTGCTGTTGCTGGCGGTGAGATCTTTGCTAAGTCCAGGCAGCTGGTTTACCAGGCGGGAGGCCCCATTGTTGTCTATGAGGGTCATGGCCACATTGAGGATGTTCTGCACGGAGCGGTAGTTCTGCGTGAGGACTACTGTCAGCAGTGTTTCTGCAAAGCTGCCGGCGTACTGCTCCATGTTCTCGATGTTGGCGCCCTGGAAACGGTAGATACTCTGGTCATCATCGCCTACTACGAAGATGTTGGGCAGTTCTTCGCCCTGGATGAGCAGTTGTATCAGTTTGTTCTGGGTACCGCTGGTATCCTGGTACTCATCCACCAATATATACTGATAACGTTCTTTATAGTCTGCCAGCAGGTTAGGGTGCTGCTCAAAGGCACGGATCACCCAGTTGATCATATCATCAAAATCGTAGCGGTTGGCGGCCTGCATCATGGCCTGGAATACATCAAACTGTTCTACAGCGGCCTGCAGGCGGTCCATTTTTTCTGCTTCTACGGCTATCTTATCGGTACGGATATCACCTTTCTTAAAGTTTTTGGTAGCGCGTTTGCAGATGTATTCGTCCCGTTCCGGGAGGCTATCCATATAGGCTTTGATACGGTCCCGGATGTATGCTACTGTCCACCCTTCCCGTTTCATGGTGGAGAACAGGGAGGCCAGGTTCTTCATGTCAAAATACACATCCCCGCGGTAGCGTTTCAGCGGATTGTCTTTGCTAAAACCGTCTATCAGCTTTTTGAGCAGCTGGATCTTTTCCAGTTCGGAAATGGCATCCAGCGTGTTCTTTTCAAAGAGGGCCAGGTTGTCCTGAATGACCTCATTACAGAAGGAGTGGAAGGTATGTATGTTTACCCGGTAAGCATCCGGGCCAATGAAGTCTGTTAAACGTTTACGCATAGCTACGGTGCCTGCATCCGTATAGGTGAGGCACAGTATGTTCTGCGGCAGGAAATCGGTATCCCGTAAGATCTTGCCAATACGGGAAGCCAGGATCTGGGTCTTACCTGTACCCGGACCGGCTATTACCATTACGGGGCCTTCCGTGTTATCGACAGCCAGGCGCTGGCGTTCGTTCAGGCCGTGGTATACATCCTGGAAACGTTGCTGGTATTGTTGTGATTCGCGGGATAAGCTCATAATTTGGAACAAAAGGTAAAGTTAAGCTAATCACGGGAATGAGGGAGCGTGGAGGCGGCGCGGGGAAGAGTGGGCCCTGGCGGCAGATCTTCTTTGGTTGCGGCGGATGCAGATGCTTTATATGCTAGTGACGTATTCCCGCTCACAGCAGGAGGTAGAGCGAAATATTACCTACTTCGTGCTGACGTGTACCCTTGAGGGAGGCGCTTTGGGTTTTTTGTGAGCAGGCGATCATAAAGCGGCGGAAGGCCAGGGTAACGCCGTAATCTATACGGGTATTCCAGGGAATGAGGGTGGCTTTGTTAAAGGATTTCCGTACTTCGAAACCGCTATCGTTCCAGCTGAAAAGGCCGCCTTCCAGCAGGGCGTTGTACCAGGTATACTCTACGGTAGGGCGCATAAAAAAATAAGCCTGGAACTTCTTTTCCCGTTGGGCGCTGCCGCGTTTTATACCAAAATAAGGATTCATATGCCCAATGCGCAGGGTGGTATGTATAGCGCCACCATCCAGCATGGTACCGGCATAGCCGCTGGCGCCCGCTATGAGCTCCATGGCATTGCCCGGTTGCCAGACCATCCGCTCATAAGTGAAGTTATAATTAAGCAGGGGAGCGTTGGGCAGCTGGTTATCCCAGCCCATGGGCTGCTGGAAACCGGCTATGCTGTGAATCCAGGTTTGGGCCTCCCTGGCCAGGGACCAGGGCCCCATTACGCCCATCACCAGTTCTGACTGCAGGCTGAATTTCCTGACGGGGTCATAAGAATCGAGGCCATGGCTCAGGTACAGTGCGCCGGAGTACGAATAATCATCCGGGATGTATTTGGCCTCCCCGATATCTTTTGGGGTGATCATTACCTGCATGAGGCTCCAGTGATAAGTATTGATGGCGTTGATACCGGTACGCGGCAACAGCCATTTATCCAGAAAGCGGGAAGGGCGTTTCTTCTGGTAGAAATAATCTGCCCGGGTGCCATTTGTGTAGGACTCATCCGTGCCCTTGCCACGAATGTTCATAAAGTCATTGTCTTCGTATATGCGCAGCACGCGGCGTATACTATCTGCCGTAGTAATAACCTGGCTGCTGGCTCTAATAGTTGTTATCAACAACAGCAATCCTGTCAATAGTGCTCTCATAACCCATCGGTTTTACAGGTTTGTTCACTGGTTACAGTTAAAGCAGTTGCAGATAGGTAAGATAACGGCAGCTGAGTGATCAACGCAGCAGCGTGTATCCGTAATAACAGTGGTGAAAAGGAACAGTTGTTCAGCAGGTAATTGGAAGGAAACAATAACGACGCCCGTACCGGGGACCACGAACATCGTTAATGATAACATAAAGCTACCGTTTTGATGCCGATGCCGTGTGTTAAATATTGCATCGAGGTATAAATTTTTTCTATCGGGGGAATAGATGCCGGTATCCGGTAAACAAATAATGTATTTTTGTTATCCAATAGAAACGGTTACAGCCTTTATCACGTATATTACATAGGGATTGATGTGAATGGCGGCTGCAAATAGCTTCATTTTTTGGCCGTATATATACGCATTAAATTGACACTCAAGACATATATAGACAGTGGGGCAATTGAATGTTGCCTGTTGGGATTGGCTACCGCTGAAGAGCAGGCTATGCTGGAGCAGATGCGGTATGACTACCCGGAGCTGGAGTCTGAGATATCTGTAGTGGCCTACCGGCTGGAGCAGGCCGCGCTGGATGGGGCGGTACCGCCACCAGCGGAGGTATGGAACCAGCTGAGCCGGCGGGTGCATTGGGAAGTGATGGAAGAGCAGCAGCGCGGGCGCCGTAACCGCCACCAGGCTAATTATACGGTCATAAACCTGCAGGAGCCGCCTCAGCACCGGTATATACAGGTAAGCATCTGGTGGCGTTGTATTGTGATAGCCATGTGTGTGGTGATGATGGCCCTGCTGGCCAGTAATATCTATTTTTACCGGAAATACCATGAAATGGAGGAAAGGCTGCTCCGTGCTTATCCAGCCAGCCAGTTGGCTCCCTCAACAAAATGACCCGCAGGGATGTTTAATTGGTATATTTCTTGCTTTTTTGCTCATCTACAGACACGCATTTAAATTAAATCATAACAGATGAAGATGAAAAATCTTGCCCTTGCAACATTGTGCCTTATAGCCGCATCATTGTTTGCCGTATCCTGCGCCAGCTCTTCCGGCGCCGCCACACAAAGTATTTCAAAAGGCAGCGTACAGGGTAACTGGATCGTAACGGATATCCAGTTTGAAGGGATACCTGCTAACAGCAAGGTAACCGTATTTGACGAGGCCTCTTATAACTGCTTTAAAGGCAGCAGCTGGTCCCTGCCATCCAACGGTAAGGGATCGTATACTTTGTCTTCCACATCTGATGGTTGTACTACTGTTTCCCAGCCTATTATGTGGTCATTGTACAAACAGGCCGGTTCCAGCATGTTCCAGTTCAAGAAGCTGGCAGAAGGGGTAAAGGCTAAGGATGTAACGGATGGTTACCGTGTAGAGCTGAGCTCTGCGGATGGTAATAATATGGTTTGGAGAGCGCCGGTAACTTTTGAAGGGAACAGCGCATTTATCGTATATACGTTACAACGCAGCAGATAATTTTTGCCGATAAGAGATAAGAGGAGGCAGCATCATGAAAATGGTGCTGCCTCCTTTTTTATGTGGGTAGCTGGTTTATTATCGATAGCTGATCTATATGTATGGTTATCGGGGCGGGCATGGTAGGGGCAGGGCCTATTTTTCCGCCGCCTTTTCTCCTTTGATCTCCTTGCCGGCAAAACGCATGAACAACTGGGACAGCTTATCCTGCTGGCCCTGCAGGTGAATGAACTGGAACTGCCGCACCAGTTTGAAGTCTTTTACGGGTAAGATCTTGAACTCCCCGGCCTCCAGCTCCCGCTGTACGGCCTGCAGTGACAGGAAGGCCGCTACCGGCGCGTGGTGCAGGTAAGATTTCATACTTTCTGTGCTGCTCATGTACATGGCAATACTCAGGTCCGTTAATTTGAGGTGTAAGCGGGAAAGCTCTTCTATGATCACTTCCAGGGTGCCGGAGCCATGCTCGCGTACCAGTAAGGGAATGGCCGCCAGTTCCGCCGCGGTAAGGATATCGCCTGCGCCATATGGGTATTGTACATTGCCGATGAGCGCTATCTCATCCTTTGCAAACTCCACATACTTTAATTGCGGGTTACGGGAGCTGCCCTCAATAATGCCCAGCTGTATATTCTTTTCCAGGATGGCCTGCTCTATCTGTTCTGTATTGCCGCTGACGAGGGAGGTCCTGACCTCCGGGTAGCGCTGGTTAAAGCGGGCCAGCAGCGGAGGAATGAAGTATTGCGCGATGGTGGTGCTGGCGCCTATCTGCAGGCGGCCGCCCCGTTCATGTTTCAGTTGGTTGATGTCGTACTCCAGGTTGCGGTAGCTGGTAAAGATCTCATCCGCATAGTGCATAACGATATTACCGGCGGGCGTAATGGTGATCTTATTACCAATACGCTCAAACAGGGCCATACCCAGTTGCTGCTCCAGTTCATGGATATGTTTGGTAACGGCCGGTTGTGAAATAAACAGCTCTTCTGCCGCCTTGGTAAAGCTTAAACGTTTTGCCACGGTATAGAAGACCTTTAGTCTGAAGTCAAGCATGAAATGAAATTACAAAAAAAAGGGGCCTCCGAAGAAACCCCTTTATGATAACAGTTTTAAACCAATAATACGCTTAGCTTTTCTTTTTGCCGGCATCCTTGTTGGCTTTGTAGCGCATATCGAGGGTGCCGTCTTTCTTTTTAGGACCTTCTGTAGCGGATGTTTTGTTGGCTTTGAACCGCTTGTCGGGCGAGCCGTCTTTCTTCAGAGGTCCGGTGCTGGTGGCTGTTTTCTCCGTTTTTGTTTTCGGTTTACTGGCTGCCGGCGCTTGTGCCATGGTGATGGAGGCGCCTAAAAGCATGATCAATATTCCGGTAAGGAACCGTTTCATATGAAATGCGTTTAGGGGAGTAAAATACACAATAAAAAGTATTTTCCGTTAAAAAACGCGTAGAAATACGCTTGTCAGGCAGGGTATTGTAAATGTACCTTTGTATTGTCCAATAAATGATGCCGTTAACCCCTGATTTCACCACACTATTGATGCAATGTGTTGAAAATTTTTCTGAACATCCTGTTAACCTCAAAAAATAGCTATAGCAGAATTGCCCGCCAGACCCCAGGCGGGCATTTTCTTTTTGGGGAAGTAGGGCTTAGGCGACTGGTGGAATGAGACGGGGTGGCCGTTGTGGTGCTACCGGCGTTGCCGGCTCCTTATAGGTTAAGAAGTTGTTACCTACCGTTTTCCTAACTTGCCTGGCTCTAATTATGAAGGAAGACTTTCCGGCGCGCTGGGTGTCAGTACTGCCTTGATCTTGTATAAGGAACAAGGTCAAAACCAGCAAGCTAAAGCAAGCCTAGTGAAGGTCCCTTTGCCGGAATTTTTGATGGATAATGTAATTGGCGCCCCGACTATGTGACATCAAGCCAGGAGCCCCGCCGGGCATGGCCATCTTACACCGCTGCGGCAGCGTTAGCGTCTTCCAGCTTATGCTCTACCCACATGCCACTTTCCTTGATCAGGTTAATGAGCTCTGTAACGGCTACTTCGCTGTTGAGGGCGCGTTTCACTACTTCCTTGCCCTTGTACAGGGTGATCTTACCTACACCGCTGCCTACGTAGCCAAAGTCTGCATCGGCCATTTCGCCGGGGCCGTTTACGATGCAACCCATTATGGCTATTTTAACCCCCTTGAGGTGGTTGGTTACCGCGCGGATCTTAGCGGTGGTTTCCTGGAGGTCAAATAAAGTACGGCCGCAGGAGGGGCAGGAGATATATTCAGTTTTGGAGATACGGGTACGGGTGGCCTGGAGGATACCAAAGGCTACCGGGTTTATGCGGGCCAGGTCTGCGGTAGTGCGCTGGTTGCTGTAGTTGATGCCCAGGCCTATACCATCGCCAAAACCATCCAGCAGCAAGGCGCCGGTTTCAATGGCGTATTGCAGCAGGCGGTCGTCCGGGTTGGTATGGGCGCTGCTGCTGAGCAGGATGACCGGGTTGGCTACCTGTTGCTCCATTAAGGTCATGAGCATGCGCCGTACTTCCGGCATGGCGTGGGTATTGTTGGTGGCGCAGATGCAGAGTACTGCGGTAGGATCGGCCTTTACTTTTTGCAGGAAGGTTGCCGGCAGGGGCTGGCTGCTGTCAACATCCACTACATTCAGCACGGGGGATCTTTCTCCTTCCTGCAGGTACTGGTCCATTGTGAGGTAGGGGAAATATTTGTCCTTGTCTGTTGCCTGCCGCCAGGTATCGTACCAGGTAAGCACTTTGAGGGTGCCTGGCAGGGCAAAGGACAGCAGCTCTTCTGAGAAGATGTAGTCTGCAGCCTGGTCGGCAATATTCCACTTGTCTGTTTGCTCATCATATTGGTAACCAATGGCTTGCAGGTCTGCGGGTTGTATGCCGCTGATCTTGCCAAAGTCTGCTACCACTACGGGTACCTGTTTGCCGCCGATGTTGTCTACGGCAATGGTTTCCCGGCGTTTGTATTCGAAAGGGGAGTAAGGCAGCTTGTCCACGGGAGGGATGGGCTGGTGGCCTTCGCGGTTGGTATAACGTTTCACCAGGTCGCGGCATACGGGCAGCTCAAATTCCGGGTCTTCTGTGAGGGATACGCGGATGGTATCGCCTACGCCGTCTTCCAGGAGGGTACCTATGCCGATGGCGGATTTAATACGGCCGTCTTCACCATCGCCGGCTTCTGTTACCCCCAGGTGCAGGGGATAGCTGTGGCCCAGCTCCTGTTGCATGGTTTGCACCAGCAGGCGGTAGGCTTGTACCATTACCTGCGGGTTGCTGGACTTCATACTCAGCACAATGTTTTGATAATTAAGGCTTTCTGCTATACGGAGGAACTCCATGGCGCTTTCTACCATGCCCATGGGGGTATCGCCGTAGCGGCTCATGATACGGTCGCTGAGGGAGCCGTGGTTAGTGCCTATACGCATGGCGGTACCGTATTCCTTGCAGATATTCACCAGGGGGGTGAAACGCTGGCGGATACGCTCTATTTCTTCCTGGTACTCCGCATCGGTGTAGACCAGGGTTTCGAATTTCTTTTTATCTACATAGTTGCCCGGGTTCACCCGTACTTTCTCTACAATACGGGCGGCAATTTCTGCTGCATTGGGCGTAAAATGTATATCGGCTACAAGGGGGGTATGATAGCCCCTTTTACGCAGTTCGTTCTTAATGGGGAGCAGGTTTTCTGCCTCGCTTTTGCTGGGGGCGGTGATACGCACCAGCTCAGCGCCGGCTTCTATACAGCGGATGGCCTGGGCCACGGTACCGGCGGTATCCATGGTGTCCGTGGTGGTCATGGTTTGAATACGGATAGGGTGGTTGTTGCCGATCAGGAGGTCGCCAACTTTTACCTCGAGGGTAGGTAACCGTTTGTATGCTGTGAGAGATGGGCTATATAGTTGCATAGTGACACAAAGGTAAAGGATAATGTGCTGATGTGGTAATGTGGGGATGCAGCGGATGGGGATATACCGGCAGTGTTCCTCTGGGCTAATGTGGATGGGGATAGGCTATGCCGCAGTGTTCCTCTGTGGGGCTGCGCCTGCCGCTGGTTGGCCGTTTGGCAGGCAGGCTGTAGGAACCGCGCCAGCCAATGCCCCACTGAGGAATCTGGCGGCAATGCGGTATGCACTTACGGCTGGAGGGGGAGGCTGTAGGGAGATGAGCCGGGCGCTTATTTGGGGGGAGATAGGCTATGCCGCAGTGTTCCTCTGTGGGGCTGCGCCTGCCGCTGGTTGGCCGTTTGGCAGGCAGGCTGTAGGAAACCGCGCCAGCCAAGGCCCCACTGAGGAACCTGGCGGCAACGCGGTATGCACGTAAGGCGAGAGGGGGAGGCTGTAGGGAGATAATGCCGGGGCGCGTGAAGGAGGGGATGTGCCAGGGGAAATGTGCCAGGAGGCATTTGGTGGTAGGGTGTAACGTTTACATGCAGTTGCAGTAACGTTGCTAAGCAGTTGCAGTGCAAGTGAGGTAACCTGGTGGCTGGGTGATGGGGAAGTGTTAACGACTGTTATATTGTATGAGCGGCAACCCAAGCGCCCCTGATTGCCGTACATTTGGAGGATATGCTACGCAGAGATATTGACATACCTTATCAGCATTTACCTTTTACCGGGCAGTTCAATATTTTCCCGCTGGGCAGCTTTAACAGTGAGCTGGCCCGGCTACCACACCGCCATGACCATTACCAGCTTATCTGGTTTACCAAAGCCAGTGGCCAGCATATAGTGGATTTTGTATCCTATGAGCTGGAAGACAATATGCTGTTCCTGCTGGAGCCCGGGCAGGTGCATCAGTTGCTGGATTGCCGTAAGGAGGGCCATGCCATCACTTTTACGGAGCAGTTCTACTTCAGCAACCAGCAGGAACGGGAAACCCTGTACGATTTTACCCATCTTTTTGATACGGCATCCGGCTACGGGCCTATCTATATCAGCGACCGGGCGGCGCCGGCCCTGCAATTGCTTACGGAGCTCATGTACCGTGAGAAGAATGGCACCGGCAGCAACCGGAGCATCATCAAACATTATCTCAACGCTTTCCTGCTGCATGCGGAAAGGGAGAAGAAGCGCAATGCCGCCAAGGCGATAGCACCCCTACGGGGTGATGAACGGGTAGTGCACCTGCGGCAGCTGCTGGAGAAAAATTTCCGTGTACAGCACCAGGTTACTTTTTATGCCACTGCTTTTGCGCTTACGCCTAAACGGCTGAATGAGATCACCCGGGAAAAAACGGGCAAGACCGTTACGGAGCTGCTGCATGACCGGCTGGTGCTGGAGGCCAAACGCAAATTATCCTTTAGTCATAAAAGTGTGAAGGAGATCAGCTATGAGCTAGGCTTTGAAGACCCTGCCTACTTTAGCCGCTTCTTTAAAAACCATGCCGGGATTGCTCCGCAGGACTTCCGGGATGTGATGTTCAAATAATCCATGGTTATGGTTATTTTGTCCAAACAAGAACCCGGTACGCCAGTTATTTTTGCGATGGTTTTAACGCACTGTCCTTATTAGCTGGCAGTCGTTGGCAGCTATCAGTCGGCAAACAATAAGTCTGTAGTCAATGGCATACCTAACCGGAACAATGAGTTTAATGTCAGTGCACCCGTCTTTCTTATACCTGCTTGTTACTGCCGTTTGATCAACTTTGGTTACGCTCGTAAAATTTATGAACATCCGCAAAAAGGTTTATTTATACTGTGTGGCAGCCGTCGGTCTGGGTACGCCGGCCTGGGCGCAATCGCATGTGCTTACTTTGGCAGAGGCCCTGCAGATGGGGCTGAACAACTATCAGTCCATCAAAGCCAGGGAAAACTACGCCAAGGCAGCGGAAGCTAATATCAGCGTTACCAAAAAAGAGTACCTGCCCAATCTGAACCTGGATGCGCAGAACACTTACGGCACTATTAACGGGCAGAACGGCCCGCTGTGGGGGATCAACGGTCTGACCACCAGCGCCTCCGGCCCGCCCCTGCCTTCGCAGAACTGGAACGCCGCTTTTGGCAGCGTGTACCTGGCTAATATTTCCTGGGACCTGGTGACCTTTGGCCGCAAACAGGCAAAAGTAGACCTGGCCAAACAACAATATGCCACTAATACGGCGGACCTGGAGCAGGAGAAATTCGAGCACCAGACCCGCATAGCCGGCGCCTATCTGAACCTGCTGGCCGCCCAGCGGCTGAGCCACTCCATGCAGTCGAACCTGGAGCGGGCAGAAGACCTGCAACGCCTGATCGTAAGCCGGGCGCTGAATGGCCTTAATGCCGGGGTAGACAGCAGCATTGCCAATGCGGAGGTATCCAAGGCGCGGCTGTCCCTGATAGATGCAGAGAACTATGAAGCCGCCCAGCATAACAAACTGGCAGAAGTACTGGATGTACCGCCCCAGCAATTTACCCTGGACACCTTTTTTGTAACACGGATACCGCCGGAGCTGATGCAACCCTCCCCTGCAACCGACTCCGTTCTAAAACAGCAACCTTTACTGCAATTCTATAACAGCCGCATATTACTGAGTGAAAGCAACCGCCGTTTCATCAGCCGTAATGTGATGCCCCGCCTGAGCGTGATGGGCGTATTGCAGACCCGTGGCTCCGGTTTTAACCCGGACTATGGTCTTAATACGGCAGATAAGGCACATTTTAACGGCGGCTGGTGGGATGGCGCAAAACCTACCCGTACCAATTACCTGTTTGGCCTTAATCTTACCTGGACGGTGACGGACCTGGTACGCACCCGTGCCCAGGTAGCCCGCGAGGATTATAATACCGCCGGTTTAAAGAATGAGTATAACCTGGTGCATAGCCGGCTCACGCATCAGCTGCAGCTGGCCCAGGTACAGCTCACGAATGCCATGCGTAAATACAATGAGGCGCCCCTGGGCGTAAAAGCCGCCAGCGACGCTTTCCTTCAAAAGAGCACCCTGTACGAGAACGGCTTGTCTAACATTGCCGATCTGGCCCAGGCCTTATACAATATTAACCGGGCGGAAACAGACCGGGACCTGGCCTACAATGGCGTATGGCAGGCCCTGTTACTGAAAGCTGCTGTTGCGGGTGATCTGAATATATTTTTAAACCAATTGTGACCATTATACAAGCGCACTATACATGAACCTGATCAAAGCCGCCTTACAGAAACCGATAGCCATCATTGTAATTGTGATAGGTCTGCTTTTTTTCGGCATCTCCTCTATGCGCGATATCAAGATCGATATCTTCCCTGATCTGAACCTGCCGGCTATTTATGTATCTCAGCCTTTTGGCGGTATGTCGCCGCAGCAGATGGAAGGGTTTATTTCTACCAACTACCAGAACCTGTTCTTATATGTAACCGGTATTAAAGCCATTGAGACCAAAAATATTCAGGGATTAACCATGCTTAAGTTGACCTTCTACGAAGGTACCAACATGGCCCAGGCAGCGTCGGAGGTAACGGCGATGGCTAACAGGGCGTTTGCGTCTATGCCACCCGGCACGCAACCACCGTTTGTTATCCGCTTTGACGCCTCTACGCTGCCTATTGGCCAGTTGGCATTAAGCAGCGCCACCCGTAGTAACAATGAATTACAGGATCTGGCCATGACGGTGATCCGTCCATCCTTTTCCCGGGTGGCGGGCCTTACCTCGCCGGCCGCCTTTGGCGGTAATAACCGTACGGTGGTGATACATGTGGACCCTGCGCTGATGCGGAGCCATCATCTTACCCCGGATCAGATCGTAGCCGCCGTAAAAGACAATAACCAGATATCACCCGCCGGTAATGTGCGTATAGGCGATGTGAACTATCTAACACCCAGTAATACCGTTGTACGCCAGATAAAAGAATTTGAGAACATACCCCTGGTGATGGGCAGCGGCCCCTCTGTATACCTGCGCGATGTAGCCAAGGTAGAGGATGCGGCGGACCTTACCACCAGCTATGCCATCATCAACGGCAAACGCTCTGTGTACATGCCGGTGATCAAAACAGCGGATGCTTCTACCTGGTCTGTAGTGAAAGGCCTAAAGGCCGCCCTGCCGGAGATCCAGAAGCTATTACCAGAAGATGTAAAAGTGATCTTTGAATTTGACCAGAGCGTGTACGTAGTAAATGCCGTGCGCAGCCTGGTGAGCGAGGGGGTGATAGGCGCCGTGCTTACAGGCCTGATGGTACTGCTGTTCCTGGGTGACCGGCGCAGCGCATTGATCGTGATCGTGACCATACCAGTATCTATCATCATTGGGGTGATGGGCCTGCGCCTGGCAGGGCAGACCATCAACATCATGACGCTGAGCGGACTGGCGCTGGCCATTGGGATCCTGGTGGATGAGTCTACGGTGACCATAGAGAACATACATCAGCACCTGGAAATGGGTAAACCCAAGGCCAAAGCCATCTGGGACGCCTGTGCTGAAATAGCGTTTCCCAAGTTGCTGATCCTGTTTTGTATACTGGCGGTGTTTGCGCCTTCCTTTACCATGAAGGGCGTGCCCCGCGCTATGTTCCTGCCGCTGTCACTGGCTATCGGCTTTTCCATGATCGCTTCTTACCTGCTGTCGCAAACGCTGGTGCCGGTACTATCCAACTGGATACTGAAGCCGGAAAAGTTTAGCCATCACCACGTAAAAGCCGGCAAAACCACCAGCAGCAAAACGGATAAATATATAGCAGAGGAACTGCATTATGAAGAGGATCACCGTAAGGAGATCTCCCGGTTTGAGCGGTTTAAGCTGCGGTTTATGCGCTGGCTGGAGGCATTGATGCAGCGGCGCAGAGGGGTGACCATCGCTTACCTGGTGGGGATACTGGCGGTGGTAGCATTGTGTTTTAGTTTTATTGGGCGCGATATATTGCCCAAACTTAATAACGGCCAGTTCCAGCTGCGGCTGAAAGCGCCGGAGGGCACCCGCCTGGAGCGCACAGAGGCCATGCTGCTGCAGGCAGTGGATATCCTGAAGAAAACAGTAGGAGAGAAAAATATAGAGATCACGTCTTCCTTTATAGGCACGCACCCATCTTCTTACTCCACCAGCCCTATCTACCTGTTTATGGCCGGGCCTAATGAGGCAGTACTGCAGGTGAACATGAAAGAGGATTATAAGGTGAATATGGACGATTTTAAGGAACGTCTCCGCAAGCGCATCCATCAACAGCTGCCGGATGTGAAGATGTCCTTTGAGCCGATAGACCTTACTGATAAAGTGATGAGCCAGGGCGCGGCTACGCCTATAGAGGTGGCAGTGCTGGGCAAAAACCAGGAACTGAGCAAACCATACGCTATGAAGATCATGGCGGAGATCAAGAAGATACCGTATCTGCGGGATATACAGATCGTGCAGCCGCTTAATTACCCGGCCATCCGTATCAATATAGACCGGGAAAGGGCCGGACAGCTGGGCGTAAGTATTACGGATATATCCAAATCACTGACGGCGGCTACCTCATCCAGCCGCTTTACGGAGAAGAATATATGGCTGGATGAAAAGAATGCCACTTCGTACTTTGTGCAGGTGAGCATACCGGAGAATGAAATGAGCAGCATGGCTGAAATGGCGGCTATTCCTATCTCCAAGGATAAGACCCGTCCCCTGTTGGGCGATGTGGCCACCCTGCAGCCGGATACTGTGGCCGGTGAATATGACCGTGTAGGCGCGGTACGTATCATTTCCATAGGCGCCAGTGTACATAAAGTGGATCTGGGCCGGGCCAGTGAAGATGTGGAAGCCGCTATTAAACGCGCCGGGCAGCCGCCACGGGGTATTACAGTAGAGAAAAGAGGTCTTACAGAATTGCTGGATGAAACGCTGGACAGTCTGCAAACCGGTTTGGCGGTAGCGGCGGTGGTAATACTGCTGCTGCTTACGGCCAATTTCCAGTCGTTCAGGGCGGCGTTGGTGGTGGTAAGCGCCATACCGGCGGTGCTGGCAGGTTCGCTGATCATGTTGCTGCTTACCGGCTCTACGCTTAACCTGCAATCGTATATGGGCATGATCATGTCTGTAGGCGTATCTGTGGCCAATGCGGTACTGCTGGTAACCAATGCGGAGAAGCTTCGGCTGGAAACGGGGGATGCCCGTAAAGCTGCTATGGATAGCGTATCTATCCGTTTACGGCCTATCCTGATGACCAGTATAGCCATGGTGGTGGGTATGATACCCATGGCCAGCGGTTTGGGCGAAGCAGGCGATCAGACGGCGCCGCTGGGCCGTGCGGTGATAGGCGGGCTGCTAGCATCTACAGTAGCATCGCTGCTGATATTGCCGCTTATTTTCTCCTGGCTGCAGCAGAAAGCCGGTACCAAGTCCGTATCCCTGGATCCGGATGATGTACACAGCGAACATTATTATGTGGGTTAAACAAAGTGATAATACAAGTAAGATGAACATACAACAATATAGCCGCAAACGCCTGTGGTGGTTAAGTATGCCGCTAATGGCGCTGCTGGCGACAGCCTGTAATGGTACGCATGCAGAAGAGGAGGGAAGCAGCAGCGATGCCGCCGTGCAGGTAAAGACCCTTATACTACAGAAAGGCCAGCTGGATAATGTATTACGGCTGCCAGGCGAGATAAAACCCTTTCAGTTTGCGGATCTGTATGCCAAATTAAACAGCTACGTAAAGCAGGTGAATGTGGACCTGGGCAGCCAGGTATCCACCGGGCAGGTGCTGGCCACCCTGGAAGCGCCAGAGATGAACAGCCAGCTGCTCACGGCCCAATCAAGACTGCATACCCGCGAAGCTATTTACCAGGCCAGCAAGGCAACTTATAACAGGATGCTGAAGACCAGTAAGGTACCGGGCACGATATCGCCCAACGACCTGGAGATGGCCCAGGCGAAAATGAGCGCGGACAGCGCTGAATGGCTGGCCGCCAAATCTGCCTGGCAGGAAGTGCAGCAAATGATCAATTACCTGGTGATACGCGCGCCTTTTAGTGGCGTGATCAGCCAGCGTAACGTTCACCCCGGCGCTTATGTAGGCCCTGGCGGTAAGGGCGGCGACCTGCCTATGTTCCGGCTGGAGGAGCAGGCCAAACTGCGTTTGTCTGTAGCCGTACCGGAGTCTTATACGGATGATCTGCAAGCGGCGGGCGATGTGCGTTTTACCGTAAAATCCTTACCGGGCGATACTTTCACTGCCCATGTAGCCCGTGTGGCCGGTAGCCTGGATACGCGTCTGCGTACGGAAACGCTGGAAATGGACATCAACAATAAGGATAAAAAACTGCTGCCCGGTATGTATGCAGAGGCTCAGCTGCCGCTGCCCGGTCAGAAAGATGTATATGTAGTGCCCAAGAGTGCACTGGTAAGCAATTCAGAACAAGTATTCGTAATAAAGATCGATAGCAACAAAGCAAAATGGGTACCCGTAAAGCGTGGTAATGAATACAACGGCATGGTAGAAGTGTTTGGCAGCCTGGCAGATAACGATGTGCTGGTAAAAAATGCCAGCGATGAGATCAGGGAGGGCGCCGCTTTGCAGGCAGTAAAAGAAAAGGAATAATTTTTAGCACCTATAGAATGGCATAATGATCGAAAGGGCCCCGTCTTCTGGCGGGGCCCGTTTTTTTGAGGGGCAATGATCGGGGCAATGCCTGAGCGACCAATGAATGAGGGATCAACGCCTGTGAGGCCAATGCTCTTGTAGCGGGACCAATATTTTTGCTGCGGGCCTTCTACATTTATGAAAACCGCATAGGGTAGGCGCTACTGGCCCGGCCTTTTATAATATGCTGTAGTTTGCTTTGTAATAATCTCCGGCGTAAGGAGGACAGATGATCCAGGTAAAGTTTTCCCCGGGTATGATCATATTCATGTTGGATCATGCGGGCCGTAGGGCCGGTGAAGCGGCGGGTATGCTGCGTAAAATGCTCATCTGTATAGGTAATGGTAATACTTTCCGCGCGGGGTACCTCTTCCCAAATGCCGGGGATACTCAGGCAGCCTTCTGTATCTGTACTGGTCTGGGCGCTATACTCCAGGATCCGCGCATTCAGGAATACCTGACGGATGCCGCCTGTTTCTACAGTGTTGGTACTATCCACTATAAACAGCTGTAAAGCCTTATTTACCTGTTGTGCTGCCAGGCCCACACCGCCGGCGTTATCAAGGGTGCGCCACATGGCGGCTATCAGTTGTTGCAGGCCAGGCTCTTCCGGTGTTACGGGTTGGCCGGCGGTGCGCAGGATGGCTGCGCCATAGGCTACAATTGGTAATATCATACTGCAAAGCAAGCGCAAACGGCCCCGCCGTAATAGTAGATTTTAGACATAAATTTGTAACATGCCAGTAGACCTGTTAGCACATATATTCCGGGAGAAGGTCAGCGTTGTAGCGCCTGCGGCGGCACTAAGGGAGATTGTGTGCGGCTATTACTGGTATACCTGCAGTGAGGGGAACACGCCGCTCTGGGCTACGCTGGACGGAGAGCCGGCGTTGTTATTCCTGCTGGATGCACCGTATACGATCAGCTTCACAGGCGGTAATGCCATTACGTTGGAACAGGCTTTTTTCTGTTGTTATGGTTTGCAGAATACCTATATATCCGCGTGGCCACAGGGAATGCGGTTGCTGGTGGTTAAGTTTAGCTGTAATGGTTTATACCAGTTGCTACAGCAGCCATTGTTGTCCATAACCAGGTCGCCGTTGGTTGCGATGGCAGATGTATGGGGGGCTGACGGTCTGGCGCTGGCAGCTGCTATACGCAATACCGGCAATCCGCGCGGGCAGGCAGCCGTGCTGGATACTTTTCTCCGGAGGCAGTTACCAATACAGCCGCAGGCAGCGTATCTGGTACGGGCTGCTGCGGTTCAGATACGTCAAAGCAAGGGACAGCTGAGTGTACAAACATTGTGTAGAGAATTTGGGGTGAATTATAAGTGGCTGGAACGAAATTTTAAAAACCAGCTGGGCATTACACCTAAGGTTTATATTAATACGATCCGTTTCCTGCATGCATATTTTAGCATGGAAGATTACCCGGGGAATCTTACCTGTCTTGCACTGGAGCATGGATATTATGATCAGCCGCATTTTATAAAGGAGTTCAAGAGGCATACAGGAGGGGTTCCATCAGGAAGGTGAGGTCCTGTATGATATGTGCGCTATGCCGGCTTTTGCAATGCTGTAGCAATATCTGGTGGCTCTATCGCCAGAGTTAGATGCGGCCGGGCGGTGGCTGTTCCGCAGTAAGGGGCCGGGCAGAAGGTTGTTGGAGGCGAGAGGCGCTCAGTGGCCTATTTGGCAGAAAGCCTGGACTTTGGTGAGTAGGTTCGTATTATTTATAAACTGCTAAAGTTCACTTCCTTCACCCCATCCAGCTGGCGTAAATCATCCATTACCTTAATAATATCCCGCTGGTTGGCTGTTTTATTCAGCACGATCTCCATTTCGTGGGCGTGTCCTTTTTCCGGTTGTTCCAGGTTTATTTCGTCATAGTTGAGGTGATGCTGCTCCAGCAGGTCTGCAATGGAGGCGATAGTGAGCTGGGTATTAATGAAGCCAATGCGGATGCTGCGGTCTTTATTGCTGCTGAAGAACCGGCGCTCTACCTGTTTGATGACGATGAGTATGAGCAGGGTAATAACAGTAGCCGTAATGGCGGCTATATACATGCCCCCACCTACAGCCAGGCCAATGGCGGCTACTGTCCAGAGGCCGGCGGCGGTTGTAAGGCCATAAATTACTTTGCGTTTCAGGAAAAGGATAGTGCCGGCGCCTATAAAACCTATGCCGCTGATCACCAGGGAGGCAACACGGGACGGGTCCAATATCACGTGTGGTAAGTTCAGGCCCAGGATATCGCCAAAGCCAAAGGCGGAAACGATCATGGTGAGGGTGGCGCCCAGGCATACCAGCATATGGGTACGGAGGCCTGCCGCCCACTCCAGCCGCTCCCTGTCCAGCCCTACCAGGCCGCCCAGGACGGCGGACACCACTAAACGGAGGATTATTTCATGGGTATCCAACATGGTATATGCTTTCCATATACCACATCAAATTAATTACCAATCTTTTTCAACGGGCACTACCTGGCCTTTTATTTTCTTCATTTTGTCCTGCAGCTTCTTCTCGGACTGTTGAGCGGCCTGTAACAACTGTTCTGCCTCCTGCTTATCCAGTTTGCTGGGTTGCGGCTGGGGTTTCTCATCCTGCTGCTCTTTCTCCTTGTCCTGTTGCTGCTGGTCTTTGTTCTGCTGTTTATTCTGTTGGTCGTTCTTATTCTGCTCCTGCTGTTTCTGCTTATCCTTTTCTTTGTTCTCCTGTTTGTCTTTATTGTCTCCGCCGCCGCCCTGCTGTTGCTTTTTCAGCATAGCCTGGGCATAGGCCAGGTTATAGCGGGCCTGTTCATCTGCGGGGTTCAGTTTAAGGGCCTGTTTATACGACTTAATACTTTCGTCCCATTTCTTGCCCTCCATATAGGTATTGCCAATGTTGTAATTGGCGTCTCCCTTTACGGTTTTGTCCTTAGCCAGTTTTGCGCTGTTGGCGTACTGGGAGCGGGCATCGTCAAAACGTTTTTGCTCATACAGGGAGTTGCCCAGGTTATAGCGGCCAATATCTGACTGCTGGTTCTGTTCCAGCGCCTTTTTGTAATTAGCTTCCGCATCCGTAAACTGCTGTTTTTTATACAGCTCATTACCCTTGCGGATGTATTTGTTGCCGCTTTGCGCCCATACGCCTGTACACAGGCATAACAGGCCGGCGGTAGTAAGCATACGGTATGTTATCTCAGGTATGTGCATGATCATTCTTTGATAAGGGTTACCACTTCTTCTTTCCTGCGCTTTACTTCCGGAATAAAGAATTCCGCCACCAGCAGGAGCAGGCAGATAGCGATAAAGTAATGGAAAAAGCTGTTATAGTCTGTAAAAATGTTCTCCCCAAATTCTTTCTGCTCCATGCTATCGATCTTATTTACCAGGGAGTTCACTACTTCTTCGGTATTATTATCCAGGTGCTCATAAATGCCTTTGCCGGCGGCGGCTACAGATTTGAGCTCGGTTTCGTTCAGTTTAGAGATGATGATATTGCCGTCTTTGTCCTTTTTGTTAGCGCCGGTTTCCGGATCGGGGAGGGGGGCGCCGGTGGGGGAGCCAATACCGATGGTATTGATCACCACGCCGTCTTCGAATGCCGCACGGGCTTTGGCCAGGGAGCCTTCGTCATGATCTTCGCCATCGGAGATGAGGATCAGCGACTTATGTTTACGTTCTTTTTTGTTGAAGGCATCGTTGCTGACCTGGATGGCCTGGGAGATGGCGGTGCCCTGTGTAGGGATCATGTCCGGGTTAACGGTGCCCAGGTACATTTTGGCGGCGGAGTAGTCGATAGTGAGGGGCATTTGCAGGTATGCGTTGCCTGCAAACACCACCAGGCCAATGCGATCGTTATCCAGCTTGTCCATCAGTTTGCTGATGAGCTGTTTAGCGCGGGTAAGACGGTCTGGTTTTATGTCAGAGGCGAGCATACTCTTGCTCACATCCAGGGCTATCACCACATCTACACCCTTGCGGGTGATCTTTTCCATACGGCTGCCTTTCTGCAGGTTGGCCAGGGCTATCACCCCAAAGAAAAAGGCCAGGAACAGCAGCAGGAACTTCAGTACGAATAAACGACGGCTATACCCCTGGAACAGCTGTTCTACCAGGGCAGGGTCGCCCAATCTGCGGATGGAGCGGCGTTTCCACCAGGATACGCTGATAAAAGCCAGCTGGAGTACGAGCAGCAGGGCCAGGGCCCATAAATATTCACTATGCTGAAAACGTAACATATGGCTCAAATATAATTTTTTTGCCACGTTTTACAGAGGGGATTTACCGGGATTTATGAGTTTTTTAACGGTATTGGGCGAAAAAATGTGCGGATGTGCAGATTTGCAGATGTGCAAATGGCTTGGGAGTGGACAGGATGGGAGGATATGCGAAGGCCGTATGTTGGTAATGCCAGTAAAAGGCAGGTGGATATGTTATAGGGGGATGGAATGGATGCTATGGTGGTAGTATATTACCCACGGAGCAAATAGGGAGCAACATGCAGACACACAGGGGATGGACGTGGAGAAAAGGTGGACTTAAGGTGGACTTTATATGGAGTTGATGTGGGGTAAAATAGCATTAGAGGCGTATTTGAAATAGAGCGGTTGTCCTGAAAAGGTAAACGAAAAACCGCTGTTTAGTGGGTTTATGTGCTGCCGGCGCTTTGGGCGCTAAAGCCATCAGCGGTAAGCGCCGGTTAAAGCAGGAGGCTCAGTTGGCAGTGGCCATGTGCTCTATTGGCCTGCGGCCGACTGAGCCCCCTTATATTGCTTCTTAAATATTACTCTTTTTGCTTTACGCCTCCTGGATCACTTACTTATAGTTAAATACTATCCTTTTGTTTTACGCCTTTTGGATTACGTGCTTAAATTTAAATATTATCCTTTTGCTTTACGCCTCCTGGGCTACTAACTTAAATTTAACTATTATCCCGTTATTTCATGCCTTTAAAATACCCTTCCTCGCTTAAAATGCCTTTCAGGATATTCATCCGGATGTTCCGCATATCGATCTGGTGGTTTTCGGATTCGATATTCAGTACAAAGAAGGTGGGGTGGCCGTTTTCTTCTACCCAGCCTACGATCCAGCCTATTTCTTTAGGCCCGCTGCGGCCCCAGCCGGTTTTATAACGGAGCTCGTACTTGCCTGTTTTTTCCATGAGCATTACCTCACGAACGGCCTGCATAGATGTTTTATTAAACGGCAGCCCATCGAAGTACAGTTTCTTTACGAAGCCCAGTTCCTCATCCGGGGAGATCTGGAGGGAATTATCGAGCCAGAAGGTGTCTACGCGGCTGATCTTCATATTGCCGTATTTAACGGTATCCAGCCATTTCTGCATAGTGTCTTTACCGATGCGGCGGGCTATTTCCTGGAAATAGGGCACAGCGGATGCCTTAAAGGCCTGTTGCATACTCAGGTCCTGGTTCCACTCCGGTACGCTGCGGGTAACGCCATCCCAGGGAATTACCATGGCTGTATCCTTGATCACACCGGTTTCGAGGCCTACCAGGGCATTGAAGATCTTGAAGGTGGAAGCCGGCAGGAAACGTTCCTTGGCCCGGTCCAGGTTGTAGACCTTAAACGTGCCTTTACTGTTATCAAACAGCATAAAGCAGCCTTCTACCTTGTTCTGTGTAAAGTACTTTTCCCAGTCCTTTTCTTCCGTAACGTTGTTGGGAGCGCAGGCATTCAGTAAAACGAGCGCCATCAGCCAGATCCAGCCGGAGTATTTCATCTGCAGTTTAAAATTGATTGGTGCAAAAGTATAGATATTGTGGTGAAAACCGGGTGAAACCGCTATGAAACCGTAGTATTTTTCAGGCAGGAAGAGGGGAGAGAGGGGATTTGTCTGCTGCTCAAGATGGCTGAATGGGCTCTGGTTAAAAGAAATATGCCGCACCATAACGGATGCGGCATATCATAAATTATCCTATTTATCAGCAAATCAACTAATCAGGCTACTTGTTCTTTGATCACGCCTAGCTCTTTACCTATTTTGGTAAATGCGGCAATGGCTTTATCCAGGTGGGCCTGCTCATGGGCGGCGCTTAGCTGTACGCGGATGCGGGCCTGGCCTTTGGGCACTACCGGGAAGAAGAAGCCGATCACGTAAACGCCTTCCTGCAGCAGTTTGTCTGCAAACTGCTGGCTTAACACCGCATCATAGAGCATTACGGGTACGATGGGATGGTCGCCGGGTTTTATGTCAAAGCCGGCGGCGGTCATTTTGCTACGGAAGTATTGGGTATTGTATTCCAGTTTATCGCGGAGGGTGGTGGTCTCACTCAGCATATCCAGCACGGCAATGGAGGCGCCTACTATGCTGGGAGCCACAGAGTTAGAGAACAGGTACGGGCGGCTGCGCTGACGCAGCATATCTATTACCTCTTTACGGCCGCTGGTAAAACCGCCGGATGCGCCGCCGAGGGCTTTGCCCAGGGTACCGGTGATAATATCTATACGGCCCATTACCCCGCGGTATTCGTGGGTGCCGCGACCGGTTTTGCCCAGGAAGCCGGAGGAATGGCTTTCATCGCTCATTACGATGGCGTTGTATTTATCGGCCAGGTCACAGATCTTGTCCAGCTGGGCGATGGTACCGTCCATGCTGAAGGAGCCATCTGTAACGATGATGCGGCTGCGGGCGCCGGCTGCTTCCTGGAGTTTGGCTTCCAGGTCGGCCATATTATTATGCTCATAGCGAAGGCGTTGGGCCTTGCAGAGGCGTACGCCGTCAATAATGGAAGCATGGTTGAGGGCATCGGAAATGATGGCGTCCTGTTCATTGAACAGGGGCTCAAAGACCCCGCCGTTGGCGTCAAAAGCGGCCGCGTAGAGGATGGTATCCTCTGTGCCCAGGAATTTGGCGATCTTTTGCTCCAGTTCCCGGTGGATATCCTGGGTACCGCAGATGAAGCGCACGCTGCTCATCCCGTAGCCATGGGTATCGATGGCGGCCTTTGCGGCGGCGATCACAGCCGGATGTGAGCTGAGGCCCAGGTAGTTATTGGCGCAGAAGTTGAGAACGGTCTTACCCCCTACCTGTATTTCAGCTCCCTGGTCGGAAGTGATGATCCTTTCGTTTTTATACAGGCCGGCGGACCGGATATCTTCCAGTTCCTGTTGTAAGCGGGCGGTGAATTGCTGGTTCATACACTTTTGCGTTAAAATGTGACAATGTTAGGACAATAAATGTAGCATCATTTGGGCATTCCACCCGCCGTTTGCCAGTTTTCCCCAAAAACTTTGACCGGGTTGTAACATTTCCGGACCGCTCTCCGTCATAATACTATCATTTACGCGATAAATTGAATGAAAGCATTCCGGCACGCTATGTAGAAACTGGGATTTTTTAGGCTAGTTCATAGTTTGCACGTTATACAGTGAGCAGTTAGTTGAGCGATCTTTAGCGGGTCTATGGGCTGCATGCTGCTAACTGCAAACCACCAACTGGTTGTTTTCAGGTATTTGTCGGAACTTAGCACTAAAATCCCCGCAACACCGGATGACGGAAAAGGAGTACAATAAATGCGTGGATCTGTATGCGGACAATCTCTTCCGGTTCATAGTAAAGAACCTTGAGCACACGGAAGATGCGAGAGACGTGGTACAGAACGCATTTGAAATATTATGGAAGCACTGTAATGACGTTCCTTTTGAGAAGGCGAAGTCATACCTTTTTACAGTGGCCTACCATAATATGATCGACCATGTACGTAAGGTAAAGCGTATTACGCTGGTGGATCAGTTCAAGGAGGAGACGAAGGTGTCTGAGCAGCGGGTACATAATGCGAAGAATGTGCTGGAAAAAGCCCTGAACCGGCTTACGGAAGTACAGCGCTCCCTGATACTGCTGAAGGATTATGAGGGTTACAGTTATGAAGAGATCAGCAGCATTATGAATTTGAATGCTTCGCAGGTGAAGGTGTACCTGCACCGGGCACGGATACATCTTAAGAATTATCTGATCAAAATGGAAAACGTTATATAATTGTCTGTAGACATCAACATATCGAATTACGAGGAGTACCTGCTCTCTTATATTGATGGTGAGCTGAGCCCTGAGGAATGCACCGCGCTGGAGGCATTCCTGCAGCAGCACCCGCAACAGGCCAGGGAGCTGGAGGTATATAAGGCTGCCATCCTGCAGCCTGACCGTAACGAGGTGTTTGACCGTAAAGACACCCTGTATCACAGCGCTACCATTACGCTGGAGAATTACGAAACTTTTTTGCTGAGTTATATTGATGGCGAGCTGAATGAAACGGAACGCACGGCCCTGGAGGCATTCCTGAAGAAACATCCTCATGTGGAGCAGGAACTGGAGATATGGCAATCTACGCGCCTCCAGGCCGGCGATACCCCGGTGTTTGAGCAGAAAGAGATGCTGTACCGCCATACGGACAGTATTACCCCCGAAAATTATGAGACTTACCTGCTTAGCTATATTGACGGGGAGTTAAGCCCGGCAGAGGAAACCGCTGTACAGGCCTTCCTGGGTCAGCATCCGGAGTTAAAAGGCGCGCTGGAGCTGCTGGAACGTACGCGGTTAACGCCGGACCCGGCCCTGCGGATGCCTGGCAAGTCACAACTGTACTGGCATAGCCGTACAACTATCCGCCCTGTATGGTGGTGGGGAGCCGCCGCCGCGGTACTGGCAGGATGCCTTTTCTGGCTACTGCCCCTGCAGCAGCATGGTCCCGGCAGCCAGCCAACGGCTGTAGCGCCTGCGCCTATGGCCGCCAATAATGCGCCGGTACCGGCGACACAGCCCCCGGCTACAGCACCTGATGCGAAGGAAGACCCGATAAAGGCGCCTCAGCAGGTTGAACAGCCTTTACCGCAGGAAAAGCAAGGTCCTTTGTTAGCCGCTAACAGCCCAGCCGCCCGTCCGCAGGCGGAAAGCAAGGATGTGGCATCCCGGGCCAGTAAGGTTCCTGACCAGGTTGCCGCTAATCGTCCGGCTACCGTTAATCGTGCGGTGGTTGCTGCCAACAATCCTGTAGCTAATAATACTGTTAATAATAATAACAATAATACGCCTCCATTAACGCAGCTGCCGCAGCCAAGGGCTACCTCTGCGGATGTGGTGCAGCAGCACCTGGAAAAGAAGGTGCAACCCGAAGTGATGCCCGTACAGGAGACAGTCAACGCAGGTAATGACCAGGTATTGGCCAGCACCGCGAGCCTGCCCCGTACGCCGGAGCCAGAGAAGATCATTGCTACGCCCGCACCGGCTGTACAGGGAGAGCTGATCATGTCTGTTTCCAGCAGCAGCGAAAGCAAGTTGCTGAACGGGGTTACTAATGTGGCGAAATTCTTTTCCCGTAAAAAGCATCAGAAATAAACCAGGAAACCGTCAGATGGGATATTTACTAAATGGTATGGCGGGAGGCAAACTTTGAAACTTATGAAGCATATAATTCTACTCTGGATCATAATGATAATGACATGGCAGGCGCAGGGTCAGACAACTGCTCCTGCTGCTACTGCAGATACCATCCAGATAAAAGGGCTGATCATCATAAAAGGCAAGGATGCGAAGGGGAAGAACTCCTATAAATTCTATAATGATACGGCCTATGCCCGTAATAAACTCAAAAAGAACCTGCATACCCGCTGGTTTGTGCTAGACCTTGGCTTTAATAACTATATGGACCGCAGTGCTTATGCCGGCGCCGGTTCTGCCGCCTTATTTGCTTCTGCTGCCCCTTCCTATGCCATGCTGCTTAATAAGTCCTATGATTATACGGCTTATGGCTTGAACACGTTTGCCCCCCGTGCCGCCAGCGCGCCCCTTACGCCTGATGAGTTTAAGCTGATCCCCGGTAAATCCATCAATGTAAATATCTGGATACTGATGCAGCGCCTGAATATCTATAAGCATAAATTGAACTTGATATATGCTTTGGGCGTGGAGATGAACAACTACCGGTATGTGCGCAATATTACCTATGTGCCTGGTTACCCCACCCAGATCATCCGGGATACGGTGAGCTTTTCAAAGAATAAATTGTTTGCTGAATACCTGAGCGTACCGTTGATGTTAAACTATACTTCCAACCCGGCAAGGCCCGGACGTTCTGTTGATGTGAGCCTGGGCGTAATGGGAGGTTACCTGGTGAAATCCCGTACTAAGCAGATCAGTGAGGAACGTGGCAAGATCAAGCGTACTGATGATTTTAACCTGAACAAATGGCGTTTTGGAATAACGAGCGAACTGGGCTACGGGCCTGTTAAATTATATGGTAACTTTGCCTTCACCCCATTGCACGACTATGGGTTGGAACAGTATCCTTTTTCCGTTGGGATACGCTTTAACGGCTTTTGAGTTTTAATCACCAGATCTAATTTGCATATGCGTACTTTGATGACCTTTCTGGCATTTTCAGGGTTTATTGTGTGGGCACATTCCTGCGATAAGCGGATATTAGGCGTACAAACGAAACCGGTCATACAGGAACCGCTGGCGACTGAGCGGCCCTCTGCGGGATCTTACAGCTCACGTCAATATTATATCAAAGAGTTGTTTTCGGCCGCTGCTTTTACGATGGTGGGCAGTAATCCCCGCCTGTATATGGCCAGTTTCCGGTACCTCCGTCAACATAATTATTTCTCTGCCAGGCGGGATTCCGCGTTAATACGGTTAAATCCCCGGATTGCCGCGCACTAGGGCGTTTGCGGTGATATATAGTTATTAAGAGATCCCATGCACTACCAGGTAAGGAGCCCTGGATAGGTTTGGTGAAGATCAGCAGCAGGTAGCCTTCTTCATCCCGATCTACCAATATTCCCAGTTTGTTTCAGCAAGCCCCGGACGAAGGGGGCTGCGTGCCATGCCGGCCCGGTAAGGGGTTCCATACCCATCTACACATCCAAATAAATTGTGCCTCCGCACATTAAATCCGCCTTTCCCACTTTTCCTGTAGCGGTGGCTGTTCCCTTTTCTCTATATTTGGATGCAATAATCAAAAATTTCAAAAACCACCTTATGACAATGCTAAAGAGAGCCATCTTCCTGCTATTGTTATCCTGTACCCTGCACGCTGCGCACGCACAGGATAAATATGAATGGAAAGAAGGGAGTTCCGGGGGATATACCTACCGTTATGTAACGGACGACCCCATGCAGGCCCGGTTCTATACCTTAAAGAACGGCCTTACTGTAATACTGAGCGTCAACAAAAAAGAGCCCCGTATTCAAACCCTTATCGGCGTTCGCGCCGGCAGCGATAATGATCCTGCGGACCACACCGGCCTTGCCCACTACCTGGAGCACCTGTTGTTTAAGGGTACGGACAAATTCGGCTCGCTGGAGTGGGCCAAGGAAAAGCCCTACCTGGACGAGATAGAAGGCCTGTATGACAAGTATAACCATACTTCCGGCGCTCCTGCCCGCAAAGCGGTCTATCACCAGATAGACAGCGTTTCAGGCCTGGCTGCGAAGTACGCCATCGCCAATGAGTATGATAAGATGATGAGCGGTATGGGCGCGCAAGGCACCAATGCCCACACCTGGGTAGAGGAAACCATTTACGAAGAAGACATCCCATCCAACGCCATTGATAAATACCTGGCCGTACAGGGAGAGCGTTTCCGGGAGCCGGTGTTCCGGCTTTTCCATACGGAGCTGGAAGCAGTATATGAAGAGAAAAACCGCGGCCTGGATAACGACGGCCGTAAGATGTACGAGAAGATGCTGGCTACGCTGTTCCCTACGCATAACTACGGGCAGCAATCCACCATTGGTACGGTGGAGCATCTGAAGAACCCGAACCTGAAAGCCATCCGCGATTTCTATAACGCCTACTATGTGCCTAATAATATGGCCATTGTAATGGCCGGTGATTTTGATCCGGACTATGTGGTTAAAAGGATAGACGAAGGGTTTGCCTATATGCAGCAAAAGCCGATACATGAATATAAGGCGCCCATTGAAGCGCCTATTGCCGCCCCTATTGAAAAAGAGGTATTTGGCCCGGACGCTGAGAGCGTAAACATTGCCTTCCGTATGCCCGGCGCGCTGGATGTACACTCCACTGTATTATTGAACGTAATGGCCCAGATCCTCAATAACGGCAAGGCCGGTTTGCTGGACCTGAACATCAATAAACAACAGAAAGTGCTGAACGCAGGCGTAGATCAGCTGCAATGGAAGGATTACACGGTGCTTGTAATGTCTGGTAAGGCCAAACAAGGCCAGACGCTGGAAGAAGTAAAGGACCTTTTACTGGGCCAGCTGGACATTCTGCGTAAAGGCGAGTTTGACGAATCGCTGGTAAAAGCCATCGTGAATAACGCCAAGCTCTCTGAATTACAGGGTCTGGAAAGCAATAATAACCGTGCTACCGCTATGATGGACGGCTTTATCAAACACCGCGGCCAGAACTGGATCAGCGATGTAGAGATGGTAGACGCCATGAGCAAGGTAACCAAACAACAGATCGTAGACTACGCCAACCAATACCTGAAGAATAACTACGTGCTTCTGTACAAACGTAAAGGAGAAGACAAAAACATTGAGAAGGTAGAGAAACCCTCCATTACCCCGGTAGAGGTGAACCGCGAGGCACAATCACCCTTCCTGCAACAGGTAGCCGCTATCCCCGCCACCCCGGTACAACCGCAATGGCTGGACTATGATAAGGATATCCAGAAGAGCAAGGTAGGTCCGGCAGAGATGCTATATGTGCAGAACAAGAACAACTCGCTCTTCCGCCTGTACTACCGGTTTGATATGGGCAGCTGGAACAATAAAAAACTGCCCCTGGCCGCTCAGTACCTGCAGTACCTGGGTACAGACAAATACACCACAGAACAGATCAGTAAGGAGTTTTATAATATTGCCTGTAACTTTAACGTTGCTTCCACTACAGATGTAACGACCATCACCATCTCCGGTTTGCAGGAGAATTTTGATAAAGCAGTAACGTTATTCGAGCACCTGCTTACTCATTGTGAGCCTAATGAAGAGGCGCTGGCCGCTTTAAAAGGCCGTTTGCAGAAAGCCCGTGCAGATAATAAACTGAACAAGGTGGCCATTATGCGCGGCCTGGTACAATATGGTATATACGGTCCGCATAACCCGTACAACAACCAGTTAAGCCAGACAGAGGTAACCGCCATTACATCAAAAGAACTGGTGGATATGCTGCATGCGTTGCCTACCTATCAACATACCGTTATCTATTACGGTCCGCAACAGCTGACAGCGGCCGCCGCATCTGTAAAAAAGCTGCACACCATACCTGCTGCATTTGCGGCTACGCCGGCGCCGGTGAAGTTTGAGAAGAGCAGCCAGGCTAATAACCAGGTGCTGTTTGCAGACTATGACATGGTTCAGGCAGAGGTGAACTGGGTAAGGAACACTACGCCTTACAGCGTAGACAATACCGCCCTGGTTACCTTATTCAACAGTTATTTTGGCGGCGGCATGGGCTCTATTGTATTCCAGACCATCCGTGAATCCAAAGCATTGGCTTACTCTACCTACGCGTTCTATGCATCCCCTGAAAAGAAGGATGACCGCTATTCCGTAGTGGCTTATGTAGGTAGCCAGGCCGATAAGATGAATGAGGCCATTACCGGTATGAATGAACTGCTGAATGATATCCCCCGTTCTGACAAACTGCTGGAAACTGCCCGCCAGAGCGTGAAGCAGGATCTGCAAACAGAGCGTATCACCCAGGATGGCATTATCTTCAGCTACCTGGCTGCGCAGAAACTGGGATTACATACAGACTATCGTAAAGAGGTATATAACTCCCTTGACAAACTTACTTTTGATAATGTGAAGCAGTTCCATGATCAGAACCTGGCCGGCAAGCCTTACACCTATTGTGTGCTGGGCTCAGAGAAGAAGATCAGTGAGGATGACCTGAAGAAATATGGTGAGGTGAAGAAGGTATCGCTGGATGAGCTGTTCGGATACTAAAAGAAGTAGAAAATAAAAAATTAAAATAAAAGAGGATGCGTTCAGCGTTGAATGCAGCCTCTTTTTTATTTTTGCGTTTTCGTTTTTATTATCCTAAGCAATAAACGGATAACGTCTTCGTTATCATTATACTAAAACCCTTGTGAGATGCCGCGCTATAGTTGGTGTATATTGTTATTAGTGCTGATACCCTTAGCCGGGTTTAATAATGAAAGTGGGTTATATACGGTGAAGTTGCGCCCTACTGACATTGATGCCGACAAAGTTTTTCTGCTGGTAGATAAGAGTGATTACCGGCTATACCTTTATGAAGATGTAACGCTCCGTAAGATCTATAAAGTAGTATTTGGCAGCCGTGATCTGCAAGATAAGCTGATCCAGGGCGACCGCCAGACGCCGGAAGGCACTTTTCATATTCAAAGCAAACGGTATGACGGCCGCTGGAGCCGGTTTATGCTGCTTGATTATCCCAATGAACGTTCCTGGGCAAGATTCCATCAACTACAGCAACAGGGCCGGTTAGCGGCCAATGCAGATATTGGCGGGGGGATTGGCATTCACGGTGTGGAATATGCTTCTGGTATACGGGACGCTTATGTGGACAGCCGTATTAACTGGACGCTGGGATGTGTAAGTATGAAGAATGCGGATGTGAATGAGCTGTATGATATTATTAAGGTAGGCACGCCGGTGGTGATACGGCGCTGATGTTTGTTGATCAGGTACTGGTAGTTGTATTGCCTGTTGAGGCTTACTACCGGCTATTGTTCCTGGCTAATAGTGGTTCTTGCAGCTTGCTGCTGCAGAAAGTTGTTTATTGCAGCCGCCCATTTATCATGTTCGTTCCGGCAAAAGGATTGATGCCCGGATGCTTCAAAGATCACCAGCTGCTTTTGCGTACTTCCCAGGTTAGTATAGATATCGCGGGTCTCGTGTTCCATCACCCTTATATCTGTTTTACCCCAGCATAACAATACAGGTAAATGGATCTCTTTCGCATATAACGACGGCTTAAAACCTGCCGCCCAAAAGCCCTGTTCTACGCCGCCCCAGAAGGTAACCATTTGTGCAAAGGGAGTACCCGGCAAATGCACTGCCCACATACGGCTTTTTACCGCGTCTGTTAAGGTAGCAAAAGGGCTTTCGAGGATCAATCTTTCCGGCTGCAGCTTGTATTCCGGCACCGCCTTTAGTACGGCGGCGGCGCCCATACTCATGCCCCATAAGGTGATGTTGCGGTAGCCGCAGCTTTTTACGTAGTCGTAAGCCAGCTTTACTTCTTCCGCTTCTTTGTAGCCTACGCTGCAGGTATACCCATCGCTGTTGCCATGCGCCCGGAAATCGACCAGGAAAGTATTGTATCCCAGGCCGCGGAAGTACATGGCTTCCGGTAGTTTTGCGCCTTTATTGCTGCCATAGCCGTGGAACAGGATCACGGTACCTTTGGCCGGTTGTTGCGCGGCTATCCACCAGCCTTCTATCCGCAGGCCATCATGGGTGTGGAGGGCAATGGTCTTATAGGGCGCCTCCGGCCAGTTGCGGATGGAGGATTTTGAGAGGTTTACGCCAAATAAGATCAGGCCTGTTTTTTCCCAGGCGCTCATTTGCTCCGGCCGCCTGTTTACATGGCCGGTATCGTCATAGAAGTGGGTGAACTTCCAGGCGTGAAAAGCGAGGATGATGTTGAAAATGAGGAACAGCACCAGGCAAACCCGCAGCGAGCGTTTGAGGAATTTCATAGTACAAATGTAAGTAGTGTGGCGGGTTTACGGATGGGGCGCGCATGAAAAAAGGGCAACGAACGGCGGCTTTTGGCCAAGGTTCTGTTGCCCTTTTCCCGATAGTATTCTTTATCAGAGTTTTCCCTGCTTAATTTCTTCTACCACGGCCGGATCCAGCAGGGTAGAAGTATCGCCCAGGCTATCCAGTTCGCCTTCTGCTATCTTGCGCAGGATGCGGCGCATGATCTTGCCGGAACGCGTTTTTGGGAGGCCGGATACAAACTGGATCTTATCCGGTTTAGCGATGGGCCCAATAATACGGGATACGGTCTGTATAATGTCTTTTTTGGTAAGCTCAGCGTCCTTGCTATTAGTAGGCTTATCGCAGATCACGTAGGCGTAGATGCCCTGCCCTTTAATCTCGTGCGGATAACCTACTACTGCGCTCTCTACTACGCCGGCGTGCATATTAATAGCGTTCTCCACTTCCGCGGTGCCTATACGGTGGCCGCTTACATTCAGCACGTCATCTACGCGGCCGGTAATACGGTAGTAGCCGTCTTCATCGCGCATACAGCCATCGCCTGTAAAGTACAGGTTCTCGTAGGTGGCAAAATAGGTTTTGCGGCAACGCTCATGATCGCCGTAAGTAGTGCGTAACATGCCCGGCCAGGGGAACTTGATACACAGGTTACCGTTTACGCCGTTACCGGTGATCTCTTCGCCTTTTTCATCCACCAGTATGGGTTGCACACCCGGCAGGGGCAGGGTGGCGAATCCTGGTTTTTCTTTGGTGATGCCGGCAATAGGCGTGATCATATGGCCACCGGTCTCTGTTTGCCACCAGGTATCCGCAATGGGGCATTTGCCTTTGCCGATCTGGTCTTTGAACCAGTGCCAGGCCTCTTCATTAATAGGCTCGCCCACGCTGCCCAGTCTTTTCAGGGAGCTAAGGTCTTTATGATTTACCGGACCCAGGCCAAAGCCCATAAGGCTGCGTATGGCAGTGGGGGCCGTATATAATATGTTTACGCGGTATTTATCCGTGATATCCCATAACCTGCCAGCATCCGGCCAGGTAGGCACGCCCTCGAACATAAGGGTGGTGGCGCCGGCGCTGAGGGGGCCGTAGAGGATGTAGCTATGCCCGGTGATCCAGCCGATATCTGCCGTACAGAAGTATACTTCTCCGGGTTGATACTGGAAGGTATTTACAAAGGTGTAATTGGCATATACCATATAGCCGGCGCAGGTGTGCACCACGCCTTTGGGTTTGCCGGTGCTGCCGGATGTGTAAAGGATGAACAGCATATCTTCTGCATCCATTTCCTCTGCTGTGCAGGGCGGATTGCCCATGGTCTCTACCTGCTTTATTTCATCTTCCCACCATACATCGCGGCCTTTAAGCATGCTTACCGGGGTGCGGGTACGGGTACATACGATCACTTTCTTTACGCTGGGGCAGGCCATCAGCGCATCGTCTATCACGGCTTTGAGGGGAATGTCCTTGTTACCACGGAAGGCGCCGTCGCAGGTGATGACCAGGTTACACTCGGCATCCTGTATACGATCTGCAATAGATTGCGCGCTAAAACCGCCAAATACCACGGAGTGGATAGCGCCTACGCGGGCGCAGGCCAGTACGGCAATGGCCAGTTCCGGTATCATGCCCATGTAAATACAGATACGGTCGCCTTTTTTTACGCCATTATTCTTGAGCACATTAGCAAACTGGCATACCTTATTGTAAAGCTCACGGTAAGTGAGAATGCGGTGACGCTCATCCGGATCATTGGGTTCCCATATAATAGCGGGCGTATTGCCCAGGGTGCCCAGGTGGCGGTCCAGGCAGTTTTCTGTAATATTCAGCTTGCCTCCCATGAACCATTTAATGTCTGGTTCCTTGAAATTCCAATCCAGGACCTTATCCCATTTACGGCGCCAGTAGAAATGATCGGCCACATTGGCCCAAAATCCTTCCGGGTCCACCACGCTTTGGTGGTAGGCTTGCTGGTATTCCTCAAAATTGCTGATCTGATACGGGTAGGCCATAGCTACTTATATTTTTGTATTTACGCTGTTCATAAATGGAGAGTAAATTTAATAAAGATAGTTGATAGTAGTTAGTGGCGGGGGAGTAACCACTAGTGGGGAGCGGGCAGGGTAAAGGGCCTGTTGCCGGGCCAGCGGTTTAATTCCGTGATTCATGCAATGGCGGGCTACGCTAATCCCTTACTTCAATCTTTCCTGTACATAGCGGTAAATCACCAGCTCATGTTGTTCTTTGGGTTTGGCCAGCTGCAGGTAACGCCGGTAAAGCATAACTAAATCTTTCAGTAAACGAAAGATTTAGTTATGCGGATTAATGGGCTTAGGAACGCGGCTTTTTGCGATAGACATCACAATAGGTCCAAAGCTCCTGGAATACTTCGTCCAGTACAGCCATGATCTTTTCTCTTTCTGCATTACTCAAAGCGGGTATTATCTTTTTGTCATCGGCGGCGGGTTTGTCTAAACCGCGCATTTTACGATAAAAGGTTGGAATGCTCCAGGAGCATTCTTCGCATACTTTCTCCCGGAAACGGAGCGGAAAGTTGATAAGGTTTGCATGGATATCCTGCAGCATGTTAACGGGTACCGGTGTGTGAGGCACTAACTTCTTCATGGTCATGAAAGTTTTAAGGTTGCTGTCAAAAAAAGTGTTTGATGTTAGCCTTGATAATGGCTACCGATAAATAATAACTGCCTGCTTTCATATCAGCAAATATATTGATAATGCGGCAGGTGTGCTATTTTTTTATAATGATTTTTTCCCCGTTAAATCCAATATCACAGCGGCTTTACAGCCAAAATCACATCGTTACTACGGGTATATTTTTAGTACAGGCACACATGCTTCCGTTTAAAAATTTATTGTTTTAGTATCATTCTTTGCAATCTGATATGTCCGCTTTCCCGTAATTATATCATTAACTGAATTGATCACTATTAAATCTTTATGAAATTTTAATTCACCTAATGAAATAGAAATGATTATATTGTAATAATGATATCATATGAAAAACTGATACGGGTAAAACTGAAAAACTTTATTATACGATGCAGCTAGGGTTAATCCACATGGGCCAGCGCTTAAAGCAGATACTGAAGCAGAGGAAAATAAAGATCGTTGACTTCGCCCGCATGGCCGGCTTTACAAACCAGATAGCACACTACCACTTGCGCAAAAGCGATATGAAGAGATCTACGCTGGAGCGCTTTTGCACTTTAATAGGCATTACGCCGGATGAATTCTATAATTGGAACAGCAAGGTTGTTTCAAAAAACGGCAAGGGCCAGGTAACTACGGTTGCCCACCATGGACAGCGGTTTACGGAGCTGATCGAAGAGAAGGGCCTTAACAAAAGCAAACTGGCCAGGCGTTTAGATATGAGCAGGAGAACCATGTACAACCTGTTTGAGAAACCGGTATTTGATGCTGCGGAACTGGAAACCGTTACCAAGGCGCTGGAGATGACAGAGGCTGCCTTCCTGCATCCCAACACGGCGGAGGAGACGCGCAGCGCCGAGTCTGACGAAATGCTGGCCCTGCGTGAGAAGTATTATAAGCTCCTGGAGGATTATAACCAGCTGCTCCGGCAACACAATGCATTAAAGGAAACTATGGACACCTTTAAGAAGGATATTGTGCAACTACGCAAACAGGCCAGGTCTAAAAAGGTTTGAACAACCAGATCCTCACAATTGATTTCCGGTAATGAACTTGCATTTACAATATTGTAAATGTGGGGTTTGTTATGTAATAATTTGAATCATAATGATATTGCAGAAATAATAGTTATCCGGCGGCGTCTTTTCAGGAAACAATAAGTATTATTTTTATGCAAACCTGATTTTTGAAATAGCCATCCGCATGGTAAGGCTGCAATTGAAATTATTATATGGAAACTAATCCGTTATTCCCCGAGGTATGGCATGTTAGCATGTCTGTAAACAGTGGCGTTAGCCTGTTAACCCGTCCCCGTTATGCACAGATCATTGCCCGGCATTTGAATAAAGGGCATAGGGACGAGATGATCATCACCCGTAGTCATATGCTGTTACCAGATGAGCTGCTACTGCTTGTAGAGCCCAATAGATCCCCGTTGAATGAATGGTTACAGGCTTTTTTATCCGGCAGCGCCGCTGACTTGTGCGAGACCTTGCAAAAGGACACCGATGAACAGCGTAAGGAATGGTTCACCACCTTCCTGAACAAGGATGATAATGCCCCGGCGTTGTTCTGGAAAAATGTACAACAACAACGGGTATCCAGTCTGAAGGAGTATGATGACCTGGAGGCCCGGATGTTATCTGCCCCGGTAAGGGCCGGTTATGTGAATGACCCGGAATTTTATACCTATACCTGGTTTAATAACAGGTCTGGCATACAGTATACCCAACTGGAGGGGTAGCGCTGTTGTTTCAGGACATTGCGCCTGCTACGGAACGCCGGCGCCGGCCACTCCTAATTACCTGCTAACAGCAATGCCCCCACTTCTTCCCAGGTGTTTACGCGTTTATATTCCTGCACGTTCATATTGTGCGGGGCTGTAAACAATAACGGCTCTCCTTTAAAGGTACTCAGGTTCTTTACATGGTCATCGATCATGTAATCCGCGTCTACAATGCGTTTATGGCCACAAAAAACGATCTGCTGCCAGCCAATGAAGGGGAAGTGGTCCTGTAACCAGGCCAGTTTTTCTGAAAGGGACTGCGGGAACTCCATGGCTGCGGATACGATGTATACTTCATGTTGCTCATTCAGTGCTTTGATCACTTCCTGACTGCCGGGTATAACCGGTTTTGTCCGGAAGAAGCCTGGCGTATAAAGGAATTGCCTTACCACGCCATCTAAAGGGAAACCGGTTGTTTCCGGCTTGCCGTTTAAGCTGGTTTTATCCACCTGTACACCATAACGCGCTGCATACCAGTCAATATACTGCTGGGTAGTATCTGCCATAACGCCGTCCATGTCTATTGCAATTCTTGCCATATTCTGCTGTTTTCTGCAAAATTATGCATTTGACACCAACTCTTCTATTAAATTATTGCAAATAATTACATAATATTGCAGAAAATGGCAAGGATATGTTGAAAGAAGAACGCCTGGATTATATTCTGAAGAAGTTAAAGACGGATCAGAAGGTGCTGCAGGCAGAGTTGAGCAATGACCTGCACGTATCAGAAGACACTGTGCGCCGCGACCTGGAGGTACTGGCGCAGAACGGGCTTTTGATAAAGGTGAGGGGAGGCGCTATTCCCCATTCACCGCATCCGTATTCCTTTAAAGAGCGTATTGGCATCCATGAGGATGATAAGCGAACCATTGCAGGCAAGGCGTTGTCTTTTCTGCATGACGGCCAAACGATCATTATGGATGGCGGCACCTCTACCTACATGCTGGTAAAGATGTTCCCCGCCCAGCTGCGGCTAACGGTGATCACCAACAGTGTGCCTATAGCCATGCAGCTGATGGAGCATCCTACTATAGAGGTGATCCTTACCGGCGGGCAGGTATTTAAGAACTCGCAGGTAACCTCTGGTATGGATACCATCCGTATGCTGGAGAAGGTGCGGGCGGATATCTGTTTCCTGGGGGTATGCAGCCTGCACCCAACGGCGGGCATTACCGGTATAGACCTGGGCGAAGCAGAGGTGAAGAGTTGCATGATACAGGCCGGTAACCGGGTGATGGCGCTGGCCACCATTGATAAGATGGGCACCGCAGAGCCGTTTAAAGTATGCGAAATTACAGCGCTGGATACAATTATTACAGACAGGGTAGAGCAGGAGCGTATACAACCGTACCTGGACCTGGGTATAAAAGTGATCTAAGCAAGTGTTATTAATAATTGACTGATGTTGCAGACGTTATCTATCGAGGGCATGGCGCAGAAAAGAGCCGCACGTATAGCCGTAAGTTCCCTGTTCTTTCTAACAGGATTATGCTTTGCCAGCTGGGCTTCCCGGATCCCGGCCATTCAGCAGGCGTTGCACCTTAGCGAGGGGGGCCTTGGCGGCGTATTGCTGGCATTGCCTATTGGATCGGTCATATCTATGCCGGTAGCCGGCTGGCTGGTGGCCCGTTTGGGTAGCCGGCAGGTGGTATTGGTAGCCGGATTCTGCTATGCCCTGGCATTGCCTTTATTGGGGTTGGTGCAGGCGCCCTGGCAGTTGTTTGCCTGTTTGATGTTGTTTGGCTTTATGGGCAATATTGCCAATATTGCTGTAAACACGCAGGCGGTAGCGGTGGAGGCGATGTATGGCCGCGCCATTATGGCCTCTTTTCATGGATTGTGGAGCCTGGCGGGGTTTACCGGCGCCGCTATTGGTGCATTAATGGCTGGCCAGGGAGTGTTGCCCTACCAGCATTTCTTTGTTATTACGGTCATGGCGGCTATTATCATTGCGGTGAGCGCTAAACATATTGTGCAGCACCAGGGTACGAAACCGGCGCCCAAAAAGAAAGCAGAGAATGTGGTAAAAGTGCCGCGGGTACGCATTTATCGCACATGGATAAGGCTCCGGAGCAGATGGTTCTTGTTTATGTCGTTGATAACGCTGGGTATTATTGCTTTCTGCTCAATGATATGCGAGGGAACGATGTTTGACTGGAGCGGGGTATATTTTAAGAAGGTACTGCATGCGCCGGATGGGCGGGCCGGTATTGGTTATGCTGCGTTTATGAGCACCATGGCCTCTTTCCGCTTTGTAGCCGATTGGCTGACCACCCGCCTGGGCGCACGAAAGGTATTGCAGTTAAGCGGTTTGCTTACCGCTACCGGCTTATTGATCGCCGTGCTACTGCCTTATTTTGGTACCGCAATATTTGGCTTCCTGCTGGTAGGCGCTGGCGTATCGTCCGTAGTGCCGCTGGTATACAGCGCGGCAGGGAGGTCAAAGAACCTGTCGCCGGGCGTGGCTCTTGCCGCAGTATCCACCATTGGCTATATGGGCTTTTTATCTGGTCCGCCGCTGATAGGGTTTGTGGCAGAAGCATTTAGCCTGCGTATATCTTTCTCTATTATTGCCCTTATGGGCGCGTGTATTGCCGCTATGGGCAGCAGGTTAAAACAAGAGCAATAGCTGATAGGAATAAATTTAGGTTTAAATAGGGAAGTCCTGACGACGCGAGCCGGGACTTTTTGTTGGCAGATGATTGTGCTATTTGGCTGGGTGGGGCTGCTCCCTTGTTATCATGGCAAAATAAAACCCTGTCAAAAGATAATAGCTACTTATGAATAGGCAATTTATTTCATACAAGAATAACGGACGCCATTGCACTTATACGGCTTTTCATTAATGTCTGTGCCTGTGAGCATTTTTCTACCGGTTGCCGGCATGGGGCAGTCATATGCTAAAAGCGCCGTCATACTGGTTTTGAGGTAGGGTGACCACATGAGCGTCAAAAATTATTACCAACAAATTCTTTGAAACCCTTAATTTTGCACGATTTTTTTTGTCCATCACTGGCATGAAAATCAGCAGGGTTTTTCATTTACAATAGAAATACACAATGCCAAAAGACTCGTCTATCAAATCTGTTCTCATTATCGGTTCTGGTCCTATTATCATTGGTCAGGCGTGCGAATTTGACTATTCCGGTTCCCAGGCTGCCCGTTCATTACGGGAGGAAGGGATCAAGGTGATACTGATCAACTCTAATCCGGCCACTATCATGACGGATCCCATGATGGCAGACAGGGTATACCTGTTGCCGCTGACCGTAGAAAGTATTGAGCAGATACTGGAAGAAAACCAGATAGATGCCGTGCTGCCTACCATGGGTGGACAAACTGCGCTGAACCTCTGTAAAGAGGCGGATGAATTGGGCGTATGGGAAAAATACAATGTGCGCCTGATAGGGGTGGACATTAAAGCCATTAATAAAGCCGAAGACCGGGAGCTGTTCCGCCAGTTCATGATCGAGCTGAACATACCGGTAGCGCCCGCCAGAACGGCCAACTCCTACCTGGAAGGGAAAGAGTTTGCACAGGAGATAGGTTTTCCCCTGGTGATACGCCCCTCCTTTACCCTGGGTGGTACAGGCGGCGGTTTTGTACACGGAAAGGAAGACCTGGACGAAGCGCTGAACCGCGGCTTGCAGGCATCCCCCATCCATGAGGTACTGGTAGAGAAAGCCGTGTTGGGCTGGAAAGAGTTTGAGCTGGAGCTGCTGCGCGATATGAATGATAACGTGGTGATCATCTGTACGGTAGAGAACCTGGATCCCATGGGCGTACATACCGGTGATTCTATTACCGTAGCGCCGGCCATGACGCTGAGCGATACCGCTTTCCAGGACATGCGTAACAAAGCGATGATGATGATGCGCAGCCTGGGTAATTTCTCCGGCGGCTGTAACGTACAGTTTGCGCTGAACCCTGAAAACGAAGAACTGATCGCGATAGAGATCAACCCGCGTGTAAGCCGCTCCTCGGCGCTGGCTTCCAAAGCCACGGGGTATCCCATCGCCAAAATAGCCGCTAAGCTGGCCATTGGTTATACGCTGGATGAGCTGAATAACCAGATCACCGGTAATACCTCTGCCTGCTTTGAGCCGGCACTGGACTATGTGATCGTGAAAGTGCCGCGCTGGAACTTTGACAAATTCAAAGGCGCTGATGAGACCCTGGGCCTGCAGATGAAATCCGTAGGCGAGGTGATGTCCATAGGCCGCACCTTCCCGGAAGCCATCCAGAAAGCCTGTCAGAGCCTGGAGAACGACGCCATTGGCCTGGGTTACTACGGTAAATCCCTGATGAAGAGCGAGCAACTGCTGGAAAGGCTGAAAACGCCTACCTGGGATCGCATCTTCCGTATCAAGGACGCCCTGATGGAAGGGGTATCCGTTAAAACGATCCAACAGCTTACCTTGATAGACCGCTGGTTCCTGTACCAGATCAATGATATTGTGAACCTGGAGAAGCAATTACTGGAGCATGATCTGGAAACCGTAACGCCTGAGCTGCTGCGCGAGGCCAAACAAATGGGCTTCTCTGATAAACAGCTGGCTCACCTGTTTGGTAACTGCGAAGAGGAAGAAGTATATGAAAAGCGGAAGATGCTGGACATCCGCCGTACCTATAAAATGGTGGATACCTGCGCTGCTGAGTTTGAAGCAAAAACGCCTTATTTCTACTCCACTTTTGATACACAGAACGAAAGCATACCCTCTGACAAGAAAAAAGTGATCGTGCTGGGCTCAGGACCTAACCGTATTGGTCAGGGTATTGAGTTTGACTACTGCTGTACACACGGTCTGCAGGCGATACAGGAGTGCGGATACGACGCCATCATGGTCAACTGTAACCCGGAGACCGTATCCACGGATTTTGACATGGCCAACAAGCTGTACTTTGAGCCGGTATTCTGGGAGCACCTGTGGGAGATCATCGAACTGGAGCAACCGGAAGGCGTAATTGTACAGCTGGGCGGACAAACAGCCCTGAAGCTGGCCAAACGCCTGGAAGAAAAAGGGATCCGTATCATAGGCACCTCTTTCGATAATATGGATATTGCCGAAGACCGCGGCCGTTTCTCCGATCTGCTGAAAGAACTGAATATCCCGTATCCTAACTACGGTACCGCCTACGATACAGACGAAGCCATTGAGGTGGCCAAAGAAGTAGGTTACCCGGTACTGGTACGCCCCAGCTATGTACTGGGCGGCCAGCGGATGCGGATCGTGATCAATGAGGAAGAGCTGGAGAAAGCGGTGATCAGCCTGCTGAAACACCTGCCCGGCAATAAGATATTGATCGATCACTTCCTGGATCGTTGCCAGGAGGCGGAGATAGATGGCATCTTTGACGGGGAAGATTTTCACGTAATGGGTGTAATGGAGCATATAGAACCGGCAGGCATCCACAGTGGCGACAGTAACGCCGTGTTACCAGCTTTTAACCTTTCTCCGCTGGAAGTAACCACTATGGAATACATTGCGGAGAAGATAGCCCGTGCGCTGGATATCCGGGGCCTGATCAACATACAGTTTGCCATTAAAGGCGGCAAAGTATATGTGATAGAGGCTAACCCCCGCGCATCCCGCACCACACCGTTCATTGCCAAGGCTTACCAGGTGCCTTACCTGAATATTGCCACCAGGATCATGTTGGGCGCTAACAAGCTGAAGGACTTCAAAATAGAGAAGAAGCTGAGCGGTTTTGCCATCAAGGAACCGGTGTTCTCCTTTAATAAGTTCCCGGGTGTGAACAAGGAGCTGGGCCCTGAAATGAAATCTACCGGAGAGGCGATCCGCTTTATCAAAGACCTGCGGGATCCTTACTTCCGCCAGTTGTATAAAGAGAAGAGCATGTACCTGAGTAAGTAAAAAGTAACAAAGTAGATAAAGAAGGGGATGTATCCAGACGGATGCATCCCCTTTCTGTTATGGTAGGTTCTTTTATTTAGCTCTTACCGGGTCTTTAGGCCGCTGTACCGGTGCGGCGGGTTTTAATTCCTTCATCACCAGTTCCACGGCTTTTTCAAGTTGGGGGTCCTTGCCTGCGATCACGTCTGCCGGCGTCATTTCTACTTCCGCATCCGGCGATACGCCTTCGTTCTCAATGATCCATTTACCATCCTTGCTAAAGATGCCCAGGCGGGGAGCGGTGGTATAACCGCCATCCATGAGCACGGGATAGTTATAGATGCCCACCAGTATACCCATGGTGGTGGTGCCAACCAGGGGACCCAGTTTCTTTTCCCGGAACATAAAAGGCATCAGATCGCCGCCGGAGCCGGCATACCCATTGGTGATCATGGCTTTGGGGCCAAAGATGGCATTGCCCGGGGTGGTTTGGGGTTTGCCATCGCGGGTGGCCCAGTAGTTCAACAGATCGCGGTTGAGCAGGTCTATTACATAGTCTGCCGCGGATCCGCCGCCATTAAAGCGCTCATCCAGGATCACGCCTTTTTTATCCAGCTGGGAAAAATAGTAACGGTTAAAGAAAGTGTAACCATCGCCGCCGGTGTTGGGCATGTATACATAGGCCAGCTGTCCGTTACTCAGGCGGTCTACCTTTTGGCGGTTATCTTCTATCCAGGCCATATTACGCAGGTTGCCTTCACTGCTTACGGGAATTACCGTGTATTCCTTTGCTCCGGCAGTGGTGGGCTGGCTATTGACCAGTATACGTACCTGCCGGCCGGCGGTGTTCTGGAACAGGCTGTATACATTATCTTTTGCATCCAGCACCTGGCCATCTACCGCCAGTAAATAATCACCTTCCTTTACCTGTATACCGGGCTGGGTGAGCGGGGCCTGGAACTGCGGGTTCCAGTTAAGGCCGGAGTATATTTTATGGAAGCGGTAATGGCCGTTTTCAATGCTGTAGTCAGCGCCCAGTAAGCCTACATTTACTGATACGGGGGTGGGGGCGTCGCCCAGGCCTACATAGTTGTGGCCTATAACCAGCTCGCTCATCATTTCATTAAAAAGGTAGTTCAGGTCTTCGCGATGGCTTACATAGGGCAGGAATTTTTCGTACCTGGCTTTCACCGCTTTCCAGTCCGCGCCATGCATATTGGATACGTAAAAGAAATCGCGTTCTATGCGCCATAACTCGTTAAACATCTGTTTCCATTCCACAACGGGGTCTGTCCATACGCGGATGCCGCTGGTGTTCAGCTTTCCTTCCCCTATCGTGGATTTACCGTTTACGCCAACTATGCCCAGTGTGCTGCCGCTGGCGTACAGCAGCTTTTTGCCGTCGCTGCTGATGGCATAGTTGTTTACGGTGTTCATGACCACATCGGTCTTATGTTTGGTTATATCGTAACTGTGCAGGTTGCCGCCTTCCAGGAAAAAAAGTTTGTTATCTACGCCGGCATTGAGGCGGCTATAGCCTTTACCGGGCAATGCCAGGGCAACAATGCGTTGCTCAATACCGGGCAGGTCAATGCGGATCTGCTTGTCTTTGTCTTTATCCTTGTCCTTGCCGGCTTTTGCGCTGTCTGCGGATGGTTTAGGAGGGGAGGGCGTTTCTCCTTTTACCGTTTCCTCATCACTTTCCGGCGCCAGCAGGGAGGGGGCGTCATTGGCCAATACTACCGCATAGATATTACGTACCGTGTTGCGCTCATAATTGCTCATATCCAGCCAGCCCGTATTTAACGCGTAGTTGGTACTGGCCGTAAAGAAGAGGTATTTGCCATCGCGGCTAAAGGCAGGCTCAGTTGCCTCGCTGCGGCCGTCTGTTACCTGGTGGGTCTTACCGGCTGTTACATCATACAGGAAAATAGCGCGCAGCGCATTGTCCAATCGTTTGTGATAAGTAACCCAGCGGGAGTCGCGGCTCCAGCTGGCGGCAAATGATTGATCCGGCCGGTCGTAGGTATCTTCATCTATCTGGGTGGATCTTTTGCTGTCAATATCTATGTAGAAGAGGCGCAGGTGTTTATCGTAGTACAGGATCTTCTTACTGTCTGGCGACCATACGGGCTCGTAGTAGAAGTCCGGCGCCCCCAAGGAGATAGTAACGGGCGGCAGCGTGGCTTTCTGGTCGCGGAGTTGTAAGGCGTATTCCCCGTTTGCATCAGAGAAATAGGCTACCCATTTGCCATCCGGCGACCAGGCGGGATCTCTTTCATTTGCGCCGGTGGTATTGGTGAGGTTACGGATATCGCCTTTTTCAGCGGGCAGGGTCAGGATCTCGCCACGGTATTCCACTACGGCGCGTGCGCCGGTGGGGGAGATGGCCAGGTGGCGGAAGCCTGCGTTATCGGTGGCCCAATGTGGCCTTTTATAGGGCAGGTCTGCCTCCAGGGTTATCTGGAGATCTTTTGCCTGGCGACTATTGTTGTCCCATATATGCAGGCGGCCGGCCTGTTCGTATACCAGGCTGCTACCGTCTGAGAACAGGTTTTTTACATCGTAATCCTTGTGGGAGGTGATCTGGATAACCTGTTTATCTGCCGGTTGGTACCGGAATACATTCATCGTACCGTTACGGTCGCTCAGGAAGTACACATCATTGCCCAGCCATACCGGCCGGGTATTGTTAGATGCAGCTGCCGGGATCTCTGTAATGGCAAAGGTTTGATTATTGAAGATCCAGATCCTGGGCATATTGCCGCCACGGTAATGTTTAAAGGGGCGGTATACGCCGGCCCGTTCGGTAGGGTCCGGGCTTTTGATATAAGCGGTGTACTTACCATCCGGCGAGATGTTACCCTGGTGGGCTTCCGGCATTTGCAGGGCCTGCGGCAGGCCGCCATCTACCGGTACTTCGAACAGCTTCTGAAAACGTGTGGTGTAAGACTCACGGGTAGAGGCAAACAGGATCCTGTCATTACCATGCCAGCCCCGTACAATGTCTGCAGAGGGATGGAAGGTGATACGGCGCGGCATGCCGCCGGTCACCGCTACTACATACACATCCGTGTTGCCATCATAATTACCGCTAAAGGCAATCCATTTACCATCCGGGGAAAGCATGGGATCTGCCTCTACATCAGGATTTACGGTAATACGCTGGGGGTGCGCGCCATCCTTGTCTGCCAGCCAAATATCGCCTGCGTAGGCAAAAGCGATCTTATCGTGACTGATGGAAGGGGATCTTAGTAAAAGGGTTTGCTGTTGTTGTGCCGTGGAATTGCCGGCAAGCGCAAAACCTGCCAGTAAAAGTGCAAGGGATCTACAGAGCATAGAGAAAAATTGAGGTTACGTAATATAGGCATTAAGCGCTATAAAAAAATCAGAGCCTGATAAAGATCAGGCTCTTTCTTTTCCCTCAAAATAACCATTAAAGACACGACTATTTACAAATAAAATAGCGTGACCGGTAATGCATTTTACTATAAATATTATAATTTAAAAAGATGTTAACTAATCAATAACAGAATAAAAAATAAATAATTCTTAATTTATTAATTATCACCATAGATAATATTATTATTTACTTCATATGTTAACGCATTTTTGGCTCGTTAACTCATTTTTCATCTTTTTGCAGCGATTGCGGTTGACATTTTTTAGCAGTGATGTTAACGTTTGATAAACCATTTTTATCATGTGAGCCGGTTAAATTTGCCCTCTTTAAAAATGTCTAAAAACCAGTTTTGTAACCCGTTGAAAGCAACACCTTTTCTTCGCTTAGTTATTCCGTTAGCCGCTGGTATCTGTTTACAGATCCATTGCGCCGTTTCCTGGCCCTATTGGGTTGGGGTAGCCTTATTATTATTGGCAGGCTTGTATGCCTGGCGCTTGCTGCCGCCAGCGCGGCAATATGTGTTAAATGGCTGGCGGGGCATGTTATTATACTTATTGTTGTTTTGCGCTGGCGGGCTGTTAGTGCCGCTGAAGGATATCCGGCGGCAACCTGGCTACTTTGGCAACCGGTTGCAAAGTGCGGATACATTGCTGGTGACGCTGCAGGAGCCGCTACAGGAAAGAGCCCGTAGCGATAAGACGGTAGCGGCGGTGGAAGCTGTGCTGCTTAATGACCGTTTGATAGCGGTACAGGGGAATTTGTTATTGTACCTGCAGCGGGATACGACTAACCGGGTGTTACAATGCGGAGATAGGGTATGGATCTGCGGAACGCGGCAGCCTGTTAGCAATAGCGGTAACCCCGGCGCTTTCGACTACCGCCGGTACTGTGCCAACCGGCAGGTTTTTCACCAGGCATATATAAGGGCCGGTCACTGGAAAAAGGCATCCCGGCAGCATGGGCATTTCATAGCTAAATGGTTGTTACAGGCCCGGGCCTGGTGTTTACATACCCTGCAGCGGTACATGGGCGAGGGACCGGAGAGCGCGCTGGCAGCTGCGCTGTTGATAGGCTACCGCTATGATCTGGACCGGGACATGGTGCAGGCCTATACCAATGCGGGAGTGGTACATATTATTGCTATTTCCGGCATGCATCTGGCGCTAATCTATGGCTCTTTAATATGGCTGCTGCAATGGTTGCCTCCGCGCCGTTTGGCCAATCTGTTAAAGGCCGCTATTATCATCAGCATCTTATGGGGCTTTGCATTGGTCACCGGGGCTGCCGCTTCTATATTGCGGGCAGCAGTTATGTTCAGCGTACTGGCTATAGGGCAGTTTGTGCTGGACCGTTATACCAATATGTATAATAGCCTGGCCGCATCTGCTTTCCTATTGTTGTGCTATGATCCATGGTTATTGCTGGACGCCGGTTTTCAGCTTTCTTACCTGGCGGTGCTAAGCTTATTGCTTTGTTACCGGCCATTGTATGATCTTTGGCATATTCCCAACAAATGGCTGAATAAACTATGGGCGGCGGTGGCTTTGACGCTGGCTGCGCAGCTGTTTACCCTGCCGGTTTGCCTGTATTATTTTCACCAGTTCCCCAACCTGTTCCTGCCTGCCAACCTGCTGATAGTGGCGTTATCCACCATCATACTCTATGGGCTTATCCTGCTATTGCTGTTGGCGCCCATACCGGTGGCGGCCCATTATACCGGTATAGCTGCCAGGGGAATGATCACCGCTATGAATCGTATGGTATCATTTATTGAGGGTTTACCTTATGCGGTAACGGATAATATTTATTTGCCGTTATATGGCGCCATTTGCGCTTATGTGATGATGGGGGCGCTGGCGGCAGCCTGGCTGGCTAAATGGAAAGGCGGGTGCTGGTTAGCCCTCTGTGCCGCACTATGCTGGGCTGTTATGGATGTTGGCGCCCGGCTACAAATACAGCAGCGGCGGCAGGTTATTATTTATAACGTACCTGGTTATACGGCTATTGATATACTAAAGGGGCATGCGGTGCAGTTTGCGGGAGATACCGCGGTACCGCGTACGCCAGCCCTGCGGCAAAGGTACCTGCAACCCGCCCGTTTGATAAACCGCAGCAGGGAGCATGATATTGAATGTTTTACAAAAAAGGGCGCTTTTATTAGCCTGGGCAGCAAAAGGCTGGTGGTGGTAGACAGCAGCTGGCATGCCTGCAGGCCGGTAAAAAAAATCCAGGTGGACTATATATTATTGTCTCACCGTCCTAAGCTGGCTATCAGTCAATTAAAAGATATGTTTACCTGTAAGATGATCATTTTTGACGCTTCCAATCCATTCTGGCAGATACAACGGTGGAAAAATGACTGCAGCGCCCTAACTTTGCGCTGCTTTTCGGTCCCTGACCAGGGAGCCTATCTTATTAATTTCTAATGTTTTCCATTCATGCAAAAGCAAATTAAATCAGCACTGATCTCCGTTTTCTATAAAGATAACCTGGAGAACATCGTGAAACAATTGGGTGAACAGGGAGTAACGATCTACTCCACCGGCGGTACGCAAAAGTTTATAGAAGAGCAGGGCGTGAAATGTGTAGCCGTAGAAGACCTGACTGCTTACCCCTCTATACTGGGCGGCCGGGTAAAGACACTGCACCCAAAGGTATTTGGCGGCATACTGGCCCGTCGTGGTAACAACCAGGACCTGGAGCAGCTGCAGGAATACGGTATTCCGGAAATAGACCTGGTGATAGTGGACCTGTATCCTTTTGAGGAAACTGTGAAAAGCACTACCGATGAGCAAACCATCATCGAGAAGATAGATATTGGCGGCGTATCCCTGATACGTGCTGCCGGCAAGAACTACAAAGATGTAGTGATCGTAGCGTCCAAAGATCAGTATGCAGACCTGGAAAAGGTACTGGTAGAAAATAAAGGCGCCACCGCTATAGAAGACCGCCGCCGTTTTGCTGCCAAAGCATTTGAGGTATGCGCGCACTATGATGTAGCCATTGCACAATATTTCCTGAATAATGAGCCGCAGCAATACTTCCAGGTATCATCGCCCCAGGGCCAGGTAATGCGTTACGGAGAAAACCCGCATCAGCGCGGCGTATTCTATGGCAACCTGGATGAGCTGTTCAATAAGCTGCATGGTAAGGAGCTTTCTTACAATAACCTGGTGGATGTTGATGCTGCCTGCCAGCTGGTACAGGAGTTTAAGGAAACCACTTTTGCGGTGATCAAACATACCAATGTATGCGGTATTGCCAGCAGGCCTACTTTAAAAGCTGCCTGGGAAGCTGCCCTGGCGGGTGACAAGGAAAGCGCTTTTGGCGGCGTACTGGCCTGCAATGCGGTGATAGACAAAGCCACCGCGGAATCTATCAGCGAGATCTTTTTTGAGATATTGATCGCCCCCGGTTTTGACGCAGACGCGCTGGAAGTGCTGATGGCCAAAAAGAACCGGATCCTGCTGCAGCAGAAACAACCGGTGCAGCAACCTTATGTATATAAGAACGTACTGAACGGGGTGCTGATGCAGGACAGCGACAGCGTGAACTATAAGGACTGGAACGATGTAGGCGCCAGACCCGCTACCGCAACAGAAAAGGCCGACCTGGAGTTTGCCAACCTGGTATGTAAGCACCTGAAATCAAACGCCATTGCACTGGTAAAGGATAAACAGCTGATAGGCAAAGGTTGCGGCCAGACTTCCCGTATAGACGCCCTGCGTCATGCCATTGAAAAGGCCGGCCAGTTTAATTTTGATCTAAAGGGCGCCGCTATGGCATCCGATGCTTTCTTCCCCTTTAATGACTGTGTAAGCATTGCCCACGAAGCAGGTATTACCACAGTAATACAGCCTGGTGGCTCCGTACGGGATAATGACTCCGTTGAGTTCTGCAAACAGCATGATATGGTGATGGTGATGACGGGGATCCGCCATTTCAAGCACTGATCAACATACATTCTTCCATAAAACAGACGCCCTATCCGTATATACGCGGATAGGGCATTTTATTTTAAAGAAATTTTTATACTATTGCCACAGCAACATATGGCATTTTTACATCACAATACAATGCAGGATCTCACAGATGCAGACCTGATCCGGGAGTATAAATCTTCTGGCGGGATGGATCATCTGGCGGCCCTGTACCAGCGTTATATGAACCTGGTGTATGGTGTATGTTTGCGGTATTTTGATGAGGCAGCCAGCAAAGACGCGGTTATGCAGATCTTTGAAGAGCTCATCGTTAAGTTGCAACAGCATGAGGTACAGAATTTTAAGAGCTGGCTGCATGTGCTGGCCCGTAATCATTGCCTGATGAAGCTACGGTCCATGAAGATGAAGGAAGGGCGGCAGGTATCCCTGGAGGACCGGCCGCTTATGGAAAATGAGGAAATTGCACATCATGAGAACGGATTTAGCCTGGAGGACAACCTGCAGGCCATGGAAAAGTGTATGGAACGGTTACCGGAAGAGCAGCAAAAAAGCGTACAACTATTTTATATACAGGAAAAAAGTTATCGTGAGGTGGCCGTCCTTACGGGTTACGAAATGAAGAAGGTGAAAAGTTATATACAGAATGGCAAGCGTAACCTGAAAATATGTATGGAGCAACATGCCTAATAAGCATTCACATATAGACCCGGAGCTCATCCGTAAATACCTGGCCGGCGAGCTGGATGATAAAGCCATGCACGCCCTGGAACGGCAGGCGCTGGATGACCCTTTCCTGGCGGAAGCGCTGGAGGGTTATGCCGCGTTTGACCCGGACCAATCCGCGCACCTGGCGGATCTGCAGGGCCGGCTGGCAGAACGGGCAAATGTGCCTGCGCCGAAGCAGGGCGAGTCTTCACCTAAGCCGAGCGAGCCTGCTCCCAAGGCGAAGGTGAAACTGATGCGCCCGTATTACCAATGGGCAGCCGCAGCAGCTATTATAGTGGTGATGGGTGTGACCTTTTTCTGGATGGACCGCCAGCGGGCGCCGGCTCATGAAGACATTGCCAAAGCAACGCCTGTAACGCCGCCAGCCAGTTTGCGGGTGGATAGTACAACGCAGGCGCCGGCGGCCACTGCGCCTGCAAAAGCAGATGAACTAAAGAAAACGCAGCCTGAACAGGCGCCACCAGCAGCTCCCTTACACGAATTGGCCAAAGCACGCGCACCAAAGCAGGAGGCAGATACCACAAAAGGCGCCTCCCAGTGGGCGGGATATGTTGCTGCCGTTCCCTCTGCCGCGGCTGCAAATGAGGCGGCTGATTCCGTGAGCCCGCCATATGCGGCTAACGCAGATAAGTTTACAGCGGATAAAAATGCCTACAGCGATACGGTAGCTAACGCGCTGGCAGGACGAGTGGCCGGGCTTGACACAAGGAGCAGAGCAGCCCGTCCTAATTATGTAACAGCGCCTAACCCCGCAGAAGATCAGTTAAATGACGTAGTAGTAATAGGGTATGGCACCAGGAAAAAAGGGAGGGGATACCGCCCGCCGCGGGTAAAGAGCAGCCACCGCATTGTGGTGTTAGGTTCCTCCACGGCTGAAGGAGTGGGGCCTAAATCGCCGGACAGCACCTGGGTAAACCTGTTCCGCAAATACGTACAATCGACAGACCCGCGGGCAGAAGTGATTAACCTGGCGGTAGGCGGGTATAATACCTATAAGATATTGCCGGATAACGCGGACGCTCCGTTTAACCGGCCTGTTCCTGATACCGGGCATAACCTGAGCAAAGCCTTGTCGCTGGAGCCGGATATTATCATCATCAACATGCCATCCAATGATATTGTTGCCGGTTACTCCACCCGGGAATTCCTGGAGAACCTGGAATACCTGGTGGACCGCATCCATGAAAAACATATTGTCTGCTATATCACCACTACACAGCCCCGCAATACAGACGAAGGCAAACGCAAAAAGCTGCAGCATTTGCGCACGGTTATTGAACGCCAGTACCGCGCCCGGTCCATTGATTGCTGGGAAGGGCTTAGCGCGCCGGACGGGTCTATCCTGCCTAAGTATAACAGCGGGGATGGTATTCACCTGAACGGCCTGGGGCACCGCCTGATGTTTGAAAGGGTAAAGGAGCGGGTTAAGCTGTAGGGGAAGCTTTGTATAGCAAGGCTGCTATCTGATATGTTTACTTACTTCGCTTTTATCGCTTTTATCAGCTGCCGGTTCCTTCTTTCTGCACGGCCATTATTAAGCGATGTTACGGCCCATATAGCGGCGGGCAGCCAGCCAATGATGGTGATCTGGAGTATCAGGCAGAGGATGCCGGATAAAATCTTACCCCTCAGTAAAAATGAGAGCCAGGGCAACAATACGGCAATAAGGGTCATAAAAAAAGTATTAACGGTTTATTTTCTGTCTTTCCACATTTGGTTGAATGATTTGGGCGCGAACACGGGCAGCTCACGGTCTTTTCCCCAGGCTTTGGCAAAAAAGCGTTTCATAAAGAAGTTCTTGGTCTTGCCATTCGTCATATTCATCATTTTCCGGCTCAGGCTTGCCTGTTTCCAGCCAAACCAGGCCATCTTTTCCGCGCCGGAGGTATAGTTCTCTTCTACCGCTTTATGCCGGTTATGCAGTAACAGCTCGTGCAGGTTAATACGTACGGGGCATACTTCCGTACAATTGCCGCATAGCGAAGAGGCATAACTTAAATGCCCATACGCCGGCATGCCCTGCAGGTGAGGCGTTATCACCGCGCCTATGGGGCCGCTGTAGGTAGTGCCATAGGTATGGCCGCCAATATTCTTATACACGGGACAGGCATTCAGGCAGGAGCCGCAGCGTATACAGTACAGGCTTTCGCGCGCTTCTGTATCCTGCAGGATGTTGGTGCGGCCGTTATCCATCAGGATCACGTACATCTCTTCCGGCCCGTCTATCTCGCCTTCCTGCCGGGGACCGCTGAAGACAGAGTTATATACCGTTACCTGCTGGCCGGTACCATAAGTGGCCAGCAGCGGCCAAAACAACGCCAGGTCATTGATAGATGGCAGCACCTTTTCAATGCCTACCAGTACGATATGTGTTTTGGGAAAAGCGGTACTAAGACGGGCATTGCCCTCGTTTTCGCTAACGGCTATGGAGCCGGTATCTGCTATGATGAAGTTGGCACCGGTGATGCCTATTTCTGCCTGCAGGTATTTCTGCCGCAGGTTATCGCGGGCGATCAGGGTCAGTTGTTCAGGCGTAAGACCAGGCGCGGCGCCCAGTTTTTCAGTAAACAGCTGCGCTACGTCTTCCTTGCTTTTATGCATGGCCGGGGTTACAATGTGGTAGGGCGGCTCGCCATCCAGCTGTTGTATATATTCTCCCAGGTCTGTTTCTACGCATTCAATGCCTTCTTGTGCCAGAAAGCTGTTGAGGTGCACCTCTTCCGTGGCCATGGACTTACTTTTTACAATGCTTTTGCATTGTTTGGCCTTGCAGATGGCCAGGATCTCTTCCTGCACTTGTTGGGCTGTTTCTGCCCAGATCACTTTTCCGCCCCTTTGGGTGAAATGCATCTCAAACTCTTCCAGGTATTTATCCAGGTGCTCCAGCGCCCGCCATTTCACATTCTTGGCCCGCTCCCGCGCTGTATGCAGATCTGTGAACTGCTGTTTGCCCGCTTTTACGGCAGTATTGTATTTACCAATATTGTAATTGATAGTGCGGCGGTGGCCCAGATCAGCAGCTTTCTGTTCGCTCTTCTCCAGGAAGGTGGATATTGTTTGTTGCATAAGCGGATTAAAAATTCCAAGATCCAAAATAAAGATAGGAACTTTCAAGGATAGGTTAGGCCTGCATGGCATGTTATGCCTGAGGGCAAAACGACTGGCTCAAACTTTTCAAAAACCTGGCCAGGTTTTATGGTAACATCTTCTTCGCAATCTTATCCAACACGGTATAAAATTCCTCTCCGTATTTGCGTATCAGCGCATCTTTTAAGAACCGGTATACAGGCACTTGCAGCTTTTTACCATTCTTGCAGGCTGGCGCGCATACGTCCCACCGGTCATAATTCAGCGCCTCGTAGCTGTCATACTTTTTAATACGGATGGGGTAGAGGTGGCAGGAAATGGGCTTTTTGAAATCCACTACGCCATCGTTATAAGCTTTTTCGATGCCGCAGCCTACTATGCCGCGTTCATCTATCGCCGCATAGGCGCAAATACCTTTGTTAACGATGGGGGTTACGTAGCCGTATTCATCATCAATGGTATTGGTGCCGGTTTTGGCTATTTCCGCCAGGCCTTCTTCGCGGAGGTAGGATTTTATTTTTGGGAAGATCTTCTTCAGGATCTTTACTTCCTGTTTTTCCAGCGGCGCACCACAGTCCCCTGCCACACAACAGGCGCCCTTGCAGGCGCTCAGGTTGCAAACGAACTGCTCCTCAATTACTTCGTCGCTGATGTATTTGTCGTCAATTACGATCATTTGCTATGCACGGTCCGCCTCTTTACGAAAACAGGACTTTTTTATGCGTGCAAAGTTATAGCAAAATGACGGGTTATGTATCTATGGTTTTTTACTCCCCGCTTTGCCGCCATTTAAGCGTTTCTACCAGGTGCCACATATCTTCCTGGAGAAAGCGGTGCACGGGCGCCAGGGAGTCCGCATTAGGGGCAGCATCAAAGTACAGGGCGCCACGGAGGAAGTGGCGGCTGCTGTCTGTGGCAAAGAATTGTTTGGCGCTGGCGGCATTGCCGCCAATATCGTAAAACAGGCCGCTAACGCCATTAGGGGTGTGGATATCCTTTTCGTCAATAAAATCGGCCTTAACGGTGTGTTTAAGGGTCATTTTATAGGCATCGTTCACCAGGTTCACCAGCGTGTTGTTCTTAAAGCCTATCTCTTTGTAGCTCATATAGATCTTGCCATTGAGGGTAGGGAACTCTACGTTGATCCAGTAGGGGTTCTCCGGCTTTTCGCCAAAAAAGGTGGTATCCTTGGTGATCTTAGCATATACCGGGTACTCGAAGGTATAAGGGTAGCCGGGCATATCAAAAACCTGGTATTTCCTTTCCGGGAAGGGGATGTTAAAATATCCTCTTGGCTTAGGCGTAAAAGTTTGTTCGCAGGCAGTGAAGAATAATATACTAAGAATAAGCAGGTATCGCATGTTACGGCTTTTGAATAAAAAACGGGGGATCTTAGCTGGCGGCGATCCCTTCGTCCTGGCGGATGATGACCTGTACCTTCTGGATGCGCATCTTGCTCACTTCCAGTACGGTAAAGTCAAAGTTGCCGTAGTTAATAACGCTGTTCTCTTCCGGAAATTTCCCGGCGAGCTCCAGGATCAATCCGCCAATGGAATCACTTTCGCCTTTTACGTGCTCAAAAGTGTCCGGCGGTACGTTCATAATGCGGCAAACATCATTAAGCATGGTTTTACCTTCAAAAACGTAGGTATAGTTATCTACTTTGCTGTAGTTGAACTCTTCTTCGTCAAACTCGTCCTTGATATCGCCTATCACTTCTTCCATAATGTCTTCCAGGGTCACGATGCCGCTGGTGCCGCCAAATTCGTCCACTACCACGGCAAAATGCATGCGCCGGGTCTGGAACTCGGTGAGCAGGTCTTCTATCAGCTTATGGCCGTGTACAAAAAAGGGCTGGCGCATTACCTCGTGCCAGTCAAAGGCGTTGGCTTTGCCTAAATGGGGCAGCAGGTCCTTGGTGTGGATCACGCCTACGATATTATCCAGGTTGCCCTTGTATACGGGCAGGCGGGAGTAATGGAGGTCTGCCACTTGTTTGGCCACCTGGTCAAAAGGGCTGTCATATTCAATACCGGAAACATCCAGGCGGGTGCGCATGATCTGTTTTACGGTGATGTTGCCAAATTTGAGGATGCCTTTAAGGATGTTCTTTTCTTCCTGGGAGGCGGTAGGGTCTACGCTCAGCTCAATGGCTTCGTCTATTTCCTGGTAATTGACCGCGCCACCGCTCAGGCGGTGGAAAAAGCGGCCTTCTATGCTGCTGCTCAGGTCTACGAAGAAATCGCTTACTGGTTCCAGGGTAGCATGGATAATGCTTACAAACCAGGCAAAATAGGTAGCAAAGCGGATATTGTTCTGGGCGGCCCATACGCGGGGCAGTACCTGGCCAAAGAAGAGGAGGATGAAGGAGATCACCGCTATGCGCACCACCAGGGATACGACCGGCAGGGTTTGCAGGTCCTCCATCTGGGTGATGAGGTAATTGGTGACCATTATAAACGCAATAGCCAGCAAAATACCGGCTATCTGCAAAGATGCTAATAATGACTTGGGCTTTTCCAGCAGTTTGGTAATGAGTTTACCGCTGGTGTTCTGCCGGGTCTTTAATACGTTCAGGTCCTTATAGTTAAGGGTAAAAAAGGCCACTTCTGCGCCGGAAACGATAAATGCCAGCAGTAATAGTATAAATATTACCAGCAGGTAAATTACCACATTAGGCGTGGCAATAGGCGCAGGGGCGGCCTGTAGCAGATATGGCGTACCGGATAGCGTGCTTGCCGAAAGGAGCTCCAAATTGTTCAACTTTAGGTCAAAAATAAGGGGAAAGTTAATCCGGCATAGACGTCGAATCGCTTTCCCTTATGCAAATATAAGGTAATGTCCCATATTGGGACAGCCAATAAATATACTTAATATTTTTCATGGGATAATGGATAATGAAGCCGCGGCCCTCACCAGGTTTAAAAGGGCAAGTCATCTGCCGGCTCGCTCATGGAAGGAGGTATTTCCATGTTGGGGAAATTTTCGCCTGTAGAACTGCCTGTATTGCTATGATGGATAGCGTGTTCTGCATTGTTCAGGTCCATGCGTTTGTCTAGCATTACCAGGTTATCTCCCACTACTTCCGTAGCGAATTTCTTGTTGCCTTCCTTGTCTTCCCAGCTGCGGGTACGGAGGCGTCCCTCAATGTATACCAGACTGCCTTTGTGCAGGTATTTTTGTGCGAGTTCAGCCAGACCCCGCCATAAAACCACGGTATGCCATTCTGTTTGTGAAATGAGCTTACCGGCCCTGTCCTTAAACGTTTCTGTTGTAGCGAGAGAAAATTTAGCTACTGCAATATTGCCTTCCAAAAATTGTACATCCGGATCCCTTCCTAAGTTGCCAATCAGGATTACTTTATTAACACCTCTCATAGTTGTAGGATTTAATCTATTGATGAAATGTTCTTCTTATAAACAACCTCTTTAAAGTTAATATTTTTTTCCAATCGACGCAGAAATTTTTATAGGCGCTAAAACAACCCCAATGACCTGTTTTGGAGGAAATCAGTGATGGTTTTTGGGAACGCATATTGTTCTAACCGGGCGCGTGGCACTGCCATGTAATCTGTTATAGCAGGCTGTTTGACGGCTGTAAGCAGTATGAACTGGCTATAGATGGTCTGATGGGTAAGCTGCTGCTTAAACGCAGCAGATATGCCATCCAGGGTATAAGGCGTTTGTTGCAGCAAGCTAGTAAAAGCAGGCTCGCTTTCCAGTTTACCCGCGTCCAGCGGGGCTGGTGTTTCCATCAATATAAATTCGTGGAGGTTTTGCCATATATCGTTGCCGGTACGTTTACGGATAAATACCTGGCCTTTGTATTCCAGTACTATATAATAGAAGTAACGTTTTTTGATGACCAGCTTTTTGGATTTAACGGGCAGCTGCGCAACAGTTTGCTGCTGCAGGGCCACACATTTGGCCGCCAGCGGGCATTGCGGGCAGGCCGGCTGCTGGGGTCTGCACATTACCGCGCCAAAATCCATGATAGCCTGGTTATAGATGGCGGACTGGCCTGGCGCTAAAAGCTCCTGGGCCAGGGCGGCAAACTGCTTTTTGCCGGCAGTGCTGTCCGTGGGGGTGGTTATACCAAAGTAACGGGCCAGTATACGGAAAACGTTGCCATCCAGCACGGCATGGGGAAGATTGAACGCAAAGGAGGCGATGGCTGCCGCGGTATAAGGGCCAATGCCTTTGAGGGACTGGATCTGCTCAAAGGTATCCGGAAAGCGGCCGTTGAATTCGCTTACGATCTGGCGGGCGGCCGCCAGCATGTTCTTACAGCGGGCATAATATCCCAGGCCTTGCCAGTGACGGAAGACCTCTTCGTCCGGAGCGGCGGCCAGGTCTTTTACGGTAGGGTAGGCGGTAATGAACCGTTCATAATAAGGCAGGCCCTGTTCTACCCGGGTCTGCTGGAGGATTATTTCCGAGAGCCAGATACGGTACGGGTCCCTGATGCCTTTCCAGGGCATGGTACGGGTATTGTGTAATTGATTCCAGGACAGGAGTTTATCAGTGAAAAAAGCCTTCATGCGCTGCAAAGATAATGTGTGGCGGTACAAATAAGCCGGGTGAACGGGGTGGGGGGATAATAATATATACCGGGCATGCCGGCGGATAATGTGTAAGAATGGACAAAAAAAATAATCCAATATGAATATTATTTTTTGTATATTCGTTACTCAATGGTTTTGTGAAATTTTTCCAACCATTGGAAAGGTATTGCAAATAGGCATGTAAACCCTTCCTGGCCGATCCTTTTGCATGATATTTGAGCAGGACAAAACTTATTCAATATAAACAGGTTATAAGTATGAATGAGGGTGGTATAAGGAAAAAAGATAAAATTTATCTTGTTTAAACTCAGTAATTATAATTTTTTTAAATATTTTTGAGACAATAAGTAATCCTCCGCTTCAATTATGAGAAAAGCTGACTTGATAAACAACATTGCTGAAAAAACCGGCATCCCCAAAGTAGATGTGTTAGTAACACTCGAGGCCATGTTTAAGGAGGTCAAAGAAGCGCTGGCAAATGGCGAGCACATTTATATCAGGGGGTTTGGTAGTTTCATCACTAAGAAAAGAGCCGCCAAGATTGGCCGTAACATTAAGAAGAATGTAGCCGTGGAGATCCCGGAGCACTACATTCCGGCATTTAAGCCTTCTAAAGAATTTGTTGCTGAAGTAAAGAAGCTTAAAAGTTCTTAAGTTTGCAGCCTAATAATTTTAGGCATGCGAAAATCACAAGTTCTCCTGGTAGGTACCGCTGTAGCATTACTCGTTGTATTGCTTGCTTTTGGCCGTACAATACCCCGGCCTGATAAAAATGCTATGCCAACTGCCGCAGCGCCCATGATGGGCGGCGGTCAGGACGTAAAATCCATCTCATTCAGTGATCTGCTGGCGTCTGCCAAAGCAAAAGTCCCTGCTGAAAAGCTACTGCTGATTAATTCGTTGGAGAATAAAGTGGTAAGAGGAGATGTGAAGCATCAGCAAATAGCTGCTTTCAAGGCATTGTATAGTGCCTGGGATAGTCTCAACCAAATGCCTGTGGCCGCCCATTATCTGGGGGAAGCCGCTAAGTTGGAAAATTCCGAAAAAAGCCTCACCTTTGCAGCCAATTTATTTTTGGAGCACCTGCAGCACGCGCAAGAGTCCGGTGTTATGAAATGGGAGGCCAATGAGGCCATTCAACTGTTGGACCAGGCTATTACACTCAGCCCTGACAATGACTCCCTGAAGATACAACAGGCCCTGGTATATATGAACACCGGGGAACCGATGGTGGGCGTGCAGAAACTGCGGGCAATCGTGGCAGAACATCCGGATAATATTGAGGCACAGCTAACCTTAGGTAACCTGGCTATACAATCCGGTCAGTATGATAAAGCCATTGAGCGTATGGAAACATTGCTCCAGAAGCACCCGGAAGAAGCGAAGGTTTATTTTGTGCTAGCAGAAGCTTACAGGAGCAAAGGGGATGTGAAGAAGGCAGTGGCATTGTTTCAGCAATGCAAGTCATTATTAAAAGACCCGGAACTCAAGGCAGAAATAGACGGTTACATTAAAAGCATTCAATAATATTTTATTTTTTCAAACATTTAAAAACTTATTAAAGTATGCCTTGCGGTAAGAAAAGAAAAAGACATAAAATAGCCACCCACAAACGTAAGAAAAGGTTAAGAAAGAACCGGCATAAGAAAAATAAGAAATAAGTATTTCTCCTGTTTCCCGCCATTTATACTTAAACAGGTATATTGCGAAGCGAGATCAGAAAGTTTTTTCATATAGCCTGCATGATTTTTGGCGATGATTATTTAATTGTGAATTGCTCTCAATTTATTAAATTGCCAATGTCATGCAGGTAATTTCCATAAAGATCCCGCAACAGCATTCCCGGAATATCACCTGCAGATCACTAAACCCTTAAGCAATCCATCATCACGTACGTGACGAATATGCTGATTGTGTTATACAGTTGGCGATTTTTTGGTGTGCGGTTAGTTGTAAAGTACAACTGATGGCATAGCCATATAGGTGAAGTTATAATGGTAAAAAATTTGGACGCTTGAATAAGGAACTTATTATAAATGCGGCACCCACCGGTGTGGAGATAGCGTTGCTCGAGGATAAGAAGTTAGTGGAACTGCATCATGAAAGCGGCAATCCTAATTTTGCAGTTGGGGACCTGTACCTGGGAAAAGTAAAAAAACTCATCCCGGGCCTTAATGCGGCTTTCGTAGATGTAGGCTTTGAAAAGGATGCGTTTCTGCATTATACTGATCTTAGCCCTTATATACGCTCTATCCTCAAATTCACTCAGCAGGCCATTTCAGATAAATCCCCGGAAGGATTTGATTTTACAAAGTTCAAGAATGAACCGGAAATTGTAAAGACCGGTAAGATCACTGACGTGCTTGGCGGTAAGCCAAACATACTCGTACAGATACTAAAAGAGCCCATCTCTTCTAAAGGCCCCCGCCTGAGCTGTGAAATATCCCTTCCCGGAAGATTCATCGTGTTAACACCCTTTAACGATATTGTTGCGGTATCTAAAAAGATACACTCTTCCGAAGAAAGGAAACGCCTGCAAAAGATAGTAGAGGCTATAAAAACGCCCAATTTTGGCGTTATTGTACGTACAGCAGCAGAAGGTAAGAAAACAGCGGAACTGCACGAGGATCTGACCACCCTGGTAGAGACCTGGAAGAATATACAGGCTAACCTGCGCAGCGCACAGCCGCCGCAGAAGATACTGAGCGAACAGGCAAAGACCACCAGCATACTGCGTGATCTGCTGAATGAGAGCTTTAACCGCATCGTTATCAACGATAAGAACATCTACTCTGATACCCGTGCCTATATTCAGAAGATAGCCCCGGAAAAACAGGATATTGTTACCTATTACCATAACGGCGCCCCCATCTTTGATCACTATGGTATTACCCGCCAGGTAAAAGCCTCGTTTGGTAAAACGGTGAACCTGGATAGCGGCGTGTACCTTATTATTGAGGCCACGGAAGCGCTGCATGTAATAGATGTGAACAGCGGTTACAAAAGCTCCAGCAATAACCAGGAGCAGAATGCCCTGGCCAGCAACCTGGAAGCGGCGGCGGAAATTGCCCGGCAGCTACGGCTGCGCGACCTGGGCGGCATCATTATCATTGACTTCATTGATATGAAGCTGCCGGAGAACAAAAAGGTGGTGTACGAAGCCATGGAAAAATTCATGGCGCAGGATAGGGCTAAACATACCATCCTCCCCATCTCCAAGTTCGGGCTGATGCAGATCACCCGCCAGCGCGTAAAACCGGAAGTGACCATTTCTGTAGCAGAAGATTGTCCGGCCTGCAAAGGTACCGGCAAAATAGGCGCCTCTGTACTGATCATCGACGATATAGAAAAGAACCTGCACTACCTGATCAATCATCAGCATAAAGGATTGACCATCCGGGTGCATCCCATCTTATACGCTTTCCTCACCAAAGGCTTCCTGACCAGCCGCCAATGGAAATGGTATTTCCAGTTCAAGAAATGGATACGGGTGAAAGCGGATACTAACTACCACCTGACAGAATACCGCTTTTTCGACGCCAGCGACGAAGAAATCAAGTTATAATATGCAAATATGCAAATGTGCAGATGAATGAATGCGAAGACCGCGTTTATTCATCTGCACAAATTTTTTGCAATCATCCGCACTTATCTATAGTCTTCCCGCACCGGGCAGAACGTATCAATGATCTTACAGTCTGTAATTGCTTTTCCGCCGTGTACAGTGTTGGAGGGGATCAGCAGGGTATCATGTTGGTGCAGGGTATACACCTCTTCCCCTAACTGCATTTCAAAAATGCCTTCAGCAATATAGGTGATCTGTTCATGCATGTGCTGATGCAGGGGCGATACAGATCCTTCCGTAATTTCCCAGAAGGCCAATGTGCTTTTTTCTCCGTGGATAAACCGTCCGGTATGGCCTGGTACAGTCAGGCGGCCGGGAATGTCTTTTAATGCTTTGGGAGGCATGGGCAAACTTATTTAGGTGAAATTTGTTTAAAAATAGCAGGATGGGGACAAATTACCAAAATGAAGTATAAAATCACTTGTTCGTTTATGCAGCTACGAAGACCGTATTTTTTCATTGTTTTGTTACTGGCACTTGCCGCGGCCTGCCGCCAATCGCAGCCGGCCCACACGCCACTGGCACGTGATTCCAGCCATTACACCAAACAGGCATATATTGACCGGGTGCTGGATAGCAATGCCCTGCACCGTTTCCTGGAAGCCGATACCGGCTACCGCGCCTACAGTGATCTGATCCGGAATTTTTACCAGCAGCGGAACTATCATTATGCCTGGATCTCCAACGAAGGGCGGCTAACGGAGCAGGCGGGCAATTTCCTGAACATGGTGCGCAATGATGCCCCGCCGGGTATGCCGGATACCGCGGTGGTAACGCCCATACTGCAGCAATTATATGAGAAGGTGATCCAGGACAGCAGCGGTAGTAGTGCCGCAGACCTTACCCAGCTGGAATTGCAGCTTACCAGCCAGTTCTTTGTTTATGGTAACAAGGAATGGGGCGGTATGACATCAGATACGGCCAAGGACCTGGAATGGTTCATTCCCCGTAAGAAACTGGATATGGAGAGCCTGCTGGACTCCCTGGTACAGCGGCCCAGTAATGCCTTTGAAGAACCGGTGAACCGTTATTATATCACCTTACGGGCGGCGCTTAAAAAGCTGGTGGATATGGACGCGCATGAACACTGGGATTCTATTCCGGCGGATAAAAAAACCTATAAGAAAGGAGATTCCGCGGCGGTGATAGCGGTTGTTAAGCAACGGTTACATGCCTGGGGCGACCTGCCCACAGCGGATGCCAGCGCTTTGTTTACGCCGGCACTGGATACGGCTATACGCAGTTTCCAGGATCGTATGGGCCTTACCGTGAATGGCACCCTTCAGCAGCCGGTATTGAATGCGCTGAATGTGCCTTTGCAGCAACGCATCCGGAAGGTGCTGGTAAATATGGAACGTATGCGCTGGATACCGGTAGATCCCGGTCCGGAGTTCCTGCTGGTGAATATACCGGAGTTTAAGCTGCATGTATATGATAAAGGGCAGCTGGCCTGGAGCTGTAATGTAGTGGTAGGCAAACCTGGCGCCAGTACGGTGATCTTTACCCGGCCTATGCGGTATATTGTATTTAGCCCCTACTGGAATGTGCCCCCGGGTATATTGGGCAATGAAATATTACCAGCCGTAAAACGCAATCCTAGTTACCTGGCCCGGCAGAATATGGAAGTAGTAGGCGCCAGCGGTAAAGTGATACCGGTGGGAAGCATTAGCTGGAGCAAATATGGCGGCGGCAATTTCCCGTATATCATCCGGCAAAAACCAGGTAAATCCAATGCGCTGGGAAAAGTGAAGTTCCTTTTTCCGAATGAGTATAATATCTATTTACATGATACGCCTTCCCGTCACCTGTTTGGAGAAACCAAACGTTCCTTTAGCCATGGCTGTATACGGGTAGCAGAGCCCAAACTGCTGGCGGAATGGTTGTTACGGGACGATGCGGCCTGGACGCCGGAGAAGATCGATAAGGCGATGAATGGCAGCAAAGAGCAGTATGTGACCATAAAACGACAACTGCCGGTATTTATAGGGTATTTTACGGCTTTCGTGAATAGTAAGGGGCAGTTGAATTTCCGGGATGATGTGTATGGGCATGACGCCCGGCTGGCGGCGCAGTTGTTCTGATATGCGAAGATGCATAGATGCGGATGTGCGGATAAAATATGGCCAGCTGTATCAGATGGAAGTACCTTATCCGCACGTTCTCATATCAACATTTTGACTATTCATCAATGATCAACATCAACATCTTTCATCTGCGTGTTTGCCTTGCTGCAAACCCGCATGATGAATAATCAAACTGTGGGAATAATTGTAACTACTTTCCCGCAATCACAGAGATCTCCACATTTACCCCTTTAGGCAGCGCTGATACCTGCACCGTCTCCCTGGCAGGAAAATCGCCGCTGAAATATTTACCATACACTTCATTGATCTGAGAAAAATTGTTCATATCTGTAATGAAGATGGTGGCCTTTACCACATGGCTAAAGTCCATCTGCGCGGCGCTTAATATATGTTTTAGGTTTTGCATCACCTGGTGGGTCTCTGCATTGATATCCTGCATCACCAGCTGGTTGGTTTCGGGATGCAGGGCAATCTGTCCGGATACAAACAGGAAATTACCTGCTTTAACGGCCTGGTTATAGGGGCCTATAGGCGCGGGGGCCTCCTGGGTGTTGATGATCTGTTTTTCCATAGGTTGTAAAAATAGGTAAGAATGAGGAAGAATATTCCTCCTTAATTATTAAGTAAAATGGGATAGGTTTGCAAAAACTTTTTAACCATGAACATCCTGGTAATAGGGGATGAGGTCCGTTATAAAGAATTACAGCAAAAAGGACTTGGGGAGCATAAGCTGCGCCGGGTGCATGATCTGGAGCTGGTCACCTTGTCTGATTTTGACCTGGTGATAGACCTGGAGCTGGATGATGCGCTGCAGCATGCCGTTGTGTACGCCAAAACACCGGGCGTACCTGTGTTGGCCGGTTTGGCTAAAACATCGCTGGCGGGCCTCATGCATCAATATGCCTTTAGTCATGGCTTTAATGTGATTGCCTGCAACTGGCTGCCGGGTTTTATTAACCGGCCGCTGGTAGAAGTAGCGGTAATGGACGAAGGGCAAAAAACCGTACTGGATAACATTATGCAGCAGCTGGGCTGGCAATATACCCTGGTGCAGGACGCGGTAGGTATGGTAACGCCGCGTGTGGTGTGTATGATCATTAACGAAGCGTATTATACCGCGGAGGCGGGCACTGCCACCCGGGAAGATATTGATACCGCTATGCGGTTAGGTACCAATTATCCTTATGGCCCTTTTGAATGGGCATCCCGTATAGGCATTAAACATGTATATGATATATTAACGGCCGTATACGAAATAACAGGAGATGAGCGGTATCGTGTATGTGAGTTGTTAAAGGAAGAAGCACATAAACAGTAAACAGTTGGCAATAATATTAAATATAGATACGGCTACGGCTATAGGGTCCGTGACACTGGCAAAGGACGGCGTAGTATTACAAACGCTGAAGAATGAGCAGGAGCGTGATCATGCGGCTGTTTTAACGCTGTTCATACAGGAGATATTAAAAACGCAGCAAATATTACCCGAGCAGCTGGATGCGATTGCAGTAAGCGCCGGGCCGGGCTCTTATACCGGATTACGTGTAGGGGTTGCTACGGCCAAAGGTTTATGTTATACCTGGAATAAGCCACTGGTGGGCATTTCCACGCTGCACATGATGGCGCAGGGTTTACTGGCACAACAGCAGGATACGGATGCAATGTATTGCCCGATGCTGGATGCGCGCCGGCAGGAAGTATACACCGCCGTATATGACGCTGCGTTAGGCACGCTGATGGCGCCACAGGCTTTGATCTTAACGCCGGATGCTTTTACAGAGTGGCTGGATCGTGGCAAAATATATTTCTTTGGCGATGGAAGTATGAAATGGGAACAATTAATGATACAAAATACACATGCATCTTTTGTGCCCTATCATATCAGTGCAGAACACATGATACCCTTATCTGAAGCGGCTTTCCGCCAACAGCGGTTTGAGGATGTAGCTTATTTCAGTCCCTATTATCTGAAGCCTTTTTACACGCCCGGTGCAAAGGCATGATGATAAATGCTACATTATAAACGTGCAATTGAATGGCATGAAAAATCCTTTTTTCACTATTCAGAACCGACTTTTTACATTACCATTCTCTTAATTTTTGCGTTTTTAGCCCTTCCTTATACACATTTGGCTCCCACATTGGTGGTAGATTGTCATCGAATTGTCAAATTGTCTCATTTTGGCACCTAACGCCGGTTATATATGAAAAAATAAGGTATAGAAGTTTTTTTTATTGTGACAAATATTATAATTTTGTATAAATCGACACCCAGTACTGTTTTCTAACAGGTGAGGGTTAAAAACTGTCCGTTGATCCCTTTCATTTCATCATTTTTAAAAAACTATTATGCGATGGAAAAAACATTATTAACGACCTCTTCTAATACTCTTATTATTTCGAGAGGTAACAATGAAAAAGACCAAATCAAATTGGATTACATTGCCGTTAAAAAGGCGGCTATGGTATTGCGCGCAATTAACCATAAGCTGCGCCAGCAAATGATAAAGCTGCTGGAAGATCATAAAAAAATGACTGTAACTGAGATCTACGTCAAGCTTCGTCTGGAGCAGTCCGTAGCGTCTCAGCACCTGGCGATACTCCGCCGGGCGGGCATTGTAATTACCGAGAGAGATGGTAAATTTATCCACTATACTATCAACAAGCAGCGCATAGCTGAAGTGGCAAAGTTTGTGGAAGAACTGGTTGGCTAATTTTTTAAGTTATCCCCACCAGTAATTAAATAATATTTAAAAGTATCCCGGACGCATACCGGGATACTTTTTTTGGCGCTATATTATTCCAACTAATCAATTCTGTTTATTGGATGATAAATAAACTAATGCCCTCTGCTGCGTAGTAAACCCTCAAACCTTCGTAGATTTGCAGCAAATCAAAAACCATGTTCATTAAGCAGTTATACACTAATTGTCTTTCTGAAGCGGCGTATTTCATTGCCTCCGGAGGAGAAGCCGCTGTGATAGACCCGGTACGCGATATTGATGCGTACCTGGACCTTGCCAAAGAGCATAACGTTTCCATTAAATATATTTTTGAGACCCATTTTCACGCAGACTTTGTTTCCGGCCATCTGGATCTGGCAGCTGCTACCAAAGCGCCTATTGTATACGGGCCCAATGCAGAAACAGAGTTCCCCGTATACCTTGCCAAAGATGGCGAGGAGTTTAAGATAGGCGAGGTTACGCTGAAGGTGTTACATACGCCTGGTCATACGCTGGAATCATCCTGCTACCTGTTATCAGATGAGCAAGGCGCGCCGCATGCCGTATTCACCGGCGACACGCTTTTTGTAGGCGATGTAGGCCGTCCGGACCTGTTTAGCGGTAACCTCACCAAAGAAGAACTGGCGGGTTTATTATTTGACTCGTTGAATAATAAGATAAAGACCCTGCCGGACAGCGTAACTGTATATCCTGCGCACGGGCCTGGCTCTGCCTGTGGTAAAAACCTGGGGCCGGATACTTACAGCACTATCGGTGATGAGAAACGCAGCAATTATGCATTGCTGGCAGCAGATAAAGATGAATTTATACAAGCAGTGACCACAGACCTGGCAGCACCCCCCTCTTATTTCCCGGTAAATGCCAAGATCAATAAAGAAGGTTATGACGCGCTGCAGGCAGTGATGGAAAAAAGCCTGCGTCCCCTGTCCATATCAGCATTTAAAGAACGGATAGCCGCCGGCGCGCTTATTCTGGATACCCGTAACGCCAATGAGTTTGTAGACGGTTTTGTACCTGGTTCCATCAGTATTGGGCTGGAAGGCCGTTTTGCGGAATGGGCCGGCAGCCTGCTGCCTTTTGACGAAGAGATCATCCTGGTCACTGCGCCGGGTAAAGAAGAAGAGACCATTGTACGCATGGCGCGGGTAGGCTTTGACAATGTAACCGGCTACCTGGAGGGCGGCTATGAAACCTGGGTAAATGCCGGCGAAGACCGTGACCTGATCATTACCGTAGAGGCAGACGAACTGGCCATGGACCTGCCACATGATGAAAACCTGGTGGTAGTGGACGTACGTAAACCAGCGGAGTATGCGGATGGGCATGTAAAAGGCGCCCTGAACCTTACGCTGAGCGATATGGCGGATCCCGGCAACCTGGCGGACTTTGACGATCTGCATAACCTGTATGTGCATTGCCAGGGCGGCTACCGCAGCATTATTGCCTGCTCCATGCTCAAACGGGAAGGTATCCACAACCTGCGTAACGTAAACGGCGGCTTTGCCAAAATAAAAGAAGAAAAAGGCATAGAGATCGAGAAAGAGAAGAATGTGCTGAATTGATGTGCTGATGTGCTAATATGCTAATGTGCAAATGAAATGCAGCGATGCATTGTCATTTGCACATTTTTATTTTGTGGCATTCCTGGTACCGCACATTAGTTTAATAGCTCATATACCAGAATTAAGTTAAGCATTTTGTTGATTAACAGGTACTTAAATGGAAATTTAATTGCTGGTTCCCCCCTTATTCGTTAAATTCCTAGTAAAATCATTTAACCATGAAGTACAGATCTTTATTAATGGCCTGCCTGCTGGTTGCAGGCGTATGCCTGTTTGGCTGTAAACCCAATGACAGCAAGTTACAACAGGCCGTAAATGAAAAACTCACCGCCACCCCCGGTGTAACTGCTACTGTGCAGGATGGCGTAGTTACCCTGAATGGCGAGGCCGCAGATGAGGCCTCCAAACAAACCGCGGAAGATGCGGCCAAGAATGTAAAAGGCGTTAAGTCCGTTGTTAATAACATTAATGTTCAGGTAGCGGTACCTACGCCACCGCCCACCGTAAGCATTAACCCGGACGATGTATTAAAGAAAACGCTTGACTCTGCCTACAACGCCGCAGGCCTTTCCGGCGTAACCGTTTCCGTAATGGATGGAGAGGTAACACTGGAAGGTAAAGCTAAAAAGAGCGATCTGCGTAAGATCATGCAGGCTGCCCAGGAAGCAAAGCCCAAGAAAGTGCATAATAAACTCACATTACAATAACCCCTAAAAACGATTGTCATGAGCTTACAGGATAAATACAGATCACTCATTGACCAGGCCAACAGCGCCGGCATCAGCAACCTGCAGGTAACAGAACAGGATAATGTATTGTATATAAACGGCACGGCCCCCAGCGCTCAGGTAAAGGATCAGTTATGGGATACCTATGAGAAGCTGGACCCTGAAATGCGGTCTGCAGATCTTGTGATGAACATTAGTACAAGCGGTGGCGGCCAGGCAGAACAGGTCTACGAAGTGAAATCCGGCGATAGCCTTAGCAAGATCGCGAAGAACTACCCGGGCGTAAGCTGGAAAGATATTTTTGAGGCAAATAAGGACCAGATCAAAGATCCCAACCTGATACATCCGGGACAAAAGCTGAAGATCCCAGCCGGGTCATGATAAGGCGCTGCGTAAATGATCTTATTATAAGCAGGGGCTGACGCGTTTGTACTATCCGCAAAGGTGTTTTGCGGTATTCCAATGGCGGGTCAGCCCCTTGTTTTTAGTAGCGCTGTTGCTAAAAAAATGGGCCGGACGGCGCTTTTTTGTTGGAATTCTTTTATATTACCAACGTTCGTTATTTCGTCTCACCACAAAATTTATTGTTGAAGACTTGTCATTAATCAGTAACCATTTTACATGGTAGCTTTAGGAGATTTATTAGACGATGAGTTGGTATCGCTCATGCAGGGCGGCAATCAACAAGCCTTTGCCGAGATCTACAACCGTTATAAAGGCCAGCTGGTAGTACATGCCTATAAAAAGCTGGGTAATTTTGAAGACGCCAGGGATATAGTGCAGGAGGCATTTTCTGCTTTCTGGAACAAGCGGGGTGAGTTGAACATTTCGCTAAGCCTAGCCGGTTTCCTGTATACGATGGTAAGCAACCGGGTATTGAACTTTATCAAACACCAGCATGTTGTTTCCCGGTATGCCAGCTCTTTTCATCAAATGCTGCGGGAACACCCCAACCCGTCTGAGATCCGCCTCCGGGAAAAGGATATGGAAGCCCTGATCCAAAAGGAGATCGATAACCTGCCCCCCAAAATGCGGATCGTTTTCCTGTTGAGCCGTAAGGAGAACTTGTCCCATAAAGAGATCGCCGAAAGTCTCCATATTTCCGAAGCCACGGTAAAGAACCATATTAAGGCGGCGCTGAAAATACTCCGTATGCGCCTGGGGCTGGCAGTTTATTGCCTGATGTTACTCAAATTCTGAGTACCCCGTTTTCCACCACTAAAATATTTTTTAAACAGACTAGCCCCTGACAACTATGTTAGTTGTCATACTAATAAAACCAACCATCAATGACCATTCCTGAATTTGAAGATTTGCTGGACCGGTACCTAAAGGGGCAGTGTAGTGAAACTGAAGTAGCTATGCTGAGGTATTGGTACTACAATTATGAAATGCAGGATCTTCCGGAGTTAACGGAGGAGCAGATTAACCAGGTCATTGCCTTGCAACCGCCGGCTTTGCCGGCGGTCAAGGTTCGCCGTTTTCCACTTGCATGGCTGGCAGCCGCCAGCCTGCTGTTACTGATAGGAACAGCTGCTTTTTTCCTGTTATATCAACAAAAGCAGGCGCCGCCCGCGCAGGCGCTTTCCAAACCCATTGTTCCCGGTGGGAATAAAGCGGTGCTAACGCTCGCCAGCGGGGAAACCATTGTGCTGGACAGTGTGCAGAAAGGCGCCCTGGCCCGCCAGGGAAATGTACGTATTGTAAAAACGGCCAATGGATTGGTGCAATACCAGTTTGCCGCCAATGAAGCCACAGCGGGAGATCACGCTATTAACCGGATAGCCACCCCTGCGGGCGGCCAGTACCAATTGGTGTTGTCAGACGGTACCAGGGTATGGCTGAACGCCTCGTCCGCCATCCATTTTCCTGCCTCGTTCCAGGCGGGGATACGGGAAGTAGAGTTAACGGGAGAGGCCTATTTTGAGGTGGCGGCCAATGCTGCCAGCCCCTTTGTGGTAAATGCCGGCGGGCAGCGGACGGAAGTACTGGGCACACATTTTAACATTAATGACTATAAGGACAACGGGAATATTATCATCACCTTACTGGAGGGCAAGATCCGTGTTGGCAAAGATCAGCAGCAGGTAACACTGGCGCCGGGCCAGCAGGCCCTTGTACAGGACAACCATCCTATAACGGTGAATGAAAATGCCAATATAGAAATGGCGGTGGCATGGAAGAACGGCCTTTTTAAATTCAATGATACGCCGCTGGAGGATGTAATGCTGCAACTTAGCCGCTGGTATGATGTAGATGTAAGCTACGAGGGCCAGATGGCGGACCGGCGCTTCTCCGGCGAGATCACCCGCAATGCCGGCATTACAGAAGTGCTGGCGATGTTGCAACTATTGAAAGTAAAATTCACGATAAAAGATAACGGGGGACGAAAAACGATCATCGTAATGCCAGACTGATTAAGACCAATTTCTGAACGCGCAAAACAAGACCAACATGAAGTAAACTATCACCACGTACAACCAAAATCACAACTTCCGGGGATAGGTCCAAAAAAAAGCGCAGAAGTGGTTCCAGCACTTCTACGCCAGTTGTTTGGATCAAGCCTCCTTTTAGGGAGAAGGATCAGACTCGAATTCATAATCCATTAATCCAAACTGCTCAAAAGTAATGAATTTCCATTCTTTTACTACGGCTGTGCCCTGCGCACAGCTCTCAAAAAGAATTTTGATGATCTTCAAGATTACTGCCTTCCTGATGACGGTAGCACTTATGCAGGTAAGTGCCCACGGTTTCAGTCAGACCATTCATCTGAATGAGAAGGACGCACCTGTTGAGAAGGTGCTGGAACAGATCAGCCGGCAATCCGGTTTCCACTTTTTCTACGATGCAGCATCGCTGAACAATTATAAGGTAACAGTGAGCCTGCAGGAAGCCAGTATTGAAACGGTGCTGGACAGTTGTTTCCAGCACCTGCCGCTGACCTACAAGATCATGGGCCGGAACATTGTGCTTATGCCAAGGGAAAACATCCCCAATGCCGCCGCTCCTGTACAGCAGGCCCGCATGGTCAAGGGGACTGTTTTTGACGAGGACTTTAAAGGCCTTATAGGCGTAACGGTAAGGAACCGCGCTACCGGCAAGGGCGCCATCACCAACGACAAAGGCGCATATACTATTGCGGCCAATAGGGGGGATGTGCTGGTGATCAGTTTTGTAGGATATGTGACCCAGGAGGCCACCGTAGGCGATCAACCAGCCATCGATTTTCAGCTAAAAGCCACTAATGCAGCCTTGAACCAGGTGGTAGTAGTAGGCTATGGCAGCACTAAAAGGAAAGACCTCACCGGCTCCGTATCCACCATCAACGTAAAAGAGATCAGGGATGTGCCGTTTGCCACCTTTGATATTGCCCTGGCGGGTAAGGCCGCCGGCGTACAGGTAGTGCAGTCGGACGGTTCTCCAGGCGGGGTAGCCAATATCCGGGTACGGGGCGGCACTTCCATACTGGGGGGTAATGACCCGCTGTATATTGTCGACGGGGTACAGATCACGCCCACAGACCGTTATATCAAAACGCCCGGGGAAGTGGTAGACCCCATTGCCCGTTCCACCAACTTCAGCGACCCTGCCAGCTCCATTTCCGGCGCTTATGCAAGAGGCCTCAATAGCCTGGCCGGGTTAAACATCAGCGATATTGCCTCTATCGATATCCTGAAAGATGCTTCCGCCACCGCCATTTACGGTTCCAAAGCGGCCAACGGGGTGGTTATCATCACTACCAAACAAGGTACCCGCGATACCAAGCCCTATTTTGAGCTGAACAACTACACCGGTATTTCAAGGCCGGTAAGGGCAAAGGTGTTAAATGCAGACCAGTACCGGATGATCCTGAAAGAAGCCGCGACCAATTACAACCAGGAGCTAACGGCACAGGGTCAGCCTACGGATGCTACGGCGGATAAAATACTGAATGATCCCAGCTACCTGGGTACAGATAATACGGACTGGCTATCGCTGGTATTAAGGAACGGATTAACGCAGAACACGGATCTTTCCGTTCGTGGGGGTGGCAGGGGCAGCCGTTACTATGCCTCCCTTTCCTATTCAGACCAACAGGGCGTGGTAAAGGGTACGGATTTTAAACGTATTTCCGGCAAGGTGAACCTGGACAATGAGGTGAACAAACGGCTGAAATTCGTTACCAATATCAACTATGCATTTTCTACCAATAACATCACCAATGGCGCTTATGGCCAGGCTTTATTTGCGCCGCCCACCCGGGCGCCCTATAACCCGGATGGTACGCTGGCCAACCTGACCGGCAGCGCGCTGGGAGGGTATGATTTCAACGGTTTTCAGAATCCCCTTACGCTGCTGAACGGCATTAACCAGGGTAAGAACGGGTTGTTCCTGGGTTCCCTGGCCGTGGAATACAAAATACTGGATGGCCTTACCTTCCGCAGCCAGGCCTCCATTAACTATAATCAATACCACCAGCGTAACTATACACCATCATCAGCCTTAGTACAATCTGCCAGCGGCGCCTCCAGCTCCCTGGGCGGTATTGGCTCGCAGGGGCAAACGGAAAGCACCAGCTACCTGTATGAGAATACGCTGACTTACACCAAACAATTTGATGCCAATAACAGGCTGGATGTGGTGGCGGGTACCTCCTGGCAGGAGGATAAGCTCAACTCATTCCAGGCTTCCGGGCAAACCTACCCGGACGATTTTATCCTGAATAACCTGGGCTCTGCCGCCGTTACGCTGCCTAATCAATCTTCTTCCGCCCAAAGCTCGCTGTTGAGTTTTTATATCCGTGCTAACTACGCCTTTAAGGATAAATACCTGGTCACCTTTACCGGCCGTTCAGACGCTTCTTCCAAATTCTCCTCCGACAACCGGGTGGGATATTTCCCTTCTGGTGGCGTAGCCTGGCGTATTTCCCAGGAGCGGTTTATGAAAGGGCTTACCTGGATAGATGATATGAAACTGCGGGCCAGCATGGGATATACCGGTACGCAGAACATAGGCAATTACCTGTACCGTACTTTATACACCCCCGTATCCTACAATGGTACCAACGCCGTGATCCCTTCTCAACTGGGTAACAACCGGATCAAATGGGAACAGACGTTACAGAAGGATGCAGGTATCGACATATCCCTGTTCCGGTCTAAACTGGTAGTGAACGTGGGTGTGTATGAGAAGAAATCTACAGGCCTGTTGTTTAACCAGCCCTTGCCCTCCAGTTCTTCCTATTCTTCTATAATAGCTAATCTCGCAGATATCCGTAACCGTGGCCTGGAAATAGAGCTATCCGGCAACATCGTTTCCGGCAAACATTTTTCCTGGCGCAGTGACTTCAATATGTCATTTAACCGCAGTTTGGTCACCGGGCTGAATATGGACTATACAGATCCCAATCATGGCGGCGGGGTTACCAGCTCCAACGGGCAAAGCTATATTATGTCCAATACAGTGCTGAGAACCGGTTACCCCGTAGGGCAGTTTGTAGGCTCCCGGTTTGACGGGATCATTCAGAACACAAAACAGCTGGAAGATTATAGGGCGGCCTTCCCTTACTATGCATTCTTTAATCCCTATGTGAACATAGGCGATCCCATGTTTGTGATAAATAAGGAAGGCGCGTTGCAGGGGTTCCCGGATACCTATGCGCTGATTGGCAGTTCCGCGCCCAAATTCTATGGTGGCTGGACCAATACCTTCAATTTCCATGACTTTTCTTTGACCAGCCTGTTCACCTATTCAAATGGGGGGCATATCCTGTATGCAGCGGATATTGCCAACAAATCCGTGAGTGACCTCACCAACAAGGGAGTACGTATCCTGGACCGCTGGACGTCTGAACACACCAATACAGACCGGCCACGGCTCATCTATACGCAGAATGCAAACTATACGGCCAGCAATGATATTTACAGCTCATCCTATATAAAGCTCAAATCTGTTACACTCAGCTATCAGCTGCCGCAGGCGTTTATGCAGCGCATCAAATTACAGTCTGCATCCGTGTATGTATCTGCCACCAATCTGTTCACGATCACCAATTATCCCGGCCAGGACCCGGAGGTGAGCAACGATCCGTACAGCATTGTAGACGGGTATACAGATTCTAATAATTATCCCACCATCCGGCAGTATATCCTGGGTTTCAGGTTTGGATTCTAAAAGATTGCAACATGAAAAGAACACACATCATCATATTTGCATTATTGACCATCACGGCCCAGTACAGTTGTAAGAAGCAGCTGGATGCGCCGCCAAAAGACGCGCTGGTAGAGGGCAATACCATCATTAACCAGCAAACGGCCAATATAGCCCTTAACGGTGTTTATTTCCGGTTTGCCAATGCAGACCAGACAAAAACCGATTGGTCCACCAACCAGGTGAACCCGGGCATTCTTACCGGGGTATTGGACGATGGGCATAACAGCCTGAGCGAGGCCCGCAATGTACTGGGCAAAACCAATTTCAACAGCGACTGGGGAAGGTATTATACCCTGGTGAATGCGGCCAATGGCGTTATAGACCAGGTAACCATATTGCCGGATAACCTGTTCTCCAACGGCAGAAAAGAGCAAATACTGGCAGAGGCCCGGTGCCTGCGGGCATTTGGTACTTTTAAAGTGCTGCTTTTTATGGGACAGTGGTTTGATATTAACAGCGCTTATGGCGCGCTGCTGCAGAATAAATTCATTACTTCCACTACCTATGCCCGCGCAAGGTCCAGCGTAAAAGACAGCTACCAGTTTATACTGGAAGATCTGGATTATGCTATCGCCAACGCCGCTGCTACCGGCAGCAATGTATACATTACCCGCTGGGCTGCTATGGCCCTCAAAATGCGGGTTTTACTAAGCCGTGGGCAGCAGGCAGACTATACCGGCTGTGCCGCGCTGGGCGATAGCATCATCAATTCCGGAAATTACGTGCTGGAGCCCAATGCCCGGGATATCTTCTATGTAAAAGGGTTAACCAGTAAGGAAGTGATCCTGGGCGTAACGCCCCAGGCAGCCCAGGGTAATTATTATTACAACACCAGCGGCCTGTATGTACGCCGCAGCTCTTTTTATGTAGCCACCCGTGCCCTGGACAGTATATTACAGAACGATCCGCGGCGGTCATGGTACATAGGTCAGCCGAATGCTGATAAAGCCAATACCTTCTACTTTATCAAATACGTACAGCCAGGATTGGCTACCACACAGCTGTCAGAAGTGTCTTACGCCATACGGCTTGCAGAGGTATACCTGATGGCGGCAGAAGCTACCGTCCGCGCAGGCGGTAACCTGGCCTCCGCCCGTACGCTGATCCATGCGGTACAGGCGGGCGCTGGCATTACGGCTACGGACAACGGCACTAATTACCTGGCGGTAGAGCAGGCCCTTACAGCCGATGCGCTGCTGCGGGAAACCTATGTGGAATACATCCGGAGTTTTGCCGGGGAAGATGACCAGTACTATTTTGCATTGCTGCGTTTTCCGCTGGCTACCGTTACCAGCCTGCGGCCTACTATTACCACTAAAGAACAATATATCTATCCCATTCCGCATTCAGAGTTCACCAGTAACCCATTGATAGGTGCTCAGAACCCGGGATACACACAATAATCTAAAAATTATGAGAGCTACCAGCATTTTATTGGTAACGGTATTGTTTTGCCGTGCAGGTTGCCTGTTGGCGCAAACTGCCCCCAAACCTTTTGTAATAGAAGGCACATTAAACGGCGGAAACCCGGACAGCGTGCGGTTTAGTTATACCGGCGCCGGCGATCAGCGTATGGAAACCGCTGTGCCGGTCATCGGTCAACGGTTTACCATCAAAGGCGAAACGGATGGTCCGGGCACAGCCTCCCTTATGTTCGTTCACAAGGGGCAGCAAATGGCAAAAGACCATGTGCAGTCCGGGAAGGATTACAAATTCCTGTTCATTGAGCCCGGTACTATGCAGATCACCGGTACGCCAGCACAGCTGGAGGCGCTGAAGCTAACCGGCTCCAAAACCCAGGCAGAATTTGAGGCGCTGAACGGGATTGTGGACCCGATCATCGAAGAAGGCGCCACATTACGGGCTGCCTATAAAAAAGCCACGGACATTGAGGAGAAAAAAGCGCTGAACGAAAAAATGGGGACGCTGGAAGCGCAGCGTTATGGCAAAACCTATGACTTTATGCTGGCGCATCCCCAGTCCTACGTCACCGAATATTACCTGAACTTTTACATGCCGTTTTACAGTGTAGATTCCATCAAAAAGATCTACACGCAGTTTAGTCCCGCGCAGCGGCAAGACAGGTTGGGCAAATCGATCGGGAGCATATTAAGGGGGATGGAGGCCGGTTCTCCGGGTCAAATGGCCACTGATTTCAAGACCATGGACATCAATGGAAAATCAATATCACTGTCTGACTTTAAAGGCAAATACGTGATCCTTGATTTCTGGGCTTCCTGGTGTGTGCCTTGCCGGCACAGCCATCCGCACCTGATCCAATGGTATAACAAATACAAGGGCAAGGGCCTGGAGATCATCGGGATCGCCTCTGACGATGGCCGTGAGGCCGCCTGGAAAAAGGCCATTGAGCAGGATGGCATCGGCATCTGGCATCATGCACTTGCCGGCGTGGATCAGGAAAAGGCCATGAAGGGCCAGGAAAGCCCGAATGATATCACCGCCAAATACGGCGTTACGGCGCTGCCCACTAAATTGATCATAGACCCCAGCGGCAAAATAGTTGCGCGTGATGTGGGCGATGGTGAGCAGATAGGAAAAGAACTGGAGAAAATATTTGAGCACTAATAAAATCATCCGTATGAAAAGATTATTCATCAGCATCCTTGTTTGCGCCCCGGGCCTGTTAATGGCTCAAAAAGGGAGCTTTACGCTGAAAGGGAAAGTGGGCAAGCTGGATAAACCGGCTAAGGCTTATCTGCTCTACAGCTATAACAGTAAAACCATCCTGGACTCTGCAGACCTGAGCGGCGGTAATTTTGAACTGACCGGCAAACTGGACTACCCGGAAACCGCCACCCTGATCATCAGCCACGACGGCAGCAATATGCGGCAAATGAGAAAACAGGACCGGTTGTCGCTGTACCTGGAGCCCGGCCAAATGACGCTGGCGCCGGCAGATTCGATCTGCCAATCCGCCGTAAAGAATTCCGTAATTAATGACGAATACACGGCGCTGCGTACCTCGCTGGCACCCATGGATCTCCAGTATGCGGCTATGTACAACGAATATGTGGCGGCGGATAAAGCCACCCGTAACTCGGCAGATTTCCAGCAAAAGATGGAGGCAAAAGAGAAAGCCTATGAGCAGGAGAAAAAAGCCCTGGAGCTGGCCTTTATAAAAAGCCATCCCAATTCCCTGGTGAGCCTGAACACTGTTAAGGAATATGGCGGCGCTATTCCGGATGCGGACACGGTACAGGCGCTTTTTGGTATGCTGTCAGAAAAGGTGCGGCAATCCGCTCCAGGCCAGTTGTATAACAAATATCTCGTAAACATAGCCCGTACTGCCATAGGCAAGGTGGCGCCGGAGATCTCATTGCCGGATACGGCCGGGCAGGTAATAAAACTTTCTTCGCTTAAAGGAAAGTATGTGCTGATCGATTTCTGGGCTTCCTGGTGCGGTCCCTGCCGGGCAGAGAACCCGAATGTGGTAAAGGCCTACGAACATTACAAATCAAAAGGGTTTGAGATCCTGGGCGTTTCGCTGGATAATGAAAGCACTAAAAAGGCCTGGCTCAAGGCTATTAAGGATGACCAGCTCACCTGGCTGCAGGTATCTGACCTGAAATACTGGGATAGCGCCGTAGCTGCAGATTATGGGATAAGGGCCATTCCACAGAATTTCCTGCTGGATCCGGAAGGCAGGATCATCGCCAAAAACCTCCGCGGCGAAGAACTGGATAAAAAACTGGAGGAAACGTTGAATTAATGTGCTAATGTGCAAATATGCTAATGTGCTAATAGATGGGAGCGGATAGTAGTCGCCGCATTTTTCATTAGCACATTAGCATATTTGCACATTAGCACATTGACTATCCCTTCCATTCATGCTTCCACCGCCGGTGGCTCCATACCCATACTTCCGGCTGCTCCTGTATATTCTTTTCCAGGAATTGGGCAAATGCGCTGGTGATATGCCCTTCCGGCTCCTGCCGGGGATTTTCGAATTGAAGGGTAAGCTGCGCTTTATAATACCCTCTTTTTACTTTCCGTATATCCACAAACACCACCGGTATATTATTCCGGCGGGCAGTCATTTCAGGGCCTTTATAAAAAGCGGTCATTTTATTGAGAAAGGGGACCCAGTAGCAGCGGCGCGGGTCTGGCGGGTTCTGGTCTGCCACCAGGGCTATGAGGTACTGTTTGCTAAGCCAGGAGGCCATGCCGGTACGGATGTCGTTGGTGGCGATGAGGTGACTGCCGGAGCGCTCCCGGAAATGGCGGAACAGCCGGTCTACCACCTTGTTGGTAATGGGCATGTACACCACCAGGAAGGGGAACTGTACGCCCTGTATGCAGAAAAGGTTGGCCCATTCCCAGTTAAAATTATGTCCCAGGTGCAGCTGGCAGCTTTTGCCCTGTTCGTACAGGCGGTGTAATACGCCCAGGTCACAGATAAAACGGCGTTTTAGCTGCCGTTTGCTCATGGTGAGCAGTTTGATGGTCTCCACCATCATGTCCGTGAGGTTAAGGTAGTATTTGCGGGTAAGACGCTTGATCTCTGTGGGGCTTTTATCAGGAAAAGCCTGCATCAGGTTGGCTTTTACCACCTGTTTGCGGTAGCCGGCCACATGGTACACCAGCACGTACAATACATCGCTTATCCTGTACAGCACCCACAGGGGTAGCAGGGAAATGGCGTAAGCGAATATGAGCAGCAGGTAGTACATGTATTTGAATTGCACGGCGTTAAAGGGTGCAAAGTTAAGGTTACAGCACTATATTCTGCACCAGCTCACTCTTATAAGGATAATCTGTATTATAATGCAGGCCGCGGCTTTCTTTCCGGAAGGCGGCTGCTTTTACGATCAGGTAGCCTACGGTAATGAGGTTACGGAGCTCGCAAAGCTGGGGCGATACTTCTGTTTTCTGGTACAGGACCTCTGTTTCCTCATGCAGCATATCCAGCCGGCGTATGGCACGTTCCAAACGTTCATTGGTGCGCACAATGCCCACATAATCGCTCATGATCTGCTTTAGCTCTTTAAGGCTTTGGGTAATAAGGATCATTTCGCGGGGGGCGGTGGTACCGGCGGCGTCCCAGTCCGGTACATTATCCGGGGCTTTAATGGAGTTTATGCGCTGTACGGCATCCTGGTAGCAACGGTGGGCGAATACCATGGCCTCCAGCAGGGAGTTAGACGCCAGGCGGTTGGCCCCATGCAGGCCGGTGCTGGCGCATTCGCCACAGGCGTACAGGTTATTGATGGAGGTATGGCCCCATTCATCGGTCTTAATACCTCCGCAGCTGTAATGGGCAGAGGGCGCGATAGGGATCATATCCTTCCGGATATCGATGCCTATGCTCATACACTTCTCATAAATATTGGGAAAATGGTGAATGAACTTGTCCGGGTCCATATGGCGGCAGTCCAGGTACACATACTCTGTACCCGTTATCTTCATCTCGCTATCTATGGCGCGGGCCACAATATCGCGGGGGGCCAGGGACAGGCGGGCGTCATACTTATGCATGAATTCCTCCCCATGTATATTGCGCAGTATGCCGCCATCGCCGCGTACAGCTTCTGTGATCAGGAAAGAGTTGTTTACGCCAGCCTGGTACAGTGCGGTGGGGTGGAACTGGATAAACTCCATATTCTCTATCCGGCCTTTGGCGCGGTATACCATGGCCACCCCATCGCCGGTGGCAATGGATGGGTTGGTGGTGCTGCGGTATACCTGTCCGTTACCGCCGGTAGCCAGCAGGGTAACACTGCTTAGGATCTTTTCTATTTTTTTGTTCTGCAGGTTCAGCACATATACGCCGTAACACTCAATGTCCGGCGTACTTTTGGTTACCAGGTAGCCCAGGTGGTGCTGGGTGATGAGGTCTACCACAAAGCAGTGGGTAACCAGCTCTATATTGCTTTTTCTGTGGATGGCGGCCAGCAGGGCGCGCTCTATTTCCTTGCCGGTAACGTCTTTATGGTGTATTACCCGGAACTCAGAGTGCCCGCCTTCGCGGCCCAGTGAATATTCCCCGTCTGGGTTCTTATCAAAATTGGCCCCCCACTCAATGATCTCGTTCACCCGCTCCGGGCCTTCTTTTACCACTATCTCTACAACATGCTGGTTACAGAGGCCATCCCCGGCTATCAGCGTATCTTCTATATGTTTTTCAAAGCTGTCATTCTCCAGGTCATTCACTACGGCTACGCCGCCCTGTGCGTATTTGGTATTGGTTTCGTCTTCCCGTGTTTTGGTAATAATGGTGATCTTTTTATCCGGATAGTACTCAGCTACTTTTAAAGCATAGGTAAGTCCTGCAATGCCCGAGCCAATCACTAGAAAATCTGTTTGCATAGATGCGGTTTTAGATGCGCGATTAAAAAATCGCAAATCAAATTTACGCTTTAACACGTGAATTCAAATAGTTAAGGCTGCCTTCTATCAATGCCCATTGTGCCAGGCCATAGGTGAGCATTACAAAAATGCTGGCGCCGGGGAAGGAATGGTAGAAGCGCTGAGTGGCTATCATCGCGTCTGAGCAGATAAACAGTATGCTGCCCACTATGCAGTACCAGCCCATAGGCTGTTCCTTAAAACGGAAGGCATGCATTACGCATAACAGGGTAAAGGAAATGGTGATGGCGTAGATAATAACGGGTATGCTTAAACTGCCCAGGTAGGGGAACAGGAAAAAGATAAAAGCGATCACCACCGCTTCCGTAAGGAAAATAAGCGGATACTTGCAAAGAGGGAGTGGGTAATTGGTATACCGTACTTTCAGGAAAAAGCCAATATAGGCCAGGTGGGCCAGCAAAAAGCTACCCAGGCCGGGCAGGAAATACTTGTCCCATAACAGCAATATATCGCCCAGCCAGGAAAAGAACAGGGCGGCCAGCAGCAGGTTGCGAAAGATAGCGGGCCGCAGGTGATGAATGGCGGCCAGCAGGCTGGCGCCCAATAAAGGCATTAACAGGGGTTTGGTCACATACCGTAAGCAATCCGCGTTCAGGGCAATAGCCAACAGGTCTGCTATCAATACTATAAAGTAGAGTATAAACCAGGTAGGTTTTTTCATAGTAGGTTAAATATAACGAAACTATACCACTCCCAGCACCACGTAAAAGGTGGTACCCTCGCCATTGCCGCTGCTTACTTTCAGCTGTCCGCCGTGTGATTGTATGATCTGCTGGGAAAGGCTCAACCCAATGCCGCTGCCTTTTTTCTTGGTGGTAAAGAAGGGAATGAAGATCTTATTCAGGGCTTCCGCATCAATGCCGGGGCCATTATCCGTAATGGAAATGCATACCTGCTGCGGATTGCTCATGTAGGTCTTTAGCTGAATGTATGGCGTGTGGGTCTGCTCCAGCGCGTCCATGGCATTTTTGATAAGGTTGATGAGCACCATCTGCAGCTGGGCGGTATCCGCATGTATGTCTACATTATCCGCTTCCAGTTCAAATTGGAAATGGATACCGGCTTGTTTAAGGTCCGGCATCAGGAGGTTGCTCACGGAGGTAACCAGGGCCCTGAGGCTTACATCCATGAACTGCGGTTTGGGCAGGGTAGTGTAGTCGCGGTAGGCGTTCACAAAATTCATGATGCCTTTGCTGCGGTTCTCCACCGTTTGCAGGGCCTCCTGCAGATCGGCAATGGCCTCCGGCTGCTGCGTATAGGGGGCAATATCCTGCTCTACTATTTCCTGCATGGTGCTGATGAGGGATACAATGGGCGTAACGGAATTCATGATCTCATGCCGCAGGATCTTGGTCAGGTTTTGCCAGGCCTCCAGCTCTTTTTCCTGCAGTTCTGTATGGATGTTCTGCAGACTGATGAGTTTTACCAGCCGGCCCTGCAGGCGTATGGTAGCGGCGTGTATAGATAATTGTTGCTCCTGGCGGGTGCGGTACAGGATCTTGTTGCCGGAGCGCAGTTGTAATAACAGTTCCGGCAGGTCAGGATGGGTATTCTTCAGCTCCGCAATATTGCGCAGCCGGTAAATATTCAGCAGCCGGAAGGCGGAAGGGTTGATCAACTCAATCTTTCCTTCCGCATCAAAAGACAGCATGCCTATGCTGATATGCTGTACAATGGTATCAATGTATTTCAGGTTGGCTTCTTTCTCCGCCCGTGTTTGCCGGAAGGCCTCCAATACCTCGTTAAACTGCTGGTTCAGCTCCCGGAAGCTTTTGCCCAGTTTATTATCCGCATTAAAACGGATGGAGAAGTCCTCGTAGCGGATGGATTCCAGGAACAGGGTTAGCTTGCGGTTCACCCTGTTCAGGTAGTAATAGATGCCGTATACCTGTATTGCTGTAAGCACGGCCAGCGCCATACCGGGTATAATGCCTGCGGCCTGCCATAACCACACCCCCGCTATAATTGTAAGGGTGAGCAGCAATATGCGCAGAAGTATATTTATGCTAAAATGGGTCATTATAAATTGTACTTCTCCAGTCTTCTATACAGGGCGGCCCTGCTTAATCCCAGTTCCCTGGCAGCTTCTGTAATGTTGCCATTACATTTTTTCATGGCCTGGGTAATGATGTTGCGTTCCATTTCCTCCAGGTTATAACCGGTGTCCAGGTCCTGCTCGCGGGAGGGGCTTTTTACAAATACATCCTTAGGCATCAGCATTTTGCCCTGGGAAAGGATCACGGCCCTTTCAATGGCATGTTGCAGCTCGCGGATATTGCCCGGCCAGTCATACTGCTGCAACTGTTGCACCAGGGCCTCATGCAGGGCGGTTACAGGGCGTTTGTATTTATCCCGGTACAGCTGCAGGAAATGTTCTGCCAGCGGTATTATATCTTCTGTGCGTTCCCGCAGGGAAGGCAGCTGGATCTCTATGGTATTGATACGGTACAGTAAGTCCTGGCGGAACAGGTGCTGACCGGCCATTTGCTGAATGTTACGGTTAGTGGCGCAGATAAGCCGTACATCAATAGGGATGGTCTTATTGGAGCCTACCCGGGTGACAGAACGGTTCTGCAGTACGGTAAGCAGTTTAGCCTGGAAGGGGAGGGAGATATTACCTATCTCGTCCAGGAAAATGGTGCCGCCGTTTGCCTCTTCAAAGCGGCCCAGGCGGTCTTCGCGGGCGTCTGTAAAAGCGCCTTTCACATGGCCAAAGAGCTCACTTTCAAACAGCGTTTCGCTAATAGCGCCCAGGTCTACGCCTACCAGGGGTTGTTTTTCCCGCAGGGACAGGTGGTGGATGTGCCGGGCCAGCATATCCTTACCAGTACCGTTCTCGCCCAGTATCAGGATATTGGCGTCTGTAGCGGCCACTCTTTGTACCGTATCCATTACCTGCTGCATGGCGGCGCTGTTGCCGGTAATGAGCTGTCCGTCTGTATTGACAGGTTTCTCCTTTTGTGTGGCCACCCGGTGTTTATTGTAAGCGGCCTGCATGGTAGCCAGCAGCTTTTCATTTTCCCAGGGTTTCAGCACAAAATCGCAGGCGCCGGCTTTAATGGCCCGTACGGCCATTTCCACATCGCCATAGGCGGTGAACAGTACTACGGAGGCCTGGGGCTTAACGTCCAGGATACGGTCCAGCCATTCAAAACCCTCTTTACCGCTGCTCAGGTCGCGGGTAAAGTTCATATCCAGCAGGATCACGTCGTAATCAAAATTGGATACCAGGTAAGGGATCTTTTGCGGGTTACGCTCAAAATCCACATGTTCAAAATGGCGTTTCAGGAGCAGGCGGGCGGCACGCAGCACGTCCATATCATCATCTACGATCAGTATTTTTCCGGGTAGCATTGTAGTCATCATATTTTCAGTTCAGCAAACTATATTCCTGATATGTTTGATAGTAGCAAATTAGCGGGGAAGCCGCTACTGGGCAATATAAACAAAGATTTCGTCTTTTTAGGCGGGCAGCAGCGGGGTTTTGGAAGTGTCCGGAAATGGACAACACTTGTCCGGTACGGGACGTTTTTAAACCGGTATTTTTTCTCAAATGCTTACTGGTAAAGGTTTTATAGCTTTGGCATGTTGGTTGAACTTCCAGGGCAGCCAAATATTGGCATTCAGTTATGGATAGAAAAATCGAAAAGAAATTCTGGTCAAAGAAACGGATCTTAATGATAAGCGGCGGCGGTCTGGTGGCCCTGTTGCTCCTGTATAACCTCATATTTGCCGATCATCGCTCCCGGCTTAATGTAGAAAAGGATAAGATCACTGTAAGTACCGTTACCAAAGGTACTTTTGACCAATATATCGCGGTAACCGCTGTAGTGCAACCGTTAAAGACCATCCGCCTGGATGCGATAGAGGGCGGATATGTAAGCCGTAAGTACCTGGAAGGTGGTAGCATGGTAAAAGCAGGCGATTCCATTCTGCGCCTGGAGAACCAGCGTATGCAAATGGAGTTCATGAACCATGAAACAGAAATGTACCGCCTGATCAATGAGCTCCAGAATACCCGCCTGAGCCTGAAGCAGAACCGGTATACCCTGGAAAAAACGCTTTCTGACCTGGATTACAAGATAGCGCAGGCCAAAGATATATACGACCGTTACAAACAGCTGGTAGATGAGAAAATAGTAGCCCGGCAGGACTTTAACAAAAGCAAGATGGACTATGAAGGCCTGGTAAAACAGCGGGAGATCGAAATAGAAAGCCAGAAATACCAGGATGAGAATGCGAAGATCCAGATCGCTCAGCTGGAAGGCACCATTGCCCGCACCCAGCGCAACCTGCAGATGATGAAGGATAACCTCAATAACCTGATCGTACGGGCGCCAATTGCCGGCCAGCTATCTTCCGTAAATGTGGAAGTAGGCTCCAGCATCACTTCCGGCCAGAATATAGGTCAGATAGATGACCTGGACGGGTTTAAGATGCGGGCGGAGGTGGATGAGCACTATCTCTCCCGGGTATTTGCCGGCTTAAAGGCCTCCTTTGAGTTCAACGGTAAAAACTATGAGCTGACGATCACCAAGGCCTTCCCGGAGGTGACCAATGGCCGGTTTAATGTAGACATGAATTTTGTAAAAGGTACGCCGGAAGGCATACGCCGTGGACAATCCTCTCCTATCCGCCTGGAACTGGGTAAATCCTCAGAGGCCGTATTGCTGCCTGTAGGTGGTTTCTTCTCCGATACCGGCGGCAACTGGGTATATGTGCTGGATAAAGGCGGCAAACGCGCCGTAAAACGGAACATATCCCTGGGCCAAAAAAACCCCTTATTCTTTGAGGTGCTGGAAGGCCTGCAGCCTGGCGAGCAGGTGATCACCTCCTCCTACGAGAACTTTGGGGATAAGGAAGTGTTGGTATTCTAACACCTGCCGGCCTTTTGTTCATTGTATTGTTGCAACTAATTTATTTTAAAACCGATAACATGATAAAGACCGTTAATCTGCAAAAACTTTTCAGTACAGAAGAAGTAGAAACAACTGCCCTCAACGGTATCAATATGGAAATCCAGGACGGGGAGTTTGTAGCCATCATGGGCCCTTCCGGCTGTGGCAAATCCACCCTGCTGAATATCCTGGGCCTGTTGGATAACCCCAGCGCCGGTGAATATTATTTCTGGGATAAGGAAGTGGCCCGCATGAGTGAGCGCCAGCGCGCCCAGTTACGTAAAGGCTCTATCGGTTTTGTATTCCAGAGCTTTAACCTCATTGATGAGCTCACGGTCTTTGAAAACGTGGAGCTGCCCCTCCTGTACCTGAAAGTGCCCTCCCAGGAGCGGAAGCAGAAAGTAGAGCAGGTGCTGGAGCGTATGAATATCATGCACCGCCGCAACCACTTCCCGCAACAGCTGTCCGGTGGTCAGCAACAGAGGGTGGCCATTGCACGCGCGGTAGTAGCCAAGCCCAAGATGATACTGGCGGATGAGCCCACCGGTAACCTGGACAGTACCAACGGCGAAGAAGTGATGAAGCTGTTACAGGAGCTGAATGACGCCGGTACTACCATGGTAATGGTAACGCACAGCCCTTATGACGCCGGTTTTGCCCATCGCATTATTAACCTGTTTGATGGCAGGGTGGTAACAGAAAATATCAAAGAACAGTTCCATGTTTAAAAACTACCTGAAAATAGCCTGGCGCAACCTCTGGAAACAGAAGGTGTTCACCCTCATTAATGTGGGCGGCCTTACTATTGGCCTTACCGTAGGCCTCTTGCTCCTGTTATGGGTGAAGAATGAGCTGAGCTATGACAGGTATAATACCAAATGGGACCGCATATACCGGCTTACTACGGACATTCATGTAAATGGCAGCGATTTTATCTCCAGCCAGGTGCAGGATGTAATGGGGCCTACCCTGGTGCAGGATTATCCACAGGTGGAGAAGTTCGTGCGGCTGCAGCCCCAGCGGGATATCATGGTACAAAAGGGCCATGAGACCCTGCAGGAGAAAAAAGCCGCCTGGGCAGATTCTTCCATTTTTGAGGTATTCACCTTGCCGCTGTTGGCCGGCAATCCCAAAACAGCCCTTACAGCGCCTTTCTCCGTTGTGCTGTCAGAGACTGCGGCCCGCAAATACTTCCAGTCTACGGATATAGTGGGCAAAATGCTACATATCAACAATACGGCAGATTACCGGGTGACCGGGGTAATGAAGGATATGCCCGATGCCTCCCATTTCCATTTCGATTTCCTGCTAAGTATGTCCGAAAGGGCTAACAGCCGGAGCAACAATTGGGGAAATCACGACTACTATACTTATGTACTGGTACGCCCCGGCGTGGATAACGCATTTTTAAACGCCCGTCTGAAGGACATTACCTACAAGTATGTATCTCCTTTCTACCAGCAGATCCTGCATTTTAGCCTGGAAGAAATAGAAAAGCAGGGCAGCCATGTGCGGTATGCCGCCATGCCCCTTTCAGATATACATTTTTACGCCAATAGGGCGGATCAATCCTTTATTGAGCCCAGTGGAAATATTCAATACGTATACATTTTTTCCGCTGCCGGTATTTTCATTTTGCTGATTGCCTGTATAAATTTCATGAACCTTTCTACCGCCCGTTCTGCCAGCAGGGCCAGGGAGGTAGGCGTAAGGAAAACCCTGGGCTCCCAGCGCAAACAACTGATCCTGCAATTCCTTTCGGAATCCTGGCTTATATGCGCAATGGCGATGTTGTTGGCCTTAGTGGCTGCGGCTATTTTACTGCCTTTCTTTAGCGAAATGGCGGGCAAAAAAATGACCATTAACCTGCTGGATCAACCTCAGCTGATCGTATATTTTATTGGGTTGCTGCTGATCGTAGGCTTGCTGGCTGGCGCTTATCCGGCTTTCTTCCTCTCCGGGTTCAAGCCACTGCAGGTGCTAAAAGGCAAGCTGCTGTCCGGCAGTAATACCGGGGGGCTGCGTAGCGCCTTGGTGGTGGTGCAGTTTGTTATCTCCAGTGTGCTGATCATTGGCACGATCGTTATTTATAACCAGCTGCAGTATATACAGCACCGGCAAATAGGGTATGACCGGCGCCAGGTGCTTGTATTGCAGAATACCTACCCGCTTTACAAGCAGGTAAACGCTTTCCGGGAAGCCATTTTAAGGATCCCCGGGGTGGAAAACGGCACTATGACCGGTTTTTTGCCTACGGGCCAGTACCGGCAAAGCCCCAGTTTTTTCAAAGACCGTAATGCTGCTATAAAAGACGCCATTACTACAGAAGCCTGGCAGGTAGATCAGCATTATATCCCTACCCTGGGCATGAAGGTAGTAGCGGGCAGGAACTTTGACCCGCAGAATTTTGGCACAGACTCCTCCGCCATCATCATAAATGAAACAGCGGCCAAAATGCTGGGCTTTAAAGACCCCCTGGGTAAGGAGTTGTATGACCCCAAGACGGATGTGAGTGACCTCCGGGCCTCGCATATTATTGGCGTGATAAAAGACTTCAACTTTAATTCCCTGCACCATCCCGTTACGCCGCTGATACTGCGGCTGCAGGAAGAACGGGGCAGTATGGCCTTCCGTGTTAAAACGGATCATATACAGGACCTGGTAGAAAAGGTACGGCAGCAATGGGATGCCATGGTACCGGGGCAGCCGTTCCTGTACGCCTTTATGGATAATGAGTTCAATACCCTTTACCAGGCAGACCAGCGCACCGGCAACATCTTCATCTGGTTTGCGGTGCTGGCGATCATTGTGGCCTGTCTGGGTCTTGCCGGCCTGGCCATCTTTACCGCGGAACAGCGCACAAAAGAAATAGGCATCCGCAAGGTGCATGGCGCTTCCGTAACAGATATTGTGACCTTATTAAGCAAAGATTTTATAAAACTGGTGCTGATTGCCATTGTGATAGCTACCCCGCTGGCCTGGTATGTCATGAACGGCTGGCTGGACGATTTTGCTTACCGTACCACCATACATTGGTGGGTGTTTTTACTGGCAGGGTGTATTGCCATTGTCATTGCCCTGTTTACCGTGAGCTTTCAATCTATAAAAGCCGCGTTAACAAATCCTATTAAAAGTCTGAAAACAGAATAAACCAGTTAGCCATATGTTCCGCAGTTACCTGAAAATAGCGTTCCGGCATCTATTGCTGCATAAGACCATCACATTCATTAATGTGGCGGGGCTGGCAATAGGTATGGCCTGCTGCATCCTGATCATGATGCTGGTAAAGGACGAATTGAGCTTTGATCAGTTCCATGCCAACAAGGCTAATATCTACCGGGTTAATACCAGATTTACAGAAAACGGAAAGGTCAATTATGGCACCAGCAGCCAATTCCCTACAGGGCCTGCCATGAAAGCGGAACTAAGCGATGTAAAGGATGCCGTGCGCCTGTATGAACCGGGCAATACCCTGTTTACCCATGGCGATAAGAAATTCCTGGAGGAGCATGCCGCCTTTGCAGATGCAGGCTTCTTTAAAATGTTCAGCTTCCCCCTGCTGACTGGCGATGCCGCCACCGCATTAAAGGAGCCTAATAGCATTGTGATCACAGAAAGCGCGGCAAAAAAATACTTTGGCAACGAAGATCCTATTGGTAAAACGCTCCGGATGGCGAATGAAACAGATTGTAAGATAACCGCTGTAGCCAAGGATATGCCCCGGAATACAGATCTCCGCTATGACCTGCTGATCTCTTTCTCCACCTTTGAAACAGGCAACCGTTTATCCGGGCTCTGGATGTATTTTTCGCAGAACTTTACCTATGTAATGCTGCGTGATAAAGCCAGCCTGGCCAATATGAATAAAACGCTGGCCGGGTTCACAGACCTGCATGTGGGCAAGATCGCCAAACGTTTGGGCATGCAGTTCAGTTACCAGCTGCAACCACTGACCAACATGCACCTGCGTCCCGGTGGCGATGAAAATAAAGAAGACCGCTCCAAACTCATTTACATCTATATCGTTATTGCCGTTTTCCTGGTGCTGATCGCCTGCATTAACTTCATGAACCTGGTTACAGCCAGGGCAAGCGAGCGGGCGTTGGAAGTGGGATTACGGAAGGTGATGGGCGCTGCCCGCCGTACGCTGGTCATCCAGTTCCTGATGGAGGCGGTGCTGTTAAGCCTACTGGCTTTTGTAGCTGCCCTGGTGCTGGCGGCCATCTTGCTCCCGGCATTTAACAGCCTTACAGACAAATCCCTGCAGCTGTTTAGCTGGCAACAGCTGCCCTTACTGGGTACGCTGCTGGCACTGGCTGTTTTTACCGGGTTACTGGCCGGCAGCTATCCCGCATTATTTCTCTCTGGGTTTATGCCCATTGCCATACTAAAAGGCACTTTTCAAAGCCTGCGTAACAGGACCCTGCTACGTAAGGCGATGGTGGTATCGCAATTTGCGATTGCTATTGTATTGATCGTTTCTACCGTGGTGGTGTACTCGCAGCTGCGTTACTGGCGGGAGATGAACCTGGGCTTTGATAAAGAGCACCTGGTGAATATTTACCTGTCTTCTACGGAGGATGTGAGCCCCAAAAGGGAACTCCTTAAACAGGAGCTGCTACGTTTGCCGGCCGTTAAAAGCGCTACCTTGTCCAATATGGCCGTGGGCCGCTTTATAGGCAGCTATAACCCCGTTGCCAAAGAAGGGGATGGGGATGATAAAAGTATTACCCCGGGTATTATTACCGGTGATTTTGACCTGGTGAAGACACTAGGCCTGGAGATCATAAAAGGCCGGAATTTTGCTGCCGATATGGCCACAGACTCTACAGATGCATTTATAATCAACGAAACCGCCGCCAGGAAGCTGGGACTGCATAACCCCCTGGGTGCGCGTATCGAATGGCGGCCAGGCCCTACCCCCAGAAAGGGATCGGTAATAGGGGTGGTAAAAGACTTTAATTTCTCCACCCTGCAATTGCCGGTAGATGCGGTGGTGTACCTGGTAAACCCGCAGAACGCCAGTGTGCTCACGGTTCGCCTGCAGCCCGGTAATCTGCCCGCACAAATGGCGCAGATCAACAAGCTCTGGGCGCAGCTGATACCCAACTACCCCATCCAGTTCTCTTTCCCTGAAAATGATCTTTCCGAACAATACCAGACGGAGTACCGGTTGGGCAGCATATTTGGCGTATTTGCGGTGCTTTCCATCTTTATTGCCTGTATGGGCCTGTTTGGATTATCTATCCTCATCTCCAGGCAGCGTACCAAGGAGATTGGTATCCGTAAGGTGTTGGGCGCTTCCGTAGGCAATATCACCGCACTGCTGTCACGCGATTTCCTGAAGCTGGTCTTTGTGGCTATCATCATTGCCTCTCCCCTGGCCTGGTACCTGATGAACCAATGGTTGCAGGATTTTACCTACCATATAGACGTGCAGTGGTGGATGTTTGTGATAGCCGGGTTGGGCGCTGTAGTAATAGCCATGTGCACCATCAGCTTCCAGTCTGTAAGGGCAGCCTTAATGAACCCGGTTAAATCATTGAAAACAGAATAAACTAACAGGTTTTTTAGTACGATACATGTTTACGAGTAGAATAACAAGTCAAATGAAGGGGGATGTTTTTACATGCCCCACCTTTTTTATCATGTGTCCTTAAATTATTTACTATGTTCCGTAACTATATAAAAATAGCCTGGCGTAATCTCTGGCGGCGTAAGCTCTTCACCACGGTAAATATCCTGGGTATGGCCGTGGGCCTGATCTGTGTGGCCTTTCTGGCCTTGTGTGTGCAGCAGATGCTGGTCCGGGATAAGTTCCATAAGAATTTGGACCGCCTGTACCTGGTACAAACAGATAATGGCCAGCAGTCGGTATATCCGTTGCTAAAGGAAATGCTGGCTTCTTTTCCGCAGGTAGAGAACGGAACGCGCATACTACAGTGGGATGCACCCTGGTTTAGCTACCAGGATAAAGAGGTGAGCGAAGCGATCACCTATGCGGATGCCGGCTTTTTTAAGGTATTTACCTATCCATTAAAGTATGGCAATAAAGACAATGCGCTAAAGGATAAATTTTCCATTGTGTTGTCATCAGAAGTGGCCCACAAGCTCTTTGGCAGTGAAAACCCGGTAGGCAAAACGCTGGAGCTTTCTGATAAGCGCCGCCTCATCGTATCCGGCGTAATGGCCCCTATTCCGCCTAATGCATCGTTAAGGCCCGCCGTACTGGTATCTACAGAAAACCTGGATGCTAAGGCTGATTTTAAGGATATGGGCGATTGGTATAACTGTTTCACGGAGACCTTTGTATTATTGAAACCAGGCGCCAGCACCGCTACAGTGGAGAAGCAGCTAAAAGGCGTAGTGGCCACGCGTTTTGCAACGGGTGCAAAAGACCGCGTAATGTCCCTGATGGGATATGGTCAGTTTGCAAATAAGTACGGCGAGTTAAACATAGGTTTTTATGTATATGGCCTTTCCTGTATTGCCTTGTTTATCCTGATCATAGTGGCCATTAACCTGGTAAACCTTAATATGGCCGTATCCCTGACAAGGATCCAGGAAGTAGGCGTGCGTAAAGTGATGGGCGCCGGCCGCAAGGGCGTGTTACTACAGTTTTTTACAGAGGCAGGGTTAACCGTAGGCATTGGCTGCCTGCTGGCCTGGGGCCTGGCCTTTGTCCTGATGCCGGTACTGAATGAACGGCTAAGCGGTATACAACTCACTTCGTCTATGTTATACAGCCTGCCTTTTATTGGCGGCTGGCTGCTGGGGATAATGCTGCTTACCTTGATTGCAGGCGGTTATCCGGCGTTATACCTGAGCGCCGTAAAACTGGTTAATGCCATGAAAGGCAAGTTACAGAGCGCGCCACGGAAAGTGTTTTCCCAGCGTGCGCTTATTATTGCCCAGTTTGTGATAGCGGTGGTGTTTATTACCGGCAGCCTGGTTATGCGCCAGCAGTTACGATATATGGAAGAGGGGGACGTAAAGTTCAACAAGGCGCAGGTATTAACCCTCCGGCTGGACCTCGATTATAAAGACACCGCCCAGGCCCGTAGCAGCATAAACGCCCTGATGGACCGCTTAAGGCAATACCCCCAGGTGCAGGGGCTCTCCACTTCCCAAAGCGTACCGGGCAAGTACTATGAGAATTACAACACTTTTGTGCCTGGTAATGATCAGAATAAAGAACTGAGTATGCGCCAGGCGTACATTGATAATGGCTTCCTTACCGTTTTTGGCGTGCATTTCCTGGAGGGGAGGAACTTTTCCCCGGACCTGGTAACAGACGAAAAGGCCGTCGTTATCAATCAAACCGCAATGCGGCAACTGGGCTGGACCAGCATTGCCGGCAAAACGCTGCGGACTAAAGGAGGAAAAGAGGACTTCCCGGTAATTGGCCTTACGGAAGATTACCACTACCGCTCACTGGCAGGCTCCGTGCAGCCACTGATCCACTTTTACGGCGGGAAAACTGCTATGCATGACTGGTATAATTACCTCAATATCCACATCAACCCTAAAGACGCTGCGCCGGTGATAGCCATGCTCCGGAAGGGATTTGAGAATATCCCCTCTCACCGCGCTTTCAGTTATTCCTTTGCGGATGAGATCTTTAATGAGCAGTATAAACGGATCGAAAGCCTGATAGCGTTGATCAATTATTTCACCCTAATAAGCGTAGTGATTGCCTGTGCCGGCATCTTTGCCCTGGTATCACTGGCGGCCCAGCAGCGTACCCGGGAGATAGGCATCCGCAAGGTGCTGGGCGCCGGTATCGTAAGCATAGTGGCCCTGCTGTCAAAAGACTTTATTAAACTGGTAGGCATTGCTGTGCTGATAGCAGCGCCACTTGCCTGGTGGCTGATGAACCGCTGGTTACAGGATTTTGCCTACAGCATTAAAATATCCTGGTGGCTGCTGGCTGGGGCCGGACTGGTAACCGCGTTGATAGCGCTGTTCACGGTGGGTACCCAGTCATTAAAAGCAGCTTTAATGAACCCCGTAAAAGCAATAAAAACAGAATAACTTAAACAGAAGATATGTTCCGTAATTATATAAAAATAGCCTGGCGCAACCTGCGGAAATCGAAGCTGCTCACCGGGGTGAATGTGCTGGGGCTGGCCATTGCCTTTGCTGCCTGTATCCTGCTGGTGTTAACCGCCTGGCGCGAGCTGTCTTTTGACCAGTTCCATACTAATAAAGGCCGCCTGCAGGAGTTGTACATCACGGTACAGCGCCCGGAAGGGGAGGAAAGCCGGTCTAATTTTCCCATTCCGTTAACGCCGGCGTTGAAACAGGACTTTCCGGAAGTAAAGGCCGCCAGCCGTTTTATTGCTATTAGCGGCAGTATCCGCTATCATGATAAAACATTCCAGGCAGATGTAAAATCGGCAGATGCGGACCTCCTGAAGATGTTTTCTTTCCCGCTGATAAAAGGGGAAATGCACCAGCCACTGAACAGTCTTAGTAATGTGGTGATCACAGCCAACATGGCAAAGAAGATCTTTGGAGCAGAAGACGCCATTAACAAACCGGTAGAGATTTACCTGGAGGGGGAATGGAAAAGTTTTATTGTAAGCGCGGTTGCTAAAGACATCCCGGATAACTCCACTATCTCTTTTGATGTGGTATGCCGGTTTGAAAATACGCCGGGATATGTTTCGCAGAAAGATGATTGGGGCGCCAGCTCCAATGAGGTGTTTGTACAACTGGCAGACCATGCCACGGTAGCCGGTTTTGAGCGCCGTTCCGGGACATTTGTAAATAAGTATTTTACAGCAATACTCAGGGATCTGAAAAGAGATGGAGTGGCGCCTGGCAAAGACGGGCAATTAATGAGCCTGCACCTGATGCCCATCACAACCATACATTTTAACAGCATTAGCTCCAGCGGAGGGGCCATCAGTAAAACATACCCTTACCTGTTATTGCTTATAGGCGGTTTTATTCTCTTTATTGCCTGTGTTAATTTCATGAACCTTACCATAGCCGCAGCTTTTTCCCGGTCCAGGGAAATAGGCATGCGCAAAATACTGGGCGCTGTTAAAACACAGCTGGTTACGCAGTTATGGGGGGAGGCGGTATTGATTTGCCTGTTGGCGCTGGTAACAGGCTTAGTGATCGCTTACCTGCTGCTACCGGGTTATAACGCGCTGTTCAGCAATAAGCTAAGTTTAGCGCTGTTAAAAAGCCCCGGCTTACTGGCTGGGGTACTGTTGGGCTTTGTGCTGGTCACTTTGCTTTCCGGTGGTTATCCCGCCTGGGCTATTGCAAAGATAAACACGCTAAAGGTGTTGAAAGGTAGTTTACAGGCCGGTAAATCCAACGGGTTGCGTAATGTACTGATGGTTACCCAGTTTGTTATCTCCTCCCTGCTGATCTGCTGTACCCTTATTGCATGGCAACAGCTGGATTACCTGCGGAAAATGCCTTTGGGATATAACCGGGACCAGGTTATCAGTATTCCCTTGCCTTATGAGATGGATACGGAACAGGCCTTACAGCGCATGCGCAATAGCCTCTCCGGGCAAACGGGTATTGCGGCTATTTCCGGCGCGGCCATAAACATGGGCCGGGGCCGGGATGGCGCTTCACAGTCTTCCATTATTGCCATGGATTATAAAGGACATAGTGTCCGCTCCAATTGGCTGCGGGTGGATTATGACTATGTAAAGGCCCTGGGCCTGACACTACTGGCCGGCCGGGACTTTTCCCAGGCATACGGCACAGATTCCAGCGGATTAGTCATCAACGAAAAGATGGCCGCCCAGCTGGGTGGCGTACAGGCGGCACTGGGCGTTCAACTGCCCGTGCTGGATAGTGCTCATCCCTTAACCGTAATAGGCGTTGTAAAAGACTTTAACTTTAAACCCCTGAAAGAAGATATAGCGCCGCTTACCATGAATTTGGTGAAGTCATGGCCCGTACAATACATCTTTGTAAAAGTGGCCCCTGGTGATCTGCAGGGGTCTATGGCACTGGTAAAGAAACAATGGAAGCAGCTGTATCCCGGATCTGATATAGACCCCTCCTTCCTGGATGAGAATACGGACCGCCAGTACCGCAGGGAACAACGATATTCGGGTATCTTTATCAGCGCCGCCATATTGGCCATCATCATCTCCTGTATGGGGCTGTTTGCCATATCCGTACTGGTCATGACCCGCCGTACACGGGAGATTGGGGTGCGGAAGGTATTGGGCGCCAGTGTTATCGGTATTGTGGCGTTGGTGTCGAAGGATTTCGTAAAATTGGTATTATTGTCTGTTATGATAGCAGCGCCTATTGCCTGGTATGTAATGGATCAATGGCTGCAGGATTATGCCTACCGTATACATATCAATATCACCGTATTTGTGGCGGCAGGCGGGATTGCGTTACTCGTAGCAGTGCTTACCGTAAGCATACAATCCGTAAGAGCAGCCCTTATGAATCCCATTAAGTCTATCAGAACAGAATAAAACAATCTAGCTATGATACAATTAAAACATATTTCCAAGCATTACCCGGTAGGATTTGGTAAAAATGAAGTACTGAAAGATGTCGACCTGACCATTTTCCCCGGTGAGTTCGTGTCCATTATGGGTCCTTCCGGATCAGGAAAATCTACCTTATTGCATATCCTGGGATTGCTCGAAGAGCCATCCACCGGAGAATACCTGTTTGAGGGAGAGCCTGTGCAGCGTATGAGCGAAAAAAAACGTACCCAGCTGCACCGCGGCAGTATTGGCTTTGTATTCCAGGCCTATCACCTGATAGACGAGTTAACGGTATACGAAAACATAGAAACCCCATTACTATATAAGAATATGCCCGCTTCTGAGCGTAAAAGCCGGGTGGCAGATGTGCTGGACCGCTTTAACATGGTGGCCAAAAAAGACCTGTTCCCTAACCAGCTTTCCGGCGGCCAGCAACAGCTGGTAGGTATTGCCAGGGCTATTGTAGCAGAGCCCCGGGTAATACTGGCAGACGAGCCTACCGGCAACCTGCACTCTGACCAGGCACGCGTAATTATGCAAATGTTTAAACATCTCAACGAAACAGACAAGATCACCATCATCCAGGTTACTCACTCAGAACAGAATGCCGCCTTTGGCCACCGCGTTATCGAGATAAGGGACGGAAAGATTCAGTAAATGACTTCATAAATCTGCATTTAACATACATTTCAAAAAAAACTATAAATAGAATGTTATGTTTTATACTAAATTAGTGTGGCCATCTGCCATACCTAATAAAATTTTGCCTTTTATAAAGAAGTGGCAAAGGCTATCATCACAATTACTATATTTTTGTTACGCTATGAAGTTATTCCGTTTTCCGGGAGCCCTCCTGGTAATGTATTTGTTGTTTGCTAACACTGTACAAGTAGCTGCCCAGGATAAGTGGAGCCTCAAACGTTGCGTTGATTACGCTATGGAAAACAACATATCCATCAAGCAACAGGATGTGCAAAAAAGGTTGGCGGAACTGGCGTTGAAACAAAGCCAGTTATCACAGATCCCTTCCCTTGGCGCCGGCTTAAACGGTAACTATAACTCTGGCCGTAGCGTAAACCCCACTACTTATCAATTCGTAACACAATCATTCTTTACCTCCAATGCCAGCCTTAGCTCACAGGTAACCTTGTTCAACTGGTTCTCCAAACGCAATACTATTGCGGCTAATGCCTACCAGGCGCAGGCAGGTGGCTTTTTGCTGGAAAAGGCCCGGAATGATGTGGCATTTAATATAGCTTCTACCTTTTTGCAGATCTTACAGAATAATGAGCAGGTACATGTCAATGAGACCCAGCTAACCCTTACCAAGGCCCAGCTATCTAACACACAGAAGCTGGTCATTGCCGGCTCTGTACCGGAAAGCAACCAGGCAGACCTGGAGGCGCAGCTGGCCCGCGATAGCGCTAACCTTATCACCGCCCAGAATAATGTGATCTTGTCTACCCTGCAAATGAAGGCCCTGCTGAACCTGGGGTTTGAGGTCCCCTTTCAGCCGGAGATCCCTGCGGATATTTCCAATATACCCCTGGCCAGCCTAAATGAGGTAGACCCGGAAATGGTGTTCAGCGCTGCCACAACCACTAATCCGCTGATACGGGCAGACTCCCTGCAGATCAAGGCCCAGGAAAGGAATGTAGCCGCCAATAGAGGCGCTATGTACCCTACTTTGTCCCTTTCTGCCAGCATAGGTACCAGTTATGCCAATAACGTGAATGAGGCGGACCCCGGTAAAATCCTGGGCCCCTTTGTAGATACCCTTGGCCTGGTAAATGTAAATGGGACTCCCTACAAAGTGGTGTCTAATCCGGCCTATAGTTTCGGCACCCGTAAAACACCCTTCAACACCCAGTTAAGCAATAACTTCCAGCAGGGAGTAGGCATTACCCTGAATATTCCCATTTTTAATGGCTGGCAGCTGCGCGCCAATTACAAGCGCTCCAAGCTGAACCTGTATAACCAGCAGCTTACCCGTGACCAGGACAACCAGCAGCTGCGGCAGGATATTTATACCGCTCATGCCAACGCGGTAGCCGCCATCCAAAAGTTCTACGCCGCCAGCAAAGGCGTGGATGCATCGCAAAAAGCTTTTGATTTTGCTACTAAACGCTTTAATTTGGGATTAATGAACACGATCGATTATATTACAACACAAAATAATTTGTTTCAGGCGCAGATTAATAAGGTCTCAGCACAATACGACTACATTTTCAGGATGAAATTGCTGGAGTTTTACCGGGACCAAAAAATTACCCTGTAAGCCCCTTTTTGTAATAAACCGCTCTATGAAGAAAAAGACACTTTTTTGGGTATTAGGAGGTCTGGTAGCATTCATTTTACTTTTAATCGTACTGAAAGCATCTGGTGTGATAGGTAAGGATGAAGGCGCCAAGGTAGCCGTGGATAAAGCGGCCGATAAGGATATTATCGAGGTGGTGGCTGCCACCGGTAAGATCTATCCTGAGATAGAAGTAAAGGTTAGCTCCGATGTATCCGGCGAAATTGTAGACCTGCCTGTACTGGAAGGTGATTCTGTAAAGAAAGGCCAGGTGCTGGTGCGTATCTATGCAGATATCTACGGCTCCCAGCGGGATAAGGCGATGGCTGCCCTTAGCCAGTCGCAGGCGCAGATGGCCAATACCGCCGCCTCCCTGCACGCCTACAAGGCCAAGCTGGAGCAGTACAAAGCCGCATATGACCGTACCAAAGAGCTGTTTGCACAGAAAGTAGTATCCAAAAGTGAATTTGAGACCGCAGAATCTGCCTACCGTTCCGCACTGGCAGATTATAATGCAGCCGTAGAGCAGGTAAATAGTTATAAATATGCCGTAGCCAGCGCACAGGCCGGACTTACAGAAGCCAATAAGAACCTGGGCCGTACCACCATCGTTTCTCCTATGCACGGCATCGTATCCCTGCTCCCGGTTAAAAAAGGGGAGCGCGTAGTGGGCACCCTGCAGATGACCGGTACGGAGATCATGCGCATAGCAGACCTGAACATAATGGAAGTGCAGGTAGATGTAGGGGAGAACGATATTCCCCGCGTGAAATACGGCGATACCGCTGTCATAGAAGTAGACGCGTACTCCAACCGCCAGTTTAAAGGTATCGTTACCCAGATAGCCAGCTCCAGCAAGGGTGCGGCTACTGCCAGCGCTACCGGTACCACCTCCTCCGCGGAGCAGGTGACCAGCTATATTGTACACATCCGCATACTCAATAGCAGTTACCAGGATCTGATAGATCCTTCCCAACCCAAGAACTTCCCCTTCCGCCCGGGTATGAGCGCTAGCGTGGATATCCAAACCCGCCGCAAATCAAAGGTGTTGTCTGTCCCTATTAACGCGGTAACTACGCGCGAGGCAGAAACCGCCAAAGCAGCCGCCGACCGGAAAAAAGGCCAGGAAGGCGACCAGGTGGAAACCACTGCCCCGGCAGCCAAAGACACCAAAGAAGTGGTATTTGTACTACAGAAGGACAATACCGTAAAACAGGTGGAAGTAAAGACCGGCATCCAGGATGATAATAACATCGAGATCCTCTCCGGCCTGCAACCTGGCGAACAGGTGGTAAGCGCCCCCTATGCCGCTGTTTCCCGCGATCTTAAGACCGGTAAAAAGGTAAAGGTAGTACCCGCCGCACAGTTGTTTGAAGGCACAAAATAATAGGCGATAGCCAGTCCCTGACAGTTAGTTGTTAGTAAACGAAGCGGATATTATGTATATATTCGCGCCAATTACTAATGACTAATAACTGGCAACCAGTAACTATTATGAGAGCAGGCATTATCGGCAGTGGTAGCTGGGCTACCGCCCTGGCGAAAATACTAACAGACAACGGGCAGCAGGTACATTGGTGGATCCGGAGCGAAGATACCATCCGCCATATGCAGCAACGCCATCATAACAAACATTATCTCACCTCCGTATATTTCGATACCCATCAGTTACAGTTAAGCAGCCAATTGCAGCAGGTGGTCGCAAATAGCGACCTGCTGGTGCTGGCCGTACCCTCCGCCTTCCTGGAAGAGGTACTGCAGGTGCTGCCGCCCGATGCATTACAGCATAAAAAGGTGATCTCCGCCATCAAAGGCCTGGTGCCCCAGAGTAATCTGTTCATCAACGAATTCCTGGAAGATGGCTTTGGCTTGCCGATGGAGCAATATTTTACCATTACAGGCCCCTGCCATGCAGAGGAGGTGGCCAATGAAAAGCTCTCTTATCTTACCTTCTCAGGGGTAAATACAGACGCCACGCAAAAAGTGGCGGATCTTTTTACCAACAGCTACCTGCAAACCACGGTAAATAATGATGTGATGGGCGTGCAGCTGGCTGCCGTGTTAAAGAACATCTATGCGATGGGCGCCGGCATAGCCCATGGCCTGGACTATGGCGATAATTTCCTGAGTGTGCTTATTACCAACAGCTTCCGGGAAATGCAGCATTTCCTGGAAAAATATACCGCCTGGGCCGGCCCGGCCCATATGCCGGTCATGCAGCATAACTATAACGCCAGTGCCTACCTGGGCGATCTGCTGGTAACCTGCTACTCCCTGCATAGCCGTAACCGTACTTTTGGCAATATGATAGGCAAGGGATACAGCGTAAAAGCCGCCCAGCTGGAGCTGAACATGGTAGCGGAAGGTTACTACGCCAGCAAATGCGTATTTGAAATAAATCATGAAATAGGCGCTTATATGCCGGTAGCACGGGCCGTATATGCCATCCTGTGGGAGCAGCTCAATGCGGAAGAAGCGTTCCTGGCCCTGGAAAAAGGATTTGTTTAGAACGGGAAAGCGGAGTAAAATCTCTGTGTAAAAAAGAGGCCGGGCCGCAAGTCATTTTAATGGTTGGTTCATGACTTTTGCTTTGGCCCGGCCGTTTGGCAGCTAACAACAAACCGGAACGGTTATATGAGCTGTTTGGTCTTAATAAAGTAATGCCTTATCATCCACTCTATATGCGGTAAGAGCGCAGTGTCGGGCAACTGAACATCATCTGCCGGCGTAATAGTATCCTCCTCTGTTAACGAATACTCTGCTTGTACGCCTTCTACTGTCACACGGAATTTTCTTTCCTTGGCGATCTTTTTCAGGCATACCCGCTTGGGAATGCCATTTACTTTAAAAGTACAGGCCAGATTTCTCATGCGTAGTGTTTTTAATGTCCCAATAAATGATAATAAGCGTTTGATTTTGCTATAGTAGGTATGGGGGTGGTCGTGTACTTGCACAACCTCAGGCGCAAATCTAAAAGCTCCTCCTTATTTAAAAGTGAATTTTCTGTTAACGCCCTAAAAGAAATAGTGTCATCTTATTCCTGCATGCCAAAATGAGTGTATCCGTTTCATTTGTGGAGCGGGCGGTTAAATTGTGGAATAATTTCCACACATTTTTATCAGCTGATCCGTGAAACCGGTGGAAGGGCAATACAGCCGCGGTTGGAGTGATATTTGAAAGAATTTGTCCTGCATAGGGCAGTGAACCTACCAGCAAAAAAATTGTGAATATGTTGAATAAGACCTTGCTTTTTGTTACATCCTTTCCGCCGCGCGAGTGTGGTATTGCCACATTTGCCCAGGATCTGGTAAACTCGCTGCACAAGTCTTTTGCAGGGAAATTGAAGATCGACATCTGTGCGCTGTCAGAGGCGGGCAAAGCGCCCGCTGCCTTACAGGGGCCTGTGAAATATGTCGTCGATCCATTCAATATTGATAGTTGTATCCAGTTTGCCCACCAGGTAAATGCTGATGAAAAGATAGACCTGGTGTGTTTTGAGCATGAATTTGGGCTGTATGGAGGCGAATACGGGCATAATATGCTGGCCATGCTCTCCTTACTGGACAAACCTTTTGTAGTACGGTTCCATACCGTATTGCCCTATCCGGACGCTAAATGTCTGAAGGTAGTGAGCATTATAGGGGCGTTGGCCAGCAAGATCATCGCAATGACGCAAACCTCTGCAGAGATACTGTTGTCTGTTTACCACTTGCCGGCGGATAAGATCGTGCACATCCCACACGGGGTGCACGCCCGTATTACGGAAGATATGGCTGCGCTAAAAAAGCAGTACGGCCTGCAAAACAAAAAGGTGCTGACCACCTTTGGCCTCCTGAGCGAAAATAAGGGGCTGGAAACAGCTATCCGGGCTATGCAGCCTATTGCACAGCAGTTTCCGGATACGGTGTACCTGATACTGGGAAAAACGCACCCCGTGGTGCTGGCCCGTGAAGGGGAACAATACCGCCAGCGCCTGGAGCAGCTGATAGCAGAATTAGGGCTAGAGGAGCATGTACGTTTTGTAAATTCTTATCTGAGCCTGGATACCTTACTGGACTATCTGGCTTTAACTGATATCTACCTTTTTACATCCAAGGACCCCCACCAGGCTGTGAGCGGTACTTTTCTGTACGCTATGAGCGCCGGTTGCCCCATTGTGAGCACGGCGTTCTCACAAGCCCGGGAAATGCTGGACGAGTGTTGCGGCTACCTGATAGAGATGGGCAGCCATGAACAGCTGGCGCAATGCGCCTTACGCCTGTTAGGTGATCCGGAGCTGCGTAAGCGGATGAGCAGTTATGCGATCGAAAAAACGCGCAGCGCCATTTGGGATAATGTGGCTATCGCCCATATGTCCATGTTCAACGAGATACTAGCCGAAAAAAATATGCTGCTACCAAGTCTGCCGCCGGCGTACCTGGACCATATGGACCGTATGACGGACGAATTTGGAATGATACAGTTTTCCCGCCACGACCAGCCGGACCCTTCCTCCGGGTATACCCTGGATGATAATGCCCGTGCGCTGATAGCCATGTGTATGTATGTCAGCAATGCCCGGGAAAGCAGTTTTGTGTACTCGCTCTGCCATAAATACCTCGATTTTATAGAATATTGTCAGCAACCTACCGGGCGTTTCCTGAACTATGTGAACGTGCGCGGGTACTTTGATCCTATGAATTACGAGGTAAACCTGGAAGATGCGAACGGGCGCGCCGTATGGGCCCTGGGTTACCTCCTGCAAATGGAAGCGGAGTTGCCTCCGCTGCTGGTGCAGCAGGCCAACCGGATCCTGCAGCCCTGTTTTAACTGGCTGGAAACGCTAACTTCGCCCCGCGCCATGGCTTTTGCCATCAAGGGACTGTACTACTACATGCAATACCGCCCCGGCGGTATAGCAGAAGATATATTGCACACGCTGGCAGGCCGTTTACATAAGATCTACCAGCTGGAGGCAGATGCGCAATGGAAATGGTATGAGCCATACCTGACCTACGGCAACGCCGTGCTGCCGGAAGCCATGATGATGGCCTACCAGGTAACCGGCAATACCGCCTGGCTGCAAATAGCCCGGGAAAGCCTGGACTTCCTGTGCAGCAAAACATTTACGGACAATTACATGAAAGTGATCAGTAACAAAACATGGTATCATAAGCACACAAATGACGATGTTACTGCTGAAGGAGGAGAACAATCTATCGAAGTAGCTTATACCATGCTAACCCTGCACACCTTTTTCCAGGTTACAGGCAACCACGCCTACATGGAAAAAATGCGGCTGGCGTTTAGCTGGTACCTTGGCAATAACCACCTGAAACAGTTGATATATAACCCACTTACATACGGCTGTTACGACGGTTTAGAGAAAAACAACGTCAATCAGAATCAAGGCGCCGAATCGAGTGTTTGTTACCTGATTGCCAGGTTATTAATGGAACAATGGAATAAACACAAGTATGTTACAACACAGAAAACAGGGATCGAGTCTGGTGTCAGACTTAGTCTCAACTGAAAACATGAAAGGGGCGTTTATCCTGATCATAGATGATGAACCAGACATATGCCGGTTGTTGCAGATGAGTTTAGTTAAGCTTGGATATAATGTAAAATATGTACACGAACTACGGGAAGGACTTCAGTATATACAACGCCAGCAGCCGGATATTCTTTTCCTGGATATTCACTTACCGGATGGTTCCGGATTAGAAGCATTACCAGTCATAAAGAAGAAATGTCCAAACCTCCGGGTGATCACGATCAGCGCCTATGATAATGGTATGGAAAAACAAAAAGCACTCAATGCGGGCGCCAGTTTTTTTCTGGCCAAACCCTTTAGTGTAAAGAATCTGGACGAGCTAATGAATGATGTTAAAATTTAGCCGCCCTGTAAATTTATTCGTAACTTTAAAAGCTTATCGCCAACATCATACATACCCATTATGAGAAATATAATGATCATAGATGATGAGATCAATATCTGTACTTTGTTGAGCAAATTCCTCGGCAAACATGGGTTTAAGGTAGACACCACAATGTCAGGGAATGCCGCCCTGAAAATGATGAAGGAAAAACCTTACGACCTCGTACTGTGTGATTATCGTCTCAAGGATACTGACGGCGCCCAGCTCTTACAGGATATCAGGCAATTGAACCCCCGTACCATTGTTATCATCATAACAGGATATACAGATGTGCGCGTGGCAGTGGAAATGGTAAAGAACGGCGCTTACGATTACCTGTCCAAACCATTATACCCCGATGAAATACTGAACCTGGTACATAAAGCATTTGCCCACCTGGATGCGGAAAGCGAAAGGGAAAGCATACATGTGGTATCCCAACCGCAAACGGGTGGCAGTAGCAGCGTTCCTCAGAACGATGGCAAGGCCCCGGTATCCGAAATGCTGGATAAAACTAACAAATACGTATACGGCGAAAGCAGCGGCGCTACAGAGCTGTTCCGCCAGATAAAACTGGTAGCCCCCACAGATTACAGCGTGATCGTGTTTGGGGAAACCGGTACCGGTAAAGAGTCTGTAGCACATCTCATCCATCATCATAGTAAAAGAAGCTCCCAGCCCTTCGTGGCGCTGGATTGTGGCAGCCTTTCCAAAGAACTGGCGGCCAGTGAGCTATTCGGACACGAAAAAGGCTCCTTTACAGGCGCTATCAATACCAAAATAGGGGCCTTTGAACAGGCGCATGGCGGTACCCTCTTCCTGGACGAAGTGGCCAACCTGTCTTACGACATCCAGGTGGCCCTGTTACGCGTAATACAGGAAAAAGTAATACGCCGCGTAGGCAGCCTGAAGGAAATACCGGTGGATGTGCGCATTATTGTCGCCTCCAATGAAAAGCTGTCTGAGTCCGTACAAAAAGGCCGCTTCCGCGAAGATCTTTTCCACCGTTTTAACGAGTTTACCATTTACATTCCGCCGTTGCGCGAACGTAAGGAAGACCTGCCCCTGTTCGTGAATTCCTTTATTGCTCAGGTAGAGAAAGAGCTGCAGAAAAACTGCGGCAAGATCACTGCAGAGGTGTGGGAATGCTTCCAGAAGTATTCCTGGCCAGGCAATATCCGGGAGCTTAAGAACGTGATACGCCGGGCCTGCCTGCTTACGCCGGAGCACCAGGATATTACCATGACCGCCCTGCCGCTGGAAATGAAAGAAGCGTTTACCCAAAGCTTTGAGGAAGACCATGTAAGCGAACTGGCAGCCATTGCCAACGATAATGATCTGAAGACCGTAGCCTTGCAGGCGGAATACAACAAGATCATTAACGTGCTCAAAGAGGTGAAGTATAACAAAACAAAGGCTGCGCAGCTGTTGAACATAGACCGTAAAACCTTGTACAACAAACTGCGGCTGCTGAATATAAATTATTGAATGCGCTGGGAATGAAAAAGAAAGAGTTAACTCAACAACCGCCGGAAAATAAGAAAAGGGGAGGAGTAGCCGGCTTTTTTGAGCGCTTTTCCAGCCAGGTCATTTATGCTACCGGTTCTGCCTGGGCATTTTGTACCGCATTGGGCGTAATTATCTTATGGGCCGTAACAGGCCCTGTTTTTGGCTTTTCCGATACCTGGCAGCTGGTGATCAATACCGGCACCACCATCATCACTTTCCTGATGGTATTTGTGATCCAGAAATCCCAGAATAAAGAGTCCAAATCCGTGCAACTAAAGCTGAATGAGCTGATTGCCGCCAACCGTTCCGCCAGCAACCGGCTGATCGTGGCAGAGGACCTTTCAGAAGAGGAACTGGATGTATTGCATAAGTACTATTGCAAGCTGGCAGATGAAACCAAACGCCGTATTGATATGAGGGAGTCCCATTCTGTGGAGGAAGCTATCGATAATACGGAAGAGAAGATGCAAGACTAGTCTGAAGGATATATAAAAGTGCAGATGTTGATCTTAATGATCGTACATCTGCACTTTTTTTATTAGTTGGTGGGTAATATGATGCTAAAGGTGGTACCCCTGCCCGGCTCACTATCCACATGAATATTCCCTTTGTGGTTAATGATGATATTCTGCGTGCTGGTAAGCCCTAAACCGCTGCCTTTAGGCTTGCTGGTAAAGAAAGGGTCAAAAAGTTTGGCCTTCATATCCTCCGGGATACCAGGCCCGTTATCGCGGATCTGTATAATGGCCTTATCATTATTGCGGGTGGTGTAGATCTCCAGTTCACCCTGGCCGGGCGTCATGGCCTCTATGGCGTTAATGATAATATTCAGCAGGGCGATCTCCACTTTTTCCGCGTCAGCAGGTATCATTACATCCGGTTCTGAGAATTGTTTCTCCACTTTTATCTCGTTCAGCTGCAGGCGGTCCTGCGCCAGTACCAATGCTTTTTCCGTAAGCTCGTTAATGCCGTGCTGCTGTATGTGCAGCTCTATCATACGGGTGCTGTGCAGCAGCTCTGTGATCAGCTGGTTAATGCGTATACAGTTCCTTTCGATAATATCAGTATACAGCTGGCTGTCTTCTGTGGCGGCTGTGGGCTCCAGTTTAAACTGGCTTACCGCCAGCAGGATATTGGTAAGCGGGTTACGCACCTCATGGGCTATTACCCGCGCAATACGGCCGGTGATCACAAACTTCTGCTGTTGTTGTTTTTCCTGCTCCTCCCTTTTCTTTTCTGTAATATCCTGCACTACGCACAGGAAGATCTGGGCGGCGGCGTCCAGCATAACGGCATTCACCATTACATCCAGCTTTTTGCCCGTTTTGGTCACGAAATTGTATTCTGAAGGGCCGCAGCCGTCTTCCCCGAAGATCTGTTCAAAGAAATGCCGGTACTGCTCCTCAAACAGGAACAGGTTCTTCAGGTTCATATACAATATATCGTCTTTCTCGTACTGGAGGGTCCTTAATGCAGCGGGGTTGGCGTCAATGATGTTCTTATCGCAGTCCGCCAGCAGTATCAGGTCATGCGCCTTCTCAAATACGCCGTAATATTTCTTCTCGCTTTCCGCCAGGGTACGCAGGTGGTTCATTTCATCCAGCGCATAACGGATGCTCCTTTCCAGCAGGTCAGCGCTGATCTCGCCTTTTACCAGGTAATCAGAGGCGCCGGCCATCATGGCTTCCTTATCTATGGTATAATCCCCTTTACCGGTCAATACGATCACCGGGGCTTTATACCGCAGCTGTTGAAAATGGTGGAGGATATCAATACCGGTGTAAGGTCCCAGGCGGTAGTCCACCAGGTAAATATCATGGGCTTTGCGGCCTATCTCTTCTACACCCAGGGCGTAGGTAGATGCCCAGTCCAGCTGGTACTGGCCGGGGGAAATATCCTGTAATAACTCATTTACAAGGAAAAAATCGTCCTCGTCATCGTCGATCATCAGGATATGTATCGGTTGATCCGTCATGATTATGTGTGCAAGTTTGGCAATTCAACAAATTCAAACCAATATTTCCACAGTGTTTGGGTAAACTCCACCAATTTGCGGAAAGTGACAGGTTTTATGATAAAACTGTTCACGCCCAGTTCATAGCTTTTTTTTACATCCTTCTCTTCCTGGGACGTGGTTAATACGATAACGGGAATGCGCTTCAGGTAATTGTCTGTCTTGATCTCCTTTAAGGCTTCCCTACCGTCTTTTTTTGGCATATTCAGGTCCAGCAGTATGATCTGGGGTAGTGGATGCCGCAGATCGTCCGCATAGCTGCCCTTTCTTTTCAGATACCGCAATAGTTCTTCTCCATTCTCTACAAATTTAATGTTGTGCCCAATATTACTTTCCTCAAATGCCGCCTTCAGCATTTCCCGGTCATCCGCGTCATCATCTGCAATTAGAATGCTAAACTTTCCGGCTGGCATGTTTTGCATCATTTTTTTTGTTTTAGCGGTAAGATAATTACAAAGGTGGCTCCTTTATTGGGGTAACCATAGGCCTGGATGAAGCCCTGGTGGCTGTCAACGATCTTTTTACAGATGGCCAGCCCAATGCCGGTACCGGAGTACTCGCTGATACCGTGCAGGCGCTGGAAAATGAGGAAAATACGCTCCGCATAGGCCTGGTCAAACCCAATACCGTTATCCTCTATACAGATCCGGCAGAATTGCTCGTCCCAGCGGTTTTCTTTTACTACCGTGATGTCTTTGCCGTTCAATATCTGGTAGCTGATATTGATCTCCAGCTGGCGGCCGGTATGGGCAAATTTGATGGCATTGGTCAGCAGGTTCTGGAACAGCTGCTGGAAATTGGTGATATTACCTTCTATTACCGGCAGTTGCGCGGCATGTACTACGGCATTCTTTTCCTGCAGGGCTACTTCCAGGTCGCTGAGCACATTCTGTAGCAGCGCGCTCATATCCACTTCCGTAATACTTTCCGGGGCAATGCGCCCGGCCCGGGAAAACATCAGCAGGTCATTGATAAGTACCCGCATACGGGATACGGCAAGCACCATCCGGTCTAACAGCTGGGAGGCGTCCGGGGGCAGCTGGTCCCGGTATTTTATCTGCAACCGGTCGCTGAAAGTGGAGATCTTGCGCAGGGGCTCCTGCAGGTCATGCGAGGCTACATAGGCAAACTGTTCCAGTTCCTGGTTGCTTTTATTCAGCAGCATGATGTTCTGTTGCAGGTCGCGCTGATAGGACTTTAGTTTGGACTCTATATGCAGCTGCAGCTTAAATTCCTTGGTGAGGGTAACATAGGAGTAAATGCCGATCAGGATGGCTACCAGCGAGGAGATGAAGATCACCGGCACCCATAGTACGGAGAAGAAGCGGAACAGCTCCGCTTTTTCATGCAGCTGGGTATCCTCTATATGCATCATGTCATCCACCTTCTGCTCTATACGGTCCATTACTTTTTCCCCTTCCGTTACGGACCGTTTTTCGCCATTAGGCGTGTCGCTATGGGCGCCTAGCTTCAGCTGTTTGTATTTGATGTCCAGCAATGTTTTAAGGGTATCCAGGTGGCGTTGCTGCCGCTGGCTATCGGTGGTAATATGGCGTAAAGCGGCGTATTCGTTCGCTATCCGGTTGCTCCGCTCCCCCATATCAGGGTGCAGAAAGGCGCTGTCCTTAGTAAGGTTAAAGCCACGTATGGCCGCTTCCGCGTCCTTTAATTGCTTGATGATAGTTTCCAGACGTTTGGAGACCTCTATGGTATGGTTCAGCCTGGTCGCATTATCCAGCAGGTTTTTCGTAACAAGATAAGAGAAAAACGAAGCTGCGATAATAACAGAGAAAGCTATAAAAAAGCCCAGGCGTATTTTTCGTTGTACCGGATTATGCATGTTTCGATCGAAAAAAAGGGATGACTCTGGAGCCATCTAATTTACTACATCTCTATGAAACTAAATAATTTAAAACTTACGCCGGGCAAGAATTTCCACATAGTGAAAATTGATTTCTACAGCAATGACGGGCATTTCGGACGATTTTAACGATGGTTTACCTCTTACGCAGACACGTATCCGCAAATCCGTTTTCACCGGTTTGCTAATGGAATGAACTTTGTTTTCATAAAAGCACTGTTACTGTATACACATTGTTTCACTAAACTTTAATAAACTATGAAACAGCATCAGGACAAGGATGTGAATAAACATCCAACGCAAAAGCAGCCGGGGAAGCAACAGATGCCTGCTAAAGATGATAACAAGAAGAACCCTTCACAGCAAACACCGGATAAACAAGATATTCCAGACGAAATACCCGAACGCGAAATAAAACGTAGCCCTGCCAATCCGCAAGATAAAAAGCAGGGTAAGTAAACAGAAGACCTATTTTTTCAACGCTTAAAAAACATTAAATATGGCTGGTACCACAAAAACAAAAACAACTGCCTCCAGGTCATCCAGACCTGCTACTGCCACCAGGAGTAAAGGCAACGCAGAACCTCAGTCCAAGTTCCATACGCTTTTCATGGACGAATTAAAAGACATTTACTGGGCAGAGAAACACCTGGTAAAAGCCCTGCCCAAAATGCAGAAAGCCGCTACTTCAGAAGAGCTGGCGGAAGCTATTGGCGAGCACGTAGAAATTACCAAGGAGCATGTAGCCCGGGTAGAACAGATCTTTGAAATGATGGGCGCCAAAGCTGCCGCTAAAAAATGTGAAGCTATGGAAGGATTGATAGCTGAAGGACAGACCGTAGTAGAAGATACGGAAGAAGACACTGCCGTAAGGGACGCAGGTATTATTATCGCATCCCAGAAGATAGAACACTACGAAATAGCCGCTTATGGCAGCCTGCGGGCCCTGGCCAATAAGATGGGCCAAAGCGAAGTGGTTTCCTTGCTGGAACAGACGTTGGGCGAGGAAAAGGAGGCAGATCAGATGCTTACACAGATCGCGGAATCTTCTATCAATGAAGAAGCCGCTGCAGAATAAATGCCGTTCATCTTATTGTAGGTAAACCTTTAAGGCCTCTGCATTGCTTATGTCGGAGGCCTTTTTAAATCATAATCTACCCGGCATGGATGCTGAAATTAACTATATACATGACCATTGCCTGGCTAACGGTCTAACCCTGGCAGTAGCGGAAAGCGTTACCTCCGGCAGGCTGCAGCTATTATTTAGCAAAGCCACCGGCGGGGCGCAGTTCTTCCAGGGTGGCATTACCACCTATAATACAGGACAAAAGACAAAGCACCTGCAGGTGGAACCTATTCATGCCCTGGCCTGTAACGCCGTATCCCAGGAGGTAGCCATACAAATGGCCCTGGGTGTTTGCCACCTGTTTAACTGCAATGTAGGTATTGCGGTAACAGGTTATGCAGCGCCGGCCCCGGAAATGGACATACATGAGCCATTTGCATTCTTTGCTATCACCTGCCGGGGACAGACCGTTATGGCGCAGAAAATAGTGCCCGTAGCCCATGAGCCGGAAGAGGTGGCGCAGGAATATGCCTTGCAGATCATGCATAGCTGCTACCAGTATTTCAGGCAGCAGGGCACTAAAATAAACAGTGAGGCCGTGAAAGGTGAAAAGGAAGATCCGGCTCGCCATTAAGTAATGATAAAGCCTACCGCATTATGCAGAAATCTTCTAAGAAAAAACCCGTACGCCCACCCCAGCATCAGAAAAAACAGCCGGGTATTGAAGCTAAAATGCGCCCGGAACCGGAATATGCAAAGCCTTCTAAGCCATTAGGCGGCCGCCTGCTGGGCAAGGTTGCCGTTATTACCGGCGGGGATAGCGGCATAGGACGCGCCGTAGCGGTGGCCTTTGCAGAGGAGGGCGCGCATGTGGTGATCGCCTACCTGGATGAGGAGGTGGATGCGCGTAAAACCCAGGAACTGGTAGAGGAGCGGGGTGGCAAAGCCTTGCTGATAGCCGGGGATGTATCTAAGGAAAAACACTGCCAGCGTATCATCGACCAAACGCTTAAGAAATTTGGTCAGCTGGATATACTGGTGAACAATGCCGCCGTGCAGTACCCCCAGGCCCGCCTGGAAGATATTACCGCGGATCAGCTGCAACGCACATTTGCCACCAATATCTTTTCGCATTTTTACCTTACTAAAGCGGCCTTGCCACACCTGGCCAAAGGCAGCTGCATCATAAATACCACTTCTGTAACCGCCTATCGCGGCAGCAGCCACCTGATCGATTATTCCGCTACCAAAGGCGCTATTGTAAGCTTTACCCGCTCCCTGTCTTCCGCACTGGCGGAAAAAGGCATACGGGTAAATGGCGTAGCGCCGGGCCCTATCTGGACGCCCCTGATACCCGCCACTTTTAAAGCGGAAGAAGTGTCGAAGTTTGGGACGGACGTGCCCCTTAAGCGGGCCGGAGAACCGTCAGAGGTAGGCCCCTGTTATGTATTCCTGGCCAGCGATGACGCCAGTTATATCACCGGGCAGATACTGCACCCTAATGGAGGAGAGATTGTGAATGGATAAGACCATGGAAAATACTATCGTTATAGACGTAATGGAAGCCGCCAAAGCGGCCCGCCTGCGCTATGTGCGGGCAACTATGCCGGGCTTTACCCGGCTGAAAAACGGCGCCGGCGTATATTATACAGACGCGGATGGCAAAAAGATCACGGACGAGGCCATCCTGGAGCGCATCCGGAAACTGGTACTGCCCCCCGCCTGGGAGCAGGTATGGATCTGCCCGTACGCTAATGGCCATTTACAGGCCGTTGGTACAGACGCCATGGGCCGCCGTCAGTACCGGTACCATGCCACCTGGATGCAGGTGCGTAATGAAACCAAATATGATCGCCTGCTACATTTTGGGGAGAAACTGCCTCAGATCCGCAAACGCATCCGGGCAGGGCTTCGGAAAAGAGCCATGAATAAGGAAAAAGTGATCTCCCTCGCCCTTAGCGTTATGCAGGAAACCACCATCCGGGTGGGCAATGCTTCTTACGAAAAATTATATGGTTCTTACGGGTTGACCACCTTACGCAACCAGCATGTGAAGATCAACGGTAATACCTTGTTCTTCCATTTTAGGGGTAAAAAAGGAGTGGAACAGAAGATCACCCTAAAACACGCTACCCTCGCAAAATTGCTGCGCCAGGTAAAGGATATTCCCGGACAAGAGCTTTTCCAATACTACGATGAGCAGGGTGAGCATAAAGGCCTGGATTCCGGCGAGGTGAATGAGTACCTGAAGGAATGTAGCGGCGAAGATTTTACCTGTAAAGATTTCCGGACCTGGTCAGGCACCGTACATGCGCTGAACCTGCTGGCGGATATGGACCCATTTGACACGGCCACGGCCTGTAAACGAAATATTGTGACAGTGATGGATGGGGTTGCGTGTAAACTGGGCAATACAAGGGCAGTATGTAAGAAGTATTATGTGCATCCAAGGATAATTGAGGCCTACGAGCAGGGCACGCTGGAACCCTATTTACAACAGATCCGGGAGAAGCGCCAGCAACCCGCAAAAGGAGAACTGCGTAATGACGAACGGGTGCTGATGGCTTTTCTGAAAAAGAAACGGTAAAAAATGTGAAAATGTGCTAATATGCTAAGGTGCCAATGGATGCAAATTGAGTAATTATTGCATTTTCATTAGCACATTGGCATATTAGCACATCAGCACATTAAAAAAGTTCCTGCTCTTCCCTGTCTTCTACCGGGATCTTCTTGATAAAATCATCAAACCCGCTTTCTTCATGTGAGCTGTACATGCCGTAAGCGTCCAGCACGTATCCTTTTTCTCCTTCCTTGTCCTCCATTAGATATAAAATGTTGGAATCGGCAGGGTCGGATTCTCCTTCAAAACGGAAGGTACGTACGATCTTCAGATCGTCCGGATTGTATACTTTTTGGCTTTCTGCAGATTGCATCCTACCGTGATCGCTCATTTTAAATTCATGGTCATAACCTTTATGTCTCATCTTTTCCATTACCTGGGAAAGCGTTGTCATTTCGCCTGGTTTGTCTTGCATAACAAAAGGGTTTTAGTTACCGTATAAATTCCAAAAGTTATGCCACCGGCATTCTCTTTGTAAAGTTTAACAGAGCTTCAAAATTGTTTATATGGAAAACGCTGCAAATCGCCGGCACTCAATGTTTTACCGGAATGGGCTTACCATTGTATTCCTGTCATTACTAATCTTGGCCTTGGGTGGGCAGGCGTATACCGGCTGGCAGGAACATAATGAGGAATTAACGGAAAAAGGTGGGGCGGCTATCACCTTTTTGTCTTATCTGACAAGCAACCATTTCCTGGAAGCCACTTTTGAGAACTGGGAAAGTGAGTTTCTCCAGATGGCGGCTTATGTGTGGTTAACGGTTTGGTTAAGACAAAAAGGTTCCGCAGAGTCCAAGGACCTGGATAAGCCGGAGGAGGTGGACCGGGAGCCCAGGCCCCATCCGGATGCGCCGTGGCCGGTTAAAAAAGGCGGCGTTTGGCTAAGCCTCTACAAACACTCCCTGAGCCTGGCCTTTTTCCTGCTATTTATGGTATCATTTGTGTTACATTTTAAGGGCAGCAGGGGCGACTATAATGTAGAACAGCTGGCTATGGGCAAGCCCATCGCATCCATAGCACAATATCTGGTCAATAAACGGTTCTGGTTCGAGTCATTCCAGAACTGGCAAAGCGAATTTCTTTCCGTAGCCGCCATCGTTTTTTTATCTATTTATCTGCGGCAAAAAGGCTCTCCGGAATCCAAACCGGTAGATGCGCCACATAGCGAAACTGGAAAATAGACATAACTAATCAATCACCTTTTAATCATTTAAACTATGAGAGCAATTTGGTCAGGATCCATCGGTTTCGGGCTGGTAAATATCCCGGTTAAATTGTACAGCGCTATACAAGAAAGCCGGCTGGACCTGGATATGCTGGATAAGAAAGACCATGCCCGCATCCGCTATCAGCGGGTGAATGAAAACACCGGCAAAGAGGTGGCCTGGGAACAGATCGTAAAGGGATATTTATACAACGATGAATATGTGATAGTAGAAGATGAGGATTTTGAGGAAGCCAGCCCAAAGAAAAGCAAGATCATAGAAATAGAGGCCTTTGTACAGGAAGAGGAAATAGATGATATCTATTTTGAGACCCCGTACTTTATTGAGCCGGAAAAAGGCGGCGCCAAAGCCTATGAGTTGCTGCTGAAAACCCTGCAGAAAACAGGGAAGGCAGGCTTGAGCCGCTTTGTGCTACGTACCAAGGAGCACCTGGCCGTGGTACGCCCGCGGGAAAATTACCTGTTATTACAGCAGTTACGTTTTGAGCAGGAGCTGCGTGCGCCGGATGATCTATCGCTGCCGGACAGCCGTACAAAAGTGAGCAAAAAAGAGCTGGATATGGCGGAGGAGCTGGTAAAACAATATACCACCGCTTTCGATATCAGCCAGTATAAGGATGAATATACCGCAGAGCTCATAAAGATCATCAAGGCTAAAGCCAGTGGTAAACGCCGCACCGTGAAGAAAATGAAGATCGTACATACCAAAAGCGATGACCTGTTTGATCAGCTGAAGGCCAGCCTGGGTGGCGGCGGTCGTACTACTAATAAAAAACGCGCCTCATGAGTTTAACCACTTATCATAAGAAACGGAACTTTAAGGAAACAGCAGAGCCAAAAGGAGGAAAGTCCACTAAAGGGAAACATATATTCGTGATCCAGCGCCACCACGCTTCCCGTATCCATTACGATTTCAGGCTGGAGGTAGCCGGCGTGCTAAAAAGCTGGGCCGTGCCCAAAGGACCTTCCCTGAACCCCGCAGATAAAAGACTGGCCATGCAGGTAGAAGATCACCCGTATGACTATAAGGATTTTGAAGGGGAGATACCCAAAGGCAATTACGGCGCGGGTACTGTGTACATATGGGATAAAGGCAGCTTTGACCTGCTGCGTGCGGATGGGAAGGACTTTGATAAAACAGCGCTGAAAGAGATAAAGGAAGGCGACCTGAAAATACGTATGTACGGCAAAAAGCTGAAAGGAGAGTTCGCATTGGTGAAGATGAAGAACCGGGAAGATAATTCCTGGCTGCTCTTAAAACATAAGGATGGATATGCAGTAAAAGAGGAGTACAACAGCGAAGACCTTACGCCTAAACGCGTAATTGAAAAAGGTCTTAAATTCAAGGAAGCAGAAAAAGGAAGCTCCCCCAGCACTACGCGTAAAAGCGCCACCACGGCAAAGCGTGCTACTTCAAAACGCGCCGCTGAGCCCGAGGCGGCTGCTAAAAAAAAAGTCCCGTCCAGCGCAAAGCTAAAAGCAGCTCCCGCAAGAAGATATAAACCCACCATGGCCACCCTGGTAGACGCGCCGTTTAGCCGCGAAGGATGGCTGTTTGAGCCCAAATGGGATGGCTACCGTGCTATCGCCGATGTGCGGAAAGGCAAGGTGGACCTGTATTCCCGTAATCACATCTCCTTTAACAAAGATTATCCGACAATCGTAAACGCCGTAGAGAAAATTTCGCACAGTGTGGTACTGGACGGAGAGGTGATCGTGCTCAATAACAAAGGCATATCAGACTTTCAGGCATTACAGAATTATAAGACCACCGGCAAAGGCAAATGTGTTTATATGGTATTTGACCTGCTGTACCTGAATGGCCGGGAATTGCTGGATATGCCTTTAACAGAACGGAAAGAGCTGCTGCAGGAAGTAGTAAAACAACTGGATGATCCGGTGGTGATCTACTCTGCGCACGTAATGAAGGACGGTGAGAAATTATACAAAAAAGCCGCCTCCAAAATCTGGGAAGGCATTATTGCCAAGAAAGCAGATAGCGTATACGAAGAGAACCGGCGTACTATGAACTGGCTAAAGATGAAAGTACTGGCCCAGCAGGAAACCATCATCTGCGGGTATACGGAGCCACGCGGCAGCCGCAAAAAACTGGGCGCATTAATATTGGGCGTAATGGACGATAAAGAGCAGCTCAGATACGTGGGGCATTGCGGTGGCGGGCTGACTGGGGATATGATAGATATGCTGTATGCAAAACTCCAGCCCCTGCGCCGGGACACGCCGGTGTTCAAAGAAAAGATAAAGACAAATACACCGGTTACCTGGGTAAAGCCAGCGCTGGTATGCGAAGTAAAATTCTCTTCCTGGACAGAGGGTGGTATCATGCGGCAGCCCATTTTATTGGGCCTGCGGGAAGACAAGCCTGTACAGGAAGTACATCAGGAAACCGCTAAATCATTACATATGGCTAAAACCGCTAAGACTGCCACAGCTAAGACCACTAAGACTGGCAAGACTACCAAGGCCACCAAAGCTACAAGTGCCACGGCGGCGCCTATGGAAAAAGAGCGTACCATGAAACTGAATGGCAAGGAAGTAACGCTCACCAATCAGCAAAAGATCTTTTGGCCAAAGGAAAATATCACCAAAGGCCAGCTGATAGATTATTACCTGTCCGTAGCCCAATACCTGCTACCCTATCTGAAAGACCGGCCCCTGAGTCTGCACCGTTTTCCCAATGGGATAACAGGCAGCAGTTTCTACCATAAAGACCTGGATACTGATACCACGCCGGCATGGATCAGGACAATTCCTCTGCATGCCGCCTCTACGGGTAAGGATGTGGATTATATGATCTGCAATAACGAAGCTACACTGGCTTATATGATCAACCTGGGATGTATTGAGGCGAACCCCTGGTTGTCCCGCACCGCCAATCTGGATAACCCGGATTACCTTGTAATGGACCTCGACCCGGAAGATATTGCGTTTAAATATGTGGTGGAAACCGCCCTTTGCATTAAGGACGTATTGGAGCAGCTGAATATAAACGGTTTTTGTAAGACCTCCGGCGCTTCCGGCCTGCATATCTATATTCCCACCGGTGGTAAATACACGTTTGATACCTGCCGCCTGTTTGGCGAATATATTGCGCGGCAAACAAATCAGCAATTACCCCGCACTACCAGTATTATACGGGCCAAAGCGCAGCGTAAGAAAAAAGTATATATAGATTTTCTGCAGAACAGCCGCGGGCAAACAGTGGCCGCGCCTTATGCGGTGCGCCCCAAGCCAGGGGCCACGGTATCTACCCCCTTATTATGGGAAGAGGTGAATGAAAAGCTGAATATAGCCGACTATAATATTTTTAATACCCTGGAGCGTATCCAGGAAAAAGGGGATCTGTGGCAACCTGTACAAAAGGAGAAAAATGATCTCAAAAAAGTGATCCGGCAAATAGAGGAGCTGGCAAAGGCAGATGTGGAATAGTAATTGTAAAATATAAAGTAGTGTAGAACAATTTAAATAATTGAGTTATGGCTACAATACATCATCATCACCCTGTAAAAGTCGGTTTCTGGTATAGTATTGTTATTTCAATTATTTCACTAGTGCTGACGGTCATTTTTTATGTGTCTAATGTATATGCCGCGTTATGGACGGGTTATTTCGTGAACCTGGTGCTGTTCCTGGGCGTATTATTCGCCATCTGGCATTATAACCGCCAGCACCATGATCATGTTACCCAGCGCGAATTATTCTCCGTAGGTTTACGTATCACCCTTGTTGTAACGGTAGTACTAACGGTCTTCTCCCTCATCTTCCACTTTATCATACAAGCCAATCCCCCCAGCGGTTCCCTGATGAACGAAGGAGGCAGCCCCCAGGGCGTAGATATGCCCCGCAATTTCTGGGTATTCCTGATCAGTAATGTATTTTTCTCCAATGGCATTGTAGGCCTGCTGGCCGCCTTGATGGGTTCCATGTATTTTAAGCGTAATCAGAAAACCGCTGGCGAAGACTAATCAATTACAAATTATCAATTACGAATTACAACGGAACGACTGACTACCCCATTCGTAATTCGTAATTGATAATTCGTAATTACCTTTGCGCTATGCCTAAAGGTCATATTCTGATTATTGATGATGAGGACCAGCTGCGAAAGCTGCTGAGCCGTTTACTATCGCTGGAAGGTTATACCCTGCACGAAGCGCCTAATGTGCGCGCTGCCCTTAAGCTCCTGGAAAAAGAAGAGATCCAGGTAGTGCTGTCTGATGTTAAGCTGCCGGATGGTAACGGGGTGGAGCTCACACAGACCATTAAAAGCAAACATCCGGAAACAGAGATCATTGTTTTAACCGCTTACGGTAATATCGCAGATGGCGTACAGGCTATCAAAAACGGCGCTTTTGACTACATTACCAAAGGCGATGATAATAACCGTGTGCTGCCCCTGGTAAGTAAGGCCATGGATAAGGCCGTGCTGCAATACCGCGTACGCGACCTGGAAAAGAAGATAGGCGGCAAATACAGCTTTGATAATATTATTGGCGAATCTACGGCCGTAAAGGCGGCCATTGCGCTGGCGGAAAAAGTAGCGCCGGCAGATATTACGGTATTACTGCTGGGCGAGACCGGCGCCGGCAAAGAGGTATTTGCGCAGGCCATTCACCAGGGCAGCCGCCGTAAACAACAGCCTTTTGTAGCCGTGAACTGCAGCGCTTTTGGTAAAGAGATCCTGGAAAGTGAATTGTTTGGTTATGTAGCAGGCGCTTTTACCGGCGCAGCCAGAGACCGTAAAGGCTTTTTTGAAGAAGCCCGGGGCGGCACCATTTTCCTGGATGAGATAGGCGAAATGCCGGTGGAACTGCAGGCCAAGCTACTACGCGTACTGGAATCACAGGAGTTTTATCGTGTGGGCGAAGCAGTGCCCACTAAAACGGATGTACGTATCATTGCGGCCACCAACCGTAACCTGGAAACAGAGATAGGCGCCGGCCATTTCCGCGCAGATCTTTTCTACCGCTTGTCTGCCTTCCAGATCCAACTACCCTCCCTGAATGAACGTAAAAAGGATATTCCCCTGCTGGCAGCCTGGTTTATACAACAGCTGGGCCCTAAGCTTAATAAAAGGGTAAGCGGTATGACCCCGGGTTTTTCACAGGCTTTACAGCAGCATACCTGGAAGGGCAATATCCGCGAACTGCGCAACGTAATAGAGCGCGCCGTGATCCTCTCTGATACGGACCTGCTGGACGAAGGCGTACTGCCCCTGGATTTCCAGTGGAACCAGCAAGCCGCCGATGCCACCTCTCTGAGCCTGGCCAGTATGGAGAAGCTGCATATCATGAAAGTGCTGGCCTACACAAAAGGCAATAAGACCAAAGCCGCGGAACTAATGGAGATAGGGTTAACAACACTCTACAACAAGATCAAGGAATATAACATTAACTAAAACGGCTGTCACAGCCACCAGCCTAGTAATAAACAGGCCAGTACAATAAACGGAGAAGGTATTTCCGTAAGGGTTAGCAGGGCCAGGGTGCTGATCATCAGCAGCACATTGGGCCAGCTGGTTGGTATGGCAAAGAACAGCATAAACGTAGCTGCCCACATAATGCCCACCACCACCGCATTAATGCCCTCCAATGCCCGGTAGATCACCACATATTTTTTAAGATTGTGCCAGATAGGGAAGAAGAACAGCACCAGCAGCAAACTGGGTAAGAATATGGCAATAGGCGCCAGCATACAGCCCAGGAACTGATAGCCCATTCCCAGGTTCCTTGTAACCATACCGCCTACGTAGGCAGACATAGAAAAAGTAGGCCCCGGCATGGCCCGCATGATACCGGCGCCGGTCAGCAGCTCTTCTGCCGTCATGAACTGGGATTTGGCGCGGGTCACATACTGTTCCAGCATCATGGCTATCAACATATCGCCACCGCCAAATACCAGGCTGCCAAAACGGTAAAAGTTCTCAAAAAGGTTAAAGGGCCTGCGCGTGATCCAGTTATGCGTACGGGCCAACTCGGAGAAAACGCCCGCCAGTACAAACAGCAGGGCAAACAACCACAGGTTGGTCCATTGTATTTTCTTAGGCTTTTCTGTAGAGCCGGGGATACGTTTATTACTGAAGTTGGATACAATGCCGCCCAATATGATCATGGAAGGGAAAGTCCAGGGTGATTTCAGGAACAGTAATGCCACCATGGCCACCAGCATAATTCCAAAAGTAGCCGCATTACGGATACTGATACGGTAAGCCCGCAGGCCGCCATAAGCCAGGAAACCTACCGCCATAGGCTGTACGAACTTAAAGATGTCTACATTCAGCGCTTTTTTATCAAAATACTGGAGTAAAAAGCTCAGGGAGCCCATGAGCAGGCAAGCGGGCGTGATCCATATGAGCAGGGTGGCAATTGCCAGTGTTACGCCGCCCCGTTTATAACCTATCAGTGTAAGCGTTTGCGTAGAGGAGGCGCCCGGCAGCAACTGGCAGAAGGCATTATATTCCATCAGCTCCTCTTCCGTAACATCTTTACGTTGTTGCACGAAAGTTTTGAGCATCATGGCAAGATGGCCCTGAGGGCCTCCGTATGCCGTAATGCTGTGGAACAATACAGCCTTTAGAAAAGGAATATGACGTAGGAACACAGCCGAATTTAAAAACAAATTCCAATATACGGGTTTTCAAATTCCGGATGCGGAACATTTTCATCCGGATACCTGCATGATTATTTCTTTAAGCCAATTTCCCGTAAACGTTCATCCAGGTATTCGCCGGCCGTAATGGGCTCATACTCCAGCGGATGCTTGTCGTCTACGCAGCTCTCCAGGCAATCCAGCCGCATGCCGGATTTGGGATGCAGGAAAAATGGAATGGAATAACGGCTGGTATGCCACATTTCCCGTGGTGGGTTCACCACGCGGTGGGTAGTGGATTTTAAACGGTTGTTGGTAAGCCGTTGCAGCATATCGCCTACGTTTACGACGATCTGCTCCGGTAAAGAGGTAACCGGCACCCAGTTATCCTGTTTATCCAGGATCTGTAAACCGTCTGCAGAAGCGCCTACCAATAAGGTGATCAGGTTGATATCTTCATGCTGCTCTGCGCGGATGGCAGATTCAGGTTCTTGTGTAATAGGCGGATAATGGATGGCGCGCAGGATAGAATTGCCATTATGGACATTCTGATCAAAGAATTGTTCATCCAGCCCCAGGTACAATGCAATGGCCCTTAACAGGTGCTGGCCGGATTGCTCAAATGCGCGGTACGCTTTCTGGAAAGTGGGCGTAAATTCCGGCACTTCTTTCACCACTACATTGGGTGGGTATTCGTCTGCTACCGGGTCATCATCTTCCACGGTTTGTCCAAACTGGAAGAACTCTTTCAGGTCTGGCGCATCAAATCCTTTGGCATGCTCTTTCCCAAAAGAAGTATAACCGCGCTGGCCTGCCAGCTCTGGTATTTCGTACTGGTATTTGGTATCGGAGGGCAGTGCAAAGAAGCTTTGCACGTATTTATACAGGTCTGCGATCAATGCATCGGGTATACCATGGTTCTTTACCGCTACAAAACCTACTTCTTCATAGGCTTTACCCAATGCCTGCACAAATTCAGCTTTACTTTTGGCGTCGCCGGAGGTAAAGGCGGCCAGGTCTACAACAGGGATGGAATGAGTGATGGTTGCCATAATGGATTATTTAAGAGAACTAAAGGTACTTAAAAAGCCCTCTATTCGCGTCAATTGCTACCATCGGTTTGTCCCCATCTTACAGAAAAGCTGCCGATCGCATTACCGCATTTCAACCCTGCCTCACAGTCAAACCGGTAATGGATGCCGCCATAAATGCGCGACATACTGGCTTCCTGCGCCATATCAATAAAACGCTGCCCCTCATCCGGGAACAGGTAGCCCAGCACAGCAGCAGCTGCGCCGGAAAAAGTGGAGTGGCCGGATGTATAGGAAGGGAAATTAGGCAGCCCTATGGTTTTTATCCTTTCATCCATTTGTGTGGGACGTGGATAATAGTAGAAGGACTTGGCGTCCCAGCAGCAGATGCCGGCATCGCAGAGGGCCATGTTCAGCAGGGCCATGGCGCGGGCGGTTTTTATTTCGCTGAGTTGATGCCGGGCAATGCTTTCACCGGCTATCTCATTCCAGTGGCCCGGCGGCGTAAAGGAGCCCAGCCCATCTGACCAGAACGTGGCTATCCGCCATTGTTCATCTGTAGGGTGGCTGGTATAGCCGCGCAGCTCTTCCATATCCTTGTTAAACTGTTCAGAGCCTATGGCAGGTGGTGGCGGCGGCCGTAAAGAATCCCGTTGGGCGGTGTTGATGTTCCACAATTTTACATTGCCAAAAAAAGGCAACATAGGCGGGCGGGCCGGTATTTCCATGCTTTTCCAGGTGGTGCTTATGCCGCGCGCTTTGGCGCTTGCGGCCAGCTGTGCCCACTGGGCGGGCGAGCCCAGGGACTGGCCCATACCATCCGTACGGAAACGAGCCATTACTTTGTCCACCACGGCATTGGCAATAGCCTCTCCCGCAGCTATATCGCTGGGGCTGGCCATACCGGATAACAGTTTGGCCCTTTTGTGGCCATTGGCCATATTCAGGATCTCCGCGCTATCCACAGGGAAAAGCGTTTTTAGCATGCGGTAGCCTACTTGGGCCATCACCGCGTCTGCGGATGGGTAGCCGGGCATATCTATCTGGTAGGTCTCCAGCGCCTGCACCAGGTTACTGGCTACTGCGGGTTGGGGCCGGTTATTTTTGAATTTATGGTACCAGCAGGCAATCAGCGCATCATACATAGCCACGCTGAAATAGGCATAGGCCCGGCCTGCATATACCGGGTTGGCAAAAGGGAATGCCGGCGGGCCGGCGGGGTTGGCGGCGCTGGGCGCCGGGTAGGTACCATCTGCGGTGGGTTCCGGCGCCAGGTTATACCGGGCTACCAGGGCGCGGATCTTCTCATTCCAACGTAATACGCCGTTGCCTTTCCATTGGTCAATAAGCGCACGGTCTACATTGCTGATGCTTTGTTGCATTTGTACGATCTGGCCTATTTCCAGCAGGTAGTCTGCACTGCCGGTGGTGCTGGCCGGGGCCACGGAAATATCTGTGGCGCTGCCCAATATGATGGGCCGCCAGGTACCGCCGCTGGCATCTATGGCAGTGGATTCAAAGGAGGGAAGGGCTCTCTCCTGCACTTCTTTATCACAACAAACCACGCAAAATATCATCATAACCAGGCATATGGACAAGGGGAGCGCCTTACTTTTCATCTGTATCTTTTTTAGCGAGTGTAAAAACATATTGGAGGCCGCCCATCCAGGCAAATGCCTTGCCTACATTACGGCCGCTGAGGGTTTGTTCTGCATTGCCAATAACGGCCAGATCGCGGAAGCCCGGCAGCCGCCATAAAGCATAAACGCCCGCCGTGGTCATATTCATACGGTTAAATGGATAGGGCATATCATACCGGCGGATATCAGACCCGGATGTGCTCTGGCTCCAGGTAAAATGTGCATCCGCCCGGAAATGTGGATGGTCATAACCGGCATGTACCGCGCCGTCCCATACATCCGGCACCGGCATTTCATGGCTGTAATGCCAGCCGTCGTTATAATAGCTGCTGCGATCCACGGTGATCTTGCTTTTTGCCGTGTACCCGGTTTGTATGGTGGTAAACAGGCGGTTACGCCATTGTAAGTGGTTGATGAGGCGCAGGTGGGCGGTTTTGGCGCCCAGGCCAATAGAATAAGGCAGAAAGTCCGGCACATAAGAACTGGCCGGTACAGAAAATCCGGCATTGGCAAAGGCGGAATAGCGCATGCCCTTCCGCTGCAGCTGCAGAAAACGGTACTTAACGTCCATGGAAAAATCCTGCCAGCCCTTTTTATGGGCCATGGTACCGGCATTAGAGGTATTGCTGATATAGGGCAGGGCGGCAAATACATTCAGCCGCTGGCTAATGCCCCAGCCCAGCATAGGGGATATCTGGGTAGAGGTGAAGCGCCCGATATTGGGGTTATCGCGCAGTCGCTTGCCTTCCCAATAATCCGTCCACCGGCTTTGGCCGGCAGCTGCTACCACGCAGATCTCTCCTTTCTGCATGGGAAAACCGTCCGCCGGCATCTGCGCACGCGCGCCCATTGCCAGTAGCAGTAACAGTGTGGTGTGACCCGATAAATGTATACGCATAAGGATGTTATAAAGGCCGCCTCTAGCCGGTATCATAACGTGTTCCCTTAATGTTCCATTGTTTGGTGTGTTGGTTGATAGACTCTCTTTCGGACTAAAGGCTCATACTTATACTAAATATACACTTATCATGACAATTAAACAACAGTGGGTTTGATATTCTGATTTACGCAGAACAGGTTACCCGGGTCGTATTTATTCTTTACGGCTACCAAACGGTCGTAGTTATTCCCGTAAGTGGCTTTAATACGTTCTTCTCCCTCTTCCATCATAAAATTAATATAGGAGCCGCCGGCGGAATAAGGGTGTAATGCTTCCCAATAGTCTTTAGCCCAGGTGGTGATGGCGTCGCGGTTGGCGGGATCAGGGTCCACGCCTACGATCACCTGCGCCCAGTTGGCCTTGCGGTAGGCCCAGGCGGTCTCTGAATCGCCCACCCGGCGGGTAGCGCCGTTAATGGGGTACAGGTGCATGGTGGAGTGCATGCTGGGCAGCTGTTCGCCGTATTTCACATGGGCTTCTATGGCTGCATCGCTGATCTCATTTACATAGTCGCCTTTCCAGTACCACTGCAGGCCGGGAGGGTACAATCCGTCAAACATGCTGTTCAGCGCGGGCACGGGTAAATATCCCAGCAGGTCCAGTGCGGGCGGAATACGATTATAGATGGGGTCCAGCAGGGCTTCCGCTTTTTCCGCGGGTCCGGCATAAGCCCATACCACGCCGCACATTTTTTTGTTATGCAGGTGTTCCGGGAACGGCGGTGCCGGAGGTACGGTCATAAAGGCAAAAAAGCCGTTCAGCGCTTCTGGTGCTATCACAATAAACTCACGGTACCATTTCAGTACATCAACGGCCTGGTCCATTTCCCATAACATAGGGCCGCCATATACCTGGCTAAGCGTATGCAGGCGGAACACAAAAGAGGTGATCACCCCAAAATTACCGCCACCGCCACGGATGGCCCAGAACAGGTCTTCGTTTTCAGTGGGGCTGGCTTTTACAAAACTGCCATCAGCCAGTACTACGCTGGCAGAGAGCACATTATCTATGGCCAGGCCATATTTGCGGGTCAGGTGCCCCAGGCCGCCACCTAAGGTGATGCCGCCTACGCCGGTGGTGGAAATTATGCCGCTGGGGGTAGCCAGTCCAAATGGATGCACGGCTTTGTCAAGATCGCCCAGCGTGCAGCCGGCTTCTACCCAGGCAGTTTGCGCCGCGGGGTCCACGGTGATGCCTTTCATGGGCGAAAGGTCTATTACCAGCCCATCATCGCACATACCCAGGCCGGCGCCATTATGGCCGCCACTGCGTACTGCGGTAAGCAGCTGGTTTTCCCGGCAAAAATTGACGGCATTCACCACATCTGCCACATCTGTACAGCGGGCAATAAAACGGGGATGACGGTCAATCATACCGTTATATACTTTACGCACGGTATCATAATCGGCATGGTCTGGCTCAATTAATTCGCCGCGCAGGGATGCCTTAAAGGAAGCGATCTTTTCTCCGGCCACTGTATCAGTAACCGTGTGGGGAGCTGGGGAGTACGTTGACATAAGTATGAATGTTTGGTGTGGTGGATGCTATGTTGTACAGCCTTAGCTAACAAACTGATTGCCGTTCGGGGGATTCTTATGACGGCGATAAATGTAGGAGGTTAACAGTGCCTGGGGTGCGCAGAGTTACTGAATTACTATTGCGGGGGGAGGAATGGCGGGGATTGCCTGAAAACTGGTAAAATGGATAAAAAAGGGTACCTGCTAATGCAGGTAGCCCTTTTCTTCCGGAGTTATGTCCATCATGGCATAACGGACTACATTATTGATCAAGAGTTCGTCCATAAGGTCCACTACATTTTTGTAGTTGGCATTATCATCCGCTTTGATCAGCACCATCAGGTCATTTTTGCCAAAATGCTCAATTACCTGGCGGCGTTTGGCGCGTATCACATCACCAATACCTTCCCGGGTGGCAAAGCTGGCATATTTTATCTGTGGCGGGTGCTGCGGATCATTGCCTATGCCTTCATACCACGCTATCTGGTTCTTTTGCCCCAGCATAATGGTCAGCGCTTTACTGTCGGCCAGCTTCGAGGAGTCGCCATCATCGCGCGGCATTACCATGTCCATGGTCTTGGGTTTTGCCAAAGTGGTGGTCAGCATAAAAAAAGTGATCAGTAAAAAGCCCAGGTCTACCATGGGCGTCATGTCTACGCGGGTGGAATGTACTTTTCGGCGCACAGTCCCCCGGCCTTTGCCGGGGGAGGAAGCAGTGTTGATTTCAGCCATAAAAGAGCGATTTATATATTAGAAATGGATGATTGCTTTTGATTATAGAGATGCAGCAAAAAATCCGATTCCATAAAAAGCATAAAAATTTATGATGGGTATTTTTTTAACAGATAATAAGGGGTGGGGGAGAGGGGCATAAAAAAACTGCCCGCATGAATAACACACGGGCAGTAATGGTTTATGGTTGCCGGCCGCTTGCCATGACCGGTGGTAGGTACACTAGAATTCTGCGCTCTTGGGCGTACGGGGGAAAGGTATTACATCGCGGATGTTGCCCATACCGGTCACAAACAGCACCAGCCTTTCAAAGCCAAGGCCAAAACCTGCGTGCGGGCAGGCGCCAAAGCGGCGGGTATCCAGGTACCAGGACAGCTCTTCTACCGGCAGGTGCATCTGTTCCATACGGGTTACCAGCTTATCGTAGTTCTCCTCACGCTGGGAGCCGCCTACTATCTCGCCAATACCGGGGAACAGGATGTCCATGGCGCGTACGGTTTTGCCATCCTCATTCTGTTTCATATAGAACGCTTTAATGGCCGCGGGATAATCTGTGAGGATCACCGGCTTCTTAAAGTGTTTTTCTACCAGGTAACGTTCGTGCTCGCTTTGCAGGTCTGCACCCCAATCTTCTATCAGGTACTGGAACTTTTTGCTCTTATTGGGTTTGCTGTTTTTGAGTATATCAATGGCCTCTGTATAGGTAAGGCGCATAAATTCATTGTTCACAACAAACTCCAGCTTCTCCAGCAGGCTCATTTCACTGCGCTCCTGCTGTGGTTTCTGCTTTTCTTCTTCTACCAGGCGCTGCGCCAGAAATTCCAGGTCTTCGCGGTTATGCTGTAATACGTAGTTGATCACGTATTTAATAAAGGCCTCTGCCAGGTTCATGTTATCTTCCAGGTCATAGAAAGCCATTTCCGGCTCTATCATCCAGAACTCCGCCAGGTGACGGGCGGTGTTGGAATTCTCTGCCCGGAAAGTAGGGCCAAAAGTATAGATATCGCCAAATGCCATGGCGCCCAGTTCACCTTCCAGCTGACCGGATACGGTAAGGTTGGTGGCACGGCCAAAGAAATCTTCCTTAAAATCTATCTCACCATCTACATCACGCGGCAGGTTGTTAAGCGGCAGCGTGGTAACCCGGAACATTTCACCGGCGCCTTCTGCATCAGAGGCGGTGATTACCGGCGTATGCAGGTATACAAACCCGCGTTCGTTAAAGAACTGGTGCACGGCAAAAGCCAGGGAATGCCGTACCCGGAACACCGCGCCAAAGGTATTGGTGCGGAAACGCAGGTGGGCTATCTCGCGCAGGTATTCCAGGCTGGGTTTGTTCTTTAGCTGCAGGGGATATTTTTCCGGGTCAGAATCGCCCAGTATTTCCACTTCCCGGGCCTTTACTTCCACACGTTGTCCTTTACCCTGGGAAGCGATCACTTCGCCCCTTACGCTAATGGCCGCGCCGGCAGTGAACCGCTTCTGTAATGCCGGATCTGTAGCCGGGTCTATTACGATCTGCAGATTATTATTAGTAGAGCCATCGTTTAACGCTATAAATTGATTGTTACGGAAAGACCGTATCCAACCTTTTACCGTTACGTCGTATTGGACCTTTTCATCGGCCAATATTTGTTTGACTTTCGTTCTTTGGCTCATAATTTGATTTTTTGGATTGCAAAAATAAGGGTTAATGGTCAGAGTCCATAGTACCCGGGTTTCTTTATCACTAGAAAAGGGCCGGTACAATTAGCACAAAAAAATGTTAAATCTGTATACCCCGCCCGGAAACCCGCCAGCACACTATGAAAAAAGAGAGTAAGCGGAACTGGCCACAGGATTGGTTTTAGACAGGCCAGATGTAGTGGACCCTGCCATGGGCAATGATCTTTGAGGGTGACAGCTGTCCAACTTTTTTTGGATAATAATAAAACTTGTATTAATCTTGCATTTATAATCTGCCTGATTAAGTTTAAAGTATCCACCTTCATCAGCAGTTTCTCAACTCAACATCCCTATCAGATTTAATAACCAAATTAAATTTATTGGACTCAAAAAAACAATTATTTGTAATTGGTGTATGTTGGTATGTAGTGGTACCCGCCTCAACACACTCCTAAAATTTGACAACTCACGATGATGTACGACATCTTACAATTGAACGACATGCTCGTTCCTGAGCTGCTTGATATTGCAGAAAAACTCGATGTAACTAACGCAAAGAAACTCAGCAAACAGGATTTAATCTACAAGATCCTCGACAAGCAGGCAGTAATGGCCTCAGAAGGTAACCCGGCCAATGGCGAAGAAAAGAAAACACGTAAACGGAAACCAACAAAGAAAGAAGAAGAAGAAACTCCAGTAGCTGAAGAACCTGCTCCCTCAGAAGAAAAGCCCGCCAAACGCGGAAGAAAACCCGGCACTAAAACAAAAGCAGATCATGATCATGACCATGAACCGGAAGAGGAGCAACCTAAAGCAGAAACAACTAAATCCAAAACAAAGGATTTTGATATAGACCTGGATAGCATTCCTTCCCTCACTTTTGATGACGACGATGATATTGTGCTGCCCGCATTTACAGAAGATGAGCACGAAGAAGAGGAAGAAGAAGAAGCAACTGTAGCCGAAGAAGAAGATGATGAAGATGATTTTGTGCTGCCCGACGAACCAGTGGTTACTACCACCAGGGCGCCACAGCGTTTCCCCGCAAAAAAAGAACCTGTTTTCAACATTGAGTTTGACGGTATTATTGTTAGCGAAGGCGTATTGGAAATGATGCCCGATGGTTATGGTTTCCTCCGCTCTTCTGATTACAACTACCTCAGTTCCCCGGACGATATTTATGTTTCCCCTTCACAGATAAAACTGTTTGGCTTAAAGACCGGCGATACCGTAAAAGGTTCCGTACGGCCGCCTAAAGAGGGTGAAAAATACTTTGCCCTGTTGAAGGTGGAAACCATCAACGGCAAACAACCGGAAGAAGTACGCGACCGCGTGCCTTTCGATTATCTGACGCCTTTATTCCCCTTTGAGAAATTAAGGCTCACCACTACTTCCAATAACTACTCTACCCGTATCATGGATATGTTTACCCCCATTGGTAAAGGCCAGCGCGGACTAATAGTAGCGCAGCCTAAAGTGGGTAAGACCATGTTGCTGAAAGAAGTAGCCAACGCTATTGCCACCAACCACCCGGAAGTATACCTGATGGTAGTGCTGATAGACGAACGCCCTGAGGAAGTAACCGATATGGAGCGTAGCGTAAAGGCAGAGGTGATCGCTTCTACCTTTGACGAACCGGCAGAAAAACACGTAAAAGTATCTGCCATTGCCCTGCAAAAAGCAAAACGCCTGGTAGAGTGCGGCCACGATGTAGTGATCCTGCTGGATTCCATTACCCGTTTGGCCCGTGCGCATAACACCGTGGCGCCTGCATCTGGTAAAGTGCTGAGTGGTGGTGTGGAAGCGAACGCCATGCAGAAACCAAAACAATTCTTTGGCGCCGCCCGTAAAATAGAGAACGGTGGTTCCCTTACCATACTCGCTACCGCATTGATCGATACCGGTTCTAAAATGGATGAGGTGATCTTTGAAGAGTTCAAAGGTACCGGTAACATGGAATTGCAGCTGGATCGTAAACTGGCCAACAGGCGTATCTTCCCGGCCATTGACGTTACTGCATCCTCTACCCGCCGTGATGAATTACTGCTGGAAAAAGATATGCTCAAACGTATCTACATCCTCCGCAATCACCTGGCCGATATGAATACGGAAGAATCCATGAACTTTATGCTGCAGCACATGCGTGGCACAAAGAACAACGAAGAATTCCTGATCTCCATGAATGGATAAAAAAAGGATTGTCGTCAACATAAAAGAAAAGGCCGTATCAATGCGATACGGCCTTTTCTTTTAGTATCCTTTTTTCTGTTGCCCCGGTGCAAATGGTTTGGCAGATTTGGTACCGTATATTTTCTTGGCTTGTCCCGGTGGTAAATTAGTGGAAGGGCCCTCCCGGTGTACTACGCAGCTGCTTAATAATATGCCTGCGGCCAGCACACCACATAAAGCCTTTAAAGTTCGCTTTTTCATTGATGATGGTTTAGCCTGAATAGTGCTAAAATGTTGCCAAAAAACGTTAATTATCAGGTTATTTATGAAAAGTAAGCAAGTCCTTTTTCCTTCGTTCTGTTATCTCCAGTTTGGCGCCACTATTAAGCAGAATATGATGACTGTCCTGCATAACGCGATGAATATGCGATAATTGCACCAATTGGGTGTTATTCACCTGGTAGAACCGCAGGGGGATGAACAGGTCCGCATAATGGCGGAAGCCGCGCTCTGCCTGCAATGCGCTGCCATCCGCCATATAAAAAGTGCATTTATCCGTATTGGCTTCCAGGTATTCTATATTGGCGGTATTAATGGTGGTATCCTCCCCGTTAACAAGCGGCAGCACCATTTCCCAGCTGGTTTGTTTGCCATGGTTGAAGTTATCCAGCAGTACCCGGTAGCGGTGTTTGCTGGCTTGCGACAGTATGCGGCCGGCCACGGTTTGCACCGCCTGCAGCAGGCTTTCCTTATCAATAGGTTTTAAGATGATCTCTACCTCGCTGAAACGGATGGTGTGCAGGAATTTCTTTTCAAAAGCCGTGACAAATACGGCTTCAAATGCGTCCTCCTGCGTACCCTGTAGTACGTCAAACCCGGTACCGTCCGGCATTTCCAGGTCCAGGAATACCAGTTCTGGCTGGTGCTGTTTTATCTTTTGGATACCGTCTGCGCAGTCAGAAGCCGTATCTGCTATCTGCACCTGGGGGCAGTATTTGCCCAGCATAAGCGCAATGATATCCCGGCTGTTTCGTTCATCGTCGATAATAATAGCTTTTATCATAAGTTCACTATTGGGGTATGCTACAGTTGCGGTATCAGGATCCTTACGATAGTACCGCTTTCCGTAAAGTTACGATGGGATTTGTCTATTATTTCTATATGGATGTCCGTATTGTACATTTTATTTAATAATTCCGCCCGGTTAAAACTGATCTCCATACCGGAAGACTGGTGGTGTTTGGGTAAAGTGCGCAGCTCCCGGGAGCGGGTAATGCCAATGCCATTGTCCTCTATCACGCATTCCAGCACATCCGCATCCAGCTGCTGGAAACGGATGATCAGCTGTCCGATGGTCTGATCGGGGTTGGTCATCCCGTGTTTTACCGCATTCTCCACATAGGGTTGCAGCAGCATGGCCGGTATTTCCAGTTCCGTGGTGGCCAGGGCCGGGTCTACCCGGATATCGTATTCCATTTTATTCTCAAAACGCATTTTCTCCAGTCCCAGGTATGTATTCAGGTAGGTGATCTCATCCGTTAAAGTAATAAAATTACGCCGGGAAAAATCCAGTGTTTTCCGGATCAGGTAGGAAAAATCAGACAGGTACTTCTGCGCGTACTCATAATCCCGTTGCATTACAAACAGCTGTATGGAATTAAGGCAGTTAAAAATAAAGTGGGGATTTATCTGTGCCCGTATGGCCTTTAGCTCTATCTCCGTTAGTTTTTTATCGTATTCTATATTCAGCTGGATCTGCCGCTGTTCTTCCAGTTCCTGTTTTTTACGCAGTATTTCGGAGGTTTGTTCCTTTACCAGTTCTTCCAGCTGCTCGTTGAGCTTGCGTTGCAGCTCTTTGTTCTTATTCAGCTGTTTGATCAGCATTTCCTGGGTTTTGGTACGTTCGTGATGCACCAGTTTATTACGGTAGCTTAAGCCAGCCAGGAAAAACATGGCCTGCAATAATATGCCGGTCATCATCAGCATAGAAGGGGCGGAGAGCTCGCCCAATGCGCCTGTTAGTCCTAAAGATTTTATCCGCAACAGGAAAGAGGCCAGGTAGGCCATATAAAAGCAAAGGGAGCCAAACAGGAAGAACCGGATCAGCGGATGATGGCGGGAACGCTTGGCCAGTGCGATAAAGATCACCAGCAGCGGCAACAGCGTAGCCAGGTATACATAACCGTATATAATACCCGGGATATGATATTTTTCCCAGAATATGCAGAAGAAGCAGATGAGTATAACACCGCCGGTGCAGGCGGCAGATATGTTAAAGATCCGTTGCATGTAGGGATACCTTTCCTTCAGGTTCAGGAAGGCGTTGCCAAACAACAGGTACATAAAATAAAAGCAGAACAGCATGGCGGGCGCGTCCCAGTAATACTTAAGCATGGGCCAGCGGTGAAAAACAGACAGCTGGTACGGTTTGCTTTCCAGGCGTAGCGCAAAGAAAAGCACCAGCCCCATAATATAGGCCGCAAAGTACAGGTAAGAGCGGTCCGGCAGCTGGGTATAGTTGATAATGGCAATGGTAAGGAATACCAGCAGCATACCCAGTATTACCTGTATCACCACCGCCGGCGCCCGGTAGGTATTGAGCCCGTTATTACGGAAGCGCTCATATTGCAGCGCGTTAAACAATACCGGCGCAAGGGGTTTGCCGTTAAAGGATTTATTGATGATGTGCAGCAGGAAGGTGCGTGATTGGCCGGCCGGCACCTGTACGGGAAAGCCGTAACGCTCCCAGCGGCCTACATCGTCCTTATCCAGCATCAGACCGGCATGCGACAGTGCGGTCCAGCCGCCATTGCCGGTGCCCACATACCAGTACATGTAATCATGCCAACCCGTAAATAAAGTAAGCGTAGAATCTTTGCCGCCCGTATTGCGTACGGATAATTTCAGCCAGCAATCCCATACCCGGTGGTTCTTATGCGCATTTTGCCAGGCAGGCAGCGATTGTTGTGGCGGGATAAATGGCCGCCCCTGCACCTGTTGCAGGGATAACACATGACCGGTTGTCTCCACAACCGTAATATAGGGGCGCAGATCCACGGTTGCAGGTGGCGCTCCCAGATCTATCAGGAGCGTGTCTTCAGCCGCAGGTTGAGCAAATACGCTGGTGGTGTAACAAAAGATGAGCAGTAAAAAACAGATACGTTTCACAGGTATCATTATATGTTTACAACAAGCCGTCTATGGTCTTCGCCAACCGGTGATCCTTATCTGTTACTACATTGCCTGCATCATGGGTGCTCAGGTATATCTCCACCTTATTGTATACATTGATCCAATACGGGTGATGATCCATTTTTTCTGCAGCCAGCGCTACTTTGGTCATAAAGGCAAACGCTTCCTTAAAATCACTGAACTGGAAAGCCCGGTACAGCTGATTATCCTTTTCTTGCCACATAAAATAGGTTTATGTTTAAACAATGATGTGCGCGGTGCCTATCCGGAAAAATCCGGATAGTTGTTACTGTCCTTTTGCGGGTCCTATGTTAGAAAATAAGATTCACTTTGTTCTTTATCTCTCTTAGATCTAATAAAGACACTAATTGTACCAGCTCAACGTGGCGCAACGCTTCTGTTAGTTTTTTTACATCCTGCGGCCCGTAATAATCGCCTTTTATAAGCCACAGGTAGTCAATATTTTTCAATTCAGGCAACAAAAACTCTGCCTTGCAGTGATTGTTATAAAGATAATGGGATACGGATTTGGTGGGCTCCTGGAATTCGTACACCGTAAAGAAAAAAGACCGCTGGTGTTTGGTCAGTTTGATCTCCAGGGAATTATTTACCCGGAAGGGGTAATGTAATTGCCTGTTTAGCTGCCAGCTTAGCTGGTAATCCCGGGCAGAAGACACAATTCCCATCAGGTGGGTGCTCTCAAAGAAATCTTCTACCAGCTGATCTTGATCCAGTTTTAGTTTTAATGCCGACATAAAGTTGTTACAATTCAGGATTACAGGGTTAAAGGCCTACTTGCACCTATAGATCGTTTTTCTTGCTCCTTGTTCTTCTTTCTTTTTCCCTTGTGTTATTGGATACCAAAATACGGCTTAAAGTGTTGACTTTTACCTTTCCTCGTAATTATTCCCGGTCAGACCGCTTAGCCGGATATGGTCCGGTTCGCCTGGCGGGTGTTATGTTTTTGGGCTGGAAGCCACTGCCAGTGCTTTTGTTGCCGGCAGTCACTGTCTTTGCCAGCCTTGTCCTATGGCTTCCGGTGATTAACCGGCTCCTTTTTCCTGTTCCCGTTCACGGCGGGCAGTCAGCAGGGCTGTTCTTTTGGGCTCCTGCACTTTTTCATAATCGTACGGGCAATGCCTGCAGCCATTACCGCAGCAATGGCCTCTGTCCAGGTGGTATTGCGCCGTAAATACCATGTAGCCCTGCTCGTTATAATAAAAATCAATATGCTCCCTCAGTGGCTGCATCAGAAGGTAACTTTATCTGCCGCCAGTCAATAGGCGCTGCCGGCAGGGTAAAACGCAGGTACCGGATGGTGCGCCCGTTGCTCAGGTGCATACCTTCGTAAAAGGTCTTTATCTGTAACAATGCCGGTACTTCCGGCAATGCATATACGTCCGGGATATCTTCTTCCAGCCCGCAGCCCACAGCTGCTATTACCTCCCGGGTAAATGCATAGAGCTCCGGAGAATCCGTTTTAAGATGGATGACCGCTCCCGGCGCCAGCAGCGGCTGGTACAGCTGTAAGAACTTGGGATGGGTAAGCCGTTTCTTGGATTTGGATTGCCGCAGGAATGGATCGGGGAAGGTGATCCATATTTCGCCAATCTCGCCGGGCGCAAAATACCGGTCCAGCTTGTCTATCTGGGTACGGAGGAAGGCCACATTGGGCAGTGGTTCTTCCAGCGCTGTTTTGGCGCCCCGCCAAATGCGGTTGCCCCTCAGATCTACCCCCAGGAAATTGCGCTCCGGGTAGCGCCGGGCCAGGGCCAGGGTATAATCTCCCTTGCCGCAGGCCAGTTCCAGCGTAAGCGGGTGCTGGTTGCCAAAAAATGATTGCCATTTGCCCGGCATGCCCTCCGGGTATATCAATACGTTAGGAAAAGTTTCTATCTCCGCAAAACGTACCAGTTTCTTTTGTCCCATTGGCGCAAAAATATTCCATTTTGGTGTTAAAACACAAAAGCGGGTTAAATCAGTATCATTCAATGGGTAATGGTGATTTCCCGGGGTAAGGGCACGAGTTGGGAAACCGGAAACAGGATTTAAAAGGCGTGGTGTAACTTCAAACAGGATTTTCTAACAGTATGGCAGCCGGTTTGCCGGGAAGTATATGAAATAATAAAGATGGGTGGTAAAAAAGATTCAGCGGGCATTGGTATCACATGGGTGAACCGTAACAAACATTCCAGGCGGCTTCCGCCAGACGATAATTCGCGGTTTTTTTCAAGATAATAGGGTCAACCGGGCAAAAAAAGGGTATATTACCGCCGGGCAATAAAAAAACGGCCGTCCCGGTTTTCACCAGAACGGCCGTTAACAGCTGTAGGAGAAGGATTCGAACCTCCACGAGGCGGTTAGCCTTAGCACAAATAAGATTAGTGGTCAACCCATTATGCTACGTTTATCCCGGACTCCCCACCCTCGAGACAAGAGGGCATGTCTGCCAGTTCCATCACCCCACAATATTTGCTCTTTAGTAAGTATCACTTGCTGATTCCCTACGTTCAATGATGCAAATCTAAACAGAGAGGCTATTCTTTGCAAATTTTTTAAGAAAAATTTTTGAAATTTCGATATTTTTTAAATATTTGCATGTGTGTTTAAAACAATCAAAAACAAATTGTAAAAATGAGTCACAATTTGAATATTGACAAACTAGATCTTCAGATCATCAGTGAGATGATGAATAACGCAGAGATCTCCTATGCCGATCTGGGGAAGAAACTGTTTGTTTCCGGCGGCACTATCCACGTAAGAATGAAGAAATTACAAGAACTGGGTATTGTTAAAGGTACAAAATTACATGTAGATTTAAAAATGATCGGGTATGACGTAATTGCCTTTATAGGCATCTACCTGGAGAAAAGCTCCATGTATGATACCGTTGCAAAAGAGCTGCGGAAGATACCTGAAATGGTGCGCCTGAACTATACCACAGGCAGCTACAGCATGTTTGCGGAAATTATCTGTAAAGATATCACACAGCTCCGCAGGATACTCCACGATGAATTACAGAAGATCAAAGGAATAGAAAGGACAGAGACCCTGATTTCACTGGAAGAGAGCTTTTACCGTACTATCAACGTTGTGGAATAATCAGTAGCATTCACGCATAGATACCTCATAAAACATCAAAAGCGTTCCGCGTACTTAAAGCATTATTCATTCATAAATCGCTGTATAAGTGTGGCCACCAGTGCTGCATCCACCTTTTCAATGGGGTGAGGCGTATTGGGCAGCACCGCCAGCCGGCCGTCTGGCTGGGCCTTGTATACATCTACTGTTTCCTGGAGGCTTACCATCTGGTCCCGGTCGCCCAACATGAGCAGGGTAGGGGTGCTTATTTCCGCATAATCCGTGGGCTTTAGCAATGGCTGCCGTCCCAGTTCCTGCATCAGCGCCGCAGTGGACCGTAGCACCTGTTTCCAGTCCGCGGGCGCATGCCGCTCCTGCAGTGCTTTGGCAAAAGCTGGCACTTTTTGTTCGATCACGGCGGCGTCCAGCATCTTTACCTCTTTGGCGGCGGTAGCTGCATCCCAGTGGTATTTGGTGCCCAGCGTTATTACCCGGCTCACGCGCAACGGGTAATGCCGCGCCAGGTACATAGCCACATAACCACCCATACTGTAACCGAATATAGGCACGGCCGGCAGGCCATGGCTTTCCAGGTAATGCAGCACATCCTTTGCCAGCAGCGGAATGCTCAGGTCCGCTTCCGCGGCGGGCGCATCTCCATGACCGCTGAAATTAAGGGTATGCACTTTGTAGTGTTTTGCTAATATGGAACCGGTGGTATCCAGCTGCGCTTTGGTGCCCAGCGCGCCGTGCAGTAGTAGGATGGGGTGCATATCGGATGCAGTTTTAGCTTTTTATTTGAGGTTTTTTTGTTAAGTTTGCAAAATACGTTCACTTCACAGCAAAGTACACTTTATTCCTTACTTTGTTTCTTCGCGTAAAGTTGACTTAATAATCCGTAAAAATTGTTGTTTTTAATATCCAGACAATTCAGCTAATGGAATACAATACCACACGTAATCATTTGATAATGAAGGAGTATGGCAGGAATATCCAAAAAATGATAGAATACCTGCTCAGCATCGAGGATACAGACGTACGTCAGGGTCAGGCCATGGCTTTAATAGAGCTGATGGGCACCCTTAACCCCCACTTAAGGAATGTAGAGGATTTCAGGCACAAGCTCTGGGATCACCTGTTCCTGATCTCTGATTTTAAACTGAATGTAGAATCCCCTTATCCCATACCTACCGCCGAAACTTTGAAGTATAAGCCGGAAAGACTGCCTTATCCTAAAAGATATCCCAAGCTGCGGCACTTTGGTAAAAACCTGGAGATGGTGATCGATAAAGCCCTGCACGAAGAGAATCCGGAAAAGAAAGAAGGCTTTACCCAAACTGTTGGCAACTACATGAAGCTGGCTTATAGCAACTGGCATAAGGAAAGCGTACATGATGATGCCGTAAAATCAGAGCTGAATACCATTACAGCTGGCCAGCTGGAATACCATCCTGGTGGTGGTAGCAAGCAGGCGGTGGTTGAATCCGGCAGCTTTACCGCTGGCGGCGAATTTCACCGTACCCCCAGCAGCGGTGGTAGCAGCATGAAGCGGAAATCCTACCAGCAGAATAAGTTCAAGAGTGGTGGCGGTAGCAGCAATGGTAAATCAAATAAGCACAGCAACAATAAATACAACAAAAACAGGAACAAGTGAGCAGTGCTTTCGAAGTAAGAGGCGGCCACCGCCTTAAAGGGGAAATTGTGCCCCAGGGTGCCAAAAACGAAGCTTTACAGATCATCAGCGCCGTATTGCTCACACCGGAAAAAGTAACCATCAGTAACATACCGGATATCCTGGATGTGAACCTGCTGATAGAGTTGCTGGGCGATATAGGCGTAGCAATAAACCGCCTTACCCGCGATACCTGCGAATTTACCGCTGCAAATATTGATATGGCCTATCTCCAGAGCCCGGAATTCAAAAAGAAATCCGGCAGGCTCCGTGGATCGGTAATGATCGCCGGCCCGCTTCTGGCGCGCTATGGCAGGGCTTATATACCCAAGCCCGGTGGCGATAAGATAGGCCGCCGCCGCCTGGATACGCATATCATCGGTTTTGAGAAGCTGGGCGTAAATTTCGTATACGATACAGACGATAATTTCTTCCGCCTGGAAGCTGGCGACGGGGGCTTAAAAGGCACTTATATGTTGCTGGATGAGCCTTCTGTGACCGGCACGGCCAATATCATCATGGCCGCCGTAATGGCAAAAGGCGTTACCACCATCTATAATGCTGCCTGTGAGCCCTATATACAGCAGCTTTGCAAGATGCTGAACAGTATGGGCGCTAAGATCAGCGGGGTAGGCTCTAACCTTATTTCCATAGAAGGGGTTACCTCCCTGACCGGCTGCAGCCACAGCATGTTGCCGGATATGATCGAAATAGGCTCCTTTATTGGCCTGGCTGCCATGACCCAGAGCGAGATCACCATCCGCAATGCGGGCGTGGAGCACCTGGGCATTATCCCGGAAAAATTCCGGCAGCTGGGTATCCAGCTGGAGCTGCAAGGCAATGATATCTATATTCCCGCACAGGATTCTTACGAAATACAGACTTTCCTGGATGGTTCCATCCTTACCGTATATGATCATCCCTGGCCCGGTTTTACGCCGGACCTGTTAAGTATTGTGCTGGTGGTGGCCACTCAGGCCAAAGGCAGCGTGATGATCCATCAGAAGATGTTCGAGAGCCGTCTGTTCTTTGTGGATAAGCTCATCGATATGGGCGCACAGATCGTGTTATGCGATCCCCACCGCGCCGTAGTGATAGGCCTGGGCCGGCAGCATTTGCTGCGCGGTATCACCATGTCATCACCGGATATACGCGCCGGCGTGGCCCTGCTCATCGCGGCCCTCAGCGCGGAAGGTAAAAGCACTATCCAGAACATTGAACAGATAGACCGCGGTTACCAGTATATTGATGAAAGGCTCAGGAAACTGGGCGCAGACATAAAGAGAGTGTAAAACAGCGGTTAGGGGTTAGCTGTTAGCATTTAGGGATTGACCGCAAGTTTATTGCAGACCGCTGAAAGCTAATAGCTAACACCAACCTACCAACGACTAACAATTAATAACCGCCACCGCTGAAAGCTGTTATATACAGCCATCAGCTAAAAGCTAACGGCTATTGCTAAAAGCTAACCGCTAAAGGCTACGCAGCTAACTTAACGCATGTCATTGGAGAAGATCATCATCATCACTGCCCCCTCTGGTGCAGGGAAAACTACCATCGTAAAAAAATTATTAGCGGAAATGCCACAGCTGGCATTTTCCATCTCCGCCAGCACCCGTCAGCCCCGCGGTAATGAAGTGCATGGTAAGGATTATTATTTCCTGAGTACAGACGAGTTTCACCAGAAAATAGAGGAACATGCTTTTGCGGAGTATGAAATGGTGTATGCCGGTAAATATTATGGCACACTGAAAAGCGAGCTGCAACGCATCTGGGACAATCAGCAGGTGCCCCTGGTGGATATTGATGTAAAAGGCGCCCTGTCCATAAAGGAAACCTATCACCAGGCCGCCCTCAGCATCTTTATAGAGCCGCCATCCCTGGAAGCGCTGCGGGTACGCCTCAGTGAGCGTGGTACGGAAACAAAGGATTCCCTGGAGGAACGCCTGGCCAAAGCCCGCTATGAATTGTCCTTTTCCCACGAATTTGATGAGATTGTTGTGAACGATGAGCTGGAAAAAGCATACGCCGCCGTAAAAGCGCTGGTGCTTGCTTTTATCGGCTAAACATATTGAATGGCAGCCGATAGCCCTGGCGTAGTAATTGCTGGGGCATAACCTCAAATAACAGTGAACCGTACGTCGCTGCCATCTGTTAAAAAAAACTTTATATTTGTTCTAATGGACAGTTATACCATCTTTATTTTGGTTTTTCTGGTACTACTGGCCGGCTTCTTTGCAGGCCTGGAGACAGCCTTCGCTAATCTGAACAAGCTCAGTATAGAGCTTAAGAAAAAGCAGGGCAGGTCTACCGGCAAGATCCTGGCTAGTTTTAATGAAAACCCCTCCCGCTTCCTGGCTACCAGCTTACTGGGCCTGGGCATTGTAATGGTGATCTACGGCATCCTGTTTGCCGGCATCTTCCAGCCCCTCTGGGATGCAGTGGTAGCCCCCACCTATCAGCCTTTTTTGCTGTTTATGGAAATATTGGTGGCCACTTTCCTGGTGTTATTCCTGGGCTTTTTTATTCCCCGGGCCGTATTCCGCTCCCGCCCGGAGGGTTTGCTGAGCTTTTTCGCCTTACCGGTTTCCGTTATATCTAAACCCTTGTATGTAATAGGTAATCTGCTGGTATCTATTTCTGAATGGATCCTCAAATACCTGTTCAATGTAAGGATCATAGAAAACAGGCCCTCTTTTGCCCGGGTGGATGTGGAGCACTTCATCCGCCAGTCGCAGCAGCATTTTGCAGAGAACCAGGAGCTGAATACAGAGCTGTTTGAGAATGCGTTGTCCCTGGCCCATGTAAAGATCCGCGGCTGCCTGATACCGCGTAAAGAGATAGAAGCCCTGGAGATCATCAGCCCCATCTCTGAGGCGCGCCGCAAATTCATGGAAACAAAGCTTTCCAAGATCATCATCTACGAAAGTACCATAGATAATATCCTGGGTTACATACACCAACTGGATATGTTCAAGAACCCGGCGGATATTCCGGCCATTATCCATCCCATTATGGTGGTGCCGGAAACCATGAGCGCCATTGACCTGCTCAGCAAATTCAACAAAGAACGCAAAAGTATTGCGTGGGTGGTGGATGAGTTTGGAGGCACCGCTGGTATTGTGACCATAGAGGACGTGCTGGAAGAGATCTTTGGTGAAATAAAGGATGAGCACGACGTGGAGGAGTTTGTAGAAAAGCAGATTGCAGAGAAAGAATATATTTTTTCCGGCCGCCTGGAGCTGGACTACCTGAACGAGCGTTACAATTTCGACTTCCCGGAAGACGAGAGCGAAACGCTGTCCGGTTATATCATCAATCACCATGAAACCATCCCCAGGCTTAAGGAGCGCATTATTATCGACGACTACGAGTTTGACGTGCTCAACGTGACAGACACCCGTATCGAGATGGTGAAAATGAAGATCCTGGGCTAGAATAAGGGTAGTATAAGAGACAAAAAACTACTTATCCTGGTAAAAGATCAAAAGAAAAAAAAGTTGTCCTTGACATTGTTCGAAAATTTTTAATATATTTGCATCGTCAAACGCAAGGAAAGCTTGCAAAATCGATTTAGGAACCGTTTGCTAAATCGATTTAAAAAAAAAGTAGTAGGAATTTAACACGGATTTTATACATTTGCTATAAATGATGTAACACTATTATTTGATTTTTGTTAAAGGGTTGTAAAAAATATTGTTACAACATTGGTAATAAAATAATTCTTTCTATTTTTGTGATAGAAATTTAGACGCAACCAGAGATAAAACTTATTTTGAAAGCTTGCCATCAATCGAATAAGCAGCAGATCTGGAAGCAGAAGACATTCTCGAATTCAACTTTTTTGGGGTTAACAAACAATGGATGAAAGGCCGGCTCTTGATTCTTCTTGGGCTGGCTCTTTTTTTGTACCTATATCAGCGTCTCTTTTCCCCAGATTCCTCATATTCCGTTTAATATCCGTTTTTCATACCTGTTCAGCTTAGCTTCCGTCATTCACCTGCACACCGGACAATTCACTGCATCTGCACATTAGCACATTAACCCTGTCCTGCCGGCGCTGCCATCCAATCCTCCATATGCCCATGCCTCATCCTCCACCCATCAGCACATCTGCACGTTACAACATCCGCATACCGGCCCCCCATCTATTTTTTCCATTTTCCTTTCCACCTTTCTATATATTTGTGATCTTGAATTGGTAATAATTCTACACTGATCTATTTGGTACAATGTTTAAGAAGATTTTTGCGAATAACAGCAACAAGGCAGAAATGTCTTTTTTCGACCACCTGGAGGACCTGCGCTGGCATATTATCAGATCAGTGGTGGCTATCATGGTGTTCAGCATATTTGGTTTTGTATACACCAAGGAAATATTGGATAATGTGATCTTTGGGCCCACAAACGCCGATTTCCCCTCTTATATAGTGATGTGTAAGTTCAGCCACCTGGTTGGGCTGGGCGATAAGATGTGTATTACGCCGGTAAAGGTGCAATTTCAGAACTTTAAGATGGCGGGGCAGATCATGCTGCAGTTTAAACTGGCATTCATCCTGGGGCTGGTACTGGCCTTCCCGTATATCTTCTGGGAGTTCTGGCGTTTTATCAAACCAGCCTTAAAGGAGCGCGAGCTGCGCGGCGCCCGGGGCGTTATCTTCTGGGTATCTTTCCAGTTCTTCCTGGGTATCGCTTTCAGCTATTTCCTGATGGCCCCCTTCACCATTAACTTCCTGGCCGGTTATACGGTAACGGATAAGGCAGTGAACCAGTTCTTCCTGGATGACTACTTCTCCCTGATGACACAGATCATACTGGGTATGGGCGTATTATTCGAGCTCCCCATCCTCGTATTCTTCCTCACCAAGATCGGCCTCATAACGCCGGATTTCATGCGCGCCTACCGCCGCCATGCGATTGTGGTGATACTGGTGCTGGCGGCCGTTATTACGCCGCCGGATGTGGTGGATCAGCTGATCGTATTTACGCCGCTGTATTTGCTCTATGAAATCAGTATCTTTATATCCCGGAAGGCGCTGCGCGAAATGGACGAGAAAGAGAAACACCCGGTAGTAGAAGAAGAATGGTCCTAGTGATCTGTAAACAGAGAAACTGATATGCAACATCCCGCATTATTTAATCTATCGTTGCCGGTAGCCGTAGGCTCTGACCACGCCGGCTTTGAATATAAGGAGGAGATCATTTCCTACCTGGAAGCAAAAGGTATACAGGTAAAGGATTTTGGAGCCTGGTCAAAAGATTCCGCAGATTATCCTGATTACGCACACCCGGTAGCCACCGCGGTAGAAAGGGAAGAAGTAGCTTTTGGTATATTGGTATGCGGCAGCGCCAACGGCGTAGCCATCACCGCCAATAAACACCAGGGCGTACGCGCCGCTATCTGCTGGGGCGAGGAGCTGGCCAGGCTGGCCCGTGGTCATAATGAGGCCAACGTTATCTGCATACCGGCCCGTTTTGTAGACACGGCCGTTGCCAAACAGATGGTGGATGTGTTTATCAACACACCCTTTGAAGGGGGCCGCCATGAGAACAGGGTTCGTAAGATCGCCTGTTTATAACACCATCAGAACATTATACAGCGCTATAGATGCAGCCAGAGAAGTGAAGACAGGATATGCGCTACGCATAATAAGAATTTATTAAGCCGGGAAGAGAATGCGCTGTCTCCCCCGGCTTTTACTTTTTTAATCTGATACTATGCGATTATTTACACTCCTTATCACTTGTTCCCTCCTGAGCACAGCCGCCTTAGCGCAGCACGACGAGCAGATAGTAACCCCCGCCGGTAAACCCTCGGTAGCTGCCCGTTTTGGGGAAGGCATTACAGCCAATGCCGTAAAACAACAATTATCTATCGTGGCCGGCGCCGGCATGCAGGGCCGCGAAACCGCCACGGAAGGTCAGCGCAAGGCCGCTGCCTATATTATATCCCAGTTCTCTAAAGTTGGTCTGCAACCCGGGGCCAATGGCAAATGGGAACAATATTTTTACCTGTACCAGGATACGCTGAGCACCGGCAGCATTGCCCTTAACGGCAAAACCTACCGCTTTGGACAGGACTACTACAGCGGTGTGCAGAACGGCGCTAACCAGGAGCTGAAATCCTCCAGGGTAGTATTTGCCGGTTATGGCATCAGCGATAAAGAATACGATAACTACGAAGGGCTGGATGTAGACGGCGAGGTAGTAATGATCCTGCCTGGCGAGCCGCATGCAAACGACACCGCCTACCAGCTTACCGGCAACCGCCGCCCTTCTCCCTGGGGCGCGCTGAATAAAAAAATAGCAGAGGCCACCGCCCGTAAGGCCAAGGCCATCCTGGTGGTAACAGAAGGGGTGGAGCGGATAGAAAAGATCTCCGGTAACCGCCTGTTCCGCTCCGGTATCTATACCACCCCGCCCAAACAAGCGGAAACGCCTAATACCTACTATATCTCCGCTAATATGGCCGCTGCCCTGCTGGGTGTGAAGAGCCCGGAGGAGCTGTTTAAACCGGCCGCCGCAGACCGTTTAAAACCAACCGTGATCCGTAAGCCGGTACAGATCTCCTTTAAGAAAGGCCTCCGGGAACTGCGTTCCAGCAACGTACTGGCCTACATGGAAGGCACGGATAAAAAAGACGAGATAGTATTTGTGACCGCGCACTATGACCATCTGGGCACGCAAGACAGTATGGTATACTATGGGGCAGACGATGACGGCTCCGGTACAGTAGCCGTGCTGGAAATAGCCGCCGCCTTTGCCCGCGCCAAAGAAGCAGGCCAGGGCCCGCGCCGCAGCATGGTGTTTATGACCGTATCCGGCGAGGAAAAAGGCCTGCTGGGCTCCAAGTATTACACGGAAAATCCTATCTATCCCCTGGATAAGACCGTAGTTGACCTGAACATAGACATGATTGGCCGTATAGACCCAATGCATGAAAAAGATACGAACTATGTATATGTTATTGGCGATGATAAGCTCAGCTCCGCGCTGCGCGGCATCAATGAAAAAGCCAATGCTACTTTTACAAAGTTCCACCTGGACTATAAATACAATGATCCGGAAGATCCCAACCGCTTCTACTATCGCTCAGATCACTACATGTTTGCCCGCAACAATATTCCTGTGATCTTTTATTTCAACGGCACGCATGAAGACTATCACCGCGTAACAGATACTGTTGAAAAGATAGACTACTCCTTATTATCACGCCGGGCACAGCTGGTATTCTACACCGCCTGGGAAATAGCCAACCGGGAGGAGAAGCTGAAAGTAGACAGGCACGAGAAATAATGTGCTGATGTGCTGATATGCTAATGTGCTAATGTCTGGATTGCGAGTGTGCTGATCTACAAATCACGGATGTAGATTAATGCATTCTTTCATCAGCACATTAGCATATCAGCACATTAGCACATTAACTTTATTCGTATAGTCACAAAAAAAATAGGTTATCCCCTTTTTTTTCAATAACTTAGTTATAATAGTTAAACATTAGACAAGGTTGGTATTCGTTATTTGTTTAATGTGAAAGAGAGTCATACAGGTAATACCATTATTATTTCAGGCAAGTAAAGCGGAAAACCCAAGTATCTATCGGATAGCTCCACCGGCTATCCGGCATCAACTGTGAATTATTTAGCAAGCGGTCTCAGAGTCATTATGTAGAATGCAAGCAATTGTGCCCCGCTATTGGTAACCAAAAAAATTACCGTCATGAAGTACAATTCCTGTAGAACGTATCCCCCATGCCGTTAGGAATGGTTATATCGCTATAGCATCAGGCGTAATGTATTGTATAATCCTAAAAAGTGAATTATGTCATCCACCGAATTCAACAATTTGTTAATGGGAAACGCTGATTTCCTAAGACCCTACGCAATTACACTTACCAAGGATTCGGAATCTGCAAAAGACCTTTACCAGGAAACACTTTACCGCGCATTGGCAAACCGTGAAAAATACCTGGCCGGTACTAATATCCGGGCCTGGCTCTACACCATCATGCGCAATATCTTCATCAATAATTACCGGCGCGGCAACCGGCAATACCGGCTGCTGGATAACGCCATGGGCGAGTTCCTGCTGCATCACCAGCAGCCCGCCATTGGTAATTATGCAGAGAATGGCCTGCGGGTAAAGGATGTGCACATGGCTATCTATAATCTGCCCTCTATCTTTAAACAGCCCTTTCTTTTATATTACGAAGGGTATAAATATTATGAGATCGCCGTTATCCTCAACGAGCCCCTGGGCACCGTAAAAAGCCGCATTCACTTTGCCCGCAAAATGCTCAAGTCGCGGATCACGCGCTACTAGCAGCGGATTGCCCGCTGCAGAAAAAATGTGAGTAGCCAGTGGAAATTGTTAGTAACTACCGGCGATTATATTCGCGGCTCTTACTAACAATTTAGCTATTTTTACACCCTGATGAATCCAAATTACTTAGACGAACTGAATGAACGCCAACGTGAAGCGGTGTTGCAAATCAAGGGCCCGCTCATGATCGTGGCAGGCGCCGGATCTGGTAAAACAAAAGTGCTGACCACCCGTATTGCGCACCTGATGCGTAATGGGGTAGACGCTTTTAATATACTGTCCCTCACCTTTACCAATAAGGCGGCCCGCGAAATGAAAGAGCGTGTGGAGAAGATCCTTGGCGGCAGCGAGGCCCGCAACCTCTACATAGGCACCTTCCACTCCGTTTTTGCCAGGTTGTTACGCGGCGAAGCGCATCGCCTGGGTTATCCTAACGACTTTACCATCTACGATACGGACGACGCCAAAAGCGTGATCAAGACCGTGCTCAATGAGCAGAACCTGGATGATAAACATTACAAGCCCAATTTCGTATACAACCGTATTTCCGCCGCCAAGAACAGCCTCATGGGCCCGGCAGAATACCAGCACGACTATTATGTGCAGCAGGAAGACATGCGGGCCAACCGCCCCATGATAGGCAAGATCTACGAATTGTACGCCGCCCGCTGCTTTAAGAACGGCGCCATGGATTTTGACGATCTGCTGTTCAAATTCTATATACTGCTGAAACAGTTTCCGGAAGTGCTGCACAAATACCAGCACAAGTTCAAGTATATCATGATCGATGAGTACCAGGATACCAACCCGGCACAGTACGAGATCATCAAATTACTGGGCGCTGTGCATGAAAATATCTGCGTGGTGGGTGATGATGCCCAGAGTATCTACTCCTTCCGCGGCGCTACGATCCAGAACATCCTCCAGTTTGAAAAGGATTATGACGATGCCAAAGTGGTGAAACTGGAACAGAACTACCGCAGTACCAAATCCATCCTGAACGTAGCCAACGAGGTGATTGCCCACAACAAAGGCCAGATAGAAAAAGCCCTGTGGACCAATAACATGGAGGGCGAAAAGATAAAGCTGGTACGCACCATGACGGATAACGAAGAGGGAAAATATGTAGCGGATATCATCGCAGAGCAAAAGCTGCGCAACCACTACGATAACCGCGATTTTGTGATCCTGTACCGTACCAACGCCCAAAGCCGCTCTTTTGAAGAAAGCCTGCGCCGCAAAGCTATCCCCTACCGGATATTTGGCGGCGTATCCTTCTACCAGCGTAAGGAGATCAAGGACTTCCTGGCCTACCTGCGCATTACCATTAATACGCGTGACGAGGAAAGCCTGAAGCGTATTATCAACTACCCGGTAAGGGGCATTGGTAAGACCACCATCGAAAAAGCGACCGTATTAAGCAATGAGCACAATATCACCCTCTGGGAAGTGCTGGAAAGAGGCCGTGAATTTGGCTTTAAAGGCGGTACGCTGGAAGCGATAGAAGGCTTTATCACCATGATCCAAAGCTTTAAGGCCATCCTGGACAAACACAACGCTTATGATGTGGCCGTACAGGTAGGTAAAAGCACCAACCTGGTAAAAGAGCTGTTTAACGATAAAACTACCGAAGGCCTGGCCCGGTATGAGAATATACAGGAGTTGCTGAACTCCATCAAAGAGTTTACAGAAACCCCTACGGAAGATGGCGAGCTGCTAGACAAGAGCCTGGGCTCCTACCTGCAGCAGATCACCCTGCTCACAGATGCGGACCAGGGCGGCGACGAGAACAGCGATGTAGTGAAACTGATGACCATCCACGCCGCCAAAGGCCTGGAATTTCCCGTGGTATTTTCCGTGGGCCTGGAAGAGAACCTGTTTCCCAGCACCCTTTCCATCAACACCCGCGAAGAGCTGGAAGAGGAAAGACGCCTGTTCTACGTGGCCATTACCCGTGCCAAAGCCCGCCTGTGGCTTACCTATGCCGGCAGCCGCTACCGCTTTGGCAGCCTGGTGCAGAATGAGCCCAGCCGGTTCCTGGAAGAAATGCCGGAACAGTTCATAGACCGTAGCTACGCCGGTGGCAACAACATACGCAGCCCGTTTAATTCAGGTGGCGGCCTGTGGAACAACGGCGGCAATAATATGTTTGACCGTAAAAAGGCGCCTACCTCATCCGGTACGCCTGCTACCTCATCATCTTCGTCATCTTCGGCCTCCCGCCCGGCTCCCAAGCCTACGCCGCCGGCTGGTAACCATGTGCCCACACCGGGTTTTGCCCCCGATGATCCGGCCCTGATGGAAGCCGGTATGGAGGTAGAGCACCAGAAGTTTGGCTTTGGCACCATCCTGAATATGGAAGGCGCTGCCAATAACCGTATTGCTACGGTAAACTTCCCCAAGGGCGGCGGCGAAAAGAAGATTATGCTTAATTATGCCCGCTTAATGATAGTGAAGAAATAGCTGTTAGGGCCGTAGCTTTTAGCTGTTAGCGTTATGCTGGGAGCTAAAAGCTACTCCCTAAAGGCTGATGGCTTAAGCTGATGCTGAAAGCTGGCGCCTGACGGCGGCCTGCAAAAAGGGCTACGTTAAAGGCTACGCTGCCAAGAGCTTAAGCTGTTCTTTACACCAGGCTACCGCCTAAAAAGTCCACCACTAAAAGCTTAAAAAAAAGCTGTTTTCTTGTCTTCTGCCGATCTACAAAAACTCCGTCATTACTGCGCTTACCAGGAGCGCTGCCATAGCGAGGTACAGCAAAAGTGCCGGGAGCTGGGCCTGTACGGGCCGGCAGCAGATGAGGCTATTGCCGCCCTGATAGCAGATAATTTCCTGAACGAGGAACGTTTTGCCAAAGCCTTTGCCGGCGGCAAATTCCGCAGCAAACACTGGGGCCGCCGCAAAATAACGATGGAGCTGCAGCAAAGACAGCTCTCCTCCTATTGTATCAAAAAAGGGCTGCAGGAAATAGACGAAACGGATTACAGGAACACCCTGCAACGCGAGGCGGCTAAGAAATTTGCCTCCCTGGAAGGGGAGCACCCCATCAAACAGCGCCAGAAAACCATGCAATACCTCCTGCAAAAAGGCTTTGAGCCCGCCCTGATCCAGGACGCCCTTGAACAGATCGCAAATGACCCCTCCTAAAACGCCCATTTTTTAAAAAGTTTTTAAGCCCGCAAAGCGTAAATTTGTCAACTACGTATTGTTGAAGGCGGATAGTCTGACCATATCATCACTATTCCCAACGCCTCAGGTGAACAAGAGCACGCAGCAGTCGTAAGCGCAATTATCTCAATTTATGTCAGATCTGAAAGTAACACTTATCCAGTCACAGTTGTACTGGGAGGATATCGCCGCGAACCTGCGGATGTTTGATGAAAAGATCAATGCTATTCCGGAACGCACGGAAGTGATCGTATTGCCGGAAATGTTCAGCACCGGCTTCAGCATGGAATCTGAAAAGCTGGCGGAAACCATGGACGGCAGCGCCGTACAGTGGATGAAGCAAAAGGCGGCAGAAAAGAACGTGATCATCACCGGTAGCCTTATCATCAAAGACGGCGATAATTATCTGAACCGTCTTATCTGGATGCAGCCCAACGGCGTATACGGCGTCTACGACAAACGCCACCTGTTTGGTTATGCCGGCGAACATGAGCATTACCTGCCCGGCGATAAACGCCTGATTGCCCAGGTAAAAGGCTGGAAGATCAACCTCACCGTTTGTTACGACCTGCGTTTCCCCGTTTGGGCGCGTAATGCGTTTGTACCGGAAACGGGCGCACCAGCTTATGATGTGCTCATTAACGTGGCCAACTGGCCGGAGCGTCGTAACGTGGCCTGGAAAACCCTGCTGCAGGCCCGTGCCATCGAAAACCAATGTTATGTAATAGGCGTTAACAGGGTAGGCAATGATGGTAATGAGATCTACCACAGCGGCGATAGCAGTCTTATTGACGCCATGGGCGCCATTGTTTACCAGAAAGCGCACGATCAGGACACTTTCACTTATACGCTGCAGCGCAGCCATCTGGATGAGGTAAGGAGCAAACTGCCCTTCCTAAAGGATGCAGATAAATTCCAGCTGTTTTGATTGCCGGCGTACACCATATCGCCATCATCTGCAGCAACTACGAGCGTAGTAAAGCTTTTTATACGCAGGTGCTGGGTATGCAGATAGTACGGGAGGTATACCGTGAAGAGCGGCAGTCCTGGAAACTGGACCTTGCCCTGGGCGATCAATATGTAATAGAGCTGTTCTCCTTCCCGGAGCCGCCGCCACGGCCCAGCCGTCCGGAGGCACAGGGGCTGCGCCACCTGGCTTTTACCGTGCCGGATGTAGATAAGGCGGTGCTACAATTGCAGGAGCGCGGTGTTATCACAGAGCCGGTACGTATTGATCCTTACACTGGTAAACGGTTCACCTTTTTCCAGGATCCGGATGGCCTGCCCTTAGAACTATACGAAAATTAAATAGCCAGCATGTCAGTAGCTTACACCAATGCACGCATCTTTACAGGCGACCGTTTTCTGAGTGGCCAGGCCGTATTAACGGATCATGGCGTTATACTGGGCGTATTGCCCATGTCAGAGATCCCGGCGGATACGGAGGTAATAGACCTGCAGGGTGCCACGCTGGCTCCGGCGCTTATTGATCTGCAGATCTATGGCGGCAACGGGCAACTATTCCCCTATAGTACAGATGTGGCATCGCTGGCAGCTACCTACGACTATTGTTATAGCGGCGGAGCAGCCCATTTTATGCCCACCATACCCACCACCTCCTGGGAGGTGATGCTACGCTCCATCCAGGCCGTAAAAGAATACTGGAGCCAGGGCCGTAAAGGCGTATTAGGCCTGCACCTGGAAGGGCCTTTTATGAACCCGGAAAAGAAGGGCGCCCATTTAGAACATTACATCGTTACACCTACTGAAAAAGATATAGACCGGTTGCTGGAGCACGGCGAGGGCATTATTAAGATGATGACCCTGGCCCCGGAACGCTGCGATCCCAGGCTGGTAAAACGGCTGCAAAGCGCAGGTATACTCATCTCCGCCGGACATAGTAATGCCAGCTATGAACAGGGATACGCCGCTTTTGAGAACGGTATTCCCGCTGCCACGCACCTGTTCAATGCCATGTCTGCCCTGCAAAGCCGGGCCCCGGGCATGGTGGGCGCTATTTATGATCATGACCGCGTATGCGCCAGCGTGGTAGCAGATGGCATACATGTGGATTTTTCCTCCATCCGCATCAGCAAAAAGATCATGGGCAACCGCCTGTACCTGATCACAGACGCCGTGGCGGAGTGCCGGGAGGGCGACTATATCTATATTTTTGAAAAAGACCGCTATGTGAATGCCCAGGGGACCCTGGCCGGCTCCTGCCTTACTATGATGCAGGCCGTGCGTAACTGCGTACAGCAGGTGGGTATACCCGTGGAAGAGGCCCTGCGTATGGGATCTGCCTACCCTGCCGCCCTGGCGGGTAAAGGCCATGAGCTGGGACGTATAGCCGCCGGTTACAAAGCCAGCATGGTGGCTTTTGACGCCAACCTGCAGGTGGTGCGTATGATCGGTGAATAAGGGCTGTGCCGGCCTTAGGAAATATGTGTGATAATCGTATTTCGTTTTAAGTAACTTCGCGCTTAACAATTTCTTAATCTGGCAAGGTTCAGTATGTCGGCACTAACGCGGTTTTTTACCAAAGATCAAAACAAGTACACTTTTTTACTGGGCTGGCTGGTGCTGGGCTTAATACAGGCCAGCTGTACACAGCTCATGGACGATGAGGCCTACTACTGGGTATACTCCCGCCACCTTGACTGGGGCTATTTCGACCATCCCCCCATGATAGCCCTGCTGATCAAAATAGGTTATTCCCTGTTCCATAATGAATTAGGCGTTCGCTTTTGTATGGTGATCATTAACGTGCTCACCCTCTGGATCACCTGGGAACTGTTACCGCAAAAACATAACCGCCTGTTTTACCTGATCCTGTTTGCCATGGGCGCCATGCAGATAGGCGGTATGCTGGCCGTACCAGATGTGCCGCTCATATTCTTTGCCGCCTTATATTTCTGGGTCTACCGGAAGTTCATGGAGCAACAAAGCTGGAAAAACACCCTGCTGCTGGGCCTTAGTATGGCATTGCTGTTTTACAGCAAATACCATGGTATTCTGCTGGTGCTTTTTACGGTGATCTCCAACCCCAACCTGCTGCGGGTATTTAAGTTCTACCTGGCTTGTATATTAACCACCTTATTATTCCTACCGCATATCCACTGGCAGTATACACACGGTTTCCCATCCCTGCAATACCACCTGGTAGAGCGTAATACGCCGGGGTATGATATTAGCTGGACGCTGGATTATATCCTGGGCCAGGTGCTGTTATTTGGCCCTGTGGCCGGCTGGCTGCTGCTGTACTATGCTTTCATCTGCCCCATACAAAGCAGTTTTGAGCGTACTTTAAAGGTTACCCTCATAGGCGTATTGGTATTCTTCCTTTTCAGCACCTATAAGGGTAGGGTAGAGGCCAACTGGACGGTGATGGTATTTACACCCACGGCTATACTGGCCCACCAGGCTATCATCCGCCGCAGGGGCTCCTGGAAGCTGCTGCAATACCTGGGCATTGCCACCCTGGTAGTGGTGCTGGTGGCCAGGGTATACCTGGTATGGGATTTTGCGCCGGGCGTAGAGATCCGGCCGGAGATCCATCATAACAAGGAATGGGCGGCTGCCCTGCAGGAAAAAGCCGGCGACCGGCCCGTGGTATTCCTGAACAGCTACCAGCTCCCATCCAAATACATGTTTTACAGTAAGGATGGAGTGGCGTATAGCGTTAACAGCCGCTATTCCCGGCGCAGCCAGTATAATTTCTGGGATACGGAAACGCAATTATGGGGTAAACCCGTGATGATCGCTTTCCAGTCACCCTGGGAGCAACTACCGGTTACAGACAGTATCCATACCGCCAAAGGCACTTGGGAATACTATATACAACCGCAGTATTATTCCTATTCCCTGCTGCGCTTAATACCCGCTATGACCAAAGTAAAGGCCCGCCCCGGGGAGCATATGGCTTTTATACTGAAGGTACGTAACGGGTATGACCGCCCGCTGCCGGTAGATACCATGCATGAAGCGGTGCTGGGCTACGCGTTTGTAAATAAACGGGAGGGATTGCCGGCGGTAAAATCAAATGTGAGCGTGTTCAAAGCGCTGGAGCGCCATATTATCCGTATGGAAGTGGTAATGCCTGAAAAGCCGGGTACCTATCACCTTAAATTCTGTGTAATGGCGGGCGTATTACCGCCTACGCATAACAGCGATGCGATAAAAGTAGAGGTAAAACAATAACCGCAATAGTTATACAACAGAAAGGTGAATAGCGAAAGGAAATGTTCCTTCACTATTCACCTTTTTTATGTGGATGATGTTATTTATTGCTCAAACGCATTCCATCCCTGCGCAACCAGTTTAAACTTGTTGCCGCCTTTAGTCAGGATGTGCGCGCCCTCGCTGATATCCGTCATGTAACCAATAACGCTGATCTGTTCATTCAGCACCAGCTTATCATAGTCTTCCTGTTTAATGGTAAACAGCAGCTCATAATCCTCCCCGCCGCTTAATGCGCAGGCGGTAGGATCTAAACTGAACTTCAACGCCTGCTGGCGGCTTTGATCTGCGATAGGCAGCTTCTCTTCATACAGGACACAACCCAGGTTGCTTTGTTTGCAGATATGCAGCACCTCTGAGCTAAGCCCGTCGCTTACGTCCATCATGGCCGTAGGTTTTACTTCCTGTTCTTCCAGGAATTCAACGATGTCTTTGCGGGCTTCCGGTTTCAGGAGGCGGCCCAATATATAGGTCTGATCTTCCAGGTCTGGCTGCAGCTGCGGGTTTTCCTTGTAGATCTGCTTTTCGCGTTCCAGCAGGGTAAGGCCCAGGAAAGCGCCGCCCAGGTCGCCGGATACGCAGATCAGGTCTCCTTTTTGCGCGGTAGAGCGTTTTACGAACTGGTCCGGCGTTACCTCGCCCAATGCCGTTACGCTGATCACGAAACCTTTCTGGGAGGAGGAGGTATCCCCGCCTATCAGATCCACGCCGTACTTCTCACAGGCGGCATATACGCCTTCATAAAACTCATTCAGCGCCTCTACGGAAAAGCGGTTGCTAAAGGCTATGCTCATGGTGATATGCGTAGGTGTGGCATTCATGGCATAGATATCTGACAGGTTCACCACTACAGATTTATACCCCAGGTGTTTAAGCGGGGTATAGCTCAGGTCAAAATGGATGCCCTCCACCAGCATATCGGTGGTGATCACGGTCTGTTTGCCGAAATGATCTATCACGGCAGCGTCGTCTCCTACGCCTAACACGGTGCTGGCCTGCTGTATCTCGATATTGCGGGTCAGGAACTCAATCAGGCCAAACTCCCCCAGGGAGTTGATCTCTGTCCTTTCTTCACTCATAATATTGTATTTGGCGTATTATTTGCCGTTTACGGCCTGTATTAAATCGTTGTGTATAATGCCGTTGGTGGCAATGATCTTTTTCTGGTGGGGGGAGAAGCGGTTGCCTTTAAAATCGGTCACTTTACCGCCTGCTTCCTCTACGATGATGAACCCGGCGGCAGAATCCCAGGCGTTCAGTTTATGCTCATAAAACCCATCAAACCGGCCGGCTGCTACCCAGCAAAGGTCTATAGCGGCAGAGCCCAGGCGGCGCAGCGGTAAACCTTCCTTTATAAAACGGCCAAATACGGCAATGGGATCATTTTCTTCCTCTTCCCAGGTATAAGGGAAACCGGTTACCAGGCAGGCTTTGGCCAGCTCGCTTTTGGCAGATACCCGGATGGGTTTGTCGTTAAGGGTAGCGCCCGCGCCTTTCTCCGCAAAGAAGAATTCGTTCATAAAAGGATTGTATACCGCGCCCATCACTACTTCGCCATCTACTTCCACGCCAATGGATACACAGCATAAAGGGATACCGTGCGCAAAGTTCACCGTGCCATCCAGCGGATCAATGATCCATTTGGTATTGGAGGCGGTAGAAAGCTCGCCGGCTTCCTCGCTCAGGATATAATGATCCGGGAAACTGGCCCGGATGGTATCCAGGATCGCGGTTTCCGCTTTTTTATCCGCTTCCGTTACCAGGTCATTCACGGAGCTTTTGCTGTCTATCTGGAAGCTGCCATTGAAATATTCCTGTAAGATTTTTCCTCCGGCTTGCGTAGCTTTGAGTAATGTGGCTTTTAACATGCCGCAAAGTTAGGAATTTAGTCGTTAGTTGCGAGCCGCCGCCAATTGACGGATCAAATAGGAAAAATAGTTAATTCTCAATCATTTATAGGTAATAACTATCCGCTTACAACTAACAACTAATTACCGTATTTTTGCATTTCAAATAATGTGAAAGGAAATTAATGGCCATCATCGGTAATCTTATATCCAGGTCACTGCGGATCCGTAAACAGTTCACGGTTAAATTAGGGACACCACGCCAATACCAGCTCCAGGTACTGCACCGCCTGCTGGAAAAAGCCAAGAACACGCAGTTTGGCCGCCATTATAAGTTTCAGGACATCTTAGATAGTCCTAACTTTATGGCACAATACCGGGCCCGGATACCGGTACATAACTACAACAAAATGCACGGGGAGTGGTGGCATAAATGCCTCGAAGGGGACGATAACGTTAGCTGGCCCGAAAAGATCAAATATTTTGCCCTCAGCTCCGGCACCTCAGAATCCGCCAGCAAACACATCCCTGTTACCCGCGACATGCTGCGCACGGTGAAGAAAGTAGGCGTAAAGCAGCTGTACTCCATGGTTAACTTTAATATACCGCCTAAATCCTTTGAGAAAGGGATCCTGATGCTGGGTGGTACCACCTCCCTGTACGAAAAAGGCGATTATTACGAGGGCGACATGAGCGGTATACAGGCCAAGAACATACCCCGCTGGTTCCGCCGTTTCTACAAACCCGGCGGCCGCATCTCCAAAAAGCCCAATTGGGAACAGCGGATCAAACTCATTGTACGTAAAGCCCCCCAATGGGATGTGGGCACCGTATGCGGTGTGCCTGCCTGGGTACAGATCGTACTGGAAGAGATCATCAAATACCACGGCGTAAAGAACATACACGAAATATGGCCCAACCTGGCTATCTATATCCACGGGGGCGTATCGTTTGAGCCTTACCGCGAAAGCTTCCAGAAAGTGCTGGGTAAACCCATCACTTTCATAGAGACCTATATGGCCTCTGAAGGTTCTTTTGGCTTCCAGGCCCGGCCCGGTACCAAAGGCATTAAGCTGGTGCTGAATGCGGGTATCTTCTTTGAATTCATACCTTTTACAGAAGACAATTTTGATGCGGATGGGGAAGTAAAACCCAATCCGAAATCATACATGATACATGAGGTGGTGGAAGATGTGGAATATGCCGTAATGCTAAGCACCTGCGCAGGCGCCTGGCGTTATCTCATTGGCGATGTAGTGAAATTCACCTCCGTAAAGGAACACGAGATCATTATCGTAGGCCGTACCAAACAGTTCCTGAGCCTGTGCGGGGAGCATATGAGCATTGATAATATGAACAAGGCCATAGATACGGTACAGCGTAAACTGGGCATTACGGTAAAGGAATTTACCATTGCCGGTTTCCCGTATGAGAACCTGTTTGCGCACCGTTGGTATATTGGCACAGATGATGTACATGTAGATACCAATAAGGTACGTGAGATCATAGATCAAACGCTGGCAGAAGTGAATGACGACTATGCGGTGGAAAGAACAGCTGCCTTAAAGGAGATCTTTGTAGAGATATTGCCCAATGACGTGTTTATTGAGTACCTGCGTGGCAAAGGCAAGGAAGGCGCTATGAACAAATTCCCCCGTGTAATGAAAGGCGAGAAGCTGAAAGATTGGGAGCGATTCCTGCAAACCAGGACCGTAGCAAACGGCAAGTGATAGACGATACTATCCCGCCCTGGCGGGATATTTAACAATACTTAATTAAAAAAGGTGGGTAACTTTAGCGATTTAGTTACCCTTTTTTTATTACATGATAGCAGCAATCGTAGCAGGTTTAGGGCTGGGCGTATTTCTATCATTATCGGTGGGGCCGGTAATATTTGCCATCATAAAGCACAGTATCAACAATGGTTTTAAGGCGGGCATCAGCTTTGTGCTGGGCGTGTCTTTCAGCGATATTATGTTTGTATTGGTAGGTAACCTGGCCACCTCTTTTATTGAAGGGCTGGAAGATTACAAGCGCAGCATTGGCGTAGCCGGCGGTATCATGCTGGTATGTATGGGCCTGTACGGGCTGTTCCTTAAACGCGTAAAGATCAGTACCGGCGAAGAGAAACCGGAAATGTTCCGCACCCATGACTATCTGAAAATATGGCTGGCCGGTTTCCTGATGAACACCCTGAACCCCGGCGTGATCATCTTCTGGCTGGGGGTATGCGTAGCTAACAGCGCCACGCCGGCTTCTCACCGGCTTATTATGTTCACCCTCTGTCTCTCCTTTGTTTTATCCATGGATATCTTAAAAGTGTTTGTGAGTGATAAGATCCGGCATAAGCTTACCCTTAATAATGTGGAGCTCTTAAACCGTATAGCCGGCGTGAGTATGGTGATATTTGGGGTAGTGTTGTTGTATAAGGTGTTGTTTGATGTGGCGGGGCTGGTGGCGCATTGACCATCAATTTTACTAAATAAAAAGTGCTAATGAAATACCGCAATATTCCATTAGCACTTTTTATTTAGAGACATTATATACAGTCTACTATATTCATCCGCACATTACCTGATCGTCCAGGTTTCATTGCCAGACAGCAGCTTATCCAGGTTACCCGGGCCTCTTTTGGCGATCGCATCTTCGATCTGGCGGGCCATACCTTCTTCATAAGTAGGCCTGCTGGTCTGGTAAAATACGCCAAAGGGGCGGGGCAGGTGGCCTTCGATCCGCGGATCGTCAAAGATGCGGGTCAGCAGCTGCGCTTTATAGAAATCACTTTCATCATGGATCCAGAGGTCGCTGGCGCTGTATTCGCTGCCTAACTCCACTACTACCGGTTTCAGGCCATCCAGGCGGATGCCTTTGTTCTTTTGCGCGCCAAATACCAGCGGCTGACCGTTTTCCACGAAAATGGTCTCTTCCATCTTGGAGCCTTTTTCAGTAAATACCTCAAAAGCGCCATCGTTAAAGATGTTACAGTTCTGGTATATTTCCAGGAAGGAAGCGCCTTTATGGGCATGACTGCGTTTCAGCAGTTCCTGCAGGTGTTTGGGATCACGGTCCATGCTGCGGGCAATAAAAGTAGCATCCGCACCCAGGGCCAGGGCCAGGGGATTAAACGGATGGTCTATACTGCCAAACGGAGTGGATTTGGTGATCTTGTTCTCCTCAGAGGTAGGGGAGTACTGGCCTTTGGTTAACCCGTAGATCTGGTTGTTGAACAACATGATATTCAGGTCAAAATTACGGCGCAGCAGGTGAATGGTATGGTTACCGCCTATGGACAGGCCGTCCCCATCGCCCGTTACTACCCAAACGCTCAGCTCAGGCCGGGTAGCCTTTAAGCCGGAGGCAATGGCGGTAGCACGGCCATGGATAGAGTGCATGCCGTAGGTGTTCATATAATAAGGGAAACGGGAAGAACACCCGATACCTGAAACGATCACTATATTCTCCCGGGGAATTCCCAGTCCGGGCATAATGGTCTGCACCTGTTTTAATATGGAATAGTCCCCGCAGCCCGGGCACCAGCGTACTTCCTGGTCCGTTGCAAAATCCTTGGCTGTAAGCGCCTGCGGAGCGATGGTGGTTGTTGACATTGTATTATATTAAATAGTCTGCAAAATTAACTAATAATGAAGAATGTATGGCGAATAATCCCCCGGATGACTTATTATCAATTTTTGTCATCACTGCCCGTCAGCAGTTCCCAGTATTCTGCGGCCCGGCGGGTATGCGGGATCACGATGGTGCCGCCTACAATATTGGCTACGGCAAAGATCTCATACATTTCTGCGGTGGTAATGCCCTGCTCATGGCATTTACCCAGGTGATATTTGATACAGTCATCGCAGCGCAGTACCATAGAAGATACTAAGCCCAGCATTTCCTTTACTTTGGTGCTCAGCGCGCCTTCTGCATAGGTATTGGTGTCCAGGTTAAACAGGCGGTTGATCACCTTGTTCTGTTGCCCCAGGATCACTTCGTTCATCTTAGCCCGGTATTCATTGAATTCTTGGATCTGATCTGACATCTTGCTATTATTTCACTGCTAAAGCTATGAAAGGATTCGCAAATATATATTAATCTACTTTATCAGTGGACTACTGCCCGGTACTTGGGCGATAATAATAGGTTATAGGTGATAACATTTAATTATGCTTACCGGCCTGCTCCAGGAAATCCTTTAGCCCCTGTACGATCTTATCCGCCATCAGTTGCCGGAATTGTGGGTCCAGCACTTTAGCCTCATCGCCGGGGTTGCTGAGGAACAGGGTCTCTATCAGCGCATCCGGGAATTCTGTTGGATTGTTAAGGATGAAGTTAAAATTGCCATTGCAGCCAAAACCGCTAAGACCGGTTTCCAGCATGCGGTTATAGATGGCGCGGGCCAGCGGCTCGCAGAAGCGATGGCGGTAATAAGTGGCGGTACCCTTTATATCTACCGGGTTTACGGAAGAATTGAGGTGGATACTTAGTAGCAGGTCCGGGTCCTTACGGCGGTAATCGGAGAGGCGGTCTTCATTGGCTACAAACTGGTCGCGGGTACGGGAGGGCAGTACGGTAGCGCCTTCTTTTTCCAGGGCAGCCTTTAACAGCATGGCCACAGACAGGCTCAGCTCTTTTTCATAGATGCCCATATTACCCACCGCGCCTACATTGTTGCCGCCATGGCCGGCGTCCAGGCCAATGGTCAGGTTGCGTAGCTGTAAGCTGGCGGGTTGCCGTTTTACCTGTACGACAAGGGTATCTTCCTTGTAATATACGCGGTAGCCCCAGGGATAGCCATGCTGCAGGGATATGACCATGCGGAACACTTCCGGGTCTATCTGTTGCCAGGCTACCCGTTCTATTTCGCGGGTGCTGCCCAGCTGGGTTTGGAGACCCTGTTCCGCATAAGCGCCAAATACGTCTACAATGATCTTGCCTGGCTCCACTTCCTGGGTGGAGATATAAGGCAGTTTATCCGCCAGCGGTACGGCTACATAATCGTAATCATCATTCGCCCATACCCGGGCATTATTTATTATGCTGATGGGCACCAGTTCTTCCAGCGTAGCGGTGTCTACCAGCGGTTCCGGTATATAGGCGTAACGTTTGGGCGCCAGTTGTACTTTATAATAATTGCCCTCGCGGCCGGTAATGTAGAGTAGCACGCCCTCGTCCAGGTAACCCAGCTTTTCCGGGCCCAGGCGGTCGCCATGGGGGGAGATGGTCAGGTAGGTGAGGTTATCTATGGTACGCCCCACAAACCGGCCCCGGTTACGAAGGTAGGAGTAGTAGTTAGGGCTTTCCTTAATGGCGGTTTGCCCGCTGCCGTTCTGCATGGTGATCCGGATGCGGCCATTCAGCAGGCTATCGCTGTCCTGTACCACATATATGCCCTCGTAAAAGCCGGCCACGCCTTCGTTATCAGCAGCGGGTATCTCCTTCATGGGCGCATTATTGATCCAATTAGCTTTACAGCCGGGAAAGGCCTTCATGCGTATACGCAGGGTATCGCCTTCAGACACCTGTAGGTTGCCTTGCGGGCTGATGGTAAAATAATCTATACGGAAAACGGGCGTAGGGCTGGGAGGGGGCAGGGGACGGTAATAGTACATTACCTGTTTGCTTACAAACCGGCCGGTGCTGTCAGTGGCGGTGAGCACCAACCGGGTATTGCCAACGGGCAGCTCCTGTTTAATGGCAAATGCGCCGGTAGCATATACGTAAACACTGTCGTTATTGAGCTGCAGGCGGCAACCTGCACAGGTACGGCCTGAGAGGAATTGTTTGGCGCTGCTTACGTTATTCTGTTCTCTGACAGGCTGGTTCAATCGTAAAAAAGCCTGTGCCATTATCTGCTGCTGTACAAAACACAAAGTTATGATCAACAGCCCGCGGTGCATAAATCTATCTATCATGGAATAGTACGATAATGTGCTAATAGATCAATGTGCTGATGTGCTGATGAAAATGCAGCGGAATTATCCGTGTTAATCATCAGCACATCAGCATATTAGCACATTAGCACATCACCAAAGATATTTGTTTTCTGCAATCATTTTATCAGCTATCCGGCGACGGGCGTCTTTTGTATTATACGGAGCTGTTTTAGTAAAGCGTTTAAGGCCCAGCAGCATCATGCGTTGTTCATCGCCTTCTGCAAAGCTGTTAATAGCGTCTTTACCATACTTGTGAATACGGTCTGCCGTATCGGTAAGATAGGTACGCACCATATCTGCCTGCAGGGAGGCCGCAGCTTCGCCCTGGGTATCGATGATCTTTAACAGGCGTAACAGGCCGCTTTCTGCGGTAAAGGTCTCAATGGCCATATCGGCAATATTCATCAGCACTTCCTGCTCCTGGTCCAGCTTCATGCCCAGCTTTTGCACGGCGGCGCCGGCTACCAGCAGGATGGCTTTTTTCAGGCTGACGATCAGTTTTCTTTCTGTGCTGAAAGGCGTTTCATCATCGCTGCCAAACTCCGGTATGCTCATCAGTTCCTTCATTACATTCATGGCGGGCGTCATCAGGTCCAGCTTGCCTTTCATGGCGCGTTTCAGGGTCATATCCAGCGTAAGCAGGCGGTTAATTTCGTTGGTGCCTTCAAAGATGCGGTTAATACGCGCATCCCGGTAGGATTTGGAAATTACATACTCATCGCTGAAACCATTACCGCCATGGATCTGCACGCCTTCGTCCACTACATAGTCTAATACTTCTGAGCCGTTCACTTTCAGGATGGCGCATTCCACGGCATATTCTTCCGCAGCGCCTAATACCGCTTCGTTAAAAGGTTTGCCGGCGGCCAGCAGTTCCTGCTCCTGCAGTTCTATCAGCTGCGCGGTGCGGAACAGGGAAGATTCGCACATCCAGGTACGGATGGCCATTTCTGCCAGCTTATGTTTGATAGCGCCAAAATTGGCAATGGGTTGTTTGAATTGCTCACGTGTGGTGGCATACTGCACTACGCCGGTGGTAGAGCGTTTGCACGCGCCCAGGGCGGCTGCGCACAGCTTTAAACGGCCAATGTTCAGGATATTGAAGGCGATCAGGTGGCCTTTACCAATAGTGCCCAGTACATTTTCCGCAGGCACCTTAGCATCCTGGAAATAGATCTGCCGGGTGCTGGAGCCTTTGATGCCCATTTTATGCTCTTCCGCACCCAGCGTAAAGCCCGGGGTGTCTTTATCTACGATGAAGGCGGTGAATTTATCGCCGTCTATCTTGGCAAAAACGGTAAACACATCTGCAAAGCCGGAGTTGGTGATCCAGCATTTCTGGCCGTTAAGCAGGTAGAACTTGCCATCGTCAGAGAGTTTGGCGGTAGTTTTAGCACTCAGCGCATCAGAACCGGAGTTGGGCTCTGTAAGGGCATAAGCGCCCTTCATTTCGCCGGAGGCCAGTTTGGGAACATATTTCTGCTTCTGTTCTTCAGTACCAAAATACAGGATGGGTAGGGAACCTATGCCCGTATGGGCTGCCATGGCTACGGAAAAGGAGTGACCGGAGCCCAGCGCTTCGTTGATAAGGGTGGCCGTCACAAAATCTTTACCCAGGCCGCCATAGGCTTCGGGGAAAGAGGCGCCCAGCAGGCCCTGTTCGCCGGCTTTATCCAGCAGGGAAGGCATCAGCCCTTCTTCCAGCTTATCCAGGCGGTCAAGTACCGGCGTTACTTCCTTCTCTACAAACTGCTCTGCCATTTCCTTGATCATCCGTTGCTCTTCCGTAAAATCTTCGGGGGTGAACACGTCATAGGGTGTGCTTTCTTTCACCAGGAATTCGGCGCCTTTTAAAGCGGCCTTTTTATCAACTGTTGTGTCCATATATAAAACTGTTTGATGGTTAATGGTTAAAAAGTTTATAGGACCTGCCGGGTTTTTTATAACGGGGAGGTCCTAGTAATTTACTTAGTTTGGGGCAAATGGCAAAAGTTGATTAAAATTGTTGCGCTGAAGATATATGCCGTCTTTTTACCTCTCATACGCTAATAGCCGTTTTCATGGTATCCGGGAGGGTACCGGGCCGCAGTTACTGTTTTGCCTGCACGGGTTTGGCGAAAGCGCCGCTCATTTTTTACCCCTGGTAAAACATATGGGGGAACGCTTTACCCTTATTGCGCTGGATATGCCCCGGCACGGATTTACGGAGTGGAAGGAGGAACGCCCTTTTGCCCCGGCAGATCTGAAAGCATTGGTAACCATGCTGCTGGAGCAGGAGGGGCTGCAACAGTTTTCCCTGCTGGGCTATAGCATGGGAGGCCGCCTGGCCCTGAGCCTGCTCATGGAAATGGCAGCCCGTTTGCAACACCTGGTGCTGCTGGCGCCGGATGGTATCAAAAATAACCCCTGGCATTATTTTGTTACCCAAACCAGTTTGGGTAACCGGCTGTTTAAACATGTTACCTATCACCCGGAGTTCCTGTTCAAACTAATGCAATTTGTACGCAAACTGGGAGGCCTGAACGAAAGCGTATACAAGTTTGCTTTTCATAGCATGGATACGCTGGATAAACGCCTCAAGGTATACGAGGTATGGACAGATATGCGCCGCATGATGCCCAACCTTAAACGCTGCAAACAATTGCTGGCGCAGTATCATATCCCCACCTTGCTTATATATGGCAAATACGACCGTATCATCCCCGCGGTGCTGGGGCCACGGCTGGTGGATGGTTCTTTTGACGGTGAGATCCTGGTGCTGGAAAAAGGCCATCAGCTGCTATCAGAAGACCTGGGCGCGGTGATCACATCAAAAATCTAACAGAAAGCTATACTTTTGACCGCCGTTTACAGCGGAAACGTATATGACTATCTTCCTTATTATAACAGGTGTGCTGGGCGGGGCGTATGCCCTGTTGCTGATATGGTATGCAGCCGGCTGGAAACAAACGCCTTTTTTTACGCCCTCCCAACCTGTAAGCGGCCAAACCCGTGTAACGGTCATCATTCCCGCCAGGGATGAGGAACTGCACCTGCCGCCATTATTACAGGCTTTACAACAACAAACTTATCCCGCCGCATTACTACAGGTAATTGTAATAGACGATTTCTCTACGGATGCCACTGCGCAGATCGTGCAAACATTCCCCGCGCCCAATATACAATTGCTGCGGATGAGCGATCACCTGGACGCCACACAACGGCTGAACTCCTATAAGAAAAAAGCCATTGAGCTGGCTGTAGGCCAGGCTACCGGACAGCTGATCGTTACCACAGATGCGGATTGTATCATGGGGCCGCGCTGGATAGAAACCGTTGTGCAGTTCTACGAAACGCGTAAACCTAAATTCATAGCTGCGCCGGTAAGTTTTCACCAGGAGAATAATTTCTTTAAAGTGCTGCAGTCCCTGGATTTTATGAACATGCAGGGTATTACCGGCTCTGTAGCGCAGCTAAAGATCGGTACCATGTGTAACGGGGCTAACCTGGCTTATGAAAAGGAGGCCTTTTATGAAGTAGGCGGTTTTAAAGGCATTGATAATATTGCTTCCGGTGATGATATGCTGCTGATGTATAAAATATACCGGCATTTTCCTGGCAGCATCGGTTACCTGAAAAACCAGGCAGCTATTGTGAACACGGCCCCGGTAGATACATTGAGCGCTTTTATGCACCAGCGTATCCGCTGGTCTTCCAAAGCAGATAAATATGATGATAAACGCCTTACCTGGATGCTGGCCATCGTATACCTGTGGAATGCCGCTTTATTGATCATGGGTATAGTGGCCATATTTTGTCCGGTGTTATGGAGCTGGCTCCTGTATTACATGTTGTTTAAGATAGCGGTAGAATTGTATTTTATGATACCGGTGGCCCGTTTCTTTCATAAAAGCCATTTACTGGGATGGGTGATACCCGGGCAGTTTTTTCATGTGCCCTATATAGTGATAGCAGGTTGGTTGGGCAAGTTTGGGAGCTATCAATGGAAAGGAAGGAAAGTTAACTGATCGTAATAGAAAGTAAATGGGCTGGCGTAAGATAATACACCAGCCCATTTGCTATTTATGTAGCTGTGGCCTGGCTGCATCTGTCATCAGGTCAAAGATCAGCTTAAACCATATCAGGGAACAGAATACCGCTTTTACTGCATAGGGCTCCACATAAGTGCGGGCCAGCTTGTACGGAAAAATAAGGTCTGTAGAGGAGAACGAAGTACATACCAATGCCAGCAACAGCAATACCAGGTTAATGCCTTTACGCTCCTGCGCAAAATACCAGATGGCAACACCGGCCATTGCAATAATATAAGTAGGCGATTCTCCTTTATGATTAAAGATCACGATCCACAGCAGCACAGAAGCCAGTATATGCAACCGGAACAGGGGCTGGTTCCACATCTTAAAGCGTAACAACGGCAAACAGAACAACGCCGCGCCTATGAGCACAAACATATTTTTATTCATGGTAAAACCAAACCAGGTATGCCACCAGCCGTACAGGGATACGCCTACAGAGGCACTATGGTCCTGGCTCAGCAGGTTGCCCCAGCTTTTGTACAGGAACAGCAGCTGATCGGGCGAGATCACCAGCAGTGGCATAAGGCCTAATACTACCATCCAGCAGATGGTAGCAATAGCGCTGCGCCAGCGGGAGGGGTACAGCAGGCATAATGCTAAGGCCACAATACCAAAGATCTTGATGTAAAAAGTGAGTACTATGAACAGGGTGGCCCACCAGGGTTTGTCCTTTTCCAGGAAATGCCAGGCCAGTATCAGCAAACCGGTGATAAGCACATTGGTTTGTGAGCTGGTGAGCGAGATCATGGTCTCTATCAGGATAAAGAAAAGGAACACATTTAACCGCTCTTTTGAAAGCGGCAGCGTACGCAGTGCCAGCAGCAGCACTACCATATTCAGCAGGTTAAAAAGGATCAGGCCGGGCAGGTCCGGCAGCCAGGCAAAAAGCCCCATCCACATGGAAAAAGAGGGGCTGTATTTATATACGTCGTAATGTTTTTCCGGCAAGATGGTATAGATGTCCTGGTAATGCAGCAGGCGAAAAAAAGACTGTTTAAAGATCACGTAGTTGTTATACCGTGTCCACTGCGCCATATCCTGCGAGCTGCCCCAGGAAACACAGGCAATCACAGCCGCCATCAGCAGAAAGAAGATGTACATGTAGCGCACCGGTATGGATGAAAACTTTTGTCCGGTACGCTGCAGGAAATTAAGTCGCGGTGCCTGTGTATTCATAGGAATAATTATGCCTTTAGTCCGCAATGATACCCAATTGTTGCTATTTTTGAAAGGTAACGCATCCAAATTTTGACAGTCACTACCACAGTTAACATACGCTCCTCCTTTGGCCGGCAGGCCTGGAAACGGCTACAACGCAATAAAGGCGCTGTAGCAGCCCTTTGCATTATTGCATTGGCTATCCTGGTTGGCATAGCGGCCTACTGGATAGCGCCGGACGCCACGCCCTATGCCAACCGGATGACGTTGGAAATAAGCGGTCAGCGGCCGGGTTTCCGGGTTACCATGCTGGCCATGCAAAAAGAACGGCCGCCGCAACGGGCGGGCTTTTTTAGCCGTATGCTGTATGGGCAGGGGGATGGCGTAACCTATGTACCTATACGCCAATGGAAGTTTGAGGGCACAGATATCGTAGTACAAAAATATGTAGATGAGGAAACCTCCCTGCCGGAGCGTTACCCCCTGGCGGAGGTCTGGTATGGCCGTAAAGGCGCGCTGCAACAGCCTTTGCCTGTTTTACAACGCCAAACAGCAACACAGCGTATCATTACCAAAACCTACTGGCTGGGCACGGACCGTTTTGGCCGTGATATTCTGAGCCGCCTGCTCATCGGCACCCGCGTAAGCCTGAGCGTAGGCTGTATTGCCGTATTGATCTCCCTGACCATTGGCGTACTGCTGGGCGCTGTAGCCGGTTATTTCCGCGGCCGGGCAGATGATGTGGTGATGTGGCTGATCAATGTGATCTGGTCAGTGCCCACCTTGTTACTGGTGTTTGCGATCACGCTGGCGCTGGGTAAGGGGTTCTGGCAAATATTCATTGCCGTAGGGCTTACCATGTGGGTAAGCGTAGCCCGTATTATCCGCGGTCAGGTAATGAGCCTGCGGGAGCTGCAGTTTGTGGAGGCCGCCCGTGCATTGGGCTACGGTCATATGCGGATCATTGTACGGCATATACTGCCCAATATCCTGGGGCCGGTAATGGTGGTGGCAGCCAGTAATTTTGCTTCCGCCATTGTGGTAGAGGCGGGCCTTAGCTTTTTAGGCGTGGGTGTACAGCCGCCCCAGCCTTCCTGGGGATTGATGATCAAAGAGAATTATAATTTTATTATCACCCATAACCCGTTATTAGCCCTGGCGCCCGGTGTAGCCATTATGCTGATGGTGCTGGCTTTCAATCTGTTAGGAAATGGCCTGCGGGATGCGATGGATGTAAGATAAAACAGCTTATTCCGCCCTTTTTTATATGCCGTTATGTTATATCCCAACGGCCTCTTGCGTGGTATTATAAAATAATATAATTTTATGCAAATCCTTATCAACGACTATGCCTGTCAAATCATATCTTTTAGCTGGCTGCGCAATGCTGATGCTCATCTTTACAGGTTGCGGAAAAAAAAATAACCCTGGTGGCGACAATCCTCCCCCACAGGAGAAAGCAATTGAGGTAACCCTGGATGGAGTAGCGGAGAAAGCTTATACAGCCTCTCCCGGCGAAACGTATCCTTTTAAAGTGAACATCACCTCTGAGCTGCCCAAAAGCGGCGTAAGTATTACCGTTACAGCGGTAACAGACCCGGGCGGTGTTTCCGTTCCGCAGGATGAGATCCCCTCCCCGGTAACTGCCAGCACTACGATCACCATCAAGGGGCTGGAACCTATCCGTACCGTAAAAGTGACCATTACCATCAAATCCCTGGATAATCCGAATAACGTGGTGATCAAAGAATTCTGGATCACGAATAAGTCAGACAACTAATTAATGTGCCGATGTGCTAATATGCCAATGTGCTGATGATGGCAATTGTTGAATAATTAATTGATGTGCCGGTGAAGGAACGTCTTTTTAAAAGACATTTTCTCACCGGCATTTTCATTTATAGAGGGTCCGTCCCACCAGTTAGCACATTGGCATATTAGCACATCAGCACATTACCCTTACCTTTGCTCCCATGACGATTGGAGTTAGTGCGATCAACATCAGCACAGATATGCCGGCAGATACCGGCAATATAGGTACGGAGATCATCTGGCGGATGTGCCAACAGCATCCGGAGCATTCCTTCCTCTTATTTTTTGACCGGCCCGTGCCGGCGCATCTGGTATTACCCGCCAATGCCACGGCGGTGGTAGTGCCGTTAAAAGCCCCCTCGCTTTGGCGGCGTAAATGGTGGCTGCAATGGCAGTTGCCCCGTGCCTTAAAACAGCACCGGCCAGATGTATTCCTCGCCATGGATGGCCTTTTGCCCCTGCGCAGCCGGATCCCGGCCTTCCTTTTCCTGAAAGATCTTTCCTTTTTGCAGTCAGTAGCCGGTGTGCCAGTAAAATGGCAGCAGTTCCTGCAGCAGCAAACATCGAAATATATTACCCGCGCCCAGGGGATCTGGGTATTATCACCGCGCCAGGAACAGGAGCTGTTACAATATGCGCCTGCGGCGGCGGGTAAGACCAGCGTTTTACCGGCCGGCATCCATGAAAGCTATCATCCCTTACCCTGGGAGGAGCGCGAAGCGGTGAAGCAGCAGCATACCGGTGGGGTAGAATATTTTATCGTAACCGCCGCTATGCACCCGCGTAATAACATCCAACCCCTGTTAAAAGCCTTTTCCGCGCTAAAACGCAGGCTTCGCTCCAATATGAAGCTGGTACTGGTTGGTAACGTAACCCCTGCCGGCCAGGAGATAGCAGATAGCCTACGCAACTATAAGTTCCGTGATGATATCGTCTGGATCCAGCATGCGGACCAGGCTACGCTGGCCCAGCTTACCGCTGCGGCCTACGCCATGATCTACACCACCCGTTTTGATGCCGTAGCCCTGCCGGTATATGCCGCCCTCCGCTGTGAGGTGCCGGTGGTAGCCATAGACAGTGAGGCCGCCCGGGAAGCCGGCAAAGACGCCGTGCTGTACACCGATCCGGAGAACCTGGCAGACCTGGCAGATAAACTTTGCCTGATGTATAAAGACGAGCAGCTGCGCGCCCGCCTGCTGCGGAATATAGCAACCGTGGAACTGCCCGGGGGATGGGACACTGCCGCGGAGCAATGTGCTAATATGCTGATGTGCTAATATGCTAATGATGGCTCTACACGGTGGCCGCGCTTGCAATGTGTGCATTTCTCCATTAGCACATTAGCATATTAGCACATCAGCACATTAAACCCTATTTTTGCCCTCTGAAACCAGAAACAACCTTTTATGGCTAAAACATCTACCATCCAGATCCAGGTGGCGCTGGATGACAATAAAGTACCGGAAAAAATAGAGTGGAGCGCGTCAGACACCACCGCAGAGCGTATGAACAAGGCCAAAGCCATGATGGTAGCCTTTTGGGACGGCGCAGAAGCCACCGCGCTGCGCATTGACCTGTGGACAAAAGACATGATGCTGGATGAAATGGCCGATTTCTTCTACCAGACCATGATGACCATGGCAGATACCTGGCAGCGGGCCACTCCTCATAAGGAACAGTCAGAAGACCTGCGCGGCTTCGCAAAGGAATTCCTGAAAAAATTCAACGAAAAGCAAGAAGAGCAGAAATAGTCCTGCCTCGCTTGTTCTTTAGCCGGTATTATCTTATTATTACGGATTCCTGTCATACAATGGCAGGCGCCGTGGCGCAGATCACCGGCTTACAACTTTCAACCATCGATTATGTCACTGGAACTCAACATCAATGCCGCTATTAAGGCCGCTATGCTTGCCAGGAGCGAGGCAGAGCTGCGCGCCCTGCGCGCCATCAAGGCCGCTATATTGTTAGCCAAAACAGCAGAAGGCGGGTCAGGCGAATTAACAGACGCAGACGAAACCAAAATGCTGCAAAAGCTGGCTAAACAACGTAAAGACTCCCTGGAGATCTTCCGCCAGCAGAACCGTGAGGACCTGGCCAAAAAAGAAGAGGAAGAACTGGAAGTTATCGAGCGTTACCTGCCTAAACAACTGAGTGAGGCTGAGTTACGTGACGCGGTTACCCGCATTATCGCAGAAACCGGCGCTACTACCGCGGCGGATATGGGTAAAGTGATGGGCGCCGCCACCAAACAGCTGGCCGGTAAGGCAGATGGTAAAGCTATTTCCGCACTGGTAAAAGAACTGTTAACTAAATAGCCTTTAGCTTTTAGCTGTTAGCCATTAGCCAATGGCTGCGCTAACAGCTAAGGGCTAACAGCTAACCGCTCTATGATCATAGATATCCTATTTGCCATTACCCTTGTAATCGCCATTTATAAAGGCTTTATGCGCGGCCTTATTGTAGCCGTATTCTCTTTTGTAGCCGTACTGGCGGGCCTGGCCGCCGCATTAAAACTAACTACCGTAACCGCCGTTTATGCCCAGCAGCACTGGGATGTGCACTGGCGCTGGCTGCCGGTCATCTGTTTCATAGCGCTTTTCCTGGGGGTGATCCTGCTGGTGCGCCTGGGCGCCACCGCCATCGAAAAAATGGTGGAACTGGTACTGTTGGGTTGGCTTAACAGATTGGGTGGTATTTTGTTATATAGTATTATCTTTACTATCAATTATAGTATTTTGTTATGGATAGCCAACCAGCTGTATTGGCTAAGCCCGGAAACTAAGATGCAATCTATAGTGTATCCTTATATTGCGCCTATCGGCCCGGCCGTTATAAACGGGCTCGGTAGCATTATACCGGTTTTTAAAGATATATTCGCCGGATTGCAGTCTTTCTTTGATAACGCAGCCAAAGAAATGCAAGCTATCTAACTCGCTTCAAAGATTATTTGAATTAATAAAAAGAATTATTTTAGCGCAAAATTGACTTTCAAGCTTTGGCAATGGATTACGAAATCAAAACACTGGGGAAGTTTAAGTACATTGAGGAAGGAGAAGGTGAACCACTGGTATTGCTGCATGGATTGTTCGGGGCGTTAAGTAATTTCAGAGACCTGCTGGACTATTTCCGGCAGTACAACAAAGTAGTGATCCCCATGTTGCCTTTGTTTGACCTGAATATCCTGGAAACTACCGTTGGGGGGCTGGCCAAGTACGTGCACAAGTTTATTGAAACGTTAGGGTATCAAAAAGTACACCTTTTAGGCAATTCCCTGGGCGGCCATGTTGCCCTGGTATACCTCTTAAAACACCCGGAGGCGCCTATCAGGTCGCTGACCCTTACCGGCAGTTCCGGCCTGTTTGAAAATGGCATGGGAGAAACCTATCCCAAAAGAGGGGATTATGAATACATCCGCAAAAAAACAGAGCTTACCTTCCATGACCCGGCTATGGCCACCCAGGAACTGGTAGATGAAGTGTTTGGCATCGTAAATAACCGCCTGCAGGTCATCAAGATCATTGCCCTGGCTAAATCCGCTATCCGGCATAACCTGGGAGAAGAGCTCTCGGATATAAAGATCCCTACCCTGCTGGTATGGGGACAGAACGATACTATCACCCCTCCCATGGTAGGAGAGGAGTTCCACCGTCTGATACCTAATTCTGAGCTGCACCTGATCGATAAATGTGGCCATGCGCCCATGATGGAAGTGCCCGGTGAATTTAATGTCATCCTGCACGGCTTCCTCGAAAGGGTGGAAAAGCAGGTAAGCTAGTAAGCCTGTAACCGTATATGCGTATCAATAACCTCATGTGCAGCTTTTATTGATACCTGTCAACCGTCATCCGTAACCGGCCATTTGTAATTTTTATTGAGGTTGCTGCAAACTCCACGCTGTGATTAAACGTATCTTTGTAACAGATACCTGCCTAACGGTAAGGTATATTTGGCAAGGTGAAATTTGGAATATTCTTTGTTATATTGATCATACAAACACTTCTCAATCATGCTGGCAAGAGATCTCATATCAACAGTTCCGGTGCTGCATCCGATGGATTCGGGCGCCAGGGCTTTGCGCCTCATGAATGAGTATCATCTTACGCAACTGCCCATGGTCCTGGAAAACAAATACCTGGCTATGGTGGAGGAAGATGATATCTTAGATCTGGAAGATCCGGATACGCTGCTGGAGAACATGGAGTACAACGGCGTTAAACCGGCCATTCCGGAGGATGCGCATTTTTACGAAGCCCTGAAAGTTTTCAGTGACCAGAAACTTTCTGCATTACCGGTCATCACAAGAGAAAATGAATACCTGGGCATCGTTACCCGGGATATTCTGTTGGCTGTACTGGCCCAGTACAATGGCGTAAAGGAGCCCGGCGGTATCCTTTCCCTGGAAATAGAGCCACGCGACTACAGCCTCAGCGAAATTGCACGCATTGCAGAGTCCAACGATGTGATCCTGCTGAGCGTAAACACCATTACCAACCCGGTCACCGGCCGCCTGGAAGTATTACTCAAGACCAACCGCCAGGAGCTGTCATCCCTCGTAGCTACTTTTGAACGTTTTAAGTACTACGTGATCAAGTACACTATTACCGCAGAGGAAGAAGAAGACACGCTTAAAAAGAACTACGACCTGCTGATGAACTATATCAGCATCTGATCACACGCTATCGTCTGCCACATCCAGCCCCCACAGGTGGATATATGGATTCCCTTTGAAAATGAGCTACCCCCGGATACCGCGATTGATAATTGCTTAACATTCGTACGGGATATCTATGCGGAGCCATCGCCTCACAGCCTCCCCATTCGTAATTCGTAATTGACAATTCGTAATTGATTTGTAGCTTGCGGCCCGATTTAACTATTACTGTTACGCTGCATGTTCAAATTCTGTTACCTGGGGGGCATATTATGCCTGTGCTTTCTGTTGCCTTGCCGGGCGCAGGAGCCGGGACAACCCGCTATGGCCACCGTAACAGATACCAGCTACCTGGTAGTGCGTAATGTAGTGATAGCAGGCAATAAGAAAACCCGTACCCCCTTCATCATCCGCGAGTTAAGCATTACCCCCGGCGATACCATCCGCCTCAAAGACCTTTCCACCACCCTGGAGAACGGGCGGCAGCAACTCATGAATACCGCGCTGTTCCTGAATGTGATCACCAATGTAAAGAATTGGGAAGGCAACTCTGCAGACCTGGTGTTTGAGGTCTGGGAGCGCTGGTACCTGCTGGCCTTTCCCATCTTTAAGCTGGCAGACCGTAACTTTAACCAGTGGTGGGTAGAGCAGGGCAAAAGCCTGGATCGTGTGAACGTGGGCGTACGGGGCGCCCATAGTAACCTTACCGGCCGTAATGACGACTTGGATGGTATTGTGCAGATAGGTTATACCCAGCAGCTGGCCTTTACCTACAGCCTGCCCTATGTGGACAGAGGCTTCCATAACGGCCTGGGGATCACCTTCGCCTACAGCCGTAACCGGGAGATAAACGACAGCTCCGTTAACAACAAACAGCATTTTTACCGCCTGGATAACAAATTCCTGCGGCAGCAATATAGTTTTGGCTTCAGCTACGCTTACCGCCGGGCCATCAATACCCGTCACCAGTTGTTCCTTACCTACAATTACGAAAAGATAGGCGACTCCGTGGCCCTGCATACGCCTAACTACCTGGGCGCCAACCGTACCCGGGCGCAGTACCTGGATCTGCTGTACCGCTTCAGCTATGTAAAGGCAGATAACTGGATCTATCCCCTGAAAGGCTTTACCATGCAGGCAGAGCTGGAAAAACTGGGCATTATGCCTTTTGATGATCTTAACTACTGGAAAGTAAGGCTGCGCGCATCCCGCTACTGGCAGCTGTTGCCGCTTACCTACGCCGCGCTGGGCCTGCGCGCTCAGGCAAAGCTGCCCGCAGACCAGCCCTATCTGAACCAGCGGGCCATTGGTTACCAGGAAGATTACCTGCGCGGCCTGGAGTATTATGTAGTGGATGGTACCAGCTTTTTTATCCTCAAATCCACCCTGCGCCGGCAGGTATATGCCTTTAACGTTAAATTGCCCTGGATACCGCAAAAGTTCAATACCGTGCCGGTGCGCCTGCTGCTTAAAGCCTACAGCGATGCCGGCTACACGTACAGCAAAGCGCCTGTTACCGGTTTCCTGAACAACCGCATGCTATACACCTGGGGCATAGGTATGGATATTGTTTCCTTTTACGACAGCTGTGTTCGTGTAGAGTACAGCGTGAACCAGTTAGGCGAAAAAGGGCTATTTTTACATACTAAAATTGATATATGATAAACAGCTTTTAGCTGTTGGCCGTTAGCAGTTAGCTAAATGCCTGCAACTAAAAGCTAACTGCTAAAAGCTAATAGCTTATTTCTCCATGCATATTGCGATCTATAGCCGCGGATTTATAACGGAAGACCTGGCCAATATCCAGCAGTTGCTGGATGAGCTGTTACGGGAGGAGATCACCGCCGTCATATACGAGCCATTTTATCATACCCTGCAGCCGCATATCCGGTTCGATGCGGAGCCGCTTACCTTTACGCACCCGGAAGACCTGAACAGTCTTACCATAGACTGTCTGGTGAGCCTGGGAGGGGATGGCACCCTGCTGGATACCGTGTTTTATGTGCGGGATAAGAATATACCGGTGCTGGGCATCAACTTTGGCCGCCTGGGCTTTCTGGCCAGCATAGGTAAGGAAGACATCTACGCCGCCGTGAAGGCGCTCAAACAGCGCACCTATGTGGTGGATAAACGAACCCTGCTGCACCTGGACGCCAATATTCCGCTGTTTGGCGATGTGCCCTACGCCCTTAACGATTTCACCATCCATAAAAAGGACACCTCCGCCATGGTAAAGATCCATACTTACCTGAACGGGGAGTTCCTGAATACTTATTGGGCAGATGGCCTGATCGTAGCCACCCCTACCGGGTCTACCGGCTACTCCCTTAGCTGCGGCGGCCCGGTGGTATTTCCGGAGGCCGGCAGTTTTGTGATCACGCCCGTAGCGCCGCATAACTTGAACGTACGGCCCATTGTCGTACCAGATAACAATATTATCTCCTTTGAGGTAGAGGGCCGCAGCGATCAGTTCCTGTGTACCCTGGACAGCCGGATGGAGACCATAGACAACACCGTACAGCTGGCGGTTAAGAAGGAAGACTTCACCCTCAGCCTTTTACGCCTGGATGACAGCAATTTCCTGCACACCCTGCGGCATAAATTGCTCTGGGGGATAGACGCCAGGAACCGGTGGAAATAAATGTGCGGATGCGCTAATGTGCTGGCGCGCTGATGAAGTAAACAATTTATTGATTATCAGTGTTTAGTTGTCAGCAAATGACGTCGTTGGCACATCGGCACATTAGCATATGAGCACATTATTCTATACATTTGTATAATCACTAATACCAAAAGCTGGAATTATCGCGTTTAAGAAGGACCGAAATTTATGCAAAGACCTATTTTTACTCCTAAGCGTATCATTACTTCCGGCCTTGTCGTGTTGGGAATGTTATTTACCCTGCCGGTATTGGCGCAGAATGAACTGCAGTACGTAGGGGAGCTCGGCTTATCCGTAGGCGGCGCACAATACTTTGGCGACCTGAATCCCAGGGCCGCGATCAATACTGTTAAACCGGCCTTTGGGGTGTATTACCGTAAATATCTCAATGATTATGTGGGCGTAAGGGCGCATTTGCGTTATGCCCGCCTGGGGTATTCGGATATTTATAACGACAATGAATTCCAGCGCAGGCGTAACCTGAGCTTTAATACGGATGTGTATGAGCTGGACCTGCAGGGGGATTTTAACTTCTTCCGTTTTGAGCCCGGCAGCTACCGGTACCGTTTTACCCCTTATTTTACCGGGGGCGCCGGTCTGTTCTACTATAATCCATTCGCTTACCTGAACGGCAAAAAATATTATCTCCAGCCTTTACGTACAGAAGGGCAGGGCACTGCCGAGTACCCGGACCGGAAACCTTACAGCCTGGTATCTTACGCCTTTTTGCTGGGTGGTGGCTTCAAATACAATGTTTCCCGCTCCGTGAACATAGGCGTGGAGCTCCTGTACCGTTTTGCCCAGACAGATTACCTGGATGATGTGAGCAAGACCTATGCGGGCGCCAATTTATTCCCGACCAAGCCTAACGGGGAAAATACCGTGGCTTACCTGCTGCAGGACCGTTCCTATGCCACCGGCGACCCGATTGGCGTAGCCGGCCGCCAAAGGGGCAATAGCCGGGATAAAGACCAGTTTGTGTCCCTGGAGTTCACCATCAGCATCCTCTTTACCACCTACAAGTGTAAATTTTAATTGGCAGTTGCCGCCCGGCAATTGGCAGTCATAGAACGGCTAACCGCAGATTTACCCTCCCTGCCAGCCGGAATTGGCCGTTTACCCCCTTACTTTAGTGGTTCCGGAAGGGCCGTAGCTAAACGCAAACATCACACTGGCGTGGGATTTCGCTGTTAAAACTACGTTAAAACGCCTGTCCGTACTTTGCCGCAAAAGGCATATATCTATTTTTGTATCTTTGCACACTTTTAGTAAATCTGTTATTCTGTTATAATTATACGCCTGAAACACTCATGAGTTTGAAGGACAAATTAGACTTACAACGGTTGCCGCGCCATATAGCTATTATTATGGACGGAAATGGCCGTTGGGCAAAGGAAAAGGGGCAGGACAGGCTTTACGGGCATCACGAAGGGGTCGAAAGTGTGCGTACCATCGTGGAGGCTTGCGCAGAGCTGGGCATAGGGTATCTTACCCTGTATGCCTTTTCTACAGAGAACTGGGACCGCCCGGTGTATGAAGTGAATGGTATCATGGAATTGCTCGTGAATACCATCCGTAAAGAGGTAAATACCCTTACCAAGAATAATATACGGCTACATGTGATTGGGGACATGAATATGCTGCCACCGCAGGCCCAGCGCGAAATGGAAGAAGCTGTCTCCATAACCAGCGCCAATACGGGCCTTAATCTTGTGATGGCCCTTAGCTACAGCGCCCGCTGGGAAATTGTGAATGCCGCCCGCAAAGTGGCGGAGGATGTAACCGCGGGGAAACTCAAACCTACTGATATAACCCAGGATGTTTGGCAGCAATACCTATGCACAGCTGCATTACCGGATCCGGAGCTCATGATCAGGACCAGTGGAGAATGCAGGATCAGTAATTTCTTATTATACCAGTTGGCTTATGCGGAGCTATACTTCACAGATACCCGTTGGCCGGATTTCCGCAAAGAGAATCTTTACGAAGCCATCTTAAATTACCAAACAAGAGAACGGCGCTTTGGCAAAACAAGCGAACAAATTCAGCAGAATGAAGAAATTATTTCCTAAGAGCCTACTGGCCATCGCATTATGTTGCAGTGCAGGCATTCGTGTATCCGCCCAACAGAAAGATACCATTCCTGTACCGGTAACTACCCAGCCAGACATGCCGGCGGCTTTGGGAAATCCGCAACAGTACGAGATTGCAGAAATCACCGTTACCGGCACCCAATACCTCGATAAGTCCCTGTTGATCTCCCTGTCAGGCCTTAACGTAGGCGATAAGGTAGTATACCCCGGCGGCGACCAGTTTGCCAAGGCTATCCAAACCCTCTGGGGCCAGCGCCTGTTTGCCAATGTGGCCATTTATGTGACTAAAGTAGACGATGGCAAGATCTGGCTGGAAATAAACCTTACAGAAAGGCCCCGCCTCGCTAACTACATCTTCCGCGGCGTTAAGAAGTCTGAGGGCGAAGACCTGGCTAAAAAGGCCGGTCTCCGCAAAGGCGGCGTGATCACGGAAGCTATGAAGCAGAACGTGACCTCTGTGGTACGTAAGAACTATGAGGAAAAAGGCTACCGCAGCGTAACCACCACCATCACAGAGCGTACGGATACCTCCCAGGTAAACTCCGCAGATGTGATCTTTACCATAAACAAAGGCAGTAAAGTAAAGATCAACGATATTAATATAGTAGATAACCGTAACATAGGAGATTCCCGGATCAAGAAGAAAATGAAGGGCACCAAGGAGCGCACCCGCTTTACCCTGCACCCCGATAAAGAACAGGCATACGAGGATACCGTAAATATTCCATCAGATTACTGGAAAACTTTCGGTTTCCTGGTCCCTTCCCGTACCGCAGAAGAGCTGGATCCCTATTTCCGCTTTAAACTGTTCACCTCTGCTAAATTTAACGAAACCAAATACCTGGAAGATAAAGAGAAAGTGATCGCTTTCTACAACTCCCAGGGTTACCGCGATGCAGTGATCACCAAAGACACCACTTACTTAACCCGTCGTGGTGGCCTGAACGTGGACATGGCAGTATCCGAAGGCCGTAAATACTATTTTGGCGATATCAGCTGGAAAGGTAACACCCGTTATAATGACTCCCTGCTCACCCGTGTGCTGGGTATCAAAAAAGGCGATACCTATAACCTGGAGCTGCTGGAAAAACGTATCGGTAAACAACTGTCACCGGAAGGCGGCGATATCAGTGGCCTGTATATGGACTATGGCTACCTGTTCTTCCGTATTGACCCGGTAGAAACTGGCATCCACGGAGATACCATCGACTACGAGATCCGTATTACCGAAGGCCCGCAGGCTACCATCAAGGAAGTGCGTATAGCCGGGAATGATAAGACCAACGAGCATGTGATCCGCCGTGAGCTGCGTACGCTGCCGGGTGAGAAGTTCAGCCGTGCTGACCTGATCCGTTCTCAGCGCCAGATTGCCAACCTGGGTTATTTTAACCCGGAAAAGATCGGCATCAACCCGGTGCCTAATATCCAGGACGGTACCGTGGATATCGACTATACCGTAGAGGAAAAAGCCAATGACCAGCTGGAGCTGTCTGCCGGCTGGGGCGGTTATATCGGTCTGACCGGTACCCTGGGCGTAACGTTCAACAACTTCTCCCTGCGTAACATCTTCCGTAAGGAAACCTGGGACCCGTTGCCCAGCGGCGACGGTCAGAAACTGTCCGTAAGGGTATCCTCAAACGGTAAGGCTTACCGCTCTTACAACTTCTCCTTTACGGAGCCGTGGCTGGGTGGTAAGAAACAGAACCAGTTCTCTGTTAACTTCTACAGCAGCTACCAGAACCCGAGCGCTTATAATGAATATATATATGGTACCACTACCGGCTCCGATACCTACTTTAAAGTATTGGGCGCCTCTGTTTCCCTGGGTAAACAGCTGAAATGGCCGGATGACTACTTTACGCTGATCTACGCGCTGAACTATCAGCAGTATAAGCTCAAGAACTACGATTACTTCAACGTAGGTTTTGCAAATGGTACCTCCAATAACATCAGCGTAAAATTGACACTGGCCCGTTCTTCTGTGGATCAGCAGATCTTCCCCAGAAGCGGTTCCAACTTCCTGATCAGCGGCCAGTTCACACCACCGTACTCCCTGTTCAATCCTGAAAAGGATTATACCAAGGAGCCGATCGCCGATCAGTTCAACTTCATAGAATACCAGAAATACCGCTTTAACGCAGAATGGTATGTGCCGCTGAGCAAACCCAAAGGCACAGAGAACAAATCCTTTGTGCTGAAGGTGGCTGCCAAATTCGGTTACATCAGCCGGTATAATAACCGTACCACCCTGTCGCCCTTTGGCCGCTTTGAGCTGGGTGGCGATGGTCTGAGCAACTTCGCGATCTATGACCGTGATATCATCTCCCAGCGCGGTTACCCGGTTTATTATACCAGCAATCCTAAGCTGAACCCGGAAAACGGTCAGCCTGTCGGATATGAAGGGTTCACTATCTTCAATAAATATGTAATGGAGCTGCGTTATCCGTTGAGCCTCAACCCAAGTTCCACCATCTTTGGTCTGGCGTTCCTGGAGGCAGCTAACGGTTACCGCGATTTCAACGAATATAACCCGTTCCGCCTGCGCCGCTCTGCAGGTCTGGGTATGCGCTTCTACCTGCCTATGTTTGGCCTGCTCGGGTTTGACTATGGCATAGGTTTTGACCGTCTGACCCCTGGAAACGGACTCAAGGACGCAGGTAAGTTTACGTTTATGCTTGGCTTTGAGCCGGAATGATGTTAATACAATTTTTATATTTTATATTGCGTTTTCGTTGCGAACTAAATTAATATGGATATGAAAAAACTATTTATCACATTAGCGGTTATCCTTGCTGCCACCTTTGCAGCCAATGCGCAGCGCTATTGTGTGATAGACACAAAATATATTTTGGAAAGCATTCCTGATTATAAGGATGCCCAAACGAAACTGGATGCAATAGCGGAACAATGGCAGAAAGAGATAGACGCCAAGTTCCAGGATATAGATAAGATGTACAAAGCCTATCAGGCAGAACAGGTGATGCTGACAGACGAGTTGAAGACGAAAAGGGAAGATGAGATAGTAGCCAAGGAAAAGGACGCAAAGGACCTGCAGCGTAAGCGCTTTGGATACGAGGGGGACCTGTTCAAGAAACGGGAAGAGCTGATAAAACCGATACAGGATAAGATCTACAATGCGGTGCAGAAAATGGCTGCCAGCAGGATGTATGATTTTGTACTGGATAAATCAGGGGGCATTACCGTTATTTTCTCAGACCCTAAGCTGGACAAAAGCGAAGATATATTGCGCGCAATGGGCGTAAAGAAGTGAACCATTTTTTAACCGATAAGTTTTAAATTTTTTTCAAAACACAGACAACATCATGAAGAAGTTCGTAATTATCGCTTTTGTAGCAGTAGCTGGCTTATTCAGTGTAAATGCAATGGCGCAGGCTAAAATAGCTCACATTAACACTCAGGCATTACTGGATGCCATGCCCGAAACGAAAACCGCACAGGGCTCCCTGCAAACCTATGCCCAATCCCTCGAAGCAGACGGTAAAGGACTGGTAGATGAGTACACTCGTAAAATGAAGGATTTTGACTCCCTGGCTGCCAGCATGACCGATAACATGAAAGAGATCAAAGGAAAAGAAATACAGGATATACAGCGCCGTATTGAAGAATACCGTCAGTCTGCTGATCAGAAGATCGACGCAAAACGCCAGGAAGTGCTGAAACCTATCTACGACAAAGCCCGTAAGGCAATCGAAGACGTAGCTAAGGAAAAAGGTTACGGCTATGTACTGGATAGCTCTGTAGGCGTATTGCTGGTATCTCCTGCTGGTGATGACCTGCTGCCGGCGGTTAAGACCAAACTGGCGCTTAAATAATTTATAATAAGCAGTTGTGATGATCTTTTATAGCTGCAAAACAGAAAGCCTGCCACACGGCAGGCTTTCTGTTTTAACAGGGGATTAGCCCATTGCACTCATTTCCCCATCAGCATCAGCGAGCGGCCCCGGCGGGCTGGTGTATGGCTGGCGTCCACACCCTGGCACACTAAACACGCCGTTCCGGCGATTTACACGCCTTCCCCGGCAGATGGCATGCAGGCAGGCCAGCGCATCGCCCTGGCGCACTAAACACCCTGTTCCGGCGATTTACACACCCACCCGGACACGCCGGCATATTGCCAGCCAGCGCACCCGTCCCGGGCTTACCAGCACATTATTCCCACCTCTTTCCCGCATCAAATTTTTTTCTTTACATTTAAAAAAATTTCTCCTACCTTTGCCTTCCATTTTGAAAACAGGTAATACTTGTTTCAGAGGGATTTAAGTATAGTACAGGTAAAACATAAAAGAAAATGAAACGTACTTTTCAACCGCATAACAGGCGCAGAAAGAGCGTCCATGGCTTCAGAAAGAGAATGGAAACTGCTAACGGCCGTAAAGTATTGGCATCCCGCAGGGCTAAAGGTCGTAAGAAGCTGACGGTATCCGACGAGCGGAAGCTGAAATAAGATCGTAAAAATCAATACGCTATAAAAACTTATTCTTTTAGAAAGGAAGAAAGGTTAAAGAGCAGGAAACTGATTGAAACGCTTTTTCGGGAAGGAAAAGCGTTTTCTGTTTTTCCATACCGGGTTATTTATATGCCCGTAAAGCTGCCTGCAGAGGAATATCCTGTGCAGGTAGGCTTCAGTGCGGCCTCCCGCCACTTTCCCCGCGCTGTAGACCGTAACCGTGTAAAGCGTCTGGGCCGTGAAGCCTGGCGCCTGCAGAAACAGGTCCTCTATGACCACCTACGCCAGCACTCGCTACAGCTGGCTATTTTCCTCATTTACACCGACAAAAAAATAGCCCCTTTTCCTACCCTGCACCATAAAATTTCGGTAATTTTAGAGCGTTTGAAGAAAGCAACGGAGCCTAAAGAGCCGCTGAATGAAGCGCAGCAAGGTGAAGTTCCGTGAGACCACTGAAAAGACTGATTTTGACGAACGAAACAACTACTTGATGGGCAGACTCGTGAAAAATCCATCCATCCTGGTTTGGCTGGGTTATCCATTTATTGGTTTGATCAGGATTTATCAATGGGGTATCTCGCCGTTACTGGGCGCCAAATGCCGTTATACGCCTTCCTGCTCGCAATATGGTATCACAGCACTCAAAAAACACGGTATATTCAAAGGGGGCTTTCTGACTATTAAACGTATCCTGTCCTGCCACCCATGGGGCGGACATGGTTATGACCCGGTTCCATAGCAAAACACGCAGCCCGCAACCCGTAGCCCCACCGCTGCGCGTACCCGCTGCCACCCATAGCAATAACGAACAGAGTAACTAACCACCTGATAAAGAGACAGCTAATGGCTAAATGCCAGGAGCCAACAGCTAAATGCTAACCGCTAACAGCTAACAAACAAACATGCGAAACATCTTTCATAAAAAGGGAAAAATCCTGCTCCTCGCACTCGTGCTCCTGGCAGGCGCCGGTATACTGGCTTTTAACGAAAATGATAAGTACTTCCAGATAGCCAAGAACATGGACATTTTTGCCGCTTTCTACCGCGAGCTCAATACTTACTATGTAGACGACCTTTCGCCGGAAAAAGTGATGCATAAGGGCATTGAGGCCATGCTGGAAGAAACAGACCCCTATACGGACTTTGTGCCGGAAGAGAACCTGGACGATCTTAAATTCATGGCTACCGGTAAATATGGCGGCGTAGGCGCTTCCATCAACACCAACGGAGATACCACCGTGATCACAGACATCTACGAAGGCAGCCCCATGCACCGGGCCGGCGTAAAACCCGGCGATCTGCTCCTGTCCCTGGATGGTAAGCCCACCAAAGGCATGGACCAGGAAGAAATAAGCCGGCTTCTGAAAGGCGCTCCCGGCACCTCCCTGGATATGGTGCTGCAGAACCCCATGACAGGCAAGGATGTCACCAAAAAGATCGTAAGGGAAGAGATCAACGTAATGCCCGTAAGTTATTCCGGCATGGTGAATAACGACATAGGCTACATCAAAATGGTGCAGTTCACAGAGAACAGCGGCGCACAGGTGCAGATGGCCTTCGAAAAGCTGAAACAACAGCAACCGGCCATGAATGGCGTGATCCTGGACCTGCGGGGCAATCCCGGCGGCCTGCTGGACGAAGCCGTGGCCGTATCCAATATCTTTATTGATAAGAATAAGCTCATTGTAAGCACCAAAGGCAAGGTAAAGAACTGGGACCGGGAGTATAAGACGCCCCAGGCGCCCGTAGATATGAATATCCCCCTCGTGGTGCTCACCAACCGCTCCTCCGCCTCGGCCTCAGAAATAGTGGCCGGCGCCGTGCAGGACCTGGATAGGGGCGTGGTCATAGGCCAACGTTCCTTTGGTAAAGGACTGGTACAAACTACCCGCCCCCTGCCTTATAACGCCAAATTAAAAGTAACTACCGCCAAATATTATACGCCCAGCGGCCGCTGTATCCAGGCTATCGACTACTCCCACCGTAATGAGGAAGGGGAAGTGGATTATGTGCCGGATTCCATGCGCCGTGCGTTTACCACCGTGGCCGGCCGTAAAGTAAAAGATGGCGGCGGCATAGAGCCGGATGACCAGGTAGAGCCGGTGTTCCTGAGCCAGGTGGCTATTACCCTGCTGCGCCGGCAATACATTTTCGATTATGCTACCCAGTACTACTATGCGCATCCTAAAGTTCAGGATGCCGGTACCTTCGAAATGACAGAAGACGATTTCTCAGACTTCCTCCGTTTCCTGGATGGCAAGGACTACAGCTATAAAACCCATAGCGAAGAAGCGCTGGAAAGCTTTGAATCCACCGCCCGCAAAGAGAAGTATTACGATGCCGTGTCAAAGGAATTTGAAGCCCTGCAGCTAAAAATGAAACACGACAAAAAACAGGACCTGCTCAAAAATAAGACAGAGATCAAACGCCTGTTGGAAGAAGAGATCATGAACCGCTACTACCTGCAGAAAGGCCGCATAGAAAAATCGCTGGCCTGGGATAACGAGGTGAATGAAGCCGTAAAAGTGCTGCATGCGCCGGATCGTTACCACCACCTGCTGCAATAAGCAAAAGCTGTTATAACAACAATATAAAGGATGCCGCATCCCTGCGCCAGTTTATCTTTCAGGGGAGCGGCATCCTTCTTTTTTACTATTAGAAATCTATTTTTTTTATTAGTTTGGAAACAGAAAAGGGGACCTGATTTCACGTTATACACGAAAGGCTGTACTGTTTTGACCGGATTTTTCTTAATTATAACATAACATAGCCGCTAGGTCATTATTGATAATTTTACGTTTTTCCTGGCAATGTGATGAATACGCAACAACATATAGATCCTGCTATCTGGGAGGCTTGCAAAGAGGGAGATAAGGCTGCTTACGCACATATCTATAAGTTGTATTATCCCCGGTTGTACAATTATGGTTGTAAGTTCACAGTAGATGCTGCCCTCATAGAGGACAGTATACAGGAGATCTTTGTGCGTTTCTGGACCAACCGCGAAAAGCTGCTCGCAGTGCGGGAATTAAAGAGTTACCTCTTTGTTTCTTTCCGTCATCATCTCTTAAAATTACTGGCGCAATATAGAAGGAACAGGGAAGATCATATACTTGCAGATGGTTATGCGTTTGACCTGGAGATCTCCGCAGAACAGCAGCGGGTAGCCATAGAAGAACAACTGGAGCAGGTAACGGTATTAAATAATGCCCTGCATCATTTAACCCAGCGCCAGAAAGAAGCCGTTTTTTTCCGCTTCTACGAAGATATGAGCTATGAGGAGATTGCAAGTATTCTTAATATATCCGTTAAAGCCACTTATAAATTAGTTGCCCGCGCCATTGTTATGCTGCGCGATGCTTACCATAATGCCCCGCTGGTAAAGGCCCTGGTGACCTTAGCCCCATTGATTGCCGCACTGGGCAGCCTGCAGCTGTCCGTATTGATCTGCGCACAGCAATTGCCGCTTCATTTCTAATTATTTCTTCCTTTTTAAATTGCCGCCTGTCCCCGTCTGTGGCGGTTTTCGCATATTAACTGCCACTCCATTTCTAAATATTTTTCAACTATTTAAAAAAAACTGCTGATCCCGTGGGGTAAAAATCATCACCCGGAACTCCTGTAAGGGTAATAACAACAAATGGAGTTTCCTAACGACTACGATCACTACGATAGCAATGACTTTATTGCGGATGACTATTTCCTGCAATGGGTAAAATCGCCCGATGCAGCAAGCGAGGCCTTCTGGCAGCATTGGATAGCCACACACCCGCACCGGCAGGAGCAGGTAGCGGCAGCGCGCGCCTTTATTATTGGATTGCGGTTTAACGAAACCACCCCATCACCGGCCGCCGTGGAAGCGGCATTACAGCGTAACCTGGCCATGTTGGAAGCCTTACCGCAGGACCACCAGCCGGTCGTAAAACAGAAAAGCCTGCGCAAAGTATGGTGGTGGGCGGCCGCTGCCGTAGTAACCGGCGTAATGGCCCTGGCAGGCCGCCAGCTATGGCTGAAACCGGCTGCAATGATACAATATAGCGGTCTTGCAGATGGCATCCGCAAAATAACGCTACCGGATAATTCTGAGGTGATCCTGAATGCCAACGCCGCCATCTCCTTCCGTAAGGACTGGTCCGGCGCAGACCAACGCGAAGTATGGCTAAAAGGCGAAGCCTTCTTTGATATAAAGCAGGTAAAAGCCGGCGATCAACCTGCGCAGGCGTTCATTGTGCACAGCGGTAATATGGACATTGATGTACTGGGCACCTCCTTTAATGTAAAGGAAGGAAGCGCTTTTACCAACGTAACGCTTAATACCGGTAAAATAAAGATCCGCTTCAGCAAGTTGCCGGAAACCCCGTTTTACCTGGCGCCAGGCGATTTTGTACGGTACTCCGCAAAGGATAATAAGATCACCAAGAAACGCGTAAATGCAGACCTCTATGCCGTATGGAAAGAAGAAGGACGGCAACTGCAGAATGTTACGCTGAAAGAAATGGCGGTATATATAGAAGATATCTATGGATATCATGTACGCATCAGTAACAGTGAACTGGCCCAGGAAAAGCTCTCTGGTGGCCTGCGCGTAAAGGATGAGCACCTGCTGCTTGAAACGCTGGCCTTTGCGCTGAATGTGCAGATAGATAAGAAAGCAGACACACTCTTTATACAACCGAAAACTAAAAAATAAAATTCCCTGATATGCTGACAAATGTACCTTTTAAAACGGTAGGTGGCTATGCACTGCTATGTGCTGCCTGCCTCATAGGGCCTTCCCTACAGGCACAGGACCTGGCCATGGCCGGCGGTCCGGTGCGTGATGCCTATGCTTACCAGGTGGAGCGTAAACAGCTGCAAACACTGGGAGAGATCTTAACAGATATCGAAAAACAACACGATGTAAGTTTCATCTGCAGATCAGAATTGCTGCAGCTGAGGATAAACACCGGCAAGGAAAATTTCAAAAAGAAAACATTTGTGCCTTCCCTCCTGTCCGTTATAAAGCCCTACGGGTTGGATCTGAAGCAGATCACCGCACAGCAGTTCGCTATCTCATCCGCCAGCGAAGAGGAAGAAGGAAACACGCCGGAAAGTAAGAACAATGACCAGCCGGATGGTGAGCTAAAGATGCTGGGGCAAAACATAAGCGCCGTAAACAGTACTGCTTTTGATACCTATGCTTACAGCATACGGATGCAACGCATCGGCGGTATAGTAAGGGGCGCAGGTAATATGCCCCTGCCAGGCGTAACCGTTACTGTAAAGGGTACCGGTAATGGCACCGTTACAGATGCCGATGGCAGGTATGAGATCAATACCACCGGCGCCAATGCTATACTGGTGTTCACTTATGTAGGCTACCTCTCCAAAGAAGTATTTGTGGCAGATCAGCAGCAGATAGATGTGGTGCTGAATGAAGATACCCGCCAGCTGAACCAGGTAGTGGTAGTAGGTTATGGTACACAAAAGAAAGTGAACCTCACCGGCGCTGTGGCGCAGGTAGGGGAGAAGGAGCTGGCCGGCCGGCCGCTTACCTCGGTAACTGCAGGGTTGCAGGGTTTAGCGCCGGGCCTGACCGTTACCAGCAATACCGGTTTTCCCGGGGATAATATGGTGAAGATGCGTATACGCGGTACCGGCACCACCAATAATGCCGATCCGTTTACTTTGATAGATGGCGTACCGGGCGATATTACTTTCCTGAACCCGGGCGATATAGAAAGTGTTTCTGTGCTGAAAGATGCGGCATCCGCTGCTATCTACGGTTCCCGCGCTGCCAACGGCGTTATACTGGTTACCACTAAAAAAGGCCGCCGCAACCAGAAACCTACGGTAAGCTATAATGGCTACTACGGTTTACAGCAGCCTTATTCATTGCCTAAGATGGTAGGCTCTACGGAATACATGGAAATGTTGAATGAGGCCCAGCGCAATGTAGGCCTGCCTGAGACATTTACCGATGCAGATATCCAGAAAGCAAAAGACGGTACAGACCCCAACTATTTCGCCAATGTTAACTGGCCCAAAGCCCTGTTTAAAAATACAGCGCCGCAGCAGGAGCATAATCTGAGCCTCAACGGCGGCGGGCAGGATGTTACCTATTACCTGTCTTTTGGCCGGCAGGATCAGAAGGGCCTGGTGACCGGCGACCAATATAACGCCTGGCGTAATAACCTGAGGGCGCGCATCAGTGCGTTGCGCCTGTTTAATATTGTAGACCTGGACGCTAACCTGGGCTACCTGGACCGTATGCAGAACCAGCCAGCCGGCGGTACAGATGAGAACACAGGCCCTATCTATTCAACGCTCACCATCTCGCCCCTCACGCCTGTGAAGTTTACAAATGGTCAGTGGGGTTATGGCGGCGGTTCCAGTAATCCTGCAGCCATTGCTACGGATGGAGGTTATAATAATCTCCGCTCACAGGAAGTTACCGGCAACGCGTCTGCAAAGGTGCATATCTGGAAAAACCTGGACTTCACCGGGCAGTACGGCACCAATATCATTAACCAGCGGCGGTCCACTTTTACCCGTAAAATAGACTACTACCGCCCGGAAACCGGCGCGCTCTGGTATTCCAACTCCACCAGCAACAAACTGGAAATGCGGGATATCACCAGCCGTATGCAGAACATTTCCGGTATACTTAACTATTCATTTTCCCTGGGTAAACATAATTTCAAGGCACTGGCAGGCTACCAACAGGAAACTTTCCGGTATGAGACCTTTTACGCCAGCAAGCAGAATTTTCCCAGTGATGATGTACCGGTATTTAACCTGGGCTTTGATAATCCCAATGCCACGGGCGATGCCTACCAGTACGCCCTGCGTTCCTGGTTTGGCCGCGTGAACTATGACTTTAACGAAAAATACCTGCTGGAGCTGAATGTACGCTACGATGGCTCTTCACGCTATGAGCAGGACCGCCGTTATGGTACTTTCCCCTCCGCTTCCGCAGGCTGGCGTTTTACACAGGAAAATTTTATGAAACATGCAGGCCTGTCCCGCTGGTTAAACGAGGGTAAGGTGCGCGTTTCTTACGGCAGCCTGGGTAACCAATATGGCGCGGATGGAACCGCTTATTCTGAATGGTATCCTTACCAGCAGGTACTTACCGGTGTGGCTACCATGCCTATAGGTAATATCCTCACAAGGGGCGTGGCACAGACCAACCTGGCCAACCCGCTGCTGCGCTGGGAAAAAGTGAACATGTTCAACGTTGGTATCGACCTTGCCTTCCTGAAGAACCGCCTTTCCGTTACCGCAGACTGGTTTGATAAACGCACCATGGATGTACAGCTGAAAGTGCCGCAGCCGGATGTATTAGGCCTGGAAGTTCCGGACCAGAATGCCGGCGATATCTCTAACAAAGGCTGGGAATTGGCGCTGGGCTGGTCAGACCAGATAGGTGAAGTATCCTACGGGATTAACGCCCAGCTGTCTGACGTAAAGAACAAAGTACTGAACCTGGGCGGCGCACCCCCCACCCTGGCAGATAAGATACGCCAGGTAGGTTACCCGATAGATGCATTCTATGGTTACCTGACAGATGGCCTGGCACAGGAAAGCGATTTCACAAAGGATCCCACCACCGGTAAGCTCACGCCTAACTTCCCCATCTTTGATGCGGATAAAGGAAAAGTAGCCCCCGGTGACATTAAATACCGCGACCTGAACGGTGATAAAATGATCACCGCAGACAAGGACCGTACGGTAATAGGCAACGCATTCCCGCGTTATACTTACTCTTTCCGTGGTAATGTGGCCTGGAAAAATTTTGACTTCACCGTATTTGTACAGGGTGTAGGCAAAGGTAACGGGTATGTCAGTGGCATCGGTATCCATGCCTTCCAGGCAAATGGCGCCTTCCCCCAGGAAGTACACCGTGATCACTGGACGCCGGAGCATACAGACGCCTGGTATCCCCGCTTCACCTACCTGGATACCCGCAACTCCGGAAGGCTATCAGGCTACTGGTTACAAAATGCCGCTTACCTGCGTCTCAAAAATATACAGCTGGGTTATACCCTGCCCGCCACCTGGACCAGCAGGCTGCGCATAGAAAGGCTCCGCGCTTATGTTTCCGCGGATAACCTGTTCACAAAAACAAAATTCTTCTACGCGTATGACCCGGAAACCGTTACCACCAGCGGTGGTAGCTATCCGCAGGTGAAAACGTTCGTATTTGGTCTTAACATAACCTTTAAATGATCACTGCCATGCAGCAACAACATATATTCCGTTCAATACGTATGGCCATATGGAGCATTACAGGCATAGTGGCACTGGGCCTTGCAGGCTGCTCCAAAACCTTCCTGGACCGCGATGCGCTGGATGCCATCCCTAATGACCAGTTCTGGAAAACGGAAGGTCAGCTGAAGCTGGCGGCAAACGCCTGCTATGATTACCTGAAAGGAAAGAATGTGGTAGATATGGAGAATATGGGCGATAACACCATTTATCCGCCTATGACAGATTACCTGGCCATTGCCACAGGCAACTTTGATTTTACATTGGGCACCCTTAACTCAGAATGGGCGAACCAATACGCAGGCATCCGCCGCTGTAATCACTTCCTCGAAAACTATCAGAAGGCCGAGGGAATACAACCGGCCAAGCTGGCACAGTATGCCGGCGAGGTGCGTTTCCTCCGCGCTTTCCTGTACAGTTATATCAGCTTCTTCTTTGGGGATGTGCCGCTGATCACCAATACCATCGACATTGGAGACGAGCAGGTAATGGGTCCGCGTAACCCGCGTGCACAGGTGGCGGACTTTATATTGCAACAACTGGATTCCGCAGCTGCAGAACTGCCTGCTACCTACCCGGCGGCAGATCTGGGCCGTATTACAAAAGGCGCCGCCCTGGGCTGGAAAGCACGTGTGGCGCTGTTCTACGGTAAGTACGATGTGGCGGAAGCTGCCGCTAAGGCGGTAATGGACCTGAATGTTTACCAGTTATATACCGGCGGCGGCGCAAACAGTTATAACGAACTGTTTACACACAAGGGGAAATTGTCTAACGGCGTTAACAAAGAAACCATGCTGGCAAGACTCTACCTCATAGATGTGATCATGCACAATATGAGCCGCGAATGCCAGGTACCGGATCAGGGCGCCCGTTTCTGCCCCACTAAATCGCTGGTGGATGCTTACCTGTGTACAGATGGTATGCCTATCGAAAAATCCCCTCTGTATAATGAAGGTGCACAACAGGCATATGGCGATGTATTTAAGGATCGTGATCCCCGCATGTCACAGACTATCCTGGCGCCGGGCGCTACATGGGGTGGCCAGGATGATGGCGACCAGGACGATAAACCTTCCGCTATCTTCAACCTGCCCAAATTCAATGCAGACAAAAAAGGTTGTGTAACCGCTACCGGCTATTACTTTACCAAATATGTGCAGGTATCGGCAGTGGCCACCTATAATAAGGATCCTAACGATATACATATCATGCGCTACGCAGAGGTGTTGCTGACGTATGCAGAAGCCCGCGAAATGCAGGGTAAGCTTACGCAGGCAGACCTGGATATCTCGATCAATCTGCTGCGGGACCGGGTAGGTATGCACCACATGATCATCTCTGAGTTGGCTGCCTGGGGCATGGACCTGCGCCAGGAGATCCGCCGCGAGAGGCGTGTAGAGCTGGCCCTGGAAGGACAGCGTTATTTTGACCTGCTGCGCTGGAAACAGGGCAACCTGCTGGCGGCAGATGTGAAAGGCATGAAAAAATCCTTCCTGCCGGCTTATATGCAGCCATATGTGGCCAGTCTCAAAGTGGATGCAAACGGCTATATGATCGTAAATACAGACAGGCGCTTCCAGGATCCTAAAAACTACCTGTGGCCCATACCATTGACCCAGTTCCAGCGTAACCCGCAACTGGGACAGAACCCGGGCTGGCAATGATAAATAATTGTATATAAACACGCAAACAGGGGTTGATCAAAAATGGCGTAGCCCTGATCAACCCCTGTATGTATTTTAACAATACCATGTTTATGAAACAGATACGCACGCTTGCTGCCCTGGGTTTGTTACTGACAGCCTGCAGCACTAACAAAAACACCACCGGAACTGCCAGCCAGGCGGCAGATACCATCCGGGTAATGAGCTATAACATCCATCACGCCAATCCGCCTTCCCGCAAGGACTTTATTGACCTGGACGCCATCGCGAAGGTCATTAACCAGCAACACCCGGATTTTGTGGCCTTACAGGAAGTGGATGTGCATACGGGCCGCTCCGGCCGTAATGTGCACGAGGCAGAGGCGCTGGCAGCAGCCACAGGCATGCACGCTTTTTTTGCAAAAGGTATTCCCTATGATGGAGGGGACTATGGCATAGCCGTATTATCCCGGGAGCCCATACTGGAAGGCCACGCCTACCAGTTACCCTCCGCGCCGGAGCTTAAAGGAGAGCCCCGCGCCTTATGCACGGTAACGGTGAACAGGAACGGGCGGCGGATGTTGATGGCCAGCACCCATCTGGATGTAACCAGGCCGGATACCAACCGTTTACTGCAGGTACGCGCCATTGCCGGCATACTGAGCAAGGCCGGAATGCCCGTAATACTGGCGGGGGATTTTAACGCCAAACCCGGCAGCCCGGCCATACAGGTGCTGGATAGCGCTTTTACGCGCACCTGCGATAGCTGCCCGTTTACCATCCCGGTAGAGCATCCAAACCGTACCATAGACCTGGTAGCTTTTAAGCCTGCAGGGGCCTTTAAAGTACTGGACCACCAGGCAATCCCGGAACGGTATGCATCAGACCATTTGCCGGTAATAGCAACACTGTTGCTGAAAAAATTATGATTTCCGTTTTTTTAATTATAAATTGACAATGTACTAGCAGTCAATGTTATTCGTCAATTCATACTAAAACTTAACCTGGATAAGCATGCCAAGATCAAATCAGGATTCACGTCGTGGCTTCATTAGTAAGATAGCTAAGGGAGTAGTGGGAGCGTCTTTGTTTCCCAGTATCATTACCGCGGCAGACAAGAAACGTAACCTGGAATCATTATCGCGCAGTAATGAAAAATACAGCGCCAATGACCAGATACAGGTAGCGCTCATAGGCGCTGGTGGTATGGGCACCGCAGATACCAATACCGCTATCACCGTACCGGGCGCTAAGCTCATTGCTGCCTGCGACCTGTATGACGGCCGCCTGGCGGGCGCAAAAAAGAAATGGGGCAGCGATATCTACACCACCCGCGACTATCGCGAGATCCTGGAGCGGAAGGATGTAGACGCCGTGATCATTGCCACGCCGGACTTCTGGCACAGGGAGATCTCTGTGGCCGCTATGAACAAAGGCAAATCCGTGTATTGCGAAAAACCCATGGTGCACGACATTACAGAAGGCCCCGCCGTGGTGGAAGCCCAGCAGAAGAATGGCAAGGTGGTATTCCAGGTGGGTAGCCAGGGCATGAGCTCACTGGGTAATGAGAAGGCCCGCCAGCTGTTAAAGGATGGCGCTATCGGCAAGCTCAATTATGCAGAAGGTTTCTGGGCCCGTATGTCGCCTACCGGCGCCTGGCAGTATCCCATCCCGGCAGATGCGTCTCCCAAAACAGTAGATTGGGACGCTTACCTGGCACACGCGCCTAAACGCGAGTTTGACCCGCTGCGTTTTTTCCGCTGGCGTAACTACAGGGACTACGGTACCGGCGTTTCCGGCGATCTGTTTGTACACCTGTTCTCCAGCCTGCACTTTGTAACCGGCTCCATAGGGCCTAATAAGATCATGGCTACCGGTGGCCTGCGCTACTGGAAAGATGGCCGCGAAGTGCCCGATATTATGCTGGGTATGTTCGATTACCCGGAAACAGCGGCACACCCTGCCTTTAACCTGTCACTACGCGTAAACTTTGTAGATGGCACCGGTGGCACCAACTACCTGCGTATGGTAGGCAGTGAAGGCTCTATGACCGTAGAATGGGATAAAGTGACCCTGTACCGTAACAAGCACGAAGTAGATGCCAATGATCCGCTGGCGCAGGGCAATAAAACCGCTGATGCCTCTAAACAATACGTGTACGAAAGAAAAGATATGCTGCCGCCGGATAAGCTGGAGTATGTAGCAGAAGAGGGCTACAAAGGCGCGCATTTCGATCACTTCTATAACCTGTTCAATGCCATGCGTACCGGTGGTAAAGTGCATGAAGATGCGCTGTTTGGCTACCGCGCCGCTGCGCCTGCCCTGCTGTGTAATGATAGCTATTTCCAGAATAAGATCATGCAGTGGGATCCGCAACAATTAAAACAGATCAAGTAATTAAAAAAGAAAACACCATGAGAAAATTATTTGTGCCGGCATTGTCTGCGCTAACAGTGTTTGCGATGTCATGTGGTAATGCGCCTACAAATGAAAATACAGCTGATTCTACGGTGGTGACTGCTGATACCGCTGCGGCTGCAACACCCGCTACCAGCGAGGTAGATTCAACCGCCAACACCCTCACCGATGCTGAAAAGGCGGAGGGATGGAAACTGCTGTTCAATGGCCAGAACCTGGACGGCTGGCATATCTATAAAGGCAAGACCTCCAATAGCTGGACTGCGGAAAACGGTACCCTGCACTGCATGGGTAGCGAAAAGGATAAAAGCGATAAAAGGGCGGATCTTACCTCCAACGATACCTACGAGAACTTTGAGCTGCAAACAGACTGGAAGCTGACCCCTAAGGGCAACAGCGGCCTTATCTACCTGGCTTCAGAAGATGAAGACGCCGCTTACCTGAGCGGTCCGGAATACCAGATGATAGACGACAAGGACTTCCCGGAGAAGCTGGAAGACTGGCAGAAGACCGGCGCCAACTACGCCATGGGCGGCCCGCTGGTAGCAGCCGCTAATCCCATTGGCGAATGGAACCATACCCGTATAGTGGTGAACAAAGGCCATGTAGAGCATTGGCTCAATGGTCAGAAGACCGCAGAATATACTTTTGGTTCTCCGGAATGGAAAAAGCTGAAAGAGACCGGCAAATGGAAAGACGCCAAGAACTACGGCAAAACCAAGAAAGGCCATATAGACCTCCAGGATCATGGCAGCGAAATATGGTTCAAGAACATGAAGATAAAAGAGATCAAGTAAGCGCTTTCAAAGTTTGAAGCAATAAAAAAAGAGCCCTGTTATTTAACAGGGCTCTTTTTTTATTTGCATAAGCTAACAGCTTATTTCTTCGCTGCTTCATAATGTTTGCTAACCACATCCCAGTTAACAGCATTCCAGAAAGCCTTCAGGTATTCCGGGCGGCGGTTCTGGTATTTCAGGTAGTAAGCATGTTCCCAAACGTCAACGCCCAGGATGGGAGTGCCTTTTACTTCAGCAACGTCCATCAGCGGGTTGTCCTGGTTAGGGGTAGAGGTTACCTCCAGTTTGCCATCCTTTACGATCAGCCAGGCCCAGCCGGAACCAAAACGGGTAGCGCCCGCAGCGTTCAGCTTTTCCTTGAACTCGTCAAAAGAGTTAAAAGTGCTCTTAATAGCATCGGCCAGCGCGCCTTTGGGCTCGCCGCCTGCATTGGGGCCCAGGATCTGCCAGAAGAAGCTGTGGTTCCAGTGACCGCCGCCATTGTTCCTAACAGCAGGGCTGATCTTGCCGGCGCTTGCTACCAGCTCTTCCAGGGATTTATTTTCATGCTCAGTACCAGCGATCGCTTTATTCAGGTTATCTACATAAGCCTGATGGTGTTTGCCATGGTGGATCTCCATGGTGGTTTTATCAATATGCGGCTCCAATGCGTCTGTAGCGTACGGTAAGTTCGGAAGTGTAAATGCCATAACTCAATTTTTTTATGGTTAAGTAATAGAGTATTTATTACGGGTCCCAAATTTACTGTCTAATATGGGAAATATCAAACCGGGTTACCCCCTACAAATTAACTTGCTCATATAGGATTTTATTCTAAATTTACAGATAAGTGTTGCAACAGCTTTTCATATGCGGATTATTTCGTATGTACTGAGGCGTAGCAACGGATTTTCACTATTGTTTGTTTAAAACTATTACGTATGCAGACAGAAGACGCGGGCCGGAAACCAGAGTTATCCCTCGCAGCCCTGCAAAAGGAGCATGAACTACTAAAGGAGCGCATACAGTGGCTGGAAACCATTCTGCATCACATACCGGCCATGCTTTATACCGCAGACCCCAATCGCGATACTATCAGCTGGTGCAATCATAGCATGGAGCATATAACCGGCTTCTCATTACAGGAAATGAAGGCCCTTGGGCCGGAGTTCTTCCGTCAGCTCATTCACCCGGATGATTACGGGCTTACCAGCATAGCCCTGCAATCTTTTAAGGATAATAAAGAAACCTTTGGCGGGGTAACCCGTATACGCCGTAAAGGCCGCCAGGAATGGCACTGGCTCATAGGCCTGGCCATGCCCTTTAACCGCGATGAGCAGGGCGGTGTCAAGGAGGTGATCTGTGCCTTCCTGGACCTTACCATGACCACAGATACCCATGCCCAGCTTGCTGACGCCATGGGAGAGGTGTTACGCCGCCAGAACGAATCCCTCCTGCATAAGCTCACCGCCCGTGAAAAGGATGTAATGGTGCTGGCCGTACGGGGCCTTAACAATAAAGAGATCGCGGAACAGCTTAACCTTAGCCGTTATACGGTAGAAACACACCGTAAGAATATCCGTCTCAAATTAAAGGTCCGCAATACCACGGAACTGGTTACACTGGCCCGGAAAGCCGGTCTGCAATAGTCCCCCGTTTTAACATTTTTTTGAGAAAAATACCCAAGCTTGGGTATTTGAAGCCCAAATAAACACCACTATTTTAGTGAAGTGATTATATCGTCTATATGCCCGTACCTCCCTGACAGCCAGAAAAAAAGCACCCCTGGTATACCAACTTAACATTATTCAATTCTTCATTCGTTGTCCTTTTAACTCAGCGCATCCATTGTTTGTCTTCTCTTAATATATGCATTCAGGATTTTAACTATATTTATACCTTGAATTTTAATCCCTAAAGAACCTGACATGCAAAATTTTGTATTAATTCCGGTTATACTCCTCATCCTTTGGGTTGTTTTTTCTTCTTTTGTTACCGTACAGCAAGGTAGCATTGCAGTAACTACCATCTTCGGTAAGTATAACCGCATCCTGTTCCCTGGTCTTAATTTTAAGATCCCGTTAATTGAAAAGATCTTCAAACGGGTATCCATCCAGAACCGTTCCGTGGAGCTGGAATTCCAGGCTATTACCATAGACCAGGCTAACGTATATTTTAAGGCCATGCTGTTATACGCCGTTTGGAACCAGGAAGAAGAGACCATCAAGAACGTAGCGTTTAAGTTTATGGATGAGCGTAGTTTCATGCAGGCGCTTATACGCACCATCGAAGGCTCTATCCGTGGTTATGTAGCTACCAAGCGCCAGTCAGAAGTACTGGGCCTGCGCCGCGAGATCACAGAGAACGTAAAGGAGCAGATCGACAAGACCCTGGAAGGCTGGGGTTACCACCTGCTGGATCTGCAAATGAACGATATCACCTTCGATGACGCCATCATGAAATCCATGGCGCAGGTGGTGGCCTCCAATAACCTGAAGGCAGCGGCAGAGAACGAAGGTCAGGCGCTGCTTATCACCAAAACCAAAGCCGCAGAGGCGGAAGGTAATGCTATTAAGATTGCCGCAGAAGCAGAACGACAGGCAGCCCAGCTGCGTGGTATGGGTGTGGCCCTGTTCCGCGAAGAGGTGGCCAAGGGTATGTCTATGGCGGCTAAAGAAATGCAGCAGGCCAACCTGGATACTTCCGTGATCCTGTTCTCCATGTGGACAGAAGCTATTAAACATTTTGCGGAAAATGGCAAAGGCAATATCATCTTCCTCGATGGTTCATCAGAAGGTATGGAACATTCCATGCAGCAGATGATGGGTTTGAATAAGCTGATGGAACCAAAGAAATAGATCGTAACAAACGTATAAAACAAAACAGGCTGTATCACTACGATACAGCCTGTTTTGTTTTATGCTGACGATCGTCAGCTTATCATAATTTTCTCCGTTGTTCAAAGAAAGCCTTTACCAGCTGCAGGCTCTCTGTTTCGCCGGGTCCTTGTTCCAGCTTGGTCTTGGGATGAAAGGGAGATTGCTCTCCCGTAGAGCGCCGGTAACTGTGTTTATCATCCCGCGCAGCATATACTATGCGCCCTATCTTGCTCCAGTACAATGCGCCGGCGCACATCAGGCAGGGCTCCAGCGTAACATACAAGGTAGCGTCCATCAGGTATTTAGCGCCCAGGTGATTGAATGCTGCTGTTAATGCCAGCATTTCCGCATGTGCGGTACAGTCATTCAGCCGCTCTACCTGGTTATAACCCCTGCCTATTACCTGTTTGTTCGCCACTACTACGGCGCCTATCGGCACCTCGCCATCGTCAAAAGCTTTCCGCGCTTCTTTCAGCGCCTGTTGCATAAAATAAGTATCGTCCATTGCTGATCTTAAATAGTAATGTTCGCCAGTTTTATAAACTCATCCTCTGTTAGTATCCGGATGGTATTGATCTTTTTGGCCTTTTCCAACTTGCTGCCCGCCTCTTCGCCTACTACCAGGTAATTAAGCTTGCTGCTTACGCCGCTCAGGATCTTGCCGCCCTGCTGCTCTACCAGCTCTTCTGCATCGCTGCGTTTCAGTTTGGTCAGCGTGCCGGTGAACAGGAAGGTTTGCCCATCCAGGCTGCCGCCGGTTTCCTGTGTGGATTTGTTATTACGCAGGTTCACGCCCAGCGATTCCAGCTTTTGCAGTACGGCTATATTATCTGCATTGGCAAAGAACTGGCTGATGGAGCCGGCCACTTTGGGGCCTATATCTTCCAGCTCTAATAATTGCTCTGCCGTCCAGCCCTTATAGTCCAGCAGGTGATGGATGGCATTGGCCAGTGTTTTAGCGGTGGTTTCCCCTACATAACGGATACCCAGGCCAAATATAAGGCGGTGTAAGGGCTGGGCTTTGGATTGCTCAATGGCCGCCTGCAGGTTAGACAATGATTTTTTGCCAAAACCTTCCAGCTGTTCCAGTTTACCAAAATCCAGCTCATAAATGCCGGGAATATCTTTCATGAGCCCCAGGCTATAGAACTTGCGTACATTGCTTTCGCCCAGGCTGCGTATATCCATGGCGTCTTTGCTCACAAAATGGATCATCCGTTCTATTACCTGCGCCTCGCAGTTAATATTGGGACAGCGCCACACGCTTTCCCCCTCCGGCTTTTCCAGTTTGCTGTTACAAACAGGGCAGTTGGTAGGGAATACAATATCCTGCTCAGAACCGTCGCGCAGATCCGCTACAGATTTAACGATATAGGGGATCACATCGCCTGCCCTTTCTACCAGTACGGTATCGCCTATTTTCAGGTCTTTTTCCCGTACTACATCTTCATTGAACAGGGATATAGAGCCTACCGTTACCCCGCCAATGGGCACAGGATCTATCTTGGCCACCGGCGTAATGGAGCCGGTACGGCCCACCTGGAACTCTACTTTACGCAGCTTGCTGGTAGCCTGTCTTGCCTTGAATTTATAGGCCATGGCCCAGCGGGGATGGTGCGTGGTCATACCAAGTTTATCCTGCAGGGCATAATCATTCACTTTTATCACCATGCCGTCTATTTCATAAGGCAGGTTATCCCTTTCTGTTTCAAAGGCATGGCAATAGTCTACTACCGCTTGTATGCCTTTTACCACTTTCTTTTCTTTGGCCGGGCTGCGGAAACCCAGTTTAGACAACATGTCGAGCGTATTGCTATGGGTCAGTATCTCCTTAGGCTCTTCCTTGCCGCGTTCCATCACATGGTAGCTCATATGATATACAAAAGCTTCCAGGCCGCGTTTGGCCACCTCTTTAGGATCTACCATCCGCAGGGAGCCGGAAGCGGCATTCCTGGGGTTAGCCAGTGGCGGCAGGTTATTAGCCGCGCGCTGATCGTTAAAGGCCTTGAAAGTATCCTTGTTGATCAGCACTTCGCCCCTGATCTCTATGGTCTGGATATCGTATTTGCTAAAATTCGCTGTATCAGGAATGAATTTTATCTGGCGGATGTTCACCGTAATATCTTCCCCGGCCACGCCGTCGCCACGGGTAGCGCCCCGTGTGATCTTGTCGTTCTCGTAGATCAGGGAGATACTGGCCCCGTCAAACTTGGGCTCAATACAGTATTCAATATCCGTAAGGCCGGATTGTTCCCGCACCTTGCGGTCCCAGTCTACCAGGTCATCTGCATTATAGGAGTTATCAAGGCTCAGCATAGGCACCAGGTGCTGTACGGTGGGGAATGCCTTGGTGGCGCCTTCCGGCGCTTTGCCGGCAGCAGTGGGGGTAGCGGCAGCGGCAAGGCCCTGCGCTACTTTTTGGGTAGGGGAGTCTGCGCTTACCAGGTGCGGGTTCTCCTGCTCCAGTTGTTTGAGCCAGGCAAACAGCTGGTCATATTCATAATCGCTCAGCACAGGATCGCTCTGTACATAGTAGCGCCAGTCATTATAACGGATCACGCGTTGCAGCGCTTCCATTGTCTCCTCGGGATTATTCAGCAGCAGCTGTTTAGCCAGCTTGGCCAGCAGCTCTTTCGCCAGTTTGGCAAGGGTTAATTCTAGTTCCTTCGTGTACATAATTATTCAATAACTGTGTGTAAATTTAATCTTTATACATAATACTCTCCCATGAAACAATTATTACCAGCTTGCTGTATCGCCCTCCTCTGCTGGAGCTGTAGTACCAAACAAAAAGTAGATCTCATCATCCATCACGCCGTTATCTATACCGTTGATAGTGCATTCAGCCAGGCGCAGGCCGTGGCGGTAAGCGGCGGTAAGATAGTAGCCCTGGGTACGGACCAGGAAATCCTGCAGCAATATACGGCCCCGCAGGTACAGGATGCCGCCGGCCAATTTATATATCCCGGTTTTATAGACGCCCATGCGCATTTTGTACAATACGGCCTTGGTCTGCAACAAGTGGAGCTGGTAGGTACCCAAAGCTGGCAGGACGTTATTGACCGCGTAAAGGCATTTACCGGCAGCCGCCAGCTGCAACCGGGGGAGTGGATCCTGGGCCGCGGCTGGGACCAGAACGATTGGCCGGAAAAGAATTTCCCGGATAAGACCCGGCTGGATAGCCTGTTCCCCAATACGCCGGTATTATTGGGCAGGGTAGATGGCCATGCCGCTATTGCCAACCAGGCCGCCCTGGACGCTGCCGGCGTAAAACCCGGACAAACCCTTACCGGCGGCGTGATTGAAACAAAGAACGGTAAGCTTACCGGCATACTCATAGATAATGCGGTGCGGCTGGTACAGGGCACGGTACCGCATCCTACGGCGGCTTACTTCCAGAAAGCCCTGCAGGATGGCGCGGCCAATTGTTTTGCGGCAGGCCTCACCACCATAGCAGATTGCGGCATCATGAAGCAGGAGGCCCTGTTCATTGACAGCCTGCAAAAGCAACACCTGTTTAAAATGCGTTTATACGTGCTGTTAAGCGATAACCAGGAGAATTATGACTACTTTCTGCCTAAAGGCCCCTACCATACAGATTATCTGAATATAGCCGGCTTTAAATGTTATGCGGATGGCGCCCTGGGCTCACGTGGGGCATGCCTGCTGCATGACTATACGGACAAACCAGGATGGAAAGGTTTTCTCCTGAAGGATAGCAGCTATTTTGCCGCCAAAGCCGCACAGCTCATCAACACAAAATTCCAGCTGTGCACCCATGCCATTGGCGACTCTGCCAACCGCGAGATCCTGCGTATATACGGCGCAGTGCTGAAAGGTAAGAACGACCGCCGCTGGCGTATAGAACATGCGCAGGTGGTGAACCCGGAAGATATGGCCATGTTTGGCCATTACAGCATTATACCCTCCGTACAGCCTACACACGCCACTTCAGATATGTACTGGGCCGGCGAGCGCCTGGGGTCGGAACGTATTAAACATGCCTATGCCAACCAGCAGCTGTTGCAACAGAATGGCTGGCTGCCGCTTGGCACAGACTTTCCCGTAGAGGACATTAGCCCGCTCAAGACCTTCCTGGCGGCCGTGGCCCGCGTAGACGCCAAAGGTTATCCTGCCGGCGGCTTCCAGCACGAAAATGCATTAACGCGGCAACAGGCCTTACAAGGCATTACCTTATGGGCTGCCAAAGGCTGCTTTGAAGAGACCAACCGCGGTAGCCTGGAACCCGGTAAGCTGGCGGATCTGGTGATACTCGATAAAGACCTGATGAAGGTGCCCTTTGAAGACCTGCTTAAGACCAAAGTAATGGCCACTTTTAGCGGCGGAGAACAAGTCTATAACATAAGCAAGGCAAAATAAATAAGCCCTGCTTTGATCTTTTTACAGAAAAAGATGCTAACTTTTTAGCATCTTTTTTGCGTTTTGGCCATCCTGCGAGAACTGATACACTGTTACACGTTTTATTATTCCACGTTTATAATAGCTTATGCAGGCAAAGAACATCAATGTGCACTATACCGAGATCCAGCACTATTTTAAGATGGCTATATCAGTAGACTGCGTGATCTTCGGCTTCGATGATGACGAGCTGAAAGTATTGCTGATAAAGTCTGATCTGAATGAATTCAAGGGGCAATGGTCGCTGCTGGGCGATATTGTACGCCCGGAAGAAGAGCTGGACGAAGCCGCCTACCGTATCCTGAAATCCCGTACCGGCCTGGATCAGGTGTATATGGAACAGGTGCATACCTTTGGCGCTGTACACCGCCATCCCGCAGGCCGGGTCATTACCGTTGCTTACTACTCGCTTGTGAACATAGAGCAAAACATATTGCGCAAACATAGCAACGAATTGCAATGGCATGCAGTTAAGGATGTAAAGGATATGGCCTTTGACCACCAGGATATCCTGCTCAGCTGCTACGAACGGCTAAAACATAAAGTGATAGAGCAGCCCGTGGGTTTTAACCTGCTCCCCAAAAAATTCTCCCTCCGCGAACTGCAAAACCTATACGAAGCTATACTGGATGTAAAGCTGGACCGGCGCAACTTCCGTAAAAAGTTCCTTTCCATGGACCTGCTGGTGGACCTGAATGAAGATGAAAAAGATGTAAAACACCGCCCGGCCCGCCTCTATAAATTCAATTTCGAAAAGTTTGATCAGCGTAAGAGAAGGTACTTTGGTATTGGTTTCTGACTGGCAGGCCCTGCTAAAGGAGCCATGACTGTGATGGCCTTGTACAGAAAAGCGTAACATGTACGCTTAAAAAAAATACAGCCAAATGTTTTTTTTTAACAAAAATTTAGGCTAAGATTGTGTAGCAGTTACACACCACTTGTTTAGATACCAGTGGGACCTATTTTCGAAGTGACTAAACCAAACTCTGAATCGTTTTAAACAAACTTGTTTATTCATCTTTTTTGAAAACTTAGAACCTTTTTGTTTAATCCGTGATGCTCAACCAGAAGACGCTATTAGAACAATAAAGTTATTTACCGCATTATTTTAGTGCAACCAGATCAATCGATTTTAAGAACAACACATATAGCTGTTTATAATTCCACGTCGTGAAAACTGCGGGTCTTCTCCGCAATTTTGCAGAGTCTTGTTATTCTACTTTCCCTTGTGCAACATGTTTGTGCAAGGGAAAGTTATTTCGTCACATACTCCTCCTGTACTGCCCGCCCACTTCGTACAATGCATGCGTGATCTGTCCCAGGGAACAATGTTTCACCGTCTCCATCAGCTCCGCAAACAGGTTACCGTTATTGATAGCCACTTGCTGCAGTTGCTTCAACGCTGCGCTGCTTTTGGCCGCATGCCGTTCCTGGAAGGCTTGCAAAGTAGTGATCTGGAACTCTTTCTCCGCAGTGGTAGAGCGTATCACTTCTGCGGGTATGATAGTAGGAGAACCGTTTTTATTCAGGAAAGTATTTACGCCTACGATAGGGAATTTGCCTTCGTGTTTTAAGGATTCATAATACAGGCTTTCTTCCTGGATCTTATTACGCTGGTACATCCGCTCCATAGCGCCCAGCACACCGCCGCGCTCTGTAATGCGGTCAAACTCCAGTAGCACCGCTTCTTCTACCAGGTCTGCCAGCTCTTCTATAAAGAATGATCCCTGTATGGGGTTCTCATTCTTAGCGGTGCCCAATTCCTGGTTGATGATCAGCTGAATGGCCATAGCCCGGCGTACGCTTTCTTCCGTGGGCGTAGTGATAGCCTCGTCATAGGCATTTGTATGCAGGGAGTTACAGTTATCGTAAATAGCGTACAGCGCCTGCAGCGTGGTGCGGATATCGTTAAAATCTATCTCCTGCGCATGCAGGCTGCGCCCGGAGGTTTGTATATGGTATTTCAGCTTCTGTGAGCGGTCATTGCCTTTGTATCTATACTTAATGGCTTTGGCCCAGATACGGCGGGCTACGCGGCCTATTACGGCATACTCAGGGTCCATACCGTTGCTGAAGAAGAAGGAGAGGTTGGGCGCAAAATCATCTATCTGCATGCCCCGGCTCAGGTAATACTCCACATAAGTAAAACCGTTGGCCAGCGTAAAGGCCAGCTGGGTAATGGGGTTGGCCCCGGCTTCTGCAATATGGTAACCGGATATACTTACGGAGTAAAAATTGCGTACCTGCTGCCCAATGAAATATTCCTGCACATCCCCCATCAGCTTCAATGCAAATTCTGTGGAGAAGATACAGGTGTTCTGCGCCTGATCTTCTTTTAAGATATCTGCCTGCACGGTGCCGCGTACCGTGCTTAAAGCATGGGCTTTTATCTTTTCATATACTGCCGGCTCCAGCACTTCATCGCCGGCAATGCCTAACAATTGCAGGCCCAGGCCATCATTGCCTTTTGGCAGATCGCCGTTATAATGCGGCAGGGGATAGGCCTTGAATTTCTCTTTGATACGTGCCTGTACCTGCTCCGTTAACCCGTTTTCTGCAATGTATTTTTCACACTGCTGATCAATGGCGGCATTCATAAAGAACGCCAGTATGATAGGCGCCGGTCCGTTGATCGTCATGGATACGGAGGTCTTGGGATCGCAGAGGTCAAAGCCGCTGTATAACTTCTTGGCGTCATCCACCGTAGCGATGCTTACGCCGGAGTTGCCCACCTTACCATAGATATCCGGCCGGTAGGCAGGATCCTCCCCGTACAGCGTAACGCTGTCAAACGCGGTGCTCAGTCGTTTTGCCGGCTGGTCCAGGGATACATAGTGGAAACGTTTATTGGTGCGTTCCGGTCCGCCTTCTCCGGCAAACATACGGGTAGGGTCTTCGCCCTCCCGTTTCAGCGGAAATACGCCGGCGGCATAAGGGAACTCGCCCGGCAGGTTTTCCGTTAGCTGCCAGCGCAGTATATCGCCCCAGTCCTTATACTGTGGCAGGCTTACCTTGGGTATGCGGGAGTGGGAGAGGCTTTCTGTAAACAAAGGCAGTTTGATCACTTTATTCCTTACCTGGAACTCATAGTGGTCTGCCTTGTATTGTTGCTGCAGCGCCGGCCACTTGCTGATCAGCTGCTGACAGGAGGCGTGGAGTTGTTGCTGCAGGTGTTGCTGAATATTAAGCAGCTCTTCCTTGCCTTTCAGGTCTTTAATGGCCAGCACGCCTTCCAGCTGATAGAGCTGGCTGGCCAGGGCGCATTGCTCATTTACCCATTTGCCGTAATCATGTATCGCTTCTGTGATCTCTGAAAGATAGCGTACGCGGGCCGGCGGAATGATCTGCGATTTAGTGGTGGTATCCTTGGGGCGCTCATGGGCAAGCGTACCAAAGGTGATGCCTTTCTTCTCTTCGATCACATGCATCACCTTTTCAAACAGCTGGTTGATACCCGCGTCATTGAACTGGGAGGCAATGGTGCCTACTACCGGCAGGTCTTCGTCCCTAGCCGTCCACAGGCTGTGATTGCGTTTATACTGTTTGCGCACATCATGCAGAGCATCCAGTGCGCCGGCTTTATCAAATTTGTTAATGGCAATGGTATCCGCATAGTCCAGCATATTGATCTTCTCCAGCTGGGAAGCGGCGCCGTATTCCGGCGTCATTACATACAGGGATACATCGCAATGATCAGTGATAGCGGTATCGCTTTGTCCAATGCCGGAGGTTTCCAGTATGATCAGGTCAAAGCCGGCATGTTTACAGATATCTACTGCTTCCTGTATATGTTCGCTGATGGCCTTATCGCTTTCGCGGGTGGCCAGGGAGCGCATATAAGCCCTGGGGTGGTGGATGGAGTTCATGCGGATGCGGTCGCCCAGCAGCGCGCCCCCGGTCTTTTTCTTGGAAGGGTCTACGGATATAACGGCTACGGTCTTATCCTCGAAATTATGCAGGAACCGCCGTACCAGTTCATCCGTTACGCTGCTTTTGCCCGCGCCCCCAGTACCGGTAATACCCAGTACGGCCGTGTTGGCGGAGGCTTCTGGCGCCCATTCCGGCAACTGGTCATTTTCCGCAATGGTAATGGCCTGCGCAATGATCTTGTATTGTTTGTCCGCCAGTTTCTGCAGCTGCCCGTTCAACACAGGCACGGTCTGGAAATCGCACTGACGTATTACATCTTCTATCATCCCCTCCAGTCCCATATGCCGGCCATCGTCCGGGGAGTACAGGCGGGTAATGCCATAGGCATGCAGCTCTTCTATTTCAGTGGGCAGTATGGTGCCGCCGCCGCCGCCAAAGATCTTAATATGCCCGCAGCTTTTTTCCTGCAGCAGGTCATACATGTATTTAAAGAATTCTACGTGGCCGCCCTGGTAAGAGGTGATGGCAATGCCCTGGGCGTCTTCCTGTATGGCGCAGTCCACGATCTCTGCCGCGGAGCGGTTATGCCCCAGGTGTATCACTTCGGCGCCTTTGGATTGCATAATGCGCCGCATGATGTTAATGGCCGCATCATGGCCGTCAAATAAGGAAGCTGCTGTTACGATCCGTACTTTATGTTGTGGTGTATAAGACATAATATCAGTTTTCCGGTAAGCCCTATGGCCTACCCTGCAAGGTACGAAAATAGGTACTGCCCGGCTTTCAGTAAGACCGGGCAGCAATAATTAGAGGATGTTAAAGAGGGCTATGCAGCTATTGCAAATTATTTAACAGGAACTAAGAATGGTTGGATAAATATCCAGGTAAAGGCCCCTTTATTCCGACCGGAGGCTCTTTACCGGGTCCAGGAACGCGGCTTTAATACTCTGCAGGCTTACCGTCAGCAAGGCAATACCAATGGTCACCGCCCCGGCCATCGCCAGCATCCACCATTCCATATGGATCTTATAGGCAAAATCCTGTAGCCAGTGGCTCATTGTCCACCAGGCAACCGGGAAAGCGATCAGCATGCCCAGCAGTACCGGTTGCAGGAAATTACCGGCCAGCAGGGTAACGATATTAGCTTCCGTAGCCCCCAGCACCTTTCGCACGCCTATCTCCTTAGTGCGTTGTGCGGCGGAGAAAGTGGCCAGTCCAAACAGCCCCAGGCACGAAATAAAGATCGCCAGCAGGGCAAAATAGTTGGTCAGCGTGCTTACGATCTGTTCGCTTTTATAGAGTTTATTATACGCTTCGTCAGAGAACTGGTAGCTGAAAGGAAAAGTAGGATTCAGCGTTTTGCATAGTTTCTCCAAACCGGCAATAGCGGTGGCCGTTCTGCCGGCAGCTGTGCGCACCAGTATGGTGCCCCATTTCTGGTTTTCATCAAACCGGATCACCAGCGGCTCTATGGCCTCATGCATGGAGGTGAAATGAAAGTCTTTCAGTACGCCTATAATGATCCCGTCTTTACCGTCTAAAGAGAACGGCTGCCCTACCGGATTTTCATATCCGGTTACTGCTACCGCGGCTTCATTTAGCAGGTACCCTGCCGTGTCCGTGCCAAATGTTTTGGTAAAATCGCGCCCATCCTTTAACCGCAGGTGCAGCGTTTGTACAAAATCATATCCTACCGCCGCATCCGCAAAGGATACCGTAAGGTTGGGATCTTTACCTGCCCAGTGCATACCGTTTTTATGATGGCCTATTACCGTAGGTGTTTCCTTCATCTTGGTAATGCTTACAATGCCCGGCAGGTTAGCTGCTTCCGCTTTGAACAACGGGTATTTGGAGATCAATTCCCCTTCCAGCGGAATGTATACCAGGTTCTCCCGGTTATAGCCCAGGTTTTTGTTTTGCACGTACTGCATCTGTTGGTATATAACGATCATACCAACAATGAGGATGATGGACAACGCAAACTGGAATACCACCAGGCCTTTCCTGAAATAAACCCCGCCTTTGCTGAAGCGCAGCGTGCCTTTCAGTACCCGTATGGGATGCAGGGATGACAGGAATAGCGCCGGATAGCTGCCTGCTATAAACCCGGTTAGCAATAACAGCCCAATGAGCACGCCCCAGAAAGCAGGCTGTCCCACAGGTAACAAAAGCTGTTTGCCGGTAAGTTGGTTAAAGGCAGGCAAAGACAGCGCTACCAGTAGAAAGGCAATGAGCATGGCAAACGAGGTGAGTAGCAACGCCTCCCCAATAAACTGCCCTATGAGCATGCCGCGGCCTGCGCCCACTACTTTGCGTACGCCTACCTCCCGGGCCCTTTCTGTAGAGCGGGCGGTAGACAGGTTCATGAAATTGATACACGCTATCAGCAGCACAAACACGGCTAATATGCTAAAAAGACGTACGTATTCAATACGTCCGCCGGCGGGGATGCCTTCTTTAAAAGTAGCATGCAGGTATTGATCGCCATAGGGCTGCAGGCCCAGTTCCGTAAAATAGGCTGGGTCTTTATCCCGGTAGTGGTAAATGAAGTCTTTTATCCGCCGCCCCACCTTATCCGCATCAGCCGTGGGCTGCAGCTGGATAAAAGTATGCGGGCTGGTACTGGTCCAGGTCTTTGCCCAGGCATTATCCCGGGTAAAATCTTCCCAGTTGCGGAGGTAATCAAACTGGCGGGAGGAGTTGGCGGGTATCTCAAATACCGCTGTTACCAGCAGGTCTTCTTTGTTCTCATAGCGGATAGTTTTGCCCATGGCCTGTTCAACACTGCCAAAGAACAGGTTGGCCATCTTACGGGAAATAGCAATACCACCGGGTTTGCTTAGCGCTGTTTGGGCATCGCCCTGTAACAGGGGATAGCTGAACATGCGGAAAAAATCGGCCCCGGCATAAGCGCCTTCCTGTTTTATGGTCTTATCCCCCGCCTGGAACACCAGTGGCGGATATTGCTCAAACCCTGCGGCATACTGTATTTCCGGGATCTCTTTTTTTAACCCGGCAGCCAGCGGCCCTTGCGTAAGATAACCGCCATCTGTCTGGCCTTCGTGATGCAGCTGCTCATATACCTGGTACAGCTGTGCGCCATTTGCATGAAATTTATCCACGCTGCGCTCGTCCTGTACCCATAGTATGATCAGCAGGCTGCAGGCCATACCCAGCGCCATTCCCAGTATGTTAATGGCGGAAAATGCTTTGCTGCGGATAAGGTTACGCCAGGCAGCTTTGAAATAGTTCTTTATCATGAAATATGTTTAGTAGCGCTATCAAAATATTACTCCATCTTCAGGCTTTTCACCGGGTTCATAAAGGCCGCTTTCATAGCCTGTACGCCCACGGTGAGCATGGCCACCAGTATGGCCAGTATGCCTGATAATGCAAAGATCCAGATATCAATATGGATGCGGTAGGCAAACCCATTCAGCCAGCGGCTCATGGTCCACCAGGCCAGCGGCCAGGAAAGCAAGGTAGCGATGAGCACCAGCAGCATAAAATTGCCGGACAACAGCACCGTTACATTGTACGTAGAAGCGCCCAGTACCTTGCGGATGCCCACTTCCTTAACACGCAGCTGGGCGGCGTAGGCAGACAGTCCAAACAATCCCAGGCAGGAAACAAAGATGGCAAAAAAGGAAAACGCTTTGAATAGCTGCATCATCCGGTTCTCCGGCGCGTACAGCAGGTTTAGTTTATCATCCATAAATGCATAGCTGAATACAGCTGTAGGCGACTGTGCTTTCATCCTCGATTCCAGGAATTGGAGGGTTTGTTGTGAATGTCCGGCTTTTGCCTTTACCAGCAGATAGTTGCAGTAGAATGGTTTGTATTGTATCACCAGGGGTTCTATAGCGGCGTGTAGTGATGCAAAGTTGAAGTCTTTGATAAGACCCACTACCGTGCCGGTGTCCTTATCCAGTACATATGTTTTACCAATGGGGTCTCTAAAACCAAAGGCTTTCACCGCTGCTTCATTAAGGATAAACTCATGATGTTTAATCTCCGGGAATTGGCTCCTGAAATCCCTGCCGGCCAATAAAGGGATCTGCAGGGTGGCCAGCAGTTTTTCATCACTCCACATGGCACGGATAGAGGGCGTTTCTTCCCCGGGAGGTGAGCTTAAGGGATAAAAAGGCTGCATAGGAAACCGTTCTCCCGGTAATGTAGATACTGTTGCGTAATTGGAGATGGCGGTGTTTTGATCCATATCATGGATCAGTGTGCCAAAATGCTCCCACGAATTACCATACATGGTAACGGCTATCTGTTGCTCTTTATCAAACCCCAGGTTTTTATTATGGAATAATCGCATTTGCTGGTACATGACCAGCGCGCTGAAGATCATAAATACAGAGATGGCAAACTGGAAAATGATCAACCCTTTTCTTACGGTATACACCGGCGAGCTAACGTTGCGCTTGCCCTTCAGGGCCGGCACCGGTTTAAAGCCGGTCACAAACCACGCGGGGTATGCGCTGGCCAGCAGACCTATTACCGCTACCAGCAGCAATAAAATGCCCAGGTTGGGGACACTGACCAGCTGCTCAAAATGCAGCTGTTTGCTGCTCAGGTTATTATAAAAAGGCAGCACAGCGGCAAAGAGCACCAGCGCCAGTGTAGCGGCTGCCAGGGTAATGACAAAGGATTCGCCCAGGAACTGCCGCAGCAGCTGCGGCCGCGATGCGCCTATCACCTTGCGCAGCCCTATCTCCTTCATCCGGTTAAAGGCTTGGGCGGTAGAGATATTGATGAAATTCACGGCTGCTATCAGCAGTATGAACAATGCAGCTACGGAAAATATGTATACATAGGTGATGTCACTATTGGGGCTTAGCTCTTTCTCCATATGGGAGTGGAGATGTATATCCGTAATAGGGAAAAGGTGAAGCCTGCGGTTGGCCAGCGCCTCATGCGCTGTTTCGCCGGCGCCGCCATAATACTGCACTATGAACCGGGGCAGCTTAGCCTCCACCACGCTCTTTGACTGGGGCTTATTTAACAGCACATAGGTATAGAGCGCATTCCAGGTGCGCCTTTCCAATGAAACCGGGTCTACGTAATGCTGGATGGTGCTCCAGGAAAGCAGGTAGTCAAATTCCATATGGGTGGGAAACGCCGGCTTTCTTATCACGCCGGTTACCTTTAGCGGTAAAGGGCCTGCCTCGTCTACGATCACCTTACCCAGCGGATCTTCCTGGCCAAAATATTTGCGGGCCATCTCCTCTGTGACCACAATGGCATCTGTTGCTGTTAGCGCAGTGGCAGCATCGCCTTTAATAAAATTAAGGTCAAAAGTGCGGGTAACACTGGGGTCAACAAGGAAACCGCCTTTTTCCTCAAAGCGTTTTGCCTCCCCGTTGGAGGGGGTGTAACTTAATACCTGCCTGGCATAACGGTAAAAGCGGGTCACTTCTGTTATTTCCGGGATGGTCTGCGCCATCTGTAAACCCATAGTGGGGGCGGTGGCTGCCCATTGCCGGGTATCATCCCCCAAACCTTCCGTTGTTACGCGGAAGAGGCGGTCTGCTTTGCTGTACCCTTTATCATACCGCAGCTCTTCCTTTACATGGAATATGATCAGCAGCGCACACATCAGGCCCACAGCCAGCCCCAGTATGTTGATGGCAGAGAAGAGTGTATATTTCCGGAGATTGCGCCAGGCAATCCTGAGATAACTTACTAGCATAAACGGGTGTTTATTCCGGGGTGATTGTAAGGTTCCGCCAGTTGCCGGCAGAATTATTGCCTACCCATAAACCCAGTTTGCCGCCGGCATGATGGCTAAGCTGTTGTACCTGCAGGCTGGGTGTAGGTTGATTATTTACAAATACCTGTACCGTAGGGCTGTTCACCACTATCCGTACCTGGAACCAGTCATCTGGCGCAGGGGGCGGTTCAATAGGCTGTTCATACTGGTTGGGATGTTCTTCCCGCAGTTTAGGCCAGTCATAAGCGGGCAGCGAGATATATTGCACGCTATGGCTTTTCCGGGCGGGGTCCTGCGCACGGAAATTGAACGGACGGAAGTAAACCGCGTCATAGGTGGTATCATTCACGCCTTGAAAAGCAATCCCCACAAAACTCCGCTGCAATACATCCTTTCCTTTTACTTCAAAGCTGATAGTGCCCTTACGGAAGTTTATATGATGCAGCCAGGCAATACCGGGGTTCGGGCATTCACTCAGATGTAGCTCGCCCATGGCGGGGTTATCTGCTGTCCGGTTCACCGCTGTTACTGCCTGTACAGAAAGATCAGCGTGTTGCTGGCTATAGCCTGGTAAGGAAAATAGCAGTATAGTAGCTGATATGTATAGGATTTTGCTCATCGTGGAATATTATATAGCGCTATTCCCTAAAGAAGGTGCCAATCCGTTTATGAACTGATGACCAGTTTATTAAGAGTGCGGTAAAATGTAATATGTCCGCTTTTGGCTAATAGTACTGTCCGGTTTTGAACATGGGTGTAAAGCGGAAACTGTATCCAAGCCGGTGGCTAACCTTCCGCTGTGCTATACATCAGTTTCAACATTAACTTTCTATTACCTTTCCTCCTCCCACTCCCCATTTCCGCCACCACCTTTCTATTTTTATTGGATGAAGAAACTATGCTTATCCATCACCCTTGCCATAGGCCTGCTCCCGGCCATGGCGCAACAACAAGCTGGCGCAGATACAGCCGCACAGCGTTATACCCTGCCCAATGGCTGGTCGCTTACGCCGGTAGGCCATGCGCTGCCCCTGGGCGATCTGCCTTTGAACATGGTGCTTTCCCGCTCCGGCAAATACCTGGCCGTTACCAATAACGGACAAGGCAAACAAACCATCCAGCTCATAGACGCGCAGAAAGAAACCCTGCTGGATGAGGTAACCATTCCCAAATCCTGGCTGGGCCTTGCCTTTAGCAAGGACGAAAAGTCGCTCTATGCCTCCGCTGGTAATGACAATATCATCTGGCAATACCAGGTCAATAATGGAAAGCTGCGGCTGGCCGATAGTATAGTGCTGGGAAAACGCTGGCCGGAAAAGATAGGCCCTGCCGGTATGGTGATAGATGATGCCCGCAAACGCCTCTACGTAGTAACCAAGGAAAATAATAGTCTCTATGTAGTGGATCTCACTACCAATAAGGTGCTAAACCGGGTATCCCTGGAGGCGGAAGCGTATACCTGTGTCCTGTCTGCAGATGGAAAGCAGCTGTACATTTCCCTGTGGGGTGGTGATAAAGTGGCTGTGTTTAATACACAACAGGGCGCCATCACCCAAAGCATACCTACGCAAAGCCATCCCAATGAGCTGATCCTCTCCAGCAATGGCCGCTATATGTATGTGGCCAATGCCAACGAGAATTCGGTATCCGTGATAGATGTGAAAGCGCAAAAAGTGATTGAAACGCTCAATACCGCCCTGTACCCGGGCGCTCCCGCTGGTTCCACTACCAACGGCCTGGCGCTTTCTGCCAATAACCGCACCCTGTATATTGCCAATGCAGATAATAACTGCCTGGCCGTATTTGATGTGGAAACGCCTGGTAAAAGCCGTTCCAAAGGATTTATTCCCGTGGGCTGGTACCCTACCAATGTAAAAGTGCTGGGTAAAAAAGTATTGGTGGCCAATGGCAAGGGCTTTACCTCCATGGCTAACCCGGATGGGCCTAAACCCATCAACCGCCAGGATGCCGCCGGCAGGCATACGGGCAATACCCGTACGGGTAAGCCGGTGCAGTATATAGCCGCCCTGTTCAAAGGCACCCTGTCTATCTTTAAGGAGCCGGATGCGGCTGCGCTGAGCCGCTGGTCCAGGCTGGTGTATCAGAATACGCCTTACTCCAAAGAGCGCGAGGCCCTGGCCCCGGGCATGGCGGGTAATCCCATCCCGCAAAAACAGGGCGATGCTTCGCCTATCAAATATGTATTCTACGTGATCAAGGAAAACCGTACCTACGACCAGGTGCTGGGCGATATGCAAGAAGGCAACGGCGATACCAGCCTGTGTATCTTCCCGGAAAAGATCACCCCTAACCAGCATGCCCTGGCCCGGGAATTTGTGCTGCTGGATAATTTCTATGTAGATGCAGAAGTAAGCGCCGATGGCCACAACTGGTCTATGGCGGGATATGCTACCGATTATGTGGAAAAGACGTGGCCTACCAGCTATGGCGGCCGTGGCGGTACCTATGATTATGAGGGCAGCCGTAAGGTGGCCTATCCTAAAAAAGGATTCATATGGGATTACTGTCAGCGTGGCGGGGTTAGCTACCGTACCTATGGCGAGTTTGCAGAGGCGCATGAGGCCAGCATCAAATCCCTGGAAGGGCATTACTGCGAAGGCTACCCTGGCTTTGACCTCTCCATAAAGGATATAGACCGCCAACAGCTGTGGGTGCGCGACTTTGATTCCCTGGTGGCAGCCAACGCCTTACCGCATTTAACCACCCTCCGTTTTGGTAATGACCATACCAGCGGCCTGCGGAAAGGGGCTTACTCCCCCTATGCCGCCGTGGCGGATAATGACCTGGCAGTAGGCCGTTTTATAGAGCATATATCGCACAGCCCTATCTGGAAAGAGAGCGCCATCTTTATCCTGGAAGACGATGCGCAGAACGGCTCTGACCATGTGGATGCCCACCGTTCCCCCGTATATGTCATCAGCCCGTACACCAAACGGCACACACCTATCCATAACATGTACGCCACCGCAGGGGTACTGCGCACCATAGAGCTGATCCTGGGCCTGCCGCCTATGAGCCAGTACGATGCTGCGGCTATGCCTATGTGGGAGTGTTTTACCGATACGCCGGACCTTACGCCCTACACCGCCGTAGATGCCAATGTAAACCTGGAAGAGCGTAACGTGGCCGTTAACGAAAGCGCCCGCCGTTCCGCCGGTTTTGACCTGGCCCACGAAGACCGGGCCCCGGACCTGGAGCTCAATGAGGTGATATGGAAAGCTATCCACGGCGAGCACGCTGTGATGCCCGCCCCCCGCAGAAGCGCTTTTGTAAAGCTGCAGGAAGGGGATGATGACGATGACGACGATAAATAGCCTTTAACAGGATAATTGCTGGTTGATAGTTGTTGGAATAGCGGAAAAGCCGCTATACTAACAACTATCAACTATTTTTATATCTTGCGCTATTAACAACCATCTACTTTCCTAAAGCAATGATCATGGTAGCAAGAAGAGATTTTATCCGCAACAGCAGCCTGCTGGCAGGCGCTATAGGACTGGGATTCCCCAAGCAGGTGCTGGCCTGGGATGGCTATACTTCTAAACGTCCCCCGCTGGCAGAACGTAAGTTTACCAGCCAGGCAGTGGAAAAAGCCATCACTGACATCAAAGCGCAGATCGCAGATCCGAAGCTCGCCTGGATGTTTGAGAACTGTTTTCCTAATACCCTCGATACCACGGTAAACTTTAAGACCATGGATGGCCGTCCGGACACATTTGTGCTCACCGGCGATATCCATGCTATGTGGCTGCGCGATTCTTCTGCCCAGGTATGGCCTTACCTGCCCCTGGTAAAAGAAGACAGCGCCCTGCAACAGCTGATTGCCGGCGTGATCAACCGTCAGACAAAATGCATCCTCATAGATCCTTATGCCAACGCCTTCAACGAAGGGCCCACCGGCAGCGAATGGGACAAGGATCATACTGATATGAAGCCGGAGCTGCATGAGCGTAAATGGGAAATAGACTCCCTGTGTTACACCGTACGCCTGGCCTACAATTATTGGAAAACAAGCGGCGATACCAAGGTACTGGACGATAAATACAAAAAAGCCGCGCACCTGATCGTGCAAACCTTCAAAACGCAGCAACGTAAAGATGGCCCGGGCCCGTATAAATTCCAGCGTACTACGCCGGTACAGTCAGATACGGTAGCCAACAGCGGTTATGGCGCGCCTATCTCCCCGGTGGGATTGATCGTATCCATCTTCCGCCCGTCAGACGATGCTACGGTGTTCCCTTTCCTCATCCCCTCCAACATGTTTGCGGTAGTATCCCTGCGCCAGCTGGCGGAGATCAGTACCACCGTATGGAAGGACAGCGCTTTTACAAAGGAATGTACAGACCTGGCCAATGAAGTGGACAGGGCTATTAAAGCCTATGCCGTTGTGGAGCATCCGCAGCTGGGGCATATGTATGCCTTTGAAGTGGATGGCTATGGCAACCGCCTGTTTATAGATGATACCAATGTGCCCAGCCTCCTGTCCATCCCTTACCTGGGTTATACCACGGCAGATGACCCGCTGTACCAGACGGCCCGCCGTTTTGTATGGAGCACCTTTCACCCATGGTTTTACCAGGGCAAGTATGGTGATGGCGTAGGCAGCCCGCATACCGGTGTTGACTTTATCTGGCCTATGAGCATTATCATGAAAGCCCTTACCACAGATAATAAAGAGGAGATAGCCGCCTGTATCCGCACGCTGCGCAATACGGACGATGATAGCGGCTTTATCCATGAGTCTTACCACAAGGATAATCCCAAAAAGTTCACCCGTGCATGGTTTGCCTGGGCCAATACCCTTTTTGGAGAACTGATCATGAAAGTGAGCCAGGAATACCCGGAATTACTGAAAAGGCAATATGCCTGATAAATAATAGCAGGTGAAAAGTGGCGCAATGCCGCTTTTCACCTTTTCTTTACACCCATCACTATCCCGCCCATGTCCCCCCAGGAAACTTACACCGCCCGCAATACAGCATTACAGCAACAGGTGACCCAGGCCCGCAATCGGCTACAGCTCTTAGGCTGGATCCGCCTCTTTTGTTTTGTAGGGATGATCATATGCGCCTACCGGTATGTGGCGGACAATTTTGCCGCCATCTGGTGGCTGCCTATAGGCATTTTGCTGGTTGTTTTTATGTATGCGCTGGCAAAATACCAAAAGGTAAAAGATCATCTGCAGCTGCAACAGACCCTGCAAGATCTCAATGAAAAGGAGTTACACCTGCAAACCACGAACGAATCCCGTTTTGAGGCAGGCAATGATTTTGCGGATGATCAGCATTCCTTTGGACAGGACCTGGATGTTTTTGGCCCGGCCTCTTTATACCAGCACATTAACCGTACCGGCACACTTATGGGCCGGCAGGAACTGGCCGGTATGCTGCAGGCGCCTTTGCAGGAAACAGCGGCTATACTGGATATGCAGGCGGTAGTAAAGGAACTGGCGCCCCGGCTGGAGTTTCGGCAGCTGCTAACGGCACAGGCCATCCTGGCCGGGGAAACCCCTGCAGACCGGCGGGAGCTGCAGGCCTGGTTACAGATGCCGCTTGATTTTATTAATAAACGCTGGCTGCAGGTGATAAGCTGGCTAAGCCCTGCCTGCCTGGTGGCCTGCATTTTCCTTTACCTGTATACCAATCATTATTACCCCGCTACCATCTTCCTGATCATCAACTGGTTGGTGCTGGGCTCACAGTCAAAGAAAATGCTGGTGCAACACCGCCAGCTGGATAGCAAGGAAAAGGTGCTGCGTAAGTTTGCCACCCTGCTGCATCTTATCAAACAGGAGCCCTTCCGTGACGCAGCCCTGCTCAAAGCCCGGCAGGAAGAGGCCACTGCGGCAGATGTAGCCCTTATCCGGCTGGCCCGGATCAGCAATGCATTTGATCAAAGCCTGAACCTGATCGTGTCCACTTTCCTGAACTCTATCCTGTTATACAGCGTGCACTGCATGTTTAACCTCGAGAAATGGAAGGCCCGTTATCAGCACCAGGTGCAGGGATGGTTAAAAATAATTGCCCGCATGGAAGCCTGGAACAGCCTGGCCACCTTCGCCTATAATCATCCTGCTTATATCTTCCCCAAGGTAGCGGACCAGCCGGTGGGCCTGCAGGGGCAGGAGATAGGGCACCCGCTGATTCCGGCGGCGGAATGTGTGACCAACGGTATCAGCATAGGCCATCCCCAGCAATTCCTGATCATCACCGGTTCCAATATGAGCGGCAAAAGCACCTTTCTCCGCAGCGTAGGCAGCAATCTGCTGCTGGGCATGTGCGGTGCGCCGGTATGCGCCGGTTCTTTTGAGTTCACCCCCATGCGTATCATGACCTCTATGCGTATCAAGGATTCCATTGCCCGCCATACCTCTTATTTCCAGGCAGAGCTCCTGCGCCTGCAACAGATCGTAGAGGCGCTTAAAAACGGGGAACAGGTGTTTATCCTGCTGGATGAGATCCTGAAAGGTACCAACTCCGCTGATAAACTTACCGGCTCCCGCCAGCTGATCACCCACCTGCTACAGTATAACTGCCGTGGTATGATCGCTACCCACGACCTGGAATTAGGCGCCCTGGAACAGGCCTACCCTGACCTTATTAAGAACTACTGCTTTGAAAGCACCATTGAAGATGATCACCTGTACTTTGACTACCGCATCAGGGAAGGTATTGCCCATAACAAGAATGCCACCTTCCTGATGCAGCAAATGGGGATCATCTGATAGTATTTTAGCGGCTTTTGCCCAGGTCTTTCCTTCGCTTCTCCTTCGCTTTAGGTTCGGTTAAGGTTCGCTTAAGGTTGCAATGGGGGCTATTGGGTAAAATAGTATCAGAGATCTTTTTTGTTTCAGTGGTCCCCTTCCATTTCCGGTTGGCCTTCAGGCCCACACACGGCCATGTTTTTTCATTAAATGAAACGGCCTGATCGTAGCTATTCATCACGTTATCAAATCGTTCGCTCATGCTAATAATTTTATTTGCAAAACACTAAACTATTTAGTACTATTGCTAAAATTATTAGCATATGACATTGCCTTTTCAGGAAGGTGGTGCACCTGAGACCCAATACTACAAAGGAAGGGGCGCGCAGCTAAACCCGAAGAATAAGTTTCTGGCCAATGAGTACGCGCAGGAGCACCCCGAAGGAATAGATGAATGGTGGCAGGCGGATGTTCCTACCCAGATAATAGAGGAACATGCGAAATCACTCGTGAATAAGGTAGATAGTCCGGATGTAGGGATGTGGTACTCCATGAACCCTTACCAGGGCTGTGAACATGGCTGTATCTATTGCTACGCCCGTAACGCCCACCAATATTGGGGCCTTAGCGCGGGGCTGGATTTTGAAAGGAAGATCGTTGTTAAACGGAACGCGCCGGAACTGCTGCGCAAGTTCCTCGATAATAAGAACTGGACGCCCAAACCCATTGGCCTGTCTGGCAATACAGACTGTTACCAGCCGCTGGAGCGTAAAATGTGGATCACCCGGCAGTTATTGGAAGTGGCCCTGGAGTACAAGCAACCCCTGGGCATCATTACCAAGAACTCCCTGGTGCTGCGCGATAAATACCTGTTACAGCAGCTGGCGCAAAATCAGCTGGTATGCGTTTATGTATCTATTACCACCCTGCAGGAAGACCTCCGTCAGAAAATGGAGCCCCGCACTGCTACCGCTGCGCAGCGCTTCCGGGTGGTAAAGGAGCTCACGGATGCCGGTGTGCCGGTAGGGGTAATGACTGCTCCCATGATCCCCGGCCTTAATGACCATGAGATGCCCCAGCTTCTGGAAATGGCCGCCCAGCACGGAGCCAAATTTGCCGGATATACCGCCGTACGGTTGAATGATGCCGTAAAGATCATCTTCAATGACTGGCTGTATAAGAACTTCCCTGACCGTGCAGATAAGGTATGGCACCTGATAGAGAGCATGCACGGCGGCCAGGTGAATGACAGCGAGTTTGGGCGCCGTATGCGGGGAGATGGCAACATCGCAGACCTGCTGCGCCAGCAGTTCAGGATACATACCAAAAAGAATGGCCTTAACCTGGAGAAATTTGAATACAATACCAACCTCTTTCAACGGCCCCAGAAACAATTAAGGCTTTTTTGATAGCGCCCCACCGTCCCTGGTCGGTAACCCATGGGCCCTGCCCTTGGATTGCAAAGGCTTGTGACATAACCCATGCCGTGGACTATCGACCATGGACGGTGGACTATGAACTATGACTATGAACAGTGGACAATCAAATATGAACAGTGGCGGGTTGCGGACCATGGGCCAACGTATACACATCCACGTACCCATCATCACCCTCCATTTTGTGGACTTATTCCACAGTTTCCTCCCGCATACTATCCGCCGGAAACCGCCAGCTACAGCCTATTAGCGCCCCTTTATAAAAAAATTATTAATTCCGCAAAAAAACCGCTATTGAATTTTGCTTAATAAAAAAAATAAAAATATCTTTGCTACAGCAAAATAAAATTAAGTGTCACGCATTTCACAACATATGATTTCTGCGGTATCCTGTAAGCTGAAGAAGCAGGTCAGGGACGGATTGCGGGCATGTTGCACCAATTGTTAACAAAATAGTTATCAAGTGATAAAACAAAAGTCCCGCAGACAAAGTGCGGGACTTTTTGCTTTAGCGAAGTTTGAAAATGATGACTGAGCACAGAATAAAACGTATCCTAACAGCAACTGTCAAACGTGTAATTGCACTGTCTTTCGACTGTGCCGGCACGCCATGGGATTATTTTGTGCTTAAAAGATCGCACGGACCAGGTAGTATATAGCAAAACAGTATAGTTTTTGTTATAAGATCCCGGCCCGTTGATATCGAGCCGGGATTTTTGTTTTTTTTAATATAGTTATGTACTAACCCGTACAGTGAATGAATCAGGTCAGGTGCATAACCCCAAATGGAGTAGACCATGAGAAACGTTATTCAAACAGTAAGAGAGGCCTTGCTCACCAACTTCAGGGAGTTGGACACCTGGTTTAATAAAGAAGTAGCATTACTTGATTTTAAACCGGGCCCGGACCAATGGAATGCCCGTGAAGTGCTGGAGCATATCAGCCTTACCAACTATTTCTTGTTGCTGATCATCAACAAGGCCACGCGCAGAGCGCTGGACCGCAAAAGTAACGGGCATACCGTCGTACTGCCCGGAGATTACTTTAGCAAGTTTGACCAGATAGATGTGCTGAGCAGCAGATCTTCCGGCTGGATCCGTCCGGACCATATGGAGCCCACCGGCTTCAGACAGCTGGATGAGATACAGACCCTGCTCAAACAACAGTATGCGCAGTGTATGTATAACCTTAGCCTGTTAAAGAATGGCGAGGGCCGCCTGGTATTCACAAATATGGCGGTAGATGATCTGGGTAAACTGGATATATACCAATATATCTACTTCTTGACCAAACATATTGAACGGCATATCCGTCAACTGCAAAGGTTAGAGAAACAGTTTGCCACTAATTTGGAATTGATTTAATACGGTCGACCAGATATCGTCATCCTTGACATTGTTAATCTTGCTTTCGGGTCATTTATAAATAAGCGTGCCGTCCACCCAAAAAAGTGGATGGCATCTTGTTACTATCGCCTAAGGTTAGACGAAAAATAAATTTTAAAAAAACAAGCACGGAAATTTGTAGGATCAGCAGGAATCAGTGTATATTTGTGCCGTTAAATTATTCATCAAAAAAACATAACATGCGTCTTAATACTTTACATATCGGTGCAGCGTGGATGTCCTCCAAGAAGGACAACCAACAAGGCCGGGCATGTTATCACCATAAATGAATCAAAGTAATTTGTGTATATAGCAAGAAGCCCGGCAGCAAAAGCGCCGGGCTTTTTTGTTATCCGGCTTATGGAGGAAATCAGAAAAAATATAAGTCACTGTTTGCGCCACCAGGGCACGTGTGCTTTTAAATTAAGCACAAGCCAATGGTTTGGAGCTGTCCCTTATCGCCTAAGGGTCAGTTGGGCAAGGTATGCCAGTATGTGAAGTCAATGCTTTACATAACAAGGAGCCCTGCCCGTGCAAACGAGCAGGGCTTTTTTGTAAGATATTTTTTTCGTCTCTGTTTGATTTTGACCCCCTTTTACAAATGAGCGCATGGTGTAGTGTGGTGATGTATTCATCTTTACCAGGGGCCGCCAGCAAGGACTGCGTGTGCACTGGTAAAGAACCGAATACGAGGTTGGGACATCTGCCTCTTTAAACCAAACACAAAAATGGATCAACATATACAACAAAGGATCATCACATCAGAAAGCGTTTTCGGTGATCGTTTACTGGAATCCAAGCGGTTCTATTTGTACTGCTTCAATGCCATCCCCAGCATCAATATAATATGGTCAGTGGATGGCTACCGCGCGGCAAAAGCATTCAAAGAACAATTTGCCGTCCGCATTAAACAAAGCTACCAGTACGGCACACTGGCCCGTAAGAAAAAGGATTACGAATACACGATGACCTTACTGGTAATGGATAACAACTGTGTAGTGGAATTCGCATATGGTTATTGCGAGATCCTCCATAATGGCGCAGAAATGGGATTTGTAGCAGAGGTAACTGCCTTCCTGAAAAAATTCCGTCAAAGGCAGCCCCGGGAAAAGCCCGAGATAAACCTGATCACACGTTATGGCAGCGGATACGATCTTAATAGTATGGAGATCAAAAAGACCAAACTGGATCTGAACCTTTATTATGAAGACGATTTTGCGGCCATAGACGCTACCATCCAAAAGCGCCTCAACAAACAGGACGATAAAGGCATCGTACTGCTCCACGGCCTGCCTGGTACCGGTAAGACCACTTACCTGCGCTACCTGATAGGCCGCCTTAAGAAAAAGGTGCTGTTTGTATCGCCGGCCATTGCCGGCAGTATCACGCAGCCTGGTTTTGTAGAGCTGCTGATAGAGAACCCCAACAGCGTGCTCGTTATAGAGGACGCGGAGAACATCATCATGGATCGCCGGCTCTCCGGAGATTCTACGGTGTCTAACCTGCTGAACCTGTCAGATGGTTTGCTGGCAGACTGCCTGAATGTACAGGTGATCTGCACCTTTAACAGCGACCTCTCTGCCATTGACAGCGCACTTTTACGCAAAGGCCGGCTGATCGCCCGCTATGAATTTAACAGGTTATCTGTGCAAAAGGCACAACGCCTGTCCCGCCACCTGGGGTTCGAAACGGAGATCTATAAGCCCATGAGCATTGCCGAGATCACTAACCAGCATGAACCCTCTTATGAACAGCAAAAGGCTGCCCATATAGGTTTCCGGCTGAATTAAACAACATTGTTCACCACTAAATCATTAACGCATGAAAACTTCAAACAAGTCCATATACAATAGCAGGGAAAAAAGGCGGGAACTACTGTACCGCATATTCTTTCGATCGGAGGATAATGTATTATGGACAAACAACACAGAAACTATTACGACTACTTACAAAGCTCCCGGATCAGCAATGAGCGAACCCGCGAGCGAAGGAGAAGAGAGCACCACGACAAGCAATTGCTCAAGGTAAAAAGGGATATGTACAGGCTCAGGGATGCGCGGAGAAACCAGGAATGGGTAGCACTGCAGCCGCCTATTATGAGAGGTTATTTACGCCATTTTGTTTTAAGGGCAGATGTGGCCGCCAGCAAACAGGCCGCCTTCTACCAGGGTATCCTTGACAGGATCAATACGGAACAGCACAGCTACCGGAAAGATTTCAGGGTAAAGAAGAAAAGATGGGGAAAGAAAACCTGGAAGATAAGGGAGCAGCAGCTGCAACGGCCACTGGACCGGGAGTTCAGGCGAATGAATTTTACGGCGGCAGAAGCCGCTCTCTTTGAAGAAAGAGAGACCCCGGAGCATAAACGGAAGTATCATGGGGCAACTTATGTATTCCGCGAACCGTGGCGTTTTACATTGCGGGTACGCCCGAACATGATCACAAAGATGCAGTTGCTGGATGAACAGGTGGAAAGTGATCTGAAACGGCTTGAGAACTACGTGGAGCGAAACGGATTGCGACCCAGATTGGACAGGATTATGTACAAACCTGCAACCTGGTACAGGCGCGACCTGGAGCCAAAAGCAAAAGAAGTGTACAAGCACTTGCCCTTGCAAGTATTGCTCAACAACGAATGGTTTAACAGGCATGAATTGTAAAATACTATCATGACAAAACTTAAATTAACTGGTAAAGCGCTACGCAACATCGGCTTCCCCGAGGGGCCGGCGATCAGCATAGCCATTACCGCCATGGAACAGCGGTTTAAACATCATACAGAAGCCGCTGCCCTGGACATCCTGAAGCAGGTGCTAACGGATCCCATGGCCTACCTGGCAGATGATGCCTTACGGAAAATTGCAGGGAGGTTAATGGAAGCAAAAGAAGAAGAGGATATCCCCTTAAAAGAGATACCCGTGCCGTACGAAATATTCGGCGCAGGTTTTATAGAAACAGGCGCGCTTCAGCAAATGAACAGCGCCGTACGTTTACCGGTAGCCGTGGCCGGCGCCCTTATGCCAGATGCCCACCAGGGTTATGGCTTGCCAATAGGAGGGGTGCTGGCTACCAATAACGCGGTCATCCCTTACGGGGTTGGCGTAGATATTGGCTGCCGCATGTGCCTGAGCATACTGGACCTGCCGGTAGACCAGCTGGATAAAAAAGCCAGCCGTTTTATAGATGCCTTGATGAAGCATACTAAATTTGGCGCCGGCGAAGAATGGGACGAGCCTGCAGAAGCAGCCGTACTGGAACACCACCTGTTCCGCGAGCTGCCCCTTTTACGCAGGCTGCTGGATAAGGCGGCCGGACAACTAGGCACTTCCGGCGGTGGTAATCACTTTGTGGAATGGGGCCTCGTGCAGATCACCGGCGCCACGGATTGCCACCTGGCGCCCGGTACTTACCTGGGACTATTGTCCCACTCCGGTTCGCGTGGCCTGGGAGCGCAGATCGCCACCTACTATACCCGCCTGGCAAGGGAGTTATGCCCGCTGCCCAGGGAAGCCGCCCACCTGGCCTGGCTGGAGATGGACTCCGAAGCCGGACAGGAATACTGGCAGGCTATGAACCTGGCCGGGGATTATGCCAGCGCTTCCCATCACGAAATACACCGCCGTATGATAAAGGCTACCGGCGCACAACTACTGGCAAGGGTGGAGAATCACCACAACTTCGCCTGGAAAGAAGTGCATAACGGACAAGAGCTGATCGTACACCGTAAAGGGGCTACCCCGGCGGCTAAAGGTGTGTGCGGCGTAATACCCGGGTCTATGACGGCCCCCGGTTATATTGTAAGGGGCCGCGGTGATGCCGCTTCCCTGCACTCTGCCGCCCACGGCGCAGGGCGTGCAATGTCACGCTTTACGGCCACACAGTCCATTACCCGTTATGAGCTCAACAAACAGCTGCGCGAACATGGCGTTACGCTGATTGGCGGCGGCCCGGATGAGGCGCCCATGGCTTATAAGAACATAAACGAGGTAATGGCCGCCCAACAGGGACTGGTGGATGTTGTAGGCCGCTTTCAGCCTAAGATCGTGCGTATGGCCGATGATGGAAGCAAAGAAGATTAGACAAGGGTTAATCAGTACAGGAGGCAGCAGCTGTTTTTATACATGCGTGCTGTCTCCTTTTTTTATGCCGTATCTGTTGATATACAATGCTTCTAATAAGTCTACAAATTTTGTAGGGTTTTGTGATGTAAAAAGCCTATTATTGTAACTGTTTACCACCACCTTGTTGTTTCTCAGTTTAGTCTATGCAGTTAAATCACATGGCATGGGCCATACCAGTGTTCCTGTTACTCATGGGCATTGAATATTGGGTGGCGCGTAAAAAAGGAAAGAAATACTTTAGCTTCAGTACCTCCATCACCAACCTGCATGTGGGTATTGCAGAGCGCCTGCTGGATACCTTTACAGTAGGGGCCTTCTATTTTGTGTATGATTATCTGCACCGGCATTTTGCCATTTTTAATATACAACCCAGCGTATTGTTATGGATCACCCTACTCATTTTTACGGATTTTATCTGGTACTGGTATCATCGCCTGGCGCATGAGGTAAATATCCTCTGGGGCGCTCATGTGGTGCACCACCAGAGCGGGGAGTTCAATTATACAGTATCCGCCCGCATCACGGTATTCCAGGCATTTGCCCGTATGCTGTTCTGGTCCGTGCTGCCCATAGCGGGTTTCCCGCCCGCTATGATCATCAGCGTACAGCTGGTACACGGCATTTATCCCTTCTTTATCCATACGCGCACCATTGGTAAACTGGGTTTCCTGGAATATATACTCGTTACGCCTTCCCATCACCGGGTACACCATGCCTGCAACGAAAAATACCTGGATAAGAACTATGGTGATGTGCTCATTATCTGGGATAAGCTCTTTGGCACCTTTGTACCGGAAGAGGAGGAGCCAACATATGGGTTAACCAAACCGCTTGAAAGCCATAGTTTCCTGTGGCAGCATTTTCATTTCTTACTGGAAATAGCCTGGGCTTTCCGGCAGGCGCAAGGCTGGAGGCAGCGGTGGCAGGTGGTGTTTGGCCGCCCGGATCATATAAGCTCGGATATAAGGCCGTTGCTAGAAGAAAAATTCCTGGTCCGCAACAATACCGGTGCGGCTACCCGCCGCTTACATAATTATGTAAAACTGCAGATGGGGTTTACGCTTGCCGCGCTTTTTTGCTTCCTGCTACTGGAACATTATATCCCGGTTTTTGTACAGGCATGTTTTACGGTATTCATTTTTCTTACATTAATTAACAGCGGGGCTATCCTGGAGCAGCGGAGATGGGTGTTTTACCTGGAGTATGCCAGGTTGCTTGTGATCTTTATTGCCGGCTATTATTACTGGCCGCATCCCGGCCTGCTATGGCTGGTAGCCATGGTGCAAACGCTGGTATTTTACTATAAAGCCGCCATTCAGCAACATTATTTAAGCCTGTTATACGGGCATACATAACTAAACGCAGGTTACGTGGCCGAGTGACAAGGTGAAGGTCAGCAAAACCTTTTACGACGGTTTGAATCCGTCCGTAACCTGCTTGCTCATACCCTTATGTACACTTTCTTTTTATCCATCCACCAGCCCAATGCCCAGAACAGGCATACATGAAAAACGGCAAACGCCAGGGAACCAGGGTAATTGCCCCATACCGGGCGAAAAATATGTTCGTACAACCACCCGTACAGGTTTTGGCCGGCAAGGGTACGCACCAGCAGGTATAGCTTCACCAATACGCCAGACATTACATAGATAAACAACGGGTTCTTTCCAAACACCTCAAAAACGCTTCCTGCCCGCCGCCATCCCCGGAACTCTATCGCATACATCAGCACAGACAGGAGCAGCAGGGCAATGCCCACCGTATATAATACGTAGGAGCTGGTCCAGATCTTCTTATTAATGGGAAAAACCAGATTCCAGCAAAGGCCGGCAAAGACCAGCAGGCAGCCGGTCACCAGCAGCCCGCACAGCATGGGATAATCTTTACCTTTTTGCTGGATATAACGCCCGGCCAGGTAACCAAAGATCACATTACAGGTAGCCGGCAGGGTGCTCAACAGGCCTTCCGGGTCAAAAGGAACCCCTTCGCCCCGGTACAGATGCTGCTCGCCTAATACCCATTTATCCAGCCGCAGGCCGGCGTAGCCCTCCAGGCTGTAAGGGTCGCCCTGTCCAAAGGCCAGTAACAGCCACCAATATGCCAGCAGCACACAGCCCGCTATCATAAAGGAGCGCCGGTCTCCGGAAAAATGGATGATAAGTCCCGCCAACCCATAACAAAGGGCTATACGGGGCAGTACCCCCAGGATCCTTAGCTGGCCAAGGGATCTGAATACCAGTTGGCCGTCCTCATTCCACCGGAAAAAGGGGAACCAGTTGAGGAACAGCCCAATAAGGAATATCAGGAGGCTGCGTTTCAGTATTTTCTGCAGCGCCGCTTTATGGCCCTGTTCCTGGTAACGTGGCAGGGAAAAGCTCATCGCATTGCCTACGGCAAAAAGAAAGAACGGGAATACCAGGTCCGTGGGGGTACAGCCATGCCAGTGGGCATGATCCAGCGGCGGGTATACATAATCCCAGCTGCCTGGGTTATTTACCAGTATCATACCGGCAACGGTAAGGCCGCGGAATACGTCCAGGGATAGGAAGCGTTGTGGAATGGTCATCAGGAAGTGATCTGTTGCTTTAGCATTTTCCGGGCAAAATGGATCCGGCTTTTAATAGTGCCCATGGGCTCCTGCAGGATATCCGCTATCTCGTAATATTTAAAACCTTCATAATATAGCAGGAATGGGCGTTTGAAAAGTACCGGTAGGCGGTAGATGGCATGGTGTATATCCTTTATCCGGAGGCTGCTTTCTGCCTCATTATTGACATAGGGTTGTTGTTTAAGGGAAAGATCGCGGGCTACCTGGTCCCGGAACAGCTGCTGCTTGGCCTTCCGCCGGTAGTGGTTGATGAAGAGGTTCCGCATGATAGTGAATAACCAGGCACGGATATTGGTACCGTCGAGGTACTTTTCCTGGTGCAGCAAGGCCCGGTAGATAGTTTCTTGGTAAAGATCGCGTGCAGATTCCGAATCTCTGGTAAGCACGATGGCAAAAGGCTTGAGAAAGTCTGATTGATGCAGCAACAGGTCGGTAAATTCTGGGGACGACATTTTTACCTGGTTTTAACTTTAGCTAATTTAAACAAAAAATAATACAGTTCCTAAAAAAATGAATAGGCGTGGAGGGGGTAAAAATGGGAGTGGTAGCGGGCTGCTAGCCCCCGGGTGTGCAGGCGCCGGAAAGATGGGTATGTTTAGTATATGTATAAGCTGCAGGAGGCCAAACAGGGGGATCGCCAATAACAAATAATTATTCCACTGATTTTCATTAACCTAATGCAAATAGGTTATTTTTAATAGATTTGCACCTGGTTTGCCCGGACCTGGCAGGAGGGAGTTGTATGCCAGGCAGTTGATTTTCAAAACATTCGAGAAAGTATATTTGGTAGTTCATGCTTAGAAAGATATTACTGTTACAACTGTGTTTGCTCGTAGGGTATTGTTCTACAGTGAGGGCGCAAGTGCCGTCTACTATATCAAGGGACCAGCTGAGACAGGTTAAAATAGACGATTTGTCTGATGACCAGATACGCCAGTTAGCGGCCAGGATGAAGCAGAGTAACGTCAGCTTTGATCAGATTGACGAATACGCACAGCAAAATGGAATACCGCCCGGCGAAGTTGCTAAGCTAAAAGCCAGACTCCAGCAACTTGGGCTTGATCAGCAACTGACAAACCAGAGCAAAAAAGACTCCAGCGCCGAGGATAATGAGGAAACTGACCGCCAGGTAAGCGATAGCACGGACTATTGGGATCAGAAGTTGCGCAGGATCAACAGTAAGGAAGATTATGAGCGTGCTTTGCGGCGAAAGAAGATTTTTGGCACAGAGCTTTTTAATAACAAGAATCTCACATTCGAGCCCAACCTTAGAATGCCAACGCCGCCTAATTACCGTATAGCGGCCAATGATGAACTGTTAATAGATGTATATGGTTATTCGGAAGTACAGCATCAGTTAAAGGTATCCCCTGACGGATATGTACGGATCCCCTATGTTGGGCCGGTATATGTAAACGGTCTTACGATGGAAGAAGCCCGTGTCCGTATCACCAAGCAACTGTCATCTATTTATGGAGGCATTAAAACCGGTAATACCTTTGTTCAGATCTCCCTTGGTAGCATAAGAAGTATACGCGTGCTGCTGATAGGAGAGGTGGAGCAGCCAGGCACATACAGCTTACCTAGCCTGGCAACCGTAGCTAATGCACTGTATGTATCCGGCGGCCCCAGCGAAAACGGTTCTTTCCGTAGTATACAGGTGATCCGTAACGGGCAGCCTGTAGCGACTTTTGATCTGTACGACTTCCTTTCTCATGGCGATCTTACCAATAATATAGTACTGCAGGACCAGGACATAGTAAAGGTAAACCCCTATAAAACACGTGTTGAGCTGATGGGAGAGGTGAAGCGCCCTGCCATCTTTGAAGCAAAAGACGGTGAAAGCCTGCAGCAGATACTTGACTATGCAGGAGGCTACACAGACCGGGCTTATCATGAAGTTATCAAGGCTATCCGCGTTACTGATCGGCAACGGGAGGTAATGAATGTGCCAGCTGACCAGGTAGCCAGTTTCCACCTCCGGTCCGGTGACAAATACATTATAGATTCTGTTGTGAATCGTTACACAAACAGGATAACCATCAGCGGGGCTGTATACCACCCGGGTGATTATGCACTGGAGGACGGCATGACGATCGCGGATCTTATTAAGAAAGCAGACGGCGTAAAGGAAGAAGCTGCCATGGCTCGTGGTATAATACGGCGATTACAGGCAGATTATACGCCGGCTATGATCAACTTTAATGTGCTGGACGCGATCAACGGACGCCAAAATATATCCCTGCAACGGGAGGATAGCGTAGTCATATATTCCAAAATGGACCTGCGGCAATTATACCAGGTGACCATCGGTGGAGAGGTGAACCTGCCCGGCCGGTATCTTTATGCGGATAGCATGCATCTGGAAGACCTGATACTGCTGGCAGGCGGCCTAAGGGACGCCGCTTCTTTAAAGCATGTCGAAATTGCCCGGCGCATACGTAACAATAGTATTGATTCAGTAGACAGCCGCATGGCCATCATACAACAATTTGATGTGAATGCGGACCTTAGCAATAATCCCGGTGCAGCCGCTTTTGCGTTACAACCGTTTGACGAGATAGTGATCCGTAAGGCGCCTTCCTATGTGCAGCAAGCAAACATACAGATAGATGGGGAGGTGATGTTTACCGGCAAGTATACGATCAATACAAAACAGGAGCGTATTTCTGATGCAGTACGCCGGGCCGGTGGTTTGCGCCCGGAGGCCTACCCGGAAGGTGCGGTGCTGTTACGCAAAACCTTTGTGAATGAGTCAGATAGCGCTTTCCTTACCAACAAGCTGGAAGTATTCTACAACAAACTGCAGGATAGCTCTGATATAGAAAGAGTAAGAAATGTTGTACAGCGTAAGGAGCAGCTGCTGGGCATTAATCTTGACCAGATACTAAAGAACCCCGGGTCCAAATATGATCTGTTGCTGGAAGAAGGCGATATCCTGAAAGTGCCTAAAAAGCTGCAGACAGTGCAGGTTTTTGGCGAAATATATTTCCCCAAAAAGCTGCGGTTTGATAAAAATACAGACTTCCGGGATTATATAAGGGGCGCTGGCGGTTTTACATCCCAGGCATTGAAGAGACGTAGCTATATCGTATATGCTAATGGTGAGGTGAAGAATACCCGTAAGGTATTGTTCTTTAATAGTTATCCCAAGGTAAAACCAGGCGCCGAAATATATGTGCCTACAAAAAAAGACAGAAAAGGGCTCAGTGGTCCTGAAGCCATCGGTATAACAAGCGGATTGGCGTCAGTGGCATTGATCGTTATAACAATATTAGACCGGATCAAGTAAATAGCCGATATGACATCCATGCCCTACAAGATTGCGGTAATAGGTTTGGGATATGTGGGGCTACCGTTGGCCATTGAGTTTGGAAAGAAGTATGATGTGTTGGGTTTTGATATTGATCAGCACCGGATCAGCGAACTGCAGGCAGGCAATGATCATACGCACGAAGCTGATCTGGAGGCGCTATTCACGGTAACGCAAAAGCGCAGGGAAGTTGAGGGGGCGGGATTATGTTTCTCTGCTGATCTATCTTCCTTATCGGCATATACGACGTATATTGTTACAGTACCCACTCCGCTTAATCAGTTCAAAGCGCCTGATCTGCAACCTTTGCTCAGGGCTACGGCAATGCTGGGGCGGGTGTTGAAAAAGGGAGACCTGGTGATCTATGAATCTACGGTGTACCCGGGCTGTACGGAAGAGGATTGTGTGCCCGTACTGGAGCAGGAATCGGGGCTGCAATATAATGTTGATTTTTTCTGTGGTTATTCTCCCGAGCGGATCAATCCCGGCGACAAGGTAAATACCCTTACGAAGATCAAAAAAGTTACTTCTGGCTCCACAGGCGCAATTGCCAACCGTGTAGATGAGCTGTACCGGAGTATAATTACGGCCGGTACACATAAAGCGCCCAGTATCAGGGTGGCCGAGGCGTCGAAAGCAATTGAGAATGCGCAGCGGGACCTTAATATCAGTTTTGTGAATGAGCTGGCGCTGATATTTGACAGAATGGGGATTGATACGATGGATGTGATAGAAGCGGCAGCCACCAAATGGAACTTTCTGAAATACACGCCCGGCCTGGTAGGCGGGCATTGTATAGGTGTAGATCCTTATTACCTGGCTCACAAGGCAGAGGCTTTGGGCTACCGTCCGGAAGTAATACTTTCCGGTCGTAAGGTGAATGATAACATGGGCATGTTTGTAGCCAATAAAGTGGTCAAACTGCTCATAAAAAAAGGTCATAAAATAGATGGCTCCCGCGCATTGGTGCTGGGTTTTGCATTTAAGGAAAACTGTCCGGATATCCGTAATTCCCGGGTGATAGACATTTACCGCGAGCTTGTACAGTTTGGGCTTTCAGTAGACGTTTATGATCCGCATGCTTCAGCGGTGATCGTGAAAAAAGAATATGGGATTACCTTAAAAGAGAAGCCGGATCAGCGGTATGACGCCATTATCCTTGCAGTGGCTCACCGTGAGTTCAGGGAGATGGATTATGCTGAGCTGAGGAATGGTGCGGCAGCGGTAGTGTTTGACACCAAGTCATTTCTGGACCGGCAGATAGTTGACGGAAGACTATAAATTCATAAGATTTAAGATCATATAGCTTAATAAATGCAAGAAGAAAAGCAATATACGACACCACAGACAGAAGAGGTGACATTGAAAGATGTTATACTAAAAATGCAGGACTGGTGGCGGTTTCTGTTACGCAAATGGCTGACCATTGTGATCTGTGGCCTGGTGGGCGCTGGTCTGGGTCTCACCTATGCGCTCCTTAAGAAGCCGAAGTATATGGGCGAGCTTACATTCGTGCTTGAAGACAGCAAGTCCAACCCCTTGTCGGCCTATATGGGTTTGGCCAGCCAGTTCGGAATTGATCTGGGAGGAGCATCTGGTAGTGGCGTATTTCAAGGGGATAACATCCTGACATTTTTGAAATCGCGCCTGCTGATAGAAAAAACGCTGCTTTCTCCGGTGCAGCTGGCTGATAAGAGAATAACGCTGGTTGACTATTATATCAGGATTACCGAGCAGGAAGAAAAATTCAAGAAACTACGAAAACCGGATGGAATATATTTTCCGTTTCAGCAGAAGCGGGAGAATTTCTCCATTTTACAGGATAGCGTTTTGTTCCTTGTGCAGGAGGCTATAGTTAAATCGGCGCTGACAGTGGAGAAGCCAGACAAAAAGCTGAGTTTTATCTCTGTAAAATGTACCTCTCCCAGCGAACTGTTCTCCAAAATATTCACTGAGCGCCTGGTGAAGCAGGCAATTGACTTTTATGTTAATACCAAGATAGGTCGTACAAAGGTTAATGTGGACAAGCTGCAAATAACGGCAGATTCCCTGGAGATGCTGCTGAATAGAAAAACATATTCGCTTGCGGAAATGCGGGATCTGAACCAGAACCCTGCCAGGCAGGTAGCCGGCGTGGGCGCAGAAGTGCAGGCCCGCGATAAACTGGTTTTACAGACCATGTATGGGGAAGTGATCAAGAACCTTGAGCTCAGTAAGATGGCAATGGCGCAGGAAACGCCGCTGGTGCAGATCGTAGATACGCCCATTTTGCCTTTAAAGAAAGTAAAGGTGGGCCGTTTGGCAGGTCTGGTTGTAGGTGGTTTCCTGGGCGGTTTTCTGACGCTGCTGGCGCTTATCTCCGGAAAGATCTACCGGGATGTTATGAACAAGTAACGAGTAACAGCAGCAACAAACAAACTGAATTTTTACTAGGATTTCGATTAAAATAATGTTTTCACAATGTTAGATTTAAATGGTAAAAGTATCCTGATTACAGGTGGTACCGGTTCCTTTGGAAAAGCCTTCACAAAAATTGTACTTGAGAGGTGGCCCCATATCAAAAGATTAGTGATCTATTCAAGGGATGAACAGAAACAGTTCCAGATGGCTATGGACTACCCTGAATCAAAATATCCCATGATCCGCTTTTTTATTGGTGATGTAAGGGACGGAGATCGTTTGAAGCGTGCGCTGAAGAATGTTGAGTATGTTATTCACGCGGCCGCAATGAAACATGTTCCCATTGCTGAGTATAACCCCATGGAGTGCATTAAGACAAATATCATGGGCGCCGAAAATATTATTGATGCAAGCCTGGAAGGCAGCATCCAGAAGGTAGTGGCGCTCTCAACGGATAAGGCAGCAGCTCCTATTAACCTGTATGGCGCTACCAAACTGGCTTCTGATAAGCTGTTTGTGGCCGCCAACAATATCCGCGGGGCTAATCCTATAAAATTCTCCGTGGTAAGATACGGGAATGTGATGGGCTCTAATGGATCTGTGATACCGTTCTTCCTTAATAAAAGAAAAGAACGCGTATTACCGATAACAGATACCGCAATGACCCGTTTCAACATTACGCTTACAGAAGGCGTGGAAATGGTGTTACATGCATTGGAATCCGCATGGGGCGGGGAGCTTTTTGTTCCTAAGATCCCGTCATACAAAATAACAGATGTTGCAGAGGCCATAGGTCCTGACTGCGAGCATAGAGTCGTAGGCATCAGGCCGGGAGAAAAGATCCATGAAGAAATGATCACCAGCTCCGACTCTTTCTCCACATACGATCTTGGTAAGTATTATACCATCCTTCCGCAGAACCTTAGCTTTAAAATAGGGGATTTCATCGATCAGTTCAATGCTAAAAAGGTACCAGAAGGGTTCCGGTATAATTCAGGTGAGAATACGGAATGGGTATCAGTGGAAGAACTTCGGAAATTGATCAAGGAGCACGTAGACCCAACTTTTACAATTTAATAGCATGAAAGCGATCCCATACGGCAAACAGGATATACAACAGGATGATATAGATGCGGTAATAAGTGCCCTTACATCCGACTATCTTACGCAAGGCCCGAGAATACTGGAGTTTGAAAAAGCTTTTGCTGCTTACACAGGAGCGAAGTATGCCGTTGCAGTTGCAAATGGTACTGCAGCATTGCATTTAAGTGCCATGGTGCTTAATGTGCAGCCGGGCGACAAGGTAATTACTACTGCTATTACTTTTGCGGCTTCTGCAAACTGCGTAAGATATTGCGGAGGCGAGGTGGTCTTTTGTGATATAGATCCGGAGACTTACCTGTTAGATCTCCGGCAGGTACGCAGTTTACTTGAGAGTCATCCCCGCAATACATTTAAAGGGATCATCCCGGTTGATTTTGCCGGTTATCCGGTCAACCTTGAAGCATTCAGGCAGTTGGCAGACGAATACGGATTATGGATCATAGAGGATGCCTGCCACTCTCCCGGAGCATATTTTACGGATAGTAAAGGCGTTAGACAGCATTGCGGTAATGGTAACTTTGCTGATCTTTCTGTTTTCTCCTTTCATCCTGTGAAACATATTGCTGCCGGAGAAGGGGGAATGGTTACAACAAATAGCGAAGCACTGTATAAAAAACTGATGCTTTTAAGAACGCACGGCATTACCAGGGACCAGGATGCATTTATCAACGGGCAGGAGCTGGCTTCTGCCGGTGAGGATGCTACAAACTATCCGGGCTGGTATATGGAAATGCAGACTTTAGGGTTCAATTACCGCCTTACTGACTTCCAGGCTGCACTGGGTCTGAGCCAGCTGAAGAAAGCAGATGCGGGCCTGGCGCGCAGGAAAGAGATCGCAAAGAGATATGATACCGCATTCAAGGGGCATCCCGCCATCCAGAGCCTCGGCTTGGAGCTACAGGAACAGGATACCTCTCACGCATACCATCTCTATGTTATACAGGTGAAGAAAAGACTGGGGTTGTATAACTCGCTCAGGCAGGATAACATCTTTCCGCAGATACACTACATACCAGTTCACCTGATGCCATACTATCAGCAGCAGGGCTGGAAAAAGGGTGATTTGCCGGTTGCGGAAGATTATTATGCGCATTGCCTGAGCTTACCGATGTATCCTTCCTTAAGTAATGAGGAACAGGATTTCGTTATCGACAGGATATTGAAGTACTTCAGCTGATCTATTAACTATGAAAAATCTGGCTATTATACCAGCTAGGGGCGGGAGTAAACGTATTCCCCGGAAAAATATAAAGCCTTTTCTGGATAAGCCCATTATCTCATATTCTATTCAGGCAGCGCTGGATACAGGGCTTTTTGATGAAGTGATGGTTTCTACGGATGATCCTGAAATTGCAGCTGTGGCACAAGCCTGCGGAGCGCAGGTCCCGTTTTTCCGCTCCGGGCAAAATTCCAACGACTTTGCAACGCTGACAGATGTGATACTCGAAGTGGTGGCGGCATATGAGGCCAAACAGCAGGGGCCGGAAAATATTTGTTGTATACTGGCCACGGCGCCGTTCATTACTGCTTCAAGATTGAAAGAGGCTTATGATAAGATGCTGAATGAGCAGCTTACATCGGTTTTTCCGGTAGTTAAGTTCTCCTATCCTATCCAACGCGCGTTAAAGGTGGATCCTGTAACCGGCCTGGTAAGTATGCTCTATCCGGAACACCTCACCACCCGCTCTCAGGATCTTGAAGAATATTATCATGATAGCGGCCAGTTCTATTGGGCTAAGCCGGATGCGCTCAGAAGTGAACAAACACTTTTTACCGCCAGGGCAGGCATGCTGGCCTTATCACAAACAGAAGTGCAGGATATTGATAGTGAAGATGATTGGTTGATGGCTGAGCAGAAATTCAGGCTGATGAATTTATACAAAGGAGCATGAAGAAACGGGTTAATTTCAGGGCGGATGGGAATAGCAGCATAGGGCTTGGGCATGTTGTAAGGAGTTGCGCACTTGCAGCTATGCTGAGAGATGATTTTGAATGCCATTTTTTTATCAGGGAACCTTCGCCGGTTTTAAGGGAACAAATATTGGAAAGCTGCCAGGAGGTACACATACTACCGGCTGACACTGATTATCTGGAAGAAGCAGAAAAACTAACAGGCATACTGACAGGTGAAGAGATCGTAGTGCTGGATGGATATAATTTCGATACAGCTTATCAGGAGATAATAAGAAAAACAGGTTGCAAGCTCGTTTGCATTGATGATATTCACGCCTATAAATTTCTCGCTGATGTAGTGATAAACCACGCGGGCGGAATGAGCAGGGAAGATTATGACACTAAACCTTTTACCCAGTTATACCTGGGCACGGAATATGCGCTGTTAAGACGCGATTTCCTGGAGGAGGCAAAGAACAGATCTCTCGCAAAAGATAAAGAGATTTTTATTTGTCTGGGCGGCGCCGATATTAATAATGACCTGATCGGCATATTGTCTTTTTTGGAGGCCAATGGGGTAAAAGAGAAATGTAATATTGTTCTTGGCAGTGCCTACCGGCATTTTGAGGAGCTGAAAGCAATGCTTGAGCGCACCAGCCTGCAGACAGAAGTGATCCGTAATGCTTCGCCGAAAGAAATGATAGCCGTGATGAAAAGGTCTGCATGTGCTATTTGCCCTCCCAGCACAATATCATATGAATATCTTTCCCTGGGAGGAGTTTTATATCTGAAACAAACGGCAGATAATCAGAAAGACGTATTGTCTTTCTTCGTAAAGAAAGGGTTAGCTTTTGACCTGAAAGAATTTGGGAGCATAGACGAAACCAGGATACAAGCAAGTTTGAAAGCGCAAGCCTTATTTTTTGATGGCAGGTCAGATGAAAGACTGCGCCTTATTTTTGAGCGGCTGCATGACAGATATGCTTTGACTGTAAGACGGGCCTGCGCGGATGATGTCTTGTTGTTCTATAACTGGGCCAATGACCCGGAAGTGCGGGCTGCGGCGCTGAGTACTGCTCCCATACCTCGTGAATCACATATAAGCTGGTTTAATGCAAAGCAGCAGGATGAAAATGCCTTTATGTATGTGGTTAGCTGGAATAACGATGAGATGGGGCAGGTGAGATTTGATACGGAAAAAGGAAAGGAGAGAGCGGTTATCGATTATTCGATAGATAAGCGCTACAGGAATAAAGGGTTGGGCGCGGCGATGCTCAAGATGGCGACAGAGTGGTTTGTGAAGGAATTGGGGCATTCCATATTACTGGAAGCTGTTGTAAAAACGGATAATATCGCATCTAACCGCGTATTTGAGAACCTGGGCTTTCAGTTCATAGAGCAGCGTAGCATAACCGGCGCTCTTTGTAATTTTTATACTTGTCTGATTAATATTGATGAAGTATGATTATCATCGCAAATTCTAATCCGATCCACAGAGCGCTTGAAGATGCCTGCAGAGAGGAACTCGGAGCGCATATCATCAATGACAGAAATGAGCTGACGGTAGATAGGATCGAAAAATTGTCGCCGGAATATATCTTTTTTCCGCATTGGTCTTTTATTATTCCTAAGGAAATTTATGAGAGGTTTGAATGTGTTGTGTTCCATATGACCGATCTGCCATATGGCCGTGGGGGCAGTCCTTTACAGAACCTTATTTTGAGAGGCCACTCAAAAACAATGGTTTCCGCTATTAAAGTAAATAAGGGAATAGATACCGGCGATGTGTATATGAAGAAGGAACTGGACCTTTACGGAACGGCGGAAGAGATATTTCTAAGGGCGGGGAAGGTTATTCATGAAATGATAAAGGAAATTTTGAGTTCCGGACCTTTGCTGAAACCACAGGAAGGAGAAGGAACGGTTTTTAAGAGGAGGACGCCGGCAGAAAGCAAAATAGGGAAAGAAATAGATTCATTGGAAAAGCTGTACGATTTTATCCGGATGCTCGATGCCGACGGGTATCCGCATGCATTCATTGAGAATGAGTACTTTCGCTTCGAATTTACAAGATCATCGCTAAAAAAAGACGCAATTGTAACTGATGTTAGAATTACTAAGAAATAAAAGGATCATGGTTGTTGTTGCTCATCCGGACGATGAGCTCCTGGGGCCTGGTGCAACAATGCATAAACTGATCAGGGAATATAACTGCCAGATAAGAGCAATTATACTTGGAGAAGGGATTACTTCCAGGTCGGAGACAAGAGATGTAAAACTGTGGGAAAAGGAGCTGGAAACGCACAGGGCTAATATTAACAAAGCTGCCGCGGCCATAGGCTACCAATCCGTTGGAATATACGATTTCCCCGATAACAGATTCGACGCAGTAAACCTGCTTGATATTATAAAGGTAGTGGAGAAAGAAAAACAAAGCTTTGACCCTGAAGTGATTTTTACGCATCATGGCGGAGATGTAAATATTGATCACCAACGCACGTTTGAAAGCGTAATCACTGCTACCCGACCGCTGGAACATGAGAAGGTAAAAACCATTATTACCTTTGAAACGCCTTCAGGTACAGAGTGGAGAGCCTCTTCGGATCCGCGGCACTTTATACCAAACTTATTTATTGAGGTATCGCCTGCAGATCTTGAGGCGAAAATGAAGGGAATGGAGGCGTATGAGTTTGAAAAAAGAAAGTATCCGCATCCCCGCTCGCCTGAGGCGCTTACAATCCTTGCCCAACGATGGGGCATTGTTATCGGCAGGAAATATGCGGAAGCCTTTACGTTGATCAGATGTATTGCATAAATCAAATTATTAACAGGATACTATGAAGGAGTTTAAAATAGATACGCAGGTGATTGGCTATAGCCACAGGCCGTTTATTATTGCAGAAATGAGCGGCAACCACAATCGATCATTGGAAAGGGCGATGAGTATTGTGAAAGCGGCGAAAGATGCAGGTGCGGATGCGATTAAATTACAGACGTATACACCTGATTCAATGACAATTGACCATAAAGGCGGCCTATTCGATATAACAGATGAGAAATCATTATGGAAGGGTAGAAATCTTTATGAGCTATACCAGGAGGCGATGACCCCTTACGAGTGGCATAAGCCGCTTTTTGACTATGCAAAGGAGCTGGGTATTATTTGCTTTTCTACCCCTTTTGATGAGGAAGCTGTTGACCTGCTTGAAGAGTTGGGCGCACCTTGCCATAAAATAGCGTCATTTGAGAACAATCATCATCCTTTATTAAAAAAAATTGCGCGCACAGGTAAGCCTGTTATAATGTCAACAGGGGTATCCTCACTTGCTGATATTGATGAAAGTGTGATAACCCTTCGCAACAGCGGATGTAACGACCTTGTATTACTAAAATGCACCAGCACTTATCCCGCTTCGCCTGAAAATACAAATCTGCTTACAATTCCGCATATGAGGGAAATGTTCAAATGCGAAGTGGGATTATCAGATCACACGATGGGTATAGGCGCTGCCGTTGGGGCTGTTGTTTTAGGCGCCCGTGTTGTTGAAAAACATTTTTGCCTTAGCCGCGCAGAAGGGGGCGTTGACAGTGCTTTTTCACTGGAGCCTCATGAATTTAAAGCCCTGGTGCAGGAAACGGAAAGGGCTTTTTTAGCGCTGGGAGAAGTTAAGTATGGCGTGCAGGAGGCAGAGAAGAAAAGTATGAACTTCAAACGGTCGATATATGTAGTCGAAGATATTCCGGAGGGAGGTACTTTTACTGAGAAGAATCTTAGGGTCATTCGCCCAGGCGATGGGCTGCATCCGCGTTTTTTTGACACGGTCATTGGAAAGAGAGCTACGCAGGCCTTGAAAAGAGGCATGCCGTTCAGAATGGATATGTTCCATTAACAAATCAAAATGCCGGATAATTGTCAAGTAGTATGAAGAAAAAGGTATTGTTTTTTGCACGTGAATATCAGGCGGATTTTTTTCCTTTGCTTCGTAGCCCGAAATATGATGCTTACTATGTTACGCTTACACTGGAAGAAAAACGGAGAGTGGAAGCAAAAGGACAGCCCGTATTTGCATGCTTCGAAGAGATGTACGACACGCTGACCCCGGATCAGTTCCCTGATAATTATTCTCTGACGTCTTTCGCATCTGACCGGTTTATGGGCAGCATTCCCCTTGCAGAAAGACGGACGATATTAGGAAAGGAGATCGCCTTTTGGCGTTTTGCACTGGAAGAAGGGAAAGCAGATGCTGTTATCAATGAAACAGTGGCCATTGAAGCGTCAGAGGTGCTGTTTATTGAAGCAAAAAAACGTGAAATACCTTACTACTCATGGATGAGCCTACCGGTTCCAAATACGTTTTACTTTCAGCATACGCCGATGTACAACGAACTTGACCAGCGCATCCAGGAGATCCAACCGGGAGATGAAGATTTTACCAGGGCTGAGATGTATATGGAAAAAGTGCGGCAGGGGGCTGGAGCCCCCTTCTATGCGCAGAATCTCAAGAAGCGCGGCAATCCTGTTGTGCTTCTGAAGTCTTTTAAGCGTTGGTTCCTGGCAAAGAAACAATCTGCAAAACACTCTAGGAACAAGTCGCTTGCGGTATTTGGAAATCCGCAGCAGGTCTTTGGAACACAGATGAGGTTATATTTTCTGTCTCTGTTCAGAAAGTACAGGAAGCCGGAAGAGCTCAAGCAATTTGAGCTCGTTTTTTACCCTATGCATTTTGAGCCGGAAGCGACGCTGAGGTACATGTCTGAATTTTATTCCAACCAGGTAGCCACTATGGAGAATATCTCCAAGTGTCTTAAAACGAATCAGATCCTGGTAGTAAAAGAACATCCGCAGCAACCGGGCATGTTCCTTACAAATATGTTTCGGAAGCTGCAACGTAACTATTCCAATATTCTTTTTCTACCGGCAGAAATCCCTACATCTGATCTGATCAGAGAAGCTACAGCTATTGTGACCTTGACAAGCACGGCTGGTTTTGAAGGCTTAATATTAGGCAAACCGGTATTTGTATTGGGAAAGGTTTTTTATAACCAATGTCCCGGTGTTAATAAGATCCAATCATACGAGGAACTACGGCAAAAGTTAAGGGCTCTCAGCTATGCAAAGCCTTCTGCCGAAAAAGTGAAACATTTCGTCGCACAGATGATACGCCATGCCAATACTGGCAATCCGTATCCCCACGCCAATTTGTGCACAAGCGATAATATAGCTGCCGTAACACACGCTATTGAAAAACAGCTGGAGATTTAACAATAAGCTGGTTATGACGATCGTAAAAAAAATATATCATCGGCTTCTGAAAGGATTCAAGCGAAGACCTATTCTGCCTTTATTGAAGAAGAACAGGAGGAGGATCTTTGTTGACAGCTCAGCTTCCTTTGGATTCCGGTCTAAAATAATGCTGTATCCTTCGCCGGCTCAGCAGCTTACCGGGCACAATGTAATTGTATCCGGAAACTGCCATATAGGAAATCAGACAGAAATTCATACTTATACTAATGAACGTGTATGGATCAAACCATTCACTTCGATCAATGACAATTGCCGGATCATTGGTAACGTAACGATCGAGCGGTATTGCCTGTTGGCTTCAAATATATTTATATCTTCCGGCACTCATGTGGCATTTACCCATCCTGCTATGCTGATTAAGGACCAGGACAGGCTATTCCCTTTTTCTGGTAAAAAGGTCCAGATCGAAGAGGATTGCTGGATTGGCTGGGGAGTGGTCGTTATGCCTGGTGTAAACATTGGAAAAGGGGCGGTAATTGGCGCAAATGCAGTGGTCACCAAAGATGTTCCTCCTTATACTGTTTACGTAGGATCACCGGCAAAAAAGTTAAGGAGCCGGCTTGATTTTGATCCTCCTGAACAAATATTATATCAGCAGGAAGAAGGTCATCCATACCTCTACAGGGGATTTGCCCTAAGCCAATCCGAGATCATGGCCACTGCTAAGGAAAAGTTCATTGGAGCGGGCAATGCATGTTGTGTTATACTTGCTCAAAACAGGGGTGAGCACAATGCCGTTCGTATAACAGGCAAATTTACTTCGAAAGTTGGGGCCGCAGAAATGCTTGTAACTGTTAATAGCGCTTCCGCTGCTGTTTATAAATTTCAGGGTGAGCATATCGACATTTTTGTTCCCGCTCAGGCCGGGGACAAGCAGCCACCTAATGATGCATTTTCTTTATATGAGTCAATAGGGGATGGCCTGAAGCAGTATACCTGCGTATGTATACAAATAATCAATATGGAACCGCATGCCAAAGCACTGTGCCCATGGGGAATTTCATCAATCGAGTTGGTAAATCATGAAATTCAGCTTTAGACAACTATATAGCAATCCAAAGATAAGTTATGTTACCTTGAACATATCTTTGAGCGGTCTGTCATTTATCCGCACCTTCATTAGTATGAAGTACCTTGATTTTTATGATCTTGGGCTTATTGGCATTGTGCAAATACTAATAATGATCATGTCCATGTTACAATTAGGCATGGTAACGGGCGGATACAAGGCCTATTCAATACTTCAGGAGAACTTCGATATAAACAATACTATTACTTCATATGTTATGGTCATGTTGGGAATTTCGCTTCCCATTTTGATCTTAACAACCCATAGTGGCAGTACCCCTGCTTACATTGCTGTATTCGGGATCCTGATCGGCGCCCTTTCCCTTTATAACAACTGGCTTACCTGCATGATGCTGGCCAAAGGTGATATCAAGCCATTGAATACGATCAACCTGATCTCCGCTTCTGCCTCTTTTATTACATTACCAGCAATAGTCTTCTGGAAATTACACGGTGTGCTCTTGGGAACTGCGACTGCGCCGATCTTATTTTGCATAACAGCAATGATCAAGGTGCCATACCTGCGCCCATTCAGGTTCACCTTGAGCAGGGCTATGATCAGGAAGCTTTTATATTATGGATTCGTACCTTACTTAACCTCCACTTTTCTTTACATCAATATACAGATCGAGAGATGGGCAATTGTAAAAGTTATGGGGGTTGAAGAATTAGGGAGGCTTTCTCTGTGTGTAATTATTTCAGCTGCCTTCATGATTGTGCCCAATTCAGTGAGTAACCTGTATTTTCCAACTGCAATGAGAACCTTTGCCGAAGGAGATTTTCAACAGTTTCGGCTGGTAATAAGACGATATACACTTGTTATTGCCGCATACGGTGTAGCTTTCGTTACTGCTACTGCCTTACTGGTACGTATATTGGTCCCATTTTTCTTTCCAAAACATGTGCCGCAGATACACCTTGTTTACTGGATGCTTCCTTCTTTGTTTTTCATGGGATTTAATACTATTCCAATAATCATATTTAACGCAGCATTCAAGTACCGCGCCATCATTACGGTTAACATTATTGGCCTGCTATGCATGGCAGGTGGCATTTTTGGGATCCTTCAATTCCATAATATCCAGCTATATTATTTTATAGTAGTAGAATCGAGCGTTGCAACCATTTCATTCCTCACTGCCCTGGGCGTGTATTTAAAGATCAGGCGCCGGTTATACGCTCCTAAGAAGAAACCTGAAAGCGACCTTCAGAATGGCATTATCCATTTATCGGATTTATCACAATAAATAAAGGTACACATGGGAATATTGCAACATAAAAAAATACTATTCGTTGGTCCGATATTCTATGATTATCATTTAAAAATCTCTGCCACGCTCCGGGAGCATGGAGCAGAAGTGTATTTTGTACCAGAACGGGAATACGGCTTCATATATAAAGTGCTTGGATATCTGCATAAAGCCCTGGCGTATGCTTACTCGAATATTCATTTCCTGAGGAATCTCCGATCCATCAAGGATGGCGCGTCATTTGGTTTTGTCTTTATCGTGCATGGTGAAACAATCACCAGAACACTGCTCCTTAAGATGAAAAGGCAGTTTCCGAATGCAAAATTTATAAACTATCATTGGGATTCGCTTAAGTTTAATCACCGGGCAGCATTAGTACTTGATCAGTATGACGCAGCCTATTCATTTGACCGGGAAGACGTAAAAAAATATCCTTTTCTTCGCTATAAGCCACTTTTTCACAACAATGAACATCCCGCTGTTCCATCGTCACCCAGGTATGATATGGTATTCATAGGGGTGGACTACAGCGATCGCTATCAGATCCTCCAACAATTAGGAAAGGAGGCTGGCCGTCATGGCCTAACCTGCAAGCCCATGCTGATCACAAGCAAGTTTTCGTTTTACCGCAAAAAGCTTTTGGGCCATAAAGCATACAGAGCTGCAAAAGCGGATGAGTTTATTTATGAAAAGATCCCATATAATACATTTGTTCAGCTTACGAATGAATCATCAGCGGTTATAGATATCAATTTTGAAGGGCAGGCAGGCTTGACAATGCGTACCATTGAAGTGCTTTCAATGGGGAAAAAACTCATTACGACTAATCCATATATCATGGAGGAGGCGTTCTATTCGCCAGATAGCGTACTCGTCATAGACAGGTCTCACCCGGTCATTGACCCGCATTTCTTTAAGCGCCAGGCATCACCCGCAAACATGTCAACATTATTGCTCAGGAATTGGGTAACTGAATTTTTTGTATAGTAAATAATACAAGTAACCCAAATGCAAGATCAACATAAGATACTCTTTATCAGCACATTTCCACCCAGCGATAAAACAGCTGGCCAGAACTATACACGTTTGCTTTTGGAAGACCTCGCCAATCGCGGGCATCTGATTGATATAGTGTTTTTTCAATATGGGGATCACCAGTATAAACCGCAACATCCTGGCATACGTATATTGGCTGCTCGTCCACTTGGGATGGGGAGAAAACTGATGAATATCCTGAAGATGCCTTTTTTGCATCCGTTTTTCACCTCCCGCCTGTCCTTTCGCCTTATCTGGCTGCTGCTCCGCAAAAGCAATCAGTATAATTGCATATATCTGGACTTCTCCCAGGTATTTCTATATGGTCTTTTTACGCCCCGGTCAATGCGATATCTGATGTTGCATGACGTTATCTACCAGAAATACACCCGTAAATCCGGAGTACTTCAGGCACTTACAAGAAAATGGGTTTTCCTTTCAGAAAGATTAATGTTAGCCGGGAAAAAAAAGACATTACTTACGTTCAGTGAGAAGGATAAAGAACTGGTAAATGCCTACTATGGCAAGGATGCTTACGTAGTCAGTCCATTTCTTTCTCCGTTGATAGGCCAACTGAAGGATACGGATTTCGTTGAATCGGGCTATTGCTGTTTTTACGGAGCATGGAATCGAAGTGAAAATCTCGATGGTTTGAAATGGTTCATCCACCATGTTTATCCACTTCTTAAACAGCGTGTTCCTCTCAAAATTATCGGAGGTGGGATGGACAAAAAGGAAAAAGACACGTTGTCAACAATACCTGGAGTGGAATTGTTAGGCTTTGTGGATAATCCTTACCCAATTCTTGCTGGCGCTAAGGCATTGATTGCGCCACTATTCCAGGGGGCCGGCGTAAAATTCAAGGTACTTGAGGCCCTGGCCTGCGGAACAACTGTAATAGGCACGGAAATTGCCTTAGAAGGAATTGCTTCCGGGCTAAAGCAAGGATTGATCGAATGCAATACAGAACAGGATTTTGCCCGGGAGATCGACAATCTAGCCCTATCTTCCTCTGCCATGAAAGACAAAATCACCTTACATCAAAAGACAGTTGCTGTCTACACACGTAACCGGTTCTCCGAGATATTGTGAATAAATAACATGTAATACTTTGTGTCATGTCAGTATTAGGATCCAGACTACTCTTCCTTTTGGCGTTGGTTGTTTCCTGCCAACCGTTTTGCAATGCGCAGTCAATTAAATTGGCCGATGGCGGTAAATCATCCTACAACATTATAATACCCGGGAACGCTTCAGAAACGGAGAAAAAATCCGCTGAAGTACTGCAAAATTATTTCCAGAAAGTGACCGGCGCCAGGCTTGATATCCGGGAAGAAAATGGACAGAATGCAGCCATGATCAGCATAGGCAGCACCAAATTAGCTGCCCGCCTCCTAAAAGCTACAACGATCAGGGAAGATGGCTACGCAATTGTGAGTGAAGGAAAGAACCTGGTCATAGCAGGCGCGGGAACAAAAGGCACTTTATACGGTGTTTACACGTTTATTGAAAAATACCTTGGGTGCCGTAAATGGTATACTGGCCCTCCTCAGATCCCTCAATCCCGGACAGTTTCAATACCTGCAAACTTATCCCTTTATGAAAATCCTGCTTTTGAATACCGGGAAGCGTTTTTCCCTGGTGTTAGAGACCAGGAGTACGTAGACTGGCATAAGTTGCATCAATTTACCAAACTTTGGGGCTCATGGGGCGACACATACGAAAAATTTGTTCCTGCCTCAGTTTACTTCAAGAGCCATCCGGAATATTTTGGTTTAGTAAAAGGTAAAAGGGTCCCCAACCAGTTATGCACCAGCAATGAGAATGTAATCAAGATCATAATTGATTCACTCCAACGAAAGATGAATGCTAATCCCAATGCAGAATATTGGTCTATTAGCCCTAACACCGGTCCCGGATATTGTGAATGCCCCCTTTGTGCTCCCACAACAGCGCGGGAAGGATCCGTTGCGGGAAACCTTGTGCTGATGGTGAATAAGATCGCAGCGCATTTTCCGAAGGCTAAATTTACGTTCCTCGCACATGGTTATACTCAACAGGCGCCTAAATACGCCAAACCTGCATCTAATGTAATTGTGCAACTCACCAGTATAGAATCTGACCGCTTGCTTCCATTTACCCAATCACCTTCCGCTGAGAATTTTATTAAGGACCTTGCGAATTGGAGAAAACTCACGGATAACATATATATATGGGATTACTGTGCTCAATTCACAGCCTATCTTGCTCCTTTTCCTATTGTTCCCATCTTTCAACCCAACCTTCAGTTCATGAAAAAAAATATGATCAAAGGTGTGCTGGAACAGGGAAGCGGCCCCGGGTATACTGATATGGGAGAACTAAAGGGATATGTGCTCGCAAAATTGCTTTGGAACCCGGATGTTAACGTAGACCAGCTGATCCAGGAATTTACAGACGGATACTATGGCCCTGCTGGTCCATCTGTACGCGAATACTTATCCGCTATGAGAAATGCTGCTGTGAAGACGCATGCGATAATGGATATTTTTGGTAACGTAGCAGACGGTGCAAATACATTCCTTTCGCCTAAGTATCTTGACCAGTATAACGACCTGCTTGGAAAAGCAAAAAAAGCGGTAGGGTCAAATTCAGTGCTGCTGCAGCGAATCGGGGCCTTACAACTCACACAGGATTTCACTTATCTTCATCAGGCGCGCTATTACGGCAAAGGCCAGAGAGGTTTATATAGCAATAATGCGGCGAGCAGAAGCACGGTTACACAGGATACTTTGCAGGGCGTGTTAAAAAGATTTCTTGATAATGGCGTAAAGGTAGGCGGCGTGCAGGTTGCAGAGTTCGGCCTTTCTCCGGGGGCATACGCTGCGGAAGAGAGGAAAATTCTGTCTGCACCCGTAAGGCAGAATATGGCAATGAACGCGAAAGTGTCATTGAAATTTCCGTATGAAAAAAGATTTGAGGGAAAAGGAGCAGCAGCCTTAACAGACGGTGTTGCGGGATTAGGTGATTATTCCTACAACTGGCTTCATTTCAAAGGTCACCCGATGATAGCCACTGTTGACGCAGGCAAAAGCTTAAAAGCAGACTCTATCCAAACCAGCTTTCTTTACAATCCTGGTTTTAATTTGTTCCTACCGGCCTCGATCAAGGTGGAAGTCTCCTCAAACGGAACAGATTATATCACTTTACAGACTATCAATGTACCGGAGCCTGTTAAAATAGACCGTCAGGTTAAACTTGTACCATTCAAGATCGCCACCGGTAAAAATAACAGGTTCAGATTCATCCGCGTAACAGCGACTCCCCTGTCAGACTTTCCCGATTGGGCCTGGGCCCCATCAAAAACTCCTGTCATCGCATGTGATGAAATATGGGTGTATTAAGATGTTCTACTAATCAACGTGCGAAGGGGTATATAGTTATACATTTTAATAAATTTAATTATGATGTATTGGGAAATTCTGAAGTACCTTGCTTAACTTTATATAATTTTGTCGGACATGATCAATACATTGTTAAGAAAAGCAAAAAGAGCTGCCAGGCCTGACTTCTGGCTATTCAAATGGCAAAGGTCTGTAACCGGATTGCCTTTGCGTAAAGCCTCTATCAATATAATTAAACGAATGGTTGGTAACCGGCCTGTTGCCGGCACCAAAACGCTTGATATTCCTAATGTAGAAGAGCACATCCTTTCCCTGAAGTCCAAAGGATTTACCAATCTGGGCCAACTCCTTTCGCAATCTCAGGTCGAAGCAATAAAGGCTGCGCTGAAAAATTATAAATGTTTTGATCCCCATAATCGGGCAGTAGGTCAGTTTGATCCCGCTCAGGCGCCACTTACATGCCATACAGCACATTATCACAGAGAAGATTTGATTAAAAATGATATCATAATCAATATCGCTAATGATAATGCAATACTTAAAATTGTTCAGGAGGTATTAGGAGCCGTCCCCACCATTTCGAACATCAACTGCTGGTGGTCATTTGCCGGCCGCTCGAAAGCTGAACATGCCCAGCTTTTCCATAGAGATGTTGACGATTTCAAATTTCTCAAACTGTTCGTCTATCTTACAGATGTAACCAGCACAGATGGGCCTCATATCTATGTTTCAGGTTCTCACGACATAAACAAAGCCACGCAGATACGAAGGTATCAGGATGATGAGATCAAAGCAACCTTCGGTGAAGAGAATATCAAGTCTTTTGAGGAGCCTCAGGGCAGCCTTTTTCTTGTAGATACTTTCGGTATCCATAAAGGTATGCTTCCGCAGAAGAATGACCGCTTACTTTTACAAGTTCAATATTCGCTGCTGCCACTATATGTTGAATCCTATCAACCAGTAAATCTGCCGGCGAAGAATAAACTTGACCACTACGTTAACCGGCTGCTGCTCAAACAGGAAAACTGAATAGAATGTTGAGATCCTTGTTATACAGCTTAGATGCCCGGTTGAACTACTGGCTTGGTAAAGGGCGATTCCGGTATCTTGGTGGGAAAGTCCGTATTATTTGCCCGCTGCGTATTACCGGGCATAACAACATTTCGTTGGGCAATCAAGTTATAATAAATTATAAAACATGGCTGGCTGCCCAACCTTTAACCGGTATGCCAGATTGTCTTTTGGAAATTGGAGATGGTTCCGTAATCGGCAATTTTAACCACATCTATGCTACCCACTCCATTAAAATCGGTAAGAATGTGCTGACTGCAGATAAGGTCTATATTTCCGATAACCTGCATCAGTATATTGATATTCATGTGCCAGTTATGCATCAACCTGTAATACAGAATAGAACGGTTGCTATTGGAGACGGGACCTGGTTGGGAGAGAATGTTTGCGTGCTGGGCGCTCATATCGGAAAACAAAGTGTGATAGGAGCTAATTCAGTGGTGATCAACGACATTCCGGATTATTGCGTAGCGGTAGGAGCTCCCGCCAAAATTATTAAAAGATATTGCCTGAAGGAAAGCGCATGGAAAAAAACCACACCTGATGGCGCTTTCGTAGAATGATCGTGCTGATCATTTTTTCAATACCTGAACATTATGACAAATATTCTTATTACCGGAGGTGCAGGTTTTATTGGTTCCAACCTCGCATTGAAACTTCTTGAAAAAAACTATAAGGTGACTGTCCTTGACAATCTTTCTCCACAGATCCATGGTCATTCACCTGAAACAACTTCCCCATTGTACTTATCGATCCGTGATAAGGTAACCCGCTTCATTAAGGGAGATGTCTGCGATAAGGCAACCGTGGCGGAGGCAATCTCCGGTCAGGATGCCATCATTCATCTGGCAGCAGAGACCGGAACCGGACAATCAATGTACCAGATCGAAAAATATGTGCAGGTGAACTTAGGAGGGACAGCATTGATCCTGGACTATCTTACCAACCAACCGCACTCCGTCAAAAAAATGATCATCGCTTCTTCCCGTGCTATTTATGGGGAAGGCAAATACATTAGCAAAGAACTTGGTGTCGTATATCCGGAAGCCAGGGCTGATGAGGAGATGGCTAAGGGCAATTTTGAAGTGCAGTATCCCGGCTGCCATGCCCCGCTTCAATTGGTGGCTACAGATGAGGAGTCTAAGATCCATCCTACATCTGTATATGGTATTACCAAACAGAACCAGGAACAAATGGTGATGACGGTTTGCAAAGCGATCGGTATTTCACCAGTTGCGCTGCGTTATCAGAATGTATATGGCCCCGGACAATCACTGTCCAATCCTTATACTGGCATTCTTTCGATCTTCTCTAACCTGATCAAGCTCAAAAAAGATATTAATATTTTCGAAGACGGAAAGGAAAGCCGCGATTTCGTCTATATTTCGGATGTAGTGGATGCAACAGTGCTGGGGTTAGAAAAAGAGGCGGCAAATGGACAAGTCTTCAACGTTGGCGCTGGGGTGGCAACTACCGTTACGGAAATTACGGAAATGCTGCTAAAAGAGTATGCGTCTGACTGCACGTATACCATCACCGGCAATTACCGTATCGGCGATATCCGTCACAATTTTGCTGACATTTCCAGGATCAAGTCGCTGTTGGGATTTGAGCCTAAGGTGAGCATTGCCCAGGGTATACATCGATTTGCTGAATGGGTGACAGGGCAGCCTGCACAGGAGGATAAATACAGCAAGTCTCTCAAAGAAATGGAATCAAAGGGTCTGTATAAATAGGGACAAATTTGGAGAAATCTCTTTTATATATAGCGCTTTTCTTGCTGATCATGTCGTCTGGAGGCGTATTGCCTATTATGCTGGGCGGCGTGGTTTTCTTTTTGTTGATCATGGTTTTGCTGGGACTGACTTTGGTACTCCGGTCGGGTTATAACCAGACAGCTTTGGTAAGGTGTGGCAGCTTCTTCTTCATGGCGATAATCATTTTGATCACCTTTCAGCTCAAAAATACACACCAGCTGATTGATGAAGAATTCCCAAATTTCTTGTTCCGGTTCTTTATTGCATGGCTGGCGGTGCTTTGTTTCCGCCTCAGCGGCCGGAATATGGAAGACATGATCTATAAGCTGCTGCAGGTCATTGCCTGGCATGCCTTGTTGAATTTCTTTATACAATTCGCGGTTGGTCCATTTTTAATGGATATTGACCTGGAGATATTAAAGGTGAAGACCTTTTCATTTATTTTCTTTTACGAATCCCTCTTTGATTTCGCAGGGGGAAGTATTTTCCGGAATCAGGGCTTGTTTTGGGAACCCGGTGTGCTGGCGATTTACCTGAATCTGCTGTTTTATATAAGTATCCTGCGCAAGAAGAACGTTTTTGTGGGGGTGCTATCTGCATTTCTGATCTTCACAACCTTTTCCACAACCGGGCTCATGCTGCTGGTGGTTCAGTCATTGGTCATTTTTAAAGGAGTTATCCGTAAAAACATTGCATATATCGTTCCCTTGCTGTTGCTCTGCATTCCGATTCTTCCTTTTATCCTGGACAATTTTCAGTCAAAGCTGCAAGATGACAATGGGTCATTTCTGGTACGAGCCTACGATTATATGGTTTCCCTTAACATGATCAAGGATAACTGGTTGACTGGGGTTGGGTTTGGCAATGATGTTTATCTGAAAGCGCAGGAGTCCAGCAGTTTTTTCCAGTCTGCCGAGTTACTGGAAGTACGGCGTAACTCCAATTCCATCATGCTGCTTTTTGTTTCCTTCGGGATCCCCGTAGGCATTATTGTCATGCGATACCTTTTTTTACAGCGGGCTATCATGGGCAACCGGTGGCTGCTCCTTTTTATGGTGGTGGTGGGCCTTAGTTCGGAGCCGCTGATCTTTACCGGGTTTTTTATGATGATGATCATTTCCGGCGCAGTAAGGCCGGGCCTTTCAACTTCGGCTGCCAGTCCCCCGGCATTGCCTGCCTGAGAGAGGGTCTTTTCTCAGGCATAGTTGACTTTATTAAATTCTTATCGATTGATTATCAGTCAAATAATTTCCGATTATATTTGGTAATTTTACCCTCTTTTGAGAAATAACGTCTATTTACTGTATGTTTGATATTACCTGTTCAATTGTATTATATAAAAATGACCGCAAGCTGCTGACACAGGCAATTGAAAGCTTTCTCAGAACGACATTGAACGTTCGCCTGTACCTTGTCGATAATTCTCCGGACGATTCACTCCGCGATATCAGTAGCGATCCCAGGGTAGAATACATATTCAACAATGCCAATCCTGGTTTTGGGGCCGGGCATAATGTAGCGTTTCGCCGGGTGCTGGACATTTCGCCCTTTCACCTGGTGCTGAACCCGGATATCGTTTATGAACAGGATGTGCTACAACCAATTCTGGCACATATGCAATCTCATCCCAGGGCCGGCGTGCTGATGCCTCAGATACTCAATGAAGACGGTAGCATTCAATACCTGGCAAAATTGTTGCCCACCCCGTTCGATTTCTTCATCAGACGTTTCATACCGGTCCGCTGGGTCCTGGAACGGTTAAATGAAAGGTTCGAATTGCGGAAGTCCGGATATAACAAGATCATAAACGCCCCGTTTCTCTCCGGTTGCTTCCTGGTATTCAATACCAGGGTTCTTCAGGAGATTGGCCTGTTTGATGAAAAGATTTTCATGTATACGGAAGATATTGATATCACCCGCCGGGTTAGCGAAAAATACGATGCCGTGTTCTTTCCACAAGTGGCGGTATATCACCTGCATGAAAGAAAGTCTTTTAGGGACATTCGTAACTTCAAGGTATACCTGAAGTCTACGTTGTATTACTTCAACAAATGGGGATGGTTCTTTGACAGGGAAAGAAGAACTATTAACCGCAGAACTTTAGCGCAGTTCTGATGTCCGTAATCAGGTACTAAATCCTCATGCCAACGAATTAATTTACGCTTTCCAGCAAAATATCGTGTAGTTGGGCCAAAGGCATTTCCGTAGGGTAAGCGTGTTTGAAGTTGGTCATAAAATAGCCAACGCCGTGGTGTTCTCCATTCTTAATTGCCACAAAAGCAATCCGCTTCTTAAACTCATTGACTGTGGGAGCACCGATGGAAGATTTGATAGAGAAGTCATCCTCGATATTATTGGGGTAAATTAACTCTACAAACAGGCTGTTTCCGCGATTGTCCACCTCAAAGATCTCTTTTTCGTCGCCCTGGCTAACATAGCTTTCCAGAATTTTTTCCGCGGCCAGCGCATCTTCATTATTATCGAATTCGATCATGAAATCCCTGGACATGCGGGGAACAACGGACTTGTACTTAATACCGATTAAACCCAGGAATTCAGCGTGTTCTTTCAGACGCCAGTAAAAAGTAGTATGATGATGTGGTTGTTGGTGCAGGCCAGTGGCAATATATAACTTTACTCCTTCGGCATCTAACCGGTTAAGGATCTTGTCGTACTCGGTTAAAATAGCTAACAGTGGATCTTCCTCTTTAGGGCAATACCATTCGGGGTTTTTAAGGGTGCCTTCATATATTGCTGAATTGAACAGATAGTGATGCTGGATATGGGCGCCCGAATTCAGGAAAAGAGAAGAAAAGTCCGGTTTGTGCTTTTTCCATTGGTGCATAAACACATCTGCCAGCAGGGAGTCCAGTACAATTGCCTTCATACCAACTTTTCCTTTAGCAGTAGCCAGATTAAAATAGTGAGCATACCTGGTGAAGGGAATATACGTTGCCATTGATGTCAGGATAGCAGCTATAGAGGCGGGCTGTAATCTCTCCTGGGCATTGTCATTCACGCTCTGCCTTACAGCCAGGGCAAGTTTCCGGATGAGCCAGGAACCGCTTGGCGGCGTAAGTGTCCAGGGATCGGGAACAAAAAAGCTCGGTATATTCAGCCGGTTAGCCGCATTGAAAGGGGAAACGGCGCCTACCTTCTTGCCCTTTTTTTCCATTTCCTCCCAGATCTGCACAAGGTCTTCCCTTTCTACAATATCACCTAACCTGAATACTTTATGTTCATTGTATGTTTTGCCTGTGTGGACCGTTACCCATTGTATCCAGGGTTCTAATAATTTATATTCCGACTCAGACGTTGTTTGCACATAACCATACGTGTTAATAAGCCTATTAAACGTAGGAAGTAATCCTTTTTTGCAATAGCCAACAATATATTCGAAATTTAACTCATTTAAACCCAGCAGGATACTTTTACTCATATGTGTTTTTTGTATAAAAAGCAAAGTTACTGTATTACAATAGTTACAGCGGCTCAACAATCAAAAATAAAATTACAAAAGAATTTAATTTTAACTACTCATTTTTTGTTATAGTACAGCGCATCAATAACGCAAAAATGCGGCCGGCTGCCAATCCGATCCGCATTATCCGGCAAGTGCAGCCGGAGGGGATCCACAGCGGGGCGCCCGGATGAGCCCTCAAAGTATATAATGAAGCAAAACTTGTAGATTTTATATAATCCATATCTTTGCTCATTCGCTTACAAACCATTATTTATGCTTCCCAAAGTCCATATGTTAGCTTTGCTAACAATAGGTTGCCTCTTGTGTACCTGCCAGGTGCAGGCCCAAAGTGCCGGCCGCCAGTATTCGCTGGGTTTCTACCAGCCTGTGTCGGATAGCACTAATTATCATTCTTCCCTTAGGGACTATATGGTGCAGCCGGTGTTTGCCCTGCCAGATGATACCACCAAAAAAAGGAGCTGGTTTCATCGTAAACTCTTCCGTGAGCACCTGCTGGAGTTCAGCGGGGAGGACTATGAGTTTTATGCCAGCTTTCTACCGGATTTGCAGGTGGGGCACACCAACAGGAATGGCACCACATGGCTGAATACCCGTGGCGTGGTGGCCGGCGGTAAAATAGGCGATAACCTTACTTTCTATACAGAGTTCTACGAGAACCAGGGGAAATTTCCGAAGTATGTGGACGAATTTGGCCGTGCTAACCATGTTGTTCCCGGCCAGGGCGAATGGAAAGACTATAGCAACGGAAAAGCTTTTGATTTTGCATATGCTTCCGCGCTTGTTGACTATAGAGCAGGCAAACACTTTAATTTCCAGCTGGGATATGATAAAAATTTTATTGGTGATGGCTACCGCTCCATGCTGCTTTCCGATGTGCCGTTTAACTATCCCTTCTTTAAAATAGTGGCTAACGTAGGTCGTATACAGTATACCACCATGTGGGCCCAGTTTATAGACATGCGTTATCCCAAAGCCTCTTACGATAACGGCTACCGGAAAAAATGGGGGGTATTCAATTATCTTGACTGGAACGTGAGTAAAAAGTTTTCTGCAGGCCTTTTTGGCGGTGTGATCTGGCAGGACTCAGATTCTTTGGGTAAACGGGGCTTTGACATGAGCTATATCAACCCTATTATTTTCCTGCGCCCTGTGGAGTTTTCAGTTGGCTCTTCAGACAATGCGATCCTGGGACTCAATCTCAAGTACGCTGTAAGCCGCAACAGCGCCGTGTATGGTCAGTTCCTCCTGGATGAATTTAAACTAAGTGAGTTTACGAAGGGCACCGGCTGGTGGGGTAACAAATTTAGCGGCCAGCTGGGCTTCCGTTCCAACAATCTCTTCAAAGTTGCCAATCTGAACGGCCTTACAGAAGTAAATGCTGCCAGGCCGTTCACTTATTCACAGCGCACATCACTTAATAACTACGGACATTATAACCAACCGCTTGCAGATCCGCTTGGCGCTAATTTTGTAGAGTGGGTAAATATTGTAGATTACAGGTACAAGCGCTGGTTCCTCCGTGGCGAAGTAATGTATGCTCACTATGGGCTGGATACCGCCAATACTAACTACGGAAAAGATATATTTAAGTCCTACTATACCCGTACACAGGATTTTGATAACAAGATCGGGAATGGATTGGGAACTAATTTGCTTTATCTGCAGGGAACCCTGGCCTTTTTGCTAAACCCCAAATATAATTTACGCCTGGAAACATCCGTAATTGCCCGCAGGGAAAGCAATGATCTGGGCCGTACAAGCGAGCTGATATTCCAGGTAGGTTTGCGTAGCACGTTCAGGCAATTGTATTATGATTTTTAACGCACTTACATGAAAAAAGCCCTTATTACAGGCATCACCGGTCAGGACGGCGCCTATCTCGCTGATCTCCTGCTGCGTAAGAACTATTATGTGCATGGCATTAAGCGCCGCAGTTCTCTTTTTAACACAGACCGTATAGATCACCTCTACCAGGACCCGCATGAGCAGAATGTGCATTTCAAGCTCCATCACGGCGATCTTACGGATTCTACTAACCTGATCCGTATTATCCAGGAAGTGCAACCTGATGAGATCTATAACCTGGGCGCCATGAGCCACGTGAAAGTGAGCTTTGAAATGCCCGAATATACAGCCAATGCGGATGGTATTGGTACCCTCAGGATACTGGAAGCCGTGCGTTTACTCGGGTTAACCGAAAAGACCAGGATCTACCAGGCCTCCACCTCAGAGCTGTATGGCCTGGTACAGGAAGTGCCGCAATCAGAAAGAACGCCTTTTTATCCCCGTTCTCCATACGGGGTGGCTAAGCTGTATGCCTATTGGATCACTGTTAACTATCGGGAAGCTTATAACATGTATGCCTGCAACGGCATCCTTTTTAACCACGAGAGCCCGCTGCGCGGAGAAACTTTCGTTACCCGCAAGATCACCAGGGCAGTAGCTAAAATAGCGCTGGGTATGCAGGATAAATTATATATGGGTAACCTGGACGCACAACGTGACTGGGGCCATGCAAAAGATTACGTGGAAGCCATGTACCTCATACTGCAACAACCGCAGCCTGAGGATTATGTGATCGCCACCGGCATTACCACTACCGTCAGGGAATTTATCCGTATGGCTTTTGCAGAAGCAGGTATCGGTATCGAATTCAAAGGCAGCGGGGAAAATGAAAAAGCGGTCGTAAGCAGCTTTGACACAGCTATCCCTAATCTGAGCACTGGTCAGGAAGTAGTGGCCATCGATCCCCGTTATTACCGTCCCACTGAGGTGGACCTCCTGATCGGCGACCCTGCCAAGGCGCAAAACCAGCTGGGATGGAAGCCAAAATATGACCTGGGAGCATTGGTGAAGGAAATGGTGTTGGCTGATATTGAGTTGTTCCGCCGCGAAAAGCTGCTGAGTGACGCAGGTTATAAAGTATTGAATCAATTCGAATAGGAGATAAATAACATGCAGCAGCATCAGAAAATATACGTAGCGGGACACCGTGGTATGGTGGGTTCAGCAATCATGAGAAAGCTACAAAGTGAAGGTTTCAATAATATCGTTACAAGTACATCGTCAGCATTGGACCTCCGTGACCAACATGCAGTTGCTGATTTCTTTGCAGCAGAAAAGCCGGACTATGTATTCCTGGCGGCAGCCAAAGTAGGCGGCATTGTAGCCAATAACACTTACCGGGCGGAATTCCTGTACGACAACCTCATGATCCAGAGCAATGTTATTCACCAGTCGTACATAAATGGCGTACAAAAGCTGATGTTCCTGGGTTCTTCCTGTATCTATCCAAAGATGGCCCCACAGCCGCTTAAAGAGGAATACCTGCTTACAGGCCTGCTGGAGCCTACGAATGAACCATACGCCATTGCCAAGATAGCCGGTATCAAGATGTGCGATGCCTATCGCGACCAGTACGGCTGTAACTTCATTTCTGTAATGCCTACCAACCTGTATGGGCCTAATGATAATTACGACCTGCAGAACTCACATGTGCTGCCCGCCCTTTTGCGTAAGTTCCATGAAGCAAAAGAAAAAGGCGTTCCGGAAGTAGTGGTGTGGGGTACCGGTACTCCTAAAAGGGAGTTTCTGCATGCAGATGATATGGCTGCTGCCTGTTTTTTTCTCATGCAGCATTATAATGAAGCCGGCCTGATCAATATAGGCGTGGGGGACGACATCACCATTGCAGATCTGGCGCGGCTGATACAGCAAATAGTTGGCTACAACGGAGAACTAATGTTTGATACCTCCAAACCAGATGGCACTCCAAGGAAATTGATGGACGTCAGCAAACTTGGTGGCCTTGGCTGGAAGGCGCGGATACCTCTGGAAGAAGGTATCCGCGAAGTGTATAAGGGTATAGTGAAAGACGGGCTTTTGAAATAGCGGCGCTGGAATAATCACACGAAATGGTAGGCATACAGGAAAGTAAATGTCTTATCTTAGTAGGGTAGCATGTTATTTTTGCTTAAGTTATGCCAGCTATCGTATTACATTGCATCGTAATGACTGAGATCACTGTGCTATACATGCTTGTTAACAATGTCATGAGAAAAGCCAGAAAGTAAAATTGAAAAAACCGGATACGAGCATCCCTTTATCCCTTATCTGCTTTGTTAGCAAGCCGCATCAGATCTCCAGGACACAACAACAAAAAGTGGTGAAAAGCGTTTTGGCCCTCCCGTATTACGGGAGGGTTTTTTACGCCCTCAGGGTACATGCAGTGTGAAAGTAAAAGAAAACAAATGGACAAAGGCCGATTCCGTATAGCAGCCTTGGAGGTCATCCACCTTAAATAAGCATTACTATACTACAGTCAGAACCCGTGATTCAGGAGTGCTCATGGGTATCGGAGGTGGCAAACGTACCAGCCCCGTGTAAATCTGGCAAAAGGAAAAACTGTTTTCCTCAGATCAATATACGGAATATTTCTAACAAAGTACTACCCCCGGGCCCCATCTTTCTGCCCCCAAAGGCCGCCTTTTATGAAAGCGTGCCGGATTTACTATCTTCGCCCCATGCATTACGTAACGGTAGAAGGGATCTCAAAATCTTACGGCGAAAAGCCATTGTTCAGGAATGTTTCTTTTCATATAGAAGAAGGGGACAAAATAGCGCTGGTAGCGCTTAACGGCACCGGTAAATCCACCCTGCTGCGTATCCTCTGCGGAAAAGAAACGGTAGACGAAGGGAAGGTCTGGATCCATAAAGAGGTGACCGTGGTAATGCTGGAGCAGCAATCCGCCTTTAACCTGCAAAAATCCATCCTGGCCAACATCTTTGCCCAGGAACACCCCATTCTGAACGCCATACGTGATTATGAGCGGCTTACGGACGATGACCGGGAACCCGATCCCGTACAGCTGGCCGCCGCCATTACCAAAATGGATGAGCTGGGCGCCTGGCATTTCGACGCCAAAGTAAAACAGATCTTAGGTAAGCTGAATATTCACCACCTGGACCAGGAAATGGGTACCCTCTCCGGCGGACAGCTTAAACGCGTGGCCCTGGCTAAGGTATTGATAGATATAGGATTCGAGCATAAACATACCCTGCTCATCATGGATGAGCCCACCAACCACCTGGACGTATCTATGATCGAGTGGTTGGAAAGTTTCCTGAATCAGGAAAATGTGACCCTGCTGCTCGTAACCCACGACCGTTATTTCCTTGATAGCGTTTGTAACGAGATCATTGAGCTGGACCAGCAACAGCTGTTCATTTATAAAGGCGATTACGAAAACTACCTGGAGAAAAAGGCCGCCCGCGAGGAAAGCGATAAAGCCAGCGTAGAAAAAGCCCGTAACCAGTACCGTAAGGAATTGGAGTGGATGCGCCGCCAGCCAAAAGCGCGTACTACCAAGGCCAAATCCCGTATAGACGCATTTTATGACGTAAAGGAAAAAGCCAGTGTGCGCCTGGAACGGCAGCAGCTGGAACTGAATGTGAAAATGACCCGCCTGGGTGGTAAGATCCTGGAGCTCAAGAAAGTATATAAGGCCTTTGGCAATCTTACCATCCTGAAAGGGTTCGATTATACCTTTAAAAAAGGGGAGCGCATAGGCGTAGTGGGAAAAAACGGCGTGGGTAAATCCACCTTCCTCAATATGCTGCTGGGGCAGGAGGAACCGGATTCCGGCAAGATCAACATCGGCGATACTGTCGTCTTTGGCAACTACAACCAACAAGGCCTGGTACTAAAGGAGGATATGCGTATTATCGAGTTCGTAAAGAACATCGCAGAGCATTTTCCCCTGGCAGACGGTACCAAGGTAAGCGCCGCCCAGTTCCTGCAGCTATTCCTCTTCCCGCCGGAAAAACAATATACCTACGTATCCAAACTGAGTGGAGGAGAAAAACGCCGCCTGCACCTGCTCAGCATCCTGTTCCGCAACCCTAACTTCCTGGTGCTCGATGAACCCACGAATGATCTGGATCTGCCCACCCTCAGCATCCTCGAAGATTTTCTGCAGGACTACCAGGGCTGTATCATTATCGTAAGCCACGACCGTTATTTTATGGACAAGCTGGTAGATCACCTGTTTGTATTTGAAGGCAAGGGCGAGGTACGCGATTTCCCGGGCAACTACACCCAATACCGGGAATGGGAAAAAGAAGAAAGCCGTAACGCCTCCAAACAGGAAGCGCCGGCTGCCGCTACTGCTGCCAGCAAGGAAACGCCTGCCCCGGAGGCGCCCAAAGGCCGCAAGATGTCTTACAAGGAAAAGCGGGAACTGGAGCTGCTGGAGCAGGAAATAGCCAAACTGGAAACAGAAAAGAAAACAATTGACGAACAGCTGGCCAGTGGCGCCCTGCCCTATGAACAGCTGGAGCCCCTTGCCCGCCGGGTAGGAGAGGTGATACAACTGCTGGATGAAAAAGGGATGCGCTGGCTGGAACTGAGCGAAATGGAAGGCTGATGATAATGAACAAACATGCTATAGGTGAAAAGGAATAAAAGCCTTAACTTCAGATAGTTATCTATCTAGGCATGGAATGTAAACCGATACTGCAACGGGGGCAGTGTCTCATCCTCATATCCGCAGTTTTTGTTCTCTTTTCTTTCATTCATTGTAACACCAGCACTTCCCCCATCCGCAATAATGCGAAGGTTTTTATTCATAAAGAAGGTTCCTCATATACCATCTACCGCAATGGAAAGCCCTTTGTCGTAAAGGGAGCTGCCGGCTACACGCAGCTGGCAACGCTACGGGCCATTGGCGGCAATACCATCCGCACCTGGGATACCATCAACCTGGGCGCCATACTGGATGAAGCGCAACGTAACAACCTGGCGGTTATAGCTGGCTTGCCCCTGCCAGGCAGTAACTATCTCAATTATTTCTACAAAGACGCAGATAAAGTAGCTGCCAATTACCGGGGCCTGCAACAGATCATCACCCGGTACAAAGATCATCCCGCTTTATTAATGTGGTGCCTGGGCAATGAGCCGGGCTTTAACAACAAACCAGGTAGCCGTTATTTTTACCGCGCATTCAATGCCCTGTTGGATATGATACACGCCACAGACCCGGGTCACCCGGTTACCACTACCATGGTGAACTTTAGCATATGGGAGGCGCTCTGGATAAAATGGAAGGTACACGGCCTGGATCTGGTATCCTTTAACATATTTGGTCAGCTGCAACAGCTGCAGGCCAAATTGCATAAATATAGCTGGATCTGGAACGGGCCTTTCCTTATATCAGAATGGGGCGCATATGGCCCATGGGAGGCGCCCGTAACGGCCTGGGGAGCGCCCATTGAAAATACCAGTACTAAAAAAGCAGAGCATTATCAGCAGCTATACGCGCAGTTGCCCGCAAATGATCCCCGCTTCCTGGGCGCCCTTGTTTTTTACTGGGGCCAAAAGCAGGAAACTACGCCTACCTGGTTTAGTCTTTTTGACGAGCATGGCGCGGTTACGGCAGCGGTAAACACCTTGCAATACCTGTGGACGGGTAAACAAGCGGCTGCCCCTGCACCAGTTATAAATTATATGCTCCTGGGCGGTAAAGGCGCTGCAGATAATATCATGCTGCCGCCCAACGCCCTGCAGACCGCACGAGTGTTGGACAGTGCCGCTGCAGGGCCACATACCCTGCATTGGGAACTATGGCAGGAAGACTGGTTTAGTGAGTTGAACAGAAAGCCATTGAAGCTGCTGGATACCCTTATTACGACCAACAGCCGCCAATTGCAGTTTAGAACGCCTGTTAAAGAAGGGCCTTATCGTATATATGTAAAGTTATCAGACAGCAGTGGAAATTTCGCTACCGCGAATACACCTTTTTATGTAGTAGAAAAAGAGTAATTGCGAGAATGTCAGACATGCAACAACGACCGAATTTCGCCCCTTCCCGGATGGAATTATTTACGCTGCGTTTAATGATCCTTATCGGGGTAATCAGCATGGGGTTACTTTTGTACTATCTGCTTAATCCGGTGCAGATAGGGTATGCGCCATTTTACTGGCTGCTGATGGCCGCTGTTATTTTTAACTGTTTACGCGTCCTGCATGAATGGTATCATTACTTTTATATCACAGTGCCCCCCACGCCGCCGCTTACAAAAAAATTCACTGTAGACATATTTACCACCTTTTGCGCGGGAGAGCCTTATCCCATGATCGTGGAAACGCTGGAAGCCATCCAGGCCATTCACTATCCGCATACCACCTATTTATGCGATGAAGCAGATGATCCCTACCTGAAAGAAGTATGCCGCCGCCTGGGCGTGCATCATGTAACCCGCACAGATAAACGGGATGCTAAAGCAGGTAATATCAATAATGCCTTACTGCAATCCACCGGTGAATTATGCGTGGTGCTGGACCCGGATCATGTGCCGCGACCGGATTTCCTGGACCCTATCATACCACATTTCAATGATGCGGCAATAGGTTTTGTACAGATAGTGCAGGCTTACAGTAACCAGGGGGATAGCCTCATAGCCCGCGGCGCGGCACAGCAAACATTCCAGTTCTATGGCCCAATGATGATGACCATGAACCGGTATGGCACCGTGCTGGCTATTGGCGCTAACTGCACCTTTCGCAGAACCGCGCTGGAGTCCATTGGCGGCCATGCCGCAGGTCTGTCAGAAGATATGCATACGGCCATGCAACTGCATGCCAAAGGCTGGAGATCTGTGTATGTGCCGGAAGTACTGACCTATGGCCTGGTGCCCTCCACCTTATCCGCCTATTATAAGCAGCAACTAAAATGGGCGCGCGGCACCTTCGAATTGCTGGTAACCTCGTATCCACGTTTGTTTAAGCATTTCACCTGGCGGCAACGCCTGCATTATGGCACTATCCCCTTTCATTATTTCTCCGGCGTCATCTTCTTAATTAACTTTTTAGTCCCTATGCTCTCGCTGGTGTTGGGCGAAATACCCTTAAGGGTAGACCTGCTTTCCTTTACCCTGGCAGGATTGCCTTTTATCTGTGCCACTCTGGCTATCCGGCATTTTGTACAAAGATGGGTGATGGGGGAGGATGAGCGGGGTAATCACATAGTAGGTGGCCTTTTATTAATTGGCGCCTGGTGGATCTATATACTGGGCCTCTTTTATACCATCATCCGTAAAAAAATACCTTATATCCCTACGCCTAAAGATGATAGCGAGCCGGATAAATGGCAGCTGAATATTCCTAACCTGGTCATCGCGCTTTGTTCGGCTGCAGCTATTGTGTATGGGTTGTATACAGATTGGAACCCTTTTGCCTGGGTAATGGCGGGTATCGCCGGCATCAATTGCGCGATTATGCTGTTTAATGTGATCATCAGCCGCCGGCATCACCTGCAGCGGTTTAAGCGGCAGTCCATAACCGTGCAGAATATGGTGGATCGCATCGCCTTTATCAAGCTTCAATTCTGGTTCTTCCGGCATGCAATATATAATGGCCTCCGGCGTTTTGCATTACTATTGCTCATCTGCATATTTACCGGCACCATACTCTTTATGGCTGCAGCCTCCAAATTACCAACCCGTGCCGGTAAACGTACCTTCAAGCACAATATCTTCTATACCGGTATCTTCAGCCCTGCAACGCAGGATGGTCTTACCTCCATACAGCAGGTAAAAGGCCTTGAGGAGCAGTATAAATTTCATTGCAATATCATTTCCCTGTACATTCCCTGGGGCGATGAACCGCGTTGTTTGGTGCCGCAACCGTTAGTAGACTCCATTTACCGTAACGGCTCCTATCCCATGATCACCTGGGAGCCCTGGGGCGGTTTATTCAGCAGTAAAACATTGAATAGTGATCAGCAGCTGCTGGCACGCATCAGCCAGGGTAGTTATGATCATTACCTCCATACTTTTGCGGCGCAGCTCAAACAGTTGAACCGGCCTGTATTACTGCGTTTTGCCCATGAAGCGGATAATCCCTTCTATCCCTGGTCCGCCAGCGGCGGCAATACAGCTGAGGATTTCAAACAGGCCTGGCGGTATGTGCATGATCTTTTTGCAAGGGAGGGCGCCTACAATGTAGTTTGGGTATGGAATCCCTGGCAACCGCAGGCGGTAAACGATTATTTTCCCGGCAGCAACTATGTGGATTGGCTGGCGGTGCCGGGTTTAAATTACGGCACGCTGCATGAAAATGGTAAAAGCCACACCTTTAAAGACTTGTATGCACCTTTTCACCGTTTGCCCATTTTCAGATCGGGGCTACCGGTAATGATAGCGGAAACCGGCTCGCTCCGCGGCGCGGCCAACCAGGAAAAATGGCTGGAGGATGCGTTAACAAACATAGATACCGCCTTTAAGGAAATAAAGGCGCTGGTGCTCTTTAATTCTGATATGGACAGGAACATGCCCCAAAAGTCACATGCCGGTGTATTGAACTGGAAACCGGAACATCCCGCTCCCTTCTTTACCTCGTTGGCCCGGTATTACGCTCCCAAATGGCATGGCCTGTCACAGCAAAATATACAGATGCCGCAGCTCTCTGCTTACAATCATACGCCCGGTGGCAGAAGGCCCCTGCCGGATACCCTCCGTGGCGTTAACTACCAGAAAGGGCAGCATTGGTACAGGAACCTGCATGCGCTCACCCGCCGCGAGATAGTGCACGACTTCACCGCCATGAAACAACTAGGCATTAACACCATCATCCGCAACGGCCCCGGTGTATATGACCGGAATATCCTGGCGGTGGCCCGGCAATGCGATATAAAGATCTGCTATTCCTTCGCTGCGCCTACTATTACAGATCTGATAACAGATAGCGCCCAGCTCTATAAGTTTACGGATAAGATACTGAAGCGTATACAGGAATTAAAGGATGACAGGAGCATTATCGCCTGGAACATTGGCGATACCCTGTGGCAGCAATTGAGCGACCGTTTTTACAAGCCCGGGGCGATATACCAGCAATATGCTTATGCCGCCTGGTTACGGAAATTGGTGACCCGTATCAAAGCGCTGGACCCTGTAAGGCCCGTCACCATGGATGTACGCGTAAATAACCGGGTAACGGATCTAATGGATCAATTGGAGCATCAGCTGCCGGAAATAGATGCATTCGGGCTGGTGTTTGGAAGAGATACCACCGGTATGGCGCAGCTTAGTCAGCTAAAGGCGCGCTGTTATATTAGCCAGGTATCCGTAATACATTATGCCTGGATGCCGGCATCGCGCGGTAGTATTTTTATTAACAGCTGGCAGGATATCGGGGATCGCGACTACCTTACTTTTGATGGGTTGGTAGATCACTGGGGGCGATACAAGGTAGCCTGGTATCAGTTACGCCAGCGCTGGACGAACGTTCACCAGGATTCGCCCTTGCCGCCGGTAAAGATCCTGCGTCCCGCAGCGCTTACTACACAAGGTAATGTCCTCACCTATAGGGCCATCACCTGGCAGCAGCGGCAGTGGAAACTAGCGGCAACAGATGCGCCGCATGATATGGTATTTGAATGGCGCCTCGTAAGAACAGACCAATGGGGTAATCCCGTGCTCATGGAATATGTGGGAAAAGGTACCGAGTTACAGCTTCGTATACCCGGAGAGCCCCATACATACCGCTTATACCTGTCTGCTTACAAAGGCAATGATGTAACCACCGCTCAAACCCTGCTCAACACCCCCCTTTAATAAGGAGTAATTTTGCGCAATGATAGCAAAACAGCCACCCGCACCAAATCCGGCACGAAAAATGCTAAAATAGCGCCGGAATTATTTCAACCGTTTGCTAATTTAAGAGGACAATACAACCATACCATTTATTGAAACACAATGAAACCATGGAGAAACCTGCTTTGGGTGCTTCCCCTTCTATCCATCTGTTGCCATCACCCCGCCACGCCCGCAAAACACGGGGCCGTATTTATACAAAAAGAAGGAAAGCAATACGTTATTTACCGTAATGGCCGGCCTTTCTCCGTAAAAGGAGCATCCGGTTATACCCATCTGCAACAGCTGCGGCAGTCCGGCGGCAATACCATCCGTACCTGGGACACCGTTAACCTGGGCGCCATCCTGGATGAGGCGGAACGGGAGCACCTGGCCGTTATCGCAGGCCTGCCCATGCCGGGTAGCGCCTACCTCGATTACTACTATAAGGATACCGCCCGGGTGGCCGCTTTATACCGTGCGTTTGAGGATATTGTACAGCGCTATAAAAAACATCCGGCCCTGCTTATGTGGTGCCTGGGCAATGAGCTGGGTTTTAGCGCCAAACCAGGTTACAGCGCGTTTTACAATACCTATGATCATTTGCTGCAGATGATCCATGATACAGACAGGGATCACCCTGTAACTACCACTATGGCCAATTTTAACCTTGCGCAGATCCTCATGCTGCAATGGCATGTACCAGACCTGGACCTCGTCTCTTTTAACACTTTCGGGAAACTGGGTCTGTTAAATAATAAACTGAACAAATATACCTGGCTTTGGGATGGCCCTTTTATGGTAACAGAATGGGGCGCTTACGGCCCCTGGGAGGTGAACAACACCGTTTGGGGAGCGCCTATTGAAAATACCAGCACTAAAAAAGCAGAACACTACCAGCAGTTATATGCGCAACTGCCGCTTAATAACCCCCGCTGCCTGGGCGCGCTCGTTTTTTACTGGGGCCAGAAACAGGAAACTACGCCTACCTGGTTTAGCCTGTTTGATGAAAACGGCGCTATGTCAGAAGCCGTAGCCGTAATGGAGCAATTGTGGACAGGTCATCAACCTGTTGCCAAAGCCCCGCAGATCCGCTATATGCTGCTGAATAATAAGGGGGCTGCAGACAATATCGTTATAAGACCGGAATTGCCGCAGGAGGCAGAAATACTAATGCAAAGCGCCGTTACAGACAGCCTTTCCTTCCGTTGGGAAATATGGCAGGAGGACTGGTTCAGCGAGTTGAAACAACGGCCGTTGAAGGTATTAGACACCCTAATGACCTCTGCCGGCAAAACAAAATTGTTATTTAAAGCGCCGCTAAAGCAAGGCCCTTACCGGCTGTATGTAAAAGTGACAGATCAACAGGGACATTTTTCAACTACCAATACGCCATTTTACGTAATGGAGTAAAAGAAGAAATAGATAGTTATGCGAACACCCAAAAAAGCATCGCCTCCTTCCCGGATGGAGTTATGGACATTAAGGCTGATGATCCTCATTGGCGCGGGCGGAATGGGGTATTTTTTATACAGCCTGGCCAATCCGCTGCAGGTAGGGTATGCGCCATTTTATTGGCTGCTTTTGGCAGCCACTGTTTTTAATTGCCTGCGCGTGCTGCACGAGTGGTACCACTACTTTTATATTACAGTGCCGCCCACGCCGCCGCTTACAAAAACATTCACCGTAGATATCTTTACCACCTTTTGTGCGGGGGAGCCTTATCCCATGATCGTGGAAACGCTGGAGGCCATACAGGCTATCAGCTACCCGCATACCACTTACTTATGTGATGAAGCGGATGATCCGTATCTGAAAGAAGTATGCCGCCGCCTGGGCGTACAACATGTAACCCGTACCGTTAAACGCAACGCCAAAGCCGGTAACATCAACAATGCCCTGCAGCAGGCCACCGGCGAATTATGCGTAGTGCTGGATCCGGATCATGTACCGCTGCCTGGTTTCCTGGATGCGGTGCTGCCACATTTCAGCAATGAGCAGATTGGTTTTGTTCAGGTGGTGCAGGCATATGATAACCTAAAAGACAGCCTGATAGCCAAAGGTGCTGCTCAGCAAACTTTCCAGTTCTATGGCCCTATGATGATGACCATGAACCGGTATGGCACCGTGCTGGCAATTGGCGCTAACTGTACCTTCCGCAGAGCGGCCCTGGACTCCATAGGCGGCCATGCGGCAGGGCTCTCAGAGGATATGCATACCGCCATGCAGTTGCACGCCAAAGGCTGGAAGTCCGTATACGTGCCGGAGGTATTGACCTATGGCCTGGTGCCTTCTACCTTATCCGCTTACTATAAACAGCAGCTTAAATGGGCGCGCGGCACTTTTGAGCTGCTGGTCACCAGCTATCCCCGTTTATTTAAACAGTTCAGCTGGCGGCAACGCCTGCACTATGGCACCATTCCTTTCCATTATTTTTCAGGGGTTATTTTCCTCATCAACTTCCTGGTGCCTATCCTCTCGCTAACGCTGGACCTGATCCCGTTCCGTATGGACCTGCTTTCCTTTATGCTGGTAGCCTTGCCTTTTATGAGCACTACGCTGGCTATACGGCATTTTGTACAGCGCTGGGTGATGGGGGAGAATGAAAGAGGCAATCACGTGGTAGGCGGTCTGCTGCTCATAGGTACCTGGTGGATCTATATCCTGGGATTTGTGTATACCATCATCCGCAAAAAAATACCCTATATCCCCACGCCAAAGGATGATACGGAATCTGATAACTGGAAGCTGAACATCCCCAACGGCATCATGGCCCTGTTGTCTTTGCTGGCTATCGTATATGGGCTGCACCGCGACTGGAACCCCTATACCTGGGTAATGGCCGGTATAGCGGCTATGAACAGCGGCATCCTGTTATTTAACATCGTTATCAGCCGTCGCAATGATCTCAAACGTATCAAGCAACGCTTTACTACCCTGAAAGAATTGTTTGTTTACTGGCTGTTGTTTAAACGGCAGCTCTGGTGGTTCCGGCACGGTTTGTATACGGGCATCCGCAGGTTTGCGCTGCTGTTCATAATGGGTATTTCCCTTACCGTGTTATACTGCCTCACAGGCGCATCGGGGCTGCCGGCGCCTGCCCATCGCCGCATATCCAAACAGCAGATCTTTTATGCCGGCATATTTGATCCTGTTAGCGATAATGGCCTTTCCTCCATGCAACATATCAATAGGTACCAGCTGGGATATGATGTGCATTTTGGCATTGTATCCCTATACATACCCTGGGGGGATGAAGAAAGATGTTATTTGCCGCAGGCGCTGGTAGACTCCATTTACCGGCAGGGCGCCTGCCCTATGATCACCTGGGAGCCCTGGGAAGGGTTGTTTAAACGCGCCGCCGGCGATGATACGCTGCGGCAGGAGAAAAAAGTATTTGCGCATGTGGTGCAAGGGAATTTTGACCGCTACCTGGAAAAAATGGCCGCACAGCTGCGTGCCCTGAACCGGCCGGTGTACCTGCGCTTTGCCCATGAGGCGGATAACCCGCAGTATCCATGGTCTGCTACCGGTGATAATACGCCGGAAGAATTCAAAGCGGCCTGGCAATATGTGCACGATTTTTTTGTACAACATAAAGTATATAATATCATCTGGGTATGGAATCCCTGGAAACCGGAGGCGGCTGCCGCTTATTTCCCCGGCGCTGCTTATGTGGATTGGTTAGGCGTTACCAGCCTCAATTACGCTAAGGGCGCGTGGAGCGGGTTCCGGGAGCTATATGCGCCTTTTCACCAGCTGCCCTTATTCCGCACTGGTTTGCCGGTAATGGTGGCAGAAGGCGGCTCCCTGCGGGAACAGGGACGGCAGGAACAATGGCTAAGTGATGCGTTTACAGACATCAATACAACATTCCGGGAAATAAAGGCATTTGTGCTGTTTAACTCAGATCTGGATAAGCGGCTGCCAGCGGGCGACAGCGGCACGTTACATTGGAAACTGCAACATCCGGGCACTTGTTTTGCCGCTATAAAAGCACAACAATCTTCCCGCGGTTACCGCGCGTCAACCAGGCAAACAGCTGTTCCTGCCTTACCGGTCTATAACAGCCCGGTAAGGTACCGGCGTTTATTGCCGGATAGCATCCGTGGTATCAATTACCAGAAAGGCCAGCACTGGTACCGCAACTTTTACGCCCTTACCAGCCGGGAGCTGGCCCGTGATATGGAAGGCATGCAGCAGCTTGGCATCAATACCATCAAACGTACGGGGCCGGGCGTGTACGACAGGAATATACTGGCGGCCGCCGCCAGTTACAATATGCAATTGCATTACTGTTTTGATGTGCCGGAGATCAGGGATGTATTTGCAGACAAGAACCGGCTGGATGGGGTTACCGCACAGGTCATCTCTACGGTGCAATCACTAAAGAACAATAAACATATTATAGCCTGGAATATTGGCAATACCCGCTGGCAACAGCTGGATGCGCATTTTTATAAACCCACGCTGTTATACCAGCAACAGGCGTATTTTTCCTGGCTTAAAAAACTGGTGAACCGCATAAAAGCGCTGGATCCGCTACGCCCTGTTACTATGGATGTAGCGGTGAACAATAGCTTGCAGGCAACCATCCGCCTGCTGCAACAGGAATTGCCGGAGATAGATGCGTTTGGACTGGTAATAAACGATATTGCCGGGGCTGCGCAATTACAACGCTTGCCGGCACAAACTTTTATTAGCAGCGTATCTGCGCCGCAATATTTGCAACTGACGGCCGCGGCTACAAATACCTATATTAACAGCTGGCAGGATACCGGGGAAAAAGATCATCTCACATTTGACGGGTTGCTGGATCATTGGGGCCGCCATAAACGGGAGTGGCAGTTACTGGCAGCGCATTGGGGGCATGCCACCGCATCTACATTGCCGGAATTAAGGATCTTACGCCCCGCCAGGCTTACAAAGATCAACAGCCGGCTTACCTATCATGCCATGGTGCCGCAAAATGCCAGCTGGATCCAGGCAGGGGCATTACCCCTGCATTTTGAATGGCGCCTGGTAAAAATGGACGCCGGAGGTAATGCCGTGCTGATGAAAAACCTGGGTCAGGGCCCTGCCATTACATTGGATATTCCGCAGGACCCCGGTATGTATGAGTTATATCTGAGCGCCAGCCGGGGCAATGAGGTAACTACTACACAAACATCCTTAAACATCCCTTTATGACACCAGCCCTCTTTCCTGCAGCACCTTCTGCTCGTCGCCGGTGATGTAGGCAAATATTTTGAGCTCCTCATTACGGTGCTGCAGAAAATAGGTGACGTCAAACTCAATGGTTACTTCCGTCTGGTCTTTTTTAGTGTAGTAAGACTGCCAGTGCACCAACGCCATATAATGAAGATCGTCCAGCGCGGTGATGGTCACATGCCCAATGGTCATTTTAGTAGTGCCTATGCCTTTATAAAAATCATACCCCTTGGGAATGGCCTCGCGGAAAGCGGCATCGTTCTTACCACAGTGTACGCCCAGCGGGCTGGCCTCTATAAAGCAGTCCGCAAAGGCGCTGGTAATACTGGCCGTATCCACGTTGCCTGCCAGCCCATCCCGGAAACGTTTTTCATAGTCCCGGAAAAACTGTTCGATCTTTTCATTGATATGTTGCTGCATGGGAACGGGTTTTAGTCCTGTTTATCCCGGATCTCAGACTTCTTCAGATAGATCTTTTTACCCTTATCATCCACATAGTATTTGCGGTCCATTTTGTCAATATAAACAGTCTGTCCGTCCGGGCCTTCTTTACCTTTATATACTTTATCCTTTACGGCAGATGCGCCTTTTACGGCTACAGAAGCGGTTTTCTGGCCTACCTTCTTACCGGTTTGGCCTACTTTCTTAATAGCCGTATCTACCTGTGCCTGGGTTTCGCTGGCTATCAGGGTAGCAGAAAGGCCAACGGCCATGGCAAACAGCAGGGTGGGCAGTTTTTTCATTGTCTTCATAAAATGGAGGTTTTTTATAGAGGATGGTTCCAATAATAATGCCAGCAACCGGTAAATATTAACAACCTCAGCCGTTCATAATATGCCTGCAAATATGAGCTCATCAGCGTCAAATGCTTACTGCTGTGCCATTTCATGAAACCTGGGCTAACTTGTTAAAAAACTTGACCCATGGAACCCCATCTCTATATTGAAGATGCCGTCCCTGTTATGCCCTCCTTTGAGCTGTTGCTGGCCGAATTTGAAAACCAGTTCAAGGACCGCCTTTTCCCTTCCACGCCTGCTAATCTGTACAATGCCATTGCTTATGTGCTGGATAACCGGGGCAAACGTATACGCCCTGTACTGTGCCTGATGGGTAATGTATTGACCGGTCCTCTACAGCTGGATGCATTCCAGGCAGCCAATGCCATAGAGCTGTATCATAATTTTGCACTGGTGCATGATGATGTGATAGACCGCACACCGCTGCGGCGGGGCAAACCTGCGGTGCATATCAGGTATAATACGCCCACAGCCATCCTCACCGGCGATACCATCCTGTTATACGCCTATGAATACCTGAACCGTATCCAGGGCAGGTATAAGCATAAAGTGATGCAGACCTTTAATGAAGCGGCAAGAGCCGTTTGCGAAGGCCAGCAAATGGACCTGGACATGGAAACCCTGCCCCTGCAAAGCATCGCCTACCAGGACTACCTGCAGATGATCACCCTTAAAACAGCCGTGCTGGTAGCGGCCAGCCTGCAGATAGGCGCTATCATAGGCGGGGCCTTTACAGACGACCAGGAGCACCTGTATGCCTTTGGCAAATACCTGGGCACTGCCTTCCAGGTACAGGATGATTACCTGGATGCCTTTGGCGATTTCCGGAAAACAGGTAAACAACCCGGGGATGATATCATCACCAATAAAAAAACCTTCCTGCTGGTAAAAGCCTATGAATTGTGTAATAACGCGCAAAAATCCCTGTTGCAGGAATTACTTGCCCTGCCTATAGCCGATAAGATACCGGCAGTGTTACAGCTTTACAAGGATTGTAAGGTGGGCGATTGGGCCCTGAAGGAAAAGGACCGGCTGCAGCATCTGGCCCTGCAACACCTGGAAAGTATGTCCGTACCGGCGGTAAATAAACGTCCCCTGCTGGAACTGGCTACCTTGTTACTGAACCGCCAGTATTGATCTGGGTATTGATTTACAGTTGTTTATGTCCCTGAACAAACTTGCTCCCAGCTTGAACAGGCTTTGAAAAGGGCCGGTATGTTTTTCCACCCACCTTTGGCCAAAAAAGAACCATGGGAAAAAAAGCATTGCTGTACCTGTTTGCGATTTGTTTACCTGCCGCTGTAATGGCCCAAACAAAAAAAGGGGAGATCACCGTACCCTTAACGTCCCAGCACTGGGATTTTAAACCCGGCGCCGCCGTATTTGAGGATTATAAGGGAAAGCCTGCCCTGCGGATAATGGATTATAAAGGGCCGGTAGTATCAAAAGACCTGAAGTTCGCTAACGGTACCATTGAATTTGATGTTGCCCCGATAGACTCCTTTTTTGCCAACATGTATTTCCGGTATGTGGATACGCTGGAAAGCGAATGCTTTTACATGCGCGTACGGGGCGGATCAAGTCCCGGCGCTATATATGCCATACAGTACACCCCCATCATAAAAGGAGTGAACCTCTGGGATATGTTACCCCAGTTCCAGGGCCCTGCTACCTATAAAAAAGATGAATGGAACCATATTAAGCTGGTAATAAATGGCAGGCAAATGCGCGCCTATATCAACGACATGCGCAACCCGGTAATGGAGATACCCCGGCTGGAAGGTAATACCACCAGTGGTACAATAGCTTTTGATGGCAAGCAGGCTATTGCCAACCTGGTACTGAAACCCAATGAAACAGCAGGCGTTTCCCCGGAGGAGGGAGCAGACCCCACCGCCTTTGATCCCCGCTATATCCGGCATTGGGCTAAGAGCGCACCGGTGCTGCTGCCCTTTGGCCAGGAGTTATATGAGCGCAACCTGCCTAAGGATATCTCCTGGGATAATATAACCGCGGAACGCCGCGGGCTGGTAAACCTTACCCGCCTCTACGGAGAGAACCGGTTTCACCGCAGCGCCATATGGTTAAAAGTAAAACTACATGTGGCTACAGACCAGAAACACCGTATGGATCTTGGCTTTAGTGACGAGGTATGGGTATTCCTGAACCGCCGTCTGGCCTATGTGGATAAAAACCTGTTCGGCTCCCCGGGTATGAAAGAGCCGGAAGGCCGCTGCGCGGTGAACAACTGCTCCTTTACACTGCCGCTAAAAGCCGGGGACAATGAACTGCTGATAGGCGTATCCAACGACTTCTATGGCTGGGGTATCATTGCCCGGTTGGATGATATCGAGGGAGTGACAGTGATCCCCTAAAGTTCGTTACCTCCTAAAGCATGATACTATTTTGACAATGCTCTCCAAGGCTTCTCCCATGTTTCGGGCACCTCAGCGCACTTGTTAAAATAGTATCATTTTTATACTAAACCATTCGCAGGCTTACTCGGCTTCCACCAGTTTTTTGATCTCCACCAGGATAGGCTGCCATCCATCTGATCCTGCGGTTTCCTCATATCTCCGCTGGCCTTCTGCCACCTTTGAATAATCACCCTGGCTAACGGTCAGCTGTGTTTGGCCGCCTTGTTCTTCCAGGTCATAAGTTACCGTCAGGTAGTTTTCCGGTACATCTGCTATATCAGCATTATTAGGATCAATGGTAGTATAGGCCAGGTGTTTTTCAGGTACCAGCGCTACAATATCCCCTTTTACGGCCACCAGTTCCACCCCGTTAAAGGTGCCTTTCCACAGCAGGGGGCTGCCTATCTTCCAGTCAGACACGGTTTCGCAGCCAAACATATATTTTTTGGTCTGTGCAGGGTTCACAAGCGCGTCCCACACTTTAGCCGCAGGCGCATTAATAGTGATGCTGTTCTTTACAAGTAATGGCGTGTTCATAATATTTTTGGTTTATGAGCACAATATTAGCGTCTTTGCCGCAGGGGATGATTGCGTTTTACGGATTATTTCTAATGGAAAAAGGAGTTACGCCAAACTTTTTCTTAAAAGCATTATTGAAATGCTGGGGCGTGGCATACCCCAATTCAAAGGAGATCTCTGCCGCGGTTTTCTGCGTATCCCGCAAATACTGGTGCGCCAGCTGCAGGCGCTGCTCTGTAAGATAACCAAATACTGTATTGTTAAAGGTTTCTTTAAACCCGCGTTTAAGTTTATACTCGTTCAGGCCCACCGTTCTGGCGATCTCGGAAAGATTAGGCGGACAGTGCACCCGTTCATTGATCAGGTCCCGCACAGCAATGATCTTTTCTTTATCCGTTTTGCTTTTCAGGAACGCGTCCTGCCTGGCATTGGCCGCCTCGTAAGATTCTGCGCATAATACCAGCAATTCTATGCTTTTAGATAACAGGAACAGCTTCTTCAGATCACCGCCGTATTTGCAGTGGATGATCTGTTGCAGCACCTGTTGTATAGGCGCATCTATACTGCCCCATCGCTCAGAGAGCATTACATTCTTACCTTGTAATATATTTTCTGCAAAACGTTGTAAGGGAGCGTTGGCCTGCTGGGTAAACTGCACAAACAGCGCTTTTGGGAACTGGATGCCAAAGATCTCCAGCTCCAGCGTTTTATTCTGCACCTCAATATCAAACCCTTTTGAGTACATGATATTATGATGGCCGCCAATAAGGTCATAGCTGCGGTTAAGCTGCTTATAGGAAAAACTGTAATCCCCCTTCATCCCAAAATGAAAACGCACCACATCAGTATCGCTACTGCCCGGAAAGCTGGTAAGTGTGTGAAATTTTGAGATGGAATGCCCCGCCTGGATCCCGTCGAAGGTCCAGATAACACTATCCATAGTGCCGTATTCCGAAACGCGGTGTTGTTTATCCTCTTGCATAATGATCTTGCAGCACCTAAAGTACAAAATGTTGTGCACCCAATCTGATATGGTCAAAATTCTCAAAACTGAATCTGTAATGGTCTGGGTATTTTACAGAATTTTGCAGTATCAAACCAGAACATATGAACATTCCTTTTTACCAGGTAGACGCCTTTACAAAAATTCCCTTTAAGGGAAACCCGGCGGCCGTATGCATAGTGGATGATACGGTTACAGAAACCATGATGCAGCAAATAGCCGCGGAAAATAACGTATCGGAAACGGCTTTTGTATACCGTAATGAAGAAGGTTTTCAGCTGCGCTGGTTCTCCCCGGTAGTAGAAGTGCCATTGTGTGGCCATGCCACGCTGGCCACCGCGCATGTGCTGTGGGAAGAGGGCATAGTGCCCAAACAGGAAACCATCACTTTTAATACGCTCAGCGGCTGGCTCAGCGCAGCGCAGCATGATGGCTGGATAGCACTGAACTTTCCTTCCCTGCTGGGCCACCAGGTACCATTACCACAGGAGATACGCGACATCCTGGGCGTGAACCCGGTTAATGCCATGTTTATCCTGAACCGTTACCTGGTAGAGCTGGCCACAGAAGCGGAAGTACGCGCGCTTACGCCAGACTTTTCCCGGCTGGTCAATCATCCGCGGATCGTGGTCACTGCAAAAGGAGACCCCGGTTCCCCATTTGATTTTATATCCCGCATGTTCGCCCCCTGCGTAGGCATAAATGAAGATCCCGTAACAGGCGCCGCACATTGCGCATTAGCCCCATACTGGGCGCAGCAACTGGGTAAGCAATCCATGACAGCCTACCAGGCCTCTGCACGCGGCGGTGTGGTAAAAGTAAGACAGGAAGGCGACCGCACCGTGTTTTCCGGAGAAGCGGTAACAGTTATAAAAGGTACTTACACATTAAATCCATCTTATGCAACTGCCACTTTATCAAATTGATGCCTTTACGGATCAGCTTTTCAGGGGTAACCCCGCCTGCGTAGTGCCATTGGAACAATGGCCGGCAGATGAGTTGCTGAAGTCCATCGCCAAAGAGAACTATGTTTCTGAAACAGCTTTTTTTATTCCACAGGGCGATGGTTTTGCGCTCCGCTGGTTTACGCCGGATATTGAGATGGATCTCTGCGGCCATGCCACCCTGGCGGCTGCCCACGCTATCAAAACTATCCTGCAGTATCCCGGAGATAATATCGTATTCAGCTCCAACAGCGGCCCGCTGGAGGTAGCGGTAAAGGACGGCCGGTATACCCTCAACTTCCCCTCCCGTAAACCGGTGGCCGCCCCGCTGCCGGATAACATTTTGCAATCCCTGAACAAGGCGCCGCGTGAAGTGTTAAAGGCGCGTGATTATGTGCTGGTATACGACCAGGAACAGGATGTGCGGGATATCCGTATCAACCGCCAGTTGTTTGACAAGATCAACCTGGACCCCGGCGGCGTGATCATTACCGCAAAAGGGGATAAGGTAGATTTTGTATCCCGTTTCTTCACCACACAGGCCTCCCTGTTCGAAGATCCCGTAACAGGCTCTGCGCACTGCTCGTTGATCCCCTATTGGAGTGAGCAGTTAGGTAAAAAAGAAATGAACGCCCTACAGCTGTCAGAAAGGATGGGTACGTTGCATTGTGTGGATGAGGGCGATAGGGTACTGATCTCCGGCCGCGCCAGAACCTATTCCACCGGCACTTTATGGACGGAATAAAAAAATAAGCTCTTTTCTGTCACATATCGCATGTTCCCTTGTCTTCCTAGCGTAAATCATCGTTTTAAATCTAAATGTGAAGACAATGAGTACGCAGAGAATCACGCTGGCAGATGCGCCTAAGGGAATTACAGACGGTTTGTTTCAATCGGAGCACTATCTTAAAGATTCCGGACTTGACCCAAAACTGAGCAACCTGCTTTGTTACCGGGTATCGCAGATCAATGGTTGCGCTTACTGCCTGGATATGCACTTTAAAGAGGCTATTCATACAGGCGAAACAGAGCAGCGTTTATATTCAGTAAGCGCATGGAGGGAATGCCCTTATTACAGTGAAAAGGAAAGAGCGGCGCTGGCCTATGCGGAAGCGGTTACAAACGTGAACCTGGGGCCGGTGACAGACAGCATATTTGATCCGCTCACAAAATTTTTCTCCAAGGGGGAGATTGCGGACCTTACGCTGGCCATTGTCCAGATCAATACCTGGAACCGGCTCAATATAGCATTCGCTTCCATGCCTGGCGAATACCAGGTAGGACAATTTGCTGGATAAAACAGTGATGTAGCATCGAGAACGATACAAGCCCTCCCGCTCCAACGGGAGGGTTTGTTATTATAGCGCTATGCAAAAAAATAGGGATAAGTTGTCACCGCTTTTCCGGATATTTATTACCCATCAACACCTAAATAATTACATATGGAATACAGGCAATTAGGCGCATCAGGTTTACAGGTGTCAGTATTAAGTTTTGGCACCGCTACTTTTGGAGGAGGAAATGAATTCTTTAAGGCATGGGGCAGCACGCAGGTAGAGGAAGCTGCCCGGCTGCTGGACCTTTGCCTGGATGCAGGCATTAACCTGTTTGATACGGCAGATATCTACTCCCAGGGATTGTCTGAGGAGATCCTGGGAAAGGCCATGGAAGGTAAACGGGACCGGATGATCCTCTCTACCAAATCCACTTTCCCTTTTGGCGATGGCCCCAATAGCCAGGGCTCATCCCGCTACCGCCTTATCAGGCAGGTGGAGGGCAGCCTGAAACGTTTACGTACAGACTATATCGATTTATACCACATGCACGGCTTTGACGGCAATACGCCCGTAGAAGAAACCCTGCGCGCATTGGACGACCTGGTACAAAGTGGTAAGATCCGCTACCTGGCCGCCTCTAATTTCTCCGGCTGGCACCTCATGAAATCCCTGGGTATCGCAGACCGTTTTGGCTGGAACCGGTATATTGCCCACCAGGTATACTACTCTTTACTGAACCGGGAGTATGAATGGGAGCTGATGCCCCTGGGCATGGACCAGCGGGTAGGCGCTATTGTATGGTCGCCGTTAGCGGCCGGCCGGCTGGGGGGCAAATACCGCCGCAATCATCCCCTGCCCAAAGATAGCCGGGTAGCGCAGGGCGGCAGCCCGGTGCCGGATATGGCGGTGAACGAGGAGCTGCTGTATAATATCGTGGATGCGCTGGACGAGGTAGCCGCCGCCACCGGTAAAACCGTGGCGCAGGTGGCACTTAACTGGCTGCTGCAAAGGCCAACGGTAGCCAGTATCCTTTTTGGCGCCCGTAACGAGGCCCAATTAATGGATAACCTGGGCGCAGTAGGCTGGAGCCTTACAACAGCGCAGATCAAACGCCTGGATACCGCCAGCGATACCCCCACCATCTATCCCTACTGGCACCAGCAGCAAAACCTCACGCTCAACCCTCCGCCTAAATTTTATTGATCCCCGCTGATCATAAAGAGGGTCCTGCAATGTATCTTGCAGGACCCTTTCCTATTTATACCTATGAAACTATTTGACTGGTTTAAAAAGAAACCTAAGCCCGGAGAAGAAGAGGACTATGAGTCCGTCATGCACTTACACCTCATGAAAACAATGACGGAACAGCTGGCGATCTTACAGTATCAAGCCATTCCCTCGCCGGAATTTGACATCCTGGAAGTGAACGGCGAGTTTGCCATCGTCCCTTCTATTGGCCGGATCAATGAGCATCCAAACGCGTATGTAGTGCAGCTGGATGTACTTACACTCCATCCGGTTTACTTTCCAGAAGGTATTGAGGTGCACGTGGCTGGTTTGGGCCGGGAACTGGGCGAAGGCATTGCCAGCGCGGTAAATAATTACGTGGGAACCATATTCCCGCCCATTGTAGAAAGTTTTACCTGCAATCACCAACCGGATCTGGATTTTATATCCACCGCCACCGGCCGTGAGATCCTTTGGCATCCCAGGCCTGGTATTATGAGCTTACAAGGTACCTGGAACAGCATGCCGGAAGAGGATGCGTTGTTTGCGCTGCTCAAGACAGCGCTGCAGCAGAACCTGCCGGATCAGCAATTTAACTGGCTCAAACTATATATAGCCCGGCAACCGGACGGCGAGATCATTGCAGAATGTATACTCAATAACGTAGCCTGGGATCTGGGTACGGAGATCATATATACATATGCCCAGGCCTGGCCGCAACCGGGCGATTTCCTTTCCCAAAAGCAGTTTATCATGTTCCGGCGCTGCGATAGATATGATCTGTAGACCTTCGGGAAAAATTGGCAACTCTTTGGGCAAAATGTGCATTCCATAGCCAGGGTTCTTGCTGCACCTTTGTGTCGTTGATCGGAACAAAAATATCAACGAAACAGAACAATGAAAACTTCAACCCTGACAAACAAACTGAAAAGCGTATTAGTCGCTGTTGCCTTTATCTTATTAAACATTGCAGGGGCTAGCGCCCAGGTTAAGAACGTAGTACTTGTACATGGCGCCTTCGCAGATGGCTCCGGATGGAAAAACGTGTACAAGATCTTAGTAGCAAAAGGCTATCATGTAACCGTAGTACAGAATCCCCTGAGCTCACTCGAAGCAGATGTTGCCGCTACCAACGCTGCACTGGATCAGCTGGATGGTCCCGCTATCCTGGTAGGCCATTCATGGGGGGGCGTAGTGATCACACAGGCAGGTCTTAACCCCAAAGTGGCCGGCCTGGTGTATGTAGCCGCCTTTATGCCTGACCAGGGCGAGACCGCCGTAAAATGGATCAGCAGCGCGCCCGCCGCACCAGAAGCTGGTATCCTTGCCCCGGATGCAAACGGTATTGTGTACTATGACAGAGCTAAATATCATGCAGGTTTCTGCGCAGACATCAGCAAAGAAGACGCTGATTTTATGGCCGCCTCACAGGGTACCCTGTATGGTAGCGCATTTGGAACACCTGTTACAAATGTAGCCTGGAAAGAGAAACCTGCTTATGCAATAGTATCTACAGAGGATAAAGCCATTGTGCCTTCTATCCAGCGTGAAATGTACAAACGAGCTAATGCTAAAGTAACAGAGATAAAAGGCAGCCACGTGGTATTCATTTCCCAGCCGCAGGCCGTTGCTAAAGTGATCATCAGCGCCGCAGAAAACGTTAAATAAACGGCTGACTATAAGCTGAACAATTATATATCACAAGGCCGGGGATTTCCGTTGGGAAGCGGGAGCCCCGGTCTTTCATTTTTACCCCGCCATCACGTTCTTATGATACCGGCCCCGGTAATCCAGCGGCGATAAGCCCGTGATCTTACGGAAGATCTCCCGGAATGCTTTTTCATCAGAATACCCCACTTCATACATCACTTCACTGATCGTTTTCACCGTATTCTCAAACGCTTTTTTTGCTACTTCTATCTTTACCCGCTGCCAGTATTCCAATGGCGTATTGCCGGTAGCTTTAATGAAACGCCGGTCAAAATTGCGCCGGCTAACGGCTACCTGCGTGGCCAGTTTGCCAATGGCGATCCGCTCGCCGGGGTTGGCTTCCATCATATCCTGCGCTTTTTTTACCGCTTCATCATCGTGATCCTTTTGCCCGGTGAATATAATAAAGGGCGATTGGCTGCTGCGCCCAATATCTATCTGGAACACCTTGGCGCAGTAAATAGCCGTTGGACGGTCATAATATTTTTCGATCAGGTAAATGATCAGGTTAAGGAAAGAGAAAGCGCCGCCATTAGTATAGATATTATGCTCGTCTGTTATCAGGCGGTCTGGCAGTAGCGTTACCTCCGGGAACATGGAAATAAAAGCGTCTTTAACGGCCCAGTTGGTAGAGCAGGTTTTGCCATCCAGTAAACCGGTAGCCGCCAGCAGGAATGCGCCGGTGCAGATGCTGGCCACCGCGGCGCCCTGGTTATATTGCCATTTTATCCAGTCTGCCAGCTCCTGGTTTAAGGCCATCGTTTCCTCAAAGCAGTGATTGAGGGAGGGGATGATGATAAGATCGGTGTGCTTTATTTTTAACGCAGCCGTATGGGGTTTAATAGTAAAAAGTCCATCATATAGTTCTACCGCTTCAGACAGGCCGGCCAGCTGCACCTCAAAAACGGGCTCCCGCCCCTGCTTTACCCAATACTGATTGGCGCGGGTAAATATTTTCCAGGAGCCTACCATGCTGCTCAGGTTATTATGTCCGTCCGGGACAAGGATGGTTAAGTGTTTCATAACCATATAAAGCTAAGCCATTTTGCTGGCCAAATCAACCCGGGCGAATGGCCAAATGGCCTTATTACACCATTGACGGCGCCGCGCCAAACTGTTTCTTAAAAGCGGTGGAGAAATGCGAATAATCATTAAAACCTACCTCCAGGAATACCTCCGTGGGTTTCATCTTTTTCTGTTTTAAAAGCAGGTGCGCCGCTTCCAGCTTTTTCTGGATCAGCCATTTACCCGGCGTGGTATGATAGATCTTTTCAAAATCACGTTTAAAAGTAGAAACGCTGCGCCCCGTCAGGTAGGCAAAATGCTGCAGGTCGCCATCGTATTGATAATGCTCTTCCATAAAAGCCTCCAGGTCTATCTTACCCGGTTCGCTGAAATCAAACAGCAGGTGCTTCAGATCAGGATTAGCGCCCAGGAAAATAAGCACCGCCTCCTTGATCTTGGTCTTTAACAGTTCCCCGGTAATTTGTTGACTATTTTCCAGGTACGGCGCCAAAGAATCCATATAGTTCCGGAAAAGGGTATTGGGCTGCAGCAAAAATACATTGTCATAGGGCCGGCTGGCCGCAATACTCCGCTGGTAAGGGGCAGACATTTCCAGCAAAGTATCCTGGTCAATACAAATAGATACGGAACGGTATTCACCGCCATCAGGGGGCTGCTTTACAAACTTGCTCAGCCTGTTCTTGACGGCAAACCGGAAATCGCCCGCATTATAGGTCTGCGCCTTATTCCCAAAATACACCATCGAGCTGCCGGAAATAATATAGTCGATCACATGCTGGCGTATAAACAATTCCCCATCTATCACCCGTTTAGAAACGCAGGAATAAACAATTTGAGGAACGGTAGGATCTGTTGGGTTTGACATGATATCAAATATAATTAAAACAAGGCTATGCCTATACTGTCATAGCCTTGTTCAGGAGAGTCATATATTACCTATTGGCCTAAGAACAGCGCGCCCATCTCTTCGCGGGATGCTTCCGGTCCTACCTCCAAACGGCGCTCGTACATACCTTTCGCGTCAGCGCCTGCCGTATAATGCACCTTTTTCTTTCCATCCGTTACCGCCTCATAAACAACGGCGGCCACCTCTTCCGGTGTTGACCCGCTGGTATTGGGATCCATCATACCGGTCACCACGCCCATATACCGGTCCATTAAATCCTGGTAAGGAGCCGCCGGCGTATGCACAATATTGGATGCAAATGCCGTGCGTATAAAACCAGGCGCCACCGTTTTAATACTAATACCCCACGGCGCCAGCTCATAGCTCATGGCTTCACTAAAACCTTCCAGGCCAAATTTTACTGCATGGTAAATGCTATCGAACGGGAAAGTAACTAAACCGGCAATTGAAGTGATATTCACGAATAGGCCGCTTTTTTTGTTCCTGAAATGTGGTACAAATGCCTGCGTGATCCGGATAGCGCCCAGCAGGTTGGTATCCACCTGTTTCCTTAACTGCTCTTCGCTTAGCCCCTCTAATGGTCCCATAGCGCCGTAGGCGGCATTGTTCAATACCACATCTATTTCGCCAGCGGCAATGACCTGCGCAACAATGGCATTGATCTGCGCCGGATCCGCAATATCCAGCGGTAACACGGTTACATGTTCCATGTCATCAAATGAGGCTTTTGTAGTATCGCGCATGGTGGCGATCACTTTCCAGCCATTGTTATGAAACAGGCGCACGGCCGCTTTTCCCAGACCGCTGGAGGTTCCTGTAATGAATATTGTTTTCATGTTGCTTTCATTTGTTTTGTGATACAAAGAAAGCGAGGATGGTGTTAAAGGGGATTGTTGTAAGGTTCAAATAGCATGGGTGAGAAGTTCAATTCTATGACTGCTTCCGGAACCAATTACCAGCAGCTTTTCGCAGTTCGCTGTAATCCGGCTCCTTATCAGCCGCCCAGGCCACAATGCCATCTGGGCGTATCAATACAGCGCTTACACCTAAACGGTCTTTTACGCTACCAGAAATATATCTAATACCATATTCACCAGCCACCTTCTTAAGCGTATCATGACCATCAAGATCAAGCAATATCCCCTGGCCATCATACATTAGCTCCCCAAGGGTTTTCCCATTTTCAAACGTAAAATCGGGAACACTATAACCAACTAGCGGATGACCGCCACCAAGATCATAATGCGTCAAAACACCCCATACTCTTCCCGCAAAATAAGTAGCGCCATCGCGTGTATGCATAAGGTCATGGATAATGGCATGCAGCGCACGGGCATCCGGGTCCGGCCGCATAATAGCCACCTGTGCGCGCGACCAATCCAGTACCTGCGCGCCAATAGGATGCCGTTCCGTATGATAGCTGTCCAGCAAACCTTCGGGCGCTTTCTGTTGAATGGTGGCGGCCAGCTTCCAGCCTAGGTTCATGGCGTCGCCCAACCCCAGGTTAAGTCCCTGGCCGCCCAGGGGTGAATGAATATGCGCAGCATCTCCGGCTAAAAGTACCCGGCCCTTGCGGTAGGCGGTGGCCTGCCGGGCACGGTCTGTCCAGGTGGTGGCTACATGCAGGGCGCTGATAGTAACATCCGTATCCGAGATCCGGCGTAGTAACCCCTGCACATGTTCACGCGTGATAGGTTTGTCCGCATGATGAAACGCTCCGCCATCGAAATCCTGCATCATCAGGTAACCTGGCTGGGATTGAAAATACATGCCGGTGGGCGTCATATTCCGGCCGGGTTTAAGTTGCTCCGGATCGGCAATATCCACTTTCGCAGTGTAACCGGTAAATGCCGGTTCTGTACCGGCAAATTCAAAACCGGCTATTTTGCGCACAACACTCCGGCTACCATCGCAACCCACCAGCCATTTAGCGATAAAAGATTGGTCGCCTGATTGAACAGCTACCCCATGTTCGCTTTGTTGAAGATCTGTAACAGCCAGCCCGCGTTGGATCACTACCCCCAAAGCCTCTGCACGGCGGGCCAGCACAGATTCAAGCTCCGCCATTTCAGATATCATACTGGTATCAGTCGAACCTGGCAGGCGATACGCCCACTGTGAGGTATCAATATTGTCATAATGAAATGGGATACCGGCAAAATGCCCCGCCTGCCGGCTGGGCTGCGGTCCTTGTGTAGTAGCAAATGGATTTTTAAGGTGTTTGGGTACTTCCAGTTCATCTAGCAACCCACGGCGGTAAAGCGCTTCAATGGTAGGGGAGGAGAGGCCCCGTATACCAAAAGGCAATTGTTTTAATGGTGATAGTGGATGCTCCGCCTTTTCTAATATTAAGATGGAACACTTTGCCAGGGCTAGTTCACAGGCAAGGAACAGGCCCACAGGCCCTGCCCCGGAAATGATAACATCGTAGAAAGGATAGTTGGCTGCATTTTCGAGTGTAGCTTTCATATAACATGATTGTTACACAAAATTCCGCATTGCCGCTGCCCTAAGCTTGTACAAACACGACAAAATCCTTACTGCCCGGTTTTCCCTCTGTGCTTCCGCGCGAATGCTGCCGGCGTAGTACCGGTGTAGCGCTTAAATTCCCTGCTCAGGTGAGATTGATCTGTATAACCCAGCTCCTGCGCCAGGCCGGCAATATTGGAGTCTGGATAATGCCATAGTTGGTTGCGTGCCTGCTCAAAACGTATCAGACCGGAGACGTCTTTAACGCTGTAACCGGAAGACTGTTTGAACTTCCTTTCCAATGTACGTACCGTAGCATGCGCTGCTGCCGCTACCTGGCTTACCGCTATGGCGCCGTTGGCTTCCCGCATAGCAGTACCTGCTTTGAATAATGTATTGTCAATTGTGATCCGCGCCCTGGCGTCCAGTAGATACTGTTGTAGCTGCGCCAGCGCTTCATCTATCCTGCCGGCACGGATGCACGTGTCTAATGTGGCTTGCAACCGGGTTATAGGATGCTCCAGTATGCGCAGGCCATCTTTGCCGGATGGTAGCCCAAGCAGATCAAACACCGTCCACGGAAAACACCTGATAGCAATGATCTCCATACGGTCTTTCGTATTAAAAACGGCAGGCTGGTTAAGCAGCCCCATAATAAACGGGGAGGGCAATGGCTGCAGACCATCATCAGATACAAGGCTACACGCGCCCCCGAAATGGAAAATAATTTCGGCGTAGCCATCCGGTAATACTTCAAAATTGGATGGTAATGCGCCCAGGTTGATGCTGTCGTACCAGAAGCATTTTATGATATCACGTAATGCGTGGGGAGGGGCAAATTCTTGGTGCTGCATGTTACAATGGTTTTATGGGTTATAACAGGAGGTTAAGACACTTCAAATTAAAAAAGGCCTTAAGTGCAATCACCTAAAGCCTTTTCTCATTTTGTGGCCTCGCCAAGAATCGAACTTGGATCTGGAGCTTCGGAAACTCTTATACTATCCATTGTACTACGAGGCCGCTTTCTTCAAACCCTGGCCCTTGAGCCAGGAAGGAAGGCAAAACTAAGGTTTTTAGCGCTGAATTGCAAAATGCAATTTCTACATGTTTAAGTTGTTCTTAAAGATCTTCACCGCTATGGCCAGCAATATCACCCCAAAAAACTTACGCACCACCATCAGCCCCGCCTTGCCCAGTATCCGTTCTATCCAGCTCAGGGACCGTAGCACCACATAAATAATGATCAGGTTGACCAGGATGCCCGTTAATATATTATACTCGCCAAAATTCGCTTTTAATGACATGATCGTCGTCAGTGTACCAGAACCGGCTATCAACGGAAACGCAATAGGCACCACACTGCCCGTTTTGGTATCCTGGTCGCTGCTCTTAAAGAACTCTATCCCCAATATCATCTCCAGCCCTATCACAAATATCACAATAGACCCCGCCAACGCAAAAGAATGCACGTCCACGCTCATCAGGCTCAGAAAAGGCTCGCCTACCAGTAAAAAGCCCACCATCAGGAACCCGGAGGCCAACGTGGCCTTACCAGCGTCAATATGTCCCAGCTTCTCCTTCAGGGAAAGCAGCACGGGCACAGAGCCTACTATATCTATTACAGCGAATAAAGTAAAGGTTATTGCAAGGATCTGGTCAAAGCTGAACATTTGGTTGATATATTTTACACAAATATAATTTATTATATGAAGGAGCATAGTTAGCTAAAAAACTTGCTAATTGTCGCGCTATTCCCTTTCTTTGTCCGGTTGCTGGGCTAATCAATGACAATTTATTAGTATATGACGGAAGATATCATTATCCAGATAAGCAATAAGATAAAAGAAAAAAGAAAAGCAAAAGGTATTACTATCCAGGAATTGGCCGACCGGGCAGCTGTTAGTAAGGGGCTTATTTCACAGATAGAGAATAACCGTACTGTACCCTCCCTGCTGGTGCTCGTTAATATCATCCGTTCCCTGAACCTGGATATGAACGAGTTCTTTAACGAAATTGGCCAGCAACAGCAAAGCAGCCGCGTTATTATTAAACAACAGGCCTCCTACCAGGTATTCGAAAAGGAAACGGCCAAAGGCTTTCTCTACAAACGCGTGCTTACCAAAAATGTAAAGAACTACCCGGTAGATATTGTGATCCTGGAACTGAAAAAAGGCGCCCGCCGTACACAAATGGTAAAAACAGATGCCTATGAGTACAAATACATCCTGCAGGGTAGCGTAGAATACCAGATAGAGAACGATAAATATATCCTCAACGAGGGCGATTCCCTTTTCTTCGACGGCCGCCTGGGACATAAACCCGCCAACATAGGAGAGGAGGATGCAAAGATCCTGGTAGTATACTTCTTCCTCGAAACCGAAAACTAAGCCGGTACCCGCTCAAATCCTTGCCCCATATCCCTGATATAAGTATATGATCATGCCCGCATGCCCCATAATTACTTCAATTATTTACATATACTTAATGATAACTTTAGTATTACTTAACAATTAGGTTACATTCTTCTCCAACATTTGCATGATGAAAGGCCTTATGTAGTATTTAGCTATTGAATAACCTAAAACCAAATCTATCCATTATCATGCAAAATCCTTTACACAACCAGTCTAAATGGCTGTGCCTATGCCTCTTACTGTTGCTATCAGCCGCCACTGCGTGGGCACAACAGTCTGTAAGCGGCCAGGTGGTATCGTCAGAAGACCAGCAACCGGTACCCGGTGCTACCATTAAAGTAAAAGGCAGTAGCCGCGGCGCCATGACAGATGGTAAAGGCCAGTTTAGCATCATGGCCAGCCCGGAAGATGTACTGCAGATCACTTACATTGGTTTTACGCCAGCCGAAGTGCCGGTAAAAGACCAGCAAAACATCCTCATCACCCTGCATACCGATAACCGCTCCCTGAACGAGGTAGTGGTAACGGCACTGGGTATCAAAAAAGAAGTAAAACGCCTTGGTTATGCCGTACAGGAGATCAAGGGCGATGACCTGGTAAAAGCCCGGGAACCTAACCCCATTAACGGTCTTACCGGCAAAGTGGCCGGCCTTACGGTAGGCGCTTCCGCAGAAATGCTGGGTAGCCCCCAGGTTTTATTGCGCGGTAGCAACATTAGCCTGTTTGTGGTGGATGGTGTGCCTATCAGCTCAGATACCTGGAACATTTCTCCGGATGATATCGAAAGTTATACTGTGCTCAAAGGCGCTACGGCTTCCGCATTATACGGTTCCCGCGGCCTGAATGGCGCTATTATGATCACAACCAAAAGAGGATCTAAAGACAAACGCGGCTTTTCCGTGGAGTTTAACTCCAGCACCATGTTCGATAACGGCTTTATTGCTATTCCCAAAGTACAGGACGAATACGGTCCTGGCGACCATGGCCGTTATGCTTTCGTAAACGGTAAAGGCGCCGGCACCAACGATGCGGATTATGATATCTGGGGCCCTAAGTTCGAAGGCCAGCTGATACCGCAGTACGATAGTCCTATTGATCCGGTTACCAACAAACGCATTGGCACCCCCTGGACAGCCCGCGGTAAGGATAACCTGGCGCGTTTCCTGCAAACAGGTTTGCTCAGCACGAATAATATTGCCGTATCCGCCAAAACGGATAAGGCAGACCTGCGCTTCTCACTATCGCATTCCTATCAGAACAGCATCGTGCCTAACATGCACCTGAACATTACCAACTTCAATATTTCCGCAGGCTATAACTTCTCTTCCCGCCTGCGCCTGGAGTCTTACCTGAACTATAACCGCCAGTATACGCCTAACTTCCCGGATGTAAGCTATGGCCCCAACAGCCTTATTTATAATATCGAGATCTGGGGCGGCGCGGATTGGAATATAGACGATATGCGTAACTACTGGCAGCCCGGCCAGGAAGGCGTACAGTCCATCTACGCAGAATACCAGCGTTACCACAACCCCTGGTTTGTGGTGAAGGAATGGCTGCGCGGACACTATAAAACAGATGTGAATGGCTACATGAAATTGACTTACCAGATCAATGATCACCTGGAGTTGCTGGGCCGTACGCAGGTAAGTACCTACGATCTGCTGCGTACAGAAAAACTGCCTTACTCTGCGCACCCCTATGGCCGCGAAGAAGGTAAAGGTGATTACCGTGAGGACCGCCGCTCCCTGTTCGAGAACAATACAGATGTATTACTCACCTATCATAATACCCTGGCGGGTAAACTGGAGCTGCGCGCATCTGCCGGCGCCAACGCCCGCAGCTTTAAATACAACTCCAGCTTTGTAAGCACCAATTACCTGAACGCGCCGGGCTGGTATAGCTTTGCCAATACCCGCGATCCGCTGTTTGCCAGCAACTTCCGTTCAGACATGCTGGTGCTCAGCGCCTATGGTTATGTGGATATGACCTATAGCAAATATGCCACCCTGTCCCTCACCGGCCGTTACGACAAGCTGTCTACCCTGCCTCCCGGTAATAACGTGTACTTCTATCCCTCTGCATCTTTAAGTACCGTGGTATCTGATTATGTGAAGCTGCCGGAGGCTATCTCCTTCCTGAAATTGCGTGGCTCCTATGCTAACGTAAAAGGCGGCTTAACACAGGATACCATTGGCGCTACGCCACAGGGTTTTTATCCGCTGGGTTATGGCTCTAATTATTATGCTGCCTATGGCGGCCCTACCTTCCAAAACTCGGCAGGCTACAACGTATCGCCCGTTTACCAGAACCACGTGGGCGGATTTTATACGCATACCATCGCCAACCCCACGCTGAAGCCGTTTTCCAGTACCGCCTACGAAGCCGGTATGGACATCCGCTTCCTAAAGAACCGTATAGGTCTGGATGTTACCTGGTTCACCACTAAGAACGGTCCGCGTATTTACGAGCTGCAAACCACAGACGCTACTGGTTATGAAAAATACCTGGTGAACGGCGTTACCACCCGCAAAAATGGCTGGGAGGCCTCCCTTACCGGCTCGCCACTGCGTAGCAGCACAGGTCTTAACTGGGATGTGATGGTGAACTGGGCCACTTTTACAGAAAAATATGTGGACTTCTACCCGGGTGTTAACACCCTGAATGTGTTCTTTAAACCCGGCGACAGGGTGGATAAACTCTATGGTACCGCTTTTGTACGCACGCCGGATGGCCAGATCATCAATGATCCCGGTGATGGCCGCCCTATCGTAAACCCGGTAAACCAGTTCCTGGGTTATACCAATCCTGACTGGACCTGGGCTATCAACAACACCTTCCGTTACAAGCAATTCAACCTCAGCTTCCAGTTTGATGGTCGTGTAGGTGGTAGCATGATCAACTATATACAACAGCAAACCTTCCGCGGCGGCCGTAATATCCAAACCGTGCAGGGCGTTATGGGCGAAGCCCGCTACCAGGATTATAAAGGCGTTAAATCATGGTTGGGACAAGGCCAGGTGATCAGCAACGGCGCCGCCATCAGCTATGATAACAACGGTAACGTGACCAACTATAAGGATATGCAGTTTGCGCCTAATGGTACCAAAACCTTCCTGCAGGATTACATCAGCATCTATTACAACACCAATGAGGCAAACCTGATCAGTAAAACATTTGCCAAACTGCGCGAAGTAGTGATAGGTTATAACCTGCCGCAAAACTGGCTGGGACGTTCCTTTATCCGTCAGGCCAATGTGTCCTTCGTAGGCCGCAACCTCCTGTACTTTGCCAAGAACAAAGACCTGGATATAGAACAGTACGCGGGCGACCAGGGCATTTCTACCCTGCAAACGCCTACTACCCGCAGGTATGGCTTTAACGTAAACGTTACTTTCTGATGTAAGCGGCAGCGCTTTTCAAATTAAACACCATGAAAAAACTACATATCTTATCAATAATTGCCCTCATAATGGTAGGTACTGCCTGTAACAAGCAGTTCACTGATTATGAAGCAAACAGCAACAAACCCTCAAAGGTGCCACCCAGCCTGGTGCTGTCCGGTATCCTGTCAGATCTGAACACCATAAAACCCTGGAGCGATGTAATGCGCTGGAACCAGTACGATTGCTGTAACTATAACTACTACGGCAACCAGCGTTATGACTGGGGCGGGGCTAATCTTACCAGTTACGCTACTTTGGAGGATGTGGAGCAAATGGAGCAGGAATCCATCCGCCTGGGCGGTAACCCGCTCAATCCCTACACCGCGCTGGGTAAGTTCTTCCGGGCTTTTTTCTATTACCGCATGACCAGCCTCGTAGGCGATCTGCCTATGACGGAAGCCCTGCAGGGAAAGGAAAACCTTACGCCTAAGTATGACGAACAACGCACCATTTTTTTACATATCTTAGGATGGCTGGATGAGGCCAACACAGGATTGGATTCCCTGATCAATCATCCGGACCTGGTAAACACTTCAGAGGGACAAACACTCAGGAACGATTTCTATTACAATAACCAGCTGGACGCCTGGCGCAGGGTGGTGAACGCATTCCGCCTGCGGGTGCTGATCTCCCTTAGCCAGAAAGAAACAGACAGCGAGTTAAAGATCCAACAGCAGTTCAGCGATATCCTTGCCAATCCTACCAAATATCCTTTGCTGGAAAATATGGGACAAAGCCTGCAGTACATATACAACAACATCAACAAATACCCGGTAAACCCGGATAACCTGGGCTTTGATGCTACCCGGTATAATATGTCTGCTACGTACTTGAATACGCTGGTGAGCCTCAATGATCCCCGGGCGTTTATCACCGCGGAACCGGCCACCCAGCAGCTTACCCTGTATAAAAAACGGCCCGATAGCATCACGGCTTATGTAGGCGCTCCCTCCGGGGAGAACCTCGCGGATATGTCCTCCAAGATGTCCAGCGTAGATACCGCCGTATATTCCCTGCGCAGCCGTACCCGCTACTATTCCAACTACACCGCGGAGCCGGGTGTGCTGGTAGGTTATGCGGAAATGTGCTTTAACATTGCAGAGGCCATGAACCGTAAATGGGCCGCGGGCGATGCAGAGGCCTGGTATAAAAAAGGCATACAGGCATCCATGGGCTTTTATGGTATACCCGTAAGCGGTGCAGGCGTGGTAAGTAAAACATACAACAAGATAAAGTATGATATCCCCTTCAATTTCGACGGCGTATATTACACGCAGGCCACCGTTAAATACAAGGGGGATAATACCAACGGCCTGCAGCAGATCTTAACGCAGAAATACCTGGCGCTGTTTGAAAGCAGCGATTGGGAAGGATATTTTAACTGGCGCAGGACCGGTATACCGGCCTTTAGCGAAGGCCCCGGCACCGGCAACAGCGGCAAAGTACCGCTGCGCTTCAAGTATCCTGATAACCATCGTAATGCCAACGCCACGAACTGGGCAGATGCATTAAAACGCCAGTTCAATACCACCACAGATGATATTAACGCAGCCATGTGGCTGATAAAAAAATAAACCAATGTTATTAGCAGACGCCCAACAGATAGTAGATACCGTTTTTGCGTTGTATGAAAAGTACGGCGCTGCAGATTATATTGGAGAGCCTGTCTCCCAGCTGGAACACATGGGCCAGGCGGCCCTGCTGGCAGAGCAGGCAGGCAGCAGCGAGGAGGTGATCCTCGCTGCTTTCTTTCATGATATAGGCCATCTCTGCGAAATGGAAGGCGAATCCATGCACGGCTTGGGCGTAAAAGACCACGAACAGTTTGGCTATGACTACCTGTTAAGACTGGGGTTCTCAGACAATATCGCCCGCCTGGTACGTTCACATGTAGCCGCCAAACGTTACCTCACGTTTAAACATCCGGAGTATTATGCGCAGTTATCAGCAGCCAGCAAACAAACGCTGGGCTTCCAGGGCGGCCCCATGACCGCGCAGGAGGCCGCCGCATTTGAGGCAGATCCGCTGTTTGAGGCAATGGTGCGCCTGCGTACCTGGGACGATCTGGCCAAAGAAACCGGCCAACCCTTGCCGGAATTGCAGCGCTTCAAACAAATGGCGGTAAAACATTTAATGCAGCGTTAACAGCAGCGGTAACCTTTGTTAGTGATCACGGCATACATTCACACTAACGATCATTGCAGCCACTAACTATTAACAAACTATTGTTGATGCTAACTATTCCCTGGATACAGAAACAGTTAAAGCGTACGGACCAGTTTACCTTTTCCCTCTACGCGGCCCTGGTGTCATTTGGTACTTACTCTTGTATGTATGCCTTCCGTAAACCCTTTGCGGCAGCATTATTTGAGGGCGTGAGCTTCCTGGGGATAGACTATAAGATCTGGATAGTCATCGCCCAAACAATGGGATATGCGGCCAGTAAGATCTATGGTATCCGCTTTATTGCGGAAATGCAGAGCGGAAAAAGAGCGCGTAGCATTATATTCCTCATCCTCTTATCCTGGCTGGCGCTGTTACTGTTCGCCGTAGTGCCGGCTCCTTATAATATTCCCCTCCTGTTCCTGAACGGTTTTCCCCTGGGTATGATCTGGGGCCTGGTATTTGGTTACCTGGAAGGCCGGCGCGGTACGGAGTTTATGGGCGCTGTGCTGTCCATCAGCTTTATTTTCTCCTCCGGTTTTGTAAAGTCCGCCGGTAAAATGACGATCGTGGATTGGGGCGTAAGCGAACAGTGGATGCCTTTTATAACAGGCCTGCTGTTTATGGTTCCCCTGCTCATCTTTGTGGTGCTGCTGGAGCAGATCCCTCCGCCCACGGCAGAAGATGAGGCGTTACGTACACGCCGGGAGCCCATGAACAAACAGCAACGCAGGCTGTTCCTGCAACAGTTCCTGCCAGGTTTGGTATTATGTATCATCAGTTATGTGATCCTCACTATGCTGCGCGATATGCGCGATAATTTTGCCGCCAATATCTGGGAAGAATTAGGTATGGGCAAAGACCCCGGCATCTTCACACAAACAGAAGTGCCTATATCGCTGGCCATCTTATTTATTATGGGATTGCTGGTGTTTATAAAGGATAATTATAAGGCATTCATGCTTAATTACCTGATCGTAATCAGTGGTTTTGTGCTGGCCGCGTTGAGCTCATTGTTGTTTATGTATCATTACATGGGCCCTGTATTGTGGATGACGCTTACAGGCCTGGGGCTTTACATGGGTTATATCCCCTTTAACTGTATCTTTTTTGAAAGATTGATTGCCACCTTCAAATATGTAAGTAATGTAGGTTTCCTGATCTATGTAGCAGATTCCTGTGGTTATGTAGGCAGCGTAAGCATCTTGTTGGTAAAGAATTGCAGCAACCTGCACCTTTCCTGGGGCCAGTTTTTTATGAACACCGTATGGAGCCTATCCATACTGGGTATATTGATGATGGTGGGCTCTTACTGGTATTTCCGGAAAAAGTACCGGGAAAGCGTCTCACTCGTTCACACCTAACAATTCCAGGCGGCCGTCTGCCTGCACGCTTATACGTGCCATACGGCCATATTCCACCCGCAGCTCAAAGGAGTTTTCCAGTGGCGTATTAGTTACATAAGCCAGCAGCGAGCGTATTACGCCACTATGCGTTACCAGGGCGGCGTTCTGTTGTTTGGTTATTACCTCCCGGAAGATTTCCACGCTGCGTTTATACAGGTCCTCGTAGCTCTCGCCACCAGGTACACGGGCATACACGTAGTTGTCCATCCAGGCCTGCAGCGCATCCGGCCCAAGGTCGTCCCAGCGTTTCATTTCCCAGTCGCCAAAGTTCAGTTCCTTCAGCCGGTCGTCCGTAGTAAAGTTGTTACCAAATAAAAAACGGGCCAGCTTGCTGCAGCGTTGCAGCGGACTGGCGTAAACGGTCAACGGTGTTTGTGGCAGTAGCTGTTGTACACGGGCGGCTTCCTCCGGGAAGGAGGGGGCCAGGTCCAGATCAGAGAAGCCGTAGCAGGTGCCGCGTTCAATTGCCGGCGTAGTATGCCGGATCAGGTATATTTCCATTCCACTAAGCAAAAGCACAAATATACAACTGTTTCCGCCAATTGCTGTGTGGCGCCCAGGCAATCACCGGTATAACCGCCTATCCACTTTTGCATCAGGCGGCCCATATACCAGCGTGCCAGCCATACCGCCGGCAGGCAGATCAGCAGCCAGTAATCGTGTAATAGTACGATAGCGGCAGCCAGGGGCGCCAATCCAAAAAATGCGGCCAGCGTTAGTTCTCCGCCGCTAATGCCTTTGGATACAGGCTTGGCTTTACTGTCTTCATCTTCCCTTACATAGGAGTGGGTATAGATAATAGTAACAGCCGTAAAACGGCTAAGGGTATGCGCCACAAATATGGCTACCGCGGCTGTACAGGGGGCCAGGTAAAAAAGGCAAAAGAATTTCATCAGCATCAGCAGCAACAGGCCCACCATACCATAGGTGCCTATGCGGCTGTCTTTCATGATCAGCAATATCTTTTCTTTGGTCCAGCCACCGCCAAAGCCATCGCACATATCAGCAAAACCGTCCTCGTGAAAAGCGCCCGTCATCCAGATGCCGGTAAACAGGGATAGGAGTATGCCTATTGCCGGTGGCGCAATAAAGCTGCAGCCATACAATACCAGCGCCATGGTAATGCCCGTCATCCAGCCAATAAAGGGCAGGTAACGGGTGGCCCTGCTAAGCCGGTCCAGCCCATGTGGAATATTGCCCACCGGTATGCGCGTGTAAAACATGATTGCCGTGCGTAGCAGGTACCATTGCTCTTTCATAAACTAAATTATATATCAGGAAGTTCTGTTGGATACCTGCGCATCCGCAAAGCTGGCCATATGTTCCATAAATGCGGCGGCACATTGTATAACAGGCATGGCCATCGCTGCGCCAGTGCCTTCGCCCAGGCGCATATCCAGCTGCAGCAAAGCATTTACCTGCAGGTGCTCCAGCATCAGGCGGTGCCCTTTTTCATGGGAGCAGTGAGAAAAGATACAGTAGTCCGTAACAGCTGGTTGCATACGTTGGGCGGCCATCAGCGCAGCTGTTACAATAAAGCCGTCTATCACTACCATCATACCCAGCGCAGCGGCCTGCAGGATAGCGCCGCATAACATGGCTATCTCAAAACCGCCAAAAGTGGCCAGCACTGTTTCCGCATCGGTGGGTATGCCGTGCCGGTTCAGGGCTTCCTGTAACAACACCGTCTTTTGCAGTATCTGCTGATGGGTGCTGCCAGTGCCGGCGCCGGTACATTCCGCAATAGGCAGACCGGTAAAACAGCTCATTAAGAGGGAGGCAGACGCCGTATTGCCAATGCCCATTTCACCAAAACCGATGGTATTGCAGCCCTGCTGCTGTATATATTGCACGATCTCTGCGCCTGCTTCCATGGCTTTCCGGCACTGATCATGGCTCATAGCCGGCTCGTGCAGGTAGTTGTGGGTACCGTAAGCGATCTTGCGGTCGTTCAGCATGGCATGGGAGGGGAAATCGTGGTTTACGCCTGCGTCTACAATGATCAGCTCTATCTGCAGCTGTTTGCACAGCACATTAATAGCAGCCCCGCCCCGCAGGAAATTATATACCATTTGCGCGGTCACCGCCTGCGGATAAGGGTTTACAAGGCCTTTTTCCGCAATGCCATGATCGCCTGCAAATATGGCGATAGTAGGTTTGGTGATCACCGGCTTCAGTGTTTGCTGTATAAGGCCGGCCTGCAGCGCTATCTCTTCCAGCCTGCCCAATGAACCGGGCGGCTTGGTCTTCTGGTCTATCTTTTCCTGTAATGCGGCGCTAAGCGAACGGTCAACGGGGGAAATATGTATCATAACTGATTTTGCTGATCTGGTAATCATTTTATTGGCACCGCTATACCGGATACCATCAATACTACTTTCTCCGCATGACGGGCAATATATTGGTTCGCCCATCCCTGCAGGTCCGTGAATTTGCGGCCTATCACGGTGTCCGCATGCACGCCCATGCCTATCTCATTGGTCACTATGATAAGGGTAGCATCCTTTTGCCGCAGCAGGTCTATTTCCTGCTGAAGGCCTTTCAGGGTGGCGTCTATATCCTGTTGGTAATGTACAAAGAAATTGGTGAGCCAAAGCGTCACACAGTCAATAACGGCTACCCGTCCTTCCAGGGGGAGTGCGCTTACCTGTAACTGCTCTTCAAAATTGGTCCACTCCGGCCCGCGGTCTTGTTGATGGCGCTTCACCCGCTCTCCAAAATCTTCGTCCCAGATCTTGGCAGTGGCCACATACACAGGCTGAGGGGATAGGCTAAGGGCTAGTTCATGGGCGTACCTGCTTTTGCCAGACCGTACGCCGCCGGTGATAAGATGAAGCATATTAAGTTGGATTGGTCAATTACGCGTACAAAACATATGGCGGTGCAGGGAACCATAATCCCCGCACCGCCACATACAGTATATTATTCACTAACGCTGGGCGTTAGGTAGTTGATAGTTATTAGCAGACAGGGACTGATACCTGCGCTGGATAAGCTCAAATGCGCCAAAGAAGATAGCGCCGTAAAATACATTGCCAAAGAACATGTACTTCATATACGGTACAGCCATGGCATAACATTTTAACAGACCGGCCAGATCCTTCGGATACAGTTGTCCGGTGGTAGGATCCGTACAACCGCCCAGCCATACGCCAAAATCAGTGATCAGCCAGTGTGCAACGGCTGCCGCTACGGAGGCCATCACGATATTACCGATATGCACTTTTTTGATGATCAGCTGTCCGGACAATACCATAGCGGCAAAGCCCAGGTAAGTCCATGCCCAGCCCTGGTACAGCAAACCGCCCTGCGCAAACTCCGGGTAAAATACCCGCTGTATAATAACATCGCTTAAAAACAGGGTCAATAACGGAAACAGGTACGCCTTCCATTTATTATTGAAATAAGCGCCGCCAAACAAGGCCATAGCACCTATGGGCGTAATATTGGAAAGCGGCGTAATATGGCCCTCGCCCAATACCCGCAGAATGCCCGCTGCGAGAATAAACAACAGTAATACGCCCAAACGGGGATTCAGATTCTTAAGTGACATACATTAGTTTTTTGATGTGCGGATCTGTCAGTGACTGCAGCATATCCGCACATTAAATTAACACATTATAGATTAATAGTAACACCGCTGGTAAAATTAAAACGGCGGGTATTATATCCGGCAATCATAAAATACTGCTGATCGGTAATGTTCCGGAAATCAGCATATACTTTCAGGAAGCGGCCCACGCGGTATTCCGCATAAGCGCCCAGGGTATAATAATCCCCCAGCGGTTTAGGACTGGCCAGGTATTGCGGCTCCCAGCGCTGGCTGTTATATTTATATTGCGCGCTTACATACAGGGCAGGGGTTACATTATAACCCAGCTCCAGGTTCAGCGCGTGTTTGGGTATACGGTACAGGTTAAAATAGCTGGTATCCGTATCCAGCTCCTTCACCTTTCCATCGGTATAGGTATAGTTTACATTCAACTGTAATCCTTTAACGATCTCCCAGTTAGCTTCCAGTTCACCGCCATAGGCCTGCTGTTTATTGGCATTGATATATTTACCATACGGCGGATCAGGCAGGCTGTAAAAGGAGATCAGGTTTTTTGTCTCCCGGTAAAAGCCTACAACACGCAGGTTCAGCCGGTTATCGCATAAAGCGCCCTGGTAGCCAGCTTCGTAGTTTACAGAAGATTCCGGCTGCAGGTCTTTATTGCCATACTCAGAATACAGCTGGTATAAAGTAGGCACCTTAAACGCGGAAGAGATATTAACAAAGATCTTATGCTGGTCATTGATCAGGTAAGAAGGGTTAAATGAAATGGTCTGGTTACTGCCATAAATATTATGGTAGTTAAAACGGCCGCCCACTTCGAGGTTAAAACCGCCCACGTTATGCAGCAATAAGGCAGCATAATGGCTGAACTGCCGCATATGCGCACTATCGCCGCTCAGGACTGTGGTATCCTTATAAAACTCACTATAGAGCATGTTATATTGGTCAGTATTGGAAAAGCGGGCATCTGCGCCGGCAATCAGCTGTAGCTGCGGTATAATGTCCCAGTTCACGAAGGTTTCTACCTGGTGGGTGTTAGAAGAAAACTGACTGGTAGAGAATCCTGCATTGGGAGTGAACAGCGTATCATCCAGCAGGTTGCGCTTATTCTGCTGGAAGCTGTATACCACATTCCAGCTGCCTTTCTTAAAATCCAGCCTGCTGCTGATGGCATGCAGCATATACTTATTGTGCATGGTATAGTCCTTATCGTCCGTATACCCCCCGGCGTCCAGGTCCGTATGATAATCGCTCCAGTTCAGCAGGTATTGCAATTTCCAGCGGTTGGTCACCTGCAGGGCTGCTTTGGCAAATACGCTATGGCGTTTAAAACCGTCATTGTCATAGGTATGCGTATAAGCGCTGTCGAAAGCAGAGGAAAAGCCGTCAGACTTATTATACTGGTAGCCCGCGATATAAGAGAACTTGCCCACGCTGCCATTAATGCCTGCGCCGCCCTGCCAGCTTTTATAGCTGCCATAGGAGCCGTTGGCGCTAAGCCCTATCTTTTTATCGCCGGGTTTTTTGGTGATGATGTTGATCACACCGGCTACTGCGTCAGAGCCGTACAAGGTAGACTGACTGCCCCTCAGGATCTCCACGCGTTCGATCTGCGAAACCGGGATGAAGTTAAGGTCAAAGGCATTGGTGATCTGGGAGGCGTCGCTGGCAGGGATACCGTCTATCAGTATCAGGGTATTGCCTGTAGTAGCGCCCCGCATATACACATCCTGGTTGGTGCCGGCGGCATTCTCAGACCCGTTCACTATCAGGCCGGCCTGGTTGTTCAGGATACTGGTAAGCGACTGGCCACTGTGCTTTTGCAGATAGTCTGCCGCGAGCACAGTCACCACTTTGCCGGTTTCGCCGGACTTTTGCGGAAACCTGCTGGCGGTTACCACTAATTCGTTAAGCTGGTTAGTTCTTGAAGTATCCTGTGCATTGGCCAGGGTCGTTGCCCCCAGGATAATAGCCGGAAAGAAAAAGTAGAATTTCCTGCGCATAATGACTCTTGTGAAAATTGTAAGTAATGAACAATATGCGCTGCGGGAGAGATGTAAAAAAGGAATACGGCCACCTCGAACAGGTACCTACATCCTTGGCCTTTCACCCGAAAGCGCGCGGAATGACAATCGTACACCTGGCAGGTCTTCTGACTCTCCTGCTTTCCGGGCCGCCTTCCCGCCCCGCTTTATACGGAACAGTGGCCTTGATTGCCCTGGAAAACTATTCCTAAACCATGTTTAGGATACAGGATTACAGCTACGGGGATAGTTCCGGATTTACACCGGATTCCCATTTTAATCCCGGCTATTACACCGGGAACCAAATGCGGAGCAAACCTACGTAATTAATGTGAAAATGTGCTGATATGCTAATGTGCTAATGAAATCCCCTGACAGTTGCCCTGCATAAAAAGGGGCCGCACCGGCAAGGTGCAGCCCCTGTAAAAACGTATTCATTCATCAATTAATTAAAACCTCCGCTCCAATCCATCAGCACATTAGCACATCAGCACATCATCCCGGCATCCTGGAAATATACTTATCCATTTCCTTGATCTGGCTCACGATCTGCGCAGTCGTTGGCTTCTGCGCCTTGGCGCGGCGGAAAAAGTCTTTGGCGGATTTGAAATCGCGGCGGCTCATAGCAATAGACGCCAGTGTAAGTAACGCCGCAGCGGTATTTTCTTTATCAGGTAAACCCAGTCTAACAGCTTTCTTCAGGTTCTGATCAGCCGTTTTCAGATCATTTTTCTGGTAAGCAATAGTGCCCAGCTGAAAATACTGCATGCCTTCATATTCCTTCATCGGGCTACCCGTCTTAATGCTCTGGCGGATGGTCGCTTCTGCTTTATCCAGGTCCTGGTCATACATGGCCAGGTTACTTTGCATAAAATAGTATACAGAGCGGATGGGTTTGTACAGCAGCTTGGGGAAAGCAACTTTATTCATCAGGCCCATGGCATATTCCACATTACCGGCTTCCACGGCTTCCTGCACCAGGCGCATAGGGCCAAACAGGAAATGCGTAACCAGGCATATTACAGCCAATACCAGTACGATAGTGGCTTCCCACCAGCCCACGGTAAAACCCAGTACCAGGCCACCTAATAATAACACGATACCAATAGGTAAGCGGTATAGAATAAAAATGTTAAATGCTTTCATCCGTTATTTTAATAGAGAGCGCAAAGATAGTGAAAAATGGTCCATTGCATATTGTATTTAGATAATTGAAGGCGGCCCTTGGATACCGCCCGCGGACTCGCTAATCGTTCAACCACGCCCCGCCGACTGCCCATTTTTGACATTTGCCCGCTTCGCCAACTATCTATCCCAGCCAAATCATACAACCGGGTCAACCCGTAATTCATCCTTTCATAACCAGCAACAGTCTATCTATCAATCATTTAACCATCCCATCACCCTCTTCCCCCAAAAATCCCCTTGCATTTCCCAACCAACTCAACTACCTTTGCGTCATCATATCATCTGATGAATAATACCACTCCCATAAAACGGCTTAGTCTTACTGATGAGGTAGCCCAGCGTATCCAGCAGCAGATCTCCCTGGGGCAATACCAACCCGGTGACAAACTGCCTACAGAGCCGGCCCTGATGCAGGAATTCGGCGTAGGCCGCTCTTCCATCCGGGAAGCAGTCCGCATTTTGGCCAATGCTGGCGTACTTCGGGTACAGCAAGGCGTTGGCACATTTGTGGAAGCCCCCAATGGCGCGGAGCCACTCTCGCAACGCCTCAGAAGGGCAGATTTTTCCGACCTGGATGAAGTCCGGCAGCTGCTCGAGCAGAAAATAGCGGAAAAAGCAGCCCTGTACCGTACAGATGCAGATATAGAAAAGATGCGGGAATGCCTCCAGACACGGGACGAGCTCTCAGCGGCTAACGATATAATGGGCTGTATAAAGGCAGATATCGCCTTTCACACGGCTGTTGCCGCAGCGGCAAAGAACAGCATCATGGCAGACCTGCACACCACCGTGGCGCAGCACATGCTGCAGCATTTCATGGTAACACATACCACGACAAAGCCTTTTGTCGATACCCAGCAATGGCACTGGCAATTATTGCAAAGCATCATCGATCAGAAGCCGGAGGAGGTGCAGGAATTGGTATCCCTCATCGTAGGCTACCGCGTACAGGCCCAATCCAATCATTGATATAACGATATAATTTTTATGGACACGGAAACAAAAGCAACAACCGCAGTATTATCCGAAACGGCAAGGGAAACAGCAGAAAAAACGGTATTCTCCATACTGCTGGCCCTCAGCTTTTCACATTTGTTGAATGACACTATTCAGTCCCTTATACCGGCCATCTACCCGGTAGTAAAAGACTCTCTGAAGATCAGCTTTACGCAGGTAGGCCTTATTACGCTTACCTTTCAAATGACCGCCTCTATCCTGCAGCCGCTGGTAGGCTGGTACACAGACAAACATCCTATGCCTTATTCCCTGGCCATTGGAATGGGCTTTACATTGATAGGTCTTATCTGCCTCTCTCTGGCGCACAGCTTCGTAATAGTACTGGTAGCAGTAGGGTTGGTAGGTATGGGTTCCGCCGTATTCCATCCGGAATCATCCCGGCTGGCCTATATGGCCTCCGGTGGCCGGCACGGTATGGCGCAATCTCTTTTCCAACTTGGTGGGAATGCCGGCAGCTCCCTGGGCCCGCTGTTAGCAGCCCTGATCATTGTGCCTTATGGCCAGTTTAACGTGATCTGGTTTTCAATAGCAGCCCTGCTGGCTATTGTGGTAATGTTAAATATCGCCGCCTGGTATAAGGGTAATAAACATCGTGTAAAACCTAAACGCCGTGCGGCAGATGGTACCGCGGTACAGTTGCCTAAAAGCAAGATCGTGTTTGCCCTGTGCATCCTGCTGGTGCTTATCTTCTCCAAGTATTTTTACATGGCCAGCATGACCAGCTACTACACCTTCTACCTCATCGATAAATTCCATCTGTCTGTACAGAGCGCGCAGTTCCACCTGTTCATCTTCCTGTTTGCCATAGCTGCAGGTACGCTTATTGGCGGCCCGGTGGGCGACCGCATAGGCCGCAAATATGTGATATGGATCTCTATACTGGGTGTAGCGCCGTTTACTTTGCTGCTGCCGCACGTAAATCTTTTCTGGACTTCTGTGCTCAGCGTATTCATTGGCGTAATATTATCCTCCGCTTTCTCCGCCATCCTGGTATATGCCCAGGAGCTGGTACCGGGTAAAGTGGGTATGATCGCCGGTTTGTTCTTTGGTCTGGCCTTTGGTATGGCGGGTATTGGCTCTGCCGTATTAGGCCGCCTGGCAGATCATACCAGCATTAACTACGTATTCCAGGTTTGCGCCTGGTTACCGCTGATAGGCCTGCTCACTGGCTTCCTGCCCGATGTAGAGAAGAAGCGTAAATAAAAGATATCATTCCGCTGCGTTGCTCACTTTAGCGGGCGCGGCGCCCTGTTCCCCGCTGGCCGGTAAGATCGTCACCCAAATCCTGGCGATGTTTGCCGGCTAGCGCTTTTGAGGGGTTTACTGCCTCCGGAAACTGTCCCTGTACATCCAACGTCTCTCCCGGATCATGCAATGCTTCCGGTCCCTGCACATCCACCACCCCTCCCGGGTCATGCCGCGATCATCTGACACTTCCGGTCGCTGGCAAACAAATTTTTTGTAACTTATTACGTATTTCGAACCTATTGCGAAACGGGAAGCAACCCATAAAGACAGAGATAAAGTCTTTTTACAATCATGATATCCGGACTATCACAGTTTTTTCAAAAGATCCGCACATATACCAATCTGACGGCTGAAGCAGAAAAAGCATGGACGGATCTGCTACAGGAAAAAACCTTTCAAAAAGGAGCGGATTTTATCAGCATGGGACAAACGCCTCAAAAGGTAGCCTTTGTCACTAAAGGACTTTTTTCCCAATACTATATCACTGACAATGGCGATACAGTTATAAAATATTTCTTCCCGGAGGGCAGGATTGCAGGTTCAATCCCCGCCACATTAACAAGATCCGCAAGTCTTTTTACTATTACCGCATTAGAGGATACAACTGTTCTCGAATACAATTTCCATGATTTTAAGAAATTGGTCTCCATTTACCCTGACATCGCCGGATTTTACATTCGTTACATGGAGCAGCATTGGATCATAGACAAAGAGCCGTTCGAAATCTCCTTGCGAAATGATACCGCCAAAACCCGCTATGATGAATTCCTCAAAAACTACCCGGAATTAGTGAACCGGTTAAAAAAACATCATTTAGCCGCCTATCTTGGCATTACGCCCACGCAGCTGAGCAGGATCTTCTTCGCCAACAAATAATTTTTTGCTTTCTCAACATATGTAAAGGGTTTTGAAAGAGCACTGTCTCATTTTTGTACCATCAATAACAATTAAAACAGTTAAAAATGGCAACAAAAGTATTCATCAATCTCCCCGTGAAGGAGCTGAACAGATCAATGGATTTCTTCACAGCGCTGGGATTTAGCTTTAACCCGCAATTCACAGATGAAAAAGCTGCCTGTATGGTAGTAAGTGAAAGCATCTACGTAATGCTCCTTACCGAAAGCTATTTTCAGACCTTCACCCGCAAAAGTATTGCTAACGCAACTCAATCAACGGAAGTGCTGATTGCATTAGATGCCGCCTCCAGGGACGAGGCCAAACAAATGATCAGCAAAGCCCAATCCTTAGGCGCCCAGATCTACGCAGAGCCTCAAGACCACGGATGGATGTATCAACACAGCTTTGCAGACCTCGACGGCCACCAGTGGGAATTTGTTTATATGGATGAATCACAGCTGCCCAATCAGGAGTAACATTGAATGAGTTGCCGCTTACCCTTTTGTTGTTCCGCTCAACTCAATCAAATTATCACCTCCTGCATTCATTATCCCAAAATGTAGCTGAGTATACGGTACATACAGAATCTTTACACCGGCACAGGCAGAACAGCAAAACTTAAATATCAACAGTTACCTGATTACAATTGGCAGTTTACTGACACGTATTATCTTTAGTCTTACCTATATTCATAAAACCAAAAGCATCATGCCCACGACCAACAAAATCGACGAGTTTGTAAGTAAACTCACACATCCCTTAAAAGCTGAAATTGAAGCAGTCATTAAGATTATCCGCGAAGCCAGCACAAAACTGGAAGAAGACGTAAAATGGGGCGGCCCAAGTTTTGACTACCAAGAACCAATGGCCACCATGAATCCCAGAATTACAGATTATGTCGTTTTCATTTTCCACAAAGGCGAACTGTTAAACGATAAGACCGGATTGCTTGAACCTGCGCCTAAAGGCAAAGCATATGCAAAATTTCATTCAATGGACGATGTGAAAAAGCATAAAGCAGATCTCCAAAAGGTCATAAAGGACTGGATAAAACTAATGGACCAACAATAGGTTTTAAACAAGAATGCCAGCCCTAACCGTATTGGGTACCTGGCAGGCTGACGTATCTCATAAACTAATTACTACATCTAAACTTATCCGCTTCGATAAAAGCTGCTGCTCTTCAGTGGCTTTTATCTTTTGTAAACGCTATTGATCGCTAACTAACCTAAAAGTCCCATTACTATATTTGAATACACCATAGCATCTACCGGACCATCAACAGTTACCCATCCCATTTCAAACAATCCCCATCATCTGCTCCTTTATCAACCCCTTCTCATCAATATGATGCACGATCACCTGCTCTTGCACCAGCACTGCGCCTATCAGCTTACTGCGGTGACACCTCGCCGGATCACTCTCACTACACATGATCGCCAGCGGCACATTCTGTGCATACGCCTTTTGAAGCCGGCGGATGCTATCCTTAAAACTGTCCTTCGCACTGATCACCTCGTAATTTACACAGCCATCCGTCTGGTAACAATCCGGGTCCGACGGCCGCCCTCCCAGGCTGTCGCCCATAAATACATAACGGATGCCCTGCAGGGCCAGCGCAGTCTGTAACTGATTACGGTTAAACTGGGGGTTAAAACGGGAGTAAGGAATGGAGCGCACATCTATCAGGTAGCGGATCTGGTAGGTATGCAGTAGCTCAATAAGTTCCGTAATGGTCCTTCGCCCGTGTCCAATGGTATATAGGGGTCGCTTTTCCATATTCTAAATTACTAAAATTTTTAGTAATTCGGATGGCTTTTATTGAAATGGCCACAATTTGGCGCTTGAAATTCCGGCGAATTTGGTACGCACTGCGTTCCAAAAAAAACAAACCCGGCCGTCTCCGACCGGGCTATAATCAATGCCTTATCCCAACCATTACTGGTTATCCACCCTCGCCTCTATCGTCTGCTGCACAGACGCCGGCAAACTAGATAAAAGATCATACCCCGTAGCGCTTTCAATCGCATCTACAGAAGTCCTGTACTGTTTCCAATCTGTGCTGGTAGTATTAATATTCGGCGTATTCACCGCAATCACACGTGTGCCGGTTGTAATACGGCCCAGGTCATTATTCCCGTTCGGTATCACCACCAGTACTTTCCACACACGGGCAGGCACAGTCACATGGCCATTATCAATAGTATTTACCGTGCCATTGCTGCCGGTACCGCCAGTGCCATAGCTACCCATAATAACATACACCTCATTCCCGGCGGATACAAGTGAGCGTCCATAGCTCTCCAGGTTATTCCAGGTCTGCTGGTTATTATTAGGCGCCTGCGGTATCATGTTCGTCATCAGGAAAGTGGCAGAGTTGGCCGTGGTAGAAGAAGTCCTGTCTGCAGAGGGACAGTTATGCCCACGGTCAAAACCGCTGCCGGAATAGCTGGTGGCCTGTACCTGGTACCAGCCGGAAGGCAGGGTATTATCCGCGCGGAAATCATCCTGACGGTCAGCACTGCCAATGTCGGAGCTGCCGAGGTGCCAGCTAACCCAGTTAGGGGTACCGCGGTCACGGTTATAAGACAGCGTATAATAGGTCCTTACCATCAGGTAGTTGCCGGGATTGGAGGTGCTGGCTACCGCGCCGCTTGGATTGCCCAGCAGCAGGTTATCATTATCGCCGGGGGTAGGCGTGCCACCGCCGCCGGTGCTGCCGGAGCTTACCGTGATATTGTCAATATTGATACGGTTGCTGCCGCCGGATACCTTGCGGATAGACAGGCGGTAGCTGCCGCTGATGTTAACAGTGAAGCTAGCCGTTTGCAGGCTGGTAGAAGAGCTGGTAATGGTGCTGCCTGCCTGGCTGTAGCTGCTGCCGCCATTGGTGGAGATCCACAATTGCCAGGTGCTGCTGCCATCACTGCCAAACACGCCATGGCCAATGGTGATGGTGGTAGCGCCGCCAGTGGCGTCAAAGTTCATGGTAAGGCTACCCGTGTTGCGGATACGGGCGCTCTTAGCGCCTGTTTTGGCGTCTGTGCTCAGATCGCCAACCAATGCGTCGTTAAAGCTCCATGATCCGCTGCCCAGGGTAACATTGCCGGTGGCATAGGCCGTCTTGGAGCCGGTTTCAAAGGTCTCAGATAAAGTGGTTACCGCAGCAATATTGGCAGACATCTGCGCATTGCCGGGCATAGGTTGTAAAGGCGGTGTAACAGCTTCTTTGGTACATGCAGCTAATAGCAGCACCAACAAGATGGCATAACGGGCCTGGATCTTCATGATAGTTTGTTTAGATGGTTTTCAAAAAAGGGAATTAATAGGATTGCTCCGGTTCGTGTTTTTAATGGAATGCTCTGAAGTTTGCTTTAGATAAAATATGGCTTTGATTACGGCCCGAAAATACGCCGCTTGATGGAGTATTAATATGCGGATATGTTATCTGAACTTTAAATAACGCAGGCAATGTTAGATTCTAACATTGCCTGCGGGGGGGTTAACAGTGATGTTACTTCGTACTCGCGCCAACCGCTACCATGTTACCATCACAATGGCTATAATATAATTACCACGGTACAATTACAATATATAGAACCGCTCTGCCTGCTGCGTCTCCGGTACTTGCCTGTCCTGCAATATCTGCTTCAGATCCCGCTCAATATTCCGGGAGATAGCCGTCACCGGCGTATCCGTAGGTTTATTCTCAAACGGGTCCTGCAAATGGATGGCCATTTTCTCGATCAACAAGAAGGAAGCAGAGATCGCTACCACCAGCGGTATCTCAATCACCCCAAAGAATTCTATCAAGCCAAAAGGCAGCAGGATAATAAACAGGTTCATGGTGAGATGGATGTACAGGCTATACGTGGCCGGGAATATTGTATTCTTGATACGCTCACATTTTCCCATTGAGTCACACAGCCGCGTCAGCGTTCTGTCCAGTTCCACCTGCTGGTAACGGTTGATCCATCCCTGTTTCAGCGCATAGTCCAGATCGCGGGCATGCAGCTCCAGTAAGGCTACCGGTTTATTATCAAATTTGGAAATATATTCCAGTTCCCGCGCGCTGATCAGCCGGTCCAACCCATGCATAGGCATCAGCTTACGTAAGGATTGCCCCAGTGCATAACACCAGGCGATCTGCCGTTTTACAAACAGTTCCCGGAAACGCATCACCTCCGGTGGCGTCTCCTCCGGGTGGGCGGTAAACGTGATCAGCTGCCGCGTAAGCGTGCGCGAATCATTTACAATTGCGCCCCAGATAATACGGGCCTCCCACCAGCGCTCATAAGCCTGGTTAGAGCGGAAACCTAATAACAACGAGATCACCGTGCCCAGTATAGCCGGTATGGCTATGGGCACGGAAATCCTTAACGCATGGAAATTATGATGGAAGATAGCGATCGCCATAGCATACAGCGATATCCATACAAGTTCAAACTTGATCTTACCAAACACGTAACCGAAAGGAATATTCTCTTTAAGTAGCATACAACACAATTTTAGTTGGGACATGAACAAACGGCCGTTCTGCAGTAACAGCCGTTCTAAAATGATCAGGCAGTAGCAGCTGGCCGCAGGATCTTTATACGCAGGGAATCTTCGCGGCCATTGGGCGTTAAGGACAACAGCTGACAGCCGGACTTTTCAATAATGCGCAAGGGATCGATACTGTTTTTGGTTACCTTATTAAAACGGTAATACCGGTCATATGCGATCAGCGAAATAGCATTGCCAAACAGGAAGTTCTTGAACACCGCAATGGTGCTGCCATAAAAACATTCTACCTTAATACTGTTAATACGGGCGGGATAACTCTTCTCCAGTTCCGCGCACACCTTGCGGAATTCTTCGCTGATGTGCTCGTAATCTTTCATCCGGCGGGATAGCATCATCAGTTCCTGGATATTGTCAGACATTTTAAAGAAATGCACCAGCAATATGTTCATAGGCTCGTTAATTTCGGCGTTTACTGCCGCCTTTACCATGTCCAGTGAGCGTACGCTAAAGTCAGTGGGGATTAAAATATTTTTCATACACAATGTTTTTTGATGTTCTTGTTTTGTAGCACAAAGAAACACCCGCGGGGTTAGGGCGGCTTAAGAGCAGCATTAGAATGTTATGAGGAAGAGATTAGAACGGGATTAGAGAATAGGTATGTAGTTGATTATTAGCTTATTGCTACCGGCAGGTAGATCTTCACCATGGTGCCGCGCGGTTCCTGGCTTTGTATATCTATAGAGCCTTTATGCAGCCGGATGATGTTCAGGGTTAAAGGTAATCCAATACCATGCCCTTCATAGGGGGATGTGTTGGAGGCCCGGAAAAATGGCACAAATACCTGGGATAGCTCGCCTTTCGGTATCCCTATACCCTGGTCAGTGATCGTGATCATGAGGATGCGCGGCGTGGCCGTTAGCTGTACCACTACCATTTGGTTATCGGAGTATTTACAGGCGTTCAGCACTACATTGCTCAGCGCGAGTTTTAATAGGGTAAGGCTGCCTTCTGTGCTAAGGTTATCCGCCTCTTCCGGCAGGTTATTCAGGTCCAGGACCACCTGGTTGTTAGGATAGATTTGATCTGCCGTGGTCTTCACGCTCCATAGCAGCTCATCCAGCCGTATCTTTTCCCATTGCAGCTTTTGACCGTCAAAACCTGTCTGCGCCAGGCTTAGCAGGCTGCTCACCAGTTGGTTCAGCCGTCCTGCTTCCTGCATGATCAGTTCAAAGGAAGCCCGGTGCTCCGGCGGCAGGCTGCTTTTCTGCATGGCCAATTCCGCTTCCCCGGAGATGATGGTCAACGGCGTGCGGAATTCATGCGAGGCATTGCTGATAAAATTATTCTGCGTTTCAAAAATGGTCTCCAGGCGGGCCAGCATATCATTAAAGGTGATGGCCAGTTCCGCTATCTCATCGGTGCCATTACCGGTGTTTAACCGTAGGTGCAGGTTATTGGCGCTGATCTTTTGCACGTTATAGACAATATCACGCACCGGCTGGAAGATCTGTTTGCTGAAAACAATACCCGTGGTGAATACCACCACGGTAAACACCAGGAGGCCCACCGTTAGTACCTGCTTAAGGTTCTGCAGTTCCTCCGTGCCATACACATCCTGCGCGCTGGTCACCACCATAAAATCATGCCCCTTGCCCAGATATAAACCGGTATAAAAAATGCCATCCCGGTAAAAGCGCGTAGTGCCGTTTTCAATAGCATTTGTATAGAAATAGGTGGGCAGGGGCAGGGGCGATTTCTCCTTCAGTTCCGTTGTGCCGGGTTTAAAGTCCAGGTAATAGTCCTTCTCAAAAGGCAGGTTCTCCAGGTGTTCCTCCTTTAAGCGGAAATAGATATCCGTATTCAGCTTGTCTTCTTCCAGTTTGGCATGCGCTACTATCCGGGCCCTTACTTCCAGCCGGTGGTAGAAGTTCTGGAAAGTGCTGCGGGAGACGAAATAATAAATGAAAATACTCAGCAGCAGCATAATGCCCCCTGTAAGGCCGGTAAAAAGAAAGGCTATCTTATTTCGTATCTTCATATTCTTCGCGCATTACATACCCCATGCCTACCACAGTATGTATAAGTTTAGAGGAGAAATGTTTGTCTATCTTCTTCCGCAGGTAGTTTACGTATACATCCACTACATTGGTGCCCAGGTTAAAATCAATATCCCATACATGCTCCAGGATCTCGATGCGGGATAATACCCTGCGCTGATGTTTCATCAGGAATTCCAGCAGCCGGTATTCTGTGGCCGTCAGGTTCAGCTGCCGGTTGTCGCGGCGGGCGGTTTTGGAGGTGGTATCCAGTTCCAGGTCCCCTATGCGCAGCAAGTGTTCCTCCGGCTGCACGCTTTTTATACGCCGGGTAAGGGTCCGCACCCGGGCGCTTAGTTCCGCCAGCTTAAAAGGCTTTACCAGGTAATCGTCGGCGCCGCTGTCCAGTCCTGTTACAATATTTTCCGTGGTGCCTAATGCGGTCAGCATCATGATGGGGATCTCCTTATTCTGCTTACGGATGCTGCGGCAGATCTCCACGCCATTGATGCCAGGCAGCATAATATCCAGTATCACCAGGTCAAAATCATGGTCAGTGCTCATTTGCAGACCAGATACCCCGTCCATGGCCACGCTGATATCATAGCCGGATTCCGCCAGCCCTCTTTTTATAAGTGATACCACATTCGGCTCATCCTCCACCAATAATATCTTCATCAGCTCCGTTTTGGATGAAAATAATGAAATTCTGCACGTTACCCGTTTGTACATACATAGTTACATAGCTGTCCTGCCCCGTTATAATGCCTGCTGCCTAAGGGAATGGCATTTTATAATGAAATGTTAAAAGTTATAAATGTTAAAAAAGTACACTATTTCCGGCAAATAGTGCACTATGTATAATTGTTACAACAATTAATTTTAATCATCAGAAAACGGAATGGAAAGCATTTACGTATTCGTAAGGAACAAGGACTAAAAAACATTCATAATATGACTACCTGGAAAATTGATGCAGCACACAGCGAAGTAGGATTTAAAGTAAAGCACCTTATGATCACGAATGTGAGCGGGAGATTTACCAACTTTGAGGGAACCATTCACACCAACAGCGAGGACTTTCATGACGCCCGTATCAGCTTTGAAGCAGACGCCAGAAGCGTAACCACCTCCAACCACCAGCGCGATGAGCACCTGAAAACACAGGATTTCTTTGACTGCGACCAGTTTCCCCGGATAAGTTTTGTATCCAGACAGGTCAAAAAAGTAAGCGATGAACATTACCGCCTCATAGGCGATCTCACCATACGCAACCACACGCACAGTATAGAGCTGCATGTTACGTACAACGGCAGCACCCGCGATCCCTGGGGCCAGACCAAAGCGGGTTTTGACCTCAGCGGCCGCCTGCACCGCTCTGATTACGGCCTGCGCTGGAGCGCTACCACAGATACCGGTGGCCTCATACTGGGCGATGAAGTGAAGCTGCACATGCATATAGCGCTGGTACAGGAAGTACCGGTAAGCGTGGCGCAATAAAGGGTCAACTTAACTGACCAGCCACCGGCTGTCAACAATATAACATCCGTTCCCATTCCTCCGGAACATCAAAAAGTCGCTGATCATCAACGGGCAAATTCCCTGCAATCGCTGATGGCTGGCGGCTTTTTGCGTTTCAGATATGCTGACTTTATCCTCAATAATGGGAGTCCATCCTCATGTTTAATGTGTGAGGGGTACGCATTGTTTTGCGTAGAAAGTGTTCATAATCAATCTCATCCATTTCAGCCAAAATGGTGGCATATTTTTCATACAATAAAGGTGTTAAACCTTTTTGCTTATCTTAAATATTGAGCCATGAAAAAGATTGCATTATCATTGATGTTCGTTGCTTTTGCAGGTATGCTGACCGTTAGTGCCAACCACAAACAAACAGTAGCTCAGGTACAGGTGCAGGATGAAAGGAAACCCGTGAAGGTAGAAGAACTGCCCGATGCCGTGAAGACTACCCTGGCTACAGATGAATACAAAGAGTGGACAGCAGACAAGGCCTATTGGGTAAAACCTGCCAGCGGCTCAGAATTCTATGAAATTGAGCTGAAGAAAGGTGATGAAGCAAAAACCGTAAAATTAGATAAAGACGGTAAACCTGTTGCTTAATCCAATCCGTTACTTAACCAAGAGAACCCTGGACATGCAGTAGATAAACAACGGAAGTCCCCCCTAGGGGGGACTTCTCTATTTTTGTTTAATCCGCATTAGTTGACTAATATTACAGTTAAACGGAGTACCAGAATAATACACGCTATGCCCAATATATTACTTGTCGAGGATGACACTACTTTTTCGCAGATCCTGGAAGGCTTCCTGAAGAAGCATGGCCATGACGTAGATGCTGTTTATAACGTAAAGAACGGCGTCCGCTCCCTGGAAAAGAAAGAGTACGACCTGCTGCTGCTGGATTATCGCCTTACGGATGGGAACGGGCTGGAAGTACTGGCTGCCGCCAAAGAACGGGGCATGCATATACCCGCCATTATCATGACCAGCTTTAACGACGTGCGCACCGCTGTACAGGCCATGCGTTCCGGCGCTTTCGACTATATCACCAAACCGGTAAACGCTGACGAGATGCTGCTCGTGCTCAATGAAGCGCTTAACCGTAAGGATGCTGAGCCTGCCAGCCAGCAAAAGGTATTATCTGGTTTTATTGAAGGCGATAGCGAGGTTTCCCATAAATTATACGAATACATTAAGCTGGTAGCCCCTACCGATATGTCTGTGATCATATTGGGGGAAAGCGGTACCGGTAAGGAATACGTGGCCCGCTCTATCCACAGCCTCAGCAAACGGGCAGAGAAGCCTTTCATCGCCGTGGATTGTGGCGCCCTCTCCAAAGAGCTGGCCGCCAGCGAGCTGTTTGGCCATATTAAAGGCGCTTTTACCGGCGCCCTCCAGAACAAAAAAGGCCTGTTCGAAGCCGCCAACGGCGGTACCCTCTTCCTTGATGAAGTAGGCAACCTTAGCTACGAAGTACAGGTAAAGCTGCTCCGCGCCCTGCAGGAAAGGGTTATACAGCCCATTGGCAGCACCCAGCAGATAAAGGTGGATGTACGTATCATCACCGCCACCAACGAAGACCTGCCCTCAGGTAAAAGCAATTTCCGCGAAGACCTCTACCACCGTCTTAACGAGTTTAAGATGGAAGTACCCGCCTTACGGGAAAGGGAAGAGGACCTGGAGATCTTCACCGAGCATTTCATCAAGCTGGCCAACCAGGAGCTGGGCCGCTCTGTAAAACGGATCTCTTCCGGCGCCATGACCGTGTTCCGCCAGTACGACTGGCCGGGTAACCTGCGTGAGCTTAAGAACGTAATCCGGCGGATGGTATTACTCTCCGAAACAGAGACCGCCGGTATGGAAAGCCTCCCTGACGAGATGACCTTCTCTGTGAACCAGATGCCCAAATCACCCAGTACAGACCTCAAGGCCCTTAATGAAACCAATGAAAAAGAATTGATCCGGGAAATACTGCGCCAGGTAAAGAACAATAAAAGCAAAGCCGCCCGGCTGCTTAATATTGATCGTAAGACGCTTTATAAAAAGATGGAGAAGTATCAGATTGAGGGATAAACAGGGAGTCTACCTTGTACAGCAAAGCCCTCATGGCTACGGCCACCTGGTCTATCGCTGCTGCGGCGTCACTGGGGCTGACGGTATCCTGTTGCAGCGATATTTCCAGTACCCGCATCCTGGCCGCCAGTTCACCCGCCCCTATCTGGGCAGTACGGCCGGCCATCCGGTGCAGTAACAGCATCATCTGCTCCATATCCTCACCCTTAGCCGCCATACACAGCTGGTCCAGGTCATAACGGTTATCATTGCTAAAACGTTCCAGGATCTTCTGGATCTGGGTTTTATCCCCAAAAGTCAGTTTTTCCAGTGCGGCCAGGTCAATATCTTCCTCCTCGTTTTCCATTTCATAATCGCCGCCTTCGTCTACATAGTGCTCATCCAGCAGGGCCAGGATCTCCGCTTCGCGGAATGGCTTCATCAGCAGGCCATCAAACCCGCCTGCCTGCAGCACCGCCTCCCGTTCTTCCGGTAAGGCCTGCGCGGTAAGGGCAAAGATCTTCACATCGTCCGGTATATAGGTCCGTAGCCGGTGGCACAGCTCTGCGCCATTAATGCCCGGCATACGCATATCTGCCAGTATCAGCGTTACGTCGTCATCCCAGGGTGTTTCCAGCAGGGTTTCCGGTAGATGGAAGCATTTATGGGCAATGGCATGTTTTTCAAAAATAGAGGAGCACAGGTGCAGGATAAATGGATCATCATCCACTACCCATACCTTACCCTCAAAATGGCCATAATAATGGGTGGCCTCTGTAAGCGGCAGTATAGGCGCACCGCTGGCGGCTGCAAAGGGCAACGCTATGGCAAAGCTGGAGCCCTTGCCCGGTTCGCTGGTCACCTCTATGGAGCCATTCTGCGCTTCCGTGAGGGCTTTTACTATGCTTAGTCCCAACCCGGTGCCGTTATAATTGGCGGTATCGGTAGCCTGTTCAAACTGGTTAAAGATGCGGCGCACATCCTTGGGGGAAATGCCTTTGCCGGTGTCGCTTACGGTAAACGTCAGCAGTACGCCATCGTCTTCCGTGGTGGCGCTATCCTCCACACTCAGGGTAACCTGCCCTTCGTCCGTAAACTTAATGGCATTACCCAGCAGGTTATATAGCAGCTGTTTCAGGCGGAAGGGATCTCCGTTCACCACGCCGCCGCCTGTAATATTATTGTTCAGGGCGAGGACCAGCGCTTTTTTCTCCGCCTGCGGACGGATCACCGCTATTACCTCTTCCAGCAATGGGCGCAGGTCAAAATCCCGGCGCTCAAACGTGAACTTCCCGGAGATGATGCGGCTATAATCCAGCACCTCGTTCACAATATGCAGCAGGTGCTCAGAGGAGTGGAAGATGGCGTCCAGGTGTTTCCGGGACGGTTTGTCCTGCTGCCGCAGCAGGTCCGCATAACCAATAATGGACTGTAAGGGCGTCCGGATCTCATGGCTCATATTGGCCAGGAAACGCTGTTTGGCCATGCCATGATACTCCGCTTCCTCCTTGGCCTGTTCCAGCTCTTGCCGGTACGCATTACTCCGGGTTATATCGGTAAGGATAAGATATACAAGGATGGCCATCAGCAGCAGGAACACGCCCATGATGATACTGATGCGCATAACGCTGGTGCTAACCGTGTTTCTGGCCAGCACATTGTTATGCTCCTCCTGTTTCACCACTTCTTTTTCTACTTCCTGCAGGATAGAAAGCATTTGGCTGGTCAGCACATTACTGGCGTTGGCCAGCTCTATTTCCCGGTTCACAAAACGGCTGCTCTGCAGGCGGCGCTCTTTTTCATAGTCCTGCATAGCCTTTTCAACCTCCCACATAATGCTGTCCTGTTTGGCCAGGGCCAGGGTGTCTATTTTCACATTCACCTCTTCCTTCACCATTTTAGTGGGCGCCTGCTGGGCCGGTGGCGGCACTTCGGCCTCACCTTCCGCCGGTGGCGGGGGCGATTCTGGCTTTTTCTTACCAAACAGGCGGCTAAAGAAACCGCTTTTTACAGGCGGCGTTTCTTCTTCCTTTTCCGCCACGGTGGCGGAATCAGAGGGGTATATAAAGGTGGTGGAGATCTTTTTCTCTGTGGTGATCACCGTACTGTCTATCTGCGGGGCGCTGTTCAGGATCAGTTCGGAAAGGGTCTGTATCTGTTTGGTAAGATCGTTATTGTCTACCAGCCCTTGTCTTACCTGCAGATAGTTCAGGAACAGCTTATCCCGCTCCAGCAGCAGGTGTTTCATAGAATCCAGGCGTTCCCTTTGATTGGCATTATCGCGGTACAGATCACGCAGGCTATCCATTGCCAGGCGGAGCATCTTGGATTCGTTCAGGAAAGTTTTGTAGGAATTGGCCTTGATGAGGGCTTGCCGTTTCTGTAGCTGGTCAAGTTGGGTAATATCGCGGAAAAGGGTGTTTACGATCCGCAGTTTCTCATTAGGCTCAGAAAGGCTTTTTACCGTGTGCAGCATTTCCCGGAATGCGGTACGGCTCACTATCCACGCTAGTCCCAGGGCAATACAACCTGCCAGGAAGGCAATCACCACCTTCCCCTTGACAGACCGTGTAAAAGAACTGTTACCGGGATAATTCATCAATCACAAACCTTTTTGCGCTATCAATAATAAGCCTTTTTGCCCTATTAGGGAAGCTTTTTCACATGTTTTAACGTTTGATTATAAACTCCAGGCGGGGCAAACAGTTGGCTAGTGCCCTTAATAATATACCTATTGCGTGACCAATACGACAGATGTATGGTGCAAAATCCGGACCATATCTACCTCACTTTATACAACCCCGCCGCCACACTTTCCACCACCCCCTTGGGCAACAACCTTACCGCCGCTGCCGTCACCACATTCAGTACCCCGGGTATGATCTCCGCCTTACCCGCAAACAATCCCTGCACGCACCACTCATATACTTGTAGGGCAGCGCCCGCTACAGAAAGGTCTTGCACCAGGTAATGCACGGTAATATTATATTGGGTGGATAACAGGCCGGCCAGCTCTTGTAACTCGCTGCCGGAGCGCGCTACCAGCAGCAGATTATATTTTTAGCAGCCAGCAGGTGAGCCATGGCCCGGCCTATTCCCCTACTGGCCCCGGTAATGAGGGCGTATGATGACATGAAGGTAATGTAGAAACTTTTTTGTATTATTATCCGATCCTCCTTTTTTGAACACGCAATTATTTATCTACGCTGCATGCAATCTGAGAACCATATAACATGGTGGAATGCGTTTAAACAGGGCGATTGGACAGCTTATACGGCTTTGTATGAAGCGTTCTACGCGCCGCTGAATAACTATGGCGTTAAATTTACAGACGATGCGGACTTGGTGCAGGATGCCATACATGATCTGTTTGTACAGCTGTGGACCAGCCGCAATAACCTCAGTGTTCCCGCATCGGTAAAGAATTACCTCTATAAATCCCTGCGCACCCTTTTATTCCGCAAAATACAATCACAGGCGAAGGTAGTGGACATTGATGGCGTGGCAGCCAGCGAACGCTTCACCGTTACCTTTAAACAGGAGCTTACCTTAAATATAGAGGCGCAGGAACTGCGGCAACAGGTAGCCGCCCTTATAGAAAAACTGCCCGCCCGCCAGCAGGAGATCATCTTCCTCCGTTTTTTCGAAGGCGCCACGTATGATGAGATTGCAGACATCATGGGCATCAGCACCAACTCCGCCTATAAATTATTATATAAAGCGCTGGAAAATCTCCAGCGCATTTTAAATAAACGCGCTTTGGCGCTACTGTACTGCATTTTACTGCAATCTGAAATTTTCTTTAAATTTTTTCAGGAATGGGAGGGATAATTTTTCCTCTTTTTGTCTAATAGATTTAAACGGCCCATTAATGCATGCATAACGACAAATACATAGCATATAGCTTACAGGATTTCCTGGATGATGATGCATTTGTCAAATGGGCTACCGGCGCAGTGCCGGGCCAGACAGAGGCCGGCCGCTTCTGGTCTTCTTTTACGGAAACATACCCTGGTAGTGCTGGCAACTTTACACAGGCTTTACAATTCATTCAAACCTACCGCAGCCAGGAGGTAACCACCGCGGCAGACCGGAAAGCGGCCCTGCTGAACAGGATCACCCAAACGCTGGAAGGACAGCAGCAGTTGCCGGAGGCGCCGCAGGCGACGAAGGCATCCCGCGCCTCGCGGGACACTCTCCCCGCGCAAAAGGCACGGCTCCGTTGGCTACGCCCCTGGATGAAAATAGCTGCCTCGCTGCTGCTGATACTGGCCACCGGGTACCTTACCCTCCAGTTCATGCACCGCAAACAGATCGTAGACACTGGCTACGGAGAAAAACGTACCGTAACGCTGCCGGATCATTCCATAGTGATACTCAACGCCAACTCCAGCCTGCACTACGCTAACAGCTGGGATACCAGCGCCCCCCGCGAAGTGTGGATAGAAGGCGAAGCCTTCTTCGATGTGGCGCATATTAATACAGATCCGTTACACATCCACCCGCACGAACGGTTTATCGTACATAGTAAAGACATAACAATAGAAGTACTAGGCACCTCCTTTAATGTGAAAAGCCGCCACGGAAAAACTAACATAGGGCTCGTTACAGGTAAGATCAAAGTAAATTCCACAGGTACGCATGATAGGCCGGCTATCGTGATGTTACCGGGTGATTATATAGAATACGGCGGCGAATCGCTGCTACGCAACCAAAAACTAGAAAGGCCAGAAAAGCTAAAGGACTGGACCAGGAAGGAAATAATCTTTACCAACGCCGCACTGGAGGAAATAATCGAAACACTCCAGGACAACTACGGCTATACCGTTGAAACAAAAGACGAGCACATCCGGCGAATGAAAATCGAAGGAGAGATCAACGTTGCCAATGTTGACGAGCTCCTCACCGTCATCTCTACTACGCTGAATGTCAAAGTGAACAAATCTTCAGAAAAACATCTGGTTTTTTATTTAGGTAGATAGCGGAATATCTGCTAAAAAAAAAGACATGACACGAACAGACCAAAATCTCATTTTGGGCCTCCTTTGGTGTGCCCTCACGTTTGGTATGGGAAGCCCTGTAACTGCGCAGATTGGTAAAGTGTACGCATCCAGACAAACAACCACGTTTCACGCTACCTCCCAGAGCGGAGGTAACAACAAAGCTACGATCTCGTTAAAAGAGGCGCTGGACCGCCTCCGCAAGTTCCATAATATCCGTATCGCGTATCGCGAAGGCCTGCTGGATGGAAAGACCATTGCCGCAGACCTGCTTGATAAAGCAGAACGTATGGAGCCGGAAGCCGCGCTCAAACAGGTTTTAACAGATCAGCGGCTGGAGTATAAACGGATCAATGAAAAACAATTCTCCATCTTTAATCCATCCGCACACACCACAGATAGCCTCGCCAGCCTGCTAAGCGTTTATATGATGGCGGATAAGCTAAAGGGACGCGTGATCTCTTCTAAAGACAGCGGCGCCATACCCGGCGCTACCATCTACCTGAAGAGCGATCCCTCCACCGCTACCATGGCGGATGGCGACGGCCGGTTTGAGCTGACGCTAAAAGACAAGGATAAAACCGGCCCCCTGGTGCTCGTCATCTCCTCTATCGGTTTTGAAAAACAGGAGGTCACCGTATCAGACCCAAACGGCACGATAATCGTAAAGCTGGAAGACGCTAACAAATCGCTCTCAGAAGTGGTGGTCACCGCGCTGGGCATCCGTAAGGAAAAGAAAGCCGTGGCCTTTGCCGTAACAGAAGTAAGCGGCAGCGAGTTCACCAAAGCGCGCGAAATCAACATCGCCAACGCCCTCAGTGGAAAGATCGCGGGCGTAAATGCCACCAGCCTGGCCAGCGGTCCCGGTAGCTCCAGCCGTGTGATCATACGCGGTAACGGCTCCCTTAACGGGGATAACCAGCCGCTGTACGTGGTGAACGGTATGCCCATAGATAATACAAGCCCCGGCGGCACACCCACTACCAGCGATGGTGGCCTGAACGTAGACCGTGGGGATGGTATTGCCGGCATTAACCCGGATGATATTGAGACCATGAGCGTGCTCAAAGGCGGTCCCGCGGCAGCCCTCTATGGTTCCCGCGCGGCTAACGGGGTGATACTTATTACAACGAAAAAAGGCAGGGCAAGAAAGGGCATAGGGGTTGACTATAACACCACGTTAACGCTCGAAAACCCTTCGGTTACTCCGGACTGGCAATATGAATACGGACAAGGGGATGGTGGAGTAAAACCGACCACACAGCAGCAAGCCATTGACTGGGGGCGCCGTTCATTCGGTACCCCCATGGATGGCAGCCTGTACACCGCTTTTGATGGTAAACAACATCCCTATTCGCCGCAGAAGGATAATATTAAGAACTTCTACAACACCGGCACTACCTTCATCAATACCCTGGCATTTAACGGCGGCTCAGAAGTGGTGAATTACCGTTTCTCCCTGTCTAATACAGACAGCAAAAGCATCCTGCCCAATTCTTCCCTCAATAAGAAGATCGCTAACCTCAATGTAAACGCCTACCTGGGCAAAAAGATCAGCATCGAAGCGGTAGCGCAATACAATGTGGAGAACGCCAAGAACCGGCCCAGCGCTGGCGATGCAACGGGCAATCCTAACTGGGCCGTGTACATGATCGCCAATACGGTGGATATACGGTCCATGGCTCCGGGTTATGACTCGGCCGGCCGGGAAATACAGTGGAACGAAACGCCCTATGCGTCCAACTCCTATTTTGTGATCAACCGTTTCCAGAATAACGATACCAAAAACCGTTTCATTGGCCAGGCCAGTATCCGGTACGATGTGCTCAAGAACCTGTTTGTAAAAGGCAGCGTGAGCCGCGATTTCTTTAACTACGATTTCACCGGCATCATACCTACCGGCACCGTGTATACATTGGGTGGTACGGGTACCTATAGTGGCAAAAGGGTATCCGTGGCAGAGACCAATGCCATGCTCACGATGAACTACAATACAAAGTTCTGGGATAAAGTAGGCCTTAACGTGCTGGCTGGCGGTAACAAACGCAAGTACACCAGTGACGAAACAGATATAGACGGTACGCAGTTTGTAATACCGTTCTTCTATAGCTATACCAACCTGGCTACCGTTACCACCAAACCTATCCGCAACCGTACCGCTACCAACTCCCTGTTTGGTTCAATAGACCTGGATTATAAATCACTCATCTTCCTTACCCTTACCGGGCGGCAGGACTGGTTCTCTACCCTCAGTCCTTTAAGCAACAGTATCTTTTACCCGGCTATTGGTACCAGCTTTATTTTATCAGATGCGGTGCAGCTGCCTGCCTGGGTGAACTTCGCAAAGATCCGCGCTTCCTGGGCGCAGGTGGGCGGCGCTACGCCAGACCCGTATATCCTGAACCAGACCTTCAGCAGCGTACAGGGCGGCCACCTGGGCCAGCCGGTACAGCAGGTGACTACTTCGCAGAATGTGAACCTGGTGACCAATGCCACGCTTAAACCGCTTACCTCTACCACCTACGAGGCTGGCCTGGAAGCGCAGTTCCTGCACAACCGCTTAGGTATAGACCTTACCTTCTACGATCGTAAAACCACTAATGATATCGTACGCACTGCCATCTCCCGGGCCTCTGGTTATAACGATGCGCTCCTCAACGTAGGCGAGGTGGATAACAAAGGCGTAGAGTTATTGCTGACCGGCACACCGGTAAAAAGCAAATCTTTCTCCTGGGATGTTAGCTACAACGTAGCCTACAACAAGAACGAAGTAGTAAAACTGGCAGAAGGCCTCAATACCATACAAATGGCGCAGAGCGTAGGCGGCTGGGCATTTGTGCACAATACGGTAGGCCGTCCCTATGGTATCATCAAAGGCTACAAAATGGAGCGGAATGAAAAAGGCGACATCATCTACGCCAGCAACGGTTATCCCGTTAAAAGCGACCTGGTAGAGCTGGGGCAAGGCGTACCGCCCCTTACCATGGGCATCACCAACACCTTTAACTACAAACGCCTCTCCTTTGAGTTTTTGGTGGATGGTAAGTTTGGCAACAAAGTATTCTCCACCATGGATGTATACGCTACCCGCTTTGGCCTGCATAAAAGCACCCTGCCGGGCCGGGAGAACGGGCTGGTACTAAGTGGCGTAAATGAAGCCGGCAATGCGGATACCCACACCATACCGGTAGCCAACCTGCGGCTCTATTATGATAACCTGAAGAACTACACAGAGCTTTTTGTGCAGGATGGCAGCTTTGTAAAACTGCGCCAGGTAATACTCAGCTACCAGCTGCCACTGGATCATGTATGGAAGCTCAAGATGCAGTCTGCCTCCGTATCACTTGTAGCGCGCAACCTGCTTATCCTGTATAAGAATACAGACAATTTTGATCCGGAGTCCAGTTATACCAGCGGCAACGCGCAGGGTTTCGAGGCCTTTGCGGTACCGCGTACGCGTAGCTATGGCTTTAACCTGATGGTGAAATTCTAATTATTCACACTTACACCAAGGAAAATATGTTAAGGACTATTCATAAACTGATCTATGTGGCTGTAATGGGTGTATTGGCATTACAGGCCTGTGATAAAGGGTTTGAAGAGATGAATGTAAACCCGGATGCTTCCCCCGTGGTAGAGCCGGAGTATATGTTCAGTAAAGCCCTGCTGGATGGGATCAGTGGCGGCTATGGCACCAGCACCGCCACTTACTACTCCACCAGCGTGGTATGTGCCGGCGGCGCTATCCAGCATTTTGCTACCTATAAGGATGTACCCGGCCTGGGCGATAAATACTACTGGCAGCAGGGCAGCTATCCCTACGCTTTTTTTGAGAATAGTTATCCCGGCGCCGTAAACGAGATCACTACCGTAGTACAGGCGTTGGAAAAAGACGCGGCAGCCAGTGGCAACAAACTACCCATTGCCCGTATCTGGCGGGTATACGTCATGCACCGTTTAACAGACCTCTACGGAGATATCCCTTATACAGACGCTATCAAAGGCTATACAGACAATAATTTCACCCCCGTATATGACCAGCAGTCTGCCATCTATCCCAATATGCTCAAAGAGCTGGAAGACGCAGCTGCCGCCATTAACCTGGATGCAAGTGTGCCCACATTTGGCGCAGGTGATTTTATCTATAAGGGGAATGCCACACAGTGGAAGAAATTCGCCTACTCACTCATGCTGCGCCTGGGTATGCGCCTCACTAAAATAGATCCGGCCCTGGCTCAAACCTGGGTGGGTAAAGCCATTGCCGGTGGGGTTATCACCACAGAGGCAGATGTGGCATACATGAAGTATGCCGATGGCCCGCAGACCTACAACCAGAACCCCGCCTCCTTTGATATGCTGAGTAACAACTTTGCCTCCGCAGACGGTACCAGTAATACAGAAGGCGGTAAATACGCAAAAACCTTTATTGACTTCCTGAAAACCAATAACGATCCCCGCCTGCCGGTAATAGCCGTGGTGTGGGTCAACGGTCAGCCCAACAGCAGCCCGGCGGTGCAGAAAGGTATGCCCAACGGGCTGCTGGGCAAACCGGCAGATTTTATCTCTTATTCAGAACCTAACCCGGCTACCATCCTGCAAAAATCCGCTCCCTACATTATCATGAGCGGCGGAGAAATGAACCTGCTGCTGGCAGAAGCCGCTGCCCGCGGCTGGTACGGCGGCGATATCTCCGCAGCTTTTACGGCCGGCATCACCGTATCCATGCATAACTGGGCCCTGTTTGGCGGCGCAGGTATCATCAGCAACGAAAACATCAACACCTACCTTACCGCACATCCCTTCAATAACACCGGCGCCCTCACGGATAAGCTTAATCAGATCCATACCCAGATGTGGGTTACCCTGTTCCTTGATGAACAGGAGGGATGGGCCAACTGGCGCCGTACCGGTTTCCCGGCATTGGTACCCGTAAACATTCCCGGCAATATCACCAACGGCACTATTCCGCGCCGCCTCATCTACCCGCCCTCAGAAGAAAGCGTAAATAGCGCCAACTTCCAGCAGGCCGTAGACCGCCAGGGACCTAATGATTTTGTGACCCGCGTATGGTGGGATAAATAAACAGCTAATCACTAAACCCTGCCTTTAATCTGTAGCCGTCATCTACGGGCTATAGCTAAAGGCTAAAAGCTAGTTAATCATGTTAAACGAAAGACGGAACGTACTCAAGAAACTGTTTGCTTCCCTGGCTGGCATCGCCGGCCTGAATGTAGTGGCCAAAGCTGCCTCAAATACCACATTCGATAAACAGGCAAAAAACGTGGTATACGATCAGGAAATACCGCTATTCTCCAGCTCCACCAAACACGGTGGCTTTGTATTCCTGGCCGGCATAGGCGCACACTTCGAAGGCGATATCAAAGCCCACACAGATCATGTGCTCAAAGAGATGGAAAACCAGCTCAAAAAAGCCGGCTCCTCTATGGATAAGGTCCTAAAAGTGAGCGTTTTCCTGCATGACCTGAACGACTATAAAGCAATGAACGAAGTATTCCGCGGCCGCTTTGGCAGTAACCCGCCTGTTCGTACCACCGTGGCCGTATATGGCGGCGTTCCGGGAAATTCACTGGTGGAGATGGATTGCATAGCCGCCGTATAACAAACCTTTCATACCACATATTATGATTACGCGCAGAAATTTGATCAAAAATCTTTCTGCCGTCCCCCTCTTGGGTGGACTGGCAGGTACAGCCAGCATACTGCCTTTTACGGAGGCAGCCGCGGCGGCTCCCGCAAGGGACTATTTCGCGGAACTGGGTGTACGCACCTTCATCAATGCAGCCGGTACCTACACGGCCATGACAGGTTCGCTGATGCTGCCGGAAGTGCTGGCCGCCATCCAGTACGCCGCCAAAGATTTTGTGATGCTGGATGAGATCCAGGATAAAGCCGGACAACGGATCGCCAAACTGGTACGCAGCGAGTATGCAGTAGTTACCTCCGGCGCTTTCTCCGCCATCACCCTGGGCCTCACCGGCGTGCTCTCCGGCATGGATGAGAAAAAGGCCGCCCTGCTGCCACACCTGGCCGGCACCGGTCTTAAAACAGAGGTCATCATGCAAAAAGCGCACGATATTCCTTATGCCCACGCACTAAAGAATACCGGCGTAAAAGTGATCCAGGTAGAAAGCCGCGAAGGGCTGGAAAAGTCCATCAACGACCAAACCGCCATGCTCTTCTTCGTAAACGCAAACAACGCAGAAGGCCCGGTAAAAGTAGAAGACTTCATAAAGATCGCCCACGCCCATAACCTGCCCGCTATGATAGACTGCGCGGCAGATGTACCGCCGGTGGAGAACCTGTGGCGTTTTACAGAAATGGGCTACGATATGGTCTGCTTCTCCGGTGGCAAAGGTATCCGCGGCCCGCAAAGCGCGGGCCTGTTGCTAGGTAAGGAAAAATACCTCAAAGCCGCCCGTTTAAGCATGCCGCCCCGCGGTAATACCATCGGCCGGGGCATGAAAGTAAATAAGGAAGAAGTATTAGGCATGATGGTAGCCCTGGAATACTACCTGCAACGCGATCATGTAAAAGAATGGAAACTCTGGGAAGGCCAGATAGACCTGATCAGCAAAGCAGCTGCATCAGTGCCCGGCGTAAAAACAGAGACCGTTGTACCGGAAACCGCGGCTAACCATATACCCACCCTGCGCATCTCCTGGGATGCGGAGAAAGTGCCCGTAACAGCCACTGCCCTCAGGGAAAAACTACGTAACGGCTCTCCATCCATAGAAGTGGCAGACGCGCCACATGGCAATAAATACGGGATCAGCATCACCACCTGGATGATGGCGCCCGGCCAGGAAAAGATAGTGGCAGCGCGGCTAAAGGAAGCGCTCTCACATTTGTCCTAACGTAAAAATATATACGTCCATGTACAAGATGGCAAGATACGGAAGCCTGCTGATAGGCCTCCTGCTGGCCGTGCGGCTAACCCATGCCCAGCAATACAGCCTGCTTTTAAAAGGTGGTCATGTAATAGATCCTAAGAACAACATCAACCGGGTAATGGATATCGCCATCAGTGGCGATACCATTGCCGCGGTAGCGCCTTCCATAGATGCAGCAAAGGCCGCCCGCGTTATCCACGCAGAAGGGCTCTACGTAACACCCGGGCTCATAGACATCCATAGCCACAACTTTGCCGGCACAGAAGAGAACCGCTACCTGCGCAACAGCTACACCGCTATTGCACCGGATGGTTTTACATTCCGCTGCGGAGTAACGACGGTAGTGGATGCTGGCAGCTCCGGTTGGCGCAGCTTCGAAAAGTTTAAGAAGCAGACCATCCTCCACTCGCAAACCCGCGTACTCGCTTTCCTGAATATAGTAGGCGAAGGCATGGCCGGTGGCGTATACGAGCAGAACATGGAAGATATGGATGCAAAGATGACCGCCCTCACCATCCAGCAAAACAAACAATACCTGGTAGGCATAAAAGTAGCCCACTACGTAGGCAGCGTATGGACGCCGGTAGATCGTGCGGTCGAAGCAGGTAACATCGTTGGCGTACCGGTGATGATCGACTTCGGCTCCCAACACCCGCCGCTCTCCCTGGATTCCCTGTTCATGGAGCACTTGCGGCCAGGTGATATCTTCACTCATGCCTACGCCCAGCTCAAAAGCCGGATGCCCATTGTAAATGCCAATGGCCAGCTGGAGCCTTTTGCCCTGGCTGCCCGCAAACGCGGGATCATTTTTGATGTAGGCCATGGCGGCGCCAGCTTCTCCTTTTCACAGGCCATACCTGCGCTCAAAGCCGGCTTCTATCCATCTACCATCAGCACAGATATCCATACTACCAGCATGAACGCCGGCATGAAAGACATGCTTAATGTAATGTCCAAATTCCTGGTCATGGGTATGGATGTACCCGGCATTATCAAAGCCTCCACGTGGGAGCCCGCTAAGGCCATCCATCACGAAGAACTAGGTCACTTATCACCTGGCGCCGTGGCGGATATCGCCATTCTCCAGGTCATGAAAGGCAAGTTCGGTTTTATAGACGCTACCGGCTCCCGCCTGGAAGGTAACCAGAAACTGGAGTGTGAGCTCACCCTCCGCGCCGGCAAAGTAGTATACGATCTCAATGGCCTGGCCAGCCTGCCTTATCGTGCTGGCGCCACCCTGCAGGTAGAAGAACATGCCGGTGATCATTAAAACTAATATTCCAGGAACAGTAAATACTTGATCTGATACAACATCAGGATATGATAGCACACAGCATACATCGCATTGATTGGAACAATGAACAGTGTTTCCCTGCCGGTCCGGCAAACAGGCCTTGCAGGCACATGTCAATAGCATCCCTCCTAACGCTGCTCCTGGCATTCGCCTGCTGGCCTGCTTTTTTATCCGCCCAAACCCTCTCTAAAGAGGAACTGGTATTCCTGACGGCCGCCTGGAAAGGCGAACGTTTCCCGGATGGCCGTCCTAAGATCCCCGATAGCCTTATCGAAAAAGCCCGGCACATCGGCATCGAAGAAGCCTGGACCATCCTGGATAACGAAGGCTACCACTGCCAGTTTGAAGGCAACTGGAAGATCCTCCACCCGGAAACGCCCGTAGTAGGCCGCGCCGTTACCGCTCAATACCTGCCCTCCCGCCCGGATATAGAAAAGAACATACTGGACAGAGGCCATGGCAAAGGCTTCAAAGGCAACACCAATTCATGGCCTATCCAGCAACTCACCAAAGGCGATGTATACGTGGCAGACGGTATGGGCAAAATAGCGGAAGGCACTATGATAGGCGATAACCTGGGCAATGCCATCTTCACCAAAACCGGCAGCGGTGTGGTCTTCGATGCGGCCGCCCGCGACCTGGAAGGCCTGCGGGATATTCCCGGCTTTAACGCCTTTGTGCGCGACTGGGATCCGTCTTATCTGAAGAACGTATTGCTCATGGGCCTCAACACTCCCATCCGTATTGGCCGCGCGGTAGTATTACCCGGTGATCTGGTGCTGGCGCAGGAAGAAGGTATCCTCTTCATACCCGCCCACATGGCAGAGAAAGTTATCAACACCGCCATCTTCATCGGCATGAAAGACGAATTCGGCCACGCTATGTTAAAGTCCGGCAAATACACCCCCGGCGAGATCGATAACCAATGGAGTGATAAGATCAAAGAAGAATTCCTGCAATGGCTGCAACAGCATCCTGGTCCCATACAGCTCAACCGCCAATCGCTGGATGCCTACCTGCAGGGCCGTACCTGGTAAGTGATTATTTAAAACTGATACAAACATGTCTTTTTCCAACAGATCCAGCCGCCTGCCCGGTATTACGGCGCTGCTGCTACTCATCACCAACATCGTCATGTTTTCCGTAGGCAGGGGAGCGCAGGCCGGTCCTTCTATGATCGCCTGCTGGATAGCCCTGGCATGGTGCTGTAACAGTTATCCCGCCACCAAAGGCTATGTATATACGCTCATGATCTTTGCGGCAGTCACCACCGCCCTGTATTATCCACAGCCCTTCATCAAACCTAACGGCTGGGATCTGTCCATCCTCATCACACCCCTCATTCAGGTCATCATGTTTGGTATGGGTACCTCCATGAGCCTGCGCGATTTTTACGGTGTAGTAAAAATGCCGGCCGGCGTATTGGTAGGCATCACCTGTCACTTTACCATTATGCCGCTGGTAGGCCTGGGCCTCGCTACTGTTCTGCACTTCCCGCCGGAGATCGCCGCCGGCGTTATACTGATCGGCTCTGCTCCCTGCGGTATGGCCTCCAATGTGATCTCTTACCTCGCAAAAGCCAACCTGGCCCTCTCCGTTACCTTAACAGCTGTATCCACCCTGCTGGCGCCTTTTATCACGCCATTACTGATGGAATGGCTGGCCGGTAACTACATTGAGATCAGCGTACAGAAAATGATGTGGGATATCTCTAAAATGGTGCTCATCCCGGTAGCCGGCGGCCTGGTATTCAACCATTTCCTCAGCGGCCGCATTGGCTGGCTCGATAAGCTCATGCCTAAATTATCCATGGCGGCTATTGCCTTTATTATCGTGATCATCACCGCCCACGGACGGGATAGCCTTCTGAATGTAGGCGCCTTACTGGTAGTAGCTGGCCTGGTACATAACCTGTCCGGCTATACATTGGGCTACTGGTTCTGCCGCCTCATCCGCATGAAGGAGCAGGATTGCCGGACCATTGCCATCGAAGTAGGTATGCAAAACGGCGGACTGGCATCCGCCATCGCGAAAGAGATGGGCAAGATAGCTACTGTAGGTTTGGCCCCTGCGATATTTGGACCGGTGATGAATATTACAGGATCATTATTGGCATCCTGGTGGCACCGGCGGCCGCCGGAAGAGGAGGAAGTGGATGCGCAGGTAGGAGAGGGATTAACGGCGTATTAACTTCTTCTTCTGCAAATACCGCTAACTTCCAGCCTTTGTAATCCAAAGGATTTGTTAATCATATGAAGTTAGTTGCTATCCAGAGTAAAATATATGAGATAAGAGGACAGAAAGTAATGTTAGACTTTGATTTGGCTGAATTATATGAGGTGCCAACAAAAATACTGAATCAGGCAGTAAAGAGAAATGAAGACCGTTTCCCGGTCGATTTTATGTTTCAGCTGACTAAAGAAGAATATGAAAGTTTGAGGTCACAAATTGTGACCTCATGTTTACCCACCACATCAATTCCACCCCTCATTCTGCGGATACGCCTCTCCCGTCGTCACCGCATCCAGCTGCGTCTGCGGAATAGGCCGTAACACATGTTTCGCCTGTATATTATTCGTCCCATCTGTATTATGCAACCTTATCCGCTGCAGCAATTTACCCGTCCTCACCAGGTCCCACCACCTCACCAGCTCGCCACACAGCTCCCGGGAGCGCTCATCCAGTATAAAATCCTGCGACAGATCGCCTACCTGCACATCCATCTGCTGAGGATTTCCCGTAGGATAAGCCGCCCGCTCACGGATGGCGTTAATATAACGCAGCGCATCCCCGGCACGGCCATCCATAAACAGGGCTTCGGCGGCGATTAAATAAGTATCTGCCAGCCGGTACACGATCACCGGCCGTATAGATGGGTAATTCATATCCGCCCGTTTGGTATCAAAATACTTGAACATAGCCGGCGATAAAGAAGTAGTATAGGTCCGGGGCGGCATCAGCTTATAAGGCGCCGCAGCTATCTCGGCATCAGTTACATCATGTCCGGGCATAAAGATCGCCGTATCGCCCATCTTAAATTTAGGTTGACCAGCTACCGCGCCGGCAGGAGCGCCCGGCGGCAGAGGACTGGGCCAGCTGGGAATATTACCGGGGTTATTCGCCAGCCACGCCACCTGGAAAGTCTTCTGATAACGGCTATCATTCACCCGCTCCGCAAACACCGTATCCAGCAGCCAGCGGGTAGGTATACACCGGATATACGGCCGGCCGTACAACGTGCTGCGTTGCATGCCGGATTGTTCCTCATACCGGGGCACCCACATATGGTTCAGCACATTATCCGTACCGCCGCTGTTATTAGGCCCGTTATAAGCCAGGTTGGATGTATGTTGTACCGTCCACAGTACTTCACTGTTGTTTTCATTCCCCTCCCTGTATACATCCGCAAAGTCCGGCTGCAGGGATAATCCGGCGGCAGGGGCTACATTGTTGATGAGGTCCATGGCCACTGTGTAGGCGTTCCGGTAATCATCTGCCTGTTTAGCCGAAGAACCAGCCCGGGTAAGATATACTTTTGACAATACATGCATGGCAGCGGCCTTATTCGCCTTACCGGGCAGCATCCCTGTACTGAATGGCCCTGCCGGCAAACCGGCGATAGCATCTTTCAGGTCCTGTACAATAAAATCATATACATCCTTCATCGGCGCCCGTGTAGCAGAGGTGATAATACTGTTCTGAAAATGTTCATTCAGCGTTACATCCCCCCAGAACTGTACCAGCGCGAAATACACATTAGCGCGCAGGAATTTCGCCTCCGCTACCATCCGGTTCTTCACGGCTGTATCCATACCCGTCACGGCCGGCGCATAATCTACAATACCGTTACAGGTATTGATAAACGTATAACAGGCTTTCCATACATTGCCCACCACACCGGTAGAAGGCGTATAGTTGCTGTTATACTTATTAATATCATTATTCCCGTCTATCCCGGTAATAAATTCATCTGTGCCGATCACTGTCATGGTAAACAGGTCCTGTGTGCCCCACAGTGTGCGGGTACTGCCGTAAGCGGCGTCCATTGCCAGTTGCAGCCCCTGTGCGGTAGAAAGGAAGTCCGGCGTAAGAATGGCCCGGGGTTGCTCATCCAGTTTTTTCTGACAGCTGCCAAGCGCAAAGATCAGCGGTAAAGCCAGGTATATAATAGTGCGTAAACGTTTCATGTAAACAGGTTTTAAAGAGTGATGTTAATGCCAAAGATCATAGACCAGGTAGGAGGGGTATCTACCGCCAGCTGTCCGGCAGATTCCGGATCCAGCCCGCCGTAACGGTTGCGGTAGGGCGAGAAAAGGATAAAAGGTTCCTCCGCAGTGGCATAGATCCGCACGGCACTGGCTCCCGTACGCTTCAGTAAGGATGCCGGCAGATTATACCCCAGGCTCATACTCCGGATCTTGATATAACTGGCATCATAATAACTGAGCAGCGATACATAAGGCGTATTGGTGGCGCCGGCATTGGGCTTGGGATAATAGTTCTCATGGTTTAGCGGCGTCCAGTAATGCACGTCCACATTATTATAATTGGCCTGGAAAGTATTGATAAAGCTGCCGCTCTGGTACAGGCGGCTTACCAGCTGGCCACCCATACGGGCAAAGGCCACAATGGTAAGATCAAAGCCCCGGAAAGAGAAACGGTTCGTCATACCGCCCTGCCAGTCCGGTTGATTGGAGCCCAGTACTTCCCGGTCTTTGGCGTCTATCTTCTTGTCTCCGTTAATATCTGCTACCCGGATAGTACCTATCACAGAACCGGAGCCGGTCACGGTAAGGCCCATGCTGCGGGCCGTAGCCGTATCTTCCGCGGTATTCTGCCAGATGCCCACGCGGCGGTAATCAAACGTGCTGCCAATAGGTTTGCCTACAAACCAGCTATTGGCAATATCCTGTTGTACGCCATTGGCCAGCTGGGTGATCTTACCCCGGTTCATAAAAACATTCACGTCCGTCGTCCAGCTAAAATCGCGGCTGGTCTTACCTTGTATGTTCACTGTGGCAATATGCAGCTCCAGGCCTTTGTTCTCCGTTTTACCAATATTGGTCAGGATAGAATTAGGTATACCGGATGTAGGCGGTAATGTTTGCGGCAGTAACAAAGACCGGGTAAATTGTTTATATACTTCCACCGATCCCGAAATACGGTTATCATAGAGCCCAAAATCCAGCCCTATATTAGCGGTAGAGGTATATTCCCAGGTCAGCGCCGGGTTGGGCACATTCGTTTGATAAGCGCCCGTGACATTGCTGGATCCATAGTTGTAATTGATCGCCGTCAGCAGCCCCAGGGTCTGGTAGGGATCAATGGCCGTATTACCCACCGTGCCATAACTGGCCCGCAGTTTCAGGTTGGTGATATTACGCGAATTCTTCAGGAACGGCTCCTGCGATATATTCCAGGCCGCCGCTGCAGAGGGGAACACATGGTATTTATTCCCGGGCGCCAACCGCGAAGACCCGTCAGAGCGCATGGTCAGCGTAAGCAGATACCGGTTATCAAACCCATAATTGATACGCGCCATATAGGAAATAATATCCCATTTTTGATAGGTACCCGTCCCCGTGAGATTATTGGCAAACTGCGCGGCATAGTATTGCAGGTAATCCGCCGCAATATTGCTGTTGTTATAAGAGTTATCCTGGTACTGCGATTGCTGCAGGCTATACAGCCCTGTAAAGTTCAGCTTATGCCGGCCAAAGGTCTTATCATACGTAAGCAGGTTCTCCAGCGTATAGTTTGTGGTAAGCCGCGTCTGTTGCTGCGAAGAGGAAGGCCCGCCCAGGTTATTGGTGGTATTACTGCCATAAAAATTGCCGTAAAAATCTGACTTGATCTCCGCGCCGCCATTAAAACGGTACTTCAATCCATCCGCCAGGTTAATATCCACATACAGTGTAGTAAAGGTGCCAAACCGCCTGCGGGTCTCTTCTACGGCGCCGGGCTCAAAATTGGCCAGCGGGTTCCATACCTGGTTGGCATTACCGGGTATGAATCCTACCAGCTTACCGGTGGTATCATAAGGGCCTGACAGCGGGTTAGCGCGTAAAGCCTGTCCCATAGGATTGGCGCTCTCGCCCTTGGTAGTGGAGTAGTTATTGAGGCTGTTAAGCCCTATCTTAAACCGTTTACCCAACTGCTGATCCACACTTGCCTTTACCGTATACCGCTCAAACGCCTGCCCGGGATAAATACCCGTTTCCCGGAAATACCCGCCGGATAATGCATATTGCGTAAGATCCGTACCGCCGGTAACCCCAATCTGGTGATTGGTGGTAAGCCCCGTTTTATAGATCAGCTTTTGCCAGTCATAACTGCGCCCAGCTTTCATGGAGGCTATTTCTGTAGGCGTAAATGCGCCGTCATCCACGGAAAGGAATTTCGGATCATCTATGCCCGTATACTTACCCGGACTGCCAATCACTTTGGCCCATTTCTTAAAACTGGCAAACGTAGGCCCATCCATGATCGGATAACTACCCCTGGCTTTTACAAAGCCGCCATACCCGCTATAAGTGATCACCGGTTTGCCCGTACGCCCCCTGCGCGTAGTGACCAGTATCACGCCATTCGCTCCCCTGGAGCCATAGATAGCCGTAGAAGACGCGTCTTTCAGCACTTCTATGGACACCACATCATCCGTATTCAGGTCATTGATATTCCCATTATAAGGGATGCCATCCACCACAAACAAAGGATCGTTGGAAGCATTCACAGACCGGGAGCCGCGTATCAGTATTTTAGGCGCTGTACCGGGCTTATTATTACCACCGCTTTTCTGCACATCAATACCTGGGCCCTGCCCCTGTAACGCCTGACTGATATTCGTAACCGGCACATCCTTCAATGCCTGCTCATTAATGGAAGTGATGGCGCCCGTAATATCAGATTTCTTCTGCTTACCATACCCTACCACTATCACCTCATTCAGATCGCTTTTGTTGGATAGCAGCTGTATGGTCAGGTTGGCCGGCGCGCTGCTGCCGATCTGCGTTTCCTGCGGCAGGTAACCAATATAGGTAATACGCAAGGTGCTGTTAGGCGGTACGGTTACTTGGAACGTACCGTCTGACTGGGTAACGCTACCCTTACTGCTGCCCACTAAGGCAATAACAGCGCCCGGTAGCGGCTCCCCATTCTGGTTGGTAACGCGGCCCTTTACAGTTATGGCCGGCGTCTGTTGCGCATACAGTGGGATGATAAGATAAAAAGGACTGCAGCACAATAATACTGTCAGTATCCTGATCGTGATCAGCAATTTCATAACGGAGGTTTTAAGTGATAAAAAAAGAAGTGCTAAAGGAAGGACAGCTTTCCCTTGATAACGTGGTCAATAGCCTGGGTTTCTAAAGCGGATAAACAGTACAGAAGATCATACGGATGCTGGCGGCAGACGGCCAGCATCCGTAGATCCTAATCGGTTATATCGATGTCGTGGATAATAAACGTATAATTCGTGAAGGGCCTTGTCATCACTGCAAGGAGCTCGATTTACCGTCATCAACAGCAATGGATCATCACTGCCGTTTATAGATCATTGGCTGATTACTTCACCGTGCCCTCCAATTGCAGCCTGATCACACTGGCAACCGCATCCGGCGCCTGCGTGGGTAGTTGAATACTCAACCCGTCAGTGGTCTTTGTTGTTTTTAACGCAGTTCCATTAGCCAACAGTTTGGCGGCCATCACCTTGTTACTAACACCGGGCACAGTCAATTTTCCATCTGTGGGCCAGTTAAATACAGAGAGGTATAATATCGTATTGTTACCGGATGTTTTACGGGTGCATCGGCCCCAATCCAGCGGCGCCAGCGGACTGGCCTGTGTGCCATAAATGGCCTCCCCGTTCACCTTCATCCACGCGCCTACATGTTGCAGTGCATTAATACTGCCTTCGGGGAACTCCCCTTCAGCAGTAGGGCCAACATTCAGCAGGTAATTACCACCCTTGGAGGCGATATCCACTAAATTACGTACCAGCGTTTCTGTACTCTTCCATTTGTTATCTGCCCGTTTATACCCCCAGCTGCCGTTCATGGTCATACAGGTTTCCCAGTCGCGCCCATCCAGCTCATGCAGGTTAGGGATCTTCTGTTCAGGGGTTTTATAGTCTCCGGGAAAATTGGGCCGTTTCAGCCGGTCGTTCGTGATGATAGCTGGCTGCAGGGATAACAGCGCATTCAGCTTTTCGGCATATTCATCCGTCATATTGGTAGGCGTATCCCACCATAACACGGCTACATTACCATAATTGGTCAGCAGTTCCTTTACCTGTGGTACTGCTACTTTATCCATATAGCTGCTCATTGGCTCTGTGGTTTGCGCCGGGTCCCAATGACCACTATGTGCCTGCGTGTAGGCGTCTATCTTAGCAGAGTCCGGGTTGGCCCAGCCCTCAGAAGTAACCTTTCGTGCAGCAGCTCCGCCCGGGTTATTCCAGTCCTGCGCCTGGGAGTAATAAAAGCCCAGCTTGATACCGTATTTACGGCAGGCATCCGCCAGCGGTTTAAGCAGGTCCTTGCCATAAGGCGTGGCATCCACTACATTCCACTTACTGGCGCTGGTCTTAAACAAGGCAAAGCCATCATGGTGTTTAGCGGTGATCACAATGTATTTCATACCAGCTTCCTTAGCCAGCTTCACCCAGGCTTCCGGGTTATATTTTACCGGGTTAAAACTTTTGGCAAACTGCTGATAATCCGCCACCGGTATCTTACCCCGGTTCATGATCCATTCGGAGGCTTTGTTGATGGGGTGCCCGTTATACTCGCCGGCCGGCACCGCATATACGCCCCAGTGAATAAACATCCCAAAGCGCGCATCACGCCACCACTCCATCCGCTGATCACGGGTAAGCGCGCTTTGCGCGGCAACAGGGTAGGAGAGAGCGCCCAATAAAACTACGAGGCACAATGCAAGCGCTCTTTGATTCCCGGCAACAAGCCATTTACAGATACGGGCAAAAGATAATGCCCCGTTACTCCCGATAAGAGAAACCGCTTCGCGGGACGGTTGCAACGCCTTTCCTGTATTGTTGCTGGAAGAAAACCCTTTACTGGATGATACTAACCATTTTCGGTTACTGCCGTTAGATATAAGCCCTTCATGTGATGATACTAACCGTTTTCGGTTACTATCATTAGATATAACCCCTTCGCGTGACGACTCTAACCACTTTCGGTCACTACTGCCAAAAGAAAACGGAACTAACCACTTTCGGTTACTAAGTACAAACACCGGGCGTAACAGTAATTTAAAGCTACCAGCAACCCTGTCTAATCCAGCCGGCCGCTGCATACCAGCCTTGCCGCGCAAACGGGCACTAACATACGGGATACAATTGATGACGTTCAGTTTCATAACTGTTTAATTAAATGATGACGTGTATAAATAAGGCAACTAAGAGGGCCTGTCAGAGACATTGCAATCGTTTGCATACATACAGAAAAAAATAGGAGTCATTTAAACTCCTCATAGTTTTTCAAAACGTGCCATTGATCCTTTGCTATCTAATAAAATAGTAACCCTCTTGCCTAAGGTTTTTTAAAGTTCGGGAATAACCTGACCCCTTTTTGAATTGATTTTCACTGATTGTAGTAGTTTTTTCTCCTTTTACCCACTTCGGAAAAAATTTCACCCTCGGGCAACCTTCTTTTAAAGATGTCGTATTAATACTTCGAGTGCACTTCTTTTATCATTTAAAACCTAACAAATTACTCAATTAGAAAATTTATGAAATCCAGATCAGTAAAAACCTTAATCGCCGTAGCGTTAGCTGCGAGCACTTTAGCTGCCTGCGGTAAAGACGACGATAACAATCCCAACCCGCCGGGTAACCCTCCTCCTACTCCAAAGCCTATTGTACAGATAGCCAACGATGCCACCTTTGGAAAGATCATGACAGACAGCACTGGCAGATCTTTATATTTCTTCTCTAGCGATGCAGACGGTAAAAATAATTGCGCTGGCGGATGTGCCACAGCATGGCCCTACTTCTATGCCGGCGATGTAACTAAGATCACCCTGGGCGATACCAGCCTTCACAAAGAAGACTTCGCTACTATCTCCGTTACACAGGATGGTAAAACTTTCAATCAAACTACCTATAAAGGTTGGCCTCTGTACTTCTTTGCACAGGATGCCAAAGCCGGTGATGTAAAAGGTGATAAAGTAGGTAATATATGGTTCGTAGGTAAACCGGATTATACCGTAATGATCGGTTTCAAACAGCTGGTAGGTAACGATGGTAAGAACTACGACAGCAAATATGACCCCAATGGTCCCGCTGGTCCTACCCGTTTCATCACAGACGATCGCGGCAGAACACTGTATGCCTTTACGCCCGATAAAGCCAATACAAATACTTATACAAAGGCAGACTTCAGCAACAATGCCACCTGGCCTATTTTTGAGCTGACCGGTATCAAGAATGTGCCTTCTACACTGGCTAAGACCGACTTCGCTATCATTCAGGGCGTAGCTGGTACCCACACCCAGGTAGTGTACAAAGCACATCCGCTGTACTACTTTGGCCCTGACCAGGCAACAAGAGGCAACACCAAAGGCGTGAGCGTACCCACACCCGGTGTATGGCCTATCGTGAACGAAAGCACTGCTGTTTTAGCACAATAATAAAATTAATAGGGGATCTATACTGAAAATTGGCTCCGCCGGAATGTTGCAAAACATTTTCCAGGCGGAGCCTTTTTTCGATAACATCTAATCGCAATCCTACACGCCTTGATTAAAATTTAATACCGATCGATTGCTACCTGATCAATAACTAACAAGCGCCAACGCCATTTTGATACTTGCTAAAGTGCACACACATATGCTTTACCCCGTTTCCCTTAATTTCAGGGAAAAACAAATACAATGGCAACACAAACAGGCGCATTCAAATTCATCGGCAGGCTGGATGGCGTGATCGGTTACCGCCGGAATGGTAAACACTGCCTTCGTACCATGCCCGCTACCGTACGGCAAACCACCGCCACCAAACAGGCTGCCCATCGCTTCGGCATCGCCAGCCGCCAGGGGAAACTTATCCGCCGGGCATTAGCCCCCCACCTGGATCTACGTAATGACGGCAGCACCACCAACCGTCTTAACAAAGTGCTGGTACAGGCAGGCCCACGTCAGCTGCAAGCCCTGCAAGGCTTCCGCTTTAACCAGCATACCAGTACTGATAGGCTGTTCTATCACCGCCCAACTGTCATACCGGATGGCACGCTCTCAATACCCGCCCAACCGCTTTGTCCAATGGGCGCCGGCACCCACATGGAAGTATGCCTCATAACCGCCCGCATCAACTTCTCTGAGAGAAGGGTAGTAGACGTACAGGAGTCCGCAGAGATCATTGATCTCAGCCAACCATTCAACGGCCTGAAACTAAGTGCACCCGTTGCCGGTAAAGGCGCGCTGCTGATGATACTACAGATAAGGGCATGTATCATGCATAACGGCCAAATACTCCCACTGGGCAACCGCAAATACATGGCTGCAGATATAGTAGCGGTGGTGCCCCCTATGGAACAGCAGCAGTCCCGCAAAAAACAAACTGCCAACCATCCGCATAACCGGCCCGCTGGTAATACCAACACTCACCACATACATAACCCAAACAACAATCATCCGCAACCCGTACTGCCATACCATCCCGGCATAACGGCCATTATAGATGATGAACAGCCGCCTGCATATATGCAACGCAGGGAATAAAACCAGGTAATCCGCTACATCATGTCACAACTAACAACCCATCCCGTTCTTTTTTGAAGGTGCATTCCGCTCCCCGGGCAACCTATGCCCTTACATTGCCAAAACTGTTATACCCGCCATCCCATCTGCTATTATCCCATAAAAAACACCCGGTTCTTTCTTAAACATATCAGGTCGTTTCACAATACGTTCAGTTCCCTCATGAGCATCCCCATTTTATCACGGCAATTCTCTATATCATCACCCGTAGGTCTCCATGTCATCACTCGTAGATCTCCATGTCATCGCCCATAGATGGCCTAATCGCCACCCTCACACCCCCATTTTACCACCATCTCATGTTCACTTAATCATCATCCGATATTCATCAATCCTCCATCCGTCTTTCAATATAAATCCTGATCAAGTCCACCTTTTTTCCGGTACATCTCTACCAAGACAAGCTCTTTCCTTTAGCCGCCCTTTAGCTTTCCTTTATCAATCCTTCGCCGTTCTCCTATATATCTCCATATGACACCTATGGTTCCTATGAATCCTATTGTTCCTACAGTTCCTTCCCATTCTTTTGATATTAACTACAGCGGTTTCTTCACCACGAACAGGCCCTCGACCGCACCCGCCAGCGCCGCCCCGGCCCCATCCCCAAACATTTATTTTTAAATAAGCGAACGCTCACTTATATTTGCACCACCAATGCGTGTACGAGACGAAAACAAAGAAAAAGCCATCCGCGAAAAAGCGATAGCAATGATCGTAAGGGAAGGCCTCGACGGCTTCGGCGTCAATAAACTCGCCAAAGCAGCCGGCGTATCCCCAGCCACCATCTACATCTATTACAAAGATCGCGATGACCTGATCCTCCAGATAGGCCAGGAAATCGCCACCGATCTGATGGCCCATAGCCTCGCCAACTTCGACCCGGACGCCCATTTCGCAGAAGGCCTCAAAAGGCAATGGATCAACCGTGCTGCATACTTTATGCAGCATCCCGTGGAAGTAGCCTTTATCGAACAGATCCGCTACTCCCATTACAACGAGAAGATCCATGCATTAATGAAAGAGCGGTTCAGCGAGATCATGGGCCGCTTCGTTAACAATGCTATCGAACGTAAGGAGCTGGTGCAACTGCCCTTCGAAGTCTTCTGGTCTGTGGCCTATGCCCCACTGTATCAACTGATTAAGTTCCATACACAGGGCCAAAGTTATGTGAACAAACACTTCGAAATATCGCACGAAGTCATGATGCAAACCCTGCAACTCGTGTTAAAAGCACTAAAGCCCTAACGGCTTTTTTTTTACACTAGATAACTAAATGAGCGCTCATTTAAAATATAAGCATATGATAACCGTCTTAAACAGGGAAAGCACCATCAACATCCTGGTGTTTAAAACAGATATCCGCTTCAGTAACGATGTAACCAAAGTGGCGCCGGCCCTCAACAGCCAGCCCGCCATCCGCCGCTGGAATATTGACCGCAGCGATATCGACAAAGTACTGCGCATAGAATCGGACTCACTGCAGGTACAAGACATCATCGGCCTCGTACAGCAAGCCGGTTACCATTGCGAAGAATTACCAGATTGATCTACTATTAACACGACTATTTTTTATGACAACTTCCGCCATTCAACCCAGAGTTTTCACCCGCTACCAGGCATTCATTATTGCCATGTTAGCCATCCTGCAATTCACCGTGGTATTGGATTTTATGGTATTATCGCCCCTGGGCGTACTGCTGCTGGATAAGCTGCAGATCAATACCTCCCAGTTCGGACTGGTAGTATCCGCCTACGCCTTCAGCGCTGGCGCCTCCGGCCTGCTGGCCGCCGGATTTGCAGACCGGTTCGACCGTAAAAAAATGCTGCTGTTCTTTTATGTTGGCTTTATAACAGGCACCCTGTTATGCGCAACAGCGCCCAACTATCATTTCCTGCTCATCGCCAGGATCGTTACCGGCCTGTTTGGCGGCGTTATCAGCTCCATCAGCTTTGCCATCATTACTGACCTGTTTAAGATGGAAGTAAGAGGCCGCGTAATGGGCTTTGTACAAATGGCCTTTGCAGTAAGCCAGGTAATGGGTATTCCCGTAGGCCTCTTGTTGGCTAACCATTTTGGCTGGCATGCGCCGTTCTGGATGATCGCCGGTTTTGGCGCGCTGGTAGGTATTTTGATTGCCGTTTATATGCGGCCGGTTAATGCCCACCTGGCCGTTAAATCCGATCTGAATCCCCTGGTGCATCTGCTGAAAACCTTATCTCAGCCCAACTATCTGCTGGCCTTCGGCGCTACTACATTAATGTCTACCGGCGGTTTTATGCTCATGCCTTTCGCCAGCACTTTCAGCACCCATAACCTGGGCATTACCATGGATCAGCTAACATTATTGTACGGTATTACCGGCGTGTTCTCCATGATCTTTGGCCCCCTCACCGGTAAGCTGAGTGATAGGATCGGCAAGTTCCAGGTGTTCTGCCTGGGCTCCATTGTTACCATCATTACGATAGCCATTTACACTAACCTGGGGCTCACGCCTTTTGCATGGGTGGTAGCGATCAACGTATTCATGTTCCTGGGGGTATCCTCCCGTATGATAGGCGGACAGGCATTAATGACGGCCGTTCCGGAAATGCGTGACAGAGGCGCTTTTATGAGCATCAACTCCTCCGTACAGCAGATCTCCGGCGGTATTGGCTCCGCCGTAGCCGGTATACTGGTGGTACAAACCAGCAGCGGCGCCCTGCAGCATTACGACCGCTTAGGGTACGTAGCTATTGCAGCCACCCTCATTACCATTTCTTTCATGTATTTCGTGAACAAAATGGTGAGCGCGCAGCCGCAGAAAGCGCCCGCTAAGATCGTAGAGGTGCCCGCTGAAGTATAGTACATTTTAGCAGGATAGGGGTGTAAGGATTGAAATTTATTCGTTAATATTGGTTAACGAATGTTCAACCCCTTAAACCCCTATCTTTTATGATCACCGTAGACCAAAAACGAAAGATCATCCAGGTTGTGAATGTTATGGAAACAGGCACGCCTGAAGGCCGTTATGATGTGATCAGCATATTTGCTGATGGTAAGAACGGTTCCCGCCAGATCACCTATGGCCGAAGCCAGGCTACAGAACAAGGCAACCTCAGGAACATTGTGGAAAGGTATGTACGGGCCAACGGCAAATTTTCAGCCGCCCTGGAGCCCTACCTGGCCAAAATTGCTAAACAGCCCCTGGTAAATGACGCGGAATTTAAACGCCTGTTAAAGGTCTCCGCACAGGAAGACCCCCTCATGCGCAATGCACAGGATGTGACCTTCGAAGTATTGTATTACGAGCCCGCCCTGCACTTTTTCCAGAATGAAGGATTTGATCTGTCCTTAAGCCTGTTGGTGATATACGACAGCTATATCCACTCCGGCTGCATACCCGCTTTTTTGCGCAGCCGCTTTCCGGAAGCTACGCCCGCCCGCGGCGGCGACGAAAAGGCATGGATCAAGGCCTACACCACCGTACGGCAGGATTGGCTGGCCAATCACCCCAAAAAGGTGCTGCGCCCCACCGTATACCGCACCCAAAGCTACCTGACTGCCATGAAGGAAGATAACTGGATGCTGGCAAAGCCCCTGAAAGCCCACGGTGTTACAGTTAGCTAGGGAGGTTCCAAAACAACAAAGCATTAATGATCAGCAAGCTCCGGCTACAACCGTCTTCCTGATCATTAATGCTTTATCTATAACCAGCCGTTAATTTCCAGCCGGCCGGCATTAAGACTAACTATCAATCACACCCATCAATCCCGCACACATTCCCGTCCGCGCCATGCTCCAGCCCCGCCTTCGCATACTCCTTATAAGACCGTTCCAGCGCCTGCAGGAATACCTCTTCCGGCTGCGCGCCAGACACCGCATACTTCCTGTCAATCACAAAAAACGGTACGCCCCTGGCGCCCAATGCAGCAGCTTCCGATATATCCTGGTGCACTTCGTTTGCATAACCATTGCCAGCCAGCGCGGCGCTCACTTCTCCGGCATTCAGCCCTATAGAAGCCCCCAGGTCAGCCAGCACCGCATGATCCGCTATATTCTTACCTTCCGTAAAATAAGCTTTGAACAGGCTTTCCTCCGCGGCATCTCCCAGCCCATGCTGCGCGGCCAGATGAGAAAACCGGTGCGCGTCAAAGGAATTAGCCACTACAGCCTTGTCAAAATCATATGTCAGGCCTACTTCCGCCGCCATGGCGGTCACCTGGCTGTTTACCTGCTCCGCGTACTCCAGCGTCCAGCCCTTCCGCTCCGCCAGGTATTCATTGATGTTGGCGCCGCCTTCCTTAGGCATCTCCGGGTCCAGCTGAAAACTCTTCCATACCACCTCAATCGCTTCCCGCTGCGGAAACTGCGCCAGAGCATGCTCAAACCGGCGCTTACCAATATAACAGAACGGGCACATTACGTCCGACCATATTTCTACCTTCATGTGACTACTAACCTTTAAGTAAGTGAATAGATGTTGCAACATCAAAACTACGTATCTTTGCTTACCAATTGTTAGTACTTACCTAAAGGTTAGTGCTATTGTAACCATAAATCTTTGTTATATGATAGAACATGATGGAACAATGAACGCACAGGGGCACTCCCCGGATGAATGCCGCAGCGCAGTAGGCTCCGTACAGGATGCCTTGTATGTGCTCAACGGAAAATGGAAGCTCCCCATCATCATTGCCCTGCGGGAGGGTAATAAACGTTTTGGCGAACTGCAGCGCGTTGTACATGGTATCTCCGCCAAAGTATTATCCCACGAGTTAAAACACCTGGAGCTCAACCAATTTATCCAGCGCCGTGTATATGATACCATGCCCGTAACAGTGGAGTATGAGTTAACGCCCTACAGCGATACCCTTAATAACGTTATCTATGCCCTTAAAGAATGGGGAGAGCAGCACCGTCAGTATATACGTACGGGCGTAAAAGAGAAAAAAGCAATGGCTGTTTAAGCTATTTTCCTTAAATTCGGTTATATCGATCAGAATCATGTAACGCCCCTGGTGTAGCACATAGTAAGGGGGCGGGAAGCGGGCCTCAATCATCTTGAAAAGTATAAGAACCTCATTAGATCAGACTGTCCAAAAAACAGTCATAAGCCATTTGTATCAACCGAAAATCAAACGCTATGCTACGTCAAAGGATGCACACGTGCTATCTCCTCATTGTTTCCATACTGCTACTGAGCGCCTTACCGGCTTTTTCCCAGGTTACCACCGCCACCCTTAGCGGTATTGTTAAAGATCCCAAAGGTACCGCGCTGCCCGGCGCTACCGTGGTGGTAGAATATACCAACGCCGGTATTAAGCAAGGGGTACTCACCCGCGGCGATGGCCGTTTTACCGTGGCCAACCTGCGCGTAGGTGGCCCCTATAAGGTCATCGTCACCTTTCTGGGTTACCAGGAGAATGTTACCGATAATGTATTCCTGGAACTGGGTCTCAACAACACCGTAGAAGTACAGCTGCAGGAAAAAGCCGTACAACTGGGTAATGTTACCATCACCGGCCGCTCTACTGTATTTGATGATAAGAAAACCGGCGCTTCCGTTAATATCAATAACCGCATGATAAAGGCCCTGCCTACTATCTCCCGTTCTGCGGACGATTACCTGCGCCTCACGCCCTCCGCCTCCTTTACCTATAACGGTCTTTCATTTGCCGGGCGTAACGGCCAGTATAATAACTTCTCCCTGGATGGCGCCGTGTTTAATAATCCTTTTGGGTTGGATGCGCCTACCCCCGGCGGACAAACCAACGCACAACCCATCTCCCTGGATGCCATCGACCAGATCCAGGTAAACATTGCGCCCTATGATGTGACCCAGGCGGGATTCACCGGTGCGGGCGTAAATACGGTAACTAAATCCGGCGATAATAACTTCTCCGGTACCGTATACGGCTTTTACCGTAACCAGTCCTTAACAGGCTCCAAAGTTGATAAGAACAAACAGGTAGTTCCAGACCTCCGCCAGCTGCAGGCGGGCTTCTCACTGGGCGGCCCCGTAATAAAGGATAAGCTGTTCTTTTTCGTGAACTTCGAAACAGAACAACGGAAAGACCAGGCCAGCAGCTACGTAGCGCAGAACGGCTCCAACGCAGGCGAAACAAATACCAGCCGCGTGCTGGAATCTGACCTGATGCAGGTAAGCAGCATACTTAAATCACGTTTTGACTACGATACTGGCCCTTACCAGGGCTTTACCCTCGATCAGAAAAGTTATAAATGGCTGGTAAAACTCGACTGGAATATCAGCGCTGCCCACCGCCTCTCATTTACCTATAACGGCCTGGATGCCAGCAAGGATAAACCGGCCCACCCTAGCGCCATCGGCCGCCGCGGACCGGATTTCACCACCCTGCAGTTCCGCAACTCCGGTTACGAGATCGTGAACCGCCTGCACTCTTTTGGTACAGAGCTGAAGTCTAACTTCGGCAGCACTTTTGCCAATAAGCTGCGGGTAGTGTATACCACCTTCAGGGATAGACGAAATCCGTTCTCTGCGCCCTTCCCGGTTATCAATATCACCAAGAACGGCGTACGCTACATCATCGCCGGCGAAGAGCCTTTCTCCATCAATAACCGCCTTAACCAGGATGCCTTCCAGGTCACCAACAACTTTAACGTATTCCTGAATAATCATACACTAACGGCCGGCGCTTCTTTCGAGTCTTATAAATTCGGTAACTCCTTTAACCTTACCGGTTATGGCCCGGCCATCTTCAGCGATGCAGATATCAATACTTTTCTTACGCAGGTACCCATTGGCGGTAACTACGTTTTTGGCGCTTACCCGCTGGATGTGGATGTAGCTTACGCACGTAACCGCGCCGCCGCCAACGAATGGACCTGGTACTACCTCACCGTAGGCCAGGCATCCGGTTACCTGCAGGATGAGTGGCAGCTGGCAGAAAGGTTCCGCCTTACCTATGGCGTAAGGATAGATATTCCCTTCTATTTCAACGCCAGCTACCGTGCGCCCAAACTAAACCCGGACGGCACACTGGCGGGTGGGTTCACAGAAGGAGAGCCCACTGTTCCAAACAACGATCCCCTGGTGCTGTTTGATAAAGATGGCAACCGCCTCAACAATGGCGTAGGTAAAGATGTAGATAATACCCGCTTTCCCTCTAAAAAGCCCCTGTTCTCTCCCCGTATCGGTTTTAACTGGGATGTAAAAGGCGATAAGACCTTACAGGTACGCGGCGGCTCCGGCCTGTTTACGGGCCGTTTCCCATTTGTGTGGATAGGCAACCAGATAGGCAACCCTTTCAGCGATTTCTATAACGTAACAGACCGCGATTTCAAATGGCCGCAGGTATGGCGCTCCAACCTGGGTGTGGATGTGAAGATCCCCTTCGGTACCATCTTCAGTGGCGATGTAGCCTATACCAAGGATGTAAACGCCATGATGGTACGTAACTACAAGCTGGGCACGCCCACAGGTACGCTTAACTCCGGCACCGGCGACAGGCGCAAGATCTACCTGCCAGCAGACCAGGGCGCTAATAACACCTACGCCTTCACCAATACGGACATAGGCTACCAGTTCAATTTCACTTTTCAGGCGCAGCAATATTTCCAGAATGGCCTCTATGCAATGGTGGGGTATAACTACCTGATCGCCAAAGACGCCAGCTCCATCTCCGCAGAAATATCCAGCGATGCCTTTGACCGCAACCCCATCCTCAACAACGCCAACGAAGCTATTTTATCCAGGTCTTTATACGGCAACACACACCGTATTATCGCCGCCTTCTCCAAAAAATGGAGCTATGGCAAGGATAAAAGCTGGGCTACTACCGTATCCCTGTTTGGATCATTGAACTCCGGCAACCGCTTTGCCTATGTATATGGGGGCGATATCAATAACGACGGCACCGCCACCAACGACCTGTTATATGTGCCTACAGATGCGGAGATCAATACCATGCAGTTTACCCCGCTTACGGACGTAAACGGCGTAGTACAGGATGCTGCTACCCAACGGGCAGCCTTCCGCAATTTTATTGAGCAGGATAAATACCTGGGCAAACGCCGTGGCCAGTACACGGAAAAATACGCAGGGGAGAACCCCTGGCTCAACCAGCTGGATCTCCGTATCCTCCAGGACTTTGTGATCCATGGGGCAAAAAAGAACCAGACCCTCCAGCTAAGCATCGACTTTGTAAACCTGGGTAATCTGATCAACAGCAGCTGGGGCGTAGTTAAATATGCCACCACCTCCGGTTATTTCCAGCCGTTGTCTGTTAACTATAACGGCAACGCGCCTACCTATCAGTTCGATCCATCTTTACGCAGCACCTTCACCTCCAGCCCGGACCTCCCTTCCCGCTGGCAGATGCAGGTAGGCCTGCGATATATATTCTAGCGCTCATCACCAAAACGCAGGGGGCTGACCAGTTAATGGCCAGCCCCTTTTTTTCCTTCAACGTCATTTCACCCCCTAAATTTTCAGTCTCACCGCAAACCCTTTTAACTTTTCTCTCTTTCTACAGTCAAATTTGTAATTGAAAACTGAGGGATGATAGTAATGCTGCAACAATCGTTAAAAGTAAAAATCATAAGGCTATGAAAAAGATGCTTGTACCTGTGGTGATCTTATTATTAAGCGCGGTATCCCTGCATACAAATGCGCAGGTAAGGGTAAATGTCAATGTAGGCATACCCGTATATCGTCCCCGTCCGGTGATCGTAGCGCCCGTTCCTCCGCCGGTGATGATTGCCCCTGCGCCCATAGTAGTGGCGCCCCGTCCGGTGGTGGTGTATCATCCCCGTCCGGTGATAGTAGCGCCCGCACCTATAGTGGCCTACCGCCCTGCTCCCGTAGTAGTGGTAAGGCATAGGCCCAGAAGAGTGTATTACTATTAAGCGGCCAATAGATGTGCTCCCTGGCTGCAGTAACTGTGCAGTATTTTTTATTTTTTAAAGGATGGATGGCATATCCAAAAATCGGGTATTTTTGAAGTACTAAATGAATTGAAATGGCACAGTTACCCAAGTTTATGATCGCAGACGATCCTGTAACAGATCCTGACAACGAATATATCTTCCATACGGAAAAGCCGCGCTTTTTTGCCAAACGTGTGGAAGAAGACGAAGAAACCGCCTACATCGACATCGTTGAAGAACTGGATAATGTAGATGAGTTCTTCCACAATGATCCTGATAAAAAGCAGGAACTGCTGGAGCAGTTGGAGGACTGGTACTACAGCTACATGGAGTGGCTGGATGACGAGGGTGATGAATTCGACGATGAAGAAGAGGAGGAAGAGGAAGAAGAAGGTAAATAACCTCCCGCTTCACGCTGCCTGTTACCTGTTTGAATGATGGTCCCCAATCATTAGGGAACGCTATTATATTACAGTCACGGCAAAGAAATTAAAGGGCCTCCCCGGTACCACCGGAGAGGCCCTGCTTTTATGGACATATCAGTAGGTCAATGTATTGATAGCCACGCCGTCTGCTGTTGTACCTGCGCTGTTAGCCGCCCCGGCATCATCTCCGGCCACCATCCCCCTCAACCGCTCGAACAAACCACCAGAGAGGCCCCATTTTTGTGGTTACACCTGTGTACCAATGTATTGATCGCCATGCCGTCTACTGTTGTATCCGCCATGCACTACGATCCTGATAGCGCCACCCTCCGCATCATCTTCCGTTCCGGGATGGTATACGATTATATGGATGTGCCCCCCGCCGTCTACGATGCCATGCGGAACGCCGGCTCCAAAGGCAAATACCTCAACCGCTTTATCAAAGGGAAATATGCTTTCGAAAAGATCAAAGGATAAAATATTTTGTAAATAATACCAATCGGTATAAATTTGTGCCGTCAAAGTGCAGTTGATATGTCCAAAGCAGAAAAAACAAAAGCCTTTATTATTGAAAAAACAGCCCCTGTTTTTAACAGGAAAGGCTTCGCCGGTACATCCTTAACGGATCTCACGGACGCCACCGGCTTGACTAAAGGCAGCATTTATGGCAATTTTGCCAATAAGGACGAAGTAGCGCTGGCCGTATTCGAGCACAACCGCCAGAAAGTAGAGCAGATCGTAAAAGCCGAAATGAGTAAATACACCACCGTACGGGAGCAACTGCTGGTGTATGTGGATGTGTACAAAAACTTCCTCAAATACCCTTTCCCGGACGGCGGATGCCCCATACTCAACACCGCCATAGAGGCAGACGATACCCATCCGGAGCTCAAGGAAAAAGCTGCCGCCGCTATGCTGGCATGGAAGAACCGCATTGCCGTCCTCATAAAAAAAGGGATAGACCAGGGAGAGTTCACCACCCAGGATGATCCGGAACAAACCGCCCTCACCCTCATAGCCTTGCTAGAAGGCGCTGTCATGATCACGAAGCTGACCGGAAAGATCAATTTCCGCAATGCTATCATGCAGTCTGTTGAAAATATGATCAATGCGCTCTGACTATTTTTTACTATAAAATATACCAATCGGTATAAAATAAACAGTGAACAATGCAAAGATTGATCCTGCTGATAACGGTAATAGCTGCCGCCATGATGGAGCTCATAGATACCTCCATCGTAAACGTGGCCCTCTCGCACATGAGCGGCAACCTGGGCGCCACATTGGAAGATACATCCTGGGTGGTTACTTCCTATGCCATTGCCAACGTGATCATCATCCCCATTACCAGCTTCCTCACCAGTAAGCTGGGCAGGCGTAACTATTATATTGGCTCTATACTGGCGTTCACTTTCTTTTCCTTTATGTGCGGGCAATCCACCAATATATGGGAGTTGGTCACCTTCCGCTTCCTGCAGGGCATAGGCGGCGGCGCCCTCTTATCCGTATCTCAGGCCATTGTATTTGAGCTGTTCCCAAAAGAGAAACAGAACGTGGCCAGCGCCATATTCGGCATCGGCGTGTTTGTAGGCCCCACTATCGGCCCCACGCTGGGCGGGTATATCACGGAATATTATTCCTGGCCCTGGATCTTTAATATCAATGTACCTACCGGTATCGCAGTAGCCATGATCTGCTTTAGCCTGCTCAAAGAGCCGGCTATTAAACAACCGGCTAAGAAAATAGACTGGCTGGGCATTTTCCTGCTGGCAGTGGGTGTTAGCGCTTTGCAAACCGTATTGGAAAGGGGAGAAACGGAAGACTGGTTCGAGACCCGCTACATCATCTGGTTAACGGTCACCGCCTTTTTAGGCCTGGTATTATTTGTATGGTGGGAGCTGAAAACAGATCAGCCGGTGGTAAACCTTAGGGTGCTCAAAAGCCGTAACCTCAGCATCGCGGCCTTGCTCACTTTTATCTCCGGTATAGGCCTGTTCAGCTCTGTATTCCTCACACCAGTATTTGCACAAAGGCTGCTGGGCTTTTCGCCTACACAAACCGGCCTGCTGCTGTTGCCGGGCTCCTGTCTGGCCATCCTGGGGTTGATAGTATCCGCGCGTTTATTGCAGCGCGGCGTACCGCCTTTTTATATGATCGGGGCGGGGATGTGTTTGTTTGTTTTCTTCAGCTGGCAGATGTCCGGTATGAACCTCAATTCCAGCGGGTCAGATATCACCGTGGCGCTGTTATCCCGCGCGCTGGGACTGGCTATTGTAACCGTACCGCTTACTACGCTGGCCGTATCTGCCCTGGAACCCAGGGATGTACCCCAGGGTGCTGCCCTCAATAACATGATGCGGCAGCTGGGCGGCTCCTTTGGCATCGCCCTGGTTAATACCTATCTCACTAACCGCAACGCCGTGCACCGCTCAGACCTCGTCAGCAATCTCTCGCCGGATAACCCCCTGCTTTTACAACGCCTGCAGGGATATACCAGCTACTTCCTTACAAAAGGGGCCACCTTCGCAGAAGCAAAGGTAAAAGGACTGCAGGCGCTGGATAATACCATCACCCGGCAGTCAAACCTGCTCAGCTTCAATGATGCGTTCCTGGTCGTAGGTATCTTCTTCCTGCTGGCATTGCCGCTGCTGTTACTGGCTACCAAGAAAAAGCAAGGCCGCCCGGCCGTGGTATTATCGGATCACTAAATTGGCGCCAGATCGGTGAACGCTTGTATAGCAATACTTAACTCTCAAGGGGTGTAAAAACGCCATGTAACAGGGCTAATTGTGACAGTGGCTTTGGTTAATTTTACCTCTATGAAACGCATATCCATTATTGTTCCTAAAGGCGCCATTCTGGGCAGTATCGAAGGCCCGCGCCAGGTCTTCACAGAAGTGAACGCCTTCCTGCAAAGCATGGGCAGGGAGCCCCTGTTTGCCGTACAACTGGTATCCCTCACCAACGAGGCGCCTGTCTACAGCGGCATCTATACCGTAGCCACCAACGCTACCATCGCAGACGTGGCACAAACAGACCTCATCATTATCCCCGCCCTCGATGCGGATATGATGAACAACCTCGAGATCAACCGCGGTTTTATCCCCTGGATCCGCGAGCAATACAAAAAAGGCGCAGAAGTGGCCAGCCTTTGCGTTGGCGCTTTCCTGCTGGCCTCCACCGGCCTGCTCAACGGCCGCAACTGCGCTACCCATTGGCTGGCGGCCAACGACTTCCGCCGCCTCTTCCCGGAAGTGAACCTGGTAGAGGACAAGATAATTACAGACGAAAATGGTCTCTATTCTAGTGGCGGCGCCTTTTCTTATCTCAATCTCATTCTCTATCTTGTTGGAAAATTTGCTGGCCGTGATGTGGCCATATTCTGCTCCAAAGCTTTCCAGATAGATATTGAACGGCATAGCCAGTCCCCTTTTATGATCTTTAAAGGTCAAAAAGAACACGAGGATGATCTGATCAAACAGGCGCAGGAATTTATTGAAGGCAATTTCCAGGACCGTATCACGGTGGATGATCTGGCAGCCAGGGTATACCTGGGCCGGCGCAACTTTGAACGCCGCTTTAAAAAGGCCACGGCCAATACTGTGGTAGAATACATTCAGCGCGTAAAGGTAGAGGCAGCCAAAAAACATTTCGAAACCAGCCGCAAGAACATCAATGAAGTCATGTTTGATGTGGGCTATGCGGATGTAAAAGCCTTCCGCACTATCTTTAGAAAGATCACCGGGTTAACGCCCATCGAATACCGGAACAAATATAACCGCGAAGCCGTTGTTTTAGAAGCATAGTTTTTAACCACCTTACAACACTGTTAGTTTTATGAAACACATTTCCATCCTTATTCCCCAGGGCCATACCAGTATGGTGAACATAGAAGGTACCCATCAGATCTTCTCAGAAGTGAATAACTATTGGATGGAGCGCGAAGGCGTGCCTGTCTTCAACATCCAGCTGGTAGGCCTGCAGGCGGCTACCATGCAGCCCAGCGGTCTGTTCACCACCAACCCCGATGCACTGGTACCGGACGTAGCCAAAACAGACCTCATCATCATCCCCGCCCTCCATGGCGATCCCCGCGAAGGCCTGGAGCAGAACCGCGGTTTCGTACCCTGGATCATAGATCAGTATAAAAAAGGGGCAGAGATAGCTACCTTCTGCATAGGCTCCTTCTTCCTGGCAGGCACCGGCCTACTGAACGGCAAACGTGCCGCTACCCATTGGCGTTTTGTAAATGATTTCCGCAACATGTTCCCGGATGTGAACCTGGTGGATAATAAGATCATTACAGAAGAGGATGGCATCTATACCAGCGGCGGCGCATACTCATATCTGAATCTCTTGCTCTATATCGTAGAAAGATACACGGATCGTGATACCGCTATCTTTATCTCCAAAGCATTCATGATAGACATGGACCGCCAGAGCCAATCACCCTTTATCATCTTCGAAGGCCAGAAAGCCCATGAAGATGAGACCGTAAAAAGCGCCCAGGAATTCATCGAACATAACTTTGCAGAAAAGATCACCGTAGAGCAGCTGGCCAGCAATTTCGCATTAGGACGCCGCAGCCTGGAACGCCGTTTTAAAAAGGCCACCAGTAATACCGTATCTGAATACATACAACGCGTAAAGGTAGAAGCCGCCAAGAAGAGCTTCGAGACCAGCCGTAAAAACATCAATGAAGTAATGTACGATGTAGGTTATGCGGATGTGAAGGCTTTCCGCACCATCTTCCGCAAGGTAACAGGCCTGTCACCCATGGAGTACCGCAACAAGTATAACAAGGAAGCAATGGCCGTATAGATAACTATCCTTTCAATTGCTCAGCTGTAATAGGCAAGTGGCGAATGCGTTTGCCGCTTGCCTTATAAACAGCATTGGCAATAGCTGCTGCTGCCGGTCCCTGCACCGCTTCCCCGGCGCCTAATGGCTTTTCCGCAGGCCGGTTAATAAGCGCTACTTCTACCGCAGGCGCCTGGTTAAATTTAAAGATGGAATAACCGTACCAGTCAACACTGGTTACATGTTGTGTGTTATAGGTCACCTGTTCCAATAGCGTCCAGCTGGCCGCCTGCACCATCCCGCCTTCCGTTTGGTTTTTGATCCCGTCCGGGTTGATGATCTCGCCGGCGTCTACTACTGCCCACATCTTTTCTACCCTGATCAGGGGCGTTTCTCCGCTTTGATCTACATGCACCTGCGCAGCAGCCGCACAATAAGCGCCATTGTTTTTATACCGCGCAAAGGCAATACCGATGCCTGTTCCGGTGGCGGCCCCGCTAGTACCTGCTTCAGATAACCTGGCCCCGCCTGTTCCGGTGGCCTTCGTCAGCAACTCCTGCAGCTTTTTTACCACAGCCACCGCCCGCTCATCCTCCAGGTGTGCCAGGCGAAAAGCAAAAGGCGCTTTCCCTGCTTGCTCCGCCAGTTCATCCATAAACGACTCTATGGCAAACACATTACCAAAAGCGCCCAGGCTACGTAAAGACGATACCCGCAATGGCCCTTTAAAGAAATGTGCATCCACCTGCTGGTTAGGAATATTATAATATGGCTCCGCATTGCGATATGCACCACCGCTATAACTGCCAGACCGGTCATTCTTAAACGCCTTTTCCAGGTAGCGGGCGGGCAATAGATTAGCAGCTTTACCCCCAGGCCGGTTGCCATGCGAGTCAGAGCGCAGCCCATATTGCCAGTGCGTAATATGGCCATCTTTATCCAGCTTTGCGGCAATATTCATCAGCATAGCGCTGCCATAAGGCTCCCAGCCATGCTCCTCCTGCCGCGACCATTGCAGCCGTACATGTTTGCCCGGTACAGCCATGGCCAGCAGGGCCGCTTCTGCCGCTACATCATCAGCCCCGTTATGCCCATAACAGCCGGAGCCCGGCACGCCTTTTACGCGTATCTGTTCCGCCGGCAGCTGCAGCATCTCCGCCAAGGCGGCACGTAATGGGTATACACCCTGACTATGCGTCCATACAAACAGCTGGCCTTTATCAAAAAGGGCTACGGCACATGAAGGGCCGGTAGCTCCATGCATAATATAAGGTTTAAAATAGCTGGCCTGATGGGTGGCGGGCGCTGTAAGTTTTGCGCCTTTTTCCCGCACGGATTCTGTTTGTACCGGCACGGTGGCCAGGTAGGCCGGCAGATCGTCTGCGCCCGCTAACGGCGTACCGGCAGACCATTCCGTATGGGCTGCCAGTACCTGTTGCGCCTGCATAGCCTCATATTCGACTTTTGCGATCACGGCCAGGAAACTGCCATTCACCACCACCTGCAGCAGGCCTGGCACTTTGGCCCGTACGGCCTGTTCATCAAAATGCTGCAGTTTGGCATCATACGCTGCCGGCCGTATCACCCGCGCATGTAACATCCCCGGAAAGCGCAAATCCTGTACATACAGCGGCGCGCCTTTTACCATCAGTGCCACATCATCCCGGTGAACTGATGTCCCGGATATACGATATTGATCTTTAGGCTTTAATGCCACCGGCATTTTTATCTCGCCACTCAGCTGTTTGCCATCCAGTATTTCTGCAAATGACAACCGTTGTTGATTGCCGGATATTACGGTCCCGTTATCCATATGCAGGTCCGCAGCGGGTACCTTTAAACGTACAGCGGCCATCTCCAGCAGGCGTTGCCTGGCAGCAGCAGCGGCATAACGGATAGACATAGCGCTGCTTTCTACGGACATACTGCCCGCCGTATACGCCTCATTAGGCGTTACATCCGTTTCTGCCAATGTTACCGTTACTTTGGAAAGATCCATATCCAGCTCTTCCGCTGCAACTTGCGCCACTGCCGTGCGGATGCCTTGTCCCAGTTCCAGTTTACCCGTAAACACCCGGATGCTGCCATCTGCCAGCACCTGTAACCAGGCGTCTATATCTGCATAATCCCTAAGATTGCCAGGCAGTTCCTGCGTGGGTAACATGGCGGCTGCCAGTGGAAGTTGGCTAAGGGAAAAACCGATGGTAAGGCAGCCCGCGGTTTTAAAGAATTCCCTTCTGGATTGGTCTTTCATCTCAAATATTTTATGAGGGAAGATAGCTGATGCGATCTGGCTAAATATAAAGAAATAATTGGTAAATTCATGGAAGTACTGCATCCTCGTAGCATCTCTGTCCAGCCATTTTATAAACTGATCTGTATGACAAAAACATTCTATACTGTTTTAGCGAACTCGCTTACGGCATCGCTCACTAATACGGTGGTTTGGTTTGCCGTCACCTTCTGGGTATATCTTGAAACAAGATCCGTATTGGCCACCTCCATCATGGCTGGCATCTACCTCAGCACCATAGCCGTATCCGGCTTTTTCCTGGGCTCCATTGTAGACCGCTACCGGAAAAAAGTATCCATGCTCATTTCCAGCCTCTGCTCCTTTATACTCTACGTACTGGCATTTGCCATCTACTTAGCCACCCCGTCAGATGTATTCCGCAATCCTTCCAGCATAGCCCTCTGGGCCTTTATTGTACTAACGCTCCTGGGCGCCATTGCCGGTAATATGCGCACCATCGCGCTCTCCACATTAGTCACCATCCTCATACCGGAAGACACGCGCGATAAGGCCAATGGCCTCGTTGGCACCGTAAACGGCGTATCGTTTTTAGTAGCCTCTATCTTCAGTGGTTTGATCATCGGCTTTATGGGCATCTTCTGGATGCTGGTATTTGCCACCGCCCTCTCCCTGTTAGTGATCCTCCATCTGTGGACGATAAACATCCCGGAAAAGGAGATCGTGCACACTGCAGAAACCAATACAAAACATATCGATGTACGCGGCACCATCAAAGCAGTACGGATCATACCCGGTCTGTTTGCGCTCATTTTCTTTAATACTTTCAATAATTTCCTGGGCGGCGTATTTATGTCCCTGATGGATGCCTATGGTTTATCACTGGTATCTGTGCAGGTATGGGGTATATTATGGGGATTTTTGAGCCTTGGATTTATTGTAGGCGGCCTGGTGATCTCAAAGAAGGGATTGGGCGGCAGGCCCCTGCGTACGCTTTTCCTGGCCAATATCATTATGTGGACCATCAGCATTTTCTTCACCATACAAGCATCCATCATATTGCTCACCGCCGGGCTTTTTATCTATCTCTGCCTCATACCAGTTGTAGAAGCCGCAGAGCAAACCATCATCCAAAAGCTTATCCCACCGGAAAGACAAGGCCGTGTCTTTGGTTTTGCGCAAAGCATAGAACAGGCGGCATCACCCCTCACCGCATTCATGATAGGCCCCATTGCACAATTTATCTTCATCCCCTTCATGACCACCGGCGCCGGCGTAGATATATTAGGCAACTGGTTTGGTACCGGCACTGACAGAGGTATTGCGCTATTATTCATCGTTACGGGCATCGTGGGATTGATCGTCACCATCATCGCCATGCAAACTTACGCATACAGAAGCCTGTCCCTCAATTACCAGGCAAAGTGAGCAGGTTCGCTGGCGGGGGCTGCTCCTGACAACCGGCAATGTCCGTGAAACGCCAGTGTACAAAGGCCCAAAACAAACCCTGGCTGGCATCACACGCTTGTTAGTGCTCAATGGTTGCAACGCCGCTATCTTACTTCTCTTACCTACCCCTCTTGCCCTTTCGCCTATCTCCTGCAGGGATCCAAAAACAAACCTTGGCTGGCGTCACACGCTTGTTGCCGCTCAATAGTTGCAACGCCCCTATACGCATCCCAACGCCCAATAGTCTTCCCAACAGCCAGGCGCAGTTTGTTTTTGGATCCCTGCTGGGATAGTACAAAAACAACCGTCTTAAAGCACCAGAACAATATACCAACTCCGTAGTCGTACTCGAACAAAGCCGGTAATACCATAAACAACAACCCCAATCATTGATCAAACTAAATGTCTTGAAACGACCGTTCTGTACGGTTTTAGACATATCCCCAAATTAGGGGATTGCGGCAACCTTCTCGCTAAACCCTTCGTTTACTACTCCGATATAAATTTTTTCACCTGGTAAAATTTGGCCGTTTAAAATGACAAGTCAAAATCTTGCACGACCAGCATTATTAATGTTATTCATCGTCGCCGTTGTTATCGGCGGTTGGGAGCTCTACCTGCGTTCCTCCGGGTTCGAGCTCTCCTATGACGATGCCGCTCCCCAATGGGCAGAAAAAAGAGCCCTCGTATATGGCGACAAAGCAACTGTATTTATTGGCTCCTCCAGAATGAAATACGATCTGGATGTTGCCACCTGGGAGCACACCACCGGCAGAACAGCCGTACAGTTAGCCATTGACGGTACCTCGCCCATGCCCGTATTACTGGACCTTGCCAATGATCCTGCATTCAAAGGCAGGCTGGTAGTAGACGTTACGGAGATCCTGTTCTTTAGTGAAGTACCCCAGTACAGCAAAGAGCCCGCCGGGGATGTAAGCTTCTACAAAACAGAATCGCCGGCACAAAAAGCAGGCTTCTACCTGAACCGCTTACTGGAATCGAATCTTGTATTGCTGGACAATCAACAGCTGTCACTCAATGCACAGTTCAAAAAGCTCAATATACCCAACCGTCCGGGTGTATTTGAAGTGCCGCCGTTCCCACAGCAGTTTACCAAAGTAACAGCAGACCGGCAGTCTTTTATGACCAACGAATTTTCGTCGGATACCGTGCTGCAACAAAAAGTACAGCATGTTTGGGCCTGGTTCCTGGAGCTGGGCTCACATGCGCCCCCGCCGCCACCGGAAACAGTACCGAATGTGCTGAAGAAAGTAACGGATGCGGTGAACAAGATCAGGGCCCGCGGTGGAGATGTGGTATTCACACGCACCCCTTCTTCCGGCGGCTTCTGGGAGATGGAAAAAGTTGCCTGCCCGCGGGAAAAACTCTGGGATGTGCTGCTGGCTGCCACCAACTGTAAAGGCATCCATTTTATGGATCAGGAAAGTACCAAACACCTGGTTTGCCCGGAATGGTCGCACCTGAGCCTTGCCGGCGCCCGGCAGTTCACCCAGGCGCTTATTACCTTATTGCCATCATCATTTGTAAAATCATAACACCTGTAACCAACACCCCCTGAATCATGGTTTTCAATTCATATACGTTTATCGTATTCTTTGTCATCGTGCTTGTACTGCACTACCTTCCCTTCAGCTGGAAGGTAAAAAAGATCAACCTGCTGCTTGCCAGCTATGTATTTTATGCCGCCTGGAACCCGCCTTTTATCCTGTTGCTTTGGATGTCAACCCTGGTGGATTACTTTGTGGGGAAAGCTTTATACACACAAACCAATGTGCACAAGAAAAGGCTGCTGCTCGTAATAAGCCTCATTGGCAACCTGGGCATGCTTTGTTTCTTCAAATACGGTGGTTTCCTCATGGAAAACTTCGTGTCATTGGTCAATGTTTTTGGATGGAGTTATCATCCGCCCAAGCCGAATATCATCTTACCGGCGGGCATCTCTTTCTATACGTTTACTACCCTATGTTATACGATCGATATGTATAAGAAGGAAAGCAAGCCCATTCCAACCCTGCTCGACTTCTCCCTGTTTGTTACTTTCTTCCCCCACCTGGTAGCAGGTCCTATCGTACGGCCGCCGCAACTGGCTACCCAGTTCGAGACCCCGCATCAGGCTACTAAAAAACAATTGATAGAAGGCCTGTTCTTATTATCACTGGGTCTGTTTATGAAAGTGGTGCTGGCAGATGCTACGCTGTCCGCCTCTGCAGATGCGGTGTTCAATACGCCCCTGGCGCTCACGGCCCTGGATGCATGGTCTGGCGTGCTGGCCTTCACCGGACAGATCTTCTTCGACTTTGCAGGCTATTCTACCTGTGCCATCGGGGCCGCCCTTTGCCTGGGCTTTACCCTGCCGCAGAATTTTAAGTCGCCCTATGCGGCTATCGGCTTCTCCGATTTCTGGCGGCGCTGGCATATTACATTGTCTGCCTGGTTACGGGATTACCTGTACATACCCCTGGGCGGCAACCGTAAAGGCAAATTCCGTACATATATCAATCTCATGATAACAATGCTGCTGGGCGGCTTGTGGCATGGCGCCAACTGGACCTTTGTGGCCTGGGGCGGCTTACACGGGCTGTACCTGTGGGCAGAGCGTTTTATACAGGACCGTAAGGAGAAAAAGGCCCTGTCCATTGAACCGCTCACAGAAACACAGGAAGCGGTAACCCCTAAAGCAAGCGCAGGCTTCTTTTACGCGTTGCTTACTTTCTTCCTGGTGAATATTACCTGGGTCTTCTTCCGGGCTACCACCTTCTCCGGCGCAGGTAAGATCCTGGGCGCTATGGTGGGCCTGGCCAAGGGCGCAGTGCCATTACTGGCTACTATAGCCATACTCAAGATAGGACTAGTGATCGTGTTAATGGTAGCTGCCCATTGGATGCTGCGCCATACCCGCGTGCTGGATGTGGCATATAAGCTGCCCTGGTGGATAACCGGCACGGTATGGTCTGCCATGCTCATATTGCTGATCCTGAGCCAGGAAAGCAGTAGCGCATTCATATATTTTCAATTCTAGGTGTTATAATACAGGGATTATTTTAGTATGTGCCGTTCCGTTTCTACGGTGTGGCACATTTCCCCTTTTTAGGGGATAGGGATTATTCCCCTATATTTGGATACACGTTAGTTAATGTATCCATATGCGGCCAGATTCCACTTTTTATTCCCCATACCGGCTTTTAATTGTATGCCTGTTATTGCTCCTGGTGCCAGTCCGCATATATGGCCAGGCCGCCCAGTTGGAGCAGCTAAACAACACCATCCAGCATCTGCCCCAATACGATGCGCGCAAACAGCAGCGGATAGACAGCCTTAAACGCCTGCTTGCCAGTACCCCCACAAACGATCTTACCGGCCGCTTTAACCTGCATACCCAGTTATATGAGGAATATAAACTGTTTCAATACGATTCCTCCTACCATTATGCCCGCCGCCTCTGGGAAACCTCCCGCCTGATCAACGATACCGGCCGTCTCATGTACGCCAAGATCAAGCTGGCCTTTTCCCTTTTATCCTCCGGTATGTATAAAGAGGCCTACGATTCCCTTTCTACCGTAAATGCCCACGTACTGCCGGATAGCAGCAAGGCGGAATACTACGCCCTCATGGGCCGTTACTACTATGATCTGGGTGATTTTGACAACGACCGTTACCACACACCCGTATACAATATCCTGGGCAGCAAGTATATAGATTCCGCCCTGGCCCTGCTGCCGCCCAACACCTACCGGGCAGGTTACTACAGGGGCCTCAAGGAGCTTAAAGCGGGCAACAGCGCCGGCGCATTAACTATGCTTTCCCGCCTGTTGCAAAATCCTGCGCTGACACAGCACCAGCTGGCCGTTACCACCTCCACCCTCAGCGACCTCTATATCCGCAGTGGCGAAACAGACAAAGCCATCCAGCTGCTCACTATCGCCGTTATTGCAGATATACAGTCTTCCACTAAGGAAACCTCGGCCGCCTTTAACCTGGCCTCCTTATTATATAAGAAAGGGGATGTAAAGAACGCCTCCCTCTGTATTAACCAGGCCATTGCAGATGCGGTATTTTACGGCGCCCGCCAGCGTAAAGTACAGGTAAGCACCATCCTGCCCTTTATTGAGGCACAGAAACTAAATATGGTCGAAAGCCAGAAACGTAAGCTCCTGTTTTATGCCGCCACTGTCACTGCCCTGCTGCTGCTCATCATCGGCCTGGCATTTATCATCCTGCAACAGGTAAAGAAGCTCAAGGCGGCCCAGAAGATCATTACCCAGGCCCATATCAAGGAGCAGGAGATCAACCGCCAGCTGGCAGATACCAATGCCAAACTCCAGGATGCCAATAAGATCAAGGAAAAATACATCGGCTACTTCTTCAACTTCAACGCCGAGTTCTATGATAAGGTAGAAAAGCTAAAACGCTCCCTCGAACAAAAAGTCGCCGACCGTAAATTCGAAGACATCCGTTCCCTCATCGCCAGGATCAACCTCCGTAAAGAAAAGGAAGAGCTGATCAGCAATTTTGACCATGCCTTCCTCAAGCTATTTCCCAATTTCGTCACCGTATTTAACAACATGTTCCGCGAAGAGGACCAGCAGGAACTAAAAGACGGTGAGCTCCTGAACACAGACCTCCGCATATTCGCCCTTATCCGCATGGGCATCCAGGACAGCGAAAAAATAGCCCATATCCTCCAGTACTCCGTCAACACCATCACCACCTACAAAACCCGCATCAAGAACAAATCCATCGTCCCCAATGAGGAATTCGAAAAGCGCGTAATGGAGATAAAGGCGGTCTAACGGCCCCCGGGTTCCCGGCTCCCGTCCCCCACCAGACGTGCCTACAGTGTTGCCGGCAGGTCACAACAAAGAACTCGAAAAACGGGTAATGGAAATAAAAGCGGTCTAATGCCCCCCGGTTCGCGCCAGCCGTGCAATCAGCGTTGCCGGCAGGTTCCGGGGTGGGGCCTTGGCCGGCGCGGCTCCTCCAGCCAACCTGCCGAACGAACCACCCGCGGCGGGCGCAGCCCCACAGCGGAACACTGCCGGCATAGCATATATCCTCACCGCCATCCCCCTGAACCATCCACATAGCAGGTTATAATCAGGTATATATTAATATTCATAATATTTACATAACATAATATGCACCAACCAATTATCATCGCACCGCACCCCATTCCCCCCACTATTTCTTATACTTTCCCCATATAATTTGACCATCGCCCCTAACCACTCTTTCTTTGACTTCCGGAAACAACCACGAGGAAAACTGGCCCGCAGCAACAACCAAATCATCTATCCCTAATTACAACCAAACGTTAGTTTATGACTAAAACATCCACGTTCCTATTGTGCTGGCTTTTGCTATGCACTTTTTTCACCGCCTATGCCCAGGACCGGGTGATCTCCGGCACGGTAACCGACGATACCGGCACAGGGCTAACTGGCGCTACTGTTGCCGTAAAAGGCGGCAAACAGGGAACTTCCACCGGGGCAGGGGGAACGTTTAACATCACCGTACCCGCCGGCGCCGCCACCCTGATGATCTCCTACGTCGGATTTGAGACCAGAGAAGAGAACCTTACCAACCGCAATAACCTCAGCATACAGCTGCTACCCCAGAAAACCCTACTCAATGCAGTGGTAGTAGTGGGGTATGGTACGCAAAAGCGGGCAGACCTTACCGGCGCTGTCGCTTCTGCCCGGGGAGAAGAAATTAAAAGCCTGCCTGTCACCAACGTTCAGGAAGCCCTGCAGGGCCGCCTGGCCGGCGTAGAGGTAGTAAAAAGCTCTGGCGCCCCGGATGCCACCGCCAGCATCATCATCCGCGGCCTCTCCTCGCTGAACAACGCGCCTCCCCTGTACATAGTGGACGGTGTACGCCAGTCCGGCGATAATATCAACATACAGGATATCGCCACCATAGACGTGCTCAAAGACGCCAGCGCGGCCGCCATCTACGGCTCCGCTGCCGCCGGTGGCGTGATCATCATCACCACAAAGAAAGGACAAGGCAGTAAACCTACCGTCAATTTCACCGCCCGCTATGGCGTTACCAAACCGCTCACCATGAAACTGCTGGATAGGGATGAGTTTGTACGCCTCCGCCGTACCCTCAATCCTACCTACCTGTCTGGTGTAGATGCAGATACCCTGCCCAATACAGACTGGGTAGATGAATTGTATGCTAACGGCCGCGAAGAGAACTACAACCTCTCCGTATCCGGTACCACACCCGCCGTAAACTATTACGCCTCTGCTTTTTATAACGGACAGCAGGGCATCTATCTCAATAACAGCTCTTACCTGAGCGGCGCCCGCGTAAACACAGATTTTAAGATCGGCAAACGTGTTAAGATAGGGGAGCAGCTGTATGTATGGAGCCGCAGCACCAAGCCGGAGATAGTAACCGCCATCAATCCGCCCTTCCGCTCCATTCCCATTATGCCCGTGTATGATGATGCAGATCCTAAAAGCCCCTGGGGTAAATCACCCGTAGGCTTTGGCGGTCCCAACCTGGTAGGACAGATCATGACAGCCCATATCACGAACCAGAAATTTAACCTGCAGGGCAATGCCTTTGCAGAAGTACAGCTGCCGCTTTACCTCACCTTCCGCACCACCTTTGGGTATACTTATTATTCCGAGAACCAGAGTTATTTCCAGGATGCATATAACTTCGGACAGGTGGCTACCAGCATCAATGCGTTGCGTAAGTTCAATATCAACCAGCCAACGATCATGTCAAACTACACCCTGTCTTTTGACCATGAATTTGGCAAACATGCAATAAGCGCAGTAATAGGTTATGAGCAGTTTAAGACTACTTTTAACTCCCAGTATGCCACCCAAACTTCCGTAGGCGGCAACTCTTACAGCTTTATACAAACGTCCGCCTCACAGGCCACCGTAAGCGGTGCTTATGATCCCAACGGGCTCATAAAATCCACCTTTGCGCGGGTAAACTATAATTTCGATAGCCGCTATTACCTCTCAGGCTCCATCCGCCGCGATGGTAACTTTACGGTATTCGGTCCCGGTAACCAGTATGGCGTATTCCCCGCCGGTAGCGCCGGTTGGCGTATCAGCGAGGAGCCTTTCTTCCGCGGTTTGTTACATACCATCCCCCAGTTGAAATTGCGCGGCAGCTACGGCGTGCTGGGTAACAGCAATATTGGCGGCTACAAATTCCTGTCCACCTACGATCCGGTGAATGCGCAGAACTTTACGCCCGGCGGCGCCCCCTTCATTGGCGTTACACCTACTTTTATCCCCAACTCCAGCGTAAAATGGGAGAGCGTATACGAAGGCAACATAGGTGTGGATGCGGAGCTACTTAATAGCAAAATGTTTGTTACGGTGGAGTGGTACAACAAAACCACCAAGAACATGCTCTACGGCCTGCCCATCCCAATAAGCTCCGGCATCACCACGCCTTTTTACACCAACATAGGCTCCGTAAGGAACCAGGGGGTAGAAATAGTCCTGGGCTATAAAGACAAAGCAGGCGCGCTCAACTACAGCATCAGCGCCAACGGCGCCTTTAATAAGAACAAAGTGCTTAACCTGGATAACATCAATAACAACCCTATCCTCGATGGCAACAATAACTATGGCAACGCCACCTTTGGCATGATGGTAAACCAGCCCATCACCATCACCAAAGCCGGTTTATCCTTTGGCCAGTTCTATGGGTATAAGGTAGAAGGCATTTACCAGACAGAAGACGAGATCAACAAACACCCCCAGCAGGAAGGCTATAAAGCCCGCCCCGGCGACCTCATATTTGCAGATGTAGACGGCAACGGTACCATCAACGATAAGGACCGTACTGTTATCGGCAATCCCAATCCTAAGTTCATCTACGGCGCTAACATCCGCCTGGACTGGAAAGGGTTTGACCTGGCCATGCAGTTCAATGGCGTAGCCGGCGTAGATATCTTTAATGGTGTAAAGGCTTATTCCTCTTTTCCTTTTGCTGATGGTAATACGACCTCCAAAGTATTTGGCGCTTCTTTCCTGGATAAGAATGGCGTAACAGACCAGCCCCGCATCGATAACAATGATCCCAACGGCAACTACTCCAAATCCAGCAGTTATTTCGTTGAAAGCGGCGCTTACCTCAAGATGAAGAACCTGCAGATAGGATACACCTTTTCGGATGCCTGGCTGCATAAGGTCTCCATCAGGTCTGCCCGCATCTATGTAATGGGTAACAACCTGTTCACCATCACTAAATACTCCGGCATTGACCCGGAACTGGCCGGCACTGTAACAGCCAGAGGTATAGATGCGGTATGGCAATATCCCCATGCCCGCATTTACTCCGTAGGCCTGGACCTTGCCTTCTAACCGCATCTGCTGCATTCCTATTAGCACATTAGCATATCAGCACATTCGCACATTAAACTAACGATCATGTACAAAAAAATATTCCCCCTTATACTCATCACGCTGCTTATACAGACCAGCTGTACCAAAGACCCGGACACCGTGGGACGTACAGATGTATACAGCAGCCTCAATTATCCCACCACACTGCCCGCTTTATTCGCAGTACTTACACCGGCTTATGCCAACATGCGCTCCGCGGAGCTGCATGGTTTTGAGCTGATGTGTAAAGACTTTGCCGGCAGTGAGCACGTAGCAGAATTAGCCTATGGTGGCGATATCTCCTGGACAGAGCTTGTCGTAAATAACATGAACACCAACAACAGCTACGCCAACAATTTATGGGTAGGCCTGTACCGCGGCATTAAGATCACTAACGCTTTCCTGGACCGCGCGGACTTTTACGAACAACAATACGGCTCCCCCGCAGAAGCTACGGACCTTAACCGCATGCGCGGTGAAGCCCATTTCCTCCGGGCCCTCTATTATTTTTACCTGGAATGTTTTTATGGAGAAGCTTATGTAGGCGCAGCCGGCGCCGGTGGCGATAAAAAAGGCGTGCCTATCATCACAGAAATGGCCAGTTCCTTAGATGCCACCCAGGTACCGCGCAATACCGCCGGGGAAGTATGGGCATTCATCATCAGCGAGCTGCAAACCGCCGCAGAACAGCTAAAAGGCGCGCAATGGAGCGGTAATAATACCGGCCGCGCTACAGAATGGAGCGCCAAAGCCCTGTTGGGAAAAGCGTATGTATTTACACAGAACTGGGCCGCCGCCCGTACCGTACTGGAGGATGTGATCAGTAACAGCGGCAAAACCCTCATGCCTTTCAGCAAATACCGCAATGCCTTTAACGGCGTAGACGCAAATGAGTTTAACGAAGAATCCCTTTTTGAGATCAATGTAGACCGTAACTCTATGGGCGGCTACGGCATCTTCGATTTCCCCGCTACCGCCCTTACCACCAGTCAGGGTCTCATCTGGTCGCCCTGTATCCTGGGCAACGATGGTACAGAAGGTACCGGCGTAGGTCTGGGCTATTGCAACGAGTTCTTTAATGATAAGAACCTGGCCCGCTTCGGCTTTAAACAGCCCATCTATTCCCTGGTAAATAATCCGGCTTTTGATAATAGTAAAGACCCTTCTTACACTAATCCAAAGCAGGTACTGGATCCTGCCTACCGCCAGCAATCCCTGGCTGCCCGGACCAATAAAACAGTAGATCCCCGCTTGTACGTATCCGCCATGCAGCCCTGGCTCGATTCTGCCAGTAACGATGGCAACATCTGGCGGCCGGTGGTAAAATACATCGCCATCGACAATGCGCTAAAACCCAACTATTACGGTTGGAGCCTGCGCAAATTCGTTACATACGATAACACCATCTTTAACCGGCAGGCCGCTGCAGATGCAGCTAACTATTACCTGCTGCGCCTGGCAGATGTTTACCTGCTCTACGCAGAAGCCAATATGAACGGCGGTGGTAACAATGCCGTAGCCCTGGAATACATTAACAAAGTAAAAAGAAGGGCCTACGACTACCCTGTAAATGCCGCCTCTCCGGTAGACTATGCAACCCTGACCAGCGCTACCATGGCCGCAGATCCCAACCTGGCCAATAACCCATTACGTTACGAAAGATGGGCAGAATTATTTGGCGAGGGCCATTGGTGGTTCGATGTATGCCGCTGGCGTATCGGCAGTGGCGAAGCAGCCTATTATGCCACCACCCTGGTAGGCGGCGCCATCAAATGGAGCGATGCAAAGTCTTACACCTGGCCCATCCCCTCCAACGAAATGAATACCAATACCAAAATGGTGCAGAACCCGGGTTATTAATATATAAGTCAGGCAGTGTTACTGCCTGCTTTCCTTTTCACTATTCAGTTTTCAGATATGAGATTTAAAAGACTGTTTATTATTGGCTGCAGTATATGTATGTGGCAGGGCCTGATGGCGCAAACAAATGCACCCATCACCATTACACAAAATAAAGTACAGCTCACCTTCACCATAGATCCGGCCGGCCAGCCCATATACACCGTAGACTTTAACGGCAAGGCATTCATAACGCCCTCCCGGCAGGGTTTTGTACTGGCCACGGACAGCCTCTTCTACAAAGGATTTGCCCTCATTAACACAGAAAAAAAATCCGTGGATGAAACCTGGAAACCCGTATGGGGAGAGGTCAGCACCATCCGTAATAGCTATCAGCAGCTGACAGTACACCTCAAACAACAAACCTCCGGTCATTTGCTGGATATCGTATTCCGGGTATTTGACGATGGGGTAGGCTTCCGCTACGAATTTCCCTATCAGCCAGACCTGAAATATTTTACCGTCACAGACGAGCACACAGCATTTAACCTGGCCGGCGATGCCACCGCCTGGTGGATCCCCGGTGATTATGATTCAAACGAATATCCCTACACCACATCAAAACTAAGCCAGGTAAACAATAGCAGCCTGGTACAATCCGCTACAGATATAGCCGTTCGTACCGCCCCGGATCCTTTTGCCGTACAAACGCCACTGATGCTAAAAACAGAGGATCAGCTATATGTAAACATCCACGAAGCCGCACTGCGCAATTATCCCGCCATGCAATTACATGTTGATGGCAATACGCATCAACTATCCGCCCGCCTGGTGCCTGATGCCGTAGGCAACAAAGCCTATCTGCATGCGCCCTGTACTACCCCCTGGCGTACCATTATCGTCAGCGATAAAGCGGCGGATCTGCTGGCCTCCAAAATGATCCTCAACCTGAACGATCCACCCAAAACCACAGACTTTTCCTGGATCCAACCCATGAAATTCGTTGGCATCTGGTGGGAAATGCAAACCGGCAAAAGCACCTGGAACTACGCAGATGCGGATAACCGCGGCAAGGATGACGGGCTGGTACCCAACGGCCGCCATGGCGCTAATACCGCCAACGTAAAAAAGTATATAGATTTCGCCGCCGCCAATGGTTTTAAAGGCGTGCTGGTAGAAGGCTGGAACACCGGCTGGGAAGACTGGTTCGGCAACTGGAAAGAAGAAGTATTCGACTTCGTTACCCCTTACCCGGACTTTAACGTAAAAGAGATTGAACAATATGCCGCCGCAAAAGGCGTTCAGATGATCATGCACAACGAAACCTCCGGTTCCGCTACCAACTATGAGCGGCAGCTGGATACCGCCTTCCGCTTTATGCGGGCCTATGATTATCCCGCCGTAAAAACTGGTTATGTGGGCAGGATCATCCCCCGGGGTGAGCATCATGATGGCCAATGGATGGTAAACCATTACGAACGTGTAGCACAGAAAGGTTTACAATACCATATCATGATAGATGCGCACGAACCGCCCCGCCCTACAGGCCTGCAACGCACCTTCCCTAACTGGATGGCCTCCGAAGCCGGCAGGGGCAATGAATACAACGCTTTCAGCAACGGCACCGCGCCAGACCATGAAACCATCCTGCCCTTTACCCGTTTAATGGGCGGGCCAATGGACTATACGCCCGGCATCTTTAAGTTAAAAGGTTATGCCCCGCATGTGCCGGACCGCCAAATGCATTCCACCCTGGCCAAACAGCTGGCGTTATATGTTACCATCTACAGCCCCCTGCAAATGGTAGCAGACCTGCCAGAGAACTACGAAGCCCACAAAGACGCCTTCCAGTTCATCCGCGATGTACCGGTAGATTGGGATGATACCCGCATACTGGCCGCAGAACCGGGAGATTATATCACCATCGCCCGCAAGGAAAAAGGAAAACCCAACTGGTACATAGGCGCTATCACTGATGAATTACCGCGTAAGGCCGCCATTCCCTTACACTTCTTAGATAAAGGCAAAAAATACCGCGCCACCATCTACGCAGATGCCGATAACGCCGACTGGAAACAAAATCCTGAAGTTTACCATATCACAACCACGGTGGTAGATGCTACCACTATTTTAAACCTTCAACTGGCAGCCGGAGGAGGGGCTGCTATCGCCATTCTCCCTATATGAGCAAATATTTCTGAACCGTTTACTATTCTTAACCCAAACCCATGTTTTTATGAAGAGAACTTTATCGTCATCCGGGATACTCCGGCTGGCCTTTATCCTCGTACTGTATGCCTGTACTTTTAGCACACAGGTATTTGCACAGAGCGATGGGCTTCCGCGTGGCGCCACGCAGTTACCATATCAGCGCTACGAAGCAGAAAGCGGCGCCCGTGGCGGCGGCGCATCGCTCCAATCCTCTCCCCAGTTTGTACAAACAGATATTGCGGCGGAAGCCTCCGATCAGCAATACGTAAGCCTGGCCGCCAGCGGCGCTTATGTTGAATGGACGCTCAGCGCCCCGGCGCAGGGCTTTAACCTGCGGTTTACCATACCGGATAATGGTAACGGTACCGGCCTGTCCGGCGCCTTAGGTCTGTATGTAAATGATGTAAAAGTGCAGGATATCGCCGTGTCATCCTACTGGTCCTACCAGTACTTTCCCGGCGCAGATCCGCAACAGCAGCCCTCCGGTGGCAGCACCAAGATCCTGATGCGCTTTGATGAAGTGCACGTGCGGCTCAACGCTTCCATACCCAGCGGCGCTAAGCTCACCATAAAAAAAGACAATGGAGACGGCATCACCTATGGCGTTGACTTTGTAGAGATGGAATCCGTACCCGGCGCTTTGTCCATGCCAGCCAACTACCTGTCCGTAACAGATTTTGGCGCTAACGGTAATGACAATAACGACGATCTGGCCGCCTTTAACCAATGTATTGCCGCAGCGGCCAGCCAGGGCCGCAACGTATACATCCCTGCCGGCCGCTTTTTACTGAGCCAGAAGATCCTGCTCAACGTGAACAATATGAAGATACAGGGCGCCGGCATCTGGTACACCTATGTATACTTCTCCACCAACCAGCAGTTTGCCGGTGGTATCCTGGCCCGCGCCAGCAATGTGGAGATCTCCCATTTTTCGCTCAATACCGCTAACAATGCCCGTTTGGTCTATGGCGGCGAGCCTAATCCCCTGGGGCAGATGTACAAGGTGTATAAAGGCTTTATGGGCACCTACGGCGCTAACTCCTATGTGCACGACATTTGGGTAGAGCATTTTGAATGCGGTTTCTGGATAGGCGGCTACGATCCCCCGTACCCTATAGATCATACCACTAACATGATGATCTCCAAATGCCGTATCCGCAACAACTATGCGGATGGGGTGAATTTTGCGCAAGGTACTTCCAACTCCACCGTAGAGCAGTCCAGCGTACGTAATAACGGGGATGACGGCCTTGCCGTATGGACCTCCAACGATGCGTCCAACAACGTAATGGGCGTTAACAACACCTTCCGCAATAATACCATCGAGAACAACTGGCGCGCCGGCAGCATCGCTATCTTTGGCGGTACCGGTCACAGCGTACATCACAACCTCATTAAGGATGGTGTAGGCGGTTCTGGTATCCGCTTTACCAATGATTTTCCCGGTTTTTCCTTTGTTTATCCGGGTGATGTGATCCGGGTATATGAGAACACCATCACAGGCTGCGGCACCAGCAACGACCTCTGGAACCAGAAACGTGGCGCAGTAGAGCTGTACGCCAACACCGGCATATTTAACATACAGTTTGATAACACCACCATCCTGCGCTCCCAGCGCGATGCCATCCAGATCTATGGAAACAACTATCACCATATGATCTTCAACAATACGCTGATAGATGGCACGGGCCTGGACCCCGTAGTGCGGGATGTTCCCTCAGATGTATATGGCGGCTTTGGCATTTATGCGCAGGCTAACTCAGACTCCATCGTATTTAACAAGCTGGTGGTACGCAATGCGGAATCCGGTACTTACCTGAACCGTAATACAAACTTCCGCCTTATCATCCGCGATGTGGATATTCCCGTTACCGGCGTCACCATCACCCCATCCACAGATACCACCATTGCAGAAGGCGCCAGCTTCCAGCTGCGGGCCAATGTAGTACCGGTAGATGCTACCAATAAAAACCTTAGCTGGACCTCTTCCAATACAGCCGCCATAACGGTGGATGCCAATGGTAAAGTAACCGCCGCAGGCTTAGGTACGGCTATTATCACCGCTACCACGCAAAGCGGTAATTTTACCGCCACCCGACGCGTAACGGTAACGCCTGCAGTAAATCTTACCGCGCCGGATGCAGATGCCGGAGAGGCAGCCAATCCGGGCACTTTCCGTATCAGCACCTCTGCTATCACACAAACCATTACCGTCAACTACCAGGTCAGTGGTAATGCATCTACGGGTGATTATACCGCCAGTCCGGCGCTCAGCGGCACAATTACACTGTCACCTTCCACGCTGGCACAAACCATTACCATTACCCCGGTAGATGATAATGCTTTCGAGGGACCAGAATCCCTACGCCTTACCCTGCTCCCCGGTACCGGCTACCAGCGGGGTGGCGATACCACTGCCGTTATCACCATTGCAGATAATGACCTGCCGCCCTGTACCTCACCGGTAATTGCCCGCGTAACAGGCAGCGCGCCGGTAATAGATCAGTCTGTTGATGGCGCCTGGTCTGCCGCACCCATCAAAACCATTCCTAACACTGTGTTAGGCAGTGTGCCGGCCAGCTTCGGCGGCCAGTGGCGTGCCCTTTACGACAACACCAACCTGTACCTGCTGGTGCAGGTAAACGATGCCAACCGTATCAACGACTCCGGCGGTAACTGGTGGGAAGACGATGTTGTAGAGATCCTGTTGGATGGCGATAACAGCAAAACCGCCACCTATGACGGCGCCAACGATTTTCAGCTGGGCTTCCGCTGGAATGATAACACCGTACGCGTAGGCGGTAACTCCGTAAACAGGACCACCGGCATCAGCTTCCAGACCTATGCCACCAGCACAGGTTATAACCTGGAGGTAGCCATTCCCTGGTCTACCATCGGCGCCACCCCGGCACTGGGCAAACCCATTGGCTTGGATGTACAGCTGGATAACGATGACAACGGCGGTACCCGCGATGGCCAGAAAACTACCTTCGCTACCGGTACCACCGCCTTCCAGGACCCGCGCGTATTTGGCACGGTATACCTTACCAACTGTAATGCCGTCAATGTACCCGTAACCGGTGTAAGCCTGTCGCCCGCTACCATCAGCCTGTTTGCCGGCGCCTCCCAACAGTTGACCACTACAGTCGCCCCGGCCAATGCCTCCAACACCAACGTAAGCTATACTTCCAATAATACCAGTGTAGCTACCGTAAACAGCAGCGGCCTGGTAACCGGCGTGGCAGTGGGTACGGCAGTGATCACCGTTACCACCGCAGATGGCGGGCGGACCGCTACCTCCAATGTAACTATCACAGCCGGCAATCCACCTGCTACTTATTACCGTATCCGCAACCGCTGGCAGAATACTTACCTGTATGATAATGGTAACCAGGCTGGTTATGCAGCCGCCGCTTCCGCTACCACCAACAACTACCAATGGTCGCTCGAAGATGTAAGCGGTGGTTATGTAGAAATTAAGAACCGCGGTACCGGCGAATACCTGCACATCGCCAACCTGCAACCCTATGTGGAGTGCTCGCCCAGAACGGCCGGCGCTACCAGCTCCCGCTGGGCTACAGAGCCCACCGGCGATGGATATGTACGTATCCGCAACGCATGGCAAACGTCTGATTATATACACATAGAAAACCTGCAGGGTTATGCCCAGCATGGTATCATGTACCCTGTATGGCAAAGCGCCCAGTGGCAGCTGGAAAGCGTGGCAGCAGGGTCACTGGCAAGGACAGGAGGGGACCCGGCCTTGTCCATTGGTAATAACCCTAAAAACACACAGCCTTCCACCGCAAACATTACGTTGGATGTATATCCCAACCCGGTAAGGAATGAGCTGAAACTGCAATCAAAAGCTGATCTCGCAGGCGGCATCGTATACATTTTGAACAGTAACGGCAACATCGTATTGCGCACCAATGCAGATGCCCGTATCGTGAATGTGTCCACGCTGCCACCGGGTGTATACACATTGGTGTTCACCCAGAAGGAGAAGCAGATCACAAAACGTTTCGTAAAAATGTAATAGTCTCATAGTACGGCACACATGTAAAAGCAGAGGCCGTCCCTGTCCAGGGATGGCCTCTCTTGTTATTCTTCCTTCCTTTTAGTAAATTCATCAAACATACTCACCCCTAAAACCAGTATTATGAGCCAACAACCACACCCCACTTTTGGCAATGGCAAAATATGTTACATTGAGCTGCCTGCCCTCGATATCAACCGCTCTGCAGACTTTTACAAAGCTGTCTTTGGATGGAACGTCCGGCAGAATAGCGAAGGCAATACCTCTTTCGACGACGGCGTTGGCGAAGTGAGCGGTACCTGGAGAACAGACCTGCAGCCAGCCAAAGCAGGCAGTTTAACGGTGCATATTATGGTGGATGATCTTAACGCTACTATAGCCGCTGTAACCGCGAATGGCGGCGCAATTACAGAACCGCCCAGCAAAGATGGGTCAGGGAGTTATGCCCGGTTCAGCGACCCCGCCGGCAATATACTGGGCCTTCATCAACAAGGTGGATGATAATATCAAGATGGAAACACTCATACCAACACGGTGTATAATACCTGAACTGTATGCAATCATCTGCTAACATCCGGCAGGTAGTGCCCTTCTTTGAAATAACGGACATGGCAGCCTCCCTCCGTTATTATGTAGAAGGCCTTGGCTTCGAAATGACCCATCACTGGATCCCACGGGACACCATAGAATGGTGCGCCCTTAAAAGGGGCGGCGCTTCCCTCATGCTCCAGGAGTACCGCCGGGATGGCGGGGGCCAGCTACCGCCAAGCAAACCAGGCGTAGGGGTATCCCTGTGTTTTATATGTGAAGATGCATTGGCCTTGTATGATGAGTTCACCGCAAAAGGCATTGCGGTAGAAGAGCCTTTTGTAGGCAACAACATGTGGGTGATCACCCTCCACGACCCAGACGGGTATATCCTGAATTTTGAAAGTGATACCGACGTGCCGGAAGAAACCCGTTATTCCGAATGGAAACAGCAACAATGAACTGCTATCGCGTCAGTTTGGCCAGCACAATCTCCCCCAGCGGGGAAAGCGTATAGCCAGTATCGTGACTGATCGTCAACCCCAGATTCTTAAGCTTGCGGATATGCAGCTTCAGCCATTCTTTTTCCTTACCGGTAACAACACCCAGGTCCACAGCCCTCAACAGGGGATGGGCTTTTATAGCGTTAAGCACAGATACCGTCCAGGGCCCTTCCCTGCTGGAACGGTCCAGCCGCTCCAGCCGTTTACGTAACGTATCCAGATCAGCATCGCTCAGCGCCGTCTGCTCCCGTAGCTGGATACGGGGATCATCAGAATGGTAACGTACGCCTATCCGGTAGATCTCTCCTTCCGTTACCATGTTCAGCATAGCAGTAAGCGCCTTTATGCTATTAAAACCGGCGGCTACCGCCTCCTTGTTAGTTATCTTGTTAAGCGGGATAACCGTAATATCTGTTATCTCCACCAGCCCGATACTCGTTTTGATCAGGCTGCCCGCTCTCGCCGCGGCCCGCTTCCATTTGCGGAAGGCCAGCGATATCGTGCCGGATCGTATGCCATCCAGATGATGTTGTTTAAATAGCATAACTAAATATACAGAATTGCATAATTTGGAATGTGATTATTAACTTTCCTCAAAATATGTATATGAGCAGGTTCCGTCAGTCCACGTTAGTGAGTTTACTTATTGTAGTAACAGCCGGTACAGCGGCCGCGCAGCAGCCACACGAACTCAAGGTGGTAGCCACCGGCGCTGAGTTAAAACAGGTCTCCAAACAGTTCGCCTTTTCAGAAGGGCCTGCCGTAAATAAAGAAGGGGACATCTATTTTACAGATCAACCAAATGATAAGATCTGGAAATACGATACAAAAGGCAAGCTTACCCTGTTTATGGACAAAACGGGCCGCTCCAATGGTTTGTATTTCGATCTTAAAGGCAACCTCATCTCCTGTGCAGATGAAAAAGATGAGCTCTGGTCCATCAGTCCTAATAAAAAAATAACGGTACTGCTCAGCAACTTTGAAGGCAAACGCCTCAATGGTCCCAACGATCTCTGGGTCGATCCCAAAGGAGGCATTTACTTCACAGATCCTTTCTACCCGCGCGATTACTGGGACCGCAAAGAGCCAGAGATCCCCGGCCAGAAAGTATATTACCTGCCCAGGGGTAAAAAGCAACCCCTGATCGTAGAAGACAGCATCGTAAAACCTAATGGTATTGTAGGTACGCCGGATGGCAAATACCTGTACGTAGCAGATATACAGGCCGATAAGACGTACCGCTACAAAATAGACGCCCATGGCGCCTTAACAGACCGGGAGCTATTTGCGCCGCAGGGCTCTGATGGCATGACGCTGGATAATGAAGGCAATGTGTACCTCACCGGCAACGGTGTTACCGTGTATGATGTAAATGGCCATAAGCTGGGAAATATACCCGTACCCTCACACTGGACAGGCAATGTTTGTTTTGGAGGAACAGAGCGTAACATATTATTCATCACCGCCTCTGAATCCATATATACTTTGCAGATGAATGTAAGGGGGATCGAATGATAACCGTCAGTGAGAACCTTGCTGGCGCCAGGGCAGCGCTTATAGCTTAAACATGCCTTTGTAGACCACCCCCTGGCCTGCAGAAAAGGTAGTGATGTGTTGCAGCAGATCCTGCATGTCAATATCGAGCCCGTTTAACCGGATACGCATATCTGGACCCGGGCTTCGGAAACGGATAATAAGGTGGATGTTAGACGACTGGTAGCGGTATCCGGGAGTACGCTCTATTTTATAAGTTTTGATATGCGCCCATTCAGCCATGCTTCCGTTGTGCCAGATGCCGGTAGTATCAATAGTGAATATGACCTTATTAGTAAAAACGCGTATCCACCAGGTGATAGCGACACACAATGCAAGGCAGCCGATTACCATTGTCATGTATCTGCCAAAGGGGTTGGAATGAAACTGGTCCGTGATGGCGATCCATAAAAAAAAGAAAAAAGCCAGGGTGCAAATAGTGGCGGAAGTTATACAATGACTGCGCGATCTTTTTACTGATACGCTTTGAACGGGCGGTGTTGATGTAAGCATAGAGATGAGTACTGGCTCAAAATTAATAGTTACGCGGGTATTTGCAAAAAAGACGCCATCTTGCATATATAATGCTAATCATATGGAAATAGGCATCAGCACATTTGGAGAAGTAGTACCGGAAGGCGTTTCCGGCGGCGCCCTCGATTCTTACCTGCGTATGCAGGAGATCATCGCCGAGGCAAAACTGGCAGATAAGATAGGCCTGGATGTATACGCGGTAGGGGAGCATCACCGGCCGGATTATATGATCTCATCACCGGAAGTAGTATTAGGCGCCATCGCCACCGTAACAGAAAAGATACGGTTGTCCAGTTCCGTTACCGTACTCAGTTCCGCAGATCCTGTACGGGTATTCCAGCAATTTGCCACGGTGGATCTGCTCTCCGGTGGCCGGGCAGAAATACTCGCCGGCCGCGGCTCTTTCATAGAATCCTTCCCCCTCTTTGGCTACAACCTGGCAGACTACGACGCGCTGTTCGAAGAAAAGCTGCAGATGCTGCTGGAGATCAACCGGCAGGAGCAGATTACCTGGCGGGGCAAATTCCGTTCGCCTATTGGTAAACAGGGCATATACCCACGCCCCTTGCAGCCGGCACTACCCATCTGGCTGGGCGTTGGTGGCACGCAGGCGTCTGCTATGAGGGCAGGTAAGCTAAACATTCCCATGACTATGGCCATACTGGGCAGCCCGCCCCGGCAGTTTATATCCCTGGTAAACCTGTACCGCCAAACAGCCAAAGACGCCGGCCATGATCCGGAGCAGCTGCAGCTGGCCGTTAACTCCCAGTGTTATATAGCAGATAGTGCAGACCAGGCGGGAGACGAATTCTTCCCCACCTACGCCGCCCGTATGAACAAGGTAGGTAAGGAGCGGGGTTGGCAACCCCTTACACGGGAATATTTTGACTACATGTGTATGCCGGAAGGACCGCTGTTTGTAGGCAGCGTGCAGGACGTGATTGAGAAGATCATTTACCAGCACGGATTGTTTAAACATACGCGTTTTCTGGCGCAGCTGGTAAAAGGAGAGATCCCGCATGAAAAGATCATGCGCACTATTGAGTTGCTGGGGAGTGAGGTAGCGCCGGCGGTAAGGGAGGCGCTGGGTTAACCTTCTTCTCTTATCTCATTCCAGCCGCCCTGGGATGGGCAATATTATACTTAATAAGAGGGGGGCCTTTTTATATAACCCATTTAACAGGAGTTATTAAGAAATGAGGGATTTGGAACTATTTCACAAATAAAACATCCATCGTCAACGCATTTTGTACAAGTGATGTAGAATACTGATTGTTCGTCAATCCAAAAGTTGTGATCATCGTTAAGAATACTGACTTTCTCGTTTGGGTCTCTTCTCTGAAAACTCCAATTTTTCTCCTTAGCTCATCTGCATATTTTTTGTCTATTGTAAAAGAATTAATGGAGAACTTAACTTCGAAAATATTTATCACCTGATCACGCCGGTCAATTACTAAATCGATTTGAGCCCCTGGGGAATTTGGCCCTAAAGCTAATTAAATATATAGTTAAGGCCAAATTGATTGAGCTAATTGGCCGTAAGCGTTTCTCAAGATACAGTTACGGCCAATTAGATTGTTTATAAGCCGGTTTGTAATTTGAGTCATTTACCTTATAAAATATTGAAAATCAAATTAAAATAATGTTTCCATCGCCATTCTACCGCTCACATACCTCCTTCAACTTCGCCAGCGCATTCGGCCATCCCTCCTCAAACATACTCGTCCATTCCGGCACAGTATGTATCTCCACCTTCACCACCGTACTCCCATTACCCCCCTTAAGCGTATAAGACTCCGTACTCCCCACCCAGCCCTTAGCTGCATCACTATCCCTGTCTTTTGTCCCATCCGGGTTCACTACCGCCACATGTTTGGCAAACAAATATTCATAAGGCCTTACCTCCACCAGCTCCATCAACGTACCGCCCTGCCCCGGCGACAACAGCGCTACTTTCTGTCCCTGTTCCCATACGCCATCATAATAAGCGCCTGTCCAGCCTGCGCCTACCCATTCCTTATACGTATCCGGGTGCATCATGATATCCCATACCCGCTGTTTATCAGCGGCTATCTCTGTTGTAAAGACCAGTATTGCCATGTGATTAGTTTTTATGCTACAAAGATGAGGCTTGTTAGGGGCATACACCGGGTGTTAACGCGACACATTACAGGGCGGTTTCCGACAATCTCACCGTTTCCTTGCTATCCACAACGAATCATACTGCCCGTAAAAGGTAAACCCTGCAGATGGCGTCACCAGGTTCTTGATCACATAAGTAGGCCCCAGCTCATCCCTATGCGCATAATAATCATGAAAAGCCAGGAAACCACCAGATATCAATTTAGGCGCATATAGCTCAAAATCCTGCCGGCAGCCTTCTATAGAATGATCGCCATCTATAAACAACCCATGTATCTTGTCAAACTCCTGCGGGAATTGATAAGAGTACCCCTGCTTAATAACCACCTTATCCAGCACATGTAGTCTGTCCAGGTTTTGTTTGAATTGAGCCAGCAGGTCGCGGTCTCCTTTCTTATCCCGGTAGGTAGCTATATTATCCTCATCCATACAGGCATCCGCGTTAAAAGGGTCAATGGAGTACACCTTACCAGACCGCAGTCCTTTACAAAGACAGTAGGCGCTCTTGCCTTGCCAGCTGCCTATCTCTACCATAACGGCATTACCAGGAAGCTGTCTGGCTATATGATACAGCCCAAGCGCTTCCTGGTCAGATAACCATCCATCCAGATGACGGTAATCTTTGATCTTATTGAGTATCGATTTTGTGATCAGCCGCTGGAACATGCTACAGTATTTTGGTATCCTTAAAGATACTTAATTACCGGCTTACCGCTCCTCCAGCGCCGCATACACCCCTCTATCAACCACAATCCCCAACCGCTTAAAAAACGTACCCGGATCAAACCCCTCCGCCTTGTACAAACCCTGCACCGCCTCCTTTGCTTTATCCAGCGCTTCCTGATTCGCCCAGGTAGCCACGGTTACACAAATAAGATCACCTTCCTGCTCGCTGTACGTATACGCGGCGTCTGTTACAAAACCAGGCAGCGTTTTAAGAAAAGCGCGGTTAACGCGCACCCTGTCCAGGAAAGCTTGCTGCCCGGCCGCCGGTACGCGGAATTTGTCAATAAACTGCACCCAGTCCTTGTGCAATGGCCTGCCGGTAAGCGCCGCCGGATCAGCCGGCAGTACATCCAGCTGCTGTAAAAAGCCCAGGCGGTCTGTTTGGATCTGCGCCTTAATGATCTTACCATCCTGCAATGTAAAGATGGCCATCCCATCATTGCTCACCTTCTTGCCGGTAGCCGCCACCTGCAGGTACTGCCCGGTATGGGTACCCTGCCATTGCCATTGTACCGTTACCTGGTCGCCTTCCGCGCTCAGGTGTTGGATATGCCATTGTATATCCGGGAAAGCTTTGATCAGCTGCGCTATAGGCCCTTCAAAACCCGCAGCGCCCAGCTGTCCCTGAAGGCCGGGATAGCTATCCGCTATCAGTTCCTGTAATAATCCCATGTTCCGTTGGTTCATCGCTTGCTCATAAAGGTTGCGGATGATTTCCTTGTTGTTTTGTGTCGCAGACATTTTTTCCCTCCTTTTTTTAATAGATGTTTGGGCATTGCGCGGTATGGGGATGAATAACAGGCCACATAACAGCCGCAATCCATAACAAAGGTACCGGTCACTTATAGGCGGGAATTGTAAAAAATCATTGATTTACGGATACTCGAAAAGAAATCGGGATTGTCAATGCCGGATATTCGGGCGAACATCGCCGGCCGTTCAGTTAGCAAATTAAAAGTCTAAGAAAGTCTGGTTAACATACAAAACCTCACCTACCAATACCTCGCATTTTGAAAAAAATCCCTGGGCGTCTTCCCCGTAAACAAACGGAAATCCTTTATAAAATGCGACTGATCAAAATACCCTGCTTCATAAGAAGCATCCGTCAGAGAAGCGTAGGAGGGATACTGCCGGATCAATGCCCGCAGGCGTACAATAGAAGCATATTGTTTGGGCGTGGCGCCTATCAGCACCCGGAAACGTTTCTCAAAAGCATCCTGGCTTATATGCAAAGAAGCCGCCAGCTCTTTAACCCGGATAATACCCTTTTGCTGTTTAATAAAACTAACCGCATGTTGCACCAGCAAGTCTGGTGCAGAATATGCCAGCTTACGCAGCAAAAAGCCTTCCATAATAGCAACCCGTTCGGAATGATCAAAAGCTTCTGATAAACGCGTGCTGACCTCATCCAGCTCCGCCGGGCGAAAAAGATTATCAGTTGCCATACACAAGCCAAACAATTCATGGGCGGGCACGCTGGTAAACGCATGTATACCGCCTTCCCGCAATACCACCAGCACATTAGCAGTTCCCTTTTCATAATGGATCTGCCGGGCGGATCTTCTCAGCCCTGTAATAGCCGCCACCGGTATAATGCTGGGATGATCCGCTGTGATGATAGACGTGCGGCCTTTGAACCTGAACGCCATTACAACCGCCGTATCCGGGATAAGCGTATTATCGGCGGATAGCTCGCTTTCAATGATAAGCAGCTCCTTTACAAAAGGCGCTAAAGCAGCAGTGGGAGAAAATCGGGATAGTTCCATGCACGGAAGTAATACGCGTTAAAAGTAGCAAAAAATCTTACTACTTTACGCATCATATCTACACACCGTTTACAATAATACTTATGAAAAACACTTTAATCTTATTGACCTTTATCTGTACTGGCAGCCTTAATGTATTTTGCCAGCAAATAAAAAATAATGATACTACCATCCTCACATCAGATAGTGTGGCATTGTATGTGAAAAAAGCGGGCAAAGGCACGCCTTGTATCTTCGTGCATGGTGGCCCCGGCGCCTGGAGCCGCTCCTTTGAGGCTATGGGCGGTAATAACCTGGAGCGGCATCTTACCATGTATTATTTTGATCAGCGTGGTTGCGGGCGCTCACAGGCCGCTCCTAATAACGATTACAGCATGGATAGGATGCTGGCGGATATAGAATCCATCCGTTTGCTAACCGGCGCAGAACAGGTATATATAATGGGTCATTCCTTTGGCGGTATCCTGGCCTTTAAATATGCGCTCAAATATCCCGCGCATGTACGAGGCCTGATCATGCTCAATGCAACATTATATATTTATAATTCTCTTTTATCACAGATACAGTTCATTAATCTGCAGTTGGGCACGCATTTCACGGTAAGGGACCAGGATTCCCTGATGTCCGTTTTTACAGCGGCCAAAAAAGCCCTGAATGAAAAAGGGTTGGAGTACACCATGTTATCAGATAATAAAGCATCCATTCAGAAACTGGATAGCATAGATAGTTCACCCCGTAACACAGCATTTGCACGCTACGCATTCAGCAACCGGGTCTACCTGCAGGATTTTACCCGGGAAACGGCCGCCCTGCAGACCCCCGTGCTGGTAATTGGAGGAACAGTGGATCATAACATTGGCCCGGAGCACTATAAGCTGTTTAAATTCCCGCATCAGCAGGTAAAGATCATTCCCGGCGGCCATGTCCTATACTATGAAAAGAATAAGGAATTTACAGCCGCCGTCTGGAACTTCACCCGGTAACTACCGGAAAACCAGTAGATAAATTTACAAGATTACGGGTATTAGCCATCTACCCCATCATACCTACTTTTGCTACACTTAGAAAAACAAGCGTACTCATTCTTCATTAAACTCAAAAAAGCACATGAAAAAATTTAACCGATCCCTTTTCTCCGTAGTAGCATTGTTAGCCTCCGTAGTACTGTTAGCCTCCTGTGGAAAAGATAAAGACAACACCCCGGACTTTAACACCGTAAAAAGCGCTAAGTTCACGATCACCCTGTCCGGCGCAACAGCGGATGACCGCGCATCCTTTATATTCGCCAGCACCACAATAGATGGTAACAGCACCATCTGGAAAGTAGATGGCCAGGTAAGACAGAACGAAGCCGGCATCACCCTGGATCAGGACGACTTCGGTACCGGCACCAAAACCTTTGTAGTAGAAACTACCCAGGCGGTACCGGCTATCTCCGTAGGCATTCAATGCCTCAACTTCGACGCCAACTATACCGTAAGTTATAAAGCAGAGATCAATGGCCAGGTAGTGAATAACGACCAGAATGTGACCGTGACCACGGCCAAAGACTATACACATGATTTCAATTATAAATAAACAGCATCCACTGTTTAATATCACCATATTTAGCCCTGGCCTTGCCGCCGGGGCTAAATAATTGTAGGCCCCATCCCATCACTTTTCTACGGAAAAGTTAAAAACTATATTGCATTTTTACGTTTATGGTTAAACTCTTTTATACCTGTTGCCTTATTTGTGTAGCGTTTTGCAGCTATGCGCAGGTACTGCCGTTGAATGAGCAACGTTATGCAGACAGCCTCAAAAACCGGCTGCAGTCCAATAACCCGGATGCAGAAAAAGCAAAGGCCAGCTTCCTTTTATCAGAATACTGGTCCGCTAAAGATAGTACCCAGGCTAACCAATACCTGCAGCAGGGCTTACAGCTCAGTCATAATGATCCCTGGCTGCTGGCCATCTATGGCTACTATCATGCCCATGTGCTGGGCAGGGCACATATAGACGAAGCTGCCCGCAGCTATCTACAGGCAGATAGCCTGCTCAAAGCATTCAAAACAAAAGAGGCTTCCCTGTTCCGCGCCAAATGCTGGCATAACTATGCCGTTTTGCAAAAGCTAAAGGACGACCATAAGGCCTATACGGACATTCTCCTGAACAAAGCCATCCCGCTGGCCCGCGAGGCCGGTGATAGCATATACGTTGGCAAGAACTACCTGGACCTGGCCATTGCCTTTAAAAACCTGGTAGAGTTCCCCCAGGCGGAGCCCTACATCCTCCGCGCGATAGATGTGTTAAGACATGCCCATGCGCCGGCGGAACAACTGTTGCCTGCCTATCATACCCTGTCAGAAAACTACGTGCTGTCTGGCCAGAGCGATAAAGCAAAACCCTTCCTGGATAGCATCCGCATACTGCTTACCCCTTATCCAGAATCGGATGCCTGGCTGGATTATTACGCGGCCACAGGCATGTACCTTACCGTGGCGGAGAAATTTGACGAGTCGCTGGTGCAGATAGAAAAAGGTATCACCCTTGCGCGCAAGCTAAAAGAAGCCTACCCGGAGCAGCGTTTGCTGCTGCAGAAATTCTATGCGCTCTATAACCGCAAAAGTTTTGCAGATGCCCGGGATGTATTGCTGAATTTAACCGGCAAAAAGGAATTCATGGCGCTCACCGCCAACCGGCTGCAGCTGTGTTATGGCCTGGCAGAGACCTATGTGGGCCTCAACGATATGAAACCCGCTTACCAATGGCTAAAGCAATACGCTGCCCTGAGCGACAGTGTAAGCAGCAGTAAGCTGGTCAGTGATGTAAACGCCCTGGAAGTAAAATTCCATAATGCGGAAAACCAGCAAAAGATAGCAGAGCTGGAGGCATTTAAACAAAAAGCCGCCCTCCGGGAAAGTAATCAACGGTTGACCAACTGGCTGCTGGGCAGCCTCAGCCTCTTCCTCCTGATCACCTTCGCATTCCTGTGGTATTACTATAAAAACAAACAAAAGCTGGCCGCACAAAAAGAGATCAACCACCACCAGCAGATGAAGGAAATGCAGCAGCAACAGCAGCTGCATATGGCGCAGGCCCTGCTGGAAGGGCAGGAGCAAGAGCGTAGCCGCGTAGCCCGCGATCTGCATGATGGCCTGGGCGGTATGCTGGCCGCCGTTAAGATCAAACTATCCGGCCATGCAGGCGAAGAAACGAACGGCTTCCACTACAACAAGCTGGAAGGCGTGATCGATCAGTTGGATCAATCTGTACACGAGCTGCGCCGTATTGCCCGTAACATGATGCCGGAAAGCCTGCTGAAATTCGGACTGGAAACAGCGCTCAAAGACCTCTGCGAATCTATGATGACCACAGAGATGCAGATAGAGTTCCAGGCATTCTCTATTGACTCCGGTATGCCCATGTCAGCGCAGGTGGCCATTTACCGTATTATCCAGGAAGCCCTGTCCAATGCCCTCCGCCACGCAAAGGCCTCCAGGATCATCCTGCAATGCAGCCAGAACGATAAAATGTTCTTCATCACCGTAGAGGATAATGGAAAAGGGTTTGATGTAAATAAGCTGCATCAGCATAAGGGCATAGGCTTCAGCAATATCCGTAACAGGGTAGAGTATATGAAAGGAAAATTAGAAGTATCTTCCACCATCAATGAAGGCACGGTTATTAATATTGAGTTGAATGTCGAAGGATAATAATATCATACTGGCCATTGTAGATGATCACCCGGTGGTCATAGAAGGTATCAAGGCCTTGTTAAGACAGGAACCCGATTTTGGCGTATCCGTCAGTTTTACCAATGGAACAGATTTCCTCTCCTTCCTCAAAGGGAACGAGGTACAGGTGGTCCTGCTGGATATTATGCTGCCGGATATCAATGGTATCGAATTGTGTAAGGAGATCAAAGCCCAGTCGCCGGATACCCTGGTGCTGGCCCTCAGTAACCAGGTAGAGAGAAGTATCATCCTGCAGGTATTGCAGAACGGCGCCAGTGGCTATGTGTTAAAAAATGCCTCCGCGGAGGAGCTGCTGGGCTGCATACGGGATGTAATGAACGGCGAGATCGCCTTTAGCCGCGAGGTAAAGGAGATCATGACCCGCCCCTCCAAAACAGCGCTTAAAGAAATACCCACCATTACCAAACGGGAAAAAGAGATCCTGCAGCTGCTGGCAGAAGGAAAGACCACCGCCGCTATAGCAGAGCAGCTGCTTCTGAGCCCGCTAACGGTAGATACCCACCGCCGCAACCTGCTGCAGAAGTTCAAGGTCAATAACAGCGCGGAGCTCATTATGGCCGCGGTGCAACAACGGTTACTATAGTACGGAATTTCCCTCCTGCCGGAAATTAAATTTTCCTACATTAGCGGGGGGCGTCCGTCATGCATGTGGATCCAAATGACGATAAGGAACTTTTTCAACTGATATCGGAAGGCGATGAAACCGCTTTCCGTAGGCTCTTCCATCGCTATGTGCCCCAACTGCGCCCCCTGGTGCAGCATGTTACCAAAACAGCCGCCGTTACAGAAGATATTATCCAGGAAACCTTCCTGCGCCTCTGGCTCAGCCGCGATAAACTTACAGAGATAGAGAACCCCCGCTCCTGGTTGCTGCGCATCGTATTTTACCAGTCTTTTTCTTATCTCCGCAAACAGGCCGTACATGATAAGGCCATGGATGTAATGGCTGCCCGTTATCCCGGTGCGGAGCCGGCCAGCGCCACGGAAGAGGAAATGGTATTTACCTCCATGATGCAGCAGGTAGGTTTGGCCGTAGCGCAGCTGCCGCCCCAGGCTAAACGTATTTACCTGCTTAGCCGGGAACAGGGCCTGCGCATACCGGAAATTGCCAAACAGCTGTCTATCTCCCCCAATACGGTCAAAAATTCCCTGGTCCGCTCCCTGCAGGCTATACGTAAACACCTGGAGTTGTCCGGTTATTTCTTTCCGATATTGATACTGTGGTGTTTACGTGTCTGAAAATATTTTTTCAAAACCATAGGTCCTAAACTTTCGCTTACGCGTCTGTTATTATAAGGGGGATTTTAATGCCACGTTAGATGAATGACCACGTTCACTGCATTAAACTATAAAACAGATACAAATTGTCAATAGAGCAACGCTTAGCGTACCTGGTTGGGCAGGTAGCGCAACAGGCAGCCACCACGGAGGAATTACAGGAATTGTCTGAGCTGATCAACGCAGACCAGACGGGCCACACCGCCCGTGAGGTGGAACTGCTGCTGCAAAAAGACTTGCCCGCCGCCACGCCGGATTACAACGAAACTTATTGGGACCAGGTCGCCAGCCGCATCCTGGCAGCTGATCATCCGCAGCAAATGCCGGTTGGTAAAATAGTGCCTATGCGCTCCCGCCGCCCCTGGATGGCCGCCGCTATAGCCGTAGGGCTGTTGCTGTTAGCCAGTGGGGTGTACTGGCAGCTGCGTAAACAGCCGGCCGCACCCACGGTGGCGGTAACACAAACGCCCGCGCCTGCGAATGATGTAGCCCCCGGCGGCAATAAAGCCGTACTGGTGCTGGCAGATGGTACAGAAGTACCGCTGGATAGCACCGGCAGCGGTACGCTGGCCCAACAGGGCGATACCCGCATCACCAAACCGGCCGCCGGCCAGCTGCTGTATTCCCAGGCAGGCAATACGACCGGCAATATCCGCTACAATACCCTGCGCACGCCAAGGGGCGGCCAGTTCCAGGTCACCCTGCCGGATGGCACCAGGGTATGGCTCAATGCTGCCAGCACGCTCCGCTATCCCACCGCATTCAACGGGCGCACCAGGCTGGTGCAGCTAAAAGGCGAAGCCTATTTTGAAGTGGCCGCCAACGCCGCTAAACCATTCAAAGTAAATGTGCTCACCAGTCAGTCAGACAGTATGGAAGTGGCCGTACTGGGTACCCACTTTAATATCATGGCTTATGATGATGAGGCGCTGGTAAAGACCACCCTGCTGGAAGGCGCTGTACAGGTAAGCAGCGGCAACAGCCATAAACGGCTGAGCTCCGGCCAGGGCGCCAGCCTCAATAAGCAGGACTATACGCTGGCCTTGCACGATAACGTAAATACAGAAGAAGCAGTAGCCTGGAAAAACGGGTTTATCCAGCTGGAAGGGAATGATATTCAATCCGCCATGCGCCTCATCGCCCGCTGGTACGATGTGGAAGTGGTCTATAAAGCGCCCGTGCCCGCCCACTTCAGGGGTATCATTCCCCGGAATGTGCCGGTATCACAGGTGTTAAAGATGATGGAACTGACAGGAGAAGTACACTTCGAAATAAAGGGGAAACAATTGATCGTATCGCCCTGATCTATTCGCCACGTTTTTAAAAACTGATTTTTATGAGTCCTTAATATCTATCCCGTTACCAGTTTTATAAGGGCCAAAAAAAACCGGGGGCGTTCGCACCGCTCCCGGAAACGCTCGGGCTTATAACTACAATCGCTTACGGCAATCTCATTATTTACCCAAACCATACAAATGTATGCAATTGACGCTTTTTTCCCAAAGCGGGCTGCTATGCCATGCCTGGGGCAAAAACTTTCCACGATTATTAGTAAAAACGTTACTGATCATGAAATTAACGGTGCTTTTGATGACCATTACCCTGCTGCAGGTACATGCGGCCGGGTATGCACAAACAGTTACCCTTTCGCAACGTAACATTTCCCTTGACAAGGTTTTTAAAGAGATCAGGAAGCAAACAGGGTACGCCTTCCTCTATACGGACGAGCAGCTGCTGCAAGGCCGTAAAGTAAGCCTGGACCTGAAAGGCGTGCCCCTGCAACAGGCGCTGGACGCCTGCTTCCAGGATCAGCCGCTTACCTATACTATCACAGATAAAATGATCATCGTTAAACGGAAACCTGCCTTGCCAGCGCCCGTCAACACACCGCCGGAACGGGAAATAAAGGGAAAGATCGTGAACGAAAAAGGGGAGCCCCTGCCCGGGGTGACCGTGCAGGTAAAAGGCACGGCCAGGGGCGTGGTGACCAACGGCAACGGCGAGTATACCATTACCGTACCGGATGACAATGCGGTGCTGGTAGTTTCATCCATCGGCTATAATAAAGAGGAAATATTGGTGGGCGGAAAAACAGAACTGCCGGTTACCCTGCAGTCCGCCGCCTCCAATATGAACGAGCTGGTGGTAGTGGGCTATGGAGAACAAAAAAGAGGCTCCCTCACCAACTCCATTACCACCGTATCTGCCAAAGCGTTTAAAGACCAGCCGGTGAACCGGCTGGACCAGGTACTGCAGGGCCGCGCTGCCGGCGTACAGGTAACCAATGCGGCCGGCTCTCCCGGCGGCAGCGTTAGGATCCGTATCCGTGGCGCCAACTCCATCAACGGGGATAACAGTCCGCTCTACGTAGTAGACGGTTTTGTAGGGGCAGAGTTCTTCTCCATCAACCCGGATGATATCGAGTCCGTACAGGTGCTTAAAGATGCTTCTGCTACCGCTATTTATGGCAGCCGCGGTTCCAATGGGGTAATTATCGTTACCACTAAAAAAGGCAGCAAGGGTGGCCTGAAAGTGAATTTCACCAGCCGCTTCTCTTCTTCACAGGTCATCAAAAAACTGGACCTGCTTAATGCCGGCGATTTTGCAGAAACCGCCAACGCGCATGCGGAAGCTGTAGGCACCACCAAACCTTTTACGGATCAGCAGGTGGCAGACTATCGCGCCAAAGGCGGCACCAATTGGCAGGATGAGATCTTCCGCACCGCGCCCAGCCAGGAATACCTGCTTAGCCTTTCCGGTGGCAGTGATAAAGCAGGTTATTTTATTTCCGGCAACTACCTGGATCAGGATGGGGTGATCAATAATTCATTCTACAAACGCTATACCCTCCGTTCCAACATCAACGCCAACCTCTCCAGCAGGGTGTCTGCTTTCCTGAACATTACCGGCTCCTACAGCGAAGCGCAGAATGTGGATATCCCGGCAGATGGGCCCAGCAGCCCTCTGGCGCAGGCTATCACCTGGTCGCCTACCACCCCGGTGTACCAGGCCGATGGTAAGTTTACCACCAAAGATCCCGTAGGCTCCCTGTCCTTTAATCCGCTGGCGCTGACCACAGACCGCCTGGCGGTAACAGACCGTATGCTGGCCAACATGATTGGCGGCTTCCGCTTTGAGCTCTTGCCTGGCTTAAGCTTTAACCTGCAATACGGCGCTAACTACCTGGGTTACGATAACAAAAGTTTTGCCGGTAAGGTCACCAACTCCGGTAGCGCTACCAGCAGCCTGCGCTCCAATAAAGAGATCCGTTTGCAGAACACCAACACGCTCAACTACCGCAAGGTGTTTAACAATGTGCACAGCCTGGATATAACGGCCGTTACAGAATACCAGCAATCTACCTACGATTATGTATCTGCCGGCGCATCCAACCTGGTGTACGAAAACTTTATGTGGAATAACCTTACGCAAGGCACGGCAGGCAGCCCTTCATCAGGCTATTCCAAATGGGCGCTGTTTTCCCTGGTTGGCCGTGTAAACTATGGCTACGCCGATAAGTACCTCGTATCAGCCGCCCTCCGGCGCGATGGTTCCTCCAAATTTGCAGGCAGCAATAAGTACAGCTATTTCCCTTCCGTATCTGCGGGATGGGTAGTATCTAATGAGCCGTTTATGCAGGAGGTACCGGTGCTTAGCTTATTAAAACTGCGTGCCAGCTGGGGCTTAACCGGTAACCAGGCCGTGAATCCGTACAGCACCTTCTCTTCTTACTCCAACAGGATCGCTTCTTATAATAATTCCACTTTCCTGAACGGCATCATCCTGGGTAACATCGGCAACCCGGACCTGAAATGGGAAACCACAGAGCAGAAGAACGCAGGGCTGGATATCGGCTTATTTAACAACCGTATCTCTATCGCCGCAGACTACTTCATAAAAGACACCCGCGATCTGCTGCTCACAGAAACGCTGCCCCTCTACCTTGGCGGCAACAGTATCACCCGTAATGTGGGCAACGTACAGAATAAAGGCTGGGAGTTTTCCATTGAAGGAGATATGATCAAAAAAGGCGCTTTCGCCTGGAACACTGCCTTCAACGTGTCCTTTATCAAAAACAACGTACAATACATTGGGGAAGATAAAACGATGATCTTCGATCCCAACACCCGTAAAATAGGCGGTGGTATGTCGCCGCAGTCAGAGTTTGTGGTAATGCCCGGCCAGCCGCTGGGCGCTATCTGGGGCCTTACCTACCTGGGCACCTGGAAACCCGGCGATGCTAAAGCAGCGGAATTTGCCGCCAAACCTGGCGATGCCCGCTACAAAGACCTGAACGGCGATGGCGCTATCGATGCCAGCGACTATGGCGTAATAGGCACCGGCATACCGCGTACCTCCCTGGGCTGGAGCAACACGGTCACCTACAAAGCCTTTACCCTTAACATCCTGTTCCTGGGCCTGTTTGGGTTTGATAAACTGAACTATAACAAAGCTGCAGCCATGTACTATGGCGGCGATGCGCGCGAAGCTACCCTGGTGGATATCAAAGACCGCTACATACCCGGCGTGAACGAAACGTCTGATATACCGGCCTTCAGTTCCACCAACAAGAACTTCACGCAAAGCACCCGCTTCCTGGAAAAAGCAGATTTCGTACGCCTCAAGAACCTGAGCCTGGCATATGATATACCTAAGTCCAAATTGAAGAACGCGCTGGGTATAAAAGTATTTGTAAGCGCTACCAACCTGCTCACCTTCACCGGTTACAGTGGTATAGATCCGGAGGCAAATTCTGCGGACGGCGATATCCGCCAGGGCATAGACTTTGGCTCTTATCCAAATGCAAAGACCATCACCGGCGGTGTTACGCTTAGTTTCTAAAATCTCATGCACATGACCAAACGATTCTACATGAAACGCATATACCTGGCAGCCTGCCTGTTGCTGATGGCCGGCTGCAGTAAAGAGTTAACGGAAAATCCCCGGGGCCTGGTAGGCGGCGCTGCTGCCCTCAGCAGCCAGGCAGGATTGGAATCCGCCCTTACCGGCGCATACGGCAGCCTGCTGGTGCCATGGACCAGCGGTTTTACCAGCGTATCGCAGATAGCCATGACCATGGGCGGCGATGATCTGACCACCCATTCTGGCTCCAACAAAGAGGAGTTCCGCGAATTTGACCTCTTCAACGTATCCTCGCTTAACAGCCGCATTACACCCATCTGGCTGGGCTGTTATAAAACCATACAATCCGCTACGAACATCATCAACAATTACGAGGCGGTAGAAGATGGTACAGAAAAAGACATCCATACCATCGTAGGCGAAGCCAGCTTCCTGCGCGCGCTTTGTTACTACTGGCTTACACGGCTCTGGGGCGAGGTGCCTATCATCCCTTCAGAAGTGTATGATCCGGCTTATCTCACGCTCAAAAAAAGCCAGCCTGCGGAAGTATACAAACTCATAGAAGAAGACCTGAAACGTGCGGAAGAATGGCTGCCGGATACCAAGCGCGATCCGGGAAGGTCCAACAAAGGCGCAGCCAAAGCATTGCTGGCAGATGTGTATCTTACAGAAGCCGGCTGGCCGTTGAAAGATCAGTCCAAATACGCCCTGGCTGCCGCTAAGGCCAAAGAGGTGATCGACAATAAGGCCGCATATAAATTTGATCTTTATCAGGATGGTTTCCTGAAGATCTTTGCCGGAGGCACGGTGGAGGATGTATTTACCCTGTTTACCCGCGGGCAATGGTCTACCTACAACTCCTTCTACGGCCTCTCTACCATGCCGGAAAATGAAGGCGGCTGGAGTGATTTCTTCCCGGAGCTGAAGTTCTTTAATAACTTCCCCGCCGGCCCCCGTAAAGACGCTACCTTCTCTACAGCGTTTGTAGTAGGGGGGGAGACCATTACCTGGCAGCAAACTACCACCAAACATCCCTATTATAAGAAGTTCACTATCCAGCAACCCGGCGATAAAGCCGTGTATATGTCCAATAACCCGGTGATCATGATCCGTTATGCGCATGTGCTGCTTATTTATGCGGAAGCGCAGGCACGCGCTGCCGGTACGCCTAACGCAGATGCATATGCGGCCGTGAATGCGGTACGCGCCCGTGCAGGATTGCCGGACCTGGCGGCTGGTATGTCCGGTCCGGACTTTGCCGCAGCCGTAGTGCAGGAAAGGGCCTGGGAGTTTGCGGGTGAGTGGAACCGCTGGTTCGACCTGGTACGCCTGGATCAGGTGGCTGCCGCCAACGCAGATAAAGACCCCGGCGATATGAAGGTCACCACGCCCATCACCCAGGATAAATACTGGATGCCCATACCCGGCGTAGACGCTATCGTCAATCCAAACCTCTGACCAATAATACAGCCAATGATCCTATAGCCTGAAACTTTTCCCATGTAAGATCAGAAAACCCGGGCCAGCGCGATAAACCACCGTGCTGGCCCATTAATCCAAAAATGAAACGTTATGAGAAACAGTTCAACACTCTTTGTGTTGCTCCTGGGTTTGCTATGCTGTGGCAGGCTCCAGGCGCAATTCCTTTTATTAGATGATTTTGAAGGCCACGGCCCCGCCTCCGGCAAATGGGACTATTACGCCGGCGCCACCACTACCGGCAAGGTCCAGTTTGGCGTCCCTAATCCCAGCATCTCCGGCGTAAACACCAGCCCCCTGGTAGCCAAATTCATTAAAGACACTACCTGCTTCGAGTACATGACCGCAGGCTGCACCCTCACAGATTCCTTTGATCTCTCCGGCAACAGCGTATTCAAAATGATGGTATACGCCACTACAAAAGATGAGATCATGTTTAAGCTGCAGCACAACAACGACTACGGAAAAGCGGTGTACTTCACCTACAAGGTCAGCCAGATCAATCACTGGGAAGAAGCCTCCTTTAACTTCCAGAGCGTAAAGAACAGAACAGATTTTAACCGCGTGGAAGTGCATTACATTGATGGCCGCAAAGCCAATGGCACCCTCTATTTCGACCTGGTACAAGCCCCTAACGCTACTGCGGTGAACCTGAAGGACACCAGCATTGCCATGGGCCACGAGAACGGCGCCACGCTTACCGCCTCCCTGCGTAATGGCGTATACAGCTCCGTTTTAACAGCTTCTAACTGGGTGGCTGATAATCTGCCGCCAGGCGTAAGCATCGGCAACGTAACACGCGTAAATGATACCACCGCCCGTATTACGCTTAGTGGCAACTCAGCGGCTAATTACTCCCGCGCTACGCTTAAACTGTCTGTATCTGGCCAGGAACTGGTCAATGCCAACGTGAACGCCTATGTAGTAAAAGGCAACGTGGTGTTTGAAGGCAACCCCAACTGGACCATGATCTTTAATGATGAATTCAGCACAGATGGCGTGCCCGATGCTACCAAATGGAAAATAGACCCGCAGCCCAAAGGCTGGATCAACGGAGAGCAGGAGGTGTATACAGATGCTACGCATGATAACGCCCGCGTAAAGAATGGTAATCTCATCATCAAAGGCAAAAAGGATTTCCCCACCGGCAACCCCAATGAGCCCTGGTCATCTGCCCGCCTCATTACCCAGGGCAAAATGGATTTCCTCTATGGTAAGGTAGATGTGAGGGCTAAGCTGCCCCGCGCCCGCGGCTCCTGGCCCGCTATCTGGCTCATGCCCACCAGCAGCGCATATGGTGGCTGGCCAGCTAGCGGTGAGCTGGATGTGATGGAGCATGTAGGCAATAACTTCGGTACCGTACTTTCCACCGTACATACCCAAAGCCACAACTGGACCAACGGTGGCCAGATCTCCGCCAACAAGCGCCTCATGGATGCAGACACCGTATTCCATACCTATAGCATGGAATGGACCGCAGACTCTATCAGCTTCACCTATGACACCATACATGTGCTCACATACGCCAATCCACATACAGACTGGAAAGACTGGCCCTTTGACCAGAAATTCTTCCTGATCCTGAATGTGGCCATCGGCGGCGGTATGGGTGGCAACATCGTAGAAGCAGACTGGCCGGATAGCATGACGGTGGATTATGTGCGCATCTACCAGAAAGGCCTGGGCACGCCCGTAGTGGATACCGTAATGGTAACACCGGCAGATATCACCTTCCTGGCAGGTAAAACCCAGCAATACACCGCTAAGGTGCTGGATCAGAATGACCAGGTGATGACCGCTACGCCCGTATGGAGCATTACCGGCGCTGGCAACAGCATTACGGCTGGCGGCCTGGCTACGCTGAATGTATCCGGTACGGTTACCGCTACTGTTACGGTAGATAGCGTTACAAAATCAGGAACGGCCAACGTTACCCTTCGCCCCACCAACTACAAACCTATTCCCGTTAAAATAGAGGCAGAGAATTTTGATAACGGCAACGCCTGTTGTACAGAGCCTGCTGCTGATACAGGCGGCGGCCTGGATGTTAGCTACATTGGCGCCGGCACGTGGTTTGAATACGATATTGACGTACCGGACAGTAACGAATACCGCATACAGTTCCGCGTAGCAGTAAACGGCGCTTCCAGCCTTAACATACAGCTGGATACCACCATCCTGCAAACAGTAAGCCTCCCTGCAAGCGGCGGCTGGCAAAAATGGGTCACTGTTACCTCCGCGCCTATCCGGCTGCTACCCGGACAAAAGACCATCCGCATCACCGCCAATAAAGATGGCTTTAACTTTAACTGGCTGCGGTTTATCCGCGCGGATTCCATTTCGCTGGCGCGTATGGTGGTAAAACCGGATACCGTAACCATGAATACTGGCCAAACCAAACAATTCACCGTAACCGGCTACGGCCAGGATAGCAGCATCTATGCGGTAACGCCCGTATGGTCTGTATCCGGCGGCGGTAGTACCATCAATGCCAATGGCCTTTTCACCGGCTCCGCCAATGGTACTTATACCGTAAGGGCCACCCAGGGCAGCATAAGCGATACGGCCATAGCCACCGTAATACCGGTACCGGTACTAACCCGGATCGTATTAACGCCGGATAGCATTACGGTGCCGCTGGGCGCTTCCCAGCAGTTTACCGCTACCGGCTATGATCAGCGCGACAGTGTATTTGCCTTTACCCCCGCCTGGTCCGTGACCGGCACGGGTAACAGTATCAGCAACACCGGTGTTTTCACCGCCGGCAGCACCGCGGGCAATTATGTGATCACCGTTTCCAGCGGCAGTTTGTCTGCTACCGCGGATGTAACAACAGGTTACACCTGTACCGTGAATTACAAATATGAAGCGGAAAGTGCCTCCAACCGCGCCACGGGTCCTTACCTGCAGGCCTGTACAGATATTGGCGGCGGCCAGAACTTCACCAACCTGCATGTAAATGACTGGTTTGCCTACAGCACCTTAAACGTGCCCGTAGCCGGCAGGTACAAGGTCAGCGTACGGGTATCCACCACAGCGCCCGCACAGATCTGGGTAGGGCATAGCGGATTTAACTTTGGTACTATTGATGTGCCCAACACCGGCGGCGCCTGGCAAACCATTACAGATACCATGACATTGCCGGCGCTCACCTACACAGGCTTACACGTAGCAACCGGCACGTTTAAGTATAACTGGTTCAGTATCGATAACTGCGCCGTGGATACAAGTGGCGCCTCCTCCGCTGCCAGGATGGTATACACAAAGCTGCCGCCTGCCACAACAGCAGCAAAGGCGGCTATCCTGTATCCCAACCCCACCACCGGCCGGCTGGTGATATCGCTAAAAGCAGCGGTATATAGAACGCTGACCGTGCTGGATATGCGGGGCAATGTAGTAAGGCAATGGAACCTGCGCGAAGGAGAGACACTGATCAATAGGGATATCAGTTCCCTTGTAGGCGGTACCTACATTATAAAGCTGGAAAACGCACAGCAAACAACAACATTCAGGGTGGTTAAGCTTTGAGTGGGCGGTTGGTTACAAACAAAAAAGAGGCGCTGGTATCAGCGCCTCTTTTTTGTGGAACAAAGCCGGCTTAATCACCAGGTCTTATATATCTCCCGGCTGCCGGTCAGATACAGTTCATGATAACCTTTCATTTTTTCGGCCATCTTCTTATTTTCTTCCGTTTCCTCTTTCATTTTTTCCCAGCTTTGGTCAAAAGCAGTGAGGCTCTCAAACTGGGTTACACATACGACCTTATTGTATTGGCCGCTCATGTCCGTCATAATGTTTACAAATTCTTTTTGGCCGGACATTACCTCCTTAAACAGTTTAGCCAGCTTAGAGGCATTACCGGGTTTGCAGATAAAGATGTCATGTATAATGATCATAACCATGGATTTTACTGAATTTACGGAATTTTATGCAGGCGGTAAACCTGATAAGTTCAGTAACAGTGATTTAACCCGCTGTGGGCCATTTGCGGCTAATAAAAATGTGGCGGGACGATGCCGGAATCTAGTCAATTCCATAAACGAAAAATAAAATAAAGTTCACTGCAGCATTGAAAGCAAGTCCTATATTTAACACACTATGAGAAAAAAAACATCCCTTATACTTACCATCCCGGAACCATGTATGCAATCATGGAATGAAATGTCACCGGCCGGCAATGGCCGCTTCTGCGCACATTGTCAAAAGAAAGTAGTAGACTTATCCCTGATGTCAGATAACGCGGTCTTTAACATCCTCAACAATGGAACCGGTCTTTGCGGGCGTGTCAGCAGCGCACAACTCAATCGTGAACTGGTAGCCTCCGCGCCGCCAAAACGTGCCTTCCTCCCCGCAGCATTGCTGGCTTCCTTTATAGCAGCCGTTACGCCGGGTAGCAGTAAGGCCGGGCAACCAGTTGCAACTACGGAACAAACACCAGACACAAAAAAAGACAAGGCGGTTTTGATGCGGGCCTATGAAGGAAAGGTCGTTAACAGTAATACCAAGGTGGGCATTCCCGGTGTAACCGTTGTCCTGAAGGATTCAAGCATCATTGGAGCATCTACGGACGCCAATGGAAACTTCCGTATCAACATACCGGCTAAGTTTTTTAAGTCAGGGTTTACCCTCTCCGTCCATTGTATTGGTTATGAAACAACGGAGCTGCGCCTTGACGACACGTTTATACCTGAGTTTGTTACCATAGATCTTTACCAGGCTACTGTTGGCCTAAGCGAAGTAGAGATTGCCGCTTCCGGCGTAAAACATATACAGTCTTATGTAGGAGCACTGATGGTCCAAAGCGGTCACAAGCCATTTTTCCATTGGCTAAAACATCCCTTTAGAAAATGCCGTTGAGCAAGCGAAGACATACATCGCTGCAGGAATATTACGCCGCCTGTATTAAATTTACAGCACTAATCTGTGCACGATCATGAAAATAGCCTTAGCCTCCCCACCCATCCCAACATCTATGAATGATGGCCTGTACTGGCTCGAAAAGCTGGCGCAGGAGGCTGCACAACAGCAGGCAGTCATCATCTGTTTCCCGGAATCTTACCTGCCCGGCTACCCTGGCATGCCCTATCCGCCGGAAGACCGCTCGCCGGAAAAACTACAGGCAGCCCTGGATAAAGTATGCGCTATTGCCGCAGCCAATAATATCGCCATCATTGTGCCCATGGACTGGCCGCATGAAAACGCCTATCTGAACCTGGCCTATGTTGTATCCGATAAAGGAGAAATATTAGGCTTCCAGACAAAAAACCAGTTAGACCCCACAGAAGATAACCTTTGGATAGCCGGTACAGCGCGTACCATGTTTGAAGTGAACGGCCTGAAGTTCGGTATTACCATCTGCCATGAAGGGTTCCGCTACCCGGAATCTGTAAGATGGGCCGCCCAGCGGGATGCCGTCATCGTATTCCATCCGCATTTTAATGGCAGTGATACAGCAGGGCCGCAGTTAACAGAATGGGGCCACAAAAACAATCCCTACTACGAAAAAGCGATCATGATGCGGGCGCTGGAAAATACCATTTACTTCGCCAGTGCCAACTACGCCTCCCGTTTTCCGGAATCAGCCGGCGCGATAATAGCCCCGGATGGTACCTGCATCGCGCACGAAGTATACGGCCGCACCGGCGTGCTGGTAGCAGATATTGATCCTGCATTAGCCACCGGCCTCCTGGCAAAACGGTTTAAGAAACACCTGTTATAATACCACTTCCGCCACCAGCCCTTCCAAATGCAGCGGGCGCACAACAGCGTCAGACAAAGAGAAACGGCGCTGCACATAACCGGCTTCATTATATGCCAGCCATACCTTTTTTTGCTCATCCTCCCAGGCCACAATTTTCAGCGGCAGATCAAGGGCGGCTACCGGGCTTTCTGCCATCACAGGGCCGCCGGCTTTGGGGTTTCCAAATAGAATAAATTCCAGCGGCGGGATGGTCTGGCCAACTTGCTGTAGTTCATCTTGCTGGTTTATCCTTGCATATATTTTTACGCCTTTTGCTGTTAAAGAGGCCTGCAAACGATCGATCGTTTCTTTTACGCCATATTTACAGGCATGAATGGTAATGCCATTGGGATTATTCATGGTAGCCATTTTTTCTACAGCCGTTATTTTACAACCATCGCCATGATTGCACGTACTGTATCATCCAAGGTAGCAAACATATCCGGTATTTTTTTTCAGGGTGCCAATGATAACGGGAAGGCTATGTAATTGATTTTTAAACGCTCTGACAATTAGAAAATAATTTCTATCTTACTCTTAGAAAACCAAAGATCATATCGCAAAAATTGCTGACCTATTCCCATTGCAGCAGTTATAGATATTCCACTATCCGCGTTAAGAAAACACATGGGAGAGAACCAAAATATAAGTGAACTGAGTCTGCTCGCCGGCGTCGCCACCGGCAATGAAACGGCATTCCGCTCGCTGTTTGACCGTTACCGGGGGAAAATATACAGCTACGCCCTGCGCCTGTCTGAAGATACTTCCCTGGCAGATGAGGTAGTGCAGGATGTTTTCCTGAAAGTATGGCTCAAACGTAAAGACCTGCCCGCCGTAGAGAATTTCAACGCATGGCTCTACGCCATTGCCCGCCACCGTATGTTTGATATGATGAAACAGCAGGCCCGCGAAATACAGACCCTGGAAGCAGTGCAGCTCGCCGCGCCGGATACCGGCAATAACGCAGAGTTATCCCTCCTGGAAAAAGAGCACCAGCTCTTGTTAAAAGATGCCCTTTCCCAGTTATCCCCCCGGCAGCAGCACATCTACCACCTCAGCCGCCATCATGGTATGAAACACGGGGAGATCGCCCATACGCTCAACATATCCCGGCATACCGTTAAGACCCACCTTGTACACGCCCTGCGGGTTATCCGCCAGCATATTACACCCTACATTAATAGCATTATCCTGGGATCATGGCTCCTGGAAAATATTTTCTGAACATATACTCCTCTTTTGCTTTTTCACAGTCTTATTATAAAGCCCCGGCAAGCAGGCGCTATTTTTTACTTAAAATGATCGTGTAATGCAGACGCATGAAAGGTTTGCATACCTGTTTAGGCGTTACCTGGACAAAACGCTCACCCCGGAAGAGGTGGCGGAAATGAGAACTTATATCGGCCATCCGGATTATGACGAGGAACTGCGCACATTGATAGGAGAGGGTTGGGAACAGGATTGGCCGGAGCAGGAGCAAGACCCTGTCCGTGCAGACAGTATTTTCAGGGCCATCGTACAAGCGGACAAAAGCAGGCGGCGCCTATGGCCTTGGGTAGCTGCGGCAGTGGTGCTGGGAGCGGTTGTAACCGGCATAGGCCTGCTTTGGCAGCGCCCCGCCCCCGTAAAGCAAGTGGCACGGGTAACAACGCCCGCAGTACCGGCAATGCCTGTGCATGCTTACCTGGTTTTGCCGGATGGTAGTAAGGTGCTGCTGAACGAAGGCTCCACCCTGGACTACAAAAATAGTTTTACCGCTGGCGAAAGAGGTGTACACCTCTCCGGCGAAGCATTCTTCAGCATCAGGAAGGATGTCACGCGCCCATTTGTGGTGTATACCGGCAGCATAAAAACAGTAGTGCTGGGCACCAGCTTCAATGTGCGGGCTTACCCCGCGGATAAGGATGTAACGGTAACCGTCACCAGTGGCAAAGTACGGGTGCAGCACGGACGCTGGAGCATTGATATGGTAAAGCCCAATGAGCAGGTCACCGTAACCGGCCTGGGGCCTTTTAAAAAGCTGGAGGTGGATGTAAGCCTGGCCACTGCCTGGAAACAGCAGGACCTCCTGTTCGATGACCAGCCCATGCCGGAAGTGGCACACCTGCTGGAACAGCGCTTTCATGTAACGGTGGTGCTGGAAAGCCCGGCGCTGGCTGCTTGTAATATTACCGCTGCATTCGTAAAACAGGAGCCGCTGGAAGATATAGTAAAGGTCATTGCACGCATTAATAATCTTGCATACCGGATCAGCGGAGATAGTGTGCTGCTATCCGGCCAGGGATGTAGATAATCTTTTATTGACTTGTAAATCTAACGTTATGAAAAAAACAGATACAAACTAACGCGCCACAAAAAAACCGCTTCGACGTGCGAGGTCAAAGCGGCTGCCATACTGCCTGCCTATAACAAAGAAGGCAGTACCGTCTTAATTGATTCGGTCATCATTTAAAACAATTTAAAGCTATGTTTTTTTCTGCAAAAACTGCAGAAAGTGGTCCTATTGCTATAACTCCACGTTATGGATACCCTTCTGCCGCTTATCTAAAAAGACTGAAACAGTGTATGAGAATAAGCATTCTCTCCGTCTTCCTGATGTCATGTTCCTTCCAGGTATTATTGGCCCACAACAGCATGGGGCAAACACTGAACGATGTGACCGTACAACTGGAGCTTAAACACCAGACGCTGATAAAGGCGCTGAAAAAGCTACAGCAGCTTACGCCTTTCACATTCGCCTACAACAGACGGGCGCTGGCGGACATTACAGATGTTTCCCTGCCCCAGGGCACAAGAACCCTGAAGGAAACCTTATCGCTGCTACTCAAAGACCAGCCGCTCGTATATGAGCAGATAGGCAGCAATATTGTGATATCGCCCCTCCTGATCGTACGTTCAGACAGCGCATCCGCCCTGCCGGACATAAGCCTGGTGATGCGGCAATACGATATCCACGGAACCGTCAAAAGTACCCGTGGTGAGCCGCTGCCCGGCGTTACCATTGTTATCAGGGGTACTAAAACAGGTACCATTACAGATGCCTACGGCCGTTTTAAGCTGAACGTCAGCAGCGATAAGAAAGTATCGCTGGAGTGCTCAGCTATCGGCTACGAAACGCAGATCATAGAAGCCGGCGACCAGCGGGAGTTGAATGTTGTGATGCATGATAAAGCGGTAGGCCTTAATGAGACCGTGGTAGTGGGTTACGGTACCCTCAACCGCCGGGAAGTGACCAGCGCCATTACCCACGTCTCAGACAAGGAACTGCTGGCAGTGGGCGGCAATAACCCGCTCATGTCCTTACAGGGCAAAGTAGCAGGCCTTACCATCTCCAATCCCGGTACAGCAGATCCTAACTCTAATCCTACCATACAGCTGCGGGGCATTTCTTCCCGCAATGCCGGCCTGGGGCCGCTGATCGTAGTAGATGGCGTGCCGGGCGGCAACCTGGAGAACATCAACCAGAATGATATAGCTGCAATAGATGTATTAAAAGACGGCGCCGCATCCGCCATTTACGGCACCCGCGGCAGCAATGGGGTGATCATGATCACCACCAAAAAAGGTGGCCGAGGAAATGGCCCGCAGGTTACCTATAATGGGTACGCCGCCTTCGATATCCCGACCCGTATGCTCAAATCCCTTTCTGCGGATGAGTTCTTAAAGAACAACCGCGGTACGGACTTTGGCGCAAAAACAGATTGGGCAAAAGAGATCAGCCGGCAAGCGGCTTTCTCGCAAAAACATAGCTTGTCCTTTTCCGGTGGCGATGCCCGCAACAACTACCGGGCTACCATTGATTACCGCAAGGCAGAGGGGATAGACATCCGCTCCGGGCGCCAGGAATACGGCGGCCGCGTATCTCTTAATCATACATCCAAAAATGAGCTATGGAACATGGGCTTCAATATAGCCCCCCGTTATTTTAAACGTAACGATGCGGATTATGGCGCATTTAATATGGCCTTATCACTGAATCCTACAGAGCCGGTTTTCAGCCCCCAGAATCCTGACCGGTATTTTATGGCAGAAGGGTGGGAAGCCTATAACCCGGTAGAAAGATTAAAGACAGAGCTCAGCGGCTCGGAAGTGAAGTTCCTGGAAATGAATGCTACCGTCAAGCTCAATATCCTGCCTAACCTCTCCACACAGATCACCCTGGGACAGCAGACAAGGGATTATTTTGATTTCTTCTTCCGCCCGTCTACATCTACCTACGCGGCTAAGAATGAGGGTGGGCAAAGCTCTGCCAACCGGAAATACGACAAAAATGATCAGAAGACCTTTGAATGGACTGGCAGTTATGCATTGACCAGGTCCCGCCATTCCATTAAAGCATTGGCGGGTTATTCTTACCAGTATTTCCAGTATTCAGAGTTATTTGGTGAGAACAGGGGATTTACCTCCGATGCCTTTACCTATAACAACCTGGGAAATGGTATTTACCAACAGGTGGAAGGGCGTAACGGTATGACCAGCACCAAAAACGATTCGCGCCTCATCGCATTTTTCGGACGCCTGAACTATTCCTACAATGATAAATACCTGGCTACCGCCAGCTTACGGTATGAGGGCTCTTCCAAATTTGGTTTCAATAATAAATGGGGATACTTCCCGGCGGTCTCCCTGGGCTGGCGTATCAGCAGTGAGCAGTTTATGCAAACGGTTACCTGGATAGATGAGCTGAAACTACGCGGCGACTTTGGCGTTACCGGCAACCAGGATTTCGGTAACTACCTCTCGCTGGACCTGTATTCCGGTTACGGCTATTACCCCATCAATGGTTCCTATTACCAGGTATGGGGGCCGGGACAGAACATCAACTACAACCTCCGCTGGGAAAAAGCCCATAACTGGAACGCGGGCCTCGATTTTGTACTGTTCCATAATGTGTTCAGCGGCAGCATTAACTACTATCAGCGTAAACAGCAGGACCTGTTGGGTAACTATAACGTGCCCATACCGCCCAACATACAAACGCAAACATATGCTAACGTAGGCTCTATGCAGAACTCCGGTATCGAGTTGCAGTTAAGCGTAGCAGCAGTGAATAGAAAGGATTTTACCTATACCGCCTCTTTTGCAGGCGCCAGCAATAACAACCGCTTTGTTTCATTTTCTAATGATCAATACCATGGCCAGGGTTTTATTGACGTAGTGAACCTCCCTGCGCCCGGCAGCCCCGGCACTGCACAGCGCCTGCAGGAAGGCGAGCGTATTGGTAATTTCTACATGTGGAAATATGCCGGCGTAGATAACCAGGGCAATTTCCTGGTGTACGATAAAAGCGGCAAGCCAATACCCTCCACACAGGCCAATAATGATGATAAACAGATAGTAGGAAATGGATTGCCACGCTTTACCGCCAGCCTGGGAAATACGTTCACTTACAAAAAATGGGACGCCAGCGTATACTTCCGCGGCGCTTTTGGCTACGACATCTTTAATGTGCATGATTTCTATTACGGACTGCAATCCGTACAGGCCAACACCAATGTGCTCACATCCGCCTACGGCAGGAATGCGCATATCACCGGCCCTAATTCCCTGGCTTTCCTCAATGACTATTTCATTGAAAAAGGGGATTACGTAAAGTTGGATGTGATAACGCTGGGTTATACGATCAATTCCAGGTCAAAGTATTTTGAGTCGTTGCGTTTATATGCTACCGGCAGGAACCTTGCCACCTTCACCGGCTTTAAGGGCGTAGACCCGGAAGCTTACCCGGTCAATGGCCTGTATCCGGGTATCCTCACCAACACGGATGGCGCCGGCAGTAAGAACTATTACCCATCCACCATGCAGCTGCTTGTTGGCTTACAGCTCAATTTCTGATGGCATAACTAAATACCCGTAAAGATGAAAAAGAACATCCTCCTTACATATATCATAACAGGCTGCCTGTTCCTGCTGGCGCCGGCCTGTACTAACCTCGACGAATCACTGTATGATAAAGTGAACGCCGCCAGCTTTTTTAAGAACAAAGACGATGTATACCGCTCTTTCCTGCGCACCTTCGAGCACGGATACTCGACCGTGCGGGGAGATGTATTCGTGATGCAGGAAAATACCGCGGATCATCTTATGACGCCCAACCGGCAAGGGCACTGGTACGATGGCGGCACCTACTATCGCTTGCACTATCATACCTGGACCTCCCAGGACAGCTACACCAGCAACGCCTGGAATAGCCTGTACCAGGGCATTGCGCAAGCCAATAACTCAATAGAGGACCTCGAAGGGCTGGATCCTGCAAAGTTCTCCATGACACCGGAGGAGCTTAAGCAGTTGATCGCAGAACTGCGCACCATGCGCGGCTGGTATTACCTGCGCCTGTTTGACCTATACCGGAATATAGAAGTGATCACCAAAGCTAAAGGAGAGGTGCCCACCGTGCCACAGTCGCCCCCTAAAGAAACATTTGCGTTCATAGAAAAGGAGCTCAAGGAAGCCCTGACCGATCTTGCCCCCAAAGGCGGCAATGGCGTGCAGCCCTTCCCCGGCCGCTGGACCAAAGCCGGCGCCATGGCCTTACTGGCCAGGTTGTACCTGAATGCGAAGGTCTACATTGGGGAAGACAGGTTCACGGATTGCGCGGCCGTTTGCCAGGATATTATTGATGGCAAATACGGCAACTACGCCCTGGCAGACCGCTGGGATGCGCCGTACGACTGGAATAACGATAAATCAGACGAAACGATCTTCGGTTTCCCCGGTTCTTTTGGCCGTACCCATTGGCAATATGATGGTGGTATGTATTGGTGGGGCGCGCCCTTCAAGGCGGCTTCCTATTTTGGCTTTACAGATTGGGGGGATATGAATCCCAAATACGCCCTGCAACCCGGCAGGGATGTAGCCGGCAATGAATACGCTTTCGAGCTGGGCAAACCGTACCGGAAATTTGCCAAATACCCGGACGATGTAAGGCTGAAACTGTACAAAAATCTGGGTAACAGCCAGCGGGAAGGCATGTTCCTGTTCGGGTACCTCACCTTCAACAACGGTAAAGACAGCGTAAAAAGTGACAACGGTTACACCCTTTACATCCGTGACCAGGTGGGGATCTTTAACCGTAAAGTAGGTAGTCAGCTGGTAAGTTACGGCCCTGGGGAAGTGCCGGATGATAAACAATCAGACATGACCCACGCAGACCAGAACTCCGGTATGTACTTTATAAAATATCCCCTTTATCCGTCCGATGATCCGCATAAAATAGAATCGGATTATGTAGAAGTAAGGCTGGCAGAAGTGTATTACACCCTGGCAGAATGTAAGTTCCGGGCCGGTGATAAACCCGCCGCGGCAGCGCTGCTCAATGCCGTGCGCAGGCGTTACTACGCCCCCGGTTCCCTCAGCCTCTATGATGCCGGTGGCAGCACCCTCACAGAACAGGAGCTGCTGGACGAATGGGGCCGTGAGTTCCTGGGCGAAGGCCGCCGCCGCACAGACCTGGTACGCTTTGGTAAATTCAATTCAGGCAGCTGGTGGGATAAAAATCCCGATGCGGATAACCATACCAGTATATTCCCCATTGGCTTAAACGTGATGAATGTAAATACCAACCCTGCATTAAAGCAGAACCCCGGTTATAATTAATAACGGTCTTCGTATAATAAAAAAAGGAAATGCGGTAGGTCTCCGCCGCATTTCTTTTTTTGCCTGCCGTGTTTACAGATAATCCCCCGGCGTATATGGGCTGGTAGGCATAGTGCCTTCATCCTCAGAATCCACATCCTCCAACTTATTAAAAGCCCGCAGGATCTGGGTAAGCACCTGGCGGATGGCCTTTTTGGCGTTGTCCCTGTCACTGCCGCTGGAAAGAGGATTATCCACCACGGCAATAAAATTGGTAAGGGCGTCCATTTCTTCCCGCGCTGTAGGTACATGTTTACTGTTATGCAGCGCAGCCGCAACAGGCACATCCGGGCAGATCCTATAAGCCGATTGCAGGATGGCGTAATTACTGAGGGTCTGTTGACGCTGCATATTATCGCGTTGAGCGTTATTCAGGGAGCTGCCGCTCACGGCCCCTAAAAACTCCACACTGCTATGGTCATGGTTATAGCCCAGGCCCTGCGGCTTATCAAAATGGCCCTGGTTATATAATCCCCTTTTAAGCGCCGTTTGAGGGCTTAATTCAGGAAGACGGTTTTCCTCAAGTGGGTTAAGATAGCCCATTTGTTGCGGGTTGGGCCTTGCATTGGTTTCCCCCTCTTTCATATAGGTGCCTATGTCAGGGCCTATCTTAATGGTGCCAAGCCCAAAGCTGGAAGGTAGGGTCCTGGGGTCCACCGTTCGGTCGCCGCGGCTGGAATAGCCATGCGTATCTATCGTTACCCCGCCAGGCGCCATGAAATCCAGCCGTTGCAAACTGGCCTGGCTCAATGCATGCATATTTATAAACTCATTATTGGTATGGGTAAAATCGCTGGTGGCTGAACGGGCTCCGGGCCGTAATGCCTCCAGGTCTGATTTGGTGGAGGTAAATGCGGGCAGGGTTTCTACCTGCTTGGTGATCCGCCGGTGGGCTTTCCTGCTCTCGTAGGAAAGGATCCGCCCATATCGCATCTCTCTGGCGCCCGCTCCCGTATTAAGCCCGCGGATGCGCGCATCCTGTTCCCGGTTCTTTTCGGCAGGTGTTTTCCTGTTAGATTTGACCAGGTATTGGATAAGCTCCTGTACAGTGGCAAACGGCCAGGGCGTAACAGCCCTTTCCCTTACATAATCCTTTACCTTGGCTTTCCAATCCCAACGTAATACGGTAGTGCCCTGGTTGGCCTTAACCAGGTTAATAAGATCTTGCATGCCAAAACCACGCTTACGGAGTTTATAGGTGTCAGCCCCTATTTTTACTTTCAGCTGCGCCACTGGCGCTGCCTGGCTAACGGGTAACGGCGCTGTCAAGCCGCCATTGGCCATGGCGCCAAATGCCGCAGCTTGCCGGGCCTGTGGGCTGTTATTGGCCATCTCCTGTAATTTACGCTGCATAATAGCTACCGGGCGGTTGTCCTCCTGGGCGGCCGGGGAGTGGCCGGTTTGTGTCAGCTGGGCCGGGCGCCCTGCAACCGAATGTCCTGGGATTGCCTGAGTTTTCTCAGTATGACTGGTCTGCATGTGGCTTTATTGACTATAATAAGGGATAGTGCTTCACTAAAGATACCCAATTCCCTCAAAATCACGTCCAAAAGCGGCCTCGTTTCATATATTAAGCCGCCTGTTAGACTGGATAGCCTCAAAACTTTGGTCTTTTGCCAGTAGTTCATCGATCCGCAACGGGACAAAATCGTCGGCACAAGAATATTTCAAAAACAATAATATGTCTCTTTGTCGCCCCAGACTCAAAATTTAACCTTTTTTTTACCAAACTGGCCGACTGAGGCCTGTATTCCTATCAAACTTTTCCTAATTTTGGCCCCCGAATGAGAGTAGCTACCTTTTTGATCTACCTGTGCTTCCTTCTTTTAAGAGGGTACGGCTACCCGTATGCAGGCAGTCACTTTAATAATGTCAGCGCCTCTCAGCTCCGGAATATCGAAAAAAGGCATAAGGCCAACCTCACAAATACCAGCCTGGAAAACCCCACCATCGGGGATGCCGGCACCGCGGAAGATGATTGCCTCAGCGAGGATGTAGAAGACGATGATACCAGCAACCTCTTTTCCCGCAAGTACAAATTGTTAACCCGTTGGTATGTAACCGTTGCCTCAACCATAAGTTTAAGTGATCTCCATAGCTGCTGGGAAGACCAACTACCATTCTGCAGCAATTTATCTTATAAATATCTTATTCAACGCGCGCTGAGGATCTGATCGTTTTTGTAGATCAGTTACCGGAGGAGGCATGCTTTTACCTGGTGGACGACGTGATTGTACACGTCCCATCCGCACAACAATGGAGCGCCCCAACTGGCCGCTGACATCCTTATCCATCTTTGGGAGCTTGCATCCCAACATTCAATCCGCACAATATCTACTTAATATCATGAAGAGAATTTTCATGTTCACAAGCCTGTTGGGCCTGTTGTACCAAACAAGCTGTGTATCAAAAAAAGAAGAAAAAGAAGAAGCCAGCAAGTATACCGTTACCAATCCGGTAAGGATTGATACCTCCTTTGTAAAGGAATATGTTTCGCAGATCCGCTCTGTCAGGAACATCGAGATCCGCGCACAGGAGAAAGGATACCTGCAGAACATCTATGTAGATGAAGGCCAGTATGTAAAAGCCGGTCAGCTGCTCTTTAAGATCATGCCCAAAATGTATGAGGCAGAATTGCTGAAAGCACAGGCAGAAGCCAAAGAAGCAGAGATCGAGCTGCAGAACACACAAACCCTGGCCGATAAGAACATCGTGTCCAAAAATGAGCAGGCAGTAGCCCAGGCCAAACTGGACCAGGCTAAAGCCGAGATTGCGTTGGCAAAACTGCACCTGTCATTTACTGACATCCGCGCGCCGTTTGCCGGTACCATTGACCGCCTCCCTAAAAAACTGGGAAGCCTCATCGATGAAGGCGAATTACTGACCAGCCTCTCTGACAATAGCCAGATGTTCGCCTATTTTAATGTGTCCGAGCCGGAATACCTGGACTATGAGACCAATACAAAAGGCCGTGGTAACAATAAGGTAGGCCTGCTGTTAGCCAATAACAGCCCCTTACCATATAAAGGTGATGTGGAAACCATTGAAAGCGAATTTGATAGCGAAACAGGGAACATCGCCTTCCGCGCCAGGTTCCCCAATCCTGACAAGCTGCTGAAACATGGCGAAACAGGCAAAATATTAATGACCGTTCCCGCTAAGAACGCACTGGTCATTCCGCAAAAAGCAACCTACGAGATCCAGGACAAAAAATATGTTTTTGTGGTGGATAAGAACAACGTAGTAAGATCAAGAAATATCGCCATCACCGGCGAAATGCCCGATCTGTATGTAGTTGCAAATGGCATCTCAGAAACTGATAAAATACTGCTCGAAGGCGTACAAAAGGTAAAAGATGATGATAAGATCAACTATGAATACCAGGCGCCCAACGCAGTGATCTCGAATCTTCGTTTAAAAGCGGAATAGTAGTTTAAGACCTAACAGAGTGTGCAATGTTCAATAAATTTATACAGCGGCCGGTCCTTTCAATAGTGATATCGCTTATCATTGTTTTCCTGGGGGTGCTGGCCATCACCCAGTTGCCGGTTACGCAATTTCCTACTATATCACCGCCCAAAGTGAATGTTACCGCCGATTATCCGGGCGCTAACGGCGAGTTGATGATCAAATCCGTGCTCATCCCCCTGGAAAGGGCCATTAACGGCGTTCCGGGCATGAAGTATATGACCTCCGATGCCGGTAACGACGGTGAGGCTTCCCTGCAGATCATTTTTAACCTGGGAACGGATCCTAACGTGGCATCACTGAACGTACAGAACCGTGTGGCCTCCGTAGTGAATAAACTGCCGCCCCTGGTGGTACGTGAAGGTGTTAAGATCACCCGCGAGGAATCCAACATGTTGATGTACATTAACCTGTACAGCACAGATCCTAATGCCGACCAGAAATTCCTCTTCAACTTTGCGGACATTAACCTGTTATCAGAGCTGAAGCGTGTGGACGGTGTGGGTTATGCGGATATCCTGGGTAACCGCGAGTACGCCATGCGTATCTGGCTTAAGCCCGACCGCATGCTGGCTTACAAGATCTCTGCGGATGAAGTGATGGAGGCCCTTAGCTCACAAAGCCTGGAAGCCTCGCCCGGTAAAACCGGCGAAAGCTCCGGTAAAAGATCCCAGTCATTTGAATATGTGTTAAAATACTCCGGCCGTTTCAGCGCCAAACCGCAATACGAAAATGTAGTACTGCGCTCCAGCCCGGACGGTGAGATCCTCCGCCTCAAAGATGTAGCGGATGTGGAGTTTGGCAGTTCCATGTACGATATCTACTCTAACCTGAATGGCCGGCCCTCAGCCGCTATCGTGTTAAAGCAGTCATACGGCAGTAACGCCAGCCAGGTAATTGAGAATGTAAAAGCCAAGCTGAAAGAGATCAAAGCAAGTTCTTTCCCCAAAGGAATGGACTATGAGATCAGCTACGACGTATCCAAATTCCTGGACGCTTCTATTGAAAAGGTGATCCACACCCTCGTAGAAGCCTTCATCCTGGTGGGTATTGTGGTATTCCTCTTCCTGGGCGATCTGCGCTCTACCCTGATCCCTACCCTGGCAGTACCGGTGTCCCTGATAGGAACATTCATGTTCATGCAGTTCTTTGGTATTACCCTCAACCTTATTACCCTGTTCGCCCTGGTAATGGCGATCGGTGTGGTGGTGGATGATGCCATTGTGGTGATAGAAGCGGTGCACGCCAAGATGGAAACGGAGCACCTGTCGCCATTAAAGGCCACCAAGCGGGCCATGCATGAGATAGCAGGCGCTATTATCGCCATTACCTTCCTGATGGCAGCGGTATTTATACCGGTGGCGTTTATGTCTGGCCCGGTGGGTATCTTCTACCGCCAGTTCTCCATCACCATGGCTACCGCCATTATCCTCTCCGGTATTGTGGCGTTAACGCTTACGCCTGCCTTGTGTGCCATCATCCTGAAGAATAACCATGGCAAGCCTAAGAAGCAAAATATAGTAGACAAATTCCTGGGCGGTTTCAATAACTCCTTTAACCGCATGCAGGGAAAATATGTGGGTTTCCTGGGTAAGATCGTTAGCAGAAGAATGATCACCTTTGGTATGCTCGCTGCATTTTGCGTAGGCATCTGGTTCATGAACAAGACGGTGCCTTCAGGTTTCATTCCTAACGAGGACCAGGGTATGTTCTATGCCATCATCCAAACGCCGCCGGGATCATCCCTGGAAAGGACGAACGATGTGGCGGAAAGACTGCAGAAGATCGCTGAGCATATAGAAGGAGTATCATCCGTTTCTTCCCTGGCAGGGTATGAGATCCTGACAGAAGGTACGGGTTCCAACTCCGGTACCTGTTTGATCAACCTGAAAAGCTGGGAGGACAGGAAACACTCCGTACAGGAGATCATCACAGAGCTGGAGGAGAAGTCGAAAGATATCACCGGCGCTAATATAGAATTCTTCCAGCCGCCGGCTGTACCGGGTTATGGCGCCGCGGGTGGTTTCGAGTTACGCCTGCTGGATAAAGCCGGTTCTGGCAGCTATAAGAAAATGGAAACAGTGAACAATGATTTCCTGAAAGAGCTGGTCAAACGTCCGGAGCTGTCATCTGTATTCAGCTTCTACAGCGCCAGTTTCCCGCAGTACATGCTGAGCGTTGATAATGATATTGCCCAGCAAAAAGGCGTGACCATTGACAATGCTATGAACACGCTTTCTACCCTGATAGGCAGTAACTATGAGATCAGCTTCATCAGGTTCGACCGCCCTTATAAGGTGATCGTACAGGCGTCGCCACAATACCGTCAGCTGCCGGAAGATATCCTTAAGCTGTACGTGAAAAATAACCGGGATGAGATGGTGCCTTTCTCTGCTTTCATGAAAATGGAAAAAGTATATGGCCTGTCTGAGATCACCCGCCACAACATGTACAACTCATCTGAGATCAGCGGCTCCGCTTCACCCGGGCACAGTAGTGGCGAAGCTATTGAGGTGATCAAGGAAGTAGCGGCTAAATACTTACCCAGGGGCTTTGGCATCGACTGGGCAGGTATCTCCAAGGATGAGGTGGCGCAGGGTAACCAGGCTATTTATATCTTCCTTATCTGCCTGGGCTTCGTATACCTGATCCTCTCCGCGCAGTATGAAAGCTTTATCCTGCCGTTGTCGGTGATCCTGTCTCTGCCTGCGGGTATTTTTGGCGCATTCCTGCTGCTGAAAATAATGGGCCTGGAAAACAATATCTACGCACAGGTGGCCATGGTAATGTTGATCGGTCTGTTAGGTAAGAACGCCGTATTGATCGTGGAGTTTGCCGTACAACGGCATGCCGCGGGCGCCACAGTATTACAAGCGGCCATGGAAGGCGCAAAGGTGAGGTTCCGTCCCATCCTGATGACCTCCTTTGCATTCATCGCGGGCCTGATCCCGCTGGTGTTTGCCACTGGTCCGGGTAAAGTAGGTAACAGGACAATTGGTACCGCCGCTGCCGGAGGTATGCTGTTCGGTACCATATTCGGGGTACTGGTGATCCCGGGCCTGTACTACATATTCGGCACAATTGCAGAGAAACGTAAGTTCATTAAAGAAGAAGATGAGCATCCGCTAACAGAAGAAATAGACCATAATGTATAAATACAGGAAATATCATTGTATTCCCTTAAGCATTTGCCTGGCTATAGCAAGTTGTAAGATCCCTGCGATCATGCCAACAAACGAGAACAGGACAGTGCCGGAGGCGTATAATGATAGCAAGGATACAACGAATATGTCGGCCATTCAGTGGCGGACATTTTTCAAGGACCAGGACCTGGTGAACCTGATCGATACCGCACTGGCAAATAATCAGGAGCTGAAGATCACCTTACAGGAAATAGAGATCGCCCGGAACGATATCCGCTCCCGGCATGCCGCCTTACTGCCCACAGTAGGCTTAAGGGCCGGCGCGGAGCTGGAAAAAGTAGGCCGTTATACCAGCCAGGGCGCTGGTGACGCCTCTACAGAGATTGAGCCAGGCAAAGAAGTACCGGAGCACTTGCCCAACTTTACCGTCTCCGCTTTCGCCAACTGGGAGGCAGACATCTGGAAAAAGCTGCACAACGCTAAAAAGGCGGCAGTGACCAGGTATCTCTCCACCATGGAAGGCCGGAATTTTGTACTCACCAACCTGATCGCCGAAGTAGCCAATTCTTATTACGAACTGGTAGCCCTGGATAACCAGCTGCTTATCGTAAGACAGAACATAGAGCTGCAAAAAAGCGCGCTGGAGATCGTAAAAGTACAGAAGGAAGCCGCCAGGGCAACAGAGCTGGCCGTTAAAAAGTTCGAAGCGGAAGTACTGGGCTCTCAAAGCCTGGAGTTCGACATCCGCCAGAAAATAAAGGAAACAGAGAACAGGATCAACTTCCTGTTAGGCCGCTATCCACAGGAGATCACCCGGGATAAAAGCAATTTCCTGGATCTGCTGCCACAGACGGTTAACACCGGCATCCCGTCCCAGCTACTGGCCAATCGTCCGGATATCAAACAGGCAGAGCTGGATCTTACAGCCGCCAAACTGGATGTAAAAGTGGCCCGGGCAGAGTTCTACCCCTCATTCGGGATCTCTGCTGCATTAGGCTTCGAGGCCTTTAAGCCCAATTACCTGGTCAAATACCCGGTAGAGTCGCTGCTGTACTCCCTGGCCGGCGATCTGGCTGGTCCGCTCATTAACCGTAATGCGATCCGGGCAGAGTTTAACAGCGCCAATGCCCGGCAGCTGCAGGCAATCTACAACTACGAGCGTACCATCCTGAATGCGTACCTGGAGGTAAATACCCAGCTCTCCAATATCAACAACCTGGAAAAGAGCTACGACCTGAAATCACAACAGGTAGATGCCCTCACCAGGTCTATCGACATTGCCAATGACCTGTTCAAATCCGCCAGGGCAGATTATTTTGAAGTGCTGATGACACAGCGCGATGCACTGGAGTCTAAATTGGAGTTGATAGAAACCAAGAAAGAACAGCTGAATGCAGCGATCAATATTTATAAGGAATTAGGAGGCGGTTGGAAGTAAACCCGTGTTGAGTTTTTTAGTAGGAAGAGCCGGTCGGTTGACCGGCTTTTTCTTACTGTATCATTTACCGTATCACCGATTACGTTACTGTATCATCAATTACAGTATTTTTTTCTATTTAATTACCTTCTTCACCCACTTACCCGTCTCCTCCACCAACAACGACATCACATCTTTTTTCCCCGCCTTAAACGAATGATCTGCGCCCTCTAACTTCACCAGCGTAGCTTTCTTCAATGATTTGCATACCCCTTCGATCAGGTCCCAGGTAGCCAGCGTATCCTTACTGCCCTGCAGAAACAGCATAGGGATCTTCAGCGCTTTCAGATGCTCCGCCCGGTCAATGGACGGCTTGCCAGAAGGATGCAACGGGAAGCCATAGAACACAATCCCCTTAACATTACCATCCGGATTAGCCGCCAGGTATTGAGAGCTCATTCTGCCACCAAAAGACTTCCCGGAGGCAAACAACGGCAATGCCGGCTGCAGCTCCCGCGCCTTTGCAATAGCGGCTGCTATAGTCGCATGTGCTACGGCCGGCGTATCTGGCCGGCCCTTTTTATTTTCCGCAAAAGGAAAATTGAAACGCAGCGTAGCAATACCCACTTTGGAAAGCGCATCCGCCAGCGTTTCCATAAACGAATGGTCCATACCAGCGCCGGCACCATGCGCCAGGGTAAAGATACAGGTGGGCTTTTCCGGAGTTATATATATGCCCGAAACATCGCCTATAGCAGGGGAGACGGCTATTTTAATGGATTGCGTATTCATGATAAGGCCAAATTTACTTCATACCCTGATAAAATAATGCCCTGTTTATTTGTGTAGTTAAATAACTACATGTATATTTGTAGTCAAATAGCTACATGATGAAAATATCAGCAAAAGTAAACAAGATCATCTACTGGATTTCCACGCTCTGGCTTGCATTAGGAATGGTATCCACGGCCATCGTACAACTGTTAAAGCATGAGAACGAAGTAGCCTACATTACGCGCCTGGGGTATCCCATCTATATTTTAACATTAATAGGCGTATGGAAACTACTGGGAACAGTGGCCGTACTTACCCCCAAATTTCAATTACTAAAGGAATGGGCTTATGCCGGCTTTTTCTTTGCCATGTCAGGCGCGATCATCTCTCATCTCGCATCCGGCGATCCTGTGAAAGAAATATTTCCCCCATTATTGTTATTAGTGTTGACCGTAGCATCGTGGTATTTCAGACCTGCAGATAGGAGGCTTATTCCTGTCAGGAATTAAATCAACGGAAAAAGAGTTGGTAAATAGCAAAGGTGAGTAAGCTGGCAGCTAATAGCAGCATTGGAATGAAAATATACCTCCTGGTAGGTACTGTATGCTCAGGATATTGCAGATCCCACTTGCCTTTTTGTGCAAATTCCAGCAGCATTAGCGGTGTCACGGGGATGTGTGTAACATATTTATCGGGAGAATTAGAAATTGACCATATTATATTGGCCTCTTCTGTACAATGAAAATACCACAGACAGGATGAAGTATCAACATTATACTCCCTGGCGAATTTACTGATCAGCTCATCAAAATCATCGCCATCGCAACCTAGATCCCTGTTAATATCACTATTTTCCAGTACTTCATCAGCGCCGGTTTGATCTTTTACAAACTTCAGGATTTGTGAAAGCGTATGCATAGTTTCGCCCATAAAGGTGCGCATAATTCTGATATGTAGGGGCGGAAAATCCACCAGTATAACAAAGAAAAACCAAAAGTACATTTTTTCACACACCGCTAAAAGGGATTGAGGCACAAAAAAAGAGGGACAAAAAGCAGGGTTTTTCCCGTTGCCTCTCTGTCCCTCCTACTCAATTTAAAGGATAAATTAGCCTTTTTGAGCGGGTATTTTTACCGTTACCAGTGTCCCCTCCCCGATATGACTAGATACCGTTATATCGCCTCCTAATAGCTTTGTATTCTTTTTGCAGACAAATAGCCCAATACCAAGGCCGGGTACATTGTTTTCGAGACGGGTATGCGGCAACCATATATTATCCATTTGAGATGCTGGAATGCCTATACCATCGTCCTGTACCTCAAATACCGTTATATCATCCTTGTTGTACAGATTGACGTAAATGTGGCCCTCAATGGGTGTATATTTTACAGCATTTGATAAAAGGTTGAATATTATTTGAGAAAGTTTAATATCGTCCGTATCTATGGTACCGGCCTCCGGTGCAAACAACTCAATTTTTTGTCTCTTATATGATGCAACAACCGCATACAGACTAACGATCTGTCGAAGCCATGGCAACAAGTCAATACGTTTGATGTGCAGTCGTTCATAATGTTCTCCATTCATGAACGTGCGGATGTTACTATTAATTTCTTCAAGATAGCCTACTATGTACATGAGATCACCAAGCACTACGGCCAGGTCTTCTACTGTAGTGATGGCTTTAAGGGCTTTTAAGCCATTGTTTAGCGCCATAATAGGCATATTAATGTCGTGGGACCATATTCTTATAAATTCATCCATTTGGGCTAATTGTTCCTGTAATTCTTTGATTTTGGAGTGCTTTGTACGCCTGGGGCCGGTAAAAATTGAAAACATATTCAGGTATTTTTATTTGTATTAAATATTGATAGTTACGACTCTCGTTTATGAGGTATAAAACTTGTTATCGAATATACTAACAAATATTCTAAAAAGAGGATGCACTTTAGAGGGGTTAATGGCTGAACATAAGGAAAATATAGACAAAGCAATTCGCCAGGTTGTAAAACAGGCGCGTAAAAGAAAGGGATTATCTTATCGACAGTTAGCCGCGTTGGCTGAGTGTGAGGCTGATTTAGTATTCCATTATGAGGCTGGCACTAGGGATATAAGAGTAAGTAGCCTTATAAAACTTATTTTGGCGCTCGATTTAAGTATAAAAATCACTGAGGAAATACAGGAAAAACCTGATAAAGAATAAGGCCAGCACGAACGGGGACGGACGCTATTTTAAAAGGCTTGAATACCTTTCCTCGATCTCCTTCAATTTACACTCTGCCTCTCGCCACAAATTGGACAAAAAAGGGCTAGGAACTATCGTTGTATTGCCGTTGTGGCTCACTGCTGTAAAGGGTGCCTGTCTACTCACCTCCGCCAGGACGGAAAGCCAATATTTCCTTTCAGGATCATTTAAATACTGTTCATGTATTAACTTAATTTCAGAAGGTTGTGGTATACTAGCTCTTGCCATACAAATGAATTTACATTGCTAATGTATTAATAAAAAAGGATAAAAGGGCCAGGTACAATACCTGGCCCTTTTACTATCGCCTACCAATACACTTTTAATTTGCTCCGATAAGATACCACCCGCCATTTATTTTTTGGACTGTGAAACGGCTGTAGGCACTTAATGTAGGGTTATTGGCATTGTTATATGTCGTGCCTTTGTATGTTATCGCCGGGGTCCAGGTCATTCCGTCCACTGTAGGGTTAGCTGCTTCCTCTACAAGTACGTATATCTTACCCTCTTCACCGGTAAGCGTAACTGTGGGGGAGTTCCCAGCGCTCATAATTGTATAGTCGCTTGGCAATGTAGTATAGTCCCCATCAATCGTATGTGCATTTAAAGTCATTCCCATAGCCTTAAACGCACCACTCAAAACTAGCATATCCCGCGAATTATCATGAGAGGATTGTAATATAACTTCGTTTCCTAAACCATTTTCAATAACAGCTAACCTTATTTGAGCCTGACCTTCAGGGCCACCAGGCGTGGCCATTTGGATATAGCCCCCTTGTGCAGTATCATCCCTTGTCCATAAAGTACTCACCCCTCCAAAATAATTTATATTCAACCGGTCGCCCAATGTTGGCCCACTACCCGTTATTTGCATGCCACCTACATTAATTGGACTTGTCGTTGTATTGCCCATTGCTGTTACCGTCTGCAAATCAGGGGTGGTGGGAATTGTAGGTATTACATACGACTTGGTAATTATTCTCCAATTGCTCCCATCAGATAAGAAGGTGGCAAAATCATTACCGTCAATACTATTCATTTCGTAATACGGCTCTCCCTCCATATTAGCGCCCGCAGCCTCGATTATTACGCATCCGGTGTTTATTCTCTTAACAACATACTTACGTCCAGCTATACCGGCTGCTGAAGGGAGGGTCAGTGTTAATGCTGGACTACCTGGCCCACCACATCCGGTACCATTACACAATATCGTTTGATCACCAATATCATTGATAACTGTTGATCCAGATATAACACTCGTAGTCATTAACGGCAATTGGCTTGACGGTATCTTACCACTGCCGTCTAAACTAGCAAGTCCATTTACAGCTCCTCTTTGTGTAAGTGGTAAATATTTGCTCAATACTCCTTTTATGGCCTTTTCTGTAAGTACTACACCGGATGCACCATTTACCATTGTGCTGTCGTCTGAAAACTCTTTTATCCATTTGCTATTCAACCAGATGCTATCCGTTACACGCAGGGTAACGAACATCCCGTTGTTTTGGGCAAAACATAAGGATGAAAGGACGGTCATAGAGATCGCTAAAAACAGTTGTTTCATTGCATTTATATTTATCTGTTATAAATTTTTATTGTTGTTTGAGCAGTGATGCCGTTAAAAAAGATTGTTCGGCTGTCAAGGGCGTAAAGCTCCAGGCTAAATATATACGCCTGTCCTGCGGTTAATTCCATCGGCGGCCAAATGCTATTATCATCAGCAGCATTGCCGATACCAAACATGATGGTATCAGTAGGTATAACAATTATTTTTTCCAACAAAGAGGCTACTGTCATTTCATGGGAACTATCCGCGTTCAATGTAATTTCAGTTGGCGTAATTATTGGCGGCCATTGCTCCTGCTTTAAAACACCGTTCACAAGGTCTGCTTTATTAGCCATCGCAGTAGTTAAAGCAGCTATTGCATCTGCGGTGGGTAACGATGTAATAAGATTCAATAGCGCGGGGTCTAGGTCTGCCGTACCTATCTTATCATCCCTGTGACGGAAACTATCTAGCCAGTCCCAAAACTGCGATTGTACCGGCTTTGCCAGCGTTACAAACCAGCCCTTTAAAGTTTCTATAGATTGCTTAGCCATTATGCGCTCCTTTTTGCATAAACAATAATTGTATAGGCCTGTACACGGTTTAATGGTGTACCATCTCCCAACGGATCGGTTTGCAATGTGGGGCCTGGGTTGGGTTCATTTCCATGGTTGCCGGTGGTTATTAGCCCCTGTCCTTCCGCATCAAAGGAGGTTTTCTCGCGCGGAATAAGCACATCAATTCTGACATTGGGCAGATTGTTTTTTTGAATAGCAATGCTATTTGTGCCTCCCTGGTTGCCAGCTGTTGTATAATTTACATCTCTAACGTCTGTCTCCGCATTCCCGTCAAACCATAGTCCAATAGGCGTACGCCCTTGCATGCTTGTCAGCAGCTCAAAGCCTTTCATTTCCCAACGCCCTATGCCGTTATTGTCAAAGCGGTCACTTTTAGTAGAGAATGTTTTTATCTCGTCCGGCGGAGTGGTAGCGCGGCGTAGTACATCCGTATAACGCTGGCTTGTGTACGGGTCGAATTTCACGAAAAGGCCAGCCCCTGGCTGAGCAGTTACCCAGGTTCCGTTATCTTTCAGAAAAGCCGGGAATGGTCCACTATACGGCAGTGAGGGAACCACGTTCCCCATAAACATAACACTGCCTCCACTGACTTGCATATTGGCCCCAACAACATTGCTAACGGTACATCCAGATAGTATAATTTCCGGCTCCAGGTTAATGATACTTTTAAGAGTACTTTGTATAGTGCTTAAAGCGTCCTTAATACTTGCCGAATTAAAAGCGTAACGGGTAATATCACTATAGGGAAAACCACCAGCAGGAGGCAAAGCATTCCCAAACTTCAGTCTGCGCGTCTTATACACGGGACGCTGTACTGCATCATCAAACTGCTCACTCTGTATTATCTCCTCCAATACTATATATGTAGCCTTAAGCCCACCTGTAAACGGCAATATTTCCCCAGCATACGAGATCCACCCGTCTGTAACTGTCGCACCTTGATCAGTCACTCCTGTAAGTATTACTTTATCACCTATTGCCCTGGCAATCGCATCCATGGGCTGGCCAAATGCGGATTGCATGAAATCAAGTGTGTCCTGATATACGAACAACCCACCCAACTGGGTAAAATCAATGTTACGGTTCATACAATCTTTACTTTAAAAGTTTTACTTGCCAGCTTGTAGCTATTCACAAAGGCCGTTAGCTCATTCATATCAAAAGAAACAGCTATCGGCACGTTAACTATGAAATCCACGTTGAATGCCGTGGTTTCCGCTTTTGTATACAGTACAACGGCGCCGCCTTCGCTTTTACGATGTAACACTATTCGCTTATTTTCTACTCTGCGAAACAGCGGAATACCAGCCATATCTATTCCGTCTGTTATGTAAATACGGCGGGCTACAACGTCATAACGATCGTTTAAAGCTCTTTCCAGGTAACAAACCTGGGGCGTAATGGAAAGCCGATATAAGGCCCCTTGCCGGTAGTATAGAAATCGTGTGTGCAGGTCATTTACCGGTGATATGATAGATTTAACCAAGGCTATCATTTTCTCCTTACGTAATAACGGAGGTATAAGCCACCGGGATAGCTTACCCCAATCAATTGTGAATATGTTACTATTTAATGGCACTATGTGGCAGATAATTAATTAACAAATCAGTGTCTTGGTATATGCGGAGATAACCCGCATCGGGATTATATAGCACATCCACACTTTGGTATGGCAGATCACCATATTTTGTTTGCGCAGTGTTGATAACCGCAATCACAACCCCCTCTACTGCCTGTACAGCATCTGTGTGGTATGACAGCACATACAGCCCATTAAATGGCAATTCACTCAGGTATTGACGTATTGCATTACCAACGGGGTTACTATCCGTACCGTCTAACCGGCCACCTTGTGAGTTAAGTAATAATGGGTCATAATAGACAGTCCATTGCATCTTTAGGCTATCAGCAGGGAGACTGTCTACCTGTGCGCCTACACCCGCATCCTTTACCCGTGCAACATATTCTTTCAAGCCCCCCAATTGCTCAGCGGAGAGCGGTGTAAGATCGCCGCCGCTTTCTGCTGCTGCCTTAATCCGGAGAAATACACGGCCGAACTCGTTTGTTTGCTCTACAACGGCTGCATACTTTACCACCTTTGCCGCTTCAATATCTGAGTCTGTAAAGCCAGTGTTGTCATATTTGTCACTGTCCGGTAATAAGTTGAACCCATGTTGGTATGCCATCACCTTAGATACATACCATCGCAATGTATGTGGCTTAAGTGCGTTTATTATATTTTCTATCTCTGTACGCAGAGCATCAAAGATGCTTTCTAATACAAAGGCGGCAGCTGAAAATATGAATATAAACAGCCTGACAAGGTTAACGCGGCTCCATGTTATGGGGTCAACTACTATACCAATAGCCGCCATTTCCGTAACATATGTAGCCGTAATTGTTTGTTGTATCTCTTGTACTGACCGTGCCATATTAACTAACTTTAAAATCTAATGAGATAATCCAATAACCAATGCCTTCCAGCTGCTCCGGCTCCAATACACGGCCAATGGTCGCTATTTCGTCCCCTGTGGTTTGAGTGCTGTTTCTAACATCAATCACCTCTCCAGTTACAAGATCAGTACCAGGTGCAATATCGTCCGTCATTGACAACCCATTGAGCTGTGCCACCTGTACTAAGCCCTGTATGGAGCCGGTATATTGCGTGGCGAAGTCAGCTAATGTCTGATGGCGTTTGATAACTGGCATGTACTTCAATTTTTGCATCAACCATTTTAACGGATGTAATGATCATGCCGTCTTTTTCAAATTCACTTTTGATTTCCTGTAACAGGCCAACGGTATTTTCATCCTTCAACCATATAGCAGCTCCTACGCAAGCGGCCGGAGTTTCTTTAAAATCACCAGGGTTGCTAATAAGCAGCAGCCGCTGGTGTTGTTCAGTACTTTCTCCCATCATCAAATCAGCACCGATAATTAGCAAATCTCCTTCCTCATCTAATAGTATATCCTGCATGCGCTATTGTATTGTGCCAGTAGCCTCCCCGGTTACAGGGTTGCTGCCAGCGTTTAGCCCGGTACCTGGCACCTTCACGATCCCACTGCCGGTGATATGGTTTATAAACGCTTCCGCTATAGCTTTCCAAAATGCCTTACGCGCATCCTCTATCTGTGGATACTCACCATCGTTAAAGGCGGAAGCCGCATTATACAATGCCTGTCCTAATACATCTTTATTAAGTGCCATTTCTCAGTATATTTTGAGCCTTCGTTAATGCCTGCTGTAGCTTAGCATAGTCCGGGTTTGTTCCTTGCATTACTACTATCTTCAAAACAGACTCAATGATCATTTCAAACACACTTAAAAGATCATCCCCGTCCTTTTTAAATAGAAAGCCATCCGCATTATGGCTATATTTGGCACCGCCTACTAATTGCACTATTTCTGAAATCTCATGAACGGCTATTACCACATAATCATCACTGTTATCAATGCGGCCTACCAATACGATGCTACCTACAGCCGGAATGAGTATAACCTTGTTTCCATCCTTGATAATCGCCTTTAACCGGCAATCATTCACTGAGCCTCCCTCCAAGAATACCACGGCAATTGTATCATCATTATTTACTGCTGTTACTTTAGCCTGCACTATCGCTGTGGGGCCAAACTTACTGGCAAACTCAGCCAGCCTATTAGATATTTCCTCGTGTTCCTTCATAGTTTGATTCCTATGCCGATAACCCGGCGCGCACCATTGGTACCATAACTTACCTCAGTGGATTCAACCAGGTAAACACCGTTACGTTCAGGATATTTTGTATCCCTTATCTCAACCCTTTGAGCTGGTCTACAAAATGGCTGTAGAAAAGCGGTTATCTTACCCTCATAACCGGTATAGGATAATGACGTATGCAATTCTTTTGCGAGCTTATTAAGCGAATCTTTATCAATAACTGATCGCGTCTTTACAATTTTCGTTTCGCCTTCGTCCCCCGCAGTCCCGGTAGTTTTAACCTTTTTTGACTTACCTGGCAGAAAAAGCACATCGGTACTTTCCTCCGCCTGCTGCACATCCCCGCTTTTATGTATCCCCAAAAATTTAACGGTTACGTCCTGGTTCTTTGCCTGCCTCAGCTTAAGGTTATCATCCTTAACAACATTCCATCCAAGGCGGTAAATAGCATCAGGTTTAACAGTGGTACGGGATAGCTGATCTGTCAACACCAGCCCCATAAACAACATGTTTCCCCTGAAAAAAGCACGTATGGTACCGTGTGTAATTTTTTTTATCTCATCCAGTGCCTCACAACCGTTGTGCCCTTGCAATAGCAACTTTTCAATAATTAGAGAGGGAATATTTTTCTCATCCAAAGCAATGTCTGTACTTGCCACCAGATACTTTAATATGTCCAGCAGTTGGGCATGTACAAATGTTTTAGTATAGGTCATATTGCGCAGTTGATAACTGTATCCCTCACATTCGATTTCCAACGGGGACGTGAAATTAATCCGGCTGATAAACCCCTCGAACTCTGTTTGTAATTGCGAATTATACCCCAGCTTTATTATTACTTTATCCCCCTCATCGAACTTCTTAGCAGTGTCAGCGCTCTCCGTAATTACCCTACCTGCGCGTGTTATGCGAGCTGTGATTGGCACCTTAATAACCGCCTTGTCCACGAACTCGTATATACTTTTATTAACCTTTACCTCATGAGGTTTCACGTTAATGTATCTCCCTATTGATATGTTAGAACACAACGCAAACATTACTGAGAAATTTCAAGTTCAAAAATCATATCGCTTTCAACAGTCATTTCAAACGCGCGGGCGTGTTGCACCCCTTGCATATCTGGCCATCTAACATCCCGGATAATCACCCTCTCATCAAACTCTCCTTTTAACACAATGGCAGAAAGCGCTGAGCGCATGGTTACGCTTGAATTTTTCTTGAATAGGTTATGCAGGTCTATTATGTCCTGCTCAGGAAAATCGTTACCGTCATTGAGGCAGATACCACGTATCTCAAAAACATAGTCATCAATGGAGATAAGCTCCTTTACACTTCCGCCCCTTTCTGGCATAGATGTACTGATATAGGTTTTTTTCCAATACATGGACATAACAGCAAATGGAATAAGGTATCCGTCTATGGTAACCGGCATAAAAAACTCACGTCCTACCGCATCCTCCAGGTAATAAGGTTGCGCTAATATGCTCGTTTCCAGACGAGGGGGCGCGTCCGGGAACTCTGGAGGTTCAGGTGGCGGGCTATAGCCAAACACCCTTTCAAATATTTCTCTTAGATCAAATACCGCCATTATTATTGCTTGATAAACTATTAAATACTCTTACCATTTCCTCACGGACAGCGCGGGCTATTTCCTGACCGGCTTCCTCTTTGCCCATCACATGTATATCAAGATGTTCAATCTGTTTTCCTATATTGATTACAATGCTGCGCTGCCCACCTTTATTAATCTTATCCTTACCACCTGAAAACAAATCTCCAGTATCTGTACTGCCACCAGTGCCTCCACCTGTACCTCCCCCCGTATCAACCGGCGCGGCCTGGCCTCCTGCGGTGGTATTAACCCCAAACATTTGGTTATATGCATTCGTGGCTGCTGAAATCTGACGCTTAACATTGGAAACCTCCGGTTGCAATTGCTTAGCAATTTTATTCGCATCCTGGTTGGCATGAATTAACCCCAACAGACTATTAAGTTGGTCCTGTTCTACTGATGAATTTGTAGTATATGCACCGCCATACGCACTAACCGTAGTTGAGGACGTTTTTTGCGGGTTATTCTTAATTTTTGCGCGTAAGTATTGTATAGCCGTCAACTGCTTTTGCCCAGCTGACATATCTGTACGTTCGGCTAAATCTGGGTTTATCTGCGCGAGCAAGGCAAATACAGCGGCGTTTGTCTCTCCACTAGTGGCAACGGCTCTATTATACTTAGTTATAGTTTTGGCATTTTTTTCCTCTAAGGAGGAGGCTATTTGCTTTTGTCCTAATGCCGTTACAACATCATTTATATTGGACGCTAGTTTAGAATACTCGATAGCTTCCGCCTTAATCCCCTTGGTAATATTCGGATTTATGTCAGTAAGTTGTTTCAATATCTCCAGGCGGCGGGACTCTGAGGTATTGGAGGATGTTAGCTCCAATTGCAATGCCCTAATTTGATTAATCTGCCTGGTGACCGATGTAGATACAGACTCGCTATGCGTCATAAATTTTAGCAGCGCAATGCCTGCCTCTAAAGCAAATCGCGTAAGAGGCGCAAATCCTTGACCCACTGATATTTGAAACGCCGCGTACTTTCCTTTAAGTAGCTGCAGCTTTCCTGCATTTGTCTCCGCAAGCTGGTCCATCATATTAAAGAAACGCCCGCCTTTACCGGTAGCTACCTCAAATGCTTTCGTAATTGCACCGGATGTTATCTTTCCCTGCTCCATCCACTCTTTCAACTGTCCTACCGACATTTTTTGTTTTAGACCAAACTGTTGCCAGTTTTCAGAAATAACGCCCAACGGGTTAAATCCTGCATTTATATATTGTAGCAAATCCTGTCCCATCAAGCGGCCCGCAGCCCTGGTTTGCGCAAATGCTAATGTTAAGCTCTGCATACGGTCAGCATCACCCATTGCAACATCCCCGATCATCTTTAGGTCTTTCGTCACTTCTTTATCTGACACCCCAAATCCCATAAGGGTTTGCGCGTTTTGGTATACGCTTGCACCCAACATGGTATTTTGTTTCAAGTCTAAAAGCTCCCCGGACAATGCGTTGCCGCGTGCTTTACTGCCGCTTAATACCTCAAAGGATTTGTTTGTTTTTTCAAAGTTCATCGCCGCGCCTATGCTACTACCGACAAACGCGGTAATCGCGGCGGCGCTGGCCATCCCCAGCAATGGGGCGGCTGCATCCATAGCAAAGCCTTTTATCTTACTAAAGAACCCTCCTTTCCCCTGGTTATCTAATCTGGCAATTTGCCTTTCCAGGTTACGGGCCTCCCTTGTAGCTGACTTGAACTCACTTTGGATGCGGGTATTCATGCGAACTTTATTAACAGCCTCCAGGCGCTTCTGAAGGTCTGAAATACTATTCGCCATTGTGCGGCCACCTTGGTTAATTCGGTTAAAGTAGCCGTTCAATCTATTCGCCATCTGGTTCCCAGCGCTGGTAGCTGCCCGCATTGCGGGGGTAAGCATATCACGCAGGCGTAGTATAAATTCAACAGATGGAGACATATTTTATTTTTGTATAACGGCCCCTTACTACATTGTAAAGGGCCGTGTTTTTGCTTGTTGTTCTCTTATATCTATCAGGATAGCTATTGACTTTGTCCATAGCTCATCACTCATCTCGCGTATCTCTGTAGCCGTAAAGCCCAGGTGATACATGAGCAGGAAATTGTAATACATTATAAAGTTGTTTTCAAAGGAGCCGTCAGCCTCTTTTATAGCTCGCGCAAGGTTCCCTTTTTTTTGGCCATCAAGTCCTCCACAAAATCAACGAGCGCCAAATAATAGCGGTCATTCTTTCGTATCTCCTCATCACCCCCCAGCCATATACTTTCCAGGATAGTTTTGCTAAATAATGACGGGTTGCTACTGGTAACCTTTGCAAGAGCAAGGGCATATGTATCGCGGTCTACTGATCGCAGATAACATATCTTATTATCCACGTCATAGCCGAACACCTGGCCATACTGTTTTTTCCAGGCGCTTATCTGTTCCTCGCTTACCTGTCCGGTCATTACAGGACGGGTAATCGCAGGAATAGTAGGCGCATTATCAGCCTGGCCACCCTGATTGCCGGGCATTAATGAAAATGTAGTTTTTTCTCCCTCCATGATTGTTTATATTGAATTGTTTTAATGAACGTTTAAGTAGTATATAAACAGCGCTTAAAGCTGCTTTTTGCGCAGGAAAATAAACGGCAGTGTAATCTCTTGGTACTTATCATTTTGATTCATGCCGTCCTCAACTTCTTTAAACTCGCAATTAATCAGTACGTCTGTTGTTACCGGTATGAGTCCGTTGGGCTTATCGTAGACGCACGTAATAGTTATTAACCTGCCGGGTAAGTCTATTACGTCCTCATATCCAGCCACCTGGGCCGCACGGCGTAGCGCATCGTGGTCGCTTTTGAGCATACGTAACTCCCCCTCATAGGATTTATTACCGCGCTGTATACCTTTCGGCTCATTGCCTTGCCCATAAACTACTTCTTTCTCCTGCGCCTTTTTCCACTTAAGGCCCCGCAGTCCGGATAATTCAAAAGCGCCAACGGCTACTTTCATATCGCAGTAAGCATATTCGTTGCTATCAAACGGCATGAGTGTAAAATTTGAACTGTTTTAAAATGTTATTCTACGGTCGGGCTGTACCCTAAATAGAGATTGATATAATCAAGGCTGCCTTTGGGTAACAGGCGAATGAATACATAAATAGTCCCCGTTTGTAGGAGATTGAAATTAGGCTGCTCTATATCCGCCTGTTCATATAACAATGCATACTGTGCAGGATCGGGATTAATAAGGCACTCGACAGCGGCAGAGCCGTCTGTTTTTTTGGATAACTGATTGCGCATTCCATCATCAATAGCCTGCTCAATGCCTATTTCCAAGGCCTTTTCCGCTACGGTGGAAAGTCTGCCACCGGCAAAGACCTCAACATCGTCTTTTAGCTCCCTATAGTATGTAACGAATGCAATTCTAGTGGCGTTATCTATTACCCGTCCAAAGCGGAGATTGTTATAGTCGTCTGTAGGGTCGCATAACGCGCAGTCGTAGGTGAACACGTAGCCGCTTGCACTTTTATTTTTTTCAATGGATATGTAGCGCTTTTCAAATAGAGTATCCAGGTCAGCGCCGGAGATAGCATCCACTGCAATAGCCCCAATCTTGACATTGGATGTTTCCGGTATTGGCAGGCTGCCGTTTTTTATACGGCCTATGTTTCGTTGCGGCTCCACGGCGGCAGCAGCGCCCATTGCCAACATAGTGGCTCGTGCAGTACTGCCGTCAATGTTTGCGGCAACAATGAATCCATTACGATTTAGAGAGGTGGCGTAGTTCTTCGCGGTAGCAGGATCAGCAAAAGCAAATCCCTCAACAAAATACCTGAAAGGCTTATTATCATCGAACCAGGTAGCAGATAGCGTTTGCAAAGCGGTAACGGCGGTATGTACATCCTGGTCAAATCCATCCGTTACGGTAGGCTCGTATTCTTCGTCCGGGAATTTAATAGCAGCGAGTAGCCGCACTGTACCGGCTCCTAAACTAAGCACCTTATTTGCGTTCGCGGCAGCTCCCAGGGTTGTTAAGGTGGTAGCCGCTGCCATACAAAGCACATACAGCTTCGTACCCTCCGGGGCGGCGGCGTAAAAGCCTTCGTTAATTGCTTTCACTACATCCTCATTACCTACCTGAGCGAAAGCCGTAGCTACCTGCGTTTTGGTTTTGACCATAAAAGCAGTACCGTAGCCTGCCACTGGTGCCACCGGTGATGCTATGAGTACGGCAGACACTCCAAAGTCGCTTGCAGGTTGGATGCCTAATCCGCCATTAGTAAGGAAAATTTCTACTCCGGGACGACTCATCTTAAATATGAATTAAGTTTGAAAACATGTGTTACTACGTTAAACGGGTTACTTTTTTGTACCCTTGCTTGCGCCTTTTCCTGCGCTTTTAACGCCATCTTTTGCAGCTGATTTACCGGTTGGTTTGCTACTGGTAGCCGGGTTCCTGCTATCTGCCGTGGCAGAATCTGCTGCGCCCGTTGGTTCAACTCCTGGCTCCGGTTCAGTAGTTACAGGAGGTGCCGATAGTGCAGCTGCTTCACGGCCGAAAAGGGACGCGGTTGTACCATCTCCAGGCGCAGGGGGTCCGTCCCCCTGTTCAGACGGCAAAGTAGATCCAGGGAGGGACGAGGGCGAAGGGTCGGTAAGTTCGGCCGTCATATGCTCCAGGTTGTTATAGCTCTCGCATTCTTCACGAGTAACGATAATTACCCGTTGCTGAGCGGCTACTTTAAAGGAACGGGCGTGGTTACCAGCCTGGTGATCCTTTTGGAACGCCTGGCCATCACTGGTAATATGAAATGCGTCAACGGACGGATAATTTGGAAATAGCTTAGATGCTATATCTATCGCCTGTATATTGTTCATAACAAAAAATTTACGGTAATTGAATAAAGCCTTTTACGGATGTTATAAGACGTTCACGGCGGCAGACCTCGTACCCCTCACGGCTTCCGCCGTCATTGGTGTTACCTTCAATAGTATGTACAATGCCGCCTTTCACGCTTTCTACGAATCCGGTATGGCCAACACCTTTACCGAAATCCATAATAAATATGTCGCCTGGTTTAACACCAGATGAACGCGCTATCAATCTCCGGCAGGTGGTGTTATTCCATTGTTGCAGCACACCTGCCGTTTTTACCAGCGGATTACCCACCCCCGTTTCACTGGCAGCCTGCTGCACGCACCAGTAAACGAATGCCATACACCATGCATAACCAGGGCCTAACCCCACGCTTTTTAGGTATATTGTAACCTCCGGGCCGCCATTGCTACCCCGCGGGCTTTCTTGTACGCCATCTTGTGATAGTGCAACCCGCAGGGCGGCGGCGGCCAGGGTGATCTCAGAGGGGGGATTAATTATGGCAGTGTTCATTACAATTATTTGTTAGTGCTAAACCGAGCTTGTACAAGCAGGTCGTACACATTTTGAGCCTTTTGTTCATCATCCAAGGAGCGAGTAATAATACTGGCCACCTTATGAAATATTGCATCCTGCAAATCCGGGTTACGTTTCCTTACCTCGCTGATAAAACATTCCAATTTTGCCTCCAGGCTGTCAGCGTTTTTGCATGTGCTTTCCAGGTTTAGTACCTCTATGGCAATATTCAATCCCTGGATAGCCTTTACGCGGATAACTTCGTCCACATCACCGGGAATGATGGCGGTAAGTATCTGAGCGGCCGGGTTGTCAAGCAATGATTTTAAAGTGGTGGTGATCTTTAAGGCGGTGTCAACGTTGCGTTCCATGTAGGAATCAAATTGCTTTAAAAGTGCCTTAATCTTTGTACGTATGTTAGTGCAGAAAGCCATGATGTTATTTTTTGTTTTTTAACTCTTTACGGATTTTCACAAGGTTGTAAACAACAGATGTCACGCCGCTGACTACCGTAAGTGTAAACAGTATCTGTGATTGGCTGATACTTTGCATAAACCCACCCAGCCAGGTGATTGCACACATCGTCCAGCTCGCCCCATCTGTTTGAATTTGTTTCATTAAAAATTGCCTTAATGGTTACTGAAATGGTGCTTACTATTCATCCCCACGCCTTAACAGGGCGGCGTTAATCTTCGCCTGCATGGTGCCGGATGTGATTGACCGCGCACGGTAACTGTTGTAATAGGTATTTGTGAAGAACCAGGTACGTTTATTATTCGCCTGGTTGGCGAGTGTCAGCGTATCAGTAACCGAATCCCAATTGAACCCGTCAACAGTTGCCTGAATAAATACCGAACCGGCAACCGTGCCGCTGATCTTGTCAACGGATACCTGTATGGATTTAAGATGTGATCCGATTGAGTTAAAAGACAGATATGCCGTATCTGCATTGGTCAGTGTGTCTGAGGCGGTAATTCTTTGTACCTGGTTGACCACTTGCGCCTGACATTCAAAGGCGACAGCCACCAGCATAGATACAGCTGATAATATGAGTAACTTTTTCATGAAAGCGTTTTGAGCGGTGTTTGAGTAATAATCTAAGCGAGAAAGGCGGGCAAGGCCGGGCGCATTAAGCGGCCGGCTTGCCTTGTATGATGTTATAAATGCCTTTTCCATCTTGACGGCGCACACGGCCCCCTCCCATAACCAGGGCGCTGTGAATATCACCGAAGTAAAGCGGGTTGTTTGTATCCTGGAATAGCTTCTTAGCACCCAGGGCAAACGCCACTACATTTTTCTGCCAGGCAATGCAGCCAAGGTTATCGTTTGGCCCGATAGCGGCCCCTAAAGCCTTAATCTCGCTATCTTCGTCTGCTGCCAATACTGAGCTGCGGGTAAGTACGTTCCAGCTATGTATCTTGCCTACGATGCCGTTTGCCGCGTCTACCATCTTGGAGAAATCACGCTGCATGGTTTCAGAAAGGCTATCATAGAAAAACTCAAACATGTTATCGTCAATCAGGACGTAACGGTCCTGTTTGGGAACATCATCAACATTGGCCTTAACCATCAGCTTTGCAAGGTCTTTGTGGTGAAAGCCAAAACGATTTCCTACCTGTCCATCTACAGGGCTAACCTGAGATGCCTGCGGGCCACCAGTAGTGGCAAAAGGAGTACCATTGATTGCCCATTTGATAATCATATCATCAGCTACCACCTGGTCCAGCTCCTCCATGTGATCGCCTAAAACGCTATCCTGCTTGGAGTAAGATAAATCCACCTCATCAATATTGGGAATATGTGTAGGGTCCGTTGTGTATTCGTCCAGTGCATAAAGTACATCGCCATCATTGCGTCTAACGGCAACAGCAGGAAACTGATTACGGTTTTTAACCACGTTAGGACGTGCGCCCGGTTGCGGAATATGTATAATGCGGCCAGTGCCATCTGCGTATTGGCTATCGTCATACGCAAATCGTAAAAACGTGTTATCGCGGTAGAACCGCTCCATGATGTATGATGCCCAATGCTCCAGCACTAAGCCATTGGCAACGCCTTTAGGCATAGGCACCGGCAGGAAATTCAATAACAGGAAAACGCCCGCTACAGCAATAAATGGAATGTGCCAAAAAGCGGAGATTGCACCCGCCATAACGATCATACCCAGGAGACTATAGAAAAGACGCAAGAAATGTTTCATATAATTCTGATTAAAGTTTAAGAGTAATTTTAGATTGGCGAAAGGGAGGCGTTAGGCTTTTTACTTATATTCTACCCCGTGGGCTTCCTTATACTTTACTTTAAAGCCCTCCAGGTTGATCTCTTTAAGACGGGCTAACTTACCGTCCATCCAAAGTTGTTTGCCGGACAACTTCATTAGCTCAGCGGATTCGGCTGCGCTAGTCTCGCCTCCCTTCAGCTGTAACTCTTGCAGGCTCTTGTAGGGCTTCATGGTATCAATAAGCGCTTTGGTAGCATCAAAATTTGACTGAGCCAATTGTAAGTATGTATCGCGTTCTTTTGCGGTGAACTTGCCATCGGTAATACCACCGTCCACTAGGTCGGTACGTGCTTTCTCCGATTGCGCTTTCTCCATATCGTCCACTTTCTTTTTAAGCTCCGTGTTTTCAGTTGTGAGCTTTACATTAGGTGCAGCGGCGGAATTGAGTGCGTCCAACTTCGCGTTAATCTCTGCATCTGTGGCAGATTCAGGGAGGCCCAGCTTTAAGGCCAGTATTTTTTTATCCATTTCAGAACTATTTTTTTCAGGTACTAAACTGCTGAGGTATGTAAGGACTTCCGCCTGGCTATTGGAGTCTACACTGGAGAGGCGTAGCATCTCACCCGCACTATTGCGCATGGCAATTGCATTCCGGCAGGCTGGTATGTCAACGATAGAGCCTTCGCGTAATCCCCACTTAGTAATCGTAGGGCCGCGCTGTCCAGCCACTTTTAGGGCATCATCGTCACTTACGGCTATCGGGTCAATCCAAACACTGGCGGCGTTTAAGTATTTACCTTTTACTTTACTCTCTATCTTTTGCGCAAACTCATCATTATCATCAAACTCCGGCTTTGCCATCAATCGGCCACCCTCTATACGTATATCATACCATCTGCCAATAGGGAGCAATACGTCATTGGTAGGTTTTTCCCAACCTTCATTCCCACGTAAGTGCAGATATAACATAACCGGGTTTTCCTTAAACCCATCCAATACGGCCCCGGTCATTTGAACACGGTATCCGTAATCAACTACGCTCTCATCGAGTAATACAAAGTCAAGATCAAGTTTAGCCATGTGTAAGTATTGCCGTTTTCGTTTTGACATAGCAAAAATGCAACGGCTGGAAACCCTTGCCAAATGGGGGTTTTACTGGACGGCACTATGTGACGCATGTAAAGTGAATATCTGCCGTGTCATTGTTTTACGAATTGCCGGACAGCCCGTACTGATAGACATTTGCTTACATGAATGCTAAGAGTAAACCGAAAGCAAAACAACAGAAGGCCGTAAGAGGGAAACCAAAAGGCCCAGCTAAAGCACGGCCAAAGGCGGCAACCGAACGTCCTGCCAGACAGGACATAGACCGCAAAAAGAAACTGGCCTATACCCTATATGTAGAAAATGGATTTGAGCAGAAAGTAATAGCAGAGATAACAGGCATTTCTGAGCAGAGTATCAGTGCATGGAAAAGGGCCGGTAGTTGGGATGTAGATAGACATGAGGCCCGCATGGGATTTGACCAGCAGCGGCGTAACATTTCCCGCATCATTAGTACCATGTTAGAGCAGATAGACCAAAGGAAGCCGCCATGTAATGTACCGGATAGCAAAGAGAGCGATACATTAAATAAACTGGCAGATACTGTTAAGAAGCTACAAACAGAGCTATCCTACGCCCACAAAGCGGAAGCCGGAAAACAGTTTATTCTATTCATTCAAAAAGTACATAGCCAGGAAAAAGCAATTGAAATAGTTGAGCTATGGCACGAATTTATAATGCAGTCTAATGATCAGCGATAAACAAGCGTTAATTGATTGGGAGAAATTCAGGCAAAACGTTCGTAAAAGCACGCCGGTTAATCTTTCTGAAACAACTGAGGAAAAAGTTAAGCGTATAAAGGATTTAGAAAGCGATCCGCAAGCCTGGAAAAAGTATTATTTCCCGCAGTACTGTAAATACGAATCTCCGGATTTTCACATTGAAAGCTCAGAGGCTCTTTTTGAAAATTTTTCCGGCAGGAAACACTATTACATTGTACGGAGCTGGGCGCGGGGATTAGCAAAAAGCACTGTAACAATGATGGATATCCTTAACCTGGTAATGACCTGTAAATTACGTTTCATCGTGCTTACATCCAGTACATGGGATGCCGCTACTAACTTTATAACGAAATATCAGGTACAGCTGGATAGCAACCAACGGTTGATTAATGATTATGGTTCGCAAGAGCTACCAGGTAGTTGGGCAATAGGGGATTTCACCACTCGTAAAGGTGTACGCTTTCTGTCTGTTGGCGCGGGGCAGTCCCCACGTGGGGAAAGCAATGAGGAAATAAGACCGGACTGCATCATTTGTGACGATTTCGATACCGATGAGGATTGCCGAAACATTGATACCATCAACAAAAAATGGGATTGGTTTGAGAAAGCATTGGTTTTTACAGTTGATGTATCGTCACCGTACCTTATTATTTGGAATGGCAATATCATAGCTGAAGATTGTTGTGTAGTAAGAGCCGGGAAAATATCAGATCGTTATGAGGTAATTAATATCCGGGACGCCGCCAATAGATCAGTTTGGCCCGCAAAGAACAGTGAGGAGGATATTGATTATCTACTGAGTATTGTTAGCTATGAGTCAGGGCAACAGGAATACTTTAATAACCCTATACGCGCAGGGAGAGTATTTAAAGAGTTAACATATGGTGATGTTCCCCCAATTCAATCATTACCATTTATTGTGATATATGCAGACCCTAGCACCTCTAATAAGGACCGGCCCGCGCTAAAGTCAAAGCAACAAAATAGCTGCAAGGCTGTAGGGATAATTGGCTCCCCTGACGGCATAAAGTTTTATGTGTATAAAGTTTTCGTTGATATAGTCACTAATAGTGATTTCATAGACTGGTTATATACTTGCTACCTCCTCATTGCCAATAAGACACAGCAATACGTTTTCATCGAAAACAATACACTACAAGACCCATTTTATCAGCAAGTATTTAAGCCTCTGATAGCCGAACGCGGGAAAGTGTTTAGACCTAAAATCATGCTCCCTATTACACCTGATGAGCGGATTAAGCCGGACAAGTATTTCCGCATTGAGGGGAATTTAGAACCTCTTAACCGGAATGGCCAGTTAATTCTAAATATAGCCGAAAAGGATAATCCACACATGAAGCGGCTGGAGGCACAATTTAAATCAGTAAACCCTAACAGCAGAACAATGGACGGCCCGGATATGGTGGAGGGAGGGGTATTTAAAATACGCGAAAAAATAAACGCTACCAATCCCCGCTCTATGGTATTGGGCAAAAGATCACCTAACCAAAAACGCTTTTAAATATGCCCTTTTTAACTAATGATGAAATTAATACACATTTATATGGCGAAGTGATTGACGAGATCACGCGCGGAGACGATGAAAAAATACAAGATGCTATAGAGGCTGCCGTCAGTGAAGCTGAAGGATACCTCACTGCATATGATACTGATGCCATCTTTAGTGCAACTGGTGCAGACCGGCTACCCATACTACTACTTTATGTAAAAGATATAACAGTATGGCACTTTATTCAGTTATCTAATCCTGGGGTAGATATGGAACTCCGCCAAACGCGCTACGAGAAAGCTATCAAGTGGTTGGAGCGTGTGCAATCCGGAGATGTTAACCCGCCGTTACCACTACCAGCGCCACCTGAATCTAACAGCAATTTTATAAAGGCCGGGGGCAATCGTAAACGTCATAATCATTACTAAGAATGGCAAAACAATCGCGCATAACAAAAAAGACGGGTAACGTAGAGGGCGGCGTTATGATTCAAAACATCACAGTACGCCCTGTAGTAAGACAATCCCAGGATATACAAAAATGGCGTAGCTCTCTCAAAGCTGCTGAGGGTATTGTTCCCAACCGTGTTATGTTATATGACATGTACGCTGATATTCTCCTGGATGGCACGTTACGGAGCGTGGTAAGCAAGCGGATAAACGGGGTGACTAAAACCCAGCTCATCGGGATGGATAGCAACGGTAAAGAAGTTGAGGCAATGACCAAACTGGCATCGCGGAGTCAGTTTAGGCATTTACGTAAGGAAGCCAGAAAACACCTTTTTTGGGGCGGGTCTGTATTGGAGCTGGGCAGGAAAGGTGACGATATTACCGTATGGAGCGCCCCGCGTAAAAATGTGAGGTTTGATATTGGCCGGATCACTTTTGAACAAAGCGGTTGGGAGGGATACGATTATAGGGAGCCGCCATACAGCAACTATGTTTTTGAATGCGGTGACCGTGACGACCTGGGGCTATTGCTCAGCGCCGCACAATATGTGATATACAAGCGTGGCGGGTTTGGAGATTGGGCGCAATTTGCAGAGGTGTTTGGTATGCCATTCCGTGAGGCTCGCTATGATGGATATAACGAACAAGTTCGTAAACAGCTGGAAACAGCATTAAACGAGGCTGGTAGTGCATCATATGCCATCCTGCCAAAAGATGCAGAATTTAAGCTACATGAAACCCGTAACGCATCCGGAAACGGAAATCTGTATGATCAGCTCCGGAAAGCCTGCAATGAGGAAATTTGCATCAACATCCTGGGGCAAACAGAAACTACCACCTCCAGTGCCTCCAGCGGCTACGCTCAATCCAAAACCCATGCAGATGTAGAAGAAAGTATCCTGGAGGATGATAGGCAGGACGAACTTGCTATTTTAAACGAAAAAGTACTGCCGATACTTATTAATCTTGGATTCCCCTTTGATGGGTGCAGCTTTGCCTACAAGATGCAGCAGGAAAAGCTGAGTAAAAAGGAAAAGGCAGATATTGCTATTAAGCTGAAAAAGGACGCAAAACTGCCTATCGGTGACGATTATTTTTACGAGGAATTTGGCATTCCTAAACCAGATGATTATGACGCGCAAAAAAAAGCCATGGAGGAAAGTAGTAACCCGTTTGCTCCTGATAATTCTGAGCCAGATGATGAAGAAGATGGTGAGGAGGCCCCCCCGCGTAAAACACCCACAAAAGCCAAAAAAGAAGGGCGTAAGGGGAAACTATCTTTTTGGGACCGGATGCGTTTAAAACTTGCTGATTTTTTCGACCTAGCCCCCGCCGAATATTAGCGGCAATACGGGGGCTGCCAGGTAATACGGATGAACAGCTGAGCGCTATTTTAACACCGCTTTATACCGATGATTGTTGCCAGGGTGATCATAAGTTATCCGGGATAAGTGTTGATGATCTTGCCGCTGAGCTGGCGAAGATGGTGAATAATATATGGCTGCAAAAGGGGATGCCCAAAGCTATCGACAAGGATGTTACGCGGGCATTTGCAAAACGATTGTATAAAGGTACTGAGGCAGGTTATGGTAAAGCCATAACAGATATTAGGTATAACAGTCCGGACTATAAAATGCTGGAGAACCTGCGAAATAATGTATATCAATTTTCCGGGGCTAAAAACTATCACCAGCTTAAAGCGCTCACGGAGGCGTTAGTTACACCTAACGGTAAACTCCGTAGCAAAGCACAATTCAAGAGAGCCGCTAAGAAACTGAATGTTAAATATGTGGAGACCTGGTTAAACGCGGAGTATGATATGGCGGTTACCAGCGCCCGCATGGCGAGCATGTGGCAGGATATTGTAGGCGAGGGTATGGACACTATGTTGGAATTTGACGCGGTCCTGGATGATCGTACAACGGACATATGTAAATCCTTAAACGGCGTACGCAAGCCTGCCGGTGACTCATTTTGGAAAAGGTATTTCTTACCTAATCATTGGGGGGAACGCAGCACTATCCGTAAGGGAGTATCAGGAAAGGCAACACCTGATAAAAAGATAGTGCATCCGGAGAAAATGCCTGCAATGTTTGCCGTAAATCTAGCGGAGAAAGGGCTGGTGTTCCCTCCTGGGCATCCCTATTGGGACGGCATACCGGACGATGTGCGCAATGATGCTTTGAGCCTTATACCTAAGACGAAACGGAAAAAATAACCATGGACCAGATACCGCAGCTGAAGCAAATAGAGCGACATTTTAAGCAGGTTTTATTATATGCGCCCGGCATGGCGGGTAACGAGGCTGTTAACTTTTTTTTAGATCGGTTTAGAGAACGAAATTGGTTAAACATTAGACGATCAGCCTGGAAAGATAGGAAAGACCCTACAAAGTGGGGACCAGCAAAGCGGAATAAAGGACGTGCCATCCTGGTATTGAGCGGCAGGCTACGGCGGAGCATTCGTATAACAAGTATCGCAAACCTGCAAGTACATATTGGTTCAGACGCGCCTTATGCCAAAGCCCACAATGAGGGGTTTAAAGGCATCGTAACGCAGCACGTAAGCCCGTACACACGTAAGGTAAACAGGACTGGGATTATTAAAAGGACGGCGCTTAAAACGCGCTCAAAGATTAAGTGGGGTAAAGTGACGGTCCGGGAGACAACGGTTAAAGGACATACCCGAAAGATCAAACAGAACATTCCGCGCCGTCAATTTATGGGGCGAAGCCAACAGCTGGACGAAAAGATTAAACGCCTGCTTATAGCAGAATTAATGAAGGGAATACGTTAAAATATTTTATATGCCAGAGGATTTATTATTATCACCGGAGGAAAGCCTTTACCAGCAGATAATACAGCGAGTGACAGAGAAAGTGCCGGAGGTACGGTACATTGACCTGGATCTAGGCCAGTTGGAAAACTACGAACTGCGCCCCCCTGTCAGCTGGCCCTGCTTGTTGATTGACCTGGACGAATCGCGTTACAGTGATACCGGCAATAAGTTATACCAGGTGGTGGAGCTGGCTATTACCTTTCGCATTGGCTTAGTGAAATATACTGACAGCAATAATTTAACGCCAACTAACATTAGGCCCAATGCGCTAAAGTATTTCCGATTGGAAAACAAGCTATTTATGGCCCTTCATGGCTGGGAACCGGAGGGATTTGGGCCGTTAACCAGGTTTGGTGCCGGAACAGAAAAACGGGATGATGATATAAGAGTCAGGGTTGTGAGGTATCAGTTATGTTACACGGATATGACAGCGGCGCCGCAGAGTACTAAGGTGGCGCGCCCGACTCCCACGATTAATAAAGGCTGATTAGTCCCAGCGCATCCAGGCGTATTTTTCACGAAAGTACTTTACGGTGGGATCGGATGCGCGTAGCTCCTTTAATATGCCGCTATTTTTAGCGAGCATATCCACAATGGTACGCTCTTGAATAAAAAATTCATTTGCGAGCGTTTTGAGCGCCCTTTCATATTGGAAAGCCTGCAATCTTACATAATAATAGTAACGACAGATAAGGGCCTCATTTCTACGTAAAATGAGCATCTCAGAACGGCCCTTTCTTTCAGTGGTGGGAGTGGTATTAAGGACGGTTTGATCTTCAAAAAGGGAGGTATATATTGAACGATTGCCGCGCATATTGTACACAATATTACCTCTCTTTTAAACATGCTTCAAAAAAAGATATAAACAAAAGCCAGGCTAAATGCCCGGCTTTCATGTTAAAATTTGATCCGTGTCAGTAAATAAGCCACGCCCTCCTGAACGGTTCCCCCTTCTTTTGCTATCCAACTTTTAACCACCTCTATAGCATCAGGCGTTAAATGTGTGGGTACTGAGTGTGTTTTAAGTAATGATAATATTTCATCATCCATTAGTTTATCCGCTGCCGATACAATTATGGGAAAAAAGTACCGGCCATCAGCGGTGATACGGGTATGCGCGCCCCGGTCCTCACCTTCGTACGTTGGGAGATGCAATTCAGCATCATAACGTACACCGGCGGTGGAGGGGTGAATATCAATTATTGTGCATTTAATTGCCCTGGCAAAAGGATATAGGATAAATAAAGCCTCTTCATTTGTTTCAAGTGCAGGAATAATAGCCTTTGACTGCATGTATTATAGATGTTCAGTAGCCCTGTCCCCGGTTAACGGCGCTAAGTTACATAGAGTAAACAGGAGGTACGGAGGGGATTTTTCCGGTATTTTATGACAAAAAATAAAAAACCGGGCCATTTGGCCCGGTGCAGTTGTATGCAGATATGGTGATTATGATTTTTTTAATCGTGCCAGGTACGGGCCGTTTTCAAATTGAGTAACCAGGGCGGGCAGCTCCATGTAGGTGTGATCATCCAAGCGTTTGTGATTAGCCCCAAATCTTATACACCAATCGTTAAGCCGCCCTATATCAATCTTGCCTCCGTCCTTTGTCCATCCGCACTCAATAGCCAGGCCGATTATCTTAAACTTCATTGTGTTTGTTGCCTCATATATTTTGCCCGCGTTACGCCCGCCCGCTTTCATACCTATGTTAACTTTTATTTCCTCCAGGTGTGTGATCATCTTTACGGCTTCAGCATCTGTCATTGAGGCGCTACTGGCTGTGCGGCCACCGGTGAACCCCAACACCATATCAGCCTTTTGCTCCTGGTTTCTCGTCTCCTTCAGCAATATGTGGAGCTTTGCAAGGTGTCCTTTTGATGGCATAACTATAGTTTTTTCCAGTCGTTAAGATATTCTTGCTTTTTAAGCCAGGTAGCGGCAATCATTGGTTTGTACCATGTATTTCGCTGGCAATACCCGCGATACTCTATAGCCGCTTTCCATGCCAAAACCTGGTTTGTTTTACTCATTTTATCCCACTCATGCGGCAACAAATGCATATTTCTGGAGTAGGGGTATTCCTGCTTAAAATCATCTAAAGAAACGGTAAATTCTGATTCAACCAGGGTGAGCGCCAGACCTTTGAATCTGTTCTCAATATTTGTGACGAACACCGGAATAACAGCCGTCATTAACTGGTTAATGCCAGCAGGTGTAACATCCTTTGCCCCACGTAAATCAAATAACATAAGTTTGCCCGATTCATCATATAGCAATTCTATAGAGCCTTTGAACTGAGAGGACGAGATATAAAAGAGTCTCATAATATTTCATTTGAACGTATGAAAACAACTGCATCCGTAGCATGTATATTTCTTACCCCGGATTCATCTAACGTATTGATGCCAACGGCATGTTTCCCATCTTCTGTAACAACATATTCTTTAATGAAATCGTTGGGCAATCCAAATACATTGCCTGGTTTTAAGTCCTGAAACAGCCCGCGCTCACCTGGCTGCAGTTCGGTATGCCTCATAAATATCACCTCAGTTTTCCCTTTCTTCAATTCATGATGCCGGTGTATAAACGCTGCAATTTCAGTACCCGGCTTAGGCTGGTTAACTGCAACATGCGTTCGGGTCTTTTCTATAATCTGCCAAACGGCGAAATCCTTAAGGAAGTGAAAGCGGTCCCCTATGCGTAATTCTGATAATGTGGTCTTAGTATTACGATTCATGATAATTCATTTAACATTAACTGTTTGCTTCAAAAAACGCCCGCGCAAACCCGCGCGGGGTTGTACTTCTTATTTCAGCTCGTTTTGCAGATGGGCCTATATTATGCATTAATGAACCGTACAGCGGGAGTGCAGATTGTCCGCTTAGATGTTGGTTAAACTCACCCCAGAGGATTGTATACTTTGTGTATGGATCGCCAAAATCACACGGATTAAAGCCCATGCGCCGGTAGGGTATTAATTCGGGGATAAGCTTTTCTATGCGCCCTTTGGGGTTTTCAATCACCCAAAATTTAGGTTTTACGATGTCCACAAAATGCAGCACAATTAACACCAAAAAAATGCTAAGCTCCGTAGGGCTTTCAAAAGGTTCATAACCCGTTTGCGGTTCGTCCTTCGCAGCCCACCATCTGGCTCCACTAGCGCAAAAATCGGTACAAGGGCAAGCGGCAAAAACGCCATGTACTTTTAGTCCGGTATCCTCTATCTCACTAAGCAGCTTTGAAAACCCTTCCAAAATATCCCCCTCTATCTTCTTATCCCACAACATCACGGGATACCCCGCGTCTATGTAATCTTTTACCCAATTACCGGTAAAATCATATAAACTTATAATTAGCCTATTATGTATGTCTGCTGAGTTCATTGTGGTAAGAAATCAAAGTATTGGTTGTAACATATTATGCATACTATATGAGAGACCCCTGGGTGGGAGGCTGGTTGCTGAACATCCGGCAGTACCAGCTCACCACATATTTCGCAGGGGATGGGCGTTATTTCGAGTGCATCCATGTACTAATTAGTTGATTTAATAACATATGGTCCGGCTATCTCTATTAGGGTATCCTTTTTAAAATAGTAGATGCCGTCTCCATCTTCCTGGTTAACCACCCCGTTAAATCTATCAGTATAAACAGCGTGATCACCGGAATAAACCGTTATTATATAGTCACGGGACTCGTACTGATGCGTCCGTTTCCAATCCTGGCAGGACTGCGTAGTACAGGAACATAATAAAAGACTGAGCGCGATGTAAATAGATCGTTTCTTCATTTGTTTAAGCGTTTTTTAAGCGTGAGTTATTAATTGTGCTTTTTGAAGGTGGTAAACACTAACCTGATGGCGTACCGGTTGCATCTTACATCCCGCATTACCTCCACTGAAACCATATCTCCTTTACGGGTCCAGGTAACCCGGCCACCCGCCCAGGCGGATGGAATGTTCAGATTTATGGAATACCAGGGTTGAACAACTGCATATAAAGACACGGGGGCCGCATTTAGCACTCGCATGTTATATTTAAGCCCCACCGTGTGGGAGCTGACACTGTTAGTTATTTCCGGGTGTACCAGCTCAGGATGGCCGTATTTAAGCAGATCAGCGTTATCTATCCGGTCTGCTTCCAGGGTGGCCATAAATGAGTGTTTACGATTTGTGGTATAGATTCCACCTTCAATACCCAGGGATGTTAAACCGGCGCGGAAGTCACTGCCAGCTGTTAGAGAAAATGCTGGGGTGACATGCTGTCCGTAGCAAGCGGAGGCAACGAACAGAGAAAAAAGGACTATTGTTGTTTTCATGTGTATGTTGGTTTGAGCGCGTTTAAGCGCGGGTTATCACTTTTGTTAATAAATACGATTGTATATGTGCGGGGAATATATAGTTGCGGCGATCTTGTTTAGTTGCGCTACATTAACACCCATGCTATATGCCTGCATAACGATTTTGGATATTGCCTCCTCATTTCTGCTATGCGCTGGCAGATTGTGGCATAAGGTTGTAAGCTCCTTTTCCACAATGGTATCACACATACAGCCTTTACTGTGTAGTTCATTGGTGATCTTTCCCGCCAGGAATGCTAATTGTTGTGTGTTCATAGGCGTTTAGTTAACATCGTTTTGAATTTTTTGCCCCAATACTTTTTAGCTCCATCCTCCCAAATCACAAAGTTTTCACCACCACCATAGCGGCTTGTAATAAAGGCTATGTAGCCCTCAACCCGTACCTTTATACCGGAGTCATACCGGATGTTGGTAGCTGTTGTGCCTTTGGGGTTCTTACCTTCAGCATGAGAAATAAAAATGAATGCTTTGTTAGGGAACATTTCTTTCAGCTGCTTATACTGCTCGTAGGTGATGTTCCAATACTGGAGACTGTCTATTACTATAAATCGGGGGCTTTTCTTCTTTTTCAGCTTTGCTACTAAAGCATCAAACGTCATTTCATAGTCTGCAAACTCTATCTTTCCGTTATGCGCATCCACATCCAGGTGACGGAATACCATTTTTTGGAAAGATTTTTCGCCGCCTTCCTCCAAACTGACATACAAAACCTTACCAAATGCCAGTAGTGCAGTAAGAAATTGCATTAAAAAATTGCTCTTACCGTTACCGCTCATCCCCCATACAATCATGATAAAGGAGGTAGTTAAGTCGCCGAAGCATTTTGTAATATGATCCCCTACGCCATCCAGCAGGGTATAGCGCTTTTGGTGTAGCTGTTTCAGCCCTAATACCTTCGCCATTATCTGCGTATTTCCCTTTGGTAACTAAGAGCATTGAAAACAGACCATAATTTTGTCGCTGCTTCATCTGGTGGCCAGGCTCTACAAAAATCACTACTTAACCACCGTTCCGCTATCAGCATTTTTAGGGGGCCGCCGTTTCCTGCCTGAAATGCTTCATGTTCAACAGTTACAGCTATCCTGTCTGCCTCCTTTATAATCTCCCTAGCACCTACCCCGGTATCTAAACCAAACTTTTGTGCTATCACTAACTTAAATCGGGATTCAATAACCCTGAACCCCTCACCCAATAAGACTTTAAGCGGTTTTTTAACATCTCCGGTATATGCCTCCTCCGCATCATCCAACAGCGCCTCCAGGGCGTAGTTAGGGGGGACAATTGAGGCCATTAAACAGCAGTGCTGCGCAACCGTGTACATCCTCCGAACATGGCCGCCAAACCGGCAGGTCTTTGATAGGGAGGATATAATGTCCAGGATGTTTATTTGCTCCACCGTGGGTGCTGTCAGTGAAACAATTCCCGTCAGCGTGTTTACAACCCCGTCATTTACATTGTGAATCGGGTGAAATCTTGTGTTGTGGATCATTTGAGCGTTTTTTTAAGTGTTAATAAATAGGAATTAAGGGGTAAAACCCCTCTGTTTATTTAGGGTTTTGGAGGTCATTTATCCAGGGATTCCGGGATATTATCTCACTTCTTTTCATTTGGGTTGGTAAATCCCATCCCCGCATAATCTGCCGTATTTTGTCTACTTTCTCCTGTGTTAAAGCTGCCTTAGCGATGGCTAAATTGGCGGCTCGTAACTGCTCCTCCTTGTGTTTTCGCCTATCCTTGCGGTACATCCATATACCCCCAATAGTAGCTCCCGTAATTACTGCCAACAGGACAATACAAATCGGGTCCGTGAGCCGTAGCTCCGAAAATTCATTGAAAGCCATATATATTGTATTTAAAGTGTTAAGGAATTTTTAGAGTAGCCCCAGCCGTGGAAACGGCCGGGATCAATCCTATGAAAACCTATGCCAACAAAATATCTTTAAAAAGGCCCCCGATAGTGGATACTGACAGGGCTTTATCAACTGCTAACTAACCCAATGAAAAACTAATTATATTATACTACTGAAATTCAAATCTATGGCGTTATACTCTCCGTCCACTCCGCGTAGGTAAACCCGGTAATACTTTTTGCTTTGGGCGACACGGATACTCTCGTCCAGCAAGGTCATAGCCTCCTGGTAGCGGGCATCTTTTATCCGTGGGGCGTAGCGTTTAAGCCCCATAATCTTTTTGGTATCAAGGTTACCCCGCTTAGTTTGGAATGCAGACAATACCAGTTCTTTAATAAAGGCTTTATCCTCACTGATACTGTCACCTACAAGTGAAAGCAGTTTTAGCTTACACTTTTCTATCAATAGGCTGTCAAAGTCCAAACGATCATCCACTGATACCTCTACTTTGATGGAGCCATCAAAATTGTAAAACGTAAAGTTCCCTTTAGTGGCCTGTTTACGTTCTTTGGCTGTCATTACCTGGTTATAAACCTCCTCACAGGCATCGGCAATTGACTGCCGGAAAGTTGACAGCTGCGCGTTTAGCTTGATGGCCTGAGTAGCAACTGAATAGGCGCTCTTTTCCTTCAACTTTTCTACCAGCGTAACACGGGAAAATGGCACCTCCATGCCCTGGTTATCCTGCCACGCCTTTTGCTTATTTGTTTGCTGTTTTATCATCGTTATGGGTGTTTAAAAAGTTATACTTTTCGTTTTTCTATCAACCTCTCCAATGATGGTGTTGACGACATTGCTGGAGATAATATCCCGTGCAGGCTTACCACTCCAAAATGCTTGAAAGGCCATTGCCTCAGCTATTGGTATTGTGAAGTTGTACGCCCGTTGCTTGATCAGCGCTTTACTTTGGAGCCGAACGTAGAAGCTCTGTACAAGGCATAGAACTATTTTATCCTTAATTCCAGCCGGTGGATCTTGTAGGGTCACAAATATCATTACGTCCATAAGCGTGTCATATTCGGCAGGACTTAAGACGAGCTTAAATTTTTGAAAATCAGCGGCATTAAAAGTGAGTTTAAATTTCATACAGTTAGGTATTGCACGTTTTTTTGAAATTTTTCTATAATCGGCGTTACAAGTGGATCATTAATATCTAACCACGCCCTAACTTGAGCCGTACCATGTATAATAGTGGCGTAGTGCCGATTGATATTGTGACCAATCTTTAGTACTGATTCCCCGGCGTAAAGACGCATTAAAAAGGCGTAGCAGTAACGAGCTGCAACCAGTTCCGTTTTGCGGCAAGGGCCAACAACGTCATGCCATTCTAAATTAAACTGCTCCTGTATAAACCACCGGACATAGTGATCTATGGTCTGTTTCGTCTTTTGGGGCAGACGTTTAGGTATTGTCCGTTGCCTAATCATTGTGGTACATTTTCAGCGTCAAACAATCGGCCTATCATTTCTGCGTAGGATTGCTCCAGGATCACGCGGTTGGGGTAAATATCCCTAACCAGCTCACCGGCATTATTGAGGGCGCGATACAAAAAACGGCGTTCATCTGTTGAAAGGTTACAATCCACCCTTGCCAGGATATAGGACCGGTCACGCGCCAACCAATGATTAAGCCACCACTGCCAATATATTTGTGATCGGATCAGTAAATCCTGGCCGTCTGGATCGTCCGGGATGTATAACCGGAGATATTCTAGTCCGGTGTCGTGCTGAAATTCGGCGTATTCCATTTGCTCCCAGGAAAGGAGGCCGCAAATTAGCCCCATTGCGGCCCCTTTATCCATTTCCTGAGCGTTCATACCACCGGCTACCACTTCTTTCATTCTAAGTGCATTTAAGCCCTTTTTGAGCGGGTTGATTCAAATTTGCCTATGGCCTTCTTTTTCAAATGTTCCCTGTCTATACGGCTAATATCTCCCTGGTACTCGTTGCGTATCCTATTAATCTCCTCCGCACCGTTGATCCCGTACATCTCGCAAAGTTCCTCTACCTCCTGCTGGTTGGTGCCTGAAAGCGGGATAAACCTGCGGCCTATCCGGCGGTAAACTTCCTCATACCCCATTTTATTGAGCCGGATACCTTTTTCTATCCTACGCTTGATTGCGTCCGTAGAAGTCCATACGATCCCGCAAAGGCCGTTCAGCTCATTATAAAAGGTGATGAAAAATAAAAGTACTTCGTCCTTCAGCTTGTCTATCTCGTCAAGGATAATGAGGGGCTGATCCTGGGTGCGTAGCTCCGAAATGATGTTTTCCATAAGATCGTACACACTCATCCCTCTATAATTAATGCCCATGGCCTTCCCTAGTTCTACGAGGAAATACTTTTTATTCCAATAGCTGGCACACTGGAGGTAATACACCGGCTTACCCTTCATACTGTCAGCGTACCATTTGCCCGTGAAGGTTTTACCATAACCAGCGGGCGCAGTTATTGCAAAAGTTGCTCCCTCCTCCCTTGCCAGGTCGAAATAGAGGATGAGGGTGTTAAAGTCCATGGTTTCCACAAACCGGCTCAGCTGATTATCCATACCGATTTGTTTAGCCACGGTACGCCACTTACCATCACTGATATTATCCCACTTGCCGGACTTCATGTTAATGATAGTCGCCTCGCTAACATCCCTTAAGGATGCGCAGGCTTTAGCCTGACTTTCATAACGGCCAATAAATGCTATCAGTGCTTTCTGTATGTCTTGTTTTTCTGTAATATTCATACCTTTGGATTTACATGTATTTAATATTGATAGTAAATGCAGCCTGCTGATCACAGCGGGCTTTTTATTTCCCTTGATATTGTAACGTCTTGGCTACGGACCTCTACATGTACCGTTTTGCCACATGAGCCACATAACCCGGTAATAACCCATTTTCCAGGAGGGACGATGTTAGCCTCTCGACTACCACATGCCGGGCAGGTCCAGGCGACTGGCTTGGCGGTCTTTTTTCGTCTAAATAATAGCTGCATATATATAATGGTGTTACATTAACTCAAATGGGTTGTAGTCTCCTCGCCGTTCAGTCGTCTGTTGTAGGTATCGTTCCTCTGCCGCCTGTTTCAGCTCTTTTACCATTACGCCACCCTGCAACATTGCCTCCGCATCCACCCCATTACGGCGTAGTATCTCCCTGCGCCGGTCAGCAGCTTCCGCTACCTTGCGGGTATCCTCCCTCTTTTCAGCCAAAAATGAATTAAGTGCGGTACGGTTGCCTACCTGAAAGTCTGCCAAAGCGCGGGGGCCACGGCGATCGCTGGAGGCCAGGAAACGCAGGGAGGCAAAATCCGTACACAGTACACGGGACATATCGTAAGGATCATATATTACTGTTACCTGCCTACCAACGTTTTGTAAGTACAGATCAGGGGGGACGATGAACCCGTATTGTACTCCCTGGATCATCGGCTCGACTCCTCCCTTTGTTATGGCAACCGTGCGCCCTTGCGGTAAGTGCTGAACACCAAACGTTAACAGGAATTGCTCATCATTGATTGCCTTTTTGTCAGCATCCGGCATGGCGGCAAACGCATTTAACCACTGCTGTTGCTTGGTAATACCCGTTTTATTGTCTGGAGTGTGGCGGAGCCGGTGAAAAAAGTTTTCAACCTGGGTACGGCCTTCCGTTAGGGTAGGGCGTTCCTTTCTATTCAGCGCCAGCTCCTCCACGTTTACGCCACGGGTTTTAGCCACCATGTTATTGCCGCTATAGTTATTTGCACCTGCTTTGAGGCTGTTTTTCCATAATGGGGAGCCAAAAAACTGCTCCAGAAAGCCGCGCCTTTTACTGCCCACCGGCGTACGGAAGTAATTACCCATAGATTCGTAGAACGGCTCCAGGCGTTTGATACCCCAACGGTCTGTCTTTACTTCGTGAGGGAGATACCAGCCGCCTGTCAGCTCCCGGAGGTGGTGCATTGCATTTAGGTATGCGGCCTGTACAAGCTCCACCGTGATCTCACCGGAGGTATAGGCATATCCTAATACATAGTCATTATAACTATCAGTAACCACGATGGCCTTATATTTACTGAAAGCGTTACCGGTTTCCTCATCTATAAATAGGAGGTCCAGGTGGTTATCATCGCTTTCAACTAGGTAAAGCGGAGCAGATGGGCGGTAGCCCTTAACCTCTTTACCGTATTTGTCATACCAGGGCGCTTGCCCCTCACGCGTGCTGAGAATCAGGTGTTCATTATCCTGCCGCCAATTGCACACCGTACGGGAGGTAATGGGGGAATGTCCATTTTGAACAGCCCACTCATTGTACCGCATGCATACATAAACATCATCGTATTGATTGGCATTAGAAACCAGGGTCAGTAATAGGGAGCTGCTTACCTCATTATCCACCTTAGCGGCGTTTTTATTACCAAAGCGCCAATCTATCAAACACTCATATCCTTTTTCCTGGTACTCCCGGCGTCGGCGGAGTAGCGCCTGGTAATTGCTGGGTAGGTCTATCTGATCCCTTTTAATGATCTCCAGGACGTGTAGATAAAACTGCTCAATATTCAGATTCACGGCCTTTTTAATAGCCTTCTTATCCTCTGCTGCCTTTACAAGCATATTTAACCAGCTGGCAGCAGTGGTATATCTCTTTACATAGTCCACTTTGGCCTGGGTGCCAGTGGGGAGGCTGTTATCCTTATTTGGACCGTATCGATACGCCAGAAAAACTGCCTCCGCCTTTAGGTCTTTCGTCACCATATCCCGTATGGGCTGCTTTGCCATATGCTCGTACGGGTTACCGTATCGCGCAATCACCATATCCTTATACTGGTCTTTCAGCTTTTCATAACCAATTAGCACTTTACGGCGGTCTGCCGGATCGTCTATAATTTGCCAGCTGGGACTCTTGCGGGAGGAGGCATGCCAAATGGTATTTTCCTTTATACCACACTCCACCAGCTCCGGTAGCTCCATATATAGTATGTTATCAATCAGCTTCATCTGGGTTGCGGTTTTCAGTCAAATGGAACGGCCTTTTTAACGGCCTCTAATAAGTTGTTGGTACCCTCCAGCGCCATCATGTAATCACTTAAAATGCGCTCAGACGCGGCCCCATTTTTAAGAACCCGATAAATATAGCTGGTGCTAACCCCGTACTTATCTGCCAGCATCTTGACTATTGCGGCCCTGCGGTTATCTCTTTTCGTGTAGTTCATGCTATATTTTGATACCTTTGTTTTTGTTCACTTCAGATGAACAACACGAAAGTACAAACTATATTTGTATTACAAAGCAAATTTGTAAAAAAAATTTTCATGCAATCATCCAATTGGCGACAGACATTAAAGTTATCCCGAAAAAAAAGTGGTAAAAGTCAATCTGACATTGCACTTAAGCTAAATAAGACACAGCAAACAATTGCAAATTGGGAGTCGGGTAAAGCCGATCCTAGCGTTACAGAATTGATAGCATTTACAAATTTAGTTGGTATTTCGATGGGGCAGCTGTTTGGAGATGTACAGATAATTGATAAAACAGCGCCGATAACCAAAGACTATGAAAGTACAGGTAACCGTACAGGTAATAGTACAGGTAATACCCCAAAAGCCGCTCCTCACCCTGGACAATCAGCGGCAGAACCGTCAGGTGTTTTGCAACAATTATTGGACGCTAAGCAGGGCATAATTGAAAGCCAACAGGAAACAATACAAACCCAAAAAACCCTTTTAGACATTAAAAATCAAGAAGTTGCGAAACTTTCAGAAGAAAATGAGCGGCTAAAAAGAGCTATACCAGAGCTGGGTAAGGACGTGGAAAGTCATTCCGGGCAGGGAGGCAAAAAAAATATAGCCTGATTCACATGCACAACGGGTCCGCAACGCAGGCCAGAGGCGTATTTGCGCTGAGAACAATAGTTGCAAATAGAGGGTGGTGGATGGATACGGGAAAGACAGCCCTTAAACGGGTAATAATTGCCCAAAGCCCCATCGGTATAGGTTTTCGTAAAAATGTTTGGCTAAAATGTGTGGGTTACACTTAAATAGGGTAAAATCTGACTCCAAAGCGTTTGTTATTGCCCCAAAAGCCCCATCGGTATAAGGTTTCCTCAAAAAGTTCGGTTAAAATAGGTATGATCTGTCGTTGAATGGGTTAAAGGTTAATTCAACGGAATTAAAGCTACTGCATTTTTCGTTTTTCTTAGTTAACTGGATGTAAACGGCCGTAAGTTCGCCACTGCATTGCATTTCAGTGCATTTTTTGCACTTTTTATATTTACTCTTTAGTTATACTTATGGTTTTACCCCCCCTATATGTATCCGTACAAACAGTGTGGTTAAATAAAACGGCTGCCAGTCCGATGACCGGCAGCCGTTTTAACAAATTCATTCAATACCGTTGTGCTATCCGGAATACAAGCCGTTCCGGCTTACTATTCACCCCTGCCGCTTCCATTCTCTTTTTGATCATGTCTGATTGCCAGAAAGCATTGGCTTTGGCGGTATCCGTTATAGCAGACACCACCATTACTTTATGATTATCGTCCGCATCATGGCCATAAGCCCTTACGGATAAACCATTGTCCAGCCCTTCTTTTCTGTTTACATCAAATGCTTTTTGCCAGGTATCCCAGTCCTTGACGGTGAACCTCGTGCTAACCCGGATGTCTGAAGCAATAACCGCAGTATCCTGGAAAGTAACCGTATAAAATCCGATCATCGGGTTACCGGTTACCCCTCCGTTTTGCATGGCCTTTTTCAGGCCAGGGTCTTTGGCAAATGTTTTTGCTTTCTCCATGTCATCTGCCTTCAGGGCTACCAGTACCATATTGGGATCCTTTACACCGCGGCCGATAACATAATTGTGTAGCTGATTAGACAATCGTACAGAATCATGTGCATCATAGGCGGTTTTCCATTTTTCATAATCGGCCACCTTGTGAGTTATTACCACCATATTCTGCGGGGTGGTGATCTCGGTATTTGCTACGGGTGCTGTGGTTGCAGCTGTTGTGGTGGTGTCCGTACCTGTGGTGTCAGTATTGGCTTGTTGTCCTCCGGTGCCCCCTCCACAGGAGATCAGGAAAGACATTGCAGATGCCAAAACAAACATGCCCGTAAATCTTAACTGGTTCATTGATTTTTTGGTTTTAACATGAATAAATACAATGGTAATTGATCGGGGTTTCGTCGGGATAAAGCCGGTTAAAGATACGGTATATTAGTTTTTCAACGAAAGGATTGTTTGTTAATTGATTGAAAAAGAGAATATTATAATTTGGGTGCTGCCCAAGCCAGGATATTCTGTTAAAGAGTTTTGGCTGAGTATAATGTTTTATAGTTGGCCAAAACGTGTAAAAATGATCAGTTTTGGCTGAGTATATTATTTTATAATCTAAGGATCATTGGGATGGTCTCCAACTTTTATCCCTTCTCCATCAAAAATAAAAACCTGGCGCCTCCATAGATTCACCCTTCTGCCGCTTATGCTTGCAGGCACCCAATAAGGACAGGATAGCTTCATTAAATAAACCGCCTCATCCCTGGTCTGTTCAAATTTATAATGAACAACCTGGAGGTTGCTAAAGCCGCCTTCATCCCGCACAATGTATCTCAGCACAACAGAATCCTGTACACCGGCAACTTTGTTTTTACGAAGATGATCCACCGCAAAATTCTGCCAGGCTTGATGACCTTTTATAAAGTGGGGATTGACCTCCATGTGTGTAAATACTTCGCTGGTGTCTAAAAGACCGTCTATATAACAGGGACGGTCCTCATCTTCAAAAAATACGATCTTGTCATGGGGAAGAGCTATGTGCTTCCCAACAAGTCTCTTGTATGCCATATACTCCGTATTGGAGATCCACGTACTGTAAATACTTAACCATGTCAGCTTTGCGGCATGTTGGATCTCTACCGGTATATGCGTGATAGGATTATTACTGATATCGGCTGTTTCCAGCGCTGGAAGTAAAAGAATATTGCCGGGGACCGTGTCTAACAGGTTCCCTGACACACGGAATACGCGGAGCTTGTGCAGGTCCGGCAGATCGTGGATCACAGTAAGTTGATTATTATTCAGCTCAAGCCAGTTAATTGCTTTCAGTTCATTCAACCAATTTGGAATGGAGGCGATGGAGGTATGTGTGATCTTGATATGTTGCAGATCTTTGCAGTGCTGTAGCGAAATGGGAATTTGATGGATGGCCTTACCTGTCAGTTCGAGATGTTCCAGCCGCATAGGAAATACAAAATGCTCGATTGAACTGTCAAAGGAATTATTCTCCAGTACCAGTGATTTTAGCTCACGCAGGCGGGACAAAGATGCAGGGAGGCTGGTGAGCCGGTTTGAACTGGCTTGTACACGTGCCAGCTTACTGCATTTACCCAATTCTTCGGGAAGGCTGGATAGGTAGTTACTATTTACCTCCAGTGTCTCCAGATTTTTCAACCTGGTGATCTCTTCCGGCAGTTGGGTCAGTTGGTTGCCATCTGCAGAAAGCTCACGGAGTGAACGAAGCTCGCCGATCTCCTTTGGCAAATGCCGGAGCATATTATTGTTTACGGCAAAATCAGATAATTTATGCAGTCTGCCTATTCCCGGACTGATGCTATCAATTTTGTTCCTCACCAGGATCAATGTTTTGAGATTGGTAAGCTCCCCTATCCACGCGGGGACCTCCCGGATCTCGTTATCGTACATCACCAGGTAGTCCAATTGCTTCATACGCCTGACCCCTTCGGGGATCTTCGTAAATTTATTCCCGCATAGATTAAGCGTCCGGATATCTGGAAGGGAACAAATTGCTTCGGGCAGGGAATCAAGCTTGCCGTTTTCCAATGCGAGATACTGTAGCTGCTTCAGTGTTGCGATCAGCTGCAGGTCTTCCCATTTGAAGCGGTACAACCTTAGGTTATATACATCGTTTTTATTGGCCAGGGCTTCTTCCAGGCTACGGTATACTTTTTTTCCTTTCACAGACCCATAGTCCTGGCCAAGAGCAGCCAGGTGAAAGAACCCAAAGAGCAGTAACAGGAAAACGATTCTTTTCATGGTATAAAAGGGAAGCTTTGTTTTTCGAATATAGATAAAATCAGGCACCTGCAGGTTATCATCCCCCTCCAGGCCAAACAGATAGAGAAATTCTCCTTTTGTTAACCAGCACAAAGCCCATTTTAAAAGCGCTTGGGGTATATTAGCGCCGTAATCTGTATCTATGATCTGTTCAAAGCAATTAAAGACGTTAATTCTATTCACATTCGCAGTCATCTCCAGCCATTTTGCCTATGGGCAGGAATTGGAAATGGAGGATATATTCGACATGTATCCCCTCGATAGCATTTCGCTCAAAAAAGCATGTAACGATAAGGACTTCAGTTTGGTGAACATTCAGGAAGACCATTGGATCTTTAGTTACACATTCCGGAGTAACAACAAGAAAGAAATATCCTTTTTAAGAACATTTCCCAAGGATACCACCGCCAGCAAACATTTACAATATCATTTTCTTAGTTACAAAAGCTATAATAAGCTAAGAAAACAAATCAGGGAAAATGGCTTTACTTTCACACGGGAGCAAAAAAAAGATTACGGAAGCGTCGCATACAGCCGGGAGTATTACAGGAATGATGTCTTTGAGATCGCGCTGGAAGAACAGCTGCATCAGGGTCCTCATTCGTTTACATTAATGCTCTATAAAATTCCGGATGTTGAGCGGCGTAAGGAGTAGGAATACGAAAACCCTTAGGAAACGCTGCGTTTCCCCGTAACGCTTTTAATATTGCGATTGCTTTATGAACTGGCAGCCTGGGCCTTAGGTGCGCAATATATTCACCCGTATTCCCGTTCGAAAGAAAAACGATGCGCAAAATTAACTCCATAACTGCAACAGTAATACTGCTTTTCATCGCAGTGTCCGGATGGCATCAGATACCCCCAACGCCCACCGAGAACATCCGCAACAGCATCGGCATGCAACTCATCGTAGCAAAGGAAAACACACAGCCAACCCTACGGATTGTCTTACCCGGTCATCCAACCTCAGATCGCGCCATCGAGATCATCTTTCCGGAACACGTAACAATACGGCTGCACGGGGATACAGACGCCAGTCAGCTCTACATGTTTCAACCGGGGCAATACGGCGAACGGCCCAAATGGAAACAATCCGGACAATCCCTGGAGTATGAAAGAACCTTTCCCGGCGCTGCCCACCTGCTCGCACGGGCAACCCTGGAAGAAGATGGCGTTCGCTTTCAATTCAGGCTTAGGAACGAGTCTAAGAAAAAGTACGATCTGGTACTGGCTATACTTGATCCCCGGCTTACCTCCATATTTCATGACGTCAGGCTGGAGCGGACCTACGTCCATCATAAGGACGGTTTCGATCTGCTCGCCTCAGAAACACCGGCCCGCCTGACCATGCCGCTTGACAAATGGTTGCCCGCCCGGTACCTGGTCTCATTCACCTGGCCGGTACCGTCGCAACGTGTCGAAGATCGTGACGGTATCCGATACTACAATAAGTCACGGGCAGTCGATGCGCCTTTCATCGCCACTATTGCTAAAGACAGCAGTTGGGTGATCGCAAGTTTTACCCGTAATACAGGTAATGTATGGAGTAACCCGGAATTGACTTGCCAGCACGTTGATCCCCAGGCGGCACTGTCGCCGGGTGAGGAAACGGTATTGGAGACCAAGCTGCTCGTGGCTCGCGGCTCGCTAGAGGATGTATTTAAGATAGCTATGCAGCAACGCGGCTCGCTGAAGCTGTCAAACTGAAACAGTTGATAGTTGTTGAAATAGACAACATGTATGCGTTCGAAAAACAAGTTACAGGACAGGGGATTATTCCTTTTGGTAAGACATTAGTTTTATTCCTTCTATTATTGTTTCCCTTCTTCTCGAAAATCGAAACCAAACTTTCGCTTCGCCTCGTGATAACAATTCAAACCTGGCCTCCGTATCATTCTCCTTTCCGCCAAAACTATTGTTACCAGCATAAGATAGCCCACCCCAGATTTGTCCGTTTGTTTTATAAAAAAGCAGGTCTCCATTCCGATAGAATTCCATTATGGAACCATCATTCATTTTATAAATACCCGATATTTTATAAAATACATTGTCATCCGGTAGATACTCTTTATTCAATACAATATCAAACTGCACAGCATTTTTGTTATTGTTTACCTTTTTTATTTCAAGGATCCTATTTATGGCTAAATCGGATCTTGTGCTGGGATCGGTGGTAAGGTATGGATCGCCCTGGAAATAAATTTGTGTGATCAGATCCTGTTGTCCTTTTGAGGAGATACGCAGGTGAATATGGGCAGGACGAAAAACATCATTTCTTTCCGGAACAGGCTCCGGAACCGGCAGGGTGGTAATGAAATGATAGCGGCCATCACCATTCGTTTTTTGACTTGCCCTGTAAAGAAAGTCATCCGTGATATTATCATAAAAGCCGTCTTGCTGATTTTGCCATATCTCAATCATACATTTTGTGGCCGGCGTCTTACCATCATCGTTTAAAATGGTGCCTGATAAGTCAAGTATGCTGCCGGTGAAACCAGGTGGATTGAGATTCGTTCTAAACGGGGCTCCCGGTCTGTAAAAGGGACCGAGTATATCTGTGGTGGTTGCTGTATTGCCAATGAAACGATTGTCGTTCCATCGAATGGAGCCAAAGGTTCCTGCTGCAATTGCAACAAGGGATGTGTTTTTAATAAATTTTCGCCGGTGCATGAAAGTAATTTTGGTTTAATTAAACTATCCGGCAGCATTAGTGGATAACCGTGCTGCAATGCCAGCTGAATTACCTGATCATCTTTTATATGCTTGGCTCATTCATTAATTGAAATGACTTCGAACTATGCTTTCCACAGCGTTTTGATAATAAAAAGTGAATGTGCTAATCTACCAGTATCATGTAACAGCGATACTGTTTCATTAGAAATGATATTCTTTGCGATCTATCTTAATAATTTCAATCAGGGTAACATCCTCAAAGCTACGGATTTTGAGCGGACGGGTAGAAAGCAGGGCGGGTATAAAACAAAAAAGTCTTGTAATCGACTGTTTTACAAGACTTGTATCTCTTTTCGTAGCCCCGCCAAGAATCGAACTTGGATCTAAAGTTTAGGAAACTTCTATTCTATCCATTGAACTACAGGGCCAATTCCCTCTCCGTTACCGTCAAGGGAGTGCAAAAGTAAGTTTTTTCATTTCAAAATCCAACTCAGTTATACATCGCCTCTATCACATCCCGGTATTTCTCCAGGATCACCTTCCGCTTCAGTTTCAGGGTAGGGGTAAGCTCGCCGCCATCTACCGTCCACTCCTGGGGCATCAGCTGAAACTTCTTCAGCTGCTCCACATGGCTAAAGAACTGGTTGTACTTATCCAGCGCCTGCTGGAACAGTTCTTTCACCTCCGGCAGCTGGACAATCCCTTCATTGGTGGCGTAGGCCAGGCCTTTTTTGTCGCACCAGTTCTTAAGATTGGGGAATGAGGGCACAATGAGGGCGGCGGTGAATTTATGGTCTTCGCCTACCACCATGATCTGCTCTATATAGGGCGATTCCTTGAACTTATTTTCGATGGGCTGCGGCGCCACAAACTTGCCGCCGGAGGTCTTGAACAGCTCTTTCTTACGGTCCGTGATCTTCAGGAACTGGTTATTTACCAGTACCCCGATATCGCCGGTATGGAACCAGCCATCCTTAATGGCGTCTGCTGTGAGGTCCGGGCGTTTATAGTAGCCCATGGTGATGTTTGGGCCTTTGCAGAGAATTTCCCCGTCTTCGGCCAGTTTTACTTCTATGCCGCTGATAATGGGGCCTACGGTGCCAAACATGCGGTCTTTTTCGGCTACGCGGTTCACGCTGATCACGGGCGAGGTTTCTGTGAGGCCGTAGCCCTCCAGCACGGGTATGCGGCCGGCGGTGAAGATCTTAAGCAGGCGCATCTGACAGGCGGCGGCGCCGGTTACAACGGCTTGTATATTACCTCCCAGGGCTTCCCGCCATTTTTTAAATACCAATGCATTGGCAATGGATAGCTGGAGGTTATACCACCAGCCCTGGCTTTTATTGATCTCGTATTGTTTGCCCAGCTCTAAAGCCCAGAAGAACAGGCCCCGTTTAATGCCTTTCAGCTCCAGGCCTTTGGTCATGATCTTTTCGTATACTTTTTCCAGCAGGCGCGGTACCGTGGTGAAGATGGTAGGTTTTACCTCCCGGAGGTTCTCCGCAATGCTATCCATGTTTTCTGCATAGTAAATGGGTACGCCGGCGGTAAGGTATACATAGGTGACCATGCGCTCAAAAATGTGGTTCAGCGGCAGAAAGCTCAGGGCGCGGGCGTTGGAGCTTACCGGCAGGTAAGGCGTGCAGGCCACTACGTTGCTCATCACGTTACGGTGACTTAACATTACGCCTTTGGGTGTGCCGGTGGTGCCGGAAGTATAGATGATGGTCATCAGCTCTTCCGGGTCGGTGGCTTTTTTAATGGCTTCTATTGTTGGATAGTCCGCTGGGGTGCCCAGGGTCAGGACCTCTGTCCAGTGGCGTACGCCGGGCAGCTGATCAAAGGAGAAGATCTCTTTCAGATGCGGCAGTTGTTCGCGGATGCCGTTCACTTTGTCCAGGATCTCCTGGTCGCTGACGAACAGGATGCGTGCGCCGCCGTCATTTAAAACAAAAGCCAGCTCGTGCTGACTGATAGTAGGATAGATAGGGGTAAGCACCGCGCCGGTTTGCTGACAGGCAAGATCCGTCAGTATCCATTCCGGCCGGTTAGGCGAAATAATGGCAATTTTGTCCTTCCCCTCCATAGTACCGTCGCCGCGGCTAATACCCAGCTGCAGCAGACCGGAGCTGAATTGCATGGTAAGATCAGCTACTTCCTTTGTACTATATTTCTTCCATTTTCCATCTATCTTGCCCGCCAGCATGTCTTCCTTAGGGTAGTTTTCAAGCTGGTAAGCGATTACGTCAAATAATCGGCTAGGTTGATCCATCATGCGTTAATTTGCTGTTGACCGTCTTTTTTAAAGGCCACGTTGTTGTCGTTCGTTCTGTAATTTTTCATATTCGCGGAGCGCGTCCCCATGGGGATCGCTGTGATAAGCGCTAAAATAGTGGAAGGCAAGCCCAATGCCCCAACCAAGGGCCGGCCAAATGGGCCAGGGAGTACCGGCACGGTCGCCGTCGGTAATGAACCAAAGGGCCCACAAACCGGCATTTACTACAAGGTAGGTGATAAGGTGGGATTTAAACCCAGCCCTCGCTTTGGCAATACGCCACAGCCTTTCATCCCGTTGTTGTGAATTTTCCATGTGTACAGGTTTAATATGATTGAGGCATATTAAATTTAAATATTTTATTTGATTTCTCCAGCTTATTGTCGCTGTGCCCTTATCGTAAACTGTATATTCACCATGGAGTTGATCAATTTATCCTGGAGGGATTTATCGGCGCGGTAGGTCATCCCCCATAACGTGCGGTCTATATTAAAATTGGCGGTCGCCTCTATCTCCTTATTTACCAATGCTATCTTGGCCGGGAAGGTGATGTTTTTGGTGATCTGTTTTATGGTCAGGTTACCCTGGATAGTATGGGTGGCGTCTTTTAGCAGCACTTCCGTGCCATCCGGCCGGAATTCCTGTACCCCTGTAATGGCAAATTCAGCGCCGGGGTATTGGGCTACATCAAAGAACAAGGCGCTTTTCAGCTCCCGTTCCAGCTTGTTTTTCATGGCGGTATCAGCGGCCAGGTCCACATCCTCCAGGGAGGCTACATCTATCACAAATTTGCCGCCCGTTACGGTGCTGTCTTTCACATACAGTGTGCCGCTCTGCAGTTTAAAACGGCCGGTATGTTTGCCGGTAGGTTTGGTGCCTATCCATTGCACGGCGCTGCGGTTGGTGTCTATATTATAAACATTGCCTTCGCCTTCCTGAACGGACTGGGCGTCAGCGATCTTTGCTTCATCTGCCTTGGGCGCCTGCTGGCAGGCCATGGCCAGCAATAGTATAAGTAAAGTGTACCTCATCATGTATATTTTAGTTAGCAGTATGCAGCTGGCAGTTATGAAACATAGTTATACTATCAAACAATATTCCATAACTGCCCGCTACAGCTATCAGCTGCCAACTACCTCCCGGTTGCCTACCCACACAAACCTTTTAATGATAAATTCCTGGTTCGTGAAGCTGGCATTGCCGGCCGGGTTACCGCCCGTTACATGGAAATCTGAAAAGGCGGCGTGCTGGTTTACCCAGATGAACCCGGTAAAGTTAAAGGAAACGGGAGTGAACACGCTGTTCATTTCTTCCGCTATTTTCTCCTTCACCACCGGATCAGTGGTATAAGCGCCACAGGTGATAGCCCCGTGTTGCTGCGCCATCTGTTTAGCCAGCTGTATGGAATGGTCTGTATCTTTTGTTTTGATCAGCAGGATCACCGGACCAAACAGCTCCTGCTCGTAGATATTGTGATCTGCGCTGCTTACCTCCAGGAGGGTGGGGGAGCATACCCGCGCATTGCTGAATTCTTCATTTACCACAGGGCCGCCTTGCAGCAGTACTTTCCCGCCCAGGGTGGCGGCGTCCTGCGCACGGCGCAGGGTGGCATCGTTCTGTACGGCCCCCAGGGTACCGGCGCCCATTTTAGGATTATTCACCAGGGCGGCGATGGCGTCTTTCAGCTTTTGGGCCACCTCGTTAAAGGACAGCATACCAGCCGCCGTGTTAACGCCCTGCTCCGGTATAAAAAAGTTCTGGGGGGCAGTGCACATTTGGCCGGAATACAGGCTTACCGCAAAGGCCAGGTTCTGCATGACCGCGTCTATATCCTGCACGCTATCCAGGATCACGGAGTTCACCCCGGCTTTTTCTGTAAATACGGTCTTGCCCTGCAGGGTCTCTACGTAATTGCCAAAAGCGCTGCCGCCGGTATAGTCTATCAAACGCACATCCGGATGCTCACACAGGGCTTTGGTAATAGGTTGTTCGCTGCTGTCTGCTGCCAGCTGGCACAGATGCGGGTCAAACCCGTTCTCCTGCAATACCTGCTGGATGGCGGCAATAGCCAGCGCAATAGGCAGTACGGCTTTAGGATGCGGTTTTACAATCACCGGGTTGCCCGTGACCAGGTCCGCATAAATGCCTGGCAAAGAGTTCCATACCGGGAAGGTAGAGCAGCCTATTACCAGCCCAATGCCTTTGGGCACCGCTTTAAAGGTCTTATGCAGCTGCAGGCTGGTTTTGCCCATGGGCTTTTCCCAGGATTGTTCCGCAGGGAAACGTTGCAGCTCCTCATACCCCATGGCAATAGACTCCAGCGCACGGTCATTGGCGTGCGGGCCGGAGGCCTGGAAGCTCATCATAAAGCTTTGCCCGGTGGTATGCATGGTGGCGTAGGCTATTTCAAAGAAAAGGCTTTTGATCCTTTCCAGGCTGTCTGTCAGCACATCGGCGCGGTTGGTTACCGGCGTATTGGCCCATTGCCTGGCCGCGCCGCTTGCTTTGCCAACCAGCTCATTTACGGGTGTGGAAGGGTACGTGATGCCCAGCGGCTCCAGGGTGTAGGGCGATACTTCTTCGCCTACCCGGCTGCCGCTGCCGGTTTGCAGTAACTGGTCAAATGGCTGTTGCAGCATCGCCTGAAAGTTGGCGGCGCCCTTAGCCGGCGCTTCTTCGCCATAGGCCTTGGGGTGTTCTGGGTACTGCGAGTAAAAACGTCTTTCATGGTTGGCTTTTACCGCATTGTCGAGGATGTTTTGGTGTTTGGTTGCAAGCATAAATAGTTAATAATAAATAATTAATAATATTATCGTGGCACGTGGATCTGTTGTTACTTGCATTCATCTGTATCTCAGGGTCTCCGCTGCTAGGTCTGTCCGCACAGCTACTTGTCTACGGGTTTTTCCGCATATTCTCTCATCAGCACATTAGCATATCAGCACATTAGCACATTATTACTTGGTCATCGTAAACCTGCCGTCGTTATAATATTCATCCGCACGGGGTTTGAACGGGTGGCTGCGCTGATACTGCATAAATTTATCATATTCCGCCTTATGCAGGTTGGTCCAGGAGCGATAAGCGGCCTGGCTGGCCACCGGGCCAAACAGCCACTGGTTATACGCCTCAAACAAACCTTGTTTAAGCAGCTTGCGCTGCAGGTCAAACAACGCGTAAGGGTATTTGAAGCTATAGAAATTAAACCAATCCAGTATAAAACGGGTACGCAGCATGATCAGGCTTTCCGGGTCTATACCGTTGGAGATCACGCCCGTCTGTTTCGCCATCAGCTGACGGTAAGCCGCCGTAAAATTGCCAGTCTCTGTCTTATTGCCCCGGCGTTTCTTGCCGCCATCCTCTGACTCCGGTACGGGAAGGCTCAACATATTGGGATCGTCGTACAGCTTTTTGTAGGATTCCATCATGATCTCCCGTACTTCTGCTGTGCGGGTGGTATAACTTTCCAGGTTCATGAATACCTCGCCATAGAGGATACACCATACCGGTTCCTGGGCATAGTGATAGGTGCGTACGGCGTTGTAATAGTTGCCCGGGAAGTTCGGGTCCTTCTCAATGCCTTTGAGAAAATTATTCAGGGCGCCGTCATACATCTTCAGGGTAAGCAGCAGCTGCCCGTTATCGTTATACAGCTCCCCGCTTTCCGGGAACTTACGGATGCCTTTATCGTAGAGTTTTTGCGCGCCCTTCCACTCCTGCCTGGCCTGGTAAATATTACCGGCTATCTGGTACAGCTGGGGATCTGCGTCTTTTTTATCCAGTAACGGGTCGATGATACTTTTGGCTTTGGCCATTTCTCCCCGCAGGTAATAGGCGTATCCCAGCTGTTTCCGGTATTGGATATTATCCGGCTCCAGCTGGAGGGCCTGGTTTAGCACCAGGATAGCATTGGCGTAATCGCCCGTACGGATAAAATTATTGGCGGTATTGAATAGTTCATTTGCATCCTGCGCCCAGGAAACCTGGGACAACAGCAGAAAACCACTTATTAATATTTTTTTCAATAATGAAAATCCTCTCTTCATGCCTCGCTTTGCTTTGTTGTAAAAGTAAAGAAAATGTGCTAACTAATGTGCCGATATGCTAATGTGCTAAGGTGCTGATTGTTCGGCCAATAGCCGAAAATAAAAAGAGTTCCGGAATATTGATCCCGGAACTCTTTTTATTGAATATATTTTTTATACACGCTTCTCCATCAACACATTAGCGGATCAGCACATTTAGATCACCTGCGTAATAAGGCCATCGCGGAGTTTAGGCTCAAACCAGGTGGATTTGGGCGGCATTACATTCCCGCTGTCGGCAATATCAAACAGTTGCTGGATGGTAACCGGGTACAGGGCAAAAGCTACTTTCATATCCCCGCTGTCCACACGTTTTACCAGCTCCTGCAGCCCGCGGATCCCGCCTACAAAATCAATACGTTTGTCAGTCCGCGGGTCTTTGATACCCAGCAGCTTATCCAGTACATTATTTTGGAGGATGGTCACATCCAGGATGCCGATGGGATCTGTGGTATAGGTGCCTTCACGGGCTACCAGCCGGTACCAGCGTCCGCCCAGGTACATGCTGAACTCGTGCAGCATGCTGGGTTGCTGGGGCAGATGGCCTATCTCTTCCACGGTAAAGTCATAATCCAGGCGGGAGAGCAGGTCTGCTTCGGAATGGCCGTTCAGGTCCTTTACCAGGCGGTTATAATCCAGTATAGCCAGTTGGCTGGCGGGGAAAATAGTGGTCAGGAAGAAATTGGCGGGTTCCTCCGGGGATTTGATCATACCTTTTTCCGCAAACTCCTTTTGTACCAGGCTGGCGGATGCTGCCCGGTGATGCCCGTCCGCAATATAGGTGCAGGGCACTTTTTCTGCAAACAGCGTGGTGATCTGCTGCACGGTATTGGCGTCATTTACCACCCAAACGGTGTGCTGAATGCCATCTTCTGCCGTAAAATCATAGGCCGGGGCCTGGGCTTGCTGCCAGTGGTCGATCACTACGTTCAGCTCCGGCACATCTTCATAGGCCAGGAACACATTACCTGTCTGCGCGCGGGTGGTCTTTATATGATTGATGCGGTCCAGCTCTTTATCCGGACGGGTAAATTCATGTTTTTTGATGATGCCTGCGTTATAGTCCGTAATGGCGGAAGCACATACCAGACCTACCTGGGAGCGGCCGTCCATGACCAGTTTGTAGATATAATAGCAGGGCTGCGCGTCCTGGAACAGGGTGCCTTCTTTGATAAATCGCTGCAGGTTCTCTGCCGCTTTCTCATACACGGCCTGGCTATGGATATCTGTACCGTCCGGCAGATCTATTTCGGATTTGGACACATGATAATAAGCGTACGGGTTGCCGGATGCTGCTGCTTTTGCTTCTGCAGAGCTGAGCACGTCATAGGGCCTTGCTGCTACTTTAGCTGCCAGTTCGGCTTGGGGCCTTAATCCGTTGAACGGTCTGATAATTGCCATGGTTGTCAGGTTGTTGAGGGGGCAAAAATAATAGATAATGTGCTAATGTGCTAATATGCTGATGTGCTAATATATGCATAGCCGTCTCTACGCTCTCGCCGGGCCGGGTTCAACCGGTCGGGTCGTCGGGCTCTCGGGTCATTCGATCATCGTTCATCGTGCCGTGGAAGTTGGGTCATCTGGCAGTGGAAGTTGAATAATAGCCCCAACAGGCTCCCCCTATCTCCCTACGTGCAATCTGCGTTGCCGGCAGGTTCCGGGTGGGGCCTTGGCCGGCGCGGTTCCTCCAGCCAACTTGCCAAACGAACCACCCGCGGCGGGCGCAGCCCCACAGCGGAACTCTGCCGGCATAGCATATGCCTGTAGCGTTTTAAAAAACAGACTTCAACCCATAAAAAAATCCCGCTCCGGTAAGGAGCGGGACTTCATACTTATAGCGGTTAATCAACGTGACGATAGACATTAGCACATCAGCACATTCGCATATCAGCACATCAGATCATGCTTTCTTCAGACTAAAATACTTCATGGCTTCCACCATTACCTCTACGCTTTCATACGGTAAGGCATTATACAGGGAAGCGCGGAACCCGCCTACGCTGCGGTGTCCTTTAATACCTACAATATCTTCTTTCTTGCAGAATTTCAGGAACTCTTCTTCCAGCTCAGGCTTATCCATAATAAAGCACACGTTCATACGGCTGCGGTCTTCTTTGGCCACGGTGCCGCGGAACAGCGGGTTATTATCGATCTCGCTGTACAGCAATCCCGCTTTCTTCTCATTCAGTTTTTCTATAGCGCTTACACCGCCCTGGTCTTTGAGCCAGCGCAGGGTCAGCATAGATATATAGATCGCAAATACCGGCGGGGTATTGAACATGGAGCCGTTCTCGATATGCACGTTGTAATCCAGAATGGTAGGGATCTTACGTGTTACCTTACCCAGTATGCTCTTCCGTAACGCTACCATCGTAGCCCCGGCTGCGCCCATGTTTTTCTGAACGCCTCCATAGATCAGCGCAAACTTGTTAAAGTCCATCTGACGGCTCAGTATATCACTGCTCATATCGGCCACCAGGGGTACATCCGTTACCGGAATAGTTTGCCACTGCGTACCATAAATGGTATTGTTGGTGGTAATGTGCAGGTACCGGGATTGGGGCGGTATATTGAACTGTTTGGGGATGTGGTTGTAATTGCTTTCGCGGGAACTGGCTACTACATCTACATAGCCAAAGGATTTAGCCTCCTTGATAGCCTTGTATGACCATACGCCGGTGTCTACATAAGCGGCAGTTTCGCCGTTCTCCAGCAAGTTCATGGGAACCTGCATGAATTGCGTACTGGCGCCGCCATGGAGGAATAATACCTCATATTCGTCGTCCAGTTGCATTAGCTCCTTTACCAGGTTACGGGCCTCGTCCAGAACGTTCATGAACAGTTCTGTCCTGTGACCTATTTCCAGTATAGACATACCCGATCCCTCGAAATCAATCAACGCTTTGCTGGCTTTGTATAACACCTCATTAGGTAATACAGAAGGCCCTGCGTTAAAATTGTGCACCTTCATGTTACGATCCTGATTAAATACGTTTTTAGCTTTTTCCACTTTGTTTGGTTTTTCTAAGGAACGGATAAAAAAGTAAAGGTGTTTTCAAGTAAACCCGTAGTTGCGTGGTGTAGGATAAAGGTTAAAAAGATAGTACCGGCAAAGATAATTTAACTTTTCCTAAAAACCGTATTTATTTTAACCATCGATCCATGCGCGGAAATGGCCGTCAGTAGCGGGTCTTGATATCTTTGCCTCACTCCCCGCAAGCCTTTTGACCTGCCTGCACGCCCTTTCGCCAGGCCTGGTCCAGTTGTCTGAACTGCTGTACATCTTCAGCCGGAAAATGTTTCCCGGATAATTCCGTCAGTGCAGGTTGACCCGCGTTTACCCACGCCGTATACCAGCAGCTGGCCGTGGCCCGTATGGAAAGGCGCATACGCCGTTCCACCATATCGCCCATCCGCCGGTGATAGGCCAGCGCATAAGCCTTAGAAAAATTCCTTACCAATATGCCATTCCGTTTTTCGTAGGCATAACGTTGCGCCGGCGGGAACTGTGCGCTCAATTCCTTTTCCAGCCGCAGCACGGTATCCGCTGCCAGTGCGCTGGAGAGAACGATCTCCCACGCAAAGGCCTGCACATCCGCAATATAACTGGCATGGCCGGCCAGGTAATCAAAGGTCTGGTCTGCTGCCAGCTCCGGTATGCGCGATTCCCATAACCCGTGGATGCCATGCTGGTTAGTGAGCTGCCCGTTATGATTGGCGCTGGCATGCAGTGGTACATGGGCATCCGCAATATAATGGCCCAGCTCCGCGGATAGTTTTAAAATGCGCGCGGCATCCCTGGCCATGAAGGCTTCCGTAAGCCGCGCCATCATACGCGGTATATGCCAGGGTAATATGCCGTGCCGTTGCAGGGTGTCCTCCGTATATTTGTCTACGGCGGCCTGCCAGCCACGCGGCAGACTGTCAAAAGGAGGGGGGCCGTAATGATCAATATCTATAAAATGCCGCGGGCCTTCCGCTGCTACCGCATATCTTCTTTTATCCGGATCAACTGCATGCTGTGTGATAAAATCCAGCTGCGGTTTATAAAATGCCATCATCTCCGGCGGCAAAGAAAATACGGCCAGGCGGTTAATACGCTGGTGTGCAAAAAATCCCCAGCCATTGAGCCGGAATGGTAACAACAGGCAACAAACCAATGCCGTTGGTAAACGTATACGCATACAGGTTAACATTTTACAGTAAAGGATTTGAGTGACAAGAGTGAGAGAACGCAGCAATTACTAAGATAGGAAAAAATATAGCGCTGCCGAGCACGGAATTTGTTTTGTTAATGGTTGGTTAAAGCTATGGCAGATCCCTGCAGGGGTTTTATATTTAATATAAGGGACCTCTACCCCGGCTCACGATAGGAAAAGCAGTGCAGCCACGGCGCAGTAGAGGAGGGAACCAACTAAACTATGGAGAACATCGCAACTATTCCGGTAAAAAATGGTGTGCCTATTTTCACGCGAAGCACAGGGCAATCTGGTAAAGCAATCATCTTTATTCATGGAGGGCTGCAACAGTCCGCTATCTGGGATCAGCAGTTAAAGGACGAGCTGCTGCAGGAGCAATTCCGCCTGGTGGCGCTGGATCTGCCCGGTCATGGCCGCTCGGGGCGCAGCGCACAGCCGGAGCAGGATTATAGCATGGAGGGCATGGCCCGCCAGCTGGCAGATTGCATCAATGCTATGCCTTGGAAAGAGTATATGCTGGTGGGCATCTCGTCCGGCACCAGTCTTATTACAGAGGCATTGCCGCACCTGACCGTCGCGCCCAAAGGGCTGCTCTTTGCAGGGGCGTCTATCGCAGGCCGTCAGGTACCGCTGAATTCGTTATTGATGTCTTCGCCATTTGACCAGGTACTTACCGCTACCCCGCCATCAGACGCGGTGCTGACCACCTACACCAAACGGCTCGTATATAAACCTACGGACAAGTTCATTGCAGGCGTTAAACAATACTACTACGATACAGACCCCGTATTCCGCACCACTTTTGGCGAGTACATCAGGGCCGGTGGCTCCACGGATCATATTGATGGGATACAACACAGCGAACTACCGCTATGCCTGGTAATGGGTCAGCAGGAAACAGTCGTAAAAGTGAATTACCTGGATGGTATCTCCTTCAAACATAAATGGAAAGACACGATCTTTAAGGTGCCGGCTGCCGGTCACCTGGTGAACTATGATCAACCGCAGGTATTCAATCACCTGTTATGGCAGTTCGCGGAAGAAGTGCTGAAATAAATTGTTGTAGAAAGTTCAGTTATCATCCGATCGTCGTCACCCCGCCGCTTACGGCAAACTTCATCGCTTCGCCGGCGGAAACATTTTCCAATGCTTTCACCCTGTCCTTAGGTACCATAAATACCTTACCGGTGATGGCATAGGCATGGGGCACATACACCGCCATATAACCTTCCAGCCCAAAATGGCTGACATCCGGTTGCGTAATAAAACCCATCTCCCATACATCCAGCCCATACAGCTGCACCAGTACCGGATGATCAAATTTCTTCTTCTCGCCCACAAATGCATCGAACACATCCTTTACAGAAGTATAGATATACTTGATGAAAGGCGTACGCTCCATCAAACGGTCAAACATGTCGAAGATGCGGCCTACGATAAAAGAGGAGCTCAGGTATCCAACGCCCACGATCAGCAGCAGCACCAGCACAAAACCTACGCCTTTATAGCGCAGATACTTCAGCACCATCGCATCCTCCGGGATAAGGGCCGTGGGAAGGAGGTTGTCAATGGTGACAAACGCCCAGTAAATAGTGAAGGCTGTAATGCCAATAGGGGCCAGGATCAGCAGACCCTGGAAAAAATACCGCAGTAAACGGGCGGCAATGGCTTTCATTTGTAGTTTGGGCGACATAATTTGATGTGCTAGGTGTGCGATGAAGGCGTAAAATTACCCCGATTATTCCAATTTCCTGCTTACTGAGATCGGTATATAACGCAAAGTTGATGCTGCATTGCCTGTTGTAAACTACAGCCAGGATTTTCCGGTAATAACTGTAAACCTATATAAGGACTAGACCCATCACCAATACAACCATAACCCGGGTCAAACCCACGGCAATTCGCCGCATTTCTCCTGCCAATTCACCCGGTCACCGGCCTGTAAACCACCCAGATCCTCACACAGTTCATCGAATTAATAAAATATATCATCTATCTATTCGCCCACCATTTCCCTCCTAATTTACCATCCCCCAACCCCTAATATTCCCAAATAACTGCAAAATCACCCCTCCCAAGGTGCCCAATTGCCCACCTTACCCATACACCATCAACTTTTTTATTATGGAAACTTTTGTAGTTTAAAAAGTTTCCCTAGTTTTGTCGAGGCATCGCCAATCTGTTTTTTACCACCAAAGCATAGACATCTGGACATGGAAGTACAGGAACGAATTTTAGATACGGCATTTGGACTGTTCCGGCAATACGGGACCAGGTCCATTACCATGGACGATATAGCTACCAGGATGGGCATCTCAAAAAAAACACTGTACGCCCATTTTGTAGACAAGGACGATATGGTGGTACATTCCATCCGCCGGTACCTCGAGATCATGCAGGAAGAAGACCGGCTGGCCCGCGAACGGTCTGCCAATGCCATCGAAGAGCTGTTTGAAACGATGAATATGATGGACGTGAAGCTGAGGAACATGAACCCGGTGATCATGCTGGACCTCCAGAAGTTCCATTCCAAAGCCTTCACCGTGTTCCAGGAGTACCGCAATAACTCCCTGCACACCATCATCCGCGGGAACCTGGAAAGAGGCATCGCGGAAGGGCTGTACCGCAAAGACCTGGATGTAAATATCCTTACGCAGTTCCGGATCGCTTCCGCTATGCTGTGTTTCCAGCCAGAAGCCTTCCCAATGGACGGGTATGAGATGAGCCGCGTGCAGCGGGTATTACTGGAACATTTCCTGTATGGGGTAGCGGCAGAAGAGGGCTTCCGGTTGATCGAAAAATACAAACAACAACAAACCAAATAGACACAACTGTATGCAATCACAACGAATGCACACCATCCTGGCCGGTTCACTGCTACTGGTACTGACGTTCGCTACGTCTCTCCGCGCGCAGCAGCCAGCGCCCCCGCAACAGCAGGGCGTTATGCAGCTAAGCGCTAAGCAGGCGGTGGATTATGCCCTGGCTAACCAGTCAACCGTAAAGACTGCTAAGCTGGATGAGCTGATCCAGCTGGCCAAGAACAAGGAAGTAAGCGGCCTGGCACTACCCAGCATTACCGGTACCGGATCGTACACCTATAACCCGGTGCTGCAGAAGCAGCAGATAGATCTGCACAACTTCGATCCCAGCCTGCCAACAGGTACCTATCAGGCCGTGGCCTTTGGGCTGGCTCACAACATGAGCGGCGAAGTACGGCTGAACCAGACCTTATTTGATCCCAGCGTGCTTGTAGCCCTGCAGGCCCGTAGAACACTGGAAGACCTGGTGGCCAAGAACGTGCAGAAATCAGAAGTAGATGTAAAAGTAGCCGTGTATAAAGCCTATTACAACGTACTGTCCGGCAACAAAGCGCTTACCATCATCAAAGGCAACATCACCACACTGGAAAAAACGCTCAACGATACCCGCGAGACCTATAAGAACGGCCTGGCAGAAAAGCTGGATGTAGACCGGCTGACCGTACAACTGGTCAACCTGAATACGGAAGCTACTAACCTCCGGAACGTGATAGAAGTTGGTACCGCCGCGCTCAAATTCCAGATGGGCATGCCCATGGCACAGGAAGTGGAGCTTACGGATACTTTAACCACAGAGGCCATTGCCCAGCAGAATATTGAAACGGATCAATTCGATTATTCCCAGCGTATCGAATACCAGGCATTGCAGACCCAGAAAAAGGTCAATGAGTACGATCTGAAACGTTATAAGCTGAAAGGCTTGCCTACCCTCTCTTTCACCGCCGCTACCGGCGCACTGAGAGGCAGCAGCAAGTTCGACTATTTTCAGAGCCCTTTATGGTACGGTTATGCCAGCCTGGGCCTCAACCTCTCTGTGCCCATCTTTACCGGGCTGCAAAGGAAACGGCAGGTAGATCAGGCATTCCTGAATGTAAAGAAAACAGAACAGCAGGTAGAGAACCTGAAACTTTCCATCGACCTGGAACGTTCCCAGTCATCCTCTACCTTCCGCAATAACCTGCTGAGCCTGCGCTCACAGGAAGAGAATATGAAACTGGCCCAGGAAGTGTACAATACCACAGAGATCAAGTATCGTGAAGGGGTAGGCAGCAGCCTGGAAGTGAGCAATGCGGAGAAAGACCTGCTTACCGCACAGCAGAATTATTTTGATGCCTTGTATAAAACGATAGTGGCGAAGATCGATTACCTGAAGGCATACGGCAAACTATAAACCTTTGACCTAAAACTGACTAATATATGTCCAGCAGATACCTCATTATTTCTTTAACAACTGTAATACTGGCCGCCTGCGGTGGTGGTGCTCCCAAAGACAAAACCGCCGAGCTGCAGAAACTGAAAGCGGAAAAAACCAAACTGGATGCGCAGATCACCGCCCTGGAAGCAGAGCTGGGAAAATCTGATACCGCCCAGAAAATAAAGACCGTTGCCATCGCCACTTTACAGGACACTGTGTTCCAGCATTACATAGATATCCAGGGCAGTGTAGACGCCCGCGAGAACGTAAATGTAACCGCCAAAGTGCCCGGTATCATTACCGCCATCCTGGTAAAGGAAGGGCAGCAGGTAAGCAAAGGCCAGGTGCTGGGCCAGGTAGATGACCAGATCGCTCGCGCCAGCATTGCGGAAGTAAAAACACAGCTCGAATTAGCCACTACCACTTTCCAGCGTCAGCAGAACCTCTGGAACCAGAAGATAGGCAGCGAAATGCAGTTCCTCACTGCCAAGAATAATAAAGAAAGCCTGGAGAAAAAGCTGGCCACTTTAAATGATCAGCTGTCCCAGACCCGTATTGTATCCCCCATCAGCGGTACGGTAGATGCGGTGATCGCCAAATTGGGCGATAATGCCGGTCCTGGCACGCCCACTGCAGCTTTCCGCGTAGTGAACAGCAATGCCCTTAAAGTAGTGGCCAATGTGGCAGAAGGATATGCAGGCCGCGTACAGACCGGTAACCAGGTGCTGATCGGCTTCCCGGATATTGATAAGGATATCAAAGCTAAGATCTCATTTGCTTCCCGCACCATTGATCCGCAGAGCCGCACCATCAAGATAGAAGTGCCGCTGCCGGCAGATCAGGCCATCCGTCCTAACATGATCGCACATGTGCGCATTATCGATTATACCGCTAAAGACGCCGTAGTGATACCGGTGAATGTGATCCAGTATACCATGGGTAAACCCTATGTGATCGTAGTGAAAGAGAATAGTGGCAAAATGGTGGCGCAACGCCGCGATATAGAAATGGGCCGCACCTATAACGATATAGCAGAGATAAAGAACGGACTGCAGGCTGGCGATAAACTGGTGACCGCTGGTTACCAGGGACTGAATGATAATGACCTCATCAAGCTGTAAAGGCGCAGCGCTAAACGCTATTTTATGCAAGACAACCTGAATAAAGAATTTAAGCCTACCAGCTGGGCCATTGATAATAAGGTGAGTATTTACGTTGCCACTATTATCATTGCGTTTGCAGGTATACTTTCCTACTTATCGCTGCCTAAGGAGCAATTTCCGGAGGTAGTGTTCCCGCAATTCTATATCAATACCATATATCCCGGTACAGCGCCGGAAGACATGGAAACGCTGGTGACCAAACCCATCGAAAAACAGCTGGGCGGCATCTCAGGCGTAAAGAAAATTAAAAGCACCTCCCTGCAGGACTATTCTATCATCACCATCGAATTTAATACAGATGTGGATATAGAGACCGCCCGCCAGGAAGTACGGGAGAAGGTGGATGAGGCCAAGGCCGATCTGCCTTCCGACCTTACCGTAAACGGTAAAGAACCACAGATCATTAAGATAGACGTATCACAGATACCTATCATGAACGTAAACCTCTCCGGCGATTTTGACCTGCAGTCACTCAAGAAGTATGCAGACGAAATGCAGGACAGGATAGAAGCATTAACGGAGATCACCCGCGTGGATATCGTAGGCGCACTGGACAGGGAGATTCAGATCAACGTAGATAAATATAAGATGGATGCCGCCAGGATCAGCTTCGATGATATCATCAATGCGATAGGAGCAGAGAACCGCACCATTTCCGGTGGCCTCGTATCCATGGACGGGCAGAAACGTACGCTCAGTGTAAAAGGCGAGTATAAAGATGCTTCTAAAATCGGCAACATTGTAGTGCGCGGTATGTCCGGCGCTGTAGTGTACCTGAAAGATGTAGCACAGGTAGTGGATGGTTTTAAAGAGCAGGAAAGTTATGCCAATTTAAATGGTAAGAATGTGATCACGCTGAACGTGATCAAACAGAGTGGTAAGAACCTGATCGATGCATCAGACAAGATCCGCGGCATTATCACGGAAATGCAGCAGAACTATCTGCCCAAGGGCCTGGATGTGACCATCACGGCAGACCAGTCAAAGTCTACCCGCGTAACGCTGCATGATCTTATCAACACCATCATCATCGGCTTTGTGCTGGTAACGGTGATCCTGATGTTCTTCATGGGCGCCGTGAACGCCATCTTCGTGGCGCTGTCCGTGCCTATCTCTATGTTCATCGCCTTCCTGCTGATGCCTATGTTTGACTTTACGTTAAACATGATGGTACTGTTCTCCTTCCTGCTGGCCCTGGGTATTGTGGTGGATGACGCCATTGTGGTGATAGAGAACGTGCACCGTATCTTCCAGGAGCGGCATGACCTGGGCATTGTAAAAGCCGCCAAGATAGCGGCGGGAGAGGTGTTCCTGCCGGTATTGTCCGGTACCTTAACGGTGCTGGCGCCATTTGTGCCGCTGCTGTTCTGGCCGGGTGTGATAGGTAGCTTTATGTTCTTCCTGCCGGTAACGCTTATCGTTACACTGGGCGCTTCGCTGGTGGTAGCCTATATCATCAACCCCGTATTTGCGGTAGATTTTATGGATCGCCATGAAGGGGAGGAGCATCCCAAACCTAAGTTCGACAAGAAGTTCAGGATCCTTACCGCCGTATTTGCCGGCATTGCCATCATCGCTTATCTGAACGATGTTGGCGTGGGCAACTTTGTAGTGTTCCTGTATATACTGATCGTGCTGGAGCGTTTCTGGCTGGCCAGCGTAGCCCGCCGTTTCCAGCAGCGCGTATGGCCGCGGGTACAGGAATGGTACCATCGCCGCCTGGCCTGGTGTCTGATAGGCTGGCGCCCCGTAGGCATACTGATAGCTACTTTTGGCCTGCTGGTGTTTAGCCTGGTGCTGACCGGTATCCGTAATCCTAAAGTGGTATTCTTCCCTACGGCAGATCCTAACTTTATTTATACGTATATAGAGCTGCCCAACGGTACAGATCAGAAGTATACGGATTCCATTACCAGTATTATAGAAAAGCGGATCACCGCCGTAGTAGGTAAGAACAACCCCATGGTGGAATCCATCATCTCCAACGTAGCAGTGGGCGCGGGCGATCCCAGCCAGATGGATATGAGCGTGCAGCCGCAGAAAGGTAAAGTGACTGTTGCCTTCGTAGAGTTTGGCGCGCGTAACGGACAATCTACCCTGGCTTATCTGGATAAGATCCGTAATGCCGTAAAAGGCATACCGGGCGCAGATATCACGGTAGAGCAGGAGCAGGGCGGTCCTCCCACAGGTAAGCCCATCAACATAGAAATTACCGGCGATGAGTTTGAAGAGCTGACCACTGCTTCCGATAAACTGAAACGCTACCTGGACTCTCTGCAGATTGGCGGCGTAGAAGAATTAAGAAGTGATTTCCAGGCCAACAAACCGGAGATCCTCGTAAATATAGACCGTGAAAGGGCTAATAAAGAAGGCATCTCTACCGGCGTGGTAGGCCTGGCGCTACGTAATGCGCTGTATGGCGCAGAGGCTTCCAAGTTCCGTGATCCGGAAGATGATTACCAGATCATGGTGCGCTTTAACGAAGACCAGCGTAATAACATCAATACGCTCATGAACCTGAATATCACTTACCGTGATATGAACATGGGCGGCGCTATCCGCCAGGTGCCGTTGTCATCGGTAGCGGATATACGTTATTCCAACACATACGCCAGCATCAAACGTATTGACCAGAAACGCGTGGTTACCCTGTACTCCAACGTGCTTACCGGGTATAATACGAATGAGGTGGTGCAGCATATACAAACTGCTATCAATGACTTTAGCCGTCCGCCGGGTGTTACCATCAAAATGACCGGTGAGCAGGAAGACCAGATGGAAACCATGAACTTCCTGATGATGGCCATGCTGGGCGCAGTAGGTTTGATGATGATGATCATGGTAACGCAGTTCAACTCCATTGGCCGTCCGCTGGTGATTGGTATGGAGATCATATTCAGTATCATCGGCGTATTCCTGGGCTTTGCCATTTTTGGTATGAATATATCCATTGTAATGACGGGCGTAGGTATCATGGCGCTGGCCGGTGTGGTGGTACGTAACGGTATCGTGCTGGTAGAGTTTACAGATCTGCTGGTGAAGCAGGGCACGCCGGTATATGATGCGGTAGTAGAGGCCGGCCGTACCCGTATGACGCCGGTATTGCTTACCGCTATTGCGGCCATCCTGGGTCTGATACCGCTGGCTGTGGGCTTTAACATTGACTTTGCCACCCTGTTCTCCACCGGCAACCCGCACATCTTCTTTGGCGGTGATAACGTGGCCTTCTGGGGCCCGCTGGCATGGACCATGGTGTTCGGGTTGATCTTTGCCACCTTCCTCACCCTGATACTGGTGCCGGTAATGTACGCCATGAACAAGCGCTCTATTGATGTGCTGGACCATTATGGCTGGCCGCGCGGCTTAAAATATGTGCCTTTCCTGGTACTGATCACAAAGCTGTTCTCCAAGCGGGAAACCGTGCGTAAGCTGCATGATCCGCACTATGTATCATCCAAACCTTACCGCTTCTTCCCCAACGGGGAGGCGGAAAAGGAGGAGCTGGAGCATGCCCGGCATATAAAGAAAGGAGTTTCAATGAATTAAAATAAACGGCTATTGCAATTCGTCAATAGCTGATACAGTGTAACAGTTGTAGGTTTAACAGATCACCGTTCCGATGTCTATCGGGACGGTTTTTTTGTAATATTTAACAGTTGTTTCCCTGCCGGTTTTATTATTTTTGGTATCTGATTATCCCTTTAATTCAGTCAATATTATGCGAAAGAACCACGAAATCGACTACAGGATCTACGGTGAAGAGATCCAGATGGTGGAAATTGAGTTAGACCCCCAGGAAACCGTTGTTGCCGAAAGCGGCAGCTTTATGATGATGGATCAGGATATCCAGATGCAAACCATGTTTGGCGATGGTTCCCAACCCAACCAGGGCCTTTTTGGCAAGCTGCTCAGCGCCGGCAAGCGCATCCTCACCGGCGAAAGCCTGTTTATGACTGCCTTTACCAATGCGGGACAAGGAAAGAAAAAAGTAAGTTTTGCCGCCCCCTATCCCGGTAAGATCATCCCCCTGGACCTGTCCCTGATGGGCGGTAAGATGATCTGCCAGAAAGACGCCTTCCTCTGCGCCGCTAAAGGCGTGAGCGTAGGTATAGAGTGGCAGCGTAAGCTGGGTACCGGCCTGTTTGGCGGGGAAGGCTTTATTATGCAGAAGCTGGAGGGCGACGGGATGGCCTTTGTACATGCCGGTGGTATGGTCATAGAAAGGGAGCTGCGCCCCGGAGAAGTGTTGAAGATAGACACGGGTTGCGTGGTAGCCTACACTCAGAATGTGGACTTTAATATAGAATTCGTAAAAGGCGTCCGGAATATGATCTTTGGCGGGGAAGGCCTGTTTTTCGCCACCCTGCGCGGTCCCGGTAAGGTGTGGGTACAGTCCCTGCCCATTAGCCGCCTCGCTAGCCGGATTATTGCATATGGTACCGGACCAAGGAAAGAAGAAGGTAGCGTATTGGGCGGTTTGGGTAACCTCCTGGACGGCGATTGAGCCATTGGAGCGGCCCGGCTATAGAAAAAAAATGGGATTTAAGAGATATTTTACAGAATATTTACCAACAAAGTAGTAGCTTAGCTTAGGATTACTGTTGAAAAACCATTTGCCTATGCCAGCCGGTACTTGAGCAGGAAAATTTGAAAGTTTGTTATGAAACGACTGACAGTATAAAATAAATGGGGTGGACCAGCGGATTGACATAAGATATTCCCGTATATTTGATATCAGGTAGCATCACAATCTGTCGTTCTGTGTAAAATTACGTTAACTGGGATTCGCCAAAAACACTAATGAAAGGGTGCATAATTAAAAGAATAGCACCATAGTATTGTAAGGAATGCGGCACTCACTTATCTTTGTTCCTCCAGAAAGAAAGGTAAAGAGATAACTAAAATTAATGGAAACAAAACAGCCGGTATAAAACGTGGACTGGAGAAAACCCGGATGACCATACCTGGGTATCACCGGCATCATAACTAACATTACATATATCACTCTATACAGAGATGAGTTTCATTTTTATGAAATCATAGCTATTATTGCTTCAAACGCTTAATTAAGTAAGATGAATTTTGAGAGAAATGAACGCCCCCGCAAGTACTCTTCAGATGTAAACAAGGACAAAGAGTATGATCCCAACAAGGAGAGGCCGGGCGGCTACAACCGACCCGACTTTAACAGTGAGCGGGAGGGAAGACCCAACTACAACCGGGGGGATCGCGATGGCGGCAGACCCGATTACAACAAAGGAGATGGCGGTGGCGGCTACAGGCCCCGCGAAAATTACAACCGTGATGGTGGTGGCGGATACAACCGCGAAGGTGGCGGCGGCGGATATGACCGCGGCGGCGGCGGTGGTGGTTACAACCGTGGCGGTGGCGGCGGTTACGATCGCGGCGGCGGCGGTGGTGGATATGACCGTGGTGGCGGCGGCGGCGGTTACAATCGCGGCGGTGGCGGCGGTGGTTACGACCGTGGCGGCGGCGGTGGTTATGATCGCGGCGGTGGCGGCGGTGGTTACAATCGCGGCGGTGGCGGCGGTGGATATGACCGTGGCGGCGGCGGTGGTGGTTACAACCGTGGCGGTGGCGGCGGTGGTTACAATCGCGGCGGCGGTGGCGGTGGTTACAATCGCGGCGGTGGCGGCGGTGGTTTCCAGAGAAGGCCCGGCGGCGGTGGCAGACCGTTTACCCCCAAACCTGATAACAAAATTTACTTTATCGCCTTATTGCCTACTGCCGAAGTAGGTAAGGAGATCATCAAAATAAAGCAGGAATTTGCAGAGAAATACGGCCCTATGTACGCATTGAAAGTACTGCCGCATATCACACTGCAGGTGCCTTTTACCGCAGATCCCGCATTGGAAAAAGCATTCTGCGATGAACTGGCTGAATTCGCAAAAAGCCAGGCGCCCTTTGAAGTATCCCTGAACGGCTTTGGTACTTTCCCCAACAAGCAGAACCGGGTACTGTTCATTAACGTAGAGAAAAGCGAAACCATGTCTGCCATGCACCGTCAGCTGATCAACTTCCTGCGTAAGGAATTTGGCTTCAGCACTATGCTGGCCCGCACAGGCTTCACTCCTCACGTTACTGTGGCCTTCAAAGACCTGGAAGATGACCAGTTCAACAAGGCATGGCCGGAATATGAAACCAAAGAGTACCAGGCTTCCTTTAAGGTGAATAACCTGTACTTCCTGCGCCATAACGGCAAATCCTGGGAAGTGCTGCAGAAATGCAAACTGGGTGGCGGCGCTACTCCTGCGTGATCATCAACTTGATAGCATTAGCGGTATATGCCGCGCTGAAAGCATAATAAAAAGCCCTCCGCATGCGGAGGGCTTTTTTTGTTGTGTTGTATGATGGATTGATAGTGGGCTACTGTCCGTTAGACACTAATATGTAATTACCATCGGTATCCTTTTTCCAGTACAGGTTCACGGTAGGGCAGATCACTTCCAGCACAGCATCTACACTGCCCAGCTGCTCCGGATCAAAAGTGCCGTTATAACGTAGGTTGGCCATCTGTGTATCTTTAAGCGTGATATGCACATTAAAATAGTCTTGTAGTGTATTGATCACATCACGGATCTCCGTATCCTGGAAAGACAGGCGGTTCTCTTTCCACGCCATAAAATTGGGGTCTTCTATAGGTACCTGCTTCAGCGTTTGGGAGGATTGTAACACCCCTTTATCGCCGCCCTTCAGCACCAGCCGTTGCTGCTGGTTAGCACGGGTGGAGAACGCCACCTTGCCCGTTACCACCGCTACTTCTACCTGTTTATCTTCATAGTTCTTTATATCAAAGGAGGTACCCAGTACCTGCGTTTGCGTATGCCCGGCATATACTACAAACGGCTGGGATGATTGCTGTGTTACTTCAAAAAATGCTTCCCCTTCCAGGTGTACGGCCCGTTCCCGGCCTTTAAAACCCGCGGCATAGGTAAGTTTGCTTTGCTGGTTCAGATAGGCCTTGCTGCCATCCGGTAAGGTCACTGTTTTCTTTTCCCGCGCAGCGGTAAACACCGTTACATCCGGTTGGCGCAATAGCGTGAAATAAACAGTGGCCGCGCCGCCCAGCAGCACAATACCGGCGGCTATACGTAAAGCATGCCGGTAGGTATAGAATATACTGCGTGCAGGGGCCGGGGTGATATGCTGCCGGAAAGTTTCCCAATGGCGCTCCGTAGCCGGTGCATAGTCTATGTCTGCCTTGCTGGCCAGTGACCAGGTGCTTTTCAGCGCATCATAGTACGCCCGGTTGGACGCGTCTGCTGCCAGCCAGGATTGCAGTGTCTCCCTCTCTTCCGGGCTCAGGCTGTTGTCAATATCCCTGGCAATGAGCGTTTCTATATGGTCTAACTCGTAAGACATACCATCAAAATTGTGAGAGTAAAGGATATAAGGAACTGCATACCATTATCAAGATCAGGGGCAGGTATTCCTGCAGGGAAACCCTTAGTTTTTTTAGTGCTGTGATCATCTGGTTCTCGACTGTTTTTACAGATATATTAAGGGTCGTTGCTATTTCGCGGTACGTCATTTCCTCAAAACGGCTCAGGACAAAGATCTCCCTGCATTTCTCCGGCAGCCGGCTAATGGCCTGCTGGATATCTGCGGTGGTCTGCTTCAGGTGATGACGGCTCTCCGCGGTGCCGGTACTGGCCGGTAGCTGTATCACATCCTCCTCCAGCGACAGGTGTTTACCCTGGCGCTTATTTTTATCTAAGTGGTCCAATGCCATATTTATAGCTGCTCTGTGCAGGTACGCTTTAAAATACACCTCCTGTAAGGCGCCGCGGCGGTTCCATATCCGGATGAATACTTCCTGCGCAAGGTCCTCTGCGGTGGCGGTATCAAGTACCAGCCGGTAAATGGTCTTACAAACAAGGGGAAAGAAGGACTTGAACAGCGTTTCCATAAACGCTTGCTCATCGTCCTGCAAAAGTTGGTGTAACCTGGCATTATCGGGCATGACACAAAAATAGCTTTTGTTCCCGTTATGGGTGCTATTATTGACGTCAGCCATGGAAATCACCGGTATACTTTGTGTTTGCATGGTGTGACTGGTTTGGGCCGATGGCTGTTACTAATAAGACGGGAAAACGGGGAGACACCCCCAGACTGGATAAAAATAAGTTGCCGTAAAAAAAGAAGCCGGCCATACAGACGTATGGAACCGGCTTTTTGATTAACCCCTATGAAAACCAACTATTGCTCTTAGTTATTGCTGAAGACTGATCTCGCCAAGGTCAGTGGCCTTACCATCTTCTACCTTTACATCACTCAGCGTAGCATCCTTAAATGGATCCTTCGCATCAATGATCACGGTGTAGGTACCAGCCCTGGCGCCGTTAAAGGTGAATGCGCCGTCAGAAACAGCGGTCTTCAGCGTATCTGATCCCTGTATAGCCCAGGCTTCTGTAGCGCCATCCGCAGGCCTTACTTTGCCTGTGATGGAGCCTTCCACACTATCTGTGAAGGCAAACGCGCCGAAAGCTATAGCAGCGAGTGCTAACATGCTTACTTTGATCTTATTCATAGCACATACTTTTAAACGGTTCATAATACGGTATGGTAAGGGATCTTGTAAGCGGTGTATAGCGGTAAATTATTAAAGAACTATCAAGAAAAATGCAATTACCATGCCATCGCGTACCCGTTTAAATCAGTAGGTGGTATTTAACATTTTTTTAGCTATCGCATGCCCTTGTGGCTTGTTTTAGCATTTGGAGAAAAACGCGGGGTTGTTGCCATTTGTTGTGTTATAGACTTGTTAAAAAAGACCGTGGCCCGCAAACCCTGATCCATGGCCCGTATGCAACTTTAGCATCATGCGGGTAATGGACCATGGCAGCGGGCCACGGTCGTAAAATGCAGTCTTATCGGCGGTTCAGCTTGGATAATAAACGTAATATCTCCAGGTACAGCCATACCAGGGTTACCAGCAGGCCAAAAGCAGCAAACCACTCAAAGGATTTAGGCGCGCCGCCGGCGATACCCCGCTCGATCAGGTCAAAATCCAGGATCAGGTTCAGGGCAGCCACTGCCACAATTACCAGTGACAGTACAATGCCGATAGTGCTGCTGTCATGCAGGTAAGGCATTTCTATATTAAAGAAGCGCAGACCCATCGCGATCAGGTAGAATACTGCTATACCCGCGGTCGCCGTGACAATAATGGCTTTGAACCTTTGTGTAGCGCGGATCACACCAAAACGGTACAGCGCCAGCATAGCGATAAAAGTGCCAAAAGTAAGGCCTACCGCCTGCAGCACAATTCCCTCAAACTTACTGGCGTAAAGAGCGGAAATAGCGCCCAGGAATGCGCCTTCGCATAATGCGTAGGCGGGAGCCAGGTAGGGCGCCCAGTCCCTTTTGAATACGATCACCAGTGCCAGTATAAAACCACCTATGGCACCTATAGCCAGGTAGGGAACAATGTTTCCATTTTTATAAAAAACGCCCCAGGTATACGCTGCGGCCGCCATTACCATTGCCAGCAGGAAAGCCATCTTATTCACGGTGCCACGCAGGGTCATGGCGCTGCCATCCTGCACCATAGCGGCTTGCTGGAAGGTACTTTCTTTTAATACAGGGTTGTTTGACTGAAATAATGCCATATTTGATAAAATTTTACGGAATAAATGTACAAATAATTTCACCGTTTGGCGGACAAGTACCGGGCGGCGCCCGCTGTACGCCTATAAGCCTGCACCCGCCGCTTACCAGGCAATCTGGTCAATAACTTAAAGTTATCACCCATAACAAGAAGCAATCCCTGACAGCCTTTCAGATAATTAAAGTCTATCAGCTTTGTGTACTTTTGCGGAAGGGGTGACAGTTATTCCGCATATGAGTAGCTAACTACCACCGCGAAATCATAAATTTGCACACTTAAATATAAGATGGATGTCTAATACTTCGATTCAACAGATAGAAGACGTAGTGATAAAGTTTGCCGGCGATAGTGGCGACGGTATGCAGTTAACCGGCAGCCAGTTCTCCAATAATACCGCGCTGATAGGCAATGACCTGAGCACTTTCCCGGACTTCCCTGCAGAGATCCGTGCCCCCCAGGGTACCCTGCCCGGCGTGAGCGGTTTCCAGTTACACTTTTCCTCTAACCGTATATTCACCCCCGGCGATGCCTGCGACGTGCTCGTAGCCATGAACGCCGCGGCTTTAAAGGCGAACCTGAAAGGCCTCAAAAAAGGCGGTATCATCATCGCCAATACAGATGGTTTTGACGGCAAGAACCTGCGCCTGGCTAACTATCCGGAAGGCATCAACCCCCTGGAAGATGGCTCCCTGGTAGATTACCAGCTGCATACCATGGATGTGACCAAAATGACGCGCGAAGCGCTCAAGGACATTAACATGGGCATGAAAGAGAAAGACCGCGCCAAGAACATGTTTGTGCTGGGCTTCCTTTACTGGCTGTACAACCGTAACATGGAAAGCACAGAGAACTTCCTCCGCGATAAGTTTGGCAAAAAGCCAGAGATCCTGGACAGTAACCTGAAAGTGCTGCATGCCGGCTACAATTTTGGCGATACGGTAGAAGCTTCTTTCAGCACCCGTTTCCATGTAGAAAAAGCCCGTATGGAACCGGGCACCTACCGCAGCATTACCGGTAACACTGCGCTGGCATATGGCCTGATAGCGGCCTCCCAGAAGGCCAACCTGCCTATATTCCTGGGCACCTATCCCATTACGCCCGCTTCCGATATCCTGCACGAGCTGAGCCGTTATAAGAACTTTGGTATCCGCACCTTCCAGGCGGAAGACGAAATAGCCGGTATTACCTCTGCCATTGGCGCCTCTTACGGCGGCCACATGGGGATTACCACCACCTCCGGTCCGGGTATGGCCCTGAAATCTGAAGCCATGGGCCTGGCCGTGATGCTGGAAATACCCTTAATGATCATAGACATACAGCGTGGCGGCCCCTCTACCGGCCTGCCCACCAAAACAGAGCAAAGCGATCTGCTGCAGGCTTATTATGGCCGTAATGGGGAATGCCCCATGCCGGTAATATCCGCCTCTACTCCCTCTGACTGTTTTGACGCTGTGTACGAAGCTTTCCGCATCTCCGTGCGGCATATGACGCCGGTGATCTTCCTGAGCGATGGCTATATCGCCAATGGCTCTGAGCCCTGGCGTTTCCCCCAGAGCGCAGACCTTACGCCTATAGAAGTGAAGTTCAAACAAGGCCTGGCAGAAGGAGAGGAGCAGTTCCTGCCCTACCACCGCGATGAGAACCTGGTACGCCCATGGGCAGTGCCCGGTACCCCCGGCCTGGAGCACCGCATTGGCGGTCTGGAAAAACAGAACATCACCGGTAACGTAAGCTACGACCCGGAAAACCACCAGCTGATGGTGAAGATCCGCCAGGAAAAAGTAGACCGTATCGCAGACCATATTCCCCCGCAGAAAATAGAAGTAGGCCCGGAAAAAGGCAAAGTGCTGGTACTGGGCTGGGGCTCCACCTATGGCGCCATTAAAAGCGCGGTACTGGACCTGCTGGCGGAAGGACATGCCGTATCCCACGCGCATATCCGCCACCTGCGCCCCTTCCCCAAGAACCTGGGCGATATCCTGCACAGCTTTGACAAAGTATTGATCCCTGAGATCAATAACGGTCAGCTGATCAAGATCATCCGCGACCAGTTCCTGATAGACGCAGAAGGCTACCACAAGATCATGGGCGTGCCCATTACCCGTGGCGAGCTGGTGATCAAGATCAAAGAAATGCTGGGTTAAACAAAGTGATTGCTCAGTTTGTTCTTTTGCATAGTTTTGCAACCCGTTTGTATATTATGTAAATGAATGATTATGAGAATGCTTTTACCCCACCTCAGAATAGGATGGTTGGCTGTTAGCTTGGTGATCTTTGCCTCTTGCGCGTCTACCAAAAAAGTGAGCCAGCAGCAACGGTATATGAATGAACAATACCGTGAGCTGAAGGATGTACTGAATGAGGCCGATGTGACCATCATTAAGGACAGTATCAAGGTGATCTTTTCCAACGGCGTATTGTTTGAGTCCGGTTCCGATCAGCTGCGGGACGATATAAAACCCGCTTTTCAGCGTTTTGCCCAATTGCTGAACAAGTATGACAAAACAAAGATCATTATAGCCGGGCATACGGATAATACCGGCTCCGTGGAGTTTAACCGGGAACTGTCTGAAAAGCGCGCCAAAAGCGCCAAAGAGCTGCTTAGCAGCTACCAGGTGAAGGAAGACCGGATGTTTACCTGGGGTATGGCAGACCGGGACCCGCTGGCCGATAATAGTACAAAAGAAGGCCGCGCCAGGAACCGCCGGGTAGAGTTTGTGATCCTGTACAACGTAAAAGAAGGATAATTATTATTTTAAATATTTCGTGTGATCCTGCCCATTAGGGCAGGATTTTTTGTATTTTCCCTATTGTTGTTAATAGCTGTTTCTATGAATCGTTTAATCCGGCTGGGGCTTTTTACGGGCATGTTGCTGATAGCCGCTAAACAGCTTACCGCACAGACGCATACATTTGAGATACGTTTAGGCTCCCATGCCATTGGCACGGTGGAGGCCCGGCTGAATATTAATGGCGCCGCCCGGCGTACAGAGATCAAAAGCCGTATTGAAACCATGCTCAAATCCAAGATCACAGATATCTCCTGCGAATACAGCAATAATATACTGGTACAGGCCCGCTCCTACAGCAGCTCCGGTAAGAATGCGGATGATGGTAAAGCCACCGTTACCCGGCGCGATGGCGTGCATTACCTGGTAAGCCTGGAAGGACAGCAAAGTACCCTCAATGACGGGGATATACAACACTCCGTATCTGATCTCTACTTTTCAGAGCCCAAACAGGTTACCCGTATTTATTCAGAAACCCTGGGCAAATTCCTGGCCTTAAAAGCCCTGGGGAATGGCGCTTATGAGTTAAGCCTACCGGAAGGTAAAAAGAACGTATACCGCTATCAGAAAGGCGCCCTGGTGGAAGTAGAGGTGAACCATACGCTGGGTAAGGCATTTATCGTAAGAACAAGCTAACCATTCTTTAAATAAAAAATGTGCAAATGAGCAAGCGTTAGCGCCTTTTCATTTGCACATTTATATTTTACAGCGCGGATCAATTAAGCACTTTCTCCACTATCTGCCCGCTCTGCTTATCTTTCAAGATCAATTTCTTCGCGCCAAAATGCGTCATCTCCTCTTTTACCAGGTAATATTGCGCATCATATTCCGTAAGCGTTTTGGCTTTTTCTACGCCGGTCCTGCCGCGCCAGACATCCAGTTTCACCGGCTCCCATAATTTGCTTTGGGCGCTGCGGTAAGCGGCGTCCAGTACGGCATTTACCACGTAACCATCGTAAAACGTTTCGCGGGCTACCTGGCCACTTTCCATGGCGTTGAACATATCCGTGAACATGTGGTTATAACCAAGCTCATTCAGCTCATCGCCCACCGGGAACAGCCATCCGGAATTGCTTTCCGCTTTCTCGGCTACATAGTCCGCGCCTTTGCCGGTGGTAAACATATCAAAGCCGGTGCGGAGGAAGCTATTGAGCCATATAGTGCCTTCTGTGCCCATTACTTCATCGCGCAGGTCCAGCCCGCCGCGGAAGGTCCAGCTTACTTCAAACTGGCCAATGGCGCCGTTCTCATATTTTACCAGGCCAATGGCATGGTCTTCCGCATCAATGGGTTTTACCTGCGTATCTGCCCAGCACATCACCTCTACGGGTTTGATATCCTTGCCAATAAAGCTGCGTGCTATCTCTACGCAATGGCAGCCCAGGTCCAGTATGCAACCGCCGCCGGCCTGCTCCTTATCCCAGAACCATTCGCTGTGGGGGCCAGGGTGCGTTTCGCGGCTTTTGGCCCAGAGTATACGGCCTAATGCGCCATTCTTAACGCTTTCCAGCGCTTTCAGGAACTTGGGCGTGTACACCAGGTCTTCCAGGTAGCCGTTAAAAATGCCGGCCTTTTCTACGGCTTCCAGCATACGTTTGGCTTCTTCCGCATTACGGCCCAGCGGTTTGGTGCAGATCACCGCTTTTTTATGCTTGCAGCACAGGTTCACCGCTGCTTCGTGCAGGTTATTGGGCAGGGAGATACATACTACCTCTACATCCGGATGCGCAATGGAAGCTTCCATATCAATGGTCCAGTGGCCTACCTGGTAGTCTTCCGCAAATTTCTTTGCACTTTCTTCCCGGCGGGAGTAAATGCTTACGATCTTATCCCTGCTTCTTTGCCCCTGTAAGGAGTCGGCATAAAAGCGCCCGATGAATCCCGAGCCTAACATAGAAATTTTAGCCATGACGTGAATGATTTTATTGATTAGGTGGTGAATGTTTTAACGGTCTGTTTCCAACTGCGAATGTAAATTACACAAGCCTGATCAGCCAGCCTTTTCCATCGTTATATTTTTTTCCGCATGCCCTTCCTTAAACAGCAGCAGGAATAGCAGCAGTACTACAAGGGCAATACCGGCCGGTATAAGCCAGATGGTGGTCCAGTCATGGCTGCTTTCTCCCGTTTTCCAGGCGTCTACAATTGGTCCGGAAATAAGATAACCTATCAGCATACCTACGCCATAGGTGGCCAGGGTAATAAGGCCCTGCGCCGCGCTTTTGAACTGTTCGCCGGCATGTGCATCCGTATAGATCTGGCCTGTAACAAAAAAGAAATCGTAACAGATACCATGCAGCACAATACCGCCTATCAGCATCCAGTAATTAGCGCCAACATCGCCGTAGGCAAAAAAGACATAACGGATCACCCAGGCCAGCATGCCCAGCGCCAGCATCTTCTTTACGCCCAGGCGGGCAAAGAATAAAGGCATCAGCAGCATGAACAGGAACTCTGACATCTGCCCCAGCGATTGTTTGCCGGCGGCGGAAGCCATACCTACCTCATTCAGGAAAGGATTGGTGAAATTGTAATAGAACGCCAGCGGTATACAAATGGCTACAGAGGCCAGGAAAAACAGCAGGTAAGAGCGCCGTTTCAGCAGGCGCAGGGCATCCAATCCCAGGAGCCCGCCTATGGATACTTTCTGCCCTTTCTTTAAAGGCGGCGTGTTAGGCAGCGTAAAGCTCAGTAAACCTAACAGGCCGGAGGCTACGGCCGCCATCTGGAAGGTAAGCGCCAGGGTGTTCTGTTTTTCCCACGCCAGCCAGCCAATGGTAAGGCCTGCCACGATCCAGCCAATGGTGCCCCATACCCGTATGGCGGGGAACTTTTTGGCCGGGTCATCCATCTGCCGGAAAGAGATGGAGTTCACCAGCGCCAGCGTAGGCATGTACAGGATCATGTACAGCAGCAACAGCGGGTAAAACGTTTCAAAGTCTGCGGAGTGGCCGGCCAGCCATAACAGCAGGGCCCCTATTAAATGCAAAATGCCCAGTATTATCTGGGCAGGAAAAAAACGGTCTGCGATCAGCCCCACAATGAACGGCGCTATGATAGCGCCTACAGATTGGGTGAGGTAGGCTACGCCTACTTGTGTGCCGCTGGTATGCAGATTATTAAGCAAAAATGTTCCCATTGTCACGAACCATGCGCCCCAAACAAAAAATTCAAGGAACATCATGACAGAGAGCTGAAGTCTTATGCCTGATTTCATACGTGTGGGTCCTGAGTTAAAAGGTGCTTTAATGAGTTATGATGAAGTATAAGATAAGAAAAAAGATCGATGTGCTATTTATTTCCGGTATCTACGGTGTTTTCCCAGCCGGTATCTTTCAGGGCGGGGTCTGCCTCCTTCTTCAGGAAGTCTGCATGGCTGGTGGCGGCGCCGGCATTGCTTTCCAGCAGCGCCTCGTCAGCCGCTACCTGCAGCGGCACATTATAGGCGGTAGAAGTTTCGTTATACGCCGGGTTGGATTGCGAGGTATATACAGAGATCATGGACCAGCGCGGGTGTTCTGACAGGTTAGCTTCTGAGCGGTGCAGCAGGTTGCTATGGAAGAACAGGGCATCGCCGGGCTGCAGCTCGCTGTACACCAGCTCCATGGTCTGCAGGGCATTATCCACCATCACCATATCCGCGCCTACCTGCTCGCCGGCAAAGCCATGGTTCACGCGGCCCAGTTTGTGCGAGCCTTTGATCACCTGCAGGCAGCCATTCTCTTTATTGGCATGCGTGAGCGCTATCATAATGCTCACCATCTGGTCCGGGAACATGAACTGGTTCTTATACCAGTACCCATAATCCTGGTGCCATTCCCAGGCGCCGCCTACGCGGGGCTCCTTTTGCATTAGCTTGGTATGAAAATGACATACGGGGGCGTCGCTGTCCAGCAGCAGGGCGGCAGATTTTACCATCCGTTCGCTGCGTAACAGCAGGCTGTAAATATCATCACCGGGGGTAAACCATAAGGTGAGGCGGGTCTTTTTGCCTGTCTGATCATTCAGGTCCAGCGCATTTTTGCGCATGGCCTCATCTTCCAGGGCGCAGGCATATACTTTCTGTATTTCTTCCGGGCTAAAGAAGTGGCGGGCTATCACATAGCCATCACGCCGGAAATCAGCTACCTGTTGGGCGGTTAGAATGGGAGCAGGCATCACGTGGAATATTTGGTGTTACAGTAAGGTACTGAATTGCACTAGAAATTCCAAGCTCCATAAGGGTTTTGACGGTTCTTTAACAGCGGTATATTACAGCGCGGCCCGTAGCTGTTTACCGGGCATTACCGCTATGGCAGAGCCTTCCGCCAGTAGCGCAGATATTGGCTGTTGTGCCAGCGCTTCTGCAAAGGCCGGTCCGTAAAGGATCTCCGCGCTGCAGCGGTAATCATAATCAGTGATAGGATGTATGCGCCATTGGGGATGGGTAACCTGGTATTCAGATGTTTTTTGTATGCCTAGTTGTGTATAACCCCAGTAATGATCGGTGATAAAAGCAGCTTCGCTGTCTGCGGCAATGGCTTGCGGCGCTGCGGCAGCCGTGGCTTTCAGGTAATTCCATTCCGTGCCGGCCTTCCATTCATAGGCTACCTGCAGCGTAGCGGTATCCGGTGTTTGCCAGCTATGCCGCATAGGCAGGGTGGCGTATTTTTCTCCGTAAAGGCTGTTGGCTATAAAAGTGATCAGGCGTTTAGGCACCAGCTCTTTGATAAATACAACGCCGCGTTTCCATTCCGCTCCATCTTTATAACGCACATAAAAGCGTAGGTTCACCTCTTCAAAGGTCCGGTGGCCTGGAAAGGGGATGCCTTTTACCCGGGTGTCCTGGAAAAGGAAACCTACCAGGCTTATATAGTGGGTATTATTCCAGGTATCCAATTCCGTACGGTGCGGCAAATATTGTTGCAACAGGGAAGGGGAGGCTTCAAAGTTGATCATCAGCAGGTTGCGCCATTGCGCGGTAAGAAAGGGACTGGGCATAGTTTATTGTTGTTTTCTGATCACTGTCTGGTAATACTTGCATGCGGGCCGCAGGCCGCATTCGCCACATTTGGGCGTACGCGCCACGCAAATATACCGTCCATGCAAAATGATCCAGTGGTGGGCTATATGCACTTTATCCCGGGGAATGTATTGCAGCAGCTGCTGTTCTGTTTGCAGGGGTGTTTTGGCGTTGGTGGTAAGGCCTATGCGGGCAGATACGCGGAACACATGCGTGTCTACCGCCATATTGGGCTGGTGGTGCACTACGGAGGTGATCACATTAGCCGTTTTGCGGCCTACGCCGGGCAGGGTGATCAGTTCCGGCACCGTAGCGGGTATTTCGCCGTTGAAATGCTCCACTACCTGCTGGGCCATGCCTATCAGGTGTTTGGTCTTGTTATTCGGGTAGCTGATGCTTTTAATGAGCGGGAACAGCTCATCAAATGTGGCCTTGCTCAAAGCATACACATCCGGATATTGCTCAAAAATGGCCGGGGTGGTCATATTCACCCTTTTATCCGTGCATTGGGCGGAGAGGATCACCGCCACCAATAATTGGTAAGGATTATCGTAGATAAGCTCTGTTTCCGCATTGGGCGCGTGCTCCTCAAAGTATTTGAGCACAAATGCGAACCGCTCTTTTTTTGTCATAAGTGCTGGTCGTCGGTCGTATGTAAATGATCATTATCGGCCGCTAAGTTAAGTACAAACGGGTGATAACGTACTCATTTACCGGGAATCAGCCGGACATGATGCCCCGGCCGCCAACTGCAACCAATGTCATAAGTGCTGAGCCGGTCGTACATGACCATTATCGGTGTTAAGTTTAAGTACAAACGGGTGATAATGTACTCATTTATGGGTAATCAGCCGGATGTTATGATCCGGCCGCCAACGCAACCAACTATAACGGACTAGCTTTTCTTCCGGGCGTGCTCAAATATCGCCTTTAAGGTATCGGCACGGGGAGAGAACTTGATAGTGTTCAGCGCTTTTTTTGTTTGGGTATGACAAACCCTCTCTTCACGGGGAAGTTCCTGATCTTTAGACATATCCGGGTAGTTATTTTTGCTATCAGCTACAGAAGAACGTAAGACGGCAGAAAAGGATAGTGTAGAATTGCCCATGCAAAATAGTTTTAATACAAGAAATTAATTTTCAGACTTATAACGGAAAATGCGCGGAATCTATTGTTAAGTTATAGCAATTTTTTAGAAAACTGCAAGCCTATTTATCGGAAGTTGCCTCTTTTATTATAAAAAGATCCTCATTGTCTTTTTTCATCAGGTACTGCTCGCGCGCAAATTTCTCAAGCTTTTCGGGGCTGGAAAGCAGCTCCCGCTGTTCTTCCCTGGTTTTATCTATTTCCGTCCTGAAGAACTCTTTCTGGTTCTCCAGTTTATTTACCTCAGATTGGAGCTGGAATTGGGAGAGTAGGTTATTACGGTCCAGGAACATGAGCCATATAGTAAATGCCGCGGTGGCAATAAGGAACTTATTGCGCAGATATGCGGGTACTTTTATGGATCTTTTGGACACTGACACAGGTTTTGTTTAAAGATCCGGGTACTGGGATAACCCAGAACCCGGAAATATTGACCACTAATTGAAATCTGGATTATTACTTACCAAATTTAATGGAATTTTTTGGATAAAAAGCAACATTGCCCAGCGCCTCTTCGATGCGCAGCAGTTGATTGTATTTTGCCATACGATCCGTACGGGAAGCAGAACCGGTTTTGATCTGGCCGCAGTTCAGGGCTACTGCCAGGTCGGCGATGGTGGTATCTTCCGTTTCGCCGGAACGGTGGCTCATGATGGAGGTATAACCGGCTTTATGCGCCATGTTCACCGCATCGATGGTTTCTGTAACGGTACCGATCTGGTTTACTTTGATCAGGATGCTGTTGGCAATGTTCTGGTCAATACCTTGTTTCAGACGGTTTACGTTGGTTACGAACAGGTCGTCACCTACCAGCTGTACCTGGTTGCCTACTGCTTCGGTCAGTTTTTTCCAACCGGCCCAGTCATCTTCTGCCATACCATCTTCGATAGATACGATGGGGTATTTTTTGCACCAGTCAGCCCAGTAAGCCACCATTTCATCGCTGCTGATGATCTTGCCGGAGCTTTTGTAGAATTTGTAAGTTTTGTTGGCGTCATCGAACATTTCGCTGCTGGCGGCATCCAGTGCAATGCCTATCTGGGAGCCGGCTTTGTAACCAGCGGCTTCGATCGCCTGCAGTACGGTTTCGATGGCCTCGTCATTGCTCTGGATATCCGGGGCAAAACCGCCTTCGTCACCAACGTTGGTGCTATAGCCTTTCTTTTTCAATACGGATTTGAGGGTATGGAAGATCTCCACGCCCCAACGCAGGCCTTCAGAGAAGGAAGAAGCGCCTACAGGCACGATCATGAACTCCTGGTAATCGATCTTATTATCAGCATGCGCGCCACCGTTCAGGATGTTCATCAACGGGATAGGCAGGGTAGTAGCGTTTACGCCGCCCAGGTAACGGTACAGGGGCAGGTTGCTTTCTTCTGCAGCTGCTTTGGCTACGGCCATGCTCACCGCCAGGGTAGCATTAGCGCCCAGTTTAGCCTTGTTGGGGGTGCCATCCAGCTCTATCAGCATACGGTCAATGCCAGCCTGGTCGTTCACATCCCAGCCTGCCAGTTCTTCTGCTATGATCTCGTTCACGTTCTTTACCGCCTGTAATACGCCTTTACCAACGTATACGCTTTTATCGTTATCGCGGAGCTCTACAGCTTCGTGTTTGCCGGTAGAAGCGCCGGAGGGTACGGCAGCGCGGCCAAAATGTCCATCTTCCGTAGTGATATCTACTTCCACGGTAGGATTACCACGGCTATCTAAAATCTGTCTGGCATGGATCTCTGAAATGGTACTCATGATTTATTAGTTGTTTTAACGTTAGGTGACCTGAAGTACAGTTAGTTAGTTAATTGCCTGAAAATGGCTTCCAGGCTTTGCGAATTGCTTTGCAAAGAAAGGATGTTCCGGTTATTTATCAAAGCAAATTGCAGCAGGTTTTTGCGCACCCCGTCTACATCTCCGGTAAACAGCTGAAAGCTGTTGCCCTCCGCCGCCACTACGCGGCTTACCCCCTCCAGCTGCTCCAGGGCGGCCAGCTCTACCGGCTCGCCAAAGCTTACCTGTATATAACCGTTGCCCTGCTGGTGCTGCTGCAGGTTTTGCAGGCTGTCATCCGCTATGATGGCGCCTTTGTTGATGATGATCACGCGGCTGCACATGGCTTCCACTTCCTGCATAATATGGGTGCTGAGAATAACGGTCTTGTTGCTGCCCAGGTTTTTGATCACCTGGCGTATATCGGCCAGCTGGTTAGGGTCCAGGCCGGAGGTAGGCTCATCCAGGATCAGTACTTCCGGATCGTGCAGCAGGGCCTGCGCCAGCCCTACGCGCTGTTTGTACCCTTTGGAGAGGGCGCCTATCTTCTTTTTGCTTTCCGGCTCCAGGCCGGTGAGCCCAATAACGGTACGGATACGCTCAGGCGCGGTTTTGCCCAGCTGGTGTACATTGGCCACGAACGAGAGGAACTCCTTCACATACATATCAAAATACAACGGGTTGGCCTCCGGCAGGTAACCTACGCGTTTACGCACCTCCAGCGGGGAAACTGCCACGTCAAAACCGCTTACCAGGGCTTGACCGGCGCTGGGGGGCAGGTATCCCGTGATCATCTTCATGGTGGTGGATTTGCCGGCCCCGTTAGGTCCCAGGAAACCCACGATCTCTCCCTTGTTCAGCGAAAAGGAGATATTATCTACCGCCTTCTGTTCACCGTATGTCTTAGTTAGTTGTGATACCTGGATGGACATGGTTCTCTATTGCGGGCACTAAAGTAAAGAAATAAGTCCATAGTGTGTTAGAGCCGGTTTTTGATATTCTTTACCAGCTCATTACCAGATATTTAAGCGATTTTTGGCCCGGATATCCGGAAAAGTACTAATTTTACATCTGCAATAAACGCTATACCGAAAAAATGTAATCGACCGTTCTCTACCTATACCATGAGTTGTGTTTAATGACCCGACTTTGTGTCCCTGCCTATTCCCGTGTTACTTATTAATCACTTCTGGTAAGAGTTACCCAAATATCCTTTTTGGACAATACTAATACAATGCACTAATGGCAAATTTTTTGAAAAAAGCATTGGGCCTGTTCGTGGAATTTGAGCCCGGTGAATCATCCCATGCGAACAATGCAAATGACGCCCATCTCGCACAAAAATTCCCCCTTGGAAATATTAAAAATCAGCCCGCTGCTGGTGCGCGCGCTGCTGCCCCGGCTACAATGAGCCAGGCTGATCTCGACAAATTTGAAAAGCACTTTACAGACCTGCTGGAAAAGGCCAACCTGCCCGGTCCGGACTATTTCGAGTTCTGGAAGATGATGGAAACGCTGGAAGCGCACGTGCCTGATGAAAAGACACGTATGGCCGCCGTATTTGCCACCCTCAGCATCCAGGGCCTTACCAAGCCTAAACTGCTGGAAACGGCTGCGCAGTACAAACAGATCGTAGCGCAGGACCGTGCGGAGTTTGACAAAGCGGCTAATGACAAAGCGGTGCAGGAAGTACAGGGCCGCCAGATCCAGTTGGTGAACCTGGAAAAAACAGTGGCGCAGCACGCGGAAACCATCAAAAAACTAACGGAAGAGATCACAGCCGCACAAGCCCAGATGAAGGAAGTGGAAGCCGCCATCACAGAACATGAGCAAAAAATAGCATCCGGCCGCCAGAGCTACCAGCTGGCCAGCGATGCCATGATCAATAAAATAGAAACCGATCTGCAGAAGATACAAACATCCCTTTAACTATAATCCCTGAAATAATATGGAAACTCAGTATTTCCCTGCTAATCCTGCAGGGCAAAAGCTAAAGTCATACTGGAACCGTCCGGGCGGTAAGTTTGGCGTTGTTATAGGCCTGGGCCTTTTAGTAGTGATAGGTTATTATGTGATCCCTATACTCACCAACGTGGTATGGAACACGCTCCATTTTGGGATCGCCTTGGTATCCCTGGGTATATTCCTGTACTGTATTACGCATCGTAAACTACGCTTAAGCCTGTTTTACCTGTACGAATGGCTCATGAAAAAGCTGGTAGGCCTGGTGATAGAGCTGGACCCCTTCCTGATCGCAGAAGACTATATCGGCGATATGGAAGAACAGCGCGAAACCCTGTATAAACAATCCGTAGAAGTAGATGGGCAGAAAGAAAAGATAGACATGAAGATCCAGGAGAAGGAGAAGGAAGCCAACCAGCTGATGGCCCGCGCTAAAGCTGCCCAGGATAATAACATGCTGCCGGAACTGGGTAATGCTACCCGGCAGATAGCCCGTATCAAAGAATACATCCTGCAACTGGCGCCTATACGTGATAACCTGGCCAGGATCGGCGACTACCTGACTAAAGTACATAAGAACAGCGGTTACATGATTGAAGACGCCCGCAATGAGCTGGAGCTGAAAAAAGACCTCTATAAATCCGTTTCTTCCGGTAACAAAGCCCTGACCTCCGCGCTGAAGATCTTCAAAGGCGACCCGGAAAAGAAGCTGATGGTAGAACAGTCTATGGAATTCCTGAAAGAGGATATTGCCACCAAACTGTCCAGCATGAAAAAGGCGATCAACTACTCCACAGATTTTATGCGCTCCATTGACCTGGATAACGCTACCTACGAGCTGCAAGGCTTGCAGATGCTGGAATCATTTGACCCGGATACCACCTTCCGCCTGGACACGCAGAAGTGGCAACCGTCTATAGAGCCGCGTATGCCCGGCACCGTAGCAAAGGATAACTACAGCAACCTGTTGGATTAATCAATATTCATACACTTACAACTAATAATAAGCACTATGGCAATGAAAGTAAAACCCGGCGGTAAGATCCTGTTGATCGTACTGCTGTTGGGAGCGATTTATGCGGCAAAAGTATTATGGTGGGATAAACGTCCCCAGGAAGCGAAAGCAGCCGCAGATATTGGAAAGGTATCCCTGCCGGATGCACCGGAAGCATCGCTGAGCAAGGATGCAGTGATGATGTCCTTACCGGGCCAGGAAACAGCCGTAAACGGCGGTACCAGGATCGTATGGAAGATCATGGCCTGGAACTCTCAATTCCCCTTAATGTACGCCAACGGCGGCGCCAATACCACCAAAGGCTCCCTGATCGATAAAGCAAAGCTGGATGTGATCCTGGAACGTCAGGACGATTGTAATAAATCCATCGCAGACATGGTAAAGTTTGCACAGGAGTATAAGACCAACCCTAATACGCCGGGTGTATTCGCCTCCTTTATGGGTGATGGTATGCCTATGTTCTTTGCCGCTTTAAGCAAAGAGCTGGAGCCCCTGGGACCGGATTATCAGCCTATTGCTTTCTATACCATGGGTAAAAGCTATGGCGAAGACAAGCTGATGGGCCCCACCGACTGGAAACGCGATCCTAAGAACGCGCTGGGTAAAACAGTAGCCTGCGTACTGCGCGACGGCGATATGAATATCCTGCTGAAATGGGCCGGTGATAACGGTTTGCGCGTAAACCCGGATGAGACCTCCTATGACCGCAATGCTATCAACCTGATAGCCGCCAACGATTTCCTGGACGCCGGCACCAAATACATTGCCGGTTATACAGAAAACCGCAAGATGATCATTGATGGTAAAAAAGTAGCCAAAGACACCACTGTTGGCGTAGACGGCGTGTCTACCTGGACCCCCGGCGACGTGAACGTGGCGGAGAAAAAAGGCGGCCTGGTTAGTATTGCCTCTACCAAAGAGTATGCTTCCCAGATGCCTAACATCACCATCACCATCAAAAAGTTCGCTTACGATCACAGAACAGATATCGAGAACCTGATCATGGCCCTGTCACAGGCAGGCGACCAGGTACGTTCCTTCTCAGAAGCCAAGGCTTTTGCGGCTGGCGTATCTGCCAAAGTGTATAACGAACAGGATGGCGCTTACTGGCTCAAATATTACAACGGCCTGGAAGAAAAAGACGCACAGGGTATTAATGTTAGCCTGGGCGGCTCTATGGCCTTTAACCTGGCAGATGCGGCCAACATGTTTGGTTTAGGTAAAGATGGGCTGGACCGCTACAAGATCGTGTACAACACCTTTGGAGATATCCTGGTTAAAATGTACCCGGAACTGGTGCCTACCTACCCCGTGTATAACAAGGTGGTCGATAAATCCTTCCTTACTTCCGTGGTATCTAACCACCCGGAACTGATGGAAGGCGCCGCTATCCAGGAACAATATGCTACAGAGATCACCCGCGAGGTATCTTCCAAATCATATGAGATCCAGTTCGAGACCGGCAGCGCGGTAATAAAACCCGCTTCCTACACTGTTCTGGACGAGATCCTGAAAAGCGCCGTGGTGGCAGAAGGTCTTAAGCTGGGCGTATACGGCCACACAGATAATGTTGGTAACGACGCCGCTAACCAGAAGCTGTCTGAAAGCCGCGCAGAATCCGTGAAGAATTACCTGATCAGCAAAGGCTTATCAACAAGCCGCCTGGAGTCTAAAGGTTATGGCGCTTCCAAACCTATTGAAGATAATGGTACCGCAGAAGGCCGCGCCAGGAACAGGCGTGTGCAGATAGTACTGGGTAACTAATCATTCTATTACAAATGTCCTGTCCCATACAGGGGCAGGACATTTAATTTCCTATACCATGCATTTTATCAAATCCATTTTTGAACCACTACGTATCATCAGCCGGCGGAACATGCTGTTCCTGATGATCGCGGAAGCAGTGCTGGCCCTGGTTGCCTGGCAGCTGAGCGGCGGCGGGCTTATTCCCACGCCTGTCAAGGTGCTGCAGTCCCTGGGCGCCATTGTTACCGAACGTGATTTTATAGATAACCTCTTTAGCAGCCTTTCCCTTACCATCAAGGGCATGGCTATTTCCATTATCATAGCGCTGGTGATCAGTTACCTGTCTATGATCCCCTTTTTCCATCCTATTTCCCGGTTTGTGGTAAAATGCCGTTACCTCACCCTTACCGGTCTTATATTCCTGTTTACCTTATGGACGCAGAATGGCCATCAGCTGAAGATAAGCCTGCTCATCTTTGGTATTGTGCCTTTCTTCGTTACCTCTTTGCTGGCCGTTTTTGAGAACATCAGTGTGCAGGAGTTCGAGCTGTGTACCACCTTGCGTATGAATTCCTGGAAAACATGGCTGGAGGTAGTGATCCGCGGCCGGCTGGACCAGGTGTTTGAAGTAATGCGGCAGAACTTTGCCATTGCCTGGCTCATGATCACCAGCGTGGAAGGCCTGAGCATGAGCGAAGGCGGACTGGGCGTAATGCTCATAAAAGCCAATAAATACGTGCAGCTGGAAAAAGTATTCGGTACCCTGGTGATCATTTTTATACTGGGTGTTTTGTTTGATTATATCCTGGGCAAAATGCGCCACTGGCTGTTCCCCTATACCCAACTTCAAATCCGCCACTCATGAATTATACGAAACATAACGTGTTGTTAAAGGCTGATGGGGTAAACCTGCAGTATGGCGACAAACAGATCTTGCGTGACATCAATTTTTCGATCCAGGATATTCACCGGCCGGAAGTATCACAGGGCCAGGTAGTATCTCTCATAGGCCGCAGCGGCATTGGTAAGACCCAGCTGTTCAAGATCCTGGCAGGGTTAATAAAACCCACCAGCGGCATAGTGACCATAGAAGAAGACCAGCACCCGGTAGCTGCCGGCGAAATGGGTATTGTGCCCCAGCATTATGTGCTGTTCAACCACCGCACCATTTACCATAACCTGAAGATAGGGCTGGATAATGCCGCTGTAAAACTATCTGACGATGAAAAGAAAAGGATCATTGCTGATTACGCGGAGACCTTTGAATTAACAGAGCACCTGAAGAAATATCCCGCACAGTTAAGCGGCGGGCAGCGTCAAAGGGTAAGCATCATTCAGCAGGTATTGACCGGCAATAAGTTCATATTGCTGGATGAGCCCTTCTCCGGTCTGGATATACTCATGATCGATAAGGTGATCAAACTGCTGCTGCGCGTATCTACCCTGCATGAGCAGAATACGCTGATCATTGTAAGCCACGACATTGAGAATGCGGCGGCCATCTCTGATACCGTTTGGATCCTGGGTACGGAAGAAGGCAAACCCGGCGCCACCATTGTAAAGGAATATGACCTTTGTAAAACGGACCTGGCCTGGAGACCGGATATCCATACCAATCCTGATTTTATAAAACTGATACAAGAGATAAAACAGCAGTTATAAAAACTGCTGTTATGTGTGTAAGAGGTAGTGGATGGATACCCGTCCGTTCTCTTCTATAATAGCGCAGTGGTGGCGTTTGGAAATAGTCCTTACGGCTACTATGGCGCTATCTGTATTGATCACCATGAAAGGCTCGTCTTTTTTGCCATGTATATCTTTCATGCTATACACAGCGGCATGTTTAGGTCCGGCTACCACTACCAGGCCACCTGGTACATAACAAACAGCTTTGATCCCCTGTCCGGCGGCAAAATAGTGTTGTTGCACATTCATGTTATACTGGGTAGGCACCAATAATACACAGCCGGCTTCCGTAGCGGCTACAATAGTGGTGGCCGTATCTATGGTGCTGTCAGCCAGCATTATTACACTGCCCTTCAGGCGCGTGGCCTGCATCTCGCCAAGGAACGTTACCCGCAACACATATTCCCCATAATACAGGTAAAAATAATTATCGCGGCAGATCATCTCCTGGGCAGCGGCCGGCGCCGTAATAAAGCGCATGCTGTCGCCGGCTATCCGGCAATCATTTACATACCGGAGGCCAGTGGTAACGCTATAGCATCGCAGGGTGAGATGGTGATTGTCCTCTACATGCACGGTGAAAATATGCCCATCTGGCGACAAGCCAAAGCCCAGCAGGTTTTTGGGCAGCCATGTAGGGCATTTTATGGGTATTTTCTTTGGGAAAGCAGGCGTTTGCGTCAGCAGTTTATCCTGTAAGCCCACTGTGGTACCATCCTTCCAGCCCTTCTTATCGGAATAAATATTAGCCTGTAAATATACATTGTCAGAAAAAGAAGGATTGCTAAGGAACGTGAAGCCCGCGAGCTTTTCCACCGGCATGGACCACAGATGGTATTCCAGTTTGCCTTCCTCATTGGCGCGCACCAGGTACATACCGGTATCTTTTACCCCCAGTATCAGCAGCTGGGCGCCATAACTTACCGCGCCCACCCAACGGGTATCCCGGGCCAGTTGAAAGCTGGTGACCGCCGGCCGTGGTTTGGGCAAAGGTTTCCGGTTAGCGGTGAACCGTTGCAGGTCCACGGGTAACAGGCGGTCTTCCGGTATAAAATGCTGCAGCAGGGCTATGTTACTGATATCGTCTTCAGACAGCTGTTTGCCTATTACCTCATAGGTGATATCTGCGGCGGTTGTGGTAAGTTCCGGCTGGGAATATTGCTTATGCACGGCCATCAGCACGCTCAGGAAATCAATATGCCGGGATGCCGGCGTTTCCTGGTCAAATACCTGGCGCACATGGTCTTCCAGCGGGCCGGCTTCCTTATCGGCCGCTGTCATCTCAAAATAACGGGTAAGACAGGACACTGCCTGCCGGTTATCCTGCCAGCCCTGCATCAGGTTTTGTTTGGCCCTTTCCGGCTGTTGCAGCTTTTGTTCCATGATACGGGCCGCATCCAGCAGGTTTTGATGGTTGAGGGCATATTCAATACAACGCTCATAGCGTATGGCTGCCTGCTCCCGTTGTTCCATCCGCATATACAGGTCGCCGGCCTGTTCGTGCTGCAGCAGGCTGTCATACAGTTCAATGGCCTCCAGGTACAATCCGCCTTTCTCCAGGCAGGCTGCCGCCGCGGGTAAATTTTTGATATGTTCCTTATACAATGCAGCTGCTTCGCGGTAATACCGGCCCTGTTCCAGTGCCTGGGCTGCGGCCTGGTAATTGCCCAGCAGGTGGGCATAGATATAAGCGGCTTTTTTATAGTTACCGGCCGCCAGCTCTTTTTCTGCGGCCTGCTGGTATTTTTGACGCAGATCGGAGTAGTAATTGCCCACATTCCAGTTGTCTATGGGCTGTCCGCCACCCAGCCGGCTCAGGTCAAAATTGGTGGGCCGTTTGTCCAGTTGGGCAGAGGGGGGCGCTTCTCCACGGCCCATATAAGGGTCTCCCAGCGGTATGGCATATTGTAAAGCCTCATCCGGGTCCGTATCAAATAACTTCATCAGGCGTTGCAGCTCGCTGTCTCGTTTGGCCATCAGTTCCTCCATACGCATTTCCACCCAGCTTTCTATCCGCTGCACCCAGCGGGGCCGCCGCCATTGCCATTGCCATGGCCATTGCCACCGCTTACGTGGTTTACCGGTAATGGGCCGCTCCTCTTGCCTGTAGGGGGTGCTGCTGCTGGTAACAGGCGGCTTGCTGCGGTATAAGTTTTGCGCCAGCAGAAATAAAGGCCGCAGCAACATACCCAGTAGTTTAGACGGTATGCTGCGGTCCTGTTCCTTTTCCCTTTCCGGGATAATATCCGTCAAAGGCCGGTGACCTACAGACTCCTGGAGGGATTCGAAAACGGATGCGGCGTTAAGCCGCTGTACGCTCACCTCCTCCAGCGGGGCCGGCGCAGGTAGCCCGGTATGCGCAAAGGTCCAGTCATTGTCCAGGGGCGCGGGCCAAGCCAGCAGGTCTGCCAGCGATAAGCGGTCTGCGGTCTCAAAACCTACAAAGCCGATGGAAGGATGGTATAGCTGATAATCCCATACCAGCAGCTCCTGCAGCTCCGGCAGGGTTAAGACGGGCGTAAGGTCTGCATGCACAGGCAGGAACAATTTGCCGGCCACCACGCCGTAAGGATAACGGAGACTGTTGGCAGCGGGCGCTTTACCCTGCGGAAAGATCACCAGCAGGCCGGCTGCAGCTACCTTGTCAAATTGCTGCGGCACAATAAAACAGGTAAGCTGTTCTACGGCTATGCCCCAGTCGTTTATTTCGCGCAGCCATATACCGGGTGTGGCGCCTTGTATAAAAGCCGCGGCAACCGGGTGTTTGATATGTGGGTTAAACTGTAGTGCGAGCTGCATAATTTATTAAGCTATCAATGAAACGTTGGATATAATGTTGGTAGAAGTGTTTTCCACTCACATGTTTCTCCGCTTCGTTTAAAATAAAATAGGTATTGCCGCAGGTGGTCCCATCCGCCGCCCAGCAGGCAGTGAACTGGTCCAGGATCAGCAAAATGCATATTTCCGGTATGGTCCTGTCCGCGCTGCGTAAATACAACAGGCCGCGTGAGTCTACAATGGTCTCGCTGCCGTCCGGCCAGGTAAATGTCTCCATTGTTACCTTCGGGTTAAAAGGAGCAGGGAATGTGGCCCCTTTGCGCACGGCAGTGATCTTTGGCATGTAGCCCGGCCAGCTCGTCTGCCTGGCAGGCTGCTTTCTGAGTTTTATGCGGTCATCCTCCTGCGCGTCCACCACCCAGCTGCCAATCATCAATCGGTGAGCGCCGTTAACGTAGAGCCCTCCGATACTGCTTAATACGCTGTATCCGTTGTTTATGAATGAAGTTATCCGGTTCCGTACTTCCAGCCCCAAGGCATGCCGCTTACTCACAGACTCCAGTACCGCTTCACTCAGGTGTTCCCCTTGCCGGATAGTAGCATTGTCTGCATTGATGGAGAAAGTGCCTGCAGCCGTTCTTACAAAAAAGCAGTTAAGGTAAAATACCGTCTCCCTTATACCTGTTACTTCCTGTTCCAGTGATGTGCAACTTACATCCAGCGTATTCAACGATATTTCATACAGCTGCAGCCGTTTTTTTGAGATCATGTACAGCAGCAGGTATACCCGTGCCTTCTGCTGGTCAACCCCAAAATAATAATTGCCCTCCTCAATAAAGCTCATCACTTCATAAGCGCCTTTTTTGCGGGTATCCCAGTATAATACACGCTGATCCTGGGTAACCGCTAGTACGCCCCTATCTCCGAGATGGACAACAGTGTATTGATTTATTATCACTTTGGAGGTCGGAAATCGCAGCGGAAAAGGATCTTCCTTAAAGAGCACCGGCCAGTCGCCTGCTGGTAGAACACGGGGAGTAACGGGCGTTTTATCTGACTGTTTAGGCGGGGCAAACAGCAGCTCATCCAGGTCAAAAAAGGCATAGGCAACCGGCTTTTTACGGCCGTTCACCAGCTCATAACAACACAGCCCGCCATTCCGGTTCACGGTGATGATAAACCCCGGATGCTGGTACAAGCTGGCCAGGGCCGGCTGAAACGCGGGCGACGCCAGTGTTTGCTCATCGGTGATCAGGAAAAAGGAACGGTCGTCGCTCCGGGGCTGCTGTCCCAATAAAGCCAGCAGTGCCTCCCCGCTGTGTAAGGCAGTATCCATTTTCTCCAGCCCGTTAATAATACCGTCCTTGCTCAACAGGTCCAGCGGTTGATGGCTTTTATTACCCAGCGTATAGGCCTGCAGGCTGGCATGCGCCTTATTGTGGCGGGAGCAGGCCAGGGCGGCTGCCATGGCAAACACGCGCGGCAGGCCCCACATCTTTAGCGTGGTATCCACTAGTATTACCCATTCCTTATTGCGTTTGGAAGGCAGTTCCTCCCGGCGCAGGTACAGGGCTTCGTTATTAGCCAGGCGGGCGCTCAGCAGCTCATCATCATATGCCAGCTCACTTAACAGCAGGCGGTCAAAACTGCCGCGGTTCGTGATATCTGATACGCCGCCAAATGACTGGTCACTGCTGCCCTGGGCATGCATAGGTATCTTTAACGCCGCCATTACGCGTTGTGTTAAACGGGTAAGGCCGGCGGTATTTTCATCTTCTGCCAGTTGTGTTAGGAGGTCTTTTTCAGATGGCGGCGGTTCCGGTAGCGTAATAGGGGCCGGCGTTGGTATACGTTCTACGCCGGTGCGCAGTTTTTGTAACAGCGCTTCGGTGGAGGCATAGGTTTTTATTGCCGGCTCAAATGCTTCCAGGTCTGTACGGAAATGGCTCCGTAACCGCCGCCGCAGGTAAGCGGGCATGGTATCCAGCGTTACGTCTGTCGTTACGCTATCCAGGATGGCCTGATCATATTCACCGCTGTTAAACATGCTTAGCAGGTCATCTTGCCCCTGCAGGGTGGCCGCGTCTTTAAAGATGATTTGCAGCAACAGCGTTTTATTGCTGCCGGAACGGTATTCTGCCGGCAATTGCGAGATATGTTGCAGCAGTTGCACCACCCGTATCAGCAGCGCCATATCCGCTACTACGGTAGCCCTGTCTTCGCCTTCCGGTGGCAACACTAAGTTTTGTAGCGTATTAACAGTTATAAGGGAAGGATTCCCGCAGGCCGTCATCACCAGCAGTATGGATGCCAGGGGTGGTAAGCCCTGCGGGGCCAGCGCTTGCAGGATATTAACCAGCTCCTCCCGGTAACAGATGGTGGCTTGCTGCTGCCATTCAATTGCCTCCATGGGAGGCGCGGGAATATCGAAGGTAAGCGGCGGAATGACCTCTTCCTCCGACCAGTTCCAGAAATGGCCTGGTGGCGTGCTGAAATAGGCATTCAACCGGATCAGGTCATTAGTCATCTTCGGTCCTCCTTTCTTTTGTAAGCCGTATTGCACTACGTGTACAGGGTACAAAGTACTCCGGCGGTATCTGCTCCCATTGCCCCTCGGTATCGAACAGCAGCAGGTTTTGCTGCTGGGGGTTCAGCTTACGGGCTACTAATGCCGCTATCACCGGCGGGTCAAATTCAAACCCGCAGGGCAGCAATATATTATCGCGTAGGAAATACTCGCGGCCGGGCACAGGCGGTAGCGGGGTGCCCAGTATCAGCACGGTATTGTTTTCAGATACAGCAAAACGCAGGGGCTGCAGGCGGACCTGCGGCGCTCCCTCCGCATATGTTTTCCAGGTAGCCAGGTCCGTTAGCAGGGCATTGCCTTCCTGCGGTGTGCTGCAGGGCGCCAGCTGTATAGGGTAGGGGGCCGGTAATGCGCCTGGCATGGCGGATACCGGCAGCGTAACAGGCATAAACTCCTTTAAGGTTCGCCAGCGCACCCGGGGTAATTGCCCTATAGGTGTAGGCTTGCCGGGCGGGAACAGGCGTTCCTGTTCATCCAGCATATAGGTATGCAGCGTGGGTAATTGTTGCAGCTTCAGTTCCGCCCTGGCTGCTATGCTAATGCCCCTTACCCACAGTTCTTCCCCATGCGTGGCCGCCCGCAGCCCTTCCAGGTCCCGTACCGCGCCCAGCGCGGCAACGTCCTGGTGGGCCAGTACCAATATCCATTCTTTTATACCACTCATGCGGTTTGCATTATTTTCTGCCATAACTGGTCAATTGGCTGCAGCACATATTGGCGTTGAGTATCATTGCTGATCCATTCGCAGCGCCCGTTCAGGTAACGCAGCCGGTCTTTAATGGCGGAACGGTCTGCACGGGCGGTTTCCGGTTGGTCCCATTGGGCTGTTAGCGCCATCACCTCCTTATAGATCTCGTCCGCATCCGGTGTGCTGTTAACACGGGAGCGGGGATGGTTATCCGCACGTTCCTCATCCGCTTCCACCACGGTGTTTACAATACCGGCAATGATCTCCTGTTGCTCTTCCGTGTCCCAGATATATTTCAGTACCCACAGATCAGAAGGGTAGGCGGTAAAACGTTTGCTCAGCAGGGCGCTGGCGGCTATCAGCCTTTGCAGCTTTACCGCGCGCCTGTCAGATACCATAAGGCCGGCGTTACGGAGCTGTTGCACCAGCGTTATATAAACAGGCCGTATGCCTTGCAGGTCTACGTTGGCCAGTTGTTGTTGCAGCAGGCGTATATCTTCCGCATCCATAGCGGTATGCAGCGCCGTTTTAGGTAGTTCCAGGTTCCAGCCGGCGTGTAATACGGCGGATAACTGCTGCGGGTCCACATAATCACAACGTACCCGTATCAGGAAACGGTCAAACAGGGCCTGCAGCGCTTCATCTTCCGGCAGGTGGTTACTGGCGCCAATGATCATCAGCGCCGGCAGGTGGCGGGTTTCGCGGCCCCGGCGGAAGATCCTTTCATTCAGCACCATGAGCAGGCTGTTAAGGATAGCGCTGTTGGCATTCAGCAGCTCATCCAGGAAGATGAGCGAGGCCTCTGGCAACATACCTTCCGTATTGGTCACCAGGTCGCCCTCCCGCAGCTTGCGGATATCAAAAGGGCCAAACAGCTCATTAGGCTCCGTAAAACGGGTAAGCAGGTACTCGAAGGACTTGCCTTCCAGCAGCCTGGCCAGCTCCCGTACCAGCGCGCTTTTAGCCGTGCCGGGAGGGCCCAGCAGGAACAGGTTCTCACGGCCTGCCAGGCAAATGCCCATCAGGTCTATAATATCATCCTTGCCTACGAAGGTGCTTTTGAGGTGTTGCATGACATCATTCAGGCGGTCTACCAGTTGCCATACTTTCGTTTGTTCAGTATCCATTCGAACATTATTTTTTCAGAAGAAGGGGTAATTCCGGCCACAACTTTTCAGGATAGGCGCCCAGGGCTTCCAGCACAAGCGCTGTTATATGCGGGTTATTACAACGGGCCGTATCGCGCCGGGTAATGATCCTGTCCACATACGCTATCCGTAGCGAAGGGTGATCAAGGACCGTATCCAGCGCAGGCTCCGCCGGCAGGGCAATACCCGCGGCAGAAAAAGGCCATTGCAAAGCAGTGTCTGTAAGGCGCTGTACCAGCGGATCTCCAGGGGCCAGGCTCCTGGCCAGCTGAAACAGTTCCGGCAAATGCCGGAATGTAAGATCCGTTGTATAAATGGCGGCTGCATCTATTTCACCGGGAAACGGGATCAACAATACATCGAGTTGTTCATTTCCCAAATGACGCAAGAGCATCAACTGGATCACATGGTATAGGTAGCGGGCGCTCCAGGCAGCTGCCTGTGGGTTGAACGCCGGGGCATGGTGAGGCATCCCGATGACATCATTAACATAGTATCGTCCTAATACATCAATGGTTTCCTGCACATCATCTTCCCCAAACGGAAGTACTTCTCCGGCTACCGTTACACCAGTTCCCCCAATCAGATCTGATATAAAACCGGTTAACCTCATATTAAAAATGAAGATAATTAAACTTATTTAAACCCTTTATGCTTTTGTGATTAGCTTATAATTATTTCTTTCTGGCCCTTACATTTGCACCTATGATCAGAAAACTCATTGGCTTTTGTTGTGTATTCCCTCAGCTGTTGCATGCCCAGTATCTGCCCGGTAAGAACTATCCGCAGGGATATTTTCGTGATCCGCTGAATATCCCCATCGTACTGGCCGGCAATTTTGGCGAGCTGCGGCCTAACCATTTCCATTCCGGTATGGATATTAAGACCCAGCAGCGCGAGAACCTGCCTGTGCATGCCGCCGCAGACGGATATGTGAGCCGCATCAGCGTGTCGCATACGGGTTTTGGCAACGCGATCTACATTACGCACCCCAATGGGTATACCACCGTGTACGCGCATCTGAACCGCTATTTCCCGGAGCTGGAGCAATATGTGAAACAACGGGAGTATGAGCAGGAGGGCTGGGCAATAGACATTACCATCCCGGCAGACCGTTTCCCGGTTAAAAAAGGGCAGTTTATTGCCTGGAGCGGTAATACCGGCGGCTCCGCAGGCCCCCACCTGCATTTCGAGATCAGGAACTCACAAACAGAAAAACCGCTCAACCCCCTGCTGTTTGGTTTTGACGTGCCGGATACCCGCGCGCCGGAAGTATCCCGCATAGCCATCTACGATATGGATAAAAGCATCTACGAACAGCAACCGCTGATGGTGCCGGTAAAGAAGGCAGGCGGCGAGTATGTGACCACCCAGCCCATCATAAAAATACGCGCAGCCAAGGCAGGCGTGGCCGTACAGGCCATTGATCGCCAAAGCAATTCAGACAATCCCAACGGCATTTTTGAAGCCGTATTGATAGATAACGATATACCCAATATCGATTTTCAGCTGGACGATATTGGCTACGAAGAAACGCGTTACCTGAATGCGCATATTGACTATAAAGTGAAAAAAGGCGGCGGGCCTTTTCTGCAGCTTATGTTCTCTTTGCCCGGCAATATGCTCAACATCTATCACAACCTGAAAGGAGATGGCGCCCTGGACCTCACAGATGGAACGGCGCATGCCATTAAGTTGCTGGTAAAGGATGCCTATGGTAACAGCAGCACCGTAAGATTCCAGCTGCAACAGGAAGGGCAGCCGGCCCCAGCCCCGGCCTGCGCCAACACCATGTACCCGCAGTCGCATAATATCTTTGAAAATAACCAGGTGGAGTTTTTCCTGAAAGATTCCGCGCTGTATGATCAGATCTGTTTCACTTACCAGGAGCTGCCTAATAACAGTTCCAAGGCCTACTCCAACAACTATCGCCTGCATACGCCGCTGGTGCCCATACAGGAAGATTTTGAGCTGCGTATAAAACCCAGCCGGCCCATACCGGAGCACCTGCAATCCAAAATGGTGATCGTGCGGGAAGGGATGGGAGAGAGCGTATCCGGCGCGGTACTGGACCAGGGCTGGAACAAGAACGGATGGTATACCGGCAGCTTCCGCGATTTTGGCGTATTCCACCTGGAGGCGGATACCATTGCCCCAAGGGTTACTGTGCTGGGCGCTGTAAAGAACGGAGCCAGCTTATCCAAAGCGGTAAAGCTATCCTTCAGCATGAGCGATAACAGCGGCATTAAGAGTTACCGCGCAGAGCTGGATGGTAAATGGCTGATGCTCTCCCGTAAAGGCATGGTGCTTACTTACACATTTGATGAGCACTGTCCGCCAGGCGCACATAGCTTAAAGCTGATGGTAACAGACGTAGCAGGCAACATTGGTACACATACATTGAATTTTAGAAGATAGAACATGTTCCATTTAAAAGTAGGTGATAAAGCACCGGCATTTAAGGGCGTAGACCAGGATGGTAATACCATTAGCCTGGCATCACTTAAAGGCAAAAAAGTAGTACTGTATTTTTACCCGCATGATATGACGCCTACCTGCACCGTGCAGGCCTGCAACCTGCGGGATAACTACCAGCTGCTGCTGCAGAAAGGTTATACGGTAATAGGCGTAAGCGAAGACAGTGTAAAGAGCCATCAGAAATTTGCAACAAAGCATGAGCTGCCTTTTCCCCTGCTGGCAGATGAGGACAAAACGATCCTGAACGCTTATGGCGTGTTTGGAGAAAAAAAATTCATGGGCCGTATCTATGACGGCACGCACCGTACCACTTTCCTCATCAATGAAAAAGGGATCATCCACCGCATCATTGATAAACCGCATTCCAAAAACCATACACAGGAAATACTGGAAGCCTGGGGAGATTAGTTAATGTGCTAATATGCTAATGTGCTAATGTGCTAATGGGGGATGATGATACTATTTTAACCAAATACCCCCGGGACAAGGATAAGACAAGGAGAGCACTAGGAGAGGACAAGGAGAGGACTAGGAGAAGCCTGTTAAAATATCACCAGAAAGGGCCGGCCAAAGGATAATACCTTCAGACCGGCCCTTTTTATGCCTTATACGTAACAAAGTATTAATCCACTTTCTGGATCTTTACCCGTTTGTGATACACGCCGCTGGAAATATCCATGATATAAAGGCCGGTGCGCAGTCTGCTTACATCCAGGCTGTAAGTGGATTGCGGCGCCCTTACTTCCTTACGCAGCTGCTGACGCCCGTTAAGGTCGTAGATAGTTACGACATGGGAAGGATACTTGCCGGGCAAGGTATAGTTCACCTGCGTGCGGAAAGGGTTGGGATATACTACAGAAGGTATCTCTTCTGTAGCTGCTTCCTGTTTAACAGCCACCATTCTTGCGTTAGCGGCTGCAGCGCCCACTACGCCCCAGTTAAAGGCTTCCCAGCCCTGTGCTTCCGGACGGTTACAGTTCATGGCTTGTGTACCGTTTTCAGAAGATACGAACATACCGTTATTACCTCTCAGGGAGATAGTGCCATCCGCATTTTTGATCCAATCAAACTCTTCCCAGGCTTGCGGGGCAGGGCGGTTACAGGTCATGGCCTGTTCGCCGTTCTCAGAAGATACATACATGCCCTGGTTGCTGAGGGTAATCTTGCCATTACCCGCATCGGATACCAGGAACTGGTTCCAGCCGCCTACTACGGTAGCGTTACACCACATGGCGCCTACGCCGTTCTTGGAGCTCACGTACTGGTTGTTGAAACCGCGTAACCAGATAGTTTGGCCAATGGGCGCTACTGTGGTATCCGGGTCTTCTGTGGGCGGATTAGTGGTGGTATCCCCCGTAGCCGTGAACTGCATCCAGTTCAGGTTAAAACCAGCGCTCAGCGCCTGGAAACGGATGGTTTGCTCGCCTGCTGCCAGGGTGGCGGTGCTGTTAACGGTGGTCCAGGTTTGCCATGCGCCGGTAGCAGGTGCTGCGGTGCTGGGCGTCAGGGCGCTTGCGCCGGATAACAGCTGGAAGCTGCCGCCGCCATTCTGGCTGGCTACTCGGAACTGTACATTGTAAGTGCCGGCGGTCTGTACTTTTACCTTATAATCCATCCAGCTGCCTGCATCAATATAACCTACGTTCATGCCACCGCCAGCATCGGTAGTTACCTCTGTCTGGATGTTGTTCATGTCGGTAAAGTTCTCTGCCTGTACGGTGCCGGGAATGGCAATGGCAGGCGCAGGGCCGGTGGGCGCGCCGCCCAGCCACAGGATAGCGTCTGTAATGAACCGGTTCTGGATCTCGCTGCCAAAAGTGGAGGAGAGGCCCTGGTTGGTGGCGTAGTTCATGGCATTATGCCCAAAATTGGCATATACCATCTTGTAATTCTTGTTCGTCCAGATAATAGGATAGTAACCACTGGTCCAGATATTACCATTCTGGTTACCCAGCGGGAAGCTCTGCGGGTTGATGGAGCAGAGCACCTTGATGTTAGGGTTCTGGCGCAGGTCGTTGTTCCAGCTGTACCATTCGCTCACTGCGGAGGTGAAGGTGGCGGGCAGGCGCTGCGTGCTGGGATGGGTGCGGTCTTCGCAGGTCAGGATAGCGCTGGAAGGCCCCCAGGTGTTGCCACGGAAATTGCCGGAGCCCAGGAATGTGTTGTTGTACCAGCTCCAGTTATTGGAGTTGTCCGTATAAGCGCATACGTGGAAGCCCATCCAGCCTCCGCCGTTCTGCATATACGTTTGAAATGCCGCACGCTGTGCCGCGCCGGTAGGCGCATCATCCAGGAACAGCACTACCTGGTATTGCGAAAGATAGCTCGCATTCAGGTTGTTCCAGTTGTTGGTAGCGGTGTAAGAGAATCCGTACTGGGCAGCCAGCTGGGGGAACCAGCGGTTGGCTTCCTGCACAAAATTGATGTGGGCGGCGTCGTAGGTGCCGTTGTAGAACGCTACAACCTTAAACTTGGGCGTTTGCGCCTGTACGTTGAATGCTACGGACAGTAACATGGCAAGTAGGGCGAATGTGAGCCGCTTGCATAGGGACATGTTGGTTTTCATGAGGGTGGATTTAGTGGTTATTACGAATAGGATATGGATTTGCAGGCGCTACGACAGGTTAATGCTACGGGTGATATGGTTTACAAAGGCAAAGGCACAGGTACTGTAGGTATAGGCATTAACTTATACAAAAAAGAAAACGGGCTGACTAAAAAGTATCTTCATTTCACTTTTTAATCAGCCCGTAAAATTTATCTGCTCAGCTTATACAGCTGCTACGATCTACTATCTCTTCTGACGCTGTTTCTTGAACAGGTTACCAGTTTTGAACTTGTTACCTTCTGGACTACCTACGCGGTCCATAGCGCAACGGAAGCCAACGGTGTTGGTAGCCATATCTTCCTGCATGTAACGGCGGGTACCGGGAGACAGCCAATAAGCGCGGTCGTTCCAGCTACCACCTTTTACTACGCGGGATTTATCGTTCACCAGGGAAGTGACGCCGTAACCATACTGTACCTGTGACAGGGAGTCACCATCCAGGTAGTTGATCACATCACCTTTCTGGTAGTTCAGACGGTTAGCGCTTTCTTCGTCGGTCACATCGCGCATCTTCAGCACGCCCAGGCTATCTTTTTCAGGCTCATTCTCGCCATTCATATAGGTAGTCTGGAACTTGTTACCACGGAAGTAGTTAAAGTCATCCCCATCGATCGGGTTCAGTGGTCTGTAAACGTCCAGTACCCATTCGCTTACGTTACCGGACATGTTATAGATACCGAAGGTGTTGGGGAAGAAGGTGCGGGTAGGGCCAGGGATGGAAGCACGGTCATTCAGACCACCTGCCATACCCATGTTATCACCGGAACCGCGTTTAAAGTTCGCCAGGAACTGACCTTGCCAGTTGCCGCGGCGGATATCCCTTAAACCGCTGGTATTGGTACCCCAGGAGTACACCTGTTTGTTCATGATCAACTCCTCACCACGTTTACCTTCTTTCTTGGAAGGAGAGGGGTTCTGACCTACATAACCTAAAGCTGCATATTCCCATTCTGCTTCTGTGGGCAGGCGGTAAGCCGGCAGCATTACACCGTCTTCGAACTGGGCGGTACGGGGTGAGCCGTCTGCGTTCTTGAACTGGTCTTTTACAGATTTGGACATTTTACCGGGTGTACCTTCGTACAGGCCGGCGGTATATGCTTTGGTATCAAAAGTATTGTCATCTGCCTGGTTGGCTACGTCTGCTTTGTTCAGCAGGCCTTTATCCATCAGCATCTTTTCGTTCACACGGTTAGAACGCCATTTGGCATAGTCGGTGGCCTGTTTCCAGGTTACGCCTACTACCGGATAGTCGTTATAGGCCGGGTGACGGAAATAGTACTCTACCAGTGGCTCGTTATAAGCCAGCTCGCTACGCCATACCAGCGTATCAGGCAGCGCCTGGCGGTATACCTGCGGGAAAGATTCGCCATATACGCGCTGTAACCAGAAAAGGTACTCGCGGTAGTGTACGTTGGCAACTTCAGATTCATCGATATAGAAGGAGGAAACTGTAATACGACGGGGAATGTTGTTCCAGTCCATCATTACATCCTGTTCGGTGGCGCCCATCGCGAACGTACCACCCTGCACAAACACCAGGCCCGGACCGGTTTGTTGGTCCTTTTGTTTAGCCACGCTGAAACCACCCATTTTCGGGTCGTTATAGTTCCAGCCGGTTGCAGAGGATTTTTCCTTTTTCTTGCCGAAAAGCCCTCCGCCATCCTTATTACAGGCGGTCGTGGCCAGCATCACACTGGTGCCTAAGAGCAAAGACAGAGAGGTTAATCTATGCATGAGATTCAGCTTTTAGTATTGGTTTTATAGGTAAACGCAAATTTAGTACATTTTATTTTATAGTGAAAAAAATTAATTTGTAAAGATTTGGACTTAATTTAGCTTCATTGAATTTGGCTTTCAATGGGTTAGGGAAAACAGCCGTCAGCTGCCGCCCATTTACCCTAACCGCCCGGGCCCTTTCATTGACCGCCAGCCTACGGCTGTTACGATGAAGATCCGGTGATATTTCAACGATAATCCAATGATTAAGCATAGTAAAAGCGTAGTGCATTATATTTAACGCCGCTATGAAGTCCTTTAGTCTGTTGCTATTACTATTGCCCTTTACCTGGTCTGCCGCCTCCGGGCAACGTACCTATGCCCCCCACTCCGTATTGGCGTCCGGTACCTGGTATAAGTTGGCAATTACGCAGCCGGGTATCTATAAAATTACGGTTTCCCAGTTAAATGATATGGGCATTAATACGCAGGCACTGGCTGCCGGCGCGGTACGCCTGTTTGGCCGTGGTGGTCAGCCCCTGCCGGAAGATAACAGCATATCCCGGCCGGATGATCTGCCGCAGATAGCCCTGCAGGCAGCTGATGGGGGAGATGGCCTGCTGAACGGGGACGATTACCTGCTGTTCTACGCCCCCGGCCCGCACAGCTGGACCTACGCCGCCGCCACCCGTACCTATACCCACCAGTATAATATTTATAGCGATACCGCGTGGTACTTCCTGAACATTGGGCAGAACGGCCTGCGCATAGCTACCGATAATGCCCCGCCGCCCACGCCTACCGCAGACATCAACGCCTTTGATTACCGCGCCTTCTATGAAAAGGACAGCGTAAACCTGGTGAACAGTGGCAAACAATGGTGGGGGCCGGTGTTCAGTAACGCCCCCGGCGGTACACTTAGCGGTAGCGTAAACTTTAACCTGCCATCTGCCCCCTCCGGCGCGGTACAGCTGCGCGCCCGTGCCGCCGCCCGCAGCAGCGGCAGCAATTTTAACATCAGCGTAAACCAAACCGCCGCCGGCAGCCTGTACCTGCTGCCGGTAAGCGGCAATATATTCGAGGCCTTTGCTACTGCTGCCATTGGCAACTACACTGTTAATAACATAGCCAGCCCCCAGGTGCAGGTAAACCTGCAATACAGCGGCGGCAATGGCGATCAGGGCTGGCTGGACTACCTGGAGCTGCAGGCCCGCTGTGCGCTGGCCCTGCCCGCACAGGAACCGCTCTTTTTCCGGGATGGGGCCAGCGTAGCCCCCGGCGCGGTAGGCCGTTTTACCATCGATAACACCGGCGCCGCCACCCAGGTATGGGATATTACCGTGGCCGGCGCCCCGGTGAATATACCGGCACAACACAGCGGCACAAGACTGCAGTTCGTACGGCCGGCGGCCACCCTGCGTGAGTACGTGGCTTTTAACCCCGCGCAGCTGCCCCAGCCAGCCTATACAGGCCAGGTAGCTAACCAGGACCTGCATGCCGCCACGGCAGCAGACATGATCATTATTACCACCCCGGCCCTGCAAAGCGCCGCCGCCCGTTTAGCCGCTTACCATACTGCACATGATCAGCTGCAGGTAACCGTAGCCCTTACGCAGCAGATCTATAACGAATTTGCGGCTGGTTCGCCAGATCCCACTGCTATCCGTGATTTTGTAAAGATGTATTATGATAAAGCCGGCGGCGCCGGTCCCCGTTACCTGCTGCTGTTTGGAGATGCTTCTTATGACTACCGCAACCGGGTACCCAATAATACCAACCTGGTGCCCACCTGGCAAAGCGATGCCTCCCTCGATTTCATTAACGCTTACCCCTCTGACGATTTTTATGGTTTCCTGGATGATGGGGAGAATATAACAGACATCAGCGCCCGCAACCTGCTGGATCTGGGGATAGGCCGCCTGCCGGCGCAAACGCCCGCCCAGGCGCAACAGGTGGTGGATAAGATCATCGGTTATCATAACCCCGCCAATTTTGGCGCCTGGCGTAACCGCTTCACCTTTGTGGCAGATGATGGCGATGATAACCTGCACCTGCAGGATGCGGAAGCAGTAAGCGATACCGCCGGCGTAACCTGGCCCCAGGGTATCATCGATAAGATCTACCTGGACGCCTATCCCAAAGAGTCCGGCGCCGGGGGCGCCCGCTATCCCCAGGTGAACAGCGAGATCCAGCGCCAGATGAATAACGGTAACCTGGTATGGAACTACACCGGCCATGGCAGCTATTCCCGCCTGGCAGAGGAAGTGGTGGTGGATAATACTTCTATACAGGGCTGGGACAATGCCCAACGCCTGCCGCTCATGATCACCGCTACCTGCGATTTTGCGCCTTTTGATAACCCGGGCTACACCTCCCTGGGCGAGCAATTGCTGCTGCAGGCCGCCGGCGGCGCTATTGGCCTTATGACCACCACCCGGGCCGTGTTTGCATACTCCAACCGGGTCATGAACACCAATTATTTCAGCACCGCTTTTACGCCCCTGGCAGGCGGACGTATGCCCAGCCTGGGAGAAGCGGCCATGCTGGCCAAGAACCTTACGTATAATAACCTCAGCGATGTAGCCAATAACCGCAAGTTCCAGCTGCTGGGCGATCCTGCCCTTACCCTGGCCTTTCCCCGCTACCGCGTGGTAACGGATACCATTAACGGCAAAGATGTAAAGCTCACGGCAGATACCCTGAAGGCCCTGGGCCGTTACACCGTAAGCGGCCATATAGCAGATGAGCAGGGCGCCCCTTTGCATGATTTTAACGGCACGCTGGAGGTAACGGTATACGATAAACCTCTTACACAACGTACCCGAGGCAACGATGCCGGCAGCGAACCGGCCAGTTACAGCCTGCAACAGCAGGTGCTGTTCCGCGGCCAGCAAAGCGTACGGAACGGCCGCTTCAGCGTTACATTCGTGGTGCCTAAGGATATTGATTATAAACCCGGCGCGGGTAAGATCAGCTATTATGCGGCCAGTGAAGATGCAGACGCCGGCGGGTATTTTGATGGCTACCAGGTAGGCGGCACGGCGGCTAACCCACCCCTGGACACCACCGGCCCGCAGATCCAGGCCTTTATGGATACGGAGTTGTTCCGCAACGGCGGCCCTACCGGCACAGATCCCGTACTGCTGGTGAACCTCCGGGACAGCAGCGGCATCAACACCTCCGGCTATGGTATAGGGCATGATATGGTGGCCGTACTGGATACCGCCAGCCAGTATTTTATCCTCAACGATTTTTATACCGCCGCCCTGGATGACTACCGTAAAGGCAGCATCCGCTTCCCGTTCTATAACCTGGCAGAAGGCCCGCATACCTTATACATCAAAGCATGGGATACGTATAACAACTCATCCACCGCCACCCTGCAATTTGTGGTAACAGGTAGCTCCACGCTGGATATTCCGGAGGTGGGCAACTATCCCAACCCCTTCCATGACCAAACGCGGTTTTTCTTTACCCATAACCAACAAGGAGAGGAACTGCAGGTAACTTTGCAGGTCTTTACCGTTACCGGACAGCTGGTAAAAACAAAGCAGGAAACAATAAAAGCATCCGGTAACCGTTATGATGGCATGCTTTGGGACGGCGCTGCGGGGTCCGGAGCGAAAGTACCACCTGGAATATACATTTACAGGTTGACTGTCAGCACTAAACAAAAAACTAAAATTTCAGGAGGAAAACTCATCTTATTTTAAAACCTATGCAAAAAAAGACTAATTTCAGCATCCCTGGCCTGACCCCTTTTCTTGGTATTTATAAATTAGGCGTTATTTTTACAACCTGTTTCAAATATAAAAATTACATGATCCGTAAGGTAACTCTGAGCCTTGTGTTCATTTATGGCACTTTCACCAGTCTGACGACCTCCGCGCAGATTGGTTCCGGTGATCTCGACGGCCGCACCAACACTATCAATACGGCTGTTCCGTTCTTACGGATTTCCCCAGATGCACGTAGCGGCGCCATGGGCGATGTAGGCGTGGCCATCTCCCCGGATGCAAACTCCACTTATTGGAACCTGTCAAAACTGCCTTTTGCTTCTAAAAATGCAGGCGTGGCCGTTACATATACCCCCTGGTTAAAAGAGCTGGTAAACGATGTGTTCCTGGCTAACCTGAGCGGTTATGTGAAGCTGAACGAAAATGAGGCTATCGGCTCCTCTTTAAGATATTTTTCACTGGGCACCATCCAGTTTACAGATTTCTCTGGTGCATACCTGAACGATTACCGCCCACGCGAATGGGCGTTTGACGCCGGTTATGCCCGTAAGCTCTCTGACAACTGGTCTGTAGGCGTGGCCCTGCGTTATATCTACTCCAACCTGGCCAGCGGCGAGATCAACGGCAACGTGATCAAACCCGGTAAGGCATTTGCCGGCGATGTAAGCGCTTTCTATACCAAGGACTATGAGAAGGATAACGGTACCGTAAATACCTGGAACTTTGGCGTAGCCATCACCAACGTAGGTACTAAGATCTCCTATACAAATTCTGCCCTTAACAAGGACTTTATACCCACCAACCTGGGCTTAGGCACCGCCTATACCTTTGGCCTGGATGAATATAACAAGATCACCCTGGCGCTGGACATCAATAAACTGCTGGTGCCCACCCCGGATAGCACCGGCGCTTATAAGGAGAAAGGTACAGTGGAATCCATCTTCTCTTCCTTTGGCGATGCGCCCGGCGGTTTCAGCGAGGAGCTGCAGGAGCTGATGTTCTCTGCCGGCGCGGAATACTGGTACAACAACATGTTTGCCGTAAGGGCCGGTTATTATAACGAAAATAAGAACAAGGGCAACCGTAAATACTTTACAGCAGGTATAGGGATCAAATACGATGTATTTGGCCTGAACTTCTCTTACCTGGTGCCTTCCGGTACAGGTATACAACGTAACCCGCTTTCCAACACGCTGCGCTTTACCCTGAGCTTTGACCTGTCCAGGGATGGCGATGACAACAGCACTTCCGCAAACTGGTAAGATCTTTCATGACTAAACTACGCATAGGACAAGGAGTAGATTTCCACCAGCTGGTGGAAGGACGTGAGTTTTGGCTGGGCGGCGTACTGGTGCCCCACCATAAGGGCGCGCTGGGCCACAGCGATGCAGACGTGCTGTTGCACGCCATCTGCGATGCCATGCTGGGCGCCGCTGGCCTGGGGGATATTGGCCTCCATTTCCCGGATACGGATAATACCTACAAGAACATAGACAGTAAGATCCTCCTGGCGCGCTGTGTGGAACTGATAGGAGGGAAGGGCTACCAGGTGGTGAACGTGGATAGTACCCTGTGCCTGCAGGCGCCCAAAATAAAACCCTTTGTACCACAGATGCAGGCCGCCATTGCCGGCATACTGAAACTAAGCGCTGAAGAAGTGTCTATAAAGGCCACTACTACAGAAAAGCTGGGCTTTGTAGGCAGGGAGGAAGGCGTTGTAGCCTATGCCTCCGTGCTGCTGGAAAAGGCAGATTAACCCATATGCAGATATGGCCCGGCATCCATCAGGATTTGCATAGTCTCAGGACTTTTAAATGCTTATCTTTGCCGAATGGCTGAATTAATTGTCAAGATCATTAACCGGTCGGCTAATCCGCTGCCTTCCTACGCCACTGCAGACGCAGCCGGCATGGATCTGCGGGCGCACCTGGAAACAGCGCTTACGCTGCAGCCCCTGGAGCGTTCATTAGTACCTACCGGTTTATTTATAGAGCTGCCGTCTGGTTACGAAGCACAACTGAGGCCCCGCAGCGGTCTCGCCATCAAACAAGGCATTACCCTACTGAATACGCCTGGCACGATAGATGCGGATTATAGAGGTGAGATCAAGGTGATCATCATCAACTTATCCAATGAACCGCAAACCATAGCCCCCGGCGACCGCATTGCACAGATGGTGATTGCGCCTGTTACGCAGGCAAGCCTGGAACCAGTAGAGATATTAACAACAACAGAAAGGGGACACGGTGGTTTCGGACACACCGGAAAATCCTGAGGAATGCGTTTAATTGTTACCGCTATAGGGTTTGGATGCGCGATCTTACTAAGCGCGTGCAGTAGTTCTAAAAGTACCACTGCGCAAACTGTGCCTGTAATTAAGGATCCTACCTTGTTGCAACAGCGTACAGACAGTCTGTTTTTTGCCGCACAGCGCTCCAAAATGCTGGGCGATTTCCGGACGGCCATTACCCAGTACTCCGATTATCTTCGCCTCAACAGGCAAAATCCTACCGTTTATTATGAGCTGGCCCGCCTCTTTATGGAGGTGAACAACCCTCAGTACGCCCTGGGCTTTGCCCGCCGGGCCGCCGCTTTGGATAGCTCCAACCGCTGGTACCTGCTGGCCCTGGCAGACGCCATGGGCATGAATAACCAGTTCGACAGCGCAGCCGTGGTATACGACCGCCTTAGCAAACGTTACCCGGAAAGCGAAGATTACCTGTTCAATAAAGGCATGCTGCTCTCCAAAGCCGGCAAAACACAGGAAGCCCTGGACGTATTTGACCAGCTGGAAGAAAAGTCCGGGGTAGTGGAAGAGCTGGTATACCAGAAACAGCGTTTACTGCTCAAACAGAATAAAGTAGACAGCGCCGCCGCAGAAATACGCAAGCTCGTAGCCCAGAACCCGCAGGAAGTACGCTATTACCAGCTGCTGGCGGAAGTATATGACGCCAACGACCGCGTAGCGGAAGCCACCGCCATCCACAAGGATATCCTGGCCCGCGATCCCAATAATGCCCGCTCCATGATAGCCCTGGCCAACTACGCCAAACAAAAAGGCGATAGCGCTACCTACTGGGGCTACCTGACCCAGGCATTCTCCAACCCGGATTACAGCATTGACGAAAAAGTAGCTTTTGTATATCCCTACCTGCAGATGATGCAGATGGACAGCACCAAGCTTAATGAAGGGCTGCTGCTTACCCGCCTGGTGATCCAGGCCCACCCGGCAGAGGCCAAGGCTTTTGCCCTGCGGGCAGATATGTTCTCCCAGGCAGATATGCTCGATAGCGCCCTTGCAGATTATAATAAAGCCATCAGCCTGGACTCTACCCGGTTTTCCGTTTGGTACCAGCTGATGTGGATCTATTCCCGCAAGGAAGACGCGGCCAGCCTGCTCAAAGCCAGCAGCCTGGTTACACAGCGCTTCCCGGAGGAGTTTATGGGATTCTATTTCAAAGGGGTAGCCAGTTTCCTGCTGCAGCAATACCCCGGGGCCATCATCTCCCTTAACCACGCCATAGGGCTCGGCTCCGGCGATAAACGGTTTATGGGGGATGTGTACTCCCTGCTGGGCGATTCCTACCACGCAGTAGGCAGACACCCGCAGTCAGACAGCAGCTATGAAAAGGCCCTCACCGTACGGCCAGACGATGCCGTGGTGCTGAATAATTACAGCTACTACCTGTCCATGCGCAGCGAACGGCTGGACAGGGCCGCGGAAATGTCGCGCCGCTCCCTGGAGCTGCAGCCGGAAAGCGCTACCTATATGGATACTTACGCCTGGATCCTCTTTCGCATGGGTAAGTATGAAGAGGCCCGGGAGTGGATAGAGAAAGCCCTGAAAGACCCGGACGCGCAAAAGGATCCCAACGTGTTAGAGCACTATGGCGACATCCTGTTTAATCTGAAAGATGTAGCAAAAGCATTAGAGTACTGGCAACGGGCCAAGGAGCAGGGCGCTTCTTCCATAGGCCTGGCTAAAAAGATCGCTGAAAAAAGGTATATTGATTTATAGAATTACAAATTGCTTATTACTAATGATGGCCACAGCGCTTCGTAATAGTAATTTGTAATTGGAAATAGGTAATTGGGATTATGAAGCAACTAATTCTACTGGGAGTAGCCAGTATTATATTCGTATCATGCAGACATTCGCGGCAAATAGCACGCACATCCTTTCCGGCGGCAGATACCACCAGCCATATCACGGCCGCAGACAGCGCCTCCAACGCAGAGGCAGCAGCATATAGCCGTACCATCCTGGCCGGCATACGTAAAAATCACATCGGCTTTAATACTTTTTCCGCCAAGCTGAAGATAGATTTTGAGAATGACAAACAACGTCAGTCCAATATCAGCACCAATATCCGCATGCAGAAAGACAGCATCATCTGGATATCGGTATCCGCCCCCATCATCGGGGAAGTGGCCCGCGCCATTATCACACCGGACAGCCTGAAAGCGTATGACAAGTTCAATAAAAAACTATATCTGCGCGCGCTCAGCGACGCTAAGGACCTGCTGAATATCCCCTTTGACTTCAGCACCCTGCAGGATATGATCGTGGGCAACCCCGTTTTCCTGTCAGATTCCATGTACCAGGTAGTAAAAACCCCGGCCATTATATCATTCAGCTGCGATAGCACGTTATATACAAGCCTGTTTAACGTATTTGCAGATGACTACCTGCTGCAACAAAGTAAGGTAATGGATAAGGACAGTACCCGTAACCGCTCCTGCGAGCTCACATATGGAGAGTATAAAGATGTAGATGGCCGTAAGTTCCCCTTCCGCCGCCGCATCTTCGTAGAAGAAAAGAATGTGACAAAGATAGCCATGGACTTTAGCCGTATGGATTTTAACCAGCCGCAGAGCTTCCCCTTCACCATACCATCTTCCTACAGCAGGGAATAGCCTGGTATTAACATTGGGTATTTGCGATTTGTAATTTAACTTTAACGTTTATAGGAAATATATTTGCGGCCATCTTAAAATGATCAAGTTGTATCTGAAGAAGCTTATCCCGTGTTTACTCATTCTTTGGTTAGCACCTGCATTGCTGCAGGCGCAGAATAATCAACCCACGCGGGAGGATCTGGAGCGCCGGAAAAAAGAGCTGCAAAAAGAGATAGATGAAGCCAACGAAGCGTTAAAGGATACCAAGCGATCCACCCGCGAGAGCCTGGGCCAGCTAAGGGCCCTGCGTAATAAGATCACCCTGCGTACCCGCCTGATCAACAATATCAACGAAGAGATCAATTTCATTAACGGCGATATCAATACCGCCTACCGTGATATAAAGACCCTGCAAAAAGACCTGGATACGCTCAAGGCGCAATACGCCCAGCTCATAGTGTATGCATACAAGAACCGCAGCACCTATGACCTGATCAACTTCGTATTCTCCGCCCAGAGCTTTAACGACGCCGTTCGCCGTTATCAATACCTGAAACAATACCGGGAGTACCGGCACCGGCAGGCTACTACCATTGTGCAAACGCAGGACCTGCTGAACCAGAAGATCGAAAGCCTGCGTGACCAGAAGGAAAAACGGGCCGGCGCGCTCAAAACGGAACAGGATGAGCGTAAGACACTGGAAGATGACCGCAAGGAACAGGACGAAGTGCTCAGCAAGCTGAAAGGCAGGGAAAAAGAGCTGGTAGCAGATATCAACAAGCGCAAGAAGGATGCGTTGAATGTACAGAACGCCATCCGCGCCGTAATACGCCGCGAAATAGAAGCAGAGCGCCGCAGGGTAGAAGCCGAAGAGCTGGCCCGCCGTAAAGCGATAGAAGCAGAAAAAGAAAGACGCCGCAAGGCCGAAGCGGAAGAGGCGGCCCGTCGTAAAGCCGCCGCAGCTGCTGCAGCTGCCGCCGCGGCCAATAACAACAATAATACCGCTGCCAATAATCCCCCGCCGGTAAAAGAAACGCCCAAACCACCACCGCCTCCGCCTCCTGCGCCGGAACCGGAACGTACACCGCCCCCCACCCGGAGCGCCAACGTGCTGGAAGCTACGCCGGAAGCCCTGGCCCTCTCAGAAAGCTTTGAGAATAACCGTGGCAAGCTGCCCTGGCCCGTAACCAGCGGCAATATCATCGGCCATTTTGGTAAACAGCACCATGCCGTAGTAGAAAAGATCAATGTGGAGAACGATGGTATCATTATCGCTACCTCCAAAGGCGCTGCTGTAAAGACCATTTTCCAGGGCGAAGTAAGAAGGGTAATGGTGATACCGGGCAGCGGTTATGTAGTAATGATCCGCCATGGCCAATATTTTACCAACTACGTACGCCTGCGTACCGTAACCGTGAAAACAGGCGATGAGGTAAGGACCGGCCAGATGATCGGCACCGCCGGTGTGAACGACATTGAGAACCAGGGCGAGGTGGAACTGCAGATCTACAAAGGCGTAGTGAAACAGAACCCGGAACTGTGGATCATGAGAAGATAACAGTACTTACTGATCATAAAAAGAGAAAGTCCGCAAGGTATCATACCTGCGGACTTTCTCTTTTATGCTTAAATATTTTGATCAATAGCTGGCTGCGGCCGCCGCTTTTTCCCTTACCCTTTCATACAGCGCCTCATACTGCGGCACGATATTATTGATATGGAAACGGGCTGCCTGCTCCTTAGCATGTTTGCGCATAGTGGCCAGCTGCTGCTCATTGGATAACAACGCTATGGCATGTGCTGCCATGCTGGCTACATCGCCCACCGGGCTTAAGAAACCGGTTTGGCCGTGGATATTCACCTCCGGCAGACCGCCTGCGTCAGAAGAAAGTACCGGCACCTCAGAAGCCATGGCTTCCAGGGCGGCCAGACCAAAGCTCTCGTATTCAGATGGCAGTATAAACAGGTCGCCAATGGACATTACATCCTCCAGCTGCTCCTGCTTGCCTACAAAACGCACATCATCGCACAAACCCAGCTCGCGGCACATACATTCAATAGTGGGGCGGTCCGGGCCATCGCCTACCAGCAGCAGTTTGGAAGGCACCTGCTCCCGCACCCGCTGGAAGATCTTTATTACATCCGGTACGCGTTTTACCTTGCGGAAATTGGATACGTGCAATAAGATCTTTTCGCCGTTGGGCGCAATGGCCTGGCGGAAATGCGGCAGGTCCTGGCGTTTGAAACGTTCTATATCCACAAAATTGTAGATCACCTCAATATCTTTCTCTATCTGGAAAGACTTGAATGTTTCTTCGCGCAGGTTATTGGATACCGCCGTAATAGCATCAGATTCGTTGATGGAGAAAGTTACCACCGGTGCATAGGTCTTATCCTTACCTACCAGCGTAATATCCGTGCCGTGCAGGGTGGTGATGAAAGGCACAATACGGCCTTGTTTGCTCACGATCTGTTTGGCCAGGTAAGCCGTGCTGGCGTGCGGTATAGCATAGTGCACGTGCAGCAGGTCCAGGTGCTGGTTCAGGATCACATCCACCATGGTGCTGCTCAGCGCAGACTCATACGGCGGAAAATCGAACAAAGGATAGGTGGGCACCTGTACCTCGTGATAATATATATTTGCGTGAAAAGCGTTGAGCCGTACCGGTTGCTGATAGGTGATAAAATGCACCATGTGTCCCTTATCCGCCAGGGCCTTTCCCAGTTCTGTTGCCAATACGCCACTACCTCCGTAGGTAGGATAACATACTATTCCTATTCGCATGGAATTACATTTAATGAAAGAGTTGTGACAAGTTAGTTTTCTAGTTGTTAGCGATCATGCCTGTAGCAACCACCGCTAACTACTATTTACCGGTAACTAGCTTACCAGCAACCATTTCGCAATTAGCCCCGCTAAGGTACTTTACAAAATTCATTTACTGTTTACCGTTCAGCCATTTATTTGTAATAACAAGCCTAATTAATTAGTTTTAGACGATAAATCATGCCTGCTTTATGCTACGTTTTCTTTTGCCTGTATCACTCGTTTTTTCCGTTTCTTTTGCCAGCGCCCAGCAACCTGCAGATGATGCTGCAACGCTGCGCAAACTGGCCGATGAAGTGCTGACCCATAGCAATGCCTATGCAAATTTACGAACACTTACCAAAGAGATCGGCGGCCGCCTGGCAGGCTCTCCGCAGATGCCCAAGGCAGAGCAGTGGGGCCTCAAGGCGCTGCAGGCCGCAGGCGCAGATACGGCCTACCTGCAGGAGTGTATGGTGCCGCATTGGGTAAGAGGCGCAAAAGAAGAAGTACGCATTATCTCCAAACGCCGCGATTTTGTGCCGCCCCTGCAGGTGCTGGCCCTGGGCAACTCCGTAGGCTGCGGGCCGGACGGTATTACCGCCCCGGTGCTGGAAGTAGGCTCTTTTGACGAGCTGGAGGCCAAAAAAGACCAGGTAAAAGGCAAGATCGTTTTCTATAACTATCATTTTAACCCAACTTTTATTAAGACCTTCTACGCCTATAGCGATGCGGTGATCTACCGCGGCGCCGGCGCCAGCAGGGCCTCCAAATATGGCGCGCTGGCTGTGATCGTAAGGTCTATGTCACACGCCGCCAACAATTTCCCCCATACCGGCGCTATGCGGTATAACGACTCTTTCCCCAAAGTACCCGCTGTGGCAATTGGCCTGGAAGACGCCGACCTGCTCAGCGATCGTATTAAGGACGATAAGGATATGAAGGTATACCTGCATACCGATGCCCATTTCCTGCCGGATACCATTGGCCACAATGTGATAGGGGAGATCCGCGGCAGCGAGCATCCGGAAGAGATCATCACCGTAGGCGGCCACCTGGACTCCTGGGATGTGAATGAAGGCGCGCATGACGACGGCGCCGGCTGCGTACAATCCATAGAGATACTGCGCGCATTCAAGGCCCTGGGCATCCGGCCCAAACGCACCATCCGTATTGTGCTGTTTGCCAACGAAGAAAACGGTACCCGTGGCGCCCGCAAATATGCAGCAGCCGCCAAAGCCGCCAATGAGCACCATGTTTTTGCACTGGAAAGCGATGCCGGCGGTTTTACCCCCCGTGGTTTTTCCTTTGTTATGCCGGCGGAGAAAAGGGCTAAGATAACGGCCTGGAAACCCCTGTTCCTGCCTTATGGCCTCTACGATTTTGAAGAAGAAGGCGCCGGCACGGACGTTGGCGAGATAAATGAGGCCATGGGTACGCCCATGGGTGAACTTTCCCCCGACTCCCAGCGTTATTTTGACATCCATCATGCCGCATCCGATGTGTTTGAAGCCGTAAATAAACGGGAACTGGAGCTGGGCGCCTTTGGCATGGCGGGTTTGATCTACATGATCGATAAATACGGATTATAAGCTAAGCTATACCTCAATATGCGCAGATTCCTTTTTATTGTGATAGGCATCCTGGTACTCGTGGCAGTACTGGGTTTCTCCTACAAATACTATTTCGTGTTTGGCCGCGGCGTAAAAGCCGGGGAGCTGAACTTTTTTGTACAGAAAGGTTATGTCTTCAAGACCTATGAAGGCAGGCTTATCCAGACCGGCTACAAATCCCGGCAGCCAGGCTCCATACAGAGTAATGAGTTCGATTTTTCCGTAGTGGATGAAAAAGTAGCGCAGCGCCTCATGACCTGCAGCGGTAAGATCGTGGAGCTGCATTACAAAGAGTACCTGGGCGCCCTGCCCTGGAGGGGCTTTAGCCAGTTTGTGGTAGATAGCATTGTGGCTATTACCAATCCCAATACTAACCAGAAAGAACCACTGAACTAAATAGCAATTAGCAAATAGCCTTTAGCTGTTAATGATCGAAGCAATGCTTCCTCTTTAATAGCTAAAGGCTAATTTATTACGACAGTATATGATTTATGGTAAGCCACCACCGTGGTATTGCTACAGTTAACCTTAATTAGCACGCATCTCTTCAGCAGCCAACAGCTCACAGCTAAGCGCTGATCAAAAATATCGCCGGCTTCTTATGCAGCTCCGGCAGCGCGGTTTTCCACTCCTTAATTGTCCTGGTGCGGATAAATTCCTCCGGCCCGGTGATATCCGCGGCAATGCACAACAGTGTCTGATCCTTACAGTTGGCTAGTATATCCTTTAACAGCGGGTTGTTGCGGTAAGGGGTTTCAATGAAGATCTGTGTTTGTCCTTTCTTTTGGGAGATGGTTTCCAGTTCCCTGATGGTCTTGATACGCTCCGGCGGTTTTACTGGCAGGTAGCCAACAAACTGGAAGTTTTGCCCGTTCATGCCGGAAGCCATCAGTGCCAGCAGAATGGAGTTAGGCCCTACCATGGGGATCACCGGTGCATTAACGCGGTGCGCCACCTGCACTACCAGGTGCCCCGGATCCGCTATGGCCGGGCAGCCGGCTTCGCTCATAATACCGATATCATGACCTTCCAACAGCAGTTTTCTGGCCAGGGCAGTATCCGGCGGATGGTTTTCGTGCATCAGGTGCAGCTGCAGTTCATCAATATTGATGTTCCTGTCCAGCGCCTTCAGGTAACGGCGGGCAGTGCGCTCATTCTCCACAAAAAAGAAACGGAGCGGCCGCACGGTTTCTGTAATATAGGCGGGGATGGTGTGCAGCGCGTCTGGGCTCAGCACGGTGGGTATCAGGTATACTTTGCCGGGCGCGCTCATTACAGCAGGCGTTTATCTTGTAAATGAATGGTGGCCGCTATTACCGCATAGGAAGGCGCCAGCGCCCAGCCTATTATGGGAATGAACATCAGCAGGTAAAATACCATGCCGTTGCCCAGGGCCATACCCCGGTGCTCTTTGATAAAGGCAATGCTCTCACGCATGTTTAGCCGGTGCCGCTCGCAGCTATAATCCATCATAGAAAAGCCAAAGAAATAACATTCTATGAAAAAGCCTATCAGCGGCGTTATCCAGCCCAGTACGGGAATAAACGAAAGCAGGAACAGCAGCAGCAGGCAAATGGTCTGGTACAGCATATTCCGGAAAGAGAGTTTAATGCCCCGTAATATATCCTTCAGCAACTGTTGCATGCTAAAGGGAAAATCGCGCCGCTGGAGGATGGCTTCTGTTTTTTCAGACAGCCACGCAAACAGGGGAGCGCCCAGTATGAGGAAGAAATATTTGAAATAGGAAAAATAAAGTAACAGTAACAGTATCCGGATAGAAAACCCAAGCAATATAAATACAAAACTTACCCAGCTGCTTTCCAGGTCCTGGATCCAGGTGCGCAGGGGCAGCAGTCCAAAAAGGTATTCCACAAAATCGCCGGAATAGCCCCATACAAGATAAATACCTGCAATAAATAACGCGCAGTAGATAATACCGGGTATCAGTATCCAGCGCCATAATTGCTGACGGCTGATGAATTGGTGTGCTTTTGCGTAAGATTGTATGGCAGCCAGTACTTCTCTGAATGAAAACAAGGTCCGCTGTTTTTAGTATGACAGATGAATAATGCTGTAAATAACTAAAAATCAACGGAACGTTCGTAAAAATATTTTAGCTAACAACCCATTATTAATGAGCTGTTAGCTATTATCCGTTAGCTTTTAGTTATTTCCGCGTTTTAATACTCCTTAGCTGATAGCTAGCTGCTAAAAGCTAATAGCTGTTCATTAAAACTTAGGACATAATGTTTTGTACTTGCTGTTTTCGCTGGTACGGTGAACGTAGATAACTGAGATCTCCATACCACCACGGTAGTTAGAGGCCGGTTTCAGGGTAGACACGTTCAGGTCATAGGTAAGGCCGATATTGAAACCGCCGATCTCCAACCCTACATAAGGATTGATGGCGTCTTTCAAACGGTACCAGCTACCCAGGTAGAACATGGTAGGATTATCGTCTGGTACACCGCTGAGGTTAAAACCATACGCCGCACCGATAGAGGTTTCAGAAGCAGTGCTCTGTTTCATGTACAGGGCGCTGGCATGTATGCGGTTATAACCATTCACCGGGAAGGAACCGCCACCGTGTACAGTATACCGGTAGCTGAGCCGGTTATTATCCTGGCTCATAAAGGTTTCTGTGGGTTGGGTGATATGGTAATAGGAAACGCCCAGGTAAATATTGGACGCTTCGCCAACCAGGCCATTATATAATATACCCACGTTAGGATCAAAATAGGAGATCTTGGGATTGGTGAGCGTTTCGCTGCTGGGTAATCCCGGGTTGTAACCATTATTATCAATCTGGTTTTCGAAGATCAGTTTGCTCTGGTCTACCCGTTTCTGCATCCATGCGCCCTGCAGGCCAATGGCCAGGGTATGGTTGCCTTCCGGATCCAGGCCTTTATGATAGGAAGTGCTGATAGCCACATAGTTGGATACCAAAGCGCCGCCGCCGGTCTTATCATACAATGCCATAATACCCACACCCCATATATCCGTATAGGATATTACGTTTTTCAGGATGCTGAAGTCTGCGGAAACAGTACCGGTAACATACGGAGTGGCAATGCTTCTCCATTGTGAACGGTAGTTGCCTGCAATACGGTAATCGCCTGAAAATAAGCCGGTAAAGGCCGGGTTTAATGTCATGGGAGAGGCGAAGAACTGCGAAAAATGCGGGTCTTGCGCCCTGCTCGCAGGGTGCAAATAAAGAATTATGGTTAATAGTAGTAGTAATGCCTTTTTCATAAAGGTTAATACGTTATGGTATAGGATAGGATGAAACACGTTCACTTTTGCCAGTGTAAGGTACAAAAAGTGGTTAATATTTCAAATTAAATTCATATAACTATGTAACGGATTACTGCTGCAATTTGTTACCGAAGGCCAGATCCCCGGCATCTCCCAGACCCGGAACAATATAGCCCTTGGCGGTGAGCTCGTCGTCGATATCGCCGGTCCAGATGCTAAGGTTCGGGTTAGTATGGCGCTGTACGTATTCAATGCCTACAGTGCAGGCAATAGCTACTACCAGGTGGATATGTTTGGGTTTGCCCAGGTCTTCCAGGTGCTCGATGGTTTTTACCAGGGAGGCGCCGGTGGCCAGCATGGGATCAGAAAGGATCACCACCTGTCCTTCTATGGAAGGACTGGAAACATATTCCAGGTTGATGTCAAAGGAGCCGTCGCGGTTATGTTTGCGGTAGGCGGATATGAAAGCATGGTCGGCTTTATCAAAATAGTGGAGCACTCCCTGGTGCAGGGCCAGGCCAGCCCGGAGGATGGTGGCCAGTACTGGCTGGTGTTTAAGCACGCGGCAGGTGGCAATACCCATGGGGGTCTGCACCTCTTTCTCCTCGTACTCAAGGGTTTTGCTGATCTCGTAGGCAGCTACTTCGCCAATACGCTCCATGTTACGCCGGAAGCGCATACGGTCGGTCTGTATCTCCATACTGCGGATCTCGCTAAGCCATTCGCCCACCAATGAATTAGTCTCACTCAGATTGATAATCATTACTAGCCGTTTGGGGGGCAAAATACTCAAAAATTTTTAATGTGGCGGGATGGGTAACGGCGCATTGGTATTATTTTACCTAACCTCTTTAATCCTTCCCCCAGACTTTTGATACCATTATGTGACTGGTTAAGATAGTATCAGTTCGGACAAGTATAAAAAAGAGCGTATCTGAAAGTGCGCTTAAAAGTCATGAACGTTGGATGGTGCACTTCGATACGCCCTTTTTTGGGTACCAGGTCGGGGACAATGCCCCGGCCCGGTTTTTTTAGGGTCTCCTGATCTTACTAACTAGCCATTAATTATCATTTTTGCAGCAGGGCTGCCTTCTTTACCAATTGAATAAATTCTGAACGGTAACCTTCCGGGTCCTCGCCTTTAGCGCCGGTAGCCATAGCCACCACTTCATCATAACTGGCCTGCCCTTTATAGCTGGAGTTCCGGAGCAGCTGTCCAAATTCAGCTACTGCGGCGCACATCCGGAAATCGGCAGGGGCGTTGCTGATAGGCTGCAACTGGTAGGTCAGCACGCGGGTCATCAGCTGGCTTTTCTTTTCCGCAGGCCGTTTGTAGCGCAGCTTTACCGTCAGCACTTCCCCGCCATGATTGCCAACTACCGTGGTCTCCTGGTATTTCAGCGGGTCTACCCAGCTAACGGTATTGGATTTGGTCCCGGCGGGGATCACTTCGTACAGGGCGGTCACCGTATGTCCGGCGCCCATATCGCCCGCATCTTTTTTATCATTGTTGAAATCCTCGTTCTGCAGCAGGCGGTTCTCATAACCTACTAACCTGTAAGACTGTACGTATTTAGGGTTGAATTCTATCTGCAGCTTCACATCCTTGGCAATAGTGAACAGAGTGCCGCCAAACTCTGTTACAAAAGTGCGGCGGGCCTCTTCAAAGTTATCGATATAGGCATAGTTGCCATTGCCCTTATCTGCCAGCAGCTCCAGTTTGTTATCTTTATAATTGCCCATACCAAAACCCAGCACAGAAAGGGAGATGCCTTTTTCCCTTTCTTCTTCTATCATACGTTGCAGCTCCCCATCGCTGGAGGCGCCTACATTAAAATCGCCATCGGTCGCCAGTATCACCCTGTTATTACCGTCCTCTATAAGATTGCTGGCAGCGGTTTTATAAGCTAGCAATATACCCTGGCCACCGGCAGTGGAGCCGCCGGCTTCCAGTTTATCCAGCGCATCCAGTATCGTGGTCTTTTCGCTGCCCGGGGTAGATGGCAGCACCAGGCCGGCAGCGCCGGCATATACTACAATGGCCACTTTATCATTAGGCCGGAGCTGCTGTACCAGGGCTTTGAGCGCCTGTTTTACCAGGGGCAGCTTATTTTCACTGCCCATAGAGCCGGAAACATCTATCAGGAACACCAGGTTGGAGGCCGGTAGCTTATCCGTAGCCACCGTCTTGCCTTTGAGCGCTATGCGTACCAACTGATGCTCCTTATTCCAGGGGCATACCGCCATATCGGTATAGATAGCCACGGGGTCCTCCGTGGTGGGCGCCTGGTACTGGTAATCAAAATAGTTGATCATCTCTTCCACCCGCACTGCATCTGCCGGCGGCAGCTGGCCGCTGTTCAGGAAACGCCGCACATTGCTGTAGGCGGCACGGTCTACATCTATGGAGAAAGTGCTCAGGGGCTGATTATTCACCGCACGGAAGTCGTTTTCATTGATGGGGCTATAGTCTTCCGTATTAAAATCACCGGTAGGAGGGAGTGGCGCTGCTGCGTCGGCCCTGCCCCGCATTTTTGCACGGCGGGCGCCAGCCATCCAGCCGGACACGGGTTTACTAAACGTTTGGGCCTGTACCGTTGATACACTGCCAGTTACCATGCTTTTCTTTTGTACTCCATACCCAATTACCACTACCTCGTTTAGTGCCGTGTTGGCGGTCTGCAGATCAATAGTAACAGTATCTGTTTTAGCATTTAATGTGATGTTCTGGCTGGTATAACCAATAAGGTCTACCCGCAGTATCAGGTTTCCGGTAGGTACGCTTAGTTGGAAAGCGCCGTTACTATTGGTAACCGTACCTCTTGTGGTGCCGGCTATTTTTATCGTTACACCGGGTAGTGCGGTAAGGGTGGCCGCGTCCCGCACGCTGCCTTTAATAGTACGTTGCTGCGCAATGGCCGTCAGGGTCGTAAAACAGGCCAGTAATAGGAGGGAGAGATATCTTTGCATAGCTAATTGTTTTAGTCCGCAAACAGGATGCACGGAATGGGTGGAATTCCATATTATCTTTGCAAAAATTTTTCGGCATGGTTTACAATGTTATAGGTATTATGTCCGGCAGCTCGCTGGACGGGTTGGATATCGCCTTTGTGCAGTTAACAGAAGTGCGGGGCCAATGGGAGTATCTGATCAAAGCCGCGGAATGCCTGCCGTACGAACCGGAATGGGAGCAGCGCCTGGCAGGCGCCACCACCTTGCCCGCCGGGGAATACATGTTATTGCATAGCCACTATGGACAATATATAGGCGCAAAAGTGAACCAGTTCATCACCAATCACCAGCTGGATCACCAGGTGCATTTTATCGCCTCTCACGGGCATACCACTTTCCACATGCCGGACCAGAAAATGACAGCCCAGCTGGGAGAGGGCGCTGCCATTGCCGCCGTAACCGGCCTGCCCGTGATCAATGACCTGCGCGCCATGGATGTAGCCCTTGGCGGACAAGGCGCGCCCATAGTGCCTATTGGCGAACAGCTGCTGTTGCCCGGCTACCAGTACTGGCTGAACCTGGGCGGCATTGCCAACGTATCCGCCCCCCTGGCCGGCGGCTTTGCCGCATTCGATATCTGCCCCGCCAACCGGGTGCTGAATGCCCTGGCCACAGAACTGGGCCGCCCGTACGACGAAAATGGGAACCTGGCGGCGGGTGGTATTACAGATAAACACCTGTTAACCGCGCTGAATGCCCTGCCTTATTATGAAGCGCCCTGGCCTAAATCCCTGGCCAATGAATTTGGTACGGAAACCGTGCTGCCACTGATCCGTAATACGCGAATTTCCATTCAAGGCAAGCTTAATACCTATACCCAACATATAGCCGTGCAGATAGCCCGCGCGGTAACCATGCTGCAGGAGAAAGAAGCGCCCGCAGGCGAGCAGAAAATGCTGATTACCGGCGGTGGCGCGTTTAATGGGTTTTTAGTAAAACAGATCCAGGAGCAATTGCAGCCGCTTAATGTAACGGTGGTAGTGCCGGATGAGCAGACCGTGAATTTTAAGGAGGCGGTTGTTATGGCGCTGATAGGGGCATTGCGTTGGCGGCAGGAGCGGAATGTGCTGGCCTCTGTGACGGGGGCGGAAAGGGATAGTGTAGGAGGGGCGTTGTGGCAGGGGTGATAAAATAACAACGTAATATTTTCAACCTATTTACCTATGAAATTTACCCAAAGAAACATTGGTTTAGTACTGGTATACGTCCTTTGTGCATTGGTAGCGTTTGCTCCTTTATCAGGCTGTTTGATGCACTATCATCAGTTATATGCAATGCTGCCTTTCACAGGCTATTATCCATATATAACACTGTACTTTTGTGGCCCGGTGCTGGTTATATCGGGTTTGATATTATACTATGGGTATAAGCATCGTATAACCGGAGGATGGTTTTTCATAGTTGGATTATGTGTTATAGCTGCGATCATATATGCATTGAAAGATGGGATTAGATAAATGGCAAAAAGCTTAAAAAATAGATACAAACCCAAACCCATCCCCATCAAACAACCCTTTATCACTCAGCTTCAAATGCGGGATCACCAACAATGCCATAAACGATAACGTCATAAACGGCGCCCCTAACTCACTTCCTAACTCCTTAGCCGCTTTATCCAGCGCGCTATATCGCTCCGCCACCACATACCCATCCAGCTGGCTCATTAACCCGGCCACCGGTAACGGCAACACCTGCACCTCATCCCCATTCACCACACTAATGCCGCCCCGCTCCCGTATCACCGCATTCACCGCCGCGCACAGGCTCTCATCATCCACGCCCACCGCAATAATATTATGACTATCATGCGCTACAGAAGACGCAACAGCGCCTTTAGTAAACCCAAAATTCCGGATAAAACCCAGCGCCGCTGGTGCGGGTTGATAACGGTTCACCACCGCCAGCTTCAACACATCCTGTGAGGGATCACTATATAAAGCTCCATCTTTTACCGGCAATGTAGCGCTGATACGATTCGTGATCAGCTGCCCATCCAGTGCTTCAATTACCTGCACCACCGCTGTTTGCGCATCACCGTCCACAGGTATACGAAAATCCTCTGGCGTTTGCCTGCGGCAGTCAAAATTGTTTACAATACCGGCCTTTACAGAATTGATCAATGTTTTGCCGGCAGCAGCCACCTGTATACCATTGATATAGGTGGATAGTACGTTAAATTCAGTAGTATTATCAACCACCACAAAATCCGCAGGATCGCCTTCGCGCAGCAATCCCACATCCATCTTATAATGCAGCACCGGGTTCACGCACGCGGCGCGTAACACCTTAAACAGGTCTATACCCAGCGCCAGCGCCCTGCGTACCAGCAGGTTAATATGTCCCTCTACCAGGCTGTCCGGGTGTTTATCATCACTGCAGAACATGATCTTTTCCGGGTGGTCATGTAACAGCGGTATAAGCGCGTCAAAATTCCTGGCGGCGCTGCCTTCCCTTATCAGGATATGCATGCCGTACTGTAATTTCTCCAGCGCTTCTTCTATCGTAAAACATTCATGATCGGTGCTAATGCCGGCGGCAATGTATTGCTGCGCCGCTTCGCCCCGCAGGCCGGGCGCATGGCCGTCTACCGGTTTGCCTGCTGCTTTGGCTACCGCTATTTTTGCCATTACTTCCTGGTCTTTGTGCAGCACACCCGGGAAGTTCATCATTTCTGACAGGTATTTTACCTGGGGCAGTTGCAGCAGGTCGGCCACATCCTTCACATCTACGGTAGCGCCGGCTGTTTCAAAACTTGTGGCTGGCACACAGGAGGGAGCGCCAAAATAGCTTTTGAACGGCGTTTGCAGGCCGTTCTCCATCATGTAGATCACACCGGGCACACCCAGCACATTGGCTATCTCATGCGGATCAGAGATAGTGCCCACTGTGCCGTGTACCACCGCCAGCCTGGCAAATTCCGCCGGCGTAAGCATGGAGCTCTCTATATGTACATGGGCGTCCACAAAACCAGGCAGCAGGTATTGCTCATACGGTCCCGCAGACCGCTCGATCCGCCGGATGCGGCCGTTTTCGATATGCAGTGTAGCGGGGTATATCTCTTGTTGTAATATATCTATCAGGTTACCGGAGAGCTGGAAATTGTTCATAACAGTAAAGATATCACATGGGCCGGTATAAATGACCATCTGACCGCTTTTATAGCCGGATGGCCGGGTCCGCCTTGGGGGATTTAACTTTATTCCTGTAATTTGTGCTATTAAAACTTTATTTTATGAAAATGAGCAAAATGTTGACCCTCCTGTTCATTGCGGTTACAACAGTATGCGGCGTACACGCACAAACGGTGGACGATATCGTAAATAAACATATTGCTGCTATGGGCGGGGCCGACAAATTGAAAGACCTCCAGAGCATGTATACAGAAGGCGTAATGGAAGTACGCGGCATGGAAATACCCATTAAGCTGTGGGTGGTGAATGACAAAGCCATCCGTATGGAATTTGAAGTGATGGGCTCTAATAACATACAGGTAGTGACCCGCGATAAGGGCTGGATGCAAATGGCTATGCAGGGCAATGAGCCTAAAGAAATGGACTCCGCCATGGTGCGCACCATGCAGCCCCGCCTGGACCTGGCCGGCGAACTGTATAACTATAAGGCAAGAGGCCGTAAGATCACCCTGGAAGGCAAGGAAACTACCGATGGGGCAGAGGCCTACAAGCTGAAAGTGCTCAATCCCAACGGCGCGGAGCTTACCATATTTGTGGATGCCGCCACCTATTACATTGATAAGATCAAGACCCGTATGAATGTACAGGGGCAGGATATGGAGCTGACCACCGTGTTAAGCGATTACAAGAAAACGCCCAACGGTTTTGTATATCCTTCCAGCACTACCCAGGACCCTATTGGTACCAAGATCAGCGTGAGCAAGGTAGACATTAACCAGCCGGTGGATGACAGCCTGTTCCAGATGCCAAAGAAATAATTACCGCATTTATTTATACAGATCCTTCATGGCGGCTGCTTCAGCCGCCATTTTTTGTACCAGGCGGGCAGGTTCCAGCACCTTCACATTGGCGCCATAACTCAGCAGCATCATCTGCAGCTCCGGGTTGATCACCACGTTCAGCGATATACGGCATTCCTGCGCCGTATCTGCCAATAACTGCTGGGAACTATGTAATGGCTGTGATTTAATGTATTTACCCTGGTGCGGGGTAAAGGACAGCACTACATTTTCAGGCTCCCCTTCCAGCACGGTAATGCCGATCGCGTTGCGGTAATAGCTGGCGTCATCAAAATTCTTTTCGTCAAAATGTTTATTGGTAGGCCATAACTGCACGATCCTGTCCAGCGCAAAAGTGAGCAGGGTACCGCCTTTGGCTTTCTGGCTTTTGCCTATCAGGTAAAAACGGTGCTGGTATTCTCGCAGGTGATAGGGCTCCACCCAATGCTCTTTGGGCTCGTTGCGGTCAAAGCTCTGGTAGGCGATACGTATCACCTCCAGGTTCTTGATGGCGTCTACAATATCCCGGATATGCTCTGCGCCCTTATACTGCGCGGCGCCACGGGTAAATTTGATCAGGCCTTTATGCTCCAGCGCCTGCCGGTTCATTTTCAGGCTGGCGGCTATTTTCAGGATGGCGTCTTCAAACTGCTGCACCACAGGCAGGCTGCGGAACTGTTCCAATATGCCAATGGCAATTTCCAGGCCCTGCAGGTCAGCCTCTTCAATAGGGATATTACTGATGGAATAGGACTCGTCCTCATAACGGTAAGTACCGCTGCTGCGCTCATACAGGATAGGAGCCATATAGTTCAGCTCCGGGTCCTGGCGCATATCCTGTATATCTTTCTGTATGGTACGGGTAGAGATAGTAGCATCCATTTTCTCCGACACATAGGCTATCAGCGTATCCAGGGTAGGCTTGGGCAGGCGCTTGTTGCGCAGGCGCTCGTCTATCCAGCGGTAACGGGAAAGCGCATCTTTATTCTTTGGCATGGATAATAAGGGTTTTGGGCGCTAAAAATAAGTAATAAAGCCCGTAAACAGGGGATGGATAGTGCTGAAATAAAGTTTTTTTATCAACGCAGCACTACGCAAATCCCGTGCGTTTTGCCCAGGTAGCTTTGTATCGTTATCAAATACCTGAGATGATGAATAAGGCAAAAACACAACATTCACTGAACCAGAAAAAAGTACTGTTGAACGAGGTAAATACCGCGTCCGCCACCGAATGTCAGGCTATTTCAATAAGCCAGATCATATTGGATGATTCCAATTACCTCACTTTCTGGGGTAATATAAAAACAGCAGATGGCTGGTTACGTTGCGATTTTATAACAAATTATGATGTGCTGAACGATATGCTGCGTTATGCCGGCGAGCACCGGGATATAGTACAGATGAGCGTTGTACAGCACCTTGAAGATATGCAGCACATTCCCGAAGTGGTGGACCTGGAAGCCAAACTTGGCGATGCTATTGTCTTTGACAATATGTTGTTCCAGCTAAGCCGCCCCCGCCTGCAGCAGCATGGCCGCTGGGTAGAATACGCGGAAGGCGCCTGCTATTACATTACCCGGGTAACGCCGCTGCCGGTAAAGGAAACTCCCCGGCCCGCGGAGCAGATAGACCAATGTATGGCCCTGCTTTGCAAAAGCTATGAGCTGTACCTGGGCTACCTGGAGCTGGAATTTGAAGAAACAGCCGCCCGCCAGGAAGCAAATTTGAGTGATGACCTGAAATATACCATGGCCTATTGCGCATGGAAGCAACAAGGCCTGTAACCCCATTGTTAACCCCGGATTTGACCCCGGTTTGATACGATCCCATGAACCCCCTTTTTATCCCTTTACCGCTTAACTGTTAACCCCTATCTCTGAGCCATAGTTGTTTGTTAAAACCCTTCCCTACCCCTGACCGGGGTAGGGAAAAAATTTTCAAAAAAGCATCTTAAAGTCTATAAAAATTGTAGGAAATTATTACATTTGGTGTTATAAAGGACAAACCATGAGTATCAGACTAGGAGATATAGCGCCTAATTTTCAGGCACAGACAACCCAGGGAGAGATCGATTTTTACGAGTTCTTAGGAGATAGCTGGGGCATATTATTTTCACACCCTGCGGATTATACCCCGGTGTGTACCACAGAATTAGGTAAAACCGCCCTCCTGAAGGACGAATTTGCCAAACGTAATGTAAAAGTACTGGCTGTCAGTGTAGATCCCCTAGATAAACACAAAGGCTGGATCAACGATATCAACGAGACCCAGAACTGTGAAGTGACTTTCCCTATCATCGCGGACGAAGACAGAAAAGTGGCCGGCCTGTATGACATGATCCACCCTAACGCTTCCGAGACCTTTACCGTAAGGTCCCTGTTCGTGATAGGCCCCGATAAAAAGGTGAAACTCACCATCACTTACCCCGCCTCTACCGGCAGGAACTTCTTTGAAGTGCTGCGTGTGGTGGACTCCCTGCAGCTGACCGCCAACTATAGCGTGGCTACCCCGGCTGACTGGAAAGATGGCGAAGACGTGATCGTAACAGCCGCCGTGAAAACAGAAGATATACCGGCGCGTTTCCCTAAAGGGCACAAGATCATTAAGCCTTACCTGAGAACTACCCCCCAGCCGAACAAATAAGGCGGGTATAGTGTTAAAGGCTAACAAACAAACGAAATAAAAAAAGCCTCCACGGAGGCTTTTACTTATAAAGACTTTTTAATGGTTGGTTTTTGATTTTTACGAAACGGGGATTTTTCCCCGTTTTTTATTTTATACCAACCTAGGCCTGCTGGCCCTTATGTTTGCGCAACTGGCTTAGCACAGCCTGCATATCCTTGGGCAGGGGCGCTTCCACCACCTGGTCTGCCCCTTGCTGGTCTTTAAACTGCAGCTGCCAGGCATGCAGGGCCAAACGGCTCATCAGGGGGCGCTCTTCCTCTGTAAACTTACCCAGGCGGAACTTCTTTTTGATAGCGGATAACAGGATAGGCGACGCGTTGCCATACAGCTCATCCACCGCAATGGGATGGCCCATATGTTTCATATGTACCCGTATCTGGTGGGTACGGCCGGTATGGATCTCCAGTTTTACCAGGCTGTACAGGCCGCCAAAGGTTTCCTGTACTTCGTAGTCCGTCAGGGCGGTCTTTCCCCGGCGGTTGGTCACCATTTTACCCCGCTGCACCGGGTGCTCCATAATAGGCTCGTTCACGCTGCCACTGGCTGGTACCAGCTCGCCGGTTACCAGCCCCAGGTAGAATTTCCGTACCTCGCGCGACTCAAATAACTGGGAATAATAGCGGTGGGCCGCTTCATTACGGGCAAACAGGATCAATCCACTGGTATCCCGGTCCAGGCGGTGCACCGTAAAAATATTCCCGTAGGCCTTTTTAAGCTGGGTTTGGAGGGAGGGCAGCTCCTGATCATGCCGGTCAGGGATGGTAAGTAGCCCTGAAGGTTTGTTCAGTATCAGGTAATCATCTGTTACTTTTATCAGCCAATCGTTAACCATAAGCTCTTAGCGTTTATCTGTCAGCTTTTAGCCGTTCACCAGTACAGTCGGTCCAGTGCTAACAGCTAAAAGCTAACAGCTAAACGCTGTTATTTAAAGTGTTTCAGTAGTATTATTTCTTTGTCAGACAACATGCGCCACCTGCCGCGGTTCACGTTCTTTTTGGTAAGGCCGGCGTACATAACACGGTCCAGCTTTTCTACCTTGTATTCCAGGTGCTCAAAAATGCGGCGCACAATACGGTTTTTACCGCTGTGTATCTCAATGCCCACTTGTTTTTTATCCTTTGGATCCACATAACCCAGGGCGTCCACCAGGGCCAGGCCGTCTTCCAGCGTAACGCCGTTGATGATCTTGTCAAAATCCGCCTTGGTCAATGGTTTATCCAGTTCTACCTGGTAGATCTTCTTGATATTATGTTTGGGATGCGCCAGCTTCTGGGCCAGTTCCCCATCATTGGTAAGCAGTAACAGGCCGGAAGTATTGCGGTCCAGGCGGCCTACAGGGAATACCCGCTCATCCGTGGCATCCGCTATCAGTTCCATAACGGTCTGGCGGCCTTCCGGGTCGTCTGTGGTGGTAATATAACCCTTGGGTTTATTCAGGAGGATGTACACCAGGTTCTTCTGGATGGTGATCCGTTTGTTGGCCACCTTCACCTGGTCCTTGTCCGTTACCTTAAACGCCGGTTCCAGTACCTGTTGGTCGTTTACGGTGACTTTACCTTCCTTTATATAGTCTACCGCTTTGCGGCGGGAGCATACGCCGCAATGGGCAATGTATTTATTCAGCGGCATGCCTTCGCCATCCAGGGTTTCTTCCCCTTCTTTGGAACGTTTGCCTTTGCTGTTAAAGCTATCCGCATCCCGCGATTTCCGGGGGGCTGTTTTCCGGGCCTGTTTATCCGCAAAGCGGTCATTGGCCCGGTCAAAGAATTTCTGGCGGTTAAAGCCGCTGGGCGTTTCCCTTACAGGGCCTTTACGCTCCGGCTGAAAATCGCCATGGAAGCTGCTATCGTCATTATCGCGCTTAGCGGCGGGGCGGGCAGGTCTGTCGCCGGCTGTTTTCCTGGCCGGGCGTTTATCCTCGCTGCGGAAACCGCCTTTATCATCATCCCGCTTAAAGGTACGGGCCGGTTTGCCATCCGCCCTTCTGGCCGGACGCTTGTCCTCGCTGCGGAAACCGCCTTTATCATCATCCCGTTTAAAAGTACGGGCCGGTTTGCCGTCCGCCCTTCTGGCCGGGCGTTTATCCTCACTGCGGAAACCGCCTTTATCATCATCCCGTTTGAACGTACGGGCCGGTTTGTCATCATCTTTCCGTACGCCGCGTGCCGGGCGTTCGCCTTCACTGTTACGTTTATCTGTACTGCGCTTGTTCTCTTTAAATGGAGAGAAGCCTTTAGTAGCGGCAGGTTTGTTTTTTTTCATCCTTGATTGTTAGCTTTTTGTTTGCATTATCCCTTATTCGCCAGTTGTCCGCAGGCGGCATCAATATCCTTGCCGCGGCTGCGCCGCAGGCGGGCATTGACCCGGTTTTTGCCCAGGTACTGCATAAATTGCTCTACGGCATCTTCGTCCGGCTTCTGAAAACGCGCATTATCAATGGGGTTGTACTCAATGATATTGATCAGGTCCGCCGGTACCTGCCGGTAGATCTTGATCAGCTCATCAGCGTCCTTCAGAGAGTCGTTAAAGTTCTGGAACAGGATATATTCAAAGGAGATCTGGTTTTGGGTGGCCTTGTAAAAATAGTTCAGGGCGTCTACCAGCACCTTCAGGTTGTTGGTGTCGTTGATCGGCATGATCTCGCTGCGCTTACGGTCATTGGCCGCGTGCAGGGAAAGCGCCAGGTTAAACCGTACCTGATCATCGCCCAGCTGCTGTATCATCTTGGCTACGCCCGCGGTGGATACGGTGATCCTTTTGGGAGACATGGCCAAACCACCATCAGGAGAGGTGATCCTTTCTATAGACTGCAGCACATTACGGTAATTAAGCAGGGGCTCGCCCATACCCATATACACGATATTGCTCAGTTTTTTGCCGGATGATTCCAGGGATTGCTGGTTCAGGATGGCTACCTCGTCATAGATCTCGTCAAAATCCAGGTTACGTTTGCGGTCCATATAACCGGTAGCGCAGAATTTGCAGCTCAGGCTGCAGCCTACCTGGGAGGATACACAGGCTGTTTGCCTGTTTTCTGTGGGGATCAATACCCCCTCTACCAGGTGCCCGTCATGCAGGCGGAAACGGCTTTTGATGGTACCGTCCTCGCTCACCTGGGTGGTATCCACCTTCAGGGCCGGGAGGGTAAAATGCTCTTCCAGCGCGGCGCGCAATGGCTTGGAGAGGTTGGTCATTGCCTCAAAGCTGGCGGCATGTTTCAGCCACAGCCATTCGTACACCTGTTTAGCGCGGAAAGGCTTTTCTCCGATCGTGTTAAAATACTCCTGGATAGCCGCTAAGCTAAGGTGCCGGATGTTCTTCTTGTCAGATTTCATCTCTGAAAAATAGTTTGTTTCGAAGTGATTGTCTTTTGCTGCATTCACTGGGGCCTGTCAGCGCCGGTGAACGTTTCGCATTTCATTTTCCACAATGACCTTCTTCGTTTTGATTCGTTTGTAAAGGCCAGATAGAACCTGCCATTTTAATTATCAGTGATCCCTGAATGAGTAAATGGCTGCCTTACGGCAGTCGGAAAGCAACCGCAAAGGTACATAATTTAGTTTATTAGTAGACAGGCGCTGCGGACAAGGGCAGGATACAGCCCTTCTGGCCTCTTTCAATCCATTGAAAATGAATCGTCGCTTTTCCCTTACTTTTACACCTCAATTTTGAAAAACATGCAAGCTGCTTATATAGTTGACGCCGTACGTACCCCCATTGGCAAATATGCCGGAGCGCTGCGGACCGTTAGGCCGGATGATATGCTGGCGCTTATGATCCGTTCGCTCATGGAGCGCAACCCGGGCGTAGACCCTGCCGCCATAGAGGATGTGATTGCTGGTGCGGCCAACCAGGCCGGAGAAGATAACCGGGATGTGGCCCGTATGGCAGCCCTGCTGGCCGGCCTGCCCGTATCAGTGGCCGGCAATACGGTAAACCGCCTCTGCGCCAGTGGCTTGCAGGCCATTATGGACGCCGCCCGTGCCGTAATGTGCGGTGAGGGGGAGATTTACCTGGCTGGCGGCGTGGAAAGCATGACCCGTGCCCCTTTTGTAATGGCCAAGGCAGAAGGTCCCTTTGCCCGTAAGAACGAAATGTTTGACAGTACCATTGGCTGGCGCTTTACCAACCCTAAGATGATAGACCTTTATCATCCTTATTCCATGGGCGAGACTGCGGAGAACGTAGCCCGCCAATGGCAGATAAGCCGGGAAGACCAGGACCTGTTTGCCTTTGGCAGTCAGCAGAAATACCAGCAGGCGCTGGCAGCCGGTAAATGGCAGGCAGAGATCATCCCGGTGGAGATCACGCCCAACAAAGAAGAGCGCGTGGTAGTAGCGAAGGACGAACCGCCCCGCGAAACCTTCCTGGAAAAACTGGCCGCTTTAAAACCCGCTTTTGCCAAGGATGGCAGCGTAACCGCAGGTAACTCCTCCAGTATCAACGATGGCGCTTCCATGGTGCTCATCGTATCTGAAAGCGCGTTGAAACGTTTCAACCTTACGCCCATGGCGAAGATAAAGGCAATGGCAGTAGCCGGCGTAGACCCTTCTATTATGGGCATAGGCCCCGTGCCATCCTCCCAGAAAGCATTACGCCGCGCGGGCCTCACCGTAGACCAGCTGGACCTCGTAGAGCTGAATGAGGCTTTTGCCTCTCAGTCCCTGGCGTGTATGCGCGACCTGGGCCTGAACCCGGATAAAGTGAATGTGAACGGCGGCTCCATAGCGATAGGTCATCCCCTGGGCTGCAGCGGCGCCCGCATTACCACTACTTTATTACATGAGATGAAACGCCGGCCGGATAGCCGTTACGGTCTCGCGACCATGTGTGTAGGCGTAGGACAAGGGGCTGCGATCATTTACGAAAAATGCTAAGAGAAGGAGAGAAGGCCGCTACTCAAATAAGCGGTACTTAAACAGGTAAGATATTCCTGAGAAGAATAAAACTGGCATAAAATAAACGAGCGGTCGGATACTACCGGCCGCCCGTTGATGGCAAGCAAAAAAAGGGATCACAAACAAATCTGCTTCTCCGTCATCATCTTACGGAGATTGATTAAGCCATAACGCATACGGCCTAATGCGGTATTGATACTCACCTGGGTGAGGTCTGCAATTTCTTTGAAACTTAGTTCAGCATAGTGACGGAGGATGATCACCTCACGTTGTTCTTCCGGCAACATATCCAGCATCTTACGTACCCGGTCATGACTCTGGCGCGTGATCATCAGATCTTCCGCACAACTGTCACTGAATCCCAATACGTTAAAGATGTCCTTGTCATCGCCGGTCTTGATAACAGGCGTGCGTTTGATCTTCCGGAAATGGTCCACGCACAGGTTATGCGCTATACGCATAGCCCAGGGCAGGAACTTACCTTTTTCAGTATAACGCTCCGCACGGATCGTATCTATGATCTTAATAAAGGTATCCTGGAAAATATCTTCAGCCAGAAAGGGATCTTTTACAAGTAAAACGATGGACGTGAACAGTTTGTCCTTGTGGCGGTATACTAATTCCTCCAATGCAGAGGAGTGACCCTTCTTAAAGAGGGTAATTAGTTGTTCATCGTTTAATTTATACATTATTTGCATAAACATCTACTAATAGCGGGTTAGTAAATAATACGGACTTAACAGTCTGTAGGTTGTGTGTTAAGTAAAGTTTATGCTATAATCTGGAAGTTTTATTGATTAAATATTGGTTCTTGCTAAATCTAAGGTATAGAGTATGTCTGTTGCAAATATAGTTGAATGTTTCAATAAAACAATTACCGCAAAATAAATTTCACGATGATTTTCGTCAGTTCCCAACCCGCTGTATGGGCTTACCATGGCGGGCTTCAATGATCCTGGTCAGTCAGGATGTCGTAACTGTAACAGTATCAATGTGGTCCATGTAACGTAACCCGCGCTCCTTGGTCATTAGCGAAATATGGAAAAGAGTAGAACGGGCGGCCGCCGTCAGGGTTAGGACTGCCAACTTTCGTCAGAATACCGTACTTTCGGAGATACATTTATTTTGGACAAGCGTACATAGCCCGCCATCTGCTGCCTGCTATCACAAGCGCCGGCAATGGATCAGGGCTTTTATTCAGATTGTCAACTTTTTCGAGGAAATTTGCGCTTTAATCATGGCTACAAAAGTAAAGAAACAGGAAGCAGTAATTGATGATCAGGCAGTTAGCACACAGGATCATATCTTTATAAAGGGAGCACGGGTACATAATCTCAAGAATGTCAGCGTCTCCATCCCCCGCAGCAAGCTGGTAGTGGTAACCGGGGTCTCGGGCTCCGGTAAGTCATCCCTCACGATGGATACCCTGTATGCTGAGGGGCAGCGCCGCTATGCGGAAAGCCTCAGCGCCTACGCCCGCCAGTTCCTCATGCGTATGAACAAGCCGGATGTGGATTATATTAAAGGTATCTGCCCCGCTATTGCCATAGAGCAGAAGGTGATCACCCGCACGCCCCGCTCCACGGTGGGGTCTATGACGGAGATCTATGACTACCTCCGCCTGCTGTTTGCCCGCATTGGCAAAACATATTCCCCCATCTCCGGCCAGCTGGTAAAAAAGCACGAGGTAAGCGATGTGGTGGACTTCATCTCCCGGCTGCCCATAGGCAGTAAAGTACAGATCATTGTCCCGTTCCGCCGTCACGCCAAACGCGATGTGAAGGAAGAACTGAACATATTGATGCAGAAGGGCTTCTCCCGTTTATATATCACCGGTAAGGAAGGCGGCCAGCTGCTGCGTATAGAGGAGCTGCTGGAAGAAAAGAAACCTGCCGTAAGCGCAGATACCTTTGTGCTGATAGACCGCGTGGTAGTAAAGGAGTTTGACGAGGATGATAAACATCGTATCGCGGATTCCGTACAAACCGCTTTCTATGAAAGCGAAGGCGATTGCCTGATAGAAATAGACGGTACCCGTCAGCAACACTTCTCCAACCGTTTTGAGCTGGATGGGATCCAGTTTGAAGAGCCGGTACCCAACCTGTTCTCCTTTAATAACCCTTATGGCGCCTGCCCGGTATGCGAAGGCTTTGGTCAGGTGTTGGGTATAGACCCGGACCTGGTAATACCGGATAAACGTCTGAGTGTATATGAAGGCGGCATTGCGCCCTGGAGAGGGGAGAAGATGGGCGAGTACAAAGAAGCCCTCATAAAAGCCGCCCGTAAGTTTAACTTCCCGGTGCACAAACCCATCGCAGAGCTAACGGACGAGCAGCAAAAGATGTTGTGGACAGGCAATGAGCATTTCTACGGCATCAACGAGTTTTTTAAGATGGTGGAGCAGAACTTGTATAAGGTGCAGTACCGCGTACTGCAAGCCCGCTACCGCGGTCGTACCGTGTGCCACGAGTGCGGCGGCGGCCGCCTGCGCAAGGAGGCCCTGTACATAAAGGTAGGCGGCAAGAACATCGCGGAACTGGTAGACCTGCCGGTAACAGACCTGAAAGATTGGTTTGACCAGCTGCAGCTCAGCGAGTACGATCAGCAAGTGGCCAAACGTATACTTATAGAAGTACATCACCGCATCAAGACCCTGCTGGATGTTGGCCTGGGCTACCTGACCATGAACCGCGTGGCCAATACGCTCAGCGGTGGGGAAAGTCAGCGTATACAGCTTACCCGTTCCCTGGGTAGTAACCTCACCAACTCCCTCTACATCCTGGATGAGCCCAGCATAGGCCTGCACGCCCGCGATACGCACCGCCTTATAGGCGTGCTAAAGGAGCTGCGTAACCTGGGTAATACCGTAGTGGTGGTAGAGCATGATGACCTGATGATGCAGGAGGCGGATTATATCATAGATATGGGCCCGCTGGCCAGCCACCTCGGTGGGGAAGTGATCTTTGCTGGTACCTACCAGGAAATGCTCAAGGATCCCAACAGCCTTACCGGCAAATACCTGAGCGGCCAAATGACCATAGATCCGCCTACCCATGTACGTAAATGGAAACATGCCATTACGCTCGAAGGCTGCCGGCAGCATAACCTGAAGGATATTAATGTAGACTTTCCGCTTCAGGTGCTCTGTGTAGTAAGCGGTGTAAGCGGCTCCGGGAAAACCACGCTGGTAAAACAGATCCTGTACCCCGCGCTCATGAAGCTGAAAGGCGAGTTTGCGGAAAGGGTAGGGCAGTACCGCGCACTAAAAGGCGCCGTGGATGATATCACGCAGATAGAGATGGTGGATCAGAACCCCATCGGTAAATCATCCCGCTCTAACCCGGTTACTTATATCAAGGCGTATGATGAGATCCGTGACCTGTTTGCCAAACAACCGCTTAGCAAGATGCGCGGCTTCCTGCCCAAACATTTTTCATTTAACGTAGATGGCGGCCGTTGCGACGCCTGTAAAGGAGAAGGGGAAGTGATCGTTGAAATGCAGTTCCTGGCAGATGTGCACCTGACCTGCGAAAGCTGCGGCGGTAAACGCTTTAAGGACGAAGTGCTGGAAGTGACCTACAAAGGCAAGAACATATACGATGTGCTGGAAATGGGCGTAGATGAAGCGCTGGACTTTTTCCGCGATGAGAAGGACGTATGCAACAAGATCCGCCCGCTGAGCGATGTGGGTTTAGGTTACGTAAAACTGGGCCAGAGCAGTGATACCCTCAGCGGTGGCGAGGCGCAACGCGTAAAGCTGGCTTCCTTCCTGGGCAAAGGCCGGGCGCAGGGGCATATCCTGTTCATCTTTGACGAGCCAACCACAGGATTGCATTTCCATGATATCAAAAAGCTCCTGAACTCATTTAATGCGTTAATAGACCAGGGCCATTCCGTACTGGTCATAGAGCATAATATGGATGTGATCCGCAGTGCGGACTGGGTGATAGACCTGGGACCGGAAGGCGGCGCCGGCGGCGGTAACCTGCTGTACACCGGTGTGCCCACAGGATTAAAGAAAGTGAAGGAAAGTTATACAGGTAAGTACCTGTAAGTAACAGCTATTCATAAAACGCGCAGGCCGGATGATCATTCATCCGGCCTGCGCGTTTATACCTTCAGGGAACGGTTATCTTAACCGGTCCAGTGATTTGATCAGTTTCTCATCCTTATAAATGCCCCTGGCCGCCAGGAACAGGAAAATAAGGATCAGGATAGGCAGAAAAGCGCCCGGCAGGTAAGTAGCGGATATGATGTTCAAACCGGCCGCTACCAGGCCATTAGCATGGTCCTGTACCTTAAAATACTGTAACGCAATAGCGCCTATCGCAAAAAGTACATTGATCACCGTTAACCGGAACTGCAGCTTGCGGTTCTTATACAGGAAAATACAGATAAGGGCCAGCAGCACAATGATCATGTATACAGTAAATACCAGGTAGCTGGATTGGGCATTGAAATAGCTCTCCGTATTGTTGCTCAATTTGGCTTTCCACAGGTTAAGGAACCAGGTGGCAGTACCGGCCCCGGCCGCCAGCAACAGGTAAAGGCTTTGAATGCGTTGTATCATGATATTTGCAAATGTTTAACAACCGTAAATGTAAGTAATTTTAACAGTAAGCTGCTATATCCCCCTCTTTCGTGGTAGTACCCTTTCTTCTAATACTTCGTATATTGCAGCCCCAACGGTCTTTTATATTTTATTTATGGCGAGAAAAAAACTGAATAAGCAGGATGCACTGGACTACCATTCCCAGGGCAGACCAGGGAAGATTGAAGTTGTGCCTACGAAGAACACCAAAACACAATGGGACCTATCCTTGGCTTACTCTCCGGGCGTCGCGGAGCCCTGCAAAGAAATTCACCGCGATGTAGAGAATGTTTACAAATACACCGCTAAAGGCAACCTGGTGGCTGTGATCAGCAATGGCACCGCCGTGCTGGGCCTGGGCGATATTGGCCCGGAAGCCGGCAAACCTGTAATGGAAGGTAAAGGCGTGCTGTTTAAGATCTTTGCAGATATAGACGTATTTGATATTGAGCTCAATACCAGGGATGTAGACGAGTTTGTACAGGTGGTAAAAGCCCTGGAGCCTACCTTTGGCGGCATTAACCTGGAAGATATCAAGAGCCCCGAGTGTTTTGCCATCGAAGAGCGCCTTAAAAAGGAGCTGAAGATCCCCATCATGCATGACGATCAGCACGGCACGGCCATCATCTCCGGCGCCGCCCTGCTGAATGCCCTGGAGCTGGTAAAGAAAAAGATAGAGAAGGTAAAGTTCGTGGTGAATGGGGCAGGCGCTGCCGCCATGGCCTGCGTAAAACTATACGTAGCCCTGGGCGCTAAACACGAGAACTTTATCATGTTCGATAAGAACGGCGTTATCAATAAAAGCCGTACCGATCTCACGGACATGCATATGCAGTTTGCCACTACTTCTAAGATCACAGAGCTGGGCGTTGCTATGAAAGGGGCGGATGTATTCATCGGGCTTTCTGTAGGCAACGTGGTAACCCCGGAAATGATCAAAGGCATGGCCAAACAACCCATCGTATTTGCGATGGCCAATCCGGACCCCGAGATCGCTTATGAGGCCGCCATAGCGGCCCGCCCGGATATCATCTTCGCTACCGGCCGTTCTGATCATCCTAACCAGGTGAACAATGTACTGGGTTTCCCCTACATTTTCCGCGGCGCCCTGGACGTAAGGGCCACCCAGATCAACGAGGCCATGAAACTGGCCGCCGTGCGTGCCCTGGCAGACCTGGCCAAAGAGCCTGTGCCGGATATCGTGAACCTGGCGTATAATGAGCGTAACCTGTATTTTAGTCCCAATTATATCATTCCCAAACCCCTGGATCCGCGCCTGTTATGCATGGTAGCCCCGGCAGTAGCCAGAGCGGCTATTGACAGCGGCGTAGCCCAGAAACGGATCGAAAACTGGGAGGCCTATTACGAAGAGCTGAACCATCGCCTGGGCCTGGATAACCAGCTGTTCCGCATAATAGGTAATAAAGCCCGTAAAGACCCGCGTAAAGTGGTATTTGCGGAAGCGGATAACCTTAAGGTGCTGAAAGCCGCACAGGTAGTAAGGGACGAAGGCATTGCCCATCCCATACTGCTGGGTGACGAAAGCCGCATCCGCCAGCTGGCAGACGATAACGGTATTGAAATAGAAGATATCGAGATCATCGATCCCAAGAGCGAAGAGATGAGCGCCAAACGCCATCATTTTGGCGACCTGTTCTTCCAGAAACGCCAGCGTAAAGGCTTTAACAAGTACGAAGCCGGCAAGATCATGCGCGAGCGTAACTATTTTGGCTGTATGATGGTGGAAACCGGCGAGGCAGACGCCCTCATCTCCGGCTTAACCCGCAAATACCCGGATACCATCCGCCCCGCACTCCAGGTAATAGGCATGGAAGAAGGCGCTAAAAGGGTGGCCGGTATGTATATCATAAACACCAAACGCGGCCCGCTGTTCCTGGCAGATACCACCGTAAACTTCAACCCCACGGCGGAAGAAATAGCGGAGATCACTATGATGGTGGCCAAAGAAGTAAGGCTGTTTAACATGGTGCCGCGTATAGCCATGGTTTCTTATTCCAATTTTGGCTCCAGCCCCACGCCGGAAGCCCAGTTGATGAGCAAGGCCCGTGACCTGGTAAAGAAAATGGATCCCACCCTGGTAGTGGATGGCGAAATACAAGCCGCCATGGCCTTTAACCAGGAGATCCTGAAAGATAGTTATCCGTTCTCTGAGCTGGTAGGGGAAGAGGTGAATACCCTCATCTTCCCTAACCTTAGCGCTGGCAATATTGCCTATAACCTGTTGCAGGAAGTGGCCGGCTTTGACGCCATTGGCCCTGTGCTGCTGGGTATGAAAAAGCCGGTGCACATACTACAATTGGGCAGCACCGTGCGCCAGATCGTGAACATGGTGAACATTGCCGTAGTGGACGCGCAGCATAAATGCTGCCACAGCGAAGCAACGGCGGGCGTTACTAAGAAAAAAAGAAAATAATGTGCTAATGTGCTGATGTGCCGATAAAACGGAGACGCCTCCTTTCATTTTTGTACTAATTTGTACATTAGCATATCAGCACATTAGCACATTAGCACATCATGCAAAGTATTTCCCGGAAAAAGATCTTCTTCCCGCTCAACCCGGCCTTCAGGCGTTACCTGAAGCTGTATGAAAGGGAACTGCCGCTGCCCGTATCCTACGAGGAGCTGCGGTATTTCGAGAGCGGCTTTGCCGTATATGACAAAGACGGGAAAGATACCTTATGGGAAACCGTTATGTATCCCCAAAGCATGGTGGGCCAGTTACACGCCGGTTTAAAACGTATTTACTCCTACCTCAAAGCCGGTGGCGACCAGGCGGCAGAAGAGCACCTGCATATTGAGCGTATCGATTATTGCACCTTCGGCAATTCGCATCCCTTCCGTATCAAGATCGTCAATAATTACAACGAGGTGTACGATTATTTCTACATCAAGATAGCAGACGCCTCCCGTATCTATGGCCTGGAGCTGGAACATATTCTCTCCCCGTACTGGATGAACTTTATGGTGGATGGTAACACCCTGGTAGAAGAGCATATCGCAGGCGTGCCCGGCGACCAGTTTGCCCTGCACTACCTGCAACGGCCGGAGTTCAACCCAAAACGTATAGCCAAAGAATTTGTAAAGTTCAATGAGCGCTGTTTTGTACGCCTGCTGGGCGATATGCGCTCCTACAACTTTGTATTTGATATAACGCCGGATTTTGATGATGTGCAGTTCCGTATACGCGCCATCGATTTTGACCAGCAGTTTTATGAGGGCAAACGCACCTTGTACATGCCACAATACTTTAAGGAGAACCGGGTATTTGTAGAGCTGGCCATAAAACACCTGAATGCGGAAGTGGTAAAACAGTACCAGCAGGAAGAGCGCGCGGTCATTGCCCGTCGTATCAAAGTACAGCGGCACCGCATCAAGGACCTGCGGGATGTGATCATGACAGATCATGTATCCTTCCCGGAAAAGATCCACCAGCTGGGCGAAGAGCTGGCCTTGTACTACAATGATACGGTCTTTGCCCGGTGCAAGACCATGGGCGAGATCATTGAAAGAAGCCTGAAACGCCTGCTCGTAAGCAGCCTGAAATAAAAGCAGTTAGCCCGTAGCGGTTAGCTATTAGCATTAACTCGCAGTTAAATATCCATGCCGCATAGCGCTAATAGCTAAAAGCTAATAGCTAACAGCTGTTAATTTTACTATCTTTGAAATTCTATGGAATTCAGATTCTTTTACCATTTTGGCGCTTATTTGCTGATGCTGAAGGGGATGTTCTCCAAACCGGAGAACCCAAAGATGTACTGGAAGCAATTTATGCAGCAGTGTGTGGACATAGGCGTTGGCTCGCTTGGCATTGTGTTCATCATTTCATTGTTCATGGGAGGGGTTACCACCCTGCAGACAGCCTATCAGTTGGTAAGTCCCATCATTCCCAAGGCCACCATTGCACAGATCACCCGCGATACCATCATACTCGAGTTTGCGCCCACCCTCACGTCCATCGTACTGGCCGGTGTGGTAGGCTCCAAAATAGCCTCCGAGCTGGGAAACATGCGTATATCTGAACAGATAGACGCCCTGGAGATCATGGGGATCAATACGCGGGGATACCTGGTAATGCCCAAGATCCTGGCCGCCTTGCTCACGATTCCCTGCCTGGTGATCATTGCCGGTTTCCTGGGTATCTGGGGCGGTAAATTTGCCGGCGTAGCAGCGGGTATTATCTCCAACGATGAATTTATACAGGGCCTGCGTCAGGAACTAAAGATCTATAACATATTCTTCGCGCTCAGCAAGTCCTATACCTTTGCATTTATTATTTCCAGTGTATCCGCCTACTACGGCTATAACGTGCAGGGGGGCGCCCTGGAAATAGGTAAGGCCAGCACCACCGCCGTGGTGGTGAGCTGTGTGCTGATATTATTTTCGGATTACGCGCTATCGGCAATATTACTGTAGCAGATTACTGAAACTTATGATCGAACTTCAAGATATTAAAAAGGGATTTGGTGATAAACAGGTGCTGAAAGGTGTATCCGCTACAATGGAGGCCGGAAAGGTAAGCCTGATTATCGGCTCCAGCGGCAGTGGTAAAACAGTGCTGATGAAGTGTATAGTGGGATTGATGGGCGTGGATGAGGGCAAAGTGCTGTACAACGAGCAGGATTTTACCGCCATGAACGATCAGGATAAGAAGACCGTTCGCCAGGAAATAGGCATGCTGTTCCAGGGTTCGGCCCTGTTTGACAGTATGACCGTAGAGCAGAATGTCATGTTCCCCCTGGATATGTTTGGCGTAGGCAGCTATAAAGAGAAGAAAAAACGCGTCATGGAATGCCTGGACCGCGTAAACCTCAAGGACGCCGCCCGCAAATTCCCCGCGGAGATCAGCGGTGGTATGAAAAAAAGGGTGGGCATTGCCCGGGCCATCGTGCTCAACCCCAAATACCTGTTCTGTGATGAGCCTAACTCCGGCCTGGACCCACAGACCTCCCTGCTGATAGATAAGCTGATCAAGGAACTTACCGTAGAATACAATATCACCACCGTGATCAATACCCATGATATGAACACCGTAATGGAAAGCGGGGACCATATCATATACATGTACCAGGGCCTCAAACAGTGGGAAGGCAGCAACGAGGAGATCATTTTTTCCAATGACGAGCGGCTGAATGACTTCATTTTTGCCTCAGACTTCCTCCGGGATGCCAAGGAAATGCGCCAGATGGAGATGTTCCGGGACAAAAACTGGAGGGACAGGCTTAAAAAAGAGCCGCCTGCCGGGGAAAAATAAGGGGCAGCCCCCCGCCGCCTGCCCAATTAATGGGTTTGGTATTTGCCAATTGTAGTTTTATTTTTGCCCCCTGAAAACCGATAAACTAATAGTTAAACTAATAAACCAAGCGCAATGAGTGTTTTACTTAATAAGCATAGCAAGGTAATAGTGCAGGGATTTACCGGTACCGAAGGTACTTTCCATGCAACGCAGATGATAGAGTACGGAACCCAGGTAGTGGGGGGCGTAACGCCCGGTAAAGGTGGCAGCACCCACCTGGAGCGCCCGGTATTTAACACAGTGAAGGATGCGGTAAAGGCTACCGGTGCGGATGTATCTATCATATTTGTACCTCCTGCTTTTGCAGCAGATGCTATTATGGAGGCCGCCGAAGCTGGTATTGCGCTGGTGGTATGTATCACAGAAGGTATCCCCGTTCAGGACATGGTAAAGGCTAAAAGCTACCTGCAGGGCCGCAATACCCGCCTGGTAGGGCCTAACTGCCCCGGCGTGATCACCGCGGAAGAAGCCAAAGTAGGTATCATGCCTGGTTTTATATTCAAAAAAGGGAAAATAGGTATCGTGTCCAAATCCGGTACCCTTACCTATGAAGCCGCAGACCAGGTGGTGAAAGCCGGCCTGGGTATCTCTACCGCTATCGGTATCGGTGGCGACCCGATCATCGGCACCCCCACTAAAGAAGCCGTGGAACTGCTGATGAACGATCCCGAAACGGAAGGTATCATCATGATAGGCGAGATTGGCGGTAGCATGGAAGCAGAAGCTGCCCAGTGGATCAAGGAAAACGGTACTAAACCCGTTGTAGGGTTCATTGCCGGTCAAACCGCTCCTCCCGGCCGCCGTATGGGCCACGCAGGCGCTATCATTGGCGGTGCAGACGATACTGCCGCCGCTAAAATGAAGATCATGGCAGAATGTGGCGTACACGTAGTAGAAAGCCCTGCCAACATCGGTAAGACCATGGCGGAAGTGCTGAAGAAAGAGCTCGTGAAATAGTCATTTCACTGAAACATATAAGGAAAAGGGTCACCACGGTGGCCCTTTTTTATTGCCCATCAATTAACATTTTCTAAAATGTTTTTTTAATAATTTTCGGCCGATTTTTATACCTATTCACCACACACTAAATGAAAATTCCTATGGGAAAGTTTGTTATTAAGACCGGTAATGATGGACAATACCGCTTTAACCTCAAAGCAGGCAATGGCCAGACCATTTTAGTGTCTGAAGGCTACACCTCCAAAGCCGCCTGCGAAAACGGCATAGAGTCTGTAAAGAAGAATGCAGCAGACGATGGCAAGTATGAGAAGAACACCGCCAAAAACGGTAAGTTCTACTTTAACCTGAAAGCCGGCAACGGCCAGGTGATTGGCACCAGTGAAATGTACGAGTCGGAAGACGGCCGTGACAATGGCATCGATTCTGTAAAGAAGAATGCCCCCACTGCCGGAACAGAAGAGCAATAACCTTTGCAGTATTGCAGAATTCTAAAAGGGCTGGGCATCCGGCCCTTTTGTCTTGAAAAGAATATTATAGGTATATTAGTTTAAAATACACCATTCCTTTATGCGACGTAATGCTTTATTAGCCCTCGTATTTACCCTTTTTTGTTTACCGCTTATGGCCCAATATAACTACTCAGCTGAATGGCAAAAAGTAACAGATCTGGAACTAAAGGGATTGTCAAAATCGGCCCTGGAGAAAGTGGACGCCATCTACAACCAGGCGCTTAACGATGGGCGGGAACCGCACCAGGTAAAAGCCCTGCTGTACCGGCTCAAATATTCCAGGATCCTTGCTGAAAATAGCGCCGCGTACAGCCTCCGGATGTTGAACCAGGAGACAGGCCGTACCCACGGCGCCGCCCATGCCCTGGTGCAAAGCATAAAAGCGCAGATGTTGTGGGAGTATATGCAGTATAACCGCTACCGGCTATACAGCCGCACCGCCCTGGCAAACGATACTTCCACAGATATAGAAACCTGGGGCCAGGATAGGCTGGGCCGCGAGATCAGTGCTGCCTACGAGGCTTCGCTGGAAAACACCACCGTGTTACAGCAAACCAATCTCTCCACCTTTGAAGATATATTGGAAAAAGGCAATGCCCGCGCCCTGCGCCCTACTTTATATGATCTGCTGGCGCATCGTGCGCTGGACTATTTTAAGTCCGGCGATCGTTACCTGAACCAGCCCGCCAACCTGTTTGAGTTGGAAGACATGCAGGCATTTGCGCCCGCGGCTGCATTTGCCGCACATCAGTTCAAGGTAGCAGATACGGCCTCCCAGCAGTTTAAAGCCCTGCAGCTATTGCAGGACCTGATCCGTTTTCACCAGAAAGATAACCGCGCCGCCCTGCTGGATGTAGACCTGGAGCGTATCCGCTATATGTACCAGGTAGGCGTAATGCCGGATAAAGAAGCATTGTATGTAAAAGCCCTGCAGCAGATGCAGGAGGACTATGCACAGGATACAGAAGTAACAGAAGTGCTGCACCTGCTGGCCCAGTATTACTATCAACAGGATCAGCAGAGCGATAGCGCTACCGGTAAAGCCGTGCTGGCAGTAGCCTTATGTAACAAGGCTATAGAACAGGCGCCCAAAAGCCATGGGGCCATCATGTGTAAGCAACTGCTGGCCAGTATAAACGTTCGCACAATAGGCCTGGAAACAGAACTGGTAAACCTGCCGGAACAACCCTTCCGTACCCTGGTCACCTACCGCAATGCGCAAAAGATCTACCTGCGCATAGCTGCTATCAATGAAGGCTTCCGTAAACAACTGCGTGATGCGCAGAACGATTATACCGATACCACCAACCGCTATTGGCGGCTCATCACCGGCAGGCCTGCTGATAAGCAATGGGAGCAGGCATTACCGGATCCTAAAGATTACCGTCAGCATACCGTAGAAATAAAAAGTGACGCCCAGCCGCTGGGCCAGTATATGCTGCTCGCCAGTACAGAGCCGGGGTTTTCTACGGAGAACAGCATACTGGCGGTACAGTTTATCCATGTATCCCAGATCAGTTACATCAACCGTGGTAGTACGTACTTAGTGCTGCACCGGGAAACCGGCCAGCCTTTAGAAGGTGTACGCCTGAACGTACAGGAAGCTTACAACGATGCGTCGAAAGGGAAAGGAGAATTAACCCGTATAACGCAAACCTATGTTTCGGACAAAAACGGCCTTATCACCCTGGATGCCGCTAAGAACAGGAGCAGCCGTAATGTGCGCATGGAGTGGATCTACGGTAAGGACGTACTGTATCCTGATAACTACAGATATCTTTACAGGAACGTTCCGCAACCCGCAAAACCGGAAGAAACAAAAAGCTTCCTCTTTACAGACAGGGCTATTTACCGCCCCGGCCAAACCGTTTATTTCAAAGGCATCGTCGTAAAGAAGAATAATACAGACCGTAGCAGCCAGGCCCTGGCAGCCTATAAAACGGAGGTGCTGTTAAAAGATGCCAACGGTGAGAAAGTAGATTCACTGCAGGTGACCTCCAACGAATATGGCGCTTATTCAGGTAAGTTCCAGTTACCCGCCGGCCGGTTGAATGGCGCATTCAGTATCACGGATGATGATACAGATGGCAGCGTAGGCTTCTCCGTAGAAGAATATAAACGTCCCAAATTTTATGTGGAGTTCGATACCTTAAAAGGCAGTTACAAAGTAGGAGATACCGTAACCGTACATGGTAAAGCATTGGCCTATGCCGGTAATAATATTGACGGCGCGCAGGTAAAATACCGCGTAGTACGGGAAGCCCGCTTTCCTTATTATTGGATGTTCTACTTTAAACCGGCGCCATCTTCCGCCTCCCGGGAAATAGCCAGCGGACAGGTACAGACAGCCGCAGACGGCAGCTTCTCCATCCCCTTTACCGCGCTGCCCGATAAGCAGATAAAACCGGAACAGAAACCCATCTTCACTTACCGCATCTATGCAGATGTAACAGACCTGAATGGAGAGACCCGTAGCGGTGATCAACGTATAGCCGCTGGTTATCAAATGCTGGAAGTAAAGCTGGATCTGCCGGAAGAAGTACAAGTGCAGGACCTGAAAAAAGTGGCTATTACCACGGCTAACCTCAATGGCGCTTTTGAGCCTTCCGCGGTAAAAGTGCGCCTGCTGCCGTTGCAGCACCCAGGCAGGCTCATACGCCCGCGGTACTGGAATGCACCGGACCAGTTTGTGATGACGGAAGAAGAATATGTCCGCAACTTCCCGCTGGATGTATACAAACATGAAGACGAGCCGGCACAGTGGAAACGTGGCGCCGCAGTACTGGAGCGGTCATTCACCACCGTTAAAGACAGCGCTGCAGACCTTTCTGTAAAATCGCTGCCACAAGGCTGGTATGAGCTGGAAGTAAGTACAACTGACCGCCTGGGTACAGCAGTAGTACAGAAAAAAGTATTCCGCGTATGGGATCCGCAGGCAACAAAACTGCCTTTCCCGGCTTATTTTGCTACGGGCTTTGATGATAAGGAATATGAGCCCGGTACGCAGGCGCAACTGGTATTAGCCACTACAGCTAAAGACCTGTATATACTGCAGACCGTTGAAAGATGGGATCAGCGGGCAACAGATGAAATGCTGCGCCTCTCCGACAAGCAGCAGGCTTTCCCTTATGCCATAACAGAAAAAGACCGTGGCGGCCTGCAGCTGGAATATAACTTCGTAAAAGATAACCGCGTATTCAGCTGGCAGCAAAGGATAAATGTGCCCTGGAGCAACAAAACACTGGAGCTTACCATTGGTACCCACCGGGATAAATTACAACCCGGCGAAAAAGAAAAATGGCAGGTACAGATAAAAGGCGCTAAGAAAGAACAGGTAGCCGCCGCCATGCTGGCCACCATGTACGACGCCTCCCTGGATGCATTCCGCAAACAGGATTGGTCATTGCCTGACCTGTACCCCGTTTTTTACGGTAATGAGAACTGGGAAGGTAATGAGGTCTTTGTGGTAACGCCCGCCTATGGCTGGTATCCCCAGCCGCCGCAGATAGAAGATAGCGCTATCATTTATGATCAGCTGGACTATTCCAGCGTGATTATAATAGGGTCGCCACGTTTTAAGGAGTCAAGGCCAGTGGCGGCGGGTGCTGCCCGCAGCGCCGCGAAAGTGATGATCAGGGGCGCTGCATTGCCTGCGCCGCCACCAGCAGCGCCGGCCGCTGCCCAGGCAGACATGGCGTATAACCAACTGTTTGCACCTGTATCGGAATCAGAAAAGAAAGAAGAGGTTGATAATACAGCGGCGCCCGCAGCCCCCGCCGTTACGCCACGTACCAACTTCAACGAAACCGCTTTCTTCCTCCCGGACCTGCGCACAGATAAAGACGGTAACATCTCCTTTGAGTTCTCCGTACCGGAAGCACTTACCCGCTGGCGTTTCATGGGCCTGGCACATACAAAGGATATGGCCATGGGTTATACAGAAGCCAGCATTGTAACGCAAAAACCTTTAATGGTACAACCCAATGCGCCGCGTTTTATGCGCGAAGGCGACCGCATGGAATTCAGCGCCAAGATCAGCAACCTGGCAGATAGTATGCTGATAGGGGAGGCCCGCCTGGAGCTCCTGGATCCCGCTACCATGCAACCGGTGGATGGCTGGTTCCAGAACATTTTCCCCACCCAGCACTTCACCGTGCAGAAGGGGCAAAGCACCGCTGTTACCTTCCCGGTACAGATCCCTTACAACTATAACAGCGCGCTGTTATACCGCGTAGTGGCCCAATCCGGCCGCTATAGCGATGGGGAGGAGAATGCGCTGCCCGTGCTGGCCAACAGCATGCTGGTAACAGAAACAATGCCGCTGGCCCTGCGTGGTGATGGTACCCGCAACTTTACATTTGATAAACTGTTAAAAAGCGATACCTCCGAAACGCTGAAACAGCATGCATTAACCGTAGAGTTTACCAGCAACCCGGCCTGGTACGCGGTGCAGGCATTGCCGTACCTGATGGAGTTTCCGCATGAGTGCGCAGAGCAGGTGTTTAACCGCTACTATGCCAACACGCTGGCTACCCATATTGCAAATACATTGCCCGGTATAAAACAGATCTTTGATAAATGGGCAAAAGAAGATACCGCCGCCCTGCAAAGCAACCTGGAAAAGAACCAGGAGCTCAAAAGCATACTGCTGCAACAAACCCCCTGGGTGCTGGAAGCTAAGAACGAGTCTGAGCAGAAAGCGCATATCGCCCTGCTGTTTGATCTGCACCGTATGAGCGGCGAAATGGATCACGCATTGGAACAACTGAAGCAGATGCAGCTGCCCTCCGGCGCATTCCCCTGGTTTATGGGCATGTGGGAAGACCGCTTCATCACCCAGTACATTGTAGCCGGCTTGGGCCGCCTGCGCCAGCTCAACGCGCTCACCGCTGATCAGCAAAGCGCCTTCCGCCAGATCAGGGATAAAGCCCTGGCCTACCTGGATAAGCAGCTGGACAAAGATTATCATAGCCTGCTAAAAGCTAAGGTGGATCTGAAAAAACAGCAGCTCAGCGGCATAGAGGTGCATTACCTGTATATGCGCAGCTTCTTTAAAGACATACCGGTAGCTAAGAATATACAGCCTGCATATGACTACTACCTGTCGCAGGCTAAGTCCTTCTGGCGCCCGCAGAACCACTTTACACAGGCGATGGCCGCCCTTGCATTATACCGCAGCGGTGATAAGACAACGCCGGCAGATATATTACGCTCCTTAAAAGAAAATGCGATCAATAACGAAGAACTGGGTATGTACTGGAAGGAGGATTGGGGCTATTTCTGGCACCAGGCGCCCATTGAAACACAAGCCATGTTGATAGAGGCTTTTGATGTAGCAGGAAAAGACAGCGCCGCTGTAGCCGCTATGAAGACCTGGCTGCTCAAGAACAAACAGACCAATAACTGGAATACCACCAAAGCCACGGCAGATGCCTGTTACGCCATGCTGCTAAGCGGTAATAACTGGCTGGCCGCTAAACCAGAGGTGAGTATCCAACTGGGCAGCGAAACGATCAGCTCCGCTACGCAGGCTGCAGAAGCAGGCACCGGCTACTTTAAACAACGCCTGGATGGCAGGGCCGTAAAACCCGCCATGGGCAATATAAAAGTAACCCTGCAGCAAAGTCAGGGCCAGCCGGCCTGGGGCGCTATTTACTGGCAGTACTTTGAGCAGCTGGACAAGATCACTCCGGCCCAAACGCCGCTGGTGTTGCAGAAAGAACTGTTCATCCAGCGCAACACAGAAAAAGGCCCGGTATTGACCGCTATCACAGACGGCAATAGCCTGAAGATAGGCGACCGTGTTAAAGTGCGCGTAGTGCTGCGGGCAGACAGGGATATGGAATACATTCATCTCCGCGATATGCGCGCCGCCTGCTTTGAGCCGCTGGATGTGATCAGCGCCAACAGATGGCAGAATGGCCTCAGCTATTATGAAAGCACCAAAGACGCCTCTACGGATTTCTTCTTCAGCTATCTGCCTAAAGGAACGCATGTGTTTGAATACACCTTGTTCGTTACGCACGAAGGGGAGTTCTCCAACGGCATTAGCATTGCAGAATGTATGTATGCGCCGGAGTTCAGCGCCCATAGCGCAGGTATCAATGTAAAAGTGACAAAGTAATATTTACAACGGCACAGATAGTGCAGGAGGGGTACCGGATCCGGTACCCCTCCTTTTTTGTAATATTATTTTACCGCAGATTAACCCAGCATCAAGTCCACATCAAGCCTGCCTTAAGTCCGTGTAGCGTTGCACTATCCTTGCATTTCCCTGGCCCTGCACTATATTGTTAATATAGTATCACCCCATTAGCCCCCGCTTTTTGGTATCTTGTCCCCCTTTTATTACCGTATCATGGATGTAGACTATCTCATAGCCGGCCAGGGCATAGCTGGTACCCTGCTCAGTTACAGCTTGCTACAGGCCGGACAGCGGGTGCTGGTCATAGATGAATATAAGCCCAACAGCGCCTCCCGCATCGCCGCTGGAGTGATTAACCCGGTATCCGGCCGCCGTTTTGAGATGGCCTGGATGTACGAACAGCTGTACCCTTTTGCAGTGCAAACCTACCGGCAGCTGGAAGAGCTATTGAATGTGCCGGTGTTTAAGGAACGGGATCTCTGGATGGCCCTGCCCTCTGAACAGCTGCGCACTGCGTTCAACAATAAAACAACGCAGGGCCTTGCCAGCCAGTACACCCATACCGCAGATGCGGCCCTTTGGGATGCCTGGCTGCACCAGCCCTATGGCGCCGCTATTGTAAAAGGCGCTACCGTATTGCTGCAACACCTGCTGCCGGCCTGGCGGCAGTACCTGGATAACAAAGGCGCATTATGGCAGGAACGCCTGGACCCGGACCTGTTGCAGTTTGGGCAGCAGACCCCGGGGCTGCAATACAAAGGAATAAATGCCCGCGCCATCATCTTTTGCGAAGGCGCGCAGATCATCCACAACCCCTGGTTTAAACACATCCCTTTCCTGCTCAACAAGGGAGAAGTATTAAAAGTGCGAGTGCCTGGCCTGGATACAGAGAACATCATCAAAAAAAGCATCACCATGGTGCCGCAGGAACCGGAAACATTCTGGGTAGGCTCCACCTTTGTTTGGGATTACCCGGATGAAGCGCCTACCCCGGAAAAACGGGCTTTCCTGGAAGACGGCCTGCAACAGCTGTTGAAAGTACCTTACCAGGTGCTGGACCACCAGGCAGGCGTACGGCCTTCTGGAAAAGACCGCCGGCCTATTATGGGGCTGCACCCCCGGTACCCTGCCCTGGGCCTCTTTAATGGTCTGGGTACCAAGGGTTGTTCCCTGGCGCCCTATATGGCAGACCTGCTTACCCGCCACCTGCTGCAAGGCGCACCGCTGCTGCCGGAAACGGATATTAAACGATATTTTAATGAATGAACGGCTAGAAATGCTGGCCGTATACTGTATATTTGCCCCCCACCGGTATAGGCGGCAATGGCCGCGCAAAGGCCGGTAATAAACAGAAACAGACAAATTTTAACCAATATGTACAGAACGCATACTTGTGGCGAGCTCAGAATGGAGCAGGTAGGTCAGCAAGTGACCTTAGCCGGCTGGACACAGACAGTAAGGAAATTGCATAAAGCAGTCACTTTCGTCGATCTGCGTGATCGTTACGGTATTACGCAGCTGCTGTTTGGCGAATCCATGAGCGACCGGCTGGAAAAAGAGCCCCTGGGCCGTGAATTTGTGCTGCAGGTTACAGGTATCGTTACCGAACGTACCAGCAAGAATAGCAACATTCCTACAGGAGATATAGAAATTACGGTAACAGATCTCAAGATCCTCAATGCCGCTAAAACGCCTCCCTTTACTATACAGGACGATACGGACGGTGGCGATGAGCTGCGCATGAAATACCGCTATCTGGATCTGCGCCGCAATGCGGTAAAGCAGAACCTGGAACTGCGCTACCGCGTAAACCGCTCCGTGCGCAATTTCCTGGATACCAGGGGCTTTATGGATATCGAAACGCCCTTCCTCATCAAATCCACCCCGGAAGGCGCCCGCGACTTCGTGGTGCCCAGCCGTATGAACGCCAACGAGTTCTACGCGCTGCCCCAGTCCCCTCAAACCTTTAAGCAGCTGCTGATGGTTAGCGGGTACGACCGGTACTACCAGATAGTAAAATGTTTCCGCGATGAGGACCTGCGTGCAGACCGTCAGCCGGAATTTACCCAGATAGACTGTGAGATGTGCTTCGTTGAGCAGGAAGATATCCTGAACAACTTCGAAGACATGGTGAAACACGTGTTCAAAGAGATCAAGGGCCTTGAGTTCAACGAACCGTTCCCCCGCATGACCTTTGACGATGCCATGGAGTTCTACGGTAACGATAAACCGGACATCCGCTTCGAAATGAAGCTGGTGAACCTCACGGATACCGTAAAAGGCCAGGGCTTTAAGGTATTTGACGAGGCAGAGCTGGTAGTAGCCATCAGCGTAAAAGGCTGTGGCGAATACACCCGCAAACAGCTGGATGAGCTCACCGATTGGGTGAAACGCCCGCAGATAGGCATGAATGGCCTTATCTATGTGAGATATGGCGCAGATGGTTCGCTGAAAAGCTCTGTGGATAAATTCTTCGACGAGACCAAACTGAAAACCTGGGCAGAGAAAGCCAATGCACAACCCGGCGATCTCATACTGGTACTGGCGGGCCGCGAAGAGCGCACCCGCAAGGCCATGAGCGAGCTGCGCCTGGAAATGGGCGAGCGCCTGGGCCTCCGCAACAAAAACGAGTTTAAACCGTTATGGGTCATAGATTTCCCGCTCTTTGAGTACGCAGAAGAGGAAAACCGCTGGGTAGCCCGGCACCATCCGTTCACCTCTCCCAAACCGGAGCAGATTGCGTTGATGGACGACCGCTCCAAATACGGCCAGATCAAGGCCAACGCCTACGATATCGTGCTGAATGGCACTGAAATAGGCGGCGGTTCTATCCGTATCTTCCAGCGCGATCTGCAGGAAAAGATGTTTGCCGCCCTGGGCATGACCCCGGAAGAAGCTAACCACAAGTTTGGCTTCCTGCTGGGCGCCTTCGAATATGGCGCGCCCCCGCACGGCGGCATCGCTTTTGGTTTTGACCGCCTCTGCTCACTGCTGGGCGGCAGCGAAAGCATCCGCGACTTTATCGCGTTCCCCAAAAATAACTCCGGGCGCGATGTGATGCTGGATGCGCCCAGTTCCATAGATCAGGCGCAGTTAAATGAACTAAAGATTGCCCTGGTGAAAGAACAACAAGTACAGTAAAACTGTTATTTGACTATCAGGCCGTGCGTAGGTTGTTTAACAGCAAAATAACTGTCCGGCCACCCCAAATGATCATTTCGGCGCGGTTTTTGAATCTTTGGCGCCCGCGCAGATAGTCAAATGAAAGGATGCCCGGTCATTACACGCCGGATGGGTTGAAAATGAACGAATTAAAATACTAAATCCCCTTTGATGCCTGCTTATTATGGCGTCAAAGGGGATTGCCACAATATAGCAAGCATATTGAAATATAATTTATATTATATAATTTTGTAAATTATTGATAACTACTACAAAAAATTATACTGCCATGAGAGGAGGCAAAAAACTACTCAGCCGTGTGGTATGGTTTTGTGCAGTGCTATTATGCGTGCTAGTTGCGCAAACAGCTTACCCCCAGCAGTACAAGAAGCGCTACCTCGATAAATACGAGGACCTGTCCGTACGGCTGATGAACGAAACCGGCATCCCCGCCAGTGTAATACTGGGCGTGGCTATGTTGGAATCTGCCATGGGCACCAGCAGGAATGCTAAACTGTTACACAACCACTTTGGTATCGTGGGCCGCAACTCTTTGGCCAAAAAACACGCTACCTACCGCTCCAAATACAAGGAATATCCTACGGACTCCGCCAGTTATACCCATTTTGTAAAATTGGTTACAAAAAAGAGATGGTTTTCCCAGCTAAAAGGCAATACGGAATACCCACTGTGGTTAAAGCATATGAACCATACCGGTTACAGCACTGCCGGTACGGAGTGGATAAGAAGGGTAACAAACCTGATTAAACGCTACAAATTGTATAAATTGGATGCGCAAATGGATGTTGCAATAAAACAGACATAAGCGTTTTAACCCGGGACAACAACAGATCACTAAGCGTATAAAAGAATACCACACCAATGCCTGCCAACAATAGGTCAGCCCATCCCTTTATTATCATTGCCGGTACGATGGTATGTCTGCTGGCGTTATCATTTGTACATAGCAGCTTTTCCCTGAACGGCTTTACTTTCCGCCAGGTGGATATGCTGGCGGATGTAAAGATGGACGAAAAGCCCCATCCCACGCCCAAACAGGTACTGGCTGCCAAAAAAACAGCAGATTCCAGCCAGGCAACAGGCCCCTCCTCTATACCGGAACCGGATCATCACAGCTATGACTACATGACCTATACCGGCATACAGGAGTACCAGGATACCGTAACCACCGCCCCCGGTATGCAGCATTTCCTCAATGCCCTGCAGGACCTGAAAACCGGTAAAAGGAAAAAAGTACGTATCGCCTACTTTGGCGATTCCATGATAGAAGGCGACCTTATTACCAGCGACCTGCGCGACAGCCTGCAAACACAGTTTGGTGGCGCCGGTGTGGGCTTTGTGCCGGTTACCTCCGTAGTGGCCTCTTTCCGTACCACTATCCTACATACCTTCTCCAAGAACTGGACAGATTACCATTTCCGGAACAACCCGCCGCAGAACCTGGCGCTGGGCCTTTCCGGCCATACCTTCCTGCCTGCTGCGGAAAGCTGGGCGCGTTATGCCCCCGTACACAGGCACGGCCTGGACCGGTTTGATGAAGTATATGTCTTCTACGGCCCTGCCAACGGCGGCAATGTGATCATTAACGGCAAGCCTTACACGCTTTCCGGCGATGCGCCGGTTAATGAGCTGGCCCTCCGGCAGGATACCACGCAACAATCCGTTATGCTTAAGTATGAGGGCGGCGCCCCTATGCCGTTCTACGGCCTTAGCTTTGAAAGCAGCAACGGTATCTATGTAGATAATTTTTCTTTCCGCGGCATCAGCGGTATAGAGCTGGCTAAACTGGGCAAAGGCATGCTGCAGCAAATGCAGCAACAGCATCCCTACGATCTGGTAGTGCTGCACTACGGCGCCAACGTATTATTCCGGCCGGAGTTAACAGATTACAGCTGGTACGAGCGGCCCATGCAGCGGGTAATAGACTCCCTGCGCCATACCTGGCCGCAAACCTCTTTCCTGATCGTAGGCACCGCAGATAAAGCATATAAAAAAACAGACCGTTATATTACCGCCCCTGGAGTAGCGGCCCTGCTTAAAGTACAGCACGAGCTGGCAGAACAGCATGGTACCGCTTACTGGAACCTTTTTGCGGCTATGGGAGGCGAAGGCTCCATGACGCATTGGGTAGAAGGGGATACAACATTCGCCAATAAAGATTATACACATTTTAATAGCAAGGGAGCGGCCAGGGTGGGCGCGTTGCTGTATAAAGCAATAATGGATGAATATAAGCAGGAGGTACACCCATAAAGTGAGGGTTATTGAACGTATAACAAAGTATTTGGTTTTTCAACGCTGGCTGCCCCTCTGTATGGCGGCTATGCTTGCGACTGCCAGCGTGCAGGCGCAGCATGGGCCCAACACCATACAGCAGGATACGGCCCTGAACCGTTTTTTCGCCGCCCTCCAGCAGGCAGATAGTAATGTAGTAAGCGTGCTGCACCTGGGCGATTCGCATATACAGGCAGGTTATTTTCCGGAAGCTACCTGCGCCGGGCTGCAACAGCAGTTTGGCAATGCCGGCCGGGGATGGGTATTTCCCTTTAACCTGGCAGGCACCAACGGACCGGACGATTACCGCTGGAACAGCAACGTACGCTGGCAACCGGATAAGGTGATAGACCGTCACAAAGATTACGAACCAGGCCCCGGCGGCATCGTGATCACCACGCAAAGCGCGGCGCCGGCATTGTCCTTTAACGGCCAGTCCGGCCAGGGACCGGATGATGAGGTGCATGTGGCAGAGCTGTTTTACGATGCAGGTACGGCCGGTGTACATGTAACGGCCCCGGATGCGGAGGTAGCGGTTACGCCCGTGCCTTATGCTGGTACGGAAACGCTGAGTATGGCCACCCTTACCTTCCAGGAAACGGTACAGTCCTTCCAGGCCCGCTGGGACAGCAATGGCAGCGCGCCGTTTCATTTTTACGGAGCCGTGTTGCGGAATGGGCACAACGGGGTACTGTACCACGCTATCGGTATCAACGGCGCCATGTACCAGCATTATGTAGAAAGCAGCAGTACACTGGTCTCGCAGATGCAGGCGCTGCAGCCGCAACTGGTGATCATCTCACTGGGCACCAACGAGGCTTATAGCGGGTTAAGCGCATCCGCTATAACAGAGCAGATAGACAATACCGTGCGGCTCATGCGGGAGCAGTTCCCGGAAGCCTGTTTTGTGTTGACCACGCCGCCGGAATGTATGCGCACCGCACGCCGGGCCTTCCGCAAAAAGGTGGGTAAAAAGTACCGTACCTACTACCGGATCAGCTATTACCCAAATGCGGCCATCACCATGGTCACCCAGCAGATAGTCAGCTATTGCCGCAACAACGGCCTGGCCTGCTGGAATTTTAACGCGGTGAACAGGTCCATGAAACAGGAGTTTGCCGGCGGCTGGGCGCAGGATCATATCCACTTCAATGCAAGGGGATACCAGCTGCAGGGCCGCCTCTTATCGCAGGCATTGCAGGATGCCTACAAGACATACGCAGAAAAGAATCAACAATAGCATATCCATATACAGATGATAGATCTTCAGAAACTGTTGGCCACTTTAGTGTACGATCCTAAGGATCCTGTGCTGTTCAACAGTGCATTTTTCTTCTATTACTTTGCGGTATTCCTGTTCTGCTACCTGGCAGTAGCCGGCAGCAAAACCGGCCGGGTATGGGTGTTCACCCTGTTCTCCCTGTACTTTTTTTATAAAGCCTGCGGTTATTATGTAGGATTGGTCATGCTGTCCGCCATCGTGGATTTCAACCTCTCGCGGTGGATCTTCAAAGCGCAGCAACGGTCATTACGCGTATTCCTGCTGGTCTTTAGTATCGTCATCAATATAGGATTGCTCTTTTACTTCAAGTATACGGACTTCTTCATCGGTATCATCAATGATGTAACCGCAGGTCATATCCAACCCTTGCATCTGTTGCTGCCCATCGGTATCTCCTTCTACACGTTTGAGAACTTGAGTTACACGATAGACGTGTACCGGAAGGAATTTCCGCCGGTGGATAATTTCATGGATTACCTGTTCTTCCTTTCCTTTTTCCCTAAGTTGATGATGGGCCCCATTGTGCGCGCGGCAGACTTTATTCCGCAGATCTCAAAGCCTTATACCCTTAATTCAGAGGATATAGGCAAAGGGATGTATCTCATCATCAGCGGGCTGTTTAAGAAGATCATCATCTCGGATTTTATTTATCTCAACTTTGTTCAATACATCTTTGACGATCCATCCAAACATACCGGCCTGGAGTGCCTGCTGGGCGTATATGGTTATGCCCTGGTGATCTATTGCGACTTTTCCGGTTACTCGGATATGGCCATCGGCATTGCCCGCTGGACCGGCTTTAAGATACCCCCCAACTTTGAAACGCCTTACCAGAGTGCCAACATTACAGAGTTCTGGCGCAGATGGCATATCTCCCTCTCGTCCTGGCTGCGCGATTACCTGTACATACCATTGGGTGGCAACCGTAAAGGCAAGGTGCGTCAGTATGTAAACCTGGCGCTAACAATGCTGATAGGCGGCTTCTGGCATGGCGCCAGCTGGAACTTCATCTTCTGGGGCGGCCTGCATGGCGTTGCCCTGGGCGTGGATAAGATCCGCATAGACTACCTGAAGCGTACTGGCAAAACATTCAACGGCTTTAGCAAACACCTGTTCAAAGTGCTGGGTATATTGCTCACCTTCCATTTTGTATGCTTCTGCTGGATCTTCTTTAAAGCATCCACTTTCCATGATGCCTGGGCCTTGGTACACCAGATCGTGTACGATTTCCAGCCGGCTATCTGGTTTGATCTGTACCAGGGGTACACCACCGTATTTGCCCTGATGCTGCTGGGCTTTATCCTGCACTTTGTATCCGCTGCCGGCGGACAGCATACCATGGAGCGGGCTATGGCCAAAGTACCGGTATGGGGCAATGTGGCTATCATGGTAGCGTTCATCTGGCTGTTGATCCAGGTAAAGACCACCCAGCCCATGATCCCGATCTATTTCCAGTTTTAGTACATTTGCTCCCAAATTCTGTGCTGTATGCGAACATTCAAGTGCCTGCTGGTGCTGTTACCGTTATTACTGCTGTCTGTAATTTCCAGGGCGCAATTCCTCATGGACATGATAGACACCACCACGGAACTGGGCAAGGGCATGTTCTCCATGTATAAAAAATACGATGCGCTGCGTTTCAGCGGTTATATACAACCACAATTCCAATACATAAGCAGCAAAGGCGCTAAAAGCTTTTCCGGCGGCGATTTCCCGGCGGCGGTAAATAACCGCTTCACCCTGCGTCGCGGCCGTTTACGGGTAGATTATGAGCGGCATAATGACGACGGTACACCCAGCGTACTGTTTGCCTTCCAGTTCGATGGTACGGAAAGAGGCGTCTTTATCCGCGATTTCTATGGCCGTTTCTTTGAACATAAATGGGATGTGTTGTCCATTTCCGGCGGCATGTTTGCCCGCCCCTTTGGTTATGAGGTAAACCTGGCCTCCGCAGATCGCGAAAGCCCGGAACGCGGCCGTATGTCGCAGCTGCTCATGCGTACAGAGCGGGACCTGGGCGCTATGATCTCCTTTGAGCCCCGCCGCAAAGACCACCCGCTACGTTTCCTGAAAATAGACGCTGGCCTGTTTAACGGCCAGGGCTTGTCCGGCCCTTCAGACTTTGACAGTCATAAAGACCTCATTGCCCGCATCGCCCTTAAGCCGGTAGCCCTCAATGCCAGCGGCTGGAAGCTCTCGGGTGGTATCTCTACCCTATACGGCGGCATGCAGCAGTTTACCAAATACATCTACCGTAGTGGTAACGGTCCAAACGGCCATGAAGGTTTTATGGTGGATTCTGCGGTAACAAATGAGGGTAAGATAGCGCCCCGCCATTATTACGGAGCAGATGTGCAGCTAAGGATCCCTAATAAAAAAGGTTTTACAGAGCTCCGGGCAGAGTACCTGCGCGGCACCCAAACGGCTACCGCCGCCAGCAGCGAAACACCGGGTACCATACCGGTAGATGCTATTGGCAACCATGCCCCCTTATACATTCGTAAATTTGATGGCGCTTACATCTATTTCCTGCAGCACCTGGGCAGCCCGGAGCATCAGATCGCATTGAAGTACGATTGGTACGATCCTAACCTGGCGCTTAGCGGTCACCAGATTGGCCAGGCAAATACCAACACCACAGAGGCAGATATCCGCTTCGATACCTTTGGGGCCGGTTATCTCTATTATGTGAACGAACACCTTAAAATAACACTGTGGTATGACCTTGTCAGGAATGAATCAACAGACCTGCAAGGTTATACCACAGATGTAAAGGATAATGTATTTACCTGCCGGCTCCAGTACCGGTTCTGATCATTTTACTCATTTACTGGGCACACATAACACCGCATCCGCCATCAGATCCCCCTGTACGCCATCCGGCAACGCAAGGTCTATAGTATAAGGGCTGCCGCTCTTATACTCATAGGTCCCCAGGGATATCCATTCATTAGGATGCTCTTCCAGCGCCACCGTTTCCGTTTTTTTGCCGCCTGCCGCAGTGATCGTAAAGGCGGCAGAAGGCGCTTTACCCTGCCTGCCGGTGTTATAGTAATAGATAGTATAGCGGGCATTGTGCTGCATGGGTGGTGCAAATCGCAGTGTCTTTTTATCCGTGCCGGCCGGCGCATAGGTAACAGAGGTACCATAGTTACCTGGCGCTTTGATCTTCTTCCATTCACCGGTGTGTTGTATATAACCGGCATCGGCGTCATCCACCAGTACTTCCGGTATGCTGCCGTCTGCCAGCGGGTCTTGTTTCAGCTTTTGCTGCAGCGCTGTTATATCTACCGCCTGTATGGTTTGTTTGTTATTAATGGCCATTACAGCTGCTACGGCAGATGACTGGCCCAGCACCATAAACACCGGCTCCATACGGATAGAGCCATAGGCAATATGGGTAGCGGATAAACATACCGGTACCAGCAGGTTCTTACACTCGCTGGCTTTAGGCGTCAGAGAACGGTAGGCAATAGGGTAGGGGCCAGGGGTGCCCATCTGCACATCGCCTTCATTCTTTACCATGCCGTTTACCACCACGCGTTGGCAGTTGTGGGAGTCCATAGTGTAGGCGGCCATACCAATAGCGTCTTTTACTACTTCTTTTCCCTGGCAATTAGCCTGCGTCATTACATAATCGCCTATCATACGGCGGGCTTCCCTTACATACAGCTGAAAGGACCAGTTGCCATTATCCGTATACTCATCCTTGGGGTAGCCCCATTTCAGCATCAGCTGGCGCACGCTGGCCGGCACGTGGGTATCATGCCCCAGGAAGTAGAGCAGCCCTTTGTTATAATCCTCATGTTTTTTGATGATCTGTTGGCGCTTGGCATAATCAGCCTCCGGATAATCATAGTTCATGCCTATCATGTCTGTAGAGAACGGGCCGTTATTGTTGATATCTGTTTTGTGATTAGGCATCAGGTCAAATTTCAATCCGCCCCAAAGGCTGGTCCATGGCTTTACGGCCATTACCCGCAGCACCAGTTCAAACTGGGTGGAGTCGTAGTTATCCGGCCGGGTAATGGGAATACGGTTAGCCGGATCATCCGTCAGGCAAATACGGTAGTTATAAGCCTGTACTTTTTTATCGCCGCTGCCGTGATCCGCAAGCGGCTGGGCGCTAATGCCCCATAACAGGCCGCTGGCGGGTTTGCCCGGCTCTTTATAGGGGTCAATCCCATCCGGGAACTGGTGTTTATCCAGCAGCTGCACGCCGTCGTAGGTTTCGTTATACTGGCTGTTGGCTTCGCGGCCTACGGTATAACTTACGCCGGCCTTGGCCATCAGATCGCCTTCATAGCTGCAGTCAATGAACATTTTTGCCTTAATGGTACGTTGGGCGCCGCCATTGGTGCTTTTCAGGGTAATGGATTGTATGGCCCCCTGCTGTTTTTGCGCGGCGGTAATGTAGTAGTTATACAGTACCGGCGCCTGGGCTTTCTGTATGTATTCCTTGAGTATATCCTCTGCCACATGCGGCTCAAAGATCCATTGTTCAAACTTGCCGTAGTGCATGCCTACGCGGCGGTAAAAATCCCGCGCCAGGCCGGTAATGGCGAATTTGTTGCCAATATCTGTATAGCCTAATCCGCCGCTGGTCATACCGCCCAGGTGTTTACCAGGTTCTATCAGTAATACCGTTTTTCCCATCTTTTTGGCGGTGTAGGCGGCCGTTACGCCGGCAGCAGTGCCGCCATAGATACAGATGTCATAAGTGTCCGCTTGCTGCGCGGTAGCGGGCCGGTAATGCATCATCAGCAGCAACGTGGCTAGCAGTAGGTTTCCTGTTCGTTTGCTTAGGTTCATATCAATCAGTTTTGTCGTGTTTATTTATATCCCGGGTTCTGTGTTAACGTTGGCTGCCCATTCAGGTAGCTGTTCTGAATTTCCGTTTGCGGTATGGGGTAATACTCATCCTCTCCCTTGGTAAAGATGGCCCCTTTAAGATATACTCTTTTAATGGATTCTTTAGCCAGGTAAGCATTCAATTCTGTGTCTGCAATACCCCAGCGCACCAGGTCAAAGATGCGGTGCCCCTCCATGGCCAGCTCCAGCTTGCTTTCAAAACGTACGGCTTTCAGTGCCTCCGTTTTAGAGGTCCAGGGCGTTTGATAGATCTCTACGTGATAATTAGCCGCCGGTGTGCCATCCGGCTCCTGCACATAACAGCCATTCTTGGCGCGGGTACGCAGCATATTTACATACTCCCGGGCCTTATCCGGTGAGCCTATCTCTGCTTCACACTCCGCGGCCCACAGGATCACTTCTGCCAGGCGCAACAGTTTTACGTTATTGGCCACGGCGGTAGGGCTGGAGGCGTCAGAGAACTTGCCCTGCTGCTCTTTATAGTACACATTCTTTTTAGGGCTGTAAGGTCCGGCATAGGCCTGGTTACGGATCCAGGCGGCGCCGGGGTGCGGGCCCCAGTCCAGGTAGGGAATGCCCCTGCGGCCTACCGTCCAGTCCAGCCGGGGATCCAGCGCACCGGTGTACGGCGTGAATGGCTGGTCAGAAGGAATGCCTTCGTCATTCTTCACATCCTCATTGTTATAGGTATCAAGGAATGGCAAACCATTCACATCCGTTCTATAAGAATTTACCAGGTCCTGGCTGGGCTGGAACGTACCACAGCATTTACCCGGACCGCCGGTGTAAGGGTAGTTCAGCACATCGCCGCCATTGCCATTGGCCCCTTTGGCGCCATCGTTTACAGAGGTCTGCGCTTCCAGTATGGCTTCTGCACTGTTCTTGGTATCCGGGTTAAAATTGGCGTGGTAGCAGTCATTCAGCTGGTACTTAACGCCGCGGGCGTTTTTGCCGTTTAATATCACCGCTTCTATCAATGGTTTTGCCTCCGCAAACTTACGCTGGTACATATATGCTTTTGCCAGGTAAGCGGTGGCGGCCCATTTGTTCACACGGCCTATCATATCCTGCGTTTCCGGAAGGTTATCTGCGGCATACTGCAGATCAGCTGTAATATCCGGCCATATATCCCGGTCGTTGGGGATCTTGGGATTCAGGTCCGTAACGCTGTCACTCACATACGGCACATTATTCCAGAGCTTTTTGGCTTCAAAATGATAGAAGCCCCGCAGAAAGCGCGCCTGGGCAGATACGTTCTTCTTCTCATCGTCCGTCATATCCTCCACCTTACGCAGCACCTTCAGCGTATTATTGGCCCTTACTACGCCTTCATACAGCGTGCGCCATTTGCCCAGGTAATAGTTATCAGATGGGTTGGATTCATATCGTTCTATGTTATTAATATCCGGTTGACTGCTCGGATCAGCGCCCTTATGGGCATCACCGCCGCGTATGCTGCCAAAGCTCCAGTTAGAGGCGGTTTGTTCATAGCTGCCGCCGGCGCCTATACCGTCCAGCAGCGAGTAAGCGCCTACCAGGATGGCATTTACGCCTTTTTTATTAGCCAGCGCATTTTCATCAAGGGAGAGCGGCTGTTTGTCCAGGAAACCCTTGGAACATTGCCAGTTGCAGAGCAACAACAGACCGGCGAAAAAAAGCAGGTATTTAAACAGTGCTTTCATATGTAATGATTTTGGATGGTCAGTAATTAAAAACTAAGCGAAATGCCTACCAGTACTTGCCGCGCATTGGGATAAAAACCATAATCCACGCCTTTGTTAAGATCGCCGCCGCCGGTAAAATCCGCATTCATAATATCCGGGTCCAATCCGCTGTACGAGGTAATGGTGAACAGGTTGGTGGCCTGTACATAGATCCGCAGCTGGTCTATATTTACGCGCCGTAATAAAGCAGTAGAGAAAGTATATCCAATTTGCAGGTTCTTGGCCCGCAGATAGGAGCCGTCTTCTATATAGTAACTATGCGAGATACCGTTGCTGATATTATCATTGGCATCCAGTATAGGCAGTTTCGCATTGGGATTATCCGGCCGCCAGGAGTCGTACAGCATGCGTTTGCTGCGGTTGCCGGCAAAGGTTTGAAAATCCGTATAGTATTTGGTGATATTATAGATATCATTACCCTGTGAGCCGTACAGGTACAGGTTCAGGTCAAAATGATGCCAGGCCAGGCTAATGTTAAAACCATACGTGAAATCAGGATGCGGATTGCCGATGAACGTACGGTCTGCCAGCGTAACAGAGCCATCGCCGTTCATATCCTTCAGTTTATACTTACCTACGAATTTAGCCGGGTTGTTTTTATCCATACCGGTTTGCAGGGCATGCGCCTTTACCTCTCCCTCATTTTGAAAAATGCCTTCTATCTGGTAGCCGTAGAACATAGATACCGGCTGTCCTTTCTGGGTAAGCGTAATAGTGCCATAGCGGGTGCCGCCGCTGAAGATCTGTTCTGTGCCGGAATCGCCCAGGCGCAGCACTTCATTTTTATAATGGCTGAAGGTGAGGCCGAATTCATATTGTAAGTCACCAGCCTTATCCCGGTAATTCAGACCCAGGTCAATACCCGTATTACGCATATCGCCAATATTCACAAAAGGCGCATTGCCGCGGCCTGCCAGGGCAGTTAGCTGAGGTTGCGTGAGCATGCCGTTGGTACGGCGGTCGTACCACTCCGCATTTACTTCCAGGCGGTTTTTAAACAGCGCAAGGTCTAATCCTATATTGGTCATTACGGTAGATTCCCATACCGTAGCCGGGTTGCCCAGGTTAGCCAGGTAATAGCCTATCACGGTACTGTTGCTGGTGCCGCCCAGGTCATAGTTGGAATTGCCGGGTGCTGTGCCGTATTCATAGGCATAGTTATACGCCCGCGGTATCTCCTGGTTACCGGTAGAGCCTACGCCGGCGCGCAGCTTCAGCTCATCCAGCCAGGTCACGCCTTTCAGGAAAGGTTCTTCAGAAAGCCGCCATCCCACGCTGGCTGCGGGAAAAATACCATAACGCTCTGCCGGCGCAAAGCGGGAAACGCCATCCCTGCGCAGGATACCGGTAAACAGGTATTTATCGTGAAAAGAATAATCAATACGGCCAAACATAGAGGCCAGCGCTGTCTCGGTCCGGGTGCTGGCATTGGTCTGCGTACTGGGGTCGCCGTTATTGAGGTTCCAGATTTGCTGCGAGGTGCTGAAATAATTCACCCGGCTGCCGCTCAGGTCACGGCCGTTCTCAGAAATGGCTTCTGTGCCTAGCAAAACATTCAGGGAATGATAACCCAGTATCTTCTTATAGGTAAGTGTATTGGTAAACACCCAGCGCAGGTTATAGCTGGCGTTTTCGCTAAAGGAATTATTAGCAGATGGTTCTGAATGCTCCGGGTTCAGGTAACTAAAGCCATAGCCGTTGCTGGTAGTATAGTCAATACCAAAACTGGAACGGAACTGCAAACCTTTCAGCAGCGTGATCTCTGTATAGGCATTACCAAAAGCGCGGAAACCTTTTGTCTTATTATCCTTACCTCTGTATAATAGCGCGTATGGATTAGAGGCATTACCCAAACCAGCCCCGCGGGTACCCGCAAAATTGCCGGCTATATCATATACAGGGATAATAGGCGGCAGGCGCATAGCGTTTACAATGGCATTACCTTCCCCGCTGCCATAGTTACCGCCTGTGGATTCTGTAAAAGCCACCTGCAGGTTCTCGCCAAACTTGATGTTTTTCTTCACCAGCAGCGACGTATTGATACGGGCAGAGTAGCGCTTGAAATAAGTATATGCCAATATACCCTGCTGGTTAAAATAATTAAGACCAAAAGCATAATTACCCTTATCCGTGCCGCCAGAGCCGGTGAGCTGGTGGTTCTGTATAGACGCGGGGGAGAAGATCTGTTTATACCAGTCTGTGCCCGCCTGGTTGGCCTTTACGATCTGGTTAGTGGCCAGGTCATATTTACTTTCATCCACCTGCCCCTCTTGTTTACCTGCAGGCAGTATATAATAGGGGACCACTGCATCCTGGCCGTTGCCAAACTGTGGGTGATTAGGATTGCCGTTGGCGGTTATCTGGCCGGCATTTCTAAGACTGGTCCAGGTAAGGTCAGCCCATTCGCGGGTATCCAGCAGATCCGGCCCTTTGCCTGGATACTGCATGCCGTAATAAGCATCGTAGGCTATTTTAGAGGTGCCTGCCTTGCCTTTTTTCGTGGTGATGATCACCACGCCATTGCTGGCCTGCGCGCCGTAAATAGAGGCGGAGGCGGCGTCCTTCAGCACCTGTATGGATTCAATATCATTCGGGTTCAGGCTGTTCAGGCTCTGGCTGCGGGTAGATACGCCGTCAATTACATACAGCGGCCCGTTATCATTGATAGTGCCTATACCGCGTATACGCATAGCCACGCCGGCGCCGGGTGCGCCATTACTGGTAACCGTTACGCCCGCGGCCCTGCCCTGCAGCTGCTGCCCAAAATTGCCGGCCGGTGTAGACAGCAGGTCTTTGGTATTTACTACCGCTACGGAACCGGTGATGTCTTTTTTCTGCTGCGTGGTATAACCGGTCACCACTACCTCAGAAAGCGAGCTGGTACCGGAGGATAGCGTTACATGCGCCGTGCTTTTATCCGCCGCAGGCAGCTCCCTGGTATCAAATCCAATGTATTGGAACACCAGGATGGCATTGCCATTAGGGATCTGCAAATGGTACTTGCCCTCCGCATCAGACACCGTGCCTTTGGTAGAGCCTTTTACCATCACGCTTACGCCGGGTAACGGCAGATTATCCGTAACAGAGGTAATGATGCCCTGTATCGTAGTATCGGCAGGCGCTGTGTAAGGCAAGGGGTTGCTTATACTTGCCGGTAGCGCCATTGGCAGCGGCGTGGGCGTGTAAATGGTGTAACTGTGCTCGCCATACTGTTTTACCTTCATGCCAAAAGGCGTAAGCAGGTCTTTTAATAACGCATCCAGGTTGGCGTACTGCTGTTGCGACTGCAGGTATTGTAATACTTTTTCTGCCGTTACTTGTCTCTCCGCTAAGGTCTCGCTGTCATAGTCAAATGTTACATGATAGCGCTGTGAAATGTTGGAAAGGGCGGCTGTCAGCGACATGCTTTTAACAGCGCTTTTGCGGTGATGCTGTTCCTGTGGGCGGCCGCTCCAGGAAAGATCCTGGGCCTTTACCGCCTGATGCAGGCACAGGCAGCACCCCAGGAAAAAGAGGCGCCCGGAGCATCTTGGGTAGAAGATGTTCTTCATAACTGGGAATTTTTGTTTTAAGGGATGATGATCTACCTACTTATTATTTCTCTTTTTTTTCGATGAAAACCGTATCTGCCCGTTGTATGATCGAAAGCTGATAAATGGTGCTGAGCTTTTGCAGCAGCAGTGCGGGCGCGTTAGCCGGCGCTGTGCCATTGAACCGTTTATTACTGAGTAGAACCTGCTTATCTATATTAAAATGCCATCCTTGCGTATCTGCCAGGTAGGTAAAAATATCTTCCAGCGGCGCATCCGTAAACACCAGCTGGTTATTGCGCCAGGCCGTATGCCATTGGGTATTTACTTTTTTGCGGCGTAGGCTTGCGCCGTCCGTCACCACCATTTCACCGGGCTGCATCTTTACAGCGGCAATGGATGGGTTAACAGGCGCCACCTGTACGGCCCCCTGCTCCAGCACCACTTTTAGTTGTTGGGCCTGTGTATTTACATTAAAGGAAGTGCCCAGCACCTGTATATCCCCCTGCATGCAGCGCACGGTAAAGGCCGGTGCATGCCCGTGCTTTTGTACAGTAAAATAGGCCTCACCTTCCAGCTGCACCGTATAGGGGTGGCGGCTGTTATAACGCAGGGATGATTGCTGGTTCAGTAAGATCTGTGATCCATCTGCAAACGTCACCCGCCGCATTTCCCCCGGACCGGTAGCCACCAGGTTCAGGGGCGGATTAAAATACCGGTAACTGAAAAAGCCCGCCATCAACAACACCAATACAGCCGCTGCATATTGCCAGTACGGCATTAACCTGCGAAAAGGCCGGTTGTGCTGCTGTTGCCGGAAGTCCTGTACACGCTGCCAGATCTCCTCTACTACCGCTGCATCCGTTGCTGCGGGCGCAAAACTATAATGTAACAGCAACGCCCTTGCTTCATTTACAGTGGCAGCCTTTTCCGGGTGATCCGTCAGGAATTGTGCCCAGTATGCATCATCCGTTGCATCCGGGTTTTTTACCCAGCGTACAAAATCGTCATCCAGCGCCAGGTCCCAGGCAGTATAGCTACTATAAACGGCCGTTGTTTTCATGCAGCAGCATCCATTTCAAGCACAGAGTATCCGGCGCCCGGTTTTTATCCCTCCGGGAAATAGAAATTGATTTTGTCTAAAAAAGAGGTGTTTTTTTGAATGGATACTAACGCATTGTCTCCCGCAACACTACATACAGCCACGCCAGTGCCGGGCCCGGCAATATATTCCGCAGCGTTTCCAGCGCTTTATACAGCGTTTTATAAACAGATTTTTGATCTATCTGCATCACCTCCGCTATCTCCTCATAACGGAGGCCCTGGAAAAAACGGAGATAGATCACTTCCTTTTGCCGGGCAGGCAGCTGGTTTACATAAGATTGCAGGGTGGCCAGCTGTTCTTTCTGCAGATAACTATCCAGTGCGGGCGCCTGCGAAACGGGCGTCAGTTGCAGCATGGTATCAAACAGCTCCTCTACAGGCTGTTCACGTTTGTGCTGGCGTAGTAGCTTCAACAATTCGTTACGCACGCAGCGCAACAGGTAAAACTTAACGGATTGGGGAAGCGGCAATTGCTGCCGGTGAGTGAGCAGGTAGGTAAATACATTCTGTACCGCATCTTCTGCCAGCGATCGCTCGCGGCACATCTTATAACTGTAATCCAGCAGGGTAACTACAAAATGGCGGTACAGCCATTCCAAAGCAGCGGTATCATTATCACGGGTAAACGTTTGCCAGGCAAGCCGGTCTTCTTCGCCCGGCAATGGCGGCGGGTGATGGTATTTGTTCTCGCTGGCTGACATTTACATGATGTACCTCTGATGATGAATCAAACGCCTAATATACATTTTCTCATCAGCAGATTAGCACATCAGCACATTATCATTCCCGCCCGGTATCCAGCGTAAAGCCAAAAGTGGAGCCTATTTCAGGTTTACTGCGCACATTAATGGTTTGTTTATGCGCCTCTATGATATGTTTTACAATGGCCAGGCCCAGTCCGGTACCGCCTATATCACGGCTACGGGCCCTGTCTGTACGGTAAAAACGTTCAAAAACACGGGGCAGATGCTCTTCCGCAATGCCAATGCCATCATCAGAGATCTCTATGAGCACCTGTTTATCATCCATATTGTATACGCTGGCAATGGTATGCCCATCAGCCTTACCGTATTTAATGGAGTTATCTACCAGGTTCATCATCACCTGCCGTACCTTCTCCTTATCGGCCTGTACCACCACCGGGGCTTCACAGCCTTTTTTGATATTGAACTTAATACCCTTGGTATTGGCTTTCAGGGAAAGTGTGTCAAAAACATCCTTGATCATCTCCTGTATCACAAAGCTTTCCTTGTTAATGGTCATCTCGCCGCTTTCCAGCTTGGAGATCTCATCCAGGTCGTCTAGCAGGTGACAGAGGCGGTCAATGTTCTTGGTCGCATTCTTCAGGAATACCTTGTTCACGTTCGGGTCTTCAATAGCGCCATCCAGCAGCGTATGTATATAACCCTGCACCGCAAATATGGGCGTTTTCAGCTCATGGCTCAGGTTCAGCAGGAACTCCTTACGGAACTCCTCATTCCGCCGCAGGATGTCCAGCTCCTCCTTTTTCTGGCTGGCCCACTTCTCTACATCCTCGCTTACCTCGTCAATGGTTTTCAGGGGCAGTATGTTCTTGTTAAAGAACTCTTCCCGTTTAGACGCCTTGGTCTGGTAAATGAACTTGTAGATGAGTTTTATTTTCCGGTAAATGAAGTTCTGTAACGTATACAGGTACAGGTAATAAGATACCAGGAAGGTAAGGATAAAAGCGGTCAGCATTACCTGCCAGCGCCCGTCTGCAATTAAACTACCCAGTGCTATTACCGCAGAAATAATCAGCGCTGTAAATCCCGCCAGCTTTTGCGGGGACAGATTCTTTGCTTTAAACATACTCCAAAGTGAGTAATTATTGTAATACCGGGAAATTAAGCTAATTTTTTTACTTGACATAAATAAGCTAGCTATTAGCCATTGGCTATTAGCTTTTAGCGCCGCCGGGCAAACATATTGGCGCCTATCGTTGAAATAATCAAATGTGAAGCATACTACTAAAAGCTAAAAGCTAACCGCTAACAGCTTACATTTCAAACTTGTAACCTACGCCTTTAACCGTAGTTACCAGGTCAATACCTATCTTCTGACGGATCTTGCGGATATGCACGTCAATGGTACGGTCGCCTACGATCACTTCCGTGCCCCATACCTGGTTCAGGATCTCGTTCCGGAGAAATACGCGGCCAGGTTTGGATGCCAGCAGCTGCAGCAGCTCAAACTCTTTCTTAGCCAGTACGATCTCCTGTCCTTTATAGGTAACGGTGAACTTTTCGCGGTCAATGATCAGGTCCCCCAGCTGCATCTGCATTTCTTCTGTCTTATGCAGGCGGCGGAAAAGGGCATTAATGCGGCTTACAAGTAATTTGGGTTTGATGGGTTTTGCGATATAGTCGTCGGCCCCCATATTCAGGCCGTCAATTTCAGACTTTTCATCGTTCAGGGCTGTCAGGAACAGCACCATGGTATCTTTGAATTCAGGTATCTTTCTGATTTCCCGGCAGGTATCAATGCCGTTTTTATTAGGCATCATGATGTCCAGCATAATAAGATCGGGGCGGAAGATCTTGGCTTTCTGGATAGCTTCGCTACCGTCTTTGGCAGTCACAGTATCATATCCTGCAGATTTCAGGTTGTAACTGATGATTTCCAGAATGTCCAACTCATCATCTACCACTAATATTTTACCTACTACCGCTTGGTCTATCATAAATACGCTTTTATTAAGATGGCACAAAATTAATCAGCGCCCGGGTTAAGTTAACATTATATAATTGTTAACACGATGTTCGCGGAGCTTTGGTACACTGCAAGTTACGAATAATTAAGGCGATCGCTCAGCCTGGCCAATGGGTTAGATATAGTTATTTGGCATCATTCGTATGCTTGTGATTGCCATCCCCATTTTTACTATACAACCGGCTAATAGCATGGGTGATCTCATTAAGCATTTCCACCTGCGTTTGTTGCAGCTCCAGCACGTCCTGTTGCTGCCGCATAATAAGGTGGTCCATCTTCTCATGCAGGATCCTTACTTCCAGCTCTGATTTCAGGTTGATCATATAATCGTTCTTGGCCCGTTGCCGGTCCTTTTCCTCCTGGCGGTTCTGGCTCATCATGATCAGGGGCGCCTGCAGGGAAGCAATGCAGCTCAGGATCAGATTCAGCAAAATGAAAGGGTAGGGGTCAAAGCCCTTGTTGATCAGCCAGAACACGTTCAGGGCCATCCACAGCAGGATAAATACCATGAAAATGATAATAAAGGTCCAGCTCCCGCCAAAATCCGCGATCTTATCCGCCAGGCGCTGCCCGGTACTGAGAGGCGTAGCTTCCGCGCTTTCCTCCAGCTTATCGGTCAGGGTCTCATGGTCCCGCATCTTTTCCATCACGGTCTTTTCCAGCTCCGTTAGTTCCCCTATCTCCCGGGAAAACAGGTTTTCAAAATACCGCTGCCGGTAAAGGTTCAGTTCCGAAATAGACAGGCTGCATCTGTTATTAAAACCCGGATGCTCTTGTTTGATAAGTTCCAGCAGTTCCTGCCGGATAGCATGAAAGGATACTTTTTCTGTGGCGGGGAAATGCCGGCCGGAGATATCACTGACAAATGTTTGCATAATTGCCGCGTTGGTGTATATCACTAAGGTAAGGGCAAATGAGGGATTGACAGGCTCCGAAAGGCTTAAAATCACCTTAATAACACTCATAACACCATTACGCCCCACCCTCCACCCCCAAAACCTGGCGCACAACGGCTACACCGCCTACCTCTACATCTCTTGCGTTCTCTGGCCTTGCCGGGCAGGATTCAAAACGGTCCTTTGGCTAGCGTGCCCCGCTTGATGCCGCCCGGCAAAGAAACCACCGCTGCTACGCCCTCCAACGCCCCATAGTCATCCCAACAGCCAGGCGCAGACCGTTTTCGAACCTGCCCGGCATGGAATAGCACCTGCCCGCCGTGAAACAGCACCTGCCACGAAACAGCACCTCCCGGCACGGGATAAAAAAACGGCAAATTCCCCTTCCAGCAAGGCATTTGCGAATTTGGTCGTAAATTTGCTATAAGGGAAAGCGAAAAGTACATTTATAAATGAGGAAATTTTTTATACTCTTATGCCTGGCGGTTGCTCAAACCGGCTGGGTATATGCACAGGGCGAGCTGAAAGTGGACATTCCTATTGGGCGCCTGGGTTTTCACGAAAACATAGACAAGGAACAGGCTGCCGCCGATAAATTCGATGGTAAGGCAGATGATATGATAAAAGTATCTGATGATCAGACCCTGAATCTCCAGGTAACGAACGCCATCACAAAGCAAGTAGATGATATCCAGCTGGATATAGAAAGGGATACCCTGCTTGATCACCGGCTCAAGATCAAATATCTCACCGGCCTCTATGCTGTATTGCATGACTATAACCTTAAACGCGCCTACCATAAGATAGACGCCGCAGAAGCCCCTGCCATCATACAGGCCTACCGCGGTATGATGCACGCGGATATAAAGGGTCAGAGCATACTGCCCATCGCCAGGGACTTGTCCTTCAGCGCCGGCGAAAAACTGATAGAGGTCTACCACGATAACCCGGGTTATAAAGAAGCCAGGGGCATCCTCTTCTCCAAATACGCTTTCAGCAACCTGGAAACTGTAATGGCAGAGATAGGCCAGTACCTGGAATACCAGGTCACAGACTCCGTGATTGCCGCCGTAGCCCGTAAGTACCCCAACCAGGTGCTTACCTACGCTACTTCCTATACGCCGGTAGCCACCGCCATCAAAAAGAACCCGGATCCCATCGTACAGCTGATCGTTAAGATCGGCAACTCCGGCCAGTCTACCCGCATTCTGCCATTCATAGATGAGCTGATAGAAGGTTCCATGAGCATAGACTCCCTGGAAGGGATCGTAGATAGCGACTACCCGTACTTTAAACAAATGGTAAAAACCTCCATCATACTGCAGCAGAAGAAAAGCAGCGGCCAGAACCCCCTGGGTATGAAGGCCATGATGGATAATATGAAATCCCGCTCCCTGCGCTATATCCGCGAGGTGAACGACCTGCACGAAGAACCGGCCAATGTGCGCTTCCGCGTGGTAAAGGACTTTACGCCGGAAGAACTGTATTACCTGATCGTAAACGGTCAGGAAGAGCTGTTCACCTCCAGCTATACTAACCATAACGATGCCGGCATGTACGACCAGATGATGCTGCGCATGAAACCTGCCCGGGGCGACAGCCTGCTGATGGTAGTAGGGTTTGACCGTTTTAAGAAATTCATCGCCATGGCGGCGGGTTTTAATACCCTGGATCATTTCCTCAAATCCATGGCCCCGGAAAACGCTAACTACCTCATGAAGAAATACGTGAGCAGCCTGGAAAAAACAGAAGACCTGGAAGACGCGGTGGACGTAGCCAACTCCTTTGGCAGTATCCGCGACCCCAAGCTGCTGGATTTCCTGCGGGAAGAAGTGAAAAAGAACTATGTATTTGTATCCAAAAAGAACGATAAACGCGGTAAGGTGATCTATGAGCTGCTCTCCAGCCTGTTTGATACAGAAGCCGGCAAGGGCAACGACTCCACCAAAGCTACAGATATGGCCACCAGGCTTAAGCTGCCGCCGGTGAACTATGTAGACTTTAACGGCCTGCTCAGCGACAGCGGCCGCATCTTCCAGCAGGTATTCTTCTATGGAGATAAAGACGGCCAGGAATCCTACGCCAGCTTTATGACCAGCTTTACCGGTGGCGACTGGAAAGTGAGCAAAGGCCAGTACTGGACCACCATCGTTTCCCTGAAAGGCAAACCCATTACCATTTTCGCCAACCTGCCGCTGAACGAGCCGGAAGATAAGACCGCCATCGAAAAGCTGAGCGAGTACCTGGACGAAAAAGACATCCACCCCACGGTATTCATCCACCGCGGGCATAGCTACCACGTAAACACCACCATGGATAACCTGCAAAGCTCTGCCAAGATAGTAGTGCTGGGCTCCTGCGGCGGCTACCATAACCTGGCCACCGTACTGCAGAAATCCCCGGATGCGCATATCATCTCCTCCAAACAGGTAGGTACCCGTTTTGTGAATGAGCCCATCATCCGCACCCTGGAAGATGTGATCCGCAGCGGCAAGAACGTAGACTGGGTGAATATGTGGGCTGTGCTGAGCAAGCGCTTTGCCGGCGATGCCCGTAACAAAGAGCTCTTCAGCGACTATGTGCCCCCGCACAAGAACCTGGGCGCTATCTTTATCAAGGCATACAAACAGATCATGAAAGACGATAAATAAGTAGCTATTAGCTGTTTAGCCGCTGGCTGTTAGGAGATTAGCAATCACTAATGGTCAGCGGCTAATTATTTAACCCCCGCTCCAATCACTAACTGGCTAACGGCTAACCGCTAATAATTATCTTTGCCTCATGGAGAATTTAACTATCAAGCGGATTTTTGACTTCAGTTTGTTGCGGCGCCTCTTCAGTTTTGCAGTTCCCTATAAACGCTCTTTTTACCTTTCCATGGTGTTAACCATTGTGCTGGCGGTACTGTCGCCCCTGCGCCCTTACCTGATCCAGGTAACCGTAGATAAGTACATTGCCGGGCGCTGGATGCAGATGCTGGTGATCATCACCCTGGTGCAGATAGGGTTGCTGCTGATAGAGACCGTGGTCCGTTTCTTTTTCTCCTACCTCACCAACTGGTTGGGCCAGTCCGTGGTAAAAGACCTGCGGGTAACCGTTTACAACAAGGTGGTACGGCTAAACCTCGCCTTTTTTGACCGCACCCCCATTGGTACCCTTACAACCCGCACCATCAACGATATAGAAGCCATAAATGATGTTTTTTCTGAAGGCATCATCTCCATTGTGGCAGACCTGCTGATGATCGTAGCCATCCTGGCAGTGATGTTCATCGAGGATTGGCGGCTTACGCTCATCAGTCTTTCCCCGTTCCCCATATTGATCATTGCCACCTGGATGTTCAAGGAAAGCGTGAACAAATCCTTTCACCGCGTAAGGAATGCCGTAGCGGCCCTGAACGCCTTTGTGCAGGAGCATATCACGGGCATGGTGGTAGTACAGGCCTTTTCCGCGGAAAAACGGGAATACGCCCGCTTTAAACAGATCAATAAGGATCACCGGAATGCCAATATAGACGCCATCTTCGCCTACTCCGTTTTCTTCCCCGTAGTGGAAATTATCCTGGCCATTTCCCTGGGTCTCATGGTATGGTGGGGCGCCAACAAAGTGCTCAGCTACGAAGTAACCCAGGGCGTGATGATCGCTTTTATCATGTACCTCAACCTGCTCTTCCGCCCCCTGCGGGTGCTGGCAGACAAGTTTAACACCCTGCAAATGGGCATGGTGGCCAGCGAGCGCGTATTTAAGGTGTTGGACAGCGATGATCACATCCCGGACAACGGCAAGGAAAAAGCCGCCAATATGCAGGGCGATATCCTGTTTGATCACGTATCCTTTGCCTATACGGAAGACCGTTATGTGCTCAAAGACATCAGCTTCCACGCCAAACCGGGGGAGACCATCGCCATTGTAGGGCATACCGGCTCCGGCAAAACCACCATCATCAGCATACTGAACCGCCTGTACGAGATCCAGCAGGGCCAGATAAAGCTGGATGGGATCAATATCCGGGATTATGCCCTGGCAGAGCTGCGCAGCAGGATAGGGGTGGTGCTGCAGGATGTGTTCCTGTTCTCCGGTTCCATTTACGAAAACATCACCCTCCGTAACGCAGCCATTTCCCGCGAGCAGGTGGAGCAGGCAGCCCGCCTTATTGGCATGCACGAATTCATTATGCAGCTGCCCGGCGGCTACGACTACCAGGTAATGGAACGGGGCAGCACCCTCTCCCTGGGTCAGCGCCAGCTGATCTCCTTTGTGCGGGCGCTGCTGTACAATCCCGCTATCCTCATCCTGGACGAGGCCACCTCCTCCGTGGATACTGAATCAGAGATGCTGATCCAGCAGGCCATCGACAAACTGATCGCCGACCGTACCTCCATCGTGATCGCCCACCGTTTAAGCACTATCAGCAAAGCCAGCAAGATCATTGTGCTGGATAAGGGCGAGATCAGGGAAATGGGTACGCATGAGGAGTTGCTGAAACAAGAAGGATTTTACTACAAGCTGCATAGCATGCAGTTCAAGAAGACAGTAAATATGTAGATATGGACGTAGTGGCGCCGCGGATATAGGATTTCTTTAATAAGATCCTGGGCCTTGAGCAGAAATATATCTCATTTAAGTAATAACTGTGTACCACCAACGCCGTTCCGCTAAAACGGGACGGTTTTTTTATGCCGGAGAGGCCCGTGGCAGCACAAATAATGTTATAGTTAAACGCCTGTAATTCCATTAGTTAACTATATACGCTCGTTTTTTTCCAACGCGGCTTCGTTTTGAGTTAAAATCGATTATCTTTGCGCAAAATTTCAGAAAACGGTGATTTCCTGCAATCTGTTCAAACATAGTCTGATAGCGCTCTTACTAGCCCTAAACATAATTGGTGTTAGCTCTGTAGCTTATGCCCAACATCCTGGAGAAGAATCAACAAAAGATGCTGAAGTTCGGCAAGAAAAGGATGGGGCGGAAGCTGCCGGCGAAAAAAAGAAAGGATTCGACGCTAAGGAAGTGATCCTGGGCCACGTAAAAGACGCCCATGACTGGCATTTAATGGACTTTGGTAGCACCCCTGTTACCTTACCCCTGCCGGTGATCATCTACAATAAAGAGAGAGGCCTGTCTGTATTCTCTTCCTCCAGGTTCGAACATGGCCACGCCGCTTTTGATGGCTACCGCCTGATAAACAGCCACTACCTGCACGAGAAAGGCCTGGATCCCAATAAATACCTGGAAGGAAGCGTGGTCGCTGTAGACGGCAACGATAACCTTACCGGTGAAACGATCTACGACTTTTCCATGACCAAGAACATCACCTCTATGCTCATAGCCGCCATCCTGCTGGTGGTGCTGATGCTGAATGTAGCTAAGGCGTACAGGATCCGCGGTTCCAAACAGGCGCCCAAAGGCTTCCAGAGCCTGATGGAGCCGGTGATCATCTTCATGCGCGATGAAGTGGTAAAACCCAATATCCCCGGCAAACACTACGAAAGATTCACACCCTTTATATTAACAATATTTTTCTTTATCCTCATTAATAACCTGTTGGGCCTGTTACCCGGCTCTGCCAACGTAACTGGCAACCTGGCAGTAACAGCGGCGCTGGCGATCATCAGCTTCATCGCCATCCTGTTCAGCTCCAACAAACATTTCTGGGGGCATATCTTTAACCCTCCGGTACCCTTGGGCGTAAAATTCATCCTGGCGCCGGTGGAGCTGATAGGCGTATTCACTAAGCCTATCTCCCTGATGATCCGGTTGTTCGCCAACATGCTGGCCGGTCACATTATTATCCTGAGCATTATTTCACTGGTATTTATATTTGGTTCCCTGAATAAAGCGGCCGGCTACGGCTTCTTACCCATCACCATTGTATTCAATATCGTGATGATGATGCTGGAACTGCTGGTGGCCTTTATCCAGGCTTTCATCTTCGCCAACCTTACGGCCGTGTTCATCGGTCAGGCTATGGAAGGCGCGCATGACGAGCACCACCACTAAAATGTAGCACCCGGACAGCGGGCCGATGGTATACAACCTTTGCCAACGACCAGCGCTGCCGGTTACAGATTGCGGACTAAAACATTCATTAATTAAATACATATAACAATCATGGCTCTTTTAACAATTTTAATGCAGGCTACGGATGCTGCTGCTGTTGCCGCTGCTTCTGCTGCTGGTCTGGCTAAAGCTGGTGGTGCTATTGGTGCTGGTATTGCTGCTATCGCGGCTGGTATCGGTGTAGGTAACATCGGTAAAAGCGCGCTGGAATCCATCGCTCGTCAGCCCGAAGCTGCTAACGACATCCGTGCAAACATGATCCTGGCTGCTGCGCTGGTAGAGGGTGTTGCCCTGTTCGGCGTTATCGCAGGTCTGTTGGCAGTTGTGCTGTAAGCCAAAAACTTATTACTGCATCCGGCGCACAGGGCAAAGGATGCAGTAATTGTATTACAGCACATGTAATACATCAACCAGTAAATCAGTAATTTAAACTATACATCATGGATCTGTTACAGCCGGCCTTAGGCTTGTTTACCATTTCATTCATAATATTTCTCATCGTTTTCTTCATCCTGAAGAAATTCGCATGGAAACCCATCCTCTCTACCTTAAAGGAAAGGGAAACCTCGATCTCCGAATCCATTGCTGCAGCAGAAAGGGTAAAGGAAGAAATGGCGCAGATGAAGGCAGAGCATGAGCATGTACTGGCAGAAGCTAAAGCAGAAAGGAGCAAGATCCTGAAAGAAGCCAAGGAAGCAAAAGACCAGATCATCAGCGAAGCCAAGACACAAGCACAGGCAGAAGCCAAAAAGATCATTAACGAAGCGTACACCGCCATCGAAAACCAGAAGATGGCTGCCCTCACCGACGTGAAAAACCAGGTAGGTTCCCTCGTGATCGAAGTGGCAGAGAAAGTGCTCCGCAAAGAACTGTCCGACAAAACTGCCCAGGAACAGTATATCAAACAACAGGCAGAAAGCATTAAATTAAATTAACCAATGTGCTAATATGCTAATGTGCTAATTACTTAGAATACTTCTTTTTCATTAGCACATTAGCATATCAGCACATCAGCACATTAATAAATTATGCAAAATCCCCGTTTAGCATCCCGGTATGCAAAGTCTTTGGTGGATCTGGCCGTAGAAAAAGGCCAGCTGGAAGCGGTGCACGCAGACATGCTGGTACTGCAACAGATCGCCCAGGGCAACCGCGATGTAACGAATTTGCTGAAAAGCCCGATCATTAAACCGGACAAGAAACAGAAGATACTGGCCGCCATACTGGAAGGTAAGGTAAGCCCCATCATCACCGCTTTCATCAACCTGCTGGTGGTAAAGGGCCGCGAAGGCAACCTGCCGGAGATAGCCACTGAATTCCTGCAGCAATACAATAAGCTCAAGAACATCAGCAAGGTGAAGATCACCACCGCCGTACCCCTCGATCCTGCTATCCTCGGCGCCATCAAACAGAAAGTGGCCGCCGGTACTGATAGGATCGTGGAAATGGAAACGGCCGTGGAACCTGATTTAATAGGTGGTTTCGTATTAGAAACAGATGATAAACTGTTTGATGCTTCCATTCAGCGTGATCTGAAGGATATCAAAAAACAGTTTACCGAGAACATCTACGTTCCGGAAATTAGATAAAACATTCACAGCAGCCGCTGCGTACACGCAAAGCTGTTGTCGTTATAATTTACATACTTTAACGACCCTTTTTTAAAAACATAACTGATTATGGTTGAGATAAAACCTGATGAAATTTCGGCGATATTGCGCCAGCAGTTAAGCAACTTCAATGCTGCTGCCGACCTGGAAGAGGTGGGTACAGTGTTGCAGGTGGGCGATGGTATTGCCCGTATATATGGACTGAACAATGTACGTTACGGAGAGCTGGTAGAGTTCGAGAACGGTGTAAAGGCAATCGCCCTGAACCTGGAAGAAGATAACGTAGGTGTGGTATTGATGGGGGAATCCGGTAATATCAAAGAAGGAAATAAAGTAAGCCGTACCGGTTTGATTGCCTCTATTAAAGTGGGCGAAGGACTGATAGGCCGCGTGGTAAATACATTGGGTCAGCCTATCGATGGTAAAGGCCCTATCACCGGCGAATTGTATGAAATGCCCCTGGAGCGTAAAGCCCCCGGCGTTATCTACCGTGAGCCGGTAAAAGAACCGCTGCAGACAGGTATCAAGGCGATCGACGCCATGATCCCCATCGGCCGTGGCCAGCGTGAGCTGGTGATCGGTGACCGTCAGACCGGTAAAACTGCCATCTGTATCGACACCATCATTAACCAGAAAGAATTTTACGATGCAGGCAAGCCTGTATATTGTATATATGTAGCCATTGGCCAGAAAGCCTCCACCATTGCAGGTGTAATGAAAACCCTGCAGGAGAACGGCGCTATGGCTTACACTACCATCGTAGCCGCTTCCGCTTCAGAGCCTGCTCCGCTGCAGTTCTACGCTCCGTTCGCTGGCGCCGCCATCGGTGAATTCTTCCGTGACACCGGCCGTCCTGCCCTGATCATCTATGATGATCTGTCCAAACAGGCCGTTGCTTACCGTGAAGTGTCCCTGCTGCTGCGTCGTCCTCCGGGCCGCGAAGCCTACCCTGGTGACGTATTCTACCTGCATAGCCGTTTGCTGGAACGTGCTGCCAAAGTTATCGCCAACGATGAAATTGCCAGCCAGATGAACGACCTGCCGGAGTCTATCAGACACCTGGTAAAAGGTGGTGGTTCCCTGACCGCATTACCGATCATCGAAACCCAGGCTGGTGACGTATCCGCATACATCCCCACGAACGTGATCTCCATCACCGATGGACAGATCTTCCTGGAGTCCAACCTGTTCAACGCCGGTATCCGTCCCGCCATCAACGTGGGTATCTCTGTAAGCCGCGTAGGTGGTAACGCACAGATCAAATCCATGAAGAAAGTAGCCGGTACCCTTAAACTGGACCAGGCACAATACCGCGAAATGGAGGCCTTCTCCAAATTCGGTGGCGACCTGGATGCTGCTACCAAAGCAGTACTGGACAAAGGCGCCCGTAACGTGGAGATCCTGAAACAGGCACAGTTCAACCCCTACAGCGTTGAAAAGCAAGTAGCCATGATCTACCTGGGTACCCAGGGCCTGCTCCGCGAAGTACCCGTTAAGAACGTAAGGGCCTTCGAAGAAGCCTTCCTGCACGAAATGGAAGTGCGCCTCCCCGAAGTTCTGGCCGATTTCAAAAAGGGCAACCTCGCAGACGACAGTCTGAACAAGATGAAAGCCCTGGCCAACGAACTGAAGCCAAGATTCGCATAAAGCATACAACACATGATCGCAGCATAATCGTAATCATGCAATCATGTAATCATGTAATACAACATTGAGCATAAACATAATCCCGGTCAATTGGCCGGGATTTTTGTTTTAAAGAATTAGAAGATAGTCAATGGGCAACGGCTAACCGTAAATGGGTAACGGTCGATAAGTAATGTTCATGGGTAATGGTAGGTAATGGTTACAGCTAACGCTGATGGGAGCTGGTGATGAGATACACCAACATACTATCGGAGAACCGCCTTACAGCCTCCCCCCTTGGCCATGCGTGCACGCTGCGTTGCCGGCAGGTTCCTCGGTGGGGCCTTGGCTGGCGCGGGTTCATGCAGCCAGCTTGCCCAGCGAAAGTCCCGCGGCAGGCGCAGCCCCACAGAGGAACGCTGCCGGCATAGCCCATTTCCGTCCCCTCCGCCCATTCACCCACAGAGGAACAGCCCCATTCCCGCCACAGCACCCACTTCCAGCATAACCAAATTTCACCGCCTTCCTCCCCGCTTTCACCGCCTCCACCCCCTTCCTTAACCGAATACCCCTCCGCCCACCTTGGTTTCCACCATAAACTAAATTAGTTTTGATCCGAATCCAAATCCCGCCAACAATGTGGAAACACTGCCTTAACCTCATAATCTGTACTTGCATCCCCGCCTTCCTGCTGGCACAACAAAAACTAACTGGCAAGATCACGGACGCTAAAAAACATCCGCTCCCCGGCGTCAACATCTACATAAAAGGTACTTACGACGGCGCCACTACCGCCGCAGACGGCAGCTTCTCCTTCACCACCACCGCCACCGGCGCCCAGGTCATCTCCGCCAGCCTCATAGGCTACAAGACCCTGGAACAACCCACTACGATCAGCGGCCCGTTGCAACTCAACCTAACGCTCAAAGAAGCCATTAACGAGCTCAAAGTAGTCACTATCTCCGCCGGCAGCTTTGAAGCCAGCAATGATCGCAAAAATACCGTGCTCAAACCACTCGATATAGTAACCACCGCCGGCGCTACCGCCGACATCGTCAACGCATTAAAAACCCTTCCCGGCGCCCAGCAGACCAACGACCGCGAAGGCCTGTTCGTTCGCGGCGGTACCGGTTACGAAACCCAGATCTTCATAGACGGCCTGCTGGTAAGGAACCCTTTCTACACCAGCCTGCCAGATTTACCGGGCAGGGGCCGTTTCTCCCCCTTCCTGTTCAAGGGAACAACATTCAGCAGCGGCGGGTACTCCGCCCAATACGGCCAGGGCCTGTCTTCTGCGCTGATATTAGAATCAGAAGACCTCCCGGCACGCTCCTCGTACAGCCTGGGCGCTTCGCTGATAGGCGTCAACGGCGGACTGGACGAGCTCTCAAAGGATAAAAAGACCTCCTACGGCATAGAGGCAGACTACACCAATCTGGCCCCTTACTTCAACATCGCCAGGCCCCGGCAGGAGCCTACCATGGGCCCGGAAATACTGGGAACTTCTGCCAATTTCCGGCATAAGACTTCTTCTACCGGCATGATAAAGTTCTACGGTTATGGTAACTGGAGCCGTATGGGCTTTAGGAAAAATAGCACAGAATACCCGGGGTACCAGGAGCAGTCTGACGTACGTAACCAGAACATTTATACCAACCTTACTTACCGGGAAAGCCTGGGTAGCGGCTGGCGTTTGCAAACAGGTTTCTCCTTCAGCACAAATGATGATAAAATTAAGATCGATACCATCCGGAAAACCGCGCCCGCCAATATCCGCAACCGTTCAGAGCTGAGCCAGCTAAGGTTGATGCTCACCAAAAGCCTGGGCGCTTTTTCCATGCTGCGTTTGGGCGGAGAATATCAGTATGCAGCAGAGCGGGGCGCCTTCAATAATTACCAGGCCAACTATGTAGATAACTATACCGCCGCCTTTGCAGAAAGCGATATCTACTTTACGCCGCAGTTCGTGGGCCGTGTTGGCGGACGTATGGAATATTCTTCCGTGCTGTCTAAAGTAAACTGGGCGCCGCGTGCTTCGCTGGCCTATAAGCTCAATGATTACAGCCAGTTCTCCCTGGCCTATGGGGACTACTACCAGAAGCCGGAGCCGCAATACCTGCGTTACCAGCGGGATCTGGACTATATGAAGGCTACCCATTACATCGCCAGTTTCCAGCGCGTATCCATGGACTACACCTTCCGTGTGGAGGCCTTCTATAAGAAGTACAAAGACCTGGTAAAAACAGTGCCGGACACTTCCAACATGGGTACCGGCTATGCTAAAGGTATAGAGCTGTTCTGGCGGGATCGTAAGACATTTAAGAACGTGGATTACTGGATCTCTTATTCCTTCCTGGATACCAAACGTAACTACCTGTTTTATCCTTTTGAGGTGCAGCCGGATTTTGCGGCCAAACATACCGCGAGCCTGGTGGTAAAGAAATACATCCCTAAGATCACCACCAATATCGGGCTAACCTACAGTTACGCCAGCGGCCGGCCGTATTACAACCCTAACCTGCCGGAAAGTAAATTTATGTCTGAGCGGACCATCGATTTTAATACATTAGGTTTGAGCGCCAGTTATCTTACTACGGTGGGCAAGGCCTTCACCGTGTTTGTATTATCCGTTACCAATGTGTTTGATATTAAACAGGTCTACGGGTACCGCTACTCAACAGATAAACTGCGCCGCGAAGAGATTGTGCCCAACGCCCCCCGCTTCCTGTTCATTGGTATGTTCATGAACTTTGGGATCGATAACCGGCAGGATGTCATCAATAACCTGTAAATTATCAATACACATAAAGCCAAACTATAAAACAACAGTTATGAAACAGTTCCTTTTCCTTCTTTTAACGGCCAGCGTGGCAATGTCAGCCAGGGCCCAGAGCTCGCAGTACCAGGATGCAATGACCAAACAGGTCGCCCTCCTGGATGATGGCGCCAGCTATAATCCGCAAACCCTGCAGGATATCTCCAATGTTTTTGAGCGCATAGCCGCTACAGAAAAAACTGAATGGCTGCCTTACTACTATGCGGCTTTTGCGCAGGTAATGACGGCCTTTGTGCAGGAGGATAAGAGCAAGATAGATCCGCTGGCAGACAGGGCAGAGGCTAACATCAACAAAGCCGATTCCCTGAAGAAGAACAGCGATGAAATAGCCTGTATCAAATCACTGGTGGCTTCTGCCCGTATCATGGTAGATCCGCCCAGCCGCGGCGCGCAATATGGCCCCGAGTCTGGTATGATGATCCAGAAAGCCAAACAGCTGAACCCGGAAAATCCCCGCGTATACCTGCTGGAAGGTCAGGCCCTCTACTTTACACCGGAAGCCTATGGTGGCGATAAGGCAAAGGCCAGGGAAACTTTACAGGTAGCCCTGCAGAAATTTGCCGCCTTTAAACCTGCCAGCAATATAGAACCGCATTGGGGGGAAGCGCAGGCAAAACAGCTGCTGAACGGAGAAGCTAAATAAGGAAAGCATATATATAAGCAATACCGGCGCCCTGATGCAGTCGCATACCAGGGCGCCGGTGGCTTTATATAATATATGACCTGTTAATGATCGTAGCCTCCATACAACCCTGCCAGAACGCCGGTAAAGGCAGGTGACCGCTGGTCCCAACTGCAGTCTCACTTCAGTTGTAACGGTTAATTTTATAAGAAGCCATCGGATCGGCCCTTTCATTCACGAAATGTTACTCCCATGAATACCCCTGAAACCAGGCTGCGAGTGGCTCCCACTTCAGCCCTTGTACTGTCGTATGTAAAAGACCTGTATAAAGACGGGTTAAGCGGTGAATACATGCAGCATATGGACCTCAGTGCTGTACAGACCCTGGTCACCGCTGTTAACAAGGTAACCTCCCATCTTGGATATGTGATTCAGCTGCGTAAGCAGATGGTGCGTTACCTGGTTAGTCAGTTCATTAGCCGCTACCCCCGGCAGCAGATCTGTATTATTGCCGCGGGGCTGGATCCCCTGGGCCTGCAGCTGGCCGCGGACTATCCCCTCCACATCAGCGGCATTTATGAGGTAGACCAGGCCTGGATGAATGAAAAAGCCACCATCTACCACAAGATAGCCCCCCAAATGCCCCTGCCGGTGACTATCCAGACAGATATCACCAACACCATACAGCTCAAAAGACAGCTGCGCGATGCGGGTTATGATGCCGCTCAGCCTACGCTCATCGTATTCGAAGGCATTATCCACTATATCACGGAAGAACAGTTCCGCGATATAATGCAGTGCTTTTCCACTAAGAACGCGCGGAATACAGTGATCATGGATTATATGCTCACAGAAGAAGATATACCCTCACCGGCATTCCGCCAGGTAGGTAAGGAGCTGCAGGCGCTGGCAGAAAAGGCGTTGCAGATCACCTTTCACTTATATAGCCGTAAAAAGATCTTGAATATGCTGGAGCTGTTACAGGCAGAGGTAAACAGTATCTACGATATGCAGGCAGCAGAGCACAGGATGGTGGGCCATAACGAACGCTACCACCAGCCAGGCGATGGCCTCATGGAAATAACGGCATTCCATATCTAGATCTAGCTGTTAGCAGCAGCCAGTAGCTAACAGCTAACAGCTATTAATTATGAGCTTTTGGCAGTCAGTGACTCCGACGCCAGTTCCATCTTCTTCAACGGATTTTGCGTGTTCTCCGCATAGGTCTCCCGTTTCTCCAGGATATCCAGGCAACTGAAAATAGCCTGACGGAAAGAGGCGGCGTCTGCCAGGTTCTTACCGGCAATGTCAAAAGCGGTGCCGTGGTCGGGGGAGGTACGTACAATGGGCAGCCCGGCGGTATAGTTGATACCCTCGCCGCTGGCCAGTGATTTAAAGGGGATAAGGCCCTGGTCATGGTACATGGCCAGTACGCCGTCAAACTGGGCGTACATGTTACGGGCAAAGAATGCGTCTGCGCTATAGGGGCCAAAGGCAAGGATGCCGTTGTTTTTAGCCTGGTCAATGGCGGGTGCGATCTCTTTGATCTCTTCCTGCCCTATCAGCCCGTCGTCGCCGGCATGGGGGTTTAAGCCCAGCACTGCTATCCGGGGGCTGTCTATACCAAAATCCTTTACCAGGCTGTCTTTCATCAGTAGCAGCTTGCCCAGGATATTGGCTTTGGTTACATACTGCGCTACTTCCGCTACCGGCACATGCTCCGTCAGCAGGCCTATGCGCATATTATCGGCCGTCATGAACATCAGCACGTCTTTGGCGCTGAAGGCGTCCCGCAGGTAAGGGGTATGCCCAGTATAGTCAAAATTGGCGCTTTGTATATTCTTCTTATGGATGGGCGCTGTTACCAGGCCCTGTATGATCCCGTCCTTCAGGCACTGGATGGCCACGGCCAGGGAGCGGGCCGCATACTTACCCCCAATGTCATTCAATACCCCCGGGGTGATCTGCACTTCTTCTTCCCAGCAGTTATAAACGTTTACCTGCTTGTGGTTCAGGCGGGTAAGCTCTTTCAGGCTCTGGTAATTAAAGGTGCTTTCATTCATCAGCTTCCGGTAGAAGTTGATGGTCTTATTGGAAGCAAAGATCACCGGGGTGCAAAACTCCAGCATCCTGTTATCTGTAAAGGTCTTGATAACGATCTCCGTACCGATGCTGTTGATGTCGCCTACGGTAATGCCGATTACTGGTTTGTTGGTATGCGTGTTGCTCATGTGTGTGACAAAACACAAAGATATCAAATCCCGGCATTTAGAATGCGGTATTTGGTATCTTTGCCGGAATCATGTACACACTTAAGAAATCACTGGGCCAACACTTCCTGAAAGATGAGAATATGTGCAGGAAGATCGTAGAGGCTTTACCTGTGATCCAGGGGCAGCAAGTGCTCGAAGTTGGCCCCGGTGCGGGCGCCATCACCAAATACCTCCTGCAGTTGCCCGGTATTGACTTTAAAGCCGTGGAGCTGGATACGGAAAAGGTACAGTACCTGGAGAAAACCTACCCGGAGATCCAGGGCAAATTGATCAACCAGAGCTTCCTGGATATGCCCCCGCCCTTTGAGGGCCCCTTTAGCGTAATAGGCAATTTCCCCTATAATATCTCTACCCAGATCATGTTCCGCGTGCTGGAATGGAAGGACCAGGTGCCCCAGGTAGTAGGTATGTTCCAGAAAGAAGTAGCCCAGCGCATAGCTGCAAGCCACGGAAATAAGGACTACGGCATCCTCAGCGTGCTTATGCAGGCCTGGTACCGGGTAGAGTACCTGTTCGAAGTGCATGAACAGTGTTTTATGCCTCCGCCCAAGGTAAAATCCTCCGTTATACGGTGCACCCGCCTGGAGCAGCAGTATGATATTGCCAACGAGCGCAAGTTCTTCAACCTTGTGAAAACTGCCTTCAACCAGCGCCGCAAACAACTGCGCAACCCGCTAAAACCATTATTTGATAAGGAATATTTACAGGACAGCCTCTTCACTAAAAGAGCGGAAGAGCTGACAGTGGCAGATTTTGTCGCATTATCACATAAGATGATATGATAGGCCGCCCATAAAAGACAAACAAGAGAAAGAATGAAACGGAAAGCTTTAATCACAGCCAAAGTACACGAATATCTCATAAACAGACTCGAACAAAGCGGATACGAGGTGATCTACCAGCCCTCCGTCACCTATGACGAAGCCCGCAGCCTGGTGCACGACTGCACCGGTTTGATCGTGACCACCCGCCTCAAAATAGATCCCGCCTTTATAGACAACGCCCCCCAGCTGGAATGGATAGGCCGCCTGGGCTCCGGTATGGAGCTGATAGACGTGACCTATGCGGAAAGTAAAGGCATCCGCTGCGTAAGCAGCCCGGAAGGCAACTGCGATGCAGTAGGGGAGCAGGCCCTGGGCATGCTCATGATGCTCATGAACAACCTGCTGAAAAGCAACCTGGAACTGCGCCGCGGCATATGGGAGCGCGATGGCAACCGCGGTCATGAGCTCAATGGTAAGACCGTGGGCATCATTGGCTATGGCCACACCGGCGCGGCCTTTGCCCATAAGCTGCAGGGCTTTGACGTGGAGATCCTGGCCTACGATAAATACAAAAAAGGCTTCAGTACCGGCAACGTAAGGGAAGCCACTATGGAAGAACTGTTTAAGCGGGCAGACGTAGTAAGCGTACACTTGCCCCTTACAGAAGAGACCCGCCACCTGGCCAACGCCGCCTTCTTTAAATCCTTTGCAAAATCCGTATGGTTTTTGAATACCGCACGGGGCAAGATCGTAAACACCCCTGATATCATAGCCGCCCTGGAAAACGGTACCCTGGCCGGCGCGGGCCTGGATGTGCTGGAGAATGAAAAGCTGGCCACCTACAGCGAAGCAGAGCAGCAACAGTTCCACCGGCTGCTCGAATTACCCAATGTAGTCCTTACTCCGCACATCGCCGGATACTCCCACGAGGCAAGTATTAAAATGCCTAAATATGTGTTGGATAAGTTGGGAATTTAAGTTGGCTGATAATTTAAAATAGTTATATTTGCCGATATACAAACATAGTAAACAACGCTTCTGTGAAAATGGAGGCGTTGATTTTTTTTTCTTATTTCTAAAACCCAAAAGTTATGTCTGGCGTCAACTATGTCACGAAAGAAACCCTTGAGCAAATGAGAGATGAGCTGAGCGGGCTTAAGGGCAAGGGTAGGGCGGAAATTGCCAGGGCCATTGCAGAGGCGCGGGAGAAAGGTGATCTGAAAGAGAATGCTGAATATGATGCGGCTAAAGAAGCTCAGGGGCTCCACGAAGCAAAAATAGCTTCACTTGAAAATGCCATCGCTACCGCCAGGGTAGTAGAGGCGGATTCTATCGATATTTCAAAGGTCTCTATATTATGTAAAGTGACCATCACCAACGTAGCCAATAAAAAAACGGTTACCTACCAGCTGGTGTCCGAAACAGAGGCCGATCTGAAAGCCGGCAAGATCTCTGTTACCTCTCCCATCGGGAAAGGGCTGCTAGGTAAGGTAGTGGGTGATATCGCCGATGTACAGGCGCCCAATGGAAATCTCAAATTCAAGATAGATAATATCAGCGTTTGATCTGATAGCAATCCACGTATGAAATACTGATACAATCCACAAAAAGTCCCGGCCACCAGGCCGGGATTTTTTATTTCAGTTTTACGATTTAGCTTTGGGATACCCCGTTCACAGGGGGCATCATTCATCTAAAACCGCAAACCCAATGTCAGCTTCAGTGTTTACCAAGATCATCAAAGGCGAGATCCCCAGTTATAAGATAGCGGAAAATGACAGGTTCTATGCCTTCCTGGACATCTTTCCCCTCGTGGAAGGGCATACCTTGATAGTGCCTAAATTAGAGGTGGACAAATTCTTTGATGTGCCGGACGAGCTGCTGGGCGAATGGCTGGTATTTGCCCGGCCCATTGCCAAAGCGCTGGAACGCTCTTTCCCCTGCAACCGGGTAGGCATCAGCGTGGTAGGACTGGAAGTGCCACATGCGCATATGCACCTTATCCCCATCAATTCGGCGGATGATATGAATTTTGCACGTCCCAAACTAAAGTTGACAGAGGCGGAGTTCAAAGCAATACAGGAGAAGATCAGGGCAGAGATGTTGACACATTAGGCGTATGGGGCACATTAAAACGGAAACCTACACCATGCAGGGTCTCGAGCTTTATGTCAGGGTCTGATTTAAAATACTTCCGTAGCTTGGTAATGAACACGTCCATGCTGCGTCCCAGGAAATAGTCGTCCTTTCCCCATACATTAAACAGGATATCCTCGCGTTTAAGGGCCTTGTTAACGTTATCGCACAGGTACCGGAGCAGGTCTGCCTCCTTTTGGGTAAGGGTAAAGGACTTCTGCTGGGTGCTGTCATGCAGGCGCAGATCCGCATAGTCAAAGGTCAGCTTCCCTATAATATACTGAGAAGGCTTGGCCGCCTGGGTAGCCTGTAGCATGGTTTTGGTCCGCTTCAGGAATACCTCTATGCGCAGGAAAAGCTCCTGGATGTTAATAGGTTTGGTAATATAATCATCCGCCCCGGTCTTAAAACCGGCGATCTTATCCTCTACCATCGATTTAGAGGTGATGAACAGGATGGGTATGACGTCATTCTTCTTGCGGATCTGCCTGGCCAGCTCAAACCCATGGTCTGAGGCGCCCTTTTCAATATTGCCGGCTTTTTTGGGGATCATTACATCCAGAAGGCATATATCGAATGTCTTATGCTGGAATTCCTCCCAGGCCATCGTCCCGTCAGTACAATGCCTAACCTCATAGCCGGCCTCTTCCAGCCTTCGCTTTGTAGCCGTACCAACATGCTGATCATCTTCCACAAATAGGATTCTAGCTTTCATAGTTGCAGTGATGCTGATTAATGTAAAATGTCACATTTTCTACCATAATCCGGTATTAAAGGTAATCATCATAGTAATGGCGCTATCCCCCCGGCCCATTTTATCATGGAGTTATGAAGATGATTTTTAGTCAAAGTAAATACAATTTCTCAATTTTAGAAATAACCTTTTTAGCGAAGGAATGTTTAAACCAGTTTGTATTCAGTCATTTGCAGTCTCCCGCTACCTGCGGGACAGTTAAACTACAGCCCTGCTACTCTGTCCGGGTGCTGCTGGATAAACTTTTCCCAGCCCTTCCCTTTAGGCAGGCTGGAAAGAGGGTTTGAATCCTGGAAAAAATGACAAACTGCTACTGCCAGCGCATCCGTGGCATCCAGGTACTCCGGTTTTTCAGTAAACAGCAATATGCGCTGAAGCATCTGCCATACCTGCTCCTTGTCCGCATTGCCGTTACCGGTGATCGATTGCTTAACTTTCTTCGGGGAATATTCCGCTACAGTAAGCCCGGCATGCATGGCGGTAGCAATGGCTACACCCTGCGCCCGGCCCAGCTTTAACATACTTTGTACGTTCTTGCCAAAAAAGGGGGCTTCAATCGCGAAACAATCCGGTTTGTGTAAGCGTATGAGGTCGTTGATACAGGCATGGATGAGCTGCAGTCTTTCATAGTGGTCCTTACGACTGGAGAGTTTTAGCACATCCATTTTTATAAGAGTGGCAGTTTTGCCTTGTACCTGTATAAGGCCATATCCCATTACCAGCGTGCCCGGGTCTATGCCAAGAATTATTTTTGACTTGTTTGCCAACCGCGGTTTATTTTTGCCAAAATCTTGATGTCTGAACAAAAGTACCAAAATAATTCTCAATTACCTGTTAGGCACAGCCCTTTTTAGCTGGTTGGCCTGGTCCATATATATACAGGTAAAACATCAGCCAGACCTGGCAACGTCCCTCCAACAGATGGTTTTTACCCTCCGCCAAAAGGGAGCCATGGCGCTCTTGCTCGTATTTGTATTAATGTTTTTTAACTGGGGGCTCGAGGCCCGTAAATGGCAGCTGCTGGTAAGATCCCTGGAAAACGTATCCTTTTTACGGGCTTTCAGCGCCGTTTTATCCGGGGTATCACTGTCTATTAATACCCCTAACCGTATAGGCGAATACGGTGGCCGTATGCTCTATATGAGCAACCAGAATAAGCTTAAATCCATCGCCGCCACCGTCGTAGGAAGCCTCAGTCAGCTCATTATTACTATTATCTTTGGGTTAACAGGCCTCATCTACTATATCAACAACTTCCGGCTGATCAAGGAGAACGGCTATTTTGCCCCCAACTTCTGGGAAAATATTTTACTGGGTTTGCTCGTGGTTATTGGCGCCTTGACCATATTATTATATTTTCGGTTACAGATCATAGTAGCAATATTCGAAAGAATCCCGGTACTAAGGAAAGCAAAGGTGTTTGTATTGATCATAACCCGCTATACAACCGCCGATTTGCAATACCTGTTGCTCCTTTCAGCCTGCCGTTATGTGGTCTTCTCGGCACAGTATTTGATTTTGTTAGACACGTTTGGAGTGGAAATGCTGTGGTGGCAAGGCTTTTTAATGAATGCAGTGATCTACCTGGTAATGGCCCTGGTCCCCACCATTGCTGTAGTAGAATTAGGTCTCAGAGGCAAGGTCAGCTTGTATTTCCTGGGTCTGTTAAGCGCCAATACCGCCGCCATCATCGCCGCTACAGTCGGCATCTGGCTGGTCAACCTGCTCTTACCGGCAATATTGGGAAGTTTATTGCTACTGGGAGTAAAGATTTTTAAGGATAAATAGATCCAGCAATGAGGCATCTTATACTCATATTCTTATTGGCAGGTTTAGTCCAAAGTTATCCCGTTAAGGCCCAAAGTGATTTTTGTGGTATCACAAATGGTAGTTTCCGCCCCGGAGAAAACATGACCATGAGAGTTTATTACCGGTTAAGCGGCGTATATGTAGGCGCCGGCGAAGCCACTTTCAGCTGCCTGCTCGAAAAAATGAACGGCAGGGATGTATACCACATGATAGGAGACGGTAAAACCTACCGCGCCTATGACTGGTTCTTCAAAGTGCGCGACAGATATGAAAGCTACGTTGATACCGCCTCCATGCAACCCCTCAAATTTATACGCAACGTAAGCGAAGGCGGTTATAAAATATACAACAACGTTGTATTCGATCATGCGCAGGGCTCCGCCACCAGCACCAACGGCACCTTTAAAGTGCCCGCCTGTATACAGGATGTGGTCAGCGCCGTATACTACGCCCGCAACATCGACTTCAATAAGTATAAGCCCAATGATAAGATACCCTTTTTCATGTTCCTGGATGATCAGGTGTATAACATCTATATCCGTTACATGGGCAGGGAAGAGGTAACTACCCGCTATGGCAAGTTTAAGGCTATACGGTTTAAACCCCTGTTGATAAAAGGCACCATGTTCCAGGGCGGCGAACAGATGGATGTATGGGTAAGCGACGACGCCAATAAGATCCCCCTGCGCGTACAGAGCGCTATTTCAGTAGGTAGCATTGTAGTGGATATGATGGACTACAAGAACCTGCGTTACCCCCTTTCCTCGCTGATCGACAAAAGATAGATAAACAGCCCTTAGCTTTTAGCCAATGATCCCCGGCGCATTATTTGTAGCATTAATTAGCGGACAACAATAGTCAAGGCCAGGCGCTAACGGCTAAAAGCCAACAGCTAACCGCTTAAAGTTTAACATTTCCTTGCTGAATCCGGCGCCTTGGTGCGGTATAATATTCTATATTTGTTCAAACTATATAACCCGTATGTATTATGGAAGAGCGTAAACCAAACATATTGCTGGCAGAAGATGATACCAACCTGGGCATGGTGCTGAAGAACTATCTGGAGCTGAACGATTATGATGTAGAGCTTTGCAGGGACGGCATCCTGGCGCTGGCGGCCTTCAGGCGCGAAAAGTTTGACCTGTGCCTGCTGGATATTATGATGCCCAATATGGACGGCTTTAAACTGGCAGAAGAGATACGGGACGTAGACCCCGATATTCCCCTGTTCTTCCTCTCCGCAAAAACCATGAAGGAAGATATCATCCAGGGCTATAAGCTGGGCGCAGACGATTATATCGTTAAACCCTTCGATAGCGAATTGCTGCTGCTCAAAATAAGGGCCATCCTTAAACGTAACCAGGAGCTCAGCAATAAGGAAGAAGAACAACATGAGTTTGCTATAGGCCGCTACGCCTTCAATGCCCGTCTCCGCACCCTGGTGCACGATGGCGAGTCTCATACCCTTTCTCCCAAGGAGAATGAGCTGCTGCGTATGTTATGTGAGCATAAGAACGACCTGCTCCCCCGCGAGCTGGCGCTGAAGAAGATCTGGGGCAGCGATACCTATTTTAACGGCCGCAGCATGGACGTATACATCGCCAAACTGCGTAAGTACCTTAAAGACGATCCTAATATCGAAATAGTGAATATCCACGGTAATGGCTTCCGCCTCGTGGTAAAAGACTAGATCAGGCGTTATAAAATAAAAGAGCATTGTGATCATCACAATGCTCTTTTATTTTATAACGATATCAGTATATTAAAACAGCAACCCGCCTGCTCCTTTACCCGGCGTCTTTCCCAAATGCGTATACGCCTTCTCCGTTACCTCTCTTCCCCTTGGCGTGCGTTTAATAAAACCCTCCTGTATCAGGAAAGGCTCATACACTTCCTCCAGCGTACCGGCTTCCTCGCCTACCGCCGTAGCAATAGTCGTAATACCTACCGGCCCCCCCTTAAAGTTTTCAATGATCACATTCAGGATCCGGTTGTCCATATCATCCAGCCCGTATTCATCCACATTCAGCGCTTTCAGGCTATATTTAGAGATGTCCAGGTCAATGGTGCCATTGCCTACCACCTGCGCAAAATCGCGTACCCGGCGCAGCAGCCCATTGGCAATACGGGGCGTACCGCGGGAGCGCCGCGCTATTTCCATAGCCGCGTCAGAGGTGATCTTGGTCCCCAGCAGTCCCGCCGCCCGCCAGATGATCTTCTGCAGGGTGGCCGCAGTATAGTACTCCAGCCGGGATTTGATGCCAAACCGCGAGAGCAGGGGGGCAGTCAGCAACCCGCTGCGGGTAGTGGCGCCTATTAATGTAAAGGGGTGTAGGTTGATCTGTATGGAACGGGCACTGGGGCCGGTATCGATCATGATATCTATGCGGTAATCCTCCATGGCGGAGTACAGGTACTCCTCCACAACAGTGCTCAGGCGGTGTATTTCGTCAATGAACAGCACATCCCGCTCCTCCAGGTTGGTCAGCAGGCCAGCCAGATCGCCCGGTTTTTCTATCACCGGACCGGATGTTTCCTTGATATTAACGCCCAGCTCATTGGATACAATGCGCGACAGCGTGGTCTTACCCAGCCCCGGAGGGCCATGGAACAGGATATGGTCCAACGCCTCCCCGCGCATTTTGGCCGCTTTGATGAACACTTTCAGATTTTCAATGATCTGATCCTGCCCGGAGAAATCAATGATCTCCTTCGGGCGGATGCTGTTCTCAAACTCTTTTTCCGCTGCGCTCTGGCGGTTCTCGTCTGGTCTTAAATGCGGATTGGACATATTGTACTGAAAGTGCTCAAAAATACATAATTATGGCCGTATGGGTTTGCTTGTTTATGAGTATATTAGTTTATTTGTGTTATAATATTTTATTCTATGTACAGGATATGGTTAACCGTCTTTGCGATGGCCTTTAGCATCACCCCAGCCCGCTCACAAGACACGATCAGCAGCACGGAAGTGCGGCGCATTATAAGCACGCTGGCGGCAGATGATATGCAGGGACGCAAAACATTTTCTCCCGGCATAGACAAAGCAGCCACCTTTATTGAACAGGAATATCAGAAGGCTGGATTGCAGACCTGGCAAGGCGCCAAGGGTTACCGCCAGACTTTTTACATGTATCGTATAAAGCCGGTAAGTATACAGCTCACCATCAACGGTGAAAAACGTATATCCGATAATGTGATCATCAAAAGCAGCGCCGGACAGCTCAGCTGGAACCAGGAAGGCCAGGTGGCGGAGCAGCATATCCGGTCTGCGGATAACTTCTTTAACCGCGTACGGGAGCTGCGCCAGCAAAAAGGCAATACCATCATCTGGGTAGACGCCGCGCAGCGCCAGAACTTTAGCCAGTACCGCCAGTACCTGCAGGATAATATCCAGATGGCAGACAGCGGCAACCTGGTACTGGTATTACAGGAAGAGGCAGATACCGCCATCCGCAGCGTAAACCTGGAAGTAAGACAGCAGGTAACCCCCGTGCCGCTTTTTAACGTGGTAGGCGTAATCCCCGGCAGCAGCAAACCGGACGAATACGTGATCTTCTCCGCACACTACGACCACATAGGTATACTCAAACCCGTAGAGCAGGATAGCATTGCCAACGGCGCGGATGATGATGCCAGCGGCACTACCGCCGTTATTATGCTGGCCAATTACTATAAACAGCTTAAACCCGCCCGCACCCTTATCTTCGCTGCCTTTACAGGCGAAGAGATGGGCAGCTACGGGGCCCGCTATTTTTCCCAACAGATGAACCCGGATAAAGTAGTGGCCATGTTTAATATAGAGATGATAGGTAAGGAAGCTAAATTTGGTAAGAACAGCGCCTTTATCACCGGCTTCGAAAGATCTGATTTCGGCGCCATATTACAACGTAACCTGGAAGGCTCCGTATTCCACTTCCATCCGGACCCTTACCCGGACCAGAACCTGTTTTACCGCTCTGATAATGCCACCCTGGCCCGTTTAGGCGTACCCGCGCATACTATCTCCACAGACCAGATAGATACTGACAGCCTCTACCACTCCGTAAATGATGAGGTGGAAAGCCTGGATATGGAAAACATCACCAACACCATCAACGCCATTGCCAAAAGCGCCGTGTCAATCGTGGAGGGAAAGGATACGCCTACACGTATTAAGCCAGAACAATAATTGCCAGGGTCTACAATAATCATATCATTGTCCCGTTTTAACGTATAATAATTTTGTCTAAATTCTGAGAGCGTTTGAACGTTTTCTCAGAATTTAGACTTAATTTCACCCGGGATTTTCACGCACCTATGTAAACTAAAATTCACACTCCTTATAAATTAAAACCATATCAAAATGCAACCTAAACTCCACCAACTGTGCGGAGGACTGGCCCTGGCGTCAGTGCTGTTTTTATCCGCATGCTCCAAACAAGATTCTTCCGAGCCGCAGAACACCAACGCTGATGGCAAGTTCAGCTACGAAATGCAGGCTATCAATCCTAACACGAGCATCATGGGCGATGCTGCCGGTATAGAAAGGATGGCCCAGATCACCAACACGCCGGAAATGGCCAGGACCACTACGGATAGGATGTTCGACTTCACCTGGACGGAAGTGAAAGTACGGGTAAGGGAGATTAAGTTCGAGGCAAAAAAAGGCAACGATCAGGTAAAATTCAACGCCAAGATCGACCAGATGGTAGACGTATTAAAAGCCGCTGGTTTTATTGGTATGATCGAGCTGCCCAAGGGTACTTACAAATCTGTGAAATTATCTGTAACTGCTGCTGGCGATGAGCAGAACCCCGCTGCCATACTGGGCGGCAAGATCACCTGGGACGGCAAGGATATCCCCTTCAGCATCCGCCTGGCTGGTACCATCAACTTCAAGGCAGATGCCCGCGATGTAGTAGTAGGCGACAGCAGCCTCTCCCTGAAAGGTAAGCTGAAACTGGACCTCAAGATCGTAGCTGCTAAACTGCAGTTAGGCGACTTCGACGGTACCTTCAGCGGCGGTCACCTGACTATCATTATCAACCTGGATGGCCCGGACAAGGATAAAGACAAATGCAAACGCATGAGGAACGGCTGGGAAAGCTGCATGCGTTGTGACTGATAGAATGTAGATAAAAACTGTTGAGAGCAGGAACAGGAGAAAGCAGCCACTTGCCAGGCCGCTACTCCGTTCCTGCTTTTTTTATGGAGCTTTTTCTTGCTTACTCCCGCTATTATTGTACGATCAGCTTACTGTATACTGAAAAGTGATCAGAAGAAAAACGCCCCTGCCAGGTAGGGGAGAGCGTTGCATGTTGCAATACACGGAACCTGCCCTTCAGAAAAATATAGTCAATCGGTTTATCAGAAAGCTCCGCTGCCTTAAAACCATTAAAAGTACCGGTAGGTCCATAATGCGGCGTTAAACTCACCGCTTTGCTGTCCGTTAAATGCAGCGGATCAGCATTATCCATCACTACACGGATAGGCTCATCATCCGGGCTGGCATTAAAGTCGCCGGTAATGATAGCGGGCGTATTGCCGGCAATGGCATGTACCTGTTTTAACAACAGGTGCGCGCTCTCACGCCGGGCTACCTCGCCTTTGTGATCAAAATGCGTATTGAAATGGAAGAACACCTTGTTGGTCTTTTTATCCCGGAACCGGCCCCAGGTAACTATCCGGGTAATAGCGGCGTCCCAGCCTTTGCTGCCCGCTACCGTAGGGGTGGTAGACAGCCAGAACGTTTGGCTTTGTAAAAGCTGCAAACGCGCCGTATCATAAAAAATGGCGGAGAACTCGCCCTGTGTTTTACCATCATCCCGGCCCACGCCAATATATTTATAACCCGGCAGGCGCTGCTGCAGGTCTGTTACCTGGTCATACAGCCCTTCCTGTATGCCCAGCAGGGTAGCCTCATGGAATAATACTTCACCGGCAACTTTGTCCTTCCGGTTAGGCCAGGCATTTAAGCTATCATCCGGGTTATTATAACGGATGTTAAAGGTCATTACCTGTAGCGGAGTTTGAGCGGCCGCGCTGCCGGCTATCACAAATAGCAGGCACCATAACAATGTTCTCTTCATAAGTAATTGTATTAGCGTTATAAAAGTAATCACCCCGTTTTTAAGAAACATAGTTTTTTGTACCCATATACATTACCTTTAGGAAGGTCAAAAAAATAAGTGGCTTTGCACTTCCCCGTATACGTATCCCTTTTTACATTAACTATACCGTTACACGCCATAACGGAAACATTGGGCATGTTCCTGGGCTTCCGCTATTTCCTGTACCTGCGCAAACAGCAGGGCGACAGGCTACCGGACCCTAACCGGCTCTGGGTGATCATTGGCGCTATATTCGGCGCCTTACTGGGCAGCCGTATACTGGGCGCGCTGGAAGATCCGGTGGCTCTCTGGTCTGGCCCCAATCCCTTACGCTACATATATGAGAACAAAACCATCGTAGGCGGTCTGCTGGGTGGTCTGGCCGGTGTGGAAAGCATTAAGCTGGCTATTGGCGAAAAACAATCCTCCGGAGATCTGTTCACCTACCCCTTGATACTGGCCCTTATCATTGGCCGCATAGGCTGTTTTAGCATGGGCGTGCATGAAGAGACCTACGGCCTGCCTACCGCGTTGCCCTGGGGCATGAACCTGGGCGATGGGCTGTTGCGGCATCCCGTAAGCTTATATGAGATCGCCTTTCTATTGATCTTAGCCGGACTGTTATATATCATCCAACAGAAATATACATTGATCAGCGGAGCGCGCTTCCAGCTATTCATGATCGGATATCTGTTATTCCGTTTCCTGCTGGATTTTATTAAACCCGGCGCCCGCTATTTTATTGGCCTCGGCAGCATACAGCTGGCCTGCCTGGCCGGACTGATATATTATGGCCGTACCATTATTGCTCCATCCCGCTTAATCCAGAAACAATATGCCTGAAAAAGATTATACCTATTACGATTTTACCATCAGCCTTTGCAGCGCCTGCCTGCGCCGGGTAGACGCCAAGATCATCTTTGAGCAGGATAAGGTGTTTATGGTGAAACACTGTCCGGAGCACGGCCGGGAAAAAGTATTGATCGCAACGGACATTGCCTACTACAAGAACACCCGCAACTATAACAAGCCCTCCGAAGCGCCGCTTAAGACCAATACGCAAACCCACTATGGCTGTCCCTACGACTGTGGCCTGTGCCAGGATCATGAGCAGCACAGCTGTTTAAGCGTAATAGAGGTAACGGACCGCTGCAACCTTACCTGTCCTACCTGTTATGCCATGTCATCCCCGCACTACGGCCGGCACCGAACCCTGGAAGAGATAGAGCGTATGCTGGATATCATCGTGGCCAATGAAGGCCAGCCGGATGTAGTACAGATCAGCGGCGGAGAGCCTACCATCCACCCCCAGTTCTTCGAGATCCTGGATATCGCTAAAAAGAAGCCCATCCGGCACCTGATGCTAAACACAAACGGCATCCGTATTGCAAAAGATAAAGAATTTGCTGCCAGGCTGGCTACCTATATGCCGGACTTTGAGGTATACCTGCAGTTCGATTCCTTTAAACCCGAGGTGCTGGAACAGATGCGCGGCAAAGACCTTACAGATATACGCCGTCAGGCCCTCAATAACCTGAATGAACTGGACCTGAGCACCACCCTGGTGGTGACCTTGCAGAAAGGTCTTAATGATGATGAGATCGGGAAGATCATAGACTATGCCCTGCAACAGAAATGTGTACGCGGCGTAACCCTGCAGCCCGTGCAGATAGCCGGCAGAACAGAGGGCTTTGATCCCGCCACGGACCGTATTACCCTTACAGAAGTAAGACAGCAGATCCTGGCGCAAACCAGCGTATTCAATGAGCATGACCTGATCCCCGTACCCTGTAACCCGGATGCGCTGATGATGGGATACGCCCTTAAACTGGGTGGCCAGGCCTTTCCGCTCACCCGTTTCGTAGATCCTGCCGTACTGCTGAACAACTCAAAGAACACCATCGTATACGAACAGGACGAAGCGCTGCACAAACATGTGCTCAAGATCTTCAGCACCGGTATCTCCACAGATGCCGCCGTAGGCGATATGCAATCCCTGCTATGCTGCCTGCCGCAGATCCAGGCGCCGGGACTGAACTATAATAACCTGTTCCGCGTTGTCATTATGCGTTTTATTGATGCCTATGATTTTGATGTGCGGGCCATTAAAAAGTCCTGCGTGCATATCGTACATAAAGATGGGCGTATCATCCCTTTCGAGACCATGAACCTGTTTTACCGCGATGAGAAAGAGGAATACCTGCGTACCATAATAGACGATTACTCCCCTAAAATCACTACCCATGAACGAAGTATTTAAAAAAGTGTTGCTGTTAGCCGGTATTCCTTTGGTAATTGCCTTGTTATGTATGTTTGGTGGGGATAGCGCCCTTATAAGCCTGTTCATCATCATAGTGGTGCCGGGGGCTTATGGGTTCATCGCCCTGGTAACTTTTATCCTGGGCCACCGCACCTGGGCAAAGGCGTTTCTACTCTCCATGGGAATTATACTGCTGATAGGGTTCTCCGTATGTTCGCTGATGATGTCCAATATGAATTTTAATGGACACTAAATAGCAATAAAAAGGCCGGCCGGAGCATATTATCACTTCCGGCCGGCCTTTATCAGGTATCGCAATATTTATACTACCACATTGATCATCCTGCCCTTCACGATCACCACTTTCTTCAGCGGTTTACCCTCCATCCACTTCTGCACCAGTTCATTCGCCAGCACTTCCTGTTCTATCGCGGCAGTGTCCGCATCCAGCGCAAAGCCCATTTCCGTGCGGGTTTTACCATTAATGGCTACCGGGTAGTTAAAGGCATTTTCCTTCACATACTGCTCTTCAAATACAGGATAGGCCGCATCCAGTATGCTGGTGCTATTACCCAGCAGCTGCCACAGTTCCGCGCATACGTGCGGGGCATACGGCGTAAGCAATACCAGTAACGGCTCCAGTATAGCGCGTTTATTACACTTCAGGGAATTCAGTTCATTCAGGCAGATCATGAACTGGCTCACCGCCGTGTTATAGGAAAAGTTGTTCGTATCGTGATCTATCTTCTGAATGGTCTTGTGCAACACTTTCAGCTCTTCCGGCGTGGGGGACGCATCCTTTACGATCAGCCCTTTCTGCTCATCTACATACAGGCGCCACAGTTTCTTCAGGAAACGGTGCACCCCTTCAATACCTTTGGTTTCCCAGGGTTTAGACTGCTCAACAGGGCCCAGGAACATTTCATACATACGGAAGGTATCTGCGCCGTATTTCTCTACCACATCATTCGGGTTCACTGTGTTGAACAAGCGCTTGCTCATCTTTTCCAACTGGGAGCCGCAAATATATTTGCCCTCTTCCAGCACAAACTCCGCATCAGCGTAATCTGGTTTCCACTGGCGGAAAGCTGCAGTATCCAGTTCTACGCCATCCACAAGGTTCACATCCACATGCAGCGGATCAGTTTCGTACTGGTCCTTAAGGCCATGGGATACAAATGTATTGGTGCCCCGTACACGGTATACCAGGCGGGAGCTGCCGCCTATCATACCCTGGTTCAGGATCTTTTTATAAGGCTCGTCAAATCCAATATACCCCAGGTCGCACAATGCTTTGGTCCACATACGGGAATAAAGCAGGTGGCCTACGGCATGCTCGGTACCGCCTACATATACATCCACCTGGTTCCAGTAGTCCAGTACTTTACGGTCTGCAAAGCTGGTGGTGTTATGAGGGTCCATATACCGGAGAAAATACCAGCTGCTGCCGGCATAACCGGGCATGGTATTCGTTTCCCGCTGTACGCCGGGGGCTATGTTCACCCAGCTGGTCACATTGGCCAGGGGGCCTTCGCCCTCTTCGCCGGGTTTGTAGTTCTCCACATGCGGCAGTTCTACCGGCAGTTCCTTTTCATCCACGGCATAGGCTATCCCATTCTTGAATACAATAGGGAAGGGCTCGCCCCAGTAGCGCTGACGGCTAAAGCCGGCGTCCCGCATCTTGTAATTGATCTGGCGCCTGCCAATGCCCATTTCTTCTACCTTGGCAGCCACTACATCCATGGCGCTTTTCATATCCGTGCCGTTCAGGAAATCGCTGTTCTGCAGAACGGCGTCCTTGGTGGCATTGGCTTCCTGCCCGTTAAAGGCGTCGCCTATAATGTTGGTGATATGGATGTCAAAGTGTTTGGCAAACAGGAAATCGCGCTGGTCGCCACAGGGTACCGCCATAATGGCGCCTGTGCCGTAACCGGCCAGTACGTATTCGGAGATCCAAACCGGAATGGGCTGGCCGTTAAAAGGATTCAGGGCATAGGCGCCGGTAAAGCAGCCCGTGATCTGTTTCACCTCTGCCAGGCGCTCCCGTTCAGAACGGCTCTGCACATAATCCAGATATTTGTCCACTTCCGCCTGTTGCGCCGGGGTGGTTATTTTGGCTACCAGCTCATGTTCAGGGGCCAGCACCATAAAGTCCACGCCAAAGATGGTATCCGGGCGGGTGGTGTATACTGTTATATGCTGATCAGTATCCTGTACGTTAAAACGGATCTCCGCGCCCTGGCTTTTGCCTATCCAGTTACGCTGCATCTCCTTCAGGGCTTCGCTGTAATCTACCTGCTCCAGCCCTTCCAGCAAACGGTTGGCATATTCCGTAATACGCAGGAACCATTGGCGCATCTTCTTTTTGATCACCGGGTAGCCGCCGCGCTCGCTCACGCCGTTCACTACCTCGTCATTGGCCAATACCGTACCCAGTGCCGGGCACCAGTTCACCTCCGCAAAGGCCAGGTAGGCCAGGCGGTAATGCATCAGTATCTCCCGCTGGCGGGGCTCGTCAAAACCCTTCCATTCCGCCGCGCTGAACCGCAGGTGGCGGTCGCCAGGGCATTCATGGCTGGTATTGCCTTCCTGCTCAAACAGGGCCGTTAAGGCTGTAATGGGCGTCGCTTTACGGGTCTGGCGGTTAAACCAGCTGTCAAAAAGCTGCAGGAAGATCCATTGGGTCCATTTATAATAGCCCGGGTCAGATGTACGGAACTCCCGCTCCCAGTCAAAACAAAAACCAATATGGTCCAGCTGCTCCCGGAAAGCCTTGATATTCTGGTCCGTAGTAACAGCCGGGTGCTGCCCGGTCTCCAGGGCATATTGCTCAGCCGGCAGGCCAAAAGCGTCGTACCCCATGGGGTGCAGCACATTAAAGCCCTTTAGCCTTTTGTAACGCGCATAAATGTCTGATGCAATGTAACCCAGCGGGTGGCCTACATGCAGGCCGGCGCCGGAGGGGTAGGGGAACATGTCCAGTACATAACATTTGGGCCTGGAGCTGTCATTACTCACCTGGTAAGCTTTGGTCTGCTTCCAGTGCTCCTGCCATTTTTTTTCTATATCCCTGTAGTTGTATTCCATTTTGTTAAAAAATCCATTAGGATTGGCAAAATTAAACATAACTGCCAATTTTTATTATTTTCGCCGATAAACTCTAGGTTTAATGGCGCAACCGGGAAAATCATCAGCAAAAAGATCCAAACCATCCTACTTTTACTCTATCATCGGCGTAGCCCTGGTATTGTTCCTGTTGGGCACCCTGGGTCTGATCGTTATCCACGCCAACCGCTTAAGCGCTTATTTTAAGGAAAGTATCGAACTGCAGGTGATCCTGCGCGATAACGTGCGGGAAGATCAGGCCCTTATCCTGCGCGACTCCATTGCCCGCAAACCTTATGTGAAATCCATTGAATACGTGTCTAAAGACATGGCCGCCAGCCGCTTCAAAAAAGAGTTTGGCGAGGATTTCATTAACCTGCTGCAATACAACCCGCTGTACGCCAGCATCAATATTAAGGCAAATGCCCGCTATGTGAATGCAGACAGCCTGCGGGTAATAGAACATAACCTTACCCAGCAAAGCATTGTCAGGGAGATCTCCTATCAGCGCCTGCTGGTGAACAAGCTCAATGAGAACGTGCGCAAGATCGGCATCGTAATGCTGGCTATCAGCGCCCTGCTGGCCCTGGTAGTGATCGTACTTATAGATAATACCATCCGCCTGGCTATGTTCAGCAACCGCTTCCTGATAAAGACCATGCAAATGGTGGGCGCTACCCGCTGGTTCATTGCCAAGCCTTTTGATACGCGCAGTATTATCAACGGTGCGCTGAGCGCCGTAATAGCTATTGCCGGCTTAATGGGGCTCATCTACTTCGCAGACCAATGGCTGCCGGAGCTGAGCGGCCTGCGGGATTATTTCATGATCACCGTGTTGTTCCTGGGGATGATCATCATCGGTATCTGCATATCCCTGGTAAGCACGCACCGCTCCGTGATGAAGTATCTCCGCCTTAAGCTAGACGATCTCTATTAAGCTTTGTATAACCATTACTAAACGTAACTTCAATCCATATGATCAAAGAGACCAAACCGGCAGAAAAGGCCGCCATCGCAGAAAGCCGCCCGGTATTTGCCAAGGATAATTATAAGATCATGGTCGCCGGCCTGGTTGTGATAGTGATAGGCTTTTTACTGATGATGGGCGGCGCCAGCAACGATCCCAACACCTTCAAACCCGAAGAAGTATACAGCTTCCGCCGTATCACCCTGGCGCCTGTTGTAATTGTATTGGGCCTGCTCATTGAAGTAGTGGCCATCATGCGGAAACCCAAAGCCTGACTTGTAGACTTTAAGACCAGCCATCACTAATGACCACTCTTGACGCTATCATCATAGCTATCGTAGAAGGATTGACAGAATTTTTGCCGGTCTCATCCACCGGGCACATGATCATCACCAGCGCACTGCTGGGTATCAATAAGGACGAGTTCACCAAACTGTTCGAAGTGTGCATCCAGCTGGGCGCCATATTGGCCGTAGTAGTGCTGTACTGGAAGAAATTCCTGGTATTTGACCGCAACCGGCTCAACTTTTATATAAAACTGGCCCTGGCCGTATTACCCGCCCTTATCTTAGGCTACCTGCTGGGCGATAAGATCGACATGCTGCTGGAAAGCCCCCTCGTAGTAGGCATTACCCTGCTCCTGGGTGGTATTGTACTGCTGTTTGTAGATAACTGGTTTCAGCACCCGGAGATCGATACAGATGAGAAGATAAACGTATTCAAAGCCCTGCGTATCGGTTTCTGGCAATGTATTGCCATGGTGCCGGGCGTAAGCCGCAGCGCAGCCTCCATTATAGGCGGTATGCAGCAAAAGCTTACCCGCAACGTAGCGGCAGAGTTCTCCTTCTTCCTGGCAGTGCCTACCATGGCGGCTGCTACCGGGTATAAGCTGCTGAAAGGCCATGAGCTGCTCACCGCCAACCCCGGTAACCTTACGTTGTTGCTCATAGGTAACGTAGTGGCGTTTGTGGTAGCCATGCTGGCCATCAGGTTCTTTATAGATTCCCTCAAGAAGTATGGCTTCAGAATGTGGGGTTACTATCGTATCATAGTAGGTGCGGCTATCCTGGTGGCTATTGCCCTGGGGTATAAGCTGTCCGTATAAGTATAAATAATAAACATGCCGGTATGTAACTGCAGTAGGTGGTAGGCTTGCTCATTTACTTACCGGCATTTTGCTTTGTATAACTGCACATCATCACCCCTTTACCGCCAGCAGCAGCTCCAGGTCCGTATACTTAAGCTTGAATTTCTCACTCAGGTGGTAATTGGTCAGCGCGCCTTTATAAAGGTAAATACCATTACGCACGCCGCGTTTTATCCATACCAGGTTTTCAAACCCGCCATCATCCGCGGCCTCCAGCAGTAAAGGCATCAGCACATTACTGATGGCCTCAGAGGCGGTACGGGCAAAGCCAGAGGGTATATTAGGCACACAATAGTGCAGTACATCATATTTTTTGAACACCGGGTTCTCATGGCTGGTGATCTCTGAGGTCTCAAAACAACCGCCACGGTCTATACTTACGTCTACGATCACAGATCCGGCTTTCATATTGCTCACCATGGACTCTGACACCACTATCGGGGTCCGGCCGCTTTGAGAAGATAGGGCCCCTACCGCTACATCCGCATTGCGCAGCTGTTCTGCCAGTACCTTGGGCTGTATAACAGAGGTGAATACCCGCACGCCAATATTGTTCTGCAGGCGTTTCAGCTTATAGATATTGTTATCGAATACCTTTACAGAAGCGCCCAGGGCCAGGGCAGTACGGGCGGCAAATTCGCCCACGATACCCGCGCCAATGATCACCACCTTGGTAGGCGGTATACCGGTTACGCCCCCCAGCAGGATGCCTTTGCCTTTATTACCATTGCTCAGGTATTGACCGGCGATCAGCATCACAGCGCCACCGGCAATCTCGCTCATGGCCCTTACAATTGGATAAGTGCCGGCGTCATCTTTCAGGTTCTCAAAAGAAAGCAGCGTAATGCGTTTATCCATCATTTTTTCCACCTGCTGGGCCTTCAGGGCGGCCAGGTGGATAGGGGAGATAACGATCTGGTGGGGATGTAACAGCTCTATCTCTTCATCATTAAGCGGGGCAGATTTTACAATGATCTCCGCCTTATAGACTTCCTTTTTGTCGTAGACGATCTCCGCCCCGGCTTCAGAATAATCCGTATCATAATAATGCGACCCGTCGCCGGCTTTATGCTCCACCACTATATGGTGCCCATTGGTCGCCAGGATGCTCACAGCATCGGGCGTTAAGGCAATCCGGTTTTCCTGGAAAGAGGTTTCTTTAGGGATACCAATGTATAAACGGGAATTTTTCTGGGGAATATCCAGCGTTTCTTCCATCGGTGAATAAGTAAAGCCAGCACTCACAACAGGTTTTTGCCTTTGCTCCATATTCGTGTCAAGATTGATCTATAAAATTACGTCTTATCCAAAGATAAGCTATTTAAAGATTGTGTTAGGTTTACGGTCACTGCCCATTCTATATATGTTGTCACATATTTAGCGGATACTCAACCTTCTGCGCTGGTCCGGCAGTACCTCCAGTTGCAGGTTTACGGTCTCCGGCGGCAGCAGTCGGGTAATAATACCAGGCCACTCTACAAAACATATCGCATCCGGCTGGTACAGGGTATCCTCTATGCCGGCGGTTATCGCTTCTTCCTCATCCCGCAGGCGGTACAGGTCCAGATGATAGATAATGTGCGGCTGCGCTTGCCCGTTATGATACAGGTATTGGTTGATAATGGCGAAAGTAGGGCTGGCCGTAGCGTCTTCCACGCCTTTAGCGGCGCATAGGGCTTTTATGAACGTGGTTTTGCCGGCCCCCATCTGCCCGTCCAGCGTAAACACCCGTTGCCCGGCAAAATATTCCCAGAAAGCCTGCGCGGTGGCCGGCAACTGGTCAGCGGTAAAGATCCAATCCATCACCCAAAAATAATCATTTCGCCTCCCCGTTGCATTAATATTTTACTACCATTACACCACAGTTTCTAAATTTGCCGGGAGCGGCATCGCCTCAATATTAATTCAAGAATATGGAAACGATCAGTTGCAAGGTAAAAGGCATGAATTGTACCAGCTGTGCGCTTACCGTATCCCGGTACCTGCAGAACAGGGGTATGCAGGATGTACAGGTAAGTTTTGCCACAGAAGAGCTGAGCTTTACCGCCCCTACAGGCGCAGATTCCCAGAAAGTGCTCAAAGGCATCAATGACCTGGGTTACCAGGTGGTCATGCCCGATGAGCAGGCGCCTAAAGCCGCTTTCCTGCATTCCCTGGTATTCAAATTCTATGTTTGCCTGGTATTTACCGCGCCCCTGCTGCTGCATATGTGGGTTAAATGGCCCTGGTTACACGATCCCATGGTGCAGTTAGCCCTTTCCACCCCCGTATTCCTCATTGGCCTGTGGCATTTTGGCCGCAGCGCTTACCGTTCCATCACAAACGGTATGGCCAATATGGATGTGCTCATCACCATGGGCGCTACCGCCGCTTATGCCTACAGCCTTATGGGTACTGCGCTGCATATGGGGCCTGATTACATGTTTTATGAAACCACCGCCGCCATCATCACCCTGGTATTTTTAGGCAACCTGCTGGAGGAGCGTTCCGTAAAACAGACCACCACCGCAATTACCGCCCTGGCTAAAATGCAGGTAACTACCGCCCGCCTGATCCACGAAGAGCATGGGCATGAGCATTTCCATGAAGTGGATAATCAAACCCTGCGCCCCGGCGATCGCGTGCTGGTGAATACCGGCGATAAGATCCCTATGGATGGCACCATTTATTGGGGCAGCGGTACCGTAAATGAATCAATGATCACCGGCGAGAGCACCCCCGTGCACCGCAAAGAGAAAGATAAAGTAATTGGGGGCACCATCCTCGAAGATGGCTCCCTAAAGATGTTTGTAACGGCTACCGGCAAGGATACCGTGCTTTCCTACATTATTGAGCTGGTAAAACAGGCACAGGGCGGCAAACCGCCTATGCAACGCCTGGCAGACCGTATCAGCGCCATATTTGTGCCGCTGGTGCTGTGCATTTCCATGGTCACCTTCCTGGGATGGTGGCTCATTGGGCAAACCACCCCGGCTGCCGCTATGATGCGCAGTATTGCCGTATTGGTGATCGCCTGCCCCTGTGCCATGGGATTGGCTACCCCTGCGGCCGTAATGGTGGGCCTGGGCCGTGCCGCCCGTAACGGCATCCTCATTAAAGGCGCCCAAACGCTGGAGGCCTTCCGTAGTATCCGTTATGTGGTGTTTGACAAAACAGGCACCCTTACCACCGGTAAACTGCAACTGGGCAACTACCGCTATTTCGATATGACGGAAGAAGCCTTTAAGATCATCGTATACAGCCTGGAAAAATACTCTTCTCACCCCATTGCCAGGTCCATTGCCACCCAGTGGAAAGGCCATGGAGAAAAGCCCCTCCAGCAGGTACGCGAGTACAAAGGGCGCGGTATGCAGGCCCAGGATGAGGAGGGCAACCAGTGGCAACTGGGCTCCTATATCATGGCGCAGCAGGCTACGGAGGATGATGGGCATAGTATCTATCTCCTGCGCAACGGCCAGCTGGCCGGCTGGATAGACTTTACAGACGAGCTGCGGCCAGACGCGGCTGCGGCCATCCAAACGCTGAAAAAGGCCGGTATAAAACCAGTGCTGCTCAGTGGGGACACCGCCCGTAAATGCCGTGAAATGGCGCAGCTGGTAGGTATTGAAGAAGTATATGCGGAACAGACGCCTGAGCAGAAACTGCAAAAAATAGACGCCTTACAGCAAACCGCCCCCGTAGCTATGGTGGGCGATGGTATCAATGATGCGCCGGCGCTGGCAAAAGCTGCTATCGGCATTTCCCTCAGTGATGCTACCCATGTGGCCATGCAAAGCGCCAACGTAGTGCTGCTGCATAACAGCCTGTCCGCCCTGCCATTGGCAATGGGCCTGGGTAAACACACTTATCTCACTATTAAGCAAAACCTTTTCTGGGCTTTTATCTATAACGTAGTGGCCATACCGGTAGCCGCGCTGGGCATATTAAGCCCTATTGTAGGCGCCAGCATCATGGCCGTGTCAGATATCGTGCTGGCCATCAACTCCGTTAGATTAAGATATAAGCGGGTAATATGACCACGCCGGCCCAAATACTCCGCCAATACTGGGGTCATACCCAATTCAGGCCTTTACAGGAAGATATCATCAACGCCATACTGGCCGGACAGGATACCCTGGCCCTGCTGCCCACGGGCGGCGGCAAGTCCGTCTGCTTCCAGGTACCGGCCATGATGAAGGAAGGCCTGTGCCTGGTAGTGACCCCGCTGATAGCGCTCATGCGCGACCAGGTGGCCAACCTGGAGCGCCGCGGCATTAAGGCGGTGGCTATCTATGCAGGCCTTACCAACCGCGAAGTAGAGCAACGGCTGGAACAGGCCCGCCGGGGGCATTACAAATTCCTCTATGTATCCCCGGAGCGGCTGCAGAGCCGCCGTTTCCTGGATTATTGCGATGGCCTGCCCGTAAACCTGCTGGCGGTGGATGAGGCCCATTGTATTTCCCAATGGGGCTACGATTTCCGGCCGGCCTACCTGCAGATAGCCACTATCCGCGCTTACTTCCCCAATGTGCCGGTATTGGCCTTAACGGCTTCCGCTACGCCCCTTGTACAGGAAGATATCTGCCGGCAGCTGCTCATGCAGCACCCCCAGGTATTTACCAAAAGCTTTACCCGGGATAACCTTTCTTACAGCGTGCTGGAAGAGGAAAGCCGTCAGGATAAGCTGAAACATATACTGGACCGGGTGCCCGGCAGTGCCATCGTATACTGCCGTAACCGTAAACGCACCCGCCAGCTGGCAGACCTGTTGCGCATGCAGGGTATCTCCGCCGCCCATTATCACGCCGGCCTTCCGCCGGAAGAGCGTACCCTCCGGCAGGAGGAATGGATCCACGATAAGGTGCGCGTTATAGTCTGCACCAACGCTTTTGGTATGGGCATAGATAAGCCTAACGTACGCCTGGTCATCCACTATGATGTGCCGGACAGCCCGGAGGCCTACTACCAGGAAGCCGGCCGCGCCGGCCGCGATGAGCAGAAAGCTTATGCCGTGCTGTTATACAATGAGCCGGAACTGCAGGAAATGCGGGAGAAGATAGCGCAGCAATTCCCCTCCCTGGCAGAAATAAAACACGTACACCAGTGCATTGTCAACTATCTGCAGGTAGCTACCGGCAGCTCAGAAGGCATGTACTATGATTTCGATATCAACGAATTTGTAAAACACTTCCAGCTAAATATTACCGTAGCCTACAGCGCCATCCGTATCATGGAGCAGGAAGGCGTATTACAGCTAAGCGAAAGCGTATGCCTGCCATCCCGCGTGGGATTCATCACCAATAAAGAGACCCTCTACGCCATAGAAGAGTTGCAACCCAGCCTGGACCCGCTTATAAAGGCCCTGCTCCGCACCTACGAAGGCATTTTTGATAACGAAGTGCGCATCTTCGAAAAACAGCTGGCCCGTATCATCCGCAAACCGGAGGACCAGGTGATAGCACAGCTGCAACAGCTGCATCAACGCGGCATTATCCAGTACCGCCCCAAAAAGGATGAGCCGCAGCTAAGCTTTCTGCAGGAACGTTTACAAACCCACCTGCTGCGCGTAAATATGGAAAGGATAGCGGAGCGCAGACGGGTATATACGGAAAGACTGGATGCCATGTTCCGCTACGTACGCAATAAAAAGACCTGCCGTACGCAAACCCTGGTAACCTATTTTGGAGAGCAGGAGAGCACACCCTGCGGTATCTGTGATGTATGCCTGAAAAACAAACGTAAACCGGTTAAAGCGGCAGAGTTTGACGAGATAGCCGCCATGGTAATGCTACAGTTGCAACAACCCAAACACCTCGATACCCTCCTGGAAAACTTGCCAGATGTAGAGGAGGAACGGCTGTTGGAGGTGCTCCAGTTCCTGGTATCAGAAGAAAAACTGATCAGGGATCACGATGATATCTTACGTATAAATTGATAGCCATAAAAAAAGCATTGTGATCACGACCACAATGCTCCATTTATTTATATAATGCCCACAATCCGCACCAATTCATCAGCACATTAGCACATCAGCATATTTGCACATCAGAGCTGCACCACTTTCCCTTCCTTGCTGCTCTTGAACGCCGCTTCAATAACCGTTATAATACGTAGGCTCTCTGCTGCCGGTACCGGGTTATCCGCGCCTTTCACCAAAGCATTATAAACTTCATCATAATACTCCAGGTAGTTCCCTTTGGGAGAAGGCAGGTATTGTTTGATGATCTTTCCGTCTTTTTCAGTGTGCAGCAAACCCCATTCATGCTGGCCTTCTACGCCCCAATCCAGTGAGCCGGGCATTAAACCCCGTTGCAGCATAGTTTCCTGTATATCCGCCTTGGTTTTGATAAATGAGCCTATGCGGCCATGGATCTGGTAAGAGGGCATTGGCTCCCTCACCAGGTAGCTGCATTTTAAGCGTACCCGCAGGTGCTCATAGAACAGTACCAGCTCAAAATAGTCATCCACAATAGAATCCTTACGGATGATGCGGATATCCGCCCACAGCTGCTGTGGCATGCCAAACAGCAACAGGGCCTGGTCTATGATATGCGCGCCCAGGTCGTATAAGGAACCTGTGCCGGGCCCGCCCACCTCTTTATGTTTTTTATAGCTCAGCTCTTCTTTAAAACGGTCATAATGGATCTCAGCTTCCAGTATATCACCCAGCTGGCCAGACTGTACCACCTGCCGCGTGATCTTGAAATCACTGTCGTAACGGCGGTTCTGGAACACGCTCATGAACAGGCCCTTGCTTTTAGCCAGCGCTATCAGCGCTTCGCCTTCCGCAGTGGTAACGGTAAAGGGTTTTTCCACGATCACGTTCTTACCCGCTTCCAGCGCAGCTTTTACATAGTCGAAGTGCGTGTAGTTGGGGGTGTTTATCACGATCAGGTCCAGGCTTTTATCCTGCAACATATCTTCAACGCTGGTATACACCTTTACGTTAGGATACTTTTCCTGCGCCAGGTGTTTACTTCTTTCTACTACCGCGGTAAATTCAAATCCCGGATGCACATGGATGAAAGGTACGTGGAAGATCTGTCCTGACATACCATAGGAACAAACGCCTGTTCTGATGATCTTGTCCATATTGTAATTGTTAATAGTTTATGATAGGCTCTTTAGCTTTCGTTCCGTAAGATATAACGGCCATGCTGTAAATGCAAGCACTACCACGGATAACAGCCCGCAGGCATTTAAAACCAGCTGCTCTTTTTGCTGCTTTTACCACCCAATCCTAATGCGCCCAGCAGGCTGCGGGTGATCATATTGGCGGCAGTACGGCCTACCTGTTTGGCTACAGGGCTGCTCAGCACACTTTCCAATACGCTTTTCTCTTCTTTCTTCCGGCCTCCTTTGGCAGCCGGCTGCTCCGCTGTTTTTTCCGCTGCTTCTTCCAGCTTGGCGGTCAGTATCTCATAGGCGCTTTCATTATCTATCTCCTGGTTGTATTTCTTCACCAGTTTGGAATCGCCTACAATATTATCCATCTCGGAAGCCGTCAGCACATCCATCCGGGACCGGGGAGATACCAGCATGGTAGCCGCCAGCGGGGTAGGAGTGCCTTTTTCATTCAGACAGGTGATCAATGCCTCTCCTATGCCTATCTGCGTAAGCAGCTCATCTGTTTTATAGAAATCAGACAGGGGATAGTTCTCCGCTGTTTGTTTAATGGCTTTGCGGTCATTGGCGGTAAATGCGCGCAGGGCATGCTGCACTTTCAGGCCCAGCTGGCCCAGGACGGAGGGCGGTACATCCATAGGGTTCTGCGTGCAGAAGAAGATGCCTACGCCTTTGGAGCGGATCAGTTTAATGATGGTCTCTATCTGTTGCAGCAGCGCGTCGCTGGCTTCCTGGAAGATGAGATGCGCTTCATCAATGAACATCACCAGCTTTGGTTTCTCCATATCGCCTTCTTCCGGTAAGGTGGCGTACAGCTCTGCCAGCAGGCTAAGCATAAAGGTCGAGAACAGTTTGGGCCGGTCCTGTATATCTGTTACCCGCACAATGGAGATCATACCGCGGCCATCATCGCCTATGCGCAGCAGATCGTCCACCTCAAAGGATTTTTCACCAAAGAACACATCTGCGCCTTGTTGCTCCAGTTCTATCACTTTACGGAGGATGGTTCCCGTGGAGGTGGAAGAAATCTTACCATAATCCTTTTCCAGTTCAGCCTTACCATCTGCGGTGGAGTACTGCAGTACTTTCTTAAAATCCTTCAGGTCCAGCAGTGGCAGCTTTTTGTCATCACAATATTTAAAGATCATGGCTACGATCCCCGCCTGGGTATCATTCAGCTCCAGTATCTTGGCCAGCAGCACCGGCCCAAACTCACTTACCGTGGCGCGCAGGCGGATGCCTTTTTCTTTACTCAGTGATAACAGTTCCGTGGGGTATGCAGCTGCCGTCCACTGGCCGCCTATCTTTTGATAACGTTCTTCGATCTTTGCATTGTTGGCGCCCGCGGCGGCTATACCGCTCAGGTCTCCTTTGATATCCATCAGTAATACGGGCACGCTGGCGTCGCTCAGGCCTTCTGCTATGATCTGCAGCGTTTTTGTTTTACCGGTGCCGGTAGCGCCGGCAATTAAGCCATGCCTGTTCAATGTTTTCAGGGGCAGGTGCACATCTGCGCCGGTGATCACTTCGCCATCCAGTATGGCGCAGCCCAGCTTAAAATGCTCGCCCTTAAAGGTATAGCCGGTTTGAATGGATTCCAGGAAGGCTTCTTTATTTGCCATGATGTAGAAAATTTGGGTTGAAGATAGTGCAATTTTTGGCAGAGTTAAAACCAGTCAATCATAGTCGGGTAACAGCAAATATTTATTGATAAACGATAAATATATTTTGTTTATTGATAAAAATGCCATTACCTTTATCTGGATGTTTTATCCCTGAAAACTTAAAAATGACTGTATGAAACAACATACTACTACTTTGCTTCGCGTTTTATTCTGGTTGCTGAATATTGTTATTGCGGGTATTGTGCTCTTTGCACTATTTTTCGCTGTTTTTTTCTTCAGAAATACCTTTCACGCTAACATCCCGCGGGAAGGTTTGGCGGACAGCTTTAAATTAATACTGCTGGGCATTCTTATTCAGGGCGTCTACCTCGCGGGGCTTGTTTATATACTGGTACAGGTAAATAGGATTGTGTACCGTATATTGAAAGGCAATGTATACGATGATAAAAATCTGTACTATCTGCGGCGCATCAGTTATTTGTTGCTGCTGGCGCCCGTGCCGCACATGATCTTTGGCATGATACTACTGTTAGGTGCACAGAAAGGAACAGGTTTTATGATGTTGATTGACAGCCTCGGTAACTATTGGCCTTACTGCCTGGTAGGATTAGGCGTACTGGTATTGTCAGAGATCTACAAGAAAGGGATTGCATATAAACGGGACCTTGAATTAACTATCTAATTATGCCGATCGTAGTCAACCTGGATGTAATACTGGCTAAACGCAAAATGTCGCTTACTATGCTGAGTGAAAGGGTGGGCATTACCCTGGCCAACCTGAGCGTATTAAAAAGCGGTAAGGCCAAGGCTATCCGTTTTTCCACCCTGGAGGAGATCTGTAAAGTGTTAAACTGCCAGCCGGCGGATCTCCTGGAGTATGTAAGCGAAGAAGAGCTGCAACAAAGAAAGCTGGTATAAAAAAAGTGCAGCGGTAAGGTCATTCCTCACCGCTGCACATCATAAACCCCCGGCCGTTACAGGCCATCTGATCACCACAAGTCCTTCATCTATCCGTAACTACAGGTCTTCTTCTCTTTCCAGCATCAATATTGCGCTCTGCGGCACAATAAAGTACTTATCACCCTGGTATGCCACTTCGGTAGATCCGCTTACCAGGAAAATAGCCAGATCGCCTTCCTTTGCCTGTAAAGGGATGTATTTTACTTTTTCTTCTTCTGGTTTCCAGGATTCTGTTTCTTCTGCTGCCACCGGTATAGCATAACCCGGTCCGGTTTTGATTACATAACCCTGTTGCACTTTTTCCCTTTCCCCTACGCCCGGCGGCAGGTATAACCCGCTTTCTGTACGCTCATTGGGTTGGGTGGGTTTGATCAGCACACGGTCGCCTACTACGATCAGTTTTCTCAATTTATTATCAGGTGTCAGATAATTCGTCATTGTTTTAGTTCCTTTACAGGATAAGTATCAAAATGCGTGCAGGGAGGAGATAGGTGCCATTCTGACAGCAGCAATCGCTCCCTTCCGCTTACAACTCCTTCAAACTAAACGTTTCTCCCGCCCGTATCCCGCGCTCCGTTTGCTGCAGCGTACAACACTCTGTCTTAGGATCATGCTCAAAATACAGCACGTATTGATTATCCAGTGCCTCCTGTAAAAAGCTTTTCCGCTCCTGCAGGCTGGTCAGCGGAAACATATCATACGCCATTACATACGAAATAGGCAGATGGCCAATAGAAGGTACCAGGTCTGCCATATAAAGGATCGTTTTGTCCTTATAACGGATCTGCGGCAGCATCATGGCGTCTGTATGGCCATTTACAAACCGGATGGACATACTGTCCTTAAACGCGATCCCCTCCTGTTTATCCACAAACTGCAGCTGCCCGCTTTCCTGTATAGGCAGAATGTTATCTTTCAGAAAAGAGGCTTTCTCCCGCTCATTAGGCTGGGTAGCCCATTTCCAGTGCTCAGGATTGCTCCAGTACACCGCGTTCTTAAAAGCAGGCGCCAGTTTATCACCCTGGCGTACAATAGCGCCGCCGCAGTGATCAAAATGCAGGTGCGTCAGAAAAACATCAGTGATATCATCCCGGTGAAAGCCATGGGCCGCCAGTGATTTATCCAGCGTGGCCTCACCATGCAGGTAGTAGTAGCTAAAGAACTTCGCGTCCTGTTTATCGCCAATGCCGGTATCCACCAGTATCAGGCGCTGGCCGTCCTTTATCAGCAGGCAGCGCATAGCCCAGGTACACATATTATTCTCATCGGCAGGGTTCAGCTTATGCCATATGCTTTTAGGCACCACCCCAAACATAGCCCCGCCATCCAGTTTAAAGAAGCCTGTTTCTATCGTATAAAGTTCCATGAGTATAATGTATAAGTGTATGAAGTTACACTATTTCTCCAGCCGTTGTTTTACCCGTGCAGAGAACACCCATCCAATACCTATCACGAAGAACACGATCAGCGCCAGAACAGAGTTGCGCATGTTGCCGGTCACTTCATGGATGATACCAAAAGAGGTCATGCCTATTACGATGGAGATCTTCTCCGTCACATCATAGTAGCTGAAGAAAGAGGTAGTATCCTGTGTTTCCGGCATCAGCTTGGCGTATGTAGAACGGCTCAGGGATTGTACGCCGCCCATTACCAGGCCCACGGCCGTAGCCAGCAGGTAAAAATCAATAGCTGTTTGCATGCGGTAGCCCGCTACACAAATGCCTATCCATAATATGAGCACGCCCATCAGCACGCGCAGGTTGCCAAAACGGCCGGATAGCCGCGCAATGCTCCAGGCGCCCAGTACGGCCACCAGCTGTATCACTACTACGGTCATGATAAGGGTGGTAGGGGGCAGGTGCAGTTCTTCGCTGCCAAAGATGGTAGCGGCCATCATCACCGTCTGTACGCCCATGCTGTAAAAGAAGAACCCGCGCAGGAAACGTTTCAGCACCGGCATCAGTTTTACCTGTGCATATACTTTCTTAAGCTCCGCAAAACCTTCTGTAAGCGCACTGCCTTTATGCTCGCCTACTGTAGGGGCAGATGCCGGCAGCCGTATCAGGGTGATCTGCGCAAACCCTATCCACCATACGCCTACCAGCAAAAAAGTGGCCAGCACGGCGGTGCCGCCTGTAAGACCGAAGGGTTTTACCGCCACCAGCACAAACCCTACCAGCTGTAATATCACGCTGCCTATATAACCCATGGCAAAACCTTTGGCGCTGATACGGTCACGGTCTTCCGGAATGGCTATTTCCGGCAGATAGGAGTTATAGAACACCAGACCGCCGCAGTAACCCAGCGTGGCCAGCATAAAACAGATCACGCCATATTCCACATTGGCCCCGTTAAAGAGGGCCAGCGCGCTGCAGCTAATGCCTCCCATCCAGGTAAATACCCGCAGGTACCGTTTTTTATTACCCCGCGTATCCGCTATGGAAGAAAGGATGGGCGACAGGATAGCGGCCAGCAGAAAAGCGCCCGCCATGGCATAATCATACAAAGCGGCATTTACATAGGTCTTCCCGAAGAAGGGAATGGTTTCGCTGTGAAAATGTTCTTTAGTGGCGCTGGTAAAGTAAATAGGGAAAAAGGTAGTAGTGATCACCAGGTTGTACACGGAGTTAGCCCAGTCGTACATGGCCCAGCCGTTGATCACTTTTTTACTGGCAGTCTGCATATAATACAATTACGAATGAAGGAATTCAGTTGCAATGGACACCAATACGCCCGCCCGCACATTACTTGTAGTCTATAATATTGATCCGTTCCGGGCACATAAAATACTCCTGCTCGTCATTGGAGCTTATAATTAAAGTACGGTTGCCGCAATGATCTGATATCAGCTGCTGGTATAGGGCTACGCCCGCGGCATCCAGGTTGGTAGTGGGCTCATCCAGCAGCAGCACCGGCACATCAGAAAAAATAGCCAGCGCCAGTTTGATACGCTGCTTCATCCCGGAGGAGAAATTACGTATCTGCTTATGCATCGCCTTCCCCAGCCCCACTATTTCCGCTATCTGCGCGGCGGTATAACCAGGTATAAATGACTTAAACTGTAAATGGAATTGTATACACTCCGCCAGGGTAAACTCCTCTACCACTTCCAGGTAGGGGGCGGCAATAGCGCAATAGCGGAAAAACGCATCAGATTCGATGGGCTTTTCCGCTATGCTATAAGAAACAGTACCTTCATTATGATGAAGATGACCGCTGACAATCTGTAATAAAGTGGATTTCCCCGATCCATTAGGGCCCAGTATAGCATAACGCCCACCTTCCTGGAAGGTGTAGGTCACACGACGGAAGATCCAGTCGTAATTAAAGCGCTTGCCTGTCTGGTTAAGCGATATCGTCATTGTTACGGGTGGTATATCCTTTCATCACACCCCTGCCGGATTCGCGTATAAAGGAAAGGATCTCATCGCGCTCGTCTGTGGCCGGGAATTCAGCCTCTATAATGCTCATGGCCTTGGATACATTGTAGCCCTTCACAAATATTACGCGGTAAATATCCAGGATGTGGTTGATCTTTTCCAGGGAGAAGCCGCGGCGTTTCAATCCTACGGAGTTTACGCCCACATAGGAAAGCGGCTCGCGCGCTGCCTTTACATACGGCGGCACATCCTTGCGCACCAGCGAACCGCCGGTCACAAAGGCATGGTCGCCTATCTTACAGAACTGGTGCACTGCTACCATACCCGCCAGCACTACGAAATTACCTACCGTGATATGGCCCGCCAACGTAGTATTGTTAGAGAAGATACAGTTATTGCCCACCTCGCAGTCATGCGCAATATGGCAGTAAGCCATGATCAGGCAGTTTTTACCGATGGAGGTCTTCCAACGGTCCTTGGTACCGCGGTTGATGGTCACAAATTCGCGGATAGTGGTATTATCGCCAATTTCCACGGTCGTATCCTCCCCTGCAAATTTCAGATCCTGGGGTATGGCGGAAATAACAGAGCCCGGAAAAATACGGCAGTTCTTGCCGATACGGGCGCCTTCCATAATGGTCACGTTGGAGCCTATCCAGGTGCCATCCCCAATTTCTACGTTCTTATGGATAACGGTGAAAGGATCGATCTTTACATTGGGCGCAACTTTGGCGTCCGGATGAATGTACGTAAGCGGGTGGATCATGCGTTATTTGCCTTCTCTAGTTTTAATGATTTGTGCTACCAGATCTGCCTCAGTGACAACCTTGTTACCAACAAATACGGTCCCCCGCATTTCTACAATACCGCGCCTGATAGGGCTTAATAATTCCATCTTCAGGATCATGGTATCTCCCGGCAATACTTTCTGCTTGAATTTGCAGTTATCTATTTTCAGGAAATACGTGTCATAATTCTCCGGATCAGGAACAGTGTTTAACGCCAGTATACCGCCGGCTTGCGCCAGGGCTTCTATCTGTAATACGCCGGGCATTACCGGGTTGCCGGGAAAATGCCCCTGGAAGAAGTATTCATTGAACGTTACGTTCTTGATACCTATTACCTGCGTATCCGTCAGGTCAATGATCTTATCCACCAGCAGGAAAGGATAGCGGTGGGGCAGCGTTTTTTCTATACGCCGCAGATCAAAGATAGCCGGCTGGTTAGGATCATATACCGGTACATCCCGCACATGCTTGTTCTTCTTGATGTACTGTTTGATCTTACGGGCAAACTCCACATTGGAGGCATGCCCCGGACGGTTGGCGATGATATGCGCCTTGATGGGGAAGCCGATCAGGTTCAGATCGCCCACCACATCCAGCAGCTTATGCCGGGCCGGTTCATTGGGGTAGCGGAGCTGTATGTTATTCAGGATGCCTTCGCGCTGCACAGAGATATGATCCCGGTTAAACGCCTTGGCCAGCCTTTCCAGCTCCTCTTCCGTTACCGGACGGTCCACCACCACAATGGCATTGTTAATGTCGCCGCCCTTGATCAGGTTCAGCGACAGCTGGTATTCCAGCTCATGTAGGAAACAAAAGGTGCGGCTGCCCGCTATCTCCTTCCGGAACTCCTGCAGGCCCTTTAAATTGGCGTGCTGGGTACCCAATACAGGTGAATTAAAATCTATGAGGCAGGTGATCCGGTAGTCCACTGCAGGCAGGGCCACCATTTCCACCTTCTTTACTTCGTCGTAATAAGAGATATTGGTATCTATGGAATAATAGATCTTTTTAGCGTCCTGTTGCTGTACGCCTACTTCGTCTATCACCTCAATGAACGGCTGTGCGCTGCCATCCATAATAGGTACTTCCGGCCCGTTCAGCTCAATCAGCACGTTATCCACACCAGTGCCGGCCAGGGCGGCCATAATATGCTCAATGGTGCTTACCCGGGCGCCATTATGCTCCAGGGTGGTGCTGCGCGTGGTATCCACTACGTAATCCACGTCTGCTTTTACTACAGGTTGTTCCGGCAGGTCTATACGTTGAAACTTAATGCCAAACCCGGGAGGGGCTGGTTTCAGGGTCATATTTACTTGCGCTCCCGTATGCAAACCCACCCCTGAAATGCCGACAGGGGCCTTCAGGGTATGTTGATGCTGCGAGTCTTGATTTTCCATCATAATATATTACTGTTTGTCTCTTAAATCCTTCAAACGCCTTCCCGCTCGGAAAGGAGTTGCTTTACCATGTCTTCCAGCTCCTTCACCCTTTTTTCAAGGTCCGGCAAATTTCTAAAAATTGCCTGACTTTTCAGTGAACTTTTATAATCGAACGCCGGAGAGCCATTCAGGGAGGTGTTAGGATCCGCGATGGACTTAGACAAACCGCTCTGTGCGTTTATTTTAGTATTATCTGCTATATGTATATGGCCAACCATGCCTACCTGGCCGCCAATCACACAATTCTTACCTATTTTGGTGCTGCCGGAAACCCCTGTTTGGGCCGCAATCACCGTATCAGTGCCTATATCCACATTATGGGCCACCTGGATCAGGTTATCCAGCTTCACGCCCTGGCGTATCACGGTAGAGCCCATGGTAGCCCGGTCTATAGTGGTATTGGCGCCTATTTCCACATCGTCATGTATCACCACATTACCTATCTGGGGCACTTTCTTATAGGATCCGTCCGGCTGAGGGGCAAAACCAAAACCATCGCCGCCTATTACGCAGCCGGCATGTAATATTACCCGCTTGCCCAGCACACAGTTATCATACACCTTTACGCCCGGGTAGATAACAGCATCGTCATTCACGATCACATTATCGCCCAGGTACACGCCCGGATAGATCTTTACATTATTACCCAGCACCACATTCTCGCCCAGGTAAGCAAAAGCACCTACAAATACATTAGCCCCGGTCTTTACGGAAGCGGGTATATGGGAAGGTTGTTGTATACCGGTCTTATTGCCTACAAGCTGCTTATATTTCTCCAGTAACAGGGCAAAAGCGCTGTAGGCGTCTTTTACACGGATAAGCGTAGGTGTTACAGGACGCTCCGTAATAAGGCTTTCATTTACGATCAGGATAGATGCCTGGGTAGTATAGATGAATTCTTCATATTTAGGATTGGCTATAAAGCTTAGCATACCATCGCCGGCCTCTTCTATCTTGGCGATATTGCTTACTTTAACGTCCGGGTTTCCCTCCAGCTTACCATCTAACATGGTAGCTAATTGTACTGCGCTGAATTGCATAGTTAAAATTTATAAAGTTACTATTAGGCCCTCACCGGATTGTATGAACATAATCTTTAACATCTTAATTACTTATAAAACGTTGCTTACCTACATTTTTGGATGGCAAATGTAGAATTTTTTTACGGGTATCGCCAGGGTATGGCTAACCAAAGCGTTGTCAATAGACGAGATATCTTTCACAGTGCCGTCCTTAAAAAGAATGTTAATTTTTTCGTCTATGATGTTGTAAGCCCGTAAACTGGCCGTACCCGCAAATACCAGGTAGTCCAATTCACCACCCTCAATACCCCATTTTTCCTGCACCTGCTGCTTTAACAGGGCTATTGCATCTTCGCTGATCGCTTCATTACTCAGGATACACTTAAGTAAATTCCTGTTTATCAGCCAATTACATAAAAGCGACAGCACCTTGTCGGCATGCTGCGACCATACTTTAATGGCGCTCATGATATCATAGTCGTCCAGCAGGCAGAATTGCTGTAAACAGGTCGGCTCCCGTTCAAAATTATCCGCCGTAATGGTATGATACAGAAAGAATCGCAAAGCAGGTGAGGCATACAGTTCTACTCCCTTTAACGCTAACTCCTTAGCCCGGCATAGTATTTTTACCAGCATATTTTCGGCGCTCAGCACCGTTTTATGCAAATACACCTGCCAATACATCAATCGCCGGGCCACAATGAACTTTTCAATAGAATAAATTCCTTTTTCTTCCACCATCAGCTCCCCGTTATGCACCGTCAGCATCTTTATGATCCGGTCATACCCTATTACCCCCTCCGATACGCCCGTGTAAAAGCTGTCGCGGTTCAGGTAATCCATCCGGTCTACATCTAACTGGCTGGAAACCAATTGATGCAGGAACTTTTTATGATACCGGTCATTAAAGATGTCCAGCGTAAGGCTCAGCGCCCCTTTCATCTGGTGGTTCAGGTCCTCCATCAGCCAACGCCCTATCGCCTCATGCGAAACGCCGTCGATAATGTCATGCTCCAGTGCATGGGAGTAAGGGCCATGCCCTACATCATGCAACAGGATAGCCATTTTGGCGGCCAGCTCTTCTTCCCTGGTAATTTGTACCCCCTTTCCCTGCAGCTCCTGTAAAGCGCTGCACATCAGGTGGTAAGCCCCCATACTATGATGAAACCGCGTGTGCATGGCGCCCGGATACACCAGATGGGCCAGAGCCATTTGGTGGATGCGCCGCAAACGCTGATAGTATGGATGGGAAATGAGGTTAAAGATCAAAGGATGATCGATAGTTATAAAACCATACACCGGGTCATTTATGATCTTACGCTTACGCTCCGTCATGCGAGATACTCTCTTTAGCTTGTTTACAAAGCTACATTTTCAATCGGTAACTTTTTCTAATGTATAGACGTTTAACGGATAAAATACCCCTATATGTTACTGAAAGCTTTAAAAAGTGTCACCTGTATGACTATTCAATGTGCTCCATGTTTAACGGGGCGCCAAAAATGAAGGCCCCGCATGGGCTATCCGCACCCCCTCGGCCGTCCTTCCAGACAGCGTAACTTATTATAATAAATGCACGTTTCAACAAACAAATATTCCCTATATGTCGCGCAATGCTTCAAAATTTGCCTGCTGCCTGATCACGCTGGCCGCCTTTATGTTTAACAGTTGTAAAAAAGATGATAAAGACAAGCTGGTCGCAGCCCATGTACAGCTTACATTGATCGAAAGGGATTGTGCGGGTGTTGTTGTTCAGATAGAGGGTCCTATTGCTGCATCCTTTGGCCAACCTAATTATATCATAGGCGATATCATATACAGGAATGCAGCCCTTGTGCAGATGGGCATGCCTGACGCGGTACTCATCGGACACCCTTTTTATGCTGATATTCAGTCTATTGAAAGGCAGCCCTTTATTTTCTGTATGTCTCATACCCCGCCAGATAAGGTCATCGCTATCCTGAAGGTCTACTAACCCGCCGGGCGTTTTAACAAATCATTGATAAGGTGAGGGAATGATTTTTGCCGGAATTTAGGTTAAATTGTTCCGGTTTCCGGTCTATGCCGGTCATTCCTTTCACCATATCAATAATTGTAAATGAGCCAGATAAATATACTTTGGGTAGACGATGAGATAGAATCACTGAAATCACAGATCCTTTTCCTGGAAAATAAAGGTTATAAAGTATCCGCCCTTACCAACGGGTACGATGCGCTGGAGTTCCTGAAAGACCAGGTAGTGGACGTAGTGCTGCTGGATGAGTCTATGCCCGGTATTACCGGTCTGGAAACCCTGGGCAAGATCAAGGAAATAGACCAGCAGATCCCCGTGGTCATGATCACTAAGAACGAGGCGGAGAACGTAATGGACGATGCCATTGGCAGCCAGATTACAGATTACCTGATCAAACCCGTAAACCCTAACCAGGTGCTGTTATCCCTGAAAAAGATCATCGATAACAAACGCCTGGTGGCAGAAAAGACCACCATCGCTTACCAGCAGGAGTTCCGCTCCCTGTTTATGGCCCTGAGCTCCAATCTTAACCACCAGGAATGGATGGATATTTACAAGAAGCTCGTATACTGGGAAATTGAAATGAGCAAAGCCAACAGCCCGGAGCTGCTGGAGGTCTTCAATACCCAAAAAGCAGAAGCTAATACAGAATTCGCCAAATTCATCAGCCGTAACTATAGCGATTGGGTACATCCCAAGGCCAAAGAGGCCCCGGTGATGTCGCATACCCTTTTCCGCGATAAAGTGCTGCCCAACCTGGATAACGAAGTGCCTAATTTCTTTATCCTGATAGATAACCTGCGTCTTGACCAGTGGAAAACCATCATGCCTATCTTCCAGGAATCTTTCCGCCTGGTAGAGGAAGACACCTTCTATAGCATACTGCCTACCTCCACCCAATACAGCCGCAATGCCATCTTTGCCGGCCTGCTGCCCGTGGATATAGAACAGAAATTCCCCGTACAATGGAAGAATGATGATGAAGAAGGCGGCAAAAACCTCTATGAAGAGGAGTTCTTTGCGGGACAGCTGGCCCGCCTTAAAATGGACAGCCGTTTCTCCTACACAAAGGTCATTAACCATAACGACGGGCAACACCTGGTAAACAATATCCATAACCTGCTGGACTATCCGCTGAACGTGATCGTATACAATTTTGTGGATATGATGAGCCACGCCCGTACGGAGATGGAAGTGCTGAAGGAACTGGCCGGCGATGAAACCTCTTACCGCTCCATTACTGCCAGCTGGTTTGAGCATTCCCCCCTGCACCAGGCCCTTAAACGCATTGCGGACAGGAAGATCAACCTCATCATCGCCACAGACCATGGCAGCGTACGCGTAAAAACGCCGGTAAAAGTGATAGGGGATAAGCAAACCACCACCAACCTGCGTTACAAACACGGCCGCAACCTGAACTACGACGCCAAGGAAGTACTGGCCTTCCGCGATCCCCGCGAAGCAGGCCTGCCCAAGCCTAACGTGAATTCATCGTATATATTCGCCCGTGAGGATGGCTATCTCTGCTATCCTAACAACTACAACTACTTTGTAAACTACTACCGCAATACCTTCCAGCACGGCGGCATCTCCCTGGAAGAGATGATCGTGCCCGTGGCCCGGCTGGTAAGCAAATGATGTGCTGATATGCCGATGTGTTAATGTGCTAATGGATCGTTGCGGCTACCATATAAAATAATGACGATCATCCGCTGCATTTTCATTAGCACATTAGCATATTAGCACATCAGCACATTAATAGCTATTTTTGTACGATGAACATCAAAGTCACACCTAATAACCTGTCCCGGCTGGAAAAGATCTTTGACGAGGCCAAATATGTGCTTCGTTTTGAGAAGGGCACCTTCACGTCCGGTTACTGTGTATTGGAACATAAGAAGGTGGTGGTGATCAATAAATTCCTGAATCTGGAAGGGCGTATCAATACGCTGCTGGATATCTTGTCCAGCCTGCAGTTGGATGCCACGCTCCTAAGCCCGGAGTCATTAAAGCTCTACCAGCAGGTACAGCACAATAAGAATATTACGGATGCGGAAAACCCTGGCACGCAGGACCAGTTACCGCCTCCTGAACAAGAAGCATAATGAAGATCACTTTCCTTGGAACAGGCACGTCGCAGGGAGTGCCGGTAATTGCTTGCAATTGCCGGGTTTGCACCTCTCCCGATAAGAAGGATACACGGCTGCGGAGCAGTATACTTGTAGAAACGGAAATAGGCAACATCGTAGTGGACACCACACCGGATTTCCGTTACCAGATGCTGCGCGCGCATGTACAGCACCTCGAAGCAGTATTGATCACCCATTCCCATAAAGATCATATCGCCGGTATGGACGACATACGGGCCTTTAATTATTTTCAGCAAAAGCCCATAGATATCTATGCTACAGAGTTCTCCCAATCCGTGATCATGCGGGAGTTCGCCTACGCCTTTGCCGATTTTAAATATCCCGGCATACCGGAGCTCAACCTGAAAACCATCACAGACGAAGCTTTCAGCATAAACGGCTTTAATATTACCCCCATCCAGGTCATGCATTTTAAGATGCCGGTACTGGGTTTCCGCTTTGGCGATTTTACCTACATCACAGACGCCAATTTTGTGGCCGATGAGGAAAAGGAAAAGATCCGCGGCTCAAAAGTGCTCGTGCTGAATGCCCTGCGCAAAGAAAAACACATCTCCCATTTTTCCCTGGAAGAAGCCATGGCCCTTGGCAAGGAGCTGGAAGTGCCCCAGGTATACTTTACCCACATCAGCCACCAGCTGGGCCGCCATGAAGAAGTGAATGCAGAGCTGCCGGCCGGTATGGCCCTGGCGTATGACGGGCTGGAAGTGGAGTTGTAAATCGCTTCCTCATCACCATTAATATCTGATTAACCTCATTCCCTCGCGTTTCCCCGTACCTTGATCCCTTTTTTATGGATAAAAGACCGCTACGCGAATACTTCGGATTCTCAAAACGGGAACGTGTTGGCATATTAACACTGCTGGCAGTCATCGCCGTCTCCCTTTGCATACCCCGCATATGGGAGATCTACCTGCCGCCCGTCATTCCCACAGACAGCAGTTTCCTGGCAGAGGTAACCGCTTTTGAACAGCAGCTGGCTGCCGCAGATACCACACCGCGCAAGTCCGCATACGGCCGTAAACACTACCGGCAGGAGCAGGGCGACCAACCATACCGGTACGGCAACCAATATTCATCACCCCGGCAAAACCACCGTTATAGCAACTATACGCAGGAAAACCACAACTATCCGCGCCAACAAGCCTATCCACATCCAGACAGCCCCGCTCCGCGCAAAACCTATCCTCCCAGGCCCGCCCGTAAACTGCCAATACTCAACATAAACACCTCCGATTCCCTCGATCTCGAGATCCTGCCCGGCATCGGCCCCGCGCTGGCAGGCCGTATCATCCGCTTCCGCGAAAGGCTGGGCGGCTTCCATTCCCCCGCCCAGGTGGCGGAAACCTATGGCCTGCCCGATAGCACTTTTAAAAAAATTCAACCTTACCTGCGTGTAGATAATGTTTCACTAAAAAAATTGGATATCAACCATACGGATGAGCAGTCTTTGGCGCAACATCCATACATACGTTATAAACTGGCAAAGCTGATTGTGCGCTATCGCACTGTACACGGGCCTTTCAGCGATATTAAGGGTATAAAAAACATTCCATTGGTAGATGATAGTATTTATCGTAAAATTGAACCGTATATAAGCAGCAACTAAACCAAAACAAATTCCCCATAATATGGATTTTCAGCCTACGGAAATGCAGCAACAGATTGCGCACATGATACGGGACTTCGGAAAAACGCACATACAGCCCCACATTATGCAATGGGATGAGCACCAGGAATTTCCACGTCCGCTATTCCGGCAACTGGGTGAACTGGGCCTCATGGGCGTACTGGTACCGGAAAAATACAATGGTAGCGGCTTTGGATACCCTGAGTATGTAACAGTGATCAGCGAAGTAGCTAAATTCTGCGGCGCCATTGGCTTAAGCCTCGCCGCACACAACTCCCTCTGTACAGGACATATCCTGCAATTTGCCAATGAAGAGCAAAAACAGCGATACCTCCCTAAACTCGCCACAGCAGAATGGATAGGCGCCTGGGGCCTTACAGAGCCCAACACCGGCTCCGATGCCATGAACATGAAATGCGTAGCCCGCCAGGAAGGCGATGACTGGGTCATCAGCGGTACCAAATGCTGGATCACCCACGGCAGCAGCTGCGATGTAGCAGTAGTGATAGTCCGCACCGGCGACGTACGCGATAGCCACGGCATGACCGCCTTTGTAGTGGAAAAAGGTACGCCCGGTTTCAGCGGTGGCAAAAAAGAGAATAAGCTGGGCATGCGCGCCTCAGAAACCGCAGAAATGATCTTTGATAATTGCCGCATACCAGCGTCCAATATGCTGGGCGCAGTAGGGGAGGGCTTTATTCAATCCATGAAGGTATTGGACGGCGGCCGTATCTCTATAGCCGCGCTCTCACTGGGTATTGCCAAAGGCGCTTACGAAGCCGCCGTAAAATATGCGCAGGAGCGCCACCAGTTCGATCAGCCCATCGCGCATTTCCAGGGTATCTCCTTTAAACTGGCAGATATGGCCACCCAGATAGCCGCTGCGGAACTGCTCACCATGCAGGCCGCAGACCTCAAACAACGCGGCGAAAAAGCCACCAAACAAGCCGCCATGGCCAAGTACTACGCCTCCGAAGTAGCCGTAAGAACAGCCAATGACGCCGTACAGATCTTCGGCGGCTACGGTTACACCAAAGACTTCCCCGTAGAAAAATACTACCGCGATGCCAAACTGTGCACCATCGGGGAAGGCACCTCAGAGATCCAGAAGATCGTGATCGCCCGCGAAGCATTGCGCGGCTAAGTTCACAGGATAAAACACACAAGGCTTTTAGTAACCCGTTATAATAGAAGGCTGGCCTGCATAGGCCGGCCTTCCTCATAAAAAACAACGCCGCCACAACATACCAACGCGCTAATGGAGAACAACATTAATTAACACGCTACCCCCACCGCCTAACGTGCAACCGGCGTTGCCGGCAGGTTCCTCAGTGGGGCCTTGGCTGGCGCGGGCTCCTCCAGCCAACCTGCAAAACGAACACCCCGCGGCAGGCGCAGCCCCACAGAGGAACACTGCCGGCATAGCATATTCCCCCCTCCACTCCCTGCATATCACATCTCTTTATTTGCAAATCCCCAGTCCATCCGCACATTCCCATCCCACACCATCCCTGCCCCCACAGCCAATATTTGACCGTTAATTAACAATCGGCCAACCAACCAGTTATGTTTCCGCGTAAATTTATGTGCCCAAAAAAATAGGCATTATTAAATATCTTGTTTGAGCGCAAATAATTGTTATGAAACTCGAAGAAAAACTAGAACAGCTTTTCCCGTCAACGGAAACCGCCATACCAGCGGAATACCAGTTGCCGGCTGAAATTCATCAACGGGAATACCTCTCCGGTGGCGAAATGAAACAATGGAGCGGCGACGTACACACCGTTGTATCTCCTATAGGCATTCGTACTGCAAATGGATTTGAACGCAAAGTTATAGGCTCCTATCCGTTATGCAGCGCAAAAGAAGCCATGGCTTCGCTGGATGATGCGCTGGCCGCATACGATGACGGCCGCGGCGAATGGCCCACCATGCCCGTAGCAGAAAGGATTGCCTGCGTAGAGAAATTCACCGGCAAAATGATCGAGCGTAAGCAGGAAGTAGTAAAACTCATCATGTGGGAAATTGGTAAATCCTATGCGGACTCCGTAAAGGAATTTGACCGTACCGTAGAATATATACATGCTACTATAGACGCTCTCAAGGAGCTGGACCGTAACTCATCCCGCTTTGAGATCCAGCAGGGCATCATCGGACAAATACGCCGTTCCCCCCTGGGCGTTGTGCTGTGTATGGGCCCCTTCAACTACCCGTTGAATGAAACCTTTACCACGCTCATACCCGCGCTGATCATGGGTAATACCATCCTGTTCAAACCGCCGAAACACGGCACTTTATTACATTATCCCCTGCTGGAAGCTTTCCGTTCCTGCTTCCCCAAGGGTGTGGTAAACACTATCTACGGTCGTGGTAATGTGATCGTACAGCCGCTGATGGAATCCGGCAAGATCAACGTATTAACGCTGATCGGCTCCAGCAAGGTGGCTAACCAGCTTAAGAAAATGCACCCCAAGGTGAACCGCCTGCGCGCCATCCTGGGCCTGGATGCCAAGAACGCCGCCATCATCACAGATAAAGCAGATATCGACCTCGCAGTAAAAGAGTGCGTACTGGGCTCTCTGTCCTTCAACGGCCAGCGTTGCACCGCTTTAAAGATCATCTTTGTACACCGCCGTATTGCAGACGCATTCCTGCAAAAGCTCAGCGATGCCGTGGGCAAGCTCAAGACTGGCATGCCCTGGGAAAAGGATGTGTTCCTTACCCCGCTGCCGGAGCCACAGAAGCCCGGTTACCTGCAAACCTGCATTGAAGACGCTATCGCCAACGGCGCTAAGGTCATTAATCCCAATGGCGGCGCTACGTATGAGTCTTTCGTATATCCGGCTATCGTATATCCGGTGAATGAGCGCATGAAGCTGTATAGCGAAGAGCAATTCGGCCCGGTAATCCCCGTTTTACCTTTCGATGACATTAACACGCCGATAGAATACCTGATCCATTCAGAGCACGGACAGCAGGTAAGCCTGTTCACCAATAATCCGTCAGAACTGGCTTCTCTTATAGACCCGCTAGTAAACCAGGTAAGCCGTGTAAACATCAACTGCCAATGTCAGCGTGGCCCGGATACTTTCCCCTTCACCGGCCGTAAAGACAGTGCAGAGGCTACGCTCAGCGTACCGGATGCTTTAAGGGCATTCTCTATCCGTTCAATGGTAGCCACCAAACAAACGGACGAAAACAAAGCATTAATTAATAAGATCGTCAGTGACCAAACATCAAACTTCCTGTCAACTAAGTACATATTTTAAGTTGGTATAATGTAAAAAAGGGTGAACTATATTACCATTGATCTTTTTTGACAAAAAAATGAACATTAACCCTTTTGTGTGATGGAAGTATGAAAAAGGAATGTTAAATTTGGGTTAAGTCAATCACTCTTTACCTTTTATCAACCTAAACCCAAAACACAGACGATTGAAACACTTTTACGCAATCGAAGAAGCATCCTGATCACACAGGATGCTTTTTTACTGTGTATCCCCTGTGTATCCCCCGCAATTTTATAATTCCGTACTTCTACTGATGTAGTTTTCTCCCCCAGGGTCTATTTTTGTCCGCAACAAAATACAGGAATTGCCATATGCGTAAATTCTTTAAATGGGTAGGCATCATCGCCGTTACCCTGGTGGCCTTGCTATTAATAGGGTATGCAGTCGTGTGGATCTCTACTGATAGCCGCATCAACAAACAATATTCCGTACAGGTAAAACACATGGACCTCCAGGCAGATTCCGCCATGGTGGCCTACGGCGCGCGTTTATTCAACACACAGGGTTGTGCGGAATGCCATGGCGCCCAGGGCGAAGGCCGTGTCTTTATCAACGACCCCAAAGTAGCCGTTATCGGCGGCTCAAACATCACCACCGGTAAAGGCGGTTTGCCTGCCGGTTTTGATGACAATGCCTGGCTCATGGCCTTACGTCATGGCCTCACCCCAAAAGGCAAACCGCTCATGATCATGCCCTCGTATGATTATGCAAAACTGGCTACTTACGAACTGGCAAGCATCGTAGCCTACTGTAAAACCCTGCCGGCTGTGGATCACGAAGTGCCCGCCCCGCAGGTAGGCCCCCTGGGCCGCGTGCTCACTTTCTTCCATAAGTTACCCCTTGTTCCCGCAGAGGAAACAGATCATCAGTACCAGCCCCCCGCCATTGTTAAAAAAGAAGTATCCCCCGCGTATGGAAAGTATCTGTCCATTACCTGCACCGGCTGCCATCAGCCTGATTTTAAAGGAGGCCCCAATCACCAGCCAGGAAGGCCCCAGGTGGCTAATATCACTAGCAAAGGACACCTGGGCCAGTGGACAACAGATCAATTTATTACTACTCTCCGTACCGGTAAAACACCGGAGGGTAAGCAGTTGAACAATGAAGATATGCCATGGAAAATGACCGCTCAGTACACAGACGACGAACTGAAAGCGCTGTACCTTTATCTGAGAAGCCTCTAGGAGTGAGTGAAAAAAGAAACATCCCGCCATAAGCGGGATGTTTTCATTTATATCAGTAACTAACTTAATTATACATTATCCATCCAGGAAATCGTCTGACTGCTGCACGTCTTTTTTCTCCGGCTGCTGACTACTACCCATACCGGCAAACCATTTATCTACTGTTTCACCAATAAAAGGAGGCACCTTGCTCTTCACATAATCGCGCATCACAGCAATAGCCTGCTCCGCCTGTTGCGGGTTTAGCCCCGCCTTTTCCTGTAACTGTTGAATGAGTTCCTGCATGTTTGCTAATTTTTCCTTTGTTACGCTACTTTCAGCTTCACCAATGGGCTCTGTTCCAGCCTTTGCTGTGCATAAGCTTTGGTCAGGACAAACACCTGTTCTGTAGTAGATGGCAGATGGAACATCGCATCGCTCATCACCACTTCACAGATAGAGCGCAGGCCACGGGCACCCAGCTTAAACTCCATTGCCTTGTCCACGATATAGTCAACTGCATCGTCTTCTATGGTCAGCTCTATGCCTTCCACACGGAACAGCTTCTTATACTGTTTAACCAGCGCGTTCTTCGGCTCTGTCAGGATGGCTTTCAGGGCGTCCCGGTCCAGGGAGTTCAGGTAAGTTACCACAGGTAAACGACCCAGCAGTTCCGGTATCAACCCAAAGGATTTCAGATCCTGGGAGTTCACGTAACGCAGGATATGCTTTTTAGTAGCCTCTTCCTTCTCTTTATCTACAGTAAAGCCAATGGAATGCGTTTGCACCCTTCTGCTGATGATCTTGTCAACGCCATCAAAAGCGCCGCCGCAGATAAACAGGATATTCTGGGTATTTACCTTGATCAACTTCTGCTCAGGATGTTTGCGGCCGCCTTGCGGGGGCACCAGCACCTCTGTGCCTTCCAGCAGTTTCAGCAGGCCCTGCTGAACGCCTTCGCCGCTCACATCGCGGGTAATGGAGGGATTATCGCTCTTACGGGCAATTTTATCGATCTCATCTATATATACGATGCCCCTTTCTGCCGCTTCCACATCATAGTTACAAACCTGCAGCAGGCGGGTCAGGATGCTTTCCACATCCTCGCCTACATAGCCGGCTTCCGTAAATACGGTAGCGTCTACAATGGTAAAGGGCACATTCAGCAGCTTGGCAATGGATTTGGCCAGCAGGGTCTTACCCGTACCGGTCTCGCCCACCATGATGATGTTGGATTTTTCAATTTCCACCTCATCATCCCCTATTTGCTGGTTCAGGCGCTTGTAGTGGTTATACACCGCCACAGCCAGTATTTTCTTGGCGTCGTCCTGGCCAATCACGTACTCATCCAGGAAAGACTTGATCTCCACAGGTTTAGCCACTTTTGGCACAAAATGGGAGGGGGCCTTTTTATTATGCTGGAACAGCTCCTGTTCTATGATTTCCTGTGCATTAGCCACACAGTTCTCACAGATATGCCCTTCCGCACCAGCAATCAGTATCTGCACGTCGTCTTTGGTACGGTTACAGAAGGAACAGCGTATTTTGGATTCTTTCATCCTCAGTAGTTTATTTTTTTCGCAGTAGCTAACAAAGTTAGGTAAAATACCAAAAAGGGAGAAACGGAGAAAGGACCGGCCTTCCTCCGTTTCTCCCTATAGTAGCAAACGCTTATTGCGGCGTATTTTCCTGTTTCTTTTTAGGATTTTTGTCCAGCACGTCGTCAATGATGCCATATTCCTTGGCCTCATCGGCAGTCATCCAGTAGTCGCGGTCAGAGTCCTTTTCCACTTTCTTGAACGGCTGGCCGCAATGGCTGGAAATGATCTCGTTCAGCTCCTTCTTCAGCTTCACAAACTCGCGGGCAGTGATCTCTATATCAGAGGTCTGGCCTTCCGCGCCGCCATGAGGCTGGTGGATCATCACACGGGCGTGTTTCAGCGCCGTACGTTTACCTTTGTTGCCGGCTACGAGCAGCACAGCGCCAAAAGAGGCGGCCATACCGGTACAGATAGTGGCTACTTCAGGAGAGATGATCTGCATGGTGTCATAGATGCCTAAACCGGCATATACGCTACCACCCGGGCTGTTAATATACATCTGGATATCGCGGTTGCGGTCTGCAGACTCCAGGAACAATAACTGGGCGGTGATCACATTCGCCACATAGTCATTGATGGGATCGCCCAGGAAAATGATACGATCAGCCATCAGGCGGGAGAACACGTCCATTTGGGTCACGTTCAACTGACGCTCTTCAATAATGTAGGGCGTTAAGGAGTTAAACTGGTGACGGGCATAGCTATCTACTACCAGGCTGCTGATTCCACGATGATGGACCGCATATTTTCTGAATTCGTTATTAATGTTCATGATGGTGATGTTTATGAGGTAATTTAGCAAATTCTTCGGCTGTTATTTCCTCTTCTTTTAGATCCACCTTTGTTTCTGCCCAGTCAAACAGTTTCTGGGTAACCATTTCACGATAGGTCTGGTCCACGAATTTTTCATCCTGCATCAGGCGATCCAGGTAGCTGTCCAGCCAGTCAGCGCCATCCAGTGCGGCGCCGGCCCCGTAATAGCCCATCAGTTTCTGTTTAGCGCTCTCCCTTAATTCTTCGAAAGATACTTCCAGTTTATTCTCGCGGATCAGTTTATCGCTTATGAGCGTCCAACGCAGTTGATGATCAAAGTTCGGATATTCTTTTTCGGCTTCTTCGGCAGTCTTCGGTTTCTCGCCGCCGGTCTGTAACCAACGGGTCAGGAAGCCTTTGGGTAATTCCATGGGCGTTTCATGCACCAGCACCTCGAAAAGGTCGTTATGCAGGCGGTTACGGCTTTCGGTATCCCAGTATTTTTCTATTTCTTCTTTCAGTTTAGCCCGGAAAGCAGCTTCTGTGGTCAGTTCCTCATTAGGATAGATCTCCTTGAAAAACTCTTCATTTAGCTCGCGTTGTTCTATCAGGCCAACTTTGGTGATGGTGAGTTTGAAGTATTTCTGGGCGGCTGCCTGGTCATTTTCTTCAAAGCCCAGGTCCTTCAGTATCCAGTTCAGTCGCTCTGTATCAAAGGAAGTAGCTAGCTGGAAAACGATGGTATCGCCCGCTTTTTTGCCCTTCAGCTGCTCCTGGATAGAGGAGGAGAAGTATTTCAGCAGTAAGGAGTTATCTTTTTTAATGCCGCCTTCGATTACATTACCCTGCGCGTCGCTTTCTTCAAATTCTACGTTCAGTACATTGTCTTCGTTGTCAATTGCCTCAGGCTCAGTCATTTTGCCGCCTTTGATCTGCAGGCGTTTTACTTCTTCGTCCACTTCAGCGTCTGTAGCCTTGACCTTGTAACGGGTCATGACTGTTTTGCCAGCCTCAAGGGGAGATACCTCAAAAGCAGGTTTCAGACCTACCTCAAAGTTAAAAGCGTATTCGTCGGGTTTGTTGAAGTCCAGGGGCAGGGACTCCTTGTCCAGGGAGATAGGCTGGGCAAAAATGTCCAGTTTCTCGTTCTGCAGGTAACCTGTCAGCTCTTTTTCAACGGTTCTCAGTACTTCATCCGCAAACAGCGCCTGGCCGTGCATCTTCTTTACCATACCAGCAGGCACCATACCTTTACGGAATCCCGGAATATTGGCGGATTTGCTGAATTGTTTTACCGCTTTGTCAAAATTAGGAAGGTAGTCTTCCTGGCTCACTTTCACAGTGATCTTATCGTTCAATAAACCAATGTTTTCTCTGGTAACGGTTGCCATAATAATTATTAAAATAAGTGTTCTTTATAAGCAATAATAGTTCCTTGTTTGATTTTCTGCCATGAAGTCACAAAGGCACGAAGGAATGGCAGCAGGGAAAGAGGTACTTAGTGACTTAGCGCCTTTATGGCAAATATGCATTAAAAAAACGTGTAAAGTAAGGGCGTTTAAAAGTAGATCTTCGCCAGCCCCTGATTCAGCCGTCCTTAGTGTAATTAGCTACCTGTCAAATAGTTACAAAAATTAACTGCCTTTACCGAAGCGCGAAGATAGTGCGTTTCAATGAAGTTTGTTTATATAGGCCCGGCAAATTTTTTAGGCGGATGGCGCTCCGCCAGGGCCGTCCGGCTGCGCTCCCGCATCGCTGGCCGTTTTATCCCCGCCTTAGCCAACGACCGCAGCTACCACCCCCACCCGCCACTCGCAAATGAACGCCAAATCCCGGTTGTTTATTAATTTAGCACCGCAGCCATCTCTTATTAATAAGGAACAGGGGGACAATACAGCATGAAAAAGGACTTTCCCATCTATGATATAAGCACTATATCTGAATTTAAAAAGGAGGATATCCTCATCAGCAGGTTTGCGCCTTACCTGGAAACGCATCCCAACCTCTGCCTGCCCCATAAGCATAACTTTTTTCATATGCTACTGTTCACAGAAGGCGGCGGCCATCACGCCATCGATTTTAAGGAATTCCCGGTAACGCCTTTCCAGATCTATTTCATGATCCCCGGCCAGGTACATAGCTGGAACTTCGAAGGCGAAGCAGACGGGTTTGTGATCAACTTCTCCCTGCCCTTCTTCAAATCCTTCCTCTTAGATTCCGCTTACCTGGAGCAGTTCCCCTTCTTCAGCGGCGTACTGGAGGATTGTGTGCTCTTTTTGCCGGACGAGCTCCAGTCAGAGGTCTTACGTTTATTCAACAGCATGCTCACAGAGTCCGAAGCTGGCCACCAGCAGGGTATGGATATGATCCGGGTACTACTGGTACAGCTATTCATCACTCTCAGCCGCCTCAGCGAGCGCAGCCAGTCTAAACAACGGCATGGCGCCTCTTATGCTGTCTTCAAAAAATTCATGTCCCTGATTGAGCAGCATATCACCACGCTTAAACTCCCCAGCGAGTATGCCGCCTTACTGCATGTCACGCCCAATCACCTGAACAGCGTCTGCAACATGATCTTTGGAAAATCCGCCGGAGAGATCATCCGCGATAGGGTAGTACTGGAGGCCAAACGGATGATCATTAATATAGAACTTTCCATTTCTGAGATCGCCTATAAACTGAACTTTAAAGACGCCTCTTATTTCTCCCGCTTCTTTAAGAAGTATGCGGGCCAGTCGCCGGAAGAGTTCCGGCAGGCAACACTGCATATAAACAAACATTAATACCATAAGCAGTAAAGAGGCCCCCTCCATATAGAAGAAGCCCCTTTCTGTCAATCAATCAACCGTTACTATTTATCAGGCGGCTTGTATCGCAGAGAGCTGCGGGGCCGGTTTCAATTTTCTAAAAGAAGGTCGTTTCAGATACGTGAGGCTGCGCCACAGCCATTCACACGGTCCAAAAAGGAAATAGCGGAGCCAGATATGGCTGAATATTACCTGGAAAGCATAAAAGCCCAGCGCTAATCCAAATATCTCGTAACGCTGTAACCTGCCATAAAAATTAATGGCTGTCAGCAGCATAAAAACAGACTGTACCAGGTAATTCGTGAACGCCAGCTGTCCTGCCGGCGCCAGCACATTAAACACACGCCGGAAAGCGGATAACTTATACAACAGGGCCAGCAGCCCTATATACCCCACTACCTGGAATATACGCCGCACCTGCAAAAGGTCTGCCGCCGGTCTGTGTTGTATTACTATTACCTCATCAAATTTTACAGCATAGATATAACTGGCATTAATATAATTATACCACACACCAGCCGTAACGCCTATAACAGCAGTCAACACATATATGGCCACATGGCTTTCACCGCTCAGGAACCCTGATCTGTATAAAATCATACCCACAAAAAAGAACAACAGCACATCAAACCAGTTATCGTACAGGAATACGCTCTCCATATACACTGCCCTCGTTTGACGGGCCTCGATAATACCGCCGGCATCCGCCTGCTGCATTGTAGCCGTTTCCTGCATGGCTTTTTGCATCATACCTTTGCTACTGTTCTCCTGCCGGAACGTATGGTAATTGGTTAGCTCCGTAGCCTGCGTAGCAGAAAGTTTCACTTTTTTACTTTGCAGTACGTCCGCCTGCACGCCCTTTTCAATAATGGCCTTTTTCTCAATGATCTTATTAGATTGATGGTACACGCCAAATACCAGCAGTACCACAATCGGTATCAGCAACCAGCGCACAGACATCTTCCTGAAAGGGAACAGGAACATACCTATTAAACCGTAAAAGAAAAGTATATCGCCCCACCAGAGCAATACAAACGCATCAAACACGCCAAATGCCATCAGCCAAATTACACGCCGGTAATAGATATCCGCCGCTGCCACCGCATGGTTACCTTTTTCGATCCGGTCCAGCAACAACAAGCTCCCCGCGCCAAACAGCACGGAAAACAATCCCCGCATAGCGCCTTCACAGGTCACCATCGCAATTACCCAGGCATAATAATTTAAGCCGGTGACCGGTTGCTGCAGGTTCATATTCCTGTAAAAAACATTGGATTGCACCGCTCCCATGATGTTCATGAGTAGGATGCCCAATAAGGCTAGGCCGCGTAATGCATCCAGGAAGCGGATCCGCGCTGTATTCGTCAGCGGGGCCTGGGCCTGGTCGTTTGTGGATACTGCTGTCATGAGGTATTCGTCATTAATACTCATTGTCCCTGTCTGCTGGAGTTAAATTACGTTCCTGTACTGCAATGCGCCCGCATAACAATCCGGTTCTTCAATAGATCATGGTAATTGATAACAGCATGTATCCACAAAACTGTTTCGCGGATCAAAAGTAGTATGCCGTAGTATGATAACATATCGCCGAAAGTGGTGATAACGCATGTCTCATTTTTTGTTGTTTTTCTGAAGAACTACTACATTTGAAAAATGGCTTATAAAAAACATGATATCCTGTTGAAATCCGCGTTCGAAGAGACTTTCCCCGACTTACTCCGTTTTTATTTTGATAGTGCTGACGTCATTTTCGATATGGAGAAACAATTTGAATTCCTGGATAAAGAATTGAGAGAAATTTTTCCAGATCCTGATAAAAACGGAGGTACCCGGTTTGTAGACATGCTGGTAAAAACCTTCCTAAAAACCGGGGAAGAGGAATGGATATTGGTACATATAGAGATTGAGGGAGGCCGTAACCAAAACTTTCCCCATCGTATGTTCCAGTACTGGTACCGCATCTACGACCGTTACGGCGTAGACATTGCCGCGCTGGCCGTTTTTACCGGCAATCGCCGCCAGCCTGCGCCCGCCCGCTACTGCAAGGAATTCTTAGGCACCCGTATATCCTATGAGTATAACGCCTACCACATACTGACCCATAGCGAAGAGCAACTGCTCTCCATGGATAATCCCTTTGCCCTGATCGTACTGGCCGCCCAGAAAGCGCTGCTGGCAGGCCGGATTCCCGAAGAAGAACTGGCAGAGGAACGCCTGACAATTGTAAAGGCGATGATCGCCAGTGGTAAGTATGATAAGGAGCGGATTATGCAATTTCTGTTGTTCCTGAAAAATTTCCTGTATATCGGGGATAAGGAAATAAATCGTAAATTTGAAGAGGAGATAAAATTGATCACAGAAAATGAGATTAATATGGGTATTGTAGAAGCAACAAACATAGTTAATTACGAGAGGGGGTTGGAGGAAGGAGAGAGCTTACAGGCAAAGATAGGCGTTACCAATATGCTGCGCGAAAATTTTGCAGTGAACAAAATTGCCTCTTTACTGGGTGTCTCAATCGAATTTGTTGAGAAGATAAAAGCAAGTCTAAGTAAATAAGTATCCGGAGCCTGTCTGGCATTGATAAAGTATTATTATCCCGTTTATTTAACTCCCTCAATCAAAATAAGACCCCGAAAATCCCACTCAATAAATAATACCATTTACTTATTTTATATACACTAAAAAGAATTTCATGGGTATTTTGGAAACACTTAACCAGCCTGCATACGAAGAAGGATACAAAAAAGGCATTACACCGGGTGTACGCTACCTCGTAAAGCATCACAACTATACAGCTGAATACCTCGCATCAGCATTCAACGTATCCATTGATGTCAAGAAGAAATAATACAAACCTCCCCTGCAGAATAACCCAATCCCATCTTTCGTCATCGATATCTACCTATTGCCAGTCACTTAAATCCCCCGCTCGGAATAACAAATTTCATCTCAATCTGAACATATCTCCGTCAATCTGCCCCACCACCTGCTAAAACAAAATCCCATTTTAGCAATCCCTATTTTTTCCTTAAATTGAACCCTATTCAATTAACAATCAATATCTAATTATGAAAATCTATTTTTATGGCAACACAAACCAGCGTAATCAAATTCACCGGCAAACTAGGTGATATCATCGGCTACCGTTGTGGCAAAAAACACCATCTGCGTACCCGGCCGGAACACATTCACCAAACCGCTGCCACCAAACAAGCAGCCCAAAACTTCGGCATTAACAGCCGCAAAAGTAAGATCATCCGTAAGGCAATCCTCCCGCACCTGGATCTGCGTTACGATGGTACCACCGGCAACCGCCTAACCCGGGAACTGATCCTGGCAGGCAAACAACCACCCAAAAGCAGCCCCACAAAAGCGCCGCATAAACACAGCAGCGACCACCTGCAGGCACTCCTGGGCTTTCGCTTTAATCACCACACCGGCATAAACAACATCCTCCTAGAGCCTCCGGTAATCACCCCGGATGGTCAGATAACCCTGCCCGCGCAGTTCATCCGTCAACCAGGATCCGCGGGATTTATCGAAGTAAAAGCAATAGCCGTACGCATCAATTTCACAGAACGCCGGGTAGTCAGCACAGACGAAGCCATAGAGCTCATCGACTTGAGCCAGTCATTCTCCGGTACTACATTAAAGATCGATACATCCGGCAAAGGCACCTTATTCATAGTGCTGCAACTCCGGGCCTGCATCAGCTGCAACGGCGCCGTTCTCCCGCTGGGCGACCGCCGGTATAATGCCGCTGATATCATCGCTGTCACCCCACAGCAAAAGCCCAACAATAACGACAAGAAGCCTCGCAGAAAACAGCTGTCCTACACAACATATACCGGCAGGCACACGCATCACATGTCCTGTATCAAACCGGCTGCCCTGGCATCCTTTGACTGGCCCAATAATCAACCAGCCGCTTATGCTGCCAAACCCGGCTGCAATACCTGGCCAACAATAACGGACCGCCAACGGGAATGAACAGCCAAACCATGCGCATAAACGGCCTTTTTCAGGAAGCCTGCACACATCATCAAAAGCTTCATGACAATAAGCCCGGATCGCCGCCTACAAAATGAACATCACATGCTGCAACCCGCTAACAACCCATCTCACAGATCACTCAAAACAAAAGGAGCAACCAGCTCCCGGACAACCTATGCCCGGTAACGGCTAAACCCCATGCTTTTTGCATACCTCCCACAATTCTCCCGTTATCACCCTCGCTAAATCCTCTCATTCCCCTCCCGGAAAACCGCTTTTTATCACCCATACAAGCACTATTCCCCATATCCTGCCAGCAAAATATCACCTCGCCCCATTTCCAGGGCAGATCTGATGCAAGTCCACCTTTTCTCCGGCTAGGGTTGCACTATCCTTGCTCTTTCCTGGCCCTTTCGTCGTATATACCCCCACTAATACCCATGACACACTCATTTACACCCAGGCGAAGAATGGATCACCTCCCATACATCTGCAAACCCACCAAAATCCAATCCCCAACCAATACCGCACTGAAACATCCACAACATCCTCCAACTAATCCCACTCACCTCCATTCACCAAAAATTAACACCCCCCGCCTCAATACATTTTATATTTTCACCCTTTAATCACTAATCAATATGAACACATCCATCCGTTCCAAACTCACCTTGTTGTTAATCATTTTATTCCCCCTGGCAAGCGCCCACGCAACACAATTGCCCGGTAATTTAGACACCACCGCCGCCATCACTGCCATCCGCGCTGCATACCAAAAGATCAACGCTGGCCCCAATACCGTAGAGATCTTCAAATACACCGCCCAGGACTGCGTAAACGAAGGCGAAGTCACCTATTTCTTCAATGCCCAAAAAGAAGTAGTCAAGATCGTCGAAACCGGCGATATCGGCGACGGCGTGTGGTCCCGCGAATTCTATTACCAATCCGGCAAATTCATTTTCTGTTATGAACTGCTCATCGGGGGCCCGGCAGAAGGACCAGAAATGAAGAGTGAATTCCGCACCTACGTAAAAGACGACCAGGTGATCCGGTTTATGGAAGACAAAAAAATAATGACGCCGGAAGTGCGCTCAGCAGACGCATTAGCCGTTTGCTACAAACTGGTAAAAGCCCGCACAACCAAAAAATTTGCAGAAGTACTCTGTCATTAAGATACACAAAAGAAAAAGAGGCCAACCGGCCTCTTTTTTCAAACAAACAACAGGTATCTATTCGTAACAAAAAACCTTCAAACTAAAACCACGGCACAAAAACAACAACAACAATCCTCCCACAAAACCTTTCAACCAACAACAATCCCCCGTCACTGCCTTTTAACCCGCCCTACCTTTATCAACTGCACCGCCTTTTCATCCCCTCTATCAGATCTAAGATTAGATATATCCAAACGAGCCACATCATCCGCGATCACCGGCACGCGGGGATCAGCCATCTGCGAACCCAACGTCACATCCCGCAGCGCAATATCTTCCACATGCCGGATAAACAACCCGGAACTAGGCAAATTCTTCCACCTGTCAGGCGCCGGATACTCCTTTTCCAACTCCGGCACTTTTAATGGATCACCCATATACTCGCCCTGCTGAACACCGCCCTTATTCACAATCCGGACATTATTCAACGTAATATTCTCTATCGGCGAGCCCGGTATCCCGGTAATCGACGATGAATAATTCCCCGCATCATACACATTTATATCCGACAGTGAAATATTCCGCATCTTCCCCCGGGGCGGCTCCGGGGCCGCATCCGTATGTTTCCGGGCCCTGTTGCCAAGCCGCACATAAATAGGACAGGCCGTGCCTTCAATAGTGATATTACTCACCGTCACGCCATCCATTACCCCGCCATCCACTATTTCAAGCGCAATACCCACCTGTCCTATACGCGGCGTTTTAAACACCGGTTCCGTAGGGCATACGGAAGGTTTTACAATACAATTACTGATCTGGATATTTTTAAACCCGCCGGTAGATTCTGTGCCACACTTAATAGCCGCGCAAAAGCTGCTCACAATACAATTGGTAATAACAACATGCTCGGTGGCCGCGGCCCCGGTGCTTTTAAGCGTAATACCATCATCATCCGTATCCATAATACTGTTCGATATGACCACATGCCGGCACCCATCTATATCAATCGCATCATTATTCCGGTTACTATGGTTATAAACATAGATCTTATCAATAACCACATTGTCACAATTCAGATAATGCTGGTTCCAGATCCCGGAGCTTTGCATCGTCACATCCTCAACCGTAACCTTCCGGCACGATATAAACAGGATATTCCTGGGCCTGCCATCCCGGTCTTCATATACCGCGCCCGGTGGGGTAGGGAGGGGTACCTGCTTAGCGCCCTGCCCATCTATAGTCCCTGGCCCGCCGATACCAATATTACTGGCGCCTTCCGCATAAATAAGGGCATACCACCCGCCCGGATCCTTTTGAGAGCGATATGCTGGCTGTTTTTGCCGTGGAAAATCACGATGATCGGTACTGGCATACAAAACAGCGCCCCGCTCCAGGAAAAGCGCCACATTATCCATTAAAGTAATGGTGCCGCTTTTAAAATTACCGGTGGGAATGATCACCCTGCCACCGCCAGCTTTATAACAAGCCTCCACCGCCTTATTAATAGCTGCCGTGCTCAATTTACTGGTGTCGCTGACAGCCCCATAATCCACTATATTAAAATCATTAGCCTTTACAGAAACATAAAACAAGGCAAAAACAGGTAACCACAATAATATCTTCATCCTACGATCATTTTATACTTAATATCCATACCCCTGGTGCAGATTAGGATTGCTGCTCAGCGTCTGAGGGCCATAAGGCAGGATCTCCCGCTGATTAGGCACAAAACTTCCTGCCCAGTCATTCTCAAAATTGTTCAAATACGAAGATGCCCAGTTCACGCTGCTATACCCCGCCGGCGGAGTAGCCGGTGTAGGCTGATAATAACTGGAATAATACACAATACCCGTAGCCGAATTATTGAGATAATACATTTTGGCAGGCAGATTATTATAAGGCGCCTCCAGCTTCCGGAACTTCGCCAGGTTAACCCTGGTTTCAGAAAACACAGTACTGATCAGGTTCCAACGGATCAGGTCCCATTTCCGCAACCCTTCGCCGCCAAACTCAAACATTCGCTCATCAGTAATAGCGGTAAAGAAACCTGCGTAGTCAGATGGAATAGCACCCATTTGACTTTCATCCCCATTAAACCCTCTTACATGCACCTGTTTAAAAGCATCCAATGCTGCCGCAGTAGGAGCGTGGTGGATCTCATTTTCCGCTTCTGCGAACATCAGCAGTACATCAGAATAACGGATCATTGGCCAGCTGATGCCGGTATACGCAAAATTGCTGTTAGCCGGAGTCGCCGGGTTAGAATGCCAGTCGCGCCGGAACTTTGCCATCACAAAAGGCCCATAAACGGAGGCCAGCCCGGTATAATAGCCGGATCCATTGATGGCATAGCTGGCAATGGTCACATCCCGCCTTACATCCAGGCTGTCGAATTTATAGAAATAGGTAGGCAGCGCCCAGTCAGATCCCATCCCATTGCCATTCACCCGGATGCCGTCTATAAAGCCCACCCGGCCGTCTGAAACGCCGGTGCCGCCGGATAATCCTACCTGGAACAATATCTCCCCATTGGGCTCCAGCCGGTGCGCGTCCAGGTTATCTTTAAATACCGCCTGGAAGCTGGGATTCAAATGATGTTTACCGGAATTGATGATGTCATTACATTCATCGCTGGCTATCTGGTAATATTTCAGGTAGTCCGCCGGCCGTTCCATCTGTTTGGATGCAGCCCGCAATGAATAACCGCCCCGGAACAAAGCTATCCTGGCTCGCAGCGCCTTAGCCGCCCCTTTCGTTATCCGCTCGTCCGCAGTTACACCGGGATCACCCCGCCAGGGCAATAAGGTATCCGCCAGGGCCAGATCGTTCAGGATATGATCATAGATAGAGTCCCTGTTCGTAGCCGGCAGGTTAAGATCCGGTTGGTCTACGGAGGGGATGTACGGAGCAGGCACATCTCCCCAGAATTTGATCAGGTCAAAATAGAACTGCGCCCGTAAGGTCAGCGCCTCGCCATACAGCCTCCGCAGACTGGCTTTATCACTTTCAGATCCATTGGTATACAAATGCATCTGCGGAATGCTTTTGATGCAATGATTGGCGCGGTCAATCCCCGCATAGTAAATATTCCATTCCGCGTCCAGCTCCGTATTGGTGGCGAGGGCATTGTACCTGCAAAGGGCCTTGGGGCCATTATCGCCGCCTATGGTGATGGTATTGCTGGCGTTGCAGTACGATTCATCACAGTCATTGGAAAAATAATACTGGATCCTTCCGCCATACCCTCTGTCGCCGGTAAGGGTGGCATACGTGCCTATAACGGCGCTATATGCGTCGTTAACGCTGCCAAAAACATAAGCCTCATCAAAAGCCGAATTAGGGCTCAGCGTCAGGAATTTCTTACAGGAGTAAAACGAGATGGCCATTAGAAAGGATCCGCCAAGAACAGCCAGTCTCTTTAAATGAATAATGCGCATATGCTGAATGATCTTAAAATTTAACATTAATACCGGCAATGAATGTTCTGCTTCTTGGATAGGGAGAAGAGTCAACGCCGGGCGTTACATAATTGGAATTTTTGGTGCTTACCTCAGGATCAAGACCGCTATAACCTGTTATAACCGCAACATTATTTACCGTACAATAGATGCGCAGGCTGCTGATCTTATGCCGTGTCAGCGTCTCCACCGGCAAACTATAACCAAGGGTGATATTATTCACGCGCAGGAAAGAACCATTCTCCACCGCCCAGGAATCAAGCTCCAGGTAATTACCGCCTTTAATAGGCTGCCAGATCTTTGCATCCTTGTTAAGCGCTGCCAGTACTTCCGGCGAAGCGCCGGCCGGTACAGATTTACCATTTACGGATGTGGCCCATTGTACCGCATTCCCGTTGGCGTCAATAGTCCGCCAGCGGTCATTCATGATAGCCGTGAGGTTAGAGAAGCTGCCTGCATACGCATTGCTGAATTCCACCTTATCGCCATTCAGTATTTTATTCCCATACACAAAGTTCACAAACACACTCAGGTCAAATCTTTTATAGGTAAGCTGGTTGTTAAGGCCACCGGTGAATTTCGGCTGTGCATTACCCAGGATGGTCTGGTCATTGGCATTTACAATACCATCGCCATTCAGGTCCTTTAACTTTTTTGTTCCCGGTGCGGGAATACCTACGGATGCCGTATTATCCGCTACCCCTTTTTTCAATATATACGCGCCGTTACTGGGATTATAATCAAAATCATTCAGCGTATACATCCCATCTGCCTGGTATCCCCAGATCGTGCCTACCGGTTGCCCCACCTGTACCAGGTATTCATTACCCATACCCCAACCGGAGCTGGCAAAATAATGGTCAGCCACATTCGACAGCTTCATAACTTCATTATGATTGGTGGATATATTGAAATTAATACTCCAGTTAAAATCCTTTTTCGATATGGCCACCGTGCTCAGTTGCAATTCCAACCCGCGATTTCTTACACTGCCTACATTCTGCAACTGCGTGCTGAATCCTGAATTAGCCGCAATAGGTACATTGATCAGCAGATCCCGCGTATCATTCATATAAGCGTCCAGGCTGAATTGCAGGCGGTTGTTAAAAAGACCGACATCCAATCCTATATTGCGCGATAAAGTGGACTCCCATTTCAAATTCGGATTAGCCAAACTATTGATCGCATATCCGGGGATCAGCGTATTATTCAAACTGTAAGGCGTACCATTAGACCGGTACAGCGATGTATACAGAAAATCACTGATCCTGTTATTCCCCGCCAGCCCATAGCTAAACCGCAGCTTAACATCAGAAGCAAAATTATTCGGCGTAAAGAAATCTTCACTGGAGATCCGCCAGGCTACAGCCGCCGATGGAAAATACCCCCACTGATGACCGGGCGCAAATTTCGAAGATCCATCCGCCCGCAGATTAAACGTAGCCAGGTATTTATCTTTGTGACTATAACCTATCCTCGTAAAAAAAGATAGGATCCTGCTCTTTGCATCCAGCGAAGTAGGATACAACGGTACAGAACTACCCAGGCTCAATTGCGAAAATGCTTTCTCCGGCGTAATACCTACCGGGAAATACCGTACCTGGTCCGTTTGCGAGTAGGAAGAAACCTGGTATACCTCCTGCCCCAACAGCGCATTAATGGAATTGTTCTTATGAAAAGCAGACTTAAATGCGCTGTTATTAAAACTAAGCACCGCATTCTCATTTACAGAAGTCGTATTGCTGTTAATAATATTAATGATAGGCTTCCCCGCTCCGTTAGTAATAGCATTCCAGGTAATATAATCATCAAATGAATTCAGCTTGCCATCATTCTTATTAAGACCGCCGGTAACCTTCAATGACAGATACGGCGTAAATGTATACTGCAAATAAGAGCTGATCGTAGTATTCACCGCACGGTTCTTACGATATGACGCCTGCGAAAATTCTATGGGGTTGATAAGATAATACCCGGTCGCATTCGTCTGTGCAAAATAAGCAGCGTCATTAGAACTGTTGGGATCATCTGAGTTCACCAGGAAAGGACGGTATTTCACCGAATTCCGTAACCGGTTATTGGTCACATTACCGGATGCGCTCGTTCCTGGCCCCGTGATCGTCTGGTCGTTATAAGAGATATTCAGCCCCACCTTGAACTTATCAGAAACCGTATGATCCAGCCGCATATTTAAAAGATTCCTTAAATAGCTGGAGTTGATCATCACGCTCTGCTCATTGTTATTAGTATAACTAAGGTTAAAAGTCGTGGTCTTAGTCCCGCCGGTAACGCTTACATTATGGGTTTGGGTAGCCGCGCTCCTGCCAAAGGAAAGATCCTGCCAGTCTACAAAAGGCGCATTCCTGATGGAATCCAAGCCTACCCAGCTATTCCCGTATTGAGACGTAAAGGCCACGCTGTCAGACACCGTGTTCCTGGTCTTTTCCCAATTATATTCAATAAACTCCCTGGGGTTCATGACATCAAACTTTTTAGCCAGTTTATTCACGCCATAGAAGTAATTATAGGCCACCACCGTTTTCATAGACTTGCCGCCTTTAGTGGTAATAATGACCACGCCGTTAGCGCCCCTGGCACCGTAGATAGAAGTGGCTGCAGCATCCTTCAGCACATCTACAGACTCAATATCCTGCGGCGCTATCTTTGAAAGGGCATCCTCTACCTGGATGCCATCCACCACATACAGTGGTGTATTATCCTGGGTGATGGACCCGCCGCCCCGGATCTTGATCGTAACAGCAGCGCCCGGCCCTCCTTCCGTTGTCGAAATATTAACGCCGGCCAGCCTGCCTTCCAGTGCCTGCATGGCAGAAGTAAGCGGCACATCTTTTATCTGGCCCGCATTAACAGATGATACAGCGCCCGTAAGATCCCGCCGCCGCTGCGTAGCATACCCCACTACCACTACATCATTCAGCGCCCTCATGCTCGCCACAAGTGTCACGTTCACCGGTTTGCCAACTGCTGCCTGCACTTCCTTAGTAGTAACATTCATCGCGGAAAACACCAGCGTAGCCTGCGTGCCGGTAATACGCACACGAAAATCGCCATGATCATCGGTATAGCTAAAGTTATGAGACCCTTTCTCCGTAACAGTAATGGCTTCCAGTGGCTCGCCTTTATCATTGGTAACATGTCCGGTAAGAGTATTGGAAGCCGGCGGAGAGCTTCCCGGCTGCTGGGCAGCTGCGGTAATGAAGAGATATTGTATGCCTGCACAAATAAATACACCCCTGCAGGACATTCGTAAAAAACGTCTCATAACGGAAATCTGTTTTAGAATTGTAAAGAGATAATAGGTGTGGCGCCGCTTAGCGCTAACGTAGAAGAGCGTATTAATTTTTCATAACGGTTACGCCCCTGCATTCCCCCTCTGTAAAAATAACGACAACATTTAATGCAGGACCGGCTTTCTTTTATCTTAAAACGGCTGTTTTTTACGCTATGGCGACTTTACCGCCGCGGCCCGTTGATACCGGTCCAATAAAAAATAAGGCAACGCTTGTGAATATATTTAATAATTAAGATCACTGGCCCATGCCATCCAACTATGATTGACCAGGTTACTATAGTTATTCTTGTACATAGATTTATAAATAAATCCCATGTTAGTCGTATTCCAGTCATGCCAGCACAGCCAGCCTATTACATTAGGATAAGTGGTCCTGATCTTTTCCGCCAGCAGGTTATAATCAAAAGTACCGTTCAGGTTAGGATCGCTGTTGCCCCTTACCCCATGACCGGTACCAAACTCCGTTAGCATAATGGGCTTGGCCAGTGTGCGTAATACGCTGTAATCGTTAATGACCATATCATCAGCATAAACATCGGCGCCCACAATATCCACATAACCTGTGCCCGGATAATAGTTAGTATAAGCGCCGTCTCCCACTACATTATTATTGGGCGCATAGATCCAGATAAGATTATTCAGCTTTTTAGTGGTGGTGAAATAGTTGAACAGGTCCGCCCACAGCGCTTTAAAATTGGCATAGTTAGTCGTATAATACCAGGTCCAGCTACCGTTCATTTCATGAAAGGGCCGGTACAATATACTCACGCCATTAGTTTGAAAATAAGCCAGCTTAGCGGCCATAGCGTCCATATTAGCTACCCACTGGGTTCTCAATGATCCGCCTGGTAGTAATGCGCTCAGATCACTGCCGCTGGAGATGCCCGGATTATTAAGCCCGCCGCAGATCTCAATAATACATTTATGCTGCTGGTTCAGGTCTTTCAGAAAGGGAGAATGATAATTCCAGTTATCAATATCATTAAAATCAGAACCCACTATAGCAGGATACTTTCCCGTGGCCTGCGCAAATGGATGAATGATCTGATCATCTCCCAGCTTATACTGTGTCTTATTGGAGATATTACTGTTTTGTCCGGCCAGTATCCTTTTGCCAGGCTGGTTCTTCAGGTTCTGAATAAACCGCAGTAGCGCGTCCGTCCTGGGATCCAGCGCTGGGTTCGCTCCCATGGGAGTAGCCACAACAGATGGTTTATCTGCCTGCTGAAAAGAGTTGTTCAGGTTGTCCTGTTTAAGACAGCTCGAAATGAGCACTATTTGCAGCAGCGTAAATAAGTTCATAATAACAGTTTTCATAGCGTTTCATTTTTAGGTTGACAATAGCATATCAACAAGCGTTGCCTCGCTATTATCAAGATACGCTCATACCAGGGTGCCAATTACAGCAAAGTCGCCATAGCGTATAAAACACGTATTTTAAGATAAAAGAAACCGGGTCACCCATTGAAACTACCTCACTATTTTTACAGGAGTAAATACAGGGGGTACACGTTATGAAAAATAGATACCCTCCTATGCTGCTTTAGTGCTGATCAGGCTTTCCACGTATATATCATCTAAAAATACATCTGTTATATGAAAGTACTTGTACTGTTACAGTTCTTACTTTTCACGTTTGTATACATCGCACAGGCGCAAACAGACACCAATAGAAATGTCGCCTCTCCGCGTATGACCATCGATACGCAGGCATTGGGAGAAGTGGTGGTTGTAGGGTATGGTACCCGGCAAAAGAAAGATCTCACTACTGCTATCAGCTCCGTAAAAGGGGCAGAGATCAATAACCTGCCTACCATGAGCGCCGCACAGGCCATTGTTGGCAAGGTACCGGGCATCAGCCTGCAGCAGGGTAGTGGCGGTCCTGGCGCCGCGCCTATTATCCGTATACGTGGTAGCGGCTCTATCACCAGCGGAAATAGTCCTTTGTATGTGATTGACGGTTATCCTACTTCCGATGGAGACCTGTTCAATTCCATCTCCCCTTCGGATATTGAAAGTATCGATATCCTCAAGGATGCCGCCGCTGCCGCCATTTACGGGTCAAGGGCGGGTAACGGCGTGATCGTTGTCAGCACCCGCAAAGGCAAGGCCGGTCCGGCTAAGTTCACTTTTGATGCTACACTGGGACAAAACCAGGTCACCAAAAAATATGATGTGCTGAGCCCGCAGCAATTTGTTGATGTGGCCAAAGACTGGTATGCCAATCAGCACCAGGCTTTACCTGCCATTTTCACAGACCCGGGCCTGCAAACGCCTACTGATTGGCAGGATGCCATCTTCCGGAAAGCGCTCTATAGCAACTATCAGCTGAGCGCTTCCGGTGGTGCGGATAAAGTGAATTATGCCATCTCCGGCGGATACACAAAAGAAGAAGGCGTTATAAAACGTACCGGCCTGGAAAGATATAATTTCCGCTTAAACCTCAACGCCAATGTCAGCAAACGGCTCAAGGCCGGCGCCAATGTACTGGCTTTTTACAGCGTACGCCAGGATCAGCCGCTGGGTGGTCCTAACAACCAGAGCGATATTGCCGGCATCCTGGGAGAAGCCATATCCCTCGTCCCTATCGTGCCTGTGTATAGACCCAACGGCGATTATATGATCATCCCAAGGGATTCCAACCTGGTAAAGATCTTTAACACCCAGATCTATAACCCGGTTAATAAGATCGATGCCAATAACGAATACACAAAATCCGTAAGGCTCCTTGGGTCTGCTTTCCTGGAATATGAAGTGATAAAAGGCCTGAAATTACGCTCCACGCTGAACATAGGCGCAACCAATGAAAGATATGAACAGTACGTGGCGCCTTTTATTTCCTTCCGCTCAAACGACGCGGGGAATATTTCTACACCCAACCTGTCCGCCATCAGGGCTTCGCGCAGCAATAGCAGCTATACCAATATCTACTGGTCCAATACGGCCAGCTATGATGTAGACCTCGCCGCTGATCATCATTTGAACGCCCTGCTGGGTTACGACGTAGCCAGACAATCAGATTACGGTATCCGGTTGGATCCCCGCACGGATAAAGATAATCCCGTTGCCTTCGATAACCCTAACATCACCAACGTGCAAGGTGCGGTGTTGAACCAGGGGGCTTCTTTTAATACCGGCTATACGTTCGATGCGGTCTTTAGCCGCCTGGAATACAGCTACCGGAATAAATATTATGTCACCGGCTCCCTGCGCCGGGACCGCTCCAGCCTTTTCGGTCCGGAGAACAGGGCGGGTGTGTTCCCCTCCGTTTCACTTGCCTGGCGGCTGGCCAATGAGTCTTTCATACAGGCGCTGCCGTTTGTTTCTGATCTCAAGATCAGGGCCAGCTACGGCGAAACAGGCAATGACCAGCTCTCTTCCTACTATCCCTGGTTAGGTACCATGAGCAGAACAGATTACGTGTTTGGAGAAACAGACGCCCGCGTAAGAGGTTACTACCCCGGCGGCTTTACCAACGCCGGTCTCAAATGGGAAAAGAACCGGCAGCTGGATTTCGGCCTGAACCTGGGCCTCTTCCAGGACCGGGTATACCTCACGGCAGATATCTATGAACGGAACAGTAATGCCATCTTATCCGCCGCTATTCCCAGCGTAAACGGTATTGCCCAGTCCTATATTGATAATGTGGGCAATATCCGTAACCGGGGGCTGGAGCTGGCCCTGGACACCAGGAATTTAACCGGTGAATTGCAATGGAACACCAGCTTCAATATCTCTTTTAATAAGAACCAGATCGTCCGCCTTGGCCCCAATCAAACACAACTGGCCAATCTTTCCGCCGGTGGCGGCTACCCCGGCGATTGGCTGAATGTGATCCGCAACTATCTCGGCCGCCCCATGGGCGATATCTACATGTATAAAGTAATAGGCGTTTTCAAAGATGAACGGGAAGTAAACACCTTGCCTAAACTGGGCACACAGGGAATAGGTGATCTCCGCTTTCAAGACACAAACGGAGACCAGCGCATAACCCCGGACGACATGACCTATGTTGGCAATTATCAGCCCAACTTCATTTATGGCATAACCAATACACTCAACTATAAAGGTTTTGATCTGAATGTGGTGCTGCAGGGCTCTCAGGGTGGTAAAATGGTGAATGCATTCGAAAGGATGCTGACCAGCTTCAGACAGCTGGATAACTCCACTACGGCGGCGCTGCATCGTTTCCGCTCTGTTGATGATCCGGGTGATGGAAAAACGCCTATCGCGGGTTCCAGCAATGTTGGCACCAATATCAATCCCAATACACGGTACCTGTATTCTTCCAGCTTCCTCCGGGTAAGGACCTTAGCATTAGGCTACCGCCTGCCGTCCGCGTTATCCCGGCAGCTGCATATAGAGAAGGCCCGCGTATTCATTGCCGCACAAAACCTGTTCACCTTCACCAAATATCCTGGTTTCAATCCTGAAGCAAACTTCTATGGCGACAGCGCCGTACAGAACGGTGTTGACCTGGGTACCTATCCCATCAGCAGAAGTATTTCACTTGGCTTAAACCTTAGTTTCTAACCGCTTAAACACTATGATCATGAAATACTTATTATATCCCGTGCTGTTCTCATGTTTGTTGTTAGGCAGTTGCGGTAAAGGTTTTTTTGACCAATACCCGGGTGATGTACTGTCTAACGCCAACTTCTACACGCAATCAGGCGATTTTGAACAAGGGCTGAACGCGGCTTACGCCAATCTCAGGAATAATTACCGCTGGTGGTATGTATTCGGGGATATGACCTCGGATGATGTGTATAACTGGAAGCGGAACAATAGCTCCACCATTATCCAGTTCAATGAATCCAATATCTCATCAGATAACAGCCTCTTAAACGATCTGTGGAACAGCAGTTACGCCACCATCGCAAGATGTAATATCGTCGCCGGCAGGATCGGGAATATCACCATGGATGAAACGCTGAAGCAGCGGTATACCGGAGAAGCAAAATTTCTCAGGGCCCTTATCTACTTCAACCTGGTAAGGGTGTTTGGCGATGTGCCGCTGGTATTAACAGAAGTAACAGCCGCGCAGCAATCATTCGGTTTTGCCAGGGAAGCCAGCGATAAAGTATATGCCCAGATCGTCCAGGACCTGAAGGATGCCGCCGCCACTTTGCCCGATGTTTATACAAAGAACAACGATATCGGCCGTGCTACCAGTATTGCCGCTAAATCACTGCTGGGCAAAGTATACCTGACCCGGAAACAATATCCGGAAGCCGCCGCTATCCTGCAGGAAGTGATCGGCTCCGGTATCCCGGCTTTATTACCTACTTACACGGATGTTTTCTCACCAGACAATCCCAATAACAAAGAGATCATCTTTGCCGTACAATACGGGCGTGGATTTGATCCGCAACAGGGAAGCCCCTTTGGCAACGATGTGGCCCCCAATGAACCGGTAAATAAAATAGTGGTGGCTGCTGGTAATGGACAGGGTACCTTTCTCGTGACGGATGATCTGGCCCAGGCATTCACCACCGCTGATACCAGGAAACAGGCTATTGACAGCGCCACCGGTACCAGGAAATACTACTTCACCAATAAGTATTTCGATCCCGCCATCACTAAAGCTAACGACGCCGCTAATGATTGGATAGTGCTCCGCTATGCGGATGTTTTGCTCATGGCTGCCGAAGCCTACAATGAGCAGGGACAGGTTACACCGGCCCTCACCTACATGAACGAAGTCCGCCATCGCGCAGCCCTCACGGCTTCCGCCACAACGGATAAAGGGACGCTGCGTACAGAGATCGCACAGGAAAGACGCCTGGAGCTCAACTGTGAAGGACATCGCTGGTTCGATCTGGTAAGGACCGGACAGGCAAAAACAGTGATGAACGCTTTCTTTGAAAAATACAAAGCAGACGATGATCAGGCGGGCAAAAGTTCCACTATTCAGGATAATGAATTAATTTTCCCTATCCCGGGTTTCCAGGTAAATTTAAATCCGGAGAAGATCAAACAAAACCCTGGCTATTGATACGGAACCGGGTACACGGAACTTCCCATGCATAGAGCAATCTTAATGCGAAGGGCCACCCGCCAGTTAGATCCGGAAATATGGACCTTTTCCAGAGGTTCCATCCGGCAGTTAAAAGATAAATATCACGGATGAAAACATGCTTTGCACGGGGCGTTCTGCTCATTTTGCTGATTATATATAGTGGCGCCCGCTTAATGGCCCAATCCAAATGGCAGCTGTCAGATTTTGCCATCGATCTGAACCGCCTGGTCACCCCGCCCAACCATTTATGGGTGGGCAGCGGTTATACCAGCGTAAACCCGGTATTAAGCTCCGTATTGGGAGTGGGGGAGGTGATGTCTCCCCCCATCTCAGGCCATGGGTTTAAATTCGAGGCCCTGTTTATAGCCAATGGCGATACCATCAGGGACCACTTCGTATGGGGAGGCAAAGTCCGTAATATCTTGTACACGGGTGGGTTTTGGCAGCCCGATAGGATCATCCGCAGAGGTACCTACCACCGCATGCACGCCGGCGGTTTGATCTCCTTCGAGATCAATTCCCACCTCATCCCACTGGCAGACAAGCCCGGTTTTTTAATACGCTACGAAGTCAGGAACAGGACCACTACCCCTTTACAGCTATCTATGACCCCGCTGATAACTACCGGCAAACCGGCTGTATATCCGCTAAGGGAATGGGGTTTTATGCCTCCGGCCGATCCGGCCAACAACGACACCGTACCAGTAAAAGTATTACAGGAAGGCCAGCGGCTTAACATTGCCCCGCAGCAAAGCCAAACAGCCTACGTTGCCGTTGTGTTCACCAATAACACCAACACCACATCCATAAAAGACTGGGAAAACCAAACCACCGCCATCTGGAACACCCGGCTGGCATGGGCTTTAAAAGACATTCCCACCCTTACCTCCAACAATGCCGCACTGGAAAGCTATTATAAAAGATCCATCGTTTCAGGCCTGGTCTGCATCTGGGAAAAACCAGAGTTCAAATTACATCCCACCATCGTTACCAGCGGATTAGACGGCGGCGGCATGAACACCTACCTCTGGGATGTAGCCGGCTACGCGCCCGGGATTGTTTCCATGATGATGGGCAACAAATTGCTGGATATCGCCCGCACCATGACCGCCATCGATCTGGAAAGATCTTACGCCTTTGCCCAGGATGGTACCGGGCTGGGCGTAAGATATGCCTACAGTACGGTAGCCTTCACGTCCCTCGTATACGCCATCGCCTGCCAGGATCGCGTATATCCGGACCTGTTCGAACAAGTAAAGAAATTGGTGCTCAGCGATGAAAAAAGACCCATGATAAACGGCGTCATTGATTACGGAGACCAGCATAATTTATTGGAGATGCGTGGCATGGGCTGGGAACACATGGTGCCAAGTCCCAATGCAGAAAGGGCCTGGTGTTTCAGACGTTTGGCAGACATGGGCGAAAAGATCGGCTACGACAAAACAGCCATCCAATCATGGCGTAAGAAAGCAGATACCATCGCGGCAAATATCAGGCAAGCCCTCTGGGACGATACCACCGGCTGGTTCGCCTGCAAATACCCGGATGGCCATAAAGAGACCGTTTACTCCATCCAGGTATTCGACATACTCAGGACCGGCGTATGTACCCCCGCCATGAAGAAGCGGATGCTGGAACAATTACAGGACGGCAAATTCCTTTTCCCGTATGGCGTAAGCAGCGTTTCCAAAGCAGATTCCATCCACTACGAAGTCACAGATACAGACTGGGGCGGTGGCGGCGCTTATTCCGGTGATCTTCCGCAGCTGGCGCTGGACCTCTATGGAGAGCACCTCCCTGCAAAAGCCTGGGATGTATTAAAACGTCAGTTCTGGATAGGCCAGCAATTGCCCTATTTCCCGCAGGAACATTTCTGCGACCGTCCCGGCTCGCCCGCTTATAAAAGGGCGAATGTTGTTTCCGGGCTAATGGGCAGCGCGGCCATCCTCTACGGAATGGTTGGCCTGGAGCCCCGCCTGGATGGCAGCCTCTGGATCCATCCCCAACCCACGGCAGACAATAACGTGCAGATAAAAGGCTTCATCCACCGGGATCACATAGTAGATGTGCAGCTCTCTGCCAACCTTTGCAAGGTCACATTGGATGGTAAGATAAAATATCAGGGCAAACCCGCAACCATAAAGATTTTCTGATCATGGGCGTTAAGAAATTCCTGCTAAAGAATTTTATCCGGGGCGATGAAGCCTTTCATCTGGCCAGGGTCACTATCCACTCCCGCCATGACCTGTCCTTGCACAAACATAATTTTGCAGAGATCTTCTGGGTAGAAAGCGGCAGTGGTCATCACCTGATCAACGGCCGCAAAATAACGCTGGAGCCAGGTCACCTGGTCATGATCCGCCCGGATGATCAGCATACGTTTACATCTGCAAGAGGAGGTCTTACATTGATGAACCTCGCGTTTCCACTGGAAACCTTACACCATTTAAGGGACCGTTATTTCGCCGGCGTAGATTCTTTTTTCTGGACCCCTGATGTGATCCCCTATCAAACCCTGTTGGCCGTATCATCCATTCGCAGGATCTCACAACGGGCAGAAGAAGTGCTGCAGAACCGTAAATCCTGTTTCTACCTCGATCATTTGCTGCTCTTCATTTTTCGCTTATTATTTGATAACGACAATCTATCCGCAGATCAAAAAATACCAGCCTGGCTAAACCATGCCATCAGAAGCTATTCCACCCCAGCCATGTTTAAACAAGGCGTGCGCGGCTTCGCAGATCTGGCAGAGCGGAATATAGACCATGTAAACAGAACGGTACAACGCACTTTGCATAAAACACTAACAGACCTGGTAACAGAGCTGCGCATGAATTTCGCATCCAAACAACTCTCCATCACCAACACACCCATTAAGACCATCTGCAATGATTGCGGATTCACTAACCTGGGACATTTCTACAAAACCTTCAAGGAAGTATATCAGCAAACCCCATCCGCATACAGACGCAGCAGCCAGACAATTGTATAAGGTCGTTATAGCGTAAAAAACAACCGCCAAGGGATAAAAGATAGACAGCATCCCAACGCCCGTACTTGCTACATTTACATCAAAAAATCAGGTATGAGGACAGACGAAAAAACAAAGCTCTCCCTGGAGGAAATTTCCTTTTACAAAGACAACGGATATCTGCTCACCAACAGACCCTTATTCAGCAAAGAAAAATTCGACAGGCTGTTCACCATTTTTGAAGAGCACCTGAATAACCGCGGAAACCTCAGACCAGATGAGCTGGATGTACCGCACATGAAAGACGCCCGTTTGTTTGAATTCCTGATGGCCCCCGAAATACTCGGCATCGTAGAAGGATTGATAGGCCGCGATATAGGTTTATGGAGCAGCCACTTCATCTGCAAAGAGCCCAGAACAGGGAAGAAAACGCCCTGGCATGAAGACAGTGCCTATTGGGATGGCCGCTTCAACCGATATGATGGTATCGTGACCCTTTGGCTGGCCATAGATGAATCTACAAAAGAGAACGGCTGCATGGGCGTCATCCCCGGTTCACACCATAACGGCTTTTCCGAGTATGAAAAAATGGATACAGATCACAGCATCTTTAACATCGAGATAAAAAGATCAGCGGTGGATGAGAGCAAGGTAGTTTGGTTTGAGCTGCAACAGAACCATTATTCATTGCACGACTCCCGCATCATTCACGGCGCAAATCCCAACACAAGCGAAAAAAGAAGGACCGGCTATACCATGCGCTACTTTAATACGGATCTGATCATGAACCAGGAGCATCCGGATAATATAAACCATAAAGTATACTACTGCCGTGGAGAAAACCGCGGAAAGAACCCATTGATCTATCTGTAAAAACAAAAGCACATCCCATACGATGTGCTTTTGTTTACCAGCTTAACGTTGCGAAGAACGGCCAAACAGCAGATAACTGGCCACTGCCAGCACTATAACGCCAATACCTCCGTACAGCAATACCGCTTCAAAACCATGTACCAGCGCCGCATGAATAACGGTTTCCGGTGAAGGCAACGTACCCAGTTCCGGAAAACCCTGCCCTTGGGAAGAAACGCTCCCGGCCGCTATCTTCTCCGCCAGCACATGTAATGGCGCTGGATTAGCTGCGGCAGGAAGCGCCTGCTGCAGATAAGAAAAGATACCTTCCACCAGTATAAATCCCATCAGCGCAATATTGATCGCCAGCATGATCAACCTGGCGCTCATGTCTATACCGGAAGCCATCCCTGCCCGGTTGCTGGATACAGAAGCCGTAGTGGTATTGGTAACGGGCGTATTGGTGATCCCCAATCCAATACCCGCCAGCAGGGAACCCGGTAGCATAGTGAGCCAGCTGGCATGCGCAGCAGCGCTACCATATCGCATAAGCAAAAAACCTACGCCGATGGTAAACAATCCCAGCGGTATAACAAAGCCCGGCCGGTAACGCAATGAAAGATGCTCTCCTAGCGGCGGAAACACCAGGGTAGGCAGCGTATAGGCCAGCAGTGATAAACCGGCAGTAACGGTATCATAACCCAGCCCCGTCTGAAAATAGATAGGTAAATAGATCATAAACGGCCAGAAACTGAAGTTCATACCCATCGACCCAAGTATCGCCCCGGAAAAATTACGTATCCTGAATACAGAGAAGTCAAACATCGGATGCGCATGCCTCCTTTCTACAAAAAGAAAAACAACAAAACTCACCACGGATGCTATCAGGATACTCACAGCGGTAACGCTGCCAAAACCCAGTTCAGGCCCCTGCGTAATAAAATAAGTAAAACCGAACACCGCTAACGAAAGGCTAATAATACCGCCAACATCCATCCTTTTCGCCTGCGGATCGCTGGATTCCTGCACTCCGCTCACTATCAAACCCAGGGTAACCACAGACAGCAACACATGCACCAGGAAAACCCATTGCCAGTTAGATACCGCCACTATCATTCCACCTATAATGGGCCCAAAACCAAGCCCAATGCCAAAGATAATGCCCCACATACCAAAAGCCCGGCTACGTTCTTTTCCATCCTGGAATTGATGGGAAAGCGTTGCTATCTGGCAGATCAGCATAGCCCCGCCGCCAATCCCCTGCAGAAAACGGCTGATTACCAGCAGGGACACGCTTCCGGACAGCCCGCAGACCAGCGAGGTCAGGCCAAAAAAGATAACGCTGATAATAAAAAGCCGCTTTCTCCCATACCGGTCAGCCAGCGTTCCCGTGGCCATCAGTACCGTTGTACAGGCGATTGTATAGGCATTCATGATCCATTGCATGTCCTTAAAATTGCCATGCAACACCTGTTTGAGGGTGGGAAGTATCACCGGCACACTGGAGATCTCCAGCCCAAACATTAAAGAAGACAGGCAAATAGCGGCCAGCGCTATTGCATTATTACCATTGCGGGAAACTGTTTTCATCATTGATATTTTATTCGGATAGCGAAAGTAGACTGATTGACATCGAAAAATCAGTACATTTCAATGATAAAGGAGTATTTTTGTACCATGGGAAAAGAAAACATGCATAAGTCAGTAGAGGTGGTCTATAAAAAGATCGATGAGTGCCCGGTGGCGGACTTACAACTCACTTTTTTCCAGATGGCCTATGTGATCGCAGGGGAGGGGAAGCTCAGGATAAACGGCAACTGTATGCCTTACAAAGCCGGTAACCTCATGTTACAGGCCCCCAATGATTATTATGCTTTTGATATTGACACGCCCACAGAATTCCTGTTGATCCGTTTCAATAGTGGCTATATAAGGCAGTACCAGTGGGAGAGCATCGATCATATAGAGTGTATGCTGTTCTATGCCAGCCATCTGTCAGGCTGCATCATGAACTCCGAATCTGATAGCCGGCATGTAAAATCGATCGTAGAGGTATTGCTGTATGAAATGAACCACGGCAGCATGTACAACGAAGACCTCACGCGGCATTTCGTAAACGCATTGATCGTGATCGCCGCCCGCAATATTGCTATGATCAAACCCGCCAACATCAGATCAAATGCAGATAACCGCATCCAGGACATCATCAATTACATACAGCTCAATATCCGTTTCCCCCAAAAGCTGAAAGCCTCCGCCATTGCAGAAGCCTTTGGCCTGTCCGATACCTATCTGGGGGCCTATTTTAAAAACCAATGCGGAGAGACTATTCAATATTTCATCGCCAATTACAAGATCAGGCTCATTGAGCACCGGCTGCGGTTCAGCGATATGAGGATCAACGAGATCGCCGGTGAGTTTGGGTTTGCTGATGAAAGTCACCTGAACAAGTTCTTCAAGAAATACCAGGGACAAAGCCTGACGGCCTATAGGAAGGCAAATTTTGAAAAGGGTTATCAGCTGTTGTAAACCTAATTATAAAGATCAATTGCCTTCACCCTCAGATCATACTTTGCAAAACAAGCTACTATTTCATTAGGCTCAAAAAATGCAAACGTCACATCAAAGTCTATTGCCCTTACAAATCTTTCTTTAATGGGCTTATCCGTGAGCACCCGGTTAATGGCCAATACAAATGGCGTTATCAGATCTTGTGCGTCATGCTCCTTAAATTCATAACACACATTGGCAGACTTGATCTTTACATGGTACACATAGCCATCATCCTCATCCTTAAAGGTATCCTGCTCAACAATTATATCAGTGATCCCTTTGTCTGATAAAAGAGGAAGAAAGTACTTTTCAAACATGGCATCAAACTTAAGCGGCGGGTAAAATATATAGGGCTGCAGGCCGATGCATTTGCTGCTGGTAGTAACAAAGAAAGCGGGAATAAAACCTGACTCCTGGATGCTCTCAAAAGCTTCCACTTCATAGGGGGTAATTTGAGTTTTTTTGTCTTACCTTGAAGATTGCAGGCGTCTGGGAAGGAACGTGTGTACAATAATTTAAGAAGAAATATATGTCAGAAAGTAATATCATTATTTATCAGACTGAAGATGGTAAAATACGGATAGAAACATTCCTGGAGGGTGAGACTGTTTGGTTGACTATTGACCAAATGTCAGAACTGTTTCAAAAGTCGCGGTCGACTATTAATGAACATATACTGAATATTTATGAGGAAAATGAGCTTGATCCTCAGTATTCAATGAAGAAAATCGGAATTTCCGATTTTTCAAAAAAGCCTACTAATTATTACAATCTTGATGTTATTATTTCTGTTGGTTATCGTGTAAAAAGCCTGCAGGGTACAAAGTTTCGTCAGTGGGCTACGGCCCGTCTCCGGGAATATATCGTAAAGGGGTTTACTCTCAACGATGAGTTGTTGAAACAGGGAGGTCACGGAAATTATTTCGAGGAGTTATTAGCAAGAATCCGGGATATCCGTTCATCCGAGAAAGTATTTTGGCGGAAAGTACTTGATATTTACGCAACCAGCATTGACTATGACCCCGGTCAAGACATGTCAGTTAAATTTTTTCAAACGGTGCAGAATAAAATGCATTGGGCTGCTCACGGAAATACTGCAGCGGAAGTAATTTTCCATCGTATAGATGCTGGTAAACCGAACCTGGGATTAACCAACTTTAAGGGAGGTAAGCCTACAAAACAGGAAACTGAAATTGCCAAGAATTACTTAACAGCGGATGAACTGAATATTTTAAACAGAATGGTCACCGCGTACTTGGAGTTGGCTGAACTTCAAGCATTGAATCGCCGTCCCATGTATATGAAAGACTGGATAACAAGATTAGACGAGTTTTTGAGAATGACAGGTAATGATATTTTGCAACATGCAGGTTCAGTTAGTCATGAACAGGCTATGAAAAAAGCAGCAGTGGAATACGATAAGTTCAAGGAGTCGCATAAAGATGAACTTTCTAACGCCGAAAAACACTTTTTAACCTATATCGAAGATGCCGCTAAAAAGATAGGACGCAAGAAAAATGAATAGCCGGTCAGCAGAACTGAAAATCAAACATTTCGATCTCTCCGCGCATAAGGCCTTATATTTTCTTCTAAATCACTACCGCGAAAAGCATTTCAGTCGGGTAAACCTTATAAAACAGAATCACGCTGTAAATACTGAAAATGCAACTTCAGCGGTTTGGATATCGCCCCCACAAACAAAAAAGGCCGCATTGCTGCGACCTTTTTAACGGCAATTTACCTGTGCGGGTGATAGGACTCGAACCTACATGCCGTGAAGCACCAGATCCTAAGTCTGGCGTGTCTGCCAATTTCACCACACCCGCGTGTTACGCTAGCTTGCGTAAAAATGGACTGCAAAGGTATTCTTTTTTGGGAATTAAAAAAATTACTCCATCCCCCCCTTCCATATCCTCGCCACCGCATCCGCATAAGCCGCGCCTATACTAATACTCGCCTCCCGCACATACAAAAAATTCCTGTCTATCCTTTCCACCTTACTATTCGCCACTATAAAAAACCGGTGCACCCGCGTAAACAAACTCCCCGGCAACAGATCCAGCGCCTCCTGCATAGACAACCGCGATAACAACTTCCTGTCCTTCAGCACAAAATTCACATAATTCCCCGCGCTCTCCAGGTACAGGATATCATCCAGCTGCAGTTTATACTGCTCATAGCCACTTTTCACAAATACATAATCTGGCGCATAAACGGCCGCAGCGCTCTGCTGCTTCAGCTGCAACAAGGAGTGCGCTTTATTACACGCCTTCAGGAACCGCGTCAGGGAAAAAGGCTTCAACAGGTAGTCAATAGCATCCAGCTCAAAGCTTTGTACGGCATGCTCAGAGTAGGCGGTGGTAAATACCACCATAGGCGGGTTGGTAAGACTGGTCAGGAAATCAATCCCGGTAATATCCGGCATCTTAATATCCAGGAAAAGCAGGTCGGTCTTTTCCCGGTTCAGGTGTTCCATGGCCTCAAAGGCATTGGTAAACAAGCCCTTCATTTCCAGGAAGGGCACTTTGGCGGCGTGCGAGGTGATAACAGACAGCGCCACCGGTTCATCATCTACAGCAATTGCGGTGAGCCTCATACCACATTGTTTTTCCGGTAGCCAAGATACATATTATTCGATTCCAGCAGCCGGTCATATTCGCCTTTGGGTAGCAATAATTTGCTGAGCAGGGGCATGATCTCTATCAGGGTGATGATCAGCACGATCAGCCGGTACCGGTTGCGCAGGGCGGCATGTTCCACCGTCAGCTCTTCCAGCGCTTCTGTCTGCGCCAGGAAACCGTTAGTCAGGGAGGCTACATACACCTTCTCTTTGGCAACGTTCTCCTGCCACAGGCCGGAAAGCTGCGTCTGCCGTTCCTGCTGTTGAGGGCCAAGGCTATTGCGCAGGGCCGTCAGTTCTTCATCAGCTTTCAGGTACGCAGTTTTTTTAACCCGGGCAATGCTGGATTCGCCAATCTTGCCGGAACCGCCGGTACCGTCTGTTTCTTTGATGTAATCGTCTTTATAGGCCTTCACCTGCGCCTCTTTTTGCTGCAGCTGCTGTTGCCATTGCTGCAGGTCTTTTTGAAGGGTAGTGGTGCGGTCCTCATTCAGTGTATTTAGTTCTGCGCGGAACCTTTCCAACTTGCCCTGGCGGTTCAGCACCATCTGTGCCTGTATATCTTTTTGAAACAGCAGCAGTACAATAGGCTGGGAAACAAACAATCCGATGGTGAAGGCCAGCAGTAAGCGAAAGGCCGCCGGTAGAAACTTCCGGCGGCCTGAGCCTGACATAGCCGTTATCAGGCTTCGGTCAATGGACAGGATGGCGAAACCAAAGAAAACCGCCAGTCCTCCTATAACCACATCATCGTCAACAATGGTAGAGAAAAAATATCCCCAGGCCAGGGTCGCGAATAACCAGGTAACCCCTACGGATATGCCCAGTATCCGGTACCTTTCATGATCGGCCCGGCAGTCTTTTAGAATATTGATATCAGCCGCAGCCAGCCACCAGAGGAACTTGCTAAGCCCATCCGGGGCCGGTGTATTGGCAGCAGGTGTTTGTTCCATAGATCGTTTTTTAGCGGGCCACACGAATGGTCAGGTGAACAAAGTATTCCGTAGCGGTCTGGCGTATGCTGAGCTCATGTTTGTCAGGATACAGCAATGACAGCCGGTCCCGCACATTGTTAAGGCCAATGCCGGGTCCTTCGGCCGTATGGTCGTTCTCTGGCCGTTCATGCGTGGTATTGTATACATCAAAATAGATGTGCATAGCGTCGCAGGAAAGGGAGATAGAGATCTTAGACCGGCTGCGCAGGCTGATGCCGTGTTTAAAAGCATTCTCCACAAAAGGGATGAGCAGCATGGGCGCTATCTCATGATCGCAGTGGTGCTCATTGATGTTCACATCTATCAGTATATCCGGGGAAGCCTGTGTGCGCAGGCGCTGTAATGCAATGTAATTATGCAGATAGGCTACTTCCTTGCGAAGTGCTATCTTCTCGCGATGGTTCTCATCCAGCATAAACCGCATCATATCGCCCAGCCGTTGAATACCTTCGCTGGTATTGGTGGCATTCTCCTGCAAGGCGGTGCCATACAGCGTATTAAGGGCATTAAATAAGAAATGGGGGTTGATCTGGGAGCGAAGGAAATCCAGGTCGGCAGTAGAGCGGCCCAGGGCTTTCTGCAGCGTTAGCATGGTATCTGTGCGTTTTTGGCGGGTAGTATACAGCCACCAGGTTAGCGGCAATAGCGCCACAAACTGCACCAGCATCAGGCAAAGCATAATGCCAAATACGAGTCCGTCGTCGTGGCCGCGCGTCATGGCTACCGCCGCCAGGAGAACAGCCAGACCTGCCGCAAAGGAGGTAAATACAATATCCCGCCACAATATCCATTTGTTCCGGTGTTCATCAAATCTGGGAAACACGCGGTTGAGCCATACAAAAAAGACCACCGCATAATAAGGGCCGCCGCAGGCAATGGCCACCGCCAGCATAGGCGCATGTATACCCGCCGAAAAGATCAGCAACGCTACCCATATCACCAACGCCATACCTACCTCGCTCATCACCAGCTTACGCTGATGAAAGTACTGGAAGTACAGGTGTTTACCGGCATAATACAACACATAGATGATACTATAGAACGCCGTAGTGATAAAGGCAGATTTGGCAAAATACATATGCGCCCCCTGCACCGTTTGGTATACGCCCAGCAAATAGCCATACCGGTAAGAATTAGCCACCATCAGCACCAGGAATACGGTAAGCAGGGCAAGACCGGCCAGCAGCAGGCCGGCCAGCCAGCGCTCCTGCTCCAGGAAGCGGGGAACAACAAACATATTCAGGAATAGAAAAGCGGCATACACAACGGTCATATGAGCCAGTAACGGCAGCAGGTAATGGATATAATAATCAAATACCTGGTGATACTGGTGGAATTTATGCCCATATGTATGCTGCATCTCAAACACATTAAAGGTCACGCTACGGTACAGCAATGGGAACAATAGCAGGAGAAAGATGGCCGTCACCGCCCCAAACTCCAGTTTCTTGAAAGGGATCATTGTTGAAAATTTCAACAATGATAGGAATCAATCATAAGTCCTGGCCCGAAATGGGATGAAACCACCCGAAAATGGGATGAACCCACTCACAGGACTCCACCACACAGTGCCAACAGCTATTACGCCCGGCAGCATCCCCACGCCCAGCCTTCCTCTCTGGCCTGACGTGCATACTGCGTTGCCGGCAGGTTCCGTGGTGGGGCCTTGGCCGGCGCGGCTCCTACAGCCCACCTGCAAAACGAACATCCCGCGGCGGGCGCAGCCCCACGGCGGAACCCTGCCGGCATAGCATCTCCCTCGCCGCTGCCCAATAATCTGATCCTGCCAACGCAGCCCCACGGCGGAACCCTGCCGGCATAGCATCTCCCTCGCCGCTGCCCCAATAATCTGATCCTACCAACGCAGCCCCACAGCGGAACGCTGCCGGCAAAGCCCATCTCCAAAAAACTGATCATATCAGCCCACCCACCATATCATCATCGCGTAACTCCCATCCACCTCCATAAATATTGCCACATTTAACTATATTTAAATATAATTAATATGAAAAAACACCGAAATTTGTCGTATCTTTTATAGACCCAAATATTGCCTGTATGAAGACCATAACTTTACTCAAAATCCCTTTACTCTGTTTAACCGCTCTTTCCTGTTTCACCGCCTCCGCACAGCAGAAAAGCGCTGCGTACGCTATTACTGCAGATACCATCGGCGGCATCAACTGGAACGTGTTGAGGTTAATAGACATTAATAACGGCTCCGCCATCAACCAGCTGGCCAAAGCGCCCGCGCCGGCGGCAAACGTAGTGCAGGCCGCTAAAGCAGCGCCTAATGCTAAAACCAACGGTAGCGCTAACCTGGGCCGTGTAGCCGCCTGCGCATTCGACAATGCCACCCACCGCCTGTTCTTTGCTACCATGCAAACCAATGAGCTGTATGCCGTAAACCTGAACGCCAGCGGCGCTGCGCCTATCAAAGTGGCAGACCTGCGGATCAACGATCCCTTTGTCAGCCATCCGGAAGAGAACAACATCAGCCGCATGGTGATCGGCGCAGACGGTAACGGCTACGCCCTTACCAACGACGCAGAGCATTTCTTTGCCTTTGCTACTACCGGTCAGCAGGTACAGTTCCGCGATCTGGGCACGCTGAAGGACGCCGCCACCAATGGAGAAAACTCTATCCACTCCTTCTGCACCGGCTGGGGAGGCGATATGGTAGCAGATAAATACGGCTTTCTTTACGTGATCAACATCTACAACAAGGTATTCAAGATCGATGTAAACAAGCAGGAAGCTACTTATACCGGCAACATCTCCGGCCTGCCCGCGGGCTTTTACACCAATGGCGCTGCCGTGGATGATGATGGTAAAATTCTGTTAAGCTGCTCCACCTTCGGCAAAGGTTATTATGTAGTAGACATCAACAGCCTCGTCGCACAGCCTGCGCCTAACAAAAATAACGACGTATTTAACGCCTCTGACCTGGCCAGCGCCAACCTGCTGTTCCAGGATAAGAAAGACCTCGCCATTGTGCAGGATCAGTTAATGGATCTGGACGGCAACGTATCCGTATGGCCTAACCCGGTACCCGCCGCCAGCAAAAGCTTTAACATCGTGTTCAACACCATTGATAAAGGTGATTACATGGTGCAGCTGGTAGATATGGATGGTAATGTAGTAGTGAACAAACCCGTACGTATCGCCGGCAAACGCCAGAGCTTCCCTGTAAATTATACCGGCTCCGTATCTAACGGTCTGTATATGGTAAGACTGGTGAACAGCAAGAATGTAACACAATCAGTACGTAAGATCTTTATCCTGTAATCAGCCATTACAGCACACGTCCTATTTCAATATAAAGGGGCCGCTTCGCATAGAGGCGGCCCTTTCTTATGCCGCCTCCACACGTCCCTCCGCACCTTGCCTCCCCGCCGCCCCCACGCCATGCTCCGCGCCCTACCGGGCCTCCGCACCGCCTCCGCACGTCCCTCCTACGCCGCCCTGCGCTCGCTCCTCCTACGCCGCCCTGCGCTCGCTCCTCCTACGCCGCCTTCGCCACGCCAAACCCGCTTTTCACAAAGCGCTTACCCAATGCGATAAACGGTTTTTCCACCCACAGGAACAGCGCATAGGAAATAACCAGGTTCGCCACCAGGAACACCGCTACCGCAATACCCGCATTAGCTACCTTGCCCAGTGGAGAGTACGTGATCACCATGCGTATCACGCCAGGCATCAATATCATGTGAATAAGATAAAGGGAGTAAGATACATCCGCGCCAAAAGCGCCTAATTTACCCCCCAGCCCCTGCCGGATCTTATCCAGCATAAACCCTATGCCCGGGTGCGCATAGGGTTTGATCTGGTTGGCAAACAGCAGGGTAATAATACATAGGATAGTTACCACCGTTAACGGACCGGTAAAAGGCAGTATCAGCAAAGACCATACGGCCAGGTGCACCAGCTTTACCTTATTGAAAAGATATGCCGCCAGCAGCATACCCAGTAAAAAATAATGGAGGGAGTAAAACAGCAGGGAAGGGGCCTGGAAATCGATCACCCGCCCCGGTTTGGTCCAGCCGCCAAACAGCTGCTGTACGGCTATGGCGGCCAGCAGGGTAAACACAATGAATTGCATCATGCGGTTCTTCACAATACGGTTATTCTTAAAGAACACCAGGTATAGGAAAGGGAACAGCATATAGAACTGCGCCTCCAGCGAAAGGCTCCAGGCCGGGCCCAGTATGCTGGTATTCACTTCCGGCAGCAACCCGTGCAAAAAGGTCAGGTGCAGCAGCAGATCCGTAAAATGAGGATAGGCCGCCGGGTTATACGTGGTGGCAAAATGGGCGTCTTTCCCCGTAAAATAATGGTAGTTGATGTATACGCTCTCAAAATTGTACTGGAAAAGATTATAGGCCACTATAATGGCTACCAGGTACAACGGATACAGCCTAAACAGGCGGCGTACCCAGAACTTGCCGAATGTAGCGCGTTCCGTAGGCGGCTCTTCCCGTTCCCGCTTTATATAATGGTACATCATCAGGAAACCGGTGATCACCATAAAACCATCTACCGCAGGGCCATTGGTCATCAGTATATTGCCAATGACCGGTATCTTCATAAAAGAAGCGCCCCCTATGTATTTATAAAAATGTCCCAGCGCTACCCATAGCGCCAGTATAAATCTGAATCCGTTGAGAAAATCAGTATTAGGTTTTTCCATAATTTCGTCTTTGTTGGTATAGGTACTATAAACAGGATACAGGTACAGAAAATAAACAGATATGGTGCTGTAATTTTAACCATTCCTGCAGGATCAGCTTACTACTAATAATGCTATAATTATAAAGCAGGCCCCGGCCGGATACTACTTATTTTAATAACAAACGTAAAAAGGCCTTGTTTTGCATATGCCTTCACGCCGTAAAGCTAACATACCGGTACACACTACAGATGAGCTGCACCCAACAGGCCTGCAGATCCATATTGTTGACGATAGCAACATTAAGGATGCAGACACGGTGACCAGCGCCCAGGGCATACACCGGGATGATTACTACATCTTCCTCGTATTAAAAACCGGCGCTGGTAGTATGATGGTGGATTTTCAGTACCAGGAGCTCACCGCGCCAGGCATTTTGTTTGTACTGCCTGGCCAGGTGCATCAATATATCAGCGCCTCCCCGGGCTCTTCCAGTTGGGTAATTGCGGCAGACAGCCTGTTGATCAGCGAGCTGTTTCAGCCCGTATTTAATGCGGAATCCCGTACCGGCCCCCTGTCCATTACACCGCAACAGCTGGAAGCCTTTAATAATACCTGCGCCCTGCTCAACTGCCAGCTGGCAAATGCACCCGCTACGCCCTATGCAAAACCTGTTATACATGCCCTGGTGACTGCATTTGCAGGCATGGTGGCCGCCGTGTATACGGAGCATGCCGGCCGCGGTAAACAAGGCCAGCGCGGCGCTGCCATCACCAGCGATTTCCGGCAGCTGCTCACCGCCAGTTACAAAACCATGAAAAGTCCGGTGGACTATGCCCGGAAAATGAACCTCTCCCTCTCTTACCTCAACGAAATGGTAAAGGCCCATACAGGCTTCCCCGTCAGCTACTGGATCCAGCAGGAAAGCATGCTGGAAGCCCGGCGCCTGCTGTATTACACACAACTAAGCATCAAAGAGGTGGCCTATGACCTGGGCTACGATGATCCCACCTATTTCTCCCGCCTGTTTAAAAAAGTGGTCAGCCTCAGCCCCGGCGATTACCGCAAGCGATACCGCGAATAGTCCAGCTTTTGCCATGTATTGTCTATTCCCGGCGGCGGAATGATTCGTTGCTTTGCAGACTAAACCGCCTTCTTTATGGGAAACACAATACAGGTAATAAAACAAAAAACAATAGCGCGCATCGCGCAGCGAAGGTCTAAGACCGCCAGCGTACTGGCAGTACGGACCTGGGAGCCGGAGGGGATGATAGAGGTGGATGTACACCTGCCGGATACGGATATGAGCCGGTGGACAAACGCCCAGCATATAGATATAGCCGTGGCAGAAGGAGTGTACCGGGACTATACGCCTTTTGGCTGGGATGCCGGTACCGCTACCTGCACACTGCTCATAGAAACCGGGCATAATGGCGCCGGTACCCGTTGGGCGCAAAAGCTACAGCCAGGGGATAGTTTCTCCTACCTGGGGGTAGGGGCCACCTCACACCGGCCCGCGGCAGGGGCGCCGCTTGTCTTTCTGGGTGATGAAAGCAGCATTGCGCACTTCCTTGCACTACGGCAGCTGGCGGCACAATCCCAGTCCATAAGCGGGGCCATTGCATTTACCCACGCTTCGCACCGGGAGCTGTTCCATACCTGCTGTTATGAGCTGCAGAACATATGCCCCGTTAGCAAAACAGGCAGCAATGGTACGGCGGCGTTGTTGGAATGGGCCGCCGCACAAAGCTTTAACAGTGATACCGTCTTTTACCTGGCAGGCCAGGTGCAGGCCGTCCTTCGGCTCCGGCAATGGCTCAAGGCAAAAGGGTACAGTGGTAGTGGTCAGGTAAAGGCCCAGGGATTCTGGAAATAACCGCGCCAATAGTAATAGCCGTTAGCATGTTGTGTAATGATACGTATAACATTACACCATACTAACGGCTAACAACTATGACTAACGACTATTGTTTGTTAAAGAGAGATGATCAAAATATATCAGCAGCGCTTATTACTTCCTGTAACCGGTAACGCCCAGGGGAGAACCGGCTTTAGGCAGGCAGTAATTGGTGATATCTATCAGCGCAGCGGTAACAGTGGCGATCTTCTTGTTGGCCAGTGCACCGGTGCCTTCTTTGTAGGTACCACCACCTTCTGTATAGATATAAGCCCTGGATTCTACAACACCACCGGCTACCCTGGGTTGGATCAGGGCATTGTCGTTAATGGTCTGCGGTAATACCATGCGGCCATCATAACCGTTGATACGGATGCTGTTGCCACCGGTACGCAGTACGGTGTTGTTAGAGATCACGATCTGTGCGTTGTCTATACCACGCAGGCTGATGCCGTCATGAGCGCCCTTGTTATCACGGAACAGGTTGTTATAGATAACGTGCTGAGCGCTGCCATAACCGGAACCGTAGAACTGCAGCAGCTCACCCCAGCCATCATGTACGTAGTTATCGTGCACGTTGGTGTTGGTGGTACGGCCGCCTATCAGGATACCGCCATTATGGGAAGGATTCTGGTTAGTAGCCCAGTTCCTTACTTCATTTTTGTAAACTTCCAATCCGTCAATAGCGGCAGTCTGGATACCGTCCCCACCACCGTCATGTACCAGGTTGTTGTAGATCTTCACGTTCTTCCATTTGATAGGCTGCACATATTTGTGGCCCGCAACAAACTGTGAAGGATCTCCGTAGAAAGACAGGTTGGTGTTCAGATCCAGGTAAGTAGCCGTATGGCCAATGTAGAAGGCCTCATTCTGGTTACCGGTAACCTCTACATCATGGATGCTCAGGTTATTCATGTAAGAATTGGGATGCCAGGTGCTGGGATCATTTGCCAGCGGATCTGTTTTAGCCCAGATACCAGTACCACCATTGGTGATAGTGATGTTCTTTACTTCAAAATTGTCCGTGTGGTCAGCCAGGATCAGGTCAAAATAGGCCTGACGGGCAGACTGCGTAGAGCCAGTGATCTTGAATTGCGTTTTGCTGGTTTCGCCACCCAGTTTAATGTACTGACAGTTCTCGAAACGAAGCGCTTCGGCATAAGCGCCACTGCCCCAGGCCGGATTACCAATGGTGGTTACCGCGCCGCTCGGGTTCTTGATGATGATGGGAGAGGCTGATGTACCTTTCAGATTGTAAAAATAAACCGCTTTAAAAGTGCCCTTCAGGTTGATCACATCTCCCGGTTTGTAATAACCGTTCTTGTTATCAACACTCAGGTGACCGTAAGCGTCCGCTACCAGTGTGAATTGGCGGCCGGAAAGGGCCTCAGTTTTTGCAGAATCGCCTGCCGCATCGGCAAGGTTTCCTACATCATTCTTTTTACAGCTGGTGATCAATAGTGCAGCGGAGGCCGCTAAGGTTAGACATAGTTTTACTGCATGCTGGTTTTTAAAGACTCTCATGGCTTTTCTTATTATATGGTTTAAATGTTTAAGAAAGCAACAGTGTAAACATGACAAGGAATCATGTACACATGGCTGTTATGGCATAGTACACTTGGGCATAGGCAATAAAATGATGCATCGGTTTTTTGTCTCCCCAAATAATGACTGCAAAAAAACGGAACTTATTTTGAATTATTATCTTCTCTTCGTTGATGGGTGGGCGTTTGAGAGGAAATATAAACGTAATAATGATCGCAATAGCTGCGAAATTAGGGTGCTAACAAAATAAACATAAGAAAGTAGTGAATGACTATTTAGTATATATATAAAAAAAGCTAAACCTTAAAAAAAGTTAAAATTTTTTTCTTGTTTGAAATACCGGATAAATTACAGGGACTTACCAACCGTTTTTACGGAAGCCGCAAGAGCCAAGCGGGGAGCCGCTTTGCGGCTGATAGAAGTTGTTTGTATCCACTTCTGCGGCGGATACCGTTGTAAGCTTGGTATTAGACTCATTACCGTTGCCTTCTATCACCACAGCGCCGCCCTCCGTATAGATATAAGCATTAGGATACATGGGCGTGCCGTTGTTACGGGGCTGCAGCAACGCGTTGTTATTGGCCACCTGTGGCGCCGTCATGCCCCTGTAGCCGCTCACACGGATGCAGTTGCCGCCTGTTTTAGCCACCGTATTATTGGTGATCTGGATCACAGCATTGTCAGTGCCCCGCAGGCTCAGGCCATCATTGCCTTCCTGGTTATCCCGGAACAGGTTATTGTTGATGATATGTTTTGCGCCATTCTCACCAGAGCCATAAAACTGTAGCAATTCTCCCCAACCATCATGCACATAATTGTCGTGCGTGTTGGTATTGGTAGTACGGCCGCCTATCAGGATCCCGCCGTTATGTGAGGGATTATGCTGCTTTGCCCAGTTGGTCACTTCGTTGTTATATACCTCCAGCCCGTCAATAGCGGAGGTCTGTATACCATCTGCCCCTATATCATGCACATAGTTATTGTAGATCTTCACATTCCGCCACTTAATAGGCTGCACATACTCGTGCCCCGCTACAAATTTGGACGGATCATCGTAAAAAGAAAGATTGGCCGTAAGGTCCCAGTAAGTGGCCGTATGGCCTATGTACATAGCTTCATTATGTGTGCCGCTTATCTCCACATGATGTATGGACAGGTTCTCCATCATCGTATTGGGATACCAGGTAGCCTGATCTGCCTTCACAGGGTCCGTTTTGGCCCATATGCCCGTACCGCCGCCTGTAATGGTAATGTGACGGATCTCGATATTGTCTGTACGGTTCCGCAGGATCAGGTCAAAATAGGCGGGGTTGCCGCGCTGCGTAGAGCCATTGATCAGGAACTTGCCCTTGTTTTCATCACTGCCTATCTTCAGGTAATGACAGTTCGTAAAGCTCAGCGCTTCTGCCCAGGAGCCGCCATTCCAGCCCGGGTTGCCAATAGTGGTGATATGCCCGGTAGGATTTTTGATAGTAATGGGAGCGGAGGCGCTGCCGCTCAGGTTCGTGAAATATACCGCCGTGAAATTGCCCTGCAGGAGCAGCACATCACCCGGCTTATAGAACTTTTTACTGTTGTCAACATTCAGATGCCCATTGGAGTCAGGGGTTAAAGTATACGTTTTACTGGCGGCCGGTGGCTCATTGTTGATGTTTGGTATAATTTCGCCTTTACAACTGAGAACAAGAATGGCAAGGGTAGTGAGCATTAACATATATGAATGCTTGAATTGATATTGAGCGTTGGATGATTTCATGGCAAGAGATTTTTCACTGTTTCCAAATGTCACTGGCCTCAGGTAAATGAATACATCCTTGCTGGTACCGTAAAAATACGAGGTTTATAGCAGCTAAAGCTTCACCGTCACTATTTTTTCTGATAGCTGTAATACCTGCGCCGCTAAATCGTTATATTTATATACAACTAATATATGAGGAAATTTGTATACCTGTGCCGGTTGCTGGCCCTGGTCTTGTGCCTGGCCGCCTGCGATAAGCAGGACGAGCAGGATTCCTCCCTGGCTACCCGCGCTTTTTATATGGGAGTTACTCCCTGGCCGGCGGACTTTACCGCCCAGGCAGCTGTGGATGCCTACCGCTTCGTAAATGATCATTGCGATCTCATATCGCATCATTTCGATGAGGGCATTCCCTACGAGGCAGTCCTCAAGGGCCTTACCCTGCCGGAAGCCTTCCTCAAAGATGTAGCCTTCCGCAAAACCAGCACGCCGCCTGGCAAAACCGTTTTGCTCAGCGTAGCGCCCCTGAACAGCACCCGCCACGAAAAAGCGGCCTACTACGCGCAGGAGGCCCCGGCAAAAACAGTGATCAGCCACTGGAATGCCCTGGCTTTCAATGATCCTCAAATGGTAGATGCCTATGTGAATTATGTGAGCTTCCTTATAGAGCAGCTGGAGCCCTCCTTTGTGAACTACGGCGTAGAAAGTAATGAAATGAGCTGGGCGCCGGATAAATTCGCCCAATACAAGGATTTCCTCGCTAAGGTCTACACCCGGCTAAAAAACCGCTATCCCGCCATTCCCTTTTTCGTAAGCTTTATAGTGAATGACTCCCCGCAGTCCATGGCCTATGCCAGCGAACTGCTGGCCTCCACGGATTATGTGGCCCTGAGCGCATACCCTTATATATTTGCGAAAAGCAGCGCCGGCGGTAATACAGATCCCGCCCTGCTGCCTTCGGACTATTTTACCCGTTACATTAACCTGGCCCCCAATAAACCCTGGGGTTTTGCAGAAACCGGCTACGCGGCAGAGAACCTTTCCATACCGGCCCTCAGCATCCAGCGCCAGGGCACAGCGGTTTGGCAGCAGCAATACCTGGATAAGATCTGCCAGCTCTGTCAGGATAAAGGAGCAGATTTCGTCGTTTGGTTCTGCCATCAGGATTATAATGCAGGAAATGCACGGCTAAGATCAACCGGCGTATACCAGGATATTTTTGGCTTATGGCAGGATACCGGCCTCAAAGATGAAACAGCAAAAGAACGCCCGGCCTACCAGGTATGGTTGCAGTGGATGCAGAAAGCACGTAAGCGATAAGGAAGGCGGCTGCGTTTTGCCTCCTGCCCAACCTTGCCAACATCGCCAGCCTATTTTAAGCCTCCTATTACAAACGTCAGCGTCCGTTCCAATAAGCTTGCCTGTCCAACTCTTTATACAACCTCCTTCACTCCAACAAGCCTTCGTCAAACGCCATCATATAGCCTCCTTCACTCCAGCAGGCCCTCGCCAGCCTCCTTCACCAACCTCCTTCACTCCAACAAGCCCGCTCGTTAAACAGCCCTTCAAAATACTGCAACAAAAAAAGGGCGTATCTTTCGATACACCCTTTTCTCTTCGGTGGAGGATATCGGACTCGAACCGATCACCTCAAACATGCCATGCTTGCGCTCTACCAGATGAGCTAATCCCCCATCTCCAACAATTGCCAACTGGCTTTTGCGGAGTGCAAATTTATACTTTTTTCACAAAAACCAAGCACTCCACTAAAAATCTTTGAAAATTTCTCCTACCGTTTCTTTAAGATCCTTTGCCAGCAAGGGCTTGCGAAGCAATTTAATCACCAGTGGATTGGCGTTTGTACGGTTAATATCCCCATGATCCAGCGATGATGATACCATAATGATATGGCACTGCGATTTGATCTTATGCGGATAATTGTCAAATGCCTGCAAAAACTCAAACCCGTCCATCTCCGGCATCTGTATATCCAGCAGGATGATAGTAGGCGGTATACGGTGCAGCGTAATGTTCGAAGAAAGGAACTCCAGCGCCTTATTGGCATTGCTGAAAGAAAGTACGGTCCTGCTGATCTGCTGAAGGCTGATCAGTCGCTCATGCAACAAGAGATCTATCTCATTATCGTCGATCAATATTACGCGTAAATCAGGAATCGAAATCATTTCTGTTGGGAATAGTTATTTCAAACTGCGTACCTTCTCCGTATTTGGATTCAACACTGATCGTACCACCGATCTTATTCAGCGCCTCCTTTACAATATACAAACCTATCCCGCTTCCCGGCTTATTATTATTCTTGGAGCGGAAAAACATTTTAAAGATATTGTTCAGGTGCTCGCTCAATATGCCTATCCCGTTATCCTCTATCCATATGCTGGCTTTATGAGGTTCCACCTTCACCGTAAGGTTTACCTTGGGATTGGCTTCATCGGGCTTCTGATATTTAACAGCGTTGGATATGAGGTTGTTTAAAATTACGCTGATGCGGAAGGTATCTCCCTTAAAATCCACCGGCTGGTCTATATTCAGCAGAAACTCTATCGCCGTATTCTGGGGCTTAAAAGCGGCAATGCATTCCTGTAAAAGACTGTCAAACTGGATCTTCTCATACTCCACATCCAGGCGGGAATTACGGTAATATTCAATGATCTTCTGTATAAACCCATCCAGCTTCAGCACGCAGGATTCAATCATATCCACATAACCATTCGGGTCCTTTACAGAATTATCAAGCCGGGTAAGGTTGATGATCCCCAGCACAGACATTAGCGGAGAGCGCAGATCATGGGAAGTAGAGTAAATGAAACGGTTCAGCTCATCATTCGTCTTCTCCAGTTCAGATATCTTTTCCTTGAGCTGCTTCCGCGCCTGGTACATCTCAAAGGCATTATTAATGGTATTGTGCAGCTCATACTCGTCCCAGGGCTTCTTTACATAGGAAAAGATATGGCCTTTGTTAATGGCTTCAATAATATCCTCTACATCGGTATAACCGGTCATCAGTATACGGATGGGGTCTGGCAGCTGGTCCTTGATCTCATAAAAGAAATCAACGCCGGTGGACACAGGCATCTTCTGGTCTGCAATAATGATATGTACATCAATGCTCTTTAACAACAGCTTACCCTCCTGTGCGGAGCTCGCCGTGTATATTTCATAACTTCTTCTGAAACTGGCCCGGAAAGCGTTGAGGTTATGAATCTCGTCATCAATGTACAATATCCTGATACGGTTTTCTTTCATTCAGGGATTATATTAAATCGGCGGATTAGTAATTTTCAAAGGTAAATATATAATAAATTCAGCTCCTTCATTTGGCGCCGTGTTTACTACGATCCGCCCGTTGTGTTTTTCAATAATACTAAAAACAATAGACAATCCCAAACCAGTGCCCTCGCCTACATCCTTCGTAGTAAAGAACGGATCAAAGATTTTATCCTTCACCTCAGGCGGCATACCAACACCACTATCTTTAATGCTGATCCGTACGCTGCTGTTCTCCAGCCCCGTGGTAATGGTAAGGGATTCCTGGCCATTCGTGCCTTTGCTCTTCATGGCATTAAAGGCATTGGTGATGATGTTCATGAACACCTGGTTCACTTTGCCGGCATAACACTCCACCTTGGGCAGCTCGCCATAGTGGCGGATCACGTTTACGTTGGACGGGATGCTGTTGCGCAGCAATACCAGCGTAGAGTCCAGCCCTTCATGCAGATCTACGGATTTCAGATCGCTTTCATCCAGCCGGCTAAAAGTGCGTAGCCCCTTCACGATCTCCGCAGTGCGCTGCGCGCCGTCCTCTATGCCTTTCAGCAGGTCTGCGATCTCTTCATGTATATACTCAATGCCTATCTGTTTTTTGTAAGCGGCTACCTCGCGGAAAGCATGCTGTATATCCGGCGATTTCTCCAGCTGGTCATACTTCTCCAGCAGGGTCCTGATATCTTCTATATCCAGCCGCAATGGTTTTATGTTAGAGGTCACAAAGTTGATGGGGTTGTTGATCTCATGCGCAATACCTGCCGTCAACTGACCAAGTGAGGCCATTTTCTCTTTTTCCACCAGCTGGGTCTGCGCTTCCTTCAGGTTCACCAGCGCCACGTTCAGCTCCGTATTGGCTTTTTGCAAGGCCTCCGTACGTTCTGTTACCCGGGTTTCCAGTACCACGTTCTGCTCGCGCACCAGCTGTTCATTCTCTTGCGATACCTGCAGTGCTTCCGCCTGTGATTCTTCTTTTTCCTTCTTATAGGTATTGATCTTATCCGCCAGCGCAAACGACAGCAGCACTACTTCTACGGCGGAGCCTATCAGCAATATATGACTGGTGAAGATATTATAGGGGATGATACCTACATCCTTCAGCACAAAAATGATAATGGAAGAAATGAATACAAACCAGGCAATGATAAAGATCCTGGCCAGGCGCTCCCGTCTGGCGCGCACAATACCGTATACCAGCAGGAACACTACCACGGATAGGGCCAGCAGGTCAATAATGCCATAAGCTACAGAAAGCTGGCCGGCCAGGCATAAAGGTATCACTGCGGTATAGGCAATGATAAAGAACCAGAATACCTTATTGATGAAAGGGGAGCGGGCCTTTACATGCAGGAAGTTCTTCACAAACGCCAGCACGCCTATACCGGAAAGTACGCCGCCCCATTGTACGCTCTGCTCCGTAAGGAAAGCGCTGTCATGCCACCAGTAACGGTAGCCAAAGCCCTGCAGGCATATCTGCGTAAAACCTACCGTGGCAATATAGAAGATGTAATAGAAATAGCTCCAGTCCTTGGTCGTAAGGAAGATAAAGATGTTATAACAGAACATCACCAGTATAACCCCTATATACAACGCCAGGAACAGATCGTCCTTATTCAGTTTGCCCAGTATCTCCCGTTCCGTGCCTACATATGTGGGCACCAGTATTGGCTCCTTGCTCTGGATACGTAGCAGATACGTCTGTACCCCGCCGGGTGGTACATTCAGGTCAAATACAAAGTTCTGGTGATTATACGGCCGCTCATTGAACGGGCGCAGATCGCCGCTGGTGATCATCTTATACTGCCCGTCCTGGCCGGGATAGCAAAAATCTATCTCATCCAGTATCGGGTAGGTGATGTCTATCTTCAGATGCGGCTCGTTGGTATGGTTGGCTACCGTAAAACGCAACCACAGCACATCCGTGGTAATGGCAAAATTGGGTATCTGCTTGTCTATCTTCCGGAATTGTCCCCTCGCCAGCACATCCGCCAGCTGCAGGGAATCGCTGGGGTCCAGCAGGTATTCCATCTGTCCGTATACCGCCAGTTGCAACGGCTGTTCGTGGCTGATGGTGATCGTATCGGCCAGGGCGGTAAAACGGGCGCCCAGTACAAGGACTAATAACAGGTATATAGTGAGGTTGCGCTTCATTGCGGCGGACTAGTGAGTTGATGAATGATTAAAGACCAGATCCGGATCTGCATAATACCGGCCGGATGCGATAGGGCGCTCCAGGCATATCTCGCGGCACACATGAGCGGCCATCGCCCCTCCCAATGCTACTGCAGAGGCAAGTTGCGGCCAGGTAGTGATGGTTTTGCCTATTTCTGCAATAGAGCTGCGCAGCTTATCAGAAATATTATCAAAATCCAATATGTCGCGCACCAGCTGCATCCGCTCCTCTCCGCTAAATGTACGAATGCTGCTGTAAGATAAGTTATCCTGCACTTTTCCGTGCAAAAGAGGCCGGTCAGGCTGCAGATCAAAACGCTCAATGTCCATCATCCCCCGGTCGCTGGTCTCCATGATCACCGGTATCTGCGCGGCCCTGGCCCGTTGCCGGCTCAGGATCTTTATTTCCATACTGTCGCACTCCTCCACCAGCACATCCAGCCGGCCGTTCTCCGTAAGGAAAGTATCTATATTATCCTCCGTAATGCCCGCGTCAAAGCAGGTCACCTGCAGAAAAGGGTCTATCTCCGCTATCTCCCTGGCTACGATCGTGGTCTTTAGCAAGCCAATATTATAGGCGCCCGCCCGTATCCGGTTCAGGTTACTCAGGTCCAGGGTATCAAAATCCGCTATGCGTATCTCCCCGCAAAGCCGCTCTATAGCAATGGTCAACGCGGCAGACTGTCCTACGGAAAGGCCAATAATGCCAATTTTCTTATGGGCCAGCTGTTGCATCTCTGCGGCGGTGATCTTATGCTGGTTACGGCTGGTGCGCAGTTCTACAAACTCCGCCTCGTCCAGCAGGTGCACCATACGTTGGGACCAGGGATAGTATACCCATACGCCATATTCCTCAGCAGGGCCGCTGCCCAGCTGTATGGCTATTTTCTCTTCTAAAATGGGATCAGATAACCGCTCCCCGGGATGCCGGGTCTTGATCAGCTCCTTCAGCTGCTGGCGGATGGTGTCATATACCTGGATGGCAGGATGGGCGGTTAGCAGCGCCTTAAATGCAGCCAGCTGCGCCGGGTGTTTCAGTCGGAAGAATTGAACGGTCTTTATAGCATCATCCTTGCTGGTAAGCAGGGTCCTTTCTGTTGTGAGACTCATATATGGCTTTATTGTTTCATTTCACAAGTAACAGGTTATCATGTTGGGGTGCTTTGCGGATGCGCAGATCATAATCCAGTATCATCTCGCCCTTAGGCCCTTTTTCAACAATCGTTTGCACAGGATTGTTGCGCAGATGCATGATCTTTTCCCTTTCCTCCGGATGCGCGCCCCGCTGTTCCCAGGGGTCTTCCAGTATCATCGCGGTTGCGATCAGGTCTTCCTTCGGATAGTAGAAGGTACCCTGGTTGCCCACCGCCGTCAGTATCTTATAACCGGTTTTACTGCTGTTTTTAAAAGTGGTCTGTGCGCAGAAGCTTAAGAAAGTAGTAATAGGCAATTGGCTCAAAACAGCATTCACCACCCGGAACAATACAATGCTGCCCACGCCCCAGCCGGCTACCTCACGGGAGTTCCACAGCCCGCAGAACTCGCCGGTGCCGCCCTGCAGATGCAATTGCTTCACTATGTCGTAAATGCGCACATCCATGGTGTTGATTGCAGATTCTATCGGTAAGGGCACACTCCCCCCCGATAGCTGGATACGGCATCCGCCATAGATCTTATCCGAATCTTCCGATGTTACAGTGATCAGGTAGGCATACGGCTCATACATCCAATCTATACTTGCGGATGTTACTTTCGTCACTCCATATGCTTCCAATACTTTCCTGTGCCCGCCTATGTACTGCATACACTCTTCGGGATAGTCAATTGCCCTGAATACTCTTACCTTAAGCATGTATAGGAATGCTTTTAATTTTTAAACACTGGCTAAACATCACAAACACAGCATCCAGCTTTACTTGTTAGTTAGTTGTTAGTTAGTATAAGTCAATTAATTATTATGATGCACGGTTGCCTCTTAAGCATGCTTACCTAATAGAATGGACCCTTGCGGATACCATTTCCTAACCGGTGGTGATGACCCATGACACATTTTGTCGGCATTTGCTCATAGTTAGGCAACAAGGGCAGGAGTAACAATCTGCTGCGCTATTCTACAGCCTGGTACCGCCCGGGATAAATAGTCGTGATAAAATCCAGAATAGTTACGCTTAACTTTTCTCCACATGAAGGTACTGGTAAAATAATATTATTTCCACAATAAATTATAATGATTTTTTAGGCTGGTAAAGGAGAAGTGAAGAAATACGAGGTTAAATATCCGGAGATTGCGTATTACATCCGGCGTTTACAAATGACCTAAACTGGTGGTAAACTGATAGAAATGGTTTAATATTTGTAGCTTTATGACCCGCCGCCTTTCGCTTTGCTTATATTTCATATGTCATTATATCATCAATTTCAATACTATTGATATGGATAAGAGAGAATTCATCAAGCTGGCAGGCCTGGCAGGCGCAGCCGCTATTAGCAACCCAACCGGTTTACTCGCTGCCTCACCCGCTACCCTCAGCGCAGCTAAAGGAACCGGCCCTAAAGCGCCCTTTGAACTGCCGCCGCTGCCTTATGCCACAAACGCCCTGGAGCCTAACATTGATAAAATGACCATGGAGATCCACCACGATAAACACCACGGCGCCTATGTAAAGAACCTGAACGACGCAGTGAACGGAACCGCATTCGCCAGCCTTACGCTGGAAGAGATCCTGAACAAGGTCACAGAAAAAGACAAGGCTATACGTAATAACGCCGGTGGCCATTACAATCACTCCCTCTTCTGGACCCTGCTCTCCGCACAGAAAACTACGCCTTCAGAAAAACTGAAGTCTGCCATCAACAGCGCATTCGGAAGCTGGGATGCTTTCCAGCAGAAATTCAACGATGCCGCAAAAACAGTATTCGGCTCTGGCTGGGCCTGGCTTATCGTTACGCCGGATAAAAAGCTCACCGTCATAAATACGCCTAACCAGGATAACCCGCTCATGCATCAGATCGTGCAGACTAAGGGAATACCTGTACTGGGCCTGGATGTGTGGGAACATGCTTACTACCTCAAATACCAGAACCGCCGGCCTGATTATATCAGCGCTTTCTGGAACGTAGTGAACTGGAACGAAGTGGAGAAACAATATGATATGGCCATGAAATGATCTGGCCTTTAGCTGTTAGCTCTTAGCCTGGCTAAAAGCTAACAGCTAATAACTTCGGTATAAAATGCCACAACGTTAGCTGTATCGTAACAAGCGTACTTATAAACAAACACAACAACCCGCCCCTGTATTTTCGTTGCAACAATAATACCCCGCTCATCACCACCAATATAATATATAGTAACCCATACCCCGTTTCCCATAAACTCCAGGATACATTAGCCTGCAGCCTGGCCCTTAAAAAAGGATCTTGCGCATAAGGTAATAACGCGGTCCTGTACACGCCCGCCAGCGGCAACAGCATCAATGCAATACCTATAAGGATACCCGTTAGTAACAACAACCCCACATTCCATCCCAACAAATGCTGCCGGCCTTCCGCCAGCCGGTATACCTGCCAGGCCGCCAGGAAGGAGAGGGGCAGGCAGCAAAGGGAGGAGGGCCATGCCAGCAGGGATACCCACAGCAATACCCACATCCAGGTTTTAAGGTCTTTTAGCTCCAGCGGTTGCGCCGCGCTGTAAACAGACATAGCGGGTTTGCGCCCCCGCAGGTAGTTAAACAGGAATATACAGGCCGGGAAGCTACCTGCCCACAACACCCGGTAGTAAAAATAAGCGCTGTTGTACCAGTGCCCGGCAATAGCCTGCAGGCCCAGCTGGTGACGAAGGAACGCCATAACAGGCGCCCAGCCGTATGCAAAACCGGCATAGCTAAGCCATATGGCGGTGGGCAAGCAGGCGCAAAGCACCAGCATCGCCAGCTGTCCTGCTTTAACAGGCAGGCTGCCTTTACTGGCAATCCAGCAAAACAGCAGCACCAGCAGGCCCAGGATCAGAACCGCCGGCCCCTGGGTAAGCATGGCCAGCCCAAGGCAAACACCGCTAAGGATCACCGGGCGCATAGGCGCCGTGCTATAGTTAATGCGGTACGCGCAGTAAATAAACAGGAAGAAAAAGTAATTGAAAAGCGGGGCGGTCATACCGGATTTAAACAGCAGATGGGGCAGCCAGCAGGCAGCGTATACCAGCGCCCACCAGGCGCCCAGCCGCTCATCTCCGGCCTTTTGGCTAATGGCATAACCCGTAAGCAGGGTAAGGATGCCTATGATCGCGTTGGGAAAACGGGCGGCAAATGCACTGTTGCCAAATACCGCCATACTGCCGGCCTGCAGCCATAAGAATAAAGGAGGGGTATAGTCTGGGTTAAGGTCCGCCGGCGGCATGGCATAATGGCCATTCATAATCATATCCCAGGCGGCTGCTGCTAAATGTGCCTCCTGCGGAGCTACCAGTGGTACCGCTCCCAGGAATGGTATAAACAGCAGGCCTGCTGCTATGGCAATGATCAGGTACTTCATCCGGATGTGTTAAGTGGTTAATGTGCTTAACTACTCACCACAATGCCGGCATTAGCCCAGGTTGGCTTCCAGATGATTGGGTTCCAGCTCGGCTTCCGCCAGTAGCTGTGCCTCCGCCTGCTGACAAAGCACCGGGCTTTGGGTGAGATTCTTAAATTCGAACAAACCGTATACCACAAAGCTGCATAAAGCGCCAATAATGCTGCCAATATAAATGTCGGCAAAGAAATGTTGCGCCAGGTAAATACGGGAATACGCCGCTATCAGGGCCAGCCCAAGGAAAAGCGGACCGCGTAATTTGTTTTTATCAACCAGGGAAAGAAAACAGAAAAGTGAAAAAGCGCCCGCAGAGTGCCCGGAAGGGAAACTGTTTTGCCCATGCACCGTTACCCATTTTACCATATGCAGTAAAGACGGGTCCTGGAAATATAATAAAGGCCGTGGCGCATCCACTGCATGTTTAATTACCTGCACGATCACCGTCACCAGCAATATGCTCGTAAGCCCTATAAAAAACACTTTAAACTTACGGGTCATCAGCACGATCAGCAGCACCAACCCAAAGGCGATGCCATCCCCCATATAAGTAAGACCCGTCATAAGTACATCTGCATATGGGTTATGCAGATGGTTGATCCCCATAAAAAGCTCTGCCGGTGTGAATATGCTTTGCATAACAGCCCCCGTGAGTATCCATAGTAGTAACGGCAGAAAGAAGTAGGTGTTCTTTCTAAACAATGTAACGAACGCTTTCAATGTCAAACGTTTTAAGTTGTAGGTTGCTTCTGGCGTTTAGCCTTTTCTAAGAACTTTTTGATAATTTCGAATACTCTAAAATAAAACTCTTTGTTGAATAATTGCGAATCATTCATGGCTTTAACAATCAGGAAGCCCGCAATAGGCAACAGCACGATGTTTGAAAGCCACATTCCCCCAAAGGTGGTCAGCACATCCTTACGCGCCATCTTTTCCCCAACCATGAAGAATATATTAAATATAACAAAAAAGATCACTGCAAAAACCAGCGGCGTGCCCAAACCACCCTTACGGATAATGGAACCCAGCGGCGCCCCTATCAGGAACATTACCACACAGGCAAAGGCCAGGGTGAACTTACGCTGCCATTCCACCTTGTGTAGCAGCATCACCGCATGTTTATCCCCAAACTCCTTGGCCGTGCCTTCCAGGTTGCTGTTTGCTTCGCGGATGGCCTGGTCCGCACGGTCCAGCACATAACGGTAGTTCTGCTCCGGGATCAGGTCCCTGAATTCCTGTACGCCCAATGGAGGCGCTTTGTCCAGCCAGGCGCTGTCCTTCCATTTAAAGAAGGGGTAGCGCGAGGTCACATACGCATTCACGGTACGGGAAAATTTATTCTCTTCCAGCTGCAGGGAATCAATGGCTTTATCCAGCTGACGGATGTTCAGCATCTGCTGGTTAGAGGCAAACAAACCTACATCCAGCCGGCTAAAAGTAAAGGAGCTCAGGTCAAACGCCTTTTTGTATTCCGTAAAACCCATGCGGATGAGCTCACCGGGCACCGTAGAGCCGCGCAGGTTACGCTCCTCATAACGCCAGCCATCCTTCAGTACGAAGTACAGGAAACGTTTGTTGGCAGATAGTTCCATGGTGCCCTTCCTGGCCAGTATCAGCTTGTCCGCGCCACTGCCGCCGGCCCCGCTCTGGTCAAAGATCATCACCTGGTGAATGGTCTTATTATCTTTCTCCTTACGGGCTACTTTGATCGTATAGCCGGGTATGTCACTATAGAATATGCCCGCCTTTATATTAAAGGCCGGTTTGGAGTTGGTGATATCATATAAAAGGGATTTGGCGCGGAGGTTGGCCACGGGTATCACATAGTTGGCAAAAAGAAAGGCCAGTACGCCAATGCCCATACATACAAATAACAACGGGCGGATAAAACGCAGCAATGAGATGCCGGAAGACTTCAGCGCCACCAGCTCAAAGCTCTCGCCCAGGTTGCCAAAGGTCATAATGGCCGATAAGAGTACCGCCAGGGGCAGGGCCAGCGTAATAAGGCTGGCGCTGGTATAGGAAATAAGCTCCAGGATAACAGGCAGGTCCAGCCCCTTGCCCACCAGGTCATCTATGTACTTCCACAGGAACTGCATCAGTAACACAAACCAGGTTACAAAGAACGTGGCGATGAAAGGCCCCAGGAATGTTTTGATAATGAGCTTATCGAGTTTTTTCACTACTGAATAATTAATTATTACGATTTAGCTTTACAGCTTATCCGCCAACACCATGGCCGCGCTTGTTTTCCGCAAACCAGCCGCAATTTACTATGATTTCCGGTAGCGCAGCCATAGCCACGGATATGATACCGTTAATAATATGAAAAATTTTTTACTTACGCCAGCAGAGCAGCAGGTGGCCTTCGACGCCAGCTGGATCTACCGCAAGAACAGCGTGATAGAGAAGGTAATGGAGCTCCTGGGCGCCCTGCATCAGCAGCTGGAACAACATAACAATACCCGCCACTTCAACTTCCCTGCAGCCTGTCTGCAGCGTGGCGCCAAAATATCCAAAGGAGAGCGGTATAAGGAGCTGCCCTGGGTAATGCTGGATTATCCCCGCTTCTTTAGTCAGGAAGAGGTATTTGCCTTCCGCACCATGTTCTGGTGGGGGCACTATTTCAGCTGTACGCTACACCTGGCGGGCGCTGTCAAGGAACAGTACGCCATAGCTCTCATACAGGGATATACGCAACTGGCCCGGTCCGGGTTCCAGGTATATGTCCAGGAAGATCCCTGGCAGCATGATTTTGAGGATGGGAATTACAGGGCGGTGGAAACATTCACCGTACAGGAATGGAGGCAACTGGTCCTCCAGCAACGCTTTATAAAGCTGGCTAAGCCCTTTGCGCTGGATATATGGGAAAACATCATCCCTCAGGTAGTAGCAGAATATGCCATACTACTGGAGGTGCTTGGTAAATAATGTCGTGATTGATAGTTGTTAGCCGCTTGTTGTCCGGTCCGGGATAAGCTGTGCTACAGAAATTGTCCACTAATACTGTTCTATCTACGGGGTATTAATAGAAAACCGGAAGTAGTAGGAAATCGCTAACCGCTTAATGCAGCGCTAACAACGTTTTTCAATTGCCGATACGGTGAAAAAGGTCCTTTACCTGGTAATCCCAGAGCTGGCTTTGGTCCGCTATCTCCTTCTTTTCTGCAAAATCCTTCACTACCAGTATAGTTTCATTGGTAACTTCAGATATCTGGATACGGAACTCAAAAAACTCTTCGCTCGGGGCGTGTAACCAATGTAAACGTATAAATTCTTCTTCCTCTTGCTCCAGTACCTCTGCCTCCTCCATAGTACCATTCCAGGAAAAAGAAAAAACATTGTCCCTGAAATCTACCTTATCGGCAAACCATTCCTGCAGCCCCGCAGGGGTCGATAGGAACTCGTATAAGATACTTGGTGAGCACCGTACCGGGTATTCCAACTCATATTGCACTTTCTTAGACATCGCTCAAGTAATTAGTAAATCAATATCATCCGGCTGCAATTATAGAAAAATATTTATTCTGTCAAAATAATTTGCTGTTTTTTTTTAATCAATTCCCACATTTATTTGATGGTTTATAAATTTGCTTACTATTAAAAATATTATTAATATATTTGTATTGATTAAGAGTATATTAGACACTTTTTTTTGATAGGAATTACGCCAGCAGCCCTTGTAAGAAGCCTACGAATAATCAATCGATTTTGCTTGAAAACGGTTCAATAACTAATTATTTTTTTTGGGAGCTATCTAAAAAAAGTTATTTTTGTCTGGTATTCGTCAAAAAATTAACTTTTTATTAATAACCTGTAACTGTTCCGACTCTATGTCAATGCGCCAACTCAAGATCACGAAGTCGATTACGAACAGGGAGTCACAATCCCTGGAGAAGTACTTGCAGGAAATTGGAAAAGTAGATCTGATTACGCCTGAAGAAGAAGTGAACCTGGCTATCCGTATTAAACAGGGTGACCAACGTGCACTGGAGAAACTCACTAAAGCCAATCTGCGCTTTGTGGTGTCCGTGGCTAAGCAGTATCAGAACCAGGGCCTGTCGCTCAGTGATCTTATTAACGAAGGTAACCTGGGCCTGATCAAGGCAGCCCAGCGTTTTGATGAAACCCGCGGTTTCAAGTTCATATCCTATGCCGTATGGTGGATCCGTCAGTCTATCCTGCAAGCTTTGGCAGAACAGTCGCGTATCGTTCGCCTGCCCCTTAACAAAGTGGGCCTCAGCAACAAGATCAGCAAAGCTTACTCCCAGCTGGAACAAGAGTTCGAACGTGAGCCCTCTCCGGACGAACTGGCCACCATCCTGGAAATTAATACGGAAGAGGTAGAAGCTACCCTCGGTGTAGCCGCCCGCCACGTGTCTATGGACGCTCCCTTCATCGACGGCGAGGATAACTCCCTGCTGGATGTACTGGAAAATCCGAACGCCGTTAGCGCCGATGAGGAACTGGACCACCATGACTCCCTGCGCCGCGAAATAGAACGTTCCCTCTCCACCCTTACAGACCGTCAGAAAGATGTAATTATGCTGTACTTCGGTATCGCAGTAGAACATCCCATGTCCCTGGAAGATATCGGCGAAAAATTCGGCCTCACCCGCGAACGCGTACGCCAGATCAAGGATAAGGCTATTACAAAACTGCGCACCACTTCAAGAAGCAAACTGCTCCGGAATTACTTAGGCAGCTGATAATGCTAAATGGTTTTAGCGAACTCGCTAACAATCAGGCATTTTGTAATCAACCGGTAAAAGATATATTTTCGCACACGTAAATGGTGAATATGCTAAATATTCACCATTTTTTTATGTCATACAGCAAACACGGCCGTACTGCGGCCATACAGCAGCTGCATCGCGTATTTTCCCTGACCGGGAGCGGCCAAAGGATACGCAATGCCGTATGATTACCGTAACTTTGATCCGTAAAACAACAACAAATTTAACTAGTTACTAATGTTTGAATCATTATCAGAAAGACTGGATTCCGCGTTCAAACTGCTGAAAGGGGAAGGTCGCATTTCCGAGATCAATGTGGCCAGCACCGTAAAGGAAATTCGCCGTGCACTGGTGGATGCGGACGTGAACTATAAAATAGCCAAGGAGTTTACTGATAGGGTAAAAGATAAGGCCCTGGGCGAGAAAGTGATCACTGCCATCTCCCCCAGCCAGCTGATGGTAAAGATCGTGAAGGACGAACTGGCAGACCTCATGGGCGGTACCGCCGCAGAGCTGGAGCTCAAAGCCAATCCCACCATCATATTGATCGCCGGCCTGCAGGGTTCCGGTAAAACCACCTTCTCCGGTAAACTGGCCAACTTCCTCAAGTCCAAAGGCAAGAAACCCCTGCTGGTAGCAGCGGATATCTACCGCCCGGCGGCTATCGACCAGTTAAAAGTACTGGGCGGCCAGATCGAAGTACCCGTATATAGCGAGCCGGAGAACAAAAACGCCGTGCAGATAACAGAAAATGCCCTGCGCGAAGCCAAACAGAATAATAATAACGTAATTATTATAGATACGGCCGGCCGTCTGGCTGTAGACGAGGCCATGATGGCTGAGGTGGCCAACATCCGCAAAGCCGTTCAGCCACAGGAGATCCTGTTCGTAGTGGACTCCATGACCGGTCAGGATGCCGTAAACACCGCCAAGGCCTTTAACGACCGCCTGGACTTCACCGGCGTCGTGCTCACCAAACTCGACGGTGATACCCGCGGTGGCGCTGCCCTCACCATCAAATACACGGTAGAAAAGCCCATCAAGTTCGTGAGCATGGGCGAAAAGCTCGATACGCTGGATGTGTTCTACCCCGAGCGTATGGCGCAACGTATCCTGGGCATGGGTGATATCACCACCCTGGTAGAAAGGGCGCAGGCGCAGTTCAACGAAGAACAGGCTAAAAAGCTGGAAAAAAAGATCCGGCAGAACCAGTTCGACTTCGACGATTTCCGCGAACAGCTCCAGCAGATCAAGAAAATGGGTAACCTGAAAGACCTCATGGGCATGATACCCGGGGTAGGGAAGGCCATAAAGGATATAGATATCAGCGACGACGCTTTCAAGGGCATTGAGGCCATGATAGGTTCAATGACCCCCCAGGAGCGTGGTAATCCGGACATTATCGACGGCAGCCGCCGCAAACGTATTGCCAAAGGCGCCGGCAAAGAGATACAGGACGTAAACCAGTTTATGAAACAGTTCGAGCAAATGCGGCAGATGATGAAGATGATGAATAAGATGGGGGCGGGCGGAAAAGGACTGAAAGCGCTGGGAAGATAAAAACGGGCCCTTATCCATGGCTTGTTGCATAAAGATTGTAATGCTTTAACATACAATGGGCTACCAGCCATTGGGCAAAGGATCTCCGGAATTTATTTTGAGATTCACAATTAATCATTTACTTTTGCCCCCCTATATATTTTTTAAACTCGCAAAAAAATAACTCGATTTATTTATGCCAGTAAAGATCAGATTACAACGTCATGGCGCGAAAAAGAGACCTTTCTATTTTATTGTAGTAGCCGATGCGCGCGCGCCCAGGGATGGTAAATTCATCCAGAAGATCGGTACGTACAATCCCTTAACTGTTCCGGCATCTATCAACATTGATACCGAAAAAGCACTGCGCTGGTTACAGAAAGGCGCACAGCCCACTGATACAGTAAGGAGAATTTTATCTTTCAAAGGTGTGCTTTACCTGAAGCACCTGCTGAGAGGTGTTAAATTAGGCCTGTTCGATGAGCCTACTGCCTACAAGAAATTTGAACAGTGGCAGGCTGAGCACGAGCAGAAAGTAGCCGCCCGTCGCGATAGCCACAAAAAGGCCCGCGCAATCACTCCGGTGGTTAAAAGGGTAGAGGACGCTCCTGCTGAAGGCGGCAACGCTGAGGCATAAGCACCTTGCTTCACCATACTCAAAAAAGGAAATATTTGTCCGCAAATATTTCCTTTTTTATTTTGACAATAAACAGGGCTTAGAAACAGCATTTAGCTATAGCCAGTTTGATACCGTTACCGCTAAAAGCTAATAGCTAACGGCTAATAACTTGCCATTAACAGCTCGCCAATGAACAATTACTTCAGCATAGGAAAGCTTGTCGCTACCTTTGGCCTGGAAGGGGAACTGGTACTCCGCCACAGCCTGGGAAAACGAACCGCCCTCAAAGGGGTAGAGGTCCTTTTCCTGGAAGAGCGTAAGAACAGCTTCCTCCCTTATTTCCTGCAAAAAGCCAGCGCCAAGGACCATGAGCACGCCTACGTAAAGCTGGAAGGCATAGACGCCAGGGAAAAGGCCCAAAAGCTGGTCCAAACGCCTGTCTACCTCCAGGAATCCGACTTTAAGCAGCAAACAGCCGCCTCCGCCCCCTTATCTCTCCTGGGCTTTACCGTACAGGATGAGGCACAGGGCGCCCTGGGCGTTATAGAGGAGGTAATAGAGATGCCCATGCAAGTACTGGCAAAGGTCACCATACAGGGCAAAGAGGCCCTGTTACCACTCAACGACCAGACCCTTATAAAGATCGAAAAGAAAAAGCAGGTGGTCCACCTCCGCCTCCCGGATGGCCTCCTGGATATTTATTTAGGATAACCGCTCATTGGAATAAGGGATAAGTAAAAACTCTTAAGCTACTCATCATCATGCGTATAGACATCATTACGGTACAACCCGGCCTGCTGGAAAGTCCTTTTTCCCACTCCATCCTTAAACGGGCGCAGGACAAAGGCCTCCTGGAGGTACACGTTCACAACCTCCGGGATTACTCCACCCTCAAACACAAACAGGTAGACGACTACCAGTTTGGCGGGGGCGCCGGTATGGTCATGATGATGGAGCCCCTGGTAAAAGCCATTGAGCATTTACAGGCCCAATTCACCTATGATGAGGTCATTTACCTCACACCGGACGGCGAAACCCTTAACCAGCCCATGGCCAACCAGCTATCCCTCAAAGGCAACCTCTTACTCCTCTGCGGGCACTACAAAGGCATTGATGAGCGTTTCCGGCAACACTTCGTCACCAAAGAGATCTCTATCGGCGACTACGTCCTCTCCGGAGGCGAGCTCGCCGCCGCCGTACTGGTAGACGCGCTGGGCCGCCTCCTCCCCGGCGTGCTCAACGACGAAACCTCCGCCCTTTTCGACTCCTTCCAGGACCATCTCCTGGCCCCACCCGTCTATACCCGCCCGGAAGAATTCCGTGGCTGGCGCGTCCCTGACGTCCTCCTCAGCGGCGACCACCGCAAAATAGACGACTGGCGCCACGACCAGGCCCTCGAGCGCACCCGCCTCCGCCGTCCGGACCTCCTGCAGAAAGGCGAAGAAAATGACAAGGAAAAGGGTCCAGCCAAGGGAAAAGAAAAAGAATAACCGTGCAACCCCTACTGCCTTACGTGCATGCTGCGTTGCCGGCAGGTTCCGGTGTGAGCCTTGGCTGGCGCGGGCTCCCCCAGCCAACTACCCAAGCGAACACCCCGCGGCAGGCGCAGCTCACAGAGGAACCCTGCAGGCATAGCATTCCCATCCAATGCGCTAAAAACTCCCGGCATAGCATATCCACCGCAATTCCCATCCCCCCAAACCACCCCTCCCCCAAAATTTCTCCCGCTTTTATTTGGAACTTGTCTTTCCAGTACTTACCTTTGCCCTCCCATAAATAATTGAAAGATGAACGCTATTTCTTTTGTTCACGAGCAACTGACAACAAAAAAAGAGTTTCCGAAGTTTAAAGCCGGTGACAACGTTACCGTTAACTATAAAATCGTGGAAGGCAACAAGGAGAGGATCCAGTCTTTCAAAGGAGACGTGGTTAAGATCCAGGGTACCGGTTTCACCGCATCCTTTACCGTGCGTAAGATATCCGATGGTGTAGGCGTAGAAAGGGTATTCCCCATGTTCTCCCCTAACATCGACTCTATCCTGCTCCACAAGGTAGGTAAAGTAAGAAGGGCTAAACTGTACTACCTGCGTGAACGCGCCGGTAAAGCTGCCCGTATCAAGGAAAAAAGGGTTTAGTATAAAAATACAGGGAAATTAGTGAAAACGGGAGCCGTTCCTGACGGTTTCCCGTTTTTCTTTTTATATCCAGAGAAACCGTCATGTATTGTGGAACCCGCTCCGGCAGTGGTTAAAATCTACTTAAACTCATAACCCTCCGGAGAAAATTACAATTATTAGGTCTATCTTTGTACACTGAACTTTTAAAAACTGAGAACATGACTGCCGTTATTGTAAAAACACCTCTTTTATTATTCCAAGAACTTGGTATGACTGAATTATTGTTAATAGCACTGGTAGTATTGTTATTGTTTGGCGGAAAGAAAATTCCTGAGTTGATGCGTGGGCTGGGTAAAGGTATCCGCGAGTTCAATGATGCAAAAGCCAACGTACGTCAGGAAATCGAAGACGGCATGAAAGAGCAGCCTTCTACCACAGACGTAAAGAAATAATTGTAGTTAGCCGCTAGCTACTAGCGGCTACTTTATCTTACAGCAGCTACTTTATCTTACAGCAGCTACAGCTGTACGCTAAGATCTCTTGGGCTTTATGTTAAATTGTTGGGATAGATCAACCTATGGCCAGCTCAATTTAACCGTGTAACAATTTAACATTAAAGAAATTAACTGGTTTGGCATTGTCTGAATACAGCAGTATATCGTCTTTTCACGAAGCATTATACGCCGGCAGCACTACCTGTTCGGAGGTGGTACGCCATTTCCTCGAACGTATCGCCCAAACAAAACACCTGAACGCTTTTCTGGAAGTATATGAAGAAGAAGCCCTGCAGCAAGCCCAGGCGCTCGATGCCCGTATTCGTAACGGGGAGCCCGTAGGCCCGCTGGCAGGTGTGGTGATAGGCAATAAGGATGTGATCTGTTATAAAGGGCACAAAGTAGGCGCCGCTTCCAGGATCCTGGAAGGGTTTACTTCATTATATTCCGCTACGGCAATCGAAAGACTGCTGGCAGCGGATGCTATTATTATAGGCAGTCTCAACTGCGACGAGTTCGCCATGGGCTCTACCAATGAGAACTCTGCGCACGGCCCGGTACTCAATGCGCTGGATAACAGCCGGGTGCCCGGCGGCTCTTCCGGCGGTTCCGCAGTAGCCGTACAAGCCGGTCTCTGCCATGTAAGCCTGGGTAGCGATACCGGTGGCTCGGTACGTCAGCCTGCGGATTTCTGCGGCATCGTGGGGATGAAGCCTACATATGGCCGCATTTCCCGCTATGGATTGATCGCTTATGCCTCTTCTTTTGATCAGATAGGCATTTTTGGCAGGAATATTGCTGATGTAGCGGCTGTTTTACAAGTGGTCGCTGGCCCCGATGGATATGATAGCACCGCAGCATTGCACGAAGTACCTGACTACCAATCAGCGCTTTCGCACAATAAAACCTTCAAACTGGCGTATTTAAAGGATGCATTGCATCACGAGGGACTGGATGCAGAAATGCGGGCAGCCTATACAGGCTTTTTTGAAGAGCTGGAAACAGCAGGAAATACAGTAACAGCAACGGATTTCGCCTACCTGGACTATATCGTGCCCGCTTACTACGTACTTACAACGGCAGAAGCCTCCTCCAACCTCTCCCGGTTCGATGGAGTAAAATACGGTCATAGAACAGCCCAAAAAGACCTGGACCTGGTCGATTTTTACAAAAAAAGCCGGTCCGAAGGTTTTGGCAAAGAGGTAAAACGTCGTATATTGCTGGGAACCTTTGTGTTAAGTGCAGGTTATTATGATGCCTATTACACTAAGGCACAACAGGTTAGAAGATTGGTGGTTGATAAACTATCAGAAATACTATCCACCTACGATGCTATTTTAATGCCAACTGTCCCCAGTACAGCATTTAAAATCGGGGAAAAAACTGAAGATCCTATCGCCATGTACCTGGCAGACATTTACACGGTACTGGCTAACCTCGCAGGAGTACCGGCAATTTCCGTACCTTTGCGGCGGCATTCGAACGGAATGCCCTTTGGTGTGCAGATCATCACAAAGCAATTTGACGAAGCGAGCTTGTTGAACATTGCAGATCACGTTATGCAAATGATTTCAGTGAAACAGGTCACTATTGTTTAAAATAAAAATGTGTATGAGGAAAATCTTTTTACTACTGCTGTTGCCAGTGATGGGTGTAGCAAGTGCGTTTGCGGCAGATGGCGATGTGGTACCTAAAGAGATGGATGCTCCCCAGACGGCGGCGGCTCCAGACACGGCTATCCTTATGACTAAGGTGCGGTTGCCGAAGGATACCACCACAGTGCTCCCAAGGGCTACTGCAACAGAATCTGTGAAAAAGGCGGCGGAAAGCCTCCCTTCCAGCATTCGTAGCCCAAAAGTATATGAGCAGATCAACAACAACCTGGTAGCAGGCTATATTAATACCTATGCTACCCGTTACAGCCAGCACCTCGCCATCATGCTCGAAAAAGGAGAGCCCTATTTCGTAATGATCGAGAAAATATTCCGGGACCATGGTATTCCGGAAGAAATGAAATACCTGGCCGTAATAGAATCCAGCTTTAACACCAACGCCCGTTCCAGGGTAGGGGCTGTAGGCGCATGGCAGTTCATGTCAGGCACCGCCCGTATCTTCGGCCTGAGCGTAGGTAAAAAAGTGGACGAAAGGAAGGATTTCTACAAATCTACCCTCGCCGCTGCCAAATACCTGAATGAGCTGTATGACCAGTTTAACGACTGGCTGCTGGTAGTAGCCGCTTATAACTGCGGCGCCGGTGGCGTACAGCGCGCCATGAAGGCCAGCGGACGTGAAGACTTCTGGGGCATGCAATATTTCCTGCCTTCTGAGTCCCGCAACCATGTATACAAATTCATTGCTACCGGTTATATCCTGGATAGGTTCAACAACTTCTTCGGTTTAGGAGAAGATGATAACAAAGGTACAATGGCCGTAGCCGAAAAGGCCATGTCTTTCTCTACCATGCCCGCTGCCACAGCTGAGCTTACAGAGGATGACATGTACAACACAGTAGAGTTCAACATCAGCGGTAAATACCGTATGGAAGCTATCGCTAAGAAGCTGAACATGGATGTCAATGAGCTGAACCGCCTGAACCCTGACTTCTCCAAAACCATCGCAGGCCCGGACAATAGCTACGACCTGCGCGTGCCAAAAGAAAAGATGAAGGTGTTCATGAACGAGAAAGACGAGATCCTGAAAGAGTCCGTTCAAATGACCCTGGATGACCGTGCAGTAGCTACCGACAGGTCTAAATTCCCGCCCCCGGCTAAGATCCCTGCCCGGACCGCGGCGAGCACTAAGACCACTACCGGCAAAACTGCCAGCACAAGATCCACCACCGCTTCTAAGAAGTATTCCACCACACGGAAACGTTCCACCACAAAGAAGCACCACACCACAGTAAGGTCTAAATCTGCAACAGCAAAGAAGACCACCACTGCAAAAAAGAAATGAAGCATTTTAGAAAGATAATAGCAGAGGGCGTATCATTGATACGCCCTTTTTTTATATTTATACCCGTCTTAGCCGCCTTCACCTAACGGCTAAAAGCTAATAGCTAACCGCTAAACGTTAACCATGCAACAATCCTCTATGCTCGTAGAGCAGCTAAATGAAGCCCTGAGAAACAAGCTGCAGGCCTCCGGTTGTGTGACCGGCCGCCTGGAGTGCCGCATTACCCCCGTCTTCCTGCTAAATCTGCAGGGCCAGCGCAACAATGGCCAATCCCTTTTCTTCTGGGAACTGGAACGTAATATCAATATGCTGCTGGATCGCTACCAGACAACAGAAGCCGCGCATGCCGCAGCCATTGTAATCGATATAGACCTGGCCCGTAACAGTTTTGTCTATAATATCATCTCCCAGGAGCAGGCAGCTGCTCAGCGGGAACGGGAGGCCAATGCCCAGAAAGATGAAGAGACCCGCCGCTTGCTGCAGTTAAAGCAAAACCTGCTGTCCCGTAATACGCCATTTGGCCGGCAACTGGCAGAGCAGGTATCATATGCGTTGGAGCGCGGGGCCCTCTGCTATAGCCATCGTGACTACTGCGGTATGGGCCTGGAAAAAAATGCCCAGGGTAATTATGTTTACGCGGCGGTATGGGATGGCTGGCTCCAGCCGTTGCAGACCTTTACCTCCCGGGAAGCCTTTATACAATGGCTGGCCGTACAGTCAGATGCCAGCCTTTCGCGTGTTAACGAGCCGGATACCTGGGTATGGGATAACCAGGTCATCAACCGGCAACGGCTGGAGGACTTTGTGAACTGGAACCAGGGTTTCGACCCCATCCATCACCGTTAATACCTCCTTCAATCTGCAAACCCCTTCTTTTAACCCCATAATCCCCCCGTTCAATGGAACGCTTCCTTACTGCCTGCTTTTAAAGGTGACTTTTATTGCATAAACAGTAAAAGCCTGCATGAAAACAATACTAACCTTTATCCTCACGCTGATAGCCGGCAGCCTTGTTGCCCAGGACAGCCTGCGCCAACGCTCTCTTTCCGCCATTACTATCACCGCTGCCAAACCCCTGGTCGAAAGAAAACAGGACCGCGTAGTGGTGAACATTGATAAGATGATCACGGCTGCCGGCAGCAACGTGCTGGAAATACTGGGCCGGCTGCCGGGTGTGGCGGTAGACCAATCCGGTAACATCCGCCTCAACAATAAAAACAATGTGCTGGTGCTCATAGATAACCGGCCTACCTATCTCTCCGCCGGCGACCTGGCCACGCTGTTACAAAATATGTCCGGCAGCGAGATAGAAAGCGTGGAGATCATGACCAACCCACCCGCCCGTTACGATGCCGCCGGCAATGGCATTCTCAACATCAAAACTAAAAAGGGATTAAAAAGAGGCATGAACGGCAGCCTTACCGCCGGCTACAGCCAGGGTACAGTACCGCGGGAGAACATCGCCCTCAACCTCAACTACCGCAATGCACAGTGGAACCTTTTTGGCGGCCTTTCTTTTAATGATTGGCGGAATGCCAGTGAGCAGATCAGCAATCGTTCGTTTGCCGGGGTGGATGGTACCCCCAACCAGGTAAATGGTCATGATCACATCCGCCAAAACTTTCGCGATGGCGGTATCAAGCTGGGGGCAGACCGCTCCCTGGGCAAAAAAAGCACCCTCGGGGTACTGGTAAATACCAACCTGCTGAACGGCCATGCCAACAGCGTCACGGGTACGGAGGTGTTGGCTGGTCAGTCCCTCACCAACCAGCTGCAATCAGCTACGCGTTTCTCCATGGACCGTCAGATAGCGTCCGCCAACCTCAATTACAGGCAACTGTTTAATAAGCCGGGGCAGGAGCTCACGGCAGATGCGGATTACGTATACTATCACTCTGCCAGCCGGCAGGATATCCACACCCGCTTCTTTGACGCCGCCGGTAATGAAAACAGCAGCGCCCTGCAACTGCAATCCACAGCGCCCGTGCACATTGATATATGGTCTGGTAAACTGGATTATGTGCAGCCGCTCAAAGAAGATATGCGGCTGGAAGCAGGTATTAAAAGCAGTTATGTATCCAATAACAATGAGCTGGTGTACCAGCGCCTGGACAATGGCAAATGGGCGCCGGATGCGCGTAGCAATGAATTTGCGTACCGGGAGAATATCAATGCTGCTTACCTTAATTACGCCGCTACCCTGGGCAAATTCAGCCTGCAGGCCGGCGTACGCGCAGAAAATACCCATGGTAAAGGAGAGCAGCGTACCGGCAACGTGAACTTCACCCGCGATACGCTGAACTTTTTCCCCACTGTTTTCCTGCAATACCAGCTATCAGATAAACACGTCTTTGGCGCTAACTATGGAAAGCGTATTGAACGGCCGCAGTATGAGCAGCTCAACCCCTTTATTATTTTACTCGATACCTTAACGGCAGAACAGGGCAATCCCGCGCTGCGCCCGCAGTACGTAAATAACATCGGCCTTAATTATACCTATGATAAAGCCTTGCAGCTAACATTGGAGTATAGCGCTACAAACGATGTGATCTCCAAAATAGCGCGCCAGTTGCCGGAACAGAAAATAACTATATTTATGCAGGAGAACATTAGCCGGGTACGTTACCTTACGGCATCGGTAGCCTATAACCGGGCAATTACCAGCTGGTGGCAGGCAGGTTATCACGTGGCCATGATCTATACCCACTACCAGGGTGCTGTAGATAATACGCCGGTATCATTGTACAATACCGCGTTTAACGCCAATATCAATAACAGCTTCCAATGGCGGCAGGGTTGGTCTGCAGAGATAGGCGCCATTTATAACGGCCGCTACCTGAACAATTTCCTGGGCATTGCACAGCCGGTATTTTCGTTAAATGCAGGCATTGCGAAAAGCCTCTGGGATAATAAGGCAAAGCTGCAGCTCAACCTCAGCGATCTTACCCGTCCCGCAGAACGGATGACAACTGACTATGGCAACCTGGTAATGTATAACTGGTACCGGGGCGACAAACGAAGGATAGGCATCTCCTTCACCTGGAAATTTGGCAAGTCCTCCGTAGAAAAAGAACGGGCCCGCACCACCGGCACCCAGGCAGAACAAAGCCGTTTAAAGAACTAAGTGATATACCATGATAAAGCAGGTAATAAGACATAGCTGGATCCTCGTCTTACTCATTGTGTTCACAGTAGTGGATATATGGAACACCTACATGACCAACTTTGGCCAGACAAATCCTTTCAGTTGGCAGGAGTATGTATTCAGTTTTATATTAGCCGTGGCCGCCTGGCTGGCCGCTACTATAAGCTTCAGGTATTGCAACAGGCAACTGGCGCGCTGGGGCAACACCCTGGTAAGTATCATGGCCTTTTTCAGCGGCGCCTTGCTGTTCTATGTTTTTTACATGCTCTATCATGGTATATTGATACACTTTCTTATACATGGAAAGCTGGCGGCCCCCTGGCGGTTTTGGAACAACGGCCTGTTTATGCTCATGTCTATTTACCTGCCCATAGCCGTGTTCTGTCTGCTATTAATGCATCAGCGCAGGCTCAGCGCCCTGCAGCAGGCATTGCTGGAGAAAGAGAAGGTCAACCAGCAGAAAGAACTACAGTTCATCAACCGCCAGCTGGATCATCACTTCCTTTTTAATAACTTCCATTTCCTGGCAAACCTGGCAGAGAAAAATGACGGGCGCACCGTTGCCTTCACACAAAAAATGGCCATGCTGTACCGCTATGTGACCCGCTATGCAAAAGAAGAAGTGGTAAGCCTGCAGGAAGAGATCCAGTTTGCGCGGGACTACCTGGATATCATGGAATACCGTTTCCCGGGCCAGTTCCGTATGGAATGGGCCCAGCATACCAATATGCCCTTAACCGCATTATATATTATGCCCGGCGCCTTGCAGCTCCTGGTAGAGAATGTGATCAAACATAACGAGGTGCCGGAAGGCGCTTCCTTATTAATACAATTACACATCAGTGATGATCAGCTCACTGTCACAAACGCGGTACACCCTAAACTATACCGGCATGAGAGCCTGGGCGTAGGCCTGCGGCAACTATCGGAGTTTTATAACCTGCGTTGGAATAAACAGCTGCTTATCCGTCGGGAGCAGCAACAGTTTACTGTTACCCTTCCCTTAATACAATCAGCCGCATGAACATAGTAGTGATAGAAGATGAATTAACCGCCCGTGCACAGTTGGTAGAGCACATCCTGCAGTTTGATGATAGCCACAATATTGTACAGCAGCTGGGCAGTATAAGGGAAGTGGCCGCTTATTTCCGCCAGCAGCCGGCGGTAGATCTGATCTTTAGTGATATAGAGTTGAGTGATGGCAACATCATCGCCGCCTGGAAAGAGCTGGATATCCACCAGCCGGTCATCTTTGTAACAGCCTATGATCAATATTGGATGGATGCATTGCAGCGTACCGGTATTGATTATATATTAAAACCATATGCCTACCAGGATATTGCCCGGGCCCTGCAAAAATACCTGAGCCTGCGTACCCCGGTGAAAACAGCACCCCTGGCAGATTCCCTCACTGCGCTTTGGGAAACCCTGCAGCAAAAAGACAGGAAGAAATATAAACAACGGTTCACCTATAAACTAAAGGATAAGATCTTCCTGGTAGAAACAGCCAATATCAGCTACTTCTCCATTACCAACGGTATCATCTACGCCTATGATAATACCGGCAAAAAACATCCCTTGCAGGAACAAACCTTGCAGGAGTTAGAGCCGGACTTAGACCCGGACCTGTTCTTTCGCATCAACCGTAGTGATATCATCAATGTACAGGTAATAGATCATATGCGGAGCATTGAAGGAGAGCGTACAGAAATATTCTTAAAGCATTATACAGAAGCGGTATATACCAGCGCCAACCGCAATACGGCGTTCAGGCGCTGGTTAGAGAGCAGGTAGTATAAACTACATACCTGCCCATTGTAATATATCCTTATACCCCGTTGGGTCTACGCACAGATACCCGGAGAACGGGTAATCCATAATGATGATCAGGTACAGCACGATCCCTATAAAAGAGCCAAGCATTGCGCTCAGGATCACATGCAGCTTACCATTTTCGATATCCAACATCATGGCAAAGAACATGGTAATAAATCCGCCTATCAGCAGCGGTATCCATAGCTCACGCGGTATGCCGGCGCTGGCGGCCAGCTGCCGCAGGCTGCGATGGGTGGCCAGTTCATTCAGGTGGCGGAACATTTCCGCAGAGCGTTCGTTGAGGGCTGGCGTCTGCGGGTCCATCTGCTCAATTACCTGGAATACATTATTGAATGCCTCCGTGCTGGATTTTGGAACAGGTTCCAGCCGCGCCATGGCAGGGTATTCCTCCGTAATTACATCCTTCACATAACGCAGGTACACCTGTTTAACGTGTTTGGAGGTCGCCGTATCCGGGTAATACTGAATGTCGCGATACAGCCCTTTGGCCACGCTGAATTCCATATTGGCATGGCTGGCCGCATCATTATAACCATCCCACACTAAGAACACTACAAAGGCCAGCAACAGGCTGTATAAACCGCCGGCACAGGCAAATATATTCCCCGTCACCTCGTTGTGCGACCCTAATACTTTTAGCCGGGAATACTTGCGGAATAACCAGGTAGAGGTACCGCCCATAAGAGCAAACAGGATGATCATAAGTACCATCAGCAACAGCGGTGGCACGCTAAGTAAGGCATAGGAAAGTGACATAGCTCTAAAAATGATTAGTTAAAAACAGTTAATTGAGGGATTTGAATAAGCGCACCAAAATACAAAAAAACACAGGATGCCGAAATCCCGCTTTAGGGTTATTTTAACATTTTAAAAAGGTTACCCCGGCGGCCATTTCGGTATAAAATGGAAATCTCTTCCTATGCGTGCTTACCTGTTTTATCTCATTGTTCCCGCCCTTTCCCTGGTTGCCTGTAGTAATCAGAGCGGCCTTACCACGGAGGAGGCAAACTACGCCGCCACCGCAGACTCTACCGGATTTTCCAAAGACATGACCGCGCTCAATTCCCCGTCCCGGAAACGCGTGCGCACAGCGGATGTCCGGTGCCGCGTGAAAAATGTCTATCAGGCCGCCACCGCACTGGAACGCGCAGTAAATGCCATGAATGGTATAATAGTCACAAGTACGTTAGAGAACAGTTTTGGCCGCCAGCAGGATGTACCCTATGCCGGCGATTCATTAAAACGTGTACAGCTGTATACGCCCACCGCGGCGCTTACATTGCGCGTACCCGCAGCCGGCCTGGATTCCGTTGTTCGCACCCTCACCGCCATGGCGTCTTTCATCGATTATCGCACCTTAAAAGAGGAGGATAAGACCCTGACTTATCTCTCCAATGCGCTCCGGAATGAACGGGAGCCAGAGGCTGTTTTCACCGGCAAGCAGCTCGATACATCCCTGGCAGAGGCCCGGTACAACGATGCCCACGCAGAAGCGGCCATCGATCGGAAGATCGCTAACCTCGCCATCCTGGATGATGTGAACTACGCCACCTTTACCGTACAACTGCTCCAGCCGGAGATGGCAGATGTACAGATAGTGGTAAACCCGGACCGCGTGATCCGTGCCGGATTTGGCACAGAGCTGGCTACCGCCCTGCGCAACGGTATGGACATCTGCCGGAATGTAGTATTATTCTTCCTGCAGCTGTGGCCCTTCCTCTTATTGTTAGCCGCCGCCTGGTGGGGTTACCGTAAGATGAAGTTTACAAGAACGGCCTAACCGGATGTTGCTGAACGATGGATCTGCAGCTGTATGGCGCCCGCCGCACAGCTGCAGATCCCATATATACATATTAGGACAGTGTGGGACACTTTTCCAATGAAGTATAGGATATTTGTAAATACTTCACAATATTGATGGAATGAAAAAGAACCACGTTACAGCGATCCTAATAGGCGCTGCTCTACTCACGTCGCATAATATTACCTATGCACAGGTAAAAGTGCAGCAACTACTTTGCGAGAACCTGAAAGACCCAATGGGCCTGGATGTACTGCAGCCCCGCTTTAGCTGGCAATTAAGCTCCCCGCAGCGCAATGTACAGCAAACAGCCTACGAGCTAAAGGTCACCAGCAACGCAAAGGAGATCTGGAGCAGCGGCAAAGTGCCCAACGACTCCTCCGTACATGTTGCCTATAAAGGCCAGCCCCTGCAGTCAGACACCCGCTACAGCTGGCAGGTACGCGTATGGGACAACAAAGGCAAAGCCTCCTCATGGAGCGCGCCTGCATTTTGGCAAACAGGGCTGCTGAATAAAGCCGATTGGAAAGCGCAATGGATCGTATCCGGCTTACCGGCAGACAGCGCCAACGGCATCAGCCCCTTCTTACGCAAAACATTTACCACAACTAAAAAAGTACAGTCCGCTACCGCTTACATTACCGCACACGGTTTATACGAAGCGCAGATCAACGGCAAGCGGGTAGGGGATGCTTACCTCACGCCGGGTTGGAGCAGTTATGCCCAGCACCTGCCTTATCAGGCCTATGATGTGACAGCATTGCTGAGCGGCGGCAAAAACGCTATAGGGGTCATCCTTGGTAGCGGTTGGTACCGCGGCCCCCTTACCTGGGCCAAACAAAAGAATTACTACGGCAAAGATGCCGCCCTTTTATTCCAGCTCAACATCCATTACACAGATGGCAGTACAGAAACCGTCGTTTCTGACAATTCATGGAAAGCCGCCGCTGGCGGTATCGTAGCATCAGAGATCTACGATGGCGAGATCTATGATGCGCGGTTGCAGCAAGAAGGCTGGGCTGCCGCCGCCTTTGATGATGGCCAATGGCAGTCCGTAACTGTGCTGCAGGCGCCCATGGATAATTTATCCGCCGCTTACAATGAGCCTATCCGCAAACATGAGACCTTTAAACCCATTAAGGTGATCACCACCCCTAAGGGCGAAAAAGTGCTCGACTTTGGCCAGAACCTGGTAGGCTGGGTAGAGCTAAAAGTAAAAGGCAAAGCCGGCGATACCATCAACATCGCCCATACAGAAGTAATGGATAAATGGGGCGAGCCCTATTTTGAAAACCTCCGCGCCGCCAAAGCGCAGGATGTGTTTATCCTCAAAGGCAACGGTACAGAAACATTTGAACCGCATTTCACCTTTCATGGTTTCCGCTACATCAGGGTAAGGGGTATCAATAGCGCCCTCAACCCGGACGATTTCACCGCCATTGCCCTGTATTCTGATATGCCGCTTACCGGGCAGTTCTCCTGTTCAGACCCGCTGGTCAATCAGCTGCAGCACAATATCCGCTGGGGCCAGCAGGGTAACTTCCTCGATGTGCCTACGGATTGTCCCCAACGGGATGAGCGTTTAGGCTGGACCGGCGACGCGGCCATGTTCTCCCGCACCGCCACCTTTAACCGCCAGGTAAATAACTTCTTTGCCAAATGGCTAAAGGACCTGGCCATCGACCAGGCGCCGGATGGGGCCGTGCCCTTTATTATCCCAGTTTTGAAAATAGAGCCCTTTACCAATATCGTAGGCGCCACCGGCTGGTCAGATGCGGCCACTATTGTGCCATGGAATACTTACCTCGCATATGGCGATACCCGCCTGATAGCGCAGCAGTACGCCAGCATGAAAGCATGGCTGGGCTACATAGAAAAGTCTTCAAAGGATGATCTGTGGAATACCGGCTTCCAGTTTGGCGACTGGCTCTCTTACCGCGCTGAGGAAAATGATGCTTTTAACGCCGTATCCGCCGTAACAGACCGTTACCTCGTAGCGCAGTGTTTCTGGGCCAACTCCGCGCAGATCATGATCAATGCCGCTGCATTACTGGGCAAAACAGAAGATGTGGCTTATTATACAGATCAGCTTAAACGCATCAAAGCCGCCTTTGTAAAGGAATATGTAACGCCAAACGGCCGTCTCATCTCCAGCACCCAAACTGCCTATGTGCTTACGCTGTATTTTGATATGCTGCCGGAAGCGCTGCGCCCCCGGATAGTGGAAGAGCTGGTAGGCAATATTGAACGTTACCATGACCACCTCACCACAGGCTTCCTGGGCACGCCTTTTCTTTGCCATGTTTTAAGCCGTTTTGGACATACAGAGACTGCTTATAAGCTGCTGCTCCAAAAAACATATCCCTCCTGGTTATACCCCGTTAAAATGGGCGCAACCACTATCTGGGAACGTTGGGATTCCATGAAACCGGATAGCACCTTCCAGGACCCCGGTATGACCTCCTTTAACCACTACGCCTATGGCGCCATCGGTGATTGGATGTACCGCACCATGGTAGGCCTGGATACGGAAGACGATGGCCCCGGCTACAAACACATAAAAATAATGCCGCACCCCGGCGGTGGTATCACCTTTGCAAACGCCAGCCTGCAAACCTATTACGGCCCCGCCGCCGCCGGTTGGAAACTGGCAGCCGGCAAGCTCTCATTAGATGTAGAGGTGCCTGCCAATACAAAAGCCACCATCTACATACCGGCAGCCAGCGCGGATGTTATACAGGAAGGCGGGCAGCCGCTATCCGCTCAGAAAGATATAACCGTAACCGGCAAAGAAAAGGAATATGTAATAGTGAACGTAGGTTCCGGGACCTACCACTTTAGCGCCACCATGTAAAGAATAATAGTTATAAAACAGGACAGCCGGCCATCGCAGCCGGCTGTCCTGTTTTATACAAAAGATACCGGCAACTGGCGCCGGCATCCTGATCTTAATAAACTATCGCTTATATCAGTTAATGCTTGTGATCGTCATGGTGCTCGTCATGATGATCGTCGTGTTTACCATCATGGTGATCATTCCTATGATCGTCATGATGATCATCCTTGTGGTCATCGTGATGGTCATTCCTATGATCGTCATGGTGGTCATCATGTTTGCCGTCATGTTTCTTATCCGGCCCCTTAGGATGCTTATCCCCGTTCCTGTTATCATGAGGGCCGTCCTTATGATCATTCTTCCTGTTATCATGATGATCGTCATGTCTGTCATTCCGGTGATCATCCCTATGATCGTCATGGTGATCGTCATGATGCTCACGCCGCTCTTTTTCAATACGTGCTTTTTCCTCCGGTGTCAGTTCCTGTGGTTTTTTGTTGTGGCCAAGACGATCCTGGAAAGTTTTTGGTTGCTCAGTTTGTGCATGTACAATTTGCCCTGTTACCATCAGCGCCATAAAAGCGACGGTAAAAACGGTTTGTTTCATAGATAGTGGTTTTTATGAATATGTGGAATAATAGACGGAGGGCGGCACGGATAGTTTAATACAGGCATAATTAATTGTTGGCCTGGAACCCGGATTAATGTTTAATCAATTGATATACAGCCCGGAAGCCATTTAATAATAAATCAGTAGATTTGAACCACTATGTCAATTACATCAAACGCAGAACTACAGGGCATGACAAAAGTGAGCGAGGCAGTAGGCCTGGTGCTGAAACAGATGCGGGAATACGCCGCGCCCGGCATGACCACCCGCGAGCTGGATGAATACGGCGGACAATTATTACAGGCTGCCGGCGTTAGGGCCGCACCCAAATTGGCTTATGGGTTCCCCGGCTGGACCTGTATCGGCGTAAACAACGTGGTGGCGCACGGTATTCCTTCAGATAGCGTACGCCTGCAGGAAGGCGACCTGGTGAACATCGACGTATCCGGAGAGCTGGATGGTTTCTGGGGCGATAATGGCGGCTCTTTTGTCCTGGGCAACGATCTTAATCATCATGCACCGCTGGTAAATGCCTCCCGTAATATATTGCTGCTGGCCATCAGCCAGATAAGGGACGGCGTAAAACTGGCAGACATTGGCCGCCTCATAGAATTCGAAGCCCGCAGAGCCGGTTTCCGGGTCATTAAGAACCTGGTAGGCCACGGCGTAGGCCGCAGCCTGCACGAAGCGCCCAAAGAGATCCCCTGCTTTTACGATCGCGGCAACAAAGGCCGCTTTACAAAGAACAGCACCGTAGCCATAGAAACATTTATCTCCACCCGCGCCTCATATGCATATGGTAACGGCGATGGCTGGACCCTGGTCACCAATGATGGCAGCTTTGTTGCGCAACATGAGCATACCATTATGGTAACAGCAGGTGAACCGGTGATCCTTACAAGTACTAACGGTATCTGATATAAATAGCATCATAAAAAAGAGGGTGTATCNNGATACACCCTCTTTTTTATGATAACATACCTTACTACGGTCTAATGGCCTGCGCAAGCATATAACCGCTCTTCTCCAGCAATACCAATTGGGGCAGGCTGCCCACCGTACCCCAGGTGAATGTTTCCCAGCCGCCAACAGCCGCACGGTTGCAATTCATAGGTATGGCCGCATTTTCAGAGCATACATAATTGCCGCTTACGGCGCGCAGGGCTACCGTATTTGGTCCCAGCTGTTGCCATGTAAAACGGGTACTGTTGTTAATGGCCGTGCCATTACAATACATAGGGCTGCCGGAATTAACATACAGACCATTATTTCCCTTCAGCGCAATCATACCGCTGCCACCATCTACTACCTCAAACTGTTCCCAGGGGCCTGCAGCGTCCCGGTTACAATTCATAGCATTGGCGCCGTTTTCAGAGCATACATATTTGCTGCCGTTCTGCAGGTACACAATACTGCCAATAGGCGCAGTGTTGACGGGCGTAGTGTCTGCTACCGCGTCTTCAATGATCACATCATCAAAATAGGCGGTAAAGCTGCCGCTCGTGGCCGGCTGGTCATAGGCCACCGTGATACCGGTAATGGTATCGCCCACCAGTTCTCCCTTACCCAGCGCACAGGTAAATTGCTCCCAGGCCCCTACTGTGCCTCTCCCGGCGGATGGTTGCATGCTATTGCCTTTATTATCCTTATAAGCCGTAAGGTTCCGCAGCAGTTTACCGGATGTAAAGGCCAGGTCTATAGAGGTGTACCTGCCGGCATTATTCACCGTATACTTCCAGAAACGCAGCTGCATATTATTCTTTATACCAATCTTCGTTTCGGCAATACGGTAATAGTAAGAAGAAGCGCCGTTGGCCGTACCGTCTATCTTTACCGCATACTGGCCGCTTTTCGCAAAAGCGGGGGCATTTACAATAGCTACGGAACCATTGCTCACCGCCTGTTGGGATACCAGCGCGTTTTTATAAAAACAAGGGTCTATGGGCGACAGTATATCCTGCGGCGTACCGTTAATGATACAATTGGCTATCCGGCTCTCAAAACTGTTCCGGTAATACAGCGGTCCGTTGGAGTAGGGGATAGGAATGCCGCCGGCCGGGCCGCTGCCCGTAAGCATACGGGCTGCGGCGCCGGCTAAGCGCAGGTAGTAGTCTGGCGAGGTCCAGATCCCATCCATAGACAAAGTGCCAAAATACTGGTCAGTAGGGATATCAAAATAATCCGCCGCCGCATTAATAATGTTCGTGGATTCCTCAAACTCATCCAGCATCGCAAAATACATAGAGGGCACGCCCACGCTTTTGATATTGGACGCCTGCTTCCACAGGAACTGCCCGCCATTGCGGCGCGTATCATTCGGGATCCCGGAAACATGCTGCGACCAGCCGCTGCCTGGGAATATCACCGGGTACAGGTCCATGCCGTTCTGATCACAATACTGTTTGTCCGGGGTCATATAATTATTGCGGTAGTTATTGGCCCCGGTAGTGTCATTATATGCGCCCACCGTCCAGGGAGATACCATGTTATAGGCTTTGTACACATCCGCAAAATCAGTACGGGAACCTTCGTTGCGCAGGCGCCAGTCGCGTGGCACGCCGGCAATCACATAACAGCCCCTGTCCTTAAAGAACTGCGCCAGCTCAAGCGCCTGTTGCTTTTCTACCAGTATGGTGGAGTAACCCAGTCCCCACAGTTCCACCACCGGCTTGCCGTTCACCGTAGCATAAGCCGGGGAGGAGGTTACCGCGTAGATCTGCTCCATCTGGTACACCCAGTCCCGCTTAATACCCGCTACCAGGTCCGCCAGGGACTGTGCGCCATTGTTAATATCAGGCATGCAATACATCACATAGAACAGGCGGCCGTTGGCCTCACAGGCATTTTTAATATGCACATAATAATCATCTGTAGAAGTATATTTTATATCCTTGCCTACCGGCGCATTGCGCTGGATGGCTACGCCGTCAAAACCAGCCCGCTGCAAAAGGGACATTTGCACATCTATCACCCCCTTATCCGTAGAATTGTACAGGCGCGCAGGCGTGCCATTCCCCAGGTTGGCAAAATTGGTAGGATACAACGTCACGTTGCTGTTGCCCTGGTAGTCTGCCAGGTTAGGGAACATCTCCGTATTATGGTTGCCCCTGCCGGCAGCCGGCAGCATACCGTAAGACCAGTGCCGCCAATCCTCCGGTTTATTGCCCGCTTCATGCCATAGCTGGTAACCCGCAAGGGAGCGGCCTTTGAACTCAGAATTGGGGTTATTGGGCTTTGCAGGTAAAGGCTGCGTATCAGGGTTTAACGTACCGGTATATACGCTGATGTCCTTGATATAATTATCCTCGCTGCCAAACCCCAGGCGTATATCGCCGCCATAACCCATAGAGCCGTCTAGTCCCGCGTCTGATAAAAAGATCAGCCGTGTGATCCATTTGCCCGTATTGGTCTTTTTAAAGTCCGCGCCGCCCCAGCCCATACCGGTACGCGTATAGTTGCACCAGATATAATTCATACTATTATCGTAGTAGGTAACAGATAATATAAGGTTTTTCGCCGTGCTGGGTACCGCACTCCGGTTGCAGTTGATATACATAAATTTACCCGCGGGGATCTTCCTGCACGGAACCCCATCCATAACAGCAACTTCCGTATAACCTTCCCCGCCTTGGTTATTTTCAATAGCTAAAGACATACTGCCGGACTGTAACGGGTTCGTATACTTGATCCACGCAGCTACCGGCGGTAACACAATATCCCCGGCTTTTACAATAAGGGCACTGCATAAACAAAAGAGGAACAAAAAGGTGTTTTTCATAGATAGGTTTTAGATGATATGCGCAGATAAAACGGCTGCTTGATAACTATTATTATCTATCGCTGTCCATTCAACCCGTATTGGATTAACAAAAAATAAATGTATTCCTAAACAGCTATTTTTTTAATTATCCTTCAAAAACACATTTTATTATTATTAAATTTCGGAGATCCTATAAAAACTATTGGTGTATGGCCGGGTATTAATAATGTATAAATCAGTATGTATGGAAAAGGGGTATCCCCCGCACGACGAGCGCGGACTCCTGGAGAAAATTGCCCAGGGCGATAAAGAGGCATTTAAGATCATACATGACCATTACTGGACCGCTATCTATGAAACGGCCATCAGTTTTCTAAAGTCACGTGAATGGGCAATGGATGTAGTACAGGATGTGTTTGTAAAACTATGGATCAAACGCGCCGGCCTTCCCGCCATAGAGAATTTTAAAGCATGGCTTTTTATTACCGCCCGCAATGAGCTGATATCCGCCCTGCGCAAAAAGCTGCAGGTGAACGCAGTCAACCAGAACTATAGTGACCGTTACGATGTACAAACGCCTTTGCCAGATGATGATCTGATCGGGAAACAACTCGAGCTCCTGCTCAACCAGGGAATTGCCCAACTGCCCGCCCGGCAAAAATTGATGTATGTACTTACCCGCAACCAGGGCTTAAGCCACGATGAGATTGCCGGTAAGCTGGGCATTACCCAAAAAACAGTCAGTAATACCACCACGCTCGCACTCCAGAACCTGCGTAAATACCTGCAGGAGCACGGTGATGCATCCCTTTAAAAAAATCTTGGAAAAAATTGATCTGGCAATAGGGTGTTTGGAAAAGCGCATGCGTCTTTAATAACGGAAGACCCTTTGTATATGCAACCAGATCTGATCGCCCTCCTCGAAAAATACCTGTCCGGCTCCCTCACGGAAACGGAACAACAGCTATTAGCCGCATTACTGGAGGAGGAAGGTAATCAACGTATCCTGGCAGCGCTCATAGACCAGCAGCTGGAACTTACCGGCCATGAGCCGCCGGAGTATGCGCCCTTGAAGGCCGCCAGCTTCCGGCGCCTGGAGGCCGCTATGGATCGGTCGGAGGAGGTTGCTCCCGCCCGCGCTGTTTCCCGCTGGCGCCGGTTAAGGCCATTCGCAGTAGCCGCCTCCATATTACTGGTGCTCGCTGCCGGTTTGTACCTGCTGGCCCCACGCAGGGTAACGTCAATGCCTGCACCGTCAGAAATCAGTTATGCGCAGGCTGTGCCCTATACCCGGCACATTATATTGCCAGATAGCAGCACTATCATATTACGGGCTAACAGCACCCTGCAGCTGGGGCGTAACTTTAATACAAAAACAAGGGAAGTAGTATTAATAGGCGAAGCCTATTTCGATATCCGTCACAGTACCGGTAAGCCATTTATTGTACATACAGGCGCGCTGAAAACAACGGTGCTGGGAACAGCCTTTAACATCATAGCCTATGCCGGCGCCCGCCAGGTAACCGTTGCCGTTACCAAAGGGAAAGTGAAGATCGAAGACCATCAGAAAACCGTAGCCACGCTCATGCCAGACTGTGAAATGGTCTACACCTTAAACGACTCCACCGCCGCACAACAACCTGTAGACGCCTATAGCCTCGTTACCAGCTGGACAAAAAAAGAAGTGCTGTTTGAAGCGATCTCTTTTGGCAGTATCGCAGACATATTAAGCCGGCGCTACGGCGTTACCATCCGCTTCAGGAATAACGCATTAAAGGAATGCCATGTAAGAACGGCCTTTAAAGGAACAGAGTCCCTGCCGGAAGTACTGGACCTCCTGTGTACTGCCATGAACGCATCTTATACCATAAACGATAGCGAAGGAGTAATGATCAGCGGAGATGGGTGTAACTAACGCTTGACTCTAGAGTAAACAACTATAGAAAATATGCATCAACCAACATCTGCCAACGCGCCTTAGCGCGCGGTAAAAAATAACCCCCACGGCCTGGGAACCAACAGGGGTTATGGCTTAAACAATCTCTTACCATTATTTAAACTCATGCAATTTATGAAAAAATTGACTGCTGCTGCGAGGCGGCATATAAGGAGCTATAGTTTTTATATGAAATTAAGTACCGTTTGCCTGATCTTCGTACTAAGCAATGCACAGCTGCTGCTGGCACATACAGGCAAGGCGCAGGGCATAGAAACGGATAGGATCACGCTGGAGCTGCGCAGTGAAAGCCTGAAAACAGTACTGCGCAAGATCGAGAAATTAAGCGGCTATCCTATTACCTACCCCGTGGAGCAGGTAGAAAGATATAATACCATCAGCCTCGACAAAGGAAACCGTACTGTCAGTAAAACATTGGAAATAGTGCTAAATGGCACCGGGCTTCACTTTAAGCAACAACATGCTGCCATCGTCATCTTTCCGGAACGTAAAACGCCGCCTGCCAAAAGCCTCGTTACCACGCTGCCCCTGGATACCGCCATCCTGGTAAAAGGCAGGATAACGGACGATGCCGGTACGCCTTTGCCTGGCGTGGCGGTAGCCGTAAAAGGTACCACCAAAGGCGCCACTTCCGGTGAGGATGGCAGTTTTACCCTCTCCGTAAGCTCGCCGGATGATAGGCTGGTATGCTCCCTCATAGGTTATGCACCCAAAGAGCTGGCCGCCCGCCAATTCAACGGCGGCAATATCATGCTCATCGCAGAGTCCAAAAAGCTGGATGAAGTAGTGGTGATAGGATACGGTACCAAAAGCGTGCGGGAAACCACCGGCGCTATCAGCAAAGTATCAGGCGATAAGTTGAGCAATGAGCCGCTGTCTGCCTTTACCCAGGCCATGGCCGGTAAAACTGCCGGTGTGCAGGTTAATATGAACGGTGGTACCCTGGGTGATCCTACCGCTATACAGATCCGCGGTATCAACTCTATCACTTCCTCTGCCCAGCCATTGATCGTGATCGATGGCGTGGCGCAGATCGCCAACGATAACCTTAACGGCCTCCGCACGGGTGCGGGTACCCGCTTCGATCCCCTGGCCATGCTTAACCCTAACGATATTGAATCCATCCAGATCTTAAAGGACGCCGGCTCCGCCGTGATCTATGGCTCCCGCGCCTCAAACGGCGTAATACTTGTCACTACCAAAAAAGGCAAGCGGGGTTCCGTAAAAGTGATGATCGACTCTAAAACCGGCTGGTCACAGGCGGCTAAAAAACCAAAGGAGCTGGATGCCATTAATTATATGATGATCCAGAATGAAAAAGCCTCCAATAAATACGGCCTCAATTCTCCCAACGCGGTCATTGCCAAAGAAAGCGATACGGATGGGGATGGCCAGCCGGATAATACAGACTGGATCTCGCTTTTATACGGCACAGGCATCATGTATGATAACTCCATCTCCTTTTCCGGCGGGGCGGATAAGCTCTCTGTATACGGTTCTGCGCGGTACCTCAGCCAGGAAGGTATCGTAAAACCTAACAAGATCACCATGGGCCAGGCCCGGCTTAACCTGGATTTTACACCTAAACCCTGGTTTAAAAGCGGCATCAGCCTGGCGTATACCCGCACAAAGAACGTGGGGGTATTAACAGATGGGTATGTACAGGGCGTAAACATTTCCGGCTGGCAGGCGCCTGCTAACGTATCGCCCTATAATCCCAACGGTCCGCGTGGGTACAATTTAACAACCGGTACCGGCGGCGGCTACCTGGGCCTGGGCAATAATATTACCGCTATTAATGGGGCCAGCATTATGTCCCAATCCGGTGGCTACTTTAATATGATAGCCATGACAGACCTTACCCGGAACCTGAATACCGCCCAGGACCTCCGCGCCAATATCTATGGTGAGATCAGGCCTATCAAAGACCTGTCATTCACCTCCAAACTGGGTATCCAATATCTCGCCAACCTCGAAGACCAGTTTACGCCCAATGTGATCGGCTTTTGGGGGGTACCTTACAATGGCCTGGTTACTTACCTCAACTCCAACTGGAACCAGTGGGTATGGCAGAATTATGCTACTTACGATAAGACCATTGCCAACATGCACAAGGTCTCAGTTGTAGCCGGCGCAGAATACCAGTATAATAAAATGCAATGGTACCAGGCAGGGGCCGTAAACTTTGCAGATCCCTTCTATGATGCCATCGTAAACGGGGCCTTCACTAATATACAGCCCGGTCAAACCAGCATATACGACCAAACCCATGGCGACCTGAATAGTTCTTCCCTGATGTCCTATTTTGGCAGGGCCAGTTATGCCTACAGCAGCAAGTATTTACTGGAGCTCTCTTTCCGTGCGGATGCCTTTTCTGCTTTCGGTATAAACAACCAATGGGGCTACTTCCCCAGCGTATCCGCTGGCTGGGAGGTAACGCAGGAAAAATTCATGGAATCCGTGAAATGGCTGTCTTATCTAAAGCTAAGAGGCAGCTATGGCCAGGTAGGCAACTCCCGTATCAGGAATCCCTACGCATCGCAAACCCTCTACACCGGCTCTGCCTATGGTATGCTCAATGGCTTTAACATCCTGCAGGTGGGCAATGCCGGCCTCAAATGGGAAAGCTCCAAAAAGCTGGACATTGGCTTTGACGCTACCCTGCTGCATAAATTCAATATCGTAGCAGACTACTTCAATAACAACATAGATAACATGATCCTGAGCGCGCCGGTGCTCTCCACCGTAGGCGTACCCAATAACTCCGTATACACCAACATCGGCAACATGCGTAACCGTGGTATAGAGTTAACGCTCAGCACCACGCCCGTAGCGCGTAAGAACTTTACATGGAACACCGCCTTAAACGTATCCCGCATCTGGAACAAAGTATTATCCCTGGTCAGCAGTAATAACAACGCAGATATTATCCAGGGCAATAGTGTAGCCAGCGTAGGCAAACCGCTCGGCACTTTTTACCTGGTACGCTGGGCCGGCGTAAACCCGGAGAACGGTAATCCCCGCTGGTTCGCCAAAGACGGCAGCATTAAGGAATACCATTTTGGCCAGACGGGTAGCGCCCTGTGGACGGATGATAAAGGCAACCCCGTTGCCCCTATGTCTGTTTCCACAGACGCTGTATATTCCAACAAAAGCGGGCTGCCTACCTGGTTTGGCGGATGGGATAATACCTTTACCTATAAGCAGTTCGACCTGGGCATCAATATCATCTTCTCCGGCGGTAACTATGTATACAACGGTACCAAGGCCACTATGCTCAGTAATAATGTGCAGAATAATTTTGACGAGATCCTGAAACGGTGGACCACACCCGGTCAGCAAACAGATGTGCCCAAGGTATACCTGCAGGATAACCAGGGCAACACCGCTTCTGACCGCTTCCTGGAAAAAGCGGATTTCTTACGGGTAAGGACCATCTCCCTGGGATATACTTTCGACAAAAGCCTGTTGGGCCGCATCGGCTTTGATCGTATACGCATCTATGGCCAGGTGTTCAATGCCTTCCTGCTCACGGGTTACACCGGCCTTGACCCGGACGTGAATACCGCCACGCGCGCCAATACCAGCAACACCAGCACGGCCAATAACATACAGATTGGTATAGATGCGCTGAGCACGCCTCAGCCCAGGACTTTCACCGTTGGATTGAATGTATCATTCTAAAATTTAAAGATCATGCGCACAATACAGCTTAAAAATATACTCACAGGAGGTTTAATGGCCTGCGTGGCTTTAACGGCCTGTACCCGGGAAAACTTTTTTGACGATCCGTTGGATGCCGTGCCTACAGACATTGCTTTCAGCACGCCGGAAAGAATAGAGAAATCCGCCGTAGGTATGTACAGCGCCTTGCAGAACATCAACTGGGGATGCGGCCGCAACCTCATCTATGCGGATGTGCAGGGCCTCGACGCCAATCCCAATAACTTCTTCAATAATGTGGGCTTCTTCGACCTTATGCGGCCCAATGACGTCACCATTACCGCCGCCTGGTCCGCCGCTTATAATACTATCTACACAGCCAACCTGTTTGTAAAGAACTTCCAGCCCAAACAAAGCCTGGTTACGCCTGCCAAAGCAGACCAGTATATTGGCGAGTCAGAGTTTATACGCGCCTACAACTATTTCTACCTGGTAAACTTCTGGGCCCAGCCTTATACGGATACCATCAAGGGGCCAGATGCTAACCCCGGCGTACCGCTGATCCTCGAAGCCGCAGATGATCCCTTTGGCGCCGGCAACCTGGTACAACGTGCCTCTGTTAAAGCGGTGTATGATCAGATAGAAAAAGACCTGAAAGACGCCGCCATCCGTCTGCCGGAAGATTATGGCGATGCCAATTCCCGTGTAACGCGCGCTACCAAAGGCGCTGCCCGGGCGCTGCTCATGCGTATGTATCTGTACAAAGGAGATTGGGCTAATGCTGTCACTTATGCAGACTCCCTGATCAATTCGGGGCTGTATGAGCTCAACCCAACACCGGCTACCCTGTACAGGAACTATACTACTAAGGAATCCATCTTCTCCATCGCTTTCTCTGGTTCCAATAATCCAGACAGGAACAATGCGCTCTCTGCCCACTACAGTCCTACCGTAAGGGGGGATATTTCACTGAGCAACGCCTTCCTGCAGTTAATGGATACCACTATAGACCTGCGCTATAAGGATCTGGTCATTACCACCGTAAGAGGTACAGGCCCATCTGCCAGCACCTATTACTGGAGCACCAAGTACACCAGCTTTGGCGATTGGGTGCCCGTAATACGCTTTGCAGAGGTGTTGCTGGTAAAGGCGGAAGCGCTTGCCAGGCAAGGTATTCCCACCGCCCCGCTTAATACGGATGCATTAGGTTGCCTCATGCGGGTCCGCGCCCGCTCCAACGGCGGGCCAATGCTGGCGGCTACAAATGCGCAGCTGATACAGGCAATTCTCAAAGAGCGCCGTATTGAGCTGGCGTTTGAAGGCCAGGCCTATTTCGACCTGCAGCGTACCCGGCAACCCGTACCGCCGCATGCCAGCATACAGCATGAGCAGCCTTATGGCAGCAACTACCGCGTATGGCCCATACCGCAACGCGATATGAACATCATGCCGGATCTGATCCAGAATCCCGGTTATTGATAGCCGTATATATTCACTATTTTGCTTTGTCAATGTTCAAATAAACAAATATGAAGAAACGCCTTGTTATTGCGCTGCTCATGGCTGGTGTAAGTGCGGCACATGCCCAATCACCCACTATTGTACAACGCGACCCGGAAATTGCTCAGATGGTGCAGGAAGTATCTGCAGATTCGCTGAAAGCATATATTAACGCTATGGTGTCTTTTGATACCCGTAGCACCCTCAGCACCACCAAAGACCCTAAAAAGGGAATAGGCGCGGCCAGGGAATGGGTAGTGGCTAAATTCAAAGAATTCGCTAAACAGTCCGGTGGCCGTATGACGGCCTTTGTAGATACGACCACCTATGCCGCAGATGGCAAAAGGGTGGATGCGCCCATTAGCCTGGGCAATGCCATGGCCATACTAAAAGGCACAGATCCTGATGATAAACGCATCTTCCTGGTAAGCGGCCACCTGGATAGCCGGGTAACAGACGTAATGAACCGCACCAGCACCGCGCCTGGCGCTAATGATGATGGCAGCGGCAGCGCGCTGGTGGTGGAATGCGCCCGTGTAATGAGCCGTCATTCCTTCCCGGCTACCGTTATATTCGTAACTGTAAGCGGCGAAGAACAAGGCCTGCTGGGTTCCCATTACCTGGCAGAGAAAGCAAAAAAAGAAGGTTGGCAGATAGAGGCCATGTTAAATAATGACATCGTAGGCAGCAATAACAGCAACGAAACCAATATCATCAACAATACCCAGATAAGGGTTTTCAGCGAAGGCATGCCCTATGGGGCAGATTCTGCGACTACCGCCATGATCCGGCAAATGGGGCTGGAAAATGATGGCAAGGCCCGCCAGCTGGCCCGTTATGTAAAGGAAACAGGGGAACGTTATGTGGATAACCTGCAGGTAGTGCTCATCTACCGCAACGACCGCTTCCTCCGTGGCGGCGATCATTCTCCTTTTGTAGAACGTGGTTTTGCGGCAGTCCGTTTTACGGAAATGAACGAGAACTTCTACCACCAGCATCAGGACCTGCGTACAGAAAAAGGCATCGAATACGGCGATCTGCCCAAATTCATGGACTTTGAATACCTGCGTAAGAACACCGCCATGAATATGGTAAACCTCTCTAACCTGGCCAAAGCACCCGCTATGCCGGAACAGGTGATCATTGAAGTGGCCGGCCTGGGTAACTCCACTACCCTCAACTGGAAAGCGCCCCTGCATGGTAAGGTAAAAGGTTATTATGTCCTGCTCCGCGAATCTTCCAACGCTATGTGGCAAAAGAAGTTCTTCACCACAGCAACCACCATCAACATCCCCTACTCCAAGGATAACTACTTCTTTGCCGTACAATCCGTAGGCGAAACCGGCAATGAAAGCTTGCCCGTGGTACCCAAAGTGCCGCCGCGCAGAAAATAATGTGCTAATGTGCCAATATGCAAATGTGCTAATGAAATGCAGCGAATGATTTAATTAAACTAATTAACTCATCTAATACTCGCGCTAATCCATTAGCACATTTGCATATTGGCACATCCGCACATTAACTACTCCCCCCATGCCGTTATCACCAGCCTCCGCTTCCCGCCATGATCACGGTGCTCGCACAAATAGATCCCCTGCCACGTGCCCAAAGCCAGCCGCCCGTTACGGACCGGTATCATAACAGAACTGCCCAGCAGCGCCGCCTTTAAATGCGCCGGCATATCATCAGGCCCTTCATCATTATGCACATAGTCCGGATCATTTTCAGGTACCGCTTTGTTAAAATACGTCTCAAAGTCCTTACGCACCGTAGGATCCGCATTTTCATTAATAGTAAGCGAAGCGGAGGTATGCTGTATAAACACCTGGCAAATGCCCGTCTTTAGCTCGCTCAGCTGTGGCAGTGCATGTACAACTTCCGGTGTGATCAGGTGAAAGCCCCGGCTTCTTTCCCGCAGCTCAAGCAATTGCTGATATATTTTCATATTTTACCATTCAGTGTGGAATAATGGAAGATGCGTCAAAATTATCTATTTTTACCGCCTTCCTGAAAACCTTATGCCGACACAATACCTGGAATGAAAACTATTTTATTGCACTGCCTGCTCCTGCTGCCGTTCACGGTGCTCAACATACAGGCAAATGCGCAAGATCCTTATACTATCAACCACTTCACAGATCAGGATGGGCTGCCGCAGAACAGTGTAAAAGCCATTGCGCCGGATGAGAATGGTTTCCTGTGGCTGGCTACGGAAAACGGGTTGGCCAGGTTTGATGGCAGCCGCTTCCTTACATTTAACAGTGGCAACCTGTCCATACAGAATAGCCGCATATACTATATGTGCCCCAGCCCTGGCGGGAATAGCGTTATGGCCAGGACCATCAGGAACGAAGTGCTGCTGGTGCGTAACGGTGGCATAGTAGTGCAGCCGCGGCCAGATCATGACTTTGACTACATGAGCTTTAAGGATGTTTCGGATGAGTATCCCATTACCGGTCTTCCTAACTATTATATCTACCAGTCAAAATCAATGCATTTACTGGTACCTGTGGGGCCGCGTGTTTATTTTAAGATCACAGCAGATACCATCCGGTTAATAGCAGATAATAAAGAACGCTACCGCATTACCCATCCCCATCTCGATGCCGGTCATTTATTCACACTGGGCGCCCGGCTCTGTTACATGGAAAAGAATGGAGAATTCTTTTTGCTGGATAAGGAGGGCGCACATACGCTGCGGCTTACGGGAGATGTATTGCAACAGCCCCGCGGGTCCACCGCCGCGCAGGAGAGGGTGCTGTACTGGAACTTTGCTGCCGGCCAGGTATTCGTGGTCATCCACAATACCTGCTACCGCCTGCAGCTATCAGGTACGGATACCCTGCATTCCTCCCTGGTATTGCAGCAGTTCGACTTTCACCGCAATGGCATCCATACCCTCTATCATGATAGCGCGCACCGGCGCGTATTCCTGGGCAGCGTTACCAAAGGCTTGTATGTCTATAGCCCTAAGCAGTTTATGAGTTTTAAAGCCAGTGGTGATGAAGATGAAGTATATTATGCACAGGCCCCTTTTGGAAAGAACGGCGTAGTCACCCCGCAGGGTATAGCCTTTGATACAACAGGCAAAAGCCGCCTGCTCCCCCTTTTAAGTAAACTGTCAGAGGGGGATAAGTACAGCATGACCCGCGATCAGAACGGCAATTACTGGTATAAGCACTTTACAAAAGTATATGGGTTTAATAGTGATTTGACCGTAAAACGCTGCGAGTTTACTTTAACAACTGCTGTCAACCAGCTCTATATCGATAACCAGGGCCGCTTATGGGTGGGCACCTGGAATGGCGGGCTGTATACCCTGCAGACAAATGACCCGCATCCACAGTTACAGCTGTATACAAACCGGATAAAGGATATCTCCTACATGGCCCTGGACAATCAGCAACAGGTGTTATGGACCGGCACAGGCAATGGATTATTCCGGATGGACCTGGCCTCCCGCAGGATCGATACCATCCGCTACTTCAATAACCGGTATGTAAGGAGCCTGTTGATCACCGCCCCGGACGAAGTATGGGTCACTACCTACAGCAGCGGTGTATACCTCTATAAAAATAATCACCTCGTACAGCTGCCGCTGGATCAGAAAAAATATATAATCACCGCGCATTGTGTGGTAAAGGATGAACTGGGCTTTTTGTGGATCACTACCAACAAAGGCCTTTTCCAATGCAGTTACCGGGACGCCGTAGCCTATGCCACAGGTACGCATCCTAACCTGTATTACCTGTACTACGGAAAGGAACAGGGTTTTTACACCAATGAGTTCAATGGCGGTTGTCAACCCTGCGCGCTAAAACTGCAGAACGGTAGTATCTCTTTGCCCTCGTTGGATGGCCTGGTGTATTTTGATCCCGCCAAAATACGCACGGAGCTGCCGGATAAACAGATCTTTATAGACCAGGTAGAGCTGGATGCCAGGGTGGTGAGCATAGATAGCGCACGCACCTTGCCGCATAACTTCCACCATCTCCGCTTTTCTATCAGCACCCCTTATTTCGGCGATCCCAATAACCTGCACCTCTACTATTCCATGACCCGGGAAGGAGAGGAGGAGCCCGCATTATGGCTACAGGTAACGGATAACAGGATGATCGAGTTCTCCTCCATGCCATCGGGCCAGTACACGCTCCGTATCCGTAAGCCCAACGGCTTTGGGCCCGGCAATATGTCCGAAATGATCTTTGTGATCAATGTAGCAAAAGCGTTCCACGAAACACTTTGGTTCCGGGTGCTCACCGGGGTGCTGTTTTTTGTGATTGCATTTGCCATCTCCTGGTTGCGGGTAATGCGGGTACAACGTAAGAACAGGATGCTGGAGCTGCGGGTGCAGGAGCGTACCAGCGAACTTAAGGAAACCCTGGAAACACTGCAGGGCTCTGAACAACAGCTCCGCCGCCAGGCCTTTATACAACAGCGGCTCATAACTGCTATCTCCCACGACCTGCGCACCCCGCTTAAACATATCATGCATGTATTAAGCAAGGGCTACCGCCAGCAGGGCGATATAGAAAAGGAGGAACGGAGTATCATCTACGAAAGCCTCTATGGCATGTATCACCTGGTCGAGAACCTCATACAGTACATGAAATCCCAGTTCATAGAAGACGATTCCTTCCTGGAGATGACAGACCTGAAAGGCCTGCTGGAAGAAAAAGCAGATATTTTCCGGCCGGTTTCTCAGTCCAAAGAAGTAACTATTGAGAACCTCACAGCCCCCGGCGCCATGGCCCTGGTAAACAGGCAGCTGCTGGCCATCGTGGTCCATAACCTGCTGGATAACGCCGTAAAATATACCCGTAGGGGAAGCATACAGCTAAACGCCTGGTGCACCGCGGAAAAGATCCATATCCGGTTTAAGGATACAGGTATCGGCATGCCCCCCGCTATCAGCGGCTGGATTAACCAATATGAAATGGGCGCTTCCGTGCTGGATGGCAAACCGGCTTCCTATAACGGCATCGGTCTGCTGATGGTAATGGAGCTATTACAGCTCATAAACGGGAGCATCACCCTGGATGCCAACAGTAACGAAGGCGCCACGGTACATATCACCCTGAACATGATCAATTAGCAATATTGTGCAGCCGCATCTTTTCCAGCAGCTCAATAATACTGTTGATCTCCAGCTTGCTGAAAATGCGGGTTTTATAAGTGCTCACCGTAGATATCTGCAGGTGCAGCATTTCCGCTATCTTTAACAACGGAATGCCCTTGGTAAGCAGGTTCATGACCTCCACTTCCCGTGTAGACAAGGTGGCAAAGGGATTGGTCTGCGGGTTGTTCTTGTTCAGGCTTAATTTATTGAGTATCTGCTGACGCGTGGGCGCGCTCATGTACTTCTCCTTGTTCAGCAGCGTCTGTATGGCCAGCTTGGTCTCCTCTTCTGTAGCGTTCTTGCTGAGATAACCGTCAGCCCCGGCCGTCAGATAATCCACCGCATACATCTTCTCATCATAGGCAGAGAACACAAGTATCATAGTATTAGGCCGTTGCAGCCTTACCGCATCCAGCATCTGTATGCTGTTCCCGCCGGGCAGATTAATATCCAGTATCAGCAGGTCATAGGCCTGCCGTTCGAGTTGGGTAATAACATCGTCAAATATTTCAACCGTGGTCACTGTTGAGGGAGCAGACAGGCTGCCTATTATTTTCGCCAGACCATATCGGACAATCGAGTGGTCATCAGCAACTAATATATTGGTCATCAAAGGCTAATATAGTGAGTGAACACGTCAATACCAGGCAAAAATAGGATATTTTTTTATTGTCATAGGTTAATTTGTAGTAATATTACTACAGTCATAGTCATGTATTACTATTTGTAACAATGTGAACCGCGTCTACCTTTGTACCGGGAAAAGAAAATAGGTTTGTTTGCGATCCCTCAAACTACCCTCAAGGACGGTCCCTATACGGACGGAAAACGTATAGCGGCATTTATAGGACAATTAACAAACTGCAATAATGCAGGCGAACAACTATTAATATTTGGTTTTACATGGAAAAAAGAAACAGATGACTATCCTATGTCTTGCCTACCAGTGATGCAGCAGACATAAATTTCACAACAGCAGAAGGACAGTGTAACTAATCACTATCAAAAAGACTATACCATGAAACGTATATAGCTTAACGCTATACCTATGCCAACTTCCATATACCCTTGACAAGGGATCATATGCGCGTACGCGCCTTTGTTTGGATAATACCCGCCCGGGTATTGTCCCTGGCCTTGCTATGTCCGGATAATGTTTCCCGTCTCGGTATCCCTATCACGTAAACTCTTACTTATAAATATGAATCGATTTTACAAAACAACTTTTACTTATTGCATAACGCTCCTATGCCTGCTTGCAGGTTTTAGTAGTTATGCAGAAGGCTCAAAGGATCTGTATCCTACCGGTGCTACCGGACAAAGGGCCTGGCTCATGTGTACCAGCATGCCTGGCGCCACCACATGGCCCTTCACCGCATTAGGCACGCACTTCGTGTATGCCAACGTTGGTGAAAAGGTACAGGCCGCATCCAGTGGCCAGAATGTCGGCGCCGGCCGTATCCGGTTAACTGCACCGGATGGTACGGTTTATAATTCTGCCAACGATGATGTGGGAAAGATCCCAAACAGGGCAGGTGAGCTGGCTGGTCCCACACCTAATCCTGGCGGTTATACGCCGTTCTCCAGAACGGTAGGCGCCGGTCAGGCGGGTATATGGAAAGTGGAGTTCATTCCTACCGGCGATATTAATGCTAATGCGGATAACGGCGGTACTATTGATGCCACCGCTAACTGGACCCAGCCCGCTGACAAAAATGCTATCGCTGCCTGGGATATTTCCGTAAGGAATACCGCCAACACTGCTTTTATTACAGGCAGGGTATACGCCAACGTATTGAACATGTATGTGACGGATGGCCGGTATTATGGTAAGATCTACGTGCAAACAAATGACGGTTACCTCTATCGTGTACAGAACAATGGTATCGCAGGTATCGGTTTCCTCGCGTTTGTCAATAACAAAGGCATTACCAACGGCACCACCGATGCTGCCCTGCCAGCTTATAAGAGTGCAAACAATACCAATTCCGGTACTATTAAAGATCCCCGTGAGCCGGACGGCGCTACCAGCATCACCCAGAAAATGTTCTATAACCTGCCGAATACAGACCTGCCAACATCCAGCGTTCTCCCCGGCGGCGGTATTACCTGGTTAAAAATGCCCGCAACGTTACCTACGATAAGTAGCATATCCATTGATGGCGTAGAAGGTACCGCAAACCAGGTGAGTAGTAAGGGTGCCTATATTAAATTTAATGCCAGCCAGGCGGGCACTTTCCGCGTTACCTTAGTTGGGCCTCCTGGCTTTGTAACCAGGAAGATTACAGGATCGGCCGCTGCTGGTCCCAATTCGGTTTTCTGGGATGGTAAGGATGGTGCCGGTAGCCGGCCAGGCCTGGGTACTGCCTCTGTAGTGGCACACATCCAGTTACAGGGTGGAGAGGTGCACTTTCCGCTCATTGACGTGGAAGCGAATGCCAGCGGTATGATCATTCAGCAAATGGATGCCGCTGGTACAACCGTGATTACGGACAAGGTGTTTTGGGACGACGCTGATCTGCCCGTAATAAGCGGTCAGATTGCCAGTAGCCCCATCACTAATGGTAACGACGGCACAGGGATAAGTAGTAGCACCAACGGACATAAATGGGGAAAAGCATCAACGCCTCCTAGTGCCTCCGAGTTCGGAAACGCCCGTATAATGGACACATGGACCTACGTCCTTGGTAACGAAGAAACGAAGACTACCAGCCTGGTGATACAAGAGGCAGATCTCCAGGTGCTGAGTATTACGCCCAGCACTACTACTATCCCCGTAGGCCAACCCCTTACTTATGATGTAGTAGTGGTTAATAATGGTCCTAGCGACGTAGTAGGTGCTCCATTTAAATTTGTGACGCCGGATGGTTTTGTAGTAAACGCAGCAGATGTAACCTTTACTACAAGTTGCGCCACCCCACATGGGGGTACTATAGATGGTAGCGGCGATTACAACGCTACGCTGGACCTGCCAAATGGGTGCATTATCACCTACCATGTTAAAGGAAAAGCAGACCCTTCCCTGGCGGGCACTAACATAAAAAATGACATAGAGGCCAGTATCATGCGTCCTAATGACGTAACGGATCCTGATGCGACCAACCCGGTAGCTACCCAACTTCCTACAGATCCTCATGTGGAATGTTTGAATGGGAACACGCCGCCGACACGGGCAAACGAACATTGTAATAATATCGCATATCCCATTGCGGTAGCCGTAACGCCCGTCGCTGATATCGTAACGGTAAAAACCACCCAAACGCCTGGTCAAACTAAATACGTGCCCGGTGGGATTGTTACCTATATAATTACAGTTACCAACAATGGCGCTAATGACGCCAGCAATGTGCACATCGTAGATAATGCGCCCGCAGGCTGTAACATTACAGAATGGACATTGACCAGCACTGGTGCGCCAGTGCCTTTCTCCACGCCCATTACCGGTACAGGCAACCTGGACATGACGGTTGGTACCTTCCCTAACGGCGGTCAGCTGACCTATGTGGTTAAAATGAAGACCCCTTCAAATGCCACCACTAACCTGGTTAACACAGCAACGGTAACCACGCCTACATCAGACCCTGATCCTACATGTCCGGCTTGTGCCAGTACGCTTACACCTGATCCGCAGGCAGATATCGTAACAGTGAAAAGCTCAGCGGTAACAGAGATTACCCCTGGTGGTGCGGATGTGGTATATACCATCACCGTAACTAACAATGGCCCCAGTGATGCTAAGAACGTACGCGTCCAGGATGCGCTGCCCGCTGGCGCCCTGAGCATGGGCTGGAGCGCTTCATCCGCCATCACCCTGCCGGCTAACAGTGGTAGCGGCAACCTGGATCAAACCATCCCGGTATTACCTAACGGTGGTGTGGTTACTTACACCGTAACCGTAAAAACTGATCCTGCCTTTACCGGTGCACACTTAGTGAACACCGCTACTGAAAGCGCTACCACACCAGATCCCGATAGCGGTACGCCTTGTACAACTTGTGATGTGACCATCCCTGTTGTGCCCAAGGCAGATGTGACTGTGGTAAAGAGCGCAACAGTAACAGAATTTACTCCCGGCGGCGCCAATGTGGAATACACGATCACAGTAACCAACCATGGGCCTAGTGTAGCTAGGAACGTGCGCATTCAGGATGCCCTCCCAGCTGGCGGTGCCAGCATGACCTGGAGTGCCGGTCCAACACCCATCACCCTTCCGGCAACCAGCGGTAGCGGTGACCTGGATCAAACCATTTCGGCAATACCCAGCGGCGAGGTAGTTACCTACACCGTAACAGTGGTAACAGACCCTGCCTACACTGGTGCGCAGATGAAGAACGTGGTAACCGAAAACGCCGTAACCTCAGATCCTGACCCTGGTAATAACTGTAACCCTTGTGAAGTAGACCTGAACAACAATCCGAAAGCGGACATCGTAACGCAGAAGAAGCTGAAGGATCCCTCCCAGACAACTTTTGTACCGGGTGAAGCAGTGGATTATGTGATCACGGTAACAAACAATGGTCCAAGTGATGCAAAAGATGTAAATATTAAGGATAACGCGCCTGCCGGTACAACTATCAGTAGCTGGAAGGCAACCGCGGTAAGCGGTGGTGCTAACCCTCCTGCTGGTGCCGGTGTTGGTGACATTGACGAGATAATCGCCAACTTCCCGAACGGCGCTGTAGTTACCTATGAAGTAACGGTGCAAACGCCGGCTTCTTTTACCGGTAACTTAACAAACGTGGCGGCAGTGACCGGCACCACGCCGGATCCTGTGCCAGCCTGCCCGGATTGTTCCGCCGGACCTATTACCCCTGCGCCTAGTGCAGACATTGTAACGCAGAAAAAACTGAAGAACCCGGGTCAGACCACTTTTGTTCCTGGTGAAGCAGTAGACTATGTGATCACGGTAACCAACAATGGCCCAAGTGATGCAAAAGATGTAAATATTAAGGATAACGCGCCTGCCGGTACAACTATAAGCAGCTGGAAAGCGACGGCTGTAAGCGGTGGTGCTACGCCTCCTGCTGGTGCCGGTGTTGGTAATATTGACGAGATAATTGCCAACTTCCCGAACGGTGCAGTGGTTACCTATGAAGTAACGGTGCAAACGCCGGCTTCTTTTACCGGTAACTTAACAAACGTGGCGGCGGTGACCAGTACTACACCAGACCCGGTAACTGCCTGTCCGGATTGTTCCGCTGGCCCTGTTACCCCGGTGCCTAGTGCAGATATCGTAGTAGAGAAAAAACTGAAGAATGCTTCCCAGACAAGCTTTGTTCCTGGTGAAGCGGTAGAGTATGTGATCACGGTAACCAACAATGGCCCAAGTGATGCGCAGAACGTGCGTATTCAGGATGCGCTGCCCACAGGCGGTACCAGCATGAGCTGGATTGCCGGTGCAACAACCATCACGCCTCCTGCAACCAGCGGTAGTGGCAACTTGGATCAAACTATTCCAACACTCCCGAACGGCGAAATAGTTACCTACACCGTAACCGTGGTAACAGACCCGGCCTTTACTGGTGCGCAGATCAAGAATGTGGTAACAAAAAATGCCATAACCCCAGACCCTACGCCTGGCAATGACTGTAATCCTTGTGAAGTAGACCTGAACAGCAATCCGAAAGCAAACATCGTAACGCAGAAGAAACTGAAGAACCCTTCCCAGACCACTTTTGTTCCTGGTGAAGCAGTAGACTATGTGATCACCGTAACCAACAATGGTCCAAGTAACGCAAAAGATGTAAATATTAAGGATAACGCTCCTGCCGGTACAACCATCAGTAGCTGGAATGCAACCGCAGTAAGCGGTGGTGCTACCCCTCCCAATGGTACCGGTACTGGTAACATTAACGAGACAATCGCCAACTTCCCGAACAGTGCCGTGGTAACTTACGAAGTTACCTTACAGACATCGTCTTCCTTTACCGGTAATTTAACGAACGTGGCAGCGGTGACCAGCACCACACCGGACCCGGTACCTGCCTGCCCGGATTGTTCCGCCGGACCAATCACCGCAGCGCCAAGCGCAGACATTGTAACGCAGAAGAAACTGAAGAACCCGGGTCAGACCACTTTTGTTCCTGGTGAAGCAGTAGACTACGTGATCACCGTAACCAACAATGGCGCAAGTGATGCAAAAGATGTAAATATTAAGGATAACGCCCCTGCCGGTACAACCATCAGCAGCTGGAAAGCAACCGCGGTAAGCGGTGGTGCTACCCCTCCTAATGGTACCGGTAATGGTAATATTAATGAGACAATTGCCAACTTCCCGAACGGCGCTGTAGTTACCTACGAAGTAACGGTGCAAACGCCGGCTTCTTTTACCGGTAACTTAACAAACGTGGCAGCGGTAACCAGCACCACACCAGACCCGGTACCTGCCTGTCCGGACTGTGCGGCTGATCCTATCACCCCTGCGCCTAGTGCAGATATCGTAACGCAGAAAAAACTGAAGAACCCGGGTCAGACCACTTTTGTTCCTGGTGAAGCAGTGGATTATGTGATCACGGTAACCAACAATGGTCCAAGTGATGCGAAAGATGTAAATATTAAGGATAACGCGCCCGCCGGTACAACCATCAGCACCTGGAAAGCAACCGCAGTAAGCGGTGGTGCTACGCCTCCTAATGGTACCGGTAATGGTAACATCAACGAAACGATCGCTAACTTCCCGAATGGCGCTGTAGTAACCTACGAAGTAACGGTACAAACGCCGGCTTCTTTTACAGGTACCTTAACCAATATTGCAGCGGTGACCACCACCACACCAGATCCGGTAACACCTTGTCCGGATTGTGCGGCGCCTGGTATCCCTGCAGCACCGGAAGCAGATATCGTAACAGAAAAGAAACTGAAGAACCCTTCCCAGACCACTTTTGTTCCAGGTGAAGCGGTAGACTATGTGATCACAGTAACCAACAATGGTCCTAGTGATGCAAAAGATGTAAATATTAAGGATAACGCTCCTGCCGGTACAACCATCAGTTCCTGGAAGGCAACCGCGGTAAGCGGTGGTGCTACCCCTCCCAATGGTACCGGTAATGGTAACATTAACGAGACAATCGCCAACTTTCCGAACGGTGCCATAGTAACTTATGAAGTTACTTTACAGACATCGTCTTCCTTTACAGGTAACTTAACAAACGTGGCGGCTGTGACCAGCACCACGCCCGATCCGGTACCTGCCTGCCCGGATTGTGCTGCCGGACCTACCCCCGCAGCACCCAGCGCAGACATTGTAACGCAGAAGAAACTGAAGGATCCTTCCCAGACAACCTTTGTACCGGGTGGATCAGTGGACTATGTGATTACAGTAACCAACAATGGTCCTAGTGATGCGAAAGATGTAAATATTAAGGATAACGCTCCCGCTGGTACAACTATCAGCACCTGGAAAGCAACCGCGGTAAGCGGTGGTGCTACCCCTCCTAATGGTACCGGTAATGGCGACATTAATGAGACGATTGCCAACTTCCCGAATGGTGCAGTAGTGACTTACGAGGTAACGGTGCAGATACCGGCTTCCTTCACCGCTAATTTAACGAACGTGGCGGCTGTGACCAGCACCACGCCGGACCCGGTAGTTACCTGCCCGGGTTGTTCCGCCGGACCTATCACCCCTGCGCCTAGTGCGGACATCGTAACACAGAAGAAACTGAAAGATCCTTCCCAGACAACCTTTGTACCGGGTGGATCAGTGGACTATGTGATTACAGTAACCAACAATGGTCCTAGTGATGCGGAAGATGTAAATATTAAGGATAACGCTCCCGCTGGTACAACTATCAGCAGCTGGAAAGCAATCGCGGTAAGCGGTGGTGCTACACCTCCTAATGGTACCGGTACTGGTAACATTGACGAGACAATCGCCAACTTCCCGAACGGTGCAGTAGTGACTTACGAGGTAACGGTACAGATACCCGCGTCATTCACCACTAACTTAACAAACGTGGCAGCGGTGACCAGCACCACACCAGACCCGGTACCTGCCTGTCCGGACTGTGCGGCTGATCCTATCACCCCTGCGCCTAGTGCAGATATCGTAACGCAGAAAAAACTCAAGAACCCGGGTCAGACCACTTTTGTTCCTGGTGAAGCAGTGGACTATGTGATCACGGTAACCAACAATGGCCTAAGTGATGCGAAAGATGTAAATATTAAGGATAACGCGCCCGCCGGTACAACCATCAGCACCTGGAAAGCAACCGCAGTAAGCGGTGGTGCTACGCCTCCTAATGGTACCGGTAATGGTAACATCAACGAAACGATCGCTAACTTCCCGAATGGCGCTGTAGTAACCTACGAGGTAACGGTACAAACACCGGCTTCCTTTACAGGTACTTTAACCAATATTGCAGCAGTGACCAGCACCACACCAGATCCGGTAACACCTTGTCCGGATTGTGCGGCGCCTGGTATCCCTGCAGCACCGGAAGCAGACATCGTAACGCAGAAGAAACTGAAAAACCCTTCTCAGACCACTTTTGTTGCTGGTGAAGCAGTAGACTATGTGATCACGGTAACCAACAATGGTCCTAGTGATGCAAAAGATGTAAATATTAAGGATAACGCTCCTGCCGGTACAACTATCAGTAGCTGGAAAGCAACCGCGGTAAGCGGTGGCGCTACCCCTCCTAATGGTACCGGTAATGGTAACATTAACGAGATAATTGCCAGCTTCCCGAACGGTGCCGTAGTAACTTATGAAGTTACCTTACAGACATCGTCTTCCTTTACCGGTAACTTAACAAACGTGGCAGCGGTGACCAGCACCACACCGGACCCGGTACCAGCCTGCCCGGATTGTTCCGCCGGACCAATCACTGCAGTGACCAACGCAGACATCGTAACACAGAAGAAACTGAAGAATCCTTCCCAGACAACCTTTGTGCCGGGTAGCTCAGTAGACTATGTGATCACGGTAACCAACAATGGTCCTAGTGATGCGAAAGATGTAAATATTAAGGATAACGCTCCCGCCGGTACAACTATCAGTACCTGGAAAGCAACCGCGGTAAGCGGTGGTGCTACCCCTCCTAATGGTACCGGTACTGGTAACATTGACGAGACAATCGCCAACTTCCCGAACGGTGCAGTAGTAACTTACGAGGTAACAGTGCAAATACCGGCTTCCTTTACCGGTAACTTAACGAACGTAGCCGCGGTGACCAGCACCACACCGGACCCTGTGCCTGCCTGCCCGGATTGTTCCGCCGGACCTATCCAGCCTGGTGCAAGCGCAGATATTGTAACAGTAAAGAAACTGAAAAACCCCGCTCAGGTAAACTTTGTTCCTGGCGAAGCGGTTAACTATGTGATCACCGTGACCAACAATGGTCCAAGTGACGCGAAGGATGTAACTATTAAAGACGTTGCGCCTGCCGGTACAACCATCAGTAGCTGGAAAGCAACCGCAGTAAGCGGTGGTGCTACACCTCCTAATGGAACCGGTAATGGCAATATTAATGAGACGATTGCCAACTTCCCGAATGCTGCCGTAGTAACCTACGAAGTAACCATACAAACACCGGCCTCATTCACCGGTACCTTAACCAACATTGCGGCAGTGACCAGCACCACATCAGACCCGGTAACACCTTGTCCGGATTGTGCGGCGCCTGGTATCCCTGCAGCACCGGAAGCAGACATCGTAACAGAGAAAAAACTGAAGAACCCCGCTCAAACCACTTTTGTGCCGGGTGAAACAGTAGACTATGTGATCACTGTAACGAACCATGGTCCTAGTGATGCGAAAGATGTAAATATTAAGGATAACGCTCCCACGGGTACAACTATCAGCAGCTGGAAAGCAACCGCAGTAAGTGGTGGTGCTACTCCTCCTAATGGTACCGGTACTGGTAACATTAACGAAACGATCGCCAGCTTCCCGAACGGTGCAGTAGTGACCTATGAGGTAACGGTAAAAATACCATCTTCATTCACCGCTAACTTAACAAACGTGGCAGCTGTGACCAGCACCACACCGGACCCGGTACCTGCCTGCCCGGATTGCGCTGCCGGACCTATCACCCCAGCACCCAGCGCAGACATCGTAACGCAGAAGAAACTGAAGAATCCGGGTCAGACCACGTTTGTTCCTGGTGAAGCAGTAGACTATGTGATCACGGTAACCAACAATGGTTCAAGTGATGCGAAGGATGTAAATATTAAAGACGTTGCGCCTGCCGGTACAACCATCAGTAGTTGGAAAGCAACCGCGGTAAGCGGTGGTGCTACACCTCTTAATGGAACCGGTAATGGTAACATTGATGAAACGATCGCCAACTTCCCGAACGGTGCCGTAGTTACCTACGAAGTAACCGTACAAACACCGGCTTCATTCACCGGTACCTTAACCAACATTGCAGCAGTGACCAGCACCACCCCAGACCCGGTAACACCCTGTCCGGATTGTGCGGCGCCTGGTATCCCTGCAGCACCTGAGGCAGACATCGTAACAGAGAAAAAACTGAAAGATCCGGCGCAAACAAAATTTGTACCTGGAGAAGCAGTGGTGTACGTGATCACGGTGACCAACCATGGTCCAAGCGATGCGAAAGACGTGAATGTTAAAGACGTTGCGCCTGCCGGTACAATCATCAGTTCCTGGAAAGCAACTGCGATAAGCGGTGGTGCTACACCTCCTAATGCTACTGGAAACGGTAACATTAACGAAACAATCGCCAGCTTCCCGAACGGTGCAATAGTAGCCTATGAGGTAACGGTACAAACACCGGCTTCCTTCACGGGCGCCTTAACTAACATCGCGGCAGTGACCAGCACTACGCCAGACCCGGTAACACCTTGCCCGGATTGTGCGGCGCCTGGTATCCCTGCAGTAGGTGTTGCAGACATCGAGATCGTAAAAGCCCTTAAAGATCCGTCTCAAACCAGCTTCACACCCGGCGACCCTGTTACATACACCATCACCGTTACCAACCACGGTCCCAGTGATGCGCAGAATGTACGGGTACAGGATGCCATCCCCACTGGCGGTACCGGCATGAGCTGGGATGCAACAGAAACCGGCGGCGTAGCCCTCCCGGCCCTGCACGGCCTCAGCGCCCTTAACCAGGTAATACCCACCATCCCCAACGGCGGTGTGGTAACCTACACAGTAACAGTAACCACAGACCCGGCTTATACCGGCGCTCAGATGGTGAACAAAGCAGCAGAGACCAGCGATACGGAAGATCCAAACGGCGGCGATCCTTGTACTACTTGCGAAGTGCCCCTGGATGCCAAACCAAGCGCGGATGTGCAGATAGTGAAAACACTGAAGAACACCACACAGCTCAACTACCAGCCTGGTGCGCCAGTAGAGTATACCATCACGGTAACTAACCACGGCCCCAGCGATGCGAAGAATGTACATATTCAGGATGCCCTGCCCACAGGCGCTAAGAGCATGACCTGGTCAGTAGTGGAAACAAGAGGTACGGTACCGGGATTGGTACGCAGCGGTAACGCGAGCCTGGATCAAACCATCGCTAACTTACCGGACAATGCGATCCTTACCTACTCCGTAACAATGCAAACAGATCCGGCCTATACCGGTACATTGAAGAACATAGCCACAGAAACCAGTACGACGCCGGATCCCAACAGCAATAATCCTTGTACTACTTGTGACGCTTCAGTAACGCCCAAGCCCAGCGCAGATATCGTGACCGTGAAAAAGTTGAAGAACGCTGCACAGACCACCTTCAACCCGGGCGATGATATAGAATACCTGATCACCGTTACCAATAACGGTCCCAGCGATGCGAAGAATGTCCGTATCCAGGATGCCCTGCCCGCAGGTGCTAAGAGCATGAGCTGGTCAGCTACTCAAACCGGTGGCGCAACCGTACCTGCATCAGGCGGCACCACGCCGCTGGATCAGACGATCGCTACTTTCCCGAACAGAGCAGTAGTAACATATAATATAACAATGACCACAGATCCAGCCTTCACCGGCAGCCAGATCATCAACGTGGCAAAAGAAGAAAGTGAAACGGAAGATCCGAACGGCGACGATCCTTGTACCACTTGTCAAACGCCGCTGCAATCAGTAGTAAGCGCAGATATCGTAACTGTGAAGAAACTGAAGAACGCCGGCCAGACCACTTTCAAACCAGGAGAAGCGGTAGACTATGTGATCACCGTTACCAACAACGGTCCTAGCAACGCGAAGAATGTGCGCATACAGGATGCCCTCCCGGTTGGCGCCAGCAGCATGAGCTGGACAGTTACCAGCAACCCTGCCATCGCGCTTCCCGCTAAAAGCGGCAACGGTAGCCTGGATCAGACCATCGCTGCCATGCCAGATGGCGCAGTTGTTACATACGAAGTAAGCGTGAAAACGCCTTCTTCTTTCACTGGCAACCTGGTGAACGTAGCAACAGAGACGAGCGAAACGCCGGATCCTAACGGCACTACGCCTTGCGCAGCTTGTTCGGTAAATACGCCGGCAGCGCCCAGCGCGGATCTCGTAACGGTGAAAACAACTAAAACGGCTGGTAAAACGGTGTTCTCACCGGGTGAGGCAGTAGTATACACCATCACCGTAACCAACAATGGTCCTAGTGATGCGAAGAATGTAAGCGTGGCGGATAACGCCCCTGCAGGTACTACCATCACACAATGGACAGCCAGTGTAACACCGGCTACCGTAAACCTGCCGAACCAGAGCGGTACAGGCAACCTGAACGAGACCATTGCCAGCCTGCCAGATGGGGCAATAGTAACCTACGAGGTAACCGTGCAAACGCCGCCTACCTTCAGCGGTACATTAAGCAACACCGCTGTGGTAAGCAGCACTACGCCAGACCCTGTATCAGGTTGTACAGCTTGTGTAACTACACCGCTTAAGAATGTGCCAGGTGCGGATATCGTAACAGTAAAAGCACTGAAGAACCCTGCACAGACCAGCTTTAAACCAGGCGATGCAGTAGTATACATCATCACCGTAACCAACAACGGCCCAAGCGATGCGGCTAATGTGAGCATTGCAGACAAAGCGCCGGATGGTACTACCATCAGCGAATGGAAAGGCAGCGCTACAGGTCTTACGCTGATCAACACCCAGGGCAACGGAGACCTCAACGAAACGATCGCTAACATGCCTGACGGCGCAGTGATCACTTACGAGGTAACCGTACAAACGCCCATCACATTTAAAGATGACCTGGTGAACACCGCTGTAGTGAACAGCACCACGCCAGACCCTGTATCCGGTTGCCCGGCTTGTACGGCGCCCGCTGTGCCTGTACAGATCGTACCGCCGGTAGCTGTTGATGATGCTGCAGAGACAAAAGCCAACAATGAAGTGACCGTACCGGTACTGGATAATGACAACCCGGGTGAGGGCGGCGGAAGCCCCATCGTTCCCACCACCGTGGAAGTAGTAGACCAGCCCAAACACGGTACCGTTAAAGTGAACGCAGACGGTTCAGTAAACTACACGCCGGATGCCGGTTATGTAGGCGCAGACTCCGTAACCTACAGGGTACAGGATGAAGGCGGTAACTGGAGCAATGTGGCCACCGTACGGATCAACGTAATATCCAACGACCTGGATATACCCAATGTAATAACACCGAATGGAGATGGTAACAACGATAAGTTTGTGATCAAAGGACTGGAAAGATATCAGCAGAATGAGATCGTCATCTTTAACCGCTGGAACAACATGATCTTCAGAAGCAAGAACTACCAGAACGATTGGGATGGACGCGGCCTCAACGCAGGTACTTACTTCTATACGCTGAAAGTACTGGACGGGAATGGCCAATGGCAAACGCGTAATGGCTTCATTACCCTGATGCGATAATTAAAAACACACAAAGGGCTGCCGGAGGCAAGCCGGCAGCCCTTTAAAAAAACAGTCCTCTTAACTAGCAAAAAATTAATTATGAATAGATACTTTACCAGGATAATGTTACTGTTCGCAGGCACGTTGTCGTTCTCAGCGGCCAATGCCCAGCAGGACGTGCAGTTCAGTCAGTATATGTTCAATGGGTTGTACATCAATCCCGCCTACGCAGGCTACCGGGAGCAATGGAACGTAAATGTGTTTTACCGTACCCAATGGCAGGGTTTCCCCGGCGCGCCCAAAACCTTTTCCGCAGCGGCAGATGGTACCGTAAATGGCGACCGTATTGGCTTAGGCTTACAGGTAATAAACGATCAGTTAGGCATCCAGAAGAATACGGCCCTCTATGGCAGCTACGCCTACCGCATCCCACTGGATGAAAGCGGAGAGCGTACCCTGGCCGTTGGTATTGGCGCCGGTTTCCTGCAGCAAAGGTTAAACCTGTCCGCACTGGATCCCGCTAACCAGAACGATCCCCTGCTGCTCAGCGCTAAAAAAACATCCTTTATGCCAGATGCCCGCGCGGGTATATACTATAACAGCGAACGCCTGTTTGCAGGTGTCTCTGCAGATAACCTCATCACCAACGCCTTCCAGAAAGGCGATGGCTTAAAGACTTACCTGCCGGTAAAACCGCACCTGTATTTCACCTTTGGCGGCTTGCTGCCGTTATCAGAAGAGGTGCTGCTAAAGCCCTCCCTGTTGGTAAAAGAAGACTTTGCCGGTCCTACCAGCGTAGACCTGAATGCCTTTTTCCTGATCTCTCAGAAACTGTGGCTGGGTGGCGCTTACCGTACTGCTGTATTGAACAGGGATAACATCGATAATAATGTTACCAGATCCGGCGCATGGGTAGCCATGGCGGAGATCTTCATCAGCAGCAAGCTGCGCCTGGGTTATGCCTACGATCAGACCATCAACGGCACCGGTGCTAACAGCTACACCACGCATGAGTTCTCCCTCGGTTACTTCTTTGAGAAACGTAAGGCCAGGATGCTGTCTCCCAGGTATTTCTAACAATGATTACAACAACCACGATGTATAAAAAGAATTATCACCTCCGCGCACTGTTAGGCATATTGATGGCCGCCGCCGCTTACAACCCGGCCCAGGCTCAGTATGTAAAGAAACAGGCCGATGAGAAGGCGCTGTTGTATAATTATGCAAAAGCCACCTCATTATACGATAAAGCATATAATAAAAAAGCCACCGCAGAATCAGCCCGCGGGGCAGCGGAAAGCTACCGCCATATGAATGACTATGTGAACGCAGAGCCCTGGTATGCAAAGCTGGTGGCCATGCCGGAGCATACCGCCCAGGATGAGATGCACTATGCGGCCATACTAATGAACAATAGCAAATACGAGGAGGCAAAAGCCGTGCTGGACAGCTTCTTAACAAAGATGCCCGGCGATAAGCTGGGAGAAAGCATGCGCCAGGGTTGCGACAGCGCGGTGAAATGGCTGGCGGCCCCGGTAAGAGGCGGCTTCCAGGACCTACAGGCCATCAACAGTGAATGGTCTGATTGGAGTACCGCTTTCAGCAATGGCAAGATCATCTTCGCCTCTGACCGTCCCTATGATTCCTTAAGGAATGAGTCTTTTCTCGGTAGTAACTATATCCGTAAAAGCTACTACAGCTGGACGGGTAACAGCTACCTGCACCTCTACGAAAGCAATGGCTTCGATAGTAGCAGCCTCCGCCCCCTGGACCGTATCGTGAATGGCGATTATCACAGCGCCAGCGCCAGCTACACGGCTGATGGCAGCAAAATGTATTATGCCGTGACCAGCCTGGCCAGCAAAGGCCGTAGCTTCCTGGGTAAAGATGAGCCCTACACCCTGAACGTAGAGATCATGGAACGCCGTTGGGATACCGCCGCAGGCAACTGGAAATTATCCGTACTGTTCCCGTATAACGAGATCTTCCACTATCCCGTAGGCGACCCGTTTATTACGGCTGATGGAAAAACGATCTACTTTGTGGCGGACTATGGCGACAAAGGAAGCGGCGGTACAGACATCTATTACAGCACCCGCGATGATAACGGTCAGTGGCAAACGCCTGTGAACATGGGACCGGAGATCAATACCCCCGGTAACGAGCGCACGCCGGTATTCGATAATAAAGGCGTATTATACTTTGCTACAGATGGCCGCCCCGGTATGGGAGGCCTGGATATCTTCAAAGCCGTACAGGCAAAAGGCGCCTGGACAATAACCAACATGCGCCCGCCGGTAAACAGCGCCCAGGATGATTTTGCCCCGGTCTTCAGCCCGGACGATTTCTTTTGGTTCTCTTCCAACAGAACGGAGGGCAAAGGCAGCGATGATATCTACAGCTTCAAAGCATTCCGGATCCTGGTATTTAGCCTGTCAGGTAAAGCCACGGATAAAAAGACCGGCCTTCCTTTATCCAATGCAACCATCACGCTCAAAAACAACGAAACAGGCAAACCTGCTGATGTAACAACAGACGAAGAAGGTAATTACCGCTTCCCCCTGGACAGCTTATCCTCCTACGGCTTAGCGGCAGAAAGGAACGGTTACAATGGCGTAACAGGTGTAGCGGTTACCACCAAAGGCCTGCTGGAATCACAGGAGCTGCACCAGGATATTGTAATGGAGCAGCCGCAGCCGGAAGTAAAACCGGAGCCTACCGCGCCGGAACCACCAGATCTGGAAGTAAATAAGCATTTCAAGTTGGAGAACGTGTACTTCGATGTAGCCAAATCGAACATTACGCCCAAGGCTAAACCGGAACTGGATAAATTGGCTGCCCTGCTCAATGAGAATCCTACCTGGAAAGTGGAGATCGCTACCCATACAGACTCCCGCTCCAGTGATAGCTATAACCTGAAACTGTCCCAGCAGCGGGCAGAGTCAATTGTAAAATACCTGGGAACAAAAGGAGTGGATAAAACGCGTTTAGTGGCGAAAGGATATGGTGAAACAAGATTGCTGAACCGTTGTGCGAATGGCGTACGTTGTACGGAAGCAGAGCACCAGGAAAACCGCAGATCAGAATTTACGATTTTGAATAAGTAAGAGGACAACAACAAACAATCAATTAGCGCGACCGTTGAGGTTATTCTTAACCTTAACGGTCGATTGTTTGAAAAGCAGGATTTACCCCGGCAATAAAGCCCCTGTCACCGCAATAGCGATAAAAAGATACAGCTCTCCGCTCAATTCCCGCCGCAGCACCTGCAACGCTTTACTGATGTGTTTTTCTACCGTTTTAACAGAAATACCCATTTCATGGGCAATAGCTTTGTAGCTTAAGCTGTTGTAGTAGTTCAGCATAAATGCCTGGCGGCATTTCTCCGGCAGGGTATCAATACCTGCCTTTATTCTTTGTCGTAATGCTACATGTTCATAGGGATCGGGTTGTGAGGCTTCTGCCTCCTGCTCCTGCCGCAGCAGGTAGGAATGGTGGGGCGCCCTGGCCAGCCGGTCCCGCAATATGGTAGATACCTTGTACTTTACCGCATTGTTCAGGTACCCGCCTATATTAATATCTGCCGGTAGCTCAAACCGGCGCAGATACAGGCTCACATAGATGTCCTGCAGGATATCCTGGGTCAGCTCCCTGTCTTTTAATACGCTGTAAGCCTGGTTGGTTAATCCTATTACCGTTTGCTGGTACAATCGTTCAAAAGCCTTGGCGTCCCCCTGTTGTATGTCCTGCCACAATGCCTCGTATGTAGGATCGTTACTGATATACTGAATTTTCCCCGCAAAAATATCCTGCCGCCCTAAAACGGCATGTTATCTTATTGTAAACATGTTTGGCCCAATGTTAACTTAATATGAATTGTCCTTTTTTCGCAAAAAAGGGATGGGGGGAAACTCCTTTTCACGAGATAATATATCAAAGCAGCACGGCATGACCCAAGAGCGATTAAAATATTTACTGGACAGGTACCTGGATCAGACAGCTACAGAAGAGGAGCTGCAGGAGTATGCTGCCTGGTACCAGCAGCAATCGCATACAGAAGAGCCGCTGTTTAAACAGGAGGGGGGAGAGGATGCCCGTGCGTACAGCCGCCAGCTCTATGCCGGCATCAGCGCTAAGATCAGGATGCTGGAGCCGCAAACGCGTAAAAGACCCGTGTTGCATTATATGAAATGGGCGGCAGCTGCGGCCGCGGTAGCCGTTGGCGTTATAGTGCTGTACAATAGTACCCGTACTAAAGATCTGACTGCCATTGCCCAAAGGGAAACACAGTATGACCGGCAGGTGGTCGTTACAAATAATACAGACAAGGCCCGCAGGATCCAGCTGCAGGATGGTTCCATCGCAGAGCTGTCCCCGGGTAGTGAGGTAAGTTATAACGATCCTTTTGGCAGCCATGACAGGGAACTGCATTTAAAAGGCAAGGGTTTCTTCGAGGTAGCGCAGCATGCCCCTAAACCCTTTACCGTGTACGGCCATAACATTGTTACTACGGCGCTGGGCACCGCCTTCACGGTTACGGCCTGGCCGCAGGAACATAATGTATGGGTAGCCTTGCATAGCGGCAAGGTAGTGGTGAAGAACAGCCGCATGAAAGATGTATACCTGTTGCCAGGCCAGCAGTTATCCTGCAATCTGGCTACAGGTAAGGCTACCCTTCAGTCCATTGCCACAAACGGCGCTACTGCACAAGCGGCTGCCGTGCCCACACTGGGCGGGCGCACCGGCTTTACCGCCAGCTTTGACCAGGCGCCCATGACAGCCGTACTGGATTCCCTGCAGGCAGGGTACGATGTGCCGCTCAAGTATAACAGGAATGACATGGAAGATCTCCTGTTCTCCGGCAGCATCCGGGAAACAGACTCCCTGTCACAGGTATTGAAACGCATTGCTTTACTCTATGATCTGAAAATTAAGCCAACGGATAGGCAATTTATTATTCGAAAAAATCACTAACTAAATATTGAAGTATGATCACGCAACAGAGCTGTAAAGCTGTGAAGGGGCATGTTATGTCCTGCATGCTGCTCCTTTTTATTTCCCTGTTTTCCCTATCGCTGTCCGCGCAGTACAAAAAGATACGGGTAAAGGGATTAGTGGAAAATGAGAAGGGGGAAGCCCTGGAGGGCGTAACCGTAGAATTGATCAGCGGACAGGCCCCTGCCCGGCAGGTAGCGCTTACCAACCAGTCGGGTATGTTTGTATTCGATGCACCCGCTGCCCAGGGACCCTATGTATTCCATATCTCACATATAGGATACACCGCGCAAACCCTGCGTAAGGAAAAGCTAGACGCAGAAAAAGAGGAAGCCCTGTACATTATCTTAAAGACCAGCACCACCTCGCTGGACGAAGTAGTGGTAAGTTACGGCCGCCAGCGCCGCCGCGATGTGACCGGCGCTATCGTACAGCTGGACGCCGCCGGCGTAAAGGATATGCCGGTAGGGCAGTTTGCGCAGCAGCTGCAGGGCAAGATCCCCGGCGTGCAGGTAGATCAGACGAATGGCCAGCCAGGCAGGGGCATGCAGTTCCGCATACGCGGCGCCGCCTCCCTGGCCCTGGGCAATCAGCCGCTGTTTGTAGTGGATGGTATCCCCATTACCGGCAGCATCAATAATATCAACCCCTCGGAAATTGAATCCATCACCGTACTGAAAGATGCTTCCGCCAGCGCGCTGTATGGCTCCAGGGCAGCAAATGGCGTGGTGCTTATTGTCACCAAACACGCCAGGCCCGGCGATGCGAAAATAGAGCTCAACGCCTGGTACGGCGTGCAGGCCATCCCCCAGAAAGGAAGACCTAAATTGATGACCGCCCGCGAATTTGCGGAGTTCGAAAATGAATACTACGAAGACAAAGCAAAGTATGAGAACTCTACCGCCACGGTGCCGGATATATATAAGAACCCCGAGCGCTATGGCGAAGGCACTAACTGGTTTAATACTCTTACCCGCAACGCGCCCATACAACACTATGATCTCACCTTTACCACCGGTACAGACAAAGCCTCTTCCGCGGTAATGGTAGGTTACCAGGATCAGCAGGGGGTAATACTGAATACCGGTACCCGGCTTTTTACCTTACGCCTTAACCAGGATTTTAGTTTTAATAACAAAAAGCTAAAGATAGGTTTTGGCCTGGCGCCCAGCTACCGCATAGATCATAATAGCAGGCTGTCCACAGAAGGCGTGAATGGTTTGATCGAGAAGATCGTGGAAGCCAGTCCCCTGATCGCCCCGGTAGATGAAAATGGCAACATGCCCCAGTACGTGAGCACCACCGGTATGGTGGCCAACCTAAACCCCTATGCGCAGTTCATGCTCAAAAGGGAAGATTATAAGACCGGCCGTTTACTGGGTAATACCTACCTGAACTACCAGATCTTAGACGGATTGATGCTGAAAACAAACGTAGCCCTGGATAAGGGGGCAGAAACCAGTAACCAGTTTACGCCTGCTTTCATTTCTTCCACCGGCGTGGCAACAGGTCTGAGCAGCTCCGTAGACAACTATTCCTGGACAGCGGAAGCTACCCTTAACTATACCAAAACCTTCTTTAAATATCATCATATAGAAGCGCTGGTAGGTTACTCCGCGCAACAGTTCGACCAGGAAAGCAATACCGTATCCGGTACCAACTTCGCCAGCGAGGAAGTACCCTGGCTCAGTACCGCCACGGCTATCTCCGCCGGTTCCAGCAATACCACGCATTACTCATTGCTGTCAGAAATTGCCCGTCTTAACTATAACTACAAAGACAAATACCTGCTGTCTGGCGCTATCCGCCGCGATGGTTCTTCCCGCTTTGGCGCGCTGCGTAAGTATGGTAACTTTCCCTCTGTATCCGCCGGCTGGATCATCAGTAACGAAAGATTCATGGAAAACATAAAACCCGTTAACTTCCTGAAGATCCGCGCCAGCTATGGTATCACCGGTAATAACGACCTGGGTAACTACCAGGCCGTTTCACAGGTAGGACAGAGCAACTATGTATTGGGTAACACACTGGTACCAGGCCTCGCGCCCAGCTCTGTAGGCAACCAGGAACTGGCATGGGAAAGGAACAAACAATGGGATATAGGTGTAGACCTCTCCGTACTGAATAACAGGCTCACCTTCACTTATGATTACTATCATAAATTATCAGATGGCCTTATTCAGGAAAGACCCATTCCCCGTGCATCCGGTTATACGTCCATTACTTCTAACGTAGGCGCCCTGGCCCTGTGGGGACATGAGTTCAGCGTGAACGCCAACATCATTGATAAAAAGGACCTGCAATGGAACGCCGCTTTTAATATTTCTTTCAACAGGAATATCATCAAATCACTCGTAGCGCCCGGGTTCATCCGCAGGAATAACACCATCACATCAGACTACTGGCGCAACCAGGTAGGCCACCACCTGGGCGCTTTCTACGGTTTCGTGTTCGAAGGTTTGTATAAAGATGAGCAGGACCTCGCCAATTCTGCTAAGTACGGTACCAGCTCCGCCGTAGGTACGATCAAGATGAAAGATGTGGTAGAAGACGGGGTGATCAACGAAAGCGACCGTACCTTCATCGGCGATCCTAATCCTGATTTCCTCTATGGTTTCACCAACACTGTAACCTATAAGCGTTTCGACCTCTCCGTAGCTGTATCCGGCTCCGTAGGCGGACAGATCTTAAACGCTTCCCGCTGGGCTTACCTCACCAACCTGGATGGCGCCCGTATGCTGCTGGCTGCCGCAAAAGACCGTTGGCGCTCACCGGAAAACCCGGGCTCCGGCATCTATCCCAGAACACTGACAGGCACCACCGCTTTAGGCCGTTCTGTTAATAGCCAGTGGCTGGAAGATGCTACTTACCTCACCGTAAAGAACATCACCCTGGGATATAACATAGGGCTGGGTAACAGCCTGGCCATAAAAGCCATCCGCGTATACGCCTCCGTGCAGAACGCATTCATCTTTACCGGTTACACAGGCATTAACCCGGAGATCAGCCTGGATGGCCTCAACGGCAGGTCGCAGGGTATAGATGAAAATGCGTATCCCACGCCCAGGACCTTTGCCCTTGGTTTCACCGCCACCTTTAAATAACTGTCTCCATTCAAAAGCATGCATATGAAAAGGCTATATATCTTCATCACCATACTTGCGTTCACCGCAGTCTCCTGCAAAAAGAGCTTTATTGATCTGTCGCCGCAGGACCAGATCTCCGGCGCCAACCTTTACAAAACAGAGCCCCTGCTCCGGCAGGCCCTCATAGGCGCTTACACGCCCCTCCGCGACCTGATGGTCAACGATTTTTACACCGGCGAAATGCGCTCCGATAACACGCATTACGAATTTTACCAGGTAGACCGTGGCACCGCATACGTGCAGCGCGAAAATATCGCAGACTTTACAGACGATCCCACCAATGCCTACACCAATGCCGTATACTTCCATTGTTATAACGGCATTACCCGCGCAAACCTGGTCCTGGAAAATATGGGACAAGCGCCCCTCTCAGACACCGCCGCCAATGACATCGCCGGCCAGGCGGAATTCATCCGCGCCTTTAACTATTTCAAGCTGGTAAGATACTTTGGCGGTGTGCCCCTGTTCCTCAAGAGCATCAGGAAAGCAGACGATGCTTTCCTGCCCCGTTCCACCGCAGACGAAGTATACGCGCAGATCATCAAAGACGCACAGGACGCCGTTGCCAAACTGAGCGATCCCGTTTTCGCCGCTAACAAACAAGGCGGCCAGGCCACCAAAGGCGCTGCTACCATGCTGCTGGCAGAAGTATACATGACACAGAAAAAGTATGCAGAAGCCGCAACCTTACTCACTTCCCTGGATGCAATGGGCTACGACCTGCTCACAGACTATGCCGCCGTATTCTCACCCGCCAATAAGAATAGCCGGGAATCCATCTTTGAGGTGCAATACCTGGAAGGGCTGCAGGGTAACCAGTTCAGCGATTTCATCTACCGCTTCCTGCCACGCTCCCTCGATACAAAGATCATCACCGGCGTTAAATCAAATAACCGCACCATCGGTGGCTGGAACACCCCCACCCAGGACATGATCGCCACCTACGAACCAGACGATAAACGCCTCGACGCTTCTATCGGTATCGCAGAAGGCGCTTACGACGCCAGCTTCCAGTTCACCTTTTCCGCCAACAAAAGCGTATTGAACTACACGCCGGCAGCAGGCAAAGTAGGGGTGCCATACATAAAAAAATACCTGCACACGCACGCCAACCCCCTCAACACGGATGATAACTGGCCCATCTACCGCTATGCAGACGCACTGCTCATGCTGGCAGAGGCGCTCAACGAACAAGGCAATGGCGGCGCCGCCCTCGCCTCGCTGAACCGTGTACGCGCCCGTGCCTTTGGCGATGGCGCCCACAACATCACCACCACCGCCCAGGCCGTCCTCCGCGACATCATCGCGCACGAGCGCCGCGTAGAGCTGGCCTTCGAGAACCATCGCTGGCACGACCTCGTACGCACCGGCAAAGCAATAGAAGTAATGAATGCAGACGGCATCCGCCTGAAACAGATTTACCCCTATCTGTCACCTGCCAGCTACCAGGTAAACGCTAATAAGTTATTATTCCCGATACCACAATCAGAGAGGGATTTGAATCCGGCGCTTGCGCAGAACCCGGGTTATCCGCAGTAATAGATATTCATATAAAAAGGAGCGTCTCAATAACATTGAGGCGCTTTTTTGTGAGGCATAGGAAGAAGCGATTACTAACGTAAATCATCTTTATCTATTGATTATCAATATATAATTATAAGCAAAATTGTTTACCTAAAATCGTTATATTTGTATTGTGAAAACAAGCGATATTGCCATATTAAAAGGAATACATCCAGGATTTGTGTTAGAACGCGAGCTTAAAAAGAGGAATCTCGCTAAGGGTCCGTTTGCCCTGTCTTTGCAGGAGTTCCCCCAGACCTTGGGTGCGATCACTAATGGCAAGCGTAAAATGAATACAGCGCTTGCATTGAAAATAGAACGTGCTCTGGGGATTGAAGAAGGTTTTTTCATGATCTTACAGGTATATTATGATATCCAGGAAGAAAAACGAAAACAAGAGACTAAGGCCATCCCTGACTTAACAAAATTAAGGCCGGGGCTTTTTTGGGACACCAAGATAGAAACACTGGATTGGCAACGATATAAAGAGGCTGTTATCAAAAGAATATTTGAGCGGGGTGATGATGTGGAAAAAGCGGAGATTACTCGTTTTTACGGAAAAAATATAATAGATCAGGTGTTGAAGGCTAGCCATTAAAATCAGAATAATGAATAAACCATTGTATTGGAACACCATCTCCCAATTATCATGAATTGTTGGATCACTATCCATTAACACAAATGATGCAATTACATGAACAACGCTACCCCTATAGCCATGATGCTGATGTGATAAAAGCGAACCTTACCAAATTTGCAATGGCGGATAAAGATTTTGATCCCCAGTGTCTAAAAGGTAAACATTGGGAGTTGATTAAATTGGATATAATAGATGAGGTAAGGAAGCAGTTTACCTGATCATATTTCCAACTTGACGTTATTCTCTTGCCAACTTTTCCAATTTAGCACCTCCATCACCAACCCCTCCCAAACCCTCACCCACACGCGTTTTCCTTATCTCGTAAATTCTTTTCCGCTTTCGATTACACCACTCAACTCCAATATCGCAAATTTGCAACGCTTAGTTAAACCATAAGCACTGTAGTACGCGACGGAATATTTTCCCGTCGCACAACGCTGGTATTTTACTCCGGAATACCAGCGTTAGAAAACCCTTAATCAACAGATAGAGACCCTCAACATTTACGTTAAAAATTTTAATCGTATGAGACCCGTAGACACAGCGCCCACCATTAGCCCAGGTAGACAGTCCATGTCCATATCAGCCAACCTCGCTGATACGCCGCCTTTACAGCCGCTGATCATCGATGTAACAGAAGAGGAAAGACTGGAAATTACCTACGTCGGAAAAAAGCTAAAAAGGAAATACAAAGGCTACGAAAACCCCGAGTTCGTCGCCATGTTACACCTCAATGCGTATACGTTATTGCCGGAACGTATTGCCACGGTGCTCAGTAGTTTCGGTACAGATTTTTCCGCACAACAGTATGGCGCCATCATACTGCGTGGGCTGGTAGAGATAGGGCAGGCGGAGCTAGGCCCCACGCCGCCCTCCTGGCAGGAAACAGATTATAATAAGATCGTCGAATACGGTTTTATTTCCTCCCTGTTGCATGGCGCCGTACCTTCCAAACCAGTAGAGTACTATGCGCAAAGAAAAGGTGGGGGCCTTATGCATGCCATCATTCCGGATGAGAAGATGAGCCATACACAAACCGGCTCCGGCTCGCGCACAGACTTATTTGTGCATACGGAAGACGCTTTCCTGTACAATGCGGCAGACTTCCTTAGCTTTTTATTCCTGCGCAATGAAGAGCGCGTGCCGTCCACTTTATACTCCATACGCTCGCACGGCAGGCCAAATGCCAGGATGCAGGAACTATTCAAACCCATCTACAAATGTCCCAAGGATGCCAACTATGAGGCGGATGATGCCATCAGCGAAGCCACCCGTACCTCCATCCTGTATGGGAACGAAGCCGCTCCCTTCATGCGTTTTGATGCCGCAGAACAGATTTACAACGAGCAGGCAGACCAGGACCCGGAGGCCCTGCGCAATCTCGTGTACTTCTGGGAAGAGGCCAGGGAATTGATCTATAACGATTTTATCCCGGAGTCTGGGGATCTTATCTTCGTCAACAATCACCTGTGCGCACACGGGCGTAATGCTTTCCTGGCCGGATTCAGGGAAGAATACGGTCAGCTGGTGAAATGCGAGCGCCGTATCATGTTACGGATGATGAGCAAGACCAGTTTGATCAACATCCGCGCAGTCACCCACCCGGAGAACCCATATCTCATCATGGAAGAGCACTACGGTAAAATATACCGCACTGCCTGAGCAAACCTTTAACCAAACCCGGAAAATTAAACCCAACATATGAGTACTACAGCATATGCAGGCCCACAGCCTGTACAGGATCGCTTATTGCCTGTAAAAGAAACCTATAAAGATATTTTTCACGAAGGCGCCGCCGCGGAGTATGAAAAAGCAATGGCCGGCGCGCGCGAGCTGGTGCTCAATTTCTTGCAACACAACCGCCAGCCTTTCAGCGGCGTCTCCGCTGCAGAGTTGAAAGCAGCATTTGCGGCCGTAGACTTTGATACCCCGCTGCCAGACTATGACAGCCTGTTTAATGAAGTACAGGAACTCTATGTAAAACATGCTACCGCCTTTCATCTCCCCGCATACATTGCACATCTCAATTGCCCGGTAGTAATACCGGCGGTAGCCGCAGAGGTATTGATCGCTGCCATCAACTCCTCCCAGGATACCTGGGACCAAAGCGCCGGTGGCACATTGATGGAACAGCAGCTGATCAGCTGGACAGCCCGCGAAATTGGTTTTGGTCCGCTGGCAGACGGCGTATTTACCGCCGGTGGTTCCCAAAGTAACCTCATGGGCCTCCTGCTGGCAAGAGATTATTATGCCGCTACACACGGCAATCATAATATCAAACAACATGGCCTGCCTGTGGATGCTTCCCGTTATCGCATCTTCCTCTCAGAGAAAGCGCATTTCAGCAATCACAAAGGCGCTGCTTTATTGGGCCTGGGTGAGCAGGCGCTGGTAGAGATAAAAACGGATGAGCGTTTCCGCATGGATCCCGAACTGCTGGAAGCGGCCATTATCCGCGAGCTGCAACAGGGCAATATCCCCATTGCCATTGTAGCCACTGCCGGCACTACAGACTTTGGTAACCTGGATCCACTGGCAGAAGCAGGCCGGTTAGCTGCCAAATACAACCTATGGTACCATATAGATGCAGCCTACGGTTGTGGCTTGCTGCTCACGGAAAAATACCGCAGCCTGCTCAACGGTATAGAAACAGCGCACTCCGTGACCATTGACTATCATAAATCATTCTTTCAGCCCATCAGCAGCAGTGCATTCATCGTAAAGGATAAACAGTACCTGCGGCTCTTGCGTATGCATGTGGATTACCTCAATCCCAAGGATGAGGATTACGATGATCTCAACCAGATCAATAAATCCATTATGCAAAGCACCCGCCGGTTTGATGCTTTAAAGCTATGGTGCACGCTCCGTTTAATGGGAAAACAGCAATTAGGCGTTTATACAGAAACCATTATAGAAACGGCAGAAAAGGCCGCAGAAGTAATTGCGCTGGACCCGGAATTAGAATTGCTTAGTTATTCAGATATGGGCGTGATCCTGTTCCGTTATGCGCCGGAGTCGCATAAAACAGCAGACCTGGATGCCCTGAACCAATACATAAAAAAAGCTATGTTCAACAGCGGCAAAGTGCTGGTGGCCAGTACCCGGGTAAATGGCGTCTTCCATCTCAAGTTTACCATGCTCAATCCATTGACCACGCTGGATGATGTACACTTCATCCTCCGTACCATTAAACAACACGGTGCTGCCTGGCGCCGCTAAAACCCAATAATATGATTCAGGAATCCATCAATAGGTCCGCCGCCGAAGCCGTTGCCCACCTGCAGCCGGAAACATGGGCCAGGGTAAACCGCCTGCTCCTCCGTAAGATCATCGCGGAATTTGCACATGAGCTGCTGATCACGCCTGTACTGGAACATACCCAGGCCGGCTGGGGACAGTACACCTTATCGCCCGCGGAAGCTATTACCTATCGTTTCAGCGCAAAGCTGTTAAGCCTCGACCATTGGTTTATAGATACTGCCTCCATTGAAAAGCAGGTAAATGGCGTCCTGGCAAACCTGGATGCCGTACATTTCATCACAGAGTTCAGCGAACAGCTGGGTTTTGATCCGGTGTTATTGCCCACCTATATGGAGGAGATCATCAGCACCTTATATGGCAGTGCGTACATGCACACCTATAATACAACTACCGTAACGGAATTAACCCAGGCAGACTACCAGGATATAGAGCACGCCATGATGGCCGGGCACCCCTGTTTTGTCGCCAACAACGGCCGTATAGGATACGATACGGTAGACTATCGCAAATACGCGCCGGAGGCCGCCACGCCCTTTCCCGTTATATGGCTGGCCGGCCACAAAAGCAGAACGGTATTCACCGCCATCGATCCCCTGGATTATGAACAGGTGCTGCAACAGGAACTGGATGCAGATACCCTGGCGGAGTTTAACGGCATACTTACCGCAAAAGGATTAACCCCCGCAGATTATTATTTCATGCCTACCCATCCCTGGCAATGGTATAACAAGCTGGCCAGCATCTTTGCGCCGGATATTGCTGCCAACTACCTCGTATGCCTGAGATACGGCAAGGATCAGTATCTGCCACAGCAATCCGTACGCACCCTGTTTAATGTAAGTTCCCCGGCGCGCTTTTACGTAAAATCTGCCCTCTCCATATTGAACATGGGCTTTATGCGCGGTCTCTCGCCTTATTACATGCGTACCACGCCCGGTATCAATGAATGGGTGAGCGCCCTTATAGAAGGAGACGCTTACCTGCAGCAGAAAGGTTTTACCATGCTTAAGGAGGCCGCTACCATGGGCTATACCAATCATTACTTTGAGGCGGCCATTAAAACAGAAAGCGCGTATAAGAAAATGCTGGCTACCCTCTGGCGCGAAAGCCCCATGACAAAACTCCAGCCCGGCCAGCGTTTAATGACCATGGCCGCCCTGCTGCATATAGATGCCCACGGCCAGGCCATGCTACCGGCGCTGATCAAAGCTTCCGGCCTGGATATCACCACCTGGTTGCAGCAGTATATGGATTGTTACCTCAGTCCCTTGCTGCATTGTTTCTATTACTACGACCTGCGCTTTATGCCGCATGGGGAGAACGTAATACTGGTATTGGAAAACAACGTCCCCGTAAGGGCTATCATGAAGGATATAGCAGAGGAGGTGGCCATCGTGAACAGCGGGCTGCAGCTGCCGGAAAACGTACAACGTATCGTCATCCCGGTACCGGAAGAGCTGAAGATCCTTTCCATCTTCACCCAGATCTTTGACTGCTTCTTCCGTTTTGTAGCACACATCCTGGTGGAGCATGCAGACTATCCGGAAGAGAAATTCTGGGCGCTGGCGGCAGATTGTATCCTGCAATACCAGCAGCTGCATCCGGAATTGGAAGATAAATTCCAACGCAGTAACCTGTTTGCGGAAGAGATCATCAAAACCTGTTTAAACCGCCTGCAGATCCATAATAACCAGCGGATGATAGAGCCCAGCAATCCTTTTAAGAGCCAGCAGTTTGCCGGCACATTTAAGAACCCGTTGGCAGCCTTTAAGCCTAAACAGGTGCCGGTTATTTAACAACTAAAAACCATTTACATGTTTAATCCAGTTAGTCCCCGGGATGCAGTGGCCCACCTGCAACCGGATATATGGGCCAGCGTTAACCGCCTGCATATACGTAAAATGATCGCAGAATACGCGCATGAGCAGATTATCCAGCCTTCCTACAGGCATGTAAAGGAGGGATGGGTATGTTATGTGCTCAAACCGGATCTGCCAGATATAGAATACCGTTTTCGCGCCAGGGTCCTGCGCCTGCATCATTGGTACATCCTTACGGAGTCCATCGAAAAGCTGGTGAACGGCCAGCCCGTGCCGCTGGATGCCCTGGCCTTTATCGTAGAGTTCAGTGAACAACTCAATATGGATCCCGCCCTGCTGCCCGTGTATATGGAAGAAGTAGCCGCCACGTTATATGGTAGCGCCTATATGCACGCGCAGGGCGGCCCATCATCCGCCCAATTGGCAGCCGCGGGTTACCAGGAGATAGAGCACGCCATGACCGGTCACCCCCGCTTTATTGCCAACAACGGGCGCGTAGGTTTTGATGCAGCAGACTATCGCAGCTTTGCGCCAGAGGCCGCGGAGCCATTCGCTTTGTTATGGCTGGCCGGGCACAGGCAATGCACAGAGTTCACCAGCATAGCGCCGCTGGATTATGCCAGCGTACTGCAGCAGGAGCTGGGCGATACAGCAGATGCCTTTAACGCCATGCTTGAAGCTAAAGGCCTGAACCCGGCCGATTATATCTTTATGCCCGTACATCCCTGGCAATGGTATAACAAACTGGCCGGCATCTTTGCGCCGGACATCGCCGCGCAGCGGCTGGTATTATTAGGCTACGGACAGGATCAGTATCTACCCCAGCAATCCATCCGCACTTTCTTCAATATAGATCAGCCGCAGAAATACTACGTAAAAACGGCCCTCTCTATTCTAAATATGGGATATGTGCGTGGCCTGTCCCCCTACTTCATGCGCACCACTCCCGTGATCAACGAATGGGTTTATAACGTGGTAGAGCAGGATCCCTACTTGCAGGAAACGGGCTTCTGCACCCTGCGGGAAATAGCCACTACCGGGTATGCTAACCACTACTACGAAACCGCCACAAAAACGGATAACCCATACAAGAAAATGCTGGCATCCCTCTGGCGGGAAAGCCCTTTATCTAAAATAAAACAAGGCCAGCGCCTCGCTACCATGGCCGCCCTGCTGCATGTGGATCCTCAGGGTATTGCCCTGCTCCCGGAGTTCATCAGGTTATCCGGGCTGGATGCGGAACAATGGCTCCGCCAATACATCCACTGTTATATGAGCCCCTTGCTGCACTGCTTCTACCAGTATGATATGGTATTTATGCCGCATGGGGAAAACATTATCCTGGTACTGGAAAACCATGTACCGGTACGCGCCATCATGAAGGACATAGGAGAGGAGGTATCGGTCATCAATACAGACGCAGCGCTGCCGGAGGCCGCCGCCCGCCTGCATGTGACCGTACCGGACAATGTAAAGACCCTGCCGCTGTTCACCCAGATCTTCGACGGCATCTTCCGTTTCATAGCGGCCATCCTGGTAGAGCATATGGATTTCCAGGAACAACGTTTCTGGGAACTGGTGGCCAATGTAGTGCAGGAGTACCAGCAACGGCATCCGCAGCTGGCGCACAAGTTCCTGCAATATGACCTGTTTGTGCCGGAGATCAGCCCGGATGCGCTCAACCGTTTACAGATCAGCAACAACCGTCAGCTACGCAACAGGGCCAACCCTTTTGATGTGCCTTCTGTTGGTAAGCTGGATAACCCGATCGCCGCTTTCAAAACATCTGCGTACGCTAAACTGGCCCTGGTAAATGAATAAGCAATTAAAAACTTGTATCGGGATTTTACTACTGATGGCCATTCATACCTCCGGCCACGCCCAGGGCAAACCAACTGTGTTAATAGAAGAGCTCACCTCCCGTGAGCTGGCTGCCCGTATAGACGGTGGCGCTACCACGGTGCTGATCTTCAGCGGTGGTACAGAAGCTTCCGGCCCGCATCTGGCGCTGGGCAAACACAACTACCGGGTATACCGCTACGCGGCGCAGATAGCAGACAGTATAGGCAATACCCTCGTAGCGCCGGTCCTTCCCTTTGCGCCTAACAGCCCGGTACTGGAGCGTTTTCCCGGCACCATCTCCCTTAGCGATCAAACCTTTGCAAACGTAAATGAGCAGATCGCCCGCAGTATGGCGGCAGCTGGCTTCCGCTACATTATCCTGATGAGCGATCACTTTAACAGCCAGCGCCCGCTTAAATTATTAGCCGCCCGCCTGGATAGCGCCTTAGCGCCTAAAGGCATACGGGTGCTTTTTTCCGGCGATGGTTATGCAAAGGCAAGGGCACAGATAGAAACGGGCATTGCACAACAAGGCCAGGTACCTGGTGGCCACGGCGGCTTATGGGATACGGCGGAAACCTGGGCCGTAATACCAGCCGCCATACGTACGGCCTACCTCGCGCCGGGCGATACCACCCAACATGGCAATGGGCCCCTGGATGCTGCCGGCGTGTCCGGAGATCCCTGCCTCGCTACACCGGAACTGGGGCGCCGCTTTGGCCAGTTAAGGGTACAGCTGGCAGTACAGGAGATCCGCGATTGGTTAAAACAAGTAAAAAATTAAAAGCATGGCAACACCGCATTTAACCGCCATGATCAACAGCTATTGCCGGGCATTCATCAACTGGAGCTGTTATGAAGGCATCCCTCAATATGATAGCACGCTGGCGGGCTATTTTGCTGCCACGGGGTATCAACTGCATCTGCGGCTGGACTTTACGACCATAGGCAAGGAAGTATTTCTGCCACTGCGGTATTTTTCAGAAAGCGGCTATCATGTATTCGACTTTCCCGCCGTGGAAAGGGAACTGGCCACAGATCAGCTGGTACCCATAGATGCCGCGCATTTCCTGGTCGTCGTAACGGAATATTTGAAGGACAGTTACCCGCAGCTCAGGCTCCGGCAGGCCCTCGATAACCTCGCCGCCTGGCCGGCGCCGGCACTGCTGGGAGATGTGTCTATGGCCTCATATAACGCCTGCATAGATAACCTGCTACAGGCGCCTGCGCCGAAGATCCACCTGGTACAGCGCCTGCTCCGTATAATAGCCATATTGGGTTATCAACAGCAGGCAGATGAAACAACGCTGCTGCAACAGGCTTATCAGTCGCTGGAACAACACCAACCGGATCATCCGCTGTTACAAGCCAACAGACTCTCCATTCCCTGCGAGCTCTTGTCCTTCCTGCATGGAGAGGAGGTTATATACCGTCCTTTCCCCAACCCGCTGCACAAGGCCTTTTTTTCACCGGCGCTTATTCAGCCCAAAGGAAAAGATCACGTATACAGCCGCTATTTTCCAAAAGAAAACATCACCGTTAGTATCCGCCCTTTTGATATAGACCGCGATCTGGAAATGGTGCACGAATGGTTTAACCGCGAGCATGCAAAAAAGATCTGGAAAATGGACTGGCCCCTGCGGGAACTGGAAACCTACTATCGTACCATGCTGCCCGGTAATGCCGCCCACAGCTATATTGGGGAGATCGATGGCACGCCCACCTACAATTTTGAAGTATACTGGGTCGTGCGCGATCTGCTCTGCGATTACTACGACGCCTTGCCCACAGATTATGGCACCCACCAGTTTATTGCGCCGGTAGACCCTAAGCAGAAATTCGCCTCGCCTTCTACCCAATCTATGCTCGACTGGGTATTTGCCCAGCCCCAGGTAGGTAAGATGGTAGGCGAGGGGTCCGTAGAATCGCTCGCCGCCCTTATGAATAAAGCCCATGTGGGTTTCCGGGTGGAGAGGGTGATAGAGCTGCCGCATAAAAAAGCCAACCTCAATTTCTGCTACCGGGAGTGGTATTGGGCCAAATTCCCGGAGAACCGTCATATCACTACACAAAAACAAACTACACATGCAACAACCGTCAGTATATAATATAATAGGCATCGGTATTGGCCCTTTTAACCTGGGCCTGGCAGCGCTGCTGCACCCGGTAAAAGAGGTCAGCGCCGTTTTCTTTGACCAGGCAGATGGCTTTGATTGGCACCCCGGCCTCATGCTCAACAGCGCTACTCTGCAAACGCCATTTATGGGCACAGACCTGGTGACCATGGCAGACCCTACCAGTTGGTTCAGTTTCCTGAACTTTCTCAAACAAACCGGCAGGTTATACCCCTTCTTCATCCGGGAAGACTTCTACATGCTCCGCAAGGAGTATAACCATTATTGTCAGTGGGCAGTAGCACAACTACCGGCCTGCCGTTTCTCGCATAAGGTCACAAAGCTTTCCTGGCGGGATGGACTGTACGAAGTAACGGTGCAGCATACCAAAACCGGTCAAACCACTATCGCCTATGCGGAAAAGCTCGTGTTGGGAACGGGTACGCAGCCTTATACGCCCTCCTTCATCAACAGGGAAGAGCTGCCGGGTGTGATCCATACCTCCGCTTACCTGCCCGGCAAAGCAGACATCCTGCGCAAAGGCGCCGTTACCATCATCGGCTCCGGCCAAAGCGCAGCGGAGATCTTTTACGATCTGTTGCCGGAAACAAAACAAGGCTTGCAGTTAAACTGGTTTACCCGGGCAGATAGGTTCTTCCCCATGGAATACTCCAAACTCACGCTGGAGCTCACCTCACCGGAATACGTGGACTATTTCTACCACATGCCGCCGGAACGCCGTAAAAAGATCTTGTCCGGCCAAAACTCCCTGTTTAAAGGCATCAACTATGATCTCATTAACCAGATCTACGACACCCTCTATGAAATGAGCGTAGGCGGCCGGCAACTAAATGTACAGTTGCAGGCTAACAGCGAGCTAACAGGCATTACGCCTGGCGGGGCAAGCCATGACTACACGCTGCACTTTACCCAGGTACAGCAGCAGCGGCAGTTCGCCCTGGATACCAACTCCGTAGTGCTGGCCACTGGTTACAAATACAACGAGCCGCCCATCCTCCATGGCATCGAAGACCGCATTCGCCGTACCCCGGAGCAGCTGCTGGATGTGCATCGTAATTATACCATAGACATTCACCACAACGAAATATTTGTACAGAATGCAGAACTGCATACCCACGGCTTCGTAACGCCAGACCTGGGTATGGGCGCCTACCGCAACTCCCATATCGTTAACGCTGTTGCCGGTCGCGAAGTGTATAAGATAGAAGAGCGCATCGCCTACCAGGATTTTGGCGTAGCCAGTGTAAAGGAGCCGGTTGCAGACCTGGCCATTACCTAACGTTAAACCACTATTACGCATGAACGCCGTGTTGTTAAGGGCCCGTTCCATATTTAACCTGTTTAAGAGCGCCATTGCCGGCACAGAAAAGGATTTCACCTCCGGCAGTGTAAACCGCGCCACCTTTTTACTATCCGTGCCATCCATGCTGGAGCTGGCCATGGAGTCCCTGTTCGTGATGGTGGACCTGTTTTTTGTGAGCAGCCTGGGAGAAAGGGCCATCACCATTGTAGGCATCGTTAACTCAGTGATCATTGTTTTTCACTCTGTGGCCATGGGCTTAAGTATTGCCGCTACCGCCATCATCTCCCGCCGGGTAGGGGAGAAGAAACCCCGTACCGCAGGTCTGGCAGCCATGCAGGCCATTTACCTGGGTATTACGATCTCCGTATTGTTCAGCATATTGTCCATCACCTTTAACAAAAATATTTTACACCTGGCCGGCGCTTCGCCGGCTTTGATCCATGAGGGCGACCTGTTTTCCCGCATCATGTTTGGCTGTATCCTGCTGGTAGTGATGCGCGTACTCATGAACGGGGTATTCCGGGGCGCGGGTAACGCAGCCATGGCCATGCGCACGCTGCTGCTTTCCAACGCGGTAAATGCCGTATTATGCGCGGTGCTCATCTTTGGCCTGGGGCCTATCCCGTCCTTTGGGTTATTAGGCGCTGCCATGGCTACCGGTATCGCCAACCTCGTAGGGGTTACCTATCAGTGCTGGTACTTTGGTAAAGCAGAGCAAATGATCACCATCGGTAAACAACAGCTCATGCTGGTACCTGCTATCATCAAACGGTTGTGCAAACTGGCAGCCTCCGGCACGGTGCAGTACCTGGTACCCTCATCCAGCAGGTTCCTTATGATCATTGTTGTGGCCAAACTGGGGGAGAGCGTGCTGGCCGGTTATATTGTGGCCAACCGCATTATTATGTTCACCGTACTGCCGGCATGGGGCATTGCCAATGCCGCGGGGGTGTTAACAGGCCAGAACCTGGGCGCCCGCCAGCCGGAAAGGGCAGAGCAGTCCGTATGGAAAACAGGCGCATTCAATATGTGCTTCCTGGGTAGCATCGCCATCCTGCTTTTAATATCCGGCCAGAGCCTGGTACACATCTTTACCCGCGAGCCCGTGGTAGTGCAGAATGCCGCCCTTTACCTGCGTTACATGTCCATCGCGTATTTCTTCTTTGGTTATACCATGGTCATCTCCCGCTCCCTCAATGCGGCGGGTTCCGTACATGTTGTTACGCTGCTGTACGTGCTTATGTTCTATATAACACAGCTGCCACTGGCCTGGTTACTGGGCATTCATTGGAACTGGGGCCCGCAGGGCATCTTCATCGCCATACTGGCATCGGAAATGGTGCTGGCCATTGCCTGCGTGATCGTCTTCAGGACCGGCCGCTGGAAAAAAGTAAAACTCTGATCATTAACACCAATAACATGTATACCACACAACAACTACACGATATTTTTGCCAACGCGCTCTCCATTCCGCCAGACCAGGTAACCGCTGACCTCAGCTACCAGAGCATACCGGAATGGGACTCCGTGTCGCATATCTACCTCATTACAGAACTGGAGGCCGCATTTAACATCACCATCGATACGGATGATATACTGGAAATGAGCAGCCTGGAAAAAGTAAAGGACACCTTACGAAAACACAATATCGAACTGGTATGAAACTCTATGAACTGATAGCCCGCAATCCACACCTGCAATATATAGATGCCGCCTCCGGCAACAGCTGCCGCCTGCCAGATCTCAGGTCTTCCCTGGATCTCACGGACCAGCAGCAGCTGGCCCTGCTTTACCTGGATAATTCCATCGCAGCCATAGAGCTGTTACTGAATTGCCTGGATAGCCGCCTCACTATTGCCCTGTTAAGCCCTAAGCTGCACACGGCATATAAACAGCAGCTGGAGGCAGCTTACGCGCCCTATTATATCTATGATCCCACCAGGGAACAGATCCAGGAGTATACGCCATACAAAGCTTCCGCCACTATATCGCTCTTCCGTAACCAGGAAAACAGGGCCAACATTCACCCGGATCTTAAATTGCTGCTCAGCACTTCCGGTACCACCGGCTCTCCAAAATTTGTAAAGCTGTCAGAAGCCAACCTGGTCCAGAATGCTTTATCCATTATTGATTACCTGCCCATCAACAGCCAGGATGTAACGCCGCTGAACCTCCCCGTGTTTTATTCCTACGGGCTATCCGTGTTTACCACCAATAGCATCGCGGGCGGTACTATCGTCTGTGCCAACCGCGATGTGGTGCAAAAAGAGTTCTGGGAAGATAGCCAGCGCTACGGATACACCTCTATAGCAGGCGTGCCCTATGTATATGAGATGTTGCACCGTATTGGCTTTTGCCGTAAAGAATACCCTGCCTTGCGTTACATGACACAGGCCGGCGGTAAATTAAACCCTGCCCTCGTAAACATTTTTGGCGAATACCTGGCGGCCCGTAGCAAACAGTTCTTTGTCATGTACGGCCAAACAGAAGCTACCGCCCGTATGTCCTGGATGCCGCCACAGGCCCTGCTGCAGAAACCCGGTTCCATTGGCCTGCCGGTAAGGAATGGCCAGTTCTGTATAGCTCCGGATACGCAGGAACTGCTGTACACCGGCCCCAATGTCTTTGGCGGTTATGCCCATACGGCCGCAGACCTGGCCACATTTGAGCCCTTACCAGTATTACATACCGGCGATGTGGCCAAACAGGACGATGACGGCTATTACTACATCACCGGCCGTATGAAACGTTTTGTAAAGCTGTTTGGTGCAAGGGTAAACCTCGATGAGGTAGAAACGATCTTAAAGCAGGAGACCAATGGCGGCACATTCGCCTGTATTGGAAGGGAAGATCAGCACCTCCTGGTATTGCACGAACATGCAGACTTGGAAGACAAGGCCATCCGGCAGCTGCTGAGTGAAAAATTGCACCTGCATCCCAGTGCCTTCAAAGTACAGCAGGTAGATCGGTTTGTATTAACGCCTAATGGAAAGCCGGATTACGCCGCTATGCAGCAGAAATTACATGAAAAGGCTATCGCAACTGCATAGCAACGTTACTGCAACTGCATAGCAACCTTACTCCCTACCACGCGTTGGTAGGGTAGCTTTTTAGCGGTTTTCTTGCGTTTGCCCCACCAGATATAAAAGCCGGTTATGGGCAAAGAGGCCGCCATCAATGCTGCCAGGAAGATAATGATCCGGCCGGGGAGGCCGGCAATGCCGCCGGTATGGATATCATAATTCATACGGATGGCCTTTTCTGCCGCCCCGGCGTCCGCATAACGGCTCCAGTAGGCCAGGGGGATAGCCTCCGCAGTATACTGATCAAAATAGAGATGGTCAGTACGGTAATAAGTGCCTTTATCCGGGTACACCCTTACAATAATGGCGGCGCTGTCATTGGCTGGCAGGTTAAACTGGTAGCCCTTTGCTTCCGCCCTGGTAGTTAAGATGGTCTGGTAGATCTTGTCCAGCGGTTGCATATCACCGGTAGCAGGTACTTTGGCGCATACCGGTACCGGCGGTTTACGTTGCCCGGCCTTACCGCCCAACAAAGCAAATTCAGCGTTCCCCGCCCATTCAAATGCCCACACCATACCGGTAAATACGGTAAAGATGATGCCCCAGCTGATATAAAAGCCCAGCACATTATGCAGGTCATAATTAAGCCGTTTGGGCGAAGCGCCCCATTTTACCTTAAAGCTGGTTTTGCGCCGCGCCTTATTGGTAGGCCACCACATCACAATACCGCTAACGATCATAATAAAGAAGATAAGGCAGCCGCCGCTGGTCACACAACGCCCTATCTCCTGTGGCAGCCACAGGTACATATGCCCGTTCAGCATAAAACGGAAAAAATCCTTGTTCACGTCCTTCACCTTTAATACCTCTCCGCTATAGGGGTTCAGATATACGGCGTAGTAATAAGGGGATGGTTTTTTAGCAAAGAACTGTACCATTACGGAAGCATCCTTTCCTTTAAACAGGATACGGGTGGGGGGAATACCGGGCAGCTGCTGCACGGCAATATCTTTGATAACAGACAATGGCAGAAAGGGTTTGTTCTCCGCTTTTACCGTCAGGTAGGGTTGGGTGGCTTTGCTAAGCTCCGGTTGAAAGGCATAGATAGCGCCGGTAAGCGCCATCACTACGATCACTAGCCCGGATGCAAGTCCGAGCCAGAGATGTAGTGTAGATATAATTTTCTTCAATGTCATGTTTAGAATTTAAATGCAACGCTTGCCAGGAAATTCAGCTGCTTCTGCGGGGTGCCTACCGGGTTCCAGTACTGCTCATTCAACAGGTTATTGGCTTTAACAGATAACCTGTATTTAGGCTGATCATAGAACACCGTGGCGTTCACCAGCGTATAAGTCGGCAGCACAAAGGTATTGGTTGCCTCAAACCAGGAATCGCTGATATAGTTAGCGCCCGCGCCAAAGCCCAGTCCTTTTGCCTTACCATGGGTCAGATAATAGCTTACCCAGATATTCGCTACGTCCTTGGGGCTGGCTGTTACATATTTGCCTTGCAGGGCCGGGCTGGCATTCGTGTATTTATTCTCATTATGGGCATAACCGGCAATAATGTTCAGGCCGGGTACCGGGTTGGCGGTCAGGTCTGCCTCATATCCTTTGCTGTGCTGGGTGCCATCCTGCCGGGTAAAGGTCTTGCCATCTACCACCTCTGTACGGGTAGAGTTGGTAACGGCTATATCATAGTAGCTGGCGCTGCCGCTCAGTTTGCCATTGATGATGTCTACTTTAACGCCGCCTTCCCACTGGTTGCCATACTGCGGTTTCAGCTCCAGGATGGAGTTATCCGGCTGGTTCACAGGTCCCAGGTTCACAAAACCGTTCATATAGTTACCAAACAGGGATACCTTCTCCTTCACCACCTGGTATACAAGGCCAAACTTGGGCGACAGCGAATTCTGGTTATAGTCGCCGGTATACTTGCCGCTGGCAATGGCATAGGTACCATCTGTGGTGTAGCGATCTGCGCGCAGGCTCAGCATCGCCATCAGGGCAGGGGTGATATTGAACACGTCAGATATGTAGGCGCTGTAGTTATATGCTTTGGCGGTACTGCCCACAAAGCCTTTCTGGTAGGAGAGGGCATTCAGCTTTTCTGCGCTGATATCAGGCAGCGGCTGGTTAATGTTCACTTTATCATAAGCTACCGTTACACGGTACAGCTGGTTGTAATTGTAGTTATAATCCAGGCCGATCACTACCCGGTTCCGGAAATTGCCCAGGTAAAAATCGCCTATAAAATTCTGCTGCAGCTGGATATTACCAAATGTCTCCGGCGTTTGGTTCCTCACCGTACGCGCCATCATAGTATCGCTCACCAGGGATAAAGTAGCCCAGTACAGGTGGTTGTAAAAACCTTCAGAATACAGGTAATTAGTCTGGGAGGTCCAGTTGTCAGAGATCTTGTATTCCACTTGTGCCTGTATGTTATTGATACCGTTGGCTACATCCAGGCTGTTATTAATATAAGACCGTTTATAGTCAATAGGTAGGTCCTTAAAGCTGCGGGCAGTTACCTTGCTCAGGGAGTCAATGGCAAAAGCGGTAGTGGTATAGGAGGCGCGGGTTACTTCCACATCCAGGGAAAACTTCAGGCGGTCATTCACCTGGTAGGTAATGCTGGGGGCAATGGTATAATTCTTCGCATAACCCTGGTCCTGGAAAGAGCCTTCGGTTTGCGCGCCGGCATTTAAACGGAACAGTAAGGTCTTGTCTTTATTCAGCGGTGCGTTCACATCCGCGGTTACACGGCCAAACTGGTAGCTGCCGCCGGTAAAGCTCACTTCGCCGCCAAAATCTTCATAAGGTTTTTTGGTCACGTAGTTGAATACGCCACCAAAGGTCACATTCCGGTTGCTGCCAAACAAAGTGCCGGAGGGGCCTTTGATCACTTCTACCCGCTCCAGGATGATGGGGTTCAGTGGTACAATAGCGCTGGTCACCATGCCATTGCGCATACCCATGGAGTTGGCAAAACCGCGTATGGTCATCCCCTGGGAGCCGCCCGCTGCAAAATTGGGCACCGCGCCGGGTATATTCCGGTACAGGTCCGTACGTTCCGTGATTACCTGTTCTTTGATCAGTTCTTTGCCGGCTACCTGGTATACCTGCGGGTTCTCCAGGTTCTTAATGGGCAGGCGGGCGATCTGCTCGCTCTCCCGGTGGCCAAATTTATTATGGCTGCCGGTAATGGTGATCTCCTGCAACTGGGTGCTGGATACCTGTAGCTGCAAACTGACCGCAGTTACTTTATTTCTTTCAACCGTTACCTCCTGTACCAGGGTCTCATAACCTACCAGGGAAACTTCCAGCTGGTGAGGGCCTGCCGGTACCCGGCTAAGGGTAAAAGTCCCATCCTCACCTGTGAGGGTGGTCTTATGTGCGTCTTTTATCAGGATGGTAACAGCCGCTGCCGGGCGGTTGTCGTTCGTAGTTATTTTACCTTTAATGGTCCCAAAATCATTTTCTTCGTTCGTATAGGCAAACCCGCATAAGGGTAATAATAATAGGATAATTTGTACAACTTGCTTCATGGTCGATAGATGGAAATTTCCGCAAAAATCACCTATGAAGGGCTATACCTTGTTTAATAATCCGGAAAACTTTTTACGCAAAAGGGAATTAGTTCAACCGCCAGGATACCCGCATGGATAATTTAGGCTGAAAAGAGGTGGCGGCAACGTCCTGCCCCTCAGACACATATACGGTCCTGTTACTGCTGATGCCAGGGTACATAATGGTGGCCACCCCCTTTTTTTGCATGAACATGGGCGTAGTGGCCCTGGTAACAAAATGGCCATAGTTGCGGTAGGCCGCTTCCATCCAGGAGGCTTGATGCCGGTTATTGATGATGCAGGATAATATTTTCGCTTTCGGTTGCATACCGGGGTATGCATATCCGCGTTTCTGGCAAAAGCTGGCCAATGACAGCAGGAGTAATGGGGCTAATAACAGTTTTTTCATAGTGATCCGGTTTTAACTGTAAGTTACCCACCCATACGGGGGTAAAGAATGACAAAGGTCAACCCGGCGCTGATCCTGGTAAGCTGATAACCGGCCCGTTGCAGGCTGCCTGCCAGGCGGTCACTGGTCCTGCCGGTATATGATCTTGCCGTCTTTTAACGGCCGGATATCTAAAAAATGAGCGTCCTGTCACTATACTGCGGCTAAACGCTGACAGGTATTTTGTATATTGTACGATCCATTCCTTACGTATAACACATCCAACATCATGCAGAATAGCCGCAGACATTTCATAAAAACCGCCGGGGTGGGCCTGGCAGGTTTAGGTTTCGCATTGAGCCCGGTATCCCAGCTGCTGGCGGCAGCGCCCGGAGGTTTCTTCCCCCATGCCAGCCCGGAATCACAAGGCGTTTCTTCCAAAGGCATACTCGCTTTTGTGGAAGCTGCCAATGCCTCCGGCATCAGCTGGCATAGTTTTATGCTGCTGCGGCATGGTAAAGTGGTGGCGGAAGGGTGGTGGAACCCCTTTGCGCAGGAATTTGTACACTCCCTGTACTCCCTGTCAAAAAGCTTTACCAGTACGGCTATAGGTTTCCTGGTAAAAGAAGGGAAACTGGATATCAATACGCCCGTGATCTCCTTTTTTCCCAAGGAGGTCCCCGCCAACCCAAGTGAGAACCTGCAGGCTATGACCGTAAAGAATTTACTGACCATGAATACCGGGCACGAAACAGATACCATGCCCGTCATGGGGTCATCCACCAAACCGTGGACACAGGCTTTCCTGGAACATCCCGTTGTATTTAAACCAGGCACACATTTCCTGTATAACACAGGCGCTACCTATATGCTGGGCGCTATCCTGCATACCATCACCGGCCAAACACTGGAGCAATACCTGGCGCCACGTTTGTTCCAGCCGCTGGAGATCACCGGCTATGATTGGGAAACCTCTCCGCAGGGACTGAATACCGCAGGCTACGGACTGCGCGTAAAAACAGAGGACATTGCCAAACTGGGCCAGCTCTATCTGCAGCAGGGCCAATGGATGGGCAAGGAGCTGCTGCCGGCCAGCTGGGTAAAAGATGCCACCAGCCATCAAACAGACTCCCAGGTAAACAACGGCGATTGGTCACAGGGATACGGCTACCAGTTCTGGCGCTGCACCCACAATGCCTTCCGCGGAGATGGCGCCTTTGGGCAATACTGTATCGTAATGCCGGACAAGGATGCCGTGCTGGCCGTCACCAGCCAAACGCCGGATATGCAAAAATCCCTGAACATCATTTGGGAACACCTGCTGCCCGCCCTGCAGGATGGTTCACTGCCAGAGGATGCCCGCGCCGCCTCAACACTGAAAAAAACATTGTCCAGCCTGAGCCTGCCGGTAGTGAAAGGATCCACCACCTCATCGCTGTTCCAACATATTCATATGAGACAATGGCTGGCAGACAAAAACGACCTGCATGCCTATTCCCTGCAGTTCGCCTTTTCCCGCAGCGGCTGCACGCTCACTACTAAAACGGATACCGATACTGTAACGCTGAACTTCGGATGGGAAAAATGGGAGCTGAATAAAGCCCGCCAGTTATACGCCTTCCCGGAGGGTAACCTCAATAAAGCGCCTACCAGGGTAGCCGGTACCGCTACCTGGATCAATGACAGTACCCTGCAGCTGAATCTGCGTTTTGTGGAGACTTTTCATGGAGACCGGATGCAATGTGTGTTTAACGGGGATCAGCTGTCTGTGTCGTTTATGAGCAGCGTGGCGGAGAATTCTAAGGAGAAAATGGATAGCAGGAAACCGTTGAGGGCGGTGTTGCAGGGGTAGGTACTAACTGGTATTGTGTAAAATTGATATATTAAGTAACTGCGTCCGCGACGGACCTCTAACAGATAAAATTTCCTAAATTTGTATCGCATAGTTGCTTAATATAATTATGAACCAGCTTATTACAATTTCGGAAAAAATTAATGCCTTGTGGAGATTATCACAGAAGGAAACTATTTTTCTGGATGATTTGGAACCGGAATTTAAACCGGATCTCCAAACCTTTATATTGGGAGACACGCTTTATATGAAAGAAGGGAAGCTGGTAATTGGTAAGAATTTATATAACAAATGGCTTAATAAACTGCGATCTAAGGGATTTGATTACGAGATTGATTTTAAATGATGATTGAAAAGAAATTAGAAGAAATTAATTTCCTTAAAAGCCAGGTATCTGCGCTTGCCACTGATAAAGATTGGGACGACGCATTTCTTGAAAGAGTAAAAGTTGACTTCACCTACAATTCCAATAAAATAGAAGGGCTTACCCTTACCTACGGACAGACCATCAAACTACTTAAGGATTTTATTACACCGCAAAACGCAGCTACAGGAGAACTTTTAGACTTGATCAATCATCAGAATGTTTTAGATAACGTTTTCAAAAACTATCGTTCTGAAAGTTTCACTGAAGAAAATATAAAAGCGCTTCATAAGGAACATAGGGAGGCTAATCACCAATCTTATTTTATTGAAGCAGGGATATCCGCCAATATTTATTCAGAACGTTGATAGACCGGAGTATTTAAAATGCTTTGAAGAATCAGACGCCGATATTAGACCCATGCTTGTTTTTTTAGCAGATAGATTAATAGAGAGCCTGAAGGCTAAGTTGTCATTCATTCAGGAGATTTAACTTCATAACACCCCCTCCTTTTTGTCGCAAAACCCCCTCAAAATATTTACAACCTCCCTTATTTTTGGCTTATAAGCTTAACAAACAAAAACCAGTAAAATGAGAACTGTATCATTCGGCATGAACATTAGCCTGGATGGCTATTGCGATCACACTTTTGCTATTCCAGATGAAGCGTTGATGGATTACTTTACAGAAATGATGGACGACGTCGATCTGTTCTTTTTCGGCCGTGTCATGTATCAGCTCATGTTTCCCTATTGGAGCGATGTCGCAAAAGATCAATCCGGCTCACCAGCTGAAAATAAATTTGCCCAAAGAATGAGCGCTATCGATCGGGTCGTCGTTTCACGAACATTAGACACCGGTGATGAAAAAACGCGAATTGTTCATAGCAACCCTGCGGCAGAGCTCCTGAAACTGAAACAACAGCCCGGTAAAAAGATTTCAGTGGATACTGTAAGCATGCTGCCAGAGTTGATTGCAGCAGGTCTTATCGATGAATTTAATCTGGTTGTCCACCCGGTGATCGTGGGAAAAGGAAGGCAATTGATTCCTGATGGAAGCCTTCAGGAAAAACTTAATTTAAAGCTGGTTAATACCGTTAATTTCAAATCCGGATGCATGGCGCTTCATTATTTGAAGCAGTGATGGAGAAGTTTGCACGAAGACGGATTATCGCTAGAGCAGACTGATTTAAAAACAGAAAAGCCCACCGGATGGTGAGCTTTTTCTATTATCATTCCTTGTACCGCGTACGGGAATCGAACCCGTGATTCATCCGTGAAAGGGACGCGTCTTAACCCCTTGACCAACGCGGCATTTCCGTTTAGGGGATGGCAAAAGTACACAAAAGATACTAATTACCAAATTTTTTCCTGCCAAACATACGGGATCAACCTATACACCGTACGTCCCATATACTCCTTATACCGTTTTACGTGGTAATTTATCATACAATGATACTACCACAAAACTCACTACACCACACGCACATCCATTGCGTAACTCACCCGTTACTTTGCATATAACATATTTGTTAACCCAAACCCCAAAAATGACAGTAACCTCGATCGCAACCCTGAAAAGTACAAATGGCGCTGCCCCAAATGAATATAGCCATGTACTGGGATATTATACGCCCGGCGACGGTGGCGGAGGGGCCTTTTATTGGGATGATGCTGCTACGGACGCCGAAGATGGCATCGTCACAATAAAAGCCCCAAATGCTACCGGTCGCTGGAAACGTCTGCACATGCACATCATAGATGTAAAATGGGCTGGCGCCAAAGGCGACGGTACTACCAATGATATTACCGCCGTACAGCAGGCAATTGATTTTTGCAGCCAGAATGGCTACACCCTCAAGCTATCACCGGGTACCTATCTGTGCAACGGCAGTCTTTGGTTAAAAGATAACACGGTCATCACCGGCGCCGGCAGCATCAGCGTATTAAAAATAGGCGCTTCCGGCCAGATAAGAGGAGAGAAGGGAGGCGTCAGGAATTATGGTTTTAGTACCAAGTACTTAGACGAAATTATTCCTGCAAATGGCGAGGATTATGACAATGTGCTGCTAACCACGGATGTTGCCAAAGGAAGCGTTACGCTGCCGGTAGCCAGTACCACACAGGTAAATATTGGAGATGTAGTGTATACCTATAACGATTTTGGTGATGCCTGGGCCATTTTAGAGAATGTAGCGTTTTCGGCGGAGTGGAACAACTATGATAACCCGCTGGCACAAATGGAGGTATTTACAGTAGTAGCCAAAACAACCACTACGGTTACCCTTAACCGGCCTACACTATTCGATTGTCCCAAAGACGCGCCCTTCCGCAAACTGATCGGCGTAAGAGATGTATGGCTCAGCGATTTCAAAGTTGAATTTGTTGCAGAAGTACAAAATGGCATCCTGTTGGAGCAGATACGTAACTGCCGCATTGATAAGCTCGTGCTGCAAAATGGTGGTATTGCGCTGATGAACAAGTCCGCATGGAGCACCGTTACAAATTGCACGATCACTACTAATACTTACCGTTGTATAGTTGTAGATGCCTTTAGCACCGGCAACAGGATCAGCAATAATACCTGCAATTATACCCACGGTGGCGATGCGGCTATTCTTGTAATGATGTCCAATAACAATAGTGTTTGTAATAATACGGTAGAAGGCAGTGGCGGGAGGCCGTTGGATGAACTCGGCATTTGTTGTCATGCCCGTAGCTATAACAATGTATTTGTAGGTAATGTGGTCAGAAATATGGCAGAAGGTTACGGCCTTTACTTTGGCTGCTGGGCCAATACATTTCACGCCAATTCATCCGCCAAATGTTTTGTGGACTATTCCGTCTACTATGCCGGCAAAGCCACTATTTCCGGCGCGGTTAGCTTCGGTACCTCAGAAATAAGGGATAATATTGTATTGCCCCCTGATCCTCCCGGGACGATCCGCCTGAAACGCTCGTTATCGATCTTCGGCAGCCGGGATATAGTAGTAACAGACGGCATCTTCGAAAAGAACATGCTCATACAGGCTACAAAAAATGTAGTGATCGCCAATAATACCCTGCAAGGGGATCTTACACTGATCCCCGACCTCAGTGATGCCGGCCCGGTGATCCGTAATAACCGCATTATTTCCACCGGCAAGTGTATCTCCGTGATGGTACCGGTCTATAACACAACGGCCCCTTATACGCCCATTCTCATAGAGGGCAATTACCTGGAAGGGAATGCAGATAGGCTGATCTATATCCAGCGGGCGGTGCACGTTTATATCAGGCACAACACCATAAAGGCCAACGATCATATAGGCGTCGGCTTTAATGATGTAGCCAGCTTTACGGCTATTACCAATAATCATTTTATGGATTGCGCTGTTGCGGTAGATTTTTCCGCCACGCCTGGCAGTAATGTAAGCACATCATATGCAGCGGTGAAGGATAACCAGTTCTTTAATTGTACAACAATGTACCAGTCCTGGGTATCCCCGGTAAACAACAGCTTTATAGGAAAATGTGGCGTAAACGGTTTTGAGATCATGAACCTTGCCGCAACCGTACCGGTAACGCCAGATAAGAAATGGGTCTACATCGCCGCTGCTGACGGTCAAACCGGCGCTGCCAACTGGAAAGAAATTACCTTATAACCCCTGATAATCCCCTTATATCCCCCTACAACCATGAAAGGAAGGCTGCCTCACCCCAAAGGCGGCCTTCCGCTTTTCCCCCCGTTATGCTATTTTCGTACACTCAAAACAGCGTAGCAATGAAAGATCTGAAAGTACTCACACAGGTAGCCGCATTCCACCACACCTTTAAAGTGCCTGTTGAGGCCACACCCGTTATCCCCTCCGCCAAAAGATGCGCCTTGCGGCTACAGCTGTTCGAAGAGGAACTACAGGAGCTGAAAGAAGCCATCGAAAATAACGACCTCGTAGAAATTGCCGATGCGTTGTGCGACCTGCAATATGTGCTCACCGGCACGGCCCTGGAGTTTGGTCTGGGTAATACCTTCCCGGACCTGTTCAATGAAGTGCACCGCTCCAATATGAGCAAAGCCTGCAAAACAGTGGAGGAAGCAGAAAAGACCATCGCCCATTACCGGGCTAACCTTAACACAGATGCTTATTACCGGGAGATAGATGGCATGTTTGTAGTATACCGTTCTTCAGATGAGAAAACGCTGAAATCCGTTAATTTCTCTGCACCCGTATTGAAACCCATTTTGGGCGGTAAGTAAGGAACTAAAGATTTCACGACAAAATATGTCGCGAAAATGTCGCGATATCAAGTTCGCGACAAAAAACATGGAGGCAATAAGGACTTAATCCTCTCCCTGTCTTTCCCATGTATAGCCGAGATCGCTATACCGGTAGGGAGGCACAATCCATGCGCATTGTGTATAGCTTCCCGCATGGTCTGAATTAAAGTTGGTTCTGAACATGGTGTTGGAATTAATACGATCCCGGTTGCCCTTGAGAACAAACATATAAAATATTTAAACTATTTAACTTGAAACTGATAGCGCAATCTTTCAGAGCGTATGAAACTGGTTAGTTCTCCAAGGGTTCCGCTTATCAAGCTGGGGTATTAAGGGCTACGAATGGAACGGCCGGGTCATTTAAATGCAATGAGGGGTACGGGATGTGGGAATTTCTCAAAATAATAAAGGCTGCTTTATAGCAGCCTTTATTAACCTCGTACCGCGTACGGGAATCGAACCCGTGATTCATCCGTGAAAGGGACGCGTCTTAACCCCTTGACCAACGCGGCGTCATTGTTTGGGATTGCAAAGGTAATATCTCCCCCCATATTTCCAAAAAAAAATTGCTTAACGCAAATTTCTATTGATTAATCCCTGTATAGCTTGTAAATTCGCATCTCTATTTTTCAATTCAAACACAGTGTAAAATGGGTACGACTCTTAAAATCGGTATTAATGGATTCGGTCGCATAGGCCGTTTGGTTTACCGTCAGATTTACAAAATGCCTGGTATTGATGTTGTAGCAATCAATGACCTCACCAGCCCGAAAGTGCTGGCGCATCTGCTGAAATATGATTCCGCGCAGGGTAGGTTCGACGCAGAAGTGAAATCCTCTGAAAACTCCATCTCCGTTAATGGCGACGAAGTAAAGATATACGCTCAGAAAGATCCTTCCCAGATTCCCTGGAAAGATCACGGTATCGACGTGGTGATCGAGTGCACCGGTTTCTTCACCGATAAAGAGAAAGCTGAAGCCCACCTGAAAGCAGGCGCTAAACGCGTAGTGATCTCTGCTCCCGCTACCGGCGACCTGAAAACCATCGTATTCAACGTAAACCACGAGATCCTGGATGGTAGCGAAACCGTTATCTCCTGCGCTTCCTGTACTACCAACTGCCTGGCCCCTATGGCTAAGGTAATGAACGATAAGTTCGGTATCGTGGCCGGTCAGATGACCACCATCCACGCCTATACCAACGACCAGAACACCCTGGACGCTCCGCACCCGAAAGGTGACCTGCGCCGCGCCCGCGCTGCTGCTGCCAACATCGTTCCCAACAGCACCGGCGCCGCTAAAGCGATCGGCCTGGTTCTGCCGGAACTGAAAGGTAAACTGGATGGCGGTGCACAACGCGTGCCCACTATCACCGGCTCCCTCACAGAATTAACAACCATCCTGTCTAAGAAAACATCCATAGAAGAAGTGAACGCTGCCATGAAGGCCGCTGCCAACGAATCTTATGGCTATACTGAAGACGAGATTGTTAGCTCTGACATCGTAGGTATGAACTTCGGTTCCCTGTTCGATGCTACCCAGACTAAGATCGTAACCGTGGGTGATACCCAGCTGGTGAAGACCGTATCCTGGTATGATAACGAAATGAGCTATGTGTCTCAGCTGGTGCGCACCGTGAAACACTTTGCAGGACTGATCAGCAAATAAGCTAGTCAATATCATTATAAGCTGAAGGGTGAGTAGTGAAAGTGAATAAACCGATTCACGCTTCACTGGTCACCCTTTACTTTTCACCTCCACAAAACTTAGGTCATGAGTAAATTCTCCGGTTATAACTTTAATGGCAAAAAAGCGCTGATCCGCGTGGATTTTAACGTTCCCCTGAACGACAAATTCGAGATCACGGACGATACCCGTATGCGCGCAGCCGTGCCTACCATCAAAAAGATCCTGAATGATGGCGGCGCCGTTATATTAATGTCCCACCTAGGCCGTCCCAAAGATGGCCCTACTAATAAATACTCCCTCAAGCACCTGGTATTCCACCTGGTAAGCCTGCTGGGCGGCGGTACCGTTAAGTTCGCGGAAGACTGCATTGGTCCGGAAGCGGAGAAAGCGGCGGCCAACCTGCAAATGGGCGAAGTGCTGCTGCTGGAGAACCTGCGCTTCCACAAAGAGGAAGAAAAAGGTGACGCCGGCTTTGCACAGGAACTGGCTAAACTGGGCGATGTGTATGTGAATGACGCCTTCGGTACAGCCCACCGCGCCCACGCCTCTACGGCCGTGATCGCACAGTACTATCCTAAAGACGCCCGCATGTTTGGCCTGCTCATGGAAGCAGAGGTAGGCAATGCGGAAAAAGTGATGCACAGCGCAGAACGTCCCTTCACCGCTATCTTGGGCGGCGCTAAGGTGAGCGATAAGATCCTGATCATCGAAAACCTGATGGAAAGGGCCAACAACATCATCATCGGTGGCGGTATGGCATACACTTTCCTCAAAGCCCAGGGCAAAGAGATCGGTAACTCCCTCTGCGAAAATGATAAGCTGGACCTGGCCAACGAGCTGCTGGCAAAGGCAAAAGCTAAAGGCGTAGCGCTGTTACTGCCCGTAGACTCCGTAGCCGCGGATAAGTTTGCGGCGGATGCTAATACGCAGGTAGTGTCTAACGATAATATCCCCGCTGGCTGGATGGGCCTGGATATCGGAGAAAAATCCGTACAGCTGTTCAGCGATGTGATCGCGCAGTCTAAGACCATCCTGTGGAATGGTCCTATGGGCGTGTTCGAGATGGAAGCCTTCCAGGGCGGCACTAAAGCGGTGGCAAACGCTATCGTGAAAGCCACCTCCCAGGGCGCTTTCTCACTGGTAGGCGGCGGCGACTCTGTTGCGGCGGTGAACCAGTTTGGCCTGGCAGATAAAGTAAGCTATGTATCCACCGGCGGTGGCGCTATGCTAGAGTACTTTGAAGGAAAAGAACTGCCCGGTATCACTGCTGTAAACGCATAAACGGTAAAAATATAATTGGCGGATCAGGATCGCTTCGGTGCTGGTCCGTAATGCATTACGCCCTCCGGACAAACCGGGGGGCTTTTTTATGCCCCTTTGCCGCCTGACACATCCGTAGCAGAAAACCGGAGTTTATTTGTATTTTGGATTACTATGAAACGGATCTTCGGGCACCTCTATTTCCAGGTTATTATTGCAATCATATTAGGTATTCTGGCTGGCATGTTATTCCCCGGCATTGCCCCCACGGCTAAGCTGATCAGCGATGGTTTTATTAACCTCATCAAAATGCTCATCGCCCCCATCATCTTCCTCACCATTGTATTGGGCATTGCCCGCATGGGCGATATGAAGAAGGTAGGCCGGGTAGGAGGGAAGGCCCTGCTGTACTTTGAGATCGTTACCACCCTGGCCATCATTATAGGCCTGGTAGTGGCCAATTGGGTAAAACCCGGACATGGCGTGGCTTTTAAACATGTGGATGTAGCCGCCGTGACCAAAATAGAGCAAGCCGCGGAAGGTATGAACTGGGCAGATTTTTTCCTCCATATCATCCCCTCCAACGTATTCGATTCTTTTGCCAAAGGCGATATCCTGCAGGTGCTGGTATTCGCCATCCTCTTTGGATACGGCGTTTCCCGCATGAAGGAGGCCGGCGTTCCGCTGTTGAACACCCTCGAAAGGATAGCACAGGTGTTCTTCAATATCCTGAAAGTCATTATGAAGCTGGCGCCCCTGGGCGCTTTTGGCGGCATGGCCTTTACCATTGGCAATTTTGGCTTACGTGCATTACAACCCCTGGCCATGCTTATGGGCTGCGTATACCTGACCATGTTCCTGTTCATCTTTCTTGTATTGGGCGCTATTGCCCGCTTTTACCGTTTCAGCCTCTGGAAATACCTGCGCTTTGTGCGTAATGAAATACTGCTGGTACTGGGTACTTCCTCTTCAGAATCCGCCCTGCCGGGTATGATGGAACGCCTGGAGGAGCTGGGCTGCTCCCGCTCCGTAGTAGGCCTGGTCATACCCGCCGGTTATTCCTTTAACCTGGATGGTACCAGTATTTACCTGTCCATGTCCGTTATTTTCCTGGCCCAGGTATTTGGGGTGGATCTGAGCCTGGCGCAGGAGATCACCATCATAGGCATCCTGGTCATTACCTCCAAAGGCGCTGCGGGCATTACCGGCAGCGGTTTTATCGTACTGGCTTCCACCCTCACTGTTATTAAGGTAATACCGGTAGAAGGGTTGGCCATCCTCATTGGCGTAGACCGCTTTATGTCAGAGGCCAGGGCCATCACTAACCTGATAGGCAACGGCGTGGCCACCATCGTAGTGGCCAAAAGCGAAAAGGAATTTGACGAAGCAAAGTACAAGGCGGCTGTCGGCCTCTAGCATTTTTCGTATCTTGCTGGCTGGTACCGTCCCGCCAGCATCAACCAACATGTAAAACGAAGAGTGTGAAAGAAAACAGACTGTTTGCATATGTCCCTATGTACGTATGGAAATTACGTAAGATCATCCTTTCATTGCTTTGCATTTTACTGCTTACACAACCTCTTTTTGCCCAGGAACCGCATATTTCCTACTCCTTCTCCCATCTGAATATACAGAATGGCCTGGCCAGTAACCATGTATCCGCTATCCTGCAGGATAGGAAAGGTTTTATATGGATAGCCAGCACCGCCCTGCAACGGTATGATGGCAGCAACCTGCTCACCGTTGCTAATCTCGATAAAGTGCCCGGCACCATCTATTATGATGATATCTGTCTTTGCGAAGACCGTAAAGGCCGTATCTGGATGGGCGCTCCGGATAATATCCGCATCTACGATCCTAATACCAATGCCGTTAAAGCCCTTAAAGTGGATATCCCGCCCGGCGCCCAGGGTAACCTGCAATGCAGCCACATTGTAGAAGACCATACCGGCGTTATATGGGCCACCACCCAGGAGGGGCTGCTGCGTTATGATGATAGCAGCCATAGCTTTGAAAAAGCCACCTTTATCCCGGAGGCGCAGCGCCTGCAAATGAATAGCGCTATTATCGAAGACCAGGATGGCGGCCTGTGGATCAGCGGCACCCACGGTATTTTTCTGCTGGATCGTGATCGCAAACACGTCTATAATGCAGACCATAACCCGGACCAACTCCCCATCTTCCGCATAGGTAATAGCGTACGCCGGTTCTTTATAGATTACCGGCGGCGTATGTGGATCGCCTCCCGCGGCGCAGGGCTGTACTGTTACGATCCTGTCACTAAAAAACTGGAGGTGCTGGGCCTGGGCGATGTATACGCCATCACCGCAGACCTGGACCATAATATCTGGGTGGCTTCGGAAAACGACGGTATTTTCCGCTATGATAACGAGCTGCAGGAGTTTAACGTGAACATCCGCGCGGAGAATGCGGATGACCAGGGGCTGCACTACGATTTCGAATCTAACTGCTTCCTTACAGACCGCGAGGGCCACCTGTGGATAGGTACAGATAAGGGCGTGAACATCCTGAGCCTGCACAACCGCACCTTCCGGATGATGGACCACCGCACCGTCTTTAACGGCACCTCCCTCTGCCTGCCCCGGGCAGAGGTCACCGATCTTTTCCAGACCCGCAGTGGAGATATATTTGCCGGCTACTGGGGACAGGGCTTTAGCTGGTTCAGCAGCCGCCTGGGCCTCAAACATAATTTTATACATGGTGCTGGCGATTCTGCCTATACCCTCCCGGAAATGCGCGGCCTGGTCTGGAGTTTTTCAGAACTGCAGAACGGGCATGTGCTGGTAGGACAGGAGAATGGTTACCTCTCAGAATTTGATCCCCAGCAAGGGCGCTTCGTAGGGCACTATACCTCGGATGCTTTCCAGGAGCAAACCCTCATGAACATGTATGTGGAAAGTGATACCGCAGTATGGGTCGGCCTCTACAAAAAAGGGCTGGCCCGCTGGAACCCGCATACAAAAAAAGCTTACGGTTATCCACAACTGCTGGAGAAGATCCACCGCCAGACCTCCGTAATGGACATCGCCAGCCAGGGCGATTCTATGCTGTGGCTCGCTACCAGCACCGCGGGCCTCCTCCTGTTCAATAAAGTGACCGGCCAGATGGTCACCCGGGAAAATTTCCGGCAGGATCAGCTAACCATTAACAATATTACCTGCCTATATAAGGCCGATGATACCACCCTCATAGCTGGTACAGATCACGGATTATGGGTATTCAATACCAACCGCCGCACCAAACAGCCCCTCAAGATCAACGGTATCCTGTTTAATGAATGGGTGCTGTGTATGCGCCCGGATGGCGATGGGGCGCTGTGGTTCACCACGGAATACGGCTTTTACCGCTTTAACCGCAAGCTGTTTAACCTGGAAACATTTGTGCAGGGAGATGATATCATCGATAACAACCGCCGGGTGCGGCGCCGTATCCTGCAACTGCAGGATGGCCGTATGCTGGTAGGGGCTTCTGATCACTTTGTTGCCTTTGATCCCGCGGTGTTAAAAGTAGCGCCGCCCCCGCCGGATGTAAGTATATTGGGCCTCAAGGCCATGGACAGCACCATACAGATAGATGCCGCCATTGATGCACGCCAGCCCGTAACGCTCTCATACCGGCAGAACTTTCTCTCCATTGAGTTCAAAAGCCTGCAATACCACCACGAAAAGATCCGCTACTTCTACCAGCTGGATGGCCTGGATGAAGACTGGGTAAATGCGGAAGGGCTGCTGGTAGCAAAATATACCAACCTGCCTCCCGGTAATTATACATTTAAAGTACGCAGCGTGAACACGGCGGGCACCTTCTCTGCCCATACCACCGCCCTGCGCATCAACATAAAACCGGCTTTCTGGCAAACTACCTGGTTCAAGATCCTCTGCGGCCTGCTGGTTATTGCGTTGATCTACCTGTATTTCCGCCTGCGCATTTACCTTATCAAAAAAGAAGCCCGCCAAAGAACGCAGATGCAGCAACAGATGGCCCAGCTGGAAATGCGTGCCCTGCGGGCGCAAATGAACCCGCATTTCATCTTTAATGCGCTGAACTCCATTCAGACCTTTATGATGAAGAACGAAACGGAGCAGGCGCTTTCTTACCTTAACCGTTTTGCAAGACTGATCCGTAGCGTATTGGACCATTCGCAGCAAAATACCATCCCCATCTCTAAAGAGGTGAACATGCTGGAGAACTATATGGAGTTGGAAAAACTGCGTTTTGCAGACCAGTTTAACTATGAGATAGTCATAGATCCCGCCATAGATGCGGATTTTACGGAGATACCCACCATGATCATACAGCCCTTTATAGAAAATGCCATCTGGCATGGGCTGCTGCATAAAAAAGAACAAGGAAGGCTGCTGCTCACTTTTACAAAAATGCAGGACCGTATCCTGTGTACAATAGAAGATAATGGAATTGGCCGGGAAAAATCCGCAGCCCTCAAACAGATCAGCGGTTTCACACATTCCTCCCGCGGGCTGCAGATCACCCGCGACAGGTTATCCCTGTACAATAGCCGCTTTAATATGGATGCCTCTTTTGATTTTGAAGATATGGTAGACGAAGAAGGTCAGCCCAGTGGCACCAGGGTTAACTTATGGTTCCCGCTAGTAGAAGACTGATGACTATTCCTCTACTCTCACTACTGTCCCTGTCTTCGCATCCCATCGCCAGGGGTTATGCATTAACCGCAACCCGCCCAGCCAGCGGTGCTCTAGGGATACATAATCGGTATATTTTTCCTCGTTATTCAGCACTTCCCGCCCCAGGCTGGTAATAGACAGCATTACATCATGCTGTTCTATCATGCCCGCACGGCGCATCCGTTGTATATAGATGTCCAGCTGAAAATCGCCAAACCCATAGATCCTCATATCATCCCAGAACTGGGCATACAGATCGTACCATCGCAGGTCTGACATATAGATCTTACGCAGGAAATATGCCTGTATGGCATTCAGCCCGTTCTCTACAGAGGGTAGCCGTTGCAGGTGCGCCTGCAGCGCGGGCCCCAGGTAGATCAGATGCCCGGTAGGCCCCCGGCTAATGGTTTCCAGCGTAAGGGGGTCACCCTGGCAATAAGCCTTCCAGGCGCGGGCCGCCAGCTCCATATCGGCAGCCTCTAAATAAATACGTTGTTCAAATAAAGCAGGAAAATGATAGGGCATCAGTAAACCCAGGCCCCGGAAATCGGTCACTTCCGGGTGACTGTCAATAGATACCAGGCTTATTTTGGGTAAACGGATCACCTGCGTGCGCAGGTAATGCAATATAAACAGGAGATTGATCTGGCAAAACAGGTCAAATTCAAACCACAGTACCACCTCTTCATAATCGGAAGCGGTTTTCAACCTTTCCAGCTCTTTTACTACGTTGGCAAAGTAGGTCTGACGGTCAATGCCGTAATGGTATTCCAGGTGTTTGGACCGGGTCTCAAAAAAGGCGGCCATATCATCGGTATACTTTACCTTCCCTTCACACATCATTTCACGGCACACCACTATTTCTCCCGGCAGATCGCTCTGTCGGAATAAAGTCAATGTAGCATCGCCGTTAAGAACATGTAAGTAAGACATGGTTATGTTTTTTCAACAAATTCCGCCATCTACCAGCTTCCACTGGCGCCACCGCCGCCACCGGAGCCTCCTCCAAAGCCGCCAAATCCGCCGCCGCCGCCACCGGACCATCCGCCTCCGCTGCTTCTTCCAAATCCGCCACCCATCGGGATGCCACCCCAACCGCCCCAGCCTCTGCGGCTGATAGTGGTGCCACCGCCGCCACGCCGGTTGTTGATAATCGACAACACGATGATCGCTATAACAATCATCACAAAAATAGCGCCGCCCCCGCCGCCGCTGCTTTTAGCCTTTGGTATGGCAGTATATTCTCCCGCAGCAGCCTTTTCAATAGCATCTACTGCTTCGTCCAGCCCCTGATAATAATGGCCTTCCCGGAAACTGGGCGCTATGATCTGACCTATGATGCGGTTGGCAATCGCATCCGGCACTGCGCCCTCCAGGCCGTAACCCGTTTCTATCCGTATTTTGCGATCCTCAATAGCGGCAAGGATCACCAGACCGTTGTTCTTTTCTTTGGAACCGATGCCCCAGTCGCGTAATATTTTCAACGCTACCTCGCTAACATCATAATCTCCTGTGGTCTTAACAGTCACAATGGCGATCTGCGTGGAGGTGCTGTCGTTATAAGCTACCAGCTTATGCTCCAGCGCCTCTGCTTCTTCCCGCAGCAATATGCCGGCCATATCGTTTACCAGCCGGGGTGGGTTGGGCCGCGGCGGTATATCCTGTGCAAATACATGTAGTCCTGTAGTTAATAATAGGCATAACCATAGCCAGCAATATTTCCTCATAAATACGTACGGTTTTGAAAAATCCCTCATCTTCCCAGGATAATGTCATCCGGCAGCTCATTATCATCGCCGGAGGCATAGGGAAAATGCGTCTGCAACGATTCTCCGATTTCTTTGATACATGCTTCTATCCCTTCTACCACATGTTCCTGCTTAAAATGGTGTTTAAGCAGCGTCGCTTCCTTTTGCCAGAAATGATCACCTACTTTTTCATGGATGCCCTGGTCGCCCAGTATGGCAAACTGGTGATCCCGCAGCGCTATATATAATAACACCCCGTTACGTTGCCGCGTTTTCTCCATGCCAAGGGAAGAAAAGATCTCTTCCGCACGGTCCTTGGGATCTACATAAGCGCAACGGCTTTCTACATACAGCCTTATTTCACCGCTGGTAAGCCGCTCAGCGGAACGGATGGCCGCCACCAGGCGGCTTTTATCAGCTTCCGGTAAAAGCTCTTTTCTGTTAAAAGGAAATAGGCGCATAAGTGGAATATTAAAGGGTAAACCTTACAGCCGCCGCCTCCCATGCTTTGTAAGCCGCAGGGGAGGCAGCGCCCATAAAGACAATATATGTTAGAAACTAACTTTGGGAGCATTCTCCGCCCCTTTGTCCGCAGTAAAATAACCTTTCTGACCAAAGCCGCTGATACCGGCAATGATATTATTCGGGAACGTACGTACCGTGCTGTTGTAGCTGTTTACCGCCGTGTTAAAATCATTGCGGGCTACCGTAATACGGTTCTCTGTGCCTTCGAGCTGTGCCTGCAGGTCCCGGAAGTTCTGGTTGGCCTTCAGATCAGGATAGGCTTCCGCTACTGCCAGTAAACGGCCCAATGCGCCGCTCAGCTGGCCCTGCGCTGCCTGGAACTGCTGGATCTTTTCGGGAGACAGGTCATCCGCATTCACAGTCACTTGTGTGGCCTTGGCCCTGGCTTCTATCACCTGGGTAAGCGTGGTCTGCTCAAAATTGGCGGCGCCCTTTACCGTGCTCACCAGGTTGGGGATCAGATCCGACCGGCGTTGGTATTGGCTTTCTACGGCCCCCCATTTATTCTTAACATTCTCGTCCTTTCCTACCATGTTGTTATACTTGTTACAGCCAAACATGCCTAATAAGACAAGGACAACAATTACAATGATCCATTTTTTCATCTGAATAACAGTTTAGTTTTTATTTTCACATTAGAAGTTAATGCCTGTATGTATGGAGCTGGTTCTGTGTGTTTTAATAGCAGCTGTTGGACATGAGCCAACCAAACCTACACGAAATTACGGAAACCGCAAAAACATTCTCTTTATCAAAAAGACAAGTCCCGTTGAAAATTTAAGAACAAAAATCCTTCGTTTATCCATAATTTTGTCAAATAATTTTTTCCTCCTGATAGCTATTAGGTCTATATTAAACATAACAATGGGTTTATTGTTTGTAACTCATTTATTTTTATTAACTTAGAATCAAGTCTCCTTGAATGAGTGCGCAACACATCCATATTCTCTATATCGATGACGAGATACATAATCTGAATGCTTTTAAAGCGTCCTTCCGCAGGCTCTATACCGTTTTTACGGCAGCCTCCGCAGAAGATGCCGAAAAAGTGCTATCGGAGGAAGAAATTCACATCATTATTTCTGACCAGCGTATGCCAAAGATCACCGGCATAGAATTCTTCGAGTCCATCCTGGAAAAATATCCCGAGCCTATCCGCATCCTGCTTACCGGTTACGCAGATATCAATGCCGTAATAGACGCCATCAACAAAGGGCAGGTCTATAAATACTTCTCCAAGCCCTGGAATGAAGAAGAGCTGAAGCATAATATCGAAAAAGCGTTTGAAGTGTTCTCGCTCCGTAAGGAAAATAAGGAGCTAACGGCTAAACTGCTGGATGTGAATGAAAAGTTAGAATTCCTGCTCAGGCAAAAACTCATCTCCTGATCCACCATTCCATTATTTCTTCGCGTTAAAATGTACCGTGTTATCGTAGATATGATACTCCAGTTTCAGGGTATTGCATAACTGATCCAGGAAATCAGTCACCGGTTTATCCTTTTCCAGGCATCCTGTATAGGGCAGGGCTGCCATCGATTGCCGGTCGAAAGCTAATTTAAGACCAAACCAACGCTGTATAACAGGCGCCAGCTCCTGCAGCTCCTTATTGCGGAAACGGTACATGCCTTCCCGCCAGGAGAGCGTAATGGATTCATCAAAACGTTTCACCTTAAACCGTTCCCCGGTTCTGTAAATAGCCTCATAACCAGGCTTCAGCGTTACATCCAGCGTATCTCCTACGTCTGTCACCGCCGCGCCCTGCACCAATGAGGTAACGATCATGCTGGAGTCGTAGGAGTTAATATTGAACGCTGTGCCCAGCGCCCGTACAGAGGTATTGGGAGTATGTACAATAAAAGGTTGTTTGGCATTCTTGGCCACTATAAAATAAGCTTCCCCTTCCAGGTATACCTCGCGCGTTTTGCCCGGGAATATAAAGGGGAACCGTAACGTAGAGCTGGCGTTCAGATGCACTTCCGTACCATCTGCCAGCTCCAGCCGGTAATCCGTTTTAGGCGGTACCGTCAGCGTATTCCACTCCACAGCAATAGGCACATCCTCGGTGGCGGCCAGTTTGGGCTGTGTAGTGTCAGGCCCTATACGGATCGGGGTCTGCTGCGCGCTGTCTGTAAGCGTACCGCCATTCATGGCCAGGGACGCCTGTTTATGTTCGCCCGTACCTGGCAGTGGCGCTACCGCGCTGGCAGTACCGGCCATCGGCAGGTCAGGCGCCGCCGCCATCGTACCCGTAGGTGCATGGGCACGGTAACCGCCAAAATACCAGGCGGCAACGCCGGATGTAGTAAGGAAACAGGCAATAACAGCTGCTGCTGCACGGTGTTTTTTGAGGAATTGCACTACGCGCACGGGAAAAGAAGGAGCGGGTCGTATCAGGGCTTCTATTTTACACCACGCAAGATCCTCCCGGAGGTCGTCCAGGAAATCATTGTTGGTGGCAATCTTGGCGTGCTCAAGCTCCATCCAGCAGTTGCGTACGTGTTCATCATACTGCATTACCTGCTGCAGGTACTTATCATCGTCTTTACTGATCTCGCCTAATTGCTTCTCAAGCAGTAATTGGTAAATGTGTTCTTGGCTAAATTTCATATGATATGATCATAAGAAAAGTTCGATGTTTAACTACTATACCGGACGCGATTGATGTCTTCTAACGCCAGTTTCAGCTTATCAGACGGCATGCCGTCCAATGCGCTTAATACTTGTTTGCGAAGTTCCTGTTCCGTTGCATTCTCGTTGGGATGTGACAGGTATTTCTCGTCGCCGGTTTGATTTTTGGGCTCTTGCGCCAGAAGGTTTAGACAATCTAAATGAACTTGTTGATAAAGGAAACCACCTACAGACTGCTGTATATCATTATATAACTTTTGCTCCCAAATACGTATAAATGTGTATTGCACTGCATCCTGCGCTCGCTTCATATTACCCAGCATGGTATGCGCCTTCAGGCACAAAGGCTTATAGTATTTCAGGAAGAAATACTGGTACGCCTTTATATTACCTTGCTTTAATTCTGATAATATGGCCATATCATCAATACTGTTCATATCGTTGCTTTTTGCGATAATGTGGTAAAATTATGGGTGATCATCATCAGGAAGGTAACCCCGCCAGTTATAGGTGTTTGTTTAGTCCTTGGCACCATAATTTCCTATTAAAAGTTACAACAAAAAGTTAATTGTTGGTTAATAAAGTTAAATTATTCCACACGTGTTACACACTGTTTATAATCTGGTATTTAGGTATGTATTTTATTTATTAATGGTTTTATTAATGTTAATATGATAATGGTATTATTCACGCTTTATCTCACAATAGGCAAAAGTCCGCTACATACTTTTCCTTAAATTGCACCCCATTGAAACTTAATCTCCTGATTATGCAAGTTTGGAAAGATTACCAGGCACAACACAAAGACCGCTTCCTGGACGAATTACTGGCGCTGCTGCGCATCCCCTCCGTGAGCGCAGACTCCAGCTATGCTGGTGACGTGAAACTGTGCGCGGACGCCGTTAAACAACGCCTGCAGGAAGCCGGCGCTGATAACGTGGAAGTATGCCCCACCGCCGGCCACCCCATCGTGTACGGCGAAAAGATCATAGACCCCCAGCTGCCCACCGTACTGGTATATGGCCACTATGATGTGCAACCCGCCGATCCGCTGGAGCTCTGGCATAGCGGCCCCTTTGAGCCGGTGATCAAAGACGGTAAGATCTTTGCCCGCGGCAGCGCAGACGATAAAGGCCAGTTCTACATGCACGTAAAGGCCTTTGAGATCATGATCAGGACCAATACCCTGCCCTGCAACATAAAATTCATGATAGAAGGGGAGGAGGAAGTAGGCTCCGCCAACCTGGGCATCTTTGTAAAAGAAAACAAAGAACGCCTCCAGGCAGATGTAGTGCTGATCTCCGATACCGCCATGATCAGCCTCGAACATCCCTCCCTGGATACCGGCCTCCGTGGCCTGGCCTATATGGAAGTGGAAGTGACCGGCCCTAACCGCGACCTGCACAGCGGCGTATACGGCGGCGCCGTAGCCAACCCGGCTACCATCCTCGCCAAAATGATCGCCTCCCTGCACGATAAGAACAATCATATCACCATCCCCGGTTTTTATGATAAGGTGATCGGGCTGTCAGAAAAGGAAAGGGAAGCGCTTAACGAAGCGCCATTTGACAAAGCGGCCTATAAAGAAGACCTGGGTATCGATAAGCTCTGGGGCGAAAAGGGCTATACCACCATCGAGCGCACCGGCATCCGCCCTACGCTGGAAGTGAACGGTATCTGGGGCGGTTATACCGGCGAAGGCTCCAAGACCGTGCTGCCCTCCAAAGCATCCGCTAAAATATCCATGCGCCTGGTACCTAACCAGGACTGGCATGAGATATCAGACCTGTTCAAAGCCCATTTTGAAGAGATCGCGCCTAAATCCGTGAAAGTAAAGGTAACCGCCCACCATGGCGGCAGCCCGTATGTTACGCCTACGGATCATATAGCTTTCAAGGCGGCCAGCAAGGCCATCGAAAGCACCTTTGGCAAAGCGCCTATCCCCGTTCGCGGCGGCGGCAGCATCCCCATCGTGGCGCTGTTTGAACAGGAGCTGGGTTTAAAGACCATCCTGATGGGCTTTGGTCTGGATAGTGATAACCTGCACTCTCCCAACGAGAAGTACGGACTGGAAAATTTCTACAAAGGGATCGAGACCATTCCCTACTTCCACCTGCATTTTGCGGAGATGAGCAAAAAGTGAGTTAGATATGGCTGCAACGCAAACAACAGAAAAGCTACGGCTGGATAAATACCTCTGGGCCATCCGCGTCTTTAAGACGCGGACCCAGGCCTCCACTGCATGCGAGGCCGGTAAAGTGAAAATGAACGGCTCGGCCGTAAAAGCCGCCCGTACCGTTAGTGTGGGCGATCAGTACGAAATAAAGAACGAAGCCCGCCGGTGGAAGATCGAGGTCACCGGCCTGCTGCATACCCGCCAGCAATACACAGAAGCGATCAAATATTATGTAGATATCACTACGGAAGAAGACCAGCTGTATAACCAGCGCGTGGCCGCTACCTTCTATACCGGTAAACGTATCAGTAAGATCGGCCGCCCTACCAAACGGGAACGCCGCGATCTGGACGGTTTCATGGAAGGGGAGAAGGAAGAGGAATAACCCGCATTACGTTTTCTCATATTTGCGTAGTAAATTCGCGCATCTTTTTGATCCCGGGTGCACGCTGGGTGTTCGCCGGCAACATCCGGGATCTCATGTTTTAAAATCTACGCAATAAATGCCTACTAAACAAAGCGATGTACTTTCCGCTGAATTCCTGGTAAAGATCGCGGAAGAATTTGGTACCCCCGTATACGTGTATCACGCGGAAAAGATCAAGATCCAGTACGAAAAACTGCAGAAGGCCTTTACCAAAACGGACGCCCGTTTCTTCTATGCCTGTAAGGCGCTTACCAATATCAACGTTCTCAAGTACATCAACTCCCTGGGCTGCGGGCTGGATACCGTATCCATCCAGGAAGTACAGCTGGGCCTTAAAGCCGGTTTCGATCCCCGTAACATCATCTTCACGCCCAATTGCGTGGACCTGCAGGAGATCATTGCCGCCAAAGACCTGGGCGTAAACATCAATATCGATAACATCTCCATCCTGGAGCAGTTTGGCAATAAATTCGGCGGCAGCTATCCCATCTGCATCCGTATGAACCCGCATATCATGGCCGGCGGTAACTTTAAGATATCTACCGGCCACGTGGATAGCAAGTTTGGTATTTCCATCCACCAGCTGCGCCATATAGAACGTATCGTAAAAAGCACTAAGTTGAAGGTGACCGGCCTGCACATGCATACCGGCTCAGAAATAAAGGATGTGGACGTGTTCCTGCGCGGCGTGGAGATCATGTTCGAAATGGCAGAGCATTTCCCGGACCTGGAATTTATAGACCTGGGCAGCGGCTTTAAAGTAGCCTACCAGCAGGGCGATCCGGAAACGGATATAGACCAGCTGGGTAAAAAACTGTCAGACGCCTTCAACAATTTCAATAAGAACTACCATCGCCCCCTGCAGCTGTGGTTTGAGCCGGGAAAATTCCTGGTAAGCCAGAGCGGCTATTTTGTGGTAAAGACCAACGTGATCAAACAAACCACCGCTACCGTATTCGTAGGCGTGAACTCCGGGTTTAACCACCTCATCCGCCCTATGTTCTACGATGCATTCCACCTGATTCGCAACATCTCCAACCCTAAAGGCACAGAACGCATCTATACCGTAGTGGGTAATATCTGCGAAACAGACACCTTTGGCTGGGACCGCAAGATCAACGAAGTACGGGAAGGCGATTTCCTGGTGTTCTATAACGCCGGCGCCTATGGCTTCGAAATGTCGTCTAACTTTAACTCCCGCCTTAAACCGGCAGAAGTGCTGGTGAAAGACGGCAAACCCCATCTTATCCGTAAAAGGGATGTGCTGGATGATTTGCTGAAGAACCAGATTGAAATAACTTTCTGATAATCATATTATTAATTATATAAGCGCTGTCTTCCCTGGAGGCAGCGCTTATTTTTACCCCTTCCTGTACCTACCCATCCCCACATTAGGGGTATGCGCACATTCATAAATTTCCGTTAACTTTGCCTAAATTACTTCTTCCCAACTGCTTGATCCTGCACACATACACTGTTCGTGACCGTCTTAAGAAAGCTAAAATATTTGGATTTGAATTAAATTATACTCACGTTGACTATGAGAGTTTTAACCGCACAAACAGGTGTTTTTAAAGACGAAGGGATCATCGAAAGCAGGATCTCCTTCGCCCCCTTTGTGAGGTTCCTGAAAGAAAAGGCGGACGATGAAGGTGATACGAGGGCGTCCTATTACCGCCAGCTGGTAGACAAGTTTGAACAGACCCCCGGTGTAATGGCTCCCCTAAAGGGCCCCGAAGAAGTAGCGCGCCACCAGGAATTACTGGATATAGTGGCCGCCAGCGTATTCCCCATTACAGCGGATATGGATAAGGATATATATGGCATCGGTATGCCATACAAATTTGCCATCTTCTACTACTCCGAACAATTCAAAAAGGTATTCACAAAGGATGGCGAGCACCTCGCCACCGCCCCCCACGGCTTTTCCATGGAAAAAGCCGAACGCGAAAAAAAGGAATGGCTGTATAAGCTCATCCTTAAAAAAGTATACAAGTTCCCCGTGAACTATGATACAGAGATCATCCACACCGTAGCTACCCCGGACAACAGCAGCGGCATAAAAGGATATGTAAAGGTAAAGGTAGACCCCCGCTTCGTGGAAGTGAAGGTAAAAGGCCCCTTGCCGGAACTGTCCTATGATCAGCTCTGCTTTAAAAAGGTATGCCTTAGCTGGCTGGAAGAGATCCTGCCCCTCAGCCTTTTTGCGCTGGAAGGATTTGTGATCTGGACCGTAAAGGATGTGACCCAGGAGCAGGTAACCAGCCGTGTAAAGGACCTCGTCATGAACATGAACGAGCATAATGAGCTGCAGAGCTATCGCAAGCTGGAAGAAAATATCCTGGCCGCCTCCCAGTTACGGGACGCTGCCGTGCACCTGCTGCCCATTCCCAAGATCAATGGCCGCTACCTGCTGGAGTCCCGCTTTAGCGAAAAAGACATTGTGCTGGGCATGAAGGGGAACGAAAAACAGCAACAGCACCTGTTCCAGCAAATGCTGGACTATGTGATCCAGAACCCGCAACCCCTGGTAATACCGGATGTCACAGACGCTACCATACAGCCCTACAGCTTCCTGAAATACCTGCCCCTCAAAGGCATCAGGAGTTTTATGCTGGCCCCGGTGATGCATAAGGACGAGCTGCTGGGTATTGTGGAGATAGCCTCCACCACAGACAATGCCATCAACCTGGAAGCGCTGGAGCAACTGGAGCCGTTGTATCCCATGGCGGTGCTGCTGCTGAGCAGAAGCCTGGATATCCTCAACAGCCGGGTAACAGGCGTTATAAAAGAACAGTTCACCGCCCTGCAACCGGCCGTGGAATGGAAGTTTGTGGATGCCGCCTGGCAGTACCTGCATACGCCGGCCGCCGAGCGTAAAGATATTGGCAACATCACCTTCGAAGAGGTATACCCCCTCTACGGAGCTGTGGATATCCGTAACTCTTCCGTGGAGCGCAGCAATGCCATCCACGAAGACCTCCGCGAACAGCTGCTGCTGATCCAGGAGACCCTGGAACAGGTAGATGGTACCATCCACCTGCCCTTGCTGGAAGAGCTGCGTTTTAAGAACGATGACCTGCTCAAAGGCATAGACGACACCATGGTATCGGAAGAAGAGCAGCAGATCAACGACTTCCTCAATGAGGAGATCGCCCCGCTGTTCCGCCATCTGTACGATAGCAATGTACAGCTGCAGCCTGCCCTGGACCGCTACTTCAAGACCATCGACAAGTCCGAAGGTCATATCCTGCACCACCGCCAGGAATACGAAGAAAGCCTGGCCAGGATCAATATGGAGATCAGCAAGTACCTCGATAAAGAAAAGGATAATATACAGCTCTCCTTCCCCTGTTACTTCGAAAAGTACCGTACAGATGGGATAGAGTATAATATCTACATCGGTCAGTCCATCTCCCAGCAACAGAAGTTCGACCTGCTGTACCTGCGCAACCTGCGCCTGTGGCAGCTGAGCTCTATGGCAGAAGTGGCCCGGATCACCCATAAGCTCAAACAGGAGCTCAAGGTGCCCCTGCAAACCACCCAGCTTATATTGGCGCACAGCAATCCCATAGATATCAGCTTCCGCCAGGACGAACGCCGCTTTGATGTGGAGGGCGCCTATAATATCCGCTACGAGATCATGAAGAAAAGGATAGATAAGGTGCATGTACAACCCGGTGGCGAACGGCTTACCCAGCCCAACACCATCGCCGTGGTATACTCCTATGCCAAGGAAATGGAAGAGTACCGTAAGTACATCCAGTTCCTGCAGAACAAAGGCATCCTTAAACCCGGTATCGAAATGCTGGACCTGGAAGAGTTACAGGGCATCAGCGGCCTGAAGGCCATGCGGGTAGAGGTGAATTTAGATTAGCTGTTAGCTTAACGAACCATACTTAAAAAACAAAAGAGGAAGTCCGCCAGGACTTCCTCTTTGTATATCCGCTTAGTGCTAAAAGCTGTTTAGAATCTGAACCCAAAAGTAAAATACGGCAATGCCCCTTCCTGCGAAGCGCCTACCGTAGCCGTTATAATAAACATATTCACCGGTGAGAAGTACAACCCGCCGCCATAGCCATCATGCCATACGCCGGATTTTTCTCCCTTCAGCCATACCCTGCCCACGTCATTGAACGCCAGCAGCCCAACAGATGCAGGGAACAGGTAAGATTTGAACGAGAACAGCCGCAGGCGCAGCTCCGTATTATTATACACCATGCTGCTACCGGAAAAGCGGAAGTTACGGTAACCGCGCAGGTTAGCTACCCCGCCCAGCTGCATCGCCTGGAAGAATTCATAATGTCCCCAGATGACGCCGCCGCCAAAACGGGTCACGATCACAAAATTGGCCGGTACCCTAAAGCTGGTATAGATGCTCATATCAGACTGCAGCTGCAGGTAATGCCGGTTCTCCTGGTTCAGCCCCTGGTTGCCAAACAGGCTGGTGGTCCATATTATACCACGGCTGGGCAGCAGTATATTATCACGGGTATCGATCTGTATGCCGGCTTTCAGGCCTGCATAATATTTGGATTGGAAAACGCTTAGGGAGTCCAGCCCGTTGTCCGGGAATTTGGTTACAAAACGGTCGTCGTTCTCGTCCTTGTCTAGCGCATAGTAAGAGAAGCTGGGGCCGTAGAACAACTGCACCTTGGAGGCCAGTTTGCTTTTTAGCAGTCCTTCCGCATTATACAGGTTATAACGGGAGCGGTAATACTGGATAGTGTTGGCCTTGTCAAACACCGTCTCATTGCCCAGGCCAAAGAAGTTAATGGTATTATGCGGCGCCTTGGCGTTGGCGGATAGTACCAGGTCCGTATTGCCAATGGCGTCTGTGAACTCTCCCTGGTAGCGGAAAGAGTAGGCCTCGGTGGCCACCGCATGTGTAGCCAGGAAAGTGTGCCTTACGGCAAATGGCGTTTTACGGAAACCCTGTCCGGTATACTGGAAGCCCAGCCCCAGGAATACGCCATCATCCTGGTTAAAGCCGCCGCCTACCAGCGGCATCAGTTTGTTGTATTTAAAGGCCATCCGGTCATAACGGATCACATCCGGACTGCTGGAGAGCAGCCGCCTGTCACGGCCGTTCATGGCAAAACTATCCTTGCCCTGTTTCAGGTCATAGATGCGGGCGCGTTTACCGCCAACAGTAGAGCTGTCTACATAGGTATCGCTGTCTTTACCGCCTATCATCCTTACCAGGATAGGAGAGCGGTGGTCGCCGCTAATAACGAACTGGTCGCTGCCGCCCAGGCCAAACAAACGTACCTCTTTGGTAATGGAGGGGTCAAAGATGCGGTCGTAAATAGGCTGTTCTCTTTCCCCGTCTTTACTGATCTTATAGGTAGTAACCTGTAGTTTGCCCTCCGGCAGCTTTTTCACGGAGAACAGCTCATTCTTTTTAGTGCCGGGTATATCCACTTCTTTGGACAGGAAATGATAGTACTTCAACGCTTCTTTCCCCAGCAGGTCGCGCCGGCCTTTTAAGCCCTGCAGGGTGCGGTCCCCGGCCATCAGACGTACCGTATCCGGGAAGCGGGTGATGGCGTCCGCCAATACGCTGTCGTTCAGCTGCTGCTGCATCAGTTTTGTATGCGCCTCCCATTGTTCCTGGGTGGTGGCATTCAGAAAAGAGCGGTCAAAATAACGGGCGTTAAAGCCAAACCCGTCTATATCCTGGTAAGTGGGCCGGAAGCCCTGGAACTTAGGTTGGATCCAGCGCCTGGAAGCAATCCGTGGCAATATGCCTTCACTCACAAAAAAAGCCTGGTCCCGGTCACGGGGAATAGGATAATATTCCTTGCCCTTGCTCTTCTTACCATCGTTCGTGCTCCAGCGCCATTGGTCGTCATGGCGGTCCCAGTCGCCTACCAGCATATCCAGCAGCCGGGCATGCAGCACCGCCTCCTGGTCCACCCGGTTGTCATTATCTTCCTGGATCTTGTCCAGCAATTTTTCTGTATTATAGGTCTTATCCTTTGTCGGCTCACGTTCTTCAAACAGGTAGAGGTCCCCGCCAAAATCATTCTCATAAATACCAAGGGAAGTGTCTTTGGGCAGGTATACAAACGTAGGCTCCGCATGGGGAATGCCCGCTGCTTTGGCCAGCGAGGCTACCACTGATGGGGCATAGGGGTTGGATGCGGAGATCTGGTCCTGCACCACTTCCACCGCAAATGTCTCCCGGAACTCTTCCGGTAGGGCATTCCGGGGATCCTTTTTCAGAGAGCGTAGCACCCATTCTTTGCCGCTGGCGTCCTCCAGGCGCAGGGAGCGGGTTTGCATGCCGCCACCACGCTGGGTGATCTTCAGCCCGCCTTTTTCCTTATTGATATCAAACACGGGGAACTTTAACGGGGCGGCCCATATGTTACGGTAGTTATTGCCCAGCCAAAACCGCTGCAGGCCGCTGGCAGTTTCGTAACGGGGATCCGTGGGCATGGTAACAAAAGCCGGCAGTTCAGCAGCCGGCGTTCCGCTGGCCGCGGCGGCTTTTATCTCCTGTATGTTAAAGAGGTTACTGGCATAAACCGGCTCCGGCAGCTTGTCTGCCAGGTAGTACTGTACCCGTAAAGTGCCATCCTGCATTAGCTCCAGCGCGCTAAAACCATTGCCATAAGTGGCAAAAAGGGAGTTGCTGCCCTTCTTTACCCGGTCATGTTTGGCGCCGCTGCCGCTTACCACATAATAGTTTTGCTGTTCCTTTAATAATTGCAATGCATGGTCATGCCCTGCTACAAATACCGTGGGCCCATGTCCTTTAAAGGCTTCTTCCACCCCTTTTATCATGGCCTGGTATTCGGGATGGGGAATGTCTTCCCGTGCGCCAAACACACCCCTGGCCAGGGGATAGATGGAACCCAGCACCGGCAGCGGAATATACAGGCTTGGCTTCAGGTCCGTGAAGGGAAATATATGTTGTTTGATGGTGTAATAACCGCCATGTATACCGTGGCTGCGTAAAGGGTGATGGGTGGCAAATAGCAGCAGCTTGCCGGAGTTGCGGTTCACAATATCCCGCAGCGCCACCAGTACCTCTTCCTTATCCTTACAGTCGCAACCTGAGCTGCCCCCGGGTTTGGCATAAGGGAATAACCACCACTCGCTGTCCATTACGATCAGTGTCACATTTGTGCTGATGGGCACGGCCACTGGCCCCGGACATCCATCCTTTGGAAAATACAGCACATTGGGCAACTGCAGTCCATCTACATATTGCTGCTCATTCCGGATGGTCTCCCAGCCATTGGGTTTGCTCTTGGCCCAGTCATGGTTACCCGGTACAAAAATTACCCTGGCAGCCATGCCCTTCACCAGGTTGGCCTGGTAGTCAAGTATCTCTTTTGCATGCGCGTAATCAGAGGAACTCTCATCAGGTAACCCATGCGGGTATACGTTGTCGCCCAGGTACAGGATCGTATTACGGGCGTCCTGCATGTTAAATTGTTTACGTACCGCATCCACTACGGGGTTACGGCCGTCCTGGTGCAGCTCGCCGGCGTCGCCAATTAATATGATACGCTGTACTACGCTATCTGTTTGCGCATGTGCAACAAGGCTCCAGCCGGCGGCAACGAGCAATAAGAATGTTCTACGGAACATGGGATGTTATTTTAATAGATACGGTTGATGGCAAATCAAATACGAATATCGTAACACGATGCTGATTCCTGATGTACAGATTACCGTTTTTGATGTGCGATTTACGGCTTGTAGCTAAACTTCAATATGTCGGCAATACTTTCGCCTGCTTCGTTGGAGATATACATATCCCCATTAGGGGCAAAAGAAAGCCCTTCCGGCTGCTCAAATAATTTGTGCTTCAGATGGTATACCTCCTGCACTTTTCCATCCAGCCCGGTGATCACCAGCATCTGGTTCACAGAAGAGATGATGTACAGGCGGTTTTCTTTGGGGTGTATTGCCGCCGCGGACGGGCGGAAATTTTTCATATCAATACCGCCCAGCCGCGCAATCTCCGTAACATCTATCCGGTATGCCGGATCGGTATCAAACTGGAAATTGTCCAGGTGAAAACGGTACGCGCTGGTAGCCCGTTGCGCCTTATCCTCCTCGCACTGCTTACAGATCATGATCACGCTGTTGGAAAGCGTATCCAGGTAAATACTCTCAAACTCCTGTTTACCTTTTTTGGGGAAATGGTATTCTGTAGAGGTAACACTGTCCGTAAACGTATCATGCATCTGGTATAAAGTGCCGTTGCTCTTCAGTATCAGCCAGCCTTTTGGGGTATATACAAGATCCTCGTAATCGCCGCTCCGGCCAAATTTGGTAGCAGGGTAGGGTTTATCCGTGGTCACATCGATCTTAAAGACCTTGCCCTGCTCGTCATTAATGGAATAGATATGGTGCTCATCCGGGAATAACACAATGCCGGATATTTCCTGCATAGATTCCCTTACCCGGAACCGTTGTGGCTCTGTTAGTTTATAGCCTTTGGGGCTCTGATATTTCTTGGCCTGTCCGTTAAAGGAGTTACAGGAAAGAAGTGCCGGTATCAGCATAAACAGTACAAAGGGGTAGCGTCTAGTCATAGTTCCAGGTTAGATAAGCGTTAAGCATTCTGCCATTTACGTGGTAAATTTAAGTCAAAAATGCAGTAACTTGCCCTACTTGAGAATTGTTATTTATGCAAATAGGTCCCATCATAGAAGCTGCCGGTCAGTATGTTAAGACACAATATCAGCAACATCCGCATCCAAACCTCGTCTACCATAACCTCCTGCACACGCAGCAGGTGGTCCAGGCAGCAGAGCAGATAGCCGCCCATTACCGGCTACAGGAGCAGGATCAGCTGGTGGTACTGGTAGCCGCCTGGTTTCATGATATGGGCTACCTGCAAGGCCCTCCGCAACAGCATGAAGAAAATGGCGCCGCTATGGCCCGGTCCTTCCTGCATAGCCAGCAGGCGCCGGATGCGGTACAACAGCAGGTGGTAAGCTGTATCATGGCCACCAAAATGCCCCAGGCCCCACAGAACCTGCTGGAAGAGATTGTTTGTGATGCTGACCTCTTTCACCTGGGCTCCAAACATTATAAGGAACGTAGCAAACTAATGCGCCAGGAAGCGGAAACCGTTTCCGGCAACGAAATATCTTCCGTAGCCTGGACAGAGAAAAACCTTGTCTTCCTCGAAGGCCACCAGTATTTTACAGACTATTGCCGGGTGCTCCTCAAACAGCAAAAGGATGAGAACATAGCCTGGCTCAAGCGTAAGCTCGAAAAGAAAAAAGGCGACGCGCCCTCCCTGCCGCAGGTAGTGAACGCTTCGCCCGCCGCCGTGGAAAAAGCAGATAAGCAAAAAGAAACCAAAGAGGCAAAAGAGGTAAAGGAAGAAAAGAAAGAGAAAAAGGTTAAAAGACCGGAACGCGGCATCGAGACCATGTTCCGTATGACCTCCACGAACCATATACGCCTCAGCTCCATGGCAGATAGTAAGGCGCATATCATGATCTCCACCAACGCCATCATTATCTCCATTCTTTTATCCGTACTGCTGCGCAAGCTCGAAGATAATCCAAACCTGATCATACCTTCCTTTATCCTGCTGGCTACCAGCGTGGTCACTATCATCTACTCCGTACTGGCTACCCGCCCTAACGTAAGCAGGGGCGAGTTTACCCGGGATGATATCGAAAGGAAGAAAACAAACCTGCTTTTCTTTGGCAACTTCCACGGCATGGGCCTGGATGAATACCGCTGGGGTATGCAGCAGATGATGGAAGACGCAGACTTCCTGTATGGCAGCATGATCCAGGACATCTACTACCTGGGCGTGGTGCTGGGACATAAATACCGCTTGCTGCGTATAGCCTACAACATCTTTATGTTTGGGCTGATCATTTCCGTATTGGCTTTTATTATTGCAGTGATCTTCTTCCCCGTGAAGGAGTAAAAGATATATGATTAACAGTCTGCAGCCGATAGCCGTTAGTCATTCAGGACTAGCGGCTATCGGTTAATAGACCATCACCAAAGACTTTTATTGAACCATGGCTTTTGAAGTTCCATTATACGATCGTGATCTGAGCTGGCTTTCCTTTAACTACCGGGTATTATGTATGGCCAAGGATGCACGGGTACCACTATACGAGCGCATCCACTTCCTGTCTATCTTCTCTTCCAACCTGGATGAGTTTTTCCGGGTACGCATGCCCGCTGTGCTGGCCGTAAACCGCTTGCTGCAAAAAGATCCCGGCGCAGCAGGAGAGGAGCCGGTATCACCCGATACCCTCCCCGCCATCCAGCAGGAGATCAACCGCCAGCTGCAGGAGTTTGGACAGATCCTTAGCCAAAGCCTGCTGCCGGAGCTCAACCGCCAGCAGATCCATCTCTATTATAAGGAAGCTATCCCTGCCGTTCATCGCCCCTTTATAAAGGAATATTTCCTCACCAGGGTACTGGCTTACCTGCAACCGGTATGGCTGAATCGTAAACAAACATTTTTCCTGGAGAATAATACATTATACCTGGTGGTATCACTCAGCCCGGCAGCCGAACCCGCTAAACAGCGCTATGTCGTGGTGAACATTCCCAGCCAGCAGCTGCCCCGCTTCCTGGAGCTGCCCCCGCAGGAGGGTATGTATAATATGATCATGCTGGATGATGTGATCCAGGAGAACCTGCCTTTCCTGTTTTCCAATTATATCATTCACGGCTGTTACAGCATCAAGATCACCCGCGATGCGGAAGCTGACCTGAACGAGCTCAAAGGCGATGTGCTGGAACAGGTGGAAACCATGATCCGCAAGCGGGAGCTGGGTATCCCCACCCGTTTCCTGTATGATGCGGACATGCCGGATGAAACCCTGAACTACCTCTGCGCCTACTTTAATATCCTGCCCGGTGAGCCTGTACAGGGCGGCCGCTATCATAATTTAAAAGACCTGGCAGATCTGCCCATGCCTGTGAAACAACTGGCATTCACCTATGGCAAACTGCCCCCCGGCCGTATTCCGCTGCTGGAGAACACAGAACGTATTTGCGACGCCATTATGGAGCGGGATATCCTCCTGCATGTGCCATACCAGCGGTATGATTATATCCTGCGCTTCTTTAATGAAGCGGCCGCAGACCCGGATGTAAAAGAGATCTTTGTGACCCTGTACCGTATCGCCTCCGGCTCCCTCATCGCCAGTGCGCTGATAAGCGCGGCCCGTAACGGCAAGGAAGTGACCGTATTTGTGGAGCTAAAGGCCAGGTTTGATGAAGAGAATAATATCCGCTGGTCCAAGAAAATGAAAGCCGCCGGCGTGAAGATCGTATACAGCATACCCGGTCTTAAGGTACACGCTAAAACAGCCCTGGTAAAACGTAAGCGCGGCCACCGCTGGGACTACCTCGGCCTTATGGCTACCGGCAATTTTAACGAAAGCACCGCCCGTTTTTATACAGATCATGTGCTGCTCACGGCTCATTCCGGCATTACCCGCGAGCTGGAGCTGGTATTCCTGTACCTCCAGAGCCGCGAGCAACCGGCAGACTACCGCTTTATGAAGTTTAAGCACCTGCTGGTGGCGCAGTTTAATCTGATAGACAAGTTCTCCGCCCTTATAGATCGGGAAATAGCCCATGCCAAAGCCGGCCGGGAAGCCCGTATCATCATCAAGCTGAATAACCTCCAGGAAAAGCAGATGATCGCCAAACTATACGAAGCCGGACAGGCAGGCGTACAGGTACAGCTTATTGCGCGCAGCATCTGCTGTTTACAGCCTGATCTGCCGGAAAGCCCCAATATCACCGTTACCCGTATCGTAGACCGTTTCCTGGAGCACGCCCGCGTATTCATCTTCCACAACGGCGGCGAAGAAGAGGTATATATGGGCTCCGCAGACTGGATGAACCGTAACCTGCACCGCCGTATTGAGGTCTGCTTCCCGCTGTATGATCCTGCTCTGCAGGCCCAGGCCAAAGAGGTCATCCGCCTGCAGCTGGCGGATAATACCAATGCGGTAAGGCTCAGCACCACCATAGAGAACATACCTGTTCCCACGCCGGAAACCGGCCCGGTCGTGAACGCGCAAACTGCCATCCACGCCTACGTGCAATCGCTGGGCTAATGTGCTAATGTGCTAATGTGCTGATATGCTAATGTGTTAATATACCGGGATGCCGATATACCCGTAAAATTGTAACTTGTACATATTTACAGGAAATACTGGCTTTGCCAGGAAATACTGAATTGCCATCATTAGCACATTAGCACATTAGCATATCAGCACATTAGCACATTATGAAAAGCATCCTGATCTGTTGCATACTACTCTTTTCCGCTTCACTGGCAAACGCGCAGGCGCCCTATGACCTGGAACATATCTACGATCCCGGCGCCAATGCCGCGGCAGATCTGGAAAAGGCTGTACAGCAGGCCGCCCGCGAGCATAAACATGTATTATTGCAGATAGGCGGCAACTGGTGCATCTGGTGCCGAAGATTATATAAGGTAGTACATGACGACGCCGCACTCACAAAGCAGATAGATCAAAACTATGTGGTCTGCCACCTCAACTACAGCAAAGAGAACAAGAACCTGCCCCTGCTGCAACAGCTGGGGTACCCGCAGCGCTTCGGCTTTCCGGTGCTGGTGATCCTGGATGCAAAAGGCAACCGCCTCCATACCCAGAATACCGCGCTGCTCGAAGATGCGGACGGCTACGACAAAGAAAAGCTGCAGGATCTGTTCAAACAATGGTCGCCGGCAGCACTCAATCCCGCCCTCTACACAAATCAATAGTATAATTATGGCTTTTATTGATAAGGTCAGAAAACCCGTTCAGTTCTCCTTATTCCTCTTATGGAAACTGCCCAGCGCCTGGCTGTCAGGCGTAAGGGTAACCCAGATCCAGCCGGATAGCTGCACTACCGTAGTACCCTTCCGCTGGTTATCCCAGAACCCGTTCCGCTCCACCTATTTTGCCTGTCTGGCTATGGCGGCGGAAATGAGCTCCGGCCTGCTGGCCATTGCCCAGGTAGAAGATGTGGCGCCGGTGCGTGTATCCATGCTGGTAACCGGCATGCAGGCTAGTTTCATGAAAAAAGCAAAAGAGAAAACCTGGTTCACCTGCCGGGATGGAGCGGCCATACAGGCGGCCATCGCCCATACCGTAGCCACCGGCGAACCGGTGACCATTACCGTACAAAGTAATGGGGAGAGTAAGGACGGCACACTAATTGCCTCCTTCGCCATCACCTGGTCATTTAAACGGGCAGGCGAAAACCAAAAGTGAAACGAGCACTAGTTTTTATACATTTACCTTTCGAAATAAAGCCTGCTAACACGGGCGCTTTCACCCTTATTGTAAACTTTTGACTTGTCATATGAAGATCGCATTCCATGGAGCTGCCCGCACGGTAACGGGCTCCAAACATCTGGTTACTTTAAAGAATGGCAAAAAGATCCTGTTGGACTGCGGTATGTTCCAGGGAATGGGCAGGGAAACAGACGCCCTCAATCACGACTTTGGCTTTGATGCCGCCCATGTGGATTATATGCTGCTCTCCCATGCGCATATCGATCACAGCGGATTGGTGCCCCGCCTGATAAGGCTGGGCTACAAAGGGCCTATCTATTGCACGGATGCCACCTGTGACCTCACCAAGGTCTTACTCATGGACTCCGCGGAGATCCAGGAAGACGATCTCAAATTCACCAATAAAAAACGTGGGCGTATGGGCTTACCCCGCGAAGAGCCCCTCTACACCGTAGACGATGCAAAACATAGCCTGGAGGCCTTAAAACCCGTTGGATACAAAGAATGGTTCAGCGTATGCGATGGGGTAGAGGCCATGTTTACAGACGCCGGCCATATCATTGGCAGCGCTGCCGTGCACCTGCGTGTTACCGAAGACGGTAAGACCATACAACTCTCCTTCAGCGGCGATATCGGCCGTTATGGCGATGCCATCCTCCGCTCTCCGGATGTTTTTCCGCAGGCAGATTATATCGTGATGGAATCCACCTATGGCAGTAGCCTGCACGCAGAAGCCGCGCCCTCAGACGATGCCCTGCTGGAACAGATCCATAAGACCTGTGTTGTAAAAAAAGGGAAGCTGATCATTCCGGCCTTTAGCGTAGGCCGCACCCAGGAGCTGTTATACGCCCTTAACCGCGCCCAGCTCAATGGTAAGCTGCCCGCAGTAGATATTTTTGTGGACAGCCCGCTGTCCCTGGAGGCTACGGAAGTAGTGAAAAGCCATCCGGAAGACTTTAACAGCACAGTAGCCAAACTGCTGAAAATAGACAACGACCCCTTTGGGTTCCCCGGCCTCAGTTATATCAAGACTGTCGAAGAATCCAAAGCCCTCAACTTCCGCAAGGAACCTTGTGTGATCATATCCGCCAGCGGTATGGCGGAAGCCGGCCGTGTAAAACACCATATCGCCAATAATATCAGCGATCCGCGCACCACGATCCTGCTGGTGGGTTATTGCGAGCCGCAATCCCTGGGTGGCCGCCTTATGCGGGGCGCCAAAGAAGTATCCATCTATGGTACCCATTTCGAAGTAAAGGCAGATGTGGCCAGTATCCGCTCCATGAGCGCCCACGGCGACTACGAAGACCTGTATCAATGGCTGGCCTGCCAGGATCCCAACGCCGTAAAAAAACTCTTCCTGGTACATGGCGAGTACGAAGTACAGACCGTCCTCCGCGACTGGCTGCACAAAAAAGGCTTCCATGATATTGGCATACCTGAGCGCCACCAGGAAGCAGATCTTATATAAAGTCGTTAGCTATTATAAATACTAAAAGAAAAGGTCCGGTGGCACAATACCACCGGACCTTTTATATAAATCGCTCTTAATTCGTAATTGAATTACTCTTCTCCTCCACTCGCCGCACGCTCCTTCAGCTCCTGTACCACTTTCTGTATATATTCACTCTGTTTGGTCAGCTCGCCTTTCAGCTCGCCATTGCTGCTGTCGGCTTTCTGCTTTTTCTGTGATACGATAGGCTGCATAAGGCTAACCAGGTAATTGTTCACCATGTTATTCTTGAACTGGTCGGCCATGGCCTTCACCTGGTCAATACCTTTGGTAACAGCGGCAGTATTGTCCACATTCGCCAGGATATGCAGGTATTGCACGGCGGCGTCAAATTTGGCTTGTCCGCCGGATGCGTCTTCAAAAGCTTTTGCAAAGAATCCCAGGTCACTGTTATTGCCTTTCTTGGCATATACATCTGCAATGCCGGTGGTCAGCGCGCCTTTGGCCGTGCCTTCCATTTGTTTGGCAATGGTGTATGCCTTGTCTATATCCAGCGCGGCTAAGCCGGTAAGGGCGGCGCCGGCGGCGGCATAAGAACTGTCTTTAGTAGCTGCTTCAAACAGGGAGGCATATTGTGCGTCCTTCAGTTTGCCTAACTGTTGCAGTGCGGCCGTACGTACCTGCGCATCGTCATCGTTTTTGGCCATAGCGCTAAGGGCGCCGATGGTAGCTTCTTTCACGGCAGCATCATCCAGCTTCAGTCCTGCAATGGCCAGCCGGCGCAGACCGCCAAATTTATCCTTCAGCGCGGCAGCTACTACCTTACGGGCGTCTGCATTGGTGGTCTGTTGTTTCAAACAGGCCTCAATGGCTTCGCGGCGGTCCAGGTATTGCGGTGCATGCGCAAACTGGAATACATAGGTGCTCAGGTCGCGATGGTCTGTTTTCTTTACCAGCAGTACCTTATCGGCATCCACATTTACAAAATCCGGTTTGGTGGCATAAGAGAAGGTAAAAGTATCCACCTCGTCATTCATCATTACCTGGTGCCTTTCGGTTTTACCGCCGGCATATACGTCAATGGCCATCGGCAGTTGGAACGTCTTGCCGGTGGTCTGTGTTTGTTTCAGGATCACGCTTACGGTCTTGGCGGCATCATCGTAAGCATAATTGATATCCAGCTGGGGGAAACCCTGGCCAAAATACCATTGGTTAAAGAACCAGTTCAGGTCCCGGCCGGTCACTTCTTCAAAGGCCAGGCGCAGCTGGTGCGCTTCGGTGGATTTGAAGGCGTTGGTCTTCAGGTACAGGTTCAGGGATTTGAAGAACGCATCATCCCCTACATAGTTGCGCAGCATGTTCAGGATCCGGCCGCCTTTCTGGTAGCTAACCGCGTCAAACATGTCTTCTTTATCATGATAATGGAAACGTACCAGGTCGCGGTCACCGGCGTATTGGGTAAACTGCTGGTAGCTCTGCATGGATTTATAGCTATGCTCATCCGCCATATCCTTGCCGTATTTATGCTCAAACCACAGGTATTCGCTGTAGTCGGCAAAAGACTCGTTCAGGGTTAGGTTGCTCCAGGATTCGCAGGTGGCCAGATCGCCAAACCATTGGTGGAACAGCTCATGCGCAATTACGCTCTCGCCCTGTTTGTTATCATCCAGCAGCTCACGGCTGGTCTTCTGCAGAAAATCACCGTGCAGGGTAGCAGAGGTGTTCTCCATAGCGCCGGATACATAATCCCTTACTACGATCTGGGAGTACTTAGGCCAGGCATAGTCATAATTCAGGACGGTAGAGTAAAAGGTCAGCATCTCCGGCGTATTGCCAAAAATGGCTTTCGCGTAAGGAGCATACTCATGTTCTACATAATAGTTCACTTCTTTATTACGCCATTTGTCCTTGATAACGGCAAAATCGCCCACGGCCATCATAAACAGGTAAGGCGCATGGGGCAGGTCCATCTTCCAGGTATCGGTACGGGTGCCGTCAGCATTGTTTTTCTGGCTGGCCAGCACGCCGTTGGAGAGGGTCACGTATTTTTTGTCCACGGTCATGCTGATCTCGTCCGTGGTCTTCTGGTTGTTTTTGTCGATAGTAGGGAACCAGGCAGAGGAGGCCTCTGTTTCGCCCTGTGTCCATATCTGGATCGGTTTATTGGGCTCTTTACCATCCGGGTTGATGAAATACAGGCCTTTGGCGTCGTTAATAGCGGCGCTGCCTTTTACCTTCAGCTCATCCGGTTTGGCGGTATAATCTATATATACAATATAAGAATCGGTGCTTTTATAGGTCTTGCCCAGCTGTATACGTAGCTCCTGGCCATCATAATCATACTTCAGGGGACTGTTCTTGCCGCCGCTCACCAGTGCTATGGATTTGATATCCATGCCTTTAGCGTCCAGTGTCAGGGAGTCTGTGGGGTAGAAATGGGGTTTCAGGGTGATCCATGCCTTCCCGTACAGGTACCTTTTAGCATAATCAAAGCGTACATCCAGTTTCGTATGCACCAGGTCATTGATCTTGGTGGCCGTAGCCCGGTATATCTTCAGTGAGGGGTCGTTCGGTTCATCGGCGTTTTGAGCCATGGCAGGGGCATAGAAGGCTGTTCCGGCAACACCTCCCAACAGTAGGCTCAGTAAAGTTTTCTTCAATACGTTCATGTAAAATCTGTTTTAATCAAATGTAGCAGGTCTGTTATTTGCAAAGACCCAAATTTAAACAAATGGCCTAAATACGACGCAAGTGGTTAAAATTCCCCCTATTTTTGTTGCAAGACAAAGCAATAATGATAAAGGCAACTGTAAACGGGAATACGCCCTTTAGCATACAGACAGGGACGGAAGTCATTTGTAATGAGCAAAAGGTAGATTGGTCAGCTGTTCAGCTGCCTGCGGGTAATTACAGCATCGTGGTTGACGGGAAAAGCTTTAATGCACAGGTATTGAAACTGGACCGGGACGCCAAAACAGTGACCCTGGAGATCCAACACCAGGTATATGAAGTAAGTTTAGAAGAACCTATAGACCAACTGCTGGCCGCCATGGGCATCAAAGACGCCCTCACCCATAAAGTGAACGATATAAAGGCCCCCATGCCGGGCCTCGTACTAAAAGTGCTCGTAGAGCCCGGCCAGGCCATCCGCAAAGGAGACCCGGTACTGATACTGGAAGCCATGAAAATGGAGAATGTATTCAAATCAGCAACAGACGCCGTCGTAAAAGCAATCAAGGTAAACCCCGGTACAGCAGTAGAAAAAGGGGAGGTGTTGATAGTGCTGGAATAATATTTGCATAGCAACACAGCAATAACGCGTTTAGCAATTCTTGTATGATCCAATATTTTAAAAGATGGGGATATGTACTGGCTTTCCTGTTAATAGCCGGTAAACTGGCTGCACAGGAGACTGAGCCACAGTACTATATATATATCCAAAACGAAAAACCGCAACCTTTTTACGTTAAATATAAAGATAAGGTCCTCAGCTCATCAGACCGGGGGTATATCATCCTGTCTGAGCTGCCGGCCGGCTCCACCTCCCTGGTGGTAGGTTTCCCCAGGAACGAAGCCCCGGAACAGCCCTTTACGGTGCGCCTGGGCAAGGCAGACCAAGGCTTTCTGTTAAAACAGACTGCGGAGCAGCATTATGCCCTGTACAACCTCCAGACGTACAGCGTTACCAAGACCTCCACCCCGGAAAAAGAGGACGTGCAGCCACCTGCTGATCCAGCCGTGGGTAATGCCGCTCCCTCCGGTGATACGGAAGTAGTGGCCACTACGCCCGCCCCTGCAGCCGATGCTCCGGTAGCAGAAACGCAGGCGCCGGATACCGCCGGGCAGGCCATGATGGCCGCCATGCGCCGCGACCTGGATACCGCCCTGGCAGGCAAAGCGGAGATCACCTCCGCCAGCAAACAACCCATAAAAAAACAACCCAGCAAATTTGCTGAAGCCCTCGATAAAGTAGTAAGTGACGACCGCCCGGATGATATCCAGCTCGAAGAACCGGCCGCGCCACCCGCAGCCGGCGTTGCCACTGCGGCAGCAGGAGCCGTAACAGACATCGCCCCGGAAGGAAAGAAGCCCCGCCGCAAACGGGGTAAGGACAGAGCGCCCCTCACACCGGAGGAGCAGGCCCTGTTAAAAGACGTAATGGCCCAGGAACAGCAGGCCGGCCAGGCTGACAGCGCCGTGGTGGTGGCCGCCGCACCTGTAACAGAAACGCCCGCGCCCGTAACGGAAACACCCGCACCGGCCACGGAAACACCGGCGCCGGCAACAGAAGCGCCAGCCGTAAAAGATACCACCGCCCCCGCGCCCCCTGCGGAAACGCAACCGGCAGTAGATTCCGCCGTTGCTACCATCCAGCCGGCAGATACTACGCCTGCCACTGAGCCAGCCGCAGAAGAAGCGCCAAAGGCAAAGAAACCCAAACGTAAAAAGTCATCCGATCCGGAATTTATAGAGTTCTCTACCGATGGGACCCAGCCCAAAGCGGCCGCGCCCCCCGCTGAAGTAGCCGCCGCCCCGGTAGAAGCCGCTACAGATGTAGCTGCCGCCACAGATATAGCGCCTGAAAAGGCGTCTAAAAAGAAAAAGCGCAAGCTGGCAGACGTAGTAGACGGCGAAGAACATCCTAACAACATCGTAACAGACAGCGTGGATTATTCCGCCCCCGTGCGAAAGGAAAAAGCTTCCGCGCTTAAAATGATCAATTCCGACTGCCAGAACGTAATGGACGATGCGGCATTCCGTAAGCTGCTCAGAAAGGTCGTAGCTGCAAAGGATGATGAGGGGATAATAGAGTCATTCAGCCGCAATACCCGTGGCTACTGCCTGGAGACTGCCCAGATAAGAAGACTTGCCCAGCTGTTGACAACGGACGAAACCCGTTATAAACTGCTGGACATGGCCTATCCAAAGGCCGCGGATTCTGAGAACTATGCCGGTTTAAGCGAATTGCTCAGCGACAGCTATTACCAGGGCCGTTTTAAAGCAATGCTGCACAAATAATGACCGAAGTTCCCGCCCAACGTTATTTTATCGACGTTTCCTATAAAGGCACGGCATATGCCGGTTTCCAGATCCAGGACAATGTACATACCGTACAATCCACCCTGGATAAAGCCTTAAGTACCCTATTACGCACGCCGGTGGTGACTACCGGATCCAGCCGTACAGACGCCGGCGTGCATGCCCTTCAGAACTTCCTGCATTTTGATACGGCAGTGGCCCTGCACCCGCAGTTCCTCTATAAAATGAATGCCATCCTGCCGGAAGATATCGTGCTCAAAGCCATTTACCCCGTTCCGCCAGATGCGCACTCCCGT
>NZ_VUOC01000001.1:1823105-1826375 GCF_008386695.1 Chitinophaga agrisoli
AAAGTTCTTTGACATATTGGGAAACAAGTTGTATACGTAAGTATTAAATTGTTTAAGATTTTTAAAGCGAATAAGGGCGCATGGTGGATGCCTAGGCTCTAGGAGGCGATGAAGGACGTGGTAAGCTGCGAAAAGCTACGGGGAGCTGCAAACGAGCGTTATATCCGTAGATATCCGAATGGGACAACCCAGTACACTGAAGGTGTATTACCCGCAAGGGGGCCAACGCAGGGAACTGAAACATCTAAGTACCTGCAGGAAAAGAAAATAAATTAATGATTCCCTAAGTAGTGGCGAGCGAACAGGGAAGAGCCCAAACCGGGATGGCGTGCTGTCCCGGGGTTATAGGACCACATTTAGAAAGCTAGATCAAGTTGAATCATCTGGAAAGATGAACCAAAGCAGGTGAAAGTCCTGTAGGCAGAAATTCTAGTGGACGAGTGGTATCCTGAGTAGTGCGGGACCGGAGGAATCCTGTATGAATTTGCCAGCACCATCTGGTAAGGCTAAATACTCCCTAGAGACCGATAGTGAACCAGTACCGTAAGGGAAAGGTGAAAAGCACTTCGAACAGAAGAGTGAAATAGTTCCTGAAACCGTGCGCCTACAAGCGGTCGGAGCCTGTTAAAGGGTGACGGCGTGCCTTTTGCATAATGAGCCTACGAGTTACTCCTCACTGGCGAGGTTAAGCACTTAAGTTGCGGAGCCGTAGCGAAAGCGAGTTCTAACAGAGCGTTATAGTCAGTGGGGGTAGACGCGAAACTTTGTGATCTATCCATGGGCAGGTTGAAGGTTTGGTAACACAAACTGGAGGACCGAACTCATTAGCGTTGAAAAGCTATGGGATGACCTGTGGATAGGGGTGAAAGGCCAATCAAACTGAGAGATAGCTCGTTCTCCCCGAAATGTTTTTAGGAACAGCCTCGTTTATACAAGTATCATAGAGGTAGAGCTACTAATTGGGCTAGGGGGCTTCACCGCCTACCAAACCCTAATAAACTCCGAATGCTATGATATAAGAACGGGAGTGAGGCTGTGGGCGCTAAGGTCCATGGCCGAGAGGGAAATAACCCAGATTAACAGCTAAGGTCCCTAATCGTATGTTAAGTTGAACAAACGCAGTTCAAATCCTATAACAGCCAGGATGTTGGCTTGGAAGCAGCCATTCATTTAAAGAGTGCGTAACAGCTCACTGGTCGAGGGTTTGAGCACGGAAAATGATCGGGCATCAAACATACAACCGAAGCTTTAGGATTGCTTACACGAGTAAGTAATCGGTAGGGGAGCATTCTAAACTGCATTGAAGGTGTATCGCGAGATATGCTGGAGCGTTTAGAAAAGAAAATGTAGGCATAAGTAACGATAAATAAGATGAAAAATCTTATCGCCGTAAGACTAAGGGTTCCTGATCAACGTTAATCGGATCAGGGTTAGTCGGGTCCTTAGGCAAACCCGAAAGGGGCAGCTGATGGCAAACTGGTGAATATTCCAGTACCTGCTATAATTTCGATGGGGTAACGGAGGAGTGAAAGGACTGCGCACTTACGGAATAGTGCGTTAAAGGGTGTAGTTATATTCTGTGTAGGAAAATCCGCATGGGGTGATGAACCTGATAGTACTGCAAAGCTTCGGCAGCGCAGATAATGTCCCTAAACAGACTTCCAAGAAAACCCTCTAAGGTTAGGTTATAGCAGCCCGTACCGTAAACCGACACAGGTAGTCGAGGAGAATATCCTAAGGCGCTCGAGTGATCCGTGGTAAAGGAACTAGGCAAATTGACGCTGTAACTTCGGGATAAGGCGTACTGCAGTGATGCAGTCTCAGTAAAATGGTCCAACCAACTGTTTAACAAAAACACAGGGCCCTGCAAAATCGTAAGATGACGTATAGAGCCTGATACCTGCCCGGTGCTGGAAGGTTAAGGAAGGGGGTCAGCCGCAAGGTGAAGCTCTTGACTGAAGCCCCAGTAAACGGCGGCCGTAACTATAACGGTCCTAAGGTAGCGAAATTCCTTGTCGGGTAAGTTCCGACCTGCACGAATGGTCTAATGAGTTGGACACTGTCTCTACCACGAGCTCGGTGAAATTGTAGTATCGGTGAAGATGCCGGTTAATCGCAACGGGACGGAAAGACCCCGTGAACCTTCACTACAACTTAACATTGATTTTGAATCACAGATGTGTAGGATAGTTGGGAGACTACGAAGCAGCTTCGCTAGGAGTTGTGGAGTCAACGTTGAAATACCAACCTTCTGTTATTTAGAGTCTAACCCGGCAACGGGGACATTGTTTGGTGGGTAGTTTGACTGGGGTGGTCGCCTCCTAAAAAGTAACGGAGGCTCGCAAAGGTACCCTCAGTACGGTTGGTAATCGTACGCAGAGCGCATTAGTAAAAGGGTGCTTGACTGTGAGGCAGACAAGCCGAGCAGGAGCGAAAGCTGGCTAAAGTGATCCGGTGGTTCTGCATGGAAGGGCCATCGCTCAAAGGATAAAAGGTACTCCGGGGATAACAGGCTGATCTCCCCCAAGAGCTCATATCGACGGGGAGGTTTGGCACCTCGATGTCGGTTCGTCACATCCTGGGGCTGGAGAAGGTCCCAAGGGTTCGGCTGTTCGCCGATTAAAGTGGCACGTGAACTGGGTTCAGAACGTCGCAAGACAGTTCGGTCCCTATCTGTTGTGATCGTTAGTAAATTGCGAGGACATGACCTTAGTACGAGAGGACCGGGTCGTACGTACCGCTGGTGTATCAGTTGTGCCGCCAGGTGCAGTGCTGAGTAGCTATGTACGGCATGGATAAACGCTGAAAGCATCTAAGCGTGAAACCAACCTCAAGATGAGTTTACTTTTAAGGGCCGTCAGAGACTATGACGTTGATAGGCTACAGGTGTAAGGGTGGTAACATCGCAGCCGAGTAGTACTAATTGCCCGTAAGCTTTAATTTTATTTAATACATTTAGTATACAACTCCCAATATGTACATTATTGAGCAATCAACGGCGAAAGGTTCCTGGACAACCAGAGAACAAGTAGCGGTTGACGGCAAAACAGCTGGAAAGCGTAAGCTTACAGCTGCTCCATAAAGATCTTATGGTGGTTATGCCGAGGGTGTTCACCTCTTCCCATTCCGAACAGAGAAGTTAAGCCCCTCATGGCCGATGGTACTGCACCACAATGCGGGAGAGTAGGTAGCCGCCGTATTTATTAAAAAGGTCTCGACTTCTTTGTCGGGGCCTTTTTTATCGCTCTAAAAGAAGAGAGAAGATCGTTC
>NZ_VUOC01000010.1 GCF_008386695.1 Chitinophaga agrisoli
TCCCAATATGTCAAAGAACTTTGTCTACTTCCGCAGTAAAAGACTGCTTTCATAAACTTGATGATGTTACGGTTACGAACCGCCAGACCTTTCGTCACATCGTTTTGTCTGTTAATTATTTAAGAACTTATTCGCTGTGTTTGCGTTGGGGTTGCAAAGGTAGGAGCTTTTTTCATTCTTTCCAAATCTTTCTGTAAGTTTTTTCTATCTTAATTTTCTGATAGCTAATCCATTACATCTGACTCATTTTCATCACTTCTACCCTGCTTATTAAAGAACTTGCTTGCTTTTTTTCTGAGCGGACTGCAAAGATACAATCCTGTTTTATTACCGCAAAACTTAATCTAATCTTTTTTTACGGTCATTTTAGATCCTCAGAACGATCATCTCTCTACTTTTAGAGCGATAAAAAAGGTCCCGACAATCAAGTCGAGACCTTTTTAATAAA
>NZ_VUOC01000097.1 GCF_008386695.1 Chitinophaga agrisoli
AGACCCGACACTCCCCGGGCCTCAACTCTGGAGGTCCGTGTTTTCAAAAACTGGGTTTCTCAAATCGTGCGAAGGGTGTTTTGGAAAACCCGTGTAAACCGCGTCGCAGCGGAGAAGGTAAAACGGCAGAAACGGGAGGGGTCGCCCTGTCCCCGCACATTCCTCGGTCGAAAAACTTGGTAAAAATTTCCGGACAGCAGGCTCGCGCCCCTGGTACCCCGCGCTCTCGCCCGGCGCCCCTGGTACCCCGCTCGCGCCCCACACTTTGTCAGATTTTCGGTCCCAAGCCTCGCCGCGCCGCGCCTCTGGTACCCCGCTCGCTCACCGGGGGTGAGGCAGGAGCTGAAGCGCCGCCGCCCCAGACAGATCACGCCCGGAGCGCCTCCGCATCCCCGCTCGGGGCCCACCCCATCGACCCATCGACCGCCCCGCCAAAGCCCCCGCTTCGGGCTCCCACCCCGGGGGTCAGCGCCACGGTGGTGCGCCCCCC
>NZ_VUOC01000098.1 GCF_008386695.1 Chitinophaga agrisoli
GCTTATCTCGCCGAGATACGTCGAAAAACGATAAAAACAGCAAATACAGTCATTTTTAACCAAACGAGCCACAGGAGAGACACACGGCATATGGAACAGGGGGTAGCTTTCCAAGAACTAGCTGGCAGTGAGTTATCTTGCTGAAATAAGCTCAAAATCTCCAGCTGGAGTTCTTTCCAAGCGTTGGGACACAGGATATGGAACAGACACTCGTTTCAAAAGTGGCTTATCTCGCCGA
>NZ_VUOC01000099.1 GCF_008386695.1 Chitinophaga agrisoli
GTGCGACGCGTCTGTTGTCGCAGCCGTGCAGTCTCGGACTAGTGCGTGTTTGTTTGTACGTCTGCGATGATACAGTTTCGGGCACTCGCAGGACCCGTCTTGAAACACGGACCAAGGAGTCTAGCATGTGTGCGAGTCATTGAGTTTTATAAATTTTTAACATTAAACTGAAAGGCGTAACGAAAGTGAAGGCGAACGCTCGACGTTCGCTCAGGGAGGATGAAATTATCGAGCTACGTTCGTGATTTTCGCACTCCCGAGGCGTCTCGTTTCCAATCAGTGAATGAAGGCGCGCTCTGAGCACAAATGCTGGGACCCGAAAGATGGTGAACTATGCCTGGTCAGGTCGAAGTCAGGGGAAACCCTGATGGAGGACC
>NZ_VUOC01000100.1 GCF_008386695.1 Chitinophaga agrisoli
TTGTGTGTGCGCGCGTGTGTGGCGCGAATGTGCGTAAGCTTAATAAAATATGGAGAAGCTTAATAAAACAAGTTTATTGCATTACATTCTATTGTTCAGTATTGTGTTTTTATACAATATTCGTTATTTTTAAATACATTTTTCTTATTTAAAAACATTTAACATTTATTGCGGTGTTTTTTGGGTGTCCGGAACGGATTAATGGCATTTCAATTCATTGTAATGGTGAAAATGGATTTGACATAAGAGTTATTTGAGTTAAGAGCTCCGTCACGGAACAGATTAAACTCGTAAATCG
>NZ_VUOC01000101.1 GCF_008386695.1 Chitinophaga agrisoli
AGCTGGATACTGCGTAGACAACGCCTTAACTTTTAAAATTTTACCAAAAGCATAACAATCCAATAAACTAATTTGAAGTTTTCTATCGTACTTAATATTCTGTGCAACATGAGGCTCCAACAACGATAACGAATGTTCAGCCCATTTTTCAATTATATCCTTACCTTCCATCAAACTCTCTGCTGCATTAAAACCTGGATATAAATACGAGACTATATAAGCCTTCATATCGCCAATAACAGACATCACATTTTTTAAAAATATAAAACATACATTTGACATTTTCATGCCATTTGTAATTTCCTTAAACAAGCAGTCGGACGCTGGCTTATACTTTACACTATTTTTCAAACCAAATAAAGTACATAATCCTCCACAGATTAATGACAGGAACCCAGTTACTGCATTATCAGTACCTGTTTGATACTTCAATGCATCCTCTGCTGAATCAGCTCCTGCGGATCG
>NZ_VUOC01000102.1 GCF_008386695.1 Chitinophaga agrisoli
TACCAGTTACATTATCTGTCTTTTAAAGTAAGATAAAATTATGTATTAATTTTGTGAATAATAGTCGAAACATAAGTAAACTAAAACTAAACTACGCTCTTTTGACAGTATTTATGAGAAAAATACTAGTGATACCAAATGATTCCGCATATATTTATATATTTTTGAAAATTGTACACTTTTAATGCGAAAAGGCCATATGTCGAAAAGTATTTGCGAAATAGAATATTATGTTGGAGAAAAGTCGCTCAGTGGTGGCAACCGAAGTCGCAGAGTGTTCTGCTGATGAAGGACCTCGCCAGCCAGTTCCTCTTTCCGAAGATGTGCTCTCTCTCGTAAATGTGCAGCAGGGTCAGATCTTTAGACAACCACTGCGCTGTGCGTTGGTCATTAGGGTTAATGTGGAAGATGGGCAGACCCCCGGCCAGGTCTGCGAACGTGAAAGCCGAACACAAGTCGAAATTGTTGCCCTTATCAAAC
>NZ_VUOC01000103.1 GCF_008386695.1 Chitinophaga agrisoli
GATCAACAATATCAACGCCCATGTCATCAATCCTGCGGCACATCGTGTTATTTGACAATGGTACAGTCTTCAGTGCATCAGCTGCTTTCTTATCAATCATTGTTTCTGCGAGAATAACAGCAGCAGGCAAAATTAGCTCCTCAGCTATAGTAAACGGCTTTTTGGACTTAGCCACAAGTAGCGACAGCATATGAGGCTTCCAATGCTTTGGTTGATACTGCAGTTGCTTTCTTTAATTTCTCTTGACTTCCCTTAAATTCCGACAACTTTCTATGGAAAAACTCTGCTGTCTTACCCACACAGGAAAGATGCTTGGTACTGAGGTGCCGTTGTAAATGGGCTGGTTTCATGCTATTATTTGAGAGCACA
>NZ_VUOC01000104.1 GCF_008386695.1 Chitinophaga agrisoli
GGATAAGACGTCCGGTGCATTCGTGTTGAGCGATGCATCGGTGTTCGAATCCCGCAGGCGGGTACCAATTTTTCTAATGAAATAAGTACTCAACAAATGTTCACGATTGATTTCCACGGTGAAGGAATAACATCGTGTAATAAAAATCAAACCCGCAAAATTATAATTTGCGTAATTACTGGTGGTAGGACCTCTTGTGAGTCCGCACGAGTAGATACCACCACCCTGCCTATTTCTGCCGTGAAGCAGTAATGCGTTTCGGTTTGAAGGGTGGGGCAGCGGTTATAAATATACGTGAGACCTTAGAACTTATATCTCAAGGTGGGTGGCGCATTTACGTTGTGGACGTCTATGGGCTC
>NZ_VUOC01000105.1 GCF_008386695.1 Chitinophaga agrisoli
GAATAACCATCTCCCATGCCGTTATACTCCTTTACCGTACCGTCCCTGCCCTGTATGTCCGTAACGATGATCTTTTTACTTTGTGCGACTGTTACAAGTACCGTCTGCAAGGGGATTGACGGAACCCTACGGAATGTTCCATCAGCAAGCTCGTACCTAATCGCATCAAAGGACAAGTCGGTAAATACGGGGGACCCAAGGCTAGAGTTATTCAATACCCGGTCTTTCTCGAACGACTGGTCAATCTTCCCGTCGTA
>NZ_VUOC01000011.1 GCF_008386695.1 Chitinophaga agrisoli
GTTTTGTGCTGTAACCCAAAGATCATTTGAGTTACTTTACTGTTGTTCCATTCTTTCAAAGAACTTTTGTTTTGTGTACCTAATGTACACGCCACATTGTTGATGTTACGGTTACGAGCCGTCAGACCTTTAAGTCACATCTTTATTTGTTCGTTAATTCTTAAGAGCTTGTTGTGTATTCGTCGTTTGCGGGGTTGCAAAGGTAGGGATTTTATTTCATTTTCCAAATCTTTCTGCAAGTTTTTTTTATCATAATTTCCTGATAAATACTTACTTACATCTGCACTTTTTCTATCACCCTAACCATACCCTGTAAAGAACTTGCTTGCTTTTTTTCTGAGCGGACTGCAAAGATACAATCCTGTTTTATTACCGCAAAACTTAATCTAATCTTTTTTTTACGGTCATTTTAGATCCTCAGAACGATCATCTCTCTACTTTTAGAGCGATAAAAAAGGTCCCGACAATGAAGTCGAGACCTTTTTAATAAA
>NZ_VUOC01000106.1 GCF_008386695.1 Chitinophaga agrisoli
ATGCCAGGGCGAGAGCATCAGGTTCAAGGTTATGTAAAGTCTTGAAATGAATTCAGAAAACGCTCGAGAAAAATGCGGCGCAGTCGAAAGACTGCTTCATTTCGGCACCCGTAACAAAACAGCATTCCTTTCTGTTGTTTTGACGCTTTAGTGGGAGACGGGACTCGCGACCTCTTGACCACCTGTGTTTAACTGCCACCCTTGTGTTTGCTCAAGGTCAAAGGTGAACGATTGCCATCATCCGTCTGCATCCTCTCCCAAAGGTGT
>NZ_VUOC01000107.1 GCF_008386695.1 Chitinophaga agrisoli
ACTCCAAGAATTGATTTTTATTTTCTTTTAGATTTAGTGTTTTTATCTGTATGTTTTATAAAGAACTTTAATAAAAATCTTCAAAAGGTATAAGAAGTCTCAGGAGTTATTTTCTTTATAAAAGTAGTTATAGGATTGGAAGATTTCGTGGAAACCTCCTCCAGTCAACGGATTGGTAAGTCTTTATTCTACTTTGATTTAGTAAAAGGGAATACTTTTCATCGTAAGAAATAGATACTTAATAACAGATAGAAGGAAGACTCAACTTAAAAGACCTTACCTCGCGACACAGTTACTCCGTGTGAAAAGGAATAACTTAAAAGAATTCAAGGATAAACTTAGAGGAGCCTACGAATCGTCTAGGCTTTAATAGTAATAAATACTCCTCGCTTTCCTACGGAATATTTATACATGGTGGCCAGTACGGGGATAATATTTAATCCTCTTACTGGAGGATGAGCAAAGAGAGTGAGAACATCTTAAAATCAGGCACACTCTCCTTCTGCAGAATGGAGATATGGGGGAGGAGATCAATCTTATGGAAATTGTAGAGGCTGATCTC
>NZ_VUOC01000108.1 GCF_008386695.1 Chitinophaga agrisoli
TTTTTTCTATTAATTTTTATTCGAAAGTGAATCTTCATTTCTTGCAGAATGTTGAAATACACGAGCATTTCGTTTTTATTAATAATTCTTTTATTTTCCTTCACTAACGCTAATCCTGATTGTTTGCTGCCAATAAAGACGGGCCCTTGCAGGGGCAGTTTTCCAAGATATGCCTACGATTCATCGGAGGACAAATGCGTTGAATTCATCTACGGAGGTTGCCAAGCGAATGCTAATAATTTTGAGACTATAGAAGAGTGCGAAGCCGCCTGCCTGTACAATACGTGC
>NZ_VUOC01000109.1 GCF_008386695.1 Chitinophaga agrisoli
TTTTAACTGTGCAATCGTGGCTTGATGTCTCTTTCACACTTACAGGGTTAAAACGGGACGCCGATACATAAGGTTATTAGGGACGTTAAGGTATCGGTTGTAGAATTTTCGAAGAATTTTTGTCTCTTTTTCAATATAATTTTTAAAGACAACTCAAGCCACAAATTCCATTAAAATGTAATGAATAAAGTAATCGTTTTTTTTATTTGAATATTTTTTCTATTTTCTCATAATTATGTATGCGACTGAGTGAAGTTCATAGATGACCAGGGAAATCTAGTTCATAATCCCAAAATGTCAATGTTTCCATATATTCTTGTATAATGTAAAATAATTAATATTTAAGAGCATTTAATAGATGTCAAAAAAATTCATTCCCTT
>NZ_VUOC01000110.1 GCF_008386695.1 Chitinophaga agrisoli
CGCGCTTCTTGTTGTTTATGCGAACTTGATTCCGCTTCATATTTGTTGGAGCCATCAGTTTTTGCGAACTTTTTGGATTCGGAGGTAGAATTTTCATTTTGAGACGAATCTGATTGCTCAGATCTCATGACCGTTTTCTTATGTTTGGTGCTACTGTTGTTCTTGTCGTCTGAATCGTATGCTTATCATTATCGTTGGACGTAGTTGCTCCGTCAGATCTTGTTCTTCCTCGTTGCTCTGAATGTGTTTCTTCTTGTGACTTCCTGACATGTTCCTCTTCGGCTTTTGTAGAACGTGCTCGGGAGTCATTCGATCCAGACTTCCCAGTGGAACTCCTCTCCTTCTCTTCACTGTACTTCTCGTCTCTTCCGTAATTCTTAGATTGCGAGCTTTTTTCTTTCAAACCACCGTTATCCTCATATCTCGAATGTGCAGATTTTTGGTTTTCAAATTCATTTCGGCTAGATTCGGATTTGTAGTTCTCCCTTTCCTGCTCTACGTTCTTATCCGATGATGAACCGTCCTTGGGCCTTTTATTGTCTATGTTTTTGTCGAATGTCTTCTCTGTGTCTTTATCCGAGGATGATCTGTCGTTAGGCTTAGCCTTCTCTGTGTCTTTATGCGATGGTGATCTGCCATTAGGC
>NZ_VUOC01000111.1 GCF_008386695.1 Chitinophaga agrisoli
AGGAAGTATAATATAAATATGTTTGTCTCATTTCATTTAGAAAGGCCAGGCGTTGCGAGTTCTCAAACCGTAGAGGCCGGATCCGCGCTTCCCAAAGTTTCCATTGCCCATATGCAAAGTTCCGCCATTGCAGTTAGAAAGCTCGGCTTCCCAGATGTTACCACAGCGTCTTCCAACCAAGTGGTTAGTACGAACACTGGATGCCATTAATTCAGTGGCGCGACCGTGTGAGCAGGTGTTGATCCGGCATCCGGGTTGGGGGTTCCTGCCGCCATTCGGGTAGAAGTCGGCATCACCGCTGGGGTTGAAAATACCAAGAGCACGGCCGTCCGTGTGGATGCATTCGACGTAATGACCAGCATTGCGGTTGAGTGCGTTAGAGTTTCCTCCCCACTGTGGTCCGGCGGGGTCCAAACCAGTAACGCGTGCGGGGCGACCACCGGCTTGGCGTCCGGCATTACCAACGACGTGAGCACCTAAACTGAAGCCAATAAGATGCACTTGGTTCCAATTGCCTCCAGCATTGTTGATGAGCCAAACCAAAAAGTTGCCGAGGGCGCGACCGACATCCGGGACGCCAGCGGCGGCAGTATTGTAGTTTGAATTGGCAAGACTATGCCAGTCAACAACGATG
>NZ_VUOC01000112.1 GCF_008386695.1 Chitinophaga agrisoli
CTCCAGTCGGCCGATGGCTCTTTCGCGGTTTTCAGCCGAAAGTCTTGGCATCTCTGTGACATGTCTGCTTTGATTTGAAATCAACTTTTCGGGGCGCAGAATTTATAGGACTGCAGTGCTTGGCTGCGTGAGCACAAACTCACCGATCACAACATTCCGTAAGTGAGTACCAATGACGAATCTTCACCTGTGAGTTGTGTATTGCCTTACCGACGAATGAAAGCTTTGCGAGATTCAAAAACTCCCAATCATAACGCTGGAAGCAAAGTTATAGTGATATCAGTTCATAATAGCCAGCGGAAAAAAAAAAAAAACACTATTGACATTTTACTCACCAACTGAAAAATTCGCGTTTCTTTTGCACTTCACTATATATAGATTATGTCATCATGAGAAAGTTAAACATAAACTAACACTTCAACAAGAGAAAGAATTTAAAAAAGCAACTAATTGTTATATGTGTGATATAGAATTCACAGAAGATATAGAAAAGATAAGAGAACATAATCATTATACATCAAAATATAGAGGAGTAGCTTGTCAATCTTGTAATACAAAAGAATGT
>NZ_VUOC01000113.1 GCF_008386695.1 Chitinophaga agrisoli
CCTCTTTCTTGTCCTCTTTCTTCTCCTCAGCAGCAGCAGCAGCTGGGGCAGCAGCAGCAGCCGCTGCAGGTGCTCCGCCTCCTACTGGCATTGACGACAGCTTCTCACGTCCGGCCGCAATAAGTTGTTCAACATCCTTGCCGTTGAGCTCAGTGATTACTTTCTTAAGCTTCTCACCGTCAGCTTCGATACCGACGGAGCTGAGGATCTTCTCAACGTCAGCGGCAGCTGGCGTGGTCTTGCCACCCAGCCCAGCCAGTAAATACGCGGCCACGTAACGCATTTTTTAAGTCCTAATTGACACGAAACGTGTAATGCCGAAAGAATAACGTTCGTCTTGAACAAAC
>NZ_VUOC01000114.1 GCF_008386695.1 Chitinophaga agrisoli
GGGCACACATTTTCTGTCCGCGTTGAAGACTAAGCCGTCGTTACAGTGGCAGGTTTGAATGAGGGCGCCGACGCAAGCGGTGTTAGTCAGGTACGGGTCGTCGCAGGTCCTCACGCAGGGGTCATCAGTCCAATGGGCATTTTCAGGGCATCCATATTCGGTAGTGCTGGCCTCGAGAGCCATCACGGCGACAATCAGGAACACGATAAAGTATTGTTTGGCGGCCATCTTCGTGATATTTTTCAGACTACAGC
>NZ_VUOC01000115.1 GCF_008386695.1 Chitinophaga agrisoli
CGCCCTTGTTATTGACTATGACACCCGCATTGTCCTCAAAGTATATAAATACTCCATCACGCCTTCTGAACGGTTTCCGCTGCCTGATGACCACTGCCGGCATTACCTTTTTCCGGAGTTCAGGTTTACCCTTTTTGACTGTGGCCACAATCATGTCCCCGGAACCGGCCGCCGGCAGTCTGTTCAGGCGACCTTTGATACCTTGGACAGCGATCACATACAGATTCTTTGCCCCTGTGTTGTAGGCGCAGTTGATTACTGCTCCCACTGGGAGACCCAGGGAGATACGGAATTTCGCTCCCGCGGAACCACCACGTCCTCTCTTAGACATT
>NZ_VUOC01000012.1 GCF_008386695.1 Chitinophaga agrisoli
GCCGTGTCGTTGATTTATATAATATATATTATATTAACGTATATTTATTTATATATTCATAAATAATCTAAAAAACTTCCAAAAAAAATCCTAACGCAAACACAATTTGCATAAAATGTCCTAAACACAATTAAAGTATACATAATTATTAATTTTAGTCTGTTTTTATATAGGTAGATTGTCTTATAATGATATATATGTTTGTATATGGTTATATATATCTTTTATATAATTATATATATACATTATTTACAGTTCTTATTTAGACGTGAACCTGGCTGGCTGCTTGTGCAATATATCTTTGAGCATTAGCAACTAAACCGGTCGCGTCATTACCGTTGCCAACGCCTCTCAGGAGGTCTGTGATTGATCCAGCTGATTGGTGGAACACTTGAGCAACTGGTGGAAGTAAGTGAGCGGTTATATAGGCAGCGATGTTGTTGCTTTGGCTGTTGCGAGAGTTGTACAATCTCTTGACGATGCAGTACTCTTCATTTAAGAAACTAGAGTCACTGCTGGCTAAGATTGCATCCCAAGCGGCTTCGAAGTCATAGATTCTTCCACCTCCGGCACAACCCAGGGCTGGTCCGACAGAGTATCGGAGTTGACCAGGGTTGATGACGAGTTGATTGATAAGATTCAAGTTTTGTCCCACGTGTCCGAAGAAGGGACCGAGAGATTGTCTGAAGCCGGCGAAGTTTCCGGACCTGACGCCGTCTGTGTAAGAGTTAATGACGTTAGCGGCTGCACAGGCATCACCGGGGATACCGGCAGATAGATGGGCGATAATTCCGGCGGTTTGGGCCACCGCTGATGCTTGACTTGCATAATCGCCCTGGCTGGCCATGTCCTTCAAGATCTCTTGAACGTTGAGGATGGCGATGCTTTTGTCAGTGTCATCGACGTAGTCCCATGCACGTGAGATTACGGAACTAGCTTTTCCATCATCAATGTCGCGTGGAATTTCATTATCACTGTATTGATTGATGGTCACCGATGGTGCAGCGTAGGCGCTTGTAGCGACGAGTAATACCAAAAATATAGGCTTCATTTTAGTGGTCTGTTATGTGACCAATCGGTATATA
>NZ_VUOC01000116.1 GCF_008386695.1 Chitinophaga agrisoli
TATTGTTGATGATGAAGAGGATAATACGCTCAACGATCTCCCTGATCTGCTCGTTGTAAGTTTCGAGGAGTTCGGGAAGTCTGTTGTTCAAAGCGTCATTCAGCTTTTCGGATACGTCGTTGCCGAAGAGAACAACTTTGAGAGCGGACTCAACATTGCCAACAGTAAGAACGGCACTGAGCTCCCTAACGTTGATGCTAGGTAGCAATCGTAAGCTGACAGTGGAGACCAGACGAATATCTTCGACGACAAGGCTTCCACTACTGGCTACAGCCAATTCCCTGCCAAAGATGGTGGCCTGACCGTTGACGGCGACAGCAGAGGCGCTGAGTTTGGGGAGGGCAAGGTCGATGCTGAATGTAGTTGGTCTCAAAAGGTTGAAAGTGACGTCATTGACG
>NZ_VUOC01000117.1 GCF_008386695.1 Chitinophaga agrisoli
TTAATGCATGAAATGCATGTTAATTTTACACTTCATATTGTTTATTATATTTTATAAAATAACAGTTTTCTGAGGCAAAAATGACAAAATTCGTGTCTGGAGTTACCATTTTTATCATCTGTCTCATAACTCATCGAGTTTTGCTGCATTCTGTACACGCTTGGAGCAGTTTGCTTCTTAGGAGCTGAGAATGCGTTTGCAGCACTCTCGGCTCTCTAGGATGCTGCTAAAGCCCTTTTTGATAAAATTGACAAATTTAACTCTTGTTATTCTCTCCAAAGGTTTTTCTCATATAGTATCAGTATAGAATGATGATGCACATGCTGTTTTAGTGAGAAACATGTCGAAAAAAGCATTTTGAATGTGAATAAAGTTGAATTAATGCATGAAATGCATGTTTATTTTACACTTCATATTGTTTTTTATATTATATAAAATAACA
>NZ_VUOC01000118.1 GCF_008386695.1 Chitinophaga agrisoli
TTATGATTTGATTTTACTTTTTGGGAGGTTTTGTTCTTCGATCTTTCAGCTCCATGTCTAGGAGTAGAGGTTTTGTCTAAGTCTAGATCGATGTCATTATTTGAGTTTCCAAGTACACTAAAGCTGTTTAAGGTATCAATACATCTATTTTGCAGTAGATTAGAGTTAAGATTATGTGTACCGCAGTTTAAGCAAATCCAAGTTGTTTTATTGTTTTTAAAGGTTTTTTTCAAGTTAAATAAACTAAAGTGGGTCCAGGTGCAACAGCTGTCACACTGGATGATCCTTTCATTTTGAGATTGGGGATTTACTTTTGTTTTAGGCCCTGGATTTTGTTCAATGTCACCAGCTTGCAGGATTAATAGTACTACTAATATTGATTTTTTGTTCTTAAGACAGTTAATTTTGATGAGCTGGGTATTACTTCTAAATCTAGGTTTTGAGTTGAAGGTAAACATTCCGGGTCTAAAGTTACTGGTTGATATCAGGGATAGTTGCCTACTTAACACTACATTTTCTAGAGGATTCAAATAGTTGCTAAAGTTTAAGCATATGAGCAGAGTGACAACAAACATTTTGGTAAAGGTATAGTGATGACTGGTGGGGCCGGCCATTTTTTAGCTTTATTTTGGTACAAATCTCTAGATTGTATCTCTAGATCTAGATCTAGATCTAGTTCTAAGTTCTAAGGGTTTCAATGATACAGTTGGCCTAACTTTATTGTACTAGATCTATATAAGTTGGGTAGATCTAAGCCTTCAGATTTAGTTTTTATTAGGTTTAA
>NZ_VUOC01000119.1 GCF_008386695.1 Chitinophaga agrisoli
TATTGTTGATGATGAAGAGGATGATGCGCTCAACAATCTCCCTGATCTGGTCGTTGTAAGTTTCGAGAAGTTCTGGAAGTTTGTTATTCAAAGCGTCATTCAGCCTCTCGGATACGTCCTCGCCGAAGAGAACAACTTTGAGAGCGGACTCAACATTGCCAACAGTAAGAACGGCACTGAGCTCCCTAATGCTGATGCTAGGTAGCAATCTTATGCTGACTGTGGAGACCAGACGAAGGTCTTCGACAACAAGGCTTCCACTACTGGCTACAGCCAATTCCCTGCCAAAGATGGTGGCCTCACCGTTGACGGCGACAGAAGAGGCGCTGAGCTTGGGGAGGGTAAGATCGACGCTGAATTTTGATCTCAAAATGTTGAAAGTGACGTCATTGACG
>NZ_VUOC01000120.1 GCF_008386695.1 Chitinophaga agrisoli
GAGGGATGGGAAGGAGAATGGAAGGAATGTAACTCCCCCGGCTTGAGATAAGAACAGTCCGGTAACTAAGGTATAACACAAAATCACTGCTGCTACCACCAATAATAATAATGATAAGGGAAATAACAAGGGAAGAGAACACAACCGCTCACCACCCGCCGACCGATGCCCAGCCCGACCCGAGCAGCGATCTAGGCCTTCCGGGTAACTCCCCCAGTTTATATACTGGGCATGACGTGCTGTGGTATGGAATACCTCTTTGGCTAGTTTGGGTCAGGTGTCCTGTCTCTGCTTCCTCCCGGCTTCCCCTCCTCCCTGGCAGAGCATGAGACTCAGAAAGTCCTTGGTCAGAGTAAGCATTACTTAGCAACAACTAAAAACATTGGTATTATCAGCGTTGTTCTCAGGCTGAAAGTCAAAACCACAGCACTGCACCAGCTACTGAGAAGGAGAAAAGAAAAGAAAGAAAACTGCTACTGCTGAACCCAGGACACCTAG
>NZ_VUOC01000121.1 GCF_008386695.1 Chitinophaga agrisoli
GTTACAGGTAGGTTTAAGTGTGGTGTGGAATGTTGGTTTAATCGACCTCCTCGATGGTGGGGCCAGCGCCTCCAGCCCCGGGGGCGGCACCTCCGGCTCCGGGTGCTCCGCCCGGGAAGCCCGGCATACCTCCGGGGACTCCTCCGGCACCCTGGTACATCTTCGTAATTATCGGATTGTAAATGCCTTCCAATTCTTTCTGCTTGTGCTCATACTCCTCCTTGTCGGCCAGCTGGTTGGAATCCAGCCACTTGATGGTGTCGTTGCACTTGTCGAGGATGGTCTGCTTGTCAGAGTCAGAGATCTTTTCCTTGAGCT
>NZ_VUOC01000122.1 GCF_008386695.1 Chitinophaga agrisoli
ATCGGATCCGTTAACGATGAAGCGCGGGCGCGTTACTGGGATGATCGTGAAAAGGCCCGTCTTGCGCTTGAAGCCGCCCGAAAGAAGGCTGAGCAGCAGACTCAACAGGACAAAAATGCGCAGCAGCAGAGCGATACCGAAGCGTCACGGCTGAAATATACCGAAGAGGCGCAGAAGGCTTACGAACGGCTGCAGACGCCGCTGGAGAAATATACCGCCCGTCAGGAAGAACTGAACAAGGCACTGAAAGACGGGAAAATCCTGCAGGCGGATTACAACACGCTGATGGCGGCGGCGAAAAAGGATTATGAAGCGACGCTGAAAAAGCCGAAACAGTCCAGCGTGAAGGTGCCTGCGGGCGATCGTCAGGAAGACAGTGCTCATGCTGCCCTGCTGACGCTTCAGGCAGAACTCCGGACGCTGGAGAAGCATGCCGGAGCAAATGAGAAAATCAGCCAGCAGCGCCGGGATTTGTGGAAGGCGGAGAGTCAGTTCGCGGTACTGGAGGAGGCGGCGCAACGTCGCCAGCTGTCTGCACAGGAGAAATCCCTGCTGGCGCATAAAGATGAGACGCTGGAGTACAAACGCCAGCTGGCTGCACTTGGCGACAAGGTTACGTATCAGGAGCGCCTGAACGCGCTGGCGCAGCAGGCGGATAAATTCGCACAGCAGCAACGGGCAAAACGGGCCGCCATTGATGCGAAAAGCCGGGGGCTGACTGACCGGCAGGCAGAACGGGAAGCCACGGAACAGCGCCTGAAGGAACAGTATGGCGATAATCCGCTGGCGCTGAATAACGTCATGTCAGAGCAGAAAAAGACCTGGGCGGCTGAAGACCAGCTTCGCGGGAACTGGATGGCAGGCCTGAAGTCCGGCTGGAGTGAGTGGGAAGGATCCGAT
>NZ_VUOC01000123.1 GCF_008386695.1 Chitinophaga agrisoli
GTGCTGATTAAAGTTAAACAAAGAGAAAGTTATCGTTAAAATCGTTCGAAGTCATTAAGTAAGATTTAAAATCTTAAACACTACAAGGAATACTCCAAGTCGTGTTTAGTTGTATTAAACACCGATATTCTTACGGAGATGGTAAGGAATATCGAATATGTTTTCGAAGCAAAGGCATATTTTTCCTTGACCAGGCTTGTGTAAAAGTCTGTTCACGCCTGAATGATGACTCCTGGAAACACTAGACGAAGTGGAGGAAGCGTCCGATGTACTTGGACCGCCCCAGGTAGAAGAACTGCCTGAAGTGGTTGTGCTTGGCCC
>NZ_VUOC01000013.1 GCF_008386695.1 Chitinophaga agrisoli
CGGAATTGAAACACACCAGTTGCGTGACGGCTTTCATCGCAACCTGCCACTGTGATTCTGGATACCTCTTCAACTCGGAGGGAAAATGCGTGCCCGTTGCCGAATGTTGAATATGACGCGGAGGCTATTTCAACTGATTTCGATTTGTATTTTATAAAAAAAGTTTATCTAACTATAACTAAACTATACTTGAGACCTTAGAACTTATATCTCAAGGTGGGTGGCGCATTTACGTTGTGGATGTCTATGGGCTCCAGTAACCACTTAACACCAGGTGGGCTGTGAGCTCGTCCAACCAACTAAGCCATAAAAAAAAAAAAACATACAAATCAATACTGAATAATAATAATAAAAATGTGCGC
>NZ_VUOC01000124.1 GCF_008386695.1 Chitinophaga agrisoli
GAACAAGTGTGTGTGATTGAGTGCATGTGAGACCCGAGCTGGCTGGAGAGATTGCTGGTTCTTTACCCAGCGTGCGCTTCCTGCTCAGTGCGGCTGTGACATCTTCAAGTTCAAGTTCAAGTTCAAGTTTATTTGTCACAAATACATCGTATGATACAACATACAGTGAAATTCTTTAGTGACTTACTATTCGTTTGCTATAAGAGTGGAGCCCCCCACGGGGATAGAGAAGGTACTGCTACTTATCTACTGTATATATTAGAAAGGATTTTAAATATGTATATAGTAGACAAAATGAAAAAAGATTTGTGCATGATAATTACATAAACGTAATTATGCTGTAAACAAGACTCTGTGCAAAATTCCATGTGTGCGTGCAGAGGAAGGAGGAGCAACATTAGTAGGAGGGGGAAAAGAGTGGGGAAGAAGATTTGAGAGAACAAAGAAGAGAAGAGAAGTGATGTGGACTGATTATTAAATGAGGTGCGGGTTCAGATTGAGGGCTTTGATGGCTCGCGGAAAGAAACTTTTACTCATTCTCCCTGTTTTTGCCGTTAAGGAGCGTAAACGTTTCCCTAACGGTAACAGCGAGAATAAGTCATTGTTTGG
>NZ_VUOC01000125.1 GCF_008386695.1 Chitinophaga agrisoli
GGGTGGATTATCTCTATTGTTATCATTGCCGCTACTAGTTAATAACTTTTCCACAATCGGAACCGCATTTGCCAATATACTACCAACGCCATCCATCTGATATTCCAAAGGTTCAGCCATCTGCGAAGGCATATCTATATCACCAGCTATCATACCGGTAAATTCATTATTTTCATATTTTACAAATACTGTAAAACTACACTTAGGTGATGTTTCACCCGTTGTCTTAAGCGGGCTCAACACAG
>NZ_VUOC01000126.1 GCF_008386695.1 Chitinophaga agrisoli
GATCCTGAAGAGGGACTTCAAGACCCTGGCTGAAACGGTACGCAGCACATCGCCCGAGACCAGGATCATCATATCAGGACCCCTTCCCACATTCCAACGTGGGATGGAAAAGTTCAGTAGGCTTTATGCTTTAAATGAATGGTTACAGTCATGGTGCAGTGAACAAAATCTGCTGTTTATTAATAATTGGAATGTTTTCTGGGAGCGACCTAGATTCTTCAGCCGTGACGGCCTGCACCCCAGCAGAATCGGAGCGAAGATGATGTCGGACAACATATCGAAGGCTCTTCACTCCATCTGACTGGTAAGGCGTCGTAACTATTATGAATATTACAGCTGTAACTCCAATGATCAACCCCATATT
>NZ_VUOC01000127.1 GCF_008386695.1 Chitinophaga agrisoli
CTTGTACACACATATCCATGCAAAATTTAAAGCTTGCTTTATTAGCATGACAAATATACATAGTGCAAGATCGTAAGTTATATATGTTACATTGGTGGGGACATAAATATAACTGGTCTGCAGGTTTCGCGCTTCATACAACCGAATATAGCTGCAGCCTACATCATCACATTATCAACAAATATAAAGCCAATCCGATTAGAGAAGTGTGTTAGAGAGGTGAGACTCATTGCATAGAACAAGATCCGTTAACCGTTTGCCACACGATCAAGTCAACAAAGATATCTGTTGAAGAAGCACCTGAAGCAAGAGCTAATCCCCCACCATACCAAGACTGGCACTATATTGGTAGGGACATGTCCTTATCATCTGTACCCAAAACTATGCGTTTGGATATGTGTATTATA
>NZ_VUOC01000128.1 GCF_008386695.1 Chitinophaga agrisoli
GTCGAATTTTGCTTTATTTGATTAACAGATATCGTATTTTTAGAAAGGCCAACTGCTGCCAGTTCTGAGTCCGTAGATTCCGTTTCCGCGCTTACCAAATACGGCATTACCCATGTTGAAGGTACCTCCAGAGCACTGATTGTTCTGAGCCTGATTGAGGTTGTTACATAGTCTGCCAACGAAACGATTGTGACGAACAGTGGAGGCGTACAATTCGTAGGCTCGACTGTGAGAGCAGGTACTAACTCTGCAACCCGGTTGGGGGTTTCTGCCACCGTTGGGGTAAAAGTCACCATGAGCAATGCGGTCAAAAATACCGAGAAGACCACCGTCGGTGTGGATTGCCTCCACATAAGCTCCTGCGTTACGGTTCAGGGCTTGGTTGTTACCACCCCACCTGGGCCCAGCCGGATCCAAACCGGTAACCCTGTTGGGTCTGCCACCAGCCTGTCGTCCAGCGTTACCGACAACGTGCGCGCCCAAGCTGAAGCCAATCAAGTGGACTCGACCCCAATTGCCGCCTCCGTTGTTG
>NZ_VUOC01000129.1 GCF_008386695.1 Chitinophaga agrisoli
CCTTTTGTGAAATAATATTTTTGACTTAAATTTTTTTATTCGTGAATAATCGCTGGATTTATTTAATCGCCATCTTTGTATTCCATGACCTTTTCTTCGACGGCTTTTCCGTCATTTGTCAACTCGCTAACTCCGCCGCTGCTCACTGTCTTGCCGTTGACCGTGGATGAGGAACTGTAACTCGACTTAGACTCTCCGGTATATTGCTCGTTATCTCCCGCGACGTGAGTTTTAATATCATCAAATTCAAGAGACTTTATCTCTGGTATCTCTGGCATCTTGAACGTATCTGAGAATCCCGGGAACAAATCGTCATCGTCC
>NZ_VUOC01000130.1 GCF_008386695.1 Chitinophaga agrisoli
CTCAAAAGTTGACCTTGAGAGAGAAAGACAGAATTTGGTCGAGCAATTGATTGTGAACGTCATCGATCGCATCACTTCCGGTATCCAAGAGCGTGGACTCGACCCAATCTACATCGAAAAAGCCGAAGGCGATTACACTTTCCCAATTTCTGACATCTTCAGCGCATCTGGCACCGTAGCCCACTTGGCTCTCGAAGGCGCCAGCAACGTTGTCGTCAATGACGTCACTTTCAAC
>NZ_VUOC01000131.1 GCF_008386695.1 Chitinophaga agrisoli
CGGATAACGTGGAAAGGGTGAAGTCTCATGCGGATATGGAACTGATCCTTTCCGCAGTTCTTTACGAGGTACTTATTGCAGCAGATACGTCCTGCCTCCAAAGCCTCTGAGCTCAGCTGTTCATATTCGTCGGACACCAAGTGCACGCACAGTGGAAAGTCGTCAACGTTCGCTCTCTTCTTACCCAAATCGAAGATACGGATCTTGGGATCAGGTACACCCCGACAGAACCTCGATTTCGGATACGGTTTATTTTTGCAGTACCGGTAGCATCTTGCTGGCCGGCGCCCCATGGTGATCTTTACAAAG
>NZ_VUOC01000132.1 GCF_008386695.1 Chitinophaga agrisoli
GTAGTGACATTATTTATTTATTTATTTTTTGATATTTCTCCGAGGAGCAAGTTAGTTTTAACATATTTATAAAAACCAAAACAATTGTAATCGAACAGTTCGAATACGGAACAGAGTCAGTCCCGCCGAGACATTTTAAACTAAGCCTAAAATACGGGACGTCCCGGAAAATACGGGACGTCTGGCAACCCTAAATTCTCATGTCACCGCAGCACGGCCCGTCGTAGGCAAATATGGCTTTTGCACATTTCAGTTGGCACCTGTTGCCGTAAGTAACACCGTTAGTACCACAAACAGGCCTATATTCGGTGGTGCAAATACAGGTACTTTCAGCCCCCAAAGTGCAGCAGGCGACGAGGAGGAAAATTAGAACGATTGAAGTCTTCATTGTTTTCGATTTTGAATCAAC
>NZ_VUOC01000014.1 GCF_008386695.1 Chitinophaga agrisoli
GTGCTGCTACCGCCGGATGTACGGGATCCTGCACTTTTTGAGCTTGAATCGGTGTTACTGGTACTGCCAGTGGACGAAACGGTTCCTAGATGACCGCGGGCATTACTTCCAGAAGTGCTGCTACCGCTGGATTGAGAGGAACCACCAACATTGGAGCCAGAGCTGCTAGAACTTGCTGATGAAGAGGAGCTGCTTGATCGTCTAGGATTCCACCACCAGGTGTAAGAATCAGCACTGTCGTCTGCGCCACTGACTGTAGTAGCTTGAGTGGATGATGAAGCTTCAGACTTTGTGGCGCCGCCTGCCGCTCTTTGTGCCTTATTGTCTGAATTCCACCACCAGCCTAAATTGCCAAGATCAATATCCACCTCGGAAGAGTCTTCACTTAGTG
>NZ_VUOC01000133.1 GCF_008386695.1 Chitinophaga agrisoli
GCAACATGAAGCTCCTACTAGTGCTGGCTGGCTTAATAGCATTGTCTTCTGGCAATGCTATCCCCATGATCCCTGGAGACAACAGTCACTATGTGGAAGGTGTAAGCCGATACGTTTGGATGCCTGATGGCGAGGGTGTTCCTCACCTCGTTGACCTGGAAGAACCGGCCGAGGAAGACATCCTTATGTCAAGGAACGGTGCAAACAACCAATACTGGCTTTTCACCAGACGTAACCAAAACAACCATCAAGTTATTACAAATGGCAATGTCAACTCTATCCGGAACTCGAACTACAATGGAAACCTGCCTCTCTTTGTTATTGTCCACGGCTGGAACAGCAACGGAAACTCCGCTGTGAACACCATGATCCGCCC
>NZ_VUOC01000134.1 GCF_008386695.1 Chitinophaga agrisoli
CCCTACGGTACCGGACCACGCAATTCAGCCCGCCGAGTCATTCTCGGTATACCGCTCGGATAGAACAGCGGAGTCGGGAAAAACAAGAGGAGGCGGAGTGTGCTTGTTTGTAAACAGTAGTTGGTGCAACAGTGCTAACATTTTACCCCTCGCACGGTCATGCTCAAAGAACCTGGAACTTCTGACTCTAAAATGCCGACCTTTTTATCTCCCTCGTGAATTCAGTGCAATAATTTTTAGCGCAGTATATATACCGCCACAAGCGTACACGGACAGCGCCTTAAGCGAACTACATGACCCGCTATCTTCATATCAATCCCTACACAAGGACGCAGTGCTTATCGTGGCTGGAGATTTTAACAGAGCCAACCTCAAACGCGCTGTACCGAATTTTTATCAACACATCACGTGTCCCACCAGAGGTGAAAGAACACTGGATCACTGCCACACACAGCTGAAGGGCAGCTATGCGGCGCGATCCCGTCCTGCGTTCGGAAAGTCA
>NZ_VUOC01000135.1 GCF_008386695.1 Chitinophaga agrisoli
GAAGTTTTTCATAGAGTCCTTTAAAAGTAGTGTCTGATGTTTTGTCGTGCTTCCAAATGTTTGTTGAGTGGGGGTAGGAACACTGGTGCAACACGGCCTTCGCAGCTGACATTAGCAGGAAAATCGCATCGTTCCTTTTGAGGATCATAGAAAAGATTAGACGGACAAGCGAGTGATAATGTTTTACCGCTGACGCACATGTGATAGTGGCTACACACATTATGGGCTACAAGTTTGCCGTTCGAACCTTCTTGAGCACATAAAGATAATGCCTGTTTCGGATCACAGTTACAAGGACCAGTATTGACGTTTTCCTCACCTGGAACGACTCTAGTGCCACATTCGACATTCTTGGACCATTCACAAGTTTGGGTGATTGGGCTAAAGAATAAGTTCGAAGGACATTTAAGAGTTACGGGATTTCCAGATGAGCACATGTAAAATTTATA
>NZ_VUOC01000136.1 GCF_008386695.1 Chitinophaga agrisoli
GGAAGGACGTGATCTTGGTGTGTTCCAGTTCGTTGGCGGTGGCGTCGATTTTGGCAATGATGACGTCATCGTCGTTCTCAAAGTGCTCGCCGAGCTTGTCGTAGATAGGGACCAGCTGTTTGCAGTGGCCACACCAAGGAGCGTAGAATTCGACGAGGACCTTCTTAGTTGTGTCGAAGACGACTTCGTCAAAGTTGGCGGCGACGAGCACTTTGACGGGTTTGGCGGCCCAGTCCGCGGGCAGGTCCTCGCTCAGCAGATGCTGCTTCAGGGTGCCGTCGAAGAACGATTGTACGAATTCCTCAATAGCGT
>NZ_VUOC01000137.1 GCF_008386695.1 Chitinophaga agrisoli
TGGACTAAGCTAGCGGTCACTAAAAGCTGACTACTGCTAGCATCATGCTAGCATCATGCTAATCATGTTAGCATAATGCTAACAAAAATGCTAATCATGCTAAAAAGGTTAGAAATGATGTTAGCAACCTGCTAATCAGGCTAGCATCATGCTAATCATGTTAGCATAATGCTAACAAAAATGCTAATCATGCTAAAAAGATTAGAAATGATGCTAGCAACCTGCTAATCATGTTAGCATAATGCTAACAAAAATGCTAATCATGCTAAAAAGGTTAGAAATGATGCTAGCAACCTGCTAATCATGTTAGCATAATGCTAAAAGAAAAAACATACTC
>NZ_VUOC01000138.1 GCF_008386695.1 Chitinophaga agrisoli
CCAAGATACCGGAAATTATCCACTCTCTCCACTGGGGCTCCGTTTATGATGAGTGGTTGGTAATTCCTCATCTCTCGCTTTGTACTGAAGTCCACGATCATCTCCTTTGTTTTGCTGACGTTTAGGAGGAGATGGTTTTCCTGGCACCATGTCTCTAGGTTTTTAATTTCCCTGAGGTAGTCCATCTCGTTGTTGTTGGATATCAGACCCATCACGACTGTGTCATCGGCAAACTTTATGATGGTAGTGGTGTTGGAGTTGGCCAGACTGTC
>NZ_VUOC01000139.1 GCF_008386695.1 Chitinophaga agrisoli
AGAGTATCCCTGCCTTCTTTACATGGGTGCATCAGTTTGTTCTTCGGTGCTGAAAACGCGTTTGCCGCAGTTTCAGAGCTCTAGGACGCTGGGAAAGCACTTTTCGTGAAACGGCCATATGATCTGTCTTGCCAGCTTCTCCAAAGATGTTCCTCAAATAATATCAATACAGAATGCTGATATACATCCTGTTTTACTGTCAAACGAGGAAGAAAAGCATTTTAAAAGTGAATCAAGCCTAAATAATGCATGGAATGGTTCTTTATATTAAAACTTCATATTTCGTATATACAACTGACTATCAGGAGAAAAATGTGAATATTCATGTCTGTAGTGCCTATTTTA
>NZ_VUOC01000140.1 GCF_008386695.1 Chitinophaga agrisoli
GAATTAAATTTCGGGTCCCCACCAAGGATCTTAGAACTAATGGATGCACCAGTCCTTCTTAGCGTATACCAGCGACATGAAACAGCCAACATGGCTGACTTTCATGGCCGCGAGTGGGCAGAAGTACTCGTCGCTAATGACGCTTTGCTATATAACCTTACTTGTTCGGGGCATTATTTCGTGCGCGGTTTGCTGACACAAAACGGCCTGAATTTGCTGAAAAGTGTTTTCGTCAAGTTTCTCTGACATTAAAGTACGCAC
>NZ_VUOC01000141.1 GCF_008386695.1 Chitinophaga agrisoli
ATCGAAGCCTACGCGCTGAACGCCAGCGGTGTGGTGAATATCATCGTGTTCGATCCGAAAGGCTGGGCGCTGTTCCGTTCCTTCAAAGCCGTCAAGGAGAAGCTGGATACCCGTCGTGGCTCTAATTCCGAGCTGGAGACAGCGGTGAAAGACCTGGGCAAAGCGGTGTCCTATAAGGGGATGTATGGCGATGTGGCCATCGTCGTGTATTCCGGACAGTACGTGGAAAACGGCGTCAAAAAGAACTTCCTGCCGGACAACACGATGGTGCTGGGGAACACTCAGGCACGCGGTCTGCGCACCTATGGCTGCATTCAGGATGCGGACGCACAGCGCGAAGGCATTAACGCCTCTGCCCGTTACCCGAAAAACTGGGTGACCACCGGCGATCCGGCGCGTGAGTTCACCATGATTCAGTCAGCACCGCTGATGCTGCTGGCTGACCCTGATGAGTTCGTGTCCGTACAACTGGCGTAATCATGGCCCTTCGGGAATTCGAT
>NZ_VUOC01000015.1 GCF_008386695.1 Chitinophaga agrisoli
GTGGAGTTTCTCCGCATTTTCGATGTATTGCTTCTTGGCATCGTCTTGGGAGATGCCTTTGCGACCGTTCCATGCCTTCCACTTGGCGCTCTCCACAAGACCGCTGGGCTGGGCAATGTTAACATCACCTATGGTAGCCTGCTTGTACAGGGAGTACAGCGCAAGGTTCTCATCGTCACTGGGCTTGGTCTTCCAGTTCCTAACCTTATCGGCGACCTGTTTGAATTGCTCGTCGAGAGACATTTTGTGTTATCTTTTGAGATCAGGAGGTAGGGTAGTTGCAA
>NZ_VUOC01000142.1 GCF_008386695.1 Chitinophaga agrisoli
TCGGGATGACCAGCATGTCTCCCTTGGACACGGCAATACGGATCCATTGATCCTCACCATCTCTCACGTCAAAGTAACCAGAGCCGTCTAGGATAAATCTAATTTCCTCATCGGTATGCAAGTGCTCAGTGTAAAAAGATTTTATCTGCTCCTCATAATTCGGAAGACATTCCTTGGAACAGACCATCTCATCTTCATATGTGTAACCACGTTCATTCTTAAGTTTTTCTAGTACTCCATCAGTTTTATATGTGTCTATGTTTATTTTAAAATATTCCACCCCCGTTTTAGAGAATAA
>NZ_VUOC01000143.1 GCF_008386695.1 Chitinophaga agrisoli
GCAGAGTTTTCGATAATCCAGTTCGTGTAATCGCTGATGCCGGTACCGGCCAGAGGGTACTCGTTATTAGCATCAGACTCCCCGAAGGATATTAGACTGATCAAAGCGTTCTGATAGAAAACGGGAGCACCAACGTCACGGGTAAAAAAGTCACGACCGCCCTCCCTGGGTAAGCCAAAGCAAAGCATCGTATTGGTAACTTCCCTGTCTTCGTATTTGCTCCTACAGGTGTATCGGTCTACTGTGGTGAGGCTCAGACCGTATAGGTTATCGTCGGTAACTGCACCTCCTTGCGGAGTGTTTCCCCAACCGATGAGATCGACGCTTAAGCGAGGGGGCACATATACTCCTTGAAGGATGACTGAGGCTTGTTGTATATTACCACCAAGGGTGACTGCTGAACTAAGACGGACAACGGAAATATCGCTGGCCATATTCGTAGGATCGAATGAGTGATGGTTATTGGCAAGTAACACATTCACGATCAAGCCGCCTTCATTTCGTATGTCAGAACCGAGG
>NZ_VUOC01000144.1 GCF_008386695.1 Chitinophaga agrisoli
ATCGACATTTCTGCACCATTCCGGCGGGTATAGGTTTTATTGATGGCCTCATCCACACGCAGCAGCGTCTGTTCATCGTCGTGGCGGCCCATAATAATCTGCCGGTCAATCAGCCAGCTTTCCTCACCCGGCCCCCATCCCCATACGCGCATTTCGTAGCGGTCCAGCTGGGAGTCGATACCGGCGGTCAGGTAAGCCACACGGTCAGGAACGGGCGCTGAATAATGCTCTTTCCGCTCTGCCATCACTTCAGCATCCGGACGTTCGCCAATTTTCGCCTCCCACGTCTCACCGAGCGTGGTGTTTACGAAGGTTTTACGTTTTCCCGTATCCCCTTTCGTTTTCATCCAGTCTTTGACAATCTGCACCCAGGTGGTGAACGGGCTGTACGCTGTCCAGATGTGAAAGGTCACACTGTCAGGTGGCTCAATCTCTTCACCGGATGACGAAAACCAGAGAATGCCATCACGGGTCCAGATCCCGGTCTTTTCGCAGATGAT
>NZ_VUOC01000145.1 GCF_008386695.1 Chitinophaga agrisoli
AGCCTATTTTCACCTTAGAAACATTGCTAAAATAATAAATATAATGTCCCAACATGATGCTGAAATATTAGTTCATGCGTTGATTACCTCCAGGTTGGATTACTGTAACGCTTTACTGTCAGGATGCTCGGGTAGAACAATACACAAACTCCAGTTACTCCCGAATGCAGCTGCTAGCGTTCTTACTAAAACCAGGAGGTGTGAACACATCACTCCTATGTTATGCGCATTACATTGGCTCCCAGTTAAATTCCGCATTGATTATAAAATACTTCTATTAACGTATAAAGCACTAAATGGTCTTGCGCCGCAGTACCTACGCCAACTGCTAGTACGTTATGATCCTCCACGCCTGCTGCGATCTAAAGATGAAGGTTATTTAGTCGTACCGAAGATGTTAAAATCTACAGCAG
>NZ_VUOC01000146.1 GCF_008386695.1 Chitinophaga agrisoli
GCGTCTACCGGCAGGCGCCGTGTACCTCACGTTGACAGCCTGCGAGCTGGCTGTCGCAGCACGAGTCACAACGAAGCTCCGTAACAGTCTATCATTTGGAGCAATACTGCCGATTGCCAAACCGTTTGCTCTGCTAGTAGAGCTGGGGTCAGCCACTTCATCAGTCGACACGGCGACGACCGCGGTCAACACGAATAGAAGAGCGAACTTCATCTTGTAGCAAAGAAGTGAACTGAAATTCAAACCCAGAGAATCTTCAAGTGCTGGTTGTGCACCAGCTTCTGCCCAAATCCACCCCCACATCTTGTTCTTGTATTTGTCACCAAGACGTTTGAGGATGGAGATATAGTCATTCCTGCATGCGGCATTGCAGTCCAAGA
>NZ_VUOC01000147.1 GCF_008386695.1 Chitinophaga agrisoli
GGGTCCTCAACTGAGAGGGTAGAATAGGCCCACTGCAAGTGCTCCCCATGATTGTCGTACAAGCCGACTAAGGGTTGAGTGAGAGCTTCTTCTCTCATCTGTTCTGTCTTCTGTCATGCTCTCTTTTGTCTCTTCAGGGGAGGAGGGATTTTGCTGAGAGGGGAGGGAGGCATACCAGTGGCTATCCCCCATTTGTGTGCATTGTGTGACTTAAAAATACTATCGGGGTCACTTGCTATCTAGATGGACTGAGTACTTTTGTACATAAAGGGTCTAGTAAATCCTGGGCGGTTATCACATTCCATAATTTGGGGCTTGATGGCCATTGATAATTAGGTTTTTTGAGAGATGATATTTTTTTGTCTGTAAATCAATTCCATCCGGAATC
>NZ_VUOC01000148.1 GCF_008386695.1 Chitinophaga agrisoli
GGGGGCCGGTACCCTCGGGGCCAAAGCACCAAATCTTACGGGCTTCGGTAACATCGTATTCGTACTTTTCTGTAAGATACCGAGCGCGAGTCTTGAAGTCATCGCGGGGATTTACGCGACCCTCATCAATGTCCTCTGGCAGACCATCAGGCATGGGCTGAGCCTTCATGAACAGACGGTTGTGCTTGTTGGGCGACTTTGAGAGACAGAGCTGGTCCGATTCCTCAGCTACGGTCTCACGTTACGACACGACAGGGTCAGAT
>NZ_VUOC01000149.1 GCF_008386695.1 Chitinophaga agrisoli
CCCTCGGTGTATAATTTCGATCCAGGACTCCAGTCGACGGCGATTACGTTTACATCTTCAGCGGCGAGGTGAGCGGGTATGACGAAAGCGTTGAAGTTTCCAGCGACAGTTTCACCGTGATTGTGTATCGTGAAGATGGTGCGGCGAGCGAGGGAGAACGAAGAAGTCATAATAGAGTTGACAGACAGCAACAACGGTTCACTGACCTGAGGGCTTCCCCGATGAAAGAGGTGAAATACAACATCCCGTTCTCCCAAATTGAAACTG
>NZ_VUOC01000150.1 GCF_008386695.1 Chitinophaga agrisoli
GAAAGCCCCTCCCCAAAACACATGAATGGACACTGCCTGAATACTGCTGGATGATGAGTCCAAGAGAGAGCATTTGTTCAGCACATCGTTGTCACCACTAACTGTAACCAGCTGCCTCATGTCTCATTCACATGTTAGAAAACATCTAACATTTTCATGATGAACATAAACAACCAACATGGCTATTGTTACTACTCACAGTGTCACTTTTCAGACTCTTTAACTCCCTCAGTTCT
>NZ_VUOC01000151.1 GCF_008386695.1 Chitinophaga agrisoli
AGGTTCCGGTATACGCATTAGCATCGAAGTTCTGTACAACAGGTATATTGGTGTCGCATTGTCCAGGCAGGATGACCTGTTGACCAGTCTGCTCGGGATAGTGGAAGCAGGCTCGGTCAGACTGGTCGACGGTTAAATAGAGCTCCTGGTGGAGTACTCTGTTAGCGGTGATGATGGGCGTCATTGCGTTTTGTGCAGCCGCGGTCAGCTGTCTAGCTTTGCTGTGCTTCGCGCTCCATACTCGTCTGTGTTCGCTGTCGACGTTGACGCAAGAATACAGGAGAGCGTAATTCTCGTAATCAGTAGCCAACACCCAAATGTCTTCAACTCGCCCATTGGCCAAAGTCCTTCGAAGCCTTCCGTCAATAGTGGCTGTTACGGTACCGGTGGCAACAGTAGCTGACCCACCAGAGACGCTGGTATCTACAACTTGG
>NZ_VUOC01000016.1 GCF_008386695.1 Chitinophaga agrisoli
AGCGCTTTCCACCAACTCTAGGTGCTGCTTTTTGACTGACTTTAGCAGCCTTTGCTTTAGGTTGTGATTTAGCCTTCGTAGGAGGAGCTGTAGTCTTCTTGGCAGCTTTAGTTGATTTCTTTTGTTCCTTTGCCGCCTTAATGGCCTGTTCTCTCTGCGCTTTACGTACTTCAGGCTTCATATTACGCTTAGCCATAATGTCACTAAGTGAAGCACCAACAATCGCACGTTGGAACTTTTCGGTCCTTCTAGTACGTTTCTTTGCTTGTTCTTCCTCTTGGCCCTTTTTGTACTTGCGCCTGAA
>NZ_VUOC01000152.1 GCF_008386695.1 Chitinophaga agrisoli
GATCGTGGCACTTTTCGGAGAAATGTGCGCGGAACCCCTATTTGTTTATTTCTCTACATACATTCAAATATGTATCCGCTCATGAGACAATAACCCTGATAAATGCTTCAATAATATTGAAAAAGGAAGAGTATGAGTATTCAACATTTCCGTGTCGCCCTTATTCCCTTTTTTGCGGCATTTTGCCTTCCTGTTTTTGCTCACCCAGAAACGCTGGTGAAAGTAAAAGATGCTGAAGATCAGTTGGGTGCACGAGTGGGTTACATCGAACTGGATCTCAACAGCGGTAAGATCCTTGAGAGTTTTCGCCCCGAAGAACGTTTTCCAATGATG
>NZ_VUOC01000153.1 GCF_008386695.1 Chitinophaga agrisoli
CTGGGTCACAAACAGATGCATATGTGTTTGACGGCTGGACAGATGAGGCTTAGCGTCCCCAAATCTGTACATTGAAGTGATATCCTCTTCGTGCTGAGTTTCTGAACTGGAGAGTGACGAAAGTTGAACCGACCCCGCCCCCGACAAGGCGGACGGTCGCGAACTGGGACACCCCTATTTCCCGGGCTCGGACGGCCCTGACGCGTCTACCGGCAG
>NZ_VUOC01000154.1 GCF_008386695.1 Chitinophaga agrisoli
GGCGGTGGGTTCAATGTCTCCTCCCCCGCTCCCAGAGCGGGATGGAGCGCCCGGGGGTTCTGTCTACCCCTTTAAATTCCCTTTCTCGTCACTGGAACTTTGGCCCGGGTGCAGCAATGCACCAAACGAACAAAAAACAAAATGTGACAACTCTTAGCGGTGGATCACTCGGCTCGTGCGTCGATGAAGAACGCAGCTAGCTGCGAGAACTAATGTGAATTGCAGGACACATTGATCATCGACACTTCGAACGCACATTGCGGCGCCGGGTCCCTCCCGGGGCTACGCCT
>NZ_VUOC01000155.1 GCF_008386695.1 Chitinophaga agrisoli
CGTTACTATTGTAACATCGCGGGAACCGGAGTTTTGACTTTCTTCCTGGTTCACCGCGCGCCACTTCCGGTGAGGTCAGTGATGTGTAAGTCGACATTAATAACGGACCTTTAAACTAATAAATAGCTGGTTAGGTCGGTAATATAACCAACCTCGTAATCCACGGCATCGTTGTATGTTCACCTCCACGTTAAGAAAAATAAAGAAGCTCATTTACAAGACAATATTCTGATCATGCAGCAACAGATTGAATGGCCGTTGCTCAGGATTGGCTGAGCTGCGTGCACTGTATACAGCGAGCACACGGTAAGATTTTTAACATGTTTTTGGCGATTTTTTCACCGGGTCATTTTTTGTACTTTGATTATAAGATGACCCCCCCTATTTTGGTATT
>NZ_VUOC01000156.1 GCF_008386695.1 Chitinophaga agrisoli
CGTACATTTCGAAAACAGATCCGAACTTCTTAATCGAGAGGGTTGATGGCGATGATGTCGATGGGGTTAACTTCGATTTCGGGATTAGCGACGATCACAGGAGTCACCGCGGGTGGGCCTTCAACAACAAGGACCGGTTCGGGAGCGATAATGGGCTTTACAACAACAATGACTGGTGCGGGCTTGACGGGAACTTCAACGGGGGAAGGAGCAATGGCGGCTTCGGTGTTAACGTTGATGATGATTTGGACAAGAGCGCTAGAAGGAGCACTGGGGGCGGCAGGAGCCTCTTCAGTGGGGAGGGCGGGTACGTCCACGGGTTCGACTGGGATATCTACGGGGAGCTCTAGTGGTACACCAGCAGGGATGGAAACACAT
>NZ_VUOC01000157.1 GCF_008386695.1 Chitinophaga agrisoli
CAGGGTCAGACTTCTTGATTGGAATGCAAGCATGGTCCTCCTCAAGATCCTTAAGACAGATCTCAAGATGGAGTTCTCCAGCACCAGCGACAATGTGTTCTCCTGATTCTTCATTAATACACTGCACCATGGGGTCAGATTTAGCCAGACGTTTAAGACCTTCTACTAGCTTGGGCAGATCAGCAGGGTTTTTGGGCTCAACAGCGACACGCACGACTGGTGATACACTGAATTTCATCACCTTCATGTTGTGGGCATTCTTGAAAGTGGTGATGGTACCAGTCTTGACTAAGAACTGATCGACTCCAACGAGACCACAGATGTTACCAGAGGGCACATCCTCAATAGCTTCAACATAACGTCCC
>NZ_VUOC01000158.1 GCF_008386695.1 Chitinophaga agrisoli
CCGACTTGGTTGCGGCTGTCTTAGCCTTTTTTGCTTTGATGGGCCTCTGGGAGCGGAGGATGGCTGAAGCACGACGAAGGGTAGCCTTGCATAGGTCTGTGCGGTAGTGGTTAGCCTTTAACAACCTCTTCACTTTGTACAGTGACCTCCTGGCACCAGCCTTGAATGGACGTCGGATTAAGTTTTTAGCGGGCTTTCTGGTAGCCTTTGCTTTCTTGTACACTACTGTGAATCCCTTCCTGTCAGGGTTCTCCACGACACCAACGGCTTTCTTGTGAATCAAGCCGTTGTACCTGAAGGAGTGGAGGTTAGTCACATTGTTCGGCTCCTTGCTGAACGGCTTTTTGATATTGCGCTTCTTCACAAGGAATGCATTGTTGT
>NZ_VUOC01000159.1 GCF_008386695.1 Chitinophaga agrisoli
GCCTAAATTAAATTAAATAAAGTTGAGCACATAGGCTAGGCCCGGCTAGGCCTAACTGCGCCGTTTCGGAAAAAGACTCGAGTTTTTGTACCGGTTTTGTTTTTGTATACGGACATAATTAAGATAACGAAAATAACCAGAGCACAATTAAGCATTATTAGGCCTATTATCATTAGGCCTAGGCACTATTATATCTATTTATGCTGTCGCCCAAGTTGTTTTTTACCCCCTCCCTGTAAACACTACGGCTTAGATCTAGGCCTATGCCTAGATCTAGGTCAATGCCAAATTCACCTCTCGCTGTCCAGATCCAGTTTTCGTTGTTTTGCCCCCCAACACCAGCCA
>NZ_VUOC01000160.1 GCF_008386695.1 Chitinophaga agrisoli
GGTAGCAGAGGTAATGACAAATATAGTGGATACGACTACTATTAGGAGGTGGAAAACAAGTGGGTTTTAAGGGAAGATTTAAATGATGAGAAAGTGGGCAACTTACGGACTGAGAGTGGCAGTTTGTTCCATGAGATTGGGCCGGAGACAGAAAAAGCACGTGGTCCAAAAGAACTGAGCTTTGTGCGTGGGATTCGGAGAGTGAGAGGATTAGAGGCAGAGCGAAGAGTGCGAGAGGGTATGTAGAGGTTCAGAAGGTTTGACAAGTAGTCGGGGGCCTCATTGTTGAGGCACTTGTAGCAAATTGTGTCGATTTTATACTGAATGCGTTTTGTCACTGGAAGCCAATGGAGTTTTTCCA
>NZ_VUOC01000161.1 GCF_008386695.1 Chitinophaga agrisoli
CGCGACCACAGCCTCTGCTTTTTCCACGTCATTTGCGAAGATCACTATAGCCCGATTCATTCTCGCAGCCGAAATAATATATTGTGGTTCGATTACCTTTGTTACTGACAAAAGACACTCTTCGACTGAACACTCGGCCGGTGCTAGCACCTTAAAACCGTGCTTCCGTGTAATGTGTCCAAAATACGCCATGCTGTTTCAACGGCGTTTCACACACTCACTGCTTCCGGTAATTCGTACACGCATTCGTGTGCGCCCGTAAGCGCACACAAGCTGCTCTCTTCCACCAGATCACTCTGTGTCTTTTACTCCGAGATGTTTTAGACGGGGTAAGTCGCAATAACTCCGGAAAAGTTTGACAAACTCGCCAAAATCGAGCCTCGCGTTAGTTCAGGCAGGTGCGACAGTCGAAG
>NZ_VUOC01000017.1 GCF_008386695.1 Chitinophaga agrisoli
GGTCATCACAGAAAACTTCGTTTTAAGTTTTGTAGGCATCACAAATGGAATGGGTACCTCATGCCGGTATTTACTCGGAACATTCCAGACCCATGCTTTACAACTTTGGCAGTACCCATTTCAACTATAAATCCTCGGCAATTATTTGCGGTTATCTCCGCTTCTGTGCTGCACTGATTTCCGTAATGTTTGCCATGCGTGATTGTTGCAGCAAAAACTTCATAAGCGCGATTGTGGCTACATAAGTTATTCGTGCAGCCCGGTTGGACAAGACGGCCGTTGACAAAGAAGTCAATGTGTCCAATAGCAACGCCCAAGCCGTTTTTGTTGACACCAGATCCGTCGGTGTGAATAACTTCAACGTATTGAGCATCGTTTGTTCCCAGTCGTAGTACGTTGTTTTCCCAATCACGAGCCGAAGGGTCTAGACCCGTAATTCTTGCTACTTTGCCTTCCAAATTTCTTCCAGTCACTCCAGCAACATGAGCTCCAAGATTGAAACCAACAATGTGCACCTTATTAAGTGGTAATTTGAGATTTTTCAAAAAAGTAGCGATACTTGATCCCACACCTGTCACAGCCATCACTGCCGTTGAATATGTTGATAAACTGAATGATGACCAATCCACAACGATAACGTTATAATCGCCACTTGTTAAAAATGCGTCTTTAACAATAGGGTTGATCGTCGTCGTAGCAGTGCCACTGTGACCGTGTATTATTACGACAATATCCCAATTATTGTTAAAGCGCGCAGCAGTATCGTTTCCAGTGGGAAAGTGGTCTTCGGTGAGTGTAATCGAATTTCTCTGTGCATTGCTATAGTAATAATATTTATTTAAACTTCCAAATCGCTCCAAGTTTTGAATGGCATCTCCGTTGCAAGCGGCAAATGCAAAGGCCAACAAAGTAATCAGTTTCAACATTTTTCGCGTCTTCACG
>NZ_VUOC01000162.1 GCF_008386695.1 Chitinophaga agrisoli
GGTTGGTCGGGCAGAACGTGAGGAAGCCGAGCCGGTCGTGGTGCGAGAACGGGATCTTCTTCTCGATCTCGTTGACGGCGCTCACCAGCCTCTTGTATACCTGCTGCAGGTCGCCACCCATCTGCATCGAGATGATGCGGAGGTGGTCCTCCTCGTTGCACCACACGAGGAACGTCTTGTTCTCGTTGTGGTAGATGCCGCGGCCGGTGGGCCAGAAGCGGCAGGCGTTGGCGGCCTGCAGGAAGCGGTCGCCCTCCTTGAACAGGAAGTGGTCGTCGATGAGCTGCTGCTGGGTCTCCTTCGACATGCCGGTGAGGGGGTAGAACGTGCCCTTGAGCTCGCC
>NZ_VUOC01000163.1 GCF_008386695.1 Chitinophaga agrisoli
GTCGCGTGTAATGATTTCACACAATTTCTTTCTGATTGCTCTGACCTGAGTGTGCTGGGCGTAGCACGTCTTGCGTTGGCTCAAGGAGTCCTTATTGGTGAAACCAATGCAGAAGACACGTAGAACGTATCCATCGGTTGTCTTCACATCAATGTTGGCTTCGATGAGAGTCTGCCATTTTTTAACCATCCACCTGAGCTTATCGGTTGTGAGGTCCATGCCGTGGAAGTTGCAGAGCACATTACGTCCTTGCACATATTCGGCGATTAATCTGAATTTGCGGAAAGACCTTTCCGCGTCAGTGTCAGCTTGTAGATCAGCCAGGGAAACTTCGAAAACTCTTCCCTTCAATCCTTCC
>NZ_VUOC01000164.1 GCF_008386695.1 Chitinophaga agrisoli
TCCCCTGTTTAAGTTTGAACCCGTTACCCCTTTTCATTAGTGTCGTGGTTTAAGCCTAGCTGGTAACTCCGAACCACGCAGCCGCTCGCTCACTCCCCCCCACCTTCCTCCCCCCGCTCCCGGAGGGATGGGGAGGAGAATGGAAGGAATGTAACTCCCCCGGGTTGAGATAAGAACAGTCCGGTAACTAAGGTATAACACAAAATCACTACTGCTACCACCAATAATAATAATGATAAGGGAAATAACAAGGGAAGAGAACACAACCGCTCACCACCCGCCGACCGATGCCCAGCCC
>NZ_VUOC01000165.1 GCF_008386695.1 Chitinophaga agrisoli
CCGCATTCGTCACTCTGATGCTGAGCTGCTGGGCTCTTTCCACGATCAGCTTCCGCTTCTTCGAAGAGACACCGTGAGCGATCTCTGCGCAGTACTTCCTGTTTTGCATCATCAAGATTTCCAGCTCTTTAACATTGTGAACTAGGACCTTACGGAATCCATTTGGGAGCATATGACGGGTCTTCTTGTTGGAACCGTAACCGATGTTGGGCATCAAGTATTGACCCTTGAATCGCCTGCGGACTCTGTTGTCAATACCTCTAGGTTTACGCCAATTCCTCTTAAGTTTGTCATAGCGATCCGATTGATGCCTGATAAATCTCTTCGTCCTCTTTTTGACGATTGTCGGCCTGTAAACAGGTCTTATAGCCATCTTGTAT
>NZ_VUOC01000166.1 GCF_008386695.1 Chitinophaga agrisoli
CTCCTTTCCATTAAAGAAATCTTGCAGGAGCTTCTGCACCTTGGGGATACAAGTGGAGCCACCCACCAGTACAATATCGTGGATTTGAGCCTTATCCATCTTGGCATCACGGAGAGACTTCTCCACTGGCTCCATGGTAGACCTGAACAGATCGGCGTTCAGCTCCTCGAAGCGAGCACGAGTAATTGACGTGTAGAAGTCAATACCCTCAAAGAGAGAATCTATCTCAATGCTCGCTTGTGTGGACGATGACAAGGTCCTCTTTGCCCTCTCACATGCAGTACGCAAACGCCTAAGAGCTCTCTTGTTGGTAGCGAGGTCCTTTTTGTATTTCCTCTTGAACTCCTGGACAAAGTGGTTGACCATGCGATTGTCAAAGTCCT
>NZ_VUOC01000167.1 GCF_008386695.1 Chitinophaga agrisoli
CTCGGGTTCCTCCTCTTTCTTTTCTTCCTTCTTCTCCTCGGCCGGAGCGCCGGCTGCAGCAGCAGCGGCTGGCGCTCCACCAGCGGCCGGAGCAGCACCCACTCCAGAGCCGATGTTGGTGATCAGGTCACGGACATTGATGCCTTCCAAGGCTTTGGCGAACAGACCTGGCCAATATGGCTCTACATCTACAAACGCCGCTTTCAAGATGGTGGAAATTTTCTCACCAGTTACGGCAACATCATCATCCACCAGGATGAGAGCAGAGTAAACACATGCTAATTCAGCTTTTGACACCATTTTTAGTTTTGAACGTGCAAGTTGCCGTA
>NZ_VUOC01000168.1 GCF_008386695.1 Chitinophaga agrisoli
GCTCTGTGTTTTATTTGAAATTTCAATTTTGGAATTCAGAATAGCGTTGTCAAAAAGTTTCAGATGAGAAGTAAATCACAGACGGAACAATATTCATTGGACGTTTGGTACAACGTCTTCTCGCATTAAAACTGTATAATTTCAAAACTTACTAATTTTACAGGAGAGTGTTTTAAAGGTTTAACATGTAATTTTTTAATATAAAACATCTTTGCAACATTTATTTTTTACCAGTTACATTTTCTGTCTTTTATAAAATTAT
>NZ_VUOC01000169.1 GCF_008386695.1 Chitinophaga agrisoli
GTAGGGTGCACCAATATAACTGAAGTTTCCGATAAATTTCCCTTGATAGTTTGTCATTCCAAGGAAACGCTGTAAGGTAGGCACATCCTTGGGTGCTGGCATCTCGGTGATTGCTTTCGTTTTGGAAGGATCGGCCTTTAGGCCCTCACTCGTAAAAATATGGCCCACATAGCTGACTTGGTCCAGGCAAAATTTGCATTTGACCGGGTTTAACTTGAGCTTGATCTCACGTGCTCTGTTCAACACCCTTTTCAGGTTAATGTCATGTTCAGCAACGTCGCGGCCTCCGATGATAATGTCATCGACAATAATTGCACAGCGATATCCGGCGAACAGCTGCTCCATTGATCGCTGGAACACTTCGCTTGCTGAACTTATACCAAAAGGCATACGAAGGAATCTATAACGCCC
>NZ_VUOC01000170.1 GCF_008386695.1 Chitinophaga agrisoli
CCTCATCGCCCTCTGCGCATTCGTGGCCACTTTGATCGGCGGCCTTGCGGCATTGCGATTCAAGGACAAATTACACCTCATCCTGGGCTTCAGCGCCGGGGCAGTCATCGGCGTGGCCTTCTTCGACTTGATGCCGGAAGCTATTGACCTTGGGAGCAGGTATCATGGCGCCGCTCTGACCATGAGCACGGTGGCCCTAGGATTCCTGGGGTATCTGGTCCTGGATCGCCTGATCTTCCTCCATGCGCAA
>NZ_VUOC01000171.1 GCF_008386695.1 Chitinophaga agrisoli
TACTTTATTATTTATGTTATATATGTTATATGTTTTTGTCTATTATTTACTACGCTTCTAGCCTTATTTCTCCATAATATATTCCACACTGGACACACTCGGCACCGTCCAAAATAAACGTAGCTTTCCGCTCACACGTGTAGCCCACCCGCTTCTGCTTCAGTCCGTCTGCGCAGCATTGCTTCTGGGTATTGGCGTATTTACCAACTGAAGGATAAAAGGTAAAAATCAGCACGGAAAAAGTGCCCCAATCCCCCCCAATT
>NZ_VUOC01000018.1 GCF_008386695.1 Chitinophaga agrisoli
ACCGCACTTTCCGAACATTGACTACACGTTTATTCGACATGGCCATACATTAAGTGAGAACTGAATAATAGTAGTACATCATTAGACCTTTTTCCTCGATCAATAAACTTTTAATTACACGGGCGTAGTAGACATCAGAATCGCCATGGTGGAAGAGAGATCTTTGATTGCTGTGTTTGTAGTGACCATGTTCTAATCTAAATAATGTTAGAATATTAAAATCAAAGCTAGAGAGAGGCTCAGATGAAACCTAGAAGTTAATAATTTATGAATTCCTGTGGCAATCTACATAACACAGATCAAAGGTTGTAGTACCTACTGCTGAAATAATAATTTTTGTTTTTAAAAAAGATTCTTGCTGTAAATTAGGTTTAAATTGGTTCACATTCAAATCCGTTTCATAACTTTTAGATTGTTACTTGAAATTTTATTATATTTAAATCCTTAGCAGTTAG
>NZ_VUOC01000172.1 GCF_008386695.1 Chitinophaga agrisoli
TGATCCTGATAAGTCGTTAAAACCTTTCTAAAACCTGATAATACTTCAGTCGCATAGTGATTTTTCAAATCCGACAACCATCGCTGACCGGATGCGCTCAACATATATTTAATATCATGGTCAAAAGGTATAGGAAACATAGTACTACACCCAGGCTCATCATCCGGCTCCGTTACTATCGGAGTATCACCTTGATAACCAAGTTTAGGATCATTATTCAACGACGACACCAGACCATCAGTATCCACCCATGAATTCAAAGGTGCAGCCGAAACCTCATCGGGAGAAAAACTCTCCGTCTG
>NZ_VUOC01000173.1 GCF_008386695.1 Chitinophaga agrisoli
GGAAAAAACAGCGCTGAGATGGTACAACGCCTCCATCTTGACCCTCATCTCCTTGTGCACCCCCTTGGTTGGGCGGGGGTCCACGACGTCCTAATCCTCCTCTGCGTGGAGCTCCTTCACCGCCTCGTCCGCCACCTTGACGAGGGAAATATTGGCGGTGGTAGCCACGGCGCTTGTCTGCAGCATAAGGTGAGCCTTTTACTGGCTCACCACCGGGACCAGTAACACCAGCTGCTTCAAAGCCTTTCTCCCCGGCAACCACGGCAAACTCCACCGCCTCTCCGTCGCCGACCGAGCGCACAGCCTTACGTGGGTTGTTACGGGCGATGGCAGTCTGATGCACAAACACATCTTCCTTGGTGTCATTCCTGTTGATGAAACCATATCCACTCTTGACG
>NZ_VUOC01000174.1 GCF_008386695.1 Chitinophaga agrisoli
AGAGTCAAAAAGCGGCCCAAAGGGACCTAAAACACGACTCGAGGCCCACTCAACGATTTTTTAACTAAAAGCCCGTAAACCGTAGCATGGTTTACGCTTGGCACGCAAGAAAGGATAAATGTCAAGTTTCCGCGGATAAACATGAAATTTTGAAGATAATTACGATGATCGGAAAAAATGGAATATCTCCATTTTATGCTATGACGGCTTAAGGGCAGAAGAGTAAAAGCGTAAACCGACCTTGGAGCTAGTATATAAGGAGTCATGGGCGAGGAGCATGGAGGAGAATTTTTTCAGAGCAAACTTAGCACTTAGAGCAATTTAGGCAAATTTCCGTTTTTGTTATTTCGAGCTGCGACTCAATAAGGTTTAGCCGTCTTAGGGTTGCTAGAACTAGTAATCTC
>NZ_VUOC01000175.1 GCF_008386695.1 Chitinophaga agrisoli
GGTTTTTTTAAAAATATTTAGTACATTTTCTATCTATTATTCAGTTAAATAAAGAAGATTCACTCTGTATATGCTGTATTTTGTCTACTCCAACCCTTGAAAAAAGTGTCTTTGGTTTTGCAGAGTTAAATACATAATCCTGCAAATTCTAATGTAATAATTCACATTGTGTCGCCGTCGTTCTGCAGATCTGGTGGAGAACTTCGACGAAGCGTCAAAGAACGAGGCGAACTGACGCACATGAAGCTCATGTGCACACGGACT
>NZ_VUOC01000176.1 GCF_008386695.1 Chitinophaga agrisoli
GGCCACTACAGGTGATGGTAAATGAATGGCAATCATCTGAAGCAGAGCTTCACCAGCAGGCAACCAAGAGCGCATCACAACCTTCAGCAAAGCTTTGCCATCTTTGTCAGAATCCTCATGCTTGATTGTGACTCCAATCTTCTTAAGGAGATCATCAATCTCCTCTTTCTTAAATTTCATGATGGCATCGAACACCTTGTAGATAGGATCCAAAACGTACATGCAAAATGAACGTTTG
>NZ_VUOC01000177.1 GCF_008386695.1 Chitinophaga agrisoli
ACAGTGCTACACAGCTCGATTTTTTTATTGTTGAAGCCTTTTAACCGCCTGATAATGGCGTTCACGAAGTTTCTTTTTATGTTGTCATTAATCACCATCGCGAGCGCTGGCTTTGTTTGGCAGGACGATAACTTTCCGGGATTCCCAAGCGATATGTGGCCCTCTATACAGATCCCAACGATTCCGCCATTCGATCCCAAAATTCCGAACTTTGCTTTTTCGTTCCCCTCTCCTGACAACATTAAGAAAACTAAGCCACAACCCGGACAAACCTATAGCGGCGTCTACGTGAGCAGGAATGGTGCGAAGGGCACTCTGGTTGCAGGCGTCATGGGGGGACTGATCG
>NZ_VUOC01000178.1 GCF_008386695.1 Chitinophaga agrisoli
CAACAGCTCTGACCAGTACCGCGCTGAGTTGGTCCACGATCTCGACGGCAAGGTGTTGGCTCACGGCATGGGCGACACAACGTTCGCTGCGGTCGACGCTGCTCTCGAAGCTTTCCAGGCGAGCGCATGACCCGTCGCGACTGGAGCGAGGCCCGCGCGAAGTGTGAGGACGCTGACTGCCGCGTTTGTGGGTTCCCGGCGGTCGATGCGGCGCACGTGATCCCGCGCTCGCGCATCCCTGGGCCGGAGGCGAT
>NZ_VUOC01000179.1 GCF_008386695.1 Chitinophaga agrisoli
CCTCTGCCATTCCTCCTTGCAAATCCTCTCCAGTTCTGTCAGGTTGGATGGTAAAGGTTGGTGGACAGCCATTTTTAGGTCTCTCCAGAGATGCTCAATTGGGTTTAAGTCAGGGCTCTGGCTGGGCCATTCAAGAACAGTCATGGAGTTGTTGTAACTCCTTCGTTATTTTAGCTGTGTGCTTAGGGTCATTGTCTTGTTGGAAGATAAACCTTCGGCCCAGTCTGTGGTCCTGCCCACTCTGGAGAAGGTTTTCGTCCAGGATATCTCTGTACTTGGCCGCATTCATCTTTCCCTTGATTGCAACCAGTCGTCCTGTCCCTGCAGCTGAAAAACACCCCCACAGTATGATGCTGCCACCACCACGCTTCACTGTTGGGAATGTATTGGACAGGTGTTGAGCATTGCCTGGTTTTCTCCACACATACCGC
>NZ_VUOC01000180.1 GCF_008386695.1 Chitinophaga agrisoli
GGGAAATTATATTAGGCGCGCTCGTTTCAGCTATGATTTCCGCTTGTAAATGTCTGAATAGATCAGCAATTTTCTGAATTATATCCGTTTTGTTTTGAAGTTCTCTGATGGCGTTCCTTCGACGCTCATTCCGGTCGGCATCTGATTGACGAGTCGGTTTACCTTTGGTTTTGGTCATAAAATACAACTGGTCTTCAATGTAAGTTGCGACGAATTCTAACATACTCAGGATATTTGTG
>NZ_VUOC01000019.1 GCF_008386695.1 Chitinophaga agrisoli
TCAGAAGATTAGCAAATTATTTTCTTTTAATATCTGCACATTTCGGGTACATTTGCTGTGATATTTATGTCAGAAGTCCGTTAACATTGAAAGCTGGAAGGTGCGGAATAGTTCTTCGGAAATCAGCAATGGTACAGCAGAAGCTATAGCCGAGGTCGATGCGATCAGGTTGCCACCCCACCCAGTTGAATGCGTTGTTATTGCGGCAACGGTCTGTGCAGAACTGCAGATTGCGAGCCTCCGCTTGGGTGTAGTAAGGATTGTTGATACTGATAAAGGCGGTACCGAGGCGACGAGAGGAGTCATGCACCACCTTGTAGAAATAAAGTGGTACAGGAATTTGAAGAGCGCCGTTGGATGCACGATGCAAGAAAATATCAACAAGTCGGTTGTTTTGATTTCTAAGTTGTGTTACGCGGAATGTTCCAGTGTAGACCATGGTATGATATCCAGCCTGTCCAATTCTACGACGAAGATTCTGCTCGAGCCGGTTCCAGTTT
>NZ_VUOC01000181.1 GCF_008386695.1 Chitinophaga agrisoli
TATCTGTCAATTCGGTTCGCTACGAAGCGCGAGCTAAATCTTAGCCATGGTGCGTATGAACGTATTGAGTGACGCCTTAAAATCTATACATAATGCTGAAAAGCGAGGGAAAAGACAAGTCCTCATCAGGCCCTGTTCCAAAGTCATCGTTAAGTTTTTAACAGTGATGATGAAGCACGGTTACATCGGAGAGTTTGAAATCGTTGATGATCACAGAGCTGGCAAGATTGTTGTAAATCTC
>NZ_VUOC01000182.1 GCF_008386695.1 Chitinophaga agrisoli
ACTGAAAATGCGTTTGCAGCAGTCTCAGCTCTCTAGGACGCTGGGAAAGCAGTTTTTCGTTTATAAGCCTAATTTAACAGTTTTTCCAGTCTCTCCAAAGGTTTTTCTCATATAGTATCAGTATAGAATGATGATGCACATGCTGTTTTAGTGAGAAACGTGGCGAAAAGCATTTTAAAAGGATATAAAGCCACAATAATGCATGGAATGGTTGTTTATATTAAACCTCATGTTATTAATCTAAAACTGCTATGAGGGCAAAAACATGAACATTCGTGTCTGTTTTCATCATATGCTTCTTAACTCATCGAGATTCCTTGCATTATATACGTGCGTTCATCAGTTTTATTATTAGGCACTGAAAATGCGTTTGCAGCAGTCTCAGCTCTCTAGGACGCTGGGAAAGCAGTTTTTCGTTTATAAGCCTAATTTAACAGTTTTTCCAGTCTCTCCAAAGGTTTTTCTCATATAGTATCAGTATAGAATGATGATGCACATGCTGTTTTA
>NZ_VUOC01000183.1 GCF_008386695.1 Chitinophaga agrisoli
GGGCCGTGTCGTAGAAACCGAAGTATGAGGCACGGTAGATGATGATACCTTGCACGGACACACCGAAACCTCTGTACAGACCGATCAGACCGTCGGACTTGAAGATCTTGCTGATGCAGTTTCCGAGACCGGAGAATTCACGCTGGCCATCTCCCTTACCGACATCGGCGGCGAGACGGGTACGTGCGAAGTCGAGGGGGTACACGAAGCACAGAGAGGTGGCTCCGGCGGCACCACCGGAGGCCAGATTACCAGCGAAGTAACGCCAGAACTGCGTCTTCTTGTCAACACCGCCGAGGAACACCTGCT
>NZ_VUOC01000184.1 GCF_008386695.1 Chitinophaga agrisoli
GTCGTTTTTGGAAAGCAGTTTCTTGAGGAGTATTAAACCGGAAGCCAAGAGCGCTGCTTTAGCTAACATAAGACCCTTGACGGCGGCAAAGGCAATGATTCCGAGGAAGACGGGGATGAGGGACTGGATCTTCAGTTGCAGGAGTGCCAGTATGGGCAGGAGTTGCTTCAACTTCTTCTTCTTACCGCGACCTTCTTCCAAGGATCGCTTCGCAGATTCAATGGCACCCTTCGGCAGACGTAGCTGAATGACAAAGTTCTCCAAGAAATCAGCAACTCCATCCAAAAGTCTGAGGTCCACTTGGTTCTCCCTGGCTCTAGGCTCGTCGGGGAAAGGCTCGGAGGACCTGG
>NZ_VUOC01000185.1 GCF_008386695.1 Chitinophaga agrisoli
GGCGAAGGTGTGTCCCGTGGAGTCCTTGATGTGCACAATGTCGAAGGAGCCGGGATGTCTCTCGCGGGACACGATGGTGCCCACACGCCCCAAGTTACGGCCTCCCGTGATCATACACAAGTTCCCAGACTCAAACTTGATGAAGTCCATAATCTTCGTAGTTGCGATGTCTAACTGGATGGAATCGTTGACTTTGATAAGTGGGTCTGGGTAGCGGATGGTGCGGCCATCATGC
>NZ_VUOC01000186.1 GCF_008386695.1 Chitinophaga agrisoli
GTGGGTGATGTTTCTGGAGACAGTGTGGAGAGAACCTCCAGAATTCCATTGGTTTGTGCCGACTGTCAGACGAAGATTTCCAGAGAGACTTCCAAGTGTGAATACAGCAACAATGCAATGAGCAGCGGTGAGCACCGAGCGTGCGGTGAGCACTGAGCCTCCGCAGACAAAGCTCCTGCTGAAGATACCATTAGTCATTGCTACCATGTGGGGGTGGCTGCCCTGAGCTGCCTGGCTACCCCCCACAATACGAGCGTTCCGGTCCACATGCTCGTAGAAGATGGACATGTCATCTTCAGGCTTGGGGAGGGCCCAGGCAGCCGCAAAGAGCGCCACAAAAAGTAAGCCGTATTTTACGTTCATTTC
>NZ_VUOC01000187.1 GCF_008386695.1 Chitinophaga agrisoli
AGGGGCTTCCTGAATCGCCGTGACAGGTTCCTTTACCGATACGTTTAAAAGTACAAAACATGGTTTCCGTTACATTTCTGGTGTATCTCATCGCATATCTACATGTTTGTTGATTAAATACAGACAGATTTAGGTATCGCAAAACTCTACTTGATTCTCCATGCGGTTTTTTAGCGCCAAAACCAATCAAAGTAACTGGATCGTTTTCCTTCAAAATTGCCTTGCTCGGCCTCAAGACTGTAACTTTTAGTAAATCGAATTCTCCGTTAATAGTCAAAAGAGCAACATCGTTACTTCTTTTAATGAACTCGAATTGTCGGAAAACGTTTACTGCAAATGTGTCGTAGCTTTTTCCGCCAGCATCCAAGTCTGCTGTTCCGGCAACAATTT
>NZ_VUOC01000188.1 GCF_008386695.1 Chitinophaga agrisoli
AGTTAAGGTGGGAATTTCTTTGGTGTGGTATACTGGAGCCGACAACGGGGCTGGGGCAGAGGTGAGGATGGCGGCTGGTGTTGGCCGCGGAATCCAGGCTTTCATACATTCTGTAGAGGATATCGATACTTCATCCTCTTCCCTAGCGATTTCGCTCTTTCCGTCACATGGTTCTTGGTCTATCTCTGCTCGCTGATAAGCCTCCAGCTGAAGTTTGAGCTTTTTCAGATCTTGGTCCTTTTCCCTTGCTTTTAGCTTGGCCCGCTCTTGTTCTATGTCGGCGTCCTCTTTCTCGAGTTCTTTTGCTGCGATCTCAACTTCTATCCTCGACCG
>NZ_VUOC01000002.1:0-364425 GCF_008386695.1 Chitinophaga agrisoli
TACCACTGCAGCTGCAGGTGGAGACCAGAATCACTGTAACATCAGCAGCTTCACCATGGCCGCCAATGCTCCTGCAGTAGGCGCCGGTACAGGAAAGTGGACCATCGTATCTGGTGCAGCCACCATCGCTGACGCTACGGCTCCCAACACTACTGTAACAGTAGCGGCGGGTAATGTAGTTGTATTGCGCTGGACCATCAGCAATGGCAACTGTCCCTCCAGCACTGATGATGTAACACTTATAAATTATCAGGCGCCCAGTCAGGCTGCAGCAGGCAACGACCTGTTTGGTTGTGAACTGCCATCCTTTACCCTGGGCGCCACGGACCCTGCAGTGGGTACCGGCGTTTGGACCATCGTATCCGGTACGGCTACGATCGCCAACACTGCCCTCTATAACTCTGCGGTAACAGTACCTGCTGGTACCACCGCCGTATTACGCTGGACAGTTAGCAATGGCAGCCCAACCTGTACCTCCACTACAGATGACGTATCAATTACAAATTATCAGAAGCCCTCTCCTGCAAATGCAGGCGCTGATCAGAGCGGTTGTAATGTGACCTTCTTTGATATGGCCGCCACTGCGCCTACAGTAGGTACTGGCACGTGGACTGTGGTATCTGGTACAGCTACCATCCTTACGCCCAACAGCCCAACTACCAGGGTGAATATTGTCCCCGGCAACACAGCGGTATTACGCTGGGCGGTTTCCAATGGCAGCCCAACCTGTCCGCCCAACACCGATGGCGTACAGCTGACAAGCTATAAATTGCCTACCACTGCGGATGCAGGCGCAGACCAATCACATTGTAACATCAGCACCTTCACCATGGCCGCCAATGCTCCTGCAGCAGGCGCCGGTACAGGTAGCTGGAGCATCGTGTCCGGTACCGCCACCATCGCTGATCCTGCAGCTCCCAACACTACCGTAACAGTAGCAGCGGGCAATACAGCAGTATTACGCTGGACCATCAGCAACGGTGGTACTGTTTGTACGCCGTCTTCTGATGATGTAACATTAATAAATTATGAATTGCCTTCTGCGGCAGTTGCAGGCGCTGATCAGAGCGATTGTGATGTGACCTTCTTTAACATGACCGCTACCGCGCCCACTGTGGGTACAGGTGTGTGGACCATTGTATCCGGCACAGCCACCATCGTTGCGCCCACCAGCCCAACCACCCGGGTGAACTTAACGCCCGGCAGCGCGGTAGTATTACGCTGGACTGTCTCCAATGGCAGCCCAACCTGTACTCCCCGCACAGATGATGTAACGCTGATAAGCTATAAAGCGCCTACCACTGCAGCTGCAGGGGTAGACCAAAACCACTGTAACGTCAGCGCCTTTACCATGGCGGCCAATGCTCCTGTAGCGGGCGCCGGCACTGGAAAGTGGACCATCGTATCCGGTTCAGCCATCATTACTAACCCTGCAGTCCCCAACACTACCGTAACGGTAGCGGCGGGTAATGTAGCTGTATTGCGCTGGACTATCACCAACGGTAACTGTCCTCCCAGCTCCGATGACGTAACACTTATAAATTATCAGGCGCCCAGCCAGGCAGCAGCCGGCGCTGATCAGAAAGGTTGCGAACAGACTTCCTTTACATTGAACGCAGTTGCACCTGCAATAGGTACCGGCCGTTGGACAGTAATATCTGGCACAGCTACTATCACTGACCCGACCCTCCGTAATTCTACGGTAACAGTGCCTGTAGGTACCACCGCGGTATTACGCTGGACAGTTAGCAATGGCAGCCCAACCTGTGCTTCTACCTCCGACGACGTATCAATCACAAATTATAGAATGCCGTCTGCTTCCAACGCAGGCCCGGATAACAGCGGTTGTAACGTGACCTTCTTCAATATGACCGCGACTGCGCCTACAGTAGGTACCGGTGTATGGACCATTGTATCCGGCACAGCTACCATCGTTACGCCCACCAGCCCAACCACCAGGGTGAACTTAACTCCTGGCAGCACGGTTGTATTACGCTGGACGGTTTCCAATGGCAGCCCAACCTGTCCGCCAAGTGCCGATGACGTAACGCTGACAAGCTATAAAATGCCTACCACTGCGGTTGCAGGTCCAGACCAGTCACATTGTAACAACAGCACCTTTACCATGGCGGCCAATACTCCTGCAGCGGGCGCAGGCACTGGACGCTGGAGCATAGTATCCGGTACAGCCACCATCGCTAACCCGGCGGCTCCCAACACCACAGTAACCGTAGCTGCGGGTAATACGGTAGTATTACGCTGGACCATCACCAATGGTCTCGCCTGTACGCCAAGCGCCGATGACGTGACACTGGTGAACTACGCTATGCCAACCATAGCAAATGCAGGCCCCGATCAAAAGGCTTGTAACGTAACCACATTCACCCTCGCGGCTAACCAGCCAACAATAGGTACCGGCAGATGGACAGTTGTCCTGGGCTCCGCTACGCTCAGCATTGCCAACCCGGCCCTCTTCAATACCACAGTGACCCTGGCAGCAGGCGACTCTGTGATCCTGCGCTGGACTGTCACTAATGGTACTTGTGCGCCTAGCACAGACGATGTTACATTAGTAAGCTACCGCGCGCCGGCTACAGCCGCTGCCGGTGCAGACCAGCAGCAATGTAACAACACTGCCGGCTTTACCATGAATGCAAACGCACCTGGCGCAACCGCTACAGGCACATGGAGCATCGTAAGCGGCACGGCTACCATCACAAATATCAATGATCCTAAAACGATCGTAAAAATAGCGCCTGGCGTAACCGCCACCCTGCGCTGGACCATTTCCAACGGCGTGTGTATGGCTACTACAGATGATGTGACCATCACCAACGTAGCCCTGGTAATGGGTAACACCATCAGCGCAGATCAGACCGTATGTCTGAACGAGATACCGGCCGCTTTAACCGGCGGCACGCTCTCCGGCGGTACCGGTACGTATACCTACCAATGGCAGAGCAGCACGGTAAGCGCCAGCACCGGCTTTGTCAACATCGCCACCGCTACCAATGCTACTTACACCCCGGGTGTACTGGCTCAGGATACCTGGTTCAGAAGGATCGTAACTTCCGGCCCTTGCGCCAACAATATCAGCAACGCTGTGAAGATCACCGTTGTGAACAAACCGCCGGTAGTAGTATTTGTACCCGGCCCGCTGACGGTAGATTGTGAAATGGGTAAGGACTACACTACCCTCTTCGGTACACCGCAATTCAGCCATACACCGTATACCAACATGCCGCTGACTGTGACCTTCACCGATGCGCATACCATTAACGGTTGTACACAAACATTCACCCGCACCTGGACGGCAACTGACAAGTGTGGTATGAGCACCACCGCCTCCCAGACCATTACCGTGGTAGATACGTCAGCGCCGGTATTCACCTCCACAAAACCTGCTGATGTAACAGTAGATTGTGACAAGATACCCGCAGCCGTAACGCTCACCGCGATGGATAACTGTATGGGCGCCCTCACCGTATCACCTGTAGAAACCAGGCAGAACATCCCCGGCGAGTGTGCTAATAATTATAAACTGATCCGTACCTGGACAGCAACAGACGGCTGTAGCAACAGCCTCACCCTTACACAGGTGATCACAGTGAAAGATATGACCGCTCCGGTGTTCACCATGACGCCTCCCAGGGATACGCTCGTAAACTGTGATGCTGTACCCGCCGCCATCACCCTCACCGCTACAGATAATTGTACGCCGGGTGTGATAAATGTAACGGCTACAGACGTACGCCAGAGCATACCGGGCAGCCAGTGTGCAGATAACTACCAGATCATCCGTACCTGGATAGCGATGGATGTCTGTGGCAATAAGGCTACTGTAAAACAGACCATTACCGTACAGGACACTACCCGTCCTACCTTCTCTATACCGCAGCCGGCAAATGTGACCGTGGATTGTGATAAAGTACCTGCCTGGCCGGTAATAACAGCAAACGATAATTGCTCCGGTAACGTGAAAGTGGTAGTAGGCGAACAGAAACTGCCCACGCAGCCTGCTTGCCCCAACAACTACCGCCTGGTACGCACCTGGACAGCTACCGATAATTGCGGCAACATGGCCAGCATGCAACAGATCATCACCGTACAGGATACTACCCGCCCTGTATTCACGGTAAGGCCTCCGGCTGATACCACCGTGGATTGTGACAAGGTGCCGCCGATTGCTACCAATGTGGTAGCTACGGATGCCTGCTCCGGTAATGTGAAGCTGAGCCGTACACAGGTACGTGAAGCGATACCTGGCGCTACCTGCCAGAGCAACTACCGCCTGATCCGTACCTGGATAGCAACTGACGAATGTGGTAACCAGGCTATCTGGCGCCAGGTAGTAACCGTACAGGACACCACACGCCCTGTAATAGCGCCTGCTCCGGCAGATATCACGCTCACCTGTGGTCAGCCTATCCCTGCTGCTGCTACCTTAACTGCTACCGACAATTGCGATGGCAGCTTCCCGAAGCCGGCAGCTATGAGAGAGGATCCTTATGTGAAAGATGTATGCGCTGGTTATACTATTATCAGAAGATGGAATACCAAAGATGGTTGTGGCAACCAGGCTATCGAAGTAGTACAGCGCATCACCGTGATGCCTTGTCCGAAACCGGAACTGGACCCGTCATTACCAATGAACTGTTCCGACAACCCGAACTTCACGCTTAAGCTGAAGACGATCGTAAACAATCCTACCTACACCCTGATAAGTGTAGTGCCGGCCAACGCTGTAAGGGTGCCTTTAACACAGTCAACTCCTGTGTTTAACCTTAACAACGCTACACAGGCCAGCTTTATAGTAACAGACGGTGTAACAGGTTGCGTATCCGATACCGTAACGTATAGCCTCCAGTACAACAACAAACCAATGGTGAACCTGGGCAACGATACTACGATATGCGGCGGCAACAGCCTGATACTGGATGCAGGCGCAGCTAATTTCGCCTACACCATCCGCTGGTCTACCGGCGAAACCACCCAACGTATCAATGTATCCACAGAAGGTACTTACTGGGTATCTGTGACCAATGGCATCTGTACCACAATAGACACCATCCATGTAGTGGTAGTGCCCATGCCGCTGGTGAATATTCCGGACGCCTCCATATGCCGCGGCCAGAGCGTGAAACTGGATGCCTTTGTAGATGGCGGCAACTATCTCTGGAGCACCGGCGAAACCGCCTCTTCTATCCTCGTAAGCACACAGGAACAATTCTGGGTGAAAGTGGTGAAGAGCGGCTGTATCACCATCGATACCGTGAACGTGACCGTGAATCCTCCGCCGGATTTCAGCCTGAACCGCGATACCACGATCTGTCCTGACCAGTCTATCATGCTGACAGTGAACGTAACAAACGGCGGTTCCATCCGCTGGGCTACAGGCGCCACTACTTCCTCTATCGTAGTGAACGAACCTGGCCAGTACTGGGTAACTATCAGCAGGGATAATTGTATGGTAAGGGATACGGTGAATGTACGCCTGCAACCTTCCATCACAGTAGACCTGGGACCAGACAGGCAGATCTGCCCCGGCAGCCAGATCTCTATAGACGGTACTACCAAAGACGCACTCTCCTACCTGTGGAGCGATGGCGATCCTAACCCGGTGAAAGTGATCACCGCTGTTGGCGAATACAGGCTCGATGTAATGGACCGCTTCTGTCAGCGTATCTTCTCAGACAGTGTAAGGGTGATGCTGGCAGGTATGCCGGAAGTGAACCTGGGCAGAGACACCGTAATGTGTATCGGCGAAACACTGAGATTACGCGCAGATGGCAAAGACTTTAACCGCGTGTTATGGTCTGATGGTACAACCGGGCCATTCATAAACGTAACCAAACCCGGCACCTACTCCGTAACCGTGTTCAATGATTGCGGAAGCAGTACAGACCAGATCACGGTTGACTACACACAATGTGATCCTGAACCGCACTTCCCGAACGCCTTCACGCCTAACGGCGACGGCCGGAACGACGTCTTCAGACCAGTTGTACGTGGACCGATGTACGAGTATGAGCTCCGCATCTTCAACCGCTGGGGTGAGCTGATCTACCTGGGCCGCGATCAGAAGAAAGGCTGGGACGGCAGGTACCAGGGACAACCGGTAAGCATTGGCACGTATGTATGGTGGCTCACCTACAAGAAAATGCCAGGCGGTAACCCCAACGTGATCAAGGGCGAAATCACCGTCGTGAAATAATACAAGACACAAAAAAATAAAGAGGGATTCCTACTTCAGCGAATCCCTCTTTTTTGAGCAAATACATGAGAGTTTTTATTTATTTAAACATTTGTTAAGATGATACACATCTATACGCTATTATAGATCACAAGGGGAAACTATGCCAGCTACATGATTACAGAGGTAGTGAACCGCTCTCTGATTGGAATAAAATTGTTTAGTAATACTTCAGACCAGTGATTAGATTATCAGCCTTCCTATGCCTGATCTTGGCTTTTGTGAGTGATGAAACCGTATTGGGACAAGCTTACATTAACGCGCCTAAAAATGTATGCGTGTCTAGTGCCAGCAGCCAACTGTTTTCCACCATGAGTGCGAACGTGACCGGGGAAACCGTAACGGATATCAGTTGGACCATTACGCCCGGCTCAGTTGGGACAAATTATAAGATATTATATGGCAAGGTGAACGCCCCCCTTCCAGGTGCTCAGCCCCTGGTCGTCACGTTCCTCAAAGGCGATATAACCTACACTGTAACCGCAACGATGAATACGCCCAGCGGGCCTTACACAGCATCCACTACCCTCAGGGCCGATAGCTGCCGCCTGCCGGATTGTAAAGGGCCCGATGTAAGCGCCTCCAAAGCTGGTTTCCTCGATAACTTTGGTACCGCGTCCATTCGTGACGATCTGGATCCCGCCAAAGTAAGCACACAGTATACGGCCAATCTCACCGGACCCCTCCAGCCTGGTGAATATTGCATTTTCAGCGCTACCAACGATCCCGGTACACCGGCAGAACCTACCCGCGTATTAAATCCTGATTGGGCAGATACCAGGGACCATACCCGCCAGACAGATGGCGCTATGCTGATAGTGAATGCAGACGCCGCCCAGAATATCTTCTATAGCAGAAGGGTGAATGGCCTTTGTAAAGGCGCCCAGTATAACGTAAGCGCCAGCTTAAAGAACATCGATAGCCGGGCTTTCTTTGAATCCGGCTGCGGCGCCAGCTATACCAACCCAAGCGTAACATTTGAAATACTGGACGCTGCCACTAATGCAGTGTTATCCACTTTCAGCTCCAAAGAAATTTCACCGCAGATGTCCACCGCTTTAGATAGCGGTTGGCAAACCGTGTCTTTCAACTTCAAAACGGTACCAGGCGTATCTGATGTAATTGTGCGCCTCCGTAATGGCAGCACAGGTACCTGTGGTAATAATATAGCGATAGACGATATCTCATTCTCCTATTGTACGCCTTTTATCTACTCCTTCTTTGATGGTCAGACAGACCAGCTGGGGGGTGAATATATTATGTGTGCCGGCTCTCCTACTAACCTTACTTCTGCCTATACACCCAAAAACTATTTTGATAAGCCTAATTATTTCTGGCAGTACAGTAAAGACAGTATCAGCTGGACAACCATCAATGGTGATGGCGATGGCGTAAGCGGTACAGATACCGATGTGCTGCACTTTGCAGAAGGCTCCGTGTTACTGGAAGGTGATACCGTAAAGATCGATACCATCTATTTCCGTCTCCATATCTTCGAAGATGGCAATGACGAGAGCTGCGCCGCACCGTCCGTACCCATTACGGTAACGCTGCTGCCCAACCCGAAAGTAAAAGTGGCCGATAACCAGATCTGTTTGGGCGATACCGCCACCCTGGTAGCCACCGGTGGGTTTGACCGCTATGAATGGGATTCCCCCATCAGCCTCGAAGACTCCATTGTGCAGGTATGGCCAACCGAGACCTCTATATATACGGTAACCGGTTACAAGACCTACGGCTTCCAGGGCACAAGGACCTGTAGCCGCACAGGCCAGGCAATTGTGATCGTGGATGATAAACCAATAGTGGAGATCACTACCGCCACGCCGGATTCCATCTGTCTGGGCACCCAGGTAGATCTGAAAGTGGATGATGGCCTTGCCATGTACGATGTACTCTGGAGCCCCACCGGCGCCACTACTACAGAAATACAGGATCTTCCGGCCACACCGGGCGCTATTGACTACACCGTGACCGTGACAAGTGGCGTCTGCGTGGTAAAAGACACGGCGCATATTACCGTGCTGGATATCCCAACCGCCAACGCCGGCGTGGACACTGTCCGCCAGTGTAACGACGGGAACTTTACGATGAGCGCAACGCTGGGTGCGGATGAAACCGGGAAGTGGACCATTGCAGGCCCTGACAACGGCGCAATCATCACTAACGACGCCGATCCTATGACTCCTATAACCGGCCTGGGTGGTGGGCAGACTGTGACATTGGTATGGTCAGTGCACAAAACGCTGATCACCACTTGCGTAAGTACCGATACAGTGGTGCTTATGAATGTAACGGCGCCCATCTCCAGCGTGGCCGGACCAGACCAGCAACAGTGCGGCATTGCCGACATATTTACCATGGCCGCCAATACGCCGCCCGCCGGCGCCGTTGGTACCTGGGATGTGAAACAAGGCACTGTTACAGACATCAATGACGTTAACACGCCTACCACCACCGTTACCGTAAGTGGTATACAGGATGTGATGCTCACCTGGACGGTTTCCAACGCAGTATGCGCCGGCAAACCAGACACCGTGATCCTGCATAAGACCAACCCGCCTTCCATGACATTGGGTATTATCCCCGATGCCTGCAGCAAGGCGGCCACCTTCGCTATTCCTTATACCGCCGTTAGCGATAACCCGCTTAAATACGATGTAAGAGTGGCGGCTGCCAATGCGATGCCCGGTTTTGTTACCGTAACAGACCTGGACATCACCAAGGACACCCTGCGGGTCCCCTGCCCGCTTGGCATTCCGGAAGGAACCTACGACTTTATCCTGACCGTTAAGAATGACGGTGCGGGTTGTAGCACAGATATACCGTTCTCCGTACCGGTAGCCTCCATAACAGTATTGCCCGCCAGCATTGCCATAGATAAACCGGAAACCTGCGCCGGCAGCACCGTTATGCTAACAGTACAGGGCGGTACCCTGGGTACCGGCGCAAACTGGGTATGGTACCAGGATGCATGCGGTGGCGCCTCCATTGGCTCCGGCCCAGGCATCAGCGTTACTATTAACAAAACCACCTCTTTCTTTGTAAGGGCAGAAACCGCCGGCGCCTGTGGCAATACGGAATGCGTTTCCGCCACCGTAACACTGGTAGACAAACCGCCGGTGACCACTTTTGTACCAGGCGCCCTCACGGTGGATTGTGAGGCCGGTAAGGACTATACCACCCTTTTTGGTACGCCCATATTTGATCACACACCTTTTAATGTAATACCGGTAACGGTAACATCTGCGGATGTAAGCACCGTTGTAGGCTGCACCCAGCAAATTACCCGCACCTGGACCGCTACTGATGACTGCGGATTTACGGCTACCGCCTCCCAGACCATCACCGTGGTAGACAAAAAAGCACCCGTATTTACTACGCCTAAACCTGCAGATATTACCGTAAACTGTGACGCCTTACCCGCAGCGGCTAACATGGAAGCTATGGATAACTGCGCCGGCCTTATTACCGTAACGCCCGTAGAGACCAGGGAAGCCATCACCGGCGAGTGTAACCTGAACTACAAGTTAACGCGCACCTGGACCGCTACTGACCCCTGCGGCAACAGTACCTCCATGGTACAGGTGATCCTCGTGAAGGAGATCACACCGCCTGCCTTTACCACGCCCGTTCCCGCAGATGTTACCGTAGATTGCGGTAACCTGCCAACACCCGTGACCATGGTTGCCGCAGAAAGCTGCACCGGCAGTCTGATCGCCGCTAACTATACGGATACGCGCAAAGACCTGGGCGGTAGCGGCTGCACTTACCAGGTGCTGCGTACCTGGAGCGCTACAGACCCTTGCGGCAATACCGCTACTGTAACGCAGACCATTACCGTACAGGATACCACCCGCCCGGTATTTACCGTACTGCCGCCGGCAGACGATATCGTGAACTGCGATGCTATCCCCGCGCCCGCAAGCGATGTTGCCGCTACGGATAACTGCAGCGCCCATGTAAAGATCAGCCGTACGCAAACGCAAGCGCCCGTGAATATCCCTGGTACCTGCGGCAGCTACCGCATTACCCGCACCTGGACGGCCACCGATGATTGCGGTAATACCAATACCGCCCAGCAGGTGCTCACCGTTTATTGCGACGGCACGCCTAAGATCGATCTTGGCCCGGATACCTCGCTTTGTAACGGCGAAGCCGTACGCCTCCGCGCAGATGGTAACGGCATCACCAGCATCCGCTGGTCTGATGGCTCCACCGGACCGGTACTTACCGTAACCCAGGCCGGTACTTATGGCGTAACGGTTACCAACGAATGCGGTCAGGCTACTGATGAGATCTCTATCAAATTCACAGAATGTGATCCTAAACCCACTTTTGCCAACGCCTTCTCTCCTAACGGCGACGGTCTTAACGACTACTTCCGCCCCGTGTTACAACGTGGCCAGATGAATGGTTACCAGTTAAAGATCTATAACCGCTGGGGCCAGCTGGTATATGCAGATAGCGATCCGCGCAGAGGGTGGGACGGTTCTATGGCCGATGGCCACCAGGCTAATGTAGGTACCTACATCTGGTGGGTGACCTATAAGAACGATCACGATAAACAGCCCGTTGTAGTAAATGGTATCGTAAACGTGGTCAAGTAAAAGAAAAAGACCCTTGCCAATAAAAACAAAAAGCCGTCTCCATGTAACAGGAGACGGCTTTTTTAATATTTGCCCAATAAAAAAGGGCCAACCATTGCTGGTTAGCCCCTATGAATAAGCTATGCGCTGATCAATAAAGCATCCTTGTCTTGATCGTGTGTTTCACATCCTTTAATGCCGCAAAGGCCTCCTGCGATAACGCCGTATCTACATCCAGCACCACATAACCGATCTTATCGTTTGTTTTCAGATACTGCCCCAGGATATTGATCTTCTTTGCAGACAGCGCCGTATTGATCTCTGACAATACCCCCGGTACGTTCTGGTGGATATGCAGGATGCGGTGCGTATGCTCGATCGCAGGAACGCTGATCGCCGGCACGGTATGGGAGCCAAAGCTGGCGCCTTTTTCCAGGTAATTCAGCATTTTGCTGCTAACGTCCAGGCCGATGTTATGCTGCGCCTCTTCCGTACTGCCGCCAATATGCGGCGTTAAGATCACATTGGAAAGGTTTTGCAGCGGCGTTGAGAATGCTGCGCCATTCTTTTCCGGCTCTACCGGGAATACATCTATCGCTGCGCCGGACAGTTGTCCTTTTTCCAAAGCATCTTTCAGCGCATCCAGGTCTACCACTTCGCCGCGGGCGTAGTTAATAAAGATGGCGCCCGGTTTTACATGCTGCAGGGTTTGCTGATTGATCATATTGGTCGTAACCGGCGTAGATGGCACGTGCAGGGAAATGATATCAGACTCCGCAAAAAGGTCTTCCAGCTTTTTGATCTGTACGGCGTTACCCAGCGGCAATTTGGTCTCTACATCATAGTAGCGTACGTTCATGCCCATGGCCTCTGCCAATACGCTAACCTGGCTGCCTATGTTCCCATAGCCAACGATGCCGATGGTTTTACCCCTCAGTTCATAACTGCCGGTAGCTTCTTTTTTCCAGCTGCCTTCATGGGCTGCTTTATTCTTGTCAGGAATACGGCGGATGAGCATGATCGACAGACCGATCACCAGCTCAGCCACAGAGCGGGTATTGGAATACGGCGCATTAAATACTGCCACGCCGTTCGTGCAGGCGGTTTTCAGATCTACCTGGTTGGTGCCGATACAGAAACAACCGATGGCCTGCAGCTTTTTCGCCGCCGCCAGCACATTGGCCGTGACCTGTGTTTTGGACCGGATGCCCAGTAAATGCACGTCCTTGATCTCATTGATCAGCTGCTCCTCGCCAAGCGCCCCAGACAGACGGCGCGTATTGATATAGCCGGCCTGCTTGAACTCTTCCACCGCAGCGTCACTAATGTTCTCCAGTAAAAGGACATTGATCTTTTCTTTCGGATAACTTGTCAGCTTCTGCTCCATATATTACAAATCTTGTTATGCGTATCTAGCGTAATCACAATTGGCTTAATAATTGTGGTTTGGTTGAATCAAGGCACAAACCTAACAGAACTCAGGCAATAATCAAACACTAGGCCCGGCAAATTTGATATTGTCAAAAAATATGCAGTAGTTTGCTACGTTTTTAAAAAAAAGGTAAAAAAAGGGGTCAGTTGTTGGGCTGCGGTCACCACATTCACCGGGAATGGAGCAGATACAAGATAAAGATACAGAGATAACAGCGCTAACAACTCAATCCTGCAATAAATGACTATAGACTATTGACTACCAGTTGACATGAAGCGATTGAAAGCATTTTTCTACATTTTAACCATATCCGGCATAACGGCGTACTCCGTAACAGGTTGCCAGAGCAATTCCGCCCGCGACCGTTCTTCATCCGTACCCAAAAAAGGAGACCCGGCCTACGTGCTGCCGGAGAGCGAAAAGGAAAAGGAAGCAATACTGAATGCTCCCCGTACCAAACAACAGCAGGCCGAACTGGCCGATTTCTTTAGCCACAAGCTATTAAGGACCGGCTTTAACGGCGCGGTACTGGTAGCAAAAAAAGGCGTGGTGATCTTTGAACAGTATCATGGCGTGGAAGACTTCCGCAGCAAGATGCTCATCAACGAGAACTCCTCCTTCCAGCTGGCATCTGTATCCAAGACCTTTACCGCCATGGGCATCCTGCGCCTGATGGAACGCGGACAAATAAACCTGGAAGATACCCTGCAGAAATTTTACCCGGACTTTCCATATATGGGCATCACCGTAAAAATGCTGCTTAACCACCGCAGCGGCCTGCCCAACTATCTGTACTTCTGCGATAGCCTCTGGCGGGATCATGAGACCTTCATGACCAACGAAGAGCTCATACGCCTCATGATCCAGCACAAGCCGCCCATGCAGCACCAGCCGGATACGCATTTCCAATACTGCAATACCAACTACATGCTGCTGGGAGCCCTGATAGAAAAGATCAGCGGCGAAAAGTATGCGGACTTCATGAAACACACCTTCTTTGAGCCCCTGGGCATGACCAATACTTTTGTATTTGATCCAACGGGCACTCCCCGCCCCCATCAGACCGTCAGCCATAAATTCAATGGCAAGGCGGAACCGGATACCTATTTCGATGGCGTGATCGGCGACAAAGGCATTTACAGCACCGCCCAGGATATGTTGAAATGGGACCAGGCCCTGTATAGCGGTATCCTGAAGCCAGAAACCCTGCAGGCGGCCTACACGCCCTACAGCAATGAGAAACCCGGCATCCGCAACTATGGGCTGGGCTGGCGTTTAATGATCTACCCGGACAGCACCAAGATCGTTTATCACAACGGCTGGTGGCATGGCAATAATACCGTCTTCTACCGTTTTGTACAGGATACCAGCACGCTTATTATCTTAGGTAATAAATATGACCGCGCTATTTATCAAGCCATACAGCCTATCCGCGCTATTTTGGGGCATGGGGATGGTGAAGATGAGTACGAGGAATAACACATCATTCCCCGTGTTTCCTGTTTGGCAGTACATTCTCCCTGGTCCAGCTGATCTTTCCCGTAAACGCATCTTTTCGCACGGGGCAGTTCAATAACTGGCAATAATGGCAACAGCTGGGAATACAGGGATCCGCATGGATAAAGAACTCTACCTCGCTGCCGGGAAACCCGTTATCTACCAGCACTTCCACTGCTTTCAGCTGTTCATGCGCCTGGCTCAATTCCATATAATAGGGCAATGTTATATGGCAGTCGATATGGTAATTATTACCGTATTGCTGCACGCGCATATTGTGTACATCGATCCAGGTCTCATGACGGTGGGCGCTCAGTATACTGATCACCTTATCCACCACCTGCATATCTGTCTCGTCCATCAATCCGGAGATGGAACGGCGCAACATCTGGTAGCCTTTCCGCAAGATCAGCGCGCCCATTATCACAGATACCAATGGGTCCATCCAGGTCCAGCCGGTAAAATGGATGATCACCAGTGCAGCTATCAGCCCCAGGCTGCTATATACATCCGTCATAATATGCTGGCCATTGCCGGTGATCGTGATAGAAGAGAGGGAACGGCCTACACGCACCAGGTACACGCCCAGCGCCAGGTTCACCAGCATGGTGGCGCCTATCAGCCACACGCCCTGCATCACATCTTCCAGCGGGTGCGCGCCGGTAAAATACTGGCCTGCTTTTACCAGGATAAGACAGCCCGCAATAAAGATCATAGCGCCCTCAAACCCAATAGAGAAGAACTCCACCTTGCCATGCCCATAAGGATGGTTCTCATCACGCGGCTTTCCCGCCAGGTAAATACTGTAACAGGCAAAAGCGCCCGCTACCACGTTAATGATAGACTCCAGCGCATCTGACAGGATAGCCACAGAATGCGTTAAAAAATACGCAGTGAACTTGGCGGCCGTTAACAGAAAGCTGACCAGTAATGAAAGCAGGATAATACGGAATTCTTTTCTCAGCAATGGTTTGGTTTTGGCGTTTGTATTGATGGTGCAAGAAAAACAAAAAAGCGGAAAAACGGGAGATGGATTATTTAAAGAATTTCCCTATGATAAAGAGTAACAAGCTGATAACCAGGCTTAACAACAACATGGTGGTTATAGGCGCATAGAACCGGAAATTATCCCGCTGGATCCGGATATCGCCCGGGAGGCGTCCCAGCCATTTAAACTTATCACCGGATACCCAGAGCAACAACCCCAGGGCAATGGCGATAATGCCTATAATGATCAGTATTTTACCGGTATCTTTCATTAGCAGACTGTCCTGATACCCGTCCGCAAAACAGGTATCTGCGCTAACGAATGTATGCATATTTCACCCACCCGCCAATATTCCGCCCATCCAGCCACAACTGCACATCCTGACACCCAAACATCCGCACATCTGCAAATTTGCACATCCGCACATCAGCACATCAGCACATCCCCCCTGCCCTTTTGGCACTCCCCAACCCTGGCCTGCTTTATGCGTTGCAACTCTCAATCAAAAAAAGGAGGGTAATATGGATGCCTACTCAAACATCATCCATAATGCGGTGGAAGCCGCAGGAAGATCAGTTGTAAAAATAGAACGCCTCGATGCCGGCAGGAAAGTGACCGGCACTGGCTCAGGCTTCTTCTTCTCATCAGACGGTTACCTGTTCACCAACTCCCATGTAGTGCACAAAGGCAGCTATTTTAATGTGATGCTGCACGATGGCAGCGTATACGCTGCCGTACTGGCCGGGGAAGACCCGGACGCAGATATCGCGATCCTCAAAACATCCGCCTTCGACTTCCAGGTAGCGCAGCTGGGCAACGCCAGCGACCTGCAGATAGGCCAGCTGGTCATCGCCATTGGCAATCCGCTGGGCTTTCAGCATACCGTTACAGCTGGCGTGGTAAGCGCACTGGGGCGCTCCCTGCGCAGCGGCAACGGCGCACAAATGGACGACATGATCCAGACGGATGCCGCACTGAACCCCGGTAACTCCGGCGGGCCGCTCATCAACTACAAGGGCGAGGTAGTAGGCGTAAACACCGCCACCATACAGGGCGCACAGGGTATTTGTTTTGCCATCAGCATCAACTCCGCCAAGATCATCGCGGCAGAGCTGATGCAATACGGAAAGGTGAAAAAAGGTTACCTGGGCGTACTGTTACAACAGGTCACACTGGTGTCTAAACTGCGTACCGGCTTACAGCTCAGGAACAAAACAGCGCTGTTCGTGACCAGCGTAGAGGGGCAAAGCCCGGCCGCCAAAGCCGGCCTGCAAAGCGGAGATCTCATCGTCACCTTCAACGGTGGTATGATCGAAACGGCAGACGCCCTGTTCCGCCAGCTGGGCCGCGATAAGATCGGGCAATTCCAGCACATGGAGGTGATACGCCAGAACAGGATCGTAGAATTACGGGTAACACCCATTGAGAAGAAAGCAGCGTAATTCTAATGCTGCGTGCTGTTTGTAAACTGCGGCTGCATAGATGAAGTATTCATTTATACAGCCGCAGTTTTACATTAGCATATCAGCACATTAACCCCTGACCGCCCGCTCACCTGAAATTAAATATACAGCCTATTCCAAAGACTTGTGCCTTGCTGCCACTGATCCCTTGCATAAAGGACAATTTGTATTCAAAAATACAACCTGGCTGTGCATAACGGATACCTGCATTAACGCCCGGGCCCCAGGTGGTCTTCTTTAATTCCGTAACGCCGCCTGATGGTTCATCAGGAGGCACATGATCAAATACTCCCTGGTAGTGAAACCCCAAACCACCGCCGGCAAAGAAACCAAAGCGGCTCCGATTACTCCCGGAAGAACCGCAGCCCATATTAAAGTTTAACATCACTGGAATGTCCACCATCACGCTCGGCGCAGGATCACCTTTATAATCATCCCGGTAATAGTTGCCGCCAAAGCCCACCGTTAGTGGAATACCTACAGATAGCGACCTTTTATCGTTTTCCCTGAAACAGAAATAGGGCGCATAGGTGATGCCCCCGCCTACTGTATTATCACGAAAACCTTTGGGCTTGAAGGAAATAAAGTTGATACCAAGACCATGGTGCAAGCGCTGAGCGAAGGAGCTAATGCTGGCAAGGCATATGATAGCCAGCAACATTGTTTTTTTCATTGAGTTGTAAGTTTGTTTTAACTGCCTCATGAAACCTGGCACAATTTGGTAAAGGGGCCGCACGAGGTGGCAGTAAGGGTTTAGGGATTTTAAATGATTGCGCTCACTCAGATAAACTCAATGCACCATAAATATATCTAATTAACTCAACATACAAACATCCTGTAAAGAATTATTAAATTCAGGGCGAATGCATCTATTGAACGAAATATTACAGGAACATTCCCGCGAACAGGCCATAAAGATAACGGCCTGGATTGGCGCTGATAAAGCCCGGATGGCCCGGTTAATGGAGCTGTTCCTCCACGGCCAATACCGGGTGGTGCAGCGCGCTGCCTGGATCATGAGCATGGTGGCCCACAAACACCCGGAGCTGATAACGCCGCATTTACCCGTCATGATCCAGCGGATGGAGGCCCCCGGTATCCCCGTAGCCGTAAAACGGAATGTGACCCGGGTACTGCAGTTCCTGCCTATCCCTCCTGATCTGCATGGCGTCGTCATGCAACAATGTTTCGCCTTGCTCGAAGATCCAAAGGAAACCATCGCCGTACGTGCCTTTTCCATGACGGTACTGGCTAAAATGGCGAAGGATTATCCGGATATCAAAAATGAGATCCGGATAATCCTTGAGGACCAGTTGGCCCATAACCCCAGCCCGGGAATCCGGTCAAGGGCAAAAAAAGTATTGATCGAAATAAGCAGATCAAAATAGATCGCCTATCTGGCTTCTACAGTAAATTTCTCCTTTACCAGTTCCTGGTCAGGTTTAGACTCATCTGTAAGTTTCACCTTACCGCGGTCGTTCCTTACAATGCGGGAGAACAGGGAGATCTCCTTATCAAACAGGAAACGGAAGAACAGTTTGGTCCAGGAAGTATGGTAATGCAGCGTATTATAATAACCGGATGCATTCTTCCTGATCTGCGGCAGCTTGTTCCACGGAATGGAAGGAAAATCGTGGTGCTCATTATGGTAACCCACGTTAAAGGCCACGGTATTCAGCACGCCATAGTAGCTGTACGTTTCCTGCTCGCCATGGGTCAGATAGTGCTCCTGGATCCAGCGGGCGCCCAGTGGGTGCAGCCCTACAGAGAAGAAGAAGCTGGCCGCCAGGAAACCAATAGCTTTAGGCCCCATAAACACGGCGATAGCCGCCACAAACACGATCTGCACACCCCAGTTCAGCGCCACCCATTTGTCAAACGGCTTGATCTCCTTTAAACGGGAGATCCTGAACACCTGGAACACCGGGTAGAACAGCAACCATAAAGCCTTACCAATGAAGTAGTTATTGATGAGTTTTGCTTCCCAGCGGTTAGGCAGGTCAGCATCCAGCTCATGGATACCCTGGAAGGAATGGTGTTTGATATGATACCGCTCAAAAGACACAGAGCTAGGCATCAGCTGCGGCACATTGGCCAGGATGCCTGCCAGGCGGTTGGCGTTCGGATTCTTAAACAGCAGCTTATGCGCGCACTCGTGGATCATCACGAATAACGCATGGTCCGCAAAAGCGCCCAGCAGGTAAGCCGCGCCCAGTACAATCCACCACGACTGGTCACGCACCAGCCATGCCATCACGATCTGGAAAGAGACCAAACCGATGATAGCGAAAATAGTCAACGGGTTCTTACCGATCAGCTGCCTGATATCGGGATGCTCCTTCAAAATCTCTTTAGTCCGGATACGATGCGGCTCCGGGTTAGCCGAGTGCACAAAGTCTGTTCTTGTTCGCATAAATGGCAAGGTACTTAATAATAACCCCAAATATACAATTAAGGAATTATTATTATTTGTTAAAGTTATGGACCCCTGAAGGGCAGCTTATCAGGTCAGGATCCGTTGCTATTTGCCCCGGCCTGTCTTTCCATTTTACTGCCTGTTATCATGGCGTCCTCCAATCATCTAATCGTAGCTAATTTTCCCTTAATTTGATGTAAATAGCTATTGGTGCAAATTAACAATAATCCGCATATTTTCAACGGTTCATCTCTCAATACCAGTATTTTACCGCCGCCTCCGCCCGCCGCCACCCGAAAGATGGGACCGTTCATTGAAAATAATTTCGTATATTTAGCCCATGAGGGGACAAGACAAACATCCTGCCACTACCACATTTACGAAGCATTTCATTGCTGACGTAGAGAATGGCTGTATCTCCTCCTTTACGGAGTTCTACCCTTTCTGTCTTGAGCTCTATTACTACTCCACATTTAAGGATTTCAATACCGCCCATCTGGCCTGAGCATACACCTCAGGGATTGTTTGCATGTATTAATTGCTTCATCCGGTAAATTATTTCCTTATGTTCCGAAATCATTCCAGGGTTTCTGTAGCAAGGCCTGTTACGGTTTTGCTGGTATTCCTCAACGCTATCGTGTTAAAGTACGGCCTCATCTTAGGGGACGATTGGTACCTGCTGCTGCCGGTCACCATTCCTATGCTCATTACTTCGCTGGTGATCTCACCCGGTAAAAAGCCATAGGCCATACTGCACATATCATTTACCCACGCTGCCAATGGCAGCGTGTCTCCATCACATAAATAAAACCTAAGCCATATGAAAAGATCAAATGAGCCAAACCCGGTCATCATGACCGAGGAAGATTACAACCTGCTAAAGCCCCTGGCCCGCCAGGCGCCCATTATCCGTGAAGAAATGTCCCTGCTGCATGAGCTGGAGCGCGCCATTATTGTAAAACAGGACGCATTGCCCCCGCATACCGTCCGCCTGAATTCTAAGGTTACCGTGGTGAATATAGAAACGCAGCGGCTACTTGACTTTACCATCGTATTACCCGAGCATGCAGATATGGACCGCAATAAGGTCTCCGTGATCAGCCCTTTGGGCACTGCGCTGATTGGCTTCCGGAAAGGAGAAGAGATCACCTGGGAAGTACCCGGTGGGTTAAAACGCTTCCGGATACTGGATGTAACGGCCCCGGTGAATGTTAGCCGGGGTTAAATGGATATAGTAGAAAGCCGCTAACGCTGTAGCAGTATTGGCGGCTTTCCTATATGGACTTCATGACAATATACTGCGCTTGCAAACCTGGCCAATACAGGTAAATTCAATGGCGTTCATGCCAATGCTCATGGATATCCTGTATAAAGGCCCGTTCGCAGATAAAATAAGGCTGTCCCCATTATTCAGGTGTTTGAAGCATATACCATAAGACGGCTAAGAAATTAGTGAACAAAAAAGCCGCTCTCCACCATTCCGGAGAAGCGGCCTTTGTAATATACGATGGAAAATATCTTAATTCTTTCCCACAAACAAAGACCAGTGGTCGCTGAACGGGGTATATGAAAAATCATCACCGGTTTTGGCTTCTGTGCGGTTATCGCACAGGTCATGATAGTAGTAATAGTGATGAAAATCCTCCTTCTCTGCGCTGAGCTTATAGATATAGAGGCTGTATTTATCCGTGGCGTCGCAGGGCCCTTTCTCCAGGTTCACAGAAGCCACCTTCAGCTCACGCATCATATTGGCTACCGTAGGGTTGCATACTTTATTATTGCTGATCTTGGGATCCTTCTCACAATCTACAATAACATACCGGGTATATTCAGTATGGTCCAGCTGCGGCACGATCAGGGAATCGATCATATGATTTAACTGTTTCAGCTTTTCCTCATTCTGGTAAAAACTGGTCTTAAAATACTCTTCGTTGGTTTGACGTTTACAGGCGGAGAACAGTGTGACAATAATACAGCAAAACAAAAGTGCATGACACTTTGATAGTAAATTCATACGGGAACAGGATTTTAAGGATTAGTAAAAACTAACTGCTAAATAGGGGTCTATGTGATGGCTAGCGCGTCTCTATACCTGATTTTGGTTCTTTTAGTCGTCTCGTAACAGTCTTAGTGGGTCATTCAGGTCAAAAGACAAACCCGCATTACATGACTGTCACAAATATATAAACAAATTCTAATAGTAAACAAAATTAATTTATTTGTATTGTATATATGAAGGAGGAATGGTGATGCTTAAAGGCACTCAAAAATCAGGTTCCCCTGCCCTAATCCGTTTACGCCGCCCTTTTTTTCGCCAGGCCGGCAACTTCCCGCTCTTCATACACTCACACCACGCCCACCATGGTAAGATCTCCCGCTGCTCCCCAAATCACTCATACCAAGCCCCTTCCCACCAACTTCCCCAAATAAAAAACCGTCCTGATACACCTATCAGGACGGTCCTATAATTATTAACCATAGTTCAATTTAAAACCCCAATTATCCGGGCAGATCCAGCATTATTTATTCTCCTGCTGTTTGATCTCTACGATCGGACGGGAGGTTGATGCCGGCTGCTGCTGAGGCGCTGCCTGCGGCCCCTGCTCCCTGTTACCAGCTTCACGGGGGGCGCCAGCTTCCCTGGGTGCGCCAGCTTCACGCTGCTCACGGGGTGCACCGCCTTCACGTGGTTCACGTGGTTCCCTGGGTGCGCCGCCTTCCCGAGGCTCACGCGGCTCTCTGGGAGCTCCACCACCTTCCTTTTCCTTGCCTTCCTTAGCGCTGCCTGGTTTCTTCTTGGCAGTCTTAGGCGCAAATATGGCGATCATACGTTTGCCCTCCATCGTAGGCATGCCTTCCAGGCCTCCTACTTCTGCCAGGCGCTCTGCAAACTTCAGCAGTATCAGCTCTCCACGCTCCTTAAACATGATAGCGCGGCCCTTAAACTGCACATAAGTCTTCACTTTGTTGCCATCCCTGAGGAATTTCTCCGCATGTTTGGCCTTGAAGTCGAAGTCATGATCGTCCGTATTAGGCGTAAAGCGGATCTCTTTGACCTCGCTTTTATGCGCATTGGCCTTCATTTCCTTCTCCTTCTTCTTCTTCTCGTAAAGGAATTTATTATAGTCAATGATGCGGCATACTGGGGGGGTAGCATTTGGGGATATCTCTACCAGGTCCAGCCCTTGCTGTTCAGCCATATGCAGGGCCTCATCAGTCCTGTAAACGCCTACTTCCACATTATCTCCTACTAACCTCACTTCCGGCACACGTATCATCCTGTTGGTACGATGTTCTTGCTGTTGTTCCCTGCGAAAGTTCGGGTTTCTCCCGCGGTTAAAATTTGGTCTGGGTGAATTTTGCATTAAAAAGTAAAAAGTTAATTAATAATTGTCCATTGTTCCTGGCCCCTGGAGTTTTAAGCCGGACCATTTTACAATTCTTACAAATTTAAAGTTAAAATACGTAGCAATTATTATACCTGGAATGAAAATTATTCAAAAGGCCTCCGGTTCACCACTTCGTCGTTCACCAAACCGATGAACTGCTCCAGTGGCATCGTACCCAGATCGCCCTTTGCCTGCCGTCTTACAGCTACTACTCCATCTGTGGCTTCTTTCTCACCCAGTACGAGCATATAGGGGATTTTGGCGAGTTCCGCTTCCCGGATCTTCTTGCCTATTTTTTCGTTACGATCATCTATCTCTGCACGAATTTCAGCTTTTTTTAATAATTCTGCCACTTTTTCTGCATAGATCAGGCTTTTATCACTAATTGGCAGCACTTTTACCTGGGTAGGCGTTAACCACAGGGGGAATTTGCCGGCGCAGTGCTCTATCAGCACCGCCACAAACCGCTCCAGAGAGCCAAATGGCGCACGGTGTATCATCACCGGCCTATGCTTCTGGTTATCCGCGCCTATATACTCCAGCTCAAAACGCTCCGGCAGATTGTAGTCCACCTGGATGGTGCCCAGCTGCCATTTACGGCCCAGCGCGTCCTTCACCATAAAGTCCAGCTTGGGGCCATAGAATGCTGCCTCGCCATATTCTACTACGGTATTCAGCCCTTTTTCTGCGGCAGATTCAATGATCGCCTGCTCCGCCAGCTGCCAGTTCTCATCAGAGCCAATATACTTGCTCCGGTCTTCCTTATCACGCAGCGAGATCTGGGCGGTATAGTCCGTAAAATCTAAGCTGCGGAATACATACAGCACCAGGTCAATTACCTTAATGAACTCTTCTTTCACCTGGTCCGGACGGCAGAACAGGTGCGCATCGTCCTGGGTAAAGCCACGTACACGGGTCAGCCCGTGCAGCTCGCCATGCTGCTCATAGCGGTATACGGTGCCAAACTCCGCCAGGCGTACCGGCAGGTCTTTGTATGATTTGGGCGATGATTTATAGATCTCGCAGTGGTGCGGGCAGTTCATGGGTTTCAGCAGGAACTCCTCGCCTTCTTCCGGCGTGCTAATGGGCTGAAAGCTATCCTTGCCATATTTCTCATAGTGACCGGATGTTACATATAGCTGCTTGCTGCCGATATGGGGCGTTACCACGGGCAGATAGCCGCTTTCCAGCTGCGCCTTCTGCATAAAGCTCTGCAGGCGCTCCCGCAGCATGGCGCCTTTAGGCAGCCATAACGGCAGGCCCAGGCCTACCTTCTCAGAGAAGGTGAACAGCTCCAGTTCCTTGCCCAGCTTGCGGTGATCGCGTTTTTTGGCCTCCTCTATCAGGGTCACATATTCATCCAGCTCTTTCTGGCTGGGGAAAGTAACCCCGTAAATGCGGGTCAGCATCTTATTCTTCTCATTACCACGCCAGTAAGCGCCGGCAATGTTCGTGAGCTTGATAGCTTTAATAAAGCTGGTATTGGGAATGTGCGGGCCACGGCACAGGTCCGTAAAACCGCCCTGGGTATAAAATGTGATCGCCCCATCCTGGAGCTCGTTGATGGTCTCTACCTTGTACTCGTCTCCCTTGGTCGAAAAGTACTGCAGGGCGTCTGCCTTGCTTACTTCCTTCCGCTGATAGGCGCTGTTTTGTTTGGCCAGTTCTACCATCTTGGCTTCCAGCTTCTTCAGGTCCTCGTCAGAGATGGTCCGGTCGCCCAGGTCTATATCATAATAGAAACCAGTCTCGATAGAAGGGCCATATCCAAACTTTACGCCGGGGTACAGCGCTTCCAGGGCCTCTGCCATCAGGTGGGCAGAAGAGTGCCACATGGTTGCCTTGCCGTCCGTATCTGTCCAGGTGAGCAGTTGTAATGTGCTGTCTTCTTTAATGGGACGGGTGGCATCCACTACCTGCCCGTTCACTTTTGCAGCCAATACTTTGCGCGCCAGCCCTTCGCTGATGGACTTGGCGATGTCTAATGCAGTTACACCTGATTCATACTGACGTACTGCGCCATCCGGTAAAGTAATATTGATCATAGTTATTAAGCGCTTAGCTCCTCGCTGTTAGCCTTTAGCTTGAAATAAAAATAAATGCTTGCGAAGATAAGAAATTTTTTAGCTGGGAGGTAGTAGCTAGCTTTTAGCCGTTTGCTTTTAGCCCTGTTACCGCAGGCACAGGCTCCAAAATAATCAGCACAGGGCGGCCAGCTGGCTTTTAACCAATTACCGCAAACACAGGCTCCTAAAATAACCACAGGCAGTGCAGCCCAATAGCAGCCGCCCCGCTAATGGCTAAAAGCTTAAAACTTAAAATTCCAGGTAACAGACGGCAACACAGGGAACAGCGATACCTGCCGGGCCCTGATGGTCAGGTTATTGCCCAGTACCCCGCCGGTCTGGTCAAAATACAGGAAGTACGGGTTCATACGGCTGTACACGTTATACACAGAAAACGCCCAGCTGCTCTGGAACCGCCGGGGCCGCGGCTTTGGGGTATAAACGGCGGAAAGGTCCAGCCGGTGATAGGGCGCCATCCGGTACCCGTTAATATTGCCATATTCCTGCACCAGCGAGCCCTCCACCATATAGAACTGTTCCGGCAGCGTGGTGGTATTGCCGGAGCCATAGATAAAGACAGACGAGATTGTCCAGCGTTTTGTCAGCTGATAATTGCCCACCAGCACCAGGTCATGCCGCCGGTCATACTTGGCAGGGAACTTACGCCCCTGGTTCAGCGCCGGGAACTTACGCCAGGTCCAGGCCAGGGTATACCCTATCCAGCCGGTGAACCGGCCTTTGGTCTTATTAATAAAGAATTCCGCCCCATAGGCCCAGCCCTTGCCAAACACAAAATCATCCTCCGGATCGCTGATCGAAGGGGTATACCCCTGCCGGTACTCGATCTGGTGCTGCATATCTTTATAGTAGGTCTCTACAGAGGTTTCCCACATATTGTCCTTAAAATTGTGATAATAACCCAGCGAGTACTGCCAGGAGATCTGTGGCCTTACCTTATAGGTGCTGGGCACCCAAAGATCCGTAGGCAGCGTGGTACCCGCATTGGATACCAGGTGAATGAACTGGTAATTGCGGGTCACAGACGCCTTGATGGATTGCCGCTGGTTCCATCCATACCGCAGGATGGCCCGGGGCTCAAACCCGCCATAGGAACGTACGGGCTGTCCGCCGCTATATACGGCGCTGTCTATCTTTATCCCGTTATTACCGCGCTGGTACCGCGTATAAGGCCCGATCTGCTGAAAACCGCTGTAACGTACGCCGGCATTCAGTTTCAGTTTGGGTGATATCTCCCAGTCATCAGAGATATACAACGCCGCCTCATGGGCGTATTTCCGGAAAGCATTGTCCGGGCTAAAACCGGTGCTATCCTGCTTACCCGATACCGAGAAGGGCGTGAACCGGTGATAGATATAATTACCGCCAAACTTGATATGATGGCGCAGGCTCGCAAAATAGTCGAAGTCCAGCTTACCATTTACATCACTGATACCGGACGACAGGCGGATATCAAAATTATTCTGCACGCCCCAGAAACTGAACCGGTAGTCGTTATAGATGACAGACGTATTGGCAAACAATTTATTACTGAACACATGGTTCCAGCGCAAAGTAGCCGTAGTATTGCCCCAGGGGATGCTTGCGTCGAATGTACGGGAACCGCTTTTGAAAGTGAATACATCCCGGCCAAAATAACCGCTCAGGTATACCCGGTCCTTATCGGAAAAGGTATAGTTCATCTTCATATTCAGATCATAGAAATAATACCCGGATCCGGCATAGGTGCTGGTTTTGCTGATGAATGGCTTAGTGACTAGGTCAATATACGTACGGCGGCCGGATACAATAAAGGATGCCTTATTCTTCTTCAAAGGCCCCTGTAACGAAAGCCGCGAAGCGATCAGCCCAATCCCCCCTTCGCCCTGCAGATGCTGGTTATTGCCTTCCTTCATGCTCACATCCACCACGGATGACAAACGGCCACCGTAATTAGCCGGCATGCCCCCTTTGATAAGCGAGATATTCCGGATAGCGTCCGCGTTAAAGATCGAAAAGAACCCAAAAAGATGCCCCGTGTTATATACCGGCGCTTCGTCCAGCAGGATCAGGTTCTGATCAGGGCCGCCGCCCCGTACATAAAAGCCGGCATTGCCTTCGCCCGCCGCCTGAACGCCCGGCATTAATTGCAGGGTCTTCAGCATATCCACTTCGCCCAGGAAGGAGGGCAGTTTTTTAGCGTCCGATGCGGACATTTCCACCCGGCCCATTTCCGTGCTTTCTACATGTTTGTTCTTACGTTTGTCCGTGATCACCACTTCTTGCGCCTGGTAGGCCCTGGGGGCCAGCGCTATATTCAATGATTGATCCCTGGACAGCATCACTTCCTGCTCCTGCTCCACAAATCCCAGGTAAGAGCATACCAGCGTGTACTTACCTGCCGGCAGGCTCAGTGCATAAAAGCCATAATTATTGGCTTGTACGCCCCGTTGACTGCCCTTTACGTAGATGGTAGCGCCGGTAAGCGATTCCCCGTTGGAGCTGTCGCGCACATAACCGCTAACGGTGTATTTCTGTTGTGAAAAAGTCAATAAGCTGGCACACACGAAGAGTACTGACAGTACAAAACGCAGCAGCAGGTTGAGATATGGTGAAAACGTGCTCATAAAGGCCCACTGTTCTTGATGGATTAGGTTTTTCCTTTCCTGGTTCGTTCGTTGGTAATGCCTGCTATCGTTTACGCCTTACTGTTATAGCACTCTCCCGGAGACGGGAAAATGGTAGATCGCTGATTCCGCGCAGGTTTTCATAGGTATCCGGGTATCACATGCTCTCACACTCCGGGAGCAAAGATAGACAAAAAGTTGAGAGCTGGTAATGATGAGAATGGTGCTTAACTTAATAATAAGACAGTGAGTAAGTTAAAGGCTGCTAAATCCATAATTTATTTTAGCAGGACGATGTTTTTCCGTAAATTCCATGTTCATTATTAAAGGGATATTACCCCCTTACCCGCTCCCCCTTCTCCGCTCCTCAACACCCCATTAATCCCAAGTCCACCTTTTTTCCACGCTAAGCCCATTATTCCCAGTACTATAAGAGGCCTTTACCCCATCAATGCATCGCCCATTCTCCAGGTAACACTCCCCGCCCCCTCCCCAACCTTCTTTCCCCCGCCCACCGGACTATGAATTACAATTATTACCTTTGCATGCTTTAATTAACATTTATCTACAAACATGCTGATTGCGCTACAGGATATAACCTTCGAATTCGGAGCAAGGATCATCGTTGAAGACGCCTCCTGGCACATCGTTCCAGGCGACCGCGTTGGGCTGATAGGACTAAACGGTACCGGTAAATCCACCCTTTTAAGGATCATCAACGGAGAATACTCCATTTCCAAAGGCAGTGTGAACAAGATCAGGAACCTGAGCATCGGGTTCTTTAACCAGGACCTTCTAAGCTTTGAGACCGACGAATCCATCCTCTCCGTGGGTATGACCGCCTTTGCCGAAGCCCTCGAGCTCGAAAAAGACATCGAGCGCATCACCCAGGAACTGGAACATAACCAGACAGAAGCCCTCCTGCACGAATTCAGCGATAAACTCCACGCCTTCGAAGCCCTGGACGGCTACAATATGCGCCACCGCACCGCCCAGGTACTGGAAGGCCTTGGCTTTAGCACCGCCGACCTGGACCGCCCCTATAGCGAGTTCTCCGGTGGATGGCGGATGCGCGTGCTCCTCGCCAAACTGATCCTCCAGCAGCCGGACGTACTTATGCTGGATGAACCCACGAACCACCTGGACCTTCCCTCCATCGAATGGCTGGAAAGGTACCTCCAGAACTATAATGGCGCCGTGATCATCGTTTCCCACGACCGCTACTTCCTTGACCGGATGGTAAATAAGATCGTAGAGCTCTACCAGCAGCAACTGCATCACTATACCGGCAACTACGAAGATTACGAACGGGAAAAGGACCTGCGCCGTGATCTGCAACAACGCGCTTACGAAAACCAGCAGGAATATATCCGCCAGCAGGAGCGCTTTATCGAGCGCTTTAAAGCAAAGGCCTCCAAAGCCGCCCAGGCCCAGAGTGCCATGAAACGGCTGGACAGGCTGGATCGTGTAGAGCAGGTAGACAGCGCCCCCTCCAAGATCCGCATCAACTTTAGCGTAGATAAGATGCCCGGTAAGATCTTATGCACCCTCTCCGGTATCTCCAAGAAATTTGGCGATATCAGTATCCTGGACAATGCCAGCGCAGAGATCAACCGTGGTGACAAGATAGCCCTGATAGGCGCCAACGGTAAAGGTAAATCCACCCTGCTGCGCATTATTGCCGGTACAGAGCCTATGGAGGGCGAACGTACCCCCGGCCATAACGTAGTTACCTCTTTTTATGCCCAGCACCAGCTGGAAAGCCTGCACCTCGACAGCGCCATCCTCGATGAGCTGAAGAACACCAGCAGCGGCCGTAACGAGCTTGAGCTCCGCTCCCTCCTGGGCTGTTTCCTGTTCACCGGGGATGATGTATTCAAAAAGATCCGCATCCTTTCCGGTGGAGAGAAAGCCCGCGTGGCCCTGGCCAAATCCATCATCAGCCAGGCGAACTTTATGCTGCTGGATGAGCCCACCAACCACCTGGATATGAACTCCGTGCAGATGCTGATTGACGCGTTGGGTAAATATGAAGGCAGCCTGGTGATCGTATCCCACGACCGCTACTTCGTAAGCCAGACCGCCAACAAGATCTGGGAGATCATTGACGGCCAGATCAAGGAATTCAAAGGCACCTACGCAGAATACGAAGACTGGAAGAAACGGCAGGCCGCTGCCCTGGCGCCCCCTAAAGGCGGCAAAGGAGGCAAAAAAGGCAATGCGGGAAATAATACGGCAGACAACGCCCCCGAACCGGCGCCCGTAAACAATGTAAAGGAAGCGCCCGTGGCCGCCCCGGCAAAGAACGCCCCTATCGATAAAGACGCCCAGAAAGAGCTGCAGAAACAACAAAAGCAGTTCCAGCAGCTGGAAAAAGAGCTGGCTAAGCTGAACGAGCAAAAGCAACAGCTGGAAGCCAAACTGGGTGATCCGGAAATATACAGCGACAAAAACAAGTTCCAGCAGGCAGAAACCGCCTATAAACAGGCCGTAAAAGACCTGGAAAAGGTAACTAAACAATATGAAGAGGTATTCGAGAAGCTGATGGAAATGGATAACTAGCCTTTAGCTGTGGGCGGCTTAGCTGGCTGTAATAACAATTCAGCCAGCGCCGGAATTACCTGAAAGCCAGTCACTGACAGCTAAAAGCCACGCGCTAACAGCTAAAAGCTAACCGCTAAAGCTAAATCAACATGCAAAGGATCCTGGTAGTAGAGGATGAAGTCAAAGTAGCCAATGCCGTAAAAAAAGGCCTGGAAGAGAATGGCTTTGAAGTAGACGTTGCCTACGACGGCCGTATGGGCAAAAGCCTGGCCGCCAGCAGCAACTACGACCTGGTGATACTCGACCTGAACCTGCCCCATAGCAATGGCTACGAGGTATGCGAGGTGATACGGCACAAGAACAACCGCGTGCCCATCATCATGCTCACCGCCCTGGGCGGCATGGACGATAAAATGCAGGCCTTTGAGCTGGGCGCCGATGACTACCTGGTAAAACCCTTCGACTTCCGGGAGCTGCTGGCCCGTATCCGCGTATTCCTCAAACGCGCCGGCTCCGATGTACAGGAAAACACCCTCTACAAGATCGTGATCGCAGACCTGGAAATAGACCGGGAAAAGAAAGAGGTCACCCGCAGCGGCAAACGCATTAACCTTACCGCCAAAGAATACCAGCTGCTGGAATTCCTGGCCCTCCATAAGGGTAAGGTCATCTCCAAACTCACCATCGCGGAAAAGGTCTGGGATATCGACTTTGATACCGGCACCAACGTGATAGAGGTCTACATGAACTTCCTCCGCAAGAAGATAGACAAGGACTTTGAACAAAAGCTGCTGCACACAAAAACCGGCATGGGATATTATCTGGCAGAGGAATAACCCGCCGGCACACTACCATGAAGATCAAATATAAAATAGCGCTCTACTACACGCTTTCCGCCACCATCCTGCTGGCCTTCTTCGCTACCCTGGCTTATTACTTCTCTGCCCAGTCCAGGAAAGCAGAATACCTGGAGCGCCTGGAGTACCGCGCCCGCTCCATTGCCAATGTGATCATCGAGGACGATACCGTAAAAGTAGACCTGCTCCGCAAACTGGATAAGACCACTTTCCAGGACCTCTACCAGGAAACCATCCTCGTATACACCCCCACCCCCAGCTACGATCTTTTATACTCCAACTTAAAGGATACCACCGTTAGCACCCTCCGCAGCCATCTGGATTATATCAGCCGTAACGGCAGCTATGCCTACGAAAAGGATAGCGACGAAGTGGTAGGCGTTTATTATACAGAAGGCCATATTTCCGTGATCGTGATCGTATCCTCCCTGGATAAATACGGTTTCCAGAACCTCCAGAACCTGAAGCGCATCCTGGTCATAGAGCTCATTGTAGCCGTAGTGCTGCTGGTGGTGATCGGTTATTTTTTCTCCCGGAAGATGGTGGAGCCTATTGACAAACTGGTACAGCAGATGGATACCATCAATGCCAACAACCTCCAGGATACAAAGGTCGATATCCGCGGCCGGGACGAGATCGCAAAGCTGGGCTCCAATTTTAACACCATGCTCCAGCGCCTCAGCACCTCCTTCGACCTGCAGAAAAGTTTTGTGAGCAATGCCTCCCATGAGCTGCGCACGCCCCTGGCCTCCATCATCAGCCAGCTGCAGGTAACCCTTTCCAAGGACCGGGTAAAGGAAGATTATGCCAATGTGCTCAACTCGGTGCTGGAAGACGCCCAGAACCTCTCTGACCTTACCAATGGCCTGCTGCAGCTGGCCCAGTCTGAGCTCAACGAACAACGTTTCACCTTCTACGAAGTACGTATTGACGAGCTCCTGCTGGAGATGGGCAACCTGATCAAACTAAAGCAGAACGGTAAAGTAGACATCCAGTTTGAGAAACTGCCGGAGCTGGATACCCAGGTCACCTGCCAGGGCAACGAGACCTTGCTAAAGATCCTTTTCCTGAACCTGGTGGATAACGCCTGCAAATTTTCTAAAGACAATACCGCCCGCGTAAGCATCGATTTCCATACGCACTACATACAGATCCAGATACGGGACAACGGTATGGGCATTCCACAGGATGAGCAGGAAATGATCTTTGAGCCTTTTTACCGGGGACAGAATGCCCTGCAGACCCGTGGCCACGGCCTGGGCCTGTCCATCTGTAAAAAGATAGTACAGCTGCATAAAGGATATATAACGGTAAGCTCCGTACTAAATGAAGGCACAGTATTTACCGTTTTATTGCCGCATATGTAGTATTTTTAAGACATGCCCCCGAAAACCATGCGTACATATCAGCCCCTTTTTGTATTGCTGCTGACAGCAGTTACATTCAGCGCGTTCACCTTCCCCATGCAAAGCAGAAAGGAAAAACGCATCGCCACCGTATACCTCTTCCTCCGCAACCTTAAAAGCAAAAAAACGCACGAAGTGCGCAACATGCTTGGCTTCCCCCTCACAGACCTCCACCTGGACGAACAAACCCTGGAAGCAGATATAACCAGAGCCGCCGCCCTCCTCAAGGAATACGGCATCCCGGCCCCTGTACGCCTCACCCTGCAAAAAGACACTACCGGCCCTAGAAAATACACCTATATCTCAGCCCCCCTTCCCGTAACCCCGGACGCGGACAAACGCCTCCTGAAAGCCACGATCCGCATCGGTTTCCTCGACGAACTGGATGATAGCAAAGTAGCCCGCTATGAGATCCTCACCGATTACCGCATGTCCGTCATCGAGCCATAACCCACACCCTCCGCAATCCCCTCCTATATTTCCATCAAACACCAACCATCCCTCCATTAACACATTAGCATATTTGCACATCTGCACATCTTTTAAGTTCTTTTTAATCTCCCTTAAAGCCCCCTTTAATTCCCCTTTCAGAGCTTTGTACCCGAATTGAGATGAAACTTTTTTATGAAGCAAAGACTCCGGATGATAACCATCGTCTTATTAGTTTTTACACTAAAAAGCACGGCGCAGGTTATACAGCCAATCACTTTACGGGAAGCTGAGGATACCTTTCTCAATAAAAATTACCAGTTGCTGGCGCAACGTTACCGGATAGACGCGGACAAAGCCCTGATCCAACAGGCTCGTTTATGGAGCAATCCATCCTTTAGCGCAGTACTTGGATTTGGCACTACAGACAGGATCCAGCCTTTTTACGGCGGCAATGGCGGCGAGACCCAATATACAGTAGACCAGCTCATCACCCTGGCAGGCAAACGGAACAAAGAAGTGAAACTGGCTACCCTCAACGCCGCTACCACACAGGCAGAATTTTATGAATTGATGCGCACCCTGCGCCTCCAGTTAAGAAGCAATTACTACCAGCTATACTTCCTCCAGGAAACAGAAAAAGTGTTGCAGGACCAGCTATCAAACCTGCAGAAGATCGTAGACGCATATACGGAAGCAGATAAAAAGGGCAGCGTGGCCCATGCAGACCTGATACGGCTGCGCGCCCTGCTGGTAGGAATGACCAATGATTACAGCGACCTGAAGCAACAGGAACTAGCCTCCCAGACAGGATTTCAGCAACTATTAGGCGGCACCGCGCAATATGCGCCCGAAGTAGATACAGACGCCCTGGCCAGTTACCAGATCGCCAGCTACTCCCTGCCCGCCCTTATAGACACGGCCATGCTAAACCGCCCGGACCTGAAGATAGCGCAGCAACAGCTGCAACAGGCCCAGATGAACTACAGCCTGCAGAAAGCCCTGGCCGTGCCGGACCTGCATGTAGGCGCTACCTACGATAAGAACGGCAGCTACGCCCCCAATTTCGTAGGCCTCACCATGGGTATAGACCTTCCTTTCTGGAACCGCAACCAGGGCAATATCCGCTCTGCCGGTAATCAGATAAAAGTACAGGAGCAAACTTTGGCACAAGGGAATAATGTTATCGCTACGGAAGTCCAGCAGGCATTACGAAAGATCAGCATTATGGATAAACAGTACCAGGCGCTGGATTTCCGCAGCTTTAACCAGGAGTATAACAAGCTGATAGATGAGGTAGCCCTCAACTTCCGCAAAGGCAACATCTCCCTATTACAGTTTATTGATTACTACAACAGCTACAGTGATAATATAAAGAATACGAACAAGCTCCTGATGGACCGTATCACCGCCTATGAAGAATTGAATTTTGTGACGGGCACAGAGCTGTTCAAGGCGCAATAGAAGATATTAATACAATGAAGCTAAAGACAAATATCATGAATCGTTTTTTTGGTCTGATCCTGCTGGTAGCAGGAGCTGCCTGGTGGAGCGGATGTAAGCATACCCAGGCGGAAGACACCGAAAAGGAAACTTTTGTATTAAGCGACACCATGCTGCAAAGCATCCATATAGATACAGCTGCCATCAAACCGGTACAGAACGATCTGCGCCTCTCCGGTAAAGTAACCCCGGATGTGGGTAAGGTACTGAAAGTATACCCCCTCGTAAGCGGATACGTAAAGGATATAAAAGTACAGCTGGGTGATTATGTGCAGAAAGGACAGATCCTGGCAGAGATCCAGAGCGGCGAGATAGCCGATTACGAAAAACAGATGGCCGAAGCCCAGTCAGACCTGGCCGTAGCGGAAAAAGGCCTTAAAGTAGCCCAGGACCTCTACACCAGCCAGCTGAGCACAGAAAAAGACGTCGTGAATGCCCAGGGGGATGTAGACAAAGCCAAAGCAGAAGTGAACCGCCTCAACGATCTCTTCAAGATCTACCGCCGTGGCAAAGGCTCTACCTACCTGGTCACCTCTCCCATCTCCGGCTACATCATCGAAAAGAACATCAACAACAACATGGAGATCCGTACGGATAACAGCCAGAACATCTTTACCGTATCTGAGCTGAATGATATCTGGGTGCTGGCCAACGTGTTCGAAACAGATATTGCCCGCGTAAAAGAAGGCTACGAAGCAGATATCGTCACTATCAGCTACCCGGATACCGTGTACCATGGCCGGGTGGATAAGATCTACAATTTCCTGGATCCCGTGACCAAGACCATGCAGATCAGGATAAAGCTGGATAACAAGGACATGCACCTCAAACCGGAGATGTTTGCCACCGTTACCCTCCATTATGAAGAAGGCAATCAGATGATAGCGGTACCGGAATCGGCCCTCATCTTTGACCGCAGCAAGAATTATGTACTCGTGTTTAAGGATAAATATAATATCCAGGTAAGGGAAGTGGAACCGTATAAGACAGCGGCTGGCATGGCTTACCTGAGCAAAGGACTGAATCCGGGCGAAAAAGTGATCTCCAGGAATCAGTTACTGATCTATAACGCGCTCAATGACTAGACAATTAGCAGTTAGCTGCCAGCGCTTAGCTTTTAGCTATAGTCCGCTCAGATCAAACTAACTGCTAACAGCTAAAGGCTAAAAGCTCATGAACAAATTCATCAGGAACATAGTCGGTTTTTCACTTAAGAATAAACTGTTCGTTTTTATAGCAACGGCGACGCTGATCATATCGGGTATAGTGGCTTTTGTACATACGCCTATAGAAGCGTTTCCGGATGTCACCAATACACAGATCATCATCGTTACCAAATGGAATGGCCGCAGTGCGCAGGAAGTAGAGCGTTTTGTAACGCTACCGGTAGAAGTGGCCATGAATGCCGTACAGAAGAAGACCAGCGTACGTTCCGTGACCATGTTCGGCCTCTCTGTAGTAAAGATCATTTTTGACGATGATGTGGAGGACTTTTTTGCCCGTCAGCAGGTGAACAACATGTTGCAGAGTATTTCTCTGCCGGAAGGCGCAGACCCGGAGATCCAGCCCCCCTACGGCCCTACCGGCGAAATATTCCGCTACTACCTTAAAAGCGACCGCCGCAACTCCCGGGACCTGCTCACCTACCAGAACTGGGTGATAGACCGCCAGCTGCGCAGCGTACCCGGGGTAGCAGATATTGTGGCCTTTGGCGGCCAGGACAAGATCTACGAGATCACCGCAGACCCGGTACGCCTGGCTAAATACGATATTACGCCCCTGGAGCTGTACCAGGCCGTGACCAAAAGCAACATCAACGTAGGCGGAGATGTGATCGAGAAGAACGGACAGGCATATGTAGTACGCGGCATAGGCCTCCTGAACAGCATACCGGACATTGAGAATATAATAGTGGACAATATCAACGGTACGCCCTTGCTGGTGAAGAACGTAGCCACGGTAAGAGAGTCTTCCCTGCCCCGTGTAGGACAGGTAGGACTGGACAAGAATGACGACCTGGTGGAAGGCATTGTGGTGATGCGCAAGGGCGAAAACCCAACGGAAGTACTGGCCCGGCTGAAGGATAAGATCAGGGAGCTCAATGAGACCATCCTTCCATCCGACGTGAAAATGGAAACCTTTTACGACCGGGATACCCTCATGGAGTTCTGCACGCATACCGTCATGCACAACCTCGTTGAAGGTATCCTGTTCGTAACGGTGATCGTGTTCGTATTCATGGCAGACTGGCGCACCACCGTCACGGTATCTATCATTATCCCGCTGGCGCTGCTGTTCGCCTTCCTCTGCCTTCGTATCAAGGGTATGACGGCCAACCTGATCTCCATGGGCGCCATTGACTTTGGTATCATCATAGACGGGGCCGTAGTAATGGTGGAAGGCATCTTCGTGATGCTCGATCACAAAGCACGCCGCTACGGTATGGAGCGTTTTAACAAACTGGCCAAAATGGGCTGGATCAAACAGACCGGCGGAGAGTTGGCCAAAGCCATCTTCTTCTCCAAACTGATCATCATCATTTCCCTCATCCCCATATTCTCCTTCCAGAAAGTGGAAGGAAAGATGTTCTCACCACTTGCATGGACCCTGGGTTTTGCCCTGTTAGGCGCCCTGTTGTTCACGCTCACGTTGGTGCCCGTACTCACCTCGCTGCTGTTAAGGAAGAATGTGAGAGAAAGACACAATCCCGTAGTGATCTTCTTTAACCGCATCGTGATGAAGGGCTTCAACTGGACGTATGGCCATAAACGCCTCAGTATGGTACTGGCCTTTGGGTTCATGCTGGTGACCTTCTTCAGCGCCCGCTGGATGGGCACAGAGTTTTTACCGCAGCTCAATGAGGGCTCCCTTTGGGTGACGACTGAGCTGCCCATGAGTATGTCGCTCACAGAAAGCGTAAAGATGGCCCATGCCATCCGCCAGGACCTGGGCGGTTTCCCGGAAGTGAAACGCGTGCTCTCCCAGGTAGGCCGCTCCAACGACGGTACAGACCCTAACGGCTTCTACTTTGTACAGTACCAGGTAGACCTGGCCGACAAAAAGGATTGGAAACGCAAGATCACCCAGGATGACCTGATCAGCCAGATGGAACAACGGCTTAAGAAGTACCCGGGCATTATCCTGAACTTCTCCCAGCCCATCAGCGACAACGTGTCCGAAGCAGTGGCCGGTTTTAAGGCCGCCAACGGGGTAAAGATCTATGGGGATGACCTTACCAAGCTGGAAAGCCTGTCCCAGCAGGTAATAGACCGGCTCAAGACCGTGCGCGGCATCCGCGACCTGGGCGTGATCCGGAATATCGGTCAGCCGGAAATGAGCATTAACCTGGCAGACAACATGATGGCCCTGTACGGCGTAAACACCGCCGATGCACAGGCCGTAATAGAAATGGCCATAGGCGGCAAAACCGCTACCCAGCTCTATGAGGGCGAGAAGAAATTCGATATCCGGATCCGGTACGACGCCAATTACCGTAAAACGGAAGAAGACCTGCGCAACCTGCTGGTGCCCACCCAAAGCGGTAACAAAGTACCGCTGAAGGAGATCGCCACCATCACCACCATCACCGGGCCGGCCTTCATATACCGCGATGGCAACAAACGCTTCATTGGCGTTAAGTTCTCCGTCCGCGACCGCGACCTGGGCAGCACCATCGCGGAAGCGCAATCCAAAGTGAACGCCACCGTAAAACTGCCCAAAGGCTACAGCGTTGGCTGGACCGGCGAATTCGAGAACCAGGTACGCGCCACCGGGCGGCTGGCGCAGGTAGTACCGGTAAGTATAGTGGCCATCTTTATTGTGCTGTTCATTATGCTGGGCAACGTAAAAGACGCCGGCCTGGTATTGCTGAACGTGCCTTTTGCCCTTATAGGCGGTATACTGGCCATCCATGTCACTGGTATCAATTTCGGTATCTCTGCCGGTGTAGGCTTTATCGCACTGTTCGGCATCTGTATCCAGAACGGCGTGATCCTGATCTCCGTGTTCCATAAGAACCTGCAATCAGGCCTGAAGCTGAACGAGGCCATCCGCCATGGCGTAGAGTCCCGGGTAAGGCCCGTAGTGATGACCGCCATGATGGCCGCCATCGGCCTCATACCGGCCGCTATATCGCATGGCGTAGGCTCTGAGACGCAGAAACCACTGGCCATCATCGTGATCGGCGGGTTAATTACAGCAACGGTACTAACGCTGCTAGTATTCCCGATCATTTTTTATGGCGCGTATAAAAGCAAGAAAGAAGCAATGTAAAACATATTGACTGGTTTTAGTTCGCATATAGGTTGATAGAATGGACATGCAAATGCAGCTCTCGAAGAGATGGATCTTCCTGAACTGGTTTCATGCTCAATTACTCCGCCCCGCCACAGAGGAAAGAACGCGGGGCGGATTCTTTCCCTTTTCGGTAAAGATCGTTAAGGGCTCAGTATTAAAGTATTTACTGGTTTTAGTTCGCATATAGGTTGATAGAATGGACCATGCTAATACAGTTCTGGAAGAGATGGATCTTCTTAAACTGGTTTCATGCTCAATTACTCCGCCCCGCCGCAGAGGATACAACGCGGGGCGGATTCTTTCCTTCAACGGGATGAATGATCAGTGCAGCTGGGAAATGATATTACAGGCTCATTATAAACAGGTTTAACGTTTTTAGTTCGCATATAGGTTGATAGAATGGAACATGTTAATGCAGTGCCGGAAGAGATTAATTTTCCTAAACTGGTTTCATGCTCAATTACTCCGCCCCGCCGCAGAGGATACAACGCGGGGCGGATTCCTTTTTTTCCGTCACCATTCCATTAAACCAGGCATAAGACGGCCACTAACCGTAAGGGCCCTAGCCCGGCGGCGGTGGAAACAACGCGGGAGAGATCCCTTTTAATTTACATGGAACTGGAAAACGCCGGAATCAGCGGTATTCCCTTTTGCATCATGCGTGACGATGCGCCAGTAATAGTTCGTATTGACGTTAACGGCAACATCGTTCAGGAACATATCAGTGATATCACTTTTAAAAAGCGGCGGGGTTGCCGTGTTACCCAGGTACACATCATATCCTGCAATATCATTGTCCACATCGCTCCCTTCCCACTCCAGCTTTATTTTCCCGCCTGTCGCAGTAACGGCGGCTCCAAAGGCCGGAGCCCGAAGGGTAGCCGGAAATGGGGAATAAGCCGTACTACCAGGGCCGGCGTTATAGAATTTCCAGGTATCGCTTACCGTAACCACCGTGGAGCTTGTGGATATAGAGCGGATAAACCAGGAATACGGCGTACCGCGCAATAGGTTAACAACCGCCTGGTTAGTGGCTACAGCTTTCGTAACGCTTGCCTGGGTTAAAAGGTTCTTAATAACCAGCTCATAACTATCCGTGTTGTCTGATCCGTTCCAGCTGAACTGTATAGTGCTCAGCGAGTCAGCTACCACTGTACCGCTGGTGCATGCCGCATTCTGGGCAGGGAAAACAAGGGTGGCTTTGCCCGGCGCAACCACCTCTTCGTCCTTCCCTCCACAACCAGCTGCCATCAATACAAGTATCAGAAAAAAGTACTTATTCATGTTTTACAATTTCATTATTTTGAAAACACTCACTTCATTATCCGCAGTTAACTTTAGTATATAGGAAGCCGTATGCAGCGTTGATACATTCAGGGAAATGAGACCTGACTGATTAGCAAATTCGCGCGAATACACCAATTTCCCTTCCAGGTCATAGATCGTTATAATACCCTTCTTTATATTATCCGCACCCAGGTTAAGCCGGATCGTATTATGAAAGGGGTTAGGATAAACCATATTCCCCGCGTCTAAAGTCACGCGTTTGCTTACCGTTCCCTGGCATGCTTTATCAGTAGTCACCATTATTTCATTCACTCCGCTGTTGAGCGCCAGGGTTAGCTGGCTGTTGCTGGTGGTAATGGTGGCGTCATTCAACGTAACATTATACAGATCCGCGCCGCTCATTGATAAGGTTAGTTCCCTGGCCCTTTCATTCACCGCCATATAAACAGAAAGATCCTTGGGTTGGCCAATAACGGATGTAAAACATTGCTCGTAAGTGGGCTGGCCGGCTACCGTTAAACATACTTTGTACGTACCGGCCGCCAGGTCCTTGATCCTGATTGAGGTAGTGAAATGATAGGCGGTATCTACCCCATTGCCGGTAACCGTTGCCGTATAGTTACTGTTCTGCACTGACGTGATAAGAATGGAACCGTTGGCCGCCCCAACACAGCTGGCACTGGTATTGGATAACTTAAAATTATTTTCCGGCAGGGAATAGAGGTATGTAAACCCGGCCAGGGTATCCGCTCCCCCCGCTGCAGCAACTATTACGCTGCCGCTTGCTCCCGCGCCAACAGTGGCCATTATAACTGAATAGCCAACAACAGAGAACGAATCGGCGGGCACACCGCCCAGGGAAACTGCGCTTACATCAATGAAATTCTTTCCTTTAATAGATACAGTAGCCCCGGCTATTGCCGTATCCGGAGCAATGGAGATAATATGAGGCATTAAACTGCCCGATGGAATATTGTACTTATAAAGTGTTCCTCCCAATGCCAGGTAAAACCCATCGTTAACATAGTAGGTTTCTCCCTGTATCCCAGAAACACGGGTAAAAGAGGTTGAGCTATCTGTATAATATCTGCCGGACGCATAATGCATGAACATAGCTTTTCCGTCAGCGCCGAGCAAATCCACACTACTAACCGTCGAAAAAAAGCTCAATTGTTTTACTGTTTTATCCGGCGACCATAACCATACCTGGCTGCCCTTATTAAACAGTGCGTAGCCATCGTTCAGGGCATATGAACGCGTTGTAGTAAAATCCGGATGGCCCAAATTATAATCCACCGTTCCAACGCGGAGATGTACTGAATCATTTTTACCCCCATATTGCACCTTCGAATAAATAATATTATTCCCCTCCACTATCGCAGAACCATTGAAATAATCGTTGTCATTCGTTATTTGTGTGGTAGTTTGGGCGCTGATTGAATATTTAAACAAATTGGAAGCGTTCACAGAACTGCTTACACTATAAGCAACATCCCCTTCCGGGCTTAGATAACCTCCGTTAGTGGACAGGTTAGGCCCGATAAAGATTGTATGCAGTGTTGTCAGATCTGTTATGGCTATATTACTTCTGTCGTTTGGCCACATTAAATAATTACCGGCGCTTTTCACATCAAAGCGACTGGTGGTACCTAAAGGCTCTGAAATATTTAGCAGGGCCCCGTTTCTCCATAGGTAGGCATGGTATCTGCTACCTGGTCCTGTTGCACCTAACGCAGTTTTATATTTGATAATAAAAGCCGCTCCACCCTGGCATAACGTTCCTCTCATATCTGAAGCGCTGTCTTGCATAGGTCCCAGGTCAACAGCCTCGATGCTTGAGTCCAGCGTATTTACGATGTTATAATGCTTAAAATTATTGCGATCAATTACCATCATCAACACCCGGTGATCTTTAAAGTCCATGATCTGACCAATACTGGTAAGACAAGGCGACAGAAAGCTGCTATTATCCCGGTAAACAGGTACCCGCATGGTTGTTTCCTGGTTACTACTGTCGATAGCTGAAAAAACGATATCAAATTTGGTTGCGTTAATATTGGGAATCACGTCCACCAGGGTATCTATGCTGTTTACAAACTCAAGCTTGAACGAGCCTTGACTGCTTTCTATCTTGCCTTTGCAATGGGCGCTTCCAACATCGCTTACATTTGCCTTAATATGGAGCTTATGCTGGTAAGAGGTATAGTCTACCGGTGATACTACAGCTAAAACCGGATAGCTGTCAAAAATAAAATCTTTCGTAGCCGTCTGCGAGTTCCCGAATACATCCTTTGCAAATACTACCAGGTGCTGTACACCCTGGGGAAGCCCTGTCAGGGACAAAGCGCCCAAATACGCCCTACGGTCCTGATCATATACCAGCGGAGTACTTCTGTCTTCCACCGCGGCCCAGATAGTATCCAGTTCATAGGTTGACGAGACGCCAACCACAATGTCCAGGTGATCATCGTTTCTTGCCGCCGAGCCAACAGGAGAACCAATAGAGATGCCGATGGCGGCCTTTCCGGCAATGGGGACAATAAGGAGTAGCCCTAATAGCCATGTTTTCATTAGATATAAGTCAGGGATTTTCATACTACTGAAAGTATTTATGCCGTTAAAAATACTGATTTGTCCGGAGATGACAAAACAGCAGATCTATTTAGTAACATGATAATCACTATATTGCCCTTAACATTTTCCATTGTATTATAAAACTTTGACACTAAACCGGCGTAGTGATCAAGTCGCTGGTATTTAACTGCAATGATCAATTTTTATGGCCTGGAATGGTCATTATTCCGCTAAAATAATTTTAATTTTACCCTGCAACCTATTCCATTCGTCAGGCAAAAGATGCATCATATGTAAGAACGCCCCAACAATCAGTGCGAACCATTAAATTGCCACATGACTATGCATCACATATTCTCCCTGCCTAAACTGCTCCATGCCTTTTTCTGGATGGCTTTTTTTGCTGTGTGGGTACTGCTGCGCATAGATGATTACCCCGCCTTGGAGGCCACCCTCTGGGCCGGCCTGCTCAAGGTGGTCACACTGGCCGGCGCTGTATATTTTACCAATTATGTGCTGATCCCCCACCTGTTATACCGGCAGCGGTATGCCGCCTTTTTTATCGCCTTTGCCGCCCTCATTGGCGGTACAGGCTGGCTGGTGATACAGTTGCTGAACCTGGTGCTGGCGCCCTATGCGGCGCAGATCTCCCAAATGCCCAATACCACCTGGAACAGCCAGCTGTATGATGTATACATTCCCCTGTTCTTTATGGTAGGCGCCATTACCGGCATACAATTCTACATAGACCGCCTTAAAACGCAGCATCGCCTCCAGAGCGCGCTACGGGCAGGCGCAGAGCAGGAGCTGCAATACCTCAAGGCACAGATCAACCCGCATGCATTATTCAACTCCCTTAATGCCGTATACTTCCTCATAGATAAAGAGAACAAACAGGCCCGCGATATGCTGATGCAATTCGCCAACCTACTGCGCTACCAACTGTACGATTCCAATACCGACGCCATCCCCATAGAAAAAGAAACACAGTACGTAGCCAATTACATCGCCATTCAGCAGCTGCGGCATAATGAGCACTGCGAGGTATCTTTTTATTGCGATCCTGCCATCCATCATTTCACCATAGCGCCCCTGCTGCTCATCCCCTTTGTAGAGAATGCTTTTAAACATGTCTCCGCCCATGTGCATGCCCCTAACCAGGTATCCATCGCCCTCAAACGGATAGGGCATTACCTGCGCCTCCAAACCTATAATACCCGTGATCAGCGCCCGCCCCTTGATCCTAAACACAGCGGCATAGGACTGGCCAATGTAAGGCGACGCCTGGAATTACTGTACCCGGAACGGCATAGCCTGCAGATCCAGGAAACAGAACAGGACTTTCACGTAACTTTAGACATCCGCGTTATATGAAACTACAATGCATGATAGTAGACGATGAGCCGCTGGCCCGCAAAGGCCTGCAGGAATACTGCGCGGATATCGACTTCCTGGAAGTAACCGCCGTATGCGATAACCCCGTACAAGCCGTTACCCTGCTGCAACAGCAACCCGTACACCTCCTGCTCCTGGATATCCAGATGCCCCGCATCAATGGCCTGGACCTGCTCCGCTCCCTGCCCCAGCCGCCGCTGGTGATCTTTACCACCGCCCACCCGGAATATGCCCTCCAGGGCTTTGAGCTGGATGTGATCGACTACCTCCTTAAACCCATTGCCTTTGAGCGTTTCCTCAAAGCGGCCGTAAAAGCCCGCTCCTATTTTGAGCTACAGCAAAGACCCGCTACCACCAACGCCAACGCCTATTTCTTTATCAAATGCGATAATGGCCTGGAACGTATTTATTTTGACGATATCCTGTTTGCAGAAGCCCTCCAGAATTATGTAGTGCTGCATACCCCGCAGCGCAAATACATCACCTACCTTACCTTCAAAGCAGTGGAAGATTATCTGCCCGGCGAGCAATTCCTGCGGGTGCATAAATCCTATATTGTAGCGCTGTCTAAAATAGAGCGTATAGCCGGCAATGACCTGATCATGGGGCCGCATTTTATCCCGGTTAGCCGGCATTTAAAGGATAATGTGATGGAAAAAATATTGAAGGATAAATTTCTGAAACGTTAATACATTATATTGCGGATCAAACAGTTAACCAAACCAACCAGATTGACAAAAATGTAAATTTATTTACGTTTTTGTCAATTATTCCATATCTTTGTAAAAGTATAATGAATGTTTCTCCACGAGTATGTAACTGGCAAATGCCACCCAGCAATTATTGAGCTGATGACCAAAAAAGATTTCGATGTAGTAAAACGTGATAAGGGCCGATTTAAGTTCGATTGGCATAAATACAAACTTCAAATCTGCGAGGTTTATAAGCTGCAATTAAAAAGAACAAATATCATTTTAGGCCTTATTTGTTTAACAGAACATTGTAAAGAAACTGCAGATGCCATAGAGATCAGTTTAATAGAAGTAAGTGCAGAAAATAGAGGGAAGGGTAAGCAATATGGTAACATCGCCGGCTGCCTCATTGCATTTGCCTGTCAACAGTCCATTGAAAAGGATCATGGCGGATATGTGTTGCTGGCGCCTAAAACGCGTTTGTTAAAACATTATCAAACAGCATATGGCCCGCTATATACCTATCAAAACCGCAGAAAGGCCACAAGGTACCATGTTCCTGGATGGCGAAGGGGCCGCCCATCTGATTAACAAGTATTTAGAATAAAATCATTAAACCAGTATCTATATGAAAAAGGGGAAATCGAAATCATATGATGAGATCTTCGAAGCGTTACAACAAGAATATACACTGGAAGAAATCGCTGAATCATTTGTTTTTCCAGGCCCGCAGGGGCCTGAACGGGAGGCTATGCTTGCAGAGTTTACTGCGTTCAGAAAACATGCCAGAGCAACAGAAACCCCAGAGGAAAAACTAATAGTCCGTATGCTGGAGTTAAGGTTTCAGGTACAACACTACCTGAAAACAGATGCTGTAGATGAGCACCTGCATTTTGCCCACTTCCTCAAAGAATACATTACCCGCTTAGCAAAAACCAACAAAGATTTTGCCGCAGATATCGATATAGATCCCGCAGAGCTCAGCCTGGTCCTTAACCGCCGGCGCCAGCCTACGGATAAGCTCATCTACCGGCTGCAAATTCATTCCAACGAAAACTTCCCGGCAGTATTATGGTTCAAGTTATTAGAGAAAGAAAGGGCCTATGAGTTATCCCGCAACAAAGAGCTTATAGATAAAGAGCGTAAACACGTAAAAAAGGGGCTTACCTTTTCGTTTAAAAAGTTATCTAAATAGGTTATTGGTCCCACTCTTCATGTGTCTTTTTGCAATCCTTTTTAGATACAATGATAATTACTGAGGAGCGGGTGAACCTATATTCTGCAGCCCTAAGTATATAATACGCAGTATCATTTTCAGACACCGTTATATCATACGCCGTAGTATCCCTGGGACGATGGTGGGTATCGAAATACGCAGCAGCCTCCGCCTTTAAAGAATCTATCTGGCAAACCTTTGGCTCAAACCCCTTATATTGCGTTTTTATCAGCACACCACAGGAGCTGCTTATCAGCATTAAACATAGATACAGGAAAAATCGGCGCATATAGGAATAAATGATCGATTCCAATATAGATAAACATTCCAGTATAAACAAAATAGGCCTGCAGTAAACCTGCGGGCCTATTTCACGTTATAAAAACAATACTATTGATCCTCCTTTTCATTCAACCTGGGCCGCAACCGCTGCTTTGACTTATTAAAGATCATCTGCCCCTTGTCAATGCCCTTCCGCAGTTGCTCCTGTTCTTCTTCCGGCAGCTGTACCACCGCATAACATTCCTCACTGCAGCAACCATCATATTGGGCCGCACAGGCATCACACTGGATAAACAGCAAATGACACCCGTCATTCTTACAATTGGTATGCGTATCACAGGGCTGGCCGCATTGGTGACATTTGCTGATGATATCTTCGCTGATACGCTCCCCCAGCCGCTCATCAAACACAAAGTTCTTGCCTTTGAATTTATTAGGCAGCCCCAGTTCCTTTGCTTTATTGGTATATTCAATAATCCCCCCTTCCAGGTGGTATACATTTGTAAAACCGTTATGCAGCAGGTAGGCAGATGCCTTCTCGCAACGGATGCCTCCTGTACAATACATCACAATATTCTTATCCTTCTGGTCTTTGAGCATATCCACCGCCATAGGCAGCTGCTCCCGGAAAGTATCCGAAGGCACCTCTATCGCCGTATCAAAATGCCCTACCTCATACTCATAATGGTTACGCATATCTACAATGATGGTATCCGGGTCATTGGTCAGCGTATTGAACGAAGGCGCATCCAGGTATTTTCCCTTATTGGCCATATCAAACAACGGATCGCTGATCCCATCCGCCACGATCTTTTCCCGCACTTTAATGCGTAATACCCAGAATGATTTGCCATGATCATCCACGGCAATATTCAAACGGATGCCATTAAGGAAAGGAATGGAATAAAGATGATTCCGGAACGCCTCAAAATGATGCGCGGGCACGCTGATCTGTGCGTTCACGCCCTCATGCGCTACATAAATACGTCCAAATACATCCAGCTGGGAAAGGGCCAGGTAAAGCTCATCGCGGAAGGCCTGTGGATCATCGATCTTTGCGTACTGGTAAAAAGAGACCGTTGTACGTTTAAATGTTTCTGCTGCCAGACGTTTCTTGAGCTCGTCTGCAGATACCCTGTTGTGTAATGCCATAGTTTAATAGAAATTTTAAGGACACACCTCTGGTGAACAAAATTTCATCGGGAAAACAGCCGTCGCCAGTAACGCGGCGCCGTATTCCGGGGCAGCAAAGGTAGGAAGGATTTTTTAATTCACTATGCCTGCCAGCTCTCCTTGTCTGCAGACCATACCCGCAGCATATTCAACAGCAAACTGGCAGCCGCACTGATCATCAGGATATAGCCGGCAAAACCCAGCGTCATTATTTCCTGCGTATATGACCAGTCCTGCAGCTTAACCAAATAATCTGCGCCAGCCAGCACCACACCGCCTGCAAAAACTATCAGTGCGATGTTCCGGTTGCGTAAGTGCTTCATTTTCTGAGCGTTTGGGAGGCGTTGGACACTTTGCCGGTATCCATGTTTGGGTGTAATAATGTGTAATAAATTCATTTTCATAAGGGGCGTTTTGGGTTAATCCTAGCTTCATTCACATTGACGTGCAAAATTAACACTTAGATGTTAGCTTAACAAATCCACACCCCTCCCAAATTAGGGTATTTTTTTTCCCTGTTGACTGACAGTAAAGCAGGGGCACATGATATAATAATTTTTCATTAACTAATTGACAGTAAGCCCCTTGAAAAACCACCTCTGCTTTGGCATTCTTTTTGACTTTCTGGTATTACAAGCGAAAAAAGTTATAACCCAAAAATGTTAGTTTATGAGTACAATTATTCTTTCTCTCTTTTACTTTATTATAGCCTTTCTGGCCTACCGGATACTGGCGTATTTTTATGACGACAGTAAAGATTACAGCAAAGGGAAGAAAATAAGATAATGTAAGGATGTGCAAATGTGCAATTTGGTGCGGTAAGACAATGTGGAAATGAATTTATGCAGAGATGCAATGTGCAGATGAACGGATGCGGAAGATAATGTGCAGATGATTCATCTGCACATTTGCATTTTAAATATCCCTGCTCAACGTTTTTTAAGATCAGTATAGCGCGTTTACTGCCGCCTGAACACCGCCCCGCCCAGCAATCCGCCAAATCCTACCCGCACCCCTATCCGTGTTTCATCCTGGCTCTGGTAACCTGCTATCACATCCACCCTTAACAGTTTAAAGATGTTCTCCAGCCCCGCAAATACTTCCACATAGTTATTATCCCGGTTCACATAAAACGCATTGGTACCTGCCACCAGGTTCCACTTCAGACGGTTAAACAGGGGGATCTTATTCGTGAGCAACCCGTTAAAATGGTGCTCCAGGTTCAGCGTACTGTAAAAAGATGCAATGGTGCTGTACTTATAATACGGCGCCAGCTGGAAGCTGTTGAGGTACTGTATATTATAGAACGTCTGGTTGCCATTAAAATGCTGGTAATCCGGCAGGCCCACACTATTAGCGTTCAGGAAACCGCCGGCCCCCAGGCGGTACCGCAATTCGCCTAACAGCTTAAAATTCATATTATCGGAGACCTGCGCCCGCCATTTATCAAAATCTACATCGCTACCGGCCCAGTTGTGGATGCCTTTGCTATACCCCACCTCAAACCGTGGATATTTACCGCCAACGGCCAAACGCCGGTCCGGGAACTCTATATACCGCTGGCCGGGCTGAAAACTGAAATCCAGATCCACTACCAACGCCTGCTGCCGGGTAAAAGGCACATTCGCCAGCTCATAGGGATGATTAGGCAGGAATTGTTTATGACTATCCTTAAACATCACAAAATCAGTGGTATTTTCCAGCGGTATACGATCCTCATAGGTAGCCCCCAGGCTAAGCACCGCCGCATTCTCAAACCGCCGCGCAAAAGAGAGGCTGCCAAACCAGTTTTCGTACAGCTTCATATAATTCTCCTTGAACAGCAGGGTGTATACCTCATTGGTAAGCGGGTCTATGGGGTTATCATGGTTGAACTGGGAAACGCGCTTACCGCCGGATGCCTTGATGGTATTGGCGCCATAACGCCCGTTTAGTTTAGATTCCTGGTTCCAGATCAGGTCCGTATACGCATTCAGGTGCGTATTGCTGAAACCATAACGTACGGACGGCGCTATCGTTAGCCGCTGGTCTTGGGGCAGGTCCAGGTTCAGTCGTGGTTCCACACTGAGCACCAGTCCTTCCACGGTATTGTATTCCAATTGCCTCAACAATGGTTTTACCGACAGATTGTGATGCGGGAGCGAAGAATCCCTCCGGAAATAATAGTTATGACTTACCCCGCCCCACAGGATGTCCCAGGTTTTAACTGGTTTCTGGCTTTTACGCAGGGAGTCCAGATGGTGGGAGGACCGGGCACTATCCCGCCGTGCTTGCGCAATACTATCCTTTTCCCGGAAATCCCTTACTTCTTCTTTTTCCAATGGCACCGGGCGAATGCTGTCCCAATACGGAAGATCCTTATCATTAAACGCGGTGTCATATTTCATGAGCACCTTATCAAAATATTTAGGAGGGAAATTGGGATGCAGGTCGTAGTCCGAATATACATTCACAGAATTGCCCACCATATCAAATCCAAACTTTTTTAGGGAAATGCTGATCACCTGGTCCTTGGTACGCCATACGGCGGAATCCACCGGTACATGTATTTGCCTGATCTGCAGGGTGTCCATGAGCTCCAGCTGGTAATCCCGTGTAAGCAGCAGGTTGGTGCTGTGAATGCGCCAGTCGCCATCTGTGATAAAAATATCCCCGGAAAACAGCGGCTCAAACTTACGGCGGGGTATCACCTGTATTTTGTTCACGGCTTTACCGTCTTCATAGAACACGCCTTCCAGGTGATATTTATAATAAGCCAGCGCATTATCCGCAATGGGTGATATATAGCCGCGGGGGCTCATTTGGGTAATAACGGCGGATACGTTGTTATCATAGAAATTTATATACGCCGGAAAGCTGAAGCCAAAGCCGCCGCCGCTCTGGCGGGATGACAGCACCTGCAGCTTGATCTTATCCGGACGGCGGGCAGAGATCTTCGTGAGCGACTCCGACAGGAATACGATCCCCTTGCCGGTAGAATCCACGCCTATATCCTGCTTATCTATCTTCTTACCAAAGAACTTGTCCGGTACGTTGCGTAGCTTAAACATGCCTTTGATATAGGCGTTACAGGTAAACTCTTTTACCTGCTCCTGGTAAAAAGGGCGCTTTTTGATAGCCTGACGGATGATCGCGTAGGCCGGGTCTTCTCCCCCGCCCTTTACGATCACTTCCTGGATCTGCAGGCTCAGTGGCTGCAGCCGGAAGTTGAGCTCCTGCGCGGCCGCGCTTACCGTAACGGTCTGCTCCGCCTTGCGGTACCCCATATATTGGCATACGATGGTATAACCGCCTTCCGGCAGCTCCAGGTGATATACGCCATCCGCATTAGTGGTAGTGCCCTGTGTGGTGCCTTTAATAAGCACGGTGGCATAAGGCAGGGCTTCGCCCTTTTCATTGGTTACACGGCCCTGTATAGTGCCCGCTTGTACATGACAGACAAATAACAGCAATCCGATAAAAGTTAGCAAAGCACGGTTCATAACAAAGCAATAAGGGAAAGAGGAAGTACTCAGCTGGCAGCGCTTTTAGTCTGCGCAGAGGAGCCTTCAGCGGGTGTAGTGTTTTCAGCAGGTACAGCCGTTCTGCCACGCAGCGCGCGGCGCAGCAAACCGCCGCTTAAACCGCCCATACCGCCCACCAGCCCGCCTATAAAAGCACTCACAATACCGATCAGGATAGGGCTGCGCATTTGCAGAAAGATCTCGCTTACCCGGTTGGCGAGGATGTGATCATTGCGGACATCCTGGAAAAAAGCCAGCGCCAGCCAGAAAAGGAACACAGCGATGAAACCGTGTATAAACCCTTTGCCCGGAGACAAAGCCAGGAGTAAAGATGCCAGGAAAGCGGCCAACGCAACGGACCACCAGTCCAGGAATAAACCGCCTAAATAACTTAAGGCAACAATGAGGATGAGTGAGGCCAGGAATTTCATCTGATAATATTAAGGCATATTTTTTAATTGGCCAACCTGGGTTATCCTCTCTTACAGGTGATAAGGCATTTTTTTAAGCAGGCGCTTATACAACCGGTTATCCCCGGTTTTCTGAGACATCAGCAGCGAGGTATACACCGTATCATCAAACTGCCAGATCTCCTCCCCCGTTTCACCATCGTAAAGGTTCACGAATAATGCCGTGTGTTTATCCTGATAAGTAACCGGTAAGGAAGAATTTCCTACAGTAGACGGTGCACTCTTATAGGTCGACACCCTGTTCAGCGACCCGCTCACAACAGCATCCACTTTCAGTAGCACTGCAATCACACGCTGGTCCATAAAATTTACCTTACGTAAGTTAACGCCAGCCATACGCAGCAGCGAATCCGTTACCCGCCAGTCCTGAACCGTCACGACCAGGTTGGCCGAATCCTGCACAAAAGCATTATACATGGCCTCCTGCACCTGGAGGGCAAATTTGATGTCCCGCTCCATCGTCTGATCCACGGAAGTATCCTTGCGGGCGGCCTTTTTCCCATTCGCATTGGTTGCAAATGGCAGAATGGCAATAACCTTGTGATTGTATTGTTTATAACCTGACTGCGCTTTAAGGCTGCCAGTTATACAAAGAACAAAAACGAGCGGCAACAGGTATAATCGTCTATTCATAGCTATAGGTACTAAAGTTAGCAGGTTCGTATTATAAAACTGGCTGAAAAGCAAGGCGTCTTACGCCTGTTTTCAGCCAGTACAGTTGTTGTATTATCAAATTCCTCAGGCCTTCGAAGCTTCTAACGCCTGTTCAATATCCTGCAGGATATCCTGTACATTTTCCAATCCCACGGATATACGTATAAAACCGGGGGTAATGCCTGATTTCAGGCGTTCTTCTTCTGTCAGTTTTGCATGGGTAGTGCTGGACGGATGGGAAGCAATACTACGGCTGTCACCCAGGTTAGCTGTCAGCGTCAGCATCTTCAGCGCATCCAGGAAACGTTTGCCCTGTTCCAGGCCGCCTTTCAGCTCAAAACAAAAGATACCGCCGCCGCCAGTCATCTGCTTTTTAGCGATGGCATACTGCGGATGGCTTTCCAGGAAGGGATAGCGCACCCAGTTCAGCTGCGAATGGCTTTCCAGGGCTTTTGCCAGGGCAAATGCGCTGGCAGAGTGCCGCTCCATACGTACATACAGCGTTTCCAGGCTTTTGCTAAGCACCCAGCCATTAAACGGCGACATAGACGGTCCGGTGCTGCGGCAGAACGTATAGATCTCCTTGATCAGCTCTTTTTTGCCTACCACTATTCCGCCCAGTACACGGCCCTGCCCGTCCATCCATTTGGTGGCGGAATGGGTGACCAGGTGCGCGCCGGCCAGTATGGGCTTTTGCAGCACGGGGGTAGCAAAACAGTTATCTACGTTTACGATGATATTATGTTTGTTGGCCACTTCTACCAGCCAGGCAATATCCACCATCTCCAGCCCGGGATTGGCGGGTGTTTCCACAAAGATCATCCTGGTGTTGGGCTTAATAAGCGCCAGCAGGCTTTCCGGGTTATTTACATCAAAATAATCGTAGCTGATGCCCCATTTAGGCAGGAACTTGGAGATAACCGTATGGGTAGAGCCAAAGATGGAACGGGCAGAGATCAGGTGGTCGCCCGCTTTCATCAGGGCCATAAAGCTGGCAAAGATGGCGCTCATGCCGGATGCGGTGGCATAACCGGCTTCCGCCTGTTCCAGCGCTACCACCTTCTTCACAAACTCATCCACATTGGGATTGCTGAAACGGCTATATATATTGAAATCCGTTTCATCTGCAAATGTGGCCCGCATTTCCTCCACATTATCAAAACAAAAGCTGGAAGTCAGGAACATAGGCGTGGAATGCTCCATTTGCCAGGTCCGGTCAGTCTGGATCCTTACCGCTTCCGTATCCGGCTGGTAGGGTTGCTCATTCTCGTTCATCTTTAGGTGTTTTATGGGCTTTATTAAACGGAAACTAAAAGCTTGGCCAATAGACCTGCGGTCAGTGCCGGTATACACCGGCATGCAACCCGCCTGCCAATATCCTTAACCGGCAACCGGTGCATTCACTTTGGTTTCCCAGGTTAGCTCAGTACCTGATTTACGCAGGGTCTCCGCTACGGAACAGTATTTATTCATAGACAGTTCCACGGCGCGTGCCGCCTTGTCAACATCCACATTACCGCTCAGGTGAAACACCATATGTGCTTTTTCCCACAGGCTGGGCTCTTTACCCGCCTCGCGGCTGGCTTCTATTTCAATATGGAAATCGGTGATCTCCTGGCGTTGTTTCTTCAGGATCATTACCACATCAATAGCAGAACAACCACCCAGGCCCATGATCAGCATTTGCATGGGGCGTACACCATTATTGTTGCCGCCGTTCTCCACAGAGGAGTCCATGAGCACTTTGTGGCCGGTTTCATCCGATGCTTCCATATTAAACCCGTCGTCTATCCTTTTTAATGAGATCTTCATGATACTTTTAAATTTAGGTGCAAAATTACGCTAAAGGACAGAGAAAGTGAAACGCTTACCGGGGATGGTAAGCCTCAGCGAATTAGGCGGTTAAGACAGGCCCCTCTCCTTTATGCTTTAACCTTTCTGCTTTTTTCTGTAGCTTCGCGCAAATTTTTTGGGGTTGAGTGTTCAGCAACTACATATTACAGAACCTTTTACATTAGAATCCGGACAGGTATTACCGGAACTGCACATTGCCTACCATACCTATGGCGCCCTCAACCAGGACGCCAGCAACGTGGTATGGATCTGCCACGCCCTCACTGCCAACTCAGATGTGGCGGACTGGTGGGCCGGTTTGATAGGCGAAGGCAGGGCCATAGACCCCGCCCGGCATTTTATCGTCTGCGCCAATATCCTGGGCTCCTGTTACGGTACCTCCGGGCCGCTTACCATCAATCCCCAAACGGGGCAACCCTGGTTCCAGACCTTTCCGCACGTAACCATCCGCGACATGGTACAAGCCCATATCCTGTTACGCCGCCACCTGGGCATTGAAAAGATCCATCTGCTCATAGGCGGGTCCATGGGCGGTTACCAGGTGCTGGAATGGGCATTGGCAGAACCGGCGCTGATAGAACGGCTTTTCCTGCTATGTACCGGCGCCTCCGAAAGCGCCTGGGGCATCGCCATCCACACCGCCCAGCGCCTGGCCATTGAGGCAGACAGCTCCTGGCAGGATCCCAGCGCCCAGGCCGGCCAGCGCGGTCTCAAAGCCGCCCGCGCCATTGGTATGCTTACCTACCGTAACTACCAGACCTTTGTACACACACAATCAGACCCGGATAAAGACAAAAAAGACGATTTCCGGGCCGCCTCCTATATTAACTACCAGGGCGATAAGCTGGTAAGCCGCTTTAACGCGCAAACCTACTGGCTGCTCACCAAAGCCATGGACAGCCACAATATTGCCCGTGGCCGCAACGCAGATATGGCTACCCTGTTGGCGGAGATCTCCCATCCCACCCTGCTGATGGGCATCACCAGCGATATCCTTTGTCCGCCGGAAGAACAGCTGTTCATGGAACGGCATCTTCCCCATGCTACCTACCACGAGATCGACTCTTCGTATGGGCATGACGGTTTCCTGATCGAATATGAGCAGATCGGGAAGATCCTGGAAGGCTGGCTGGAGAAAGTGGCGTTATAAAATATTAAAAAGGCCTTAACAGATGATCGTTAAGGCCTTTTTATTGGTATAAATATGTTAGGATCAGTGTTGCTCCAGCTTTTCTATACGCTTTAACAGCTCATTGAGCTGATCTTCATTTTGCTTTTTCAGTGTTTCGTTCTCTTTTTTAAGATCGATGATATACAGTGTCAGCTCTTCCACCTTCTGCAGCAATTTTTTATCCATCTCTCCAAGATCCAGTTTGTCATCTTCTACATCTTTAGCAGAAGGTACGTCCGGCAGGTGTTTATTGGTTTTGATAAACGCCTCCAGGTCATGTAAGGCAGGCAACTGATAACCAGGCTCAAACACAAAATCAGGCCAGCCCGGACCTGCTGTTACTTTAATTTTGCGGGCGCCAATAGTACCCTCTACCGCCAGCTTATAGCTACCCGGCGTGGCGGTGCCAATACCAACGTTACCATCAGAGCGGCGGATATAGAGCGCAGAGCCAATGGCGCTACCATCATCTCCCCTGCGTAGAATATCAAGGTCATATCCACCGTTGCCAGTCCCGGTTTCCGTATTCAAACCACGGATGATCCAGCGGAGCGTTTTGGAAGTGTTGGCCAGCTGAAAACCGCCGGTTCCCATGTCTGAATTGGATACCACACCATTTTCACCGGCAATTGGACCTGCCACATAGAGTTTTGTGGTAGCGGTAGTAGTACCGATGGCCACATTACCATTGGAGAGGATCCGCATCCGTTCGCTATACCCGGCAAGCGCTGTACGCTGGCCTATCACAAAATCAGGCGAAAACCCCGAAGTCGTGGATACGCTCCCCCAGTAAGTGGTTTGGTTAACGCCACCGCTGCTAATGGTATTGCTGGACATAAACGCTCCCTTCAGATCACCGATGCCTGTGTTACTTAGCTGACTAAGAATACCAGCTGGCAATACCAACGTAGTAGAAGACGGATCGTAGCTATTTGGCGAAGTCTCCAGTACGTGCAGCTTATAGTTGGGAGCGTTAGTACCAATCCCCACATTGCCCGTTGCTGTTATACGCATTGCCTCATTAAGGCTGGCAGGGCCTCTGACAAAAAACTTCAATGCGGTCTGCCGGCCTGTAGCAATGGTTCTTTCCAGCTCTATTAAGCCCACATCTGTGCCGGACATATTGAATTTTATGCCGCCAACAGGCGTTAACAGATCAGCAGTATTAGTGATCTGCATATAGGGCGGAATGTTGTCGTATAACTCAAGCTTTTGAGCGGGATTTGTAGTGCCTACTCCAGCACTGCCTGTAGCTTCTAATTTGTTCACGTTAGTTTGTGCTTTTGCATAAACAAGAGACAATGATGACATGATCACCAGAACATACTTTTTCATGGTATCGGGTTTAAAAATGCTTCTTCTAAAAATTATACCCCAGCCGTAATTTTATAGGGTCCGTCCGCGGTACATGCTGGTTATACAAAAAATCATACAGCAGGATAATATTCCCTTTCAGCTTACTGTTGATCTTATACTTCTTACTAATACCCAGCAACGCGCTGCCCTGCCAGTTACTGATATTACCCAGCTGGCCTACGTTCTGGAAATTGGTATTATAATTCTCTTCAAAACCGCCGTTCGCAAAAAAGGTGCCTTTCAGCTTCCAGTCCAGGAAAGAGCGTAACCCCATACCCTGGCTGGAGAACCTGATATCATTAAACCCGGTACCCATACCCAGTTTGTAAGCCGCGCCCAGGCCGGCGCTGCCATTCTTATGGAACTTATAGGCCACCTGCCCGGCAATATCACTGGTAGTAGGAAAGTATTGGGAAGAGCGCTGGAACTGCATATTACCGCCAAACTCCAGGCGTTGCAGAAAGCTTTTGGTCTTCATCTCATTCGGTTTGAAATCCGGCATATCAGCCGCATTGTCCACATCCGGGAACTTGCTTTTCAGCTGGTCAAACTGTTCCCTGGCCTGCGACATCTGCTGGCTTACCGCCGCGCGGGCATCCGGTCCGCCCCCACCCAACCGCTGCTGTATAAGCTGTTCTACCTGGTTACGGGTTTGCAATCCTTCCAGGCTTTGGGCCACATCTGCACCCGCGCCGCCGGAGAGGTTAAACAGGCTGGCCAGCTGGGAATGCTTTTGCAGGAAATCGTTATAGGCCGGCAGTTTCTTTAAAGTTTCCAGGACTTTCTGTTCCGCTTTTTTCTTGTCTTTCAGCAGGTCTTTGTACTCCTTTAACTGCTGGCTATAGTAATAAGCCTCTTTGTTGATGTTCTGCAGGTCTTTGCCAAAGCCGGCATACTGGGCCAGCTGTTCTTTCAGCTGCTCCCGCCGCTCGCGGATATAGGCTTTGATCTCCTCTGCCTGTTGCAACCGGGATTGCAGGTCCTGTACGCTTTGAAGGGAACTGTTCAGCTTACCTTCCGCGCCGCCGGTAAGACCTTTGGCGCCTTTGAGAAATGATAAGGAGTTCTGCAGGGTATCCAGGTAACCGTTATAGTTAGCTCCCAGCGCAGCCGGGTTGTATTTACCAGCTTTACCTTGCAGGCGGGCTTTAAGGCTGCCTAAAGAGTCAATGGACTTACTGAAGATGTTTTTAGCCGCAGCGGAATCGATCTTCGCCATTTTGGCCTGCATCTTTTTCTCCTGGCGGGATAGTTGGTCTAAAGCTTTCTGGGAGCGTTTGTCAACCTGCTGCTCCATTTTGCGGGATTTGGCAGTTACCTGTGACAGGTATTTATCCGGCACCTGGGCTACCGCACGGGCGGTGCTGTCTGCCTGTTGGAGGGGGCATTGAGTGGTGCTGTCAGCGGTTTGGGCATTTACCGTACCCATCTTAAAGAACAATACCAGGATAAATAAACAGATGTAACGCATAGGGATCGGGTTAAACACGTTTGTGGGCGTAAGATACTGAATCTTAGCATTTTTTAGGCATAAGTTGATCAGATATCATTCGAAGTGATGCGGAGAATTAATGGCGATTAGTACTGGACCATTGATTCCCCGCAATATTAATAATTTGTTTTTTTATTAGTCTTCTCACATGCAGCACAACCTACTGTGTTATCGGTTTCTGGTATTGATAGTCATACTGTTTAAGTATACTCCCATTTTGATCCCTTTCTGTCTGCAGGCGGCCATAAGCATCATAATCATAGGAATACTTCTGATTACGGTTATCCCGCATGCTGATTACCCCTACCAGCGGATCAAATACATAGGTGGCAATAGCGGCATCCTTAAGCCGGGCATCTGACCGCAACGCGACAACAAAAGCCTCTGCTTCTGCCGGTGTGGGATTCTTTACTGCAAAATCCGTTATGGCAGTCGCCCCAAGAACGGCTTGCACAGTAGCGTAATCTGCATTCCGGATCTCCGCCACCGGGAACTGGTTGGCATAACTCCATATGTATATGGTATTGATGCTGTTTTCTACTTTGATCTGTTGCACGGTTTTACCGTTTATATTGTAAAAAACAGACTCTTTTCTTTCGTATAATGGTGGAACGGTAGCCGCCGCAGTATAAGCTACGGGCGTTACAGGCGCCGGGGTGGACAGCTGGTACCGCTCGGTTATCCCTCCAAAATCATTATATTTTAAAATACTGCCGGCAATAGATTTGCCGCTTATATGCGTTTCCTGTTGCACCGGCAGGGATAACATATTCTGGCTTATCAGTGATGTATAGTCCAGGTCCCCGGTATACTTGTAAATGGTCTCTGTAGCTTCAGACTTGCTGTTGGTGGACGATTCCTTACTCAGATCGTTATTCTCGTTGTACTGATAATCAATTTTTGTCACCAAAGAATCTGCGCCATCTGTATAGTCACCGGTTATTTCACTGGTTTTTACATACTTCCCACAAGAAACATAATAATTGTAATAAAGAAAGCGGTGAGGATTCTTATCTAAATAAAACCATATGTTGGAGGTGGTAGAAATCAGAGAACCATGGTGGATATCAGGCTCGTAGTCCCATATTTTCAAGGTCTTGATCTTTTTCACCGGTAGTTCTTTATAATCGTACCGCACGTCCTTAACAGGTTTATAAACGCCGTTTTCGTACTTATACTGGATGGTCTGTAATAGCAAAGGCTGTTGTTTCCACTCCGGATAATAGACGGTATTGTAGGGATACTTAAAACCGGATTTAGGCTCAAAATCTCCGGTGCTCCTGCTAAAGAAATAGTCAGTACGTCCGTTGGACTCCCCCGTCTGATAAGATGTCCGCTTTTCTATCACGCGGAAATAATTCACCGGGCAGCCTGCGTTAGCCCCCAATTCCACCTGACTGTCTGATGTGAACCAAAGCAGATTTTTAAGAGATTTTATCGATATTTCCCGGTACAGTAGCGGGTAATTGTAGTAATTTTTTCCGGGCTCAGTGATAAGGGTACCAATGCCTACATTATACCTGGTATCTCCGTATTCATATTTCCGCTGGGAAACAGGAGCTCCGTTCATATCAAAATTAGTGATGGTCTTCACGCGCAAACCACCTGCCGGCTCCGGGTTAATCTGCTGGATAGGCGCTGTTACCCAATAATTGTACGTGATGCCCATTTCGATATATGGGGTATTACAAGGACTTGTGTTGCAACCTGTTACACCATTTGTATTGGCCTCCAGTTTAAACCGGTCTCCTTCGCTGATGGTGATAGATTGGTTCACTGTCTTCCGCTGGTCTTTTTCACTGGGTGTTTGCGTAAAGGTGAAATCAACACCGGTGGTTGAACTGGTTATCCTTGCCGTCATAGATTGTCCCATGGGCGTTATCTTGTAATCGCTGAATGCAACATATACATTAGCGGCGGATATATTAGAAGCCCCCAGGTCTTCCGAGATCTGGACATCCAATGAGTTATTCTGCGGCACCCCGTCCAGGAACCCAATAGCATCACATTCTGAAGATGCCGTACGGGCAAATACCTTAAATGTCTGGGATTGCTGTACTTTATTACCTGCCTGGTCGGCTGTCAAATAGTAGTTAGGTTCAAACTCATAAGTAGTATACCCCCCGGTGGGATAAGTGATCTTATTCAGCACGGCCGCTTTCATATAATTAAAATCAGAGCGCCTGTTATCACCCACATATTGTGGTAACCCATTAAAGTCATCCGTAAAAAAAATCTGAGGGATCAAAGTCGAATTAGCCTTACCGTTAGGATACCCCCAGAAATCCTGTGCTGTCGTGTTTCTGGGAGGCAACGCAGCAGCATCATACTCAAATTTATAATCATTTACGAATGCATTGTTCCGGTCATAGAACGCTACTCCATTTAATTTAAGGCTTTTTTTGCGGTAATCGAGTATTGGCCGGTTATTCAGCGCCACACCCGCCGCTGTCCTGCTAAAGTAATCTCCGTTTTGAAATACCACTTTCCTTATAACGTTGCGTTTGGCATCATACACAATAAAGCCTGTGATCCGGGTCAAACTTAATGAACTACTTTCCGCCGGTTCTACATCAGTACGGTCATTGGCGCTGGTAAACTCAACAGAGCCATTCTTGAATAAGATCTTATCCGGTATCTGCATGTTTTCAATACTGGTAGTAAGACTGGTGAAACTGGAGCCATCGAAATTTTGTCCATCATCATCTATGGCGCTTGTAAATCCTGCACGTAAAAGATAGCGGGCGCAATTGATCACCTTTTGATACCCATACAAGGCCGTTTTATATTTAAAAGAGATCGTATCCGAATAATCCGCTGAGATAATTTCAGTCAGATGATAGCTGGATGCATAAGTCGGACTAGTGTATGGATTCCCGGTTCCGGAATTACTATCCGTGGTGACGGTACTGGTAGAAGTCCTTTCAAAAGCAGGTGTGCCATCAAGCGCTTTACCAAACCTGTAAAAATTACCTTTTGTATCTTTTACAACGATTGTGCTCGTTAACAGGTTAACATTGTATGAGTTAGCCTCCTGATTCATGCTTACAAATTTGCCCGTGTTATCCAGGCTAAACGCATCGCTAAAACCAGCCGCATTTACGTTAAAGATATCCGGTTCTTTATCAAAGCTATTAAACGATGTCGCCAGGTCATCACTGTTCCCAACAGTACCCGCTCCATCCAGGTGGTCTATTGAGTTATAGTCCGGCAAGATCTTCCCGTTGGACAGGAAACCCCAGGTACCATCATCCGGCTTGTCCCCCAGGATACGTGTAACCAGGCCTCCTGCATTCAGCACCCATCCCAAACCAACAAAGGAAGATTCCTGGTCCACCTTTATACCACTTGCATGGTACGATACAGAAATAGGCAGCTCTAATTTGCTCCCCTTGACCGTATACAAAGGAATATCAATCGCCGGTACACCCGTAGATAGTGATACCGGATATTCGCCATATTGTCCAAGGCCTGTAACATGTGGAGTGTGATAAGTGTAACGGGGCAATTCCAATCCTGGCTTTTGCGAAAAAACACTCTTGCATAAAAGCATACCGGCTATTATGCACCATAATAATCTCATATTCATGGTATTTCTTTAAATATTCGAGTCAATTTAATGTATGTCGCTACCTCGCCCAAAGAATAGCCATTTTGTAGGTATCAGGAATAATTTTTTAAGTGTATTTTTATTTCAAGTATTGTAAAATGATAACACGGGCGCCGGTTAGTCATCTTGTGTTTGAAGAAACCGCTAACACCTCTCCATAAAAATCGTGAGAAGTATCAATCCTATATTTCACACCAGATCTACCTTTATTATCATAATAATAAGTAGTAGACAACCACTGATCTGTACCTAATACCCTGACTTTTACACCAGTTGCAAGGCCTCTTGTCATATTAGTGAAAGAGGTTCCCCTTTCCGCATAAGGCATGCTCCCATTTTGAGCATCATTGATTGCTTGCACCTTGCTGGTATCTGCTGTCCGGGTAGCCAATGCACCACAGGATTTTTCATTATTGATTAAACTGTTCCAGATACTGACCGCTAAACTGTTTCAAAATCCGTCATCCGTTTTCTCCAGCATTTTTACCCGGGCATCCAACTCCCCAATCGTTTTCTGCTGCTGGATAATATACAACGTCAACTCCTCCACCTTCTTTAACAGCTGCTTATTCATCTCCCCCAGGTCTACCCCATCCTTCTCCAGCTCTGCCGCCGTAGGCACCTCCGGCAAATGCCGGTTCGCCTTAACATAATTCTCCAGCTCTCCCAACGCTGGCAATCTATACTCCGGCGCAAACACAAAATCAGGCCAGCCCGGACCAGCTGTTACTTTCACTCTACGGGCGCCAATAGACCCTTCTACCGTCAGCTTATGAGCACCGGTAGTAGTCCCGCCTATGGCCACGCTTCCCTGTATAGTAACAGGATCCAAACTGGTAAAGGTCTGCACATCCGTTACATTCTCATCATGCACCAGCTGCAAGGTTTCTCCCTGCGCATATCCTGTAAACGAAAAATAAAACAGCATAGCGTTATTATTGATAGTAACCGCCAGGTATCTTACCCCGTTGTACGTTAGTGTAACCAGGTAAGCAGGCTCATTATAGCTGATAATACTACCCCGGGTGGTCAGATAGGCACTGGAGGTATTCACTTCTACCGTCCACTTACGATTGGAGCGAGTATCATTGCCCCTTATAGCGCTAATCTTACCCATCACATGATGGTCGTCCAGTGCGGTGGTGGTATAAGCTTCATGCAGTAACAGGTAATTGACGCCCTGGGCGTCCTCCGACTGGCCGGCAATGGCCCTGTTGGTGTAATACGGGTGGGCAATTTGAGCTTTCGTTACAATTATGGCAACAAACTGTAAGCTCAATGTTAACAAAAAGGAAAAATAGACACTCTTCATGTTTATAGGGATTTAAATTCTTTCTCCAATAAGAAAGCAGTCGCTGTCCTTAAATTTATATTCGCATTATATGCCGGAAATTGCGGTATTGTACTCCTCCAGGCACAAACAATAACAAGTATGACAACCAGGGTGCGCTATACTAATTATACATATAGGGAACGGGTCCAAACTTTCGGGCACAAAATAAATTGCATTTCTGAGGTTTAAAACTACATTTTTGTGTTACGCGGAAAATCAGGAATAACCTCCTTCTCATACCAGATCTTATATCGCTTATCCCCTATTACGTTATTGATCACATTAAAAAGCCCCTTCATCTCTTCCAGGTAAACATTAGAGAGCAGGATCGTCTTATCCTTTGTCCCTATCTGCAACCTCACCCCTTTCTGATTACCATCTTCAACAGCGTGATTAATATATTCAGCCCTTAACGTGTCAATATTCATTGAAGAAAGATAATCCTCCATTTCCGCCCGCTCTACAGCCGTCAGGTTACGCCGCAGTAACACGGAATCATGCCCGCCTACCAATCCATCAATAAAACTAACCGATAGGCTGTCATTGCTGATGTGATAATCCATACTATAAGCGCGGGATGAATGGGCATCCCATATATCAACGGTATATGCAACAGGCGGCCGCCTGTCCTTGCAGGCGCCGCATAATACCGCACAAATTATAATGATCCATCCAGCTTTGATACTATTCATATGCTTTTTGCTGCTACCTATATCTCCAAATGGCCTTCCAATATTGGCAATAAAATAAAATAATCACCACCCCACATAACAAGTTCCTTCAAAATTTAACGGCCGAAAATAGCCCTCTTTTGCCTATGCTACCAAAAAAATCCTTAACTTCCTTACTGACAGGTTTTTACCCTTAAGAGCAGCTTTGTAATTGGTCATTTCCTTTATAATAAAAAATTGTTAATTCACAATAGTTCGTTATTTTAGTTCAAACAAAATAAACCACGAATCCCCGGCTCAACCAAAACCAAATTCTACATTGTATGAAGAACTGTTTCACCAGAACATGTTTGTGTTCCATCCTTATTTTACTAAACCTATGGTCCGTAGCACAGGCACAGCAAACTACCATCACCGGCGCTGTTACCAACAGCACCACCAGCCAGAAGATGCCTGGTGTAACCGTGAGCGTTAAGGGCGCCCTCACCGGCGCCATCACAGACGCCAGTGGTAATTTCCGGTTTAACACTACCCGCAGCCTGCCGCTTACACTGGTATTCTCTTACGTAGGGTTTAAAAGCGAGGAAGTAACAGTAAGCAATGCGGGCGAGCCCGTGAATGTGATGCTTTCTTCTACAGAGATCCTGGGCCAGGAAGTAGTAGTGGCCGCCAGCCGTGTAGCCCAAAGCATACTGCAATCCCCCGTATCCATTGAGAAGTTGGATTCCAGGGCCATTAAAGCTTCCCCCGCTCCCACCTTTTATGATGCCCTCGCAAATATGAAAGGCGTGGAGATGAGCACGCAAAGCCTCACCTTTAAATCCGTAAACACCCGCGGGTTTAATGGCAATGGCAACACCCGTGTGCTGCAGCTTATTGATGGTATGGATAACCAGGCCCCCGGCCTTAACTTCTCCGTAGGTAATATCGTGGGCATCACCGAGCTGGATATGGATAATGTGGAATTACTGCCGGGCGCGGCATCCGCCCTCTACGGCCCCAACGCCCTGAACGGCATTGTGCTCATGAACAGTAAAAATCCTTTCGACTACCAGGGCCTCAGCGCCAACGTAAAATCCGGCATCCTGTCAGAAGATGGCCGCAGTAAAGCCACCACCGGTTATTATGATGTAACCGTACGTTATGCGCACGCCTTTAATAATAAATGGGCCTTTAAACTAAACTTCGGTTATATTAAGGCAGATGACTGGCAAGCCTATGATCCCCGCGATCAAAGCACGCTCAACGGTCATGGCCTTGCGGATGGCACCCGCGCCAATAACCCCGCTTATAATGGTATAAATACCTATGGCGACGAGACCAATGTAAACATGAGAACGTCCCTGCAGCCGGCCGCATTAAACCCGGGTAATCCGCTGGGTGATGGGATAGCTGCTCTATCCGCTGCTACCGGCGGCGCCATTACACCGGCCATGATCTTCAACTCCATTATGCCGGCCACCGCCAATTCCTTTGTATCCCGTACCGGGTATGATGAGCGCAACCTGGCAGACTATGATACCAAGAACATGAAGATCAACGGCGCCCTCCACTACCGCATTAAAGATAACCTGGAAGCTTTTGTACAAGGCAGTTACGGTACCGGTACCACCGTATATACCGGCGCAGACCGTTACTCTATCAAGAACTTCCGGATGGGACAGTATAAAGCAGAATTAAAAGGCAGCAATTTCTACGTACGCCTGTACACCACCCAGGAAAGGGCCGGTGACAGCTACGCCATAGGTACCCTGGCGCAGGGTATTAACGAAGCCTGGAAACCAAGCACCACCTGGTTCCCGCAATACTTTGGCGCTTATGCTACTCAAGCTCTCACTACGTTCCGTGACGCATTCGTAGGAGCACTAGGCGGCGGGCAAACACCCGCACAAGCATATGCCGCTGCCACCGCAGCTGCACAAAACGGCAGCACCAATTTCCACAACGGTGCAAGGGCTACCGCTGACCAAGGCCGCCTATTACCAGGCACCTCAGAATTTGACGCCGCCGCTACAAAAGTGAAAGAGAAACCTATCCCCGGCAACGATCAGGGTGTAGGCGCCCGCTTTGCAGATAAGACCAACCTGTACCAGGGAGAGTTCATGTATAACTTCAGCAATCTGATACCCTTTGTAGAAGTATTGGTTGGCGGCAACTACCGCGTATATTCCCTTAACTCCGGGGGCTCCCTGTTTGCCCTGGATGATAATGGTGATGAGTTCAACATCAAAGAATTTGGCGGCTATGTACAGGCAGCTAAAGGCCTGATCGATGAGCATTTGCACCTTACCGGTTCTATCCGTTATGATAAGAACGAGAACTTTAAAGGACAATTTAGCCCACGCCTGTCTGCGGTATATACTTTCCTGAAAACACACAATATCCGCGCATCCTATCAAACAGGTTTCCGCATTCCTACTTGCCAGGATCAGTACATCAACCTTCAAACGCCTCAATATCGCCTGATAGGTGGTATCCCTTATATGATCGACCGCTTTGGTCTGAAGAACGGACCGGTATACACCCTGGAATCCGTACAGGCCGGCACGCCACAGCAATATGTATTCCGCGATTTTGAACCGGAAAGGATCGTGGCATTTGAGGTAGGCTATAAAGGCCTGTTTGCCAATAAGGTGTTGGTGGATGCTTATGTATACAGCAACAACTTTAAAAATTATAACGGCGTACAGGCATTGGTTAAACCAAACGCCACCACCGGCGGCAACGATATCTTCTCCATTCCCGTAAACCTGGACAGGGATATTAAATCCTGGGGCTGGGCATTAGGCCTGGACTACTCCATGCCGCTTAACTTTGCAATAGGCGGTAATATCTCCTATAACGATCTGCGGGATGATGAAGGCCTCACCAGCGCGGGCGTAATGTGGAACACGCCTAAAGTACGTTATAACCTGTACCTTGGTAATCGTAACATTGCCAGCTCTAATTTTGGCTTTAATGTTACCTGGCGCTGGCAGGATAAATTCATCTGGAACTCCACCTTCGTATCCCCTGCAGTAAATACGCTGGGCATCAGCGAGATCCCCGCTTACGGCACGCTGGATGCGCAGGTGAGCAAACTGTTCCCGAAAGCTAAGACCACCGTTAAGATCGGCGGCGCTAACATCCTCCAGAAAAATTACATTCAATCATGGGGCAACCCAACCGTAGGGGCACAGTATTATGTATCCCTGGGGTACAACTTATAATTACTTACCCACCCACTTAAATTGGCGAAGGTCCGGGCGCAAACCCGGACCTTCTGTTTTGTTGTAACCCCCAACCTAAATTGGGTTATTCTTCAGTCATTACTGACTATACGTTAAATCTAAAGTGCATTACGTCGCCATCGCTCACTACATACTCCTTGCCTTCTATCCTTAAGCGGCCATTATCCCTGGCAGCAGTTTCAGAACCATACTTCACATAATCATCATAAGCGATCACTTCCGCCTTGATAAAACCTTTCTCAAAATCTGTATGGATCACGCTGGCAGCCTGCGGCGCTTTCCAGCCCGCATGAATGGTCCAGGCGCGTACTTCCTGCACGCCGGCAGTGAAATAGGTGATCAGGTCCAGCAGTTTGTAGGCAGAACGGATCAGGCGGTTCAGGCCTGGCTCTGTGAGGTTATATTCAGACAGGAATAATTCTTTATCAGCGGGGTCCTCCATTTCAGAGATCTGCGCTTCAATGGAGTTATTCATTATGATCACCTGCGCGTTTTCTGCCTTTACGGCCTCTGTCAGGGCCTGGGAGAATTTGTTGCCGGTATGCAGGGACCCTTCGTCTACGTTGGCCACATATAATACCGGCTTTTCCGTCAGCAGGAAAAGGTCCGCAATGGCGGAACGGTCTTCTTTGCTAAGCCCCAGTTCACGGATATTTTTGCCTTTTTCCAGGTGTTCCTGGCAAAGCTTTAGTGTTTCGAACTCTTTTTTAGCTTTGGGATCGCCACCGGTTTTTACCATTTTCTCTGACCGGGCCACCTTCTTTTCAACGGTTTCCAGGTCCTTCAGCTGTAATTCGGTATCAATGATCTCTTTATCAGCTACAGGATTGATGGGCCCTTCTTCCCTCAGTATATTATCGTCTTCAAAGCAACGGATCACGTGCACGATGGCGTCTACCTCGCGGATATTGGCCAGGAACTTATTGCCCAGGCCTTCGCCCTTGCTGGCGCCTTTTACCAGGCCGGCAATGTCCACAAACTCGATAGTGGTTGGCACCACCCGGTTGGGTTTTACCAGCTCCTCCAGTTTAAACAGGCGGGCATCCGGCACATCTACCAGCCCTACGTTCGGTTCAATAGTGCAGAACCGGTAGTTACTGGCCTGTGCTTTGGCGCTGTTACTTACTGCGTTAAATAAAGTTGATTTTCCTACGTTGGGTAATCCTACTATTCCTGCTTGCAACGCCATTTTTTTAAAAAATTTGCCCGCAAAGATAGGGAAAATTGTGGAATAGTGCATTTTATTGCCCCCCATCACCCCCAGCCAAGTTTACCCCCAATGATTATTTTTAATTTATAACTTTAGCATTTACATTTGACAGATAGCCATGGTGATACCCACCCTGGCCTATAGGTAAGCAAATTATCAGTACGGGCCCTCCCGGTGTACTAATCAGAATCTATGGCATTAAACTACGTTTGGATCGCATTTTTCCTCATTGCTTTCGTGGTAGCCCTTATCCGGCTCATCTTTTTCCATGACACCGCTGTGTTTGCCAACATCATGACAGACATGTTCAGCAGCGCCAAAACCGGGGCAGAGATCTCCCTGGGCCTGGCCGGTATCATGACCTTCTGGATGGGTATCATGCGGGTAGGCGAAAATGCCGGCATGATCAACGTATTTGCCCGGGCGGTAAGCCCTTTCTTTTCCCGCCTGTTTCCCGGCGTGCCTAAACAGCACCCGGCCATGGGCTCTATCGTGACCAATTTCTCCGCCAATATGCTGGGTCTGGATAACGCGGCCACGCCGGTAGGCCTCAAGGCCATGAAGAACCTGCAGGAGCTTAATCCGCAACCAGAGCGGGCCACCAATGCCCAGATCATGTTCCTGGTGCTCAATACTGCCGGTATGACCATCATCCCTACCAGTGTGATTGCCATGCGCCTGGCCATGCATGCCGCTAACCCGGCAGATATCTTCATTCCTACCGTAATAGGCACCTTTATCTCCTTTATGAGCGGGGTGATAGCCGTAGCGCTGTACCAACGCCTTAACCTGTTTAACCTGCCTTCCCTGGTATTCTTTGGCGGATTTGGCCTGGTGATGTGGGGGCTATATGCCTGGATGCATAATATGCCGCCGGCAGATGTGGCCACTTATACCGCGTTGCTGGGCGGGATCGTGATCTTCTCCGTTATTGTGTCTTTTATCGCCCTGGGAATGGTGAAACGCATCAACGTATATGAATCCTTTATAGATGGCGCCAAGGACGGTTTCCAGACCGTGGTAATGATCATCCCCTACCTGGTGGCCATCCTGGTAGGCATCAGCGCATTCCGCGTTACCGGCTGTATGGATTATATCGTAAACGGCATAGGCGCCGTATTTGCCTGGATGGGGCTTAATACTGATTTTGTGCCGGCATTACCCGTAGGCCTCATGAAGACCCTGAGTGGCGGTGCAGCCCGTGGCCTGATGGTAGATGTGATGAAAACCCATGGGCCTGATTCTTTTGTTGGCCGCCTCGCCTGCGTAATGCAAGGCTCTACAGAAACCACGTTTTACATCCTGGCCGTTTACTTTGGCTCCGTAAATATTAAGGATACCCGTTATGCGCTGGTCTGTGGCCTTATTGCAGATTTTATAGGCGTGGTAGCGGCTATTATCCTGGGGTATATTTTCTTTCATTAAAAACCGGTAACAATTGATATTTCGCAATTGATTTGTATCTTACCCGCCCGCACCCACCATGCGCTATCTTGTTCAAAAACGATTGACCAAATATGAAAAAGTCCTCCCTCCACGAAGACTGGATAGCCGTTATTGTTGCCTTTTTAACTATTGTACTGGTATGCAGCGGCTTAAAACCTTCTTTACCTAAATTTTCTGCCTGGGCCGATGGCTCCAGCTTCTGGCAACAGATCAGCAGTCCCTCGTTGTTAAGCCAGATCGCAGTCCTGTTCCTATGGGCATTTGTGAGCCTGTTACTGGCCCGCTACCTGGCCAGGGATGCGCAGCCTGGCAAACTGGCCCTCAGCCTGCTGGGCATTGTGCTTATCTCGCTGGTCGCACAGCTGATCACCAGCAACAAGACCGTAAAAGACCTCGGTATTGAAGTGGTATTATTCAGCCTGTTACTGGGGCTGTTGATCAATAATGTGATGGGCGTGCCGGCCTGGCTTAAACCCGCCATACAAACGGAGCTGTTCATCAAAATAGGCCTGGTGCTCCTGGGCGCCAATGTTATCTTCCAGGATGTGATAAGTGCAGGCGGCCTTGGGATCCTCCAGTCTGTGGTAGTAGTATTTACGGTATGGTATTTCTCTTTCTGGGTCTGTAAACTGCTTAAGCTGGACGATGAGTTCCGGATGATGATCTCCAGCGCAGTATCTATATGCGGGGTATCTGCTGCCATCGCTACCTCCGGCGCTATTGAGGGCGATAACCGCAAGCTATCACATGTGATCTCCCTGGTGCTGATCATCGCCATCCCCATGATGCTCTTTATGCCCTACATCGCCATCTGGGCGCATATGACGCCCGCGGTGGCAGGCGCCTGGCTGGGCGGCACCATCGATACCTCCGGCGCGGTAGTAGCAGCAGGTACTTTATTGGGGGATGAAGCGCTGAAATACGCTACCCTTGTTAAATTCTCGCAGAATGTATTATTAGGCATTGCTGCCTTCCTGATCTCCGTATACTGGACCGTCACAAAAAAAGAAGTAAGCGCGGATAAGAAACCGGGATTAAAAACTATCTGGGAACGCTTTCCCAAGTTTGTACTGGGTTTTGTACTGGCCTCCCTGTTGTTCTCCTTTGTGTTGCCCGCAGGAACCGTAGCTGCCTCCAAAGGCGCGCTGAAGGAATTGCAGACCTACTGGTTTGCCCTGGCTTTTACTTGTATAGGATTAGAAACTAAGTTCACAGATATTTTCAAGATGGAGAATGGCCGGCCGGCCATGGCATTCATTATTGCGCAGGTATTCAATATCTTCTTCACGCTGGCGGTAGCCTATATCGTATTCGGAAGAAGCTGAGGATAACATTTAGCGGTTAGCTATTAGCGCTTAGCTTTATACCGGCTAATAGCTAAAGGCTAGCCGCTAATTTATATCATTCGTCATTCAACCCCTTCCCTTCCAGGATCTGCGGCATACATTTTTCAATTCTCGACTCCCGGGTCTTTGCTTGTTTGGCAGAAGAAAAATGGAGCAGGTAGCCCCGTTGCCGTCCGGGACTTAGCGCGTTAAACGCTTTTTTCAACGCAGGGAGTTTGTCTAATTTCTGCTTAAACTCGTCCACCATGGTGAATGCCTCCGTCTTTTTCATTTTCACCTGTAACCCGGCTTTTTCCACCTCAATGGCTTCGTAAATATTGGCTTTCAGGACAGGCGCTTTTGCCACTACTTCTTTAAGGCTGGTAAAACGCATCTGCCTGGCTGCCTGTACATTCTCTGTTTGCTGGATCAAAAGCCCGTCCGCATCACCTAACAAGGCCCCTTTAAAAAACAGCACTGCACAATATTCCTTGAACGTATGGATCAAAACAATGTTATGCTGCTGATGCGTGTAACAGGGCGTACCCCATTTCAGCTCTTCCATCAGCCCACAGTCAAGAATGATCGTTCTCAATTGTTCAATTTCTTTTTGCCACTTTTCGGCTTTATCGAAATAGAAATCAACTTTAGGATTCATTGTATTCATTTGCTATTAAAATTAAGGGAAAAATGAATTATCTACCGGCTTTGGCAACCATCAGGGAGAAAAGACCTGTTATAAATTGCGGACCACTTCCTGCAGCCGGTCATGCGCCATATTGATACCATACTCAAAAGGCATTTTCAACACCTGGTCCCTGTCTTCACCGGATCTGTACACAACATGCATGGTCAGTTTGCTGGTATCGTCCGTGAGCTTTTCAAACTTCAGGAACTCCAGCTGCGGGCCAAACGGCGCATTCTCCATTTCAAATGTCCGGATGATCTGCTGGTTCGGAATAAATTCATGAAAAACGCCATTGGCTTTGAATACCACATTACCCTGCCCGTCTTTTGTTTCAAATTGCCAGCCACCGTGTTTTTTACCTTCCAGTTTCAATACCTGGGTGCCCATCCATTGCGCTATAATCTCTGGCGTGGCGTGCGCTTTAAAAAGCAGTTCCAATGGCAGGTCAAATTCCCTTGTAATTACCAGGTCTTGTTTGCCGGCTTCTGCATTCACCTTTGTTTTACGTTCCATATGATGCTATTTTTTTGGTTTGTATTGTTTCATGATGTCTTCTAATTTGTTGAACCTGTCATCCCACAGCTGGCGGAAGGGCTCAATAAAGTCTGCTATTTCTTTCATCTTCTGCGGATTTAAGTGATACAATATTTCCCTGCCGTTTTGCTCCTGTTTAAGCAATTCACACTCCGTGAGGATTTGCAGGTGTTTGGATACAGTTGGTCTGGCGGTGTCGAAGTTGGCGGCAATAGCGCCCGCTGTCATGGAATGTGTGGCCACTAATACGAGAATGGCCCTCCTGGTCGGGTCTGCTATTGCCTGAAACACATCACGTCTTAGATTCATCGTGTAGCTATTTGACTACAAATATATGTGTAGTTATTCAACTACGCAAATATTTGAGGACTTTTTTATAATGATCAGGTCTGGCAATTATCCACCGGCGCAAAAACGCGGGCGCTATGCATACCGGGAGTATCAACAACCCTTACATTTGCGCTATACATCCCCCATCATGGAAAACGAAAAAAAGAACGTCTTCGAAGCATATAATATCATCGCTGACTGGTTCTCAGCAGCCCGGCCTCAAATGCTTATGGAGAAAGCCTATCTCGATAGTGTGATGGATCTCATAGGCAAAGGCGCCCATATACTGGACCTTGGATGCGGAACAGGCAAACCCATGATGGAATATCTCTTAAACCAGGGCATGCAGGTAATGGGGGTGGATGCCAGCTACCGCATGCTGGAGATCGCAAGAACCAATTTCCCATCTGTAAATTTTGTACAGGCAGATATGCGTCAGCTCTCCCTTAACCGGAAATTCGACGCCATTATTGCCTGGAATAGCTTTTTCCATCTTCCTCCCGAAGATCAGCCGGCCATGTTCCCTATCTTTAAAGATCACCTGAATAACGGCGGCGTATTATTATTTACTTCGGGAACCGAATACGGGGAAGCCTGGGGATTGAACGGAGGCGTGAACCTCTGCCACGGTTCCCTGGATACGCAGCAATACCGCTCACTGCTGGAAGCCAACAATTTCAAAGTGCTGCAATACAAGGAAAGCGATCCCGAATGCTGGCATGCCACCATCTGGATGGCGCAATTATCTGCATAAAAAAAGGGGAAGGCCAACGCCTCCCCCCTTCAGTATATCATCATCAACAAATACGCTGTTATTGATCCCACCACAACCGCTGCGCCAGCGATGTTACCGCGGGCGTATTAGACCCGTTCCTGGAAGTTTCAGACACAGGGTAAGCTACCCGGCGGATAAACTCCGGCAGTAACGCATTCTCCGGCAGGTTAAAATCCTTGTACTGGTAATTCATACGCCTTACATCTGTCCATGACTCCGGATGCAGGAACATGGCTACATACTTTTCTTTCATGATCAGCGCCAGCGTGATATTAGCCGCGCCTACAGCCACCACCGGGTTGGTCACATAAGCATCACGCGCACCGGCAGCTACGCCTACCTTATCCATATTGGCTTTTATACCATCTATATAGGCGGTGTACGCTGTAGTCTTGTCGCCTGCGCGGAAAGCGGCTTCTGCCTGTATAAACTTACATTCCGCATAAGTGAGGATCAGCAATGGCGCGCCTCCGCGGGAGTAGAACCCGTTTATAGAAAGATAACATTCGTCATCATCAGTACCGGTACCTATCCTTCCGGCGCCATTGATGGTACCCCGGTAGTCGCCGTAACGGGTAGGGCTGGTGATCAGCGGCAGCCGCGGATCAAAAACACCAAAGCTGCTGTCGTTCAGCGCGGCTACAAAATGGGTGCTCAGCCATCCATCCAGCAGGTTCTGCGTGTTGTCATAAGCTGCCTGGTTCCAGGGACTGCGGGACTGGAACTGGGTCAGCTGCGCATCATCCCCGTTATTCTCATAGGCGTGCGATAATGCTTCCAGCACCTGGGCGGGATCATAGTCCGGCATTTTTGTAATACGGTTCAGTAACCGTGCTTTCAGGGCATATCCTGTCTTTTTCCAGGCAGCTGCATCACCATGGTGGATGAGATCCCGTTCTGCCGTCAGCAGGATCTTAGGGTCTGCTTTGTCCAGATCCGCCAGGCCATCATTCACCAGCGCCAGGGTGGAGTTGTAAATATCCTTGTCTGCATCAAAATGCGGCTGTATAACGGCCCCGTTCAGGGCTTCCTTATAAGGCAATGCGCCCCAGAAGGCATTGGCCATGCTAAGGTTCATGGCCATCATGATCTTAGCAGCGCCGGCGTGCTGGTATGCCCCTACGGAGTCTGCCTGGTGTATCAGGTCATACAGGTCAGACATGGTATTATACATGTTCTCCCAGCTGGTGCTGTAGTCCACTATATCATAGGTATCAGAGGAGCTGGCCGTGTTGGGAGAAGCCAGGTACTGTACAAAGTACGAGGTGTTGTCTCCCAGCCGGTATACATTGTAGCCCGTGTTATAAGTGGTGCTGCTCAGCAAGCCGTTCAGGGGCGCCGTTTCCGTTATGTTCGGATTCTTGTTTACATCCAGGTATTTCTTACACCCCGCCAATACCAGCAGGCTGCAGCATAGAGTAGTAATGATCAGATTCTTCTTCATGGTTCAACGCTTTAAAAGGTAACATTGATACTGGCTAAGAAACTCCGCACGGCAGGGTACGTAAACCCGGCAAAACCATCTGTGTTACTGCTGGAGTTATTGGAGCTGGACTCCGGATCAAAGCCGGTATATTTGGTATGCAGCCACAGGTTGTTACCTGTAAGGGTAATATTCACCCCGCTGATAAAATGCGTGCGGGAGAGTAAGCTGCCAGGCAGGCGGTAAGAAAGGCTTACATTACGTAAACGTACCCAGGAAGCATCCTCCACAAAAGCCTCCGTTACGCCGCGGTAGATCCGGCGGTAATAACCATCCCCATAGTTCCGGCCATCGGGGCCTACACCCTGGCCTAAATATACCGGCATGTCATTAGCCTTGCCATCCGCATATACCCCGTTAAAAGTAGTGGTCTGGTCCCTGTTCTCTGTCATCTTAGACGCGCCAAAAGCGGCCATAAAGTTGGCGAACTGGTTGTATTTCATCACGCCCTGCCTTACATCTATCAGGAAAGAGAAGGTAAGTGCCTTATAGCTGAAGGCATTGGTGATAGCGCCTATCCATTTGGGTTGCGTATTGCCCAGATACCTTTGCGTGGTATTGATGGTTGGGAAACCCGCCAGCGAACCGCTGCTTTGGATCAACATAGGTTTGTTCTTATCTATCAGGGTTGAATTAGGATCATCCCCATACCGTGCAAAGCTGGTCCCGAAGATGGCTCCTACCGGGTAACCTACAATATCTTTCTGGGTGGCGGTTGAATTGGCATATCCAAACTGGGTGCCCAGCAGTACTTCCGTTACGTCTGACCTAAGCGCCAGTACCTTATTGCGGTTGGCGGAGAAATTCACCCGTACATCCCAGTTAAAATTCTTGCTTTTCACCGGCGTGCCATTCAGCGAGATCTCTATACCACGGTTACGCATAGAGCCTGCGTTGGTATAGTATACGTCATACCCGGCACTGGGCGCCGTTGGTACGCTCATCAGCAGATCAGTGGTCTTGGAATTATACCAGGTAAAGTCCAGGCCCAGGCGGTTGGAAAAGAACCGCAGCTCAGCACCGGCTTCAAAGGTATTCGTGAACTCCGGCTTCAGCTCAGGGTCCGTTTTAATATCGGCACGGGTCCATCCGATCACGGTATTGTCAATAGGCCCGCCCAGCAGGGGCTCATACCCGGAGAGTATTTTATAGGGCAGCGGGTCTTTGCCCTGTCTGGCCCAGGATGCGCGCACCTTGCCATAACTGAGCACATTACTCTGCATTTTCAGGTGATCCGTGAACACGTACCCCATGCTCACAGAAGGATAAAAGAACGAGTTGCGGCCATGCGGCAAGGTGGAGGTAAGGTCTTCCCGGCCGGTCAGCGTCAGGTACAGGTAGTTATCCCAGTTCAGCGTCCAGTCCCCAAAGAAACCGATAATGCGGTAGTTGGTCGCTTCCTGTGTGCTGACCACCCGCTTGGCATTCTGCATGATCAGCAGATCCGGTATATCCAGGGTATCCCCCTCTGTAGCCAGCCGTTTGAATTTGGTCTCATACAGATCATGTCCCAGTTTCAGGTCTGATGATAAGCGGTCTGTGATCTTGTTCTTGAAATTAGCGATGAAGGTGCTGTTAAGCGTGCGTTTGCTCAGCTGGTACTCATGTACAAAACCTGCGCCGGCATCGCCGCTGGGCAGCTCATCCGCCAGGCCTTTGGGGCCGGGGGCCGTAAACAACCTGTTATCTGTATAATAGTCTGTGCCTGCCCGGTAGATCAGGTCCAGCCATTTAAAGGGAGAATACATAAAATTCGCATTCCCTATCAGGCGGTTCACGTTATCTACAAACCGGTTGTTGTACAAAGTGAACATGGGATTGTCGTTCTCCGGCCCATAGGTCTTTTGCGTACCGTCTGGTTTAATATAGTCCTTCACATCCCATCGTGGCGACCAATAGATCAGCTGCTCGCCGTAACGGTCTGCATTGATACGTCTGCCGCCGGAATTAATATAGTTCAGCGAAGCGCCCATCTTGAACTTTTCGCTGAAATGCAGCTCTCCATTCAAACGGGCGGAGTAGTTCTTATAATCGCTGAAAGGCACTACCCCATCCTGGTTCAGGGAAGAGAATGAGGAGGAGAACACCGCTTTATCCGTGCCGCCGCTCATATTCACCGTATTACGGAACTGGGTGCCAGTGCGGTAAGCGCGCTTATAATTGTTGAACAGCTCCGTGGGATGGGTAGGGTCTAGCTTGCGGCCTTCTTCTACCGTAGGGCCCCAGGAGGGCCAGAAACTGGCAGGGTCATACTCGCCCATATAACCTTGTGTAAAGCGGGTCTGTACATCCGGGATCTTGTTAACGTTATCAATCCCAAAGGTAGAGGTAACGCCTACTACCAGGCGGCCCGCCCTGCCGGATTTAGTGGTGATCACCACTGCGCCATTGGCGGCGCGGAGGCCATACAGGGCCGTAGCAGCGCCACCCCGCAGGATGGAGATATTCTCAATGTCATCAGGGTTAATGTCCGCCGCACGGTTGCTCATCCCACGGGTATCATCCACGCCGGTGGCCGCATAGGTGTCATTGTCAATAGGTACGCCATCCACCACAAACAGGGGCTGGTTAGATTTATTGGGATCCAGGGAGTTGATACCGCGGATAATGATCCGCGCGCCCTGGCCCGGGGCGCCGCCCGTGCTGGAGATCTGTACGCCGGCTACCTTGCCCTGTAAGGCGTTCACCAGGTTGGTCTGTTTAGAGGTAATGAGCTCAGCGCTGCCCACATCCTGTACGGCATATCCCAGCGCACGTTTTTCTTTTTTAATGCCCAGTGCCGTTACCACTACCTGCTCCAGGTTGCGGGTGTCTGGCTGCAGGGTCACCTGCAGGGTTGTACGCCCGCCTGCCGGCACTTCCTGCCGCAGGTAGCCTACAAAGCTGAATACCAGCGTTACATTGGTATTGGGCACCGTAAGGCTGAAATTGCCGTCTGGATTAGTGGTAGCGCCGCCGGCGCCGCCTTTTACCTGGATGGTCACTCCGGGAAGGGGGTTGCCCCCGTCAGAAGCTGTTACGGTACCACGTATCACCGGGTTTTGTGCCCTTAGCAAAACAGGTAGCATGAAACAGCTCAGCATGAAAATCGCGTAGATCCTTTTCATGGAGATGCGGTTTAGTATTTTGGTTGAATAAAAACTTTCCGGCGCTGGCTATAATGGTCTTACCATCGCTCTAATAATGCTATCAGCGCTCCGCGTTAATAATATTACGTCTGAAAGGGGTGTTTGCCCCCATTCCTGTGTTCGATTTTGGTTATTTTAAGCGCTTTTTAATGATCGCCGGATGCAGCGGCGTCGTATTTGCCTACTTTCTCTTCCATGGTCACATCCTCATTCCTGCGTATCTGCATCTTTATATATACCAGCAGCTGGGAAGCGCCTGCTTTAAAGCATACTTCCTGCGCGCGGCGGGCAATATCCATCAGCTGATCATAAGGCCCTTCCATCACCGTTTCAAAGGGGCATACACGGTAAGGCACACCGGAGCCCTGTATAACTGCAATGGCTTCGTCCACTACGGCATATACCTGTTCGCTGGCTACCTGCGGAATGATCTGTAAGGCTAAGTTTATTTTGTGATCCATCATGGCGGTTTATCAATAGTTGAGGCTGTTTCCGTTATATTATATGTTCCGGTTGACTCCCGTACTTCCTTAAGTTACATCACAATGTACAAATGGAAATGTTTAATTCATAGTATCTTTTTATTTCTTCCATTTTACTTCGTATAGGTCCCGCCGCTGGTCCTTCCGGGTCTGCACGCTGCCAAAGGCATTCAGTTCCTTTAGCAGCACCAGGTCTACATCTGCGATCACGATCATCTCCGTATTGGGCGTGGCGTCTGCCTTAATACCGGTAACGGGAAACGCAAAATCAGAGGGCGTTAGCACGGCGCTCTGCGCATACTGCAGGTCCATATTATTTACTTTAGGCAGGTTGCCTACACAGCCGGCAATGGCTACATAACATTCCATTTCTATAGCGCGGGCCTGCGCGCAAAAACGTACCCGGTTATAGGCATGCTGCGTATCCGTGAGGAAAGGTACAAACAGGATCTGCATGCCCTGTTCTGACAATAAACGGCTAGGCTCCGGGAACTCTACATCGTAGCAGATCTGTATGCCTATTTTGCCGCAATCCGTGTCAAACACTTTTAGCTCATGCCCGCCTTTTACGCCCCAGGCAAATACCTCGCTGGGTGTGGGGTGCATCTTGATATAATGATCATAGGTGCCATCCCGCCGGCACAGGTAACAGATATTATACAGCTGCTCATCTATCACAATGGGCATGCTGCCGCCAATGACATTTACATTATAGGCTACCGCATATCTCACAAACTCATCGCGGATCTGCTCCGTATACCGTGCCACCCCGCGTATGGCGCCGGCAGGGTCCAGCTGGTTAAATTCCGCCATCAGCGGCGCATTGAACAGTTCCGGGAACACTACAAAATCAGAACCGTAATCGCTCACTGCGTCAATAAAGTATTCCACCTGCTCCAGGAAACCATCCAGGTTACGGTAATCGCGCATTTGCCACTGTACCAGGCCAATACGTACGGTGGATTTATTATAGCGCACGGTATCCGCATCCTTTTCATAGTAGATATTATACCACTGCAGCAGCGTGGCAAAACCTTTGGATGCCTCATCATGCGGCAGGTAATTCTTCAGGATCTTTTTTACCAGGAAATCGTTGGAGAACTGGAAGGTCAGCGTGGGATCATAGATCTCCTTATCCTGCACCTTCTCTATATACTCACGGGGAGATAGATTATCCGCATACTTCTCATAATTGGGTATACGCCCGCCGGCTACAATACCGCGGAGGTTCAGCCGCTCGCAGAGGGTTTTGCGGGCGTCATACAGGCGGCGCGCCAGGCGTTTGCCCCGGTAATCCGGGTGTACAAACACTTCTATACCGTATAACATGTCCCCTTTGGGATCGTGGGTATTAAAGGTATAATAACCGGTGATCTGCTCATAGGTATGGTCATCGCCAAATTTGCCATAATCCACTATAATGCCCAGCGCACAGCCCACCACTTTACCATTTACGGTAACGGCTATCTGCCCTTCGGGAAACAGGCTTACCAGGCGGCGCAGGGTGGGCTCCCGCCAGTAACTGCCCGCCATATCGGGGTATGCGGATACCATGGATTCCTTGAGGTCAAAATAATCTTCTGCGGTCAATTGCCGGATATCTATTGTTTCTGTCATGGACATATATTTGGGTTCCCGGAATAATTTGTTATTTTTAGCACTCAATAAATATACCCAAAAGCCCTCAATACACCTACGCCAGAAAATTAAGCCCTATATGCTTTAAACCCTCATAACTATATGCGTAAACATTACCCCTTTTTGAGCATCTCCTGGCTGGCAATTATTGTATGCAGCCTCCTGACCCAACAATCCCATGCCCAGCAAACGTATGCCAACAGTCAGAGTAATGGCACTTCGGGCCTGTGTTTTCTTTGCAGCGTGTCTAACGCCGGCAATTCGGTCAATACCAATCTCACTGACTATGCCCAGTTTAATATCTCGGGCAGCCTGGGTACGGTAACGATCTATCAGAACCTTGTGTTTCCCGCCGCGGCCACCCGCGACTGTGATTCCCTGGTCATTGGCATTGGTGTGTCCAACAATCCCGGCACAAACCCTTACGGGCCGGTAACGGTACAAACGTACCTGGGCAATACCTCCAACAACGACGCGCAACCGGTAAGCGATGCTATCCTGCGCCCCCTGCAGGGTTACGGCAAGGCGGAGATAGTGCTTAAGCCGCAGCAGCGGTTTGACCGGGTACGCGTCACCCTTAACAGCGGCGGCGGGCTTACTTCCCTGCGCGTATACTATGCCTACCGCAAAGGCGGCGTAGCCATGCCGGATATTACCACGCCACAGTCGCCGGTATGCGGCAGCACCGCGCTGCAGGTGAACAACTACACACCTGGCCTGCAATACCATGTAAGGATGTTATACAGCAATGCCAATGGTGTTTTGCTGGATACCTCCTACCAGGTAACCTCCGGCGATTCCCTGCCCGTGCCGGCCAACCGCACTACAGACAGCGTACAGGTCATCGCGCATGTACAGGCCATTGACCCTACAGGCGGTTGCGGCTCAGATTCCACGGAAATCAGCTTTACCCTGGGCGCGCCCAGCCAGCCCGCCCTGGTAGACATAAGCCAGCCAAACGCCTGTGCCGGCAGCCCCGTTACCCTGCACGCCTATACGGCCAGCGCCAGTGCAGCCAACATGGTATGGTATGATACCCCCTCCGGCGGCCAGCCCCTCTATACCGGCGATTACCTGACGGTAAATCCCGAAGTTACCACCACCTATTATGTAAGCGCCCAAACACAGTGTGAATCCCTGCTGCGCACCGCGGCACAGGTACTGGTATCTCCGCGCCCACCAGCGCCCACATTATTGGTGGCAGATACCATCACCATGGTCCGCTTCACTAATTTAACGCTTAGCGCTGCGGCCCCAGATAGTGGCATTATTCAATGGTACCGTTCAGATACCGCCACTACCCCGCAAGCTACGGGCAACAGCTATACCTTTACAGCCCTCACCGCAGGTACCCTGTACTTTTATGCCGGCGTGGAAGCTAATGGCTGTATCAGCCTGCGTAAGCAGATAGTGGTGATCGTAACACCTGTTGCAGCGCCGGTAGCCAAAAGCAGCCCGGTTACCGCGCCCGCGGCACATACACTGCAACAGGCGCCTGTTCAGATGGCTTTGTCTATTTATCCTAATCCAGCACACGGAACTATCCGATTTAATGGCGCTAAGGACTTTTCCGGCAGCCGTGTAAGGGTGATAGATGGCAATGGACGGGAAGTACAAGCGGCAGTTTTACAAAAGAATGGATTTGAGCTGAAGCCTGGTCTGAAAGGGATGTATATTATCCAGGTGATGGATAAGGAACGGCAATATACAGGGAAGGTATTGGTGCAATAAGAATTTGACCGTTATTCATTTAGTAGCCGGCAGGAATAGTTTCCCTGCCGGCTACTCTTTAGTGAGTCAAACAAACCGGATCTATCTCATATATAAGTGTTTTGACCAAATTGTGGTAATACCGGGCGTAATATCCTGCACATTGTCTCAATAATCCATCTCTTTTATCGCGAAAATGATCCAACTTTGAAGATCCGCTGCCGCTTGCAGAATTAACAACCCAGCGCATGGAACGCGGGAAAATTTAGCATTAATGGATCAGCTTTTACGTGAAATAAGAAAATGTATCGTATGCAAAGATGATTTGCCAAACTATCCCCGGCCAATTGTACAAGCCAGTTCCCGGTCAAAGATCGTGATCATTGGCCAGGCGCCAGGCCAACGCGTACAAAACAGCGGCATCCCCTGGGATGATCCAAGCGGGGATGAGCTAAGAAAATGGCTGGGCGTTACCAAAGACGTATTTTATGACGCTGACCAACTGGCCCTGATCCCCATGGGCTTCTGCTACCCCGGCAAAGGCACATCGGGTGACCTCCCTCCCAGGCCCGCCTGTGCTCCATTGTGGCATGACAAATTACTACAGGCAATGCCCGGCGTGCGGCTGATCCTGTTAATTGGCACCTATGCCCAGGCCCGCTATCTGAAAGATCTGAGGAAAGAGTCCCTGACAGCAACCGTTAGGGATTTTGATAAACATTTGCCATACCTGCCTTTGGTCCACCCTTCGCCACGTAATAATATCTGGCATAAGAAGAACCCCTGGTTTAAAGCAGCAGTAGTGCCGTTCCTGCAAAGCCAGGTGCAAAAAGTCATAGGTGAGCCCCGGTAAAACCTCCGCCCTTTTGCCTACCTTTGAGCCTCAATTTGCAATCATTCAACTCCTTATGCCCCTTATTCAAAACCGGGATATTGTCATTGTAGGCCTGCAGCAATGGTTCACCGCCATCGGCAGTAATTGTAAAAATATCGCCCTGCAGTTTGCTAAGCACAACCGGGTGCTGTATGTGAACTCCCCCCTGGACCGCCGCACCATCCTGCAGCAAAAACAGGACCCAGAGGTGGCTTTTCACCTGAAAGTGGTCAAGGGCCAGGCCAATGGCATTGTACCTATTGCGGATAATTTCTGGAACCTGTATCCTAACCGGGTACTGGAATCTGCCAATTTTATCCCTTTTACCCCGGTATTCTCCGTATTCAACCGCATCAACAACCGGCGCTTTGCCAAAAGCATACAGGATGCTATACAGGAGCTGGGTTTTAAGGATGTGCTGCTGTTCAATGATAACGATATCTTCCGTGGCTTTTACCTGAAAGAGTTCCTGCAACCAGACCGCTACATCTACTACAGCCGCGATTATCTTATTGCTATGGACTACTGGAAACGCCACGGCGTAACACTGGAGCCCCGGCATATAGCCAAAGCAGATGTGGCCGTGGCCAACTCCCTGTACTTAACGGATATGCTGCTGCAGTATAACCCCAACAGCTACTATGTGGGCCAGGGTTGCGACCTTACCCTTTTTGACCCGGAAAAGACCTATGAGCGGCCCGCAGACCTGCCGCCCGCCAATGCGCCTGTTATAGGTTATGTAGGCGCGCTTACCGCTATGCGCCTGGATCCGCAGATACTCCTGTATATTAGCCGTACCCGTCCGGACTGGCAGATCGTGCTGGTAGGGCCAGAAGATGAGGTATTCCAGCAATCCGCCCTGCACCAGCAGCCCAATATCCATTTCCTGGGCCGCAAGCCTCTCTCCGATCTCCCCGGTTACCTGCAGCATTTTGATGTATGCATCAACCCGCAGCTCGTGAACGAGATCACCATCGGCAACTACCCGCTTAAGATAGATGAATACCTGGCCATGGGTAAACCCACAGTGGCTACAGATACCAAGACCATGCAGCTGTTTAAGGATCATGTGTACCTGGCGCAGTCTGTGGAGGACTATGTGCCGCTGATAGAAAAGGCGCTGCTGGATAAGGACCCCGCGCGCAGGGCTGCGCAGATTGCCTTTGCGCGGTCGCATACCTGGGAGAATTCTGTGGAGGAGATCTATAGGGCTATTTTGAAGTAAAATGAAACGATAATAAAAAGAAAGAGGCGGCATCTTCAGATACCGCCTCTTTCTTTTTATTGATGGTTATTTCTACTCCTAATTCGCCGCCTTCACAAACTTGCCGGTCCATCTAAACGCTCCTGTCTCATCCTTGATCTCCATGATATAATACCCGGCAGACAACCCGCTCACATCCAGATCCTTCTGCAGGTTCTGCAAGGTTAACGGCTGACTGAACGCCGTTTGCGGTTTACCATTCAGATCATACACCGTAAAGTACAGCCGCTCCCCTTTACCCAGGTACCGTACTGCAATCCGCATCCAGGTAGTGGCGGGGTTGGGGTACATGGCTACAGAGTCCATGATCTCGTGGCTCTTGTCTGTGAGCACATTGATGGTAAAGCGGATGCTGTTAGTGGCGCCGTTATTATCAGTTACCGTCAGCTCAAATACATACTGTCCCTGCCGCAGGCCGCTGATGCGGGTCTCTACCTGGTCTGTATTCGAGATAACGGTGGATGACGGGCCGCTGATCTGTTTCCAGGTAAAGCCGGCGATGGAACCGTCGTTATCATGTGATTCGCGTGCGTTCACCACCAGGTTATCCGTAGGCAGCTGCACCACCTGGTCGCCCTGTGTAATGGCTACCGGCTCCTGGTTACCTGCTGCCAGTACCGTAGTGGTTACACGGTCTACGGAAGTGGCGTTATCATCATCTGTTACTTTCAGTTCAAATACATAAGTACCTAGCTTCATGCCGCTGATCTCCGTTTCTACCCAGTCTGCATGGGCAATGGTGGCTGCGGTAGGACCGGATACCTGTCTCCAGGCATAAGCTTTAATGCTGCCATCAGCATCCGTAGAGGAGCGGCCATTTACGTACAGGTAATCTATTGGCAGGCGTATGTTCTGGTCACCGCTGGTAATGGCTACAGGCGCTTTATTGGTTGCAACTGCAGGCCTTACGGTCACGGTCACCTCGTCGGAGGAAGTGCCGCCATAATTATCCGTTACGGTCAGCTCAAACACATAGGTTCCTGTGGCTACCAGGCCGGTCACATTGGTCTCTTTGCCAGTGGGATCTATGATAGTGGCAGCGGGGCCGCTTACTTTGGTCCAGTGGTAGGCGGTAATACTGCCGTCTGCATCGCTGGAGGCGGCGCCTACCAGGTGGGCGGTGGTCAATGGCAGCGTAATGCTGATATCATCGCCTGCATCTGCTACCGGCCGCTGGTTAGGCGCGTGGTTCACGGTCACCAGTACGCGGTCTGTAGCAGTAGCATTATCGTCGTCGGTTACTTTCAGCTCAAATATGTAAAAGCCCTGTACCAAACCGCTGATGTTGGTAATGGCGGCGTTACGGCTGCCAAGGGTAGCGGTATTGGGGCCGCTGATCTGGGACCAGGCGTAGGCCTTAATACTGCCATCTGCATCGCTGGAGGCGTCGCCGTCCAGGAGCAGGTTATTCTGCGGCAGGGTAATGCTAACATCACTGCCGGCGTTGGCCAGTGGCGGTGTATTCGTGGGCGCTGCTGCTTTTACGGTTACCCGCAGCTGGTCAGTGGCGGTGGCGCCTTCGTTATCAGTTACCGTCAGCTGGAAGGTATATACGCCTGCGGCCAACCCGGTTACGGCGGTAATGCCGGCTTTGGCATTGCCGATCGTACCGGCGGCAGGTCCGCTTACTTTTTTCCAGGCATATGCGCTAATGCTGCCATCCGGGTCGTTAGAGCCGGCGCCGTTCAGCTGTATGCTGCTCACCGGCAGGGTAATGGTAATGTCTGTGCCGGCAGCTGCTACCGGTAACTTATTAGCTGCCGGGTTAACGGTTACGCGTACCAGGTCAGTAGCGGTGGCGTTGTCGTTGTCCGTTACGGTCAGCTCAAATACATAGCTACCTGCGGCCAGGCCGGTTACATTGGTCTCTTTACCATCTGGTGAGATAATGGTGGCGGCAGGGCCGGTAACACGGGTCCAGTGGTATTTGGCCACTGTGCCATCTGCATCTGATGAGGCGGCGCCTACCAGGTGGGCAGTAGCCAGCGGCAGGGTGATGGTGATATCACTGCCGGCATTGGCTACCGGCGGCTGGTTGGATGCCGTTGCCGGTATTACGGTAACAGTAACGCGGTCTTTGGCGCTGGCCTTATCATCGTCGGTTACGGTCAGCTCAAATACATAGGTACCGGCTATCAAGTTGGTGACGGTGGTCCGGCTGTTACCCGGCGCACTGAAACCGGCGGTGGATGGCCCGCTTATCTGCGCCCATGCATAGGTGCTGATAATGCCGTCCGGATCGCTGGAGCCAGTGCCGTTTAATTGTGCACTGTTCTGAGGAAGGGAAATATTTACATTGCTGCCGGCATTAGCCAGCGGCGCTTTGTTGGCAGGGTTTACTGTTACCGTTACACGGGCGCTGGCGGTAGCCTTATCATTATCCGTCACCGTCAGCTCAAACACATAGGTACCTGCGGCCAGGCCGGTCACATTGGTCGCTCTGCCGGTGGGGTCTATGATGGTACCACCTGCGGGACCGCTGATCTTTACCCAGTTATAACCGCTAATGGAACCGTCTTTGTCAGTAGAAGCGCTGCCGTCCAGATGGGCGGTAGCCAGCGGCAGGGTAATGGTAAGATTATCACCGGCGTCTGCTACCGGCGCCTGGTTGGCGGCGGACACCACTACGGTTACCCGGTCAGTGATGCTGGAATTATCGTTATCGGTTACTTTCAGTTCAAATACATAAGTGCCCTGGGTAAGACCGGTTACATTGGTCTTTGCCGCGGCAGGACTGGTTACCGTACCACCGGCGGGACCGCTGATCTTTACCCAGCTATAATCAGTGATATTGCCATCCGCGTCGCTGGAGGCGCTGCCGTCCAGCTGTACGCTGCTCTGCGGCAAGCTAATGGTGATATCATTGCCCGCTTTGGCTACCGGCGGTTGGTTAGCGCCAGTCACCGTTACGGTTACCCGGTCAGAGGCAGTGGCGTCGTCATCGTCTGTTACCGTCAGCTCAAACACATAGGCGCCGGCTACCAGGTTGGTGACAGTGGTTTTACCAGCGTTCGGGGTGCTGATGTTGCCACCTGCGGGGCCGCTTATCTTCTTCCAGGTATATTGGTCAATCTTGCCATCTTTATCGTTAGACGCGCCGCCATCTAATGTTACTGTGCTGGTGGGCAGGGAAACAGTTACGTCGTTGCCCGCATTGGCGCTAGGTGCGTCATTTTTTGTGCCGTTCACCGTCACGGTCACCTGGTCAGAGGCGGTAGTGCCTTTATCATCGGTCACCGTCAGCTGGAAAACGTAGGTACCTGCGGTTAAGCCGGTCACGTTTGTTTTGCTGTCAGTGGCAGTGGTGATGATAGGCCCGGCCGAACCGCTGGTTTGTTTCCAAACATAGCTTTTAATGCTGCCATCCGGGTCTTTGGAGCTGCTGCCGTTCAGTGATACCGTGCTGGTGGGCAGGGTGATGCTCACATCGCTGCCTGCATTGGCTACCGGAGGCTGGTTGCCGCCCAGGGTGATCACCGTGATGATCTGCTGGTCAGTGCTGGTAGCGCCGGCATTATCTGTTACGGTCAGCTCAAATACATATATGCCGGTTACCAGCCCGGTCACGTCCGTGTTGCTGGCATCCGCTTCTGCGATAGTAGCTTTATTGGGGCCGCTCACCTGTTTCCACAGGTAATCTGTGATCACGCCGTCAGGGTCCAGGGAGTTGCTGCCATACAGCTGGGTGGTATTGGAAGGCAGGGTAAGCGTAATATCATTACCTGCTTCTGCATCCGGCTTCCTGTTGGCCGGCTGTACGGTTACCAGTACATTGTCCGTGGTCTTAACACCGCTATCGTCTGTAACAGTAAGTTCAAATACATAGTTGCCCTGTACCAGGCCGCTTAGCGTGGTTTGGGCGGTATTGGTGCTGCCCAGGGTACCCTGTACGGGACCGCTTAATTTCTTCCAGGCATAGGTGGTGATCTTACCATCCGGGTCCCTGGAGGCGCTGCCATCCAGTTTAGCGGTGCTGGCAGGCAGCGTAACAATAATATCCTTGCCGGCATCTGCGGTAGGTACAATATTGCCTACGCCATTATATTCATATGCGCCGGCGTCGAACTTGCCGCCCTGCGGACGCGCATTGCCGTCCATATCAGCGGTCAGGCCCAGGTCTTTCATGTCCCGGCCGGCATTGATCACAGGCGATTTGGAGGTAGGCCGGAGTATACCGCTGGTGGGTGATTCCAGCAGGGCCTTGTCCACCGTCGTAAAGTTCAGGTTATTGGCCGTATCAAATTTGATGGGCTGTGCGCCGCGGATATAATATCCTCTCTGCGGAAAATCACCGTTGGTGCCCGGCGCTATCACTACGTTGTTATAGACCTTATGGCCAACAGTGGTAAGATCCGCATAGATCTTTAAACCGTTCACCCCGGTATTATACACCGTGTTATTATAGATATAACCTGTAGCCGGCTCAAACAACAGTTTATCCGTTACGTTGATCCCCTCAAAAGCAATGTTGGAGACCACGTTATTATATACATAGTTAATGCCGGTGCCAAAGATCTCGATACCGCAGTTATACCCTTTATCTACGCGGTTATCATAGATACGAAGGGTACTGCCGCCGCCGCACAGGATACCGTAGCCGTGCGCGCTGTTCTTGGCCATGGCGTAGTTCACCAGGCGGTTATGGTGCACCAGGTTCGTGCCCATGTCTGCCATGGAGATCTGGATACCGTCGCTGCCCACATTCTCCAGGTCGTTATCATATACTTCCAGGTTCTCAATATGGTGCGATTTCATATCCTTACAAGTGCCATCATCCCACAGGTAATGGGTGTTACCAATGTAAAAGCCTTCCCAGGCAGAGTTGCGGCACAGCAGGTGGTGGATCTTCACATTGCGCATTACAAAAGCGCCATCCAGCCACTCCGGGTGGCCGCACTGCTGTAACGTTTTAGCTTGTACGAACATGCCGGCGTCATGTACATAGGCATGGTGCAGGTCAAAATCACTGGTACCGTTACCCAGGAAAAAGCCAAACAGTTTAAGGCCATCCTTATTGGTGCCGTTCACGTCAAAACCGTATTCTATATTGGGATCGCCAATACCTTCTATCTTAAAATATTTACAGTTGCTCAGCACAAAGGAAGCCGCAGTAGTGGTGCTGTTCACCCCTACGCGTACCAGGCCGCCGCAGTTCATAATAATGATCGGTTTATCGGCCGTGCCCAGCAGGTTGCCAAAATTGATATAATCATAGTCTCCCGCGGCCAGACATAACGTGTCTCCCGGGTTTACTTTCAGGCTCTTCATCGCATCCGGGTAGTAGACCTGCCTGCCGCTGGTAGTAGGCACGGTAATGCGTTTATTGCCGCTACCGCCATTGCCATTATTGCCGTTGCCATTGCCGGGTGGCGGCGGAGGTGGCGCAGAAACAGCGCCCTTGGTATATTGGAGCATCCACTCATACACGTTCATCCCGTTCTCCTGGAAGGCGGGATCGTAGGATTTTGTCCAGGCATCGTGTATGGCAGCGTTAAAGATCGTGAGCTTGGCAGCAGGATTAGGGGCCGGCGTTTCTGCATTAATATTCTTCACCCATGTCTGGGAATAAGAGACCGGTACAGTAGGGTCATTGCTGTTATGCAGCGCCCATACGGGCGTATTGTCATCCGCAATTGTTTTCTGCAGCTGTGGGAAAGGTACCGGGTCATAAGCGCCACAAACAATCACCGAAGCGGCGTATTGTTTGGCTTTGGATTGCACTTCGGAGATAGCTCCCCAGACTACGCCCCCACCCATACTAATACCAGTAACGTACAGGCGGCTGGCGTCTATACGTAGCTGTTTCTGCAGATAGGCCACCAGCCGGTGAATATCACCGGCGCCGGGCCATGTTTTAAATTGTGGTGTGATAACAATAAAAGAGTAATCTTGTCCTTTAACCTTAAAAGAGGCAGGGAATTTTCCCTGCTCTATCAGTTTGGGTACGCCGTTCCTTAATACAAGTGACTGCAGGTTTTTGGTGTTGGCGCCCGCCAGCTCTCCTACCCCATGCACAAAGATCAGCAAGGGATAAGCTTTGTTCGGGTTCGCATCATAATCAACCGGAAGCGCCTGGTAGTAACCCGTTAGATTGTTAAAGGTGTCGGGTAAACTTTTCGGGACATTTTTGTATTGTCCCATGGTCTGCAGGCAGAGGGATAGAAAGGACAACAGCAATAGCAAATGTGTACACTTCGGCACACGACGTTGTGTGTAACGTTGGTTCACTACATAGAGGTTTTTCATATTAAACATATGGCTTCAAGTTATCAATGAGATTTAGTTAATGTTTCATCGCATGAGGCCCTGGTACATGCGTTTGAGAAATTAAGTGAAATGACATCGATAGTAATATTGCTGTTCCGGCGGGATATATATTATGTACTCTTCTAATGTCTCCGCAATATTACCGTAGCAAAGAAAGTATTTTTTATTTATCAAATAATAAAAAAATTGAATGTGTATAATAAAATAAAATAAAGTATGTTTTTTTATTATCTGTATTTAATTGTAATTCTATCGCTCAGAGGGCTTAAAAGTTGCAACATATTTTTTTGTTATTAAAAAAATGTATCTTGCAGCCATGTTTTTCTTTTTTAGCTAATGGGCTTTCAAAAAAGGGTAAATCGCACTGCTGAAGCGGCTTTTTCCCGGATCAGCCAGGAAGAAAGGCACATAGTAGCTATTTATTCAATATCGGTTTAGCATAACGCAAAGATCAATGCCGGTCAACAATTGTCTGCATTGATAATGCCGGGCCCCTTTAATACCGCACCAGATTAACGATATCCTGTTAAAAGACCACAACATCCTTATTTAGCATTAACGTATATACATGGCTTTTGGATTCATGGCTGCCATCCGTAACAGGCATTTTAATTCATTACTGGGCAATGTAGTGATGGCTTTCTTCAACGTATTGTCTTTTTCCCTGCTGGTACGCCTGCTGTCCCTTACCGCTTTTGGGGAATGGGTGCTGTTCATTGGTACCTATAATCTACTGGATCAGGTCCGTACCGCCCTGTTGCAATCAGGGCTTATTAAGTTCTATGCCGGTGTGGAGGAAGAAACCGGCCGCCGTGTTACCGGCGCGGCCTGGTACATTTCCCTGGTGCTCACCCTTAGTTATGTAGCGCTTTCCTTTGTTGTATACTTTGTGGCTTATAACCGCTTCAATGATACCTGGCACCTGTTCATTCAGTGGCTGGGATTGCTCTCCCTTTTTTCCCTGCCCATGAACTTTGCCACCTGGGTATTACAGGCGGAGCACCGTTTTGAGAAGATCGTGCTGGTAAGGCTCATGCAGAACGGTTCCTTCCTGCTGTTGCTGGGGGGCTTATACCTGGCGGGAATGGTTACCCTGCCCAATGTACTGTATGCCTATTGCGGCTCTATGTCGCTGGCCAGCCTGTACTGCCTGCTGCGTAAATGGACGCGCATCCGCACCATTTTCTTCCGCACCAAAGCGCAGGCGCAGGAACTGTTCCGTTTTGGGAAACATATCGTGGGCAGTATGGTCTCATCTTCCCTGCTCAATTATTCTGATACCCTGGTCATCCGCACTTTGCTGAACCCGGCGGCGGTTGCTATTTACAGTATACCGCAAAAGTTCATGGAGGTGATAGAGATCATCCTGCGCAGTTTTGTGGCCACCGCGCAGCCTACCCTCTCCAGCGCGGCCAACCGGCACGACTATGCTGCCGTAGCCAAAGCTTTTGCAAAATATACCGGTACCGTTACCCTGCTCATCCTTCCCTTTATTATAGGTTTGCTGCTGTTTACGCAACCCCTCATCATTATACTGGCAGACCGTGCCTACCTGGGCGCTACAGATATTGTACGCATTATACTGCTTTCTGCTATATTCTGGCCCATGGACCGTTTCATAGGCGTTACGCTGGATATGATCAACCTGCCCCAGATCAATTTCTATAAGAACTTCCTGAAACTGGTGTTAAATGTTGCCTGCGATATCCTGTTTGTATGGATCTATACAGATATCCGTTCCGTAGCGCTGGCCTCTTTCCTGAACGTGATCTTTGCCGTGGTGTTTGGATACTATTTTATGAAACAACGCCTGGATGTAAAACTGCGGGATATCTGGGACCTGGGTATACAGGAATGTAAAAGACTGTTGGCGAAAGTGATGCGTAAAGCCGCGGTGGCGGATGAGGTATAGGGCAAACGACAGCGCAAATACAGCGCACATACGGTGCAACCTCAAGTTAGCAGTGGACTAAACGTGGACAAAAGGTGGACTTAACCTGGACTTGATGTGGGGTTGAGATGGTTAATATACGATCAAAAAGTAAAGGGAGGCCTTTCCAAAACCTCATCTACTGAGTGGCCCCCCTTTGGTTATCTAAAGTTGACCTTGGTTATGCCAGGTCTTTAGTTGGCCTTAGTTATATTCTTTCTCTTTATCAGCCAGCAGCACTTCTGTATCCAGCCGGTTCATAATGGCTGCTCCCTGCTGCATATCAAATTTACGGGCAAATAGCTTGCCGGACGCTATCAATGCCGCCATATCTTCCGGGCCAAAAGTTTTGGGATGTTCCAACCCTGCCGCCCAGTCAATATAATGCAGGTTATCCCCCGTTACATGCGAACGATAGCTGGCATCGTTCATCAGGATGGTCTGTAGCAGAAATTCGTCAGAGCCCCAGGAGAGCCGGAAGTACCGCCGCATAGCGGCATGTTTCCTTTCAAAGGCCAGGCAGTAAGCTACACAATCCATTGTCAGCGTCCACCAGGCAGAGCCGCAATACAGCTTATACCCCAGCGGGAATTTACGCTTAGGCAATAAGGCAGTGAGCAGGCTGCCAAATTTATACTTACCTGGGAAATTATATTCTACAAAATGGTAGTTGTTCATTTTGCTCATCATAGGCGCCAGCGCCTGGTCAGAGATCACATTTATGAACTGCCGGCCGCTGCCAGCCTGGCTGCACAGGAGATCATAGATCTCCCCGGCTGGTTTCAGCAGGTAATCCTGCGCGCTTAACAGTGTTACGTAGGCATAGGGCGTGCCGCTGTCTACCACGGCCTGCATGCCGTTCAGCGTGGCCTGTAATATGCTCCAGCCGGCCCAGGTTACTTTTACCCGCTGCTGTACGGTGTACACCTGCGGCAGGGAAAGCGCTTCTTCCCAGTCCTGCAATGCGCACTTACCATCTATATGCACATAACAGTCAATACCCGGGTGCGCAAGCCTTTGCAGGAGGCGCTGCAGCTGGGCAGGCTGTTTATGGGCCAGTATAATGAATGCTATCTTCATAGACCTGCCTTCTTCCACACTGTATTAAACCCACCGGTGCAACCAATAGGCAGCCATTCCGCTACCTGGCAGTCTACTACCTGCAGGAATTTGATGCGTTTGGTGAACAGGGAAAAAGGAAATACATCCTCCACAAAATTCGTCTTGGCAAACTGTATGATCTCAAAATCGTGGGCGGTGGCCAGCTGCTGCAGGTCTTTACGGGTAAAGAACTGCACATGGTCCAGGTTATCTGCCTGTGACTGTACAGTGGTGCCTTTAAAGCCCAATCCCTTTTTAATATTATTGATGAACGCCCACAGTTTGGGGTTATTGCGTGCTTTTAACATGGGTTTGGTCACACACACTTCCCGGGGCCCGTTACCATTAGGTACGGTTACGATCAATACGCCTTCCGGTTTCAGGGTGGCGGCGATGGTACGCAACAATACGCCTGGCTGGTGCAGGTGCTCCAGCACTTCGCTGCATATCACAGCGTCATACTGCTGCCCTTGCGCCGTGAGCTCCTCTGCGCTCACCGCTTCAAACCGTACATTGGGCAGGCGATTCCTGGAGCGGGCCACCGCAATGGTCTTATCGCTGATGTCCACGCCCAGTACGTTGTACCCAAACTGGCCCAGGTGACGGCTTATTACGCCGTTGCCACAGCCCACGTCCAGTACGCGGCCACCGGCAGGGATACTTTTCTCCAGGCAGGCGGCAATGAAATTAAGTCGTTTAATGTCGGCTATACGTTCGTATTCGTAGGTGATCATATGAAAAAAAGCTTTTAGCGGTTAGCTTTTAGCGTTGGCTTTATTGGCGCCATCGGCTAACAGCTTACTATATATTGTTTCTATTTTCCGGGTCATCCCGGTCACATTATAAGTCGTTTGTACAGTGGCAATCGCCTGGCAGCGGAGCCGGTCCCGCAGGGCCTTATCTGCTGCCAGTCTTAATATCGCGGCCGTTAAAGCCTGCGTATCTGTAGCTGGTACCAGCAAACCGTTCCTTTCATGGGCTACGGCCTCACGGGTGCCATCCACATCAGTGGCTATTACGGCCTTGCCCATCGCCATGGCTTCCAGCACGCCAATGGGAAAACCTTCCCATAGTGAGGGCAGGCAGTAGACATCCATGGCGTTCAATACCGCCGGCACATCCTGCCTGAAATCCTGGAACACCACATTAGCATTTATACCCAGCGCCTGCGCAGCATCCCGGGCGGCTTGCTGCAGCTCTCCCCCGCCTACCATCAGCAGGGTCATATCCGGTTGCTGTTGTACGGCGGCGGCAAAAGCCTTTACCATGGTCACCGGGTCCTTTTGTAAGGTCATGCGGGCAATATACCCTACCACCAGGTGATGAGCGGGTATACCGCAGGCCATCTTTACATCCGGGTAGCTGGCATCGGGATCAAACTTTAGCAGGTTCACCCCGTTCTTCACCACCTCTGCCTGGAAACGGCCAAAAGCCGCTAAACCGGTCTGGCGATTGGATTCCGATACGCAGATGTTCACCTGCGCCTTACGGGTAATAAAACGCTCCGCAGCTATGCGCATACGCTTCATTACGGGGTGTAATCCCTCGTGGAAAGACCAGCCATGTATGGTATAGATCAGCGGCAGTGCCAGTGAGCGGGCCGCCCACAGCACATTGGTATTGGCGCGGGTGCCATGCACATGCACCAGGTCTATCTGCTGCTGTTGCATAAAACGCTTTACCTGCTTCCATACGCTGATGTCAAATGCTTTTTCACTCTCTATCACGTAAGCCGGTACCTGCATCTGCTCGAGCGCCTGGATCATAGGCCCGCCGGTAAAGGCCAGCACTACCGGCTCAAAGCGGCTGCGGTCCAAGGTAGACACCAGGTCCAGCACATGGCTCTCGCCTCCGCCGATCTTTCCCTGGCGGATGGTTTGCAGCACACGTATTTTCTTTTCCGGGTACATGTTCTTAATAGGCTTATAATTTTTTTGTACAACTATCATTTACAATTTCTCCATCCAACGGTCATACCATAACTGGAACACCAGTATGTTCCACAGTTTCTGATGGCTTACATTGCCGCCGGTCAGGTACCGGTCCATCAATGCCTGTACATGCGGCACGTTGAATAAACCGGATTTGTTCAGCCGTTCCGGCGCCAGGTAATATTGCATCTGTTCCCGCAGCTCATCCTTGAACCATTCTTGCAAGGGGGCGATGAAAGGCCGTTTGGGGCGATCCATGAGTGATTGCGGGATGTATTTATGTACGATCGTTTTCAGGATGTATTTATTGGTCTTGTCCTTCACTTTCAGGGAGGCCGGCACCTGCGACAGGAACTCCACCAAACGGTGGTCCAGCATGGGCTCACGGCCCTCTATGCTCACGCTCATGGTGGCCCGGTCTACCTTTACCAGGTTATTATCTACCAGGAAGGTCTTATAATCAATGGCCAGCAGTTTGTTCAGCGGATCGTTCACCTCGTTCAGCTCCCCGTTCAGGTCAAAGCTGGTACGGTATTTCTCAGGCGCTACCTGCATATAGTGTTTCACCTCGCTTTCCGTGAGGTACTGGCTAATGTATTTGAGTGCGTACTGGGGCTGTCCTGCTTTCCAGATCAGCTTCATCTTCTCATAACGCGAAGCGAAGTTGTATTGTTTATTAAAATACGGGATCATTTCCGGGTTCAGCATGGACATGGTGTTGCTCAGCAACCCCTGTAGCCGTTTAGAGAACCGGGTATAGCGTAATGACTGGTTAAACTTGTTATATCCGGCAAACAGCTCGTCGCCGCCGTCTGCGGAGAGGGCCACTTTTACCTGGCGGGCGGCCAGTTTGCTCACCAGCGTGGTGGGCACGGTAGAATTATCGGCAAATGGCTCGTCATAGATCTCCGGCAGCTGGTGTAAAATATCCAGCGCATCGGAAGCGCCTACGATCCATTCTGTATGGTCAGTACCCAGGTGACGGGCAATTTTCTTAGCCTCTGCAGACTCGTCAAACGCCCGCTCCTTATACCCAATAGTAAAGGTCTTGATACGGCTGCCGGAGCCCGCCTGTATAATAGCGGCCACGCTGGCGCTGTCATACCCGCCGCTCAGGAATACGCCCACCGGCACATCTGCCACCATACGGTAGTTGTATGCGCTTTTCATCAGGGCTTCCGTATGCTGTATCACCTCGTGCTGGGAAAGACCGGTGAGGGGCTGCCTGTATGAGTCCAGCACATTCCAGTAGGAGCGTTCTTCCGGCTCCTGGCCGTTCAGGCGCAGCGTTAGCAAATGCCCGGGCTTTAACTTACGCGTTTGCTTGTAAATGGTATAAGGCGTGGGGATATAGCTGTATTGCAGGAACAGTGATACGCTGTTCACGTCTATTTCCTTTTCAAACAGCGGGTGTTCGCACAGGCCTTTCAGCTCAGAGGCAAACAGCAGGGTGCGGCCGTTCCAGAAATAGTAAAAAGGTTTCACACCCGCACGGTCGCGCACCATCACCACTTCTTCCCGCTGCTGGTCGTAAATCACAAAGGCAAACATGCCTATGCAATGGTCCAGTACCTGCTCTTTCCAGGCGTCGTAGCCTTTGATGAGCACTTCCGTATCAGAGCCGGAGTGGAAGGTGTACCCCATCTTTTCCAGCTCTTTCTTTATATCCTTAAAATTGTAGATCTCACCGTTAAAGATGATGGAATAGTGCTTAAAGTGCATGGGTTGGTGCCCGCCGCTGGAAAGATCCAGGATAGACAGGCGCCGTTGCCCTAAGCCCACGGTAGCGGCGGGGTGCTCAAACACCTCGTACCCCGCGTCATTGGGGCCGCGGTGTTGCATCACATCCGTCATGCGCTGCAATATGTCTTTATCGGATTTTTTGGAAAAATCAATAAACCCTGCTATACCACACATATCTTTGACTTTAAAAGTGTTTTGTTGATGGATGCCTAAGCTTCATACCGCATACGTCCGGACTCATTGCGCATATTGGAGAGTATGGCCCTCCAGAATGCCTTCAGGTGTACAGACTCCCGCTGGAGCAGGAATTGCAGCGTGTTTTTAGGCACGGTTAAGAAAATAAAATACAGCAGGAACACCAGCCGCGCCGGCAGCTGTACATTCCGGCGCATAAACAGGATCCTGTTCCTGGTGATATAATAGGTCTTCAACGGGCTGTTTTTACCCGTAGACATAGACTCCTTATGATAGATAAGGGATTTGGGCTGATAATAGATCTTATACCCTTTCCGGCGGAACTGCTCGCACCAGTCAAACTCCTCGTAGTACAGGAAATACAGTTCCGGCATGGGGCCTACCTGCTCCAATGCCTCCCGGCTTATCATCATGGCGCCGCCATGCGCATAGGGGGTGGCGCTGATGGTATCGTACTGGCCCTGGTCTTTTTCGCGGCAGCCTATCATGCTGTTACGGCCGGTAAATACGTCTACCGAATGATAACCGGCATATTCGATCGTGCCTTTGTCAAAGAAGTAGTGGAACTTGGGGCTTACCACGCCGGCGTCCGGGTATTCCCGGAATACTTCCAGCAGGCCTTCTATCAGCCCTGGCGTAAACTCCGTATCGTTGTTCACCAGGAACAGGTAGCTGCCGACGGCGGCTTTGATCCCTAAGTTATTCCCTCCGGCAAAGCCCAGGTTCTCCTCACTGCGCATCACCTTTACGCTGGGGTATTTGCCAATGATCTCCCGGGTGGGGTCCTCTACGGAGGCATTGTCCACCACGATCACCTCTACCCTGGGATAGCTGATGCGCTTTAGAGAAGCCAACAGCTCGCAGGTTACCGCCGTATTATTATAGTTTACGGTAACGATGGATACCAGGGGTTGATATTTACTGTTATTTGTTGGCGACATCTAATAAAGGATTATCGATATCTGTTTTAGTATGTTTCGTATGGATGAACCGGTTGTTGGCGCCTTTAAGGCGGAACAGCAGCCCTATCATGATAAAGGCGGCGCGGGGTAAACCCAGCAGCGCGATTAACAGGTAATGGCGGTAAAATCTGGCCGGTATAGGCAACATCAGGCTAATACAGTTGCAGATCCACAGCGCCACCCACCAGGCGGCAGGCAACAGCAGGTAGCGTTGCAGTAACAGGTACAGTACCGTTACCATCGTAACCGCTACTAACAACAACAGGCGGGGCATTAACAGGTTCTGCACTACTGCCAGGTTAAAATAATCCACGCTGCCGCGGAACAGCTCCTGCCAGCCTCTTTTCCAGTACTGGCGCAGGTATACCAGCTGGCTGGATAACCAGCGCCGGCGCTGGTGCTCAAACACCTCTGCCCGTTCCACCTTTTCATCAAACACATGTGCGTCTTCCAGGTAATAAATGGCATGGCCGCGGGCAATTACCAGCAGCTGTAATACTTTATCAAAACCGCCGGTGGCGTCTATCTCCTGCATAATACCTTTAATGAGCGGGTAATGGAAAGCCATACCGCTACCTATCACGGAGGATGAGAGCCCCATGGCATTGGCGCCTTTGCGGTACAGATGGTTGGCAATGATCTCATTGGCCGCATCGAGTACTGCGAAAGGCGTGTCCATGTTCTTTGCTACACGTTGTGTCTGAATGGCGTATTCCCCATCCTGGAAAGCGGCGTTCACCAGCTGCAGGAAATCGGGCGCCAGCATATTATCGGCATCGCAGATCAGCGCCAGGTCATAATCATCCGGCAGCTGCGCAAAAGCGGCGTTCAGTGATCTTGCCTTGGTACTTTTCTCAAACGCTACGGGTATTACCGTGGCGCCGGCGCTCCGCAGCTGCACCAGGGTGTCCGGCTGCAGGGAGTCCGCGATAACTATCACTTCGTACGACCCGGCGGGATAATCCAGCCGGGAATAACTTTGCACGGTTGAAAGAATGATGCTGTCCTCTTTGTAGGCGGGTATGAGGATGGCAATGTTTGCATAGGTTATACCTTCCTGGCGGCGCTTCTCTGTTTTGCGCTGCAACCGTCCTGCTATGGACAGTACCAGGTTATATAGTATGCATCCGGCTAAGTAGGTAAGTAAAATAACTTCAATAACAACGGTCATTATACGTTATCTTTTTGTACAAGTGCAAACGGGGTATTCACCATCAACCACATGTCGTAGGCAAAATTGTGCCGGTGCGCATAATTTATATCCAGGCTGATCCGCTCTTCTACGGACATATCCTTTTTTCCACGCTTGCTGATCTGCCACAGCCCCGTAATACCTGCCGGCGCCAGAAAACGCTCTGCCCAGGCATCTGTTGTAAGGGTGGCAGCTTCATACAGGGGCAGCGGGCGGTTGCCTACCAGCGACATATCGCCTTTCAGCACATTTACCAGCTGGGGCAGCTCATCCAGGCTGCTGTTACGCAAAAAGCTACCCAGGCGGGTGATCCGCGGATCATTTGATACTTTAATGAATACCGGGCCCTGTCCATTATTATTATACTGGTTCATGTGCTTCACCTTATGCAGCTGTTTGTCCGCATCCGCGATCATGGTACGGAACTTATAGAACCGGAACATGCGGTAGTTCTTACCGGCGCGGGGAGAGCTATAAAAGATGGGGCCTGGGGAATCCAGCTTGATAAGCAGCGCTACAATACCCAGTACCGGCAATAAAAGCAGCAGTAAAGCGCCGGATACCATTATATCAAACACGCGTTTGGCAATTCTGTTCAAACGGGTGCTATGATAAGTGGGCGCTACTGCCCTTTCCTGCGGTTTGCCGGCAAAAAGATGCATACGCTTAAACTTGCTCACAAAATTCACTTTCTCCTCCAAACGGTTCAGCAGGCAATCCCGGGTGATGATCTCATCGATAAAGGTGTATTTCTTCACCAACGATTTCAGCAGGTCAGACAGCTGATCCGTATACAGGAAAAATGGAATGGCCTTCAGCACGTGGTGTGCTTCAAAATAAGCCTCCCAACTGGCCAGCTCGGTCTCATAACCGCTGTTAAAACGGTAAATGATCACTGCTGGTATCTTACGGTACACATTCAGCAACTGGTCTATGGCCTGTTGCGCATCCTCGACATGATCTGCTACGAGGTACTTGAAATGCGGGGTTTCCTGGGGTACATCCACATAAGAGTGACCAATCAACAACACTATCTTTTCATCGGCGATCTGCCGGTAGATGGGGTTGTTCTGTTTACCTGTAGCATTACTCCTGACAATCGTGGCAGCAGTCGGAAAACTAGGTGTAATCGTCGTCTCCATATATTATTACAATTATTGCCTTGGTATTAGGGATTACGATATAGATGCAGTTAACTGCCCGTTCAAAATATGCGCTACCTTCTCTAACAACACCACGGGATCAAAGGGTTTTTGCATCACTACCTGTACATTGCTGTACCGGGCTGTAATCGCTGAGGGATCTGCATTCACAACTTCACCGGAAAGCACCAGCACGGGGATCTCTTTATATAAATAACTGTTGGAAAGGTGCTCAAGCAATTCCCATCCATCTATATTGGGCATATGTAAATCCGTTACGATCGCGTCTGCATTATTGCCTTTGGATAACCAGGCCATCGCGGCAAGACCATCGGGTACGGCGGTTACTGTATAATGCCTGCTGAGTATTGCCTCCAATAAGAGCCTTATTGGATTGCTATCATCTATTACTAAAACTTTCTTTTTCATCATTACTACCTTCTTTTTCGTAAACTTTTAAAATCAACACCATAGCAAACACACGTTGGCCATAGGTATAAGAAGGCTTTTGATGGGATAAGGTCAAAGAAGAACTGAAACGTCTGGTAGCTTTTCAGGGGATATGATGGCAGAAAGGATTAACTTAAAACTCTAAAATATGGTTAGGTATTCTCAATAAATATAAATAAAAAACTTCAAAATTCCCGGCATTTGTTCCGATCACAGAAAATCGTTGCAAAGCGTCGAACGGATGTAAAATTATAGTACTTTGTGGATTAAGAACTCAATATTTCGTAAACGGCACATTTTTACGGGTGAATGACCAGAAAATGATGGTAAACGAATCTAACGTTAAAAATAAGCCAAAAAATTTGCAATTATCACTTCAGATGCTGTAGTTTTGAGCCCTTACTTACGAGTCTTCCCCATGAAAAAATTTCCAGTCCCTGCTACCTTACTGCTTTTGATAGGAATAGCAGCCTACATATTCCTGGTCCTGGTAACGATTTGGCATAAACAACCGCCGCTATATGATGAGCCCCTGTTCATACCCAATGTATACCTCTTTGGACAGTATGGTCTTTCACGGGAGTTCCTTATTAATATTAATCAACAGGCCCCGGGCCCCTTATATCAGTTCATCCATTATCCGCTAAGAAACATTACGCACCTGCAAACGCCGGGCATCCGGCTGGTAAATACCACGCTCCTGGGGTTACTGATCTTAGTATTGACCATCATCATCACTAAGATCAACAAATCAGATAAAAAGATGTCGCTGCTGCTGGCCTTTAATATAATGGCAGCGCCGATGGTATGGACCGTATCCGGCATGGCCCTTACGGAAATACCACCCATGTTCTTTGCCGCCCTGTCTATATTATTGCTCTGGTATGCCCTGCAGCAACAGGATACCAAACTGGGCGTAAGCATGCTCTTATCCCTGCTGGCTGGTTTCGCGTTAGGACTGGCCATCCTGGGCCGCTCCCCCTTCCTGATCATGGTGCCAGCCGCCGCTGCGCTGCTGGTGCAGCATATGCACCAGCCAGGCCGCTGGATGATACTGGCCCTGTATGGAGGCGTGGCCCTGCTCATGTGCCTGCCGGTGTTCTTTATCTGGAAAGGATTAACGCCACCGCAACAAGCCTTTACAGGCGCCGGCGGCATTAGCATGGAACATGGCATGCTGGGGTTTGCCTATGGCGCATTGATTACGTTAATACTCGCGCCGGGATGGTTCCTGTTTAATAAGAAAGTGATCCTGTACCTGCTGGCCGGTTATATAGTACTGCTGATCGCTAATCTTAGTTTTATCCGCTTTGAGTACGGCCCCCTTAGCGTAACCATGGAAAAGATCCTGCCTGCGGCACTGATGCAGTTGTACCCCTATGTGATCTCCCCGGCTTTGTGGGTGTTTGCCTGCTACTTCGGCATATGCTCCCTGATACGCGCCTGGGAGCGCAGAACAGAGCCCTTTTTCCTGTTCCTGTTCTGCTGCGCTATGCTTATGCTGGCCACCAATTTTAAGGTTACCCATCTCTTCAGTTCCAGGTACATAGCACAGGCGGCGCCCTTTTTCGTACTGCTGCTACTACCCTACGATAAGCTTACTTATAATAAATGTATAAGGGCGGTTGCTGGTATGGTTATCGGGTTCCTCTCCCTGGAAACGTATTTTCTTTTTCACTAACACCCTCCAAAAACCACCATTCACTAATAAAAATCCTGTCTTCACCTAAAAAAATTAGGTAGTTTATGATCTGCGGATTAATTTAGCGCTCGAAACCGGGTACGCCATGAGGTGTTATTTCTATAACAGCGAGACAATAGTACGTTTTCCCAAAATGGCGCTGGTGTTATAAATCTTTTCTTCTACTACCACATCCTAGATAAAAACCACCGTGTAGTAGGTCGGCTGTAAAACCGCATCCTGCATTCTGATTTTACCATTCCTTTGAATTTCTGGTGGCATGACTACATGCGTCATGTTTCGTTTTTGACAATTTGACAACAAGTATCCATAATGATTTGCCGTATTGGGTCCGGTTCGTAGCCGGATTTTTTTAAGGCAGCATAATTGATAAAAAATAATAATTGATATGGATGTCATATATTTTGTGAAAGCGCTCCTGAAAAAGAAATGGTGGATCATTATCAGCACGGTAGTGGCCCTTGCGCTTTCGTTTGTTTTTACCATGGACCGCGCTAAGCTTTACAGGTCCAGCGCGCAGATGTCTACCGGTTTCACGACCAATGACGCGGTGAAGCTGCGTGATGAGAACGTGGATCTTTACGCGGCAGACGTGAAGTTCAATAACGTGGTGGAAGCCTTCTACTCCCCTGCCGTTATCGGCCTGCTTTGTTATGACCTCATGCTGCATGACCTTACCTCTCCCAAGCCCTTTACCGTGCTTACGGAGAAACAACGTCATACGCCCATTTACGCTACCTTTAACAGGCCCCAGGCGGTAACCATCCTGCAGCATAAACTAGACTCCCTGCAAACCCTTACCTCCTATCAGCCGGAAGAACGTAAGCTGCTGGAGTATATGGCGCTGTACAAATATGACTATGAGTCTATCACCAAACAGCTGAATGTAGGGCGCAAACAACGCACTGACTATATCGATATTTCATTCGGATCAGAGAACCCGGAACTGTCTGCCTACGTGGTAAACACCGTTTACCGCCAGTTCCTCCGCTACTATCGCAGCTTGCGCTCAGAACGATCTGTAGAGAACATTGGCACCTTCGAAGAACTGGTGAACCAAAAGAAAACAGAGCTGGACCAGAAGATAGACGCCCTGCGCAACTACAAATCATCTGAAGGCTTGTTAAACGTGGAAGCCGCCAGCGGCGGTGAGCTGGGCCTTATTAACCAGCTGGAAAAAGCTGTGCTGGACGAAAGAGGTAATAACAACATCCTGGCCTCTTCCCTGCAAAGCGTAAACAGCCAGCTGGCGCTAGCCAGCCAGGGCCAGACCGTATATGACAACAATAATAATGAGATCGTTGCGCTGCGCAAGTCCATTAACCAAACGAACGACGAATATGTACGCGGCGGCAGTGCAGATCCTGTCCTGGCAGATAGGATAAAGGCGCAGCGCCAGCAGCTGCAAAAGCTTATGTCATCTGCTCCCACTGCGGCCACATCCGGTAAAACGGTGACCCGCGAAGAGCTGTTACAGAAAAAAGCCGGACTGGAAGCAGACTGGAAAGCCTCTCAGCTTAACATTGCCAACCTCGAAGCTAAGATCCGCTCCTTGCGCGGCTCCGTAGGCTCCTATGCTAATAAAGAGGCTACGGTAAGCACCCTGCAAAAAGAGGTGGACCTGGCCCAGGAAGAATATGACCGCCTTAAAGAAAAGCTGAATACCGCCCTGGATACCCGCACCGCGCCGCCAGACGATTTCCGCCAAACCCTTAAGGGACAGCCGGCCTTTAAACCGGAATCTACCAAACGTCTTAAGATCATGGGCCTGGCTGGTATGTCCGTATTCCTGCTTAGTACCCTGGGCGTGCTGTTCATGGAGTTCTTTGATAAATCCATCAAGTCCCCTTCCCTGTTCGAAAAGAATGTGGACCTGAAACTGATCAGCACCATCAACCATGCAGATCTGCACCGCTACAGCATTCCGCAGGTACTGCAGCAAAAAGTGGATGATGATGACGCCACCCGCAGGCGGCAGAACATTTTCCGCGAGCTGCTGCGCAAACTGCGCTACGAGGTAGAAGCCAGCAATAAATCAATATTCCTCTTCACCAGCACGGAGTCCCAGCAAGGGAAAACCACCCTGGTGCAGGCGCTGGCCTACAGCCTTAGCCTGAGCAATAAGCGGGTACTGATCATAGATACTAATTTCTGTAACAACGACCTTACCGTACAACTGGAAGCCAAGCCTACCCTGGAAACTTTTTCCATGGAACCGCATGAAGTGAGCATCGACAAGATACGGGAGATCGTTACCACCTATTCTGTAGAGGGCATTGAAGTAATTGGCTGTAAGGGTGGCGATTATACACCGTCTGAAATATTACCGCGTAACCATTTATTGAATTACCTGCCACAGCTCAAATCCTATTATGATTTTGTGCTGCTGGAAGGGGCGCCCTTAAATGATTATACGGACAGTAAGGAACTGGTGAATTATGTGGAGGGCGTGATAGCCATCTTCTCTTCCAAACTGGCCGTAAAAACGAATGATAAGGATTCTATACAATTCCTGGAGAGCATGAATGGGAAATTATTGGGGGCAGTATTGAACAACGTGAACGATGATTACCTGGAACTTTAGGTATCACCAAACTGTAACCCATATGCAAATACCCCCAAAACTGAAATTTATTTTTTCATTCCAGCCGGCTGTATCCAGGCGTTACGCCTGGGTGGATTATGCCAAAGGAATTGCGATCATCTTTGTTGTGTACAGGCATGTATTATATGGTCTATTATATAGTGGGGTAACAGCTAATCCGGTGATGATGGACGCTAACGAGATATTGTACGGATTCCGGATGCCGTTATTCTTTTTCCTGTCAGGATTGTTCTTTGCCTCCAGCCTGCAAAAGCGCGGCCCGGCAGATTTCCTGGTCACTAAAATAAATACATTATTATATCCTTACCTGCTATGGTGCTTTATACAGCTCACTTTGCAGATACTTTTTTCTGACTATACAAATTTCAAAAGAGGCGTGAACAACTATATAGATATACTGATACACCCGCGCGGCATGCTGCAGCAGTGGTATCTGTTTGCGCTGTTCAATGTAACGGCATTATATCTGTTCACACACGTAGTACTTAAATTAAAGGCGCCCGTGCAGATACTGCTGGGGCTCGCTTTCCTGGGGCTGATCCGTTTTGCGGGCGATATCAGCACCATTTCCGATGTAATGATGTTCTACATCTTCTTTTGCCTGGGCCATATCACGGCGCCCCTGTTCTTCCAGGAAAAAATACAACGGCAGCTTACCTCCGGCTGGAAAGCCCTGGCCCTGCTACCTGTGTTCATAGTCGCCCAGTACTATACGCTTAAACACCCGGAAGAGAACTTGTACCTGTTCTCCGCCCTGGCCATGTTTGGCGCCCTGCTGGTGATCATGGTCTCCTTTCTGCTGGCCAAATACCAACGGATGGTATTTCTGCAAACACTCGGACATTATTCGCTTTACATATACCTGTTGCACCTGGGCATCATCTTCCTGCTGCGCACGTTATTCCTGCGTACGGGCCTCGTCATCAGCATGCCGGTAATGACCGTACTGCTCATGTCGCTGGGCATCCTGTTCTCGATCATCCTGTACAGGATCTGCCTGCTGCTGCACCTGGAATTCCTGTTTGTAGGGCCGTTTAAGACACGCGCGGAAGCATTACGTCCCGCGCAGGGAAAATAAAAAGGGACAATAGCTATCATATGCGTAAAAAGAAAGAAGAAAAATTGATCGGCGAGCCATTGCATAAAGCATTGATCTTACTCTTTGCGGGTATGACCATTGCCATGCTGCTGGTAAAAACATTCTTCCTCTGACACTACTATGCAACTGACCAGGAAAAATATCAATCTGAAACAGGTGCTCATCGCCATACTGTTTATACTGCTGGTACCGGCGGTAACCTATCTTGCCTCTACGGACATGAAGGTAGGCGCAGGGCTAAGCGTAATGATCATTGGTCTTGCACTGGGATTGGTATGTATCGTAAATTACCGGCTGGGGTATTATCTCTATATCACCATCACTTTTATACTGCCCATGCTGGAGCGTATGTCCGGCGCGGAGGTGCCCAAAGGGGTGGCCATGGATGCGCTGCTCCTGTTCACCCTGCTGGGCTGTATCTTTAAACGGGGCGATAAAACCATTGCCAGGGTCAAATTCAGCGATCCTATCCTGGTATGTATGCTGGTATATTTTCTTATACTGCTGTCTTCCATCGTGAACCCCAATGCCGGCTCCCTGCTGGGCTGGTATGTGTTCCTGCGGGTATCGCTGCGCAGTTATATATTCTTATACGTAGGGCTGAATGTGTTTAACAACATGCAGCATGTATATAGCTTCTTTAAGTATTGGCTGGCGCTGGGCACTGCAGCCGCCTTTTACTGTTGTATCCAGCAGTGGACCGGCCTGTTGCCCTATGAGCAGGCATATATAGCCAAGTTCCCGGAAAAGTTTGGCACCACGGTGATCCTTACCGGGCTGCGGCTGTTCTCCTTTATGTCGGACGCCGCTGTGCTGGGCATTATCATGGCCTGTAATATCATCATCATGCTTATATTGATGACTGCCCGCCTGCACACCATCAACCTGAGCAAAAAGATCCTCCTTGGCTTCTCCATTGTGCTGCACACCATGGCGCTGGGTTATTCCGGCACCCGTACCGGTTATGTGATGCTGCCCCTGGGGCTGATGATCTTCTTTATTGCCAACATGCATAAGCGTAATACGATACTGGCCGCCATGGTCTTTGTGTTTATTGGCCTGGCTATCCTGTACGGCCCTTTTTACGGCAGCCCTACCATCATCCGCGTTAGAACGGCTTTTATTGGTAAACAGGATGAGTCTGTGAATGTGCGCGACAGGAACCGCCACCGCATTCAACCCTATATGCATGAGCACCCGCTCGGCGGCGGCGTAAACACAACAGGCGGTAATGGCGTTACTTATACGCCGGGTCACCCGCTGGCAGACTTCCAGACAGATAACGGCTACCTGCGCGCTGTGCTGGAAACGGGCTGGCTGGGCATGGTGGTAGTGGCGGGCATCTTTTATTTTACGATACAGACCGCCGTTGTCAATTTCTTCCGGTGCAAATCGGAATTGGACAAGCTGCTGATGATAGGGGCCGCGGCTGCCATCTTTGCGGCAGCCATATCGGAATACGCGCAGGATACATTCACCCTGGTGGAAACATCCATTATGTTGTTCTCCTTTATGGCAGTATTGCTTAAAGTACGATACCTGGAAACAAATTAACACTTGAATAAAAACTATACTGATGGAACAGGGCATACAGGTCTTTTCCTGTAGAGAGCGGGAAAGATACATGCCGGAATACATCAGGCCTTTGGAAAAAGAACATAAATATTAACTGATGACACGTACCTACATCACCCTTTTTGCAGTATTGTGTATGAGCCTGAGCGCTTTTGCACAGCTGCAGCAACCGGATACCTCCGTACTACTGAGAATGCCTAAAGACCCGGCCAACGTGGCCCGGTTTAAACAAAAACTGGTGGAACTGGCCCTGCAGAACCCGGACGTAAAACAATATGATGTGCGGAAAGAGGTAGCCAAATATGATACACGTATTGCCAAAGCGCAGTGGCTGAACCATTTTATGGCTTCAGGCAACCTGAATGAGTTCACCTTGAAGAACAGCAGCCAAAGCGCCAACCAAAACTTCTACCCCCGCTATAACTTTGGGGTGGTAGTACCCTTTGGCCACTTCCTGTCTATACCAAACGAAGTAAAAAAGGCAAAGGCAGAAGGCAAAATGGCGCAGAAGCAGCAGGAATCTGCAGCCCTCATCATTAAGGACAAAGTGCTGGAGGCGTATGAAGAGTATGCCGCCAACAAACAGCTGGTAGAACTGCACGGCCCCATACTGGAAGATGCGCTGCTGCACTATAACCAGGCAGAAGAAAAATTCCGTGCCGGCGATAATACCGTGCCCCTGGATATCTATAAAGAGGCTTATCGCCAGTACAATTCAGAAATGGTGCAGAAAGTACAATTGGAGAAAGCCTTCCGCCAGTCAAAACTGGCCCTTGAAGGTATAGTTGGTATGACCCTCGAAGAAGTCATGCAACTACTGTAACTATCCGCTATTGTAAACTTTATTTGACATGTTTTTAAAGAACCTTATACTGCTGGGCAGCATGTGGGTTTGGGGTAGTGCGGATGGTCAATATGCGCCCATGCAGCCGATACAGGTAAAGATCAGCCCCTGGCAAACCAGGCCGGCGCTGATACTGACCCCTGAAAAGGCAGTGCCTGGAAAAAAATATCCCCTGCTGATCTGCTTTCATGGCAGAAGCATTGCGGGACACGACCTGGGAAAGATATTCAGGGAAGGCGTAACACGACAGATACATGAAGGCAGACGCATTGAAGCCGTGAACCCGAAGGACAAACAACTGTACGAGTTCATTGTACTGGCGCCGCTGGCGGAAAGCTGGTCCTTTACCCCGCAGGATATAGAGCCTATGCTGGACGATGTGATCAAGCGCTACCCGGTAGACGTAAACCGTATTTACCTTACCGGCTACAGCGCCGGCGGCTGGGCGGTAGAATCTGCCAAAACGCATAATGCGCACCTGGCTTCCCGTATTGCGGCCTGCGTTACCATGTCGCCGCCCATACTGGACAGCCCTTACCTGAAAAGGTACAAGGTGCCAGCAGACGCCGGCATCCATACCTGGTACTTTGCCGGGTCAGACGATGGCTACTTTCTGGGGAATGTGAGAACGTATATAGACAGTACCAATAAATACAAACAGGGCCTTACCAGGCTTACGGTCTACAAAGGAGGGCATTGCTGCTGGCATGATCTCTATAACCCTTTATACCGGGAAAATGGCATGAACGTCTACGAATGGCTGTTGCAATATAAAAACACGGATTAGTAGCATTGAGTTGATGTATGAACAGAAGAAAAGCATTAAAAGGACTGTTGCTGCTGGGTGGAAGCGGCGCCGCTATCTTAGGCGGCATTAAAGGATACCGGCTGTTCAGATCGCCGGACCTGCAGCAGCTGTCCCATTACAGGCCGCTGATCGCTGAGCTGGCGGAAACTATCATTCCGCGTACGGATACTCCCGGCGCTAAAGACGCCGGCGTGCCGGATTTTATCATCACCATGATAAAGGATTGCACCCCGCTCAGGATCCAGAACCGGTTTATGGACGGGTTGGAAGATGTGGTGCACTACGCTCACGCGCAATACGGCCATTCCTTCTTTGCCTGCAGCCAGGAACAACGGCATAACATACTGGCGCATTTTGAAAAGCGGGACCGCCCGTATAGCGGCCTGCCCGGCAAAGTATCCCGTAAGCTTTTTGGCGATACTTTTTTTATAACGCTCAAACACTATACCGTACAGGGTTACTGCACCTCTATGCAGGGCGCTACACAGGCGCTGGCATATGATTATGTACCTGGCCGGTACCAGGGCTGCGCCACGCTGGAACCCGGACAAAAATGCTGGGCCACCTGAACAGATCATTTAACAATAAAAGATGCGTATCACTTACATACTTTTCCTTATCAGTCTCTTCATCCTGTTCTATAATTATGTAGGATACGGCATGCTGTTGTTGCTATTGGTAAAGGTGAAACGTTTACTGGCGCACCCGCAGCCGGCAGCCGCTCCCTATGAGCCGGATGTGACGCTGGTGATAGCCGCCTATAACGAGGAAACAGTGATCGCAGAAAAGATCAGCAACACACTGGCATTGGATTACCCGGCAGAAAAACTGCGCCTGCTGTTCATTACAGACGGCTCTACAGATAATACCCCGGCTATCATTCGCCAGCACCCCAGCATACAGCTGCTGCACAGTACCGCGCGCAGTGGTAAAACAGCCGCGCTTAACCGCGCTATGGAGCATGTGCAAACACCGTATGTGATCTTTTGCGACGCCAATACCCTGCTTAATAAAGAGGCCGTGCGCAATATTGTACAACATTATGCAGACGATACTACCGGCGGCGTAGCAGGCGAAAAGAAAGTGATCAGTGACGAAGCCGGCGGCGCAGCCGCTACGGAAGGTATTTACTGGAAATATGAATCTATGCTCAAAAGGCTGGATGCGGAGCTGTACTCCGTAGTAGGCGCGGCCGGGGAACTATTCTCCATCCGCACCGCCTTATTCCAGCCGGTAGAGGAAAATGTGATCCTGGACGATTTTGTGATCTCCCTGCGCATTAACCTCAAAGGCTACCGCATCGCCTACGCGCCGGATGCCTACGCCATGGAAACGCCATCGGATTCTATAGCGGAAGAGCATAAACGTAAAATACGCATCAGCGCAGGCGGCTTCCAGTCTATTGTACTGCTGCGGGACCTGCTGAATATAGTGCGTTTCCCGGTAGTGTCCTTCCAGTACATCTCCCATCGGGTGCTACGGTGGACATTAAGCCCGCTTAGCCTGCTGCTGCTGCTCATCACCAATATTGTGCTGGTGGTATATGCGGGCGGCTGGCCTTTTTACGCCTTCCTGGCCATACAGCTGCTGGGATATGCTGCAGCCTGTATTGGTTACAGCCTGGCAGAACGGAATATTAAGATCAGCATCTTTTATATCCCTTTCTATTTTCTATTTATGAATATAGCGGTATACCAGGGATTTTACCGCTACCTGACTAACACCCAGTCTGCCGCCTGGGAAAAAGCCAAACGTAAAATTTAAACTGGTATGGAAAATCAACTACCATTAGCTACTGCCAACGCTAACATCAATGCCGCCGCCGCTGCACCCCTTCAGCCCGTGGCCGGCAAAGTCCCCAAAAAGTTCATCGGCTACATCCACAATTTCCGTGGGGTGGCCATTATTTATGTAGTAGGCGCGCACATTTTGCTGAACTGGCCGGACGGATCTGTTACCCATAAGATCCTGGACATCATCCTCCAGAACTCCACCATCCTGTTCCTGTTCATTGCCGGTTACCTGTTCCAGCATTTGTCCGCCAAATTTGAGTACAAAGATTACCTTATCAAGAAGTTCCAGAATGTGATCTGCCCTTACCTGCTGCTGTCCCTGCCGGTGATCGTGTACCGCGTGGTTAGCCAGGATATAAACGGCTTTACCCTGGAAGAGCACCCTGATTTTGGCGCCTGGCCACGCTGGGAGCAGGTAGGTTATTACCTCCTGCACGGCGCACACCTGCAACAGCTCTGGTTTATACCCATGATCGCTTTATACTACCTGATTGCGCCGCTACTGTTATATGTAGACCGTAAACCGGTATTATACCGTTATGTGTTGCCAGGGTTGATTATTTTGTCATTGATCGTACACCGTAGCACCCTAAGCGATACCCTGGTAATGGCCGTACACTTCCTCTCCGTATACGTGTTTGGGATGTTTATGAGCCGGTATAAGGATGAGTTCCTCGTATTTGCGCAGAAGTATGCCATACTGGTAACCGTATTGCCCCTGGCTTTTATTACGCTGAATTACTTTGTGGAGAAACCGTACTACGATCCCATAGACTATATTCACAAGATGCTGTTTTGCCCCTTCTACCTGTATTGGCTCTGGCGGCTGGAGAAATACGTGCCCAAATTTGTGGATGTATTGGCCGTACTTAGCTTCGGGATCTATTTCGTACATTATTTCTTTGTACTGGCCTTCAGGGCGATCTACCAGAAGGTATTTCATACACCCATGCCTGGTAACTTCTTTATATGGCTGGGATGCCTGATAGTAGTAATGTTATTATCTATATGGACATTACAGCTGGCCCGGAAAGTTTTAGGTAACAAAAGTAAGTTCCTGGTAGGGTGTTAATGCGTTTATCTTGCAATTCCCGCAATTTACCCGCTATTTTATGCTATTTACCAACTTTTCACAGACCAGATTTATTTAATTCTATAAATTGCACAGAGTTTATCGTATTAGATAATTTTCCACCTTTCTTTTCTTGACCATCTCCTGGGGAATACCTCCAACTTTAATACTTTTTAACCATCATGTCCCATGAAAGAGCCTGGTAAACAATAATTACCGGATACTCAATCATAATATATGATCAAATTTTACCTCCGACTACTGCTGCTGGTGCTGGTATGCACGCAGCCTGCATGGGCACAAAGCGTACTGAATCCTGCGGATCCAGTCGTGACCTACAACTCCTCCAATCCCCCTTCCCAGCCAACCTGGGGGCAGATTGGTAAATGGGTAAGGACCAAGCGCGTTAGCTGGAACAGCGACCTGTACAAATGCTACATTTACAAGGGTATGCAGTTCCGCTTGAAGTATCCCAAAAACTTCAACGCCGCGGACACCTCCAAAAAGTATCCCCTGATCATCTTCTTCCACGGTATTGGCGAGAAGGGATCTATCTATGACAATGAGTACCAGCTGTATCATGGAGGTCAGGTACATATGAACCGGGTAGAATCCGGCGCATTTGACGGCTTTCTCCTGTATGCGCAGAATAATGGCGGATACTGGGGAAATACCCAATATGATTACATGAATGAGCTCATCAACAACTTCTTTATCCAGCAGATCAATGTGGATCCTTTCCGCGTAATGATTGAGGGTCTTTCCGGGGGCGGTATGGCTACCTGGGATTTCCTGTTCCGTTACCCCAAGCTGGTAGCTGCGGCTACGCCTATCAGCGCGGCAAATGATACCTATGATGATTATGTACAAAGCTGGAAATGGACGCCCCTCTGGCAATTTCAGGGTGGCGTGGACAAGAACCCCGCGCCCCAGGTGGCTCAACTGATTGAGACGGCCGCCAAGAATGCAGGCGCCAACTACAAATTAAAGATCTATGACGGTCAGGGCCACGGCGTATGGAACCTGGCCTGGGGAGAAACCGATTATTTCCCCTTTATGTCACGCGCCAATAAGGCCAATCCCTGGGCCCTGTATGGCAGAACGGAGTTTTGCCCGGGCGACCCGGTAAATGCGACCCTGGGGCTTACCGCAGGGTTTGACGCCTATGAATGGCGTAAAGACGGTAACCTGATCTCTGGCGCTAACAGCAATACGCTGCAAGTGACCAGTTTTGGCACATATACTGCCAGGGTAAGAAGCGGCAGCAGGTGGTCCCAGTGGTCGCCTATACCTGTTGTGATAAAAACCAAGGCAGCTACCGTAACGCCTAATATCCAGATGGCAGGCCTGCAGAGTAATGTACTGCCCACACCGGAAGGTAAGGACAGTGTAGTGCTGTCACTGCCGGATGGCTATGCATCCTACAGATGGATGAGGTCCGGCAGCACGGATACCCTGGGCAGGGATATGACCTATGCCGCCCGCACGCCGGGTAACTATATAGCCAGGGTAACCGAACAATTCGGTTGCTCCAGCAGCTTCTCCGCTCCATTCGCAGTGATCAACGCGGCTGGCGCCAATGCGCCCGATCCCGCCGGTGGATTACTGGTAACGCCAGTATCCAAAACACAGCTCAAACTGAACTGGACGGATAAGCCATCGCCGCTTTATAACGAAACAGCATTTGAAATATACCGCGCAGCCACTGCCGGCGGCCCCTACACCCTGGTAGGCAAGGTGAATGCAGATGTGCTCACCTTGACAGACGGCAGCCTGCAGGCTAACACCACCTACTACTATATTGTACGTGCGGTAAATAACAATGGCGCCGCGCCGGTAAGCGCGGAAGCCAATGGTACTACCCTGGCGGATGCACAAAAGCCTTCCGCTCCGGGCAACCTTACGCAGTCTAACGCTACCCGCAGCTCTGTAACCCTTAGCTGGTCTCCTTCTACGGATGATGTAGGTATCGATAAATACGATATCTATTTCAACGGTAAGAAAACCTTCACCGTACCCAAACCCAGCGGAACAGGCACTATCACCTTTAACGCTTACGGCCTGGCTGCCAAGAAGGTATACACCGTGGTAGTGAAGGCAAGGGACGTTGCCGGCAACGAATCTCCGTCCAGTAACCAGGTGATAGTAGCGACCTATCAAAGTGGTCTGAACTACAAGTACTACACCACCACCGCCAGCTGGACAGCTTTGCCTGACTTTAATACCTTAACGCCTGCGAAAACAGGGGTGGTATCTACCGTAAGCACCAGCCCAAGGACACAGTCAGACAGGTACGCATTCGTTTGGCAGGGTTGGATCAATATACCCACCAGCGGTAACTATACATTTGAGACCAATTCTGATGCGGGCAGTAAAGTATACATCGGCAGCGAAGTATATGATCCCGCGGCTACCGCATTAGTGAATAACGACGGCGTACACTCCGCACAATACAGGGAAGGTACCGTTAATCTTACCAAGGGCACCTACCCGATCATTGTTACCTATTTTGAAGTAACAGGTTCAGAATCTATGACCCTGTACTGGAAGAACACCGCCAACGGTGTGGGTACCCGTCAGTCCATCCCGTCACAGTATTTTGTTGATACGCTCAATATGGGCTCTGCCCCGCCCACTCCTACCAGCCCGTCTGTTACCGTGATATCACATAACAAACTGCGGGTGAACTGGAGCTACAGCAGCACTGCGGAAACCGGCTTTGAAATATACAGAAGCGCCACATCAACCGGCACGTATACTATTGTTGCTACTGTACCGGCTAATTCCGTTAATTATACAGATAGCCTGCTCACCGCCAACACTACCTACTTCTATAGGGTAAGGGCTATCAACACCTGGGGTACCTCCGGGCAAACTTCTGCCGTAAGCGGCAAAACACAGGTATTGCCAACAGTGCCAGCAGCGCCTAACACGCTTACAGCCACCGCAGCTTCCGGTACACAGATCAACCTGGCCTGGAAAGACAATTCCAGCAATGAAACAGGATTTGAAATATACCGTTCTGCCAACACCAACGCAGCCTACGTATTAATAGCTACCGTGCCGGCAAATGCAACAGCCAATGCATCTTACTCAGATGAGGACCTGTTCCCCAACGCACGCTACTACTACCGTGTAAGGGCTAAAAATGACGGCGGCACCAGCGGCTACAGCAACGAGGTTAATACGCTTACGCAGAACAGCCTGCCGGTAATTACCGACATTCCTGACAGGACCATGCGTTATGGCACCACCCTCTCCTTTAATGTAGGCGCCAGCGATCCGGACGAAGAAGATGTGAACCTCACCGCAACCAACGCACCGGCCTTTGTATCTTATGGCGACGACGGCAGCGGCGGTATCATTCTCACCTTTAACCCGGGCGCAGGCGATCAGGGTACCTATAATATCCAGATCACCGCTACAGACCAGCATGGCGGCGTAAGTAACAAGACATTTGCCCTTACGGTAAATGATAACTACCTGCCATCACTGAGCGCTATTAATAATGTAACAGTTGCCGAAAAGGCCACCGCTACCGTAAACCTCAGCTCCAGCGATCAGAACGCCAGCGATCCTACCAACTGGACCGCCACCGGCTTACCGCCGTTCGCTACCCTCACGCCTAACGGCAATACCGCCACTATACAGCTGGCGCCCGGTTATGCGGATGGTGGATCTTACCCGGTAACGATCAAGGTAGATGATGGTAAAGGCGGTTTCGATACCAAGGACTTTACGATCAACGTAACGAATGTGAACCCGAACTATGCGGTATATGTGAACTTCACAGATGGCGCATACCAGGGCGCAGCGCCTTGGAACAATACCAATAAACGTCCGGCACAGGGCGATGTATTCCCCAACCTGCTCAATAACAACGGCCAGAACTCCGGAATCTCCATGAGCGTGCTTACCCCATGGCAGACCATCAACGGTGGTAGTAATACCAATAACCAGGGCGCTAACACTGCGGGCGTATACCCGGCCAATGTAATGACCAGTAACTGGTGGACACAGACCGTGGCGCAGACCATCCGCCTCACGGGCCTGAATGCCAACTACAAATACAGCTTTACGTTCTTTGGCAGCCGCGCCGGTATCAGCGATGCACGCGTAGCCGCTTACACCATCAACGGTGTAACGGTAACGCTGAACGCTACCAACAACGCTACCCAGACCGTAAACATCAATACCGTAAGCCCGGATGTAGATGGCGGCATCACCATCAATATTGCACCGGCTCCTGGCAATACTTATGCATACATCAACGCTATGGTGGTGAACGCTGCCTTTGATGATGCATCTGCACCGGCCAAACCGGGTAATTTTGCCGCTGCCGCAGCATCTAACGGCGCTAAGCTCACCTGGTCAGACCAGGCGTATAACGAAACCGGCTACGAAGTATCCCGTGGCGCAGCCCAAACCGGTCCGTTCACTATACTGAACGACGGCAGCTCCAACGCCAATGACAGCACGTACACAGACGCAGGCGCCGCCAGCGGTCAAACCTGGTACTACAGGGTAAGGGCCCTTAACCAATATGGCGCTTCTCCGTACACGGACACCCTGAGCGTTACCATACCTAACATGCCGCCGGCACTGGCTGCAATCGCCAATGTGAACATGAAGACAGACGCTAGCCTGCAGGTACCTGTAACCGCTACAGATGCAGCTGGCGATGTGATCACGCTCACCGCCACCGGCCTGCCCGCCTTTGCGAACCTGCAGGTGAATGGCAACGGTAATGGCGTTATCAACCTGGCTCCTGGTGCTACAGACATAGGCAAGTATGACATCACCGTAAAAGCCACCGATAACCAGAATGGCTCCACTACCCGCACCTTTACCGTACAGGTAACAGATAAGAAGATCTCTTCTGTATACGTGAACTGTAACCAGGTAGAGCCTGCAGGCGCTCCGTGGAACAACTTCAACGCACTGCCCAACACCAACGCAGGTATCAATAATATGCAGGATGAAACCGGCGCCGCCAGCGGCATCAGCGTAACCATCCTGGATGTGTTCACCGGCGCAAACAATGTAGGCGCAGTAACCGGCGATAACTCCGGCGTATTCCCGGATAACGTGATGCACACGTTCTTCTATGACCAGAGCGGCGCAGATAAACGGATCCGCATCAGCGGCCTGTCTGCTACCCGCAAATACAACCTGGTATTCTTTGGCAGCCGTGAAAGCGTATCCGATAACAGGAACACCGTTTACGGTGCAGGCGGACAAACCGTTACGCTCAACGCAGCCAGCAACACCAGCAACACCGTACAATTGAACGGTCTTACACCGGATGCCAGCGGTAATATCATCTTTACCGTACGGCAGGCTACCGGCTCCTTCTCTGCATACCTGAACGCATTCGTGATCCAGTCTTATGTAGATGATGGTACTCCGTTAGCGCCGGCCAACCTGACCGCTACCTCTAACAGCAGGAGTAACATACAGCTCACCTGGGCAGACAAGTCCAATAACGAAACCGGTTATGAAGTATGGCGCTCCACCACCCGCAACGGTACATACAGCCTGCTGGCTACCGTAGGCGCTAATGTGACCAGCTATAACAATACCGGTTTAGCCCCTAACACCGTGTTCTTCTACAAAGTGAGGGCGATCGCAGGCGGTCTGCAATCAGACTACAGCAACATCGCAAGCGGCGGTACACTGGCATACGGTATCTATATAGACTTTACAGTGACCCAGATCCAGGGCGCCCCGTGGAATGCTACTGCTGCCCTGCCAAACGCCGGCCTGTCATGGAACAACCTGAAGGATGACGTAGGCAACACGACCAGCGTAGACCTGAGCATTGTGAATAACTTTACCGGTACAAACCCGGCAGGCGCACAAACAGGTAATAACAGCGGTGTGTATCCGGATAAGGTACTGGCTGAGTCCTACTACACAGAAACCGATACGGCAGTGATGCTCGTAAGCGGTCTGGATCAGGCTAAGCAGTACTCCTTCACCTTCCTGGGCAGCCGTATGAGCGGTGGTACAAGGGTAACCGCCTACAAGATCGGCACCAAGGTGGTAACACTGGATGCAAATGACAATACCAGCAACACCGTGACAATAGACAACGTGAAACCTGATAGCGATGGCGAAGTGACCATCACCGTGTACACGGCCCTTAACTATGGTTACATTAACGCCATGGTGATCAAGGCCTACCCGCCGGATGACAGCACCAGCCTGCAAAGCCTGCCGCAAGGCACGATGAGCGCACGCACGGAAGGCATAGGCATTATGGGCGCGGTAAGCGATGTAACTCCGGTACTGCAGAACAATGCACCGGATCCGACAGATGGTATCAACGTTGAAAAAGTATTCCCGAATCCGTTCAATAACTTCGTGAACCTGAACCTGACCATTGGTAAACAGCAGAAAGACACCAGGATCCTGGTAAGACTGCTGGATATGCAGGGCAGACTGGTACAAGTGAAGGACCTGGGCACAAGAGGAAACGGCGTATACTTCGAAAGACTGGACTTTGGCAATAGCCTGCAGAATGGACTGTACCTGTTGCAAGTAACATCAGACGATAAACCTGTAAAAACGCTCAAGTTGATCAAACATTAATATCACTCAAAAGGGTAAAAAATCCGGTTATGTATATAACCGGATTTTTTGCGTATAATAGTCTAACCGTTTTTTATCAGTAATGCACCTTAATGTTAAAGTAAGCAGAGAAAATACGTACGATGCAATTGTAGTTGGCTCAGGTATCAGCGGCGGATGGGCAGCCAAAGAACTGAGCGAAAAAGGACTGAAGACCTTATTACTGGAAAGAGGAAGGAATGTGGAACATATCAGGGACTATCCTACCACACTGCTCAATCCCTGGGACTTTAAACACCGCCTCACCAACCCGGAAAAAGACCTGTCGGAAGATCCTATCCAGAGCGCTGCCTATGACGAAAGCAGCAAACACTTCTTTGTACGTGACCACGAGCATCCTTACATACAGGAAAAGCCGTTTAAATGGATCCGCGGCTACCAGGTAGGTGGACGCTCCCTCACCTGGGGACGCCAGTGTTACCGCCTCAGCGACCTGGATTTTAACGCAAACCTGGAAGACGGCTATGGGGTCGATTGGCCCATCCGCTACCAGGATCTGGCCCCCTGGTACGATTACGTGGAATCCTATGCGGGCATCAGCGGACAGGCAGAAGGCCTGCCACACCTCCCGGACGGACAGTTCCTGCCGCCCATGGAGCTCAATTGCCTGGAACTGCATTTCCGAGAACAGCTGCAAAAGAAATATAACGACCGCCTGGTGACCATTGCCCGCGTGGCCAACCTTACCAAAGGCTGGCATGGCCGCACGCCCTGCCAGTACCGTAACCTGTGTCACCGTGGTTGCCCCTATGGCGGCTATTTCAGCACCAACGCCGCTACCCTGCCCGCCGCCCGGGCCAGCGGTAACCTCACCCTCCGCCCCTTTTCGACCGTAGCCTCCGTGATCTATGATAAGGATAAGAAAAAGGCCATTGGCGTGGAAGTGATCGACACGGAGACCAAAGAGCGCCATGAATACTATGCGCGTATCATTTTCCTGAACGCTTCTACCATAGGAACTGCTTCCATCCTGCTTCAGTCGAAATCAGACGCCTTTCCCAATGGGCTGGGCAATAACAATGACCTGGTAGGCCGTTACCTGATGGACCATCATATTAAAGCAGGCGCCAAAGCGGATTTTGAAGGTTTTGATGACCGGTATTATATTGGCAGAAGACCGGCCGGCTTTTATGTTCCCCGCTTCCGCAACCTCAACAACGCCACCAAAAGAGAAGACTATGTGAGAGGGTTTGGTTTCCAGGGTTATGCGGAACGGGAAGCCTGGGAAGATAATGTTAACATGCCTGGTTTTGGCGCAGATTTTAAACGGGCGCTTACCCGCCCCGGTAAATGGGCTATATGGCTGGGCGGCTGGGGCGAAGTATTGCCCTACGCAGAGAACCGCGTTACGCTGGATACCACCAAAACAGATTCCTGGGGCCTGCCACAGGCAAAGATCTCGTTTGAGCTGGGCGCCAATGAGCGTCATATGCGTAAGGATATACAAGCCAGCGCCATTGACATGCTGGAGCAAAGCGGCTTTTCAAACATCGCCGGTTTCGACTACGATTATGTGGGTGGGGAATGTGTGCATGAAATGGGCACCGCCCGTATGGGCCTGGACCCCGCCACTTCTGTGCTCAATAAGTGGAACCAGTTACACGAAGTGTCTAATGTGTTTATTACAGATGGCAGCTGTATGACCTCATCCGCCTGTCAGAACCCTTCCCTTACCTATATGGCATTAACCGCCAGGGCCTGCGATTACGCGGTAAAGGAACTGAAGAAAGGGAACCTGGGTTAATGTGCTAATATGCTAATGTGCTAATGTGTGTATGCCGTAAAACAAAAATGTGCAAATGATGATGCATCGCTGCATTTCATTTGCACATCTGCACATCCGCACATTAGCACATTATTTCATGCCTGCCATTTCCATGATCACCTTATATTCATCCGCCGTTACAGCGCTTACAGACAAGCGGCTCAGCTTTACCAGCTGCAGGTTAGCCAGGCGTTTTTCTGCTTTTACCTGTGCCAGCGTAACGGGCTGCTTCAGCGCCTTTACGGGTTTCAGGTCTACTACTACCCAGTTGGCGTCTGTGGTGGTAGGATCCTGGTAATGTTCTTTCAGCACTTCTGCAATGCCTACTATCTCCAGCCCTTCATTGCTGTGATAGAAAAACACTGTATCGCCTTTTTTCATGGCTTTCAGGTTGTTGCGCGCCGCATAATTGCGTACGCCATCCCAGAAGGTCTTACCATCCTTCACAAACTGATCCCAGGAGTATTTAACAGGTTCTGATTTTACAAGCCAGTAATTCATATATTGTCTTAGTGATTAGTCTTTGGTGTAATCATGCGCTCCCGCCGGGCGCTAACAGCTAAATGCTGCTCCTCACCATCCGCTGGCCAGTACATCCGCAATATGCATGGTCTTGATGGAATGCCCGTGTTTACGGATATATCCATCCAGGTGCATCAGGCAGGAAAGATCAGTAGAGATCAGGTAATCCGCGCCGCTGTCAATAGCGTTCAGCACTTTTTGTTCGCCCATACCAATGGAAATGGGCTCAAACTTTACGGAAAACGTGCCGCCAAAACCGCAGCATACCTCGCAGTCATTCATCTCCCGCAGCTCCAGGCCTTTTACACTGGATAACAGGCGGCGTGGCCCTTCCTTGATCCCGCATTCGCGCAGCGCGCCACAGGCGTCATGGTAAGTGCCTACCCCGTTGAGGGTAGCGCCCAGATCCGTAATGTTCAGTACATCTGTCAGGAATTCTGTGAACTCGTACAGGTGCTTGCGCAGCTGTTTCACGTCATTGTGCATGGCAGAGTTATCGAACAGCTTACCGTAATAGTTGCGCACAAACCCGGTACAGGAGCCGCTGGGCGCAACAATATAGTCATATGTGTGAAAGTCTTTGAGGAATTTGCTGGCTACGGACCGGCATTCGTCCCGGTAGCCGGCGTTAAAGGCCGGTTGTCCACAGCAGGTTTGATTGGGGTTATAGTTAACATTACACCCCAGCTTTTCCAGCACCTTTACCATATTAAACCCTGTTTCAGGGAACAGTTGGTCCACAAAACAGGGTATGAAAAGCTGTACATTCATTGCACGTAGATTATTAGTCGTTAGCCACTAGTCTTGGCCATTGGCCGCAGCTATTTACGCAGTGAGCGTTGCATGGCAATCATCTTCAGCGCGGTAACGGCGGCTTCTTCGCCTTTATGCCCATGCGGGCCGCCCAGCCGTTCTACGGCCTGCTCCATATTATCTACGGTAAGCACGCCAAAAATAACGGGAACAGGCAACTGCAGGTTCAATTGGGTAATACCGGAAGTTACTGCATCGCAAACATACTCGAAATGCGGGGTTCCGCCGCGTATTACGCATCCAAAAGCAATAATAGCGCCAGGTTGTGACCCTGTGCCCTTGGTAGCCTCCCAGTACTGTTTGCAGGCAAACGGCAGCTCAAACGCCCCCGGTACCTGCAGCTTGGCCACCCTGCTTACATTATAATGTTGCAAGGTACGCTCACAGCCCGCTACCAATTCATTGATGACCGTATCATTCCATTCGGTATAGACCATAACAACACTGGCATCCTCTAAATGGAGGATGCCAGTATCGTTCATTAATGCCTGATTATGTATTGACATAAATCGTTCAATTGATAATTACTCCCTCACTTCACCCAGCCTCGCCAGGTACTTGTCCATTTCGCGGCCTTCGTTGGTAGCAGGGTATTTTTCCTTGATCTCTTTGTAGATAGCTACAGCATCCTGGGCTTTGCCAGCTTTTTCCAGCGCCAGGCCTGCACGGAACAGGTACAGCGGAGCAGTGAGCTCGTTATCGCTGTAGTGACCCGCTTTCTTATAATAATCAATGCCGTCTTCAGTTTTGTTCAACTCCATATAGGCGTCGCCGGTAAGACCATAAGCGTAGGCCTGTACCAGTTTGTCGTTACCGTTAAAGTCCTTCAGCAGGTCAATGCCTTTCTGGAACTCGCCCAGCTTTACATAACAAACGCCGGCGCTATATTTTGCCAGGTTGCCCACTTTAGTGCCACCGTATTTGTTTATTACCTGTAAGTACCCATAGTTGTTACCGTCGCCATTCAGCGCCAGGCGGAAGGAATCAGCGGCAAAATACTGCTGCGCGCGGAAGATCATCTCCTGCGCTTTCCTTTCGTTAGGAACTTTATAAAAACGGTTATAAGCATAGGAACCGCCTACGATCAATACCACTACCAGCAGGGCAATATTAATGACGTTCTTATTCTTTTGATAAAAATCTTCTGCCTTGTGCAGAGAGTCTTGCAGGTCAAAGTCCTGACTGGCTTTGGGTTCAGTTGTAGCGGCGGTATGTTTTGTTTCTGCCATTTTTAAATTTGTTATCAGTTTTTACTCATAGGTACTTACCTAATAGCTTTTTAGCAGTAAATCGTTAGTAATTAGTGAGCAGGCAAATATTCGCTTTGTTCACCAATAACTAACGACTAACTGCTAATTACTACAAAAATATTAGTCCACAATGAAGGGATAATCTTGCTGTACGTAAACGTCTTTCAGCAGCTCATCATCTGAAGGCCAGGGAGATTCTTCCGCAAATTTTACGCAAGCTTCCACTTCATTTTTTACTTTCTCGTTGATTGCCTCGATCTCAGCTTCTGTTGCCCATTTGTTTTTCTGGATGGTTTTCAGCACCAGCGTAATGGGATCTTTCTCCTTATATTCCTCTACTTCTTCCTTGGTACGGTACTTGGCAGGATCGCTCATGGAGTGACCGCGGTAACGGTAGGTCTTCACCTCTACCAGGGTAGGGCCATTACCTTCGCGGGCGCGTTTCACGGCCCTGTCAAAACCTTCTGTTACTGCCTCACAGCTCATACCGTCAATGGTATCGCTGGGCATTTCATAGGCTTCTGCCAGTTTATAGATATCCAGTACGTTGGAGGTACGCTCTACGGAAGTACCCATGGCGTACATGTTGTTCTCACAAACGAAGATCACGGGCAGCTTCCACAGCATGGCCATGTTAAAGGTCTCATGCAGGATACCCTGACGGGCAGCGCCATCGCCAAAGAAACAAAATACCACATTGTCAGTGCCCTGGTATTGCTCCGCAAAAGCCAGACCTGCACCGGTGCCAATCTGTGCGCCTACGATACCGTGACCGCCAAAAAAGCCCTTCTCTTTAGAGAAGAAGTGCATACTACCGCCCTTACCCTTGGAACAGCCGGTGGCTTTACCATACAGTTCCGCCATACAGGCGTCTGCGGTAATACCTTTGGCAATAGCCAGGGCGTGATCGCGGTAAGCAGTGATAAATTTATCTGAAGGTTTGGAAGCAGTCATCGCACCTGCAGCAATTGCTTCCTGTCCAATGTACAGGTGACAAAAACCACGGATCTTCTGCATACCATATAACTGTCCGGCCTTTTCTTCAAAGCGGCGCAGTAAAAGCATCAATTCATACCAGTACAAGTACGTTTCTTTGGTAAACTTCGTCTTCGCGTCTGTTTTAGTAGCCACTATTTCTAAATTTGTCCGCAAATATAACAGGAAAATCCTAAAAACTAAATAACTGTTACAATTACCTGTAAATTTGCGCTTTAGTCCTCTAATCTATGGCCCACAATTCGTAGTATGTAACGGAAAACATATATAAGAGGATACGGTCATAGACTACCCGCCATCAACGATGGCATAACATATAATAATATTATATCCTGCTAACAGTCAGTCAAATATCGCTTACCCAGTTCAAGAACTACGCACACCGGGCCTTCCGCTTCGGAAAACGGGTGGTGGGCATTACCGGCCGCAACGGCAGCGGTAAGACCAATCTCCTGGACGCCATTTATTACCTCTGCTTCACCAAAAGCTATTTTAGCAGTAACGAAGGGCAGAATACCCAGTACCATACCAACGGCTTCCGCCTGGATGGGTTGCTGGAGCGCAACCGCCAGGAGCACCGGATCATATGCACCCTTAAGGATGGCAAAAAGGACATTTCCCTGGATGGCGACAGCTACGACCGCTTTTCCCGCCACATCGGCCAGTTCCCCGCCGTGATGATCGCCCCGGACGATGCGGAGATCATCCTGGGCGGCAGCGAGGAGCGCCGTAAATGGCTCGATGGCCTGCTCTCCCAGCTGTATCCCGGCTACCTGGAGCACCTGATCACTTACAATAAAGTGCTGCAGCAACGGAACAGCCTGCTCAAGACCATTGCCACACAGGGCCGCAACCAGGACGCCTTGCTGGACGTATTTGACCAGCAGCTGGCGGAGCACGGCGTACCCGTATTTGAAAAACGCCAGGAATTCCTGCCTGCCTTTATACAACAGGTGCAAAAACTATATGATTACCTGGCCGGCAAACATGAGGTGGTGAACATCCAGTACCAGTGCCACCTGTTGGAGCAATCCCTGCCGGCCCTCCTGGCTGCCAACCGCCATAAGGATATGATCTTGCAGCGCACCAGCGGCGGCATCCACCGTGATGATCTCCTTTTCCTGCTGGATGATCATGCCATGAAGTCCAGCGCCTCCCAGGGCCAACGCAAAAGTTTCCTGTTTGCCCTCAAACTGGCCCAATACGAAGTGGTCAAACAACAGAAAAAATTCCCTCCGCTCCTGCTGCTGGATGATGTATTTGAAAAACTAGACCAGGAACGCGTAACGCGTCTTATCCGGCTAGTGAACAGTAAAGAATACGGACAGGTATTTATAACAGATACACATGCATCCCGTTTGAATGATGCCTTTGCAGAAAATGCGGCTGAATTTCAGTTGATTGAAATGGAAGCAACCAACGATTAATACGCCATAGCCGTTATGGTGATACAAGTTTGTTACGCGGTGGTTAATGGCCGATTAAATACGGCAACGTCCTCATTAATGCCTATATTTGCCCTTATGCGTCATGGTATCAGCTCAATAGGAGATGCCCTCCGGGAATATATGAATAAAAGCCGCATGAAACCGCGGATGATGGAAGTGCGTATACAGGAAAACTGGGAACAGATGATGGGTAAGACCATTGCCCGGTATACGGAAAGTATCCAGCTCTTTGACGCTAAGCTGATCATCACTACCAATGTAGCTCCCCTTAAACAAGAACTTAACTACGCTAAAGACAAGATCATCAAACTCGTAAATGAAATGTTGGGAGAACCGGCTGTACGGGAAGTGATCATAAAATAAAAATGTGCAAATGATAATGCATGGCTGCATCTCATTTGCACATTTGCATATCTGCACATCAGTTAGTCATTCTTCGCAAAATGGTCAATAAGATTCTGCACATCGCTCATTAAAAGGCTGGTGTGCAGGTGCACCATTACCAGTTCCTCTTCGTCCTTTAACAGCATCACCACATTTCCCAATTCATCATCTTTCCCTTTGTTAAGCATATATATGGTGCTGCCTTCATCACGTACGGTCATCAGCTCTTCCATATGCTCTTTTTCAATGAGGTTCCTGCGCAGCTGGTGTAGCGATTCACTGTTAACCGGGCCGTCGATATAATATACTTTCAGCCGGCTGATCTTCTGCATTAAACGTTTGGCAACCACCGCTTCATCCTGTTCGTCTCCAATCAGGCGGGCGGGTATCAGGGCGCCGCCTATTTTTATCAGGAAGCCCAGGCCAGCACGTAAGGTTTCTGCGCTATCACCACACTGGCGCTGGAATTTCTTCAGGTATTTCTCTTGAGCAGTAGCCGGGCCGGCTAAAAAAGCCAGGCATATCAGCAGGGCAGTGAGCTGTTTCATTTCTTTAGTTTTTTGAGGTTATCCATACCATGTATATTCATGCCGCTTGCGATCTGTGAGATCTCGTTCAGGTCAATATCTCCCAGGAGGCTCATCGCAACAAATTCATCTGTACTGCCTACCAGCATGACCAGCTCAGAGATATTGCCTTTCGCATTTTCCTTTACCAGGAATTTCAGGTCCGTATCATCGTCGCGTACGGTCATCAGTTCTTCAAAATCCTTGGTAAGAAAGTTTGCTGCTTCTTTATACAATCTGGAGCCGTCTTTGGCGTCTTCTTTCGCCAGGATGCGCAGGCCTTTCAGCTTTTTTACCACCTGCATGAACTGCTGTCCTTCGCCGGTGTTGATATCCAGCTTACTGAACATGCTGAACATCTTGGGGGTGATGCTCACCAGGGTAAAACTGCGGTCGTCTTCATATTTCTGGAAAAAACGGTCTATTACGCTGGTCTGTACCTGGGCGGATAGTTGCAGGCTGGCTGCAATAAATATTAATATGATCGTGATCTTTTTCATAGTTTGTTCGTTTGATGTTGAATGCGGGATAACGGATGGATTGATGAATACGGGCGCCGGACCGGATGTCCGGACATCCGATTATACCTTCATTCGTATCGTGCTATGCAATACCAACACTGTGATCCGTAATGAGAAATGGTTGTTTGTTACTATATTAATTGCGCTTTATTTTATCTGTTGCCTCGTTAAAATAGGCCAGCTTCTCCATCTGCTCCGTGCCCTTATTCAGGTTCCTTGACAGTAGTTCCAGGGCCTTTTGCGCTTCCTGGTAGGCTTTTTCCGGGTCCTGATAGGTGTCCTGCTGCCAGGCCGCTGCGGATAGTTCGTTATGCCGAACGATATACTGCTGCACGCTGTAACCAGCGCCGGCCATCATCAACAGCGCCGCCGCATATTTCATCCAGTGCTGCCAGGGCCTGCTTCCAGGCAGGGGCGCCACCCGGGGTATTTCCCAGGCCGGCAGTTCCTGCTCCTTTTCCGCCTGGAAGTAGCGGAACAACGGGGCTGCCTCCCGCAGGTCTTCCGGCAGCGCAGCTGTGTGCGTTACAAAAAAATGGCGTAGCATCTCCTCCTCCTCCAGCGAGGTTTCGCCTTCCCAGTATAACTCCAGCAGCGCTCGTATTTTATTGTAATCCATATACCTGTATATTTTGTAATTGCTCCCGCACGGCTTTCCGGGCACGGTGCAGGTTGATCTTCACTTCGCTCATGTTTAGTTCCAGGATGTCGGCAATTTGCTGATAGGAAAAACCGTCCACATCCCTTAGCTGTATAATAGTACGGTATTTTTCCGGCAGTGCGTTGATGATCCGGTGCACGCGGCCCATTACATCCTGTTGTTCTGCGGCCAGGTGCGGGTCTGGCTGATGTGCCGCCTCCATTTCACCTGCCCGGTCCAGCATTTCAGTGCTGCGGTATTTCTTCGACTTCAGCCGGTCCAGCGCCAGGTTGCGCACAATACGCATACACCAGGCCTCCAGGTTTTGCAGCTCCGCCATCCGGTCCTGTTGATGCCATACCTTCAGCAGGGCGTCCTGGATAATGTCCTTAGCATCCTCTTCATTGTTCAACAGGCGGAAAGCAAAGCGGTAAAGCTTTGGCCGGATGGGTACTACCTGGGAATGAAACAGTTCTAAAGACATGAACGGCGTTTGTACGATGTTTTATACTAAGAAGACGACCGTAAAATTGCTTTGTTACAGAAAAGGTAAAAAAAAATCCCGTCTGCCAAAAGGCAAACGGGAAACTTGAACCATAGTTAAACTGAGGGAGACTATAAACAACGAAATTTTATCGGTTTTGTAAGATCCGGACAGCCCACGGCACACTATTTCACAACACGTACCCGGCCGGCAAAGCTGCCTGGCAATATTGGCAATATGAATAATGAATGATAAACCTGGTCTTTCTCACGGAACTCCTGTTGGGTTTATAATGAACAATAAAGTGTTTCGGTCCGGGTTAAGATACGATGGCGCTTATTACAGAATGATTAGGTTTAAAGGTTTAGATCGCTTCTCTAAGATAAGGGAAAGTCCGCAATAAACCGCCACATTTTCCGGCAATTTCTACGTCCTACCTGTAACGTTGTTTCCTGGCTGCCTCTATTGGTTTAAACGGCCCGTATTTATGGTGCCGCGCATTAAATGTATCCGCAAACGGCCCATAGGGGTAATCTATAGCCTTCCTGAGCGGATCAGGCCAGTCATGCGGGAAAAACTTTTCCGGATGCGGCTTTGCATTAATATAGGCTGCTACATCCCAGCTGTCTGCGGCGCTCAGCATGGCGGTATCTCCGGGGGGCATATTATACAGTATATAAGCAGCCAGCCGGGAGATCCGGTAAAATTCCCCGCCTATACTATAACTGTTAGCGCCCCACACCGGGGGATATACGTAGCTGATGCCCTCGTTGTCCTTTACGCCGGCGCCCTGGCCCCCGTGGCATACCTGGCAATGATCCATATAGACCACGCGGCCCCTGGCCGTATCCGCAGCCCGGTCCGGGTATGGCAACTGCGGCAGGGCCGCATTGCGCGGCCGGATGCCCCTGGGCACATCCTTGCCTATCCATAACAGGTAAGCCACCATAGCCCGCATTTCTTTGCCGCTGCTATCCAGGCGCTGCCCGTTCAGATGCCGCTGTATACAATCGTTGATGCGCCAGGGAATGGATTCCAAACGGCCACTCCGCTCTCCCACCCGGGGATAGGTGGCCGCTACCGCAGAGAAATTATTGCCCATCAGCAGCGTGCCTGCATTACGGTGGCAATCCCCGCAATCCATGCCGTTTGTGATGGCGGCCACGCTGCCCTTAGGCCCCAGGTAACGGGCTGTATGGGTGATCAGCGCCAGTCCGTAACGTATTTCAGTCCCCGCCCTGGTGGCGGGAATGGCGGCGGTATCCGGCGCCTGCCAGTCCGTATACAATAAGGCGGAATCTGCATAAGGAGGGGAATCCAAACTCAGGTCCTTATCCGGGAATTGCCGTTCCCAGCTGCGTACCAGCATGGTAATGGCCACTATCACCAGTGTAATCCATAAAAAAGTGCGAACATAATACATAACAGCAATTGACATAGTAAGCCCTCACAGCCGGGGATAAAGCCGTAACTATCCATCTGCATACATAACAACCGGTAGCCTTAAACAATATGAAAATGGGGTCTTGACAGGTAGCTGTAATATACGGAATTTCTGCATAAAAAAGCGGGGCCGCCTAAGGGGAAAGGCTGCCCCGCTGCGTTCATAACATGCTGGCAGATGTCATACCATTTGATTGTTTACGTTAAACGTGAACGGGAAGTGAATTGAAGTATCCTTATCAAATTTAGCGAACAAGCCATCTTAGTTTACATACTTTTTTATCCTATGTTTGTACTCATCGGACCAACAGGACCCGCATGTCAAAGGAGCATACCGTCATACCCACCTACCCGATACAGCCCTCCGCTGCTACACAGTTCATGATAAGGGAAATAAAAAGCCCTCGTGATGAAGAGAAGAGAGAGTGGGTAAAAACACCGCACCGTCATGATTTCTATGCCATTACCATCGTAGAAAAAGGGTACGGCAAACACCTGGTAGATTTCAGGGAATATACCATCACGCCCAATTCCCTGCACATCATGGTACCTTACCAGGTGCACCATGTACATCAGGAGCAGGATACCGAACAGGAAGTACGGGCCATGCTGCTCTTCTTTGCGCGGGATCTGATCCTGGCCCATCCCCTGCTGGATGAATTGGAATGGATGGATAAACAGCTGTCGCTTTCCGGCGATGAGACCACCCTGCTCACCAATATCTGCCGCCAGCTGCTGGCGGAGTATGAACAGCCGCAACCTATGGGCCAGCGCATCATACAGCACTACCTGGATATACTGCTGTCCCATATCAGCCGCATTGCTTCGTCCCGCAGCCCGGCCAGGGATCTTACCAACGATGCGCGCCTGGTAAGGAAATTGCAAACGCTCATTGGCCAGCACTTTGTTGAAGAGAAATCCGCCGCCGCTTATGCCGGGATGCTGCATCTCACGCCCGGTTACCTGGGCGATGTGGTGAAACAGCAGACCGGAAAACCCACTTCCCAGCTTATTGCAGACCGTATAATCCTCGAAGCCAAGCGCCTGCTGGTACATACCTCGTCCAGCGTAAAAGAGGTCGCCTACCGGCTTAATTTCAATGAATCCACGTATTTCTATAGGTTCTTTAAGAAACATACCGGCGAAACGCCGGAGCAGTTCCGGGAAATGATCCGGGAAAGATACCGGACCACCTGAAGTTATCCGGGAAAAGTATAGTCCTACCCCTGTTTTGTATGGCAGCCGTCCCATGTCTCAACGGATATTTGCAGTAAATAATTCACATGCAAAACATCATTGCCACCACCGCCCCCGTACACCCGCTGCTGCTACAGCGCTGGAGCCCAAAGGCATTCCAGGAGAGCCCGGTGCCCGCCGCCACCCTGAGCTCTCTTTTTGAAGCCGCCCGCCTTGCGCCCTCCTGCCATAATGAACAACCCTGGCATTTTATAGTCGCCACAAAGGATACGCCGCTCTACCAGCAACTGCTCCAATGCTTTAATGAAGACAACCAGGCCTGGGCATTTACCGCCCCCGTGCTCATGGTGGCCGTGGCAAAAATGTACTTTGACCATAATGGCGCGCCCAACCCCTTTGCCTGGCACGATGTAGGCCTGGCCGTGGCGAACCTTACCGTGCAGGCCGTAAGCGAAGGGCTGCAGGTATGCGAGGCTGCCGGTATAGACCTGGAGCATATCTATGAAATATTTGACATACCGGAAGGCTATCAACCCGTTACGGGCATTGCCCTGGGCTATGCCGGCGATGCTGACGGCCTCCCCGCCCCGCTCCAGGCAAAACATCACCGCACCCGTACCCGCAAACCGGTAAACAGCTTTGTGCACTATGGTCAGCCTGCATTTAAGATGGAATTGAATGAACAGCAGCAACAGGTATATAACCTGGTAAGGGAGAAGATCAGCTTTGGGGACCTGCGGCCAGCATTTGCCTTTGCCCAGCAGCGGTTAAAACGTTAGAAGCAGTTACAGCTTTATCCGGGGGTCAACGATCCGGTACAGCACATCCGCCAGCAGGTTAATGATCACAAAAATACCCGCCGTAAATAATACGGCGCCCATTAGCACAGGAAAGTCAAACTTCTCCAGCGCATCCACCGTTACTTTGCCAATACCTTTCCAGCCAAAAATATACTCAACAAAAAAGGCCCCGGCCAACAGCTCGGCAAACCAACCGGTTACCGCCGTTACCACCGGGTTCAGCGCATTGCGCAGCGCATGTTTCCAGATCACCGCCTGGTGGCCCAGCCCTTTGGCATAGGCTGTACGGATATAATCCTGGTGCAGCACATCCAGCATAGCGCTGCGGGTTAGCTGCACGATGATAGCCAGCGGCCGTATACCCAGGGTAATGGCCGGCAGTACCAGGTTACGCAGGTTCAGCACCCGGCCGGCAAAAGGGTCTACATCAAACAGGCTGCCCGTCATATGCAGCCCGGTATATGTGCTTAATACAAATCCAAACAGGTAAGCCAGCACAATGCCGGCAAAAAAAGAAGGCACCGAGATGCCCAGCACACTGGCAAAGATCGCCCCTGTATCCATCCAGGTATTTTGTTTTACAGCAGAGAGCACGCCCAGCGCTATACCGGCTACTGTAGCAAACAGCATAGCCGCCAGCGCCAGCAGCAAGGTGCCCGGCAGGGCCTCTGTAAGGATCTCCCATACATCCTTTTTGCCCTGGTAAGAGCGGCGCAGGTAAGGGGTTTTCAGCACCAGTATTTTTGAGGAGGAGATATGCAGGAGCGTAACATAATGGAGCTGGTTACGGGCTTCCTGCTCCGTGTGTATGCCAACAGGCGAAAGATCGTTCAGGTACAACAGGAACTGTACCGGTAGCGGTTTATCCAGGTGCAGCTCCCGCCTTACATTTTCCAGCGAGGCCACATCCGCCCGCTGCCCCAGCGTTAAACGCGCAGGATCGCCGGGCAGCACATTAAACAAAAGGAATACCAGTACTACTACGCCTAATAGTACCAGTATTCCATATAATATTTTCCTGAGCAGGAAACGCATATGATCACAGGCTTTAAAAGCCCGCCGTTTACGGTATATCGTTATAATGCCATTTTCCCTTGATGGTACCCTTCTCCAGCAGGATAAGGCAAGGGTTACTGCGGCCCGCTGTTTTAATAGCGGTGGCGTCCATCTGCATAAAGGGGAAGTGCAGCCCGTGCTGCGCGCTGAATGCGGCTACCGCCTCTTTGGAAGATGCGGTCACGCCGTAAATATACGCTTCTCCGTTATGGATCTTTTGCTGCAGGGCCTGCATTTGCTGATCCCAGCCTTCACCGGCGGTAGCCGTGTTTAGTACCAGGAACAGGTATACCGGCTTGGTCTCTTCCAGGATGGACTGCGTTTGGTTGCCGCCGTCAAGATCAGTAAGGGTAAAATCCTTAATGGCCGGTTCTGCATTGCCTTTCTTCACCAGCTTATCTACCCGGTCTACGAACTTCCAGGTGCTGTCCTGCCAGGGATAGTTATCCATCGTAAAGTCCTTTTGCTTACCGTCCTTTTCGTAGATCATCTTAGTTTCATACACATCCGGCGTAGCGCCCGGCGGCAGTTTCATTTTCTCCGGTATGTTATTGCCCACCTTATAGGCCAGGCAGTCCACAAAGGGCAGATGGCTTAACGTATACCATTGTATGCCCAGCGCAAATACCAGGCTTCCGATCATGATCATATTGGAAGCCCCCTTGCGGAACAGCGGTTGTATGCGGTCCCGGTAAAAGAAGATCACCAGGATCATGACCAGCAGCGCCACATCCTTATAGAAAGTACCTTCTGCAGAGAGTTTGATACAATCGCCAAAGCAACCGCATTCCTTTATCTTGCCGCTGTACAGCGCAAAACCCGTCAGGAAGGTGAAGAAAAGGATGAGTAATAATAACAGGAAAGAGAACAGGCGCATCCGGTAGCCCAGCAGCACCGCTACGCCGGCTATGATCTCGAACACGTTCATGGTCACTGATAGTACCAGGGAGTAGGGCGAGAGAAAAGCAAGGTGCAGCACGTCAAAGAACTCATCCATTTTATAGCTGAGCCCCAGCGGGTCATTGGCCTTGATAAGGCCGGAAAAGATAAAGAGTACACCCACGAGTACCCTAAATAGGTTCAGGATAATTTTCATAGTACATTAAGAATTTTCTTCTATTTTGATCAGCGCAAACAGCGCATAATTGATAATATCTACAAAGTTGGCGTCTATGCCTTCGGAGATCAGTGTTTTGCCCTCGTTACGGAGTATTTGCTTAATGCGCAGCAGTTTGGTAAGGATCAGATCTACAAAAGACTCCTGGCTCATATCGCGCCAGGCCTCGCCATAATCATGGTTCTTATTTTCCATGATATCCTGCACAAAACGGATCTTATCATCATACAGGCGGGATACTTCCGCTACCGGCAGATCCTGGTAGGGACTGCCGGGCAGCTGGCCCAGCTGTATAAGCCCTATCACGCCATAGTTCACGATACCGCGGAACTCGCCGTCTATATGATCTTCCACCTTCTGTGTGCCCAGTTCCTGTATGTTACGGATACGCTGCGCTTTGATAAAAAGCTGATCGGTAACAGATACGGGCCTTAGTACCCTCCAGGAAGTGCCGTAATCCTGTGTTTTCTTGATGAATATGTCCTTACATGTTCCCACGGCCTGCTGGTATTGTGCTAAGGTTTTGTTCATGATCGTTATTAAGGCAATAAAATTTTAATTTGCAGGGCAAAATAAAGAAAATTGTGAAACTAACGCCATACACCATCAACTGCCGCGGCAAGCTGCTCAACCTGGCGGAGCCGGTTGTAATGGGCATCATCAATATAACAGACGATTCTTTTTATGCGGAAAGCCGTAGCCGGCATCTGCATCATATCATAGAAAAAGCCGGCCAGCACCTGGCTGCCGGCGCCGCCATCCTGGATCTGGGCGCACAAAGCTCGCGGCCAGGGGCCGTGGAAATAGGCGCACAGGAAGAACAGGAGCGCCTGCTGCCCGTCATCCATGCCCTTATTAACCATTACCCGGACGCCATTATTTCTGTAGATACCTACTATGCCTCCGTGGCGGAAAAAGCCGTACATGCAGGCGCCGCTATCATTAACGATATCAGCGCCGGCGAAATGGACCCGCAGATGCTGGAAACCGTGGGCCGCCTGCAGGCGCCCTATATAGCCATGCACATGAAAGGCACGCCCGCTACCATGCAAAAGGACCCGCAGTATGAGAATGTAGTGCGCGAGGTGCTGGATTATTTTATTCAAAAGCTGGCCCAATGCCGGGCCGCCGGCATCCGCGATGTGATCATTGATCCCGGTTTTGGTTTTGGCAAAACACTGGCCCATAATTATACCCTGCTGCGCCACCTGCACCTTTTCCAGGTGCTGGACTGCCCGCTGCTGGCCGGCGTATCCCGCAAATCCATGATCTACCGCCTGCTGGGCACTACGCCGGAAGAAGCCCTGAACGGCACCACGGTCATCCATACACTGGCCCTGCAACAAGGCGTACAACTGTTGCGGGTGCATGATGTAAAACCTGCTGTGGAAACAGTTAAGATCTGGCAATATATCCGTAATAATGAGTGAATGATGGCAATCAACTGACGATCATATAATAATGATTACCTATTTTTACAGCTATGGATATGTTTCAACTTTACGGATATAGATTTAACTGGCTAAATATTCTGGACCTGCTGATCGTCATTTTCCTGGTCATTCAATTATACCGCCTGCTCAAAGGCAGCCTTGCTTTTAACATATTTGTGGGCCTGCTGATGGTGTACCTGGCCTATTTCCTGGTAGTGGCCCTGGGCATGCCTATCCTTACCAATATCTTACAGAACTTTATCAATGTAGGCCTCATAGCCATCATCATTATATTTCAGCCGGAGATCCGCAAGTTCCTGCTGGTGCTGGGCAAGAAAACGCCGCTCAGTAAAGACAGCTTTTTTACCAAGCTGTTTATGCCAGACCGTTTTAAGAGCTACCGCGAAGAAGAGAACATTATCAATGAAGTGATCATTGCCGTAGGCCATCTTGCCGCCCGGCATACCGGCGCCCTCATCGTGATCGCCACCACCCACAGGGTAAAATTCGACACAGCCAGCAGTATCGGCATTGACGGTAATATCAGCGCCAAGCTCATAGAAAGCATATTTTCCAAAAGCAGCCCGCTGCACGATGGGGCGCTCATCATCGTAGGCAATAAGATCCTGGCGGCCAAAGTGATCCTCCCTGTGTCTGACAATCCTAACCTGCCTACCCGCATTGGCCTGCGCCACCGCTCCGGCGTGGGTATCACAGAGCATAGCGATAACCTGGCCATCATTGTATCTGAAGAGCGGGCCACGATCTCCTATGCGCAGGATGGCCGCCTGGTACAGGACGTATCCCTCGAAGAGCTGAAGATAAAGCTCTATGAAATGCTGGTGGACGGCGAAAGTTAACTTATCAGAAAAAAGCGGTTTCCTGCGTTCATAATGGCCAAATGCTAATTATGAAACGCCCTTTTTCCATTATCCCTTACCTGGTACTGGTATTATTGCTTGCCGCCGCCGGCTGTTCCAAAGACAAACCCGCGGCCCTCACTAATAACGGCAGTGACGATCCTGTACCGCCGGACACCATTTCCAATGTTAGGATCAAACTGGCAGAACAGCTGTCTTTTTACGGCATCTACGATTTTGGCCAAACCTGGCGCACCTGCGCAGTGAATGACGGTAACGCCACCCGCCTCAATGGGTATATGTTTGCCCGTAAGCTCAGCGTAGATGAGAAAAAGCAGGTAGGCAACCGCCTGGAGCTGAACTTTACCCTGCAGGCCCGTTATGATGGCTGGGACCGCATAGCGGAATTCGGGTACATTAAAACGCCGCTCAATTATGCCGGCCCCCTGCAACCGGACAGCGTTTGGCAGGAACGCACCGGCATTGCGCGTTTTATTACGCCTTATTTCCTGCAATACAATGCCTTTAACAAGATCGATTATTCGTTTGATGTAAGCGCTTTTGCACCCGATCTGCGCAGCACGGATAAAGACGTTTGGATCGTATACCAGGTGGCCGCCAATCCTACCTATACCGACCCTACGAAAAAAGACACCGGCTTTTGCGCGCTGGATGGTTTCCGGCTGGATGCTTCGTTCCTGAGCAATGGCAGCACCGCAAATGACAGCACGCGGTATTTCCGGAACCTGTTTTCCTGCAATATCACCGGCACAGCGCAGGTAAGCGTCAGTTTTGAGCTGGCCAAACCCGTACGGCAGCTTACCGCTTATATCACCAACTCCGGCCATGGCAACGAAGAAGGGCTGGTGCGCCGCAACACCGTGCTGGTGGATAATACGCAAAAAGGCAATTATAGCACCAAAGTGCTCTGTACGCCAGCCAGTTATTACGATGGCATCAATCCCAACGGGGCCAAAGGCCCGGGGGTGACCTGGCGTTACCCTACCCGTAACTGGTGCCAGGGCGGCACAGTACCCCCTGCCGCGGTGCTTATTGGAGATCTGCCGGCCGGTACGCATACTTTTACGCTGGATATGACCCGGGTAATAGAAGCCGGCGGTGTTGCAAGATCTGTAGTAGCGCCCATAGACGGGAACCTGGAAGTAACCGCCTTCCTCAGTGGCGTACAGTAACAAACCATCATAAAAAAAGGATCGTCCCGGCATTACACCGGAACGATCCTTTTTCATTATTGTAGTAAGATGATTATTTAGCGGGAGCAGGAGCCGGCGTAGCAGCGGGTGCTTTACCAGGCTTCACATCTACCAGTTGCACGTCAAATACCAGTACAGAGCTGCTGGGGATGGCCGGGGGTGAGCCCTGCAGACCATATGCCAGTGCAGAAGGAATTACCAGCGTAGCTTTGGCGCCTTTTTGCAGGGTACCAATGCCAGCATCCCAACCTTTGATCACAAAACCCTGTCCGATGGGGAATTTGATCGGCTCCAGCGGCATGCCGGGCCTTAAAGTGGTATCCAGGCTGGAGTCAAAAGTCTTACCGCTCAGCAGTTTACCGGTGTAATGTACAAATACAGTATCACCAGCTTTGGGCTTTTCGCCGGTGCCAGCCTGGCTAACGGATACGTACACGCCTTCCGGAGTTTTGGTGGCATTGCTCAGCTTATGCTCGTCCAGGTAGGATTTTATCGCTTTTTCGTCCTTCTCTGTCTGTAAAGCAGCAGAATACTTGGTCTCCACAGCGAAAGTTACTTTCAGCTTGTCGCCTTTTTTACCAAACGGCGGACGAGGTTCCGGTAAAGAATCCCAGGGAATTACAAAGGTAGCGCTATCGCCTTCTTTCAACAGGGCCAGGCCTTCCATCAGGTCGTACTTGTTCTGTGATTTAGAGATCAGCACCGGTACAGGAGCACCCACGATCTTGCGGGATTCTGCCAGGATAGAATCATTCAGGCGTTGCGTAATATTCATCAGCACCGTATCGCCCAGCTTAAGCTGCGCACCGCTGCCTGATTTGTGTACGGTGTACTCCACACCATTCGGTGTTTTCTTGGGACCGCCGGTACCGCAGCTGGCCATAAACAGGCCTAATGCTGCTACAAGTAACTGATTGTTTTTTTTCATCTGTAGGTATTTATCGAAATTTTTTTTGTTATTAATGATGATGAAGATCTACGTTTATCCGGTAAAGGCCTTACATATCAGTTGGTTATCAAAAACTGCTACTGTAATAGGTCCTCATTCTCTTCCATCGCTTTAATGAAGCGCTGCACCGTTCTTTCCAGGCCGTCTGTGCTTCTGCCGCCGGCCGCATTAAAATGGCCGCCGCCTTCAAAGTACTTCCGGGCAAACGTGTTCACGTCAAAATTGCCTTTGGAACGGAAAGAAAGTTTTACCTCCTCCCTCCTGTCTATGATCAGCGCCGCCATCTTGATGCCCTGTATGGACAGCAGGAAGTTCACCAGCCCTTCCGTATCGCCCGTCTGCAGGTCAAACCGCTTCAGGTCCGTGTACGGGATGGCCATCATCGCCGTATTATATTCATAAAACACTTCCATCCGGTGCAGCAGGCTATGCCCGATGAAACGGAGGCGGTTTTCCAGGAAATTGTCATAAATAGCCTGGTGAATGAGCTCATGCTTTAATCCGCGATCCAGCAGATCTGCTACCATGCGGTGCACCCGGGCCGATGTGGAGGCGAACCGGAATGAACCGGTGTCTGTCATGGCGCCGGCATAGATACATTGCGCGATCTCGTCGGTAATATACTGCTCTTCTCCCAATTTGTAAAGCGTTTCGTAAACCAGCTGTGCCGTGGAGGAGGCCGCTGTATCGCTAACGCCGTAATCAAAGCCGGGCTGCGGCTCCAGGTGATGGTCGATCAGTATCCGGATGCTTTTCAGCTGCTCCAGGTAGGGCGCCAGGGCTTTGGTGCGGTATAACGCATTGAAATCCAGGCAAAAAAGCAGATCAACCGCTTCCAGTGCGCTCATGGCCTTATCCTGGGAAGATTCGAAATCAACCACCAGGTCAGCGCCAGGCATCCATTTTAAAAAATCCGGAAAATTTGTCGGAGAAATAACAGTGATCTCGTGCCCCTTCTGCCGCAGGTAATGGTACATGGCCAATGAGGAGCCCATGGCATCTGCATCCGGTTTCTGGTGCATGGTGATCACCACTTTCTTCGGGGTTTCCAGCAAAGGCTTTATGTCCTCGATCGGCTTCATACCTTGAGTAAGCGGATGATAAAATATTGTTATGCGTTTATTAAAAACGAAGTGCGAAGTTCTTTATTTGGTGCAGAATTTCAAAATTTTGCTCCGGATTTATCTGATAAACAAATTCTGGTTACCTTTGCGCCGGTTAAAAACAGCGATTAGCTATCCGCTGATCATATGACCAGAAGACTGACGACTAAAGACAATAAAGACTATCAACTTAAACTACGTATGGGTAACAGAACTTTTACAATGATCAAGCCGGATGCAGTAGAAAATGGGCATATTGGCGCTATCCTGGCAATGATAAACACTGCCGGTTTCCGTATTGTGGCACTCAAAATGACCAGGTTATCTACTCAGAAAGCTGGCGAGTTCTATGCGGTGCATAAAGAAAGGCCTTTTTACGGGGAGCTGGTGGAATTCATGAGCAGTGGCCATATCGTGGCTGCCATCCTCGAAAAGGACAACGCTGTGGAAGACTTCCGTAAACTGATCGGCGCCACCAACCCCGCCAACGCGGAGCCCGGCACTATCCGGAAACTGTATGCGGAATCCATAGGCCGTAACGCTGTACATGGTTCTGACTCTGACGAGAACGCGGAGATAGAGGGCAGCTTCTTCTTTAGCGGTCTGGAGAAATTCTAAGCATATTATGAATTGGTTTATAAAGGGGCGCGTCAGCAATGGCGCGCTTTTTTTATTGGCCGCCTGCCCGCCGCCGGACATCCGTTGTATTAAAACCGGACAATCCCAACGGATGCACAATACGTAATGCATTAATTACCAGCAGCTCAATTTTCCGGTCCCTTCTTTGATCAACCTGGCTAGTACCTTCTTATACCGCCGCTATGCTGAAGAACTACCTGAAAATTGCGCTCCGCAGCCTTTCCAACAATAAAGGATTCTCCGCTATTAATATTATTGGCCTGGCTATGGGCCTGGCCACCTGCCTGCTGCTGGTGTTCTATGTGATGGATGAATTAAGTTACGACCGGTATAATGTAAATGCAGACAGGATCTACCGTATCAATAATGAAGTAAAATTCGGCGATAACCATTTTGACCTTGCACAGTCCCCGCCGCTGCTGGGGCCAACGCTGGCCAAAGACCTCCTGCAGGTAGAGCAGTATACCCGGCTCCTGTACCACAACAGCATACTGGTAAAAAAAGGACAGCAGCAACTGCGCGAAACAAAAGTAGTGTATGCGGATTCCACTTTGTTTGATGTATTCACCCTCCCTGTGCTTTCCGGCGAGCCCCGTACCGCATTGCAGGCGCCTGGCTCACTGGTGATCACGGAAAGGATGGCGCGCAAATATTTTAACCGCACAGATGTTGCAGGGGAAACGGTGCTGATCGACAATACATCCACTTACAAGATCACCGCCGTGATCCGCGACCTTCCCGCACAGTCCCATTTTAACTTCGACTTTTTCATCTCCATGTCGGAGAATGCAGAAAGCCGCAGCGAACAGTCCTGGTTTAGCCAAAACTATAACACCTATCTGCTGCTGCGCAAGAACACAGATCCTGCAAAACTAACGCCGGAGATCAATAAGGTCATGGATGCCCATATAGGCCCCTTATTGCAAAGCGCCATCCATTCCAGCCTGGCAGAGTTCAAAAGGCTGGGCAATTACGCCCGCTGTACCCTTATGCCCCTGCGCGACATTCACCTGCATTCAAATAAGATAGGCGAGTTATCCCCTAACAGCAGCATCATTTTTGTATATATATTTTCCGCCATTGCCCTGCTGATCCTGCTCATTGCCTGCGCCAACTTTATGAACCTTACCACAGCCCGTTCCGCCAGCCGCGCCAGGGAAATAGGGGTCAGGAAACTGCTGGGCTCTTTCCGTAAACAGCTGGTGGCGCAGTTCCTGGCAGAGTCCCTGCTGGTAAGTTTTTTCTCGCTGGTAGCGGCCCTGGTAATAGTCGTATTGTTACTGCCCTGGTTTAATGGCCTGGCGGATAAACATATCAGTATCCAATCTTTGTTCCAACCACGTATGCTGGCCTGCCTGGCAGGCCTCACACTCCTGGTTGGCTTACTGGCCGGCAGTTACCCGGCATTCTTCCTGTCCGCCTTTCAGCCGGTACAGGTGCTGAAAGGAAAACTGGCCACGGGGTTTAAAGGCTCATGGCTGCGGAATGCGCTGGTAGTGTTCCAGTTTTCCATTTCCATTATCCTCATCACCGGTACTATCGTTATTTACAACCAACTGGTATACATACAGCACAAGGATCTTGGCTTTGACCGCGAACAGGTGCTTACCATCCAGAATACGGATGTACTGCGCTCGCAGACGGTCAGCTTCAAAAAAGAGCTGATGACCATAGGCGGTATTGAAGACGCCACCATGACCAGCTACCTGCCCGTAAACGGATTCAGGAGCAGCGACACCTATTTTACCTCCACAGCACTGGATCAGCGGTCCGCTATTGCTATGCAAAGCTGGACGGTAGATGAACATTTTATTTCCACTTTTAAAATGAGACTGCTAAGCGGAAGGAACTTTTCCGCCAACATGCCATCAGACTCAAATGCCTTTATTATCAATGAAGCAGCAGTGCGTTTTCTTGGCATAGGCACCCCCCTGGATAAAAAACTATACCGGCTCACAGATCCGCAGGCCCGGAAGCTCCAGACATATAATATCATTGGCGTAGTGCGGAACTTCAATTTTAATTCCCTGCGGGATGAGATAACGCCCCTGGCCTTAAACCTGGGTCTGGAAACAAGCAGCATAACCGTGCGCCTGCGCAGCGCTGATATTCCGGGCATCCTGGCGCAGATAGAAAAGAAATGGTTATCCTTTTCTCCCGGACAGCCCCTGGCGTATGCCTTTACAGATGATAGCTTTGACAACCTCTATAAAACGGACCAGCGTACCGGCAGGATCGTGACCACTTTTGCCGTACTGGCCGTCCTGATCGCCTGTCTGGGCCTTTTTGGCCTTTCTATGTATGCCGCCCGGCAACGGGTAAAGGAAATAGGCATCCGCAAAGTGCTGGGCGCCTCCATAGCTAATATTGCAGGTATGCTCTCAAAGGATTTCCTGAAACTGGTGCTGATTGCCGCCGTTATCGCGTTCCCCCTTGCACAATGGGTCATGCAGCAATGGCTGCAGGGCTTTGCGTACCGCACCCACATCAGCTGGTGGATCTTTGTGCTGGCCGGGGCGGCTACGCTGCTCATCGCCTTATTAACGATCAGTGTACAGGCCGTTAAAGCGGCGGTAGCCAATCCGGCGGTAAGCCTTAAAGCGGAGTAAAATAAAACAAGAAGGCCGCTTCCTTTTCAGAAAGCAGCCTCCAGGTTGATGGATATAAACAACCTAATTAATCTCCTAATTCCACTACCAGGTCATCCTGCTGCACCATGGTGCCTTCCGGCAAATGGATGGCTTTCACTTTGGTAGCCCGCGTAGCTGTTACCGTTGTCTCCATCTTCATGGCCTCAATAATGAACAATGGCGTATTGCTCCCTACCATATCCCCCGTTTTTACCAGCAGCTTGGACAGCTTGCCCTGTAAAGGCGCGCCTATCTCCAGCTCCGGGTTGGCGGCCTTTTTATTTACCGGCACCAGGCTGGCTACAGAGCGGTCCCGCACCTGTACGCGGCGGGTATAACCATTCAGCTCAAATACTACGGTGCGCATACCAGTTTCGTCTGCCGGCTGCACATACAGCAGCTTTACAATAATGGTCTTGCCCTTGCCAAGGGTGACCAGGATCTCCTCTCCCAGCTTAAGCCCGTAAAAGAACGCCGGCGTGGGAATGGCCTCTACATTACCGTACACCGTGGCATGATGATAATATTCATCAAATACCTTGGGGAACATATGATAACTAAGGTAATCCAAAAATTCCGCCTGCGGATACTTGAGCTGGAAGGCGGCAAAATCGCTGTCAAAATCTACCGGCGGCAGGTGCTCATTGGGCCGGCCCTGCAGGGGCTTTTCTCCCTTCAGCACGATCCGTTGCAGCTTTTCCGGGAAGCCGCCATAAGGTACGCCCAGGTCGCCGCGGAAAAACCCGGTCACAGATGCGGGGAATGAAAGGTTACGGCTCTCATCCAGCACATCGTCCGCACTCAGGCTATTGGCCGTCATAAACAGCGCCATATCGCCTACCACTTTGGAGCTGGGCGTTACTTTTACAATATCGCCAAACAGCCGGTTCACAACGGCGTAGTTCTGTTTGATGGTTTCCAGCTGGGCGCCCAGGCCCAGGGATTCCGCCTGCTGGCGCAGGTTGGAATACTGTCCGCCGGGGATCTCATTCTCATAGATCTGGGCGGTGCCGGCTTTCATATCAGATTCAAAGGGATAATAGTGCCCTCTTACGTCTTCCCAATAGTTGCTGTATTCATTCAGGGAGGCCAGGTTCATAGGCTGGCTCCGTTCGTTGCCTTCCATAATGGCCACCATGGCATTCAGGTTAGGCTGAGAAGTAAGCCCGCTCAGGGAGGCAATGGCGCAATCCACCACGTTCACCCCGGCTTCTATGGCTTTTAGATAGGTAGCCGCCTGTACGGAAGAAGTATCGTGCGTATGCAGCACAATAGGTAGCTGTACGGATTCGCGCAGGGCGCTGATCAGTACAGATGCGGCCTGCGGTTTTAACAGGCCGGCCATGTCCTTTACAGCCAGCATATGCGCGCCCGCGTCCTCCAGGCGTTTGGCCAGGTCTATATAATATTGGAGGGTGTATTTGCGGTTGTCCTTATTCAGGATATCGCCGGTATAACTGATGGCCGCCTGGGCCAGCCCTTCCGTGTACTCGCGCACAAAACGGATGCTGGGGGCCATGGCCTCTACCCAGTTCAGGGAGTCAAAAATGCGGAATACATCAATACCGTTCTCCCAGCTCTTTTCAATGAACTTGGCGATCAGGTTCTCCGGGTAAGCGGAATAGCCCACGGCATTGGAACCGCGGAACAGCATCTGCAGCAACAGGTTAGGCATGGCTTGCCGCAACTGTTGCAGGCGTTTCCAGGGGCATTCATGCAGAAAACGCATGGATACGTCAAATGTAGCGCCGCCCCATACTTCCATAGAGAATAGCTGTGGGTTATTACGGGCATAACCTTCCGCCACCGCCATCATATCTTTGGTGCGCACGCGGGTGGCCAGCAGGCTCTGATGCGCATCGCGGTAAGTGGTATCTGTAAAATATACCGGCTTTTCCTGGCGTAGCCAGCGGGCAAACTCCTCGCGGCCCATTTGCTGCAGGCGGTTCTTGCTGCCCTCCGGGATGGGGTCCAGCCGGGAATAGGCCGGCACTTGCGGCACACGGAACCGGTGATTGGGGTCTTTCACCTTCACATCCGGGTGACCGTTCACCGTAACATCTGCCAGGTACAGCAGCGTTTTGGTGCCGCGGTCGCGGATCTGCGACAGCTTAAACAGCTCCGGGTGTTTGTCTATAAACCCTACGGTACAGTTGCCCTTACGGAAAATATCGTGGGTGATCACGTTCTCCAGGAAACGGATATTGGTCTTTACCCCGCGGATCCTGAACTCGCGCAGCGTACGGTGCAAACGGGACGAGGCGCCGGAGAGCGTGCGGCCCCAGGCCGTTACCTTCACCAGCATAGAGTCAAAGAACGGCGAGATCTTTACGCCGGAATAGGTGCTGCCCTCATCCAGGCGTATACCAAAACCGCCAGCATTACGGTAGGCGATCACCACACCATAATCCGGGGTAAAATGGTTCTCCGGGTCTTCCGTGGTAATACGGCACTGAATGGCAAAACCGTTCAGCTTTACATCCTCCTGCCCTTTCAGGAAGATCTCCGGGTCGCTGAGCTGGTGCCCCTGGGCAATCAGGATCTGCGAGCGTACAATATCAATACCGGTTACCTCCTCCGTTACGGTATGCTCTACCTGTATACGGGGGTTCACCTCAATAAAATATACTTTATTACTCCGGTCTACCAGGAACTCCACTGTGCCCACATTGTTGTATTTCACTTTATGGGCCAGACGCAGCGCGTATTCATAGATCTCTTCCCGGGTCTCTACCGGCAGGTTGGGACTGGGCGCTATCTCTACCACTTTCTGGAAACGGCGTTGTACGGAGCAGTCGCGCTCATACAGGTGCACGATATTGCCATGGTTATCCCCCATCAGCTGCACCTCTATATGTTTAGGCTCTTCTATGAACTTTTCTATAAAGATGGTATCATCGCCAAAAGCTTTGGCCGCTTCACTGCGGGCTTCCGTAAAGTTGCGCTCCAGTTCGCCGGCCTGGCGCACTACCCGCATCCCCCTGCCGCCGCCGCCGGCTGCTGCCTTCAGCATAACGGGAAAGCCAATACGCTCTGCTTCGCGTAATGCGGTCTGTACATCCTCCAGCTTCTCCTGGCTATCCTCTATCAGGGGTACCTGCGCCTCGCGGGCCAGGGCCTTGGCGGCCACTTTATCGCCCAGCTGCGCCATTACTTCCGGCGTGGGGCCAATAAAAATAATGCCCTCTTCGCGGCAGCGCCGGGCAAACTGCACATTCTCACTCAGGAAACCGTACCCGGGGTGGATAGCGTCTACCTGTTGTTCTTTGGCCAGATGGATGATCGCTTCAATGTCGAGGTAAGGCTTCAGGGGCTCGTCGTCTTTGCCTATCTGGTAGGCTTCGTCTGCCTTGTAACGGTGAAGGGAGTACCGATCCTCATACGTGAAAATAGCAACAGTGCGGATCCTCAATTCTGCAGCGGCTCTTAATACCCTTACTGCAATCTCTCCCCGGTTGGCTACCAGTAACTTCTGGATTCTGATAAGTGGAATGTCCGGCATAATATGTTAAATAAGTATGCGTTTTAGTTAAAATTGTATGCTAAAATAAGGGAAAACACCCTTTTAAAAGCGGGCTAAAAGTAATAAAAGAATGATTGATTTTGTTCGAATACTTCTAATTATACAGCGTTTGGCATAGATAAAATTCAAAATAATGCACCCTTACCCGTAAAATGTAAAATAGTAAATTTAAATTTCATGTATGAGGAGCGGTTAATTTACGATTACATTTGTTACCTTAACGATCATCCGGCCCCTGCTGTAATACATACGTATAAAAGCAGGTCTCCGGACTACCTGGCCCGTTTATTATGTGGAATGTTTACCTGAAAGGTTTTAATGCTTACCTGCAGCTGGAGCGCTCCCTCTCCGCCAACTCCGTGCAGGCCTATATACGCGACGTGGAAAAACTGGAGCAATACCTGCTGGCGCATGATAAAAAGCTGCCGCCGGAGCAGGTTAGCCTTGATGATCTGCAAAACTGCGCCCAATGGATAGCCCAACTGGGCATGACCGCCACCTCCCAGGCCCGCATTATCTCCGGCATCAAGGCCTTTTACCGCTACCTGATGATGGAAGACCTGGTCAAACATGACCCCACCCAGCTGCTGGAAGCGCCCAAAGTGCGCCGTAAGCTGCCGGATGTGCTCAGCTTTGATGAGATAGAAAGCATTATTGGTAAAATAAAGGCCGGTACACCGGAGGGGCAGCGCAACCGCGCCATCCTGGAAACCATGTATAGCTGTGGCCTGCGCGTAAGCGAAGTAGTAAATCTAAAGATCTCCCAACTGCATTTTGATGCGGGCTTTATCCGGGTCATAGGCAAAGGCGATAAAGAGCGGCTGGTACCCATTGGCCGGGACGCTGTCAAATACATTACCCTGTACATGAACGAGATACGGATCCATATGCCCATAAAAAAAGGACAGGAAGATACCCTGTTCCTTAACCGCCGGGGCAGCGGGCTTAGCCGGGTTATGATCTTCCTGGTAATCAAGGAGCTGACCGCCGCGGCGGGTATTAATAAACAGGTATCCCCCCATACCTTCCGGCATTCATTTGCCACCCACCTGGTAGAGGGAGGCGCAGACCTGCGGGCGGTGCAGGAGATGCTGGGGCATGAAAGCATTACTACTACGGAGATCTATACCCATCTGGACCGGGAGTACCTGCGGGATACCCTGCAACGGTTCCATCCAAGGTTTTGAGCGGGATGGCGCAAAATAATAAAGGCGAAAAGTAAAGGGCTTACTTACCTTCACTTTCCGCCTTTTCCACACTTCACACGAAACAACTACCCCGAAACTGGCTGAGGGGATAGCTGTTGTATTCACATTGGGGCTCTCAAACTAAGATGACTCCTAACTAAAACTAGAATGGCGCTGATAACTGAAGTTCATTCAGGTATGTTTTACCTTGCGTGCTCACCACCGACCAGCCACCCAGCCATTGGGCCAGATGATTGGCTGTTCTTTTTACAGCAGAAGGCTGTACGGTGATGTTTAGCAAAGTACAGGGAGCAATAGCCCGTCTCTCAGGGTACTGCGCTGTTTGTATGTCCTCTTCCCAAAGCAGCTGGTCGTTCCTGTAGATCTTAAAATATACATCCGGTCCTTTATGGTACTGACCCTGGCGAACCGGCAACAGAACGCCAACTGGCATATCTTTTAGCCCGAAATGCAGCTTATAACGGCCTTGCCCATTCGTATAGGCGGTGCCTAAGAGCTTGCCGCTCTGCGCATTATAGGCTTCTACTTTTAAATGGGGTATACTTACCATGGAGGTATGCTGGCGAACAGCGCCACTGATCACCCAGGTCCCGTAGCTGCCCCGGATCTGGCTCCAGTGTTCCGATGGTATCACATAGGCAAAGGCTGCCACATATTTGTCGCGGCTGCGTTTCCAGTGCGGTACCAGTTTGCTCAGGTGGTACTGTGTGGCGCCCCTGGTACCTGGCGCCCTGCCGGGCATTTCCTCCACGCGCAGGTCCAGTTCCAGCGGCTCTGTGAACAGGTGCAACTGCTCCCAGGTGAGGCGGTAGTCGCCTCTTTCATCAAGCACGGTTTCCGCTAACAAACGTTCTGCCTTCCCGTTCACTTCGTCCGGCGAAAGCTGTTTCAGCGGGCTGAAGAAACCATTACCAGGTAAATTATCCAGGTGATGGTCCTCCGGCAAATAGATCCTCAAGGTCGCCTTGGCCAGCGGTTCAATACAATCATCACAGATCAATGCAGAGATGTTGCCAATTAACAGGTAACTCATAGCGTTAAATTTTTAAAAAAGGGGTTAACGAGCTAAACCTAAAAACCGGCTATTCTGTGGAATAGCCATTTTCTTTACTTTCTCCTTTTCTCTGCATATAATGAAGAAACAAACATGGGTAGAAAGGCCCAGTAAACTTGTAATTTCTTGTGAAAACCCAGGGTATCATCCCTCTAAAGTAAATAACGTGATCGTTTTTGTTTTCCCTGGTTGTTGATGCAAAGTTTGGGAATTCACACACAGTAGTCAAGCGTTAAACTCCCCAAAAAAACGAATGCGTAGTTCTACGCATTTTTGCGGAAAACTACCTAACCCGGGTACCTTGGGTAGCTATACATGGGTAACCAAAAGCCAATGCCATAGCGGAATCCCAGCAATTCTTCCGCACAAATAACACAAAAATGCTATGTATATCTGCGCTTTGAGAAGCCGGATTTTATGATACCTTTACCCACGCTAACTAATCATTCTACTAACTAAAACTATAACCACATGAGTACCACAACAAAAAGAGTCTTTCCTCCGGATGCCGGGGAGTTTATTTCACTAGATCATGCAGATAAGCTGATCAACGCTTTTCACGAAAAAGAAACCAAAAAAGGGAAAAAGGAATTTACCAAGGCTTACTTCTTTGGTAAAGACAAGATCCAGGAATTACTGAATTGTGAGAACAGCGTAGGTATCCGTATCTATTACGGTGCAGACCTCGACGGTGATGGCATCGATGACAAGAAAATGGTGCTGTATGCAGTAGACAAAGACGGTAAGAATATCCCTTACTATCCCCCTGCTCCTAAAACAGCCGGCATAAGCTTTAACCCTGATCCGGAACCCGATGGCGGCGGTAAAGCGCTGGATGGCGGCCTGCAATGCCCGCAATATTGCCCTTGAGCTGGTTTTTAAATAAAGAATGATTCAGTGAATATTATCGAAATTACCTTTTACACTATGACGGGGATCGAATGCTTGCTTTTGATCCCCTTCACTTTAAACTACGGATTGCTGAATAAAACCGGGAGATGGATCTATTTTTACCTCGTTTCCAGTGTTATTTACGCTATTGGATCATTTATCTTCGCGAAATTGTTCCATAATAACCAGTGGTTTTCCAACATCATGCACCTTACCCAGTTTGTAATCCTATCCGTATATTACCATGAAACCATAAAGAACACCATCATCAAACGCCTTATAAAAGTGATATTGCTGCCGGCAGTAGCGCTTTTTTTACTCGACTTCCTTAAATTAGAAGGTGTATTCGCGTTCAATTCCATATTTGCTACCGTGCGTACCCTTATATTAATGATCTGCGGCATCCTGTTCTTTTTTCAGCTCCTCACGGATGAGGACCTGGTAAAAGAGTCCGTGTTTATCAATACATTACCTGATTTCTGGTTCAATGCCGGTCTTTTCGTGTACCTCTGCGGTTACTTCGTATTTTCCCTGGCCTTTAACCTTTTTCTCAGACACCCCCTGGGAAACCTTGATACCGTACAGGCGCTTACATTTATTGCCGGTATTATGGAACTGATCCTGTTTTATATTGGCCTTACGAAAGCTGAAAAACGACCCTCATGAATTTTGTGGAAATTGTCATAATAGGTACCGTTGGTATGCTCTTGCTGGGCATACTGGTAGTAGTATTGGTCATTTTTCAACAAAAACAGGTGATCCAGCACAAACTGGTGCTGCGTGATAAAGACCTGCAGCTGCAACGGGAACGCCTGGTGGCCGTGCTGCAGGGCCAGGAACAGGAACGTAAACGCATTGCAGAAGACCTGCATGACGAAGTAGGCGCCCAGCTTTCCGTACTAAAGCTGAACCTGGGCCAGCTGCAGCAACACCTTAAGACCGGCAACGGCGAGGCTGAACGGCTCAAAGAGACCAAAGAATTCACCGATACCATCATCCAGCACCTCCGTTTTATATCCCAAAGCCTGCATCCCCAGGCCCTGGATAATCTGGGTCTATGCCATGCGCTGGACTCTTTCTGCAGCCTGATGAATAAGAACAAACAGGTGCAGATCTCCTTCAGAAGCGGCAACAACCCCCAGCGCGTAGATCGCGAAAAAGCCCTGAACGTGTACCGCGTAGTACAGGAGCTCATGAATAACATCCTCAAACATGCCCATGCCTCCCAGGTCCTGATCACCTACCATACCACCCCTGCCCTCCTCAGCATCGATGTGGAAGATGACGGCAATGGCAAGCTGCTGGCCGCCTTCGATGCATCCCGCAAAAAAACAGGCAGCCTCGGCCTGAAAAATATCGAAAGCCGCTTGAATATTATCGGCGGAAGTATCAAATTTGTGGAGCGGGCTCCTAAAGGAACAGTGGCGCAGATTAGGGTGGAGCATTATCAACCGGGAGTGGAATAGCCAGCTTGAGATATTAAAATATTGAGAGTTAAACGTTAAGAAAAAAAATCACTTAACTTTACGGCCATTTACACTGTACACAATTATTACTCCCTATGGCGGATCAGATAAAAGTGGCAATTGCAGATGATCATAAGATCTTTCGCAGTGGTGTCATTAATACGCTCACCCCCTACGATAATATCAATGTGCTTTTTGAGGCAGAAGACGGGGAGCACCTGCTCAGGATCATGCAGGAGCAAGTGCCGGACGTAATATTGATGGACCTGAAAATGCCCAATATGGACGGCATCCAGGCTACCATCCAGGTAAAGGAAAAGTACCCGGATATAAAGATCATCATCCTCACCATGTACGAGGATGACAACTTCATTGTACACCTGGTAGAGAACGGGGCCAACGCCTACCTGCTAAAGAACGCAGAGCCGGAAGAGATCTATGAGGCCATTTGCACTACCTATGAAAAAGGGTTCTATTTCAGCGAGAACGTAAACCTGGCCCTGCTCAAAAAAGTGCTGCATAAGAACAAACAGCAATTTAAGCCTACCTTTAAGAATAATAGCGCCAATACAGAACTGCAGCTGAACGACCGCGAAAAGGAAGTGTTGCAGCTGATATGCAACGAGTTCACCACCCAGGAGATCTCCGAAAAGATCTTCCTGAGCCCGCGCACTGTAGAAGGCATCCGCCAGAAGCTGCTGGAAAAGACCAGCGCTAAAAATACGGTAGGGCTGGTGATCTATGCTTTCCGTAACGGGCTGATAGAATAGCGTTTCTACCTTTTCCTTTGAAATTTAAACCACCACTCATATGAGAAAAATCCGTTTCCATTTTGCTGTAGCAGCATTAGCATTTATGTGCGCTACCCAGGGCGTTAATGCCCAGGGCCTTAAATTACCGGCCCCCAGCCCCGGCGCTACCATTAAACAGGACTTTGCCCTTTCTTCCGTGGAAGTAAATTACTCCCGCCCGGCTGTAAAAGGCAGGAACATCATGGGCGACCTGGTGCCTTATGGTAAAGTATGGAGAACCGGTGCTAACGGCGCTACCACCATCACTTTTGGCGAAGATGTAAAATTTGGCGGCACACCTGTAAAAGCCGGTAAATACGGCCTGCTCACTATCCCCGCACAAAGCGAGTGGACAGTGATCCTCACCAAAGACCTGAATGTAACCAGCCCCGCTGCCTACAAACCGGAAAACGACGTGGTACGCGTAAAAGCATCCGCCATGTCAGATCTGCCCTTCAGCGTGGAAAGTTTTATGATCTCCTTTGACCAGGTGCTGCCTACTTCCATGACCATGATGCTCATCTGGGATAAAACCGTTGTACCGGTAGAGATCACCGCTGATATCGATGGCAAGGTGATGAACCAGATCGACGAAGCTATGAAAGGCGATAAAAAGCCTTACTTCGCTGCTGCCTCTTATTACTATGAGAACGGCAAAGATCTGAAGAAAGCCCAGGAATGGGTGGACGCTGCCGTTAAGGAAAATCCTAAGGCGTTTTACATGGTGCACCTGAAAGCCAAGATCCTGGCAAAAGCCGGCGACAAAGCAGGTGCAAAAGCTGCTGCTCAACAATCCATCGAACTGGCAAAAGAAGCTAAGAACGATGATTATGTAGCGCTGAATAATAAGCTGATAGCCGGCTTATAAGCGATATTATTAGAGGAGGGCCGGCCGGTACATACCAGCCGGCCCTTTTTATTTTAATGCCTTACTCCACCCTCCAGATCAGGTATTTATACGCTTGTCTTCTATATCCGCCGCCCCTTAACTTTGTATACCCCTGAATGATTAAGCACGAGAAGCAATTGTTTGTATAACAGATCTTTTATTACACCCCAAAAATTAACTGCATTATGCCATCTACCCCAAAACTAAAGGCGGCCAGCACTGTAGAAGCGGCCGACCTGCGGAGCAAACAGCAGATCCTGTTGCTCAAAAATCCTAATTATTTTGGTATACAGGACAAAGAAAGCCCGTTCAACCAGCTGTTTAAGCCGGAACTGGAGATCTTGTATAACACCCAGTATGAAGAAGTGACCTGCGTAAGCTACAAGCCTGATGTGCAGCGCCTTAGCGCCATTGTTAAGATCAAACAGGGCGCCGGCTACAATGGCGGCCCGTGTACACCCGGCAGTAAAGAGTACGTAAGGTTTTATGTAAGCTATGACAACGGCGCCTCCTGGGAAGATGAAGGCGTGGTGGACTTTAACATCCACGATTTTGGCTCCGCAGACGATCTCTGTTATGAAGTATTCACCAGTTTTGTCCCCAAGAAACGCAGTTGCTGCGATAAGAAACCCGTGCTGCCCCTGGCCCGCGCCATACTATCCTGGAACCAGGTACCCCCGGCCGGTTCCCCTTTCTGGATTCCCATCTGGGGTAATGTGCTCGACGCGCACATACAGGCCGCTCCCCGCACCGGCATCATTTGCCTGCTGGATGATATCCTGGTAGATGTAGGCGTAAAGCTGGATGAAAAACAGATCGACCTTATAGAGAAAGCCCTGCCCCCGCTGGACTTTGCCGTTACCGCCAAAGAGAACTACTCCCTGGCGGAAATAGCCAAACTATACGGCAAAGACATTGAGCCGCATCGTAAAGGTTTCGGTTTTGTAAGTAATGCCCTGTTCACCAAAGCGGCCATCAGCGTAGAGCAATACCAGGCACTGAAGCAATATGAGCTGAACCTGGATGAGATCATCGCCGCGCTGCAACAGCTGCAGTTTAATACCACCTATGAGGAAGTAACCTGCGTAGGCCTTAACCGTGAATCTGACACCCTGAACGCCGCCATCCATATCAAACGGAATGCAGGCTACTCCGGCAATCTTTGCTCCAAAGGCTCCAAAGAATACCTGGCCTATTATATGGACTTTGGCGGCGGCTGGGTATATATGGGTACTTCTTCCGTTACCGTGCATGATATCCCCCTGCCGGAAGGCGGCCTGTGGTACAATGCGCCCCTGAAGATAGTGCTGGATAAATACCAGAAGGAATGGTGCCAGACCGGCAAAGCCCGCGTACGCGTGATACTGTCCTGGAACCAGCTGCCTCCAGTCGATCCCAACTGGGTAGCGCCCTGGGGCGACCGCGAAGAATGTAACGTAGAGATCAAACCTCTGCCGGACGGCGTAAACCCTGGCCAGCTGAAACCCTTTATTGAGCTGCTGGGCGGTATGCCGGTAGACCTGATCAGCAATGCCACCGGCGAAGCCAATGGCCTGCATACCCTGGGCTTTACTGCCGTAGAAAGCCCGTTTGGCGGCAACACTACCGTGCGTGGCCGCTTCTTTAACCAGAATACACACAGCTTCCGCTACCGCATCCGCGTGATAGAACCCGGACTGGCAGAACATTCCGTAATGAGTAAGGTGTTCATAAAAACAGATACTTTTGGCGTTATCTCCCCGCTTATCACGCTTACCCCGGACGCCAATGGCTGGATGCCTTATCACGCCAACCCGGCTTCCAATACATTTATCGTAGACGATCTGTTTGGCGCCTTTGTGCCTTCGCAGAATGGCCTGCACTATATCCGTATTGAGCTGGAGGATCTTACCCTGGGCGGCGTATTCTATAGCAGCCAGTGGGTAACCTTCCGTGCAGATGTAAACGCCCCGGATGTGGATGTGACCATTACCACCGGCGGTGGCGATTGCGGCGATTTCCCGCCGGGCACCAGCATTTCCGGCACCTATCATATGCTGGATAGTGATAGTAAGGCCATGAGCCTGATGATCACCCCTGCGGCAGCCGGTACCTCCTTTACCATAGACGGGTTGCCCACGGCCTCCCTGGCTTATGACAGCGTGGTGTTCCCATTGCCCAATGCCGGCAAGTCTGGCACATGGACACTGGCCACCTCCGCCACCACCCCGCCATGCGGCTATAATATCTGGATCACCGGAACAGACAGGACCATTGTAGGCAGCAGCCAGTACGGCTACATCAGCCAAATGCCAAAAGGCTTCTGTTTAGGATAAGTACAAAAGCTTATGCATAACTACGCTTTCATATTATGTATACTGGCCACCTGGCGCATTACCCATCTCTTGCAGGCGGAAGACGGTCCCTTTGACCTTGTCTTCCACCTGCGTAAAACAGCAGGAGCAGGTTTCTTCGGAGACCTGCTCGACTGTTTTTATTGCCTCAGCATATGGATAGCCCTGCCTTTTGCGCTATGGCTGGGCCTTAGCTGGCAGGAAAAACTATTGCTGTGGCCCGCCCTTTCCGGCGCGGCCATTCTGCTGGAGCGATTAACGGCAAAAAGAATGGACAATCACTAAAAACTAAACGTATGTGTTGCGGAAAAAAAAGGGCCTTACTGGCTTCACAAACAACGGGCATGGCCCAACGGAGTAATGCTGAAACAATGGAAACGGATGTACTGGCCTTCCGGTACACCGGCAATACCGCCCTTACCACGGTAGGCAGCGCCACCGGCAGGGTATACCGCTTCCCGGTAAAAGGCGCCGTGCAGCTGGTGCACAGCACAGATGCGGTAAGCCTGTACGAAGTGCCGAACCTGGTACTGATCGCAGATTAACGGCTCATGCCCGCTTGCGGCAGAACAGGTGTATCACCAACGCCAACACCACTACGATGATACAGCCTATGGCATTCAGCCACAGGAAGGAGACTACATTCCATTTATAGATGGTGATCACCAGCACCTCTCCTATAATAGCGGCCCAGAAAGTAGCCGTGCCATTCACTGCTTTGATATAGAAAGCGATCATGAAAATACCAAGTATCACTCCATAAAACAGGGACCCTAATACATTCACGGCTTCTATCAGGCTGCCCAGCTCACTGGCAAACTGCGCCACCACTATGCAGAAAATGCCCCAGATCAGGGTCCACCAACGGGATATGCGCAGGTAATGCTCTTCCGAATCTTCTTTATTCACCAGCCGTTTATAGATGTCCACTACGGTGGTGGATGCCAGCGAGTTCAATGCCGCCGCCACGCTGCCCCAGGAGGCCAGGAAGATAATAGCGATCAACAGTCCTACCAGCCCTTTAGGCAGGTTATGCACCACAAAATGCAGGAAGATATAGTTGGTATCATTATCGTCCGCCGCGGGATCCGCTTCCTTGATCACTTTCACCGCCTGTGCCCGCACGCCATTGGCCGTAGCCTCCGTGGTTTGCAGCGCCGTTTGCGCCTGGCGTACCGCCCCCTCATCTTTGGCGGCCAACGCATCAGCCAGGGTCTTTACCTGTGTTTGTTTGGTGGCAGACAACTGGTCATATTGCTGCTCCAACGCCCTTAAAGCAGGCCCCTGCTCTGTTTTGTGCACCTTATTCAACTGCGCCTCATTAAAGAAGATGGGTGAACGGAAATACAGGTAAAACACAAATACCAGCGCTCCTATCAGCAGGATCAGGAACTGCATGGGCACCTTTACCAGGCCATTCATCAACAGTCCCAGGCGGCTTTCTGTAACGGAGCGCGCCGTAAGATAACGCCCCACCTGCGACTGGTCTGTACCAAAATAGGACAAGGCCAGGAAAAAGCCCCCTATCAAACCGCTCCAGATATTATACCGGTCCTTCCAGTCAAAGCTGGTCACGATCACATTTAGCCGGTCCATCTTACCTGCTACATGCAGCGCATCGCTAAAACCTATGTTATCAGGCAACAGGTGCACCACCATCCAACCGGCCAGGAACATGCCCGTAAACACCACCGCCAACTGCAGGGTTTGCGTATAGCTAACCGCTTTGGTACCGCCGGACATGGTATAGATGATCAGCAAGCCGCCCATCACCACATTGGTCCAGTAAATATTCCAGCCCAGCAGGCTGCTGAGGATAATAGATGGCGCATAGATGCTGATACCCGTAGAAAGGCCGCGCTGTACCAGGAACAGTGCAGAGGTAAGGGTGCGGGTCTTCAGGTCAAACCGCTGTTCCAGGAACTCGTAGGCAGTAAACACCTTTAGCTTGTGAAAGATGGGCACAAAAGTGATGCACAGCACCACCATGGCCAGCGGCAGCCCAAAATAATATTGTACAAACCGCATCCCGTCCGTATAGGCCTGGCCGGGGGCGGAAATAAACGTAATAGCGCTGGCCTGTGTGCCAATGATAGACAGCAGCACAACGAACCAGGGCATTGACTGATTGCCCAGGAAATAGCCGTCTATATTCTGCTGGCCGCGGCTTCTCCATATGCCATACAGGATAATTACGGTTAAGGTGATGGATAATACGATCCAATCCAGGACACTCATGAGAATGTTTTGGTGAATAAATAAAATAAGATGATCAGCACGGCCAGAAAGCCAATTACAAACAGGTACCACATCCACCACGCAGGGAAGAGCGGCGGCTTTTCATTTTGCATAAGCCGGAATTACAGGATTCAAATGTTCATTATCTATCGCCTTCTTATCATAGAACCGCCCAGCAGCCCCAGGCCCAATCCTATCAGCAGGCCTATCTGCACCCGCTTGATAGCGATGCCGATGATCAGCCCTATCGCTATACACAGGCCGGCTGCAATATTTAACCGGTCACGTTTAGGTTCTTGTTTACTCATAATGCTACCCTACTATTGCTGCTTCGAAATTAGGTTCACAAATAAGCGGTAAGCGCCCGGCACGCCGGCCGGCAACTGCCGGAAAAAGGCCAGTGAGGTATACACATACCGCCCCTTGCCGTAGTCCGCTACCAGGGTGCTGCCATCCAGGGGCCGTTCTCCCTTGTCGTTCATGCTGAACAGTTTCTGGTAGGCTTTATCCGCATCTACCGTAAAATACAATCCCCTTTCCTGTACCCATCCGTCAAAATCTTCCGGGGTAATGGTATTGGGATAATGCATCACGGAATTATCCGGTTGCAGCCAGGTTATTTTCGCGTGCTCATCCGTTACCCGGTCTCCGCGGGAAAGGCTGAACGGATAAGGGCCCAGCTGGCTGGTCACCAGCGGCGCGTTGGTATTGTACTGTACCAGTAAGGTGCCGCCGTTCTTCACATAATCCATCAGGCGGGGTTGCCAGTATTTCAGGCGCTCATTGGTATTATAAGCACGTACCCCCATGATGATGGCATCGTATTGCTGCAGACGGCCGCCCATAATATCTTTTTCATCCAGGGCGGTAACGTCATATCCTACCTGCCGCAATGAGGCAGCTACCAAATCGCCGGCGCCTGCTATATAACCCAGCCGGTTGCCGTTATGCTGCAGGTGTACCCTTACCAGGCGGGCGGCCGCCAGCGGAAACAGGGTAATAGGCGGTATATGATCGTAGTGGATGGTTTGCAGGCTTTGCGTATACACTTTGCCGTTAACACTGGCGGCTACCGTAAACGTATCTACGCGGTTGGTACCGTTGATCTCAGTAGGCGTTATCTGGAACTGCAGCTCCATTTCATCCCCCTTACGGTTAAGATTGAATGGCTGACTGGCCGGCGTGGCGGCAAAACCTGCCGGCAGCTGCAGTTTAATATCGCCAGCGGAATTATCTGCCATGGTCTTCAGCTTCACGGTTACCGGCTGCGCCTTTTTCTCTGTAAAGATGAATACCTGGTTGGCCAGGTTGGCTACTACCGGCGGCGCTATCACCAGCGGGTCATACAGCTCTCCTCTTACGGGATCTGTATGTTTATATTGCAGCGGGCGTACTACGTCAAAGGTCTGGCCGCCTATCTCCAGGCGTACAGTGGCCTGTATGGCGGGTATGTTTTCCGGGCGGCCTACCAGCTGCTGGTCCTGTATAATATACATGCCAACCGGGTGCTGGGCGGCCAGCCAGTAGGGCTGCGATAAGCTTTCATTGGCAGGTACTGTCAATGCCTGCGGGAAACTCATTAGCTGGTCATATTCCAGCGGCTGGTTCACTGTGCTATCCTTATCCAGTACACGGATGTTTTGCAAACGTACCGGTACATGGCTGTTATTGATGATCTGTAAATTGGCTTGCATAGGCTGGCCGGGCACTACCACCGGCGAGGCGCTATAGGCCTCTACCCACAGGCCGGCGCAGGCCAGCACCAGCTGGTCCACTTCTTTGGCCTTCTGGGTTTTCCAGTAACCATCCGGCAATGCGTTGATGGCTTTGCGGATGGTCAGTAAAGCAGGTATGGAGGCGGAAGGATCTTCCAGGTTATAAGCAGCTAAGGCCTTGTTTACCAGGTCGCCAATGGCTTTGCCGCCAGGCACCCTTTCCCAGGAAGTGTTAACGCCGTCCATCAGGCTTTGCTTAGGCGCATCGCCCGCTATGGTAGTAAAGTATTCCAGGGAGCTGCCACGGCTGGCGGCTACGCCAAAACCCTGGCTTTTGTGCTGGGAGCGGCTTTCTGCGGCTATCTCCCCATATCCACGGCCCAGCAGCACGTTAAACGCGCCTACGTCTATTTTATATTGGTCCGGAGAGGTGGTGTTCACATTGCCAAAGCTGAAGGTATTCCACAACAGGCGTTTGGCCTGCCAGGGTTGTACATATTTCAGCTGCTCAGGGAAACGTTTAGGATCGGCGGCGGCGGCAAAAGCCTCTGCTGCCAGCATGGCGGATGCCGTATGGTGGCCATGCCCGGCGCGGCTGTCTGCCGGGAAACGGGCAACGATCACGTCCGGTTTAAAATTACGGATTACCCAAACGGCATCGCCGAGGATCTTTTCCCGGTCCCAAATGGTAAAGGTCTCCTGCGGGTTCTTGGAAAAGCCAAAGTCCTGCGCCCGGGTAAAGAACTGCTCCGCCCCGTCTATACGGCGGGCGGCCAGCAATTCCTGGGTACGGATCAGGCCCAGCAGCTCTCCCTGCTCATTACCTACCAGGTTCTGTCCGCCATCGCCCCGGGTAAGGGAAAGATAACCGGTACGGTATAACTTTTCCTTTGCCAGGTATCCCAGCAGGCGGGTATTTTCATCATCCGGATGAGCAGCCATGTATAAGATGCTGCCCAGCGTATCCAGTTTCTTTAATTGCAATTTTATGTCTGCGGCATTCCATGCGGGCGATGGTTGCGCCCATAGCTGCAGCTGAGCGAGTAATATGGCCAATGTGAAGCTGATCCTTACAAACATGTTGTTGTGTCGTGGTTTACAGATCATCAAAAATAAGAATAATAAGATAGGGCAGATAGAAAAAAGGAGGAGTGGGAAAAACGTAAAATAAGAGGCAAAATGTTATTTCTTAAACATAAAATACACGGCGGCCAGTATAAATGCAAAAGATACGAGGTAATTCCAGCGTAAAGGCTCCTTCAGGTAAAAAATGGCAAACAGGCAGAATACGCTGAGGGTTATCACCTCCTGGATGGTCTTTAGCTGGAAACCGCTAAGCCCATCCTGCGCGCCCAGCCGGTTGGCCGGGACCATAAAACAGTATTCAAAAAAAGCAATGCCCCAGCTGATGAGGATCACCTTCCACAGGGCAAGGTCCTGGTGCTTCAGGTGGCCATACCAGGCAAAGGTCATAAAGGTGTTGGAGACGATAAGCAGCAGGATGGTGCGCATAAAACCTTTTTCCTATTGTTGTTCACGTTTGCCCGCCAGCAGGTATAATACCGCCATACGGATGGCCACCCCGTTCTCTACCTGGTCCAGGATAATGGACTGGCCGGAGTCTGCCACATCAGAGCTCAGCTCCACCCCACGGTTAATGGGGCCGGGGTGCATGATCACGATGTCTTTTTGCAGGCTGTCCAGCAAGCGGCGGTTTACGCCGTATACCAGGGAGTATTCCCGCAGGGAGGAGAATAAAGGCGTATTCTGCCGTTCCAGCTGTATGCGCAGCACGTTGGCCACATCGCACCAGGCCAGTGCCTCGCGGATGTTATAGGTAACGTTTACGCCCAGGGCGGTAGCCATATATTTGGGTATCAGCGTAGGCGGACCCACTACGGTCACCTCCGCGCCCAGTTTTTTGAGACAGTAGATATTGGACAGGGCCACGCGGGAGTGCATGATATCTCCGCAGATAGCCACTTTTTTGCCTTGTACATCACCCAGCTTCTCGCGGATGGAGAAAGCGTCCAGCAAGGCCTGCGTGGGATGTTCGTTAATGCCGTCGCCGGCGTTGACGATAGGCGCCTGTATGTGTTTGGAAAGGAAGTGCGGAGCGCCGCTGGCAGAGTGCCGCATGACCACCATATCCACCTTCATGGACAAGATGTTGTTAACGGTATCTATCAGTGTTTCTCCTTTGGAAACCGAGGAGCCGGAAGCGGAGAAGTTCACCACATCCGCGCCCAGGCGTTTTTCCGCCAGCTCAAAAGAGATACGGGTGCGGGTAGAGTTCTCAAAGAATACATTCACGATGGTAGTATCCCGCAATGTTGGAACCTTCTTAATGGGTCTTTGCAATACTTCCTTAAACTGGTCTGCTGTTTGAAAAACGAGCTCTATATCCTGACGTTCCAGATCGCGTATGCCGAGTAGATGTTTTACTGAGAGTGACATTCTAAGGTGCAAATATACAGGTGAAAATTAAAATCCGAAGCCGGATTTTTGCTATTCCAGGATGATCACTTCGTCCTTACCGTCCCGTTCCTGCCATAACACCCGTACCTTTTCACTGATAATGGCGTCTACAGTACGGCCGGTATAGTCCGGCTGGATGGGCAGTTGCCGCGTAAAACGGCGGTCTACCAGCACCAGCAGCTCCACGGCGGCAGGCCGGCCAAAGTCCAGCATGGCGTCTAGCGCAGAGCGGATGGTACGGCCGGTATACAGCACATCGTCTATCAATACCACCCGTTTGTTTTCAATGGAAAAATTGATATCCGTTTCATTGGGTACATGCAGTTCCGTGCCCTTGTTAAAGTCATCGCGGTAAAACGTGATATCCAGCTTACCGTAATGGATAGGCGTGCCGGGTAGTAGTTTTTTCAGGGTTTGATGGATGCGGTCAGACAGGTAAATGCCCCGGGGCTGTAGCCCTATCAGCACCGTATGCTCAAATTGAAGATGATTTTCTATCAGTTGGTGGCAAAGCCTGTCAATGGTAATGGCCAGTTGCGTACCATTCAGTATGGTCTTCATCTGTAAAGATTAAAGGTCCAAAAGTAATGATTAATGTGCATACTATCCCCCCACAATCATATCCTTATCCGCTAACAAACTTTAACATTGTTATATAACATTCCTTAACAATATATTTTGTTTTTACTGTTTAGATTGCTGCCGTCAATTTACTTATTCAACTAAACCAGTTAAATTATGCAGAGAATTTTATCGATCCTTTGTATCGGATCCCTCATGTTATTAACCCACCCCAAAGCCAATGCCCAGGAGCAGTTACCAGAAAAAAAGAACCTCATTGGGGCCGGCCTTTCATTCAGCTCAGGAAAATCCGATGTGCCCACGGGCAGTACTTTTGATGGCAAGTACTTCAGCATTAATACCACTATCACTTACGCCCATTATCTTCGAAAGAATCTGGCACTGGGTGTTATTGTCTCCTATTCACACGCAAAGGATGGAATTTTTGATTATCCCACCAATGTATATGTAACAAAGAAATCAAATGCCGGTTATTTTGCGCCGTTTGTACGCCTGGATATTCCTCTCTGGCAAAGCCGGTTCTCTATTTTCAACGACCTGGGCATAAGCGGTTCTTATACAAAGAACAGGACCGAATATCTTACCGGTGATGTAAAAGAGGACTCCTGGGGCCTGGGGGCGTTTTACAGACCAGGGCTCATGTTCCGCCTAAAAAGCAATATTTCCCTCCAGCTGGCATATGGCCAACTGCTTTCCTACAACTATCTGCATAACCCGGGCTACAGTTCGCACTCATTCAGCCTGGTTAACGGCGATAACCTGGGTGATCTGCAGTTTGGCGTAAACTTCCTGTTTTAGGCCCTCCCATTTTTCTTACACTAAACTGATTAAACTATGCAGAGATTGCTATCAGTCTTTTGTATTGGATGCCTCTTGTTGTTTACCCATTTTACAGCCAGCGCCCAGGAGCAGTTACCTGACAAACGCAACCTCATCGGGGCCGGCCTTTCATTCAGCTCCAGTACAGCCATCTACGATGGAAGAACGAATAACCTTACCACAAGCATTAGGTATGCTCATTATCTCAGAAAAAATCTGGCACTGGGCGCCGCCATCAGTTCGGGGCGCTACAGCTTCGACGCTTTTGATTACGCCGTTAATGACTACGAAACCCTCAAATCCAACGCTTATTACTTTTCGCCGTTTGTACGCTTCGATATGCCCTTATGGCAAAACCGGTTGCTCATTTTTAATGAGCTTGGCGTAAGTGGCAACTATCTGGAAACAGCACACCACTATCCCAGTTCCGAAGACACCCATTATAGCTGGGGCTTGGGCGCTTATTACAGCCCGGGACTGATGTACCGGCTCAAAAGTAATATTGCATTCCAGGTATCCTATGGATTGGTGTCCTACGGCTACTCCGGCACATACAAATCACATTCAGTCGATGTTGTAAGCACGCGCAAATTAAAAGATCTGGCCTTTGGCGTGAACTTCCTGTTCTAACCCTTCCATACAGGGCCGTCCTGGTTATCCGGGATGGCCCTATTTTTTTAAATATCCCCCCGGCAGCAGCAACCGTCGCCCTTTATACTTCGTATTCAATTATGTCTGACCTTTATACCAGACAATAAACCCTCATACAATGATAAAACGGAACATGTTGAACGCCCTGGCGGCGTCACTGCTGCTATTGTTGGTAAGCTGCAGTTCAGAAGCACAGGTAAAAGTTGGCAGCAAAGTGCCTGAATTTCAATTGAAAGACCAGGATGGTAAGTTATTTGACGTTAGCACCGTGCTGGGCAAGCAGCCCCTGGTCATCTATTTCTATCCAAAAGATGAAACCAACATCTGCACGAAAGAGGCCTGCTCCTTCCGGGATGCATTTGCGGAGTTTGGCGAATACGGCGCCAAAGTGATCGGCATCAGCAGCGATAATGTTGCCTCCCATCAGGAGTTTGCACAACACCATCAGCTTCCCTTCACCCTGCTGGCGGATACTGCCAACCAGGTTAGGCAATTATTTGGCGTACCCAAGGCAATGATGTTCCCGGGACGGGTAACCTATGTGGTGGATAAGCAGGGCGTGGTAGTGCACCAGTTCAATTCTATAAGAGAGGCGGAGAAACATGTGTCAGAAGCGCTGACCGCCCTGAAGACGATGAAGTGATATGAATGGAAATGGGCTGATGACCGTAAAGGTCATCAGCCCATTAATATATTACGCATCAACCTATTACAGGCCAAATGCTTTCTTAACCTGGTCTACATGATCCAGCTTTTCCCAGGTGAACAGTTCTACTTCTACTTTCTTCTCTGTCTTTTTTCCTTTGTTGAACACCTTGGTAATTACCTGGCTCTCACGGCCCATGTGCCCGTAAGCAGCAGTTTCGCTATAGATAGGATTGCGCAGTTTCAACCTTTGCTCAATGGAGTAAGGGCGCATATCGAAGATCTCTTCTACTTTGCGGGCAATATCGCCATCTGTCATCTTCACATTGGCAGTGCCGTAGGTGTTGATGTACAGACCGCAGGGCTTAGCCACGCCAATAGCGTAGGATACCTGTACCAGCACCTCATCGCACAAACCGGCAGCTACCAGGTTCTTGGCAATGTGACGGGTAGCATAGGCAGCGGAACGGTCTACCTTGGAAGGATCTTTACCGGAGAAAGCACCGCCACCGTGTGCGCCTTTACCACCATAGGTATCTACGATGATCTTACGGCCGGTTAAACCGGTATCGCCGTGGGGACCGCCAATAACGAACTTGCCGGTAGGGTTGATATGATAAGTGATCTTATCATTGAACAGTGACTGCAGTTCGGGTTTCAGCTGGGCCTTTACGCGGGGCACTACGATGTTGATGATGTCCGCTTTGATCTTAGCCAGCATCTGCTCGTCCTTGTCAAAATCATCGTGCTGGGTAGATACTACGATAGTGTCTATACGAACGGGTTTGTTATCGTCTGAATATTCGATGGTTACCTGTGATTTCGCATCGGGGCGCAGGTAAGTGATATCTTTATTTTCACGGCGTACGGCAGCCAGTTCCAGCAGCAGTTTGTGCGCCAGATCCAGTGCCAGGGGCATATAGTTATCCGTTTCGCGGCTGGCATAACCAAACATCATACCCTGGTCGCCGGCGCCCTGCTCTTCGGGCGATTTGCGCTCTACTCCCTGGTTAATGTCAGGAGACTGTTCGTGGATGGCAGACAGGATACCGCAGCTGTTTGCTTCAAACATATATTCACTCTTGGTATATCCTATCTTACGGATCACTTCACGGGCAATATCCTGCACGTCCAGGTAGGCCTCAGACTTCACCTCGCCTGCCAGCACCACCTGTCCGGTAGTTACCAGGGTCTCACAGGCAACCTTTGACTTTGCATCATATGCAAGAAAATGATCTATCAGCGCATCGGAGATTTGATCGGCTACTTTATCCGGATGTCCTTCAGAAACAGACTCTGACGTAAATAAATAAGGCATAAAACGCTTTCTCTTTTAAAGTTTAGTATAAATGATCCGCAATTTCAAATTATATGTGGAGTGGCTTCCGCCGCCCACCCTTACACGGTGCACATCAATATTCCGGGGGGAAAGCGCATCCAGTCTAAACCCGGTATTGGTTTCCTGTTTACGTATCAGGAACTGCAGATAACGGGCAATATTAAACTTGTATTGTGCCATCCTGATCCCGCCAAATTCGGTCCTCACGATCTCTTTCACTCCGCCAAAATACGGTTGGTTGGGATTTTGGGGATTGCCATAATCGATAATGGGTTTGATGGTATCCCCATTACCTAACTGGCGCAAAAGTAATAAATCAGGCTCAGAATAAATACGTTCTGTTGGCGAGGTACCGGTAGTCACCTCTGTGATCACCAGCTCGGCCTTGTTGATAACGACGTTGGGGAAGTTTTCCAGGTTAGGGATGGTGACCTTCGTATACACACCCGGGGCATCTTCCAGGTACAGCAGGCTATCCCCTTCAGGGCGGTTGGTGTTCAGGTATTGATTGGCCTCCGCGCCGGTATGGTTATGCACAAAGTAGTTAGCATGTGCGGACCCGGTGTTGTCGAAGGGGAAGCTGGCCACGAGGGAGTCGTTCTCCGAATTCTTGTAGTACACCCGCAGGTACGTGGGCGTGCTGGCATGGTTCAGGTTCAGGTACAGCATGGTACGGTTGGTAGCCAGGCTGGTATCCGGTACAATGGCCAGGCCTTTCAGGAAAACATGAAAGGTTGAGTCATTGACAAAAGCGCCGGTAGACGATTGCTGCAGCAGCTGGTTACCAAAAGCGCTGCTCAGGGTGATATGCAGCTGGGGGCCTTGTTTCTGACCATATACGGACACAGAATCCCTTAAGGATCTGGCTGATACGGTGGCGGTGCCCAGCAGCTCGCCCTGGTTATACTTGAGCGCCTGGTAGTACCGGTAGTTGGAATCTATCTTAAAATCAGGCTCATTCATGCGGTACACCCGGAAGGTCAGCGGCGATAAAGAGTCGCCATAAAAACCTTCATAAGGTATATACAGCACCACGGAGTCCAGCGTCTGGTTGGCGCCCTGGTAGCTGAATGCGTTGCTGGGCAGGCTCATTTGGGTATATACAAAGCCCTGTACCCGGCCAAATAACGGATCGTCGTTAATAGAGCCTAAAACTTTCTGGTAATTACCTTGCCCGGTAAATACCGTGGAGTCTGTTTTCCAGATGTTGTGGGTGATAATGTTGTCGATAGTGGTGTCCTGCGCATTTACGAAGTCCTTACCGGGTATCAGTTCACGTCCCAGTATAGTGGCCTCATTGCAGCCGGTTGATGTACGGAGTAAAGAAAAAAGTATTGCTACTAATCCCAGGTTCCTGAAAATAACTCTCACGCTGTTTGTTTTGAGATTTTTATTGCCTGTTTAAATATAAGTTCGCCATCCAGGCACATGCCATGGGCCCCGGTTGAAGTGGGCCCAGGCTTCATAAGCTATTTACCCAACAGCTGGTTATACAGTTGCAGGTAGTCTGCCAGGTCCTCGTTATCCTTCTTATAAGGAAGCACGATCTTACCTTTTTCCCCCTTTATTTCATCCACCAGCTTTTTATCTGCTTTTTCTCCGGCTACCACTACGGCATCCGCATATTTGGCAGCGCCGCGGTTCAGGGCGGCGTTGGTACCCTCTTTATAAGGCTCTATATCCTTATCCTTGATCTGGTTGCTGATGGTGGCTTTTTTGATGAAGGTAGGGCCCAGTTTTTCCTTAAAGGAATTGGGCTCCAGTGAATATACCACCTTGGAATGTGCAAAAACCGGCTCTTTCTTATAGGCCGTTTTCAGGTACATAGGCACCAGGGCGGTCATCCAGCCGCTGCAATGGATAATATCCGGCGGCCAGCCAAATTTCTTAACGGTTTCCAGCGCGCCCTTACAGAAAAATACCGCACGGGCTGCATTATCGTCATAAAACTGCTCGTCCTCGTCCGCAAATACCGCCTTACGCTTGAAATAATCCTCATTATCCAGGAAATACACCTGCAAACGGGCGCTCGGCAAAGAAGCCACTTTAATGATCAGCGGATAGTCGTCATTGTCTATCACAATATTGATCCCCGACAGCCTTACCACCTCATGCAACCGATGCCGCCGCTCATTTATAATGCCAAATCTTGGCATAATCACCCTTACTTCCAGACCCGCCTCATTGGACTTAATTGCCATCTTATTGACCATGGCCGCATATTCTGTTAAATCCAGGTATGGCGACATTTCATGGGCAATAAAAAGAATTCTTTTCTTTGTGGACATTTAATGCTGATTATTAATGCAGTAATTTTTAATTTGGCTTGCAAAATTACGGATTTTTTAACGAAAAAAGGACAAATTGGCACTTTTAACATCGTTTTAAGCATTATCTGGTGGCAGAAAAAGGCGTAAATATTGCTGCCAGACACATGACAACCAACAGGATACTGCATAATTACCGCACAACGCGTTCATACATTCGCTACCCGATAGACCAACGCATATTTAGCATATACATATATAATAAAGTAGTAAAATGGATCTGTTCAAGCTAAAAGACGAGCTTCGGCATTATCTCAACACCGCACAGCAAAAAGGAGCAACGGTTGGTTTTGTACCCACTATGGGCGCCCTGCACCAGGGACACCTGTCCCTTATACAACAGGCCCGCCAGCAATGTAACATTGTGGTTTGCAGCATATTTGTGAACCCTACCCAGTTTAATGACCCGGCAGACTTTGAAAAGTACCCGGTTACCATAGAAAAGGATATCACCCTGCTCACCGCGGCTCATACCGATGTACTGTTCCTGCCAGCCGTAGCGGAAATGTACCCGGAAGGCCTCTCCGCCCCCGGCCCCCATTACGATTTTGGCGCGCTGGAAACGGTGCTGGAAGGCGAATACCGCCCCGGCCATTTCCAGGGCGTAGGCCGGGTAGTGCATAAGTTGCTGGACATAGTACAGCCGCAACAGTTATTTATGGGACAAAAAGACCTGCAGCAATGCCTGGTTGTGAAACGTTTGTTAAAATTGATCGAATCCCCGGCGGAAATGATCATTTGCCCCACCCTACGGGAAACGGACGGCCTGGCCATGAGCAGCCGCAATATGCGCTTAAGCCCTGCAGAAAGGCAACAGGCAGTGGCCATCTATAAAACTCTCAGTTATATAAAAGACCAGCTGCAGCAAGGCGCCCCCCTGCCGGATACCGTAGCTGCTGCCCGGTTGCAGTTGCAATCCGCTAAATTTGAAATGGATTACCTGGATGTGATCGCCGTAGGAGATGACGGCGCTATCTCCTTCCCCCAGGCCTCCCCGCCTGCCGGCCAGCCGCTGTATGCTGCAGTAGCTGCCCGTATGGAAGGCAGCCCGGTGAGGCTCATTGATAATCTGCAAGTTAGTTAATGTGCGGATGTGCAGATGCAAATGAAATGCAGCGAAGACCGGCATTGGGTATTTGCATATCTGCACATCCGCACATTTACACATTATTCCGTAGCTTTGCGGACGCTGAACTAAAACTATGCAGATCGAAGTACTTAAAAGCAAGATACACCGCGCCGTAATTACGGAAGCAAACCTGCAATATGTTGGCAGCATCACGATTGATGAAGACCTGATGGATGCTGCTAACCTTATTGAGTATGAAAAAGTACAGGTAGTGAACGTAAATAACGGAGAACGCCTGGAAACTTATATCATCAAAGGTAAACGCGGTTCAGGGGTGATCTGCATGAACGGACCGGCGGCCCGTTTGTGCGCAGCAGGCGACGTGGTGATCATCATGTCCTATGCCAGCATGGATTTTGAAGCGGCAAAAAAACACACTCCGGTAGCCGTTTTCCCAAAAGAAGGTAACAAATTATAAGGCGGACTTAACTAATATCACCCATATGCCCAAAAAGCTCAAAAGTATTCTCCAGATCGTTATTTTCCTGGGCATAGGGTTGTTCCTGATATGGCTCATTACCAAAGACCTTACTGATAAAGAAAAGGAAGACATTAAAACGGCCCTCCGTAATGCCCATTACTGGCTGGTGATACCGGCCATGATCATAGGCATTGCCAGCCACTGGGCAAGGGCGGTACGCTGGAAACTGCTGATAAAGCCCCTGGGTTATAGCCCCAGCACCCTCAATACCTTTTTTGCAGTAATGGTAGGCTACCTAGCCAACCTGGCCGTTCCCCGCCTGGGCGAAGTAAGCCGCTGCGGTATACTGGCCCGTTACGAAAAGATCCCCGCAGATAAACTGGTGGGCACCATGATCGCAGAAAGGGCGGTAGACCTTATCTGCCTGATATTGCTGATGGTAGTGACGGTGCTGGTGCAGATAGATGTAGTAGGCGGTTTCTTTAATACCCATATATGGGAGCCCCTGCAACAGAAATTTGCCAATGCCGGTACCGGCCAGCTGGGTATCCTGGCTGTGGTGCTGATCATTGTGCTGCTGATAGGATATTTCCTCTTTAAACGTTTTGCCCGTTCCAAAGCTGCTATTGCCATGCGCACCCTGGCCAGGGGGGTACTGGAAGGTATCCTCTCCATTGGTAAAATGGAGCGTAAGGGCTGGTTCATTTTCTATAGCCTGCTTATATGGGCCCTGTACTTCTCCATGTTGTACTGCGGTTTTTACACGCTGGATGAGACCACTCATCTGGGCTTTAAAGCGGCACTGGCCATCCTGGGCTTTGGCAGCATAGGCATGATCGTTACCCAGGGCGGTATAGGCGCTTATCATGCGCTGGTACAGAAAACACTGCTGTTATATAACATTGCGCCTACCACCGGTCTGGCCTTCAGCTGGATCTTATGGCTGGCCCAAACCCTGCTGGTAATGGTGCTGGGCGTACTATCCCTGATCTTACTACCGGTATTGAACAACCGCGAAACTAAAAAAGCGCCTGCTACCGGTCCGGATCCTGACCTCCTTAAAAAAATAAATCAGCCCAATAGCTAACACGGATAAACGTAATTATCCGCTTTCCCCTATTTTAGTAATCCCATTAACCCGGCCCCTACCCCTCAATCTTACCATTCACCCTATACCTGCCTGTATGCAACAACGCTATGTGGCCTGGCTCGTAATTATTACACTGGCAAGCCGGTTAGCCTTTAAGCTATTCTTCCATCTGGAGTTTGATATGAGCCATCTGTGGATAGGCTGGCAGATCATCGACCCGCAGTTATTACAACATCATCTGCTGCAAAGCATCTGGTACCTGCATAGCCAGCCGCCGTTATACAATCTTTTCCTGGGTATTGTCCTTAAGCTGTTTCCGCTGCATTATGCCGCCGTGCTGGAGCTAAGCTATCTGTTACTGGGTTTGCTGCAATCCCTGCTGCTATATCGTTCCATGGTCTTACTAACGCAAAAGGCTGTACTCTCTTTTACGATAGCTGGCGTGTTTGCCGTTTCGCCCTGTCTGGTGCTGTATGAAAACTGGCTGTTTTACACCTTCCCCGGTATGTGTATGCTCAGCATATCTGTATACCTGTTACTGCGGTTCCTGCAAACCCGGCGCGCTATCTGGTGCTTTGCCTTTTTTATACTGCTGGGGGCCCTGGCACTTACCATCAGTATGTTTCACCTGTGCTGGCTACTGTTTATCGCGGCTGGTTTACCGGTCCTTTGCCGGCGCCAGGCTGGTACCATACTGCTGGCGGCTGCCGGCCCGCTGCTGCTGGTAAGCGCCTGGTATTACAAAAATCTGCTCGTATTTGGCTTTTGGGGCGCCAGCAGCTGGTTTGGTATGAACATCTCCAGGATCATGCTGCCACCCGGACCGGCGCAACAATATAAGAGCCTGCACCTGGATAGTATGACCCGGCAACTGGTGGCCCAGGGCCCCTTTAAACCCCTTTGCCGCTACAAGCCCTTTATACCACTCTATCATGGGCCGTTGGAGCAGGTGCCCGTACTGCAACAGGAATGTAAGTCCAATGGCGACGATAATTTTAATAATATCAATTACCTGCTGATCTCTCAACGGTTCCAACAGGGCGCGGTCCACTCCCTTAAATACCGCGCCAACCGCTATCTGCATCGTGTGCTGATCGCCAATACCCTCTATTTTTCCCCGGCGTCCGACTATTTCCACCTGGAAAAGAACCGCAAACGTATTGCACGTTATAACGCGTTGTTTAACCTGGGCGATATCAGGATCTGGCATGGTTATATCGGCATCATGAACATCCTGCTGGGGGGTATTACCATGCTGGTATTATTTGCTTCCCTGCTGTACTGCTGCAGGCAAAAGAAGAACGGGGCGAACACATGCACCATCGTTATTGCCTTTACCTGTTTTAATATCCTGTTTGTGCTGGTTACCGGCAACCTGCTGGAAATAGGCGAGAATATGCGTTTCCGTTTTATGACGCTTCCGCTGTTCCTGCTGTTGTCTGCCATGCTCTATGTCCGGGTACGGCAGAAATACCTGCGTAAGTTCACGCGGAATGTGTAACTTTAAATTAACATGCGTTTTTCTCTCAAAAAACGTATTGTTGTATCTGATGTGAACCTCTGAATGCAAAAACAATATATGCGTTTGACGAAAAGTGAGCCAGATGATATGATGCCGGTTACGGACATAACAGCTGAAATGAAAGACCACAAAAAGAAGGAAGGCCTTTCCAAAAAGAAGATGATAGCCCGGGACGTAAGCTGGTTATCATTCAATGCAAGGGTATTACAGGAAGCCGCAGACCCCACCGTACCGCTGCGTGAGCGGATCCGCTTCCTGGGCATTTTCTCCAATAACCTCGACGAATTTTTCCGGGTACGGGTAGCTACCCTTAAACGTATGTTATCTTTTGGCAAATCCGCCAAGGTACACTTGGAAGATCATCCGGACCAGATCCTGGATGAGATACAACAGATAAGCCTGCAACAACAACGGGAGTTTGACCGCATCTGGAAAGGCATAGAAGAAGAGCTGCGCGCAGAAAAGATCTTCATTCGTACAGAAAAACAGCTGAATAAGGAACAGCAGAAGTTTGTGCTGAGCTATTTTGATGATGAGGTACGTACCAATATCATCCCCCTGATGATAGAAAGTATCCAGCACTTCCCCTTCCTGCGTGATAAATCCATCTACCTGGCCGTAGTATTGGCCCGCCAGGATAATTCCGTACGCCAGAAGTTTGCGCTGATAGAGATCCCTACCGCCATATTGCCCCGTTTTATCCTGCTGCCTTCCAAAGAGGGCGAGCATGATCTCATTCTCCTGGAGGATGTGGTGCGTTCTGCCCTCCCGAATATCTTCTCCTATTTTGGCTACGATAAATTTGAGGCCCATATCATTAAAGTAACCCGCGATGCTGAACTGGATATAGATAACGACGTATCTACCAGCCTTATCCATCAGCTGGAAAAAGGCATAAAAGACCGCCGTAAGGGCAAGCCCGTTCGTTTTGTGTACGATAAAGATATGGACCCGCTACTGCTGGAATATCTCATGCGCCGTATGGGCCTGTCTAAAAAAGACAACCTGATACCCGGCGCCCGGATCCATAACTTCAAGGACTTTATGGATTTCCCGGATGCGGTATTCAGCGCTAAAACACCGCCGCACCGTAAAACCTTTATACATCCGCTGTTTGTGAATGCGCCCAGCGTAATGCATGTCATACAGCAACAGGATGTAATGCTGCATTTCCCTTATCATTCTTTTGACACCATCATAGACCTGCTGCGCGAAGCCGCCATCGACCCAAACGTTACCAGCATCAAGATCACGGCCTACCGCCTGGCGCGGAACTCTAAGATCATGAATGCCCTGGTGAACGCCGTGCGTAACGGTAAACAGGTGACCGTAGCCCTGGAGCTACGCGCCCGCTTTAACGAAGCCGATAACCTGGAGTGGAAAACCCGCCTGGAAGACGAAGGCGTAAAGGTGCTGATAGGTATTCCCGGCATGAAAGTGCACGGCAAGCTCTGTGTGATCAAAAAAAGGATAGGCACCAAAACCGTGCAATGCGGTTTTATCAGCACCGGCAACCTGAACGAGAAAACCGCCCGCGTATATGGCGATCATTGCCTGCTTACGGCCAACCGTAATATAGTGGCGGACATTAACCGCATCTTCAGCTACCTGGAACATCCCCGGCACGATATAAAGCTACTGGAAGCCTGTACCACCCTGCCGGTAAGTCCCTACAGCATGCGTCCCTTCTTTATGCGGATGATCGATAAGGAGATCAAAAACGCCCGGCATAAAAAACCGGCCGGTATGATCATCAAAATGAACTCCCTTTCAGATCCGGAGATGATCGCCAAACTGTACGAGGCCGCCAGGGAAGGCGTGGACATTAAGATGGTGATCCGTGGCATCTGCTGCGCCTATACGGAAAACAAGAAATGGAAAAAGGATATCACCGCCGTAAGTATTATAGACGAGTACCTGGAACATGCCAGGGTATTTATCTTCCATAACGGCGGACAGGAAAGGATGTTCATCGCCTCCTGTGACTGGATGCTCCGTAACCTGGACCACCGCGTAGAAGCCGCTGCTCCCATTATAGATCCTATCATTAAACAGGAGCTAAAAGATATCATGAACATCCAGCTCAGCGGCAATGTAAAGACCCGTATACTCGATAACGAGCAGAAGAATGAATACAAACGGGACAGCTCCGGTAAAAAGATACGTTCCCAGATAGAGATACACCGGTATCTGCACGAAAGGCAGTACCCGATTTAACCAATGTGCTCATTTGCCAATGTGCTGATGTGCTAATGGACCCGTATTATTTTTCCATTAGCACATCAGCATATTAGCACATCAGCACATTATTTTGCTTATTTTGCGTTATCAATGAAACTGGCCGCTATCGATATTGGGTCCAACGCCGCACGATTGCTCATCTCAGAAGCATCGCCTAAAACCAATGGGGAAATGGACTTCACCAAGGTGAACCTGGTCCGTGTACCCCTGCGTTTAGGCTTTGACGTATTCAGCACCGGCACTATTTCTGACCGGAAGGCGGAAGAGCTGATGAACACCGTAAAGGCCTATAAACTGTTACTGGAAGTGTACGAGGTAAAATACCTCAAAGCAGCTGCTACCTCTGCCATGCGCGATGCTACCAATGGCAGGGAAATACTCAAACAGGTAAGACAGGAAACCGGTATCGATATCCGCATCATCACCGGTGAAGAGGAAGCCTCCTTTATCTTCGAGAACCATATAGCAGAGCACCTGGCCGCCACCCACTCTTACCTGTATATAGATGTAGGCGGGGGCAGCACGGAGCTCACCTTCTTCAGCCGCAACCGGCTTGTCTTCAAAACCTCCATCAATATAGGCACCATCCGCCTGCTGCAGCATCAGGTTACCGATGCCCAGTGGCAGCAGATGAAAGATATCATCAAACAGCAGCTCCGCGGCTACGGCCCCATTACGGCCATCGGCTCCGGCGGTAATATCAATAAGATCTTCTCCCTCTCCAAACGTAAGGAAGGCAAACCGCTTTCCCTGGATACGCTGAAAGACTTTTATAAAGAGTTTGCCAACTTTACCGTAGAAGAGCGGATCCACCTGTATAACCTGCGGGAAGACCGCGCGGATGTGATCGTGCCCGCCCTCCAGATCTATGTAAATGTGATGCGCTGGGCAGATGCCCAGGAGATCTATGTGCCAAAAATAGGCCTTGCCGATGGTCTTATACAATCCCTCTACGCGGAGATCAGCCACAGCCACGCTTAAAAAAAATTGCCGTATTCATCAATATATTCCCCAAATTTGTGATCCAGTATTAAAGCTATTAGCCTTTAGCAGTTAGCTTTTAGCTTGTTACCAATGGCTAAAAGTTCCAATGCTAACCGCTGACAGCTAAACGCTAAAAGCTAATTATCAGATGTCTGTACACAAGGAAGTTAAACGCATTACTACCCATGTACTGCAAAAAATGAAAATCGATGGGGAAAAGATCTCAATGCTTACCGCCTATGACTACTCTATGGCAGGCATCTTTGATGATGCAGGCATTGACGTGATACTGGTGGGCGACTCCGCCTCCAATGTAATGGCCGGCCACGAAACCACCCTGCCCATTACGCTGGACCAGATGATCTACCACGCCTCCTCTGTGGTAAGGGCCATTAAACGCAGCTTTGTAGTGGTAGACCTGCCTTTTGGCTCCTACCAGGGCAACTCTAAGGAAGCGCTCAGCTCCGCCATCCGTATCATGAAGGAAACCGGCGCGCATGGCATTAAGATCGAAGGCGGCGAAGAGATCATAGAATCCGTAAAACGTATTATCTCCTCCGGCGTACCCGTGATGGGCCACCTGGGATTAACACCGCAATCCATTTATAAATTTGGCACCTATGCCGTACGCGCTACGGAAGAAGCAGAAGCCCAGAAGCTGTTGAAAGACGCCGTACTGCTGCAGGAAGCCGGCTGTTTTGCCATTGTGCTGGAAAAGATACCGGCCCAGCTGGCCAAACAGGTAGCAGAGACCGTACAGATACCCGTGATAGGTATTGGCGCCGGCATGTATGTAGATGGCCAGGTACTGGTAATGCATGATATGCTGGGTATTAACAAGGAGTTTAAGCCTCGTTTCCTGCGCCGCTACCTGAACCTGTACGAGCAGATCCTGGACGCTACCCGTCAGTATATTACCGATGTGAAGGCCAGGGACTTCCCCAATGAACACGAACAATATTAGGATAAAACAGGAGGACGATGGTCAATAGGCCATCGTCCTTTATCTTTATAAAAAACACCAATAACAATGCTTACCCAGGTACTCAATGGCCTTATGCAGCGCTATATGGAGCGTGTGCCGGATGTAAAGGCCATCATCCAGACCATGATAAAGGAAGGCATCATTCCCGCCCCGGAGGCTATTGAAAATGATCATATCGCCTTCCGTACAATGGGCGTGCCCCAGCTGGGCATGCAGTCGCTGGAGAAGATCTTCCTGCATTATGGTTATACAAAACGCGATGCTTATTACTTCCGCGAAAAGAAACTGGACGCCTACTGGTATGCCCCGCCGGCGCCGCATTTCCCCCGTATTTTCCTGAGCGAGTTGCGGGTGCAGGACCTGAGCCCCCGGGCACAGCAGCTGATCACCGGCTATACGGATGAGGTGAAAACAGACCCGGTAGACGCCCTTAACCTGGACGATGCCGCCGCCGTGGATACCTTCCTGCATAGCGGTCTGTGGCGACTGCCTACGCTGGAGGATTATAAGACCCTGGCCGCGGAAAGCGAATACGCCGCCTGGGTGATCTATAATCGCTATTACCTGAACCATTTTACCATCAGCGTACATAACCTGCCGCAGGGCTACAATACCATTGCGGATTTCAACGATTTCCTGGAGCGGAGCGGCTTTACCCTTAACAATGCCGGCGGCAAAATAAAGGTAAGCCCGGATGGGGCCCTGCTGCAAAGCGCTACGGTGGCCAATATGATCACGGCTACTTTTGCCAATAACGAAAACTACCGTATTGCCGGCTCTTATGTGGAGTTTGCAGAGCGGAAGGCGCTGCCGCAGTTTGCCCACCTGCCCGCCGCGGAACTGAAGCGGGAGCACCGCCGCGATGGCTTTGAGGCCGGCAATGCAGACAAGATATTTGAAAGTACTTACCGTTCGCAAACAGAAAGTAAGTAGCTGCTGCATACACTAACAGCTAACAGCTAACCACTAACAGCTAATTCCTTAAATTGCACCCCATGATAAAGGATATCCTTCAACAGTTCAACATAACCGCAAAGCACAGCGGCGTCAGCACGGGCGCTCACTGGCTCAGCGGCACAGGATCTGTGCTGAGTTCCGTTTCACCAGTTGACGGCCAGCACATTGCAGACGTGCAAAGCCCCGGCAGGGACGAGTTTGACGCCGTAGTAGCGGCTGCCGGACAGGCATTTCACGAGTGGCGGCAATGGCCCGCGCCCAAACGCGGCGAGGTGGTGCGCCAGATAGGCGAAGCCCTGCGTACCCATAAAACGGCGCTGGGCAAACTGGTCTCGTACGAAATGGGCAAAAGCCTGCAGGAAGGGTATGGCGAGGTACAGGAGATGATCGATATCTGCGATTTTGCCGTGGGCCTTTCCCGCCAGTTATACGGCCTTTCTATGCACTCTGAAAGACCCGGGCACCGGATGTATGAGCAATGGCATCCACTGGGCATTACCGGCATTATTTCCGCTTTTAATTTCCCCGTAGCGGTGTGGAGCTGGAACTCCATGCTGGCCTGGGTATGCGGCAATGTATGTATCTGGAAGCCCTCGGAGAAAACGCCGGTCACCGCCCTGGTATGCCAGCATATCGTACAAAGCGTTTTTGCCGCCAACCAGGTGCCGGAGGGCGTTTGCTGCCTGGTAGCCGGTGGCCGCGAGGTAGGCGAATGGCTGGCCAACGATACCCGCATCCCCCTAATATCCGCCACCGGCTCTACCCGTATGGGCAAAGCCGTAAGCAGCGCCGTAGGCGCCCGTTTAGGCAGGGCCTTGCTGGAACTGGGCGGCAACAATGCCATTATCATCTCTGAGTCTGCAGACCTGGATATGGCGCTTATTGGCTGTGTATTTGGCGCTGTAGGCACCGCAGGCCAGCGCTGTACCAGCACCCGCCGCCTCATCATCCATGAAAGCGTGTACGATGCCTTTACCCAGAAATTGGTAAATGCCTACAAACAACTACGCATTGGCAACCCGCTGGACGAAAACAACCATGTGGGCCCATTGATCGATAAGGACGCCGTAAGCTTGTACCAGGCGTCGTTGCAGCAGGTAACCGCCCAGGGCGGCCATTTCCTGGTGGAAGGCGGCGTGCTCGATGGCGCGGGCTTTGAGTCCGGCTGTTATGTAAAACCCGCCATTGCAGCAGTACAGAACCATTATAATATCGTACAGCATGAGACCTTTGCCCCGCTGCTGTATGTAATGAAATATAAAAACCTGCAGGAAGCCATCGATATGCAGAATGGCGTACCGCAGGGACTTTCTTCCGCCATTATGACCCTGAACCTGCGGGAAGCAGAACATTTCCTTTCCGCTGCGGGCTCTGACTGCGGTATAGCCAATGTAAACATTGGCACCTCCGGCGCGGAGATCGGCGGGGCTTTTGGCGGCGAAAAAGAGACCGGCGGCGGCAGGGAAAGCGGCTCCGATGCATGGAAGAACTACATGCGCCGCCAAACCAATACCATCAACTATTCTAACCGCCTGCCCCTGGCGCAGGGCATCTCTTTTGATCTCTAACAGTTACAGCTATATGCTGTGTTTTATACGCCGGCGTGAACGCTTCTGGAAAGTGTTTACGCCGGCGTAATAATTTCCGGCAGGCTACGCGCCGTGGCAATGCTCCCCCTATCCAGCTGCTGAAATTTTTCAATCATGCTCGCTGTATTTTCCTGCACCCTTCGCTGCAATTCATCTGCAATTGCATTAAATGATATATCATATATGATATAAAACAATCTATAAATCATTAATAACAGGTGCAATAAACCAGGGAATATCCACGTTTTAGGGGAGGACCGTCTTTCCATTTACCATAGCAAAAAGCAAAAAATAAGCGAGGTTAGAGAACCTCGCTTTTTCGTTAAACGGAAACCATGCTTATGAGAAAAACATCTGATAAGCCGAAGATGGCCTTCAAACATTCTTCCAGTGATAAATATTATACTTTTTTTTGACAATTCATATTCTACTTTTGTGCTATAATCTTTTCTATGAACGGTCAACCGGCCCTATTTTGGCACTTCGAATTTAATGCAAAGTTAGGGTAGTTCCCTGTTTCTTCCATTAACATTTGATAATAAGGGGCTTGCACTTGTTAATTGATGGTTAATCTCAAAACCTGTTATTTTTCTGAACTAGAAAAGAAGCAAGTTTTTTTGCAATAAAGATGGTCAGTTGCAATGACGAATGTCGGTGATCAGCTTTTTTTAACGCTCGTCAGATTATTCCTTCCGAGTAAACGCATTTTACATATCTTTAACCAATACTGGTATTTAAATTGTTTGTCATAAGACAGTTACTTACCAATATTAATTAACAAGTGTTTTTTAAACGAGCACCTGTATTAAATAACGATAGGGTTACATCTGACTAAAAAAGACTACTTACAACATGAATGTACGCAGAGCAGCCGTACTGGTGGGAAGTGTTGCGTTAATGACAGCGTCTGCGGGCGCTTTTGCACAAGGCACCTCAGTACCCAGGAACTGGCACCTTTTAAGCTATGAGAAAGACAGTGTGTATGGGATTGCAGCGGATAAGGCTTATAAAGAGCTGTTAAAAGGCAAAAAAAGCACGCCTATCCTGGTAGCAGTGATCGACTCAGGGATTGATACCACTCACGAAGACCTCCGCTCCATCCTTTGGACCAACCCAAAGGAAATTCCTGGTAATAACATTGACGATGACGGCAACGGCTATGTAGATGATATCCATGGCTGGAACTTCCTGGGCAATAAAGATGGCCGCAACATGAAGGAAGATACGGACGAGGCCACCCGCGAATACTTCCGCTACCGCAGGATCTACGGCAACCCGGACTCCACCCTGGACAAAACCTCCCGCGAATATGCCTACTGGCAAAGGCTGGTGGATAAGGTGGTAAAGCCGGTAAGCCAATATAAAGCCAACTACCGCACCATGGTGAAGGTGCAGGAGAACATGAAGAAATCCGCCTACATCCTCACCTCCTACCTGAAACAGGATGATTTTACTAAGGCTAAACTTGACAGTATCGAAACCACTGACCAGGACGTGATGGTCGCCAAGCAGTTTATGCTGCGCCTGTTTAAGATCAACGGGGACGATACCAATGTAGCCTACCTGGAATTTAAGTCTGAATTTGAAGAATACTTTAAGGACCTGAAGAAAAAAGCCGAAAGGAATGACGAGATGCTGGTGGATAAACGGCCGGAGATCATCGGAGACAAACAAGACGATATTAACGACAAATTCTACGGCAACAATGATGTAATGGCAGGCTCCCCCTTCCATGGCACGCACGTAGCCGGTATCATTGCAGCCTCCCGTAATAACGGTATTGGCATGGATGGCGTTGCGGACAATGTGCGCATCATGGCCATAAGGGCCGTACCAGACGGCGACGAGCGCGATAAGGACGTGGCCCTGGCCATCCGCTATGCAGCGGATAATGGCGCCCGGGTGATCAATATGAGCTTTGGCAAATCCTTCTCTCCTAACAAGGATTGGGTGGATGACGCTATTAAATACGCACAGTCCAAGGGCGTACTGATGGTGCATGCCGCCGGTAACGACTCTAACGACAATGACAGGGTAGACAATTTCCCTTCCCCGCATTTTAACGACCACACGATAGCTACTAATGTACTTACAGTAGGCGCTTCCGGCTCCGGCCGCTCGCTCACCAGCAGGGTAGCTAACTTTTCCAACTATGGTAAAACAGAGGTAGACCTGTTTGCGCCCGGCGTGCAGATCTATTCCACGGTAGATGGCGGTAACAAATACGCCAGCGCCAGCGGTACCAGTATGGCCGCCCCGGTAGTGACCGGCGTAGCCGCCCTGGTGCTCTCCTACTACCCTACCCTTACTGCGCCGCAGCTGAAGATGATACTGGAAAAAAGCGCCGTACCGCCCAGGGATAGCCTGGTGATCAAACCCGGCTCTGACGAGAAAGTGCCTTTTAGCTCATTGTCTGTTACAGGGGGTATCGTAAATGCTTACAATGCATTAAAGATGGCGGACAGCATTGTGAACGGTGATAAGAAGACCAAGCCTAAGATGCAGCCTGTGAAGAAAGGATAACCGGTTAATTACCAGATATAAAAAGAGCGGATATGTACATGCTACATATCCGCTCTTTCTTTTTTACCAGTATATTATTTCACGATCCTCCAGCTGATAGGATAGCGGTACGCCTCACCTTTATTAGCGCGTACAGCGCCTATGATAGAAAAGATGATGTTCAGGAGCCATACAATACCGTAAGCGGAAGAGAAGGTGAAGAAATCTATATGGCGGAAGCTGAAGTCATTATCCCACATATGGCGGAATGCCCATACGCCATGGCGGATACCGTACAGCACCCCAATGGCCACATTAATAAAACTCAGCGTGATCTGGAAGTTCAGGGCCTCTTTGCCCTGGTTATCGATAAAGGCGGAATCATTACGCTTGATCAGCCACATTACCAGCGCGCCTATGATATTCCCCACATGGGACAGGATAGCCATACCGATAATGCCGCCCAGGTGCACGAGGGCGCCCCAGGTCTTTTCTTCTTTGTGATCCATAGATTATTGCGTTTTAGTTTGGTTGCTGCGGGTATAGGGGAATAACAACATAAAACTACAAACCTTGTAAGCCGGATTCTGTTTCCTCCCGCAAGCGGGAGAACTGCTATCATTTATCTGCGATGACGTTCGCACGTCACCTGTATCTGCCTACCCTCGGTCATCGGGCGGGCAGCCCTCAAACGACCGTATACATGGCATTTCAGCACGCAAGGTTTACCCTCCCGGCATGTTGCCATACCGGAACGTGGGCTCTTACCCCACATTTTCACCCTTACTCCCGCTATCGCGGGAGCGGTTATTTTCTGTGGCACTGTCTGTATCCCGGTCTTTCACCAGGATCCCACCCGTTAGGTGGTGCGTTGCCCTATGCTGTCCGGACTTTCCTTCCCCCCGTTTTGCAACGGCAAAGACGATAGCACCGGTTTGTAGTCATACGTTATTATTGACTGCGAATTTACGAAGAAAAGAACGATGAAAATCCCCCTGTGGATATTACTTAAAATATTAATGGAAAGACTATCAGTTCTTAACGCCTCAGTACTTAAAGAATATTTCCGTAGCACCGTTCCCGTAGCGGGGATGGTACTCATTTACAAAACTGCCTACTTCCGGCGTCTGGCGCAGCACCTGGTGGATCTCATCCCGCAGTTTGCCCTTGCCCAGGCCATGAATAGCGATCATGCTCACCTGCTTATGGGCAATGGCGAGGTCCAGGTAACGCTGAAACTCATTCAATTGTATGGCCAGGATGGCAATATTGCTTAAGCCTCTCCAGTCGTCCGTTATTTTTTCTATATGCAGGTCTACTTCGTATTTGGGCTGTATGGGCGTTTCCGGGGCCAACTGGATCTTGCTGTACAGGGGGGAGAGTTTGCCCACATCTACCGTATCAAAGGTTTGTGTAGCGGCAGGCGCTTTATCCGGGTACTTTTCAAACAGCGGGTAGCTTAACATGGCATCCCGGCGTACCCGCAGGTCATTCAGCTGCTGGAACAGCTGTTTGGGCTTTATCTTCCAGGTCTTTTGGAAAGCGGGGGCCAGTTTTGGATCGGGCTGCTTCAGGGAAAAGGTGAACTCAAAGCGGGGATTATCATTCAGGTTCTCAAACAGCAGGTCTGCCAGGTAAAAATGGGCAAAAGGCAGCAGTTCGTTTTTGATCTCCAGCTCCAGCTGCTGGCGCAGCCAGATCTGAAAATGGAAATTGTAGTGGCGGCTGGTCTCATTCAACAGGTGGAATTTGAGCAGGCTTATATGGTCTTCTATCCCATCAAACTGGTAAATGGGCAGCATCGACAGGAATACGCCCTTATCCATACGGATGGTCTCGTATTTCTTTTTTTCGATGGGCAGCTCATCTCCGGGTATTTTACGCGGAGCAGCGCTGGGTTGCTTTTTTTCCGTAAAACGGTAAAAATAGGGGAAGTCAATCTGGTCCAGGTATACGGGAAAGGTCACCTTGCCCACTTCTACCATCACCATCTCCTGATTTACGATGTCTACTACGGTGCCTTCCTCTTTGGAATGCAGCAGTATGATCTTATCGCCGATTTCATATTTCATATAGCATTCTCCCCACTGACATTTTAAACTTACGACATTGGGCTCATGACAAATCTGGCAGGTTGTAATTAAACCAGCCAGGTCTGCCGGACCCCAAATCTAAAGTCTTAAATCGTAAATCTAAAATCAGAATTGTCCTTCCCGGGATATGCGTCAGCTGGCATGACGGCGCATATATGTATCCAGTGACAGGGGACCGCCGCCTTCTACCAAAAATAGTATCAGCAGCAACAGGACAAGAATGGAAAGGCCGGGCTGCGAGTAAGTGGCAAATAGCCCCGTGGGGGAATGCACAAACAATACTGCGCCCAGTAAAACCGGTATGTTAGCGAGGGCAGCTACTCTTGTTAATAATCCCAGCGCCAGGAGAAGGCCGCCGGCCAGGTGGGCAAATACGATCAAATGTCCCAGTCCGAAAGACACCACCGTTAAGAAGGGTTTCTCGTTGATCAGGGCGGTTAATGCGTCCCGATTCTGTATGAACAGCACACCCATATAAAACAGGAAGATGCCTAAGCACATGCGTATCACGTCCAGCCATTTAGGGTGGTGTCTGTCGCCCCAGGTTTCAATTTGCTGTAGCAGATTCATAACATTTGTTTTTTAGGATCAAAGAGCTTATCCTAATATACGAAATTTTCCGCAGAACGCGGCCATTCCGCACCGGCAATAACCAATGAGAATCAAGCAGAATGATCCGTAAATCAATGTCAGGATACGGCGGTAGCGGTGTTTAATTTACTATTGCGATAGCTGTAGGTGAAGTAGATCAGCAGCCCTGTCAGCAGCCAGATAGTGAAAACGATCCAGTTCTTGATCCCCATCTCCGTCATCAGGTAAAAACAGCTTAACAGGCCTAGTACGGGTATCAGGGACAGCTTGCGGGTAAAGGAGAAGATGCTGAGCAGTATAGCTACGATCGTGAACAGGAAGAACGGGATATTATGTTTCCATACGTCCCAGCCCTGGGCAAAGGAGTATTTTTCTGCCAGCGCGCCCCTGAAAAGAACGGCAAACAGCAGCAGCAGCGCCGGTACGATCCATTGTCCGTTAATATAAGGCAGGCGGAAACGTTGGGTATTGCTGTCATCCTTGGGCAGCAGCAGTACGCCGCCGCATACCAGTATAAAGGCAAACAGGGTACCTATGCTGGTCAGGTCCGTTACAATGGTCAGGTTCAGGAACAGGGCCGGTACACCTACCAGTATGCCGGTAATGATGGTGGCAAAAGAAGGCGTTTTAAACCGCGGGTGGATCTTACTGAAAGGTTTAGGCAACAGGCCATCGCGGCTCATGCTCATCCAGATACGGGGTTGCCCTATCTGGAACACCAGCAGCACGCTGGTGGTGGCAATCACCGCGCTGATGGAGATGATATAGCTGATCCATTTCAGGTTCACCGCGTCAAACACAAATGCCAGCGGATCGGCCACCTTTAGCTGGGTAAAGGGCACCATACCGGTCAGCACCAGGGAAATAAGCACGTACAGGATGGTACAGATGATCAGGGAATAGAACATGCCTTTAGGCAGGTCCCGCTGGGGATTGGTACATTCCTCCGCCGTGGTGCTTACCGCATCAAAGCCAATATAGGCAAAGAACACTGCCGATACCCCTTTTAATACCCCGGAAAAGCCGTTGGGCATAAAGGGATGCCAGTTGTCCGTATTTACATAGAATGCGCCCAGTATGATCACAAATACAATGATCAGGATCTTAAAGGCCACCATTGCATTGGCGCTGCGTTTACTTTCCTGGATGCCCACATAGGCCAGCCAGGTGATAAATACCACCACCAGGAAAGCCGGCAGGTTCAGTACAATGGGCAGGCCCGCGATATGCGGGGCGGCAGCCAGGGTTTCCGGCGAAGCATTATCGTAGTTGCTGATCAGCCAACCGGGCAGCTCCAGGCCAACACCAGACAGCAGATTATTAAAATAGCCGCTCCATGAGATGGCTACGGCTATATTTCCAATGGCATATTCCAGGATGAGCGACCAGCCTATTACCCAGGCGGCCAGCTCGCCAAAAGTCACATATGAATACGTATAGGCGCTTCCGGAAACCGGTACGCGCGAAGCAAATTCCGCATAACACAGGGCAGAGAAACCACAGGTGATGGCGGTGATCACAAACAGGACCGATACGCCGGGGCCGCCGTGAAAAGACGCCTCTCCAATGGTAGAAAAGATACCTGCCCCAATAACTGCCGCTATACCCATGGCCGTAAGGTCCTTCACTTTCAGCACCCTGTGCAGCTGCAGACCGGAACCATGCGCCTCCGTTAACCCCTCTTTCGCATCTTTAAGTATAGTGGATAATGACTTCCTGCGGAATAACGACTTAGACAAAGCAAGTTTTTGATTTGGTGATTGTGCGAATATAAGCGATTTAAAATTACTGTTGCCGGCTCAATAGGAAATCCGCCAGCTCCTGCAGGGGCTTTTTACGGGCAGACAGCACGGCTATTTCCTCCAGGCTGTCAAACGCCTTTTGCTGGAAACGTTCTTTCTCTTTTTCCGCCCATTCGTCTACCCGGCAATCATGGAATAGTTCCAGTACCTGGGGCACCTTATCGTCCGGGGAGGAATCGAGCAGTTCCCGCAAACGGGTACGTTGGGTGGGGTTGCACAGCTCCAGGGCTTTTAGCAGCAGGAAGGTCTTTTTATTGGCCAGGATATCACCGCCCTGCTGTTTGCCAAATTTCTCCGGATCGCCAAAAGCGTCCAGGTAATCGTCCTGGATCTGGAAGGCGATGCCTACGTTCTTACCAAAATTATATAAATGGCCCTGGTTACCCTCGCTGCCGCCGCCGATGATAGCGCCCAGTTGCAGGGAAGCTGCCAGCAGCACGGAGGTTTTCAGGGCGATCATATTTACATAGTCGTCATACTGCACCTGAGCAGGGTCCATGGCTTCCAGGTCCATATCTATCTGCTGTCCCTCGCAGACCTGTATGGCGGCTTTGTTAAATACGGAGATGATCTTTTGCTTATAGCGGGCCTGTACCTTATTCAGGCATTCGTATACATATATGAGCATGGCATCGCCGGCCAGTATGGCCGCCGGCTCGCCGTACAGGGTATGTACGGTAGGGTTGTTCCGGCGGATGGGCGCTTTGTCCATGATATCGTCATGGATAAGGGTGAAGTTATGGAACAGCTCTACGGCATTACCTACCTGCCAGGCGTCTGCATGGATGGTATCAAACAGTTCGTTGCCCATTAAGGCCAGTACCGGGCGTATACGCTTACCGCCTATCTTAAGGATATGCGATGCGGCATTATACAGCGTAGCCGGCTCCTGCGGAAAATGTTGCTGATCAAACTGTTGAACGAATTGCGCAATTAGCTCCTGAAAAGAATACATGACTAATGAATAATATAAAGAAGTAAGGTGCAATTTAGCACCTTATATTTCATAATCTTCATAAATATTTTCCCTGCAATGGGGTTACGCGCCCTTTTTGCCGGCGCTTTTTCCGCCACCTTTTCCGCCGCGCGGTTTCTCTTTGGATGGTTTGCCGCCGCCTTTGCTCCGGCCGCCTGTTTTACTGCGGTCGCCGGATCTGTTGCGGTCATCTGGTTTGCTGCGGTCGCCGGGTCTATTACGGCTACCGCCTGGTCTTTCCTTTTTATCTGCTTTGCCACGGTATGGCTTACCGGCGGGTGATGGCAGTTCTTCGTCCAGGTCGTAGTCCAGCTGGCGTTTGGTTAAGTTGGCAGCCAGCACCCTTATCTTTACTTTATCGCCTATACGGAATTTACGGCCGGTATGCAGGCCTATCAGCGCATATTCGCTTTCATCGTGTTTAAACTCGTCTTTGGCGAGCAGGTTGTGGATGCTTACCAGGCCTTCGCATTTGGTATCTACCGTTTCTACCCAAAAGCCAAAATGCGCCACGCCGCTGATCACGCCTTCAAAGCTTTCGCCAATGAACTGCTGCATGTACTCTACCTGCTTGTATTTATTGGCGGCCCTTTCCGCTTCCATGGCCTTGCGCTCCATTTCTGAGGAGTGACGGCATTTCTTTTCCATCTGTTTGTCCGGCTTTACCTCACCGGCCAGGCATTCCGCCAGCACCCGGTGCACCATCACATCCGGATAACGGCGGATGGGCGAGGTAAAGTGGCAATAATGCTCAAATCCAAGCCCGTAGTGGCCAATATTATCCGGCGTGTAAATGGCCTTGGCCATGGTACGGATACCAATGGTCTCCAGCACATGCTGCTCCGGTTTACCCTTGGCCAGCTGCAGCATCTTGTTAAAAGAGCGGGCAATGGAATCCGGGTTATCCAGGTCAAATTTATGACCAAACTTATGCGCAAATACGGAGAACACCTTCAGCTTATCCTCATCCGGCGTATCATGCACGCGGTAAGGGAAAGGCACCGGTTGTTTATTGATCCTGATCTTAGCTACATACTCCGCTACGGTACGGTTGGCCAGCAGCATAAACTCCTCTATCAGCTGGTGCGCTTCCTTGCTTTCCTTTATGACAATGCCAATAGGTGCGCCGTTCTCATCCAGCTTAAAACGTACCTCCTGGGAGGAGAAGTTGATGGCGCCATGGTCAAAGCGCTCCTTACGCAGCAGCTGCGCTATCTTGTTCAGCAGCAGCACTTCCTCTTCATATGGCCCTTCTTTGGTCTCGATAATGTCCTGCACCTCTTCATAGGTAAAGCGGTGTTTGGAATGGATGACCGTACGGCCCAGCCAGTGCTGTTTGATCTCGCCTTTTTCATTCATCTGGAAAACGGCAGAGAACGTCAGCTTATCCTCGTGCGGGCGCAGGGAGCACAGCTCGTTGGAGATCTTCTCCGGCAGCATAGGCAGTACCCTGTCCGGCAGGTATACAGAGGTTGCGCGTTTATCTGATTCTTTGTCCAGCGCGGTATCCGGTAATACGTAATGGCTTACGTCCGCAATATGCACCCCGATCTCATAATAACCGCCCCGCAGCTTTTTGATGGAGATGGCATCGTCAAAATCCTTGGCGTCCACGGGGTCTATGGTGAAAGTGAGCTGTTTACGGAAGTCTTTACGCTTACGTACCTCCGCGGTGGTGATCTTTTCCCTGATCTCCTGGAGCTCCGCCATTACCTGGTCCGGGAAGCTGAGCGGAAAACCGCTCTCCACCAGGATCTCCTTCATGGCCAGGTCATTGGTATCGCTGGCGTCCAACAGTTCTACGATCTCGCCAACCGGTTTGCGGGTCTGCTCGCCCCAGGCTACAATACGTACCACAGCCTTATCGCCGGTCTTAGCCTCTCCCAGGGAGTTGGCCGGGATATAGATATCCGGTACAAAGGCCCCGCGTTCCGGTACCAGGAATGCAAAGCCTTTATCTTTATTCACCTCCAGGGTGCCTGTAAATTCTGTCTTTTTGCGTTTAAGGATGTCCGTTACCACGCCTTCCATGCGCCCCATTCCTTTGGATTGCTGCTTTATCACATCCAGCAGCACTTCATCCCCGTCCAGTGCGGTATTGAGGTTCTTCTGTTTTACAAGGATATCTTTGGTAAGCCCTTCTACGATAACGAAGGCCATTCCCGAACGTGTCATTTCCAGCGTGCCACGGAAGGTTTTCTTCTGGCTGCTGTCCTTTTTTGGTTTTTTCTTTTTGTTCATCTCATGTCCCATTAAGTTCTAATATATCCGCCCCACCCCTGCATATAATCAAAAATATAATTATTAAATGAATTCCCTTCGCCGGAGAGGAAAGATATTTCCACGGGCATCACTGCAATTTGCAGGCCCAGTTCCTGTAAACGGGGTTGCAGGAGGTGCAGGCGTACGGCGTCCTTCTCGGTGGTGACCACCAGCTTTTGCGTGCCTGGTAAGTCTTTCAGCTCTTTGCTCACCTTCTCCAGGTCGTTATTGCTGTAGTAATAATGGTCCGGAAAAGGCAGCAGGAACACCTCATTATAATGTTCCTTCAAATGCTGTACCAGCGGCGCGGGCCTGGCTATCCCGCATACCAGCAGCAGGGTGGCCTCCGGCGATACGGTCACCGGCTCCTGGGTAAACATATCGTATAAAGCGCCGTATTGCAGGCAGGTAAAGAACAGGCGTTGATGCGGCAAGGGGGCTATTTCATCCCGCAGGACCTGTTTACGGGTTTCCGTGAGGTCTGACGGGCATTTGGATACAATGATGCAATTAGCCCTTTCATATCCTTTCCGCCCTTCGCGCAGGCGGCCAAAAGGCACTACATGGTCGCGGGTAAAGGGGCGGTTATATTCGGTGATCAGTATGTTCAAACCGGGTTTGATGGAACGGTGCTGGAAGGCATCGTCCAGCAGCACCACCTGCGTATCCGGTTTTTCGCCCAGCAGCTGGGGAATGGCCAGCATACGTTCCTCTCCCACGCTTACGCTGATGTCCGGGAATTTCTGGTGAAATTGCATGGGCTCGTCGCCCAGGTGGGCGGCTGTGCTGTTTTCGTCTGCCAGCAGGTAGCCGCGGCTGCGGCGGTTATAACCCCGGCTCAGCGTGGCTACCACAAAATGATCTTTGAGCAGGCGTATCAGGTATTCTACATGCGGCGTTTTGCCGGTGCCGCCTACAGACAGGTTGCCTACCGCAATGGTGGGCAGGTCAAAGCTAACGGCGGTAAGGGTACCGGCATCGTACAGGCGGTTACGTATCCACATCACCAGGCCGTATAAGAGGGATATAGGATATAACAGGATCTTCAGGTATTGCAGCACTTTCACGGTTAATTATATTTTTTGAAATTGATAGATGGCATAGGGTGTAATGGCGGTTTGCAGGCGTATATCGCGGTCATCGGTATCCACGATCACGTTAACGGGCTCAAACAGGGAAAGGCCAATAGTGCGGGTATCCGGCCGGCATTGTTGCAGAAAGCGGTCATACATGCCTTTGCCGTAGCCTACCCGGTGGCCGGTACGGTCAAAGGCCAGCAATGGCACAAATACCATGTCCAGCAAAGCGGGCGCTATATGAGCGCCCCCTGCAGGCTCCGGAATGCCGTATTTGCTTTTTACCAGGGTGGTATGTTCATCCCAGAGGAAATGCTCCATTTCGCAGGTGGCCAGATCAGCCTTGCCCAGCACCCACTGTACCGCCGGATAGGCCTTGCGCAGCCATTCGATGATGGGCCAGGTGTTCACCTCCTTTTTGGCGGCAATCGGTAAAAAGATGTGTGCCCATTGTACGCCGCTGAAATCCAGCTGTTGGCAATTGGCCAGCAAGCCATGATTTAGCTCATCGGCGGCCTCCGGCGACAGATTAAGGCGCTGTTCGAGGAAATGTTTTCGTATATCTGTTTTAGTGAGCAAGTTTTTTTAGCTTTTAGCGGTTAGCTAGTGCGGGTAGCCGGCAGCGCTAATAATACCTTTCAATTGCTCCGCTGTCTGCTTCACAAACGCCTTATCCACCTGCTGCACCTGCGGTATACGCCCCAGTTTGGGATACCCGCTCCAGCGCACTATATCATCCTCATTGCTGTGGTATTCCCCGCTGAAGATCCAGCCCAATACAGGCGCTTTTTGCTGTTGCAGGACCCGGGCGGTTAACATGGCGTGGTTAATACTACCCAGGTAATTCTGCGCTACAATGATCACATTGGCTTGTAACTGCAGGATAAAATCCAGCGTAAACACCTCCTCATTCAGCGGCACCATCAGCCCGCCGGCGCCTTCTATTACCAACGGCCGGTCTGCTGGTTGTATAACCGTTGCCTGCTGCAGGATGGGCGCCACCTCGATCTGCACCTGTTCCATACGGGCGGCCAGGTGCGGAGATGCCGGTTCCCGCAGGCAATATACTTCTTTATGACATACGGATGTCGTATTGGAGAGCAGGGACCGGATAGTTTCCGTATCCGTACCTTCTTCCAGCCCGGTCTGTACCGGTTTCCAATAATCTGCGCACAATGCTTCCGTTACACAGGCGGATGTAAGCGTTTTGCCCACGCCGGTGCCTATACCGGTAATGAATATTCGGTTACTCATAACGCGGCAAAGATAGCGAGTTGTAAGGGTCTACACAAACGGTAGTACCTGTGCTGCTCACGCCAATGACTGTACCTGCAACGAATAGCCGGCTATTCATCACACGACAGAAGATCAAAACAAAATGGGTTGAAAAATATTTGAGAGGGGCTTAGAAGTGGAATTCTGTTTGGAGAAGGCCGGAACGTATAAAGCCTTCTGTTTGGGCTAACGCTTTGTACTTATTATTTACTAGCTGGAATCCTTGCACGGACTTTTCATAAGGATCAATGATCCAATATTCCTGAACGCCGCAACGCTCGTAAACATCTTTCTTTTGGCGCCGATCGTATTTGCCGGTAGACGGTGACAGGATCTCTATGACCAGATCCTGAGCGCCATAGATCCCCTTCTTTTTAACGATCGACTGTCTTGCTTTGCTGATGAAGATAATATCTGGCTGAAAGGCGTTCTCATCATCCAGGTAAACATCCAATGGCGATATCCATACTTCCCCGAGATCGTGGTCATCCACAAAAATTGCCATTACCTTGTATATCTTCGCCAGCATTCTTTGGTGGTTGGTGGTTGGTGCTGGAGACATTATAAGTATATTCTCTATTAATTGGACTAACGTACCTTCCGGAAGGTATTCAAAGACCTCCATCATGGTGCGGGGCGGTATGGTAGAAATAGGTTTGGGCATTGTCAGGGTTTGCATCTCTGCTAACATATACAAACATTTCAGACAAATCTACATGATTTGGTTTTCCCTACCAACTTATTCATGATCAGAGTTTTATCAGTCTGCCATTTTTTATCTTATTTTCGCTACAGTTAACAACCTGCTCATATGAAGTTCTGTAACAACATACTCGAAACGATAGGTAATACCCCTTTAGTAAAGCTAAACCGCGTTACCGCTGCCTTACCCTGCACCGTACTGGCCAAAGTAGAATCCTTTAACCCTGGCAACTCCATCAAGGACCGCATGGCGGTGAAGATGGTAGAAGTAGCGGAACAAAAAGGGCTGCTCAAACCGGGCGGCACCATTATCGAAGGCACCTCCGGCAATACCGGTATGGGCCTGGCCCTGGCCGCGGTGATCAAAGGTTATAAATGCATCTTCACCACTACTGATAAACAGTCCAAGGAAAAGATGGATATCCTCAAAGCTGTAGGCGCAGAAGTAATTGTATGCCCTACCAATGTGGAACCGGATGATCCCCGCTCCTATTACTCTGTAGCGCGCCGTCTGGCCACAGAGATTCCCAACTCTTTTTATGTGAACCAATATGATAACCTGGCCAACCGCGATGCGCATTATGAGCAGACCGGCCCGGAAATATGGGAACAAACGGATGGTAAGATCACGCACCTGGTAGTGGCCACCGGCACTGGCGGCACCGTTACCGGCACCGGGCAATATCTGAAGGAAAAGAACCCTGCGATACAGGTATGGGCTATTGACAGTTATGGCTCCCTGCTGAAGAAATACCACGAGACCGGCGAGCTGGATATGAGCGAAGTGTATCCCTACATTACAGAAGGTATTGGAGAAGATTTTGTGCCGCAGAACTATGATATGAAACTGATCGATCACTTCGAAAAAGTAACGGATAAAGATGGCGCCGTAATGGCCCGCCGCATTGCCAAAGAAGAAGGCATCTTTGTAGGTTACTCCGCCGGCTCTGCCATTGCCGGGCTGTTACAGCTGAAAAGCAAGCTAAAGCCGACCGACCTGGTGGTAGTGGTATTCCATGACCATGGCAGCCGTTATGTAGGCAAAGTATATAATGATCAGTGGATGATGGAACGCGGCTTCCTGGATGTGAAGACCGTGAAGGACGTAGTGAACGCGCGCCGGAACCTGCCGCTGGTGACCATCACCGAAGAAGAAAAAGTAAGCGATGCCATTGCCAAGATGAAGAAATTCGAGATTGAGCATATACCCGTACTGCATAATGGCGATGTAATAGGCGCTGTTTCTGAAGGCGGTCTGTTTAATAAGCTGATGGATAATGCGCACCTGAAAGACGCGCAGATCAGGCAGGTGATGCAGCCGGCGTTTCCTCAGGTAAGCATGGATACGCCTATCGATAAATTGTCCGTGTACATTAACAAGGAAAACGGCGCAGTGCTGGCTAAAGATGAAAGCGGCAGCTTCCATATTGTTACCAAATACGATATTATCCAGGCACTGGGCAGCTGAGCGTAATAATGGAAGACCGTACCTACATAGATCAGATGGGGCGTAGCGTGACAATACCGGTCATGCCCAGGCGCATTGTTTCCGTGGTGCCCTCTCAAACGGAGCTGCTGTTCCACCTGGGCCTGGACGAGGAAGTGACAGGTATTACTAAATTCTGTGTACATCCGGAACAGTGGTTCCGGCACAAAAAACGCATTGGCGGCACTAAAAAGCTGCACCTGGATGAGATCCGTGCGCTGCAGCCGGATCTGATCATCGCCAATAAAGAAGAAAATCAGCAGGAAGATATTACCGCGCTCATGGCGGAATTCCCGGTTTGGATAAGCGATATACAAACTTTGGAAGACGCCTTGCAGATGATACGGGAGGTAGGCGTTATCACCGGCCGCGCCCAGCAGGGGCAGCAACTCAGCCAGCTGGTACAGCAGGAGTTTGCCACGCTGGCCGCCAGCCTGCCGCCTAACCCGGCGCCTATGTACGCCGCCTATTTTATCTGGCGTAATCCCTGGATGACAGTAGGCAGGGACACTTTTATCCACGACATGCTCAGGACCTGCGGGCTGCAGCCTGTTTTTGCGGAGGCCAGGCGTTACCCGGCCGTCTCCCTGGAGGAATTGCAGACCGCCTTTAGCCAGGTACCGCCGGAGCGGCAGCTGGTCTTATTGTCCTCTGAGCCCTATCCTTTCAGGGAAGCACATATCGCAGAGATCAGGGCTGTACTGCCGGCGGCGCAGATCTTACTGGTAGATGGAGAAATGTTCTCCTGGTACGGCAGCCGCTTACTGGAAGCCCCCCGGTATTTTAAGCAGCTTTTTCAGCCTGTATTCCTGTAGTTGAACGCTATTACCCCGGTTGCGAACGCTTTTACCCCGGGGTGTGAACGCTTTTAATAGGGGTGTACTATGGGTTGCACATAAGCAAACCTTATCTTTCTCACGGCGCCGGCAACCCCCGCCGCACTACCGCCGTAAACATATATATAACACCTGTTCTCCCTGCAGATCTTTCACCTAAACCTACAACCAAGATGGAAAGAAGGGACTTTGTCAGCAATATGGGCCTGATGCTGGCCCTGGCATGCGCAGGCGGATTGGCGGCCTGTAGCAGGAATAGTGCAGATATGCCCGGTCCCGGGGGCGGAGGCGCTGCGTTTACAGCCGACCTTAACACAGAATTACAGAACGTGGGCCAGTTTAAGATAGGAGGCGGCGCTATTGTGATCCGTGTAGCAGCGGGCAATACGCCGTCCTCCTTTGCCGCCCTTACCAGCACCTGCACGCACGAAGGCTGCACCGTAGCCAGTTTTAACAGTACTACCAACCTCATTGAGTGTAACGCGCCCTGCGGTCACGGTAGCCGGTATACCACTACCGGCGCCGTGCAAACGGGGCCAGCCACTAGGGCGCTTACCCAAAAAACAGCGACCATCAGCGGCAATACCCTCACGGTGAGTTAATTCAATCGACCACTCACTGATACTATTTTACCATCCCTCTCCAGGGCTTCTCCCAGGTTCCATCCAGGCTTGACCCAGGCTTTTTGTAGCTCCGGGGCATTTGGTAATATAATATCAACCGTTTTCGGCCTTTTTTGATGGATCCATCAATTTTCCCGGCGGGTGCTGGAAGTCATCTAATGATAGCTTTTTACCTTCCGCCTTTTGCTTTCTGCATTTTCCCATTATATTTGCCCTCCGTAAACTGTAAACAATCAAAAGATATGGGAAAATACAGAGCTGGCGTGTTATTCGGCGAAGAGCTGGAAGCGCTCTATAAGGATGCAAAGGACAACGCATTTGCTATGCCTGCCGTAAACGTGGTAGGTACCAACTCCGTGAACGCTGTACTGGAAACCGCCGCCAAGGTGAATTCTCCGGTAATTATCCAGTTCTCCAACGGGGGCGCACAATTCTTTGCCGGTAAGGGCATGCCTAATGACAAACTGCAGGCTAATATTGCCGGTGGTATCTCTGGCGCCAAACACGTACATGAGGTGGCCAAACATTATGGCGTACCGGTAGTTTTACATACGGACCACGCCGCCAAAAAATGGCTGCCCTGGATCGACGGCCTGCTCGACGCTGGCGAAGCATTCAAACAGCAAACCGGTTCCCCGCTGTACAGCTCCCATATGCTGGACCTGTCTGAAGAGCCTATCCACGAGAACATCGAGACCTCAAAGAAATACTTTGAGCGCATGAACAAACTGGGTATGTCAATTGAGATCGAGCTGGGCGTGACTGGTGGCGAGGAAGACGGCGTAGACAACTCCGGCGTAGATAATTCCAAATTATATACGCAGCCTGAGGATGTAGCGTATGCATACGAAACCTTGTTACAGGTAGGCACCCGCTTTACCGTAGCTGCCGCTTTCGGTAACGTGCATGGCGTTTATACCCCCGGTAACGTAGAATTGCGCCCTGAGATCCTGAAGAACAGCCAGGATTTTATCCAGGAAAAATATAAAACTGCTGCCAAACCCGTTTACTATGTATTCCATGGCGGTTCCGGCTCTCCCAAGCATCAGATCGCTGAAGCGCTGGGTTATGGCGTGATCAAAATGAACATTGATACGGATATGCAGTGGGCTTTCTGGGAAGGTATCCACGATTACTACGAAGCCAAAAAAGGTTACCTGCAGGCACAGCTGGGTAACCCCGAAGGCGCGGATAAACCCAACAAAAAGTACTACGATCCCCGCGTATGGCTGCGTAAAGGCGAAGAAACCTTCGTAAAACGCCTGGAAGAAGCATTTGCGGACCTGAACTGTATTAATAAGAACGCCTAAGGCGTACCTACGATACCTGGTAGCCGTTAGTTATTTCATAGCTAACGGCTACCTTTTTTAGTGCCCCTACCCCCTCACTTTAGGATAATTTACTATTATATCCCTTTTATTAGATAAAGAAAATATATAATTTTTGCCGTTAAGCGGTTGGTAGCCAGTTTCTTTTCATTTAATATTGCGAACGAAAAAAGGGAGTGTGAATTTAATTCGTATCTTGCACCACTATTTTTTAACCTAACAGAAAAATATGTCTAGCTGGTTTAAGCGCATTAAACAGGGCATTTCAACGTCTACCAGTGAAAAGAAGGAAGCACCGGACGGATTATGGCATAAATGTCCTAACTGTAAGAAAACCACCACTGTAAAAGACCTGCGGGAACATTACTACGTTTGCGATAAGTGTAATTACCACAACCGTATCAACTCAGCAGAATATTTCGAGATCATATTTGATGACAACCAGTTCGAGGAGCTTTTCCCGAATATCTATCCAAAGGATATGTTGGGGTTCAACGACCTGAAACCTTATGGAGACCGTTTAAAGGACGCGCAGAAGCGTTCCGGTCTGAAAGACGCCATGCGCGTAGGCGCTGGCAAAGTGCTGGGGAATGATTTAGTAGTGGCCTGTATGGATTTTGCCTTTATTGGCGGGTCTATGGGCTCCGTGGTGGGTGAAAAGATCGCACGCGCCATTGATTATTGTATTGCGCATAAAATGCCATTGATGGTGATCTCCAAATCCGGAGGCGCCCGTATGATGGAAAGCGCATTTTCGCTGATGCAGATGGCAAAAACGGCCGCCAAGCTTACACAGCTGGCCAATGCACGTTTGCCGTATATATCTATGATGACAGATCCTACCACTGGCGGCGTTACCGCATCCTATGCCATGCTGGGGGACCTGAATATTGCTGAACCGGGCGCGCTGATCGGCTTTGCCGGACCACGCGTGATCAAGGAAACCATCAAGAAAGACCTTCCGGAAGGTTTCCAGAGCGCAGAATTCCTGTTGGAGCACGGCTTCCTCGATTTCATCTTAGACCGTAAAGAATTAAAACAAAAGCTGGCCACCGTGCTGGAATTGTTTAAAAACTAAAGTAATACTTTACAAATTACGGATTGCTGCTTACGGATGTAAAATCATGTTGATCATCGTAATGGGCAATCCGTATTTTTGTAAATGAAATTGTAAGGATAGATGGCAGAATTAAAGAACAGATCAGCCTATTTTGAGTACGCGATAGAGGACAAATTTATTGCGGGGATCGTATTGACCGGAACGGAGATCAAATCTATCAGGGTTGGAAAAGTAAGCTTTAATGACGCCTTCTGTTATTTTTCTAAAGGAGAGTTGTATGTAAAAAGTCTGCATATAGCTATCTATTCCCATGGAACCTATGCCAACCATGATCCGCTGCGGGAGCGCAAACTGTTGCTCACTAAAAAAGAGCTGCGGAAAATGGAGAACAAGTTAAAAGAGCGCGGTTATACCATTGTGCCCCTGCGTATCTTTATTACAGAAAAAGGACTGGCTAAAATGGAGATTGGCCTGGGTAAGGGTAAGAAGCTGCACGACAAGCGGGAAAGCATTAAACAAAGGGAAACCGAAAGAGAGCTCCGGCGATATGTAAAATAGCTGCCGGGCGCCACCATAAACACCACCTGCATGCGTAACTATCTAGGGCTTTTAACAGCCATTATCCTGTTGTTCCTTATATCCTCCTGCAAATCAGGCGAGAAATTGTATAATAAAGGCCGTTATGACGATGCGGTCGAGGCCTTTGTAAAGAAACTGCAACGCCGGCCCCAGGATGCCACCTCCCTGGAATTGCTGCCCAAGGCCTATGAACAATCACAGATCCAGCATGAGAATAAAGTAAACGGCTACCTGGCCTCTAATGATCCCCTGAAATGGGAATCTGTACGGCGCGAGTACGGCGCCATGCAAAAGCTGTATAAAGCCATACAGGCATCGCCGGCGGCGCTGGCCGTGGTAAAGCCTAAAGATTACCGCAGCGAGCTTACCGGCGCACGCGAAAATGCCGCGGAAGTAAGGTATGACCGCGGTATGGAACTGCTGGAAAAAGGCGATAAGATGAGCGCCCGCCAGGCCTACCAGGAATTTGCTGCTACGCTAAAGATGGTAAAGAACTACCGCGATGCGCAGCAGAGAATGGACGAGGCCTTCCAACTGGGCACCATCAACGTGCTGATAAGCCAGATAGCCGTACGCAGCCCCTATTTCCAGTTCAGCGCAGACCAGTTCCGCGCAGAGCTGATCCAGAACCTGCAAACACGTAATATCAACTCCTTTGTAAAATTCAACGACGAGCGTATAGCCAGTGCCCAGCAAATACGGCCGGATGAATACCTGGAAATGCAGTTCTACGATTTTGAAGTAGGCCAGACCTATGTAGACCGCAGCCAGCGCGATGTTTCCCGTGAGATCGAAGACCGCCCATTAAAGGATACCAGCGGTAAGCTGATCAAACGTTATATGACCGTAAAAGCCACCATCTATATCGTCAAAAAAACTGTTATCTCCCGCGGCCTGCTGGATTACCGCATTACGGATGTAAATAATAACCAGGTGCTGCGCCAGGATCGTATTCCCGGCAGCTATACCTGGGTAAACCAGGTAGGCTCTTACCGTGGCGATGAAAGGGCGCTCAGCGACGAAGATAAACGGCAGATGGGCGGTGTGGATATGGCGCCTCCCCCACCCCAGGAACTGTTCCTGGCATTTACCAAACCTATCTATGACCAGCTGGCCAGCGATCTGCAGTATTTCTACAATAACATGCAGTAACCGGTATCCATATGAACGCCGGAAGGCGTAACAATACAGTCATGCCATACTTTGACTTTCTACTTGACCGCCTGGAAGATTTTGGAGAGATAGCCGGTTGTACTGAAGAGGAGATAACCGCTATCGAAAGCCAATTCCAATTACAATTGCCCGAAGCCTATAAGGATTTCCTTCGCCTGTTTGGGCGCGAGTCCGGCCACCTGTTGGAACCTTATGCAATGACCATAGACAATCTCCAGGCGCATAAGGATGAGGTGACAGATATGTATGAAGGAACCGAGCCCTATGATATCCTGAACTTTTCTCAAAAGGGGTTCTTTTTTGGACACATGGATGATATGCTCCTGTTCTTCATATGCAACGGCGATGATGATCCGGCGGTTTATCTTATGGAGGCGCCTGAGGATATTAATGCTTATGAAAGCTCTTTCACAAGATTTATAGAACTTGAGCTACAGCGCGACGAAGAATTCCCCATATCCCACTTCCTGCACTCACCCGTTGTGTTCTTTGCGCAGGATGCGCCATCCATCGTCACGGCCGGCGATTTTAAAGACCTTGCCATCCGCGCACGTGTAGCTTTTGGTATATGTTGCCTGGAGTATGCCATTAGCCATTTCCAGCTGGAAGAGTTAAACTGGGCATTAATACTGCCTTTGCTTTGGTCATACACTGCAGATACGGTTAACACAGCCATCTGGGGAGACCAGATAGCAGAACGTATGCCTTCCGCTATCTTGTCAGACTATCCCTTTGACAGGAAAGATATCATGTGGTTTGAGCTTGACACTTATGAGCAATTACAACAACTTTACCGGCAGTCAAATGAAACGGTCAACGAATTGATCTACCTGGTGTTCCGCATAGGTACACAGGATCTGCATACGGGCGTATCCCGGCATTCCGCACAAACGCTCAACTATCTGCAAAAGATCATCAGATTGATGCACGAAAACCGGCTGGAGCTACCGGTCATTACGCCCTTCCGCCAGTATCCGATAACGGAATATAATGGCTGGGGCAGGCCATTCACCAGGGAGGACCTTTCAAATGCCGGGTATAAGCCAGCAAATAATCTATGGAGCACCACAGCAACCGCCATAGCGCAGCAAGCGATCCTTACCCAGCAGGTGATCCGTTATAATGATTTCCCTGCACCACCAGTTTTTATTGCCGGTGCAGATGTGGAATATGACAAGTACAGCGACCTGATCGCCGGCGCCATTGTAGTGCTGGAGCGGTCTACGCTGCAGGTGGTAGCCTATGCCACGCATTGTATGCAGGTAACCTTTCCCTACATACCAGGGCTCTTTTCTTTCCGCGAGATGCCGCCCCTGCTGGCGGCCTGGGAAAAGCTATCGCAAAAGCCGGACCTCATCATCTGTGACGGCCATGGTATTGCGCATCCCCGCCGGTTTGGGCTGGCCTGCCATATGGGCGTTACCCTTAACCTGCCCGCTATTGGTTGTGGTAAGACCCGCTTATGTGGCCACTATGCGATGCCTGCCGGCGAAAAAGGCGCCAGTTCCCCGCTACTGGCGGATGGTAGTGATGAAGTGATAGGCGCTGTATTGAGGAGCCAAACCCGTATTAACCCCATATTTGTGTCCATTGGACATAAGATCGATATCTCAACCGCTACCAGCGTGGTGTTGGATATGTGCAGGGAATTCCGCCTGCCGGAGACTACGCGCATCGCGGATCAATATGCCAGAGAGGCTATGGAAGCCTATAAAGCAGCGCATGACACCGGCCAATCACATTAATAAAATATCTATATCTTTGCCCCTCAACCCAATAAAATAAGTTAACAGACCTATGAAAAAACTATTGTTAAGCTCCGCCGTGCTGGCCGCTATCTTCATGTCGTGTGGTAAAGATGATAACCCATCCCCAGCAACCAAACCCGATGATATAGACAGCACTAACACTTTTGCCGTGGACAACAAATTGTTTAAAACGCCTTACGCCTGGATGGATAACAACAACACAGACCCGGGCGAGCTCAATTTCACTAACGTGGATCTTTCTGTTACAAAGGATACCACGGTGCTTCACGGGTTGATAATTGAGGTGGATACCCTGATCGATGGTCAGACCTATACTTTTCTTGACGACCACGCGGCCGGTTTTGACAGGACCAAACACTTTTCTGACGCTGAATATGTATATGATGCCAAACTGGTAGATGAGATCGCGGAAGGCGGTACCGGCAACGTTTATACAGATGTGCAATCCGGCAGCCTTACGGTGCATAAACAGGGAGAAGATAACTATTCCTTTACATACACCCTGACATTTGTAGACAACAAAAAAGTAGTGGGTAACTATACCGGTAAAGTGCGGATCACAAATAATTAACACATCCGTAGCAGTTATAAAAGACAAAGTCCTGCAGGCATCTGCAGGACTTTATCTTTTATACGCCTTGTTCAAAGCCTTCGTCCACCAGCCAGGGGCCGGTATCTGCCGCCTGTGTGGCCAGCTCGTCACAACGGTTATTAAACGGGTTGCTGGCATGGCCTTTTACCCATGTCATCTTTACTTTTTGCTTTTTATAGAGCGGGATGAAACGCTGCCAGAGGTCTTTATTCTTCTTATCCTTAAAGCCGATCTTCACCCAGTTCCACAACCAGCCCTTTTCGATACTGTTCACAATGTATTCACTGTCTGTAAAAATGTTCACCTCCAGGCCGTCCTTTTTCAGGGCTTCCAGGCCGGTGATCACTCCCAGCAGTTCCATCCGGTTATTGGTGGTGCGGCGGTATCCCTGTGAAAGCTCCTTACGTACCTTGCCCCACATAAGTATAACGCCATAACCGCCAGGGCCCGGATTGCCGCGCGATGCGCCGTCTGTATAGATAATAATCTCTGACATAGCGGCGCAAATATAGTTACGAATTACTAATTACAAATTACGAATTGAGCCGCCATGTCAATTAATAACAGGATTTACTATCTTTGCCGCCCCAATACCAAAAATTGTAAACCCGGTATCTATGAAAAAAATGCCAACATTGTTTGTCAGGGACTATGAAAAAGAAGTGATCCCAGCGCCTGACGCAGCTAACGGATCAAAAGCAAAAGGAAATAACAACAGGAAAGGCCGCTTTCTGGCCATTAACCAGGTAAACCCCGGTTGCGAGTGGGTTATTAACGGAGAAGGTGTGCCTACCCGGAAATGGGACGGCACCTGTTGTATGGTCCAAGAGACCGTATTGTATAAACGGTTTGATGCCAAACAGGGCGCTACGCCGCCAGCCGGCTTTGTTCCCGCCCAGGACCCGGACCCGGTTACCGGCCACTGGCCCGGATGGCTGAAAGTTAACGTTACACGTACCGGCGACAAACTGATCGCTGACGATAGCGCCGACAAATGGATCGTTGAAGGTTTAGCCAACAGCTTCCCTAATTACCCTGCGGAAACGCCGGCAGATGGCACCTACGAAGCCGTAGGCCCTAAAATCAACGGCAGCAGGGATGGCTTTGCGGAACATAAGCTAATCCAGCACGGTGATGCTGCATTTACTCCGGAACCACCCAGGGATTTTGAAGGGCTGAAAGCGTTCTTTGGAGAACAATGCACGGATATAGAGGGCATTGTATGGCATCACCCTGATGGCAGGTTGTGTAAGATCAAACGTTCTGATTTTGGCCTGAAATGGTAGCCTGTGTAAATTGTCAATTACGAATGAAGCATTCGTAATTGACAATTCAATGTTTTATACCTGGAACACGCCCAGCGCAAACCCGTCCTCCAACGGCGCCTGGTTGGCGGCTGTAATACCTTCAGAGATCACGCGGCGGGTTTCTCCCGGGTCAATGATCTCATCCACCCATAACCGCGCAGCGGCATAATACGGGGTGGTTTGACTGTTGTATCTTTCTGTAATATCGTTGAGTAGCTTACTTTCCTCTTCCGGGCTGATCTCCTGGCCTTTTGCCTTTAAAGAAGCCACCTGGATCTGTAACAGCGTTTTAGCGGCCTGCTCGCCACCCATTACGGCTATCTTGGCGGTAGGCCATGCGTAGATGAAACGCGGCCCATATGCCTTGCCACACATCGCGTAATTACCGGCACCATAAGAGTTGCCAATGATAATGGTGATCTTGGGCACAATGGAATTAGCCACTGCATTCACCAGCTTAGCGCCATCTTTGATAATTCCGGCATGCTCGCTGCGGCTGCCCACCATAAAACCGGTCACATCCTGCAGGAATACCAGGGGAATCTTTTTCTGGTTACAGTTCATGATAAAACGGGCAGCCTTGTCGGCGCTATCGTTATAGATCACGCCGCCCATCTGCATTTCGCCTTTTTTACTCTTTACGATCTTGCGCTGGTTGGCTACAATCCCCACTGCCCAGCCATCAATACGGGCATAACCACAGAGAATGCTTTTACCATAGTCCTGTTTGTATTGCTCAAACTCTGAATTATCCACCAGGTGATCGATGATCTCCAGCATATCATAAGGTTTGGAGCTATCTGTAGGCAATACGCTGTACAGGGTATCCATTTCCCTGACCGGGGCTACGGGCGTTATACGGTCAAATCCCGCTACTGCCGGAGCGCCCAGTTTGCTCATGATCTTACGGATATGATCCAGGCATTCCTGGTCTGTTTTGAATTTATAATCGGCAATACCGGAGATCTCTGTATGGGTAACTGCGCCGCCTAAGGTTTCCGCATCTATGCTTTCGCCAATAGCAGCCTTTACCAGGTAAGGGCCGGCCAGGAAAATGGAGCCGTTGCCTTCCACCATCAGCACCTCGTCGCTCATAATGGGCAGGTAAGCGCCCCCGGCTACACAACTGCCCATCACAGCTGCGATCTGGGTAATACCCATGGCGCTCATCCGGGCGTTATTATAAAAAATACGGCCAAAATGCTCTTTATCGGGGAAGATCTCGTCCTGCATTGGCAGGTATACGCCGGCGCTGTCTACCAGGTAAATGATGGGCAGCCGGTTTTCCATGGCAATTTCCTGCAGGCGCAGGTTCTTTTTGCCGGTCATCGGGAACCAGGCCCCTGCCTTTACGGTCATATCGTTGGCTACAATTACGCACTGGCGGCCACTTACATAACCAATACCGCCTACGGTGCCGGCAGCGGGGCAGCCGCCATGCTCGGGGTACATTTCATAGGCGGCAAAAGCGCCTATCTCCGTAAAAGGGGCGTCTTTATCAATCAGGTAGGCGATCCGTTCGCGGGGGGTTAATTTACCTCTCTCCCTAACTTTTTCCATGTTCTTTTTGCCGCCCCCCTGCTCTATCACAGCCAGGCGCTGCTTAAGGGTGCTGGTGGCCCTGCGCATGGCATCCTCATTCCGGTTGATCTCCAGTTGTTGTTGATCCATAGCTATATTATTTTGCTAAATGTAACGAAGAATAAAGACATGATGAAAAAAGCGGAATAGTCGTAAATTTAGTTAACCACTAAATCTACCACCATGTCGCACCTGCAATACCTCGCCACATCGCTGGAGAATCTGTACAATGGCAGCCCCTGGATAGAAGTCACTTTTACCGAACACCTTAAACGCGTAAGCGCCAGGCAGGCGGTACAGCGCTTTGGGGACTCCAACTGTATCTGGCAGATCGTGAACCATCTTATTTACTGGCACCAGCGGGTACTGCGTTACATGAATAATGAGCAACCCGAACAGGATGGCGACCTGCCGGATTTTTACCTGCCGGAAAATCATGGGGAAGAGAACTGGCAGGCTACGCAGCACCGGATGGAGCATTCCGTGGCGCATGTTGTAGCGGCTTTGCGTTCCTTTCCGGAAGATAAGCTGTATGAGTTATTTCCGGGTACCACGCATCCGGCGGCTTATTATTTTCATGGGATAGTGGACCATGCGGCTTATCATCTTGGGCAAATTGTGTTGCTGGAGAAGTATAGCAGGGAATGAACCTCTATTATTAAAACTGGGAAACGTTTGAGGGATCGCCTACCTCTTCAATTATTTTTATTACTTCAAGAACCCGTTCTGCCGATGGATGATTAATTGGAACTGCCTGCATTCCATTGTTATTGAACGCGCCATATTTACTTCCGCTTTTTACGATAAAAAACTTTTTACCATTAAATGTATAAACTTTAGGCTCCACGTAGTCATAATCGCATTTAATTACGGTATCTCCTTTTAAATTAACTACACCATATTTATTTCCAATAACAATTACCGTAAAATCTTTGGCAGGCACATTTATAGGCATAACCTTTTCCTGATGAATATTTGAAGTATCCCCATTAAGCGTGCCGTACGCCAATTTCACCTTCTTTGCCGGCTGTCGCAGATTTGAGTAACGCTCCTCCATAGGATTAAGAAGCTTATTATTTAATTTATTGGCAATAGTATACTCTCGATAAGCGTCATCCATGGCACCAGTAGCCAACATTACATTTGCCAGATTATAATGTAAATAACCATTCATGGAATCAACCTTGATCCCTAATTTATATTCTTTCCCCGCCTCAGCAAACTGCTTTTTACAGAGCAGATTATGCCCGATAAACAAACGACTGTATCCAATTAATTTTCTATTATTTTCATTTTGATTTATTTCCAGCACCTGCTGGAATTTCCCCTTAGACACATCAAATTCGTTTGAATTATAATACAACAATCCTAAAATAAATTCTGCAACAACCTGAGATTGATAGTCAATCGAAAACTTTATTACATCCGGGTTTTGCAAGTGGATGATCTTTTTATTATTTAGGATCCCATTCAGGTAGATATTGCAATCAAAAACTGGCGAGGTTGTACTCCTCTTTCCGAATATGAGCAGTCCTTTCTTATAAAGGTTGTCGTCAAATACGTTCTTAATAGTATCAAGATAACCGACCCCTCCGATGTTAATAAATTTATTAACCCGCATAGTATTTATTGTATCGCCATCTTGTAATTCCGCATCCAATACGCTAAACAATTTATACGAGAAATCATCATCTTCTTCGTTCGTAAATCGGGCAATAAGAAGTCCTATATTTTTTTCATCGACCCTATGCGAGGTACTTTTAACAATGATGATTTTTATCAACAAAAAAAGAGGGAATACCAAAAGTATGCCACTAAAAAATCTTAAGACCTTCGCCCACTTTATTTTTTGGGGGCTATACTTAGGCACAAACAGTCCAAAAGCTTCCTTTTTTGCATTGATCATTTCAGTGAATGCCCTTTGCAAAATAAAGAAGAGCGCTATACAAATCAAAGCTATACTATAGCTGGAATCAAAAATTTGTGTGGCTAATGTCGATATACTGAAAAGTATTGCAATTAATCCTATAATTACTTCGAGGGAATTCTTATACTTTTCTATCTCATTCCTTAGAATGCTAAGAATATTTTTCATAGAAACAGGGAGATCTTATTACATGGTTGACAATTAAAAGTACTTACAAATAACCAGTTTAACAAAAAACTGTCGCCCATTTACCTTATCCTACTCCAACTCCAACTCATACCGCACTTCCTTCAACCTATGCCCCCACATTTCCTGCGGTATCTCCTCCGTTTTCTTAAACCCTTCTCTCTCATACAGCGCAGCAGCTGTAGTCTGCTGATCCGTAGTCAGCAAATACACCTGCTTGTAGCGCTTCTCCCGGCAAAAAGCTATCGCATCCGCTACCAGCTTCTTTCCCAAACCCACACCCCGCATATCCGGGTGCACCAGCAGCCAACGCAACTGCGCCTGTTTCCTAGAATGGCCTATAATTGCTACTGCGCCTACAATACGCTCATTATAGGTAGCCAGGAAAGCCCGGTCCTTAGCCGGATCATATTTGGGCAGAAAATCATAAAAGGTCTTACATACATACGCCTCAAACTCCAGGTTGTACTGCATTTCCTTGGCGTATAACTCGCCATGGAGGTAGATCAGATATCCCACATCTCCCGGCTGCAATTCATGACGGAATACGATATCATCCAGGCTAATAGGCCGTTTAACAGATAATACCTGCTGCAATGTTTGCAGACACCCCGCTACAGATTGCTGCTGCCCTTCCGGTAAATGTGCCAGCATATCTGCTATCTGCTGATTGGAGCGTGCGTCCAGTGTATCAAACAGCTTGCGGCCTTTGGCGGTCAGCTGCAGATACCAGGTGCGCCCGTCTGTGGCAGACTGGCGCCGGTTGACAATGTTACTTTTTTCAAATGCCTTCAGGATACGGCTCAGGTAACCACCATCTATCACCAGGCTTTCAATAAGTTTGCCTGCCGTGCAGTTTTCCATATGCCGTATTTCATAGAGTACCCGTACTTCTGAGAGGGATAGCTCACTGTCCAGGATATGCTGGTCCAATAAACCTATTAGCCGGGTATAAAAGCGGTTGAACTGGCGGATGGCGCCCACTGTTCCGTTTATTGCTGACATAGTTGTTTCACTTGTATGGAACAAAGATCGACACAATAGTTGACAATGTCAAGTTAATTATTTGACAAAAGCAAGTATCCTTAATACTTCATCCAAAATTCATATTGCCGCATAAAAAATAACTGTATCTTCCCAAGGCAAACGTGTTTAAACTATGGAACCCTTATTAACTGCCCTTCAGCAGGAATTAACCCGTGTATATCCGCCTGTAGTAGCGCAGCTCAATGCTGGCGCCAGTGATCAGGCGATACAGGAAACGGAACAGCAACTGGGCTTCCCATTACCAGAAGAGGTAAAAAACCTTTACCGCTGGAAAGATGGCATCAACATAGGCCAGGAAATCCCTTTCAAAGCGCATTTCATGTCGTCTTTTGGTTATTTCGCCAGCCTGGCAGAAGCCGCGGAGACCTATCAATATTCCGTAAAGGAAAACAAAGAGCTCCGCGAAAAAATGTTCCAGCTATTCAGTGATGGCCAGGGGAATCTGGTGCTCATAGATTGTGATGAGCCATCCAAAGATTATGGCAAGATCTTGTTGTTTGATCCTTTTGCGGTGGATGAAAAGCATACAGGGCTAACGGTTTTATATGATTCACTGCCTGCCTTTCTCGAAACCATGATCGCTTGTTACCGGGAAGGTATATATAGCTTTAAGGCCCTGGCAACAGAAGAAGAAAACCAGCCGGAAGAAGAAGCTCCCTATCGTGCAGGTTTTGTATCTGACGAAGATTATAACAAATACCTGGACTATGATGAGGATACGGAAGTGATACTGCGGACAGATCCCGAACGCGAGCACACCATCAGCAAAAAGCTGAATCCGCAAGCTGCTTATTGGAAAAAGAAACGATGATTTCCTCTTATAAAAAAGATAAGGGCCGGCATTACGCCGGCCCTTATTGGTTTGTGTCAATCTGTATCCGTTACCTAGTAAAAAATCCTTGTCTAATCTGCGCAGGTGGGGCAGCATACAAACGGCACTTCCGCAAGCGGAGATGTACGTAGTATGCGGTACTGGCCCAATGCTTCGTTCAATGCCCGCTGGCTTTGCAGCTGCCGCGTTTCTATGGCCTGGTATACCTGCGGATAGTTAGCGGTGAGCTTTTTGATCTCCGGCAGGGATAGGCCCATATGTTCGTAAATGCTGGTAATGTTGCCAAACACTTCCACCGTTAGTACGCTTAAGGGCGAATCTTCCGGCAAGCCCAGACCTACCAGCAAGGCAGCTACCTCCTTGTTCTCCCAGGTTACTCGGGCGGTCTTTATCTGGTCTTTAAAGATGGCGATCTTAGCGCCTGCAATCAGCGAGGCCTCTGTATAGCTTACGGCCTGCGGCTGTACGGTAATGGGTGCATCCTTTAATTGATCATAAGCCTGCAACAGTTTGCGGGAGGTGTCCCTGTCCAGCTCCACTATTTTACCGGCGGCGCGGTCCTTCATTACCTGGTTCAGCTTGCGCTGGGTAATGGCGTCCAGGCGCAGGGAATCCACTTCATTCAGCATGGTCAGGTTGGTGAGCAGTACGCCGGCGCGGGCGGGCTCGTCTACCTGGTCTACGGTCCAGCGGTTCAGCTCTGCCTGTGCGTTGCGGTACAGCAGTCCCAGGTCGCGGTCCGGCATTTTTATGGCTGGGGGCAATACTAAGGTCATCAGCTTCTCATCCAGCAGTATGTTGCGGTAAGCCAGGCCGTCTGCCTGTTTTACCTGGGCGTATAATACGCAGTGCAGCTGGGTGCGGGGCGGGTCCGGCGTAATGTCGCGGCCTCTCCATACCGCTTTGGCATAGGGGGCGTTTACATATACGCGGTCCTTATCGCGGTTCACATTGCAGAGCAGCGTAGGCGCGGGGTGTTGCATACCCGTTACCCGCAGCGGCCTGCCAAAGCGGCCCTGGGCGGTGCTCCACAGGTTTTCCTTACCGTCTTCCTCATTGCTCCAATGGCCATGTCCCATGCGGAACTCATAGGTAAAGAAGCCAAACAGCTCCGGGCTTTCCGAATGCAGTCCGGGCGGCAGGGGCAGCAGGTAGTGCAGGTTATCATCATCGCTGGCTTTTTCCATGGCCTGCATGGCGCTCAGGCCCGCCATATCATCGGTTTGATTGGGGGTAATGCTGCGCGTGTATTCCGGGTCTATGGGCAGCGGCGGATCTTCTGTTACATCTGTGGCCACGGCCAGGTTACCGCCCAGCATCTGATCCGGCGCATATTGCAGCAGGCGGCAGAATACAGTATCGTGCGGGTCTGCTACCGGTTCTTCCAGCTCTACCCACAGGTAACGCTGGCGCGGCTCTGTAGCGCTGTATTTCTCGTTCTTGCGGTAGGGAGAGAATGCGATACCCACGCTGGCGATTTTTGGCACCTGGGCAGGTATAACGGTGCTGGGCAGGTCCAGGCGCTCCTGCGGGAAGGAGGCCGGCGCGCCATGTCCTGGTTTAAAATGCGGGGTAAGCGTATACGTTACCTCCAGCTCATCCGGGAAACGTAACATACCATTGGGCCGTTTCAGGGCTGTTTTGGGCTCAATAGCGTCAATAAACACCAGCGTGGTGTAGTTACGGTTCACCAGCCCAAACTCGTCTGGAGTAAGCGACTCAAAGGAGGCGTAGTGTTTCAGTTCAATATCACCCAGTATATCCAGCGTCTCTGCTTCGGCGGCGCTGTCGTGTTTGAATTTCTTTACACGGCCAACGGTAAAGCCAACATCCTGCAGCGCGTCCCAGCTCCAGTCGCGGTTCAGGCGGTATACGATACAGCCTATCCAGTGATTGGCCAGATCGCCTTTGGAAGAGAAAGTAATGCTGCTCTGGTCCGGGGCCAGGTGATGGCGGATCTTAGCGTTACAGCCAAATACCACGCGCTCACCTTTTTTGCCCACAAGGGTAAGGCCTTTGGATACTACGCCCAGTTCTGTTGCCAGGCGCTGTACCATATCCGGCATACGGTCCACACTTTCTTTGATGAAGAGCATGGAGGCAATCAGCCCGTCGTTCACCTTGGGCGGATCCGGCTGCAGGTACACGGCTTTCACCGGCGCTACATTGGGTTTGGGCAGCAGCAGGTTGTCTTCGTTATCAGAAGCTTTATAGAACCATAGCTGGGTGGTTTTGCCATAACGGCTGTCCAGCTCAGGATCAGCGTCGTTAATAAAGCCATGGTAGCTGCTATCGCCATCGCATATGCCGCGGATGGTCACGCGTATACGGCGGGCGCTGGGCAGCGGTATATCCGTCATGGCGTCAATAGCGGCTTTATTGAGGGCGGCATTATTGAAGGGATCATCCTGGTTGCCCAGGTTCAGGGCTGGCGCATCATGGAATACCACCGGCAGCACCAGCTCATCTTCAAAGCCAGCGCCAAAAGCGCGGGTGGTGCGGTACAGTGTGATGTAATGCTCTGCGCCGCTATCGCTGAGCAGGTTATCCAGGCGCAGGGTCTCCACTTCCACTTTAATGGATACCCGCGTTACGTCCGGGTCTGCAATAGCGGGGATCTTGTTATCTGTGCCTTCGGTGGATTGTATAAGCAGTTGTACAGGGTCCTGTCCGGCTGCCTGGTATTTGCCGGTGAACACTACCGCCGGGTAGTTAAGCGTGGGGCGGCGGATGTGTAAACTGGGGCTGGGATCCATCGTATGATCCGGCAGCTCGTTAAAGAATTCTGTTTTTGCCTGTAGCAATTCAGCCGGTTTATCTACCCGGCAAAGACCCGGGGTTATATAACGTTTAAAGGTGCGTTTGGCCGTAGGAGAAGGGGCATTGTTGAATATATCTGTGGCGATGGACGGGCCGCCGCCGCTAATGTCCATCATGCGTACACGGAACTCATAGGTATTACCATAACGGAGTTGGGCCGCTGCGGCGACTTCATCAAACAGGTTGGCGGGTTGTACATTCTTGGGAGTATCATCATCCACGCTGGTCAGCGCTTCCGCGTTGCGGTAGATCTGTACAGCGTCGCTGTCTTTCAACACCAGGCTTTTGCCTGTCCAGTTGGTAAAATACATAGGCAGCCAGTAAGCACCGGTGGTATCATTATCCGGTTGCGTAGGAAATACCTGGTAAGGCAATTCTACTTCTTCGTTAGCGCCATTACCTACGCCGGCGCCGCCAATGGAATAGGATTGTTTGCTGCGTACCAGGTTCAGGCTGTTCCAGTCGCCAGCGCCTTCCTGTTTTACATCTATGCGGTAGCCAAATACGCCCAAAGGCGCATCCAGCCTTTTGCCCGGCTCCAGCGGGTTCTGTGCCAGCTGGCGGATGTACCAGATCAGGATCTGCTCATCATCCCAACCCAGGCGGATACCGGCATCCTTTACCGGGTGCGCGCCATCCTGCTGTTCGCTTAGCAGGTTGCTGCTCACCGGTTGTGTGGCATGTACAATCTTGGCAAAACCATCGTTATACTCATTCAGTTCCTGGAAGATCTTGTCCCACTCCCCTTTGGGTTCAGGGTCTACTGCATCAATGGCTTTGCGGTACAGCACGGGGAATAACAGCGGCGCAAATACCGGGCGGGGCGTGTTCAAGGCCAGTTTAGGTATACGCGCGGCATAACGTTTAACAAAGGGGCCGTCTACATCTTCTAACAGGGCGTTCTGGATGGGCACATAATCCGCGTTCACCATATCCACATACAAGTAACAACCCTTTTCAAACAACGCAGCATTGTCTGCTACGGATACCTGCGCGGTATAGATCATACCGCAGGCCCTGGCCAGCAGCGGTTGCCGCAGGATATGCGCAAACACCTGTCCCCAGCTCAGATCATCCTTATTGGCCCATCCGGGTTTCTTTTTGGTATCCTTACGGATGGCGCAATGATAGCTATCATCCGTGCGGGCATTGGGATGGCGGGGCGTGGTAAAGTTGAAGGACTCGCGGTAGCTCACCGGCAGGTACTTGCGTACGCTTACCGACTCCGGTATCACCGCTTCCGCTTTATCCGTTGTATTGTCAACATTGATCTTTGCGCCCAGGTCTGCGGCAATGGCGGTTAACAGCGCCTTTTTATTAGCGGCGGCGGTTACCGTCAGCGGCACCTTTACCGGTATGCGGCCAGCGGCGGTGGCATTGCTCAACGGCCATTCGTCCAGTCCTTTTACAATACCCAGCTCAAATTGAGGTACCAGGTCTGCAAAAGGCGTGGCGGAATCATTGGGCGCCGCCAACCCTGTGGCATAGGGTACAAAAGGATCCTGGTTGCGGGGTATCAACACGATGTTCAGGGACAGGTTGGTCCCGTCAAATCCCTGGGGTAATACCATTACCGTATATCTTCTTTTGGCTTCCATGAAAGTATAGTTTAGCGGGGTCAGGCGATCTGCCGGTCTTCACCCCAGGTTTTTGAAAAGCTGATGTCAATGATGAGGAAGATGCTGATGTCCAGTGCAAAGGTCACCTGTGCGGATGTTTCTGTTTTACCACCGCTCCTTTCTACAATACCTTTGGCTTCTATGGTAATGGTCACGCATACCAGGCCGCCAAGCAGCTCGGCATTACCGCGGAACAGCATCATGGCAGTGATCACCACTTTGTCTTTGTCCGCATACATCTCTATGCCTACCATAAAGGTTACGCTGGCGTTACCTACCACCGGCAGGCTTACCACGATCTGTACGCCAAAAGCAAAAGCGAGCGTAAGGTTAGGCCCTACCTTGGTATCGCAGGCGATCTTTACATCCACAGAGCCTTTGGCAAAGATGGAGCCTACGCCTACGGACATACACATTACGCTCAACCCACCATGGAATTTCAAGAAAGCGCCTGCTGTGGGCAGCAGCTGGTTCAGGTCTGTAGTCACCTTTAAGGCGGCATTAAAATAAACGCCTACGCCTAAAGAGGCTTCCAGCTTCAGGGGTGTCTGCGCGCTGTTATACAGCTCATCGGTTGGCGGGAAACGTACCAGCGGAATTTCCTTGGTGGCCTCAAATTTATACTCCCATATTTCGCCGCTATTGCTCATGGCGATCTGCAGGCCTTTCTTCATGGCTTCTGCATAATTGCCCTGGCTTAGCTGGGCCAGCACTTCCAATATATCGATCACGGGTTGCAGCGCATCGCTGAACTCTATTTCCGGTACGGGTAAGCCTACGCCGCCGGCATTACTGCCTTCGTAGCCGCTTTCTTTTCCTTTGGAGGCGTCGAAATTGCCTTTGATGGTCATCAGCTTTTTCATATCGCCCAGGTCTACGATCATGGCCAGGTTATTCAGGCGGCTTTTCCACTGGTTGCCCATATCGCTGGCAAAGGAGTCTACATCAAAATTCAGCTTGCTATTTACATAGTTGGCAGGCGCGTCGTCTTTTTTGCCCGTTTTGTAGGAGATGTAAATACGCAGGGCTTCCGTATCTACCAGAGGGATATCAAAGTCTGGTACGTCAAACTTCATGGCTTTGTCCAACAAACCGTTGGCGCCTTTTTGCAGCATGCTCATGCCTTGTTTCACCACCGCTTCGCCGGCTTTTTCCGCCACTACTTCCATGAGCTCCAGCACCTGCGTGCCGCCGTCCGATAAGGCATTGGTGATAAAGGCGGGTACATTGGGCGTATTGCCACTATCGGTGCCAAACAACATGGGCATGGCCTTACCAAAATTATCGATCGCATTGCCAATATTGGGGAAGATGCCGCTACCGGTCATCATGCGGTAAGCATCCGCAAATATGGGCGGTGTTTTACTAAGCAGCTTTTTCTGCAGCAGGCCATAGGCGGGCGTGAGGAACAATGCTTTTTGTGTGGCCGTGCTTTGCAGGTAACCGAAGTTGATGGTGCTGGCAGATGGCGGGCGTAAGATCTCCAACGGGTGTGCTATACGCAACAGCGCATTGGTCACTACCGCAGGGTCTATTACCACATCCTTTTTCCATTTACCGGTACGGATCAGTGGCACCGTAATACCTTCCGGCAGGGGCGTTACATCGCCGGTGCCGGCATTGTGCTGTACCATGGCCCAGCTGCCATCTTTGGGCAGGAATATATTACCACGGGCAGCGACTACAAATACGGGGTTGCCACCAGCGTCTACGGAAGCATTTACATCAAAACGGTTAATACGCATCTGCTGATCGCTGCTGTTGATATCTACCACGCAATCCAGATCGCCGCCAATACTATTGTCCTGTAAGGCCAGCAGCTCTTTTAGCTGTATGGCGCTAAGCGGTTTACCAGCGGGCGCTACCTGCACATAACCCAGGATCTTTTTAGATACCACGCGTTTGTTTACATGGCCCTGCACCACGTTCTCTATCTCTACATCAGCGTCAAAATAAACGCCGCCACATTTCACCGGCTCATGTAAAGTATTGCCGGAAGTGTTGGTGTAGACCTGTCCCTTAATACCGTTGACATAATCGGTATTGTTGGGGATATCGTTGGTGGAGCTGTACTCTTTTACAGAGGGAGCGTCCTTGATATTGCGCACATTGAACAGGCCCTTGATCACTCCAGGATGGAATTCATAAGGGGCCTGTTCTGTAATAAAGTCTGCGGGGTTAGTGGTGTAAGGGTCCACACCCTTCTTCTTATAGCGGAAGGAGAAATCAAACTTACCATCGCTTTCCGCTTTCCAGCCACTGTCTGTACGGTACACAAAGCCTGTGCCGGTGCGGAATACTGTAATGGTGCGCACTACGCGTATGCCCCATGGGTACAGGATGCTTTTTACCTGTATCACTTCATGGCCGGTGCGGCCTAACATCACATCAAAACGCGCCTGGCTGGTTTGCGCCATGGCGGCGGAGGGACTGAGCCAGTTGCTGAAGATGCTGGCGCCATAACCGGTAATGTCCATCCGGCTCAGTGGCACGCCCCTGGAATCTTTGATCAGGCTGGAGAGGCTTAATACACCGGTAAGGAATTCGTTGTTAAAGATCTCCGTTACACGGTGCCCCAGGTTACTGGCAACTGTCTGCTGTCCGGTTATATTCAGCAGGTTATTAAGCTGTACGGTGTAACCGGGGAACATGGGCGAATCATTCCCCATCTCCGGGTCTGTTTTACCAAATGTGCCCGCTGTCATACGCAACTGTATACCGCCCTGCAGTTTGTAAGTGCCATCCTCATTCTTGCGGAACAGGGGGCGTATATTGCTGATGTCCGGCTTTTGCGGCTCTACAAAGTTCTTTGATACATAGTTGATGGCCTTGAGCCCAAAAGGCAGCGTAAACGCAGATACGGTGAAGTTCTGCGGGTTGTTCTTAAACTCATCCAGCAGGGATTGTATCACCGGTACCGGCGCCAGGGCTACGGGTTTTGTATTGTTATTCCAGATGCGCGTAGGTCCGCCATCATTAGGGAAATAAATAAACCCTGCTTCCGGGTCCATGGGCAGTTTGGGCGAGTTGGGATCCAGCGGCTCATCGCGGTCCGGTGGCGTAAGGTTGATCACCGGCTCCCAGGCGATCTGCGGCAACGTAAAGGCCCGTGCCAGTACGCCGGGCACTTTCACTTCCATGCCATCCACAATAAAGGGGAAGCCGGTATTGCTGGTCACTACGGCCGCCTGGTTAGTGGCGCCCGGCACTACCGCGCCAGTTTTAACAATGATCATTTGCCCGCTTACGCTAATGCCCAGCTGGTTGGCATTACTGCTCACATCCAGCAGCGCAAATGGCTCTGCATTGAGGCGGTTGCCTACCAGCGCGTTGCCCCAGAGGTCTTCATACCTATGCTCCCGTGTGGCGCTCAGGATGGCGCCCTGTAAGGCCTGTCCTGTTAAGTTAGTGGTGAGCGTGGGGTTCTGCTCCTGCGTGGCGCCGGCGATCTCCGGCCGCAGGGTCAGCTTTTCCAGGAAGGCATTGTTCTCCTGCGCTCTTTTTTCCAGGCCTGCGGTAGTGATCTTTGTGGCTGTTTTTACGGAGCCAAAGCTACCTAATGCTTTTAATGGGGCGGTGTTAATGCGGGCGGCGCGGCTAAGCCGGGCCGCTGTTGCTGCCGGCGTAGCCACTACATTGCCCGCCGCCACGCCGGGCAATGCCCCGAGTTCTTCCGGTGGCAATGCGCCAAAATGGAAGCCTGTGTTTACGTCGTCGCTATTATCATCAACAGGTTTGTATTTAACGGCGCACAGCAGCATGCTGATGGGCGTAGTAGCGGCCAGGGTGCCGCCGCGGCCCGGTTCTCCCCTGCCAAATAAACGCTCCCAGGTACGCAGGTTGCCTACATAAGGATCCGGCAAAGTGGGCAGATAACGGTAGAGTATGAACGCCAGGAAAAAGTTGCCGCGGGTTACGCGGTCCCATGCTTCGTTACATTCACCAAAAAGCAGGCAGGCATTTACCGGCGATACGGTGAATACCGCATTCTCCAGTGCAATGGCCACCGGTTTAATAGGCGGCGCGGCCGCTACTACCGGCGTATTGTCTGCTATAATATTATCATCATACAGGTAGATCAGGCGGCGGGTGGCGTTAGCGCCCAGCATCAGCAAGGAAGAGCGGGAACGGATGTCGAATGCTTCCCCGTTCACTTTCACCGGCCGGTCTGTTTTAAAATCGCTGTTACAGATGGTGGTCAGGAATTCCTGTGCGGGGGCGCTGGCGCTGCTGTAAAAGAATGGCGTGCCTTCCAGGAAGCTGAGGTCTACAGAAGTACGGTGCGGGTTCAGCCCATCCTTCCACAGCTCCAGGCGTTGGGAACCACCGGCTATATTGGCCTGCATTTCTGCCAGGATAATAGCGCCCGGCATACCGGCAATAAAGGGTTGTTGTAAACGGGCCTCTTCATCCCGGAGATTGGTCCATGCGGCGCGCAGGCCGGTATCGCATTGCAATAGCACGCCGCCATTGCCGCCTGCTTCCACCGGGTTATTTACATCCAGCACGGCTGCCGGCAGGCCCCAGTAACTTTGCGTTATGGGAGCTGCGCCGGATAATGTATTAAAAGGGCTTTTGCAGCTCTTTATTTCGAAGTTGGGCACACTGGCTTTCCAGGGTATCAGTACCTGCGTAAATACCTCGTTATAGCCTATTGCGGGGTTAGCTACGGGTTGGTAGTCGAATTTCATCGCTTGTCCGTACAGCTCACAGGTGGCAGCGCCTACGGTCATAGCAGCAATACGTTTGGTAGCGCCATTCCAGGTAAAGGTCCAGGTATCCGGCAGCTGGTATTTGGCGGCACGGGCATCGCTGCCATAGGCGGATGTGCCGGCGGCGCCTTCATCCACATCCTGCTCCAGCTGCAGATTACATTCAATATTTGTGCTGGGGTTCAAGGTAAGTTTGCCGTTCTGCAGTACAGGTATGATGCTCAGTTTTATGCTACCGCCTTTCACCTTTACGCCCGCAAAACGGTCTACCGGTCCTGCGGTGGATAACAGCCTGGCATTGATCCACACGCTGCCGGCCACCAGCGTATAACTGGTAGCCGCGCCAATAGGCAGGCGGCCTATCTGCGCTTTGAACAGCAATACCGGCTGCGTGCCCATATATAAGGTGACCAGTTTTACAATGCGATAGAAATCTATCCAGATCTCACGGCCTTCATTATTCAGGAAAGGGCCCATAGTTTCCGTAGGTTTGGCCCCGGCTGCCCATTCCGGCACGCTGCCGGATAACTGCGCGCTCAATATGGGTACACTGCGCACATACACGCGCGTGCCATCATCGGGCTGCTGCTCCAATGTTTGTTTGGCCACTTTCGCAATGTTATCAAGATTGGCGGCGCTGATGTTCTCCCTGCCGTAAAGGTCTGAGTTGGCAAAGAGCTGTTCACTGCCTGTATCGTCATTACGTAAAAGGGATGCAGCAATGCGCTGGCGGGCATGCTGTAATGCCTTTTCCTGCTCCGGTGTATCTGCCTGTAAATGGCCGGTAATACTTTCCAGCAGTGACGTTAATTGGGGTTCCGTCATTGTGTCTGATTAATAGGATTTGTGGAAATTTGGGGTAGTCGTTGGCCTGTCTATTGGGGTACTGGTTCTTCGAACAATGATTTAAAACTACAAATATTCTCCAGAAAACAAAAAATAAAATGCGTGCACACGCATAATCAGGTATAAATACGTGGTCTCTTTCAACCGCATAAAAAAAGGCTGACCAACAGTATTGGTCAGCCCCTTGTCTATAATGGGTAAGCTTATTTTTTATTATACACGATCCGGTAGATAGCGCCTTTCGCATCATCAGATACATATAAGGAGCCATCCGGGCCTTGTGCCAGGCCACAGGGACGGTGTTTAGCATCGCCAGGGGATACTACTTTTTCCATACCGGCAAAACCGTTGGCAAATACTTCCCATTTGCCGGAGGGTTTACCGCCTTCAAATGGCTGGAATACTACAAAATAACCTTCCTGTTTTTCCGGAGCCCTGTTCCAGGAACCATGGAAAGCGATGAAAGCGCCGTTCTTATACCTGGCAGGGAACATATCGCCGGTGTAGAACAGCAGGCCGTTAGGCGCCATATGGGCCGGGTAGGCCGCTACAGGATCTTCTGCTTTTTCGCCGCCGGTCTTTTTACCATCGCCGCCAAATTCAGGAGCCAGGATCTTTTTTTGCTGCACATCATCATAGTAGATATAAGGCCAGCCACAGTCAGATCCCTGCTTTAAACGGTACATACATTCCGCGGGCAGGTTTACAGATTGGTCCTGGGTAAAGAGCTTGGGCCACATATCATGCAGCTGGTCGCGGCCATGCTGCATTACGAACAAGGCGTTCTGCTCCTGGTTCCAATCCAGGCCTACCACATTACGCAAACCAGTGGCATACCGTACGCCGGTACCATAGGTCTGGTTCTGCTGATCGGCTTTGAACTGCCAGATACCGCCCGCAGAGTCCAGGATAGGACAAGGTTTCATACCCTTTGAACCTTCTGTGCGGTCTTTTTCCTGGCAGGCGTTGGAGTAAGCGCCTATGTTTACATAGATGTTGCCATTGTTGTCCAGCACCAGCGATTTGCTTTCGTGCTGGTTGCGGTCCAGTAAACCGGTCACGATCTTTTCCGGCTGGTCAGGATTGGTTACCTGCTCTTTATCATCCAGCTTGTAACGGAAGATCTCTGTATTGGAAGAGGCATACAGGTAGCCATTCTTAACATAGATGCCTGTGCCGCCGTAATCGCCAAAGCCGGTCTGCTCATCCGCTTTGCCATCGCCATTGGCGTCGTGCAGGCGGATGATACCTTTACCATCCTTAGGGCTGTTAAGTTTTACATAAATGGTGCCGCCGGCGGTTACTACCAGGTGGCGTGCCTTGCCAATGCTATCGGCCACTTTGAGTGCGCCGAAACCTTCCGGCAGCGTAAGGCCGGCATTGTCTGCATCAGGAGCGAGGGTTGCTGCGGTCTGGGCGGTGGAATCCTTGCCGGAATTGCTCCCACCCTGCTGCCCACACGAAGTAAGCATAACAGCACCGGCCATCGTGGCCAGCGCCAGCTGTAAGCATGTTGTCTTCATAAGAATACAATTATGGAAATAATGAGCCGTCAAATTAAGGCGATTTTTTGACTTTGTCCGGCGCTATTTTACCGGCGGTAAGCGCTGTGCCTGCCTGTTACTGGCGCCCACTAAAAATGCCGGTCCCGGGACCGGCATTTTCGAGTCTAACAACTGTGGATGGGAATAACAGTTGGGTGTATGAATGAACCGTCAATAACCCGGGTTCTGCACCAGCTTACTGTTACGGTTGATCTCATCACGCTGGAAGGGCATAAAATACATCTTATCCAGCCACAACCGTTTTTCTGCTTCCATGGTGATGGGCGAATACACATAATTGTAGTGAACAGGATCATAGCGGTATACGGTGATCTGGCTACCCGGCTTTAAGGTGCCGGTGATATTGATGCCCCGTAAAGGCCGCCCGATGGTAGCCTGTGCTGTCATCCAGCGGCGTACATCGTAGAAACGCTGCTCTTCAAACACCATCTCTATTTCGCGCTCTTTGCGGTAACGGGTACGCAGCGCATCGCCGCTTTCCGTGATGTCCGGCATAAAGGCACGTTTGCGGATCATGTTCAGATAACCGCGGGCTTCTGCGTCTTCGCCCAGCTCAATACAGGCCTCCGCGCAGTTCAGCAATATCTCCGTATAACGGAAAAAAGGATAAGGCACCTGCTGGTTATAGAATTGCGCATCCACGGTTGTATCCACAAACTTTTTGATGTAGTAGCCGGTAAAGGAACCGTTCCAGTCCTCTATAGGGCCAGAGCGGGTATCCAGTCCGGGGTTGGATACGGTGCCGCTGCCGCTGCTTACCTCATACTTACCGGTCTGGATCTGGTTAAACGGATCCTTTGCCTGTACATCCGCCGGACGTTTGCGCCAGTTAGCGCCATCGTACAGGATAGACGCATAAAAGCGGGGATCCCTGTTCTGGTAAGGATTGGCCTTATGCGCAGGATTGGTCCAGTCAAAAGCGGTACCATCGCTCATCTCATAATCGTCTACCAGCGATTGGGTAGGCGTGTTACCCGCCCAGTTATGATAGCCGTTAGCGCCGTTATACAAACCAAAATCACCACCCGGCTCGTCCTTATTATTGGTGAAATAACGGGAGAAAATGCTTTCGGTATTATCCTTCAGGAACATGCCCTGTATATTGGTAATGGCCTCTTCCCTGCTGGCAGGGTTTTCGCTCTGGACGGCATACATATTACGGTCTATGATCGCACGGGCGGCGTCCTTGGCTTTTTGCCAGCGTGCACGGCGATCGCCGGTCACGTAGCCCAACAGCTCAGGTTTGGCAAAGCCGGCGATAGTGGCAGACTTTGCTTTTGCCGTAGGCACATCATGCAGATCGCTGGCGGCATATAACAGGATCCTGGATTTTAATGCCAGCGCCGCGCCTTCCGTAGCGCGGCCTTTTACGGTGATACCCTGTTTGCCAGCCAGGTATTTAGCGGCAGAATCGCAATCGTTCACGATAAAATTCACACATTCCTCAAAGGTATTGCGGGCCACGGTGTAGTCCGTTTGTCCCAGTGAATACACTTCGTTTATCAGCGGCACGGCGCCGTAACCACGCACCAGCTGATGGTAAAAATAGGCGCGCAGAAAAAAAGTTTCCCCCTTCAGTCTGTCTTTGGCATTAAAATCATCAAAAGGAACGTCCTCTATTTTGGTAAATAGTTTATTACAAGCCCGGATGCGTTTATACATCTCGTCCCAGCGCATCGTACTGCGGCTGGTCACATATTCCGCATCTGTTGGGCTGATGGTGGATTCCACCATATTCTTCATCCCGTAACCATGGGTGAACATGGTCTCGTCCGTAGCGGAGGCCAGCATGGTTTCCAGGAAACCGCCGCTGCTAAGGCCATTATAGATATCATTTACAAAGGCTTCCGTTAAACCGGGGTCGCTGAACACCAGGTCTTCCGCTGCTTCATCCCTTGGCTGCGTATTCAGGAAATCCTTGTTGCACGCAGTGATGCATACGCCTGCCGCCAGCACCACGCCCAGATATATACGTTTGATAGTGTATTGCATACTTTACGCTTTAAAATGTTAATGAAAAACCGGCATTGATCACCCTTGACTGCGGATAGTACTGCCCGTTACCGTTAATGGATTCCGGATCCAGGATACCCAGTTTATCAATGGTAAACAGGTTCAGACAGTTGGCATACACGCGCAGGTTACTGATGCCGATACGTTTCTTCAGCAGGCTGGAAAGGTTATACCCTATCTCCACGTTCTTCAGACGCACGTAGTCCGTGTTCCGGAACCAATAGGTATTACCGGTAGCCCAGTAGGTATCATTACGGTCATTTACGCGCGGATCCACGCTGCTGGGATTATCCGGGCTCCAGCGATGATCGTAATAGTCTTTGGTGAAGTTGCCTATCTCCCCGGACTCCGTATTGATCTGTAATCCACCGCCGGTGGCGCCCTGCACCAATACAGACATATCAAAGTTCTTAAACTGCAGGCCTATGTTCAGACCACCGGTAAACGTGGGCTGGCTGCTTTTATCCATACGTATCTTATCATCACCATTGATCTGTCTGTCGCCATTGATGTCTTTGAACTTCATATCGCCGGGGCGCAGGTCGTTGGTGAGCGCGCTGTAGTTGATCGTGTTGGCCTTGATATCATCAAAATCGCGGAATACGCCATCATACTCGTAGTATAACCCTGTATTCATAGCGCGGCCGGTGGATTTCTGCCAATCAGGCGCGCCTGGCGGCTCATCCCAGAACTCGATGGTGTTTTTGGCAAAACCACCGTTCACACTTACGTTGTAATTCAGCTCTCCTATCTTATTGGCATAACCTACGTTAAACTCCCACCCTTTGTTCCTTACACGGCCCAGGTTCTCCGCGGGTAGCGTCATACCGGTTGTTTGCGGGATAGAAGCGTTCCTGCGCACCAGTATGCCGGAGCGTTTGTTGATGAAGTAATCCAGTTCAAAGAAGATTTTGCCATCCAGCAACTGGCCATCCAGGCCCAAATTGTAGTTATTAGCTTTTTCCCAGGTGATATTAGGGTTAGCCAGGCGGGCTTCGAAGATAGACTTGGCCATCTGCCCATCCAGGATATAGCTGTTAAAGCCATAAGTACCGTAGTACTGGTATTCCTGCAGGGTAAGGGTGCCATCGTTATTATCATCAAAATAGATCTGGTCATTACCCAGCTGGCCCCAGGAGGCGCGCAGCTTCAGGTAATTCATGAAGTGCACATTCTCTTTCCAGAAGTTCTCTTCAGACACACGCCAGCCGGCCAGTATACCAGGGAAGAAACCAAAGCGCGACTGGGCGGGGAACATGTAGGAACCATCCACGCGCCATACAAATTCCGCCAGGTATTTTTCTTTGTAGTTATAAGCGGCACGGCCAAAATAGTTAAGGCGCGCACGGTCCCAGGCGCCGCCATCGTTGTTCTTTTCACGGTCGCCGCCGGCTACCAGCTGGTCAATGGCAGATGAGATGAAGTATTTACGGGATGCGGAGAAATTATCATTATTCACCGTTTCCTTTTCCATACCAAATACGAGGTTCACCGTATGGCCGCCTTTAAAGGTGCGGTCATAGGTGAGCAGGCCTCGCAGCAGTTTATTGGTCTGGTCTTCATCTGCCTGATCCAGTGTAGGCTGGTCAGTACCGCGTTTGCTGCGGGAGAGCTTAGGCGTTTTGCCATCTGCCTCATAACTGGTGCCATCCCAGGTATACAGGTACCAGGGCGTCATCCAGTCCTTAGTACGTTTAATGTATTTATCAAAGGCGATATTGCCGCTCAGCTTTAATCCCTCTACCCAGGGTATGGTAATATCCAGGCGGGCATTGGTCTGTACGTAATAGCGTTTATCATTATTATAACCGGTCTGGCTGGTGGTGATCACCACCGGGTTGTTACCATACTCAATATCCGGACCGGGCATGCCATTGGGCCAGAAAGCAGGCTCCGTAGGCTTACCGCGCATCAGCATACGGAAGATATCCGCAGCGCTGCGTGTGGGGAAATGGCGGTTCTCCTGACGGCCCAACATGTCTACGCTTACGCTCATATACTTGTTGATCTTACCATCCAGGTTAATACGCAGGCTGTATTGATCAAAACCAGTGGCGGATTTTTTATAATAGCCGTCCTGGTCCATATAGTTAAAGGAAGTGAGGTAACGCAGGTTCTCAGAACCTCCGGAGAGTTGCAGGGTATGATTAGCCACCGGTGACCAGGTCTTTAAAGTAGACTTGTACCAATCTGTATTGGGATGCCCCCAGGGATCAGAGCCATCGCCATATTTTGTGATGTCTTCCTGTGTAAAAGGCGGCGTCCAGACATTACCGGAGTTAGGTGAGGTATAGGTACCGCTTTGTTTATAGCTGCTCCAGGCATCATTCCATTCAGCGGGCGCCACGTTCTTATACATGCTCAGCTCATTACGGATCTGTGCATATTCCGGCGCAGAGGACATTTCCGGTACATGCGTAGGCTGTGAAAAGCCCTGGTTAAAATTATACATGAGCACCGGCTTACCACTCTTACCACGTTTGGTAGTAACGAGTATTACGCCGTTGGCCGCCCTGGCGCCATAAATAGCAGCAGAAGCGTCTTTCAGTACAGACATATTTTCTATATCCGCAGGGTTCAGCCTTTCCAGGCCACCGGTACGCTGGGCCACCCCATCTATCACCACCAGCGGATCATTATTACCTAATGTATTGGAACCGCGTATGCGCAGCGTAGAGCCATCGCCACCCGGCTCGCCGGTGTTCTGCATGGCGGTAACACCCGGCATACGGCCGGCTATGGAGTTACTCAGGTTGGTAGCCGGTGATTTTACCAGGTCTGCGCCCTTGATAGTAGCTACGGCGCCGGTCACGGATTCGCGTTTCTGTGAACCGTAACCTACTACCACTACTTCACTCAGGCCTTTGGTATCTTCCTGTAAGCTGATGTTGAGCGTGGTCTGGTCCGTAACGTTGATCGTTTGTGAGAGAAAGCCAATAGCGCTGATCGTGATCTTTGCGCCCGCAGGCACAGAGATGGTAAAGGCGCCATTTACATCGGTGGTGGTACCTTTATTGGTACCTTCTATCTTCACCGTGGCGCCGGGCACCCCTTGTTTATTCTTATCCGTGATATGCCCTTTCACCACAATATCCTGCGCCTCGCCTCCTTTAGGCGATATTACGATCAGGTTATCATTTACCATCCTGAATCCAAAACCGGTATTATGCAGCGCCATGTCCAATACTTCAGACACGGGTTTGTCCTGCACGTCTACCGTGATCACACGGTTCAGGGAGGCGGCATCTTCCTGGTAGATGAAGCGGTAGCTGGTTTGCTCCGCTATTTTACGGAAGAGCTGTTTGATGCTTTTGTTTTCCTGCTTCAGCGTGACTTTAGCCTCTTGCGAGAATGCGTCGTTAGCAGAGGCCTGGAAGATGGTCGCGAGCAGTAGAAGGATGGTCAGCTTCATACATAGTATCGACTTACAGACATAACGATGCCTGTCCACCAACAAGTCAAATTTTTTCATAAATTTGGTTTGAAAGGTTAATGAAATAGCATGCCCGGGTAACGGCTAATTACCTGCATGAGATTTTGGCTTTTACGGGAAATGCGGCCACATTTCCCGTTTTTATGCGCTACTATTGTGGTTCATGATAACATAACGTGGTTTAGTTAGAGAATAGCATATAGTTTATTTCTACCATGGTTTTACTCTTCCTCGTAAAGCTGGGCCACATGATCCTTTAATTTATATTTACAACCGGTGATCATGCTGATGGCCTTTAAAGCCTGCTCCGGCGATTCATCCTTAAACGAGCCTGTCATCCTGAAATGCTGCAGGCGTGCGCCCGTCACGGTTATCCGTATATCAAACCATCTTTCCATACGGGTAGTCAGCTCAGATAATGGCTCACCGGTAAAGATCAGTTGATTGTCTATCCAGGCGGTTTCTGCGATGGTGCTGTCTTTATCTACGTCTACATTGGAGATGGTCAGCTCTTTCCGGGGGTGTACATCCGGTGGCGTTGCCGCTACAGACAGCTTTTCAAAAGAGCTTAACAGGTAACGCTCCTGCGGACGGCGTTTTACCTGTACTTCTATCTTTCCACGTATCAATACTGCTTCCGCCTTCTTATCGCCCCCATAGGACCGCACGTTCAGCGAGGTGCCCAGCACCCGTACTTCCATCACATCTGTATTAATAATAAAAGGTTTTCCTTCGTTCTTTACCACTTCAAAAAAGGCCTCTCCATCCAGCTGTACCCGGCGTTCCTTTTCCAGGAAATCGTCGCCATAGGTAAGTTTGCTGCTGGCGTTCAGCCATACCGTGGTGCCATCCGGCAGTATCAGCTTGGTACGGGAACCGGGCCGGGTCATCACCATATTGGGATACCGTTTTTCCTGCACCGGGGCTACGCGGGTATAACGTAGTGTCCAGAACAGGGTGCTTGCCAGCAGGGCCAGTATAACAGCAGCTGCGAGGTAGCGCTTTTGTACCTTGCCGCCGAGCCGCCTGATTCGGGCGGGTTTTCTTTCCGGTACCAGCTTAGCATCGTGCAGCCGCTGCATATGTTGCTCCAGCAACCGTTTGGATTGCTCCGGCGCCCGTGGCTGGGAGCTCAGTTTTCCATCCTCCCAGAGCCATTGTACCGTTGCATACGCTTCAGAGAATTCCGGAAACGCTTTCAGCAGATCCGCCAGCAGCAATTGCTCTTTTGCTGTTAGCGCTCCGCTGATCTTTCTCAACAACAGTTTGTAAAAGATAGATTCCGGTCCGTTCATTTAACTTGCGTGATACGTTATATATATAGACGGCAGAATGGAACGGTTACCATTAAGAAAGTATTAACTTTTTTTTAAGACAGGGGTTTTGGGGTGATGTTACCCCGCAATTGGTGGTAGGGTGTAACGTTGCGATGCAGTTGCAGTAACGTTGCCAGGCAGTTGCGATGCGATTGTGAGCGGGTCGAATCCCGGACAGATGTTAATAGCAATTCCCCGGTCAGATGTTAATATAGTAATTCCCAGGATAGATGTTAATATAGTAATTCCTCAGCCGGCAGGTTCAAAATAGGCTGCGCCTGCCGCGGGAGGGCTGCTTAGCAAGTAGGCTGCATGAGCCGCGCCAGCCAAGGCCTATTTTGAATCCTGCCGGCACGGCGGTAGTACGTTGTTCAGTTGGGGAATGCCTTTAATCAGGCAGGCTGGCGATGCTATTATTGGGGGAGCCTATTAACTATTGAATCCTGCCGGCAAGGCAGTAGTACGTTGTTCGGTTTGGGGAATGCCTTTAATCAGGCTGGCTGGCGATGCTAATATTGGGGGAGCCTATTAACTATTGAATCCTGACGGTAATGCAGTAATACGTTGTTCAGTGGAAAATACCCTTAGTAAGGCAGGCTGTCTGATGATGCTATTACCCGGGCCTATTAATTAAATGTCCATTAACCGGATATCTATTAACTGAGAAAAAACCCATCTTGCTAATTGTAACAATAGGGATGCAGGCGGCCTCCTCTGCTGAATGACGTACTAGCGCCTTGCCGGCAGGATTCAAAATAGGCCTTGGCTGGCGCGGCTCTTACAGCCTACTACCAAACGAACAAGCCGCGGCAGGCGCAGCCTATTTTGAACCTGCCGGCCAGGAACCCATTAGTTGCGAATTCATCAACTTTGAAACCCATTAGTTATGAAACCCGTTAGTTATGAAACCCTTTAGTTGTGGAAACCATAAGTTGCGCAACCCACTAGTCGTATACCCCATTAGCTGCGCAACCCATCAGTTATGCAACCCATTAGTAGCAAAACCCACTAACAACAGGCAATCTATTAACCGCGGGAGCCAATTAACTGTTATATTAACAATTATTACTAACCAGCCAGGGTTTTGAACTTTACGGAGGCGGCTACCTTCTTTAAGGCGATGGACATCTGTACTTCTACGGTGTTTACGGAAATGCCCAGTAAGGCCGCTACCTCTTTGTATTTGAAGCCATCTTCCTTTACCATCTTAAAAATAAGGCGGCAACGGGCGGGTAATACGTTGATAGCGCTTTCAATCTTGCGGATCATTTCTTTGGAGATCACTTGTTCTTCCGGGGTGGGCGCCTGGTCCTGTACGGTGAGGGGGTCTATTTCGTGGAATTCTATGCTGTGCAGCGGGCGTTCTTTTTTCAGGTAGTCCAGGGCCAGGTTGCGGGCCATAGTATAAATATAGTTACGGGGATATTGGGTGGCGGGCAGGGTCTTACGCCTGGCCCAGATCTTTACAAAGAGATCGGAATACAGTTCCTCCGCCACTTCCGTGGCGCCTACCAGCGCTTTTATGAAAGCGATCAGGGGCGTTTCCATCACCAGGAATAATTGCTGATAAGCCGTCATATCATCCTTGAGGCAAACGCTGTCGTACAACTCTTTTATTCCTTGCAGGTTATGCATAGATAGCACTTCAATTAAACGTTTTCAATATGATACAGTCTGACGCATACGGGGGATCACTTCAACGGTTTACGGCAAAGTTTTTCATAACGAATTTCTCCCTATCCATGCTACAATAGCAGTGCTACGTTTTACCAAAATAATAGGAAAATATTCAAAATCCAAATCCTAACCGGTACATTCAGAATTAATTATTCCTTAATAAACGTCATCGCAGGTTTTTGCAAACTTTGCCCCTTAAAGAAAAACTCGGTTCGTGGAAGAGATACTTGCATTACAAGCGGGACATACACAGGTATTTGAGCAGGTATACCATGCCTATCACGAAAAACTATACTTCTATTTTCTGAAGCATACCCGCTCCCAGCTGTGGGCAGAGGAACTGCTGCAAACCACCTTTGTAAAGCTCTGGCGTCACCGGCAGCAGCTGTCGGCTGAGCATACCCTTTCTGAGCAGCTGTTCCGCATTGCCAAAACATCGCTGATAGATATGGTACGGCATAACCGTCACCAGCAGGAGTTCCTGCGCTCCTATACTGCGGACCTCCTGCAGCAGGGGCTGACGGCAGAACCCACCAGCCGGGATACCATTCACCAGCTGCACCGCGAAATGGAGAAACTGCCGCCCGTACGTAAGAAAGTGTTTATGCTAAGCCGTATAGATGGCCTTTCCCATAAAGAGATCTCCCATCTGCTCTCCATCTCCCCCAGAACGGTGGAGGTACATATCACCAAAGCCCTGAAGCAATTACGCAGGGCGCTGCTCACCTTTCTTTGTTAGGCCCCTGTTTTTCCAATTTAAACAAATTGTTAAGGGTAAGGGATAGGCCCTTGCCGATCGTAGTATATAAAAATGCGCAGATGCTATGGCATTATCACGGGAGTTATACCAGCGGTTCATAAAAGGTCAATGCACGGAAGAGGAAGAGCTGGCAGTGCTGTTATACTTCAGGGAGCATCCGGATGCTATGGAGGAACACCTGCAGGGGGCGGACTGGGAAGACTTTACGCCGGAGGGTAAACTGCACCCTGTGGTGTCAGAGAAAGTGATGGACCGCGTTCAGCACCGTATTACGCAAGGCGCGCGCTGGCGGCAGGTCATCCGCCGTACGGCGGTAGCCGCAGCCTTTACCGGTACGGCGGCGCTGGCCTGGCTATTATTACGGCATCATGCGGCGCCTGTTCCGCAAGCGGCACTGGTCCGGGATACGGCTAAACCGGCTATCTTCTACCGGGATTACCGTAATGATGGCGCAACCGTTATGCAGCTGGCACTGGAAGACAGCTCTACCGTGCAACTGCAGCCGGGCAGCAGCCTTCACTACCGGCAGGGGTTTGACAGCAATAAACGGAATATCTGGCTAAAAGGGGACGCCCGTTTCCAGGTAGCCAAAGACAGCCACCGCCCCTTTACGGTGTATGCCGCTACCACTGCTACTACCGCATTGGGCACCAATTTCCGGATAACAGAGGATAGCGCCACCCACCGTGTAACGGTAAAGCTATACAGCGGCCTGGTAAAGGTAAGGCCCTATGAGCACAGCCTGGCTGTATTTGCGCCTACCTACCTGCACCCTGGCGAAAAGCTGGTGTTCACCGCAGGTGCTAATAAGCTTAAACTGTATAAGCCAACGGCGCAGCAGGCGGATGGCGACGCCGGTACAGCAGATAATGCACTGGTATACCGGCAGCGGCCGCTGCCCGCTGTACTGAAAGCGCTGGAACAACATTTTAATGTACAGATAGCATTTAATGCAAAAGCGTTGTCCGGTGTCCGGGTTACCGCGGAATTCAACGATACCGATACGCCGGAGCAGATATTACAGACGATCGCATTGCTAAACGATCTTACGCTGGAAGGAAATACAGCAAACGGGTTCACTTTAAAACGATAAGATAAACACCCTTTATTGAAAACGGGCCATATATGGCCCCGGGAAAACTATTGTCCAAAAAAAACGATCATATGATACGATCTATCTGCCAACATCTTTTACGCTTATGGTTATATATAGCCATACTGCTGTTAGCGCCTGCCCTTGGGCACGCACAGGATAAACCCTATGTAAGCGGCGTGGTGCAGAACGAACTGGGCGAAAAGATGCCCGGCGTTTCTGTAAAAGCATCGCCCGCAGGCGGCGCATCTCCGGCCTTCCAGGTAACGGACGAAAAGGGCTGGTTCCGCTTTATGAGCCTTACGCCCGGCGAGCGCTATAATTTCAGCTTCTCCTTTGTAGGTTATAAAGCGCAGACGCTGGAAGGGTATACCATTAAAAAAGGCGAGCCCATTAACCTGGTGGTGCGTTTAAAACTGCGCGACGACTCCCTGGCGCAGGTAGTGGTAGTGGGTTATGGCACGCAGAAACGTTCCAACGTTACCGGCGCTATTGCGCAGGTAGGTCCGGAGGTATTTGAAGACCGCCCCGTTACCAATGTGGCCCAGGCCCTGCAGGGTACCATCCCTAACCTGAATATCACCTTTGGCGATGGCACGCCGGGACGCGGCGGTACCTTTAACGTACGTGGTTATACGTCCATCAATAAAGGCGGGCCATTAATGCTGATAGATGGTACCCCGGGTGATATCAACCTGCTGAACCCGGAAGATATTGCCAGCGTTACCGTGTTGAAAGACGCCGCTTCTGCCGCTATCTATGGCGCCCGCGCCGCGTTTGGCGTAATACTGGTCACTACCCGCAAAGCAAAAGCCGGCCAGATCCAGGTACGTTACTCCGGCAACTATGGCTGGGGCACGCCTACCCGCCTGCCCAAGGTGATCAAAGACCCGCTGGCAGCCGCTACCCTTCAGAACGAAGCCTATAAAGGCTATGCCGGCTCTGACCAGCCAGACATGCCCAGTGTGATCGCTTACCTTAAACAGCGCCAGGCAGATCCCAGCCTGCCGGAACTGGGCGTAGGCCCCACTGGTAACTTTGTACGCGGCGCCAATACAGATTGGTATGGCGAGTTCTTTAACGATAAACAGCCCTTCTCTAAACATTTCCTGAGCGTGGCCGGTGGTAAAGGCAGCACCAACTACTACCTCTCCGCCGGTTACCTGAAACAGAGCGGCGCTTTCCGTGTAGCCACAGACGATTATAAACAATATAGCTTCCGCCTGAAGCTGGAGAACCAGCTGGCCAGCTGGGTAAAGCTGTATGATAACGTGGAGCTCATGCAGGGTGTATATGATGCGCCGAATAAGTTTGTGTCCGGCGGTTATAATGTATACCGGTATCTTTCCTTATTTGCCAATCCCTATGAGGCCATCAAAACGCCCGATGGCAATTATACCCAGGGAGGTATGTTCACCTTTGGACAGCTGGAAACAGGCGGCCGCACGCTGGATAAAAACCAGCTGCTGAAAAATACCATCGGCTTCCAGACCAATTTCCTGAACAATGCGCTGCACATTAACGGTGATTATACCCTGTTTGTAAAACAGGACCGCGAAGATGTGCAGAACCTCCGGATGAAGTACGAGACCCGTCCCGGCGTGATCGCGGACTACACCAACCCGGACTTTTACCGTTCCGGTTTAGAAGAAACTTATGATCATATCATCAACCTGTATGCGGACTATGCCCGCAGCTTTGGCAATCACCATTTGAAAGCGCTGGTAGGTTACAACCAGGAGCTTAACAGTTTTCACTCCTTTTCCGCGCAACGGGATGATAATATCACCCCTACGCAGGGCGCTATTAACCTGACCACCGGTATCTCTACCGTTAAGGACAGCAAAAAGGATTGGGCCACACTGGGCGTATTTTACCGCCTTAACTACGATTTTAAGGACCGTTACTTGCTGGAGTTTAACGGCCGGTATGATGGTACTTCCCGCTTCCCGGACAGCAGCCGTTTTGGCTTCTTCCCTTCTGTGTCCGCGGGATGGCTGGTATCCAGGGAGCCCTTCTTTGAGCCTATCAGCAGAACAGTGAACAATTTCAAATTACGCGCTTCTTATGGCTCCCTGGGCAACCAGCTGGTGGGCGAGTATGACTATATACAGCCCATGAGCGTTTACAAGACCACTAACATACTGGATGGGGTGCAGCCCCTGGGCATCAAAGCTCCTGGCCTGGTGCCATTGGGCTTTACCTGGGAAACTGCCACTACCCTGGACTTTGGCGCGGACATGACCATTCTGAAGAACCGCCTGGACCTGGGTTTTGACTGGTATAACCGCCGCACCACCAATATGCTTACCAAAGGCAGGACCTTGCCCGCCGTATTAGGCGCTTCAGAGCCTAAACAAAATGCGGCCGATCTTTCTACCAAAGGCTGGGAGTTCTCCATGAAATGGAGCGATCAGATCCAGCTGGGCCGCAAACCATTCTCCTATCATGTTTCTGTGGTATTGTCAGACAGCCGGTCCTTCATCACCCGGTTTGATAACCCCAATAAATTCCTGGGCAGCAACGGCCCCGATGATCATTATGTAGGCCAGGAGATAGGCGAAATCTGGGGCTATCATACCATGGGCTTTTTTGCTACCGATGATGAATACGCGAAGTATAACGTAGACCAGCGCAAGGTGCAGAGCACTTCTTATAACCTGAGCGGGCACCCGCTGGCCGGCGATATCCGGTTTGAAGACATTAACCGGGATGGTAAGATCGACAACGGCGCCAACACTGTGGACTCCTCCGGCGATATGCGTATCATCGGCAACAGTCAGCCCCGTTACGCCTATGGCATCAGCCTGGGCGCCAACTGGGGCGGTATCTCGCTGGATATATTCCTGCAGGGTATTGGCAAACAGGACTTCTGGCCGGGCGCAGAATCGGGCATCTTCTGGGGTTTCTACAACCGGTGGAACCAACCGGTGTATGAGCATATCTACAATAACTACTGGACGCCAGAGCACCCGGACGCCTATTTTCCCAGGCCCAGGGCTTATGATGCATTCAATGACACCCGTCAGCTGGGCGTAAAGCAAACGCGTTACCTGCAGAATGCCGCCTACCTGCGCGTAAAGAATATCACCCTTGGTTATACCCTGCCTGCCCGGTGGATACATGCCATCGGTATGAGCAGCACGAGGATCTTCTTCTCTGGTCAGAACCTGTTTGAGTTCACCAAACTCTCCAAGGCCTTTGACCCGGAATCTATTGGCGATGAGGTAGACGCCAGCACCGTAAACGGTAACGGTTATGTATATCCGATACAACGCACCTACACCTTTGGCCTGGATGTGAATTTTTAATGCTCCAAACCATTCAACAAATGAAGAAACTACTAACAATACTGGGACTGGCCGCCGCATTATGCGCATGTAAGAAAGATTTCCTGGACCGCCTGCCCCAGAGCGATATTACTTCCCCGGCCTTCTTTAACAGCGAGAAGGACCTGGACCTGTATGTGAACAGCTTTTATGATTACCTGCCGGGCACCGTGTGGGATGAGGATGTTACCAGCGATAACGTAGAACCCGGCGTGATCAGCGACCTGGTAGCCGGCCGTGTGGTAACGCCCACAGACGCCAGCTCTGCCAAATGGACCTGGACAGACCTGCGCAATATCAACTATTTCCTGACCCATTACGATAAGGCCCAGGTAACGGACTCCGTTAAAGCGCATTATGCCGGCATTGCCCGCTTTTTCCGGGCTATGTTCTACTTTAAAAAAGTACAGCTTTTTGGCGATGTGCCCTGGTATAACCAGCCGCTGGAGGCCAACAGCCCCGACCTGTATAAAGGCCGCGACCCGCGCCAGCTGATAGTTGACAGCATCCTGACTGATCTGGATTATGCCATCGCCCATGTAAAAAGCGCTAAAAGCGTTTCCCGCATCACCAAATGGGCAGCGCTGGCATTGAAAGTACGGGTATGCGTGTTTGAAGGCGCCTACCGCAACTATCACAAAGAACTAGGCCTTAGCGGTACAGCACTGCTGCAGCAAGGCGTTGCGGCCGCAGAACAGATCATGCAGAGCGGCAACTATAAACTGTATAGCACCGGTAAACCGGCCAGCGATTACCTGAATCTGTTTGCTGCCGATGCCGCTAATACAGATGAATACATACTGGCCAGGGTATACGACCGTACGCTCAAAACCCAAAACGCCAACGGTACCTTCATTACCCCCACTTTAGGCGCCCCAGGCCTTACCAAAAGCCTGGTCAACAGCTACCTGATGAAAGATGGCACGCCTTTCTCCGCACAACCAGGTTATGCCACCAGGCCTTACTGGGAAGAAGTGAAGGACCGCGATCCGCGTTTAGCGCAAACCATCCGCACGCCGGGTTATGCGCGCATTGGCACTACGGCCTCCCTGGTACCGGATTATTCCAATGCCCTTACCGGCTATCAGTGCATTAAGTTTGTAACCGGTACAGACCAGGACGCCAATAACACCAATACCAATGACCTGCCTGTTTTCCGCTATGCGGAAGTGCTGCTGAACTACGCAGAGGCCAAAGCAGAACTGGGATCATTCACACAGGTGGAAGCGGACCTTTCCATTAACCTGATACGCGCCAGGGCCGGCATGCCCGCTATGCAGGTAGCTACGTTAACGGTAGATCCTTTATTACAGGCCCAATACGGCCTTTCAGACCCGAAAATACTGGAGATCCGCCGTGAGCGCCGTGTGGAGCTGGCCATGGAAGGTTTCCGCTACCAGGACCTGATGCGTTGGAAAAGAGGCCCCCTGCTGGCAGAAGTTTTCCAGGGCGCCTGGTACCCGGGTCTGGGTACTTATGACCTGAACGGTGACGGTAAAAATGATATAGCCCTGGTAAGCGCACTGCCAACCAACCCGGACAAGACGCTGCAGTACTTTACCCTTTCAGACAAAAAGCTGAGCGATGGTAACAGCGGTAATATTATCATACATCCTACCACTAAGAAACAATTCCTTGATCCTAAGCAATATCTTTATCCCCTGCCCAGAACAGAGTTGCTGCTGAATAAAGCACTTGTGCAGAACCCGGGATGGGAAAACTGATGTGCGGATGTGCTGATGTGCTAATGTGCTAATGGATTGGTACGATGTGTAAATAGACCTTATAAATTTTATGATGATGCATAGAATGAGATTTTTGATCAGTACGTTTGTCTTTATTGTTTTTTGTCTGCCGGCAATGGCGCAGGATACCCTGTTCCGCTTTGCGATGCTGTCGGACACGCATATTGGCAATCAAACTGCGCAAGAAGACCTGGAAAGAAGCATCCGGGATATTAATGCGCAACCGGATGTAGCCTTTGTCATGATCTCCGGCGACATTACAGAATTTGGATCTGATGAGGAGCTGCAGCTGGCCAAAAGCCTGTTTGATCAGCTAAAAAAACCCTGGTATATCATCCCTGGTAACCATGACGCCAAATGGTCAGAAAGTGGCTGTAATACTTTTCACACCGTATTTGGCGGCGAAACTTTCAGCGTCACCTATAAAGGCTACCGTTTTCTGGGTACCAGCTGCGGTCCTAATATGCGCATGGGCCCCGGGCAAATACCCCGGGAGCATATCGTATGGCTGCAGGAACAGTTGAAAAACCAGGATAAAAAGCAGCCGCTCATTTTCGTGAACCACTATCCCATGGATGACGGTCTTAACAACTGGTACGAGGTGCTGGACAGCTTTAAAGGCTATAACCTTAAAGCCATTATCTGCGGCCACGGGCACAATAACCATAAACTGAATTTTGAAGGCATACCCGGTATCATGTGCCGCTCTAACCTGCGCGCAAAAGCCAGCATTGGCGGTTATAACCTGGTATCGCTGGTGCATGACTCCCTGGTGTTTAATGAGCGCCGCCCGGAAAAAGAAACGCTGCCTGCCTGGCATGCAGTAGCACTGCATACACCCGAGGCGCCGCAGTGGATGGCTAACCCGCCCCGCCCTGATTTTTCCGGCAACAAGGCATATCCGCAGGTAAGCGTAAAATGGCAGCTGCAGGAACAAGGCGATATAGGTAGCGGCGTAGCCATTGCAGATAACAAAATTATCTATACCAATACCAATGGCGATATCAAAGCGGTAGACCTGCGCTCCGGCAAGCTGCTGTGGAAATACAGCGCCAAAGGCAAAATATACGCAACGCCTCTGGTACAAGGCAGCAACATCGTAGTTCCCGCCACAGACGGGCAGGTATATTGCCTGGACCTGCGTAACGGGCACGTGCGCTGGCAACAGCCCACCAATAAAGCTACTGTTGCCTCTGCAGCCCTGTACCACAATACTGCCATTATAGCCGGTTCTGACGGCCATTGCCGGGCATGGGATATTAACAGCGGCAAACTGCAATGGGATTTTGACAGCGTGCGCAATTTTGTGGAAACAAAGCCCCTGATCTATAATGACAAGGTGTATTTTGGCTCCTGGGGCAATGATTTTTATGCGCTGGATGCTGCCACCGGTAAACGCGTATGGACCTGGAACAACGGCTCGGCTAACCGCATGTTCTCCCCTGCGGCTTGCTGGCCGGTAGCGGTAGATAACAAGGTATTCATTGTGGCGCCGGATAACTACATGACCGTAATGGATGCCAATAGCGGCCAGGTATTATGGCGGCAGCGTGATACGGCTAACCGTGTGCGGGAGTCAATGGGGCTTTCTGTTGACAGTAGCAAGGTATACGCCAAAACCATGCAGGGTTATATCATGGGCTTCAGTACGCATGCCAGCGCCAAAGAGCTGGTATGGAAATCGCCCGTAGCCCTTGGCTACGAGATCTGCCCCTCGCCTATTGTTGAATACCGTAATACTGTATATGTGCCTACCCAATCCGGCATTGTATACGCGCTAACAGCAAACGATGGCGCGCTGCGCTGGCATTATAAGTTCTCTAACTGCCTGGTAAATACGATCCAGCCGGTGGATGAACATACGCTGATCGCCTCTGCGGCGGATGGGAAGCTGGTGTGTTTGACGATCAAATAACAAGATCAACACAATAGAAAAGCCCTCCGGAAAGCATGTTTTCCGGGGGGCTTTTTTCTATCAGCAGTTATTTAACTCAGGCGCTCCGCCTCTTTCTTTGAAGTAGCGGGCACGGAAGTATTCAGTTTCTGCAGCTCCAGGATGGTCCTGGTGCCGGTTTCCCGGTACATAGGCACAAAACGGCGGTCCAGCTTGATCTCTTCCCAGGTATAGGAAGTGCGTTTCAGCACAAAATTGGAGAATACATCATCAAAGCCCCGCACCGTTACGTAGATCTCTACATCGGCCGTTTTAAGGTCGTCCTCATTTAGTCCCAGCAGCGGGCTGTCCTCATCAATGGGGTGCACCACCGTCCAGTTCATAGGCAGGTTCTGGATCCGGTTACGTTCCAGCGTTAGCTCAAAGAATTTATACACGGATTTTTCGCCTTCTGTTACCAGTAGGGCGATATTAGCTTTTACCTCCAGGTCTGTGAGGGTATGCATATCCTTATAGGAAGCAAGACGGAACATAAGCGCGGTTCTCTCCTGGTAAGGCGCTATCACCGCATGATCACTAAACATCAGGAAAGCCTTTGGCTTGGCAAAACGGCCATAGATCAAACCTGTGAACACGGCCAGGTACAGGAAACCGTTCAGGGCTTCCAGGGAGGCCACCAGGTTGGCGCCGTCGCCAATGGGGTTTACGCGTCCGTACCCTACGGTAGTAAAGGTTTCTGTACTAAAAAAGTATATTTCCTTGAACACCTGCCATTCATTGGCGCCCAGTATACCCTGGAACTCGTGTGCGCCCAGGGTGAGGTAAATACCCGTATACACCAGGTTAATGGCAATAAAGCAAAGGATAATAGCGGAGAAGAATTTCCAGGAGGGCAGGTTCAGTAAGGTATGGTAAAGACTTATACGCTCCCAGAACGGTATCCCCTCCTTGCGCAGGTTAAAGGAGCCATCGCGGTTTACAAAACGCCCTACCGAGCTATTGGAGCTGCTGCCAAAACCGGTATCGTTATTGACCCTGGAAAAAGGATTGATGCGGAGTGCCATATAAGGTAAATCTTTATATGGCAAAACTAAAGGTTAGATTTCATTTTTTTTCCTCACCCATTCATCTATGCTGATGCTACCCGGTCCCATGATCAGCAAAGTAAGCAGCATAATGAGGTAATACAGCGGTATCTCGAACCCATTTTTGGCAGAACTGAAGCCATTGGGCCAATGCACGGCAAATATGGCTACCAGCATAATGATCATGAGAGGAATGGCGATCACCCGCGTAAGCAGGCCCAATGCCAGCAGGGCAACGCCGGCCCCTTCAAAGATAGCCACCATATAGGCGCTCACCGTAGGGAATGGGAAACCGGCGCTGGTAAACCAGGAGATAACGGCCCCTATATCTGACCACTTCATCCGGGCGGCCTCCAGGAAACCATAGGCCAGGATCAGCCGCATGAACAGCAGCGGTAAAGCACGGCCCCGGTACAGGGAACTGGCCCAATTTGCATAAGCTGGTAGGATGCTCATAAACTAATGATTTTTAAAACCAATAATCAGCCGGCTCTCCAGTGCCTGTGTAAAAAAAGCCTTTGCGGCCGCCAGCAGATCCGCTGTTACGGGTAACTGCCAGGCAGCGCAGCATTGCCGCACAAGGGCATCCATCGTCTGCGGGCCCTCCTGCAGCAGTTCCAGCATAGCCACCAGCGCCGGTGAAAGGTTCATAAATGTAACCTCACCGCTATCCGGTTTGCGGAACAGCGCCAGGAAATACTGGCCTTTATCCGCCGCCGTTATCTCTTTGGCGGGTTTCAGGTGCACAGGATATACAAATTGTTGCAGCGCATATTCCGGGTTCAATACCAGGGGATCAGTCGTAAGATCGCCTATGGTGGTATAGGCCGTGGGACGGTCTTCCATCATAAACAGCTCCACCTCCAGCCATTCCAGCCAAAGCAACTCCTGCAGGAAAGCGTATTTGCGCAGCAGCCTGTGGCCTTTTTGGGTCATATATTGATAGAGCTCCCTGGGCATGTACCATACCTGGGGCGATTGGCAGGGGTGATTGGAAAAGAACTCCTTTACCATCGCATTCCATTCCCGGGTGCTGAGCAGGTGGCGGGTAAGCGGGTAGGCGGACTGCAGCATATCATCCACCACATTATACACCAGCCGGCGGTACTGGCCCACATGCTGTTCCCGTACACCGGGAATGGCGTTGTACTGGCCTGTACGGCAGTAATCCGCCAGCGCGGCCTGATGCCGGTACGTGTCTTCATGCAATAACATAAGCCGTCTTTTTCAGGTTCGCGGTTTTAATGGCCTGCAGGCGGTCCATTTCGTGTTGCAGTTCGTCCAGTTCCGGGATGTTAAAATCCCTTTCCAGCAATACGGGCACATCCCGGTTAAGGCGCTGTATGGTATAGGTAAAAAGATCGTATACGGGGTCTATAATGGCTTCGCCATGGGTATCAATGATCAGGTCATCAGCTACCTGTTCATGCCCGGCCATATGAATATAAGCCACCTTATCCATCGGCAGCTGATCAATAAATGCTTTGGCGTTGTAATGATGATTGAATGCGTTTACATATACATTGTTCACATCCAGCAGCAGATCACAGCCCGCCTCTTCCAGCACCGCGTTGATAAAGGCGATCTCCGTGAGCTCCGGCGCTACCGGCGTATAATAGCTTACGATCTCTATGGCTATCTTCCGCTCCAGGAAATCCTGTACCTGGCGGATGCGGCGGCTTACATGATGCACAGCGTCTGCTGTAAAAGGGATGGGCAGCAGGTCGTACAGGTGCGCGTTATCGCATTTGGAATAGCTGAGGTGCTCAGAATACAGCTGCACATTGTTTTCCTGCAGGAAGCATTTTACTTTTTGCAGGAAATCGAGGTCCAGCTCATCCGGGCTGCCTACAGACAGGGAAAGGCCATGGGTATACAGGGGATACTTTTCCAGGGCCTGGTTAAACAGCTTTTTCCAGTAACCTCCCACGCCTATCCAGTTCTCCGGCGCCACTTCAATAAAAGCCGGATTGAAAGACGGACTTTGCAGCAAGTTAACCGCAAAATCTTTTCTGAAACCAATACCTACCATGAGGAGTACTTTAAGATGACTAATAGGCTGTTAGCCTTTAGCTATTAGCTTTTAGCGCTATGCTGTAAGCGGCTAAAGGCTAATAGCTAAAAGCCAATAGCTATTTTTATTATTTTCCTGCAGCCTTCGGTTTAGCATTGGCGCTGTCTTTTTTCTTCTTATCGCCGGACTTCTTTTTATCGCCACATTTACCTTCACCGCATTTACCTTCGCCGCATTTGCCATCTTTCCCTTTTTTCATGGAAGCGGAGTCTTTCTTTTCGCCACAAGCCAGTTCCAGGCTGCGCGCATGGCTGCCGCCATCCATCAGGCGGGCGCGTACGGCTTCGCCGCTGCCCAGGTTATTGAAGCTGAAAAGGTCTGCAGCGTTTGCATTAAGGTTAGCAGTGGCCAATAGGGCGCCGGCCACCAGGGAGCCAGTGAGGAGTACTTTCTTTTTGTTGTTCATTGTTGTCAGTTTTATAAGTGAATAGATGTCTTCACGATATAGTCGGCACGGTTACCAACCTGACACAAATACCAAAAATATAAGGCTTATTTTTTTTCCAGGCTGTCGATGATCCTCTGTTTAAGGGCGGTAACATCCTGTTCTGCCGGTTCCTGGGCGTGTTGATGCGTATGGTGCAGCTCAATCATCAGCCTATCCAGCAGCCTGCTATGTTTTCTATAGCGGTGGCAAAAACCGCAGATGCCGGCATGCATGAATAATCTTATCTTATCAATAGGGGATAATCTAAAGTACAGCTCTTTTTCTATGAGCCCGGTTGCTTTACTACAGGAAAGCAGCAATATGTGTAACACGCTCTTCAGCATCTTCATGATCTACTACTTTTTAAACCAATTGTTTTCCAGGCATGCCCTTAACTGCAGCTTGGCACGGTGTAAGATCTGCCAGAAATTAGACGGTGTGATCTGCAAATCCTTACAAATTTCCTTACCATCCTTTTGTTCCAGGTATTTTAGTGATACTGCGGCCAGCCAGGAGCCGGGCAGCAGATGCATACAGTGTTCCAAGATCTTCCTGAAATCCGGGTTGTCCAGCAGCTGGGTATCAGCGGCAGGCCATTCCTGGGGCCGCCTGTCCTTGTACCATTCCCCATCGCTGTTAAAGAAGAACGATAAGCCGCTCTCCGCTTCATTCTGCACCGGGTTGCGGAATTCCTTCCGGAAATGGTCAATGATCTTGTGGTTCAGGATAGAAAAGAGCCAGGTCTTAGGCGAGCTTTCCTGTTTAAATTTATCGAATGATTGTAATGCAGCCAAAAAACTATCTTGTACCAGGTCCTCCGCCAGCGCCTTATCGGCGGTTTTGTAGTGAGCCCAGGCAAACATGCTTTCCGCATACAATTGTACCCATTCCTGGATGATAGTGTTACTATCTCCCTTTAGCGCTTCTTTTGCTGCATTCATATAAAGTAGGTATGGCAAAAGTAGCAATATTATGGATATATGAATGTATAAATATATATTCCTTGGCGTCTGATCATCAACTAGTTAACTACAGACCGGTTTTTCCGGATGAGCGATGGTAAGTTAATTCTTTATTCTGCCCCTGAAATGGTATAATTCCTGCACCCTCCCCTTACATGAGATACTTTGTAATGGCAACCGATTATGACGGCACCCTGGCCCTGCACGGGGGCGTTAGCGACGAGGTGGTGGAATCCCTCAAAGCCCTGAAGGCCAGCGGCCGCACCATTATACTGGTCACTGGCCGGGAGCTGGATGAGCTCAAGACCCTTTTTCCCGCCCATGCGGTCTTTGACCTCATCGTGGCGGAGAATGGCGCCCTCATCTACAACCCGGCCACCCTGCAGGAAACCGCCCTGGGCGATCCGCCGCCGGAGGCCTTTATAAAGGAGCTGCAACAGCGCGGGGTACAGCCCCTCTCTGCCGGACGCGTGATCGTGGCCACCTGGGAGCCCCACCAGGCTACTGTACTGGAGGTCATCAAACAATTCGGGATCGAGCGCCAGATCATCTTTAACAAGGGCGCGGTGATGATCCTGCCGCCCGGTATTAATAAGTCCAAAGGACTGGACGCCGCCCTGGCCCAGCTGGGCTTTTCCATGCATAATGTGGTTGCCGTGGGCGATGCGGAAAATGATACCGCTATGCTGCAGGTGGCGGAGTGCGCGGTGAGCGTATCCAATGCCCTGCCCGCCCTGCAAAAGATCAGTGACTGGATCACGCCCGGCGATCATGGTACCGGCGTTATGCAATTAGCGGCCAAAATGCGGGAAAACGACCTGCTGGTGCTGGACCCTATCCTGCACCGGCACTACCTGCCCATGGGCGACCGTTTTGACAATACGCCTTTTCAATTAAGCCCGTATGGCAGCAGTATTATCCTGGCCGGTACCAGTGGGGGCGGAAAGACCACATTGACCGCCGCCTTTATGGAAATATTGCTACAGCGGGGTTACCAGTTCTGTATGATAGACCCGGAAGGCGATTACCTGGAGCTCCAGGGTGTGGTAACGATTGGCGATGTGAGTCAGCCGCCGGCTATAGAGCCCCTGATGCAGTTATTGGAAAATCCAGCGCAAAGCGTGGTAGTATGCACGCTGGCCCTCCGCATGGAAGACAAACCCGCTTTTCTGCAACAGCTGCTGGCCGCCATAATGAAACTGCGGCAGCATAAAGGCCGGCCGCATTGGCTGCTCCTGGACGAAGCCCATCACCTGGCCCCCGCGGAGGTCAGCGAACAGTCCTTTGCTTCCCTGCAGGCCTTCAGGAACATTATGGCTATCACTACCAGACCGGAGCTGCTGCATGCTACCCTGCTGCAAAAAGCTACTACCCTTATTGCCGTAGGCGAAGCCCCGCATGAAACCCTGCACAGTTATGCTGGCCTGTTAGGGGAATCCCTGCCGGACCTGCCAGATACGCCCCTGCAGAAAGGCGAGGCCCTGGTATGGCACCGCCCCTCCGGCGAAGCGCCGTTTTTTGTAAGGACCCTGGTGCCGCAACAGATCCTGCAGCGGCATAAGCGTAAATATGCCACGGGCGATATGGGGCCAGCCAGCTTTATCTTCACCGGACCGGAAAACAAATTAAAATTAAAAGCCAGCAACCTGCACCGCTTTATAGAGATCTCCGATGGTGTGGACGATGATACCTGGATGTACCATCTGCTGCGGCACGACTATTCCAATTGGATAAAAGACGATGTGAATGATGAGACCCTGTCAGAACAGGTGGCCAAAATAGAGACCGCAGAACAGGATCCCATCACCTCCCGCAGCGCTATTGCCCAGCTGATACAACAACATTATACCGGCCCGGCATAAGTGTTTAGCGCCTTGCCTTCTTGCGGCTGACGAGGTACAGTACAAAGCCCAGGCTGATCATCACTACCTGCGTAAACACCCACCACATGGTGCTGATGTCGCGCACGGTTTTGCCGCCCCAATCCATGAAATGATGTTTATGGAACAAGGCAAAGGAATACCCTTCCGCCAGATCGCTATCATCTACCCTTACGGATAGTTTACCGGTGCTGGTTTCTATATAATACCGCTCATGACGGCGTTTATTATAACCTATTTTCCATACCGGCAACCGTTTATCGGAGAAATTGTACTCATCTGTAAACTTTGTGACAGGCGCTGTTGTAACGATCTCCTCCTGCGGGTTACCGCTGAAACGGGTAGCCAGGTAGCGGGCATACTGAGCATCGCCCTCCGGCAAGAGCTGTCGGTTGCTGATATTAATGTACGCCGGTACAGCGGCGCTTTTTGTATATACCTGCCAGTAATTGCTGCCGTTCATCTGTACGGCGCTTATATTGGTCACCGGCGCGTGTACCAGCTGCTGTAAAGTATCAAATGGGATATGTAATGCGGCAGCTGCAAAATGATCTGTTACAAAGTAGCGGTCCCGGGTATCTTCTTTTAGTTTACTAAGTGCGTGATAACATCCGCTAAAGGTCCACATCAGCGTAAACAATGCGGCTACAATGGCGGTATAACGGTGCCAGCGCCGGGCCTTTACCCGGCCGTTGCCATTTGCTTTTTTGCTTTTGGTGCTAAAGAAAAGATAGATGCCCAGCAGTGCGGTGGTAAAAGCCAGCGCTGTGATAGCGCCTATCACCAGCAGCTTGCCCCGGCCTAACAGATCCAGCCAGTCCCAGGTATGCAGGTAGCGGAAGATGGTATCAAACACGGCCCGTTTATTATCCATCGCAAAGGCAAAACGGTCCTGCGTGGTCTCCACGTACAGGCGTATACCATCTTTGCGCGCAAAGGATACTTTGTATACGGGCAGTATGCGGTTGATCTCTTTGTATTCCGGGTTAAAAGCGGTTACCAATGTGGCGTCTATCACTTTGGCGCCTTTAGGGTTATTAAGCACACAGGAGGTAGCGGCATCGCAACAGTCATGTAGTGCGCTGCCTGCTGCGGCAGGAGCAGCAGCCGTAGTGCTATCTGCCACCGCCGCTCCTTCCAGGAATTCCCGGGCCAGGTACTGGGCGTACAACCACTCCCCCGCTGTCAGGATCTTACCTGTCAACGCGCTCAGGTACAGCGGCTCCGGCTTACCGGGCAGCTGCACCTGGTAAAACCAGGTGGTATCTATATGCACCAGCCGGAACCGGCTGATGCTGTCAATATGATGGGTTTGTAAAGCTGTAGCGAGGTCCGTTCTCAGGTGCGCGCTATCTATGGCCAGGGGCGGCAACAGCTGTGTAGCCACCTGCGGACGGATATTCGTCATTACCGGGTGCATAAAACCGCTGGACGCCCATAAAAACACCGGCAGCGCAATGATCAGCGATAGCTTGCGATGCAGCTTGTAGAGTTGTTGCTTCATTATTTACTGTTTACCAAAACGGAAAGCGGCGCCTACATTCCACTCGCGCGGGTCGCCCAGGTTATAACTGTCGCCATAGGCCGATCTGCTGGCCAGGCTGGCGTAATATTTATTAAACACATTCAGCGCATTCACCCACACTTCGCAGCGGCCCAACACATAACCGGTACGCAGGTTCACCAGGTTAAACCCGTTGTATTGCCGCGTATTGGCATTATCCATCCAGTATTTGCCCAGGCGCTGCCATTCTATGCCCACCCGCAATCCTTTTACAAAAGCGGGATGATACATTACTTCTGCATTGCTGATGAAATGCGGCGCGGCGCTCATTTCATTACCGCTTACATCGCTGCCTTTTTCTACATATTCTGTAAACGTGTGTTGGGCATTGGTAGCACTGATACGGAACATCCACTGCTGTGAAGGCCGGTATGTAACGCCGTACTCCACGCCCCGGTGACGGGTCTTTCCTGCATTCTGGTTCTGAAAAGTACCGTCATCCTGCCGCACGGAAATGATCTCATTGCTGCCGTCCATAAGGTACAGGCTCCAGTCTGCATACAGTTTGTTATGCAACAGGGATATCCAGCCGCCTGCTTCGTAGTTGAAGAAAGTTTGCGGCTGCAGGTAAGGCACTTTTACGCTGTTAAACAGCTCAGATACCTGCGGTGGCACATACCCCTGGCTGTAATTAGCATAGATACCTATGCCTTTGTAGTTATAGGTAAACCCTGCCTTTGGCGTTAAACGGTTAAAGTCCGTACGCGTATTAGGCGCGCCGGTAGCGGCAGACGCCGGCAGATGGTTATTAAAATCAAAATGATAGAAATCATAACGCAGCGCACCTACCAGCTTTAAACCCTTCAGGGGGCTCATCTCATAATGCGCATAAGCGGCCAGGTTACTAATGCCGGTGGCGTAATCGCTCATTACAGAATCCGTTTGCTGATAGCTGGCATAATTGCCCTTGGCGTCGCGGTTAATACGGATGTAGCGCGCTATATAAGTGCTGGGACTAATGTCTGCGCTAATGCCCCCAATCAGCTTACTACCCAGCCAACCCAGCTGCTGCTGGTGCTGTGCAAAGAACAAGTAGCTGTTGAAGGAGCTGTTATTGAGCTGGCCATTGGCTTTAGAAGGGTCATTGCGGTCGTTGGCAATATAATACGCCGGGTTCTGTTTAACGCTGTTATCCCGGAACAGTGCTGTAACCTGCGTTTGGCTGCGCTCATTCCATTGCTGTATCAGCTGGGTTCTGATCCTTAACGCAGTGGTGCTGCGATAAGTAAAAGAGTAAGGCGTGGAATAATCCTTACGCGCAAAATGCGCGCTATCCAGGGAGCCGGTCATATCGCTGTAGTAATCAACATAGGTAATGCTGTTGCTCCAGGTGGTGCGCTCGCTGGCTTTATAGTCTGCGCGCAGTGTAAGCGCTGTTTTATGGAAATCGCTGTAATCGATAGGTCCGTTATGCCGGTTGGCATAATAGCCGCTCAGCACCAGCCCCCATTTACCAATGGTGGTACCCGCCTGCACATCCGCGCGTCTATAACCGTTATTATTGCCCTGTATGCTTACCATACCACTGCCCACCGGCGGAGGCGCTACTGTAATGATATTAACGGCGCCGCCTACGGCCTCTGCGCCGTATAACGAAGAAGCAGGGCCGCGGATGATCTCTATCTGTTTGGTAGCGGCCATATTCATTTCCAGCAAGGCGTTGTGATTATACAGGCCGGTAGTGCGGATAGGAATACCATCCTCCAGGTAGAGGAACAGGCTTTTGGTGGTCATGGGCTGGCGGATGCTCATTTCATGCTGTTCATTGGAAAGGCTTACCATAAACACGCCGCTTACTTTGTTCAGCACCTGGTCCAGCCGGTTGGGTTTGGTATCCTGCAGGGTTTGCGCGGTGATAGTACTGATGGCCACAGGCGCCTCGCTACGCTTTTGCTTTGTGCGGCTGGCGCTGATGACCAGCTGCTGCAATTCTGTGATAGCAGTGGTATCCTGCGCTATAGCAGCAGTTGTAACGCCCATGAGTATTATAATGGACAGTAATCCCTTTTTCATCATGTATGATTCAGGTAAAACAATAGGTGTGCCACTCACATGACCGGGCGGTATGGGAATAGCGTCGCTGCATGCGGAAAGGCATGCCGGGCGGAGGCACCAATCAATTCAAATAGTTTACGATAACCCTGTGCTGCAGGCAGCCAGGATGGAACATCACAATACGTAGTAGAAAAGGAATTACGCCTGCGGGGGGTGGAAAGGCGCTGCTACAAAATCAGTACAGGTGTTTTCCTGGAAAACGGGATATTGAATAAAGGTAATTACCTGTGTAAGGGCAAGATGATCGGGATGAAAAGCGGCGCAAATGATCTCCAGTTTGTTCTCCAGCCGGCGCTCAGGGTTCTCCTGGTCTTTTTTCTCTTCCTGCTTTAGCTGCTTCATCATATGACAGCGGCCATTACAGTGCATCTTAGGCCGGCTCCTGTTCACGCACAGGTTTTTGGCGATATACTCCTTGTTGAGCTCATATTCCGCAATAATGAGCGCCTTGCTGAACGTTTGGCCCAGCACGCCTATGAGTAATAATATTGCGGCAACCTGTTTCAAGTTGCCGCAAAGATAATGGCCAGTGCTGGTATTTCAAAGATGAGAAAAATCAGTTTATTTAGTATTCCACCGGAACCATTTGATGCCTAAGACCGTGAATACGATCGCATATCCGATGGTCACTAATAGCGCCATAGAGGTATGCTGGCTCCAGGTACCGGGATACAGGCTGTCTGATACGATCCGCTTCACTGTGCCAAAAGGGGACCAGATCACGATCTGCTTCAGCGACTCTCCCAGTACGCCCAGCTCGCCAAACATGCCTATCATAATAAAGGCAAAATAGACAAGACGGGTGGTGGCGTTTACCGCTTCCGGATTTTTGATAAGCCCTACGATCATCTGGCCCAGGCCCAGGTATACGGCGCCGCCGGCTAAGGCCATCAGCAAACCGAATATATATCCCGCGGGAGTCAGGACCACCTTATCAACATTAGCGCCCACGATAAAAACCAGCAGGGTAAGCGCCGTTATCATGGCTATCTGTACTGTAATGCGGCTGGCCATGATGGTCCAAGAAGGTACCGGCGCTACGCGCAGGCGTTGGAAAATACCCTTATCACGATCGCGGGCAATAGAAATGGTATAACCCATTAAGCCAATAGCCGTAAGGCCGATGGTGATACACATGGATAAGGCAAAGGCCCCGCCCATCTTATCCACGATCCCTTTCCAGGAGATGAGGATCACAACAGGCACCAGGAAAACAAGTATCGCCGCACGGCGGTTACGCCACAGCGTGGTAAAGTCTGCACGTAATAACGAGGTATAAACAGCAGCAGTAGCAGGAATGGTATTTTTCATAACTGGTAAACTAGATGTGTTAGATAATTAAGAACGGATGGTACGGCCGGTAAGGCCAATGAATACATCTTCCAACGTGATCCTTCCTTTGCGGGATGCGCTGATGACCTCCGGATCATGCCGGTGCCGCTGGATCAGTTCCGCTGGCGTATCAATGGCCACGATAGTACCGTGGTCTATGATAGCGATACGGTCACAAACGGATTCCGCTTCTTCCATGGAATGGGTGGTCAGCAGCACGCCATGGCCTTTTTCGCGGATAGCCTCAATACGTTCCCAGAGCTGGCGGCGGGACTGTGGGTCCAGGCCGGTGGTAGGCTCATCCAGCAGCACCAGGCTGGGATCATGGATGGTGGCGATCACCAGGGATACGCGTTGTTGCTGTCCGCCGGAAAGCTGTCCGTAGCGTTTGCCCGCGGCGTCTGCCAGCTGGATCTCTGCGAGTACGGCCAGGATCTGCTCCGCTGTCATGTTCACCCCATAGATACCGGCATATAACCGGATGATCTCTGTAATGGTCAGCTCTGCCTGGAAGCTGGTGGATTGCAGCTGTACGCCCATATTGGCGCGGGCATATAACGGCTTTTGCCTTACATCATGCCCGGCTACGGTAATATGGCCGGAACGGAACCGTATTAAGCCTTCTATAGCGCTTAAAGTGCTGGTCTTACCGGCGCCATTAGGCCCCAGCAGCCCAAAGATCTCCCCGGGCTTTACTTCAAAGGAAACATTGCGCACGGCCTGAAAGGCCCCATAATACACCTCCAGGCCGTTTACCTGCAGAATGGGCGTGTGCTCGTGTGTGCTCATAATACAAAAGGTTTTTTCTGGTTGTTGCTACAAACTTAGTGTGCCCGGCGGATGCCTGTTTTTAGAAAAAGGCGAAAGAACGGGATCTGCCGGTGAACGGCGGCATACCGGCGGTGAAGTTTACGCTCCCTGCTACCCGTATGGCCCCTTTAGCCGGTCATCCATATTAAAAGATAAGCGAATTAAATTATTTTTACCTTCCATATAACATAAAGAAGATACTACATGTTCCGTTACGCCATTTTATTGGTGCTGGCCATCAGCAGCGCCAGCTATGTTGCCGCACAGTCTTTGTACATGCCGCGCGACATTACCAAAGCTTTTAAGAACGATACCCGCTCCCTGGATGGGCGCCCCGGTAAAAACTACTGGCAGAACCACGGCCGGTACGATATTACCGTTACCGCCCTGCCCCCGGACCGCACCATCAGGGGCAAAGAAGATATTACCTACATCAACAACAGCCCGGATACGCTGGAGCACCTGGTGATCAAACTGTTCCTGAATATCCATAAACCCGGCGCGCTGCGCCTGAGCAATGTTTCGGAGGATTATCTCACAGACGGCATGCATATCGATGGCTTTAGCGTAAACGGCCAGCCGCAACGCTGGAGGAACAGCAGCCGGTATATGACCTGGCAACCGGTTACCCTGTCTGTGCCCTTAATGCCGCATGACTCCATCCGGCTGTCATTTATCTGGCATTATGAAATATCCCTGCAGAGCAACCGTGAAGGTATGATAGACTCCACCACCTACTACCTGGCATATTTTTACCCGCGTGTAGCCGTATACGATGATTACAACGGCTGGGACAGGATGGATTTTAACGATGGCCTGGAGTTCTACAGCGATTTCAATGACTATACCGTTACCGTAAATGTGCCTAAGAACTTTATTGTAGCCGGCACCGGCACCCTGCAACAGCCAGAAAAGCTGCTGCAACCGGAAATAGCCAAACGCCTGCAGGCCTCCCAGACCTCTGACGAGGTGCATCATATCGCCAGTTTTGACGAGATGAAGGCAAAGAAGATAACTGCTCAAAATGAGCTGAACAGCTGGCAGTTCAAGGCCACCAACATACCGGATATGGCCTTTGGCCTCAGCGATCATTTTGTATGGGACGCCAGCAGCGTGATAGTGGATGACGCCACCAAACGCCGCGCCGGCGTACAGGCCATGTATAATGATACCGCGCAGGACTTTCACCATATGATCAGTTTTGCGCGCCATTCCCTGGACTGGTTATCCCATAAATGGCCGGGCGTTCCCTACCCTTATGAAAAGATGAGCGTATTCCAGGGGTATGCGGATATGGAGTATCCCATGATGGCTAACGATGGCTCCACGCCGGATACCAATTTTACCCGTTTTGTGGCAGAGCATGAGATAGCCCATACCTATATGCCTTTTTACATGGGTATCAACGAAACCCGTTATGGCTTTATGGATGAAGGATGGGCCACCACTTTTGAGCTGCTGATAGGTCGCGAAGACCAGGGCGTAGAAAGAGCAGAGGATCTGTATAAAGAGTTCCGTATTGATTACTGGATCCATGACGCCACACAGGCAGAAGACCTTCCCATCATCACCCCCGGCGATGCTATGACCGGCCCTGGCCTGGGCAACAATGAATACGGCAAGGCGTCCATTGGTTACCTGGCCATGAAGGACCTGCTGGGTGACGACCTGTTTAAAAAATGCCTGCATGCCTATATGGACCGCTGGCATGGCAAACACCCCCTGCCCTGGGATTTCTTCCATACCTTCAACAATGTATCCGGTAAGGACCTGAACTGGTTCTGGACCAATTGGTTCTTCACCAACTATTACATTGACCTGGCCGTGAAACGGATGGCCACTACCGCCCAAGGTTATACGCTTACGGTAGATAATAATGGCGGCATGGCTACACCCTTTGATGTAAAGATCACCTATACGGATGGCAGCAGCGAAAGCCTGCACCAGACGCCACTGATCTGGCAAGCCAACCAGAAACAAGCGCAGGTGCATATCGCCACCAAAAAGAAGATCCAGTCACTGGTACTGGATGGCGGCATTTTTATGGACGCCACTACGGATGATAACAAATGGACAGCAGGCAGCTAAGTTTGCCTGTGTATATAAAGAGAGCGTCCCGTAGAAATACCACGGGACGCTTTTTTGTTTATTGATGATCTCCGCTTTAATCCAGTTTATACCGGTAAATAGTATATGGCGAGGTACGTTTGTTTACGCCATTATTATACTCCGGCTGTTTGTGTATCTGTGAGCAGCTGATATACAGGTACCCGTCTTTTGATACCTGGTAGCTGTCTGGCCATATCAGCAGACTATCCTGTACCAGTGTATGCATTTTCAGATCGGGGTCAATACGTACTATCCGGTAATGTTCAATATCGCCCAGGTACAGGTTGCCATCATGGTCAAATATCATCCCGTCTGTAGTGGTAAAATGCCCCAGGTCTTCTACTTTCTCCCCTAGTCCGGCATTGTTCATTCCCTCATCACGCAGGTATTCCGTACGTATGCGGTACAGTTTATCGTCTGTAAGCGGTTTATAGTATAACCAGGTCCCCTCCGGTGAAAGCGCCAGCCCGTCAGAGTTGATCTTTACCGGTTTCCCGTTCTTACGCAATTCATGCCCGTCTACGGTAAAAGTGTAGGCCGGATCGGATTTTACGGAGTAGTGATCCTGTAACACCTGCCGCACATGGCCGGTAGCCAGGTTCAGTACAAAAATGCCGCCTTCATTCGAGTTGGTGAGATAGGCGTATTGCGTAGCCGTATCCACGCGTACATCGTTTACATAGGCATGCGTGCCGGCGGCGCTGTCAAACGGGTAAGTACGCGCTACTTCGCCATTTCTGGCATTGATCTTCACCAGCTTGTAGCTTTGCTGGTATACCGCCGCCATACGGGGCGCCGCCGGATCTACGACCCACATATTATCCGCATCATCGAAGTATACCGCCTGCACACATACCCATTTATCTTCACCATTCTGTCCCGGTTGCCAGCTGTTCATCTCCGCATTGGGATATGGGATCACCTGGTTGCCTGGTTTTGTCTCCACCAGGGCATACCGGTAAATGTCTGACCATAAAGGGTAATTGGTGAATACGCGGCCGTTGGCAGCAACACCTACGCCGGTCAGCTGATAGATACTGTCTTTAAACACCAGTTCCAGTTCATGCTGCGGTTCGGGTTCGGATGGTGGATTGCCATTCCACAGCTCGCAGGAGGCCATCCCGGCCATTACATATCCTGTAAGCAAAAGCGACCATAATTGGATCATAACATGGATTTACCCACGTGCGAACAAATAATATACCCATGCCAACGCATATAAACGCACCTCGTAATGCAGTTCCGGCTGCTTGCCCATACTGCCCCGCAAATGCCACAGCAGTGGGGAGGTGTACAGCTACGCGGACCACAACAACCCACTAATAAATGCGGATAAATGAAAACGATGATATAAAAAACGGCCCGCTGCCTTTTGCCACCACATACAGGTCATGCGTACCATAAAAACGGCCCAGTGAGGTGGGTACTTTCAACGCGTAGGTGGTATCTCCGGTAAAGGGTACCTTCAAGGTGCCTATGATCTTTCCTTTGGGTTTATCTATCCTGAATTCCAGCCGGGAATCGCCCCCTTTCTGGGTATTTGTTACCTGTACTTCAAAGCCTATCTCCCCGGAGCCCAGGTATACCTGTCCAAAACCAAGGTAACTGCCGTGCTGCATCTTGAACTCTGTTTCCGGTTTAAGGCGGGGTGTGGGTGGAGTGGGCAGCAATCCCTGTGGATTTGTCTGCGGGTCTGCAGGCGTTGTTTGAGCGCCTGCCGGAGCTGCCTGTGGTGGCGGCGGTGTTCCCTGTGTTACCGGCGTAGTTGTCTGCCCCTGTACCAGCAAGGGTAGCAGGAAAAGCATCAAACACTGCAACATCATCAAGATCAACCGCATAGGCATCATAGGATAGACTTCATCACATCGCTCAAATATTTATGAGGCCGGGCCGGTACCCGACAATTATCCGGCCGGCAAAATAATACTAAATTTTCTAATATTTGAAACCTTGCAAAAAATATTGAATACTTAACAGTTATGTAAAACGGTTAATTGTGGATTTTATTTCATGTTTATGTGTAGATAGCGGGGGTAATAAACGGAACCGCCGGTCAGTTTTCTTACTGGCCGGCGGCGGAAGATATGACAATTGTATGGCCGCAAAAGATAACTGTCAGGGCCTTATCAGGTTAACAGATCCTTTGCGGAGGGTTTCCTTCCCATCTGCCAGCTTTAACCGGATGGCATACACATACACGCCCATGGGCTGAGGTTTGCCATTCACCGTGCCATCCCAGGCGGCGCTTCGCTCCGTGCTGGCGTATAACAGCTCGCCCCATTGGTTAAAGATCTTCATTTCCACCCCGGAAATGATATTCCCCTCCGGCTTAAAGAGATCATTCTTACCATCCTGGTTGGGGGTAAAAGCATTGGGGATGAAGACATCCTGGCTCAGGAGCTTAGCGGTAGTATTACCAGGGTCACTGTTCTGACAGGCGGCATCGCCCAGCGCAATTACCTGTATAGTCACACCATCTGCCAGGGAAATACCGGTCACTTCATGCGTGGTCCCCGCAGGGCCGGAACTGGGCATTCCGTAGGGACTGCCATTTACGGATACCTCGTACCCGGTAGCCTCCGGCGAGGCCGGCCAGGTAAAGACCACGCTGTTAGGCGTTATATTGATGGCGGTTACCACGGGCGCGGCTTCCTGCTGCAGCCGGTTTACCGCCACGGGCACACGTTCGCTGGCACAACGGCCATTTACCGCCTCCACATACCAGGTAGTATTGGTATTGGCGGCAGGCACGCCATAGGTTTTTCCCGTACCAGCCACCGTAGTACCGTTTGCCGTACTATACCAGCGGTAGGTATAAGCGGCCAGCGGGTTACTTATTGTTAAAAGTGCCGTACTATCTACGCAGGCGGTGACCGCGGTGGCATCCGGCGCAGCCGGGATCTCCGTTACCGTTAGTTTCACCGTGGCGGTTAGTTTGCAACCCAGCGTATCCGTGGCGCTCACTGTGTAGGTAGTGGTAGCCGTTGGGGATACCTTAAAGCTGGTACCGCTGCCATTACCAGGCTGCCAGGTGTAGTCCGTTACGGGGCTGCCGGTGGCTGTGGCGGATAAGGTGGCCTCTGCGCCCTTACACAGCGAATCAGCATTAGCGGCAGCCGTGATGGTAGCCGCCGTTTTCTTAGGCACCGTGCCTTTATAGATGGTGGCGCAGCCGTTGCCATCCAGGATGGTACAGGTATAATCGCCTGCCGGCAGATTGGTGGCGGTATCGTTCACCTGCACGGGAGATGAGGTCCAGGCATAGGAGAGCCCCGTACCGCCGCTGATGCTTAAGGCAATGCTGCCATTGGCGTCATTACAGGTGGCCGGCGTAATATCCGCTGTTACCGTCACCGGCGTATTAGGGATACCGGAAAGCGCCATGATCACCGCCCGGGAAGGGAAATTACTGCCGCTGCTGGAGATATAGTCAATGGAGATAGAATCCAGCAGTTTGGTGCGGTTGCTGCAGCCCAGGGCAATATCGTATTTATAAAAACGCGGGTTATTGGCAAACAGGCCATCCACTGTGTATGGGCCCGCATCCTTACGGGTTATACGGCCATAACCGCCCAGTACTTCATCCGGCCCGTTAAACCAGTCGTTCACCGTTACCGTGCCGCCAGGCGCGCTGGTCCCATCCGTAAAATGCAGTGTAGTAGTAAGCGTGCTGTTGCCTTCTGTTGAAAAAAGCAGCAGGCTTACCCGGCTAAAGGAAGCCGGTGTGGTCAGGATCACCGCGCCTGATGCCGCGGTATTAACAATATCGCCGTTCTCTGACAGGTACAGGCCATTACTTACATCGTAGGGGGCCAGCTGGTAGCTACGGTTGCCATTGACGATGGTACCGTTATCCGGCAGACCGCCGGAAAGGCCGTTGGCATTGGCAAAAGCCTGCGAAAACAGCAGGTAAAAACTAAGGTCCAGCTCTGTAGTGGTAACCGCCAGGGAACTGGTACCAGTTTCCGCCACCACATCATTATTAAAGCCGGTGATGGCTACCGGCTGATAGTCCTGTGCGGATAATGGTTGTATGCCTGCGCAAAACGCCAGCATGAGGGCAATCTTAATAGCGTGTCTCATTGTACGTACTAATTTTACTTTGGTTGATGTTCCATGAAATCAGCGGAGTAAGGCTACCCACCCCGCATAGGGTTTATCTTTGGCTTTTGCTTTGATCACGTAATAGTAAGTGCCCAGCGGCAGCAAATGCCCCTGCCAGGTACCATCCCAGGGATGGGCATATCCAATGCTCTCATAGATGCGCTGTCCCCAGCGGTTAAAGATCTCCACATGGCAGCCCGGTATACCCTGCAGCCCTGCTATCTCCCAACGGTCATTGATGCCATCGCCATTAGGGCTAAAGGCATTGGGTATGTGCAACACCTTATCCGGTATGATCTTTAGCCAGGCGCGGCTGGTAGTGTCCGTACAGCCTATCTCACTGGTGATCTGCAGGGTTACGCGGTAATCGCCGGGCAGCCCGTATCTGTGCTGCGGGTTGGCTTCCGTGGCGCTATTACCCTCCCCAAAATCCCAGTTATATGCCGTAGCGCCGGATGATTGATTACTGAAGCTGAACAGCGCTTCGCTGAACTCCAGCTCCGTATCCAGCCCCGGTATTACCGTAAAAGCAGCTACCGGAGATGGTTGTACGTTAATAAGCGCTGTTTCCACCAGCGTATCAAAACATTGCTGCTGCGCGCCTGCTACCAGCGTTACGGTATAAGCTCCCGGTACGGTATAGGTATGCGCAGGGTTTTGTTCAGAAGAAAGATCACTATCGCCAAAACGCCAGAACCAGCTGTCAGCGTTTTGCGACTGGTTAGTGAAGACCACCGGCAGATCAGGGCAGCCTACGGTAACATCCGGGCTAAAAGCGGCCAATGGCACAGGGATCACTGTTACCTGCCGGGGCGTTGCGGTTACGATACAAGCGCCGTCAGTGACCGTTAAGTTTATAGCGCCACTGTTTGTGTAGACCACGTCAAATGGTCCCAGCCCGCTGCCCCGCTGTACCGTTCCCCCACCCCAGTCCCAGGCGGCGGTAGCCGCATTGCTTACATTGCCGGTAAAGCTGATAATGGTAGCCGTGCCCGCACAAGGCGTAAGATCACTTACCTCAAAACCCACCACTGGCGCGGCAGTGACCGTAAGCGCCCGGGTAGCGGCGGCAGATACGCAGCCCTGGTCTGTTACCTGTAGTTCCAGGCTGTAGTTGCCGGCGGTACTAAACAGGATATTATAAGGCCCGGCCCCTGTGCCGCTTTGCACAGCAGCGCCGGAAAAATTGTTCCAGTTATAACTGGCAGTGGGGCCGGCCGTACCGGTATAAGTGATTGTTTGTACAGTACCCAGGCACACTGCTGCCGGCGTAACCGTAAACGCTGCTGCAGGCAAGGGTTTTACGGCCACGGCTACAGAGTCCGTTAGCTTACAGCCAAACGCGTCCTGTGCGGTGACGATATAAGTAGTACTGGCGGCCGGCGTAGTAGTTACCGTTGCGCCGCTGGTATTGAGCGGTTGCCAGCTATAATCTGTAATAGTAGCGCCCGTAACCGCGGCAGTCAGCGTAACGGCAGCGCCCGCACATATGGAATCCTCGCTGCTGCTTACGGTCAAGTTTCCCTGTGACTGCAACGGCACCGTATCCCGGAACACCGTGGTACACCCCACCGCATCTACAATAGTACAGGCATAAGCGCCGCCCGGCAGGTTAGTGGCGGTGGGCTGTGTTTGCACGGGTGTAGTGTTCCAGCTATATGAGAGTGGCTGTATACCGCCATTGACCGTAAGGGCAATACCGCCATCCGCACCGCCGCAGATGGCCGGCGTTACCACCGCAGTTATATCCAGCGGCGTTGCCGGTATACCGGACACCGCCATGATCACCGCCCGGGAAGGGAACGTAGTGCCACCAGACAGGAAATTGACCGTGACGGATTGCAGCTGTTTGGATTGATTGACGCAGGACAGCGAAATATCAAAACGGTAAAAACGTGGATTGCTGGTCGTAAAACCATCCACCAGGTATGGACCGGCAGCCGCCCGGGCTATACGTCCAAAGCCGCTGGCTACCGCATTACCGCCGCCAAACCAGTCCTGCACCGTCATGGCACCGCCGGCTGCGGTAGTGCCATCCGTAAAATTAAGGGTAGCGCTGATCGTGCTGGCGCCCTCCGTAGAAAACAGCAGCAGGCTTATCTTATTAAAGCTGGCCGGCGTTACCAGCGTGAGCGTACCAGCGGCTGCGGTATTGGCCACCGCTCCATTCTGCGACAGGAACAGGCCGTTATTGCCTGCATAATCCGCCAGCTGGTAATTGCGTACGCCGTTGATGATGGCGCCGTTATTGGGCACGCCGCCTGCAATGCCATTAGCCGCGGCAAAAGCAGCGGTGTACAGGATGTAGTTGCTCAGGTCCAGTACACAGCTGGTCACCGCTGTAGCGCTGGTACCGGTTTCTGCTACCACATCATTATTAAACCCGGTAACGGCAACCGGCGTATACGTTTGGGCACAAAGCTCATGCGGGCCGGTCATACAAACCAGCATTAGTACAATAATAAATATGGTTCTCATTTGTTACAGCATCATTATCTTCTTTGGCGGCCAGGTGCGATCGACGGTACGGACAAAGGGATCTTGGTTTTCATTGGCACTTCCATGGGTATATGGATCTGCTTTTTCTAAATACAACCATCCCGGTTAACCGGGGGGGTATATGCAGTACTTTTTTTTGCTACCTCAACGTATACACATAAACGTTACTACATAGGGCCAGCGTGATCATATCTTTATCTTTTGGGGCTGATTTGCTAAAGCAGGAATATGCATCTATATTTGCCGCCATACCACTAATTACCGGGAAAATGCAGCTAAACAAAACCTTTACCGTTATACTGCTGGGCGTTATTGCAGCCTTGCTTTTCATCCCCTTCCTGGGCAGGGTGCACCTGTTCGACTGGGATGAGATCAATTTTGCAGAATGCTCCAGGGAAATGATCAAATTGGACGATTACTCCCGTATCTATGTGAACTTCAAGCCTTTCTGGGAAAAACCGCCCATGTTCTTCTGGATGCAGACGGTGGCGATGAAAATGTTCGGATTTAATGAATTTGCCGCCCGTTTTCCCAATGCGCTTTGTGGTATTGCTACGCTTATTACCCTGTTCCTCTGCGGACAGAAGATCTATGACCGGAAGTTCGGCATCCTGTGGGCGCTGGCCTATGGTGGTTCCCTGTTCCCTAATATGTATTTTAAATCCGGGTTGATAGATCCCTGGTTTAACCTGTTCATCTTTCTCTCCCTCTATTTCTTTATCCTGTACCACTGGAAAAAGAATGGGTTTGACAGAACGGACCTGCAGAAAAAGCCCCTGTACTACGCGGTATGGGCCGGCATTTTCATGGGCCTGGCCGTGCTTACCAAGGGACAGGTGGCCCTTATGATGTTTTTACTGGTGCTGGGTGTATACCTTATCTATAACCGCTTTAAGATCTATTTTGGCTGGGGGCATGCCCTGCTGTTCCTGGTGGTGGCCTCCCTGCTCACCTTCTCCTGGTATGGTTATGAGACCATCAAAAACGGGCCGTGGTTCATTACATCGTTCCTGAAATACCAATACCGCCTGTTCACCACCCACGATGCGGGGCAGAAAGGTTTTCCCGGTTATCATTTTGTGGTGATCCTGATCGGTTGTTTCCCGGCCTCTATATTCGCTATCCCGGCTTTTTTCCGCATGCACTATACCAGCCGCTATGATAAAGATTTTAAGATGTGGATGATCATGCTGTTCTGGGTGGTGACCATACTTTTCACCATCGTGCAGTCCCGCATTATCCATTATTCTTCCATGGCCTGGTTCCCGGTTACATTCCTGGCGGCCTACAGTTTTTATAAATGGGAGCGGAAAGATGCCGCCTATAAAAAATACGTGGGCGTGCTGGCCGGCATACTGGGCAGCCTGGAAGGTTTTGTACTGTTATTGGTAGCTGTTATTGCCCTCAACATCAAAAAGCTGGTACCTTATGTATCAGACACGTTTGCGCAGGCCAATATGCAGGCGGATGTACATTGGAACGGCCTGGAAGGCCTGGTAGGCATACTGATGATCGTATCTGTGATAATGGGCCTGGTATGGCTCAGGAAACGCGCCTTTATCAAAGCGGCATGGGCCTTTTTTGGCGGCACCGCCATCGTTATATTCCTGGCGGCAGCTATTATTGTGCCTAAAGTGGAACGGTATTCCCAGGGCGCCGCTATCGATTTCCTGATACAGCGGCAGGGCGAAGACTGTTATGTAAACTCCCTGGGCTACTGGAGTTACGCGCCTTTCTTCTATGCGCAGAAAGAGCCCCCCACCAATCCCAAATCCTATGAAGAATGGTGGCTGCTGACCGGCGATATAGATAAACCGGCTTATTTCATTACCAAGGTAGACCGGGTAGATGGTTACACTAAACAGCATCCGGATCTGAAAGAGCTGTACCGTAAAAACGGCTTTGTGTTCCTGAAAAGGGAGATCCCCGCGAAACAATAAATAAGATTACCCATAAAAAAACAGCCAGGTATCGTTACATACCTGGCTGTTGCTTTTTTATAAATGGCCTGTTATTTCTTGCGGGAAAAGAGGCGTAAGATATTGCTCACAATTTTATCGTTGGAACCCAGCCAGCCCTTTACTTCGGTATACGTAGCTACCATGAAATTGTCCAGCTTCACCATGAACTTCTTCTTGCCTTCGCCCGGCCTTGCCATGTAATGCGTAGCCCTGCGGAAAGGTTTATCCTCGATAGAGTAATAGTATAATGCTATAGAACGGCGATACTGGTCTTCCGGGCAGGTCATCGGCTCCGGATGGCCATGGTAAGAGTCCGCATCTGTGTTAAAGATCACGCAGCGGTTAAACACCGGCAGCACTTTCTTTTCGCAGGCTTTCATTTCTGTATCCCACAGCTCCAGCTTACCGCCCCACTCTTCCTGCCAGCCTTTATTCAGGTATACCAGCACATTTACCCGGCGTTGCCAGTGGCGGTGATGCGGATGCACGGTAAAGTCGGCATGGATGTTCAGGAAACCGCCCTTGCCGGACTGGTGGATGCCACCGCCTTCCAGGTGATCGTCTTTCTGCAGGTTATCAATCCCGGTCAGGGTGCTGAGAAATTGCAGGAACTCAGGGGAGTTGAGCTCATTAATAGTATGTTTGATATTATCCGGTAAAAGGTCCAGCTTATTAAGGCCTCTCTTTTTTTCATTATAATGGACATAGTTGATCCAGCCGTCTGATTTATTGAGCTGGTTAAACTCCTCAATGCATTTATCCAGCATAGCAGGATTCAGGAAATTTTCCAGTACGATATGCGGGTAAGGATTGGCCTCCTGGTATTGCCGGCTCAACATGGGCAATTCACTATTCCAGTGATTCAGGTCTATTACTGTTGCAGGTGGTGTGGTGAGTGTTTGCAATTTCAAACATTTTATAAGTAACAAATATAGCGCCTACCGCTTGTTGGACAAAAAAGGTTTTCAGCCAACAAAGTATAAAAATAAACTGTTAAATGTAAGTTGTGTTTTTGTTAAAACGGGGCTACCTCTAAGTAACTCAGTTCCAACCGGTTTAGCCGCTTCCTTAAAAATAACGGTTTGGCAGCCTTAACATTGGCGTAATGTGTGAAATTTATATGTAATCCTGTAATATTTATACTTTTTCGCGTAACCGGCGGCTGATCTTTGTGTTACCATAAAATCAACTGTATGACCATTTTAAAGATAGTCAATTCCATTTTTATCCTCTTTGCGGTGTATATGGGCTTTAAGCAAGGCTGGGCCATGTATACGGGGCAACCGGAGATGCTGACCCTATTTAACCGCTGGCATTTGGGCAAAACGGGTATGGCAGTTAACGGTATTATTACCATCATTAGCGCCCTGCTGATCCTTTACCCCCGGACATTCATATGGGGTAATTTCCTGATGGCTGCCTGTATTTTGCTGATCATTTGTTTTCACTTGTTGGAAAAGGATCTGAAAGGCGCGGCGATAGAGTTGCCTTTCTTTCTTTTGAATCTTATTATTATCTACCTGCAGCATCCGCTGTCTAAAACAAATCCGGTATGAAAGCAATTCTTTTTGTACTGCTGCTGGCTGGTAGTACCGCGTATGCCCAGAAAGATACGCCCCTTCCTCCTGTTAAACCGATTAAAACACAATATATGAATACGGACAAACTGACCCATCCTATCGTTAAAAAAGCTATTGACGCGCTGCAGGCTGCGGATCGTAATACCTGGTTTGCACAGTTCACGGAGGATGCTGAGCTGTATGATGATGGGAATAAAATGAACCTGCGGAGTTTTTTTGACAAGGCGATGGGGCATGAGCGCTTTACGAGTATTGATAAAGTGGAGAATAAGGGGTTGGATGTGTATGGGCATTTCCATAGTGACCAATGGGGGGATTTTAAGACTTATTTTAAATTTAAAGTGAATGGGAGTGGGAAGGTTGAGCGGTTGGATATTGGGCAGGCGAATTATTGATTTGTGATTACTGACTACTGGCTATGGTGGCTGTGTACCATGCAGGGCAGGTTCAAAAATGGCCTGCGCCCGCCGCGGGTTGGCTGCCTGGGTAGTGGGCTGTATGAGCCGCGCCGGCCAAGGGCCATTTTGAATCCTGCCCTGCAATGACAGTATACCGTAGCTGGGTAGTTGTTGACCATGGGTTAGAATAACGGGCAGATGGCGCGCTGCAGGGCCCACCACTCTCAATTACTCTCAAACAAAACATCTAAAACCGTAAGCTGAAATGATGCGCGGAGAGTTTGTATCCCTTGTTTAGATAAAGTCTATGGGCATCATTAAGCTGAAAGCCACTGTCCAGCACAACGCCCGTTTTATTCGTTTCACGGGCTAACTGTTGAATGTAGTCCAGTAACGCACCCGCATAACCTTTTCCACGATAGGCGGGTAGCGTGCACAGGTCGTCTATGTAAATGTATCTGCCGCCATGGAGGGAATGGAGATTACGGTAGCCTGCAAAGGCCGCGGCATCGCATGAAGAGCCGGCACCTGCTATGTATAACATATGATAGCCGTCTTCCTTCATCTCTTTTACCTGGCGGATGTATGCTTCCTTATTGTCAAGATGGGGACGCAGCAGGTGTACTACCTCCCAGCAATCCCCGATCTCTTTTTCGCTTTGCGCGAATTTTATCTGGTACATGGTCCCGTTTTAAAATTGTGGGTGCATATGCAGGGAGACGCCAATACGGTTCCATGCATTGATAGTAATGATCGCCATAATGATCTGGGCGGTCTTCTCTTCGCCAAATAAGGCCATGGACTTATTATACAGCGTATCGCTGAGACCATGCTGATGTATTAAGGTGATCTCTTCTGTCATCTCCAGCAACAGTTGCTCCTCTTCAGAGAAATGATTCACCGCCTCGCGCCATACGCCCACCAGGTACATACGTTTAGGGTCTTCTCCCATCTTCAGCGCATCCTCCGTATGTTTATGCACGCAAAGCGCACATCCGTTGATCAGGGAAGCTCTCACTTTGATAAGTTCATAATGACGTTTATCAAGGGAGGTGGATTCCATGTATTTATCCAACGCGTCCATGGCGGCATAAGCGGCAGGTTGCACCTTGCTCATTTTTAATCTTGACATCTTAATCCTTTTTTATTGTTTCTTTTTTATGCTGTTTTATCGTTCTGTTTTGTTGTTCTGTTTTGTTGCGCTGTTTATTGTTCTGTTTTGTTGTTCTGTTTTATTGTTGAAAGATATTGCTGGTATCGAAATTAGTTCTACGGTTATTCAGGCGGTTGTCCAGGCTGTATTTATATATGGGCATGGTGGCGAGTAAAAAGCTGCCCGCGCTGGCCGTGAATACGGAGTAATTAAGCGGCGCCTGTACGCCAAAGGCAAAGGTCATACACAGCGCGAAGGTTAACAGCAACAGACCGCTGCCAAGCGCTGCCCAACGGGTAAAGAGACCAATGATCAGCAACGTGCCAAAGATGATCTCTGACAGAGAAGCGATGAAAGCAAATACCTCTGCAATGCCGGCCGGCAGGAAGAACAGTACCTTACTGGCGTATTGCATAAAATGCGGCCAGTCGCCCCAGCTGATACGCGCGCCGCCCGGCGGGCCCCATACGCCAAAACGGTCTAGGCCCGGACAGATATAACTGGCGCCGATGGCGATGCGGAGAAAAAGCTGGATATAGTCCTGTTTGTTATTCGTTTGGTGATTCATATAGGTCCATGTTTGATACTACAAAAATATCGGGTCATTGGCCTATCTTTATAGTCCAGATAATACAAACCGGGTAGTCCACATGCTTCCTTTTCAAACGCTTCTAACCATCAATAAAGATTCCGCGGCGCCGGTATACCAGCAGATCGCCAACGGGCTGGTAGGGCTTATCCGCGATGGGGTGATCAAACCCGGCGCTGGCCTGCCCGGCAGCCGGGAGCTGGCGCTTATATTGCAGGTACACCGTAAAACCATTGTAGCGGCCTACCAGGAGCTGTTTACGCAGGACTGGATAGAGACCATTCCCCGTAAAGGCGTGATCGTTTCCCAGAAGCTGCCGGAGATCAAACCCCGCAGTTTTAAAGCGGTGGCCAAGATACCGGCCTATGCAGGCAATACCGGTTTTCCCTTTCAGCAGGTAGGCCCTTACCCTGCGACCATGGTCAGATCTGGCGAGCACCGGCTGATGATCAATGATGGCTTTCCGGACCATCGTATTGCCCCCATTGATATGCTGATGCGGGAATACCGTAGCCTCTTCCACAGTCCCGGTATAAAACGGTATGCGGCTTACGGCAGCATGTCTGGCCCGCTTAGCCTGCGTACGGAGCTGACCGGCTTCCTGTCTGAAACACGGGGGCTGAACATAGGCGCGCAGAATATATTGCTGACACATGGCGCGCAGATGTCCATCTACATTGCGGCGCGGCTGATATTAAAGCCCGGCGCCACCGTGCTGGTTGGCGATCCCAATTATTTTATGGCGGATATGATCTTTCAGCAATGCGGGGCCAAACTGCAACGCATTCCGCTGGATGAGCAGGGCATGGATGTAGACGCTATTGCAGCCATTTGCAAACGTAAAAAACCGGACCTGCTGTATATTATCCCCCATCACCACCACCCTACCACCGTTACCCTTAGTGCAGAGCGGCGTATGAAGCTGCTGGAGCTGATCCGCCAATACCGGTTCCCGGTGATAGAGGATGATTATGACTATGATTTTCACTACGGCGGCAGCCCCATACTGCCACTGGCCAGCGCAGATCATGATGGCAATGTGATCTATATAGGTTCCCTCACCAAATCGCTGGCTACGTTTATGCGGGTGGGTTATATGGTAGCGCCGGAGAACTTTATACAGGAAGCGGCCGTATTAAGAAGGATCATTGATATCCGCAGCGATAATGTGCTGGAAGAGGCCCTGGCCACGCTGTTCAGAAATGGGGATATGCAGCGCCACCTGAAAAAATCCGTGAAGTTATACCATGAAAGGCGGGATCATCTCTGCAACCTGCTGGACCAGGAGCTGAAGCATGTGGTGAAGTTCCATAAACCGGCGGGCGGTATGGCTGTATGGGCACAGTTTGATAAAAAGTATCCCTTGCCGGCCATTGCCGCCAAGGCAGCCGCCAATGGTTTGCTGATGAGCGACGGCGCCAGCTACAGCTTTCATACGCATAACTATAACGCGTTGCGTATGGGCTTTGCATCGCTGAATGAAAAGGAGCTGAGCGAAGTAGTGGAGATCCTTAAGAAACTGGTGTGATCATTTGAACAACCCCTGTACCCAGCGTTTAAAGCGCCGTTTGGGCTTATTATACCGCCGCCATTTGGCGTCCAGATCATACTCCTTCCGGAAGAAAAAATAGTCTGCCTCTTTTTCCGGTATAAAATATACGGGATGTAATAACGGTTGCGCCATATTGCCGGCAGGCACATTGGCATTATGGTTCACATCAAAGGTGTGGGTAGCATTGTTGCCAAAACCAATATTGGTGATGAGGTTTACATTAGGAACAGCACAGAGCCCGTTGTTGAAGAAAGTCTGCAGCTGGAACTGGTAATCCCAGGTATCTACCTTGCCTGCTTTGGTATCCCTGAAGATCTGCAGCCAGGCGGCAAAAAGGAACGGATCAGGGAACATTTTCCTTAACCATGCCTCCGCATCCGCGTCATTATACAAGGCCAGCTCCCGGTCATAATTTTTCCAGGCGCGGCGCCAGCTGGCCCATCCCCATATATTGCTGTGCTGTGAAAAATAATAGCTGGCATCGCCCCATTGTTTACCATCCTGGGAGTTGGTGCCGGTTATATTACGGATCCGGCTATCATGCCGGTATTTTGCCAGTAAAGTATCGCAGAAATAGAAGAAGCTGTTAGAGGGCAGGCAATCATCTTCCAGTATAATACCTTCCTCTTCCTGTTCAAAGAACCAGCTGATGGCCTGTGATACCGCCATTTTGCAACCCTGGTTCTGCTCAAAGAAAAGATGTTTTACCTCACAGTCCCAATCCACCTTGGACACAATTTCCCGCGTTTGCCGGCAACCTTCCACATCAGCGGTATTGCCCTCCCTTGGCCCGTCTGCAGCAATATACAGGCGGGCGGGTCTGGCCGCGCGGATCTGGTCAAACACCTGTTGCGTGGTATCCGGTCGTCTGAAAACTATGAATAACACAGGAGACTGTACGGTGTGGTTGGTCATGCTGTTGACGGTAGCTTTAATGCGGCGACAAAATTAATTTTTTTTAATTTAGCAAACAATTTAACCAGAACTATGAACAGCGGGGCCTTGCAAGTACCTGATAACGTATTGATCAGCATCATTATTGCCACTTTTAATGCAGGAAAACACTTGCGGGACTGCCTCGCCTCCATCGAATCCCTTACAGAAAAGCGTATAGAAGTAGTGATCTCCGATGGCGGCAGCACTGATGATACCTTATCTATCGTAAAAGAATTTCAGCAACGGCTTTTTATCACCTGTAACAGCGCGCCGGATAAGGGCATTTATGACGCCATGAACAAAGGCGTACAGCTGGCCAAAGGCCGCTGGGTGCATTTCCTGGGGGCGGATGACCGTGTGCTGCCAGGCTTTAGCGAACTGGCTGCACAGCTGCAGGATGAGCATACGGTCTATTATGGCAACAGCACGCCTTACTATGGCGACAGCGGTTTAACGCCGCTGCTGCTTATAGGTAAATTCAGCAATTACCGGCTGGCCAAACACTGTATGAACCACCAGGCTATTATCTATCCCATAGCGGCTTTCCGTAAATACCAGTATAACCTGCGTTATAAGGTGTATGCGGATTATGCCATGAACATCCGGCTTTGGGGCGACCGTGCCTTTAAAAAAGTATTTCACCCGGTGAATGTTGTGCAGTATGATATGACGGGCTTTTCCTCCATCACCAATGATATACCCTTTAAGCAGGACAAGCTGCAGCTGATCCGTGAAAGCATGGGCTGGATGATGTACCTGCGCATGTTATATAAACGGTATAAGAAAAAGTTACAGGGCGAAAAAGATTTCTGGGGAGTATGATTAATGAAATGTATATATCTTTATCGTTCCAATTGTATGCATGAAACTAAGTATTGACGTAGTTATTCCTTCTTTCCGACTGGATGAGCAATATATCCTCCCTATCCTCCGCCTGCGTAAACCAGCAAATGCCCATATCAAATTTTACCTGGTAGCTGATAATCCTGCCATTGTGCCTTCTGCCGCTATTCAATCCCTGGTGGATAATGAACAGGTTTTCCTGTCCATCAACCCAAAGAATATGGGGGCCAGCCTTACGCGCAATGCCGGTATTAACATGGGCCAGGGCGAATGGGTATTATTCCTGGATGATGATATTGCGGTGCCGGAAGATCTGCTGGCTACCTATGCGGACGCTGCTGCACAACATGCGGAAGAGATAGGTTTTATTGGCCTGGTGCATTTACCGGAGCCACACACTGCTTTTACCCGGGCGCTGAAAGTAAGCGGCTCGCTGGATATATTTTCCATTGCAGAAAAGAAACCCGCCTTTGCGTGGGGCGCTACCGCCAATATCATGATCAAACGCAGCGCTATGGGCGATGTGCGGTTCTCTACCGTATACCCTAAATCCGGCGGCGGCGAAGATGTTGACTTTTTCCTGAAGATACGGGAGCGCAATGATTTCAGGGACTTTAAGACCTTACCGCAGGCAGCGGTGGTACACCCCTGGTGGAATAACGAGCAGGTGAACCTGCAACGCCCCTTCAGATATGGTACCGGCAATAGCTGGCTGGGGGAGTTGAACCCGCTGTATACTTACTACGATTTCTTTAATACGCCGGAAACCCTGTTGCTTTGTTTAATAGCAACAGTGGCGCTGGCGTTCATACAACCCATGTGGATAGTGCCGGTGTTACTGTTTATGGCGGGCGCTATTGTAATAGAGCTTATTGCCAGCGCAGTGCAAACCGTTAAACGGTATCCCACAGGTAATGTAATAGTGATGATGTATGTAATGGCATTAAGACTGGTACATGAAACGGGCGTTTTATGGGGAAAGCTTTCCAGGTGGAAGCTCCATAGGATAGGCGAACGTTTTCACGATAACGGGATCATCAGCAGGGTCAGGTTCTACCGTTCCAATACCTACAAGACCGTTAAATGGATCCTGTATCCGCTGCTGGCATTCCTGATCTTACATTTTTACGCTTAAACCTCAGCGTAACCATCCAGGCAAAAAACCACTTTATTATTGAGCGTATCGCTGTAGCGCTGCTCATTTACTGTGATCTGTGCTTTTGAATGGTATTCGTGGTGCAGATGGAAGCACACGGCCGCCAGTTTCAGGCGTTTCTTGCGTACGCCGGCATTGATCAAGCGGGCGGCAAACTCACAGTCTTCAGAGCCCCAGCCAAAGAACAGGTTATTATAGCCGTTAATGGCAATATAATCCTTTCTCCAGAAGGCCAGGTTACAGGCTTTGGTATTATCAGAGCTGTACGGGTTGGCTGTTACGGCAAAGGAAAGCGCCGGAAAACGCAGGGCATTGAAGCGGCTTTTAAGCCCTTTGGTAAAGAAACCCAGGGAAATTTGTTTGGTCTTCAGGATCTGTTGGGTGGTAGCCTCCCCTATCATGGCGCGGGCGCCCTGTACGAAGTGGCCTTTTTTTGCCTGCTCTATATGATCCTCTATGAATTTGCGGTGCAATACAATATCGCCGTCAATTTCAATAATATAGTCAGAGGAAGACAGTTTTACCGCTTTATTCAGGATAATACCTTTTCTGAACCCCAGGTCCTCATGCCAGGCATGTTTGATGGGGATATTCAGTATACTGCGGTATTTGTTGATCAGGCGCTCCGTATCCATACGGGAACCGTCGTCTGCGATCAGTATCTCATCCGGCATATGCGTTTGCCGCAATATGCTCAGGAATATGATCTCCAGGGCTTCTGGCCAATTGTAGGTGGCGATCAGCACCCCTACCGAAAAGTTCTTCTTCACCATCCTGATACCGGTTTACGTTCAATAAAGAATTTTTTCGACACACCAAGGCTTTGATAGAATAGCATCACAATTTGAAATTTGGTTCATAAAATGCGGCGTGCACAGGGCCCGCCCTATCATATAACGTACTACAGTTTAATTTGTTACAGTATATATATCTAGTTCGCGCTAAAGGTCTGCATTTCTATCAATCTGCGGTAAAGCCCGTCTTTTTCAAGCAGTTGTACATGTGTTCCCTGCTCAACAATGTTGCCATTATCCAAAACAATGATGAGGTCCGCATTCTGGATGGTGCTTAAGCGGTGGGCTATCACCAGGGAGGTACGGTTTTTCATCAGGTTATTGAGCGCCTCCTGTACCAGCTTTTCGGATTCCGTATCCAGTGCGGAGGTAGCCTCATCCAGCAACATAATGGGCGGGTTGCTCAACACGGCCCGGGCAATACAGATACGTTGCCGCTGGCCGCCTGATAACTTAACGCCTTTATCCCCAATATTCGTCTGGTAGCCATGCTCCGTATCCATAATAAAATTATGGGCGTTGGCGATCCTGGCGGCGGCCTCTACCTCCTGCGGGGTAGCGTCCGGTTTACCAAAGGCTATATTATTATATACTGTATCATTGAACAGTATGGATTCCTGGTTTACGATGCCCATCAGCGAGCGGAGCGAGTCTGTGGTCACTGACCGGATACTTTTGCCATCCACCAGTATATCGCCGGACTGCGGCTCTATAAAGCGGGGGATCAGGTCCATAAGGGTAGTTTTACCCGCCCCGGAAGGGCCTACCAGCGCCACAGACATTCCCTTGGGAATGGTGAAACTGATGCTGTTCAGCACCGGGCGCTCATTATAGGCAAATTTCACCTGGTCAAAATGGATGGCGTTCTCAAAACCGCCCACGGGTTTAGCGTCCGGCGCATCCACGATCTGGGAGCGCTGGTCTATCAGGGACAGTACCCGTTCCCCGGCTGCCAGCCCGGAGTGTATATTGCTGAATGAGGCGGATATGGCCTTAGCCGGGCGCATGATCTGTGAGAATAGTGCTATATAGGCTATGAACGAGGCCGCATTCAGGTCCCCGTCATGGGCAATTACCAGGGAACCACCGTACAGCACAATACCGGATACCATCATGATACCCAGCGTTTCTGATACCGGCGAAGCCATTTGCTGCCTTTTTACCATGGCGCGGACAATATTGGAATAATGCACGTTTTCCTTGTGAAAACGGTCCTTTATATAGGGAGTGGCATTAAACGATTTAATGATCTTGATACCGCTGAGCGCTTCCTCCAGGTAACTGATCATGGTGCCGTAGGAGATATGGGCAGCTGCTGCCTGCTCCTTTAGCTTGGAAACGATCTTGGATATAATAAAACCCGCTACCGGGATGATGAGCATGGAAGCCAGCGTAAGCTTGTACGAGATAATAAACAGCATCACCAGGTAAGTAAGCAGCGTAAGCGGCTCCTTAAAGATCACCTGCAGGGTACCCGTTACGGAATATTGCACTGTTTGCACATCCGAAGCGATCTTGGCCATAATATCCCCTTTACGCTCATTGCTAAAATAGCCCAGGTGCAGGTCCATTATATTGTTAAATACCGATTTACGCAGGTTCAGCAGGGTATGGATCCGCAGGTTTTCCATCGTACGTTCCGATAAATACCGGAATATGTTCCCCAGTAAAACGGAGGTGATAATGGTCAGACATACGAACTTGAGGGTGTTCAGCAAGCCGTACTTGTGATTAACCACTGCGGAATAATAGATCAATGTTTTAAAGATATCGTAGGTGTGCGCCGGTTTGGGCGGAATAGCGCCGGATGCATTCTGATCAAAGAGCGTAGTGAGCAACGGCGCCAGCAATGCCAGGTTCAAAGCGCCAAACAACACTGAAAGCAATGTGAAGATGATATACGGGATAGCATACTTTTCAATTGGTTTCGCAAAAGACAACAGCCGGAAATACGTTCTCATTATTATTATTATAAATATATATATAAAACTCCAAAATTAATAATTATTTAAAGACTCTCCCAAATAGCTGTGTTCGTACATACTCTTTTCCCTGCCGGGAATGGTTGTTTAAAATGGATAGCAACACCAGGATAATATCAACCTACAATTCGCGCAAAAGGAGGACAGACAAGGTTTTGTAACGGGGGCATAGGAATATGATTGCCAGGACTTTACATAGCTTTATCTTGTTATTAACTGGTTGAAATCTTTTTTTCTCCGATGATAGTTTTCCATATACTCACCAGCTGTTGGGCGCCCCAGCTTCTTCATTTTCAAAAATATAAAACTTCTTTATATTTTACAATATTTCAGTGTTTTATGCTTAATAATTTTATTTGATTGCTGTAAACAGGGTCATTTACGGCCGTTCTTTATTTTAAGAGTTATTTAACACAGGGCTACACGCGCCCGGGGTCTCCCGCAAGACAGGCCACCCTATCGGATAACAATTAAACTATATATTTATCTGCGGTAAAGTCCGGCATGATGATTAATTTTGCGGTTCAAATGAGTGATTTAATGACGAATGTTAAGCCGGACCATCATGTGCCTTTAGTTTCTGTGATCATTCCTAACTATAACCATGCTGCCTACCTGGAGGAACGGATACAGTCAGTTTTGAACCAAAGCTTTCCTGATTTTGAAGTGATCATCCTGGACGATTGCTCTACCGATAACAGCCGGGCCATCATTGAACGATACCAGGACCATCCCAAAGTAAGCAAGGTTATTTATAACGAGGAAAACAGCGGCAGCGTATTCCGCCAGTGGAAAAAAGGCGTGGCGAACGCCCGTGGTAAATACATCTGGATGGCGGAAAGTGATGATTATTGCGAAGCCTCCCTGCTGCAGCACCTGGTAAACGGCCTGGAGGCGCATGCCCAATGTTCCGTGGCCTATTGCCAGTCCAACATCATCGATATGAACGGCCGGATCACCTGGCAATCCCGTCATAACAAACTAACGGATACCATTGATGGCCGCGCGTTCATTCACCATCACCTGGCCATGTATTGTTCCATTTTTAACGCCAGCATGGCCATTTTCCGGAAAGAGCTGTTCAGCGCTGTGAGCGAGGAGTACCTGACATTCCGGTTTAGCGGCGATTGGTTCTTTTGGGTGGAGATGTGTAAACTGGGCGATGTTTTCATCAGCGGCCGCACGCTGAATTATTTCCGTAACCATACGGGAGATGTAACTACCACGGCTGTACGCACCGGCCAGAACTATATAGAGGCTACCCGCATTATCATCAAACTCTATGATGAGCAGCTGATACCCCGTAAAGTGTACCAGCGCGCCTTCCGCAAGCAATACCGCCAGTATTGGGAAAGACGGCGGGAGTTTAACGGGGCTGTGCTGGAGAACCTGCGCGCCTGCTTCTACGATCCGCAACGTACGCACCTGTCGCCGCTTATGCTGCGCCTGGACGCGTGGTGGAAACATACCCGTAATAAGTTTTCTAAAAAATAGCTATCCCTGCACATGAAGATATTATACGTTACCGATCACCAGAAGATATTTAAGGCCAGCTATGGGTTCATCAGCGATTATATGAACGATCTGCTGTTCTATGGCTTATACGAACTGTTTGGCGATGATGTTACAGACAGCACCCAGATCGTATCCCTGTACAAAGACCAGCAGCAAACCGTGGATCCTAAAAGCATATGGGGCGGTTTTACCGCATTCTGGCTGATAGGCGATAATAAGATCGACCGTTCTGATATCGAACAAAAAATAAAGAACCGTTATTACGACCTGGTGATCTATGGGGCTATTAACCGCTGCGACGATTACCTGCGGCTGGTGAAACGCAAGTACCCGGCCAATAAGATCCTGCTGGTAGATGGCGCGGATGAAACAGGCGTGCTGCCCCTGCATAATAAGTTTCCCTATTTTAAACGGGAACTGACACAACGGCTTAAGAACACTTTTCCTATATCCTTTGGCATACCGGAGCAGAAAATGCACCCTACCCCGGTGATGGATAAACAACAGCTTTTCAGCAGCATTATACCCGGCGTAAAAGAAACCTATACCTTTAAAGAGGAACAGCCTTATTATGATGATTACTACCATGCACACTATGGCGTAACTACCAAAAAGGCTGGCTGGGACTGTATGCGCCATTATGAGATCCTGGGTAATTACTGCCTGCCTTATTTTCCCGGGCTGGAGAACTGCCCGGAGCTTACGATGCAGGATTTCCCCAGGGAGCTGGTGAAACAAGGCATGCTGCTGATGCATGCCAGGCAGTTTGATACCGCCCATTACCAGGAGATAACAGACAAGGCCTACCAGCACACGCTGGCGCATCTGACAACAAAGGCAGTGGCAAAAAAGGTAATAGATACCGCTATTTCGCTATAAAAAGGAATTTTATTATTTTGGCGGCCTATGCGAATGATCCCCACTACAGGAAGCTTGTTCTTCCTCTTGTCCTGTTATCTGCTACTGGCGAACAATGTTGCAGCGCAATCCGGTCCGGAACTGCTTACTTCTCCGGAAACACCTGTATTGCTGGCCAAAGACAGTACACGGGAAAAAGTATACAATGTAAAGTGGAAGTATGAGCTACCAGGGGCTGTTGGCTTTGTGGTGGGTTCCTATTTCCTGTTCCCTGCGCTGGACAGGAGCTCTGCCTTTGATGTAAGCGACCTGGCCAAACTAAACCCTGATGATGTAAATGGGTTTGACCGTCCTATCATCTTCAAGGACCCTAACGGTTTTGCCAATGCGCAAAAACATTCTGATTTCTGGCTCAACCTTTCTATCGTAAGCCCCATTGTACTGGGTTTGGATAAAAAAGTACGGAAAGACTGGCTGGATCTGATCTCGCTATACCTGGTCACCCATGCGGTGGATAACAGCGTTTATTTTGCGCTGGCCTTCCCTATCCGCAGGGCGCGGCCTTTTACCTATAATCCAAATGTAAAAGTGGAAGACCGCGTTGGCCTGGCCAAAAGCAATTCCTTCTTCAGCGGCCACGTATCATTTGCGGCCACCTCCACCTTTTTCCTGGTGAAGGTATTTACGGACTATCATGAGATCAAAGGCTGGAAAAGGCTGCTCTTATATGCAGCCGCTACCGTACCGCCTTCACTGGTGGGTTATTACCGCATGGAAGCGGCCCGTCACTTTAAAACAGATGTGCTCCTGGGCTTACTGGTAGGCGGCAGCTCCGGCATACTGGTACCAGAGCTGCACCGTAATAAAAAGAAGGACGCCCGGCTGACGCTGGAGCCATATTACGGCACACAGTCCACCGGGGTCACTATGCGGCTGGCGCTACGGTAAGCACGCTTAACCGTTGCGCTTATTGCTGCCCACTAACAGCACTACGCCTACAACGGCTACAATGCCGCCGGCATAGGTGGGCCAGCCTACCCATTTATTTTCCTTTTTATTCACTTCCACCGGGCCCAGATCCACTACTTTTTTCTCGGTCTGCACGGAGAATCCGCGGATAATGATCATGGCAATACCGGCGATGATCAGAATGATGCCTAATGTTTTCATGCGTGTGTGGTTTACAGGTATGTTACAATCGTTATGCCATATCTCGTTCAGGGGTGCGCACAAAGGCGTACTTCCGGATTGTGACAGATTTTTGCGATTTTTACGGTGATTTGATTAAACGGGCCAATCATGTTCGCACCACTTTTTGATTTCCTGGAGCAATTCCGCAGTTTCAGCCATGAAGATAAAGCGCTGATCAGTGAGCAGGTACATCACCGGCAGGTGAAGGAAGGAGAATTGTTATTACAGGAAGGCAGCCTGGCGCGGGAGCTGTTCTTTATCAGCCAGGGCATATTGAAGATCGTGACCATTAATGGCAAAGGCAATGAAGTGACCCAGTTCTTCCTGAAGGAAAACCAGTTCTGCACTATTCTTAATAGTTTTAATAACCAGGTACCGGCGCATGAAAGTATTGTAGCCGCCTGTAATGGGGAGCTGATCGTTTTTCCAAAGGATCACCTGTTACGGCTGTATGAGCAACTGCCTTATATGAAAGAGCTGATCACGGGCATTACCCAAAATACCCTGCTGGAAAAGATCCGTGTGCGGAATGGCTATATGGGAGAAGACGCCGCTACCCGGTATGAGAAATTCCTGGAAAAGCAGCCGGAAATTGCGCTAAGGGTGCAGTTGAGCGATGTGGCCTCTTACCTGGGCGTTACCCCGCAGTCACTGAGCCGGATCCGAAAAAACATGCGATAATCTTAAGAAGCCTGCGCCCATCGTAGTTCAGGGTAGGTGTATGGCCAGGCATAACGTCTTAAATTTCCGGCCGGAAAATAGCGCATCTAAGCCGGATTACATAGCCACCGCGGCCTTTGCCCACTCCTGCATGTAATAAAATATTTTATGGTATTATCCTTATTTCCTATCTTTAATAACGAATTTAGCCCCAATGCAATAGGCCTTATATAATAGCAGGCAGGTTTTAGTTATTCTTATTCATGTGATCCACGAATTCTTTACCCCAATTAAATAGTCATCTATGATAGACTTTTTGCAGAACCTCCAGACAGAAGAGCACAATTTCCAGGAGACTTTTGAGAACGCACACCATGACGAAGAGATCCTGACCAGGGATATCCCTACCTCCCAGGACATTTGCGGCATGGAGATAAGATTGTCCGATGTAATGATCATTGACAACAAAACGCCCAAAGTATTCCCCTTTCCCGGCCTGGCAAAGGTGTATTTCATGAACCTGGTGGTATCTGACCTCTCTGCAGACCCGGTTTCCATAGATCTGAAAGGATTTGAGAAGATAGATGACGGCGAAAAGCTGAACGTAGACAAATCCCTGTTCTACTGGAAGGAAACAGAAGCAGACAAACGGGCGCCTTCCCAGATCCATGTGTTCTGCTCTATTATCAAGAGCAAACAATCGCTGCGGGATGTAGCGGAGGTAATGGGGAATGTAAAGAATGATGAAAGCTACAAGCAGGTGGTGGATACCCTGGCCGGTATCGTAAAAACAGCCACCAGCCTTACCTCTGTCAGCAGCCTGATATTCCAGGTGGCCGGCATCGTAGGCAACTACCTGGGTAAGGTGGACGATAAGCCACTGCTCACATGGGTACAGAGTTTCACAGATATCAGCGGTGATTTTGATGTGCTGGGCACAACAGATAAAGCCGCGGAGAACAAATTTGCTTCAATGAAATTATCCATCACCATCAGGGATACCGCCCGTCAGAAAGAAGCGGACTTAAAAAGCGCCGCTACCTTGCAGCCGAACGGCCTCTGAGCTATTGTTTAGATTAACCCCATCTGATGTGTCATGAAAACCGTGTACATAGCGTTTGCCAACAGTAATGATCATCCATTGCCCTCCCTTACACGGGAATATAATGGTGTGTATACCACCTTACTGAACCAGCATAACAACGCTTTTCTGCTTTACCAGGACCAGTATGCAAATATTGCCAATATCAATATGCAGCTGGACCAGTTTAACGATCAACTTGCCATCTTCCATTTCAGCGGGCATGCCGGCAGGGATGCCCTGCTGCTTACTGACCAGCAGGCCAATGGCAATGGTATTGCCCAGCAGCTGGGCAAAAGCGCACAACAGGGCGCGCTGAAGCTCGTAGTGCTGAATGGCTGCTCCACCGCCGGACAGGTAAAGGCCCTGCTGGAGCAGGGCGTGCCTGCAGTAGTAGCCACCAATGCGCCGGTGGAAGACGCCAGCGCCACAGAGTTCTCTCTGCGCTTTTATAAGAACCTGTGTGTAAAAAGGATGAGCATACGGGACGCCTTTAACGACGCCCTCTCCGCCGCCCAAACAGCTACGCAAATGCCGCTTACCGTAGCCGGTAACCTGCAGCATGGGCGGGACCTGGGCTTCCTGGCCACCGTGCCTAAGGAAACCGGCATGTGGGAACTGTTTTACAAACAGCCTTCCGATGTGGACCTTAACCCGGTGCCCATTGCCTCCGCTGCCACCGCGCCCAAGGCATACACCCCCAATGAGCAGCTGACGGAATCCCTTTTCAATACCCTGGCCGCCACCGGCAATGAGGATATGATCTACCTGCAAAAGAAGGCGCAGACAGAGGGCGTATCTACCAGCAAGATCCAGAAGGCTTTGCTGGATGTGCTGCCCTATCCCGTTTCCGCCCATCTGCAAAAACTATTCTCCGCAGACCAGGGGGATGATGGTTATGATAAAGCTGGCCCCCGGCGTTTGGGACAGGTAGGGCTGTTGTTCCATATCGTTTCTGAATTCCTGGGCTTTATCGTGATCTCCCAACTATGGGAGCTGAAACTGAAAAAACAAGTAGTACAGCTGCCGGACCAGGTCATGGCGCTGCTCACCAATTTCTTTAAGCTGAACCGGAACGAAAGAGCGGTGTTTGATTATATCCGCTTTATCCGCGATCTGCGCCAGGCCTTTAAAGACTCCTCCTGCGATAAGATCTGGTTCTTTATGGAAGAGCTGGAGCAGCTGGAAGAGCAGCCCGGCGAAAGCAGCCCGTTCTCAGAAGCCTGCGATTATCTTACCCATATCCGTAAGATCACGGTAGAGAAGAAAGTGCCGGATGCGGATATCATCGATATGTGCATTGCCTCTGAGGATATGCTATGCAAATTCTTTGAGAAACTGGGCTTCCTGCACCTGTATACCCTTACCAGCATACAAAGCATATTGATAGAGAAATACCGGCATAATACGCCGGAAGAAGCAGAATACAACCACCGGGTAGTAAAACTGATGGACGCTTTTGGCAGCCAGGAGCTGAATTATTACCTGCTCTCCAAATACATTGATAACAGCGGCGTGATCATCACCAAACAGCAGCTGCCGCCTTTTGATATCAAAAGACGGATCTATAAAGGAGAGCAGCTGGCTTTCCTGAACCTCTCTCCTTTTGTAATAGACCGTAACGCCTTTGAGAGCCGCAGCGACCGCTCCAACCTCATGTTCTTTGAATTGTACAGCGAGGATAACTGCTGCACTTTTAAAAGCGTGATGCGGCCGGAAAAAGAAGCAGACCTGCTGAAGATACCATTGGATGATGATGCCGTGGCATTTACGCCGGAAGAGCTGGAGCAATACCGCGCCGTAAGGCTGCAATTCAATGCCTTTAAAAAAATCTCCTGACCGAATAATATTCCGGATATAATGTCGTCACCACAGCTAAAATCGCCTTTTAAATTCCTTGATCCATACGGACCGCAGGACAGTGAGATCTTCTTTGGCCGGAAAGACGAGGAAGACCTGTTATACCAGTACATTAATAAAAACCGGCTGGTGCTGGTCTATGGCACCTCCGGCACCGGTAAGACCAGCCTGGTGCAGTGCGGCCTTTCCAAACGCCTGGAGGTAACAGACTGGGTGCCGTTCTATATACGCCGGGGCAATAACATCAACGAATCTGTGACCCGTGCGCTGCATGGGTGCAAGGCCATGCAGGACAGCGATATTGTGGCAGACGGCAATGGCTCCCTCATAAAAGCGCTGGAACAGGTGAATGTTTATTACCTGCGCCCGGTGTACCTGATCTTTGACCAGTTTGAGGAGCTGCTGATCATGGGCGATGAGGATGAAAAACAGGCGTTCATTAAACTGGTGCATACCATTTTCACCTCTCCGCAAACTAAGTTCTGCAGCCTGCTCTTTATCCTGCGGGAAGAGTATTTTGCGTGGATGGAGCCGTTTGAGAAGCTGATACCCGGCTTTTCTGACCGGCGCCTGCGGGTGGAGAATATGCGCCCGCAACAGGTAAAGGATGTGATCCTGCGCTCCTGCGAGGCATTCAATATCACCCTGGAAGACGGCAGCAAAAACATAGACCAGATCATTGATACCGTTGCCAACAAAACCAATATCCCCCTGCCCTACCTGCAGGTATACTTAGACCAGCTATGGCGGGAAGATTATAAACGCACCTACCCGCAGGGTTATCCCGGCAAGGAAGATCCGCCCCCGCTGGTGATCACCACCAAAGAGATAGAAGCCTGCGGTAAGATCAAGGATGTATTACAGCGTTTCCTGGTAGAAAGAAAGGATACCATACAGAAAGAGCTAAAGGAAAAGTTCCCTAATATACCGGACAATTTCACCGCCAAGGTGCTGGACTCCTTTGTATCTTTTAAAGGCACCAAACGCCCCCTGGCCTACCAGGTAGAGAACGACAATATTGTGCTTTCCTCCACCACGGCGCCGGAGCTGGCGGACCTGCCGGCCAATGCGCTGCATAACTGCCTCACAGAACTGGAGCGCAGCCGTATTATACGTATGGACGGCTCTTATGTAGAGCTGGCGCATGATGTGCTGGCCGCGCTGATAGACGATATGCGCAGTGATATGGAAAGACGGCTGAACGAGATCCGCTACCAGATCTCCAACCGCCGGGAAGAATACCGCTATACGGGCGATGTACTGTCTATTAAGGAATTGAATTATTACGATGAATACCTGGATAAGCTGCATCTGAATGATGAGCTGATGAACTTTTACCGGTTCAGCCAGCAGAAACGGCTGGAAGAAGAGGATAATACCCGTGGCCTTAAGAAACAGTTGTACCGGCGCAAATTACTGGGATACCTGAGCCTTATACTGATACCGGTGGTCTTTTTGCTTACCATCACCATCCGGAAGATCAGCCGCGACTCTAACCGCAACCTGGGCCTGTTGTTCCTGGCCTCCAAACTAAAGACCACCACTAAGCTGAATGGTCTTAACATGATCCCTATTATAAAGGAAAAATTATATGGTGAAGACAGTGCCGCCGTAAACGCCACCCTGCTGGAATATATGCAAAGCCAGGATGTGCAGTCCCTTTTCAGCGCATACAGCGATACCCTGGCCAGCACCAGCCTGGCAGAAGCAGAGATCAATATATCGCCGGACGGGCGCTACATACTTTACCTGGACAAAAAAGACACCAGCTGGGTTGTAAGGGATGATACCGGTGGGGTGCAACGACGTTTTAAGGATGTAGAGTACGTATATTTCACCAACCGGGCGGCCATTGCCGTTATTGCCAAGAAATATACGCCGCCGGCCGTAGCCACCAATTCCGTATTGCAGAACAATTATGCCGGCCTGCCCCGTGATGTGCTCATTTACGACTGCAACACCGGCGATACGCTGGCGTATATACAATTGAGATACCAGCAGTATATGTACCCCTTCCGTTTTGTATACCGGCGTTTTGAACGGGAGTATGACTCCTACCGTGTACGATACCTGTCTAACGGCAACCTGCTGCTGCCCTATTGCGAAATAGACCGCAACGGTATACAGAAAGGCAAGGTAAGGCTGATGCGCGATACCCTGGTGGTACAGGAGCTGCCCTCTGAGCTCAGCATCAGCACCGCCAAGGATAATTCCATGTTTATGACGGGCGCCTTATACGCCAGCCCCACCTTCGACGCCAATGTTTACAATGCCAATGGCGAGCGCACCGGTATCATAAACGGCGCTTATTTTGCAGACTTCTCCGATGACGAGGGTATTTTCTATACCACCAAAGATTTCCTGTATGCCGTCAAGGGCAGGGATACGTTCCGCACCGTAGCCTTTGATCCACGTTATGCCTATGCGGATATTGACAAAGATTTCCTGCTGATGGAAACCAACAGCGTAGGCACGCCGGATACCCTTCAGATCAAACATATCCGCACGGCCGGTACTTTCACCTACCCGGAGAAATTGATCGGCATCAACTATGACCAGCAAGTGGTCATTACCCAGTTTAAACGGAGACCCCTTAGCGCAGATCAACCGCCACCGGCCACGCTTTACCGGCGTCCCTTCCAGCGCGGAGCGGTGCTGAGCTACACCATACAGGAAGGCATTAACAAAGCGGTATATAACAGCGCGGTGGATGAGATCATGGTGCTGACCGCCACTAACCGGCTGTTATTACTACGCAGTAATATGTCCGTTAAAACGGCCTTACAGCTTACGCCCAATGATGTATTTGGTTTGTCGAAGAACGGGAAACGGTTCTTTTATGTGCGGGATCAATACCTGACTGTTTTCAACAATGACAGCGCTAATGTAAACGTGTTTGACCCGGTGCAGAGCGCCAAACTGCTGGAAGGGCCTTCCCCCATCTACCAGCCACTACCGCAGGATACGCTGCGTGCATACGGGCTGATATTTAAATAGTGCGTACCTGGGCCACTACCTGGTCTATTACGGTTTCCAGTTTATTGATCAGGACGCCGGCTTCTGCTGTGCCAGCCTCTTCATGATCCATCCTTTCCAGTGCGCGGATATCCTGCTGCAGGGAGGTAATGGCCATTGTATCCAATGCAGACTTGAGGCGGTGCGCCTGCGCGGCCATAGCGGCAAAATCCTTTTTTTCATATGCCTGGCGGATATCTTTTACGCTGCTGGGGGCCTGCTCCAGGAACAGGTTGATCATCTTGCGCAGGAAAGCCTGATCGCCCCGGGCAATATGCTCTATTTTCTGTAAGCTGTACAGTTCATTTACTTCCATAAGGAATATATTTATACGGGGAGCACAATTTCTTTATTCTGTATCATCTTATAAATGGTGGACTTTCCTATGTCCAATATGTCTGCCACTTTCTGGATATTGTTATTGTTGGCCTTCAGGAGGTGGCGGATGATCCCGATATTATATTCCTTCATTGTTTTGGCGTCAGACAGCAGGAAATTATCACCCCCCACCGTGTTGAGGTGCAGGTCGTCTGCCGTTACTTCCTGCCCGTTGCTCATTACGGCGGCCAGTTCTATGACCGCTTTCAGCTCGCGCACGTTACCGGGAAAAGGGTATTGTTTCAGCATTTCCTTGGCGCTGTTGCTCAGCTGCAAGGGGCCCAGCTTATTGGTCTTACAAGCCTCCTGCAGGAAGGATTTTGCCAGCATCAATACATCGTTATCCCGCTGGCGCAGGGGCGGCAGCTCCACCGGCAGGCCCATAATACGGTAGTAAAGATCTTCGCGGAAATGGCCCTCTTTTACTTCCTTCGCCAGGTTGCGGTGGGTGGCCACGATCAGGCGCACATCCAGTTTTACTTTCTCATTTCCTCCTACCCGCACCAGCTCCCTTTCCTGCAGTACCCGCAGCAGTTTGCTTTGCAGGTTCAGGTCCAGCTCTGCTATCTCATCCAGGAACAGGGTACCTTTAGCCGCTTCTTCGAACTTGCCGATCTTACGGGCGATAGCGCCGGTAAAAGCGCCTTTCTCATGTCCAAACAGTTCGCTTTCCAGCAGGTCTGCCGGTATAGCGGCCATATTCACCGGTACAAACGGTTTTTTAGCGCGCTCTGAGTTATAGTGGATGGCTTTGGCCACCAGCTCTTTGCCGGTGCCTGTTTCGCCTGTTACGGATACGTTTATGCTGGTGCGGGCGGCTTTTTCCATAATGGCAAAGACCCGTTTCATGGCGGCAGAGGAGCCCAGTATGGTCTTTTCAAACTCATATTTCTGTCCCAGCTCTTCGCGCAGCTGCTCCACCTCCTGTTTCAGGCGCTGGTTTTCGCGGATGCGCACGATGCTGTTCCATAACAGGTCCTTGGTATGATCGTCTTTTACGAGGTAATCGTTAGCGCCCATTTTAAGCAGTTCTACCGCGGTGCCTACATCTTCCTGTCCGCTGATGAAAATCACGGGCAGGTCCGGGTTGGCGGAACGGATGCGCTGCAGCAGCTGCTTGCCGTTCATATCGGGCAGGGAATAATCGATGGTAATAAGCTGAGGTCTTTTATGTAATTGCGCCAGGCATTGGCTGCCGGAGGTAAGGCGGGTGATCTGGTATTCGGGGTTCAGTGTAAGGTGATATTCCAGGATCTCTCCGTACCAGGGATCATCTTCAACAATGAAAATGCTATAGCTATCCATAGGATAATGGCCTTTTATACCGGAATTTAAGGAAAATCCCTGGATTTCAGCACACTAGCCTACTTCTTCATACAGCTGACGGAGCATTTCGCCCCGTACATTCCAACGGAACAGCTGCCAGTAACGGTGCATGGAAAGATATCTTTCGCGGTGGTACAGGGCAGGGCGGAAATAGAGCTCCTGCAGCTTAGCGGCCAGGTTGGCCACGGTGGCGTCATAGCCGCCTACCGGTACGGATAAAGTGGACTGCGGGTGGATGAACTCGCCAGCGCCGCAGTTCTGCAGGCATACTACCGGCAGGTTATAACTCATGGCCTCCGGCACTACCCTGCCCGCCGCCTCGTGGGAGGGGAACAGGAATGCCGCGGCCAGGCGGTACAGCGCGGCCACTTTCTCCCGGGGCATCCATTCGATGAATACCACTGCCTGCTCTATCTTCTCTTTTTTCACCAGCCCTTGCAGGAAGGATTTAAGCGGCCCGCTGCCAGCCAGCACCAGCTGTACTCTCTGCTGATGCGCGTTGCTTAGGTTATGATAAAACTGCGCAAAACTTTTAATGGTCAGGTCAAATCCCTTTACCGGCACAAACCGTCCTACCGATAATACCCTGAACTTATCTTTTTCTCCCTCTTTATAGATCGTTTCGTCCGTAGCCACAGAAGGGTGCAGTATAAAATTGTTCTTCAGGTGCAGGCGTTTTGCCGCCTCACTGTTCATACAGATAATACGGGCCGCTTTCTTGCGGGCCAGCCAAAGGAAGGGATCCGCATGCCAGCACAGCTGTTTAATGGACCACCCGGCGCGGTCTTTCAGGTAAGCCCGCCAGCCGTAGACCGGTAGCAGGAACTGCCTCGGTATCTGCGGCTGGTGGCCTATCTGCCCCCATACCAATGGCTTCCCCAACATCCACAGGAAAGTAGGCGTCCAATCATTCGACACGTTCAGGTTGTGCACAATATCAAAGCCATCCCTTTCCATCCATAACCACGGTATAAGGGTTAACTGCCAAACATAATAGTACCACATCTTCAGCAACGGTCCTTTTTCCCAGCGGGTAATCCATGTTGGCCAGTCAAAATACAGGAAGCGGATATTACGCAGCAATACTCTTTCCTCCGGGTGCTCCTGTAAATATCTTTCTATTGGTAATCGGTTATTTCTCCTTGTAACGGCAATCACGTAATTGAACCGGGCGGCCTGTAAGAGCATATGCCACCCCATGGTGTCTTCGCTGCCTATATATGGATTCACTGCGTAGGCAGTGATCAGTATCGTCTTCATCGTCTTTACTTTTAAGTGTTCCGGTTTGGTAAGAAACCGCCATACTGGCTGTAGAAACAACCTGTCTATTTCAGGCGGTAATAACCATATCCTATGAAAAACCTAGTTAAGTAACGTTTATCGAAAGAGTCGAAATTTTCAGATTTGATTAGTAGGATGCGATTGGCGTGCCATAAGTGCAATTAATTAATAATCAATGGATTAACAGTTGGCATGGGAGGTGATTTTTCCACCTGGTGGAAAGCTGGTCTATAAAATAGAAAAAGGAAGTAAGTTGAAGAGGCGCCGAAAGGGAAAAAAGCTATTTGCGGGATAAATACCCACAGGTTATTCCCATAACTACTGGCTATCTAAGTCTTTTCAACACGTTACGCACGTTAACAGTTAGCATTATACGCAGTAAATCTATCCTGGACTAACATAGCTTCGTGGATGCAGTGTATATCAAATTTCAGTCGATCGGATTAAAGATATCTATTTTTGCGCCCACTTAAGTCTAAATTGTAGTAATTTTGATGCTCAAACATTGATTTATTTAAATCCATAAGTTAGCTAACTTCACTGAATCAGGAGTTTAATCATATATGAGATCTTCACTAGTTGTAAAAAATTTTGGTCCGATCGATTTTGTGGATTTAGATCTTCGAAACGTAAATGTATTTATAGGGCCCCAGGCAAGTGGTAAAAGTGCTTTGGCCAAGCTCTTAACAATTATGAAGGCTCCAAGAAGATTTTTGAGATTCACAGACTCAAGCAAATCAAGCTATGAACATACTCAAAACTCGTTTTTCGGCATATTAGAAGAATACAATGTATCCTCCTTTTTAAAAAGGAATACTGAGATAAATTTCAGTTCTGAGCTGCATGATATAAAATATAAAGACGGAGAATTAATATACACGCCAAAACTGTTAAATGCTATTGATGAGATTGAATTATTGAAAAGCAACTTTGAGCACAATACTGACAGGCTAACGATGCTTATTAAGCAAATAACCAACAAATTTATCTTTATAAACTTGCATGTTAGCCGTATTCTTCACGGAGAGCATAGCAAAATTCTCTTTACCTCTGATAGTGCAAAACTTTTCTCCTCCGAAAAGTTAGATGCTATTATATCAGTACTTAAGGAAACAGAAGCAAATCTAAGCTCCAATACTGCATTATACATTCCTTCGGAAAGGGCTTTTATAAACATCATCAAGAATGCCTCCCTTAATCTGATTCACAATAACGTTCCCATACCTAAGCACATTTTGGCTTTCGGGGCGGAAGTTGAGAAATCTGTAATCAGGGAGATTGATCTTAGTTTTTTACATAAAAAGCTCATCTATAGAAATATTAATGGTGAGGATAGGATATTTACTGAGCACGGGGACAACATAAAGCTTACCGAAGCGGCATCCGGCATACAAAGTGTTTTACCAGTATTAATTCCAATTCTACACCACCAAGGTGCTGCTGGGCATCGGTCATTTGTGATAGAGGAACCGGAATTAAACTTATTTCCGCTAGCGCAATATGAGTTAATAAAAAAACTAGAATCAACCAGAAGAGAGGCCGTTTGGGATGATTATGGTTCAATACATACATATACAACACACAGTCCGTACATTTTGTCGGCGTTGAATAATTTACTATATGCCAACAAAATTATTTCCACCGAGAGAGAATTCAAAGGAGGTATTCAAAATGATAAGCGCAAAAAAATAGAAAATGCAGTTTCACAGGTTGTTTCGTCCAACATAAACCCTTATTACTTTACAGCTTATCAGATACGTGATGGCCGTGCAGAATCTATAATAGACAGAAATTCAGGATTAATTATGAACAACTATATCGATGAGGCATCAGACACGCTTGCTGATGACTTTGATGCACTGCTTAACATAGAAAAACAATGGAGGAATTTTTAAGAATTCGACTGGGAGATTGCAAATACAACCACCAATCTAAATGTGCACATCCTAGCCCTTATGTAATATTAGACAGCCCGAACATATTCATTACTGATCCCGGAGGGGAGTTCCCTGTTAAAATTGCGTTAGAAGACCATGATGCGCACCTGGCAGTAAGTAATCCCAATGGCACAACTGTTTGTGTAGTTAAAACAGACAATTGTCTATTTAACGACGATACTAAAAAATGTGATTGCTTTGTTTTCAGTAACGATAAATTTTATTCTGTTGAGATAAAGGAAAACTCTTCTGGAAACAGAAATAAAAAAAGGAATAAAGCTGTTGAACAGCTTACCGCTACCTTTGAGTTTTTAATTCGTTCCGGAATAGACCTGTCTCCTTATGAGGTTAAAGCCATTATCTGTTTTTCCAGAAATGACCAATACCCTATTCGAGCCTCTTCCAATAGCCAAAGAGCAATATTTCAATCCAGATTTAATGCAAGCCTGGAAGAGGGAAATGTCATTACCATATAATTTTAAGCGTAAAGCAAAGGGCTTCTGGCGTGCCACTTAAACCCTTTTATTTATCAAGTTGGTTAACTTCCACCGCATTACAACATCCATCATATGAAATCCTCACTCATTGTAAGCAATTTTGGCCCCATTGAATTTGTGGACCTGGATCTCCGGATAGTAAATGTGTTTGTTGGCCCACGGACAAGCGGTAACACTGCCCTGGCGAAATTGCTGACCATTCTACAGGCGCCGGGACAATTCTGGAGGCCTGATGATCCGGGAAAAACAGATTTTGAATATAGCGGCTACTCGTTTTCAGCGGCACTTCAAGCGTATAATATATTACCGTTCTTACAACGCAATACGGAGATAGTTTTCACTTCTGAGATCCATACTATAAAATACAGCGAAGGAAAATTAATATATACTCCCATGCTGTTAAATACCATCAACGAGATCGAATCCCTAAAAACTGATTTTGCTGCCAACAGTAAAAAACTAAGGGCGCTTTGTAATGAAATAGATGAAAAATTCCAGTTTATAAGATACATGATTGCGGATGTACCGCCTGTCACTGATCATGACCTCCTGTTTACCGATGCGCTTGCAACTAATCTTACCGAAGAAAAGTTAGCTGCTATCATAACAGCGCTTAAGAAAACGGAAGCTGATCTGAGTACTCATGCGGCTTTATACATTCCCTCCAAAAGAGACGATATCAATATTACGGGACACCGCTCATTTGTGATAGAAGAGCCGGAATTAAACCTGTCGCCTTCTGCACAATATGAGCTGATGAAAAAACTGGCATCGGCCAGAAATAAAATGTTTGGGGTAAGCTATGGATCAATACATACCTACACCACCCAGAGCCCATATATTTTATTGGCGTTGAATAATTTACTGTGTGCTGATAATGTGATTTTCACCTGGCAGGTTATGCACAAGCAATCAGGCAATATATCATACGAGCAGCTTGACAGCACAGAAAAAACGGTTTTACAGATTGTGCCTTCTCCCATTAACCAGTATTTTATGCCAGCCTACCGGATAGCTGACGGCCGTGCGGAGTCCATATTAAATAGAAGTGAAGGGTTAATAAGACACGGGGATACAGGTGAAGTATCCGGTGCTCTTGCGGAGGATTTTGAGGTGCTGTTTAACATGGAAAAACAAGGCCAGGAGTTCTAAGCAATTGCTTTTAAGCAAAGCAAAAACGGCTTTAAGCATAATGCTTAAGCCGTTTTACTATTTATCAATCAATCATCCATCTAATTATAAGTGAGGTAAGCCATTCATTGCGGTTACAATACGCACTATCCAACGCCCAATGAAGTCAGCAAAATGGCCTATGTTCCGGAAAATCGGTTTCATGCAGAATCTACATTTAAGTAATTCAGTTTTAGAAAAGCCGTCATACTGATTGTAGAAACAATCTGTCTGTTTCAGGCGGCGTTAACCATATCCTATGAAAAACCCGTTTAAGTAGATGCGATTGGCGTGCCACAACTGCAACTGACTAATTATCAATAGATTGACAGTTGGCTTGGCAGGTGATTTTTTCACGAGATGGAAAGTGGGTCTATAAAATAGAAAAAGGGCCGCTCCCGTAGAGAGCAGCCCTTGCCAATTTGCTATAAAACTGTTTATAATACCAATGTCATGATAGAATGCGGCAGGCTTTCCGTAGCCGCAGCCTTACCCTTGATCCACAGATTAAACGGTATATGTTGTGAGGAGGTGTTCATCACTACTACGGCTATACTGCCATCTGTATTCCGGAATGCGGTAGACTGCAGGAAATACCGGCTGCTGGAGGCGGCAATACGCTTTGCTCCCGGGTGAATGAATTTAGAGAAGTGGCCAATATACCAATACGCATTGGTGAATACCAGCTTACCACCCTGTGTATCGCCATGTACCGGCGCAAAACAGAAATTGCCCACATGGTTAGGGCCGCCATGCTCATCCAGCAGTACGTTCCAGTCTATCCAGGCGGCGGTGCCGTTATTAAAATCGTTGATCATGGAGTAACCATACCTTTCGCCCAGGCTCCAGTTATTTACGCTATCCATATTGAACTTTTCTTTACACCCTTCCGTAAAGACCAGGTGTTTATCCGGGAAGGCCTGCGATACCAGGCGCAGGTTATCGAACTGCATGTTGCCGCCGGTCCAGGTCTCGTACCAGTGAAAGCCAATGCCCCATACATATTTTGCAGCGGCTGCATCTTCCAGGATGGTGCTGGCGCGCTGGTACACCAGGTCGCGGTTATGGTCCCAGGCAATCAGCTTTTTGCTATCCAGGCCGTTCTTTTGCAAGGTGGGGCCCAGGTAGGTCTTAATATAATCACGTTCTTCTTCCGCGGTGTAGATACAGGATTCCCAGCGCTGTTTGGCCATGGGCTCATTCTGTACGGTGAGGGCCCATACCGGCATGCCTTTCTCTTCATACGCCTTTATGAACTTCACCACATAATCCGCCCAGTGCTGGCGGGCAGCAGGTAGCAGTTTACCGCCCTGCAGCATACTGTTGTTATCTTTCATAAAAGCGGGCGGGCTCCAGGGGCTTACCAGCAGGGAGAGTTTGTTGCCGGATGCGGCAATGGCCTTTTTAATGAAAGGGATCTTGAATTTCTCATCATGGGCCAGGTTAAAGGTGGCCAGCGTACTATCCCCTTCATTTACATAGGTGTAGCTATCACTGGAAAAATCGCAGCTGTTGATATTGGTGCGGCCCAGCGTGTAACCGATGCCTTTTACCGGGTCAAAATAGGCGGTCAGCAGCGAGTCCTGGGCGGCCTGCGGCAGTTTGGCAAAGGTTTCTGCGGCAGCATCCGTGAGCGCGCCGCCAAAACCTTCCATTTGCTGGAAAGTGGCTGCCGGATCTACGAATACGCAGGGCTCTGTTTCAAAGGGCTGGGCCCTATCTGTAAAGCTAAGCGTGTCCGTAGGCGTTATCCTGTAACTGGTGCTGTCTGCGGTGGTGTAAACTGTTACCGGGCGGCTGGTGATACCGGCTGTATCCGTTTTGGCCTCCTGTTTTGTGGCGGTCTGCGGCTGGCAGGCGCCCAAAGCGGCGGCTGAAAAGATCAGAACGTACTTTTTCATAACGCTGTTAGGTAGGTGATAAATATGTTTTAATGGATAAGGGGTGTAAGATAAAGTATTTTGGCATTTCCAGGAGGCAAATTGGGGTCTTTGGGGGCTAATACCGGCGTTAAACGGGTGTTGCTGTTAAACGGGACCGTTTAACAGCAACACTTATTTATTATCCTTTATTACAAGGCGTTAGCAACGCTGTCCTGTCAGGTCCTCTATCGCTTTGCAAAGCTGGGTTTTGGTGAATGGTTTTTCCAGGAAAAGATCCGCGCCGCTTTCCAGCGCTACATCTCCTGCGGCCACGTCTATCCCGGAGATCATGATCACCTTTGTGGCGGGATAGTTTTCTTTGATATAGCTCAGGAAGTCCAGGCCAAAACCATCCGGCAGGCGGTTATCCAGTAACACAATGGATGGCGGCTGTTGTTGAAAATATTCCACAGCATCGGAAATAGTTTTTACATGTTCTACTTCCAGGTCTTTGCTATCCAGCAAAAGATTGATCAGGAGGCACATTTCGCCTTCGTCTTCGATAATCAGCAGCTTCTGTTTTAGCGCAGATTCTACAGTAGCGTTGTTCATAAAGTTGGTTTTAAACGATATGTTTCAGTTTTACATAGTATGTATAATAAAAACCGTACCAGCCCGGGCGGGCATCATGGGGTGGGGATCAATGGCGGTCTTCTGTGGGTAACGTGATCATAAATTCTGAACCTTCATTGAGCTGGCTTTTTACGGCAATAGTACCGCCCAGCAGCTCCACATAACGTTTAATGATATGCAGCCCCAGTCCGGTGCCTTTTATGTTGCCGGTATTGGATGCGCGGAAAAACCGCTCGAACAGGTGCTGCTGGTCATCCGGTGAGATGCCAATACCCTGGTCCTTTACCGTTAGCTGCACTTTGGCGGGATCTGCATAGGTGGTAATGGTCACTGTGCTGTTCTCCGGGGAATATTTGACGGCGTTAGACACCAAGTTGGTGATAATATGGTCGATAAAGGTCCTGTCCAGCGAAACCTGTTCCTCTCCGTGATGATCATACCTGATCACATGGCCGGATTTAGACACGGAGCGGAAGTTCTCGCACAGGAGATTTACCTGGTCGCGCAGGTTAAAGGCCGTCCGTATGGGATTTACTTTTCCTTCTTCTATTTTCTCCAGGGAAAGGAATTCCTCTAATGTGGCCACCAGTTCCCGTACAGAGGTCTTAATGCGCAGGATATGTTTATCGCGTTTTTCCTGTGTTTCCGTGGTACGGTACTGTTCCAGCAGGGATACGGAAGAAAGGATGGTGCTAAGCGGGGTGCGGAACTCATGGGAAGCCAGGGATACAAAGTTCGATTTCATTTGGTTCAACTCTTTTTCCTTTTCCAGGGCTTTGTTCCTTTCATCCTCCGCTTTGCGGGTCTTATCGAAGTAATAGTAGATGGAAACAAATGTCAGTATCAATAATAAGAAAAGTAATCCCACCACTACCAGGAAGAACTGGTTGGTAAGGGTGATCCGGCGGTCATTATTTGCTTCCCGCTGTGCCAGCAGGTGGTTCTCTTCATTACGGATATGGTCCAGCAGGCTGCTGATCTCTGTATAATATACCATTTGCTGCCGGAGGTAGTTGGCAAATTCTTCCGGCGTCAGCACTTTTTGATCCCGCCGTACGATCATACTATCACAAAAGGTCTGGAGGTTCGCCAGCCATACCTGCAGGTCTTTGATCCTTGCCTCCTGGGCTGCGTTATCCCTGGCCAGGCCTGCCAGCTGTTTACTCCGGTATATGAGGGAATCATTCGTTTTGTAGTAGTTATCCAGTCCGCCGGGCTCTGTGCTGCGCATATGGTTCCGGTGCTCCCATTGCAGGTTCTTGGATAAGGAGCTGATCAGCAGTGTTTGTTCGATCACATCATAGGTATGCCTAACCCAATAATTGGTGTTCTCTGCCGCGCGGTTATTACGGTAAAAGAAAATGCATACGGCAATCAAACTGGCCAGGATCACCAGGAAGAAAATTAATATTCGCTTGGAAAAAGAAAACAGATCATTGGCTGTAGACGCTAATCTTGCTTTCATTTATGGCTATTTAGGGTTATTATCTTTTGGTTGCCCGGCTAATTTAGCGATTAATTTAATAATCGGGGAACACCAGGGGTGTCCCGCTATTATCATGCCTTATCAAACAAGTACGCCAGGTATTGCTGTAATACCAGGGCATGGGTATGCGCTTCGTCTTTGGCGGCGTATACGAGGGTGAGTATTTTGTCTTTTTTGTGCGCGTCAACAAAACTGGCCACATGATCATTCTCCTTCAATTCTTCCTTATACCGTTGCTGAAAAACTTCCCAGCGTTCCGGTTTATGACCAAACCAGGTACGCAGGGGCGGGCTGGGCGCCAGGTCTTTTTCCCAAGCGTCTATAGCAGCTGCCTCCTTTTTCACGCCCCTGGGCCAGAGGCGATCTACGAGTATACGGTGTCCATCTGATTCTTTAGCATCTTCATAGATGCGTTTGATCTTAATTATTGATTTCAGATTAAAAGCATTTTAAATATGAGCAATTTATATACGTCGATTAAACAAAAAACTAGATGAAAATTCTTAGCTAAGAATCAGCAAAAACTTGAAGCTTCTCGTCCTATATTGCGTGGCATTGTACCAAGACAACAATTCTCCATACAATTAGAGCTTACGGGTAGCTGCTTGTATTATTTCCTTCAGCAAATCATTGTCAGCTTTATTTGACCGCGAGCCAGATGAAGGTTTGGCACCCAGCGGTTCTTGTACGCCGGTTATGAAGTTTTGCAGCACAATCTTACGGGCCTCAGGATTACCTTCCGAACTTTTATAGGCTACGTAAAATTTACGGATCATGAGCTCCTGTTGTTCGGTTATAAGCATTTGATTATAATTATTCTGATAAAGTCCTCTAAAATATCTTAACACTGCCAGAAAAAAAGTAAGTACTACCGCGCTTAAAATAAGCCGTTTTATCATTTCACTTTGTTGGCTCTCCGGTGTCTGCAGTTCTTTCTGCACCGTAGTAATCGCATCAGTCGTTTTGCTCAACACGTTACCCAATGACTCCAAAACACCATTTCTTTTATTTATATATTCTGCAACTGTATTCGTCGACTCTACTAATGCTTCATAATATTGAGGTTCATCAGGAAGTTTGTCGCGGGGAACATTCCCAATTTCCTGAAATTTAGCATAAAGGGTATCTATATTTCCTGTCACTTTAAAGACGGTTATTGCAGACGAAACTTTCCTTGCAACATCAGAGCCATTTTCCTTTCCATTACCGGTATAATTCTGAAGCAGATCAAGATTCTTGCCGTTCAGTTTAAAGAAAGCACTATTAGTCGAGATATCCCTTTTCATGAACTCCTCCATCCGTGACACTTCTCCCAGCTGGCTTGTGAGATTATTCAGGTGTTTATATCTTCCAATAGAAGATTCATCTAACAAAAAATATGAAAAAACAATTGCGATCAGGACAAAGAAACCACTAAGCACAATTGTCGTCACCAAAAACATTCCTGCATTTTTCTTAAATCTGGTGCGTTGCATCTCTAAATTAGCCAGCATGAAGGGTATATAATCAAACCCATTTTCTTCATCACGATTGCCCCTTGGAAGTACGGTTGTAACGGCCAATAAGAAAGAGTCCGAACTAAAAACATTCCTTACAGCCATTTCTACTTCTGGTTCTATGATGTTTCTCCCTCTCAAATAGTTACTGCTCGAAAAGAAAATGGATAAAGCAATCAAGGTTGTAAATATCGATACAAAGAACTCAAGAGGAATTGTAACCCAGCCCCAAAACTCCATAAACGAGCCTACAAAGCCCAAAATAATAGAGAGAACCAAAACATACCAGCTATATCTTCTTATCTGCGACTGGGTGTTTGGATCGTTAACTTTCCTTCTCAATAGCCGATTAAAAATGCTATAACAAATAATAAATCCAACAATACATCCAATGATTACTAGTAACGGAACGATTACGTCCGAATAGTCATCTAGACTTTTGCGAAGGAAATGAATCCCATTTTCAAGAGTCAATATCTTATATTTTCCCATATGTATAGAGCAAGGATAATTTAATTGTAAACGATTAAAAATAAAGAAGTGTATGCTAATAGCAAAATATTATATAGCTACAGACCAGTTACTCAGACAGCCTGGAGTATTGCATCGCATCTTTTATTTTTCGGTCTCTTTGTCCTTTACATCGTCGTCAGGAAGATTAACCGTAAATTGATCCTTTTACTGTTCGGATTATGATTTAGTGTCAATGAATCACCTTTGGTAATACACGCTCCAGCTCATCCACGCTGGTAACAACCTTAGCTATACGCCCTTCTTTATTAACAATGACATGGGTTGGATAAAGGCCGACCTGTAAGGTGTCTTCCATATAACGCTGTGGTACCGAGGCGACCTGATAGTTAAACGTCTTCTTTTTCAAAAAAGCGCGCAGTTCGGTTTCTGTATCGAAGGCCAGGCTTAAAAAAAGCACATCATCCCGGTTGCTGTATTTGCTCACCAATTGGTTTAGCCGGGGCATTTCCTGTACGCAGGCCCAGCAATGGACAAACCAGCATTTTAAAAATACGGTTTTACCCAGCATCGTCTCATTCGTATACAATTTGCCATTTATATCCCGGAAATTAAATGCGGGCAGCTTTTGCCCTTCCCGCTTATACTCTCCGTAGTATTCCTCCCCTATCTGGCCTAATGTATGGATGAGAGAAATGTCCGTTGAATCCGGGACCCTATACAATAGATATGCATTTGATGAATCTGCGGTATGCAGCCGTAAGGGTAAGTACTTACCAGAGCTGAGGGTTTTAAGGAACTGCTCTTTGCTAATCTCATTTGCGGCGGTATCATAGGCGGTAAGATCTTCTGCTAATCTCAGATGATCCCTTTTATAGTATAATATGCCACCCACACCATACAGGATCGCCTCGGGATTGCCGATTACTTTCATTTCGCTTAGTTTCGTTCCGGCTGAGGATGGCGAACACGCACAAAAATACAAAGCTCCGAACAGCAGTAAGCCTATCGTCACTAAACGGGTACGCATTGTATACTGTTTGGCGCAGCTTATAATCAATTGGAGATAATGTTCCATAGTACCAATGTAAAAAAATTCTTTTACATTGGCTAACTGTCTTATTGTTTGTTGTTCAAATACCGCTCTATCGCCAATCCAACGGCTTTTGACTTTTCAGTTTCCTTATCTTTTCCATCTTCAAACCAGTGATTGGCGCCTTCATTATCCTGTTTAAGCAGCAAATATATTTTGCCCTCCGGAAGGTCAACGGTAAAATGATCATTTTCCTGCTCTGTTACCTGCAGGTCTTGCTGCTGATACTGGATCTGAAATGTGTTCATGTGCCATAAGGTTTGGTACGCCCTATAGCCTCCAATATTCGCACCAAGCAGGCAAAACTCCCTGCCAATACGGGAATGTTCATTACTGCCGGGGTTGGCCTGCTACAGATTGGGGAATTATTTTGTTTGCAGTCGGTTATTGCTGATGGTGACCTGGGTGCAGTCTTTTAGCTGTACCAGCTCATCTGCCTGTTTTACCGCAGCGGTTGTTTGAATGGTGTTGTTCTCTATGCGGACATGGGAAGTGTTTTTTGCAGCGAGCAACACGTTTCCTTTCAAGATAAAATCATTGTTGCTGATCCGGATATTGCTGTGTACCGCCCGGGGACCGTTTACTGTATTTTCCGGGTGAATGCTGATGGCCGGCTCGCCGCAGGCGTTAAAGGTATTGTGGCTGATGGTCACATCTGTTACCGGGCCAGACTCAAACCAGTTCTCTCCATCATCATTAATAGCAATACCACTCATGTGTGTATGATCCAGTGTATTATGATCTATCATCACCGGGCGTTTGCTGGTGACTAAGATGCCCCTGGTGGGTATACGGGTAATGGTGGAATGGTGGATCCATACCTGGGGGGTGGCGGTGGTGTTCTCTATTACCTGGCCTGCGGCGGCGGCTTTTGTGAGCGGCTGTTGCAGGGTTAAGATCCATTCTTTATCGTTTACCTGTTTTACTGCTGCCACGCGGTTATTTTCTACCGGCTGCAGGCTTTGCGGGTTTACCAGGGTGATGCTGTCCTGCGGCGCAAATGCGGGAAAGCCAAAGGTTTGCGGATGCATAAATTGCACCTGTAGCTTATCAGGGGCTAATAGCTTTGTGATCTTCAGGTGCGTGCCATGTATATTGATCGCATCATCATTAGCGGCGGAGAGGTAGGCATTATTCACGGTGATCTTACCGCTGCAGCCGGAAAAATGCAGGATATCTGCCCAGGCGGCGCAGGTGCGGCCGGAGTTATCTCCGGGCTTTACGGTGATGTTATCCATGGTAAGATCATGGCAATACTGGCTTACTACGCCCATACCATGCATAAAATTAATGCGGAGATCCTTTAACGTGATATTGCGGCTATAGCGCATAAAGATACCGGCACAATCGCGGCTTACATCGCGGTTCTGGTAGGTGCAGCCTGTTTTAAAACCCGGGTCTTTCCGGAACCAGATGCGCACGGTGCTATCTTTTTGCACGGCAAAACGGAGGTCTTCCGTGTTGATCTCCTTACGGGAAAGATCATTGGCTGCGGGGTCCCATACCTGCCAGTAACTGCCGGGCTGGTAGCTCCAGCCCTCGCCTATCCAGGTGAGCAGACTATCGCTGATACGGTATTTTGAATCCGGATGGATCTTAACATCCGCATAATTATCTGCGGTGGATACTACGGTCATTTCTGAGACAGTGGGCCGCTGGTAGTCATAGGTAAGCCCATCCAGGGTGATATCATGGCCGCCATTCACGAAGGTCTCTATCATCTTGCCACGGAGCATACAGGTAGCGCCGCTGCCGGTAACCTGTACCGCCTCGCAGCTATCGAACAATAGCGCAATGGCCTTTGGCTCATAAGGCAGGTCGTTGGTGTTGGAGATATGTAACGGCTTTTTGATGGCCTGGTCCGGGAAGAAGTCGTAGCGGCCGGGTGCAAAGCTAAGCTTTACGGGTTGTGCTGCTGTACCTTTTGCCATCAGCATCAATGATCCGTGAAAAGCGCCGGGGGCCACTACCTGCACGGCATCACCGGCCTGCAGGATGAGCTGATTAAGCGGCACAAAACTTTTCCATGCCTGGCCAGCAGCCAAACCGTTGTGCTGATCATCTCCCTTAGCGGGATCGATGTAGTAAGTGGTTTTACCGCGGGAAGTCTTCCGGTCTTTGGCCGCCGGATAGCTGTCCGTGACCGCGGTAAGGGTATATGACTGACCTGCCTTTGTAGGAAAAACATACAGGATGGTATTGCGTCCCTCAACAGCGGTAGGCATATAAGGACCTTCCAGCGCATTGGGTGTTCTCAGGCTACAAGTGCCGCCGCTGTTAGAGCGGATAGTCAGTTTGGTTATCTGCCCGTTCTCCCACTGCATGTTGGTGATCTCAAAATTACCGCGGGCGCGTAATCCTTTTACCTGTCCGCTGCTCCATGCCTGCGGCAGAGCGGGTATTAGCTGGATCTCGCCGGCCTGGCTTTGCAGCAGCATTTCCGTTACGGCGGCCACATAACCAAAATTACCGTCTATCTGGAAAGGCGGATGCGCGCAGAACAGGTTGGCATATAAACCGCCGCCCTGGTCATAGTTTACGCCAGCGCCGCCTACCGGGTGGAAGAAATTGCGGAGGATGCGGTAGGCATGATCTCCATCCTGCAAACGCGCCCAGAAATTCATTTTCCAGGCCATGGACCAGCCGGTGGACTCATCTCCCCTGGCTTCCAGGCTTACCCTGGCTGCCTGCGCCAGCTCCGGCGTTTGGGTAACGCTGATCTGCCGGCCGGGATGCAGGGCAAACAGGTGGGATACGTGGCGGTGTTTATCCGTGGGATCGTCCCGGTCTGTTTCCCATTCCTGCAGCTGTCCCCATTTACCTATTTTAGGTTTAAGCAAATGTTGCTGAAGATCTGCTACATGATCCCGGTAATCTTTATCAATCGCTAAAAGATCCGCTGCTTCTATGTAATTAGTGAAGAGGTCATAAATGATCTCCTGGTCATGCGTTACGCCATCTTCCGTAGGGCCATGTTCCGGCGACCAGCCCATGGGGGCCACCAGCGTGCCATCCGGACGGCGCTTCAGGTGATCGTCCCAGAAGTTCACGATCTCTTTTAAGATGGGATAAGCAAAGTTCCGGAGATAATCCTTATCCTTTGTAAAGGCATAATGTTCCCAGATACCCTGCATATACCAGGCGCTGCCGGGCGTATTCCATTTAAAGCTGGAGCCGCCAAAGATATTGTTCTCCGTTTTTACCGTCCAGCCACGCACACCGGGATATTCTTTTACCGTGCTTTCATGTTTTACGGCGCGCATGCTGTTAATGTAATCCAGGTAAGGAATATGGCATTCAGAGAGGTTAGCCGGCTCTGCCAGCCAGTAGTTCATCTGTATGTTGATGTTGGAATGGTAATCGCATCTCCAGGGCGGGTTATTGCTATCGTTCCACATACCCTGCAGGTTGGCGGGCAGGCCGCCCTTGCGGGAAGAGCTGATGAGCAGGTAGCGGCCGTACTGGAACTGCAATGCTTCCAGGTTATGATCCGGGGCGGATGCGTTATTCAGCAAACGCTGGTGTGTAGGCAGCTGTAAAGCGCCGGGATCTGTTGCGCCCAGGCGCAGGGATACGCGGTTGAATAATTGCTGATAATCTGCGGTGTGCGCCTGTAGCAGCTGCTGATAGGTTTTGCTGGCAGCGGCGGTCAATGACCGCTTTATTTTGTTGACGGGGTCTTCGCCTCTCCAGTGTTGTTCGCGTTTGTTACTGTAATTGGTGGCGGCGGAGAAGAGTATTGTAAAGCTGTCTGCCTGTTTCACCTGTAGCACCCAGCCATCATTGGCGTCTTGCGTGGCAGTAACGGCGCCCTGCGCTGTTATTACCCGGGCGGCAGCGGCATAGGCCAAGCCATTGTCCAATTTGCCCGTCATGTTAAGGGTAGCATCTGCGCCGGTAATGGTACCGCTGTGGGCATCCTTTAACCGGATAGTAGCGTTATATTGTCCTTTTTTGCTGGCGGTAAAACGTAATACCATCACATTACCGGGAAAGCTGGAGAAGTACTCGCGCTTCCAGGTTACGCCGCCGGTGGTAAAGGCCACCTGCTGTACGGCTCTGCTGATATCCAGCTGCCGGCGATAGTCCACCGGTACAGGCGCGCTGGTATCCATGCCGTTAAAACGGATCAACAGGTCGCCCAGGTCCTGGTAGGCCCCGGTCTCTTCTTCATCGCCCGTCCAGAGGCTGAGCTCATTTAACTGGATCCGCTCCTGCCCCAGGCCGCCAAAGACCATACCGCCTATACGTCCGTTGCCCATAGGATAGGCGTCTGTCATCCAGGCGGCGGCGGGTTTTGTGTCCCATAATTCCAGGCTTTGCTGCGCTTGTGCGGTTAATTGTAACAGTACCAGGCTTACGGCTAAAAGTAGTCCCCTCATAAGTGAAATGCTTATTTAACGGATAAAAAAGAGATTTGCCTCCCAAGGGAAAGCAGGGAGGCAAATCTCTACATAAAAATCAACTAAATCAATAACCCTCATTCTGGATCAGTACCGGCGCGTTCCTGTCCACCTCTATCTGCGGCAGGGGCCAGTACTCAAACTGTGAGCGGTAGATGGTTTTCAGGTTGGGCGTGAGCGGGTTCTGTACAAAACCGTTCAGCGTTTGCTGTGCAATGCCCCAGCGGCGCAGGTCAAAATAACGCAGGCCTTCCAGCGCAAACTCCACGCGCCTTTCATGGCGGATACGCTCGCGCATATCTGCCTGGCTCAATCCTGCGGGCAGGACGGGCATATTAACACCTGGCCTGGCGCGTACCTCATTTACCTGCTGGTATACGCTGGCATCGGGGCCGGCTACTTCATTCTGCGCTTCCGCATACATCAGTTTTATATCCGCATAGCGCAGCCATACATAATCCTGGTCGTCCAGCATACCGGGTTGCGGGTTTATGAGTTTGGGATCCAGCCATTTCTTAGCGGGGTAATAACCCTTGGTCCAGTTGTTCACACCGGGTGTACCCACTGTACCGGGGAAAGGCCAGCCTTGCGCCGGCGTATCACCGGGGAAGAAGAAGCTCATGGTCTTGCGGGGATCGTTGGCTTCATATTCATCGATCATATCCTGTGTACCTTGCAGGTCCTTATAACCGGAACCAATGATCACCGTAGTGATGGCGAATTCATGCGGCACAGAAGGCGCCTGGAACTGGATGGAGAACATGATCTCCGGGCTGGAGCGCTGGTCCGGTTTATAGAAATTACCGTCATATGTGCTGTTGAGGGCAAACAGACCGTCATCTATGATGGTTTTTGCCAGGGCGGCTGCTTCCGGGAACTTCTTTTCAAACATGAGCACGCGCACCTTCATACCCTGGGCAGAAGCTTTTACTACATGACCGCTGGTGTATTTAGCGGCGGGAAGGCCGCTGATGGCCTGATCCAGGTCTGCTTCGATCAGCTTGAGTATTTCTGCGCGGGGAGATTTGGCCACTTTTTGCTTAAAGTCAGTTATGGCCAGCGGATCCTCTGTAACCAGGGGCACGTTACCATAGGTCTGGGCCAGCATAAAGTAGTGGAAGGCGCGTATAAAATAGGCTTCGCCTTTGTACTGGTTCAGCTTATCACCGCTTAATACCTTTTCCACATTGGCCAGGAAGCTGTTGGAAGCGGCAATACCTTTATAACACAGGACGTACAGGCTCTGATCATTGGAAGTGGGAAATCCGCCCACAGTAGATGTAAGGCCTGCGGTAAGGGACTGTTGCGCCCCTCCCTGGTTGTTTTGCGTGAAGCTGTTATCACTGAAGCTGTCCCACCACATGGGCGCAAAAACGCTTACCTGCCCGTTGGGGCCATATAAGGTAGCATACAAACCTGTGAGCGCCAGGTCCGCGTCGCCCTCTGTTTTCCAAAAGACCTTGGTGGATAGTTTATCAGGCGTCGTGAGATCCAGCTTTTTACACGCGGTAGCGCAAATGGCGGCTATGATCAGTAAATGCAAATATCTTTTCATGCTGTATACAAATTAAAATTGAACAGAGGCTCCAAAAGTGAATGTGCGGTTCTGCGGATAGTTGGCGAAGCCATACCAGGCATCCGGCTTATTGTTGATGTCCAGCCTTTCAGGATCTACACCCACTTTCAGTGGCGTAAATACCGCCAGGTTGTCTATAGCAACATACACGCGCACAGAACGTACGCCTTTCAGCAAGCCCAATGGCACTGTATAACCCACCTGCACATTCTTGATGCGCATAAAGCTGGCGTTGAACAGGTAATAAGAAGAATTGATGTTGGTGATCTTGGGATACCCGTAGAAACCCATATAGAGCTTAGGTTTGGTCTGGGACGGATGCTCAGGCGTCCAGCGGTCTACCCAATCCGTAGTAGGCATAGCGCCCTGTGCAAAGGGATCCACGCCCCATTTACTGAGATACAGTTTATTGCCATAGGAGCCATACAGCTGTATGCTGGCGTCAAAATTGCCCCAGTTGGCGCCCATGGTATAAGAGTATTCAAATTTGGGATACTGTCCTTCAAAGATGGAACGGTCATTTGCATTCACTGTCTTATCGCCGTTCACGTCCTTGTAGCGGATATCGCCGGGAGTGGGCACACCGCCCAGGGAAGACTGGTCCGGCGCAGCGTCGATCTCCTGCTGGTTCTGGAAAATGCCGTCCATGGTTTGCAGGTACAGGGAGTTGATGGGATAGCCGTTACGCATGATGGTCTGTCCATCAGGGCCACCGATCTCGTCTGCGCCAAAAGATACCAGTTTGTTACGGTATAACTGGAAATTGGCCACTGCATAGTAGTTAAATTTCTTACCCACTTTATCTGACCAGCGCAGGCTGAATTCTACCCCTTTATTGCTTACCGCGCCATTGTTCACGATAGGTGCGCTCACGCCCAGGGCCTGCGGCACCTGTGACTGGCGCAGGATGTTATAGGTATATTTATTGAACCAGTCAAAAGTAAAGGTCATGCGGTTGTCCAGGGCGGTCATGTCCAAACCGATATCCGTCATACGCGTGGTTTCCCAGGTAAGGTTGGGATCTACCAGGTTATTGGGAATAAAACCGGACAGGATACCTGTAGCGAATGCATAATTGGTTTGGGTCAGTGTAGGCTGGTAAGGATACTCGCCTATGTTCTGGTTACCCAGGCGGCCCCATGAACCACGGATCTTGAGGTCATTCAGCCATTTCACATCCGCCAGGAAACTTTCCCTGGAGATACGCCATGCGCCGGAGAAGGACTCGTATAAACCCCAGCGGCTATCGGCCGGCAGGCGGGATGTTCCGTCATAACGCAGGCTCATACCAAACAGGTATTTATCATCAAACCCGTAGTTCAGGTTACCATATGCAGAGTGGATGACCCACTGCCTGGAGCTACCGTCATTTGTCTGACCGTTGGCAGCGCCCGCGGTCAATTCCTGTAACTGGTTGGTAGGATAACCGATACGGTTGGCGTTTATCCAGTTATAGCTATATACTTCCTGCTGTCCGCCGGCTAATACCGTCAGGTCATGTTTGCCGATTGTTTTATGATAGTTCAGCTGGCTGTAGAGGGTAGAATGCGATTCATCCCATTGTTTCTGCTCCAGGCCGGGTGTACCTATATCTGCATTGCGGCTAAAAGACATGTCGCTGTACAGGTACATGGGGATGGTGGGGCGGAAGGTCTTCGCCTTATCGAGGGTATAGTAGATACCACCGCGGTTCTCCCATCTCAGACCCGGCAGCACGTCAACATCCAGGGAGATATTACCCTGTACATAATAGTTGGGATTTGCGGTGCGCACGGTGGAAGTGAGCACAGGATTCTTGTTGCCCAGCTCCCGGTCGTAAGCCTTGGTGATCCAAAGGCCATCCGGCGTTTGAGCCGGGTACAGGGGAGACTGCGCCAGGGCGGAAATATACAGGTCTGTAGGCCCGTTATACGGGAATTTACGGTCGCCATAGCGGAACTGGATATTGGTACCCAGGGTCACGCGCTTGTGCACATGGGAGGTAAGGCCCAGGGATACGGTATATTTTTTATAGTCAAACCCTTTCATGGTGCCCGGCTGGTCTGTATAACCCAGGCCCAGGCTATAGGTAGTTTGTTCATTACCGCCGCTCAGGTTCAGGTAATGGTTCTGTACCACCGCGGAGCCAAACATATCCTTGAGCCAGTCATGGTTGGGATATTTTACACGGTCAGTGGCGTTCTTATACAGGTCTATCTGTTCCTGTGTATAGATAGGCGCGTTGCCTGAATTAAGCTCTGCTTCGTTCAGCATCTCCATGTAGGTAGCGGAGTTGGTGATCAGTTTTGGCAGGCGGGTGGCGTTGGCGATGCCCAGGTTATAATTATAGGTAAGCGAGAATTTGCCGGGGTTGCCTTTTTTGGTCTTTACCACGATCACGCCATTGGCGCCCCGGGAACCATAGATGGCAGCGGCAGATGCATCCTTTAACACGTTTACTGATTCTATGTCGTTAGGATTGATCACAGACAGGCTACCGGGTATACCATCCACAATCACCAGCGGATCAGTACCCGCGCCGCTAAAAGTACCCAGGCCGCGGATCCGCAGCTTGATGGTCTCGTTACCGGGCTCCGCGGAGTTCTGTACCACAGAAAGGCCCGGTAATTGTCCCTGCAGCAGGGAGGTAGCATCTGTAGCCACGCGCCTGGTCAGCTCCTCTCCTTTTACGGAAACGATAGCGCTGGTGAGCGAGTGTTTAGCCTGGGTGGTATAACCTGTTACCACTACTTCTGTGAGCTTGCGGTCATCTTCTGCTAAGGAAACATTCACCACGCTCCTGTTATTTACCGGGATCTCCTGGCGGGCAAAACCAATGAACCCAAACACCAGCACACCATTGCCATCCGGCAGGTTCAGGCTATAGGAGCCATCGTTAAGGCTGGCCGTGCCGGTAGTGGTACCTTTCAGCTGAATGGTAACGCCCTGCAGGGGAATACCCTTGCTGTCTGTAACGGTCCCTTTTACATTAAAGACGACTGTTTCCACCACGGTCTTGTGCTTGAGCGTGACCGTTTTTTTGTTGATGATGTAATCCAGCGGTTGTTTTTCAAAGATGGTTTTCAGCGCATCTGTAAACGCCACCTCTTTCATTGATAATGATACCGGTGCGGCAGATTTGATCAGCTGTGTGCTGTAGAGAAAATCATAACCGGTTTGCTGCTGTATGGTAAACAGCACGTCTTCCAATGCGGCATTGCGCACATCGATACTTACTTTCTGGTTCTGGGCATAGGTGCGTGTGCCGGCGCCCGCCTGCATGGCAGTGGCGAGCAGCAAAATACAAGCGAAGTGAATAATACGCCGTAGTTTGATATAGGCATAACGCGGCCTCCCGAACATCTGCTCGGTAAAATTTTTACACATTTGAACGTCAGGTTTAATTTAAAATTTTGGTATCACAGACATGTTTATTGACTGTAGTTTCATAACACGAGTGGTTTATGGCCTTGTGAATTTTGGTATCACAGACAAGTTTGTTCACTGTGGATTCATAACACGATCAGCTTACGGCCTTCTATCTTAAAATGTACCAGTCCTGTAAGTTCAAGCCCTTTTAATAATTCCTGTATATCCTTATTCTTGGAGTAGGTGCCGCCAAATGTCCCCGTGGGCGGCGTTCCACTGTATGCTATCTCTATATCATACCAACGGCTTACCTGCCGCATAATATCCTGTATGGTACTGTTCCGGAACACAAAGTAGCCGGCTTTCCAGGCTGTTTCCCGGGCAATGTTCACCTGTTTTTCCTGGATGCCCGGATGGCCGGGTGTGATAACGCCCTGTTCTCCCGGCGTTAATATGGCGCTGGCATCGGCGCCTGACAAGCGGACGGAGCCTGTTACCAGGGTGGTCCTTATCGTGCTCTCATCGGCATAAGCGCTTATATTAAAGGCGGTGCCCAGTACGTGCACGGTGGCATGTTCTGCTTCCACGGTAAAGGGCTGCTGCACGTTCTGGCTGATCTCAAAATAGGCCTCGCCCTGCAGTTTCACCTTACGCTCCGGCCCGGTAAACACCTCCGGATAGGTAAGGGATGACTGGCTATTGAGCCATACGCGGGTGCCATCCGCCAGCGTTACGGTATATTGTCCGCCACGCGGCACCGTCATGGTATTCAACGCGTTAGTTACTGGCCTGCCATTCCCGTTAGCTGCGTAAGCCAGGCCGCCATTGCCGTTGGTAATAGCGGAATTATCTGTTTGCGCCAGCACGCCTTCCGGCGCATCATTCAGTGTGATCACTTTCCCATTGGCCAGGGTAAGGGTGGCTACATTGGCGCCCGGTTTAATAGGCCGTTTATCAGGTGTTGCAGTAGTTTTTTGTTGTGCAGCCAGCGGCTTTTCCGCCTGCGGTTTACGCAATACAACGCCCAGCCCTATCAATAACCCCAGTACCGCCGCTGCCGCCCACCACCAGTTAAAGCGGCGTATTTTCGCCTGCGCGGTGGTTTGCGTGATACGGTCAAAGATGCGGCTACCCACATCCGCTCCTATCTCCGGCAGTTCTGGCAGCTCTTGCTCCAGCAACCGGAACCGGTCGCGGTGCGATAAGACCAGCGCTTCCTCCTCCGGTGTACACAATCCATCCTGGTACTTTTCAAACAGGGATATGTATTCTTCTGGCGTCATACCTATATAGTGTCCTAAATGGGCGGCGCACACACATATTTTTTAACTTTTTTTTAGAAAAATATTCCAGGATTGTTAATTTTATATCGCCACTTTATGAATAGTTATTCCACCGACCATGAATTATGGAGCGGCGTTGTCGCTGATGACAGTCATGCTTTTGCACTGCTGTATGAGCGTTATTGGAAGAAATTATACCAGACCGCCCGCTACTATTTAAAGGATGATGCGGCAGCAGAAGAGATCACCCACGATGTATTTGTATCCCTCTGGGAAAAGCGCGCATCGAGCAATATTCAAAACTTCCGGCATTATATACAGGCTACGGCGCGTTATCATGTATACAAATACCTGAAAGCGGCCAAGGTGAACTGCGTGGAATACCTGGAGCAGTTTCCGGAGACGCCTGCGTTACAGGTATATAATATTGCGCCGGATAAACTGGGGTATGAGCAGCTGGAATCTCAGCTGGCGGGGTTGTTGAAAGACCTGCCGCGCAGGTGCCAAGAGATCTTCTGGTTAAGCCGGGTGAACCATCTGAGCAACCAGGAGATAGCGGACAAACTACATATCTCTAAACGTACGGTGGAGAACCAGATCACGACGGCGCTGAAAGCGCTGCGGGTAGCTTATCCGCCGTTTATGCTGGCGCTGATGATCAGCCGGTTATTATGATGCGGTCATTTTCTCCAAACGTTACGCTATCTTTCGCCTAATTTGTATATTTATCCTAAATTGTACTCATGCCCGATTATAAACTCGACAGAACTGCATTTAGAATGACGAATTTCAAGGAGGCAGATGCTGCAAATGTATTTGATAAGAACACCCCTTATCCAGAACGTTTACGTCAAGCCTATTACCTTATTTCGCAGGCTTATGGCTTTTCTATGGAAGATGAGCCCAAACTGGACAGAAGTTACTTTTCCCGCCGGAAACTGAGCAATTAATGGGGACTATCTTTAACGACGATTTCAGGGATTTTATTCAGGCTATGAACAACCAAAATGTTGACTATATTTTGGTTGGCGGATATGCCGTTATTCTTCATGGATATAGAAGAGTTACCGGAGACATGGATATTTGGGTAAAAAGGACCAGCGAAAATTACGCTAAACTCACCCGCGCTTTTGCCCAATTTGGCCTTCCTCTTTTTGATATGACTGAGCAAAATTTCCTGAATGCCGCAGCTACGGATGTATTTTCTTATGGCAGGCCACCTGTCAGCATTGACATAATCACCGAACTTAAAGGGGTAAAATTTGACGATGCTTTTTCTAAAGCTCAAATCTTTAATGAAGATGGATTAATGATCCGGTTCCTACATTTAAATAACCTGATTGAAGCCAAAAAAGCAGCCGGACGTCATAAAGATCTGGATGATATTGAGAAATTGACATCAGGGGATTAACAAATACCTGATCATATAAAGCAAAATGCTTGCAGCGGTTTATTGCTACAAGCATTTTTGCTTTATAATATTCCCTATTTATTGCACTTTACAGACAGGTGCACCAACCGGCAAGACTTGGTATTATCTATCACCGCTCCCCTATCAGACGTAGTACTACCGGCCGTATTATCCGCCGCCCGTAACCGGATATACAGGTTGGCCAGCCCACTGGCCGCCTGCGGGAACTGGAAATTCAGCGCTTTATAACCCGCCACCTGCGTAAGCAGGGTATTGGAGTAGTTAGCCACATCTTCAAAGGTGAAATTGGCTACGGTGTTCCACACCGCCGCATCGTCATTGCTATCCGACCATTCCGCTACAAAATTGCGTGGCCCGCCAATATCTACATTGCCTTCTACCTGCAGGGATACCGGCTGGGTAATACCGGCGGTGGACAGCGCTATTTCCCAGTATTGCCCGCGGTTATCCGCAGTGGACCACCAGTTCTTAGCGCCCCAGCCGCCGTTGGCTACCGCGCCTTTTACCGTGGTGGGCTCCTGTATAAGGCCGTTATAATCCGTGGTGGTATACAGGCCGTTGGCAGTAAAATCAAAAGGCGCAGTACCGCTTTTTGTGATCTTTCCCTGGCCCAGATCCGGCGTTAGCGGGTTGGCGGTTGCAGTGGGCGTAGCGGCGTATTCATTGCGATAACGGCTCCATTCCACCAGCACTTTGGAGAAACCGTTGCTTCTGTCCTGCTGCAGGGCAATATCTGCGCGCTGCATGGGGCGTATGGCGTATTTGCCAATATTGCCGCCATAACGCTCCAGCGTTTCGGTTACCAGTATACCCGTGATGGCGCCGCTGCCCTGCGGCACGGCATTGCCATCACGGCGGTAAGGCACATCCAGGTTAGTAAGCATGTACATGCTGTTGCCATGTATGTCGCGTATGCTGGTGGGATAACAATCCATGCGGGCGGTATACCCTTCGTTAATATTGGTAAAAGCGCCAAAGGGGATGGAGATCTCTACATCCTTCAGCTTTACATAAGTATAGAGATCAGCGTCTGTAAGCTCGCTCATATATTTTTCACGGGGTTGTAATACACCGCCCTGTGCTTCTTTCTGGATGATATGGGTAACGGTTACGCCGGATACGATCGCGCGGTCCGGGCTCATATACCGGGTAAGGGTGGTGCCCTTCAGCCAGATCTTCACGTGGTCGTTAAAGTTGAAGATGTTCTCACCCGGCGTTTGCGTTTTAAAATAGAGGCCGCTTTTGCCATCCGCGCTTTGCACGTATACGGCAATGGCGTTCTCCGTTTTATCCAGGGTATGTTTATTAGCGGGATTGTTAAGGTTTTTGGCCATATTGGGATGGCCTTTATCGCTGATCACCGTGCCTTCTATGTAGATATTCTCCTGCACTGTGCCGGCCGCCAATACCTGTTTTACATAAGAGAAGTCTTTTAACACAGCGTCTTTATAACTGATCCCTAATCCCTGTTTGATCTGGATGGAATCCTGTGTGGTGGCGCCCAGGGCGTCCAGGTAACTGAGTTTCAGGAAAGCGCTTCTGTCTACGATGGACTTATTGCTATCTACCTTAAAATAGAGGTACCCATTTTCCAGCTTTAACTGGGACACCCAGTCTACCTGGTCTGCGGGCTCATACCGGTAGCTGACCGTCATTTTCGCTAAAGGAATGTTGGTGGTAATGGGCGTTTTAAATGTACCGCCATTGGGGATGCTTTGCGCGGTAGCATCGTTGATGGCCAGCGTGGGTGTTAGGCCCAGCTGCTGCAGCCGGATGGTATCGGTTTTACCATCTGCCTTTACCACCAGGGTGGCGGTGCGGGGCAGCTGCCCGTTATTGTCTGTAACCGCTACTACAGCATAGGCTTTACCGTGGCCGGAGGCGACCTGCACATTCACCCAGTCTGTTTCTTCTGCAGGCTGCAGTTGCCAGTCCTTTTCCGCATATACAATAATACGGGTAGTGTCCGCATTGGCCTGCAGTTTTACCACCCTGCTGTCAATAGCCAGGTCTGTGGTGAACTTACGGTCTATCTCTTTGCGGCAGGCCGCCAGCAGCCCTACCGCTGCCAACAGCCACACTGTATATTTAGCATTTATAAAATGTAACATGTTGTTCAATTAGTTTTTTAGTTCCAGTATAACCGGTTTGTGATCGGAATACTTTGCGGTAAAATCGTCGTAGATGAATTTGCAGTACTGCATTTTCTTCAGCAGGTCTTTGCTGAGGTAGATGTAGTCGATGCGGGTATTGGAGCGGATATTGTTTTTACCATGTTGCTGGTCCCAGGTATATCCTGCATCCATAAAACCGGCGTCCCGTATATGTTGCTGTACTTCGTAATCCACCGTTTGTCCGTTCACCAGGTTAGCCACATAGGTGAATTTCCGTTCCGCCTCCTGTTGCCGTTGTACAAAATTGCTTTTGGATACACGGGCGCTGTCTATGGGTGAGAGGGAGTTAAAGTCGCCCATCATCAGCCATTTCCTGTGAGGATCGTGCAGGGCCAGGGTTTGCAGGATCTGCGCTATCTCGTTCCGGCGCTTTAAGTATTTATGCGGATTCAGGTGCAGTACACAAAAATTGTAGCCGTTAATACTGGCGGTAATAAAACCATGCGTCATGTTCTCGTTCACCTTGCGGATGTCCACTATCGGGTAGCGGGAGGTAATACCCACCGGGTAACCGCTTTCTTTTACGATCACGGCGTAGCTGTGGCCCCAGGAAGCGGCCAGTTCTTCCAGCGTTTTCTGTGTAAAGCCGTTGCACTCCTGCAGGGCTACCACATCCGGGTTTTTATCCTTTACCCAGGCTACAAACAGCTGTTTGCCAGCCGTGGTATCTGTTTTCATGCCTTCCAGTATGTTATAGCTAAGCACTTTCATGGCAGATTGCGCCATGGCCGTAATGCCGGCCAGCATCAACCATCCTATTAATAGTATAGATCTCATAGCACCGTTATTTATAGGCTTCATTGGTTAATATGCCGCCGGAGCGCACTACTTCCTTATCCGGTATGGGATAATATTCATTGTAGGGCCGCAGGTTGTTCTTTATTACATCGTATTCCGTGGCGGCCGTTTCGCTTACCACGCGGTACCAATCGCCCCAGCGCACCAGGTCCCATTTACGGCCGTATTCGCCCATCAGCTCGCGGCCTTTTTCTTTCTTCACTTCTGCCAGGAATTCCGTTTTACCGGGATAGGCTTTCAGCTCAAAATCAGGGCTGGCCCTTCTTTTTACTTCGTTGATGCATTGCATGGCCAGGTCTGTTTCGCCGGTTTCGTTGGCGGCTTCTGCCAGCATCAGCAACGCATCCGCATAACGGAATACTTTCTGGTTATTGCCATCTGCAATATTGTTCATACCGGGGCACCAGAATTTGGGCCCCATCCAGGGCTTGCCGGTACCGTTATTCTGCATAGGGCGTTTGAATAGCTGCCCGTTATACTGGGTGGACAGGATGATCTCGCGGCGCGGGTCTGTAAGATCATACAGCGACAGGAAATAGGCCGTAGGCGTAATAGAGCCGTACGGGTTAGCGTCAGCCCCGAGCTCCGGGATAGGCACGCCATCATAGATGTTAGAGCCCGCTGTTTTGGTGGGCGTACAGAAACAGGCGGTCTGACAGGTTTTCTTTATACCGTTGGCAGACCAGATATACTGTACTTCAAAAATAGATTCCGGCGTATTCTTGTTCCGGAACCAGGTATCGTTTAACGGGTACTGCGCCAATTGGCCATACACTTTACGGATCTCCTGCATGGCGGCGGCACATACATCGTACTTTTTATTCCAGAGGGCCAGCTTGCCGATCAGCATATATGCCATGGGGGCGGCTACCCTGTTCTGCAATACATCTGAGGTACGGGCCTGGGGCAGTTTGGGCGCATATTCCTGCAGCTGCGCTATCATCGAATCGCGCGTAGCGGCAGCGCTCATACGGCCCAGTTTGGCTACGGTTTCCAGCGCATTAAGGCTGTTGATGTCCTGGGTGTAATAAGGCACATCGTTAAACGTGCTGGTGAGCACATAATAATACAGGGCGCGCAGGGTAATGGCCTCCCCTATTAATGCGGGCTTATGGTCTTCTGCGATGGTTGCCTGCTGTATGCCGCTGATGGCGGCATTACAATACATGATACCGGTATAACAGGCGGTCCACACATTATCCCCCATGCCCGGGTTAGCGGGGGAGATCTCCAGGCGCGCGTCTATCTGCGTGGAGTTGAGGAAAGCCAGGTCTGTGACCGCTTCCTGCGAGATCAGCAGCTCATGGTTAAAGATGTTGTTCAGCTGCAGGTAACAGCCGTTCAACGCGGCTATACACTGGCTTTCTGATTTATAGAAGGATTCCGGGGCCACAAAGCCGGCGGTATCCTCTTCCAGGAATTTGCTGCAGCTGCTCATGCATACCATGGCTGCCAGCAATATTTGGATGATCGTTCCTTTCATAAAATATTTTTCTTAGAATTTTAATTCAGCACCAAATGTGTACGTTCTGCTATTGGGATAAGCCCCGTTGTCCATACGGCGGATGGTGGATCCATCGCTTTGGGTGGATACTTCCGGATCGTAGCCGTTATAGTATTTCCAGAGGAACAGGTTATTACCGCTCAGCGAGAGCGAGAGGGATTGCAGGCGTTGCGCGGTGATACGCGACAGGTCGAATGAATACCCGATAGACACGTTCTTAAAGCGCAGGAAAGTAGCGCTATGCACGAAGCGGTCATTGGGAATATCATCCTTAGAATCTGCCCGCGGAATATCTGAGTTAGGATTGCGGACAGGATGCCAGGCATTGACCATATAACGGAACTGGTTACTGAGATAGGTACCCGTGCCCATGAACAGCTCTACCGGGTTATAGATGCTACCACCCAGCGAGTAGTTAAAGTAAACGGAGAGGAACAGGCGTTTGTACCGGAAAGAGTTCTGCAGGCCGCCGTATACATCCGGGTCTGCATTGCCCAGGTACACCAGGTCGTTATTATCCAGCACGCCATCGTGGTTCTGGTCTATGTAGCGCTGACGGCCCGGGGAATAATAGGCCGGTGAAACAGATACATAGTTCTTATCGATCTTGCCCTGGTCTATCTCCGCCTGGTTCTTCCAGGTACCGGCGTACTGCATGCCCCACAGGGCATTGAGCGGCCGGCCTTTTTCATAACCATACATCATGTACTGGGCCCCCTGGTTGTTGTTGTAAACGGATATGCGGTCCAGGCCGCCTATATCCTCCACCATTTGTTTGTTATGCGCAATGGTGAAGGTAGTAGACCAGCCAAAATTGCGGGTGCGGATATTCTCATGCTCAATGGTGAGCTCAATGCCTTTGTTGGAAGTTTTGCCCACGTTCGCCAGGCGGGAATCGTAGCCTACCTGTGTAGGCAGCTGTACTGTCAGCAACAGGTCTGAGGTAGTGCTTTTGTACGCATCCACGGTAATGCTCAGGCGTTTGTTAAAGAGCGACAGGTCCAGGCCGGCGTTGTAGGTAGCTGTTTTTTCCCAGGTAAGACCTTCGTTGCCAATGCGGGAAGGGTAATATGCCACCGGCTGGGTACCGCCAAACAGGTAACCGCCGGTAGTAGAGGCCAGGCGGGCCAGTGACTGGTAGCGGGCAATAGCGTCGTTACCGGAGGTACCCGCGCTCAAACGGATGGCAAATTCATCCACGCCGCGCAGGCCTTTCATAAAGCGTTCATTCATCACATTCCAGCGGAAAGCGGCGGAGGGGAAATAAGCCCATTTATTATCCTTTGAGAAATTGGAAGCGCCGTCTGCGCGCATGGTGGCTGTGAAATAATACTTGTTATCGTAATTATAATTTAAACGCCCCAGGTTGGACATACGCGCCAGGTTCTCCAGGGAAGAGCCCAGCGTCACTGTTTCTTTTGAAGGCAGGGCAGACAGGTCATTGGTCTCCACATCATCCACAAAATAGCCGTTACCGCTGGCGTTAAGGCTTACAAAGTTCTTTTTCTGCAGGGTGAAGCCATACAGTACATCTATATTATGTTTGCCGCCAAAGGTATTCTTATAGCTGATGGTGTTCTCGTTCAGGATGTTGTTCTCCTCATACGTTCTTTTATAGGCATAAGCCCCGGAATTAGCCTTGATACGGGTAGGAAAGGTAGAAGGCAGGAACTGATCATCCGCGCGGGTATAATCCGCAAAAGACACCGTAGAGCGCAGTGTTACGTTGCGCAAAGGTTTTATCTCCAGGTATAACATAGAGCTCAGGTTCTTTTCCTGGCGGTCATTCTTTTTGAGCTTTACGTTGGCCAGGGGCGAGTCAAACAAGGTGCCGGTGTACCATTGCGTGTTGAAGTCGTTAAACGAGCCGTCTGGTTTATAGGCGGCAATGGTAGGCGCCAGGAACAGCGTGGAGCGGTACCAGAGGGTATTGGTGCCAATATCCGCATTATTCAGCGCCCGGTCTACCACGGAATAATTGAAGCGCACCCCGGCCTTTACAAAACGGCTGATGGTACGGTCCAGGTTCAGGCGCACCTGGTAGCGTTTTAAACCGCTGTTCAGCACAATGCCCTGGTTATTGTTATAGTTGGCGGAGAAATAGTACTGGGTAGCCTTATCGCCGCCGCTGGCAGATAACATATAGTTCTGGTAAGGCGCTTTGCGGGTGATCTCTTTTGTCCAGTTGGTGCCTTCGCCCATGATCAGCGGATCTGGGAAAGGGTATTCCTCCAGCGGTTTGGTTTGGTTGGCCACATTACTCAAATAGAACCGGTCGTTCTGCAGCTGTGCAAACTCTGTGGCATTCATAATATCCAGGAAACGGGGCAGCTCAGAATAGCCCAGGTCTGTATGGAAAGTAAAGTTGGTCTTGCCTTGTTTATCCGTACCGGATTTGGTGGTGATGATGATCACGCCGTTACTGCCGCGGGAGCCGTAAATAGCGGTGGAAGATGCATCTTTGAGCACGTTGATAGTAGCGACATCTGAAGGGTTGATCTCGTTCAGGCTCTGGATGGCATCCATCAAACCATCTACAATATACAGCGGCTCATTGCTGGCTGAAATGGAGCGGGTGCCGCGTATACGTATGGATGTGGCTGAACCGGGCTCCCCATCGGTAGATACGATCTCTGCGCCGGCAATACGGCCCTGCAACATCTGATCCACCCGGGTAACGGGTATATTCTGCAGGTCAGCTACTTTAACCGTAGACACCGCGCCGGTGAGATCAGTTTTCTTTACGCTGCCATAACCGATCACCACCACTTCGTTCATATTCTTTTTGGAAATGCTCAGCTTTATCCGTAGTGGCGCAGCGATGCCATCCAGCACAATGGACTTACGGTCGTACCCTACATAAGATACCACCAGTACATCCTTACTGTCTGCTTCAATGGTAAACGCGCCTTTCTCATTGGTTTGCACGCCACGGCCGGTACCGGCTACGGAAACAGTGGCGCCCGGCAATGGGTTGCCCTGTTCGTCTGTTACGGTGCCTCTTATGGGCGGCGCCTGTGGGGCGGCTATTATGTTACCCTCCTGTTTTACGGGCATGGGTCTTTCCTTGATGGTGATGGTGCGGCTGCTGATCTCGTAATCAATGGGCTGGTTGGCCATGATGCTCCTGAGGCATTCTTCCAGCGTTACGTTCTGCAGGGATACATCGATAGGTGTTGTTTTGGCCAGCAGCGCGGCGTTGTAGAACACTACATAACCGGTTTGTTTTTCCAGCCGGCTAAAGATCTCTTTAAAAGACAGTTGTTTGCCGCTGATGGATACCGTTTGTGCGCGTACGATAGCGCTGGCATCCATAGCTGCCAGCATAATCAACACCAGGGTGATCCTGATGAATTTTGAGCGGCGTCCCTGACCAGTGTCACGGGCAGTTCCTGTACATAGTGCCGCGGTTTTGCGGGCAACAGCGTGTAGCAATGTAAACATGATCAGTTTTAGTTATTAAGTTGAGCGCATAGTAATGACTGCTGTTGTGCAGACAACAGTGCGCGGTTTAGATGACCGGTAATCTTTTATTCTGTGATGATCAGCTTTTTACCTTCGAGCCTGCAGTGGACCTTTGAAATTTCCAGCATACGGGTAATATTTTTAAGGCTCAGGTTCCTGTCCATTTTTCCGCCAAAGCTGATGGCGGGCACGCCGTTCTCATACTGCACTTCGATATTATACCAGCGTTCCAGCTGTTTCATGACGGTTTGTACATCTGCATTGTCGAAATTAAATATGCCATTCTTCCAGGCCAGTACCTGGCTGGTATCTGCGCGGCTCACCTGTATGCCCGCAGCCGTATAGGAAAGGCTGGCCTGGTAGCCGGGCTGCAGTACCCGGCTGTTATTACCGATACCATTTACCTGTACGCGGCCGCTGATCAGCGTGGCCGTAATAGCGCTTTCATTATCGTAGGCATTGATATTAAAGGCAGTGCCCAATACCTGTACGGTCGTATTATTGGCCAGCTTTACACGGAAAGGTTTGGCGGCATCCGGCCGGATGTCAAAATAGGCCTCTCCCGTAAGGGTCACGATCCTTTCGTTACCTGCAAAACGGGTAGGGAACGTAATGGAGCTGGCAGCATTTAACCATACCGCGCTTCCATCCGGCAGTACCAGCTGAAACAGCCTGCCCCTTGGCGTGCTAAGCGTGTTGTAGCTGACCGTGCCGGCATTCTGCGCATCGTATGCCAGCGTGCCTTGTGATAACATGACCCGGGCGCCGCCCTGACTGGCCAGCAACCCTTTCCGGGCGCTATCCAGCGTAAGCTTGCTGCCATCTCCCAACGTAAGCACCGCGCCATGTGTAGCCGGTGGCAGATCCTGTAAGGCTACCGCCTGTATGGTATTTGCCGGTTTGGAAACCGGTTGTAAGAAATACAATATGGCTGCGCCAACAGGCAATAATATGGCCGCCGCCCAGCGGGCAAACATCACCAGCCTGCCGCGCCGTTGTTTGCGCGGGGCGCTTTGCAGCAGTACAGACAGTATTTCATCTGCCCGGTGCGCCGGCACTGCAATTTCCACAGCAGGATCATCCACAGCGGCTACAACCTCATCTGCCATCTGTTGCAGGGTTGCATCGTGTTCACCGGTTGCCATCATGGCAAATAAACGTTCCCTTTCCTGCTCGGTACAGGATCGTTCCATAAATTTCCGGAATAACACTTCAAATTCAGACATATGATGCATTGCTTAGCCAGTACTAGCTGGTTTACTATAAGAGACGAAGAAAAAAAACGGATGGGTCAGTTGGAGGGAAAAAAATTTTTATAACAGCTCTTTCAGGAGCATCAGCGCAGCGGCTACCCCTAAACGGGTAAGGCAATAGGTACGGATCACCTGCATAGCCTCTGACAGGTGGCGTTTAACGGTTTCCGGCGACAGATTGAGCTCCGCGGCTGCTTCCTGCCGTTTAAAACCCTGTTCCTTGATCAGGTGATATACTTTCTTCTGTTGTGGCGAGAGCCGGGAAATGGCTTGCTGTAATATTAACCGGTATTCTTTTTCCTGCAGGCGGCCGGCCGGGTGATCGGTGGCCTGCAGCAGCAGATCGTTATCATCCGGTATAGGCGTGGCAGTATGCTGCGCAGCCATTTGCCGCAGCATGCTGAGCGCCCTGTTGCGGGTGATGGTAAACAGCCAGGCACGGAAATGCATGACCGCCGTAAGCTCCTCCCGTTTCATCCATACCTGCAGGAATACATCCAGCAGGATCTCTTCCGCCACCGGCACGGAGACCGTTAAACGGTAAGCAATGGTGTAGACCTTGTTCCTGTATAAGTGAAAAATTTCGCTAAAGGCCTTTTCGTCCCCAGCCGCCACGGCGTTTAGCAGGCTACGCTCGTCCATTACTTTCTGAACAGACATCACATTGGATTTTGGTTACAAATATAGTATCGCAGGTAAGAAACGCTACCAGCTACAGTGCGCCCGCGCTATCCCCATTTATTGAAACATTCATCAGCCGCAGGCTCTAAACCCTTTCTGTTATTGCTATTACGCCAGCCTATCATTACGTGGATCCATGCTGTAAGGGCGGTCTAAATTAATAATTAAATAACATTCATGCATAGTGGAGGCAAATATTGTATTTTTAGCACATGGGACATCCTTTTGCGCGTATATTCTTCCTTCCTGTTACGGTTTTGCTGTTATCGTGCGGTAATAACCCGCCCGCCAAAAAGCCGGTTTACCTTAGCGTACCGGCGGAGCATATTGTAGCCACTAAAGACCAGCAGGACAGGCGGATGCGGTCAGAGGCTTATTGTACCGTACATGAAGTGCCTGTTTATATCAATCCCAACTCAATGTTCACGGACGCGGAGAGCAGCGTGACCATCCGCACAAAAGACGAGATCGCGGACCGGGCCATAGGTTTGTTTTATGCCGGTATGAAAAGCGGCAACCTGGAGCCGCAGTTTATGGACGAGATGAACCAAAAGTTTGATGCCGTAAACAAATTAACACAACAGGAAAAGGAATTCATATTTGCGCCTGCGCCTACTCCTCAGCAAACCGCCAATGCGGACTGGGGCTATGAGAGCCTGCATGTGCTGCTTTGGGCACTTGGTTATATAGATTCGCTGGACTATCCCAGCCACACCTGTGATGTGGACCTGGACACTAAGATCATGTTCAATACCTCGGATATGCCATTCCGCGAGCAGGCAAAATTGCGCAGCAAGCAGGAGATACTGGACCAGGCAGACCTGATATTGCGGCTGCACTGGGCTTGTGTAGAAGCCAGGCTGGCCAATAAAGCGGCGCCCGGTAAGCTGAATGAGGAAGTAGTGATGGAACGGCACCGGGCTTTAAACTGGCTGATACGTTATGGTAATGCGGGCTGGGACGAGGTGCCTACTGACACGTGATCCCTACCTGTTCTCCATCCACGTTAAAAACGTATGCGCTTTCTCTTTTGTCACCAACAACTTATCTACATTAGGGAATACCAACCGCACAAACAGCTTGCGCGCATAATAATGCTCCACTTCTTTAATAGCCGTGAAATTGATAAGGTACTGCCGGTTAAGGCGGAAAAACTGCTCTTCCGGTAACATGGCATGCACCTGGTCCAGCGATTGGCTGATGGCATACTCCTTCTGATCGAAAGTACGGATCATCACCACATCGTTTTTGATATAAAAAAAAGCGATGGTATCTGTGGGTACGGAGATGTATTTGTTCTGGGTATAGACCAGGAAGCTCTTTTTGCCCGAGGCCGGCGACAGCTTCGCCAATAAGTTATTCAGGTCTGGCTGCTCTTTCTGGAAGAAGTTCTTAAACTCGTCCACCTTCTTAAAAGCGGCGGCAATATCTTCCTTAGAGAAAGGTTTTAACACATAGTCTATTCCATTGGCTTTAAATGCCTCCAGTGAATATTCATCAAAAGCGGTACAGAATACTACGGGGCTGGTGATCTTTACGGCTTTGAAGATCTCAAAACAAAGACCATCGGCCAGCTGGATATCCATAAAGATCAGGTCAGGCTGCGGGTTTGCCGAAAACCAGGCCACGGCGCTTTCTATACTATCCGGCTGGGCCACTATCACCGCTTCCGGTTTGATAGCTGTGATCATGGCGGTCAGCGACCTGGCCGCTTTTATTTCGTCCTCAATAATTATAATTTTCATGTATCAGCGGCAATTTTACTTTAAAGATATTGTTACTGGCATCTATTGTTACTTTCTGATCGAGCAAATGTAAGTAACGCTGGTTAATATTTTCCAGCCCTACCCCGGTAGAGGTATCGGGCGTTTTCTTTAACTGTATGGGGTTCTCTATCACAATACAATTGTTCTCGACATATAAGCGGATACGCAGCGGATTGGAGCGGGATACCACGTTATGCTTAACACAGTTTTCAATTAACAGCTGCAGCGTGAACGGCGGCACCCAGGTATTGTAGTATTGTTCTGCTATATCGTTGGAGAGGTCTATGCTTTCCTCAAAACGCGCTTTTAGCAGGAACATATAAGCCTCTATGATCTCTATTTCATCTGAGAGATGTATCAGGTCTGATTTACGGCTTTCCAGCGTGTACCGGTAAAAGTCTGATAGTTTCAGGATAAAGTCCACCGTTTGTTTATCACCGGTTTCCGCCATGGATTTCAGCGTATTCAGGCTGTTGAAGAGAAAATGCGGGTTGATCTGGTTTTTCAGCAGCTCATATTGGGCGCCCAGGTTATCCGTTTTCATACGTTCCAGCTCTACCGCCACCTGCTCGTTATGATAGCTTTGATATAACAGATGCAGGAACATAAAGAACATGAGGTTGATCAAGATACCGCGCACCTCCACCATCAGCATTACCGGGCCAAACTCCAGGTATGACAGCAGCAGCTGCTGGCCGTAAGCCAGTATATACATCACTATGGTTCCTATTGCCAGGCTACGCAGCAGGCGGAATATAGAAAACTCCTTCCGCCCTTCCTGTGCATTGAACCGCGGCAGGGTATAGATATTATAATACCATACAAATAAAGAAAAAAGGAAGGTAAGGCCTGAATTAAGCAGTGTCTCCTTCAGGTTAAAATGCTGCTCTGCGATCTTGGGCACAGAGGCGATCACCCCCAGGAAGAGGGAGCTTAACCAGATAATTGCGGGAGATACTTTAAATGTTTTCCTGATCATAATATATACTGTCCTTAAGGGATTACAGCTACCCTTGCGTCAAAAATAAGGCTAATTCCGGCCTGTTTATCAAAAAGATACGCTCCTGTGGCGGCGCCAGATCTTTTACCGGCCTTACATCGAAACTACTTACTCCATAACAGGGCGCCATCAATTATTACCCCAGGACAGACGGATAAGGGGGTGAAACGGACAGTTTCTGCCGTGAAAAAATGGGGGGTATGGCCTTGAATTTTCGGGCGCAGAAATGGCCGGTTCGGGATTTACTTCGTCCACCTGCGGTACTTGTTGCTTTGCCATGGACCTGCACCGGGGTAGTTTTGGGTCATCAAATTAAAAAAACAAAAAAAACATCATGGAAACGAACAACATCACCACCATCGAAAAAGTATTGTACACGGGTAAAACCCATACCACCGGCGGCCGCGAAGGCGCATCTGTAAGCACCGACGGACAGCTTGATATTAAGTTATCCACCCCCGGCGCCAAACGCCCCGGCACTAACCCGGAACAATTGTTTGCCGCTGGCTGGTCCGCCTGTTTTATTGGCGCAATGGGCATTGCAGCCGGCGCTATGAAAATAACCTTCCCTGCGGATGCAGCCGTAGATGCAGAAGTAGACCTGGGTACCGCCGGCAATGGTTATTTCCTGCAGGCCCGTTTAAATGTAAGCCTGCCCGGTCTTGACCAGGCAACCGCACAGGCACTGGTAGACGCCGCCCACCAGACCTGTCCTTATTCCAAAGCCACCAGGGGCAATATTAATGTATCTATTAACCTGATCTAAGCATCACCGCATCATGAAAAAACACCTCCTCCTCGCCGCCATGCTGCTGGCAGGCATCAGTTATCAAACAAAGGCACAAGTGCCCGGGCTGCCCAACAGCAGCGCCACGCAAACCGTTATCCAGGAACTGGGATTGGGTAAAATAACCGTCTCCTACTCCCGGCCCAATGTAAAAGGCCGTAAAATATTCGGCGGGCTGGTACCCTATGGGCAGGTTTGGAGAACCGGCGCCAATACGGCCACCAGTATCAGCTTTTCTGAAGATGTGATCATTGAGGGCCACAACATAGCTGCAGGCGAATATGCCTTGTTCAGCATACCGGAAAAAGACGCCTGGACCATTATCCTAAATAAAGCTACCGGACAATGGGGCGCTTATAAATATGATCAGGGGGCTGATGTGTTGCGGTTTAAGGTAAAAACAGCGCAGGCTGCCGCCAGACAGGAATCCTTTACCATACAATTCGCCAACAGCAGTACCGAAACAGTTGACCTGAGTCTTTCCTGGGATCATACTACTGCCGCCGTACATGTGCAAGCCAATGACGACGCCAGGATCACGGCCAATATTGAACAGCTGATGGAAGGAAAAGATATATCCAACCTTATCTACTTTAATTCGATCCAATATTTTGTGCTGCATAAAAAGGACAGTGATAAAGCTTTAGGCTGGGCAGCCAGGGCGCAAAAGGATTTCCCGAAGAACGCCGCCTTTGAGCTGTTTGAATCCCGCCTGCGCCTGCGCAAAGGCGATAAAGCCGGCGCCCGGGCCGCAGCGGAAAAAGGGATCCAGGTGGCAAAAGAGAACAAGTCAGGAGAATATGTAATGCTGAACCAGGAAGCGCTGGCACTGGCAAAAGACTGATAGCTATAATAACATACCGGGGCTGCGCCCTGGTATGTTCATCCGCTCAAACTTAAAAAAGATATTATGAAATCGATATTTGCATTTATTGGGGCGCTGCTTTTACACTTCACGGCCAGCAGCCAGATATTGCAGCCGGTTACCTGGAGTTATGCCGCCAAAAAGACCTCTGCTACCACCGCTACGGTTTTTATAAAGGCTACGCTGCAGGATGGCTGGCATATTTATGCGCAGGAAATGAAAGGCGCAGGGCCGGTAAAGACCAGCTTTACTTTTACACCTGCCGCCAGCTTTCAGCTAAAGGGCCAGGTAACAGCCCCTGCCCCGCTCACTAAATATGAAAAAGCTTTTGATACGGATGTAAACTATTACGAGCACTCCGTTATCTTCCAGCAAAACATACAATTAACCGGCGGCAAAGCCACGGTAAAGGGCGCTGTTGCGTACATGATATGCAGTAACCTGCAATGTTTACCCCCGGCCACCAAAGAATTCTCCATCCCCATTAACTAATCATCAAAACCCAAAGACATGAGATCCTTTAGCGTATTTATAATCACCATCGCCTTATTAGGCGTATCTGCGGTTACCACCGCATTTCTGAACATGCATTATGAAAAGAAAGCCATCAAACAGATACAAACCATGAAAGATAATAAAGGTTTTGCCGTAGTGGAGCTTTTCACCTCCGAAGGTTGCTCCAGCTGTCCGCCGGCTGATGAGCTGCTGGAAAGCATACAGCGCGATAATAAAAACAAGGAGCTTTATTTACTGGCCTTCCATGTGGACTACTGGGATCACCAGGGCTGGAAAGACCGTTTCAGCGATCATGCCTATACAGAAAGGCAGCTGCAGTATGTGAACTGGCTGCGTTTGTCTACCGCCTACACCCCCCAGATCGTAGTGAACGGTTCCGCGGAGTATATAGGCTCTTCCCAGGGCGAGGTATTAAAAGCCATATCCGCCGGCCTTAGCCAGCAAAGCAACAATACATTGACCCTGAACGGCCGCATTAGCGGTAACGAGCTGGCTGTGACCTACGATGGCGCAGGCGCCGATAAAAAGACGGAACTGGTACTTGCACTGGTACAGCGCTCTGCGCACAGCAATGTAAAGGGCGGCGAAAATACCGGCAGGCAGCTTACCCATGTACAGGTCGTACGCCAGCTGCGCGAAGTGGACATCAACAGTAAAAAAGCCATCACCCTGGACCTACCCAATGATTTCGATAAAAACAGCTTTGAGCTCGTAGGTTTTGTACAGGATAAACGGGATGGGCATATTACCGCAGCAGCCAGGGCTGTGCTCGAATAAGCGGATGTACCCACAGGATCGATGTATTATATAAAACAGGAACAATGAAAACGTACATACCTCTCCTATTGCTGCTGCTTTGCTTACTAGCAGGGCCTTCATTTGCAGCCATTACCCAGACGCCGGACACGGTGAGCAGCGAAGGGTTAAGTTTTACACCGGTAGCAGATACCCTGACCATTGAACCAGCGGAAAATGAGGCTACCGTGTCGACCGCGCCACCGCTGAGCCTTTGGGCCACCTTCTTGGGCGGTTTCCTGGGCGGTTTTGCAGCGCTGTTATTACCCTGTATATTTCCCATGCTGCCGCTGACGGTAGGCTTCTTTACCAAACGGCATAAAGACCGGAAAAAGGGCATACTGGACGCCATGGTATATGGCCTTTCCATTATCCTGATCTATGTGGGCCTGGGTATGCTGATCACTATCTCGTTTGGGTCGGATGCGCTGAACGCCCTTTCCACCAACGGTATCTTTAACTTTATCTTCTTTGTGCTGCTGGTGGTATTTGCGGCCTCCTTTTTTGGCGCATTCGAAATAAGCCTGCCCAATAAATGGCTGAATAAAGCGGAAGAGAATACCGGGCGTAAGGGCTTTGCGGGGATCTTTTTTATGGCGGCGGTGCTGGCCCTGGTGTCCTTTAGCTGTACGGGGCCTATTATTGGCACCCTGCTGGTGCAGGCCGCCACTTCTGGCGCACGCCTGGGCCCCGCAATAGGCATGCTGGGATTTTCGCTGGCATTATCACTGCCGTTTGTACTTTTTGCGCTGTTCCCTTCCTGGCTTAAAAGTCTTCCTAAATCCGGCGGCTGGTTAAATAGCGTGAAGGTGTGCCTGGGTTTCCTGGAGCTGGGGCTGGCCCTGAAGTTCCTGAGTAATGTGGACCTTACTTACCGCTGGCATTTCCTGGACCGGGAGGTTTTCCTGGTGCTGTGGATCGTGATCGCCGCATTGGCGGGATTTTACCTGCTGGGCAAACTGCAGTTTGGGCATGACAGCCCGGTAACGCATGTTACCGTACCCCGGCTTTTTCTTTCCATTGTCGTGTTCTCCTTTACCATATACATGATACCCGGTTTGTGGGGCGCGCCGTTAAAATCTATTGCTGCTTTTTTACCCCCGCAATCCGGTCAGGATTTTGACCTGTATACGCCTTTGTTATCATCCGGCAGCAGCACGGCGCAGGTAGCTGAAACGCAGCCGCGTAAGTATGAAAAGCTGTTTGACCGCCCGCTGCACTTAGATCCATTTTTCGATTACCAGGAAGGGCTGGCCTATGCCCGCAAAGTACATAAACCGGTGCTGATCGATTTTACCGGGCATGCCTGTGTAAACTGCCGGAAGATGGAAGCCAGTGTTTGGCCAGATGCGAAAGTATTGCCCCTGCTCCGGGATGATTATGTGCTGATCCAATTGTATGTGGATGATAAAACCGCCCTGCCGGCGGCGGAACAATATATAAGCAGCTTTAGTCACCGGAAGATCACCACCATTGGCGCATTGAACAGTGATATACAAGCTACCCGCTTTAAAGCCAATGCCCAGCCTTTTTATGTGTTGCTGAACCCTGCCACGCAAGTACCGCTGGTACCCCCTCAGGGAACGGACTATGATCCGGGCAGCTATTATCGTTATCTGGCATCCGGTTTGCAAGCATTCCAGCCGCTTTAAACAATATTTCTTCCTATTTTCATCTATAAAACAGTGAACGGTATCATGAATAAACAATATGGACTTTTAGCTTTGTGCCTGGTATTTTTCCTGCAGCTTAGCGCACAGGGCCTGCAGCCGGGTAAATGGCGCGCCGTACTGCACCGCGCAGACGGGCATCACATTCCTTTTGAATTAGACATCCAACAACAACAGCAACAATACACCGTGTTTATTGTAAACGGAAAGGAAAGGGTTAATGCGGGCAAAGCCAGCCTGCGGCAGGACTCCCTTATTTTCAGCCTGCCTGTATTTGAATCTGATTTTAAAGCCAGGATCATTTCCCGGGATAGCATCAGCGGCGTATGGATCAGCGGCGGGCCCAATGGCGATGTGCTGTTACCGTTTACCGCTGTGGCAGGACAGGCCCGCTTTAGGGCTGCCGCTGCGAGTAAGCCGGCTGCCATACAGGGTAAATGGCGCTTTACCTTTACCCGGGCCAACCAAACCAAGCGGCAGGCCATTGGCCAGTTTGCGCAGCAGGGCGCCGCTGTTTCCGGCTCTGTGCTAACGCCGGCGGCAGACTACCGCTACCTGAATGGTATTATTACCAATGACTCCCTGTTCCTCTCCACTTTTGATGGCGCACATGCCATTCTGCTGGCCGCCCGGCTGCATCCGGATAGCCTGAATGGCGTTTATTACGCCGGCACAGCGGCTACTGAACGGTGGACCGCCGTAAAAACGGACAGTGTGACCCTTACGGCTGCTGTTACTAAAGTAAAGGAAGGCAGTGATGGCAAGGTGGATTTCAACTTCCGCGACCTGGATGGCCATCCGGTATCCCTGCAAAGCGAACGGTATAAGGGCAAAGTGGTGATACTGCAGCTGATGGGCTCCTGGTGCCCGAATTGTATGGATGAAACGGCGTTTTTAAGCGAGTATTATGCGAAAAATAAACAGCGGGGCGTAGAGATCATTGCCCTGGCCTATGAGCAGAGCACCGATAGTATACGCTCCCATAATAGCCTCCGGAAATTCCAGACCCGGTTTAATGTGCAGTATCCCATGCTGAATACCGGCGTGGCGGTAGGTGATCCGCAGCGTACGGAAAAAACGCTGCCGCAGTTAACGGAGATCAAGGTATTCCCTACTTCTGTGATATTGGACAAAAATGGCGTGGTAAGAGAGGTGGAGACGACATTTTATGGCCCGGGCGCGGGGGAGTATCACCAGCGGTTTAAGGCGAAGTTTGAGAAAACGGTGGATGAGTTGCTGGAGGAGCAGTAGGAGACTGCGTAAATAGATTAAGGATAGCCCTGATGCGGTTGCATCAGGGCTTTTTAATTTAGTTACTGTTACGGGCGGAAGGCTTCAGCAGGCCCATCTTATCATACAGGTGTAAGGTGCGCACGCTTACCCGTGCCAGTCTGGCCAGCTTTTTAACAGAATAGTTGTCCATCGTTTGGATTTATACCTTATGAGGGCAGATATAGGGTATGACCTAAGGGGAGAGTCAAGAGGGAAGGCCTGTTTTTTTGAAAAAAAGTTGGCAAAGGCTCCGGCGAGCGGCTATCCTGACCACGATCAGCCACCCGCATGAACTTCATCATTTCCCTCCACTATGCCAGCCCATACCTTTGCCCCCTCACTATCCATGGCGCCCGTTTGTAAACTGATGATGCAATGAAAGGTATAATTATTTACAAAGGGAAATATGGGGCTACCCGGCAATACGCAGACTGGCTCAGTAGCGCCCTGGATTTTTATGCGGTAGAAGCGGGATATGAATACCAGGAACAGCTGGCCCTCTGCTCCTATATTATCATCGGCACCAGTGTTTACCTGGGCAAGTTCCAGCTGCGTGGCTGGCTCCGGAAACACCGCCAGCTGCTGGCGGGCAAAAAACTGTTCCTGTTCGTCGTAACCGGCACGCCCCTGCACGAAAAAAACAAACTGCTGGCCTATTATCAAACCAATATGCCGGCGGAGCTCCGGGATAAATGCCAGTACTATTTTGTGCCCGGTAAATTAACAGTGAGGCAGCTATCACCGGTGGACCGGCTGGTACTCCGGGTGGGCGCCTGGTTAACGCAGCGGAACGGCAATAAGATCACCCTGGAGGACTACAACGGGGTAAAAAGGGAATATATCGTACCCCTGCTCAATGCGGTAAAAGGCGCGCAATTACCGCCCCATCCGCTGTACAGGGCGAAATAATCTACAAACAATGTTTCAGAATAAACAAACAGTCTATCCCATCTGTCGCCATGTGTAGCAGCAGCCCAATGGCAATAAGCCTTGTTCTTGGAAAAAACAGCAACAGGCAATATACCGCAATGGCCACCGGGCTATGGAGCGGGTGAAAGCCTATACTGCAGCGGCAGGGATCGTAGATAGGCCTGGCCAGCAGATGATCCGCATCCACCAGCATGGTGGCCAGCATGATGAGGTAGGCTTTTAGCCAGGTTTTCCGGTAAAAAAACCAGGCGATGAAGACCGGGAATATGAAATGAAGGAAATAATGAATAAACTGTTGCATAACCGTAAATAAAAAGGCCGCAAACGCGGCCTTTTCTTATTGGCATCAAATGTAATACATTCCGGTTGTATGTTTTACTGTTGAGCGCCTGCTACCGGTTCCACATAATTGAGGGATACGGAATTAATACAGTAGCGCAGGCCGCTGGGCGGGGGACCGTCCGGGAATACATGGCCCAGGTGGGCGTCGCAGGTATTACACATCACCTCTACCCTCACCATTCCATAAGACTCATCTTTTTCGTATTTGATGGCATTCTCCTTTACAGGCTGTGTAAAACTGGGCCAGCCGGTACGGGAATCAAATTTTATGCTTGAATCAAAAAGCTCGGTATCGCAGCAGATACAGCTGTATTTGCCCGGTTCATAGCGGCTGCAGTGCTCTCCGCTGAATTTAGCTTCCGTACCCTTTTTGCGGGCTACCCGGAATTGCTCCGGCGTTAACAAAGCTTTCCATTCCGCATCTGTTTTTTCTACCCTGCGGTCCGGTGTGGGGTTTCCCTTACCGGCAAAATTCAACACATCATTCCAGTTAAGCATTGTTGTTTTTTTTAGCGGTTTTAGAATTTATTCACCTGTATAGTCGCGCTTTTTGTGCAATCCTGACAAAACGCGCCCTCCGGCAAACCAAAGCCCCTGTATGCCATTGGTATACAGGGGCTTTTATCGTTACTGGCCAGGGTGGCTTAGCTCAGTTTCCAGTCAGGCCGTATGAAGTGACAGGTATACCCATTTGGATGTTTGCGCAGGTAATCCTGGTGCTCCTCTTCGGCATCCCAAAAGTCACCGGCCGGTTTTACCTCTGTTACAATTGGGCCCGGCCATTTTTTAGACGCTGTCATTTCCGCGATCAACGCATTAGCGGTGTCCTTTTGTTCATCGCTCAGGTAAAAAATGGCGGAGCGGTAAGACATCCCTATATCATTACCCTGCCTGTTGCGGGTGGTAGGGTCATGAATCTGGAAGAAGAATTCCAGCAGCGTGCGGTATGATAGTTTATCCGTTTCAAATGTTACGGCAATACCTTCTGCATGCGTACCATGATTCCGGTAGGTGGCATTGGGCACATCGCCACCGGTATACCCCACCCTGGTGGCGGTAACGCCGGGCAGGTCACGGATCAGCTCTTCCACGCCCCAGAAACAACCTCCGGCCAAGATAGCTTTTTCAATACTCATATATTTCTCCCGTTTTTAGACTGCAAAGATAACCATTCGTTGTATACCGGATAGCTACGGCTTCTCCTGCTCACCGGATGGCGGTTTTAGCTCCAGCTCCCTTATTTTCTGCTCTAACTTACTGATATATTGCTGTTGCCGGGTAAATAGCTCCCGAACTTCAGATTCGCTGTACCGTGGCATAATATGCTGCTGGCAATTCCAGTCGTACGCCTGGATCTTAAAGATCATCATCCGTTCCGGTTTAAACCTGTAATCAGCGGGTTTCAGGTATTCGTACAACTGATCATCCTCTCCCAACGCTACAATGCTGGCTTTGGCATAGATCTTTAACCTGGCCCCGAGTGGGTAAGATACCAGGATCAGCGAGACGTTCGGGTTTTCAGTGATATTGCCAACGGATATATACTGACGGTTCCCGGAAAAGTCCACGATACCGATGGTGTCCCTGTCAATTACCTTAATAAAACCTTTGGGCCCTCCCCGGTGCTGGATATAAGGATATTCATTTTCTCCGAAGGAGGCCATATAAAAGCTGTCGCGTTCCCGGATAAATTCAATTTCAGCATCTGTTAACCCATCCACATATCTGAAGTTCTCCATGCGGGCATAGGCCGTGCGGCTGCCCCATTCCTCCTGCTGTTGTTTGATAGCGTCTGTAAACGCCAGTTGTGGGTAATTCATAACCAATATTTTAAACGACCGGATCGTTTGCTACTACAAATATACCGAACGATCGGTAAAATTAGAACATAAAAACCTATTTTCAGGTGGTTAGTACCATAAAAGCGTTGATTAGTGCCATGAGGAACAGTGAGGGGGATGGGATATTAGTAGCCATGGCGGGCTGGTTCATGCGGCTAATAAGGATGGGATCTTAGACAGCGATTGCTTAAAATAACCCGTTTCCCCGGTGGCGCCGGCCACTACCAATGAGCCCTGGATCAACAGGTTCACCTGTTTCGCCTTTTGCCGGGCCTTTTCCGGCGAGGCGCCCAGGTCGCGTGCAATAATTGTAAAACCTTCGGTCACCAGGTGGAAGCAGTTGCTTATACTGCCTTTAAAATCTTCCGCATCTGTGCCAACGGAGAGTGTTCTTAGCAGGCAATTATTAGCGCCTCCGTTATAAAGCTTATTAATAGCAGCTACTGTCTTTTTCAGGCGTATTTCCGGCTTTACATCTTTATCCTTTGCCACGGCAATGATATGCTGCCGGATCCAGGCGGCGACTATCTCCAGCATGCGCAGGGCCATTTGTTTTTTGCCAAGGGGGAAACGGTGGTACAGGCTGGCTTTTTTAAGCCCTGTGGCCTTTGCCAGCAGCTCCATGGACGCGCCGTCGTATCCCAGCTGGCTAAAAAGCTCAAACAGCTTCTGATCCAGGTCCCCTGATTCAATTTTTTGTGCACGCATAATTTACCGATTGTTCGGTAAAGGTAAAAATATCGTTTCAATCTGGTGCGCATCCTGGAATGCTCCCCGTGTTGCGTACTAAAAAAGGCGGCCACAAGAAACCTGCGACCGCCTTTTTATTGAAGGATCATTCCCTTAAAACTTATAGGATACCGTTCCCGTGAACTGGGCAGGCGGTATAGGATTAATGCTGTAGTTCTCGTGTACGTAGTAGTTATAAGTATTGGTAACGTTGGATACCTTGGCGATCAATCCAAAGCGCCCAACCGAATACCCGGCGCTGATATCCAGTGTAGAGAACCCGGGCACGGAGATAAGGCGGTTGTACTTCTGTGACTGCCCGATCGTATTGTTCCAACCGGAAAAGCGCTGGCCTATATAATAATAGCCCACGCCCAGCTTCAGTCCTTTGATCTTGTATTGCTGAAAAGTATAGAATACGCTGGCATTAGCAGTATGGTTAGGATTGCCAACCAACCGTTCGCCGGCTATGGAGCCACCGGTTGTGCCGGTAGTATTTTCTATGGTAATGTTATTATAGCTGTAACCGGCAACAACGTCCAGTCCGGCCACGGGATGGCCGGCAATATCCACTTCCACGCCGCGGCTCAGGGTTTCGCCGATGAGCGCCTTCAGATTGGTATTGTTATTTGGCGTCACCCCATCCTTCTGGAAAGGAGCGGTCTGCGAGTAGTTGTTGTTTTTGATACGGTAAGCGGTTACATTCACGGAAAGGCGGCCGCCCAGGAAATCATTTTTTACGCCTACTTCGTACTGATCAATAACAGACGGTTTCAGCGCATTGCTGTCTACGTCCAGGCCATTGTTTGGCGTAAAGGAGTTCGCATAACTGGCAAATACCGCCATGGTCTCAATGGGTTTATACACCAGGCCTACGCGGGGCGAAAAAGCATGATCGTATTTGGCGGCGGCCAGGGTGCTCACGTTGGTTTTATAATCCAGGGTCCTGGGCGCTTCGTTCTGCAGATAGGAGAAGCGTACGCCGGCCAGGAAATTAAGCTTGGGCGAAATACGCACCAGGTCCTGCACATAAGCGCCAAAACGGTTTACCGGAGTGGTTACGCTCCTGATCCTGCTGGCCTCCGGCATATCAGTACGGGGCGTATATAAGCCGGGCTGCAGGATGTTAATGGTGTCATATGCGGTTGGCTGGTTGTAGGAATAGGCCGCGGTATAGTATCTGTCGCCATCCACGCCGGCCAGTACATTATGCTCCAGGCCACCGGTCTTGAATTTACCGGTCAGGTCTGCCTGCGCCAGGTAGTAATCCTCGTTATTATAGGCCCTGTTCAAGGGGCGTCCCCATTTACCGGTTGCATCCGCCTGGATCCTCTCAACAGCATAATAGTCACGGTTATAATTCTGGTAAGAGAAGGTACCGCTTAATGACCAATTGCCATTTAACTGGTGTTTAATGGTAGCGCCGGCGGATGTTTGCCGGGTATGCGCATACTGCCAGGGCGTGCCAAAGAAGCTGTTACGGGGCAGGTCCGCTATTTTGGTGTTATCCAGGGAGCCGATGCCGAAGTCCGGCGTAAAGTCATGTTTCAGGTAATCGCCCTGTACCAGCAGCTCTGTGCGGTCGCTTAATTTGAATACCAGGGAAGGATTTACGTAATAGCGTTTGGAATGCACCTGGTCACGGTAGCTATCCGCCGTTTCGAAGGTACCGTTCACGCGGTAGGCTATTTTTGAAGTAAGGGGGCCATATACGTCAAAAGCAGGTTTAAACAGCCCATAGCTGCCGGCGCGTACATTCACTTCGCCGCCAAAATTGAATTTTGGCTGTTTAGTGACCATATTCATCACTGCGCCCGGGGCTACGTTACCATACAGGATGGCCGCGCTGCCTTTGAGTATCTCCACTTTTTCCAGGGAGCTCATTTCCGGCATTACGCCTGAGTTTACACGGGCGCCATTTTTAAACATATTGGTGCTGGAAAAACCATAGCCCCTGGCATTGAACGACTCCTGGGTGCCTGCCCTGGAAGAGGCCATGTACACGCCGTTCACATTCTTTACCACATCGCTCATACGCTGTACCTGCTGTTCTTCCAGCACTTCGTGGCCGATGATAGCCACTCCCTGCGGCAGGTCTATGGCTGGTACCGGCAGCTTACCGATACTGAGCGGCTTTTTATTGACCGTGCCGCTTTTGCTGCCATTGATTACAATTTCATTCAGCTGGCTGGAGGTGGCTTCCAGCGCAAATGTCACTTCTGTGGCCTGGTTGCTGTTCACCACAACTGTTTCATACAAGGTTTTAGTGCCGGTATGGGAGATCACCAGCACATAGTTGCCAGGTTTGATATTTTTCAGCACAAAAAGCCCGTCTTCGCCGGTGATGGCGCCTTTACGGGTATCCTTTATACCAATGGTAACATAGGGGGCTGGTTGTCCATCGGCAGAGCTGATCCTGCCTTTAATGGCCCCGGTTTGTGCAAATACAGTAAGGTGCGCTAATAAGAGTAAGCATAAGGTGTAGCAATAGTTCACTGGCTCAAATTTCCTGCAAAGGAAAGACACCCGGTCTGATTAGCCCGCTCCGATCGGGAAAAAAAGCGGCGGGAAAATGGCTTTTCTTTTTCCCGATCGGATCATCGCGCTTATTCATACTTTATGCTAAACCAGGAGAAACAGGCCGCCTCATTGGCCCCGCCTTGCTGCAACAATCCTGGCCGGGGGCTCCTATCCCACTGTTTCAAAAAGCGCCCATCCAGGAAATTGGCGTCGCTACCTGCCTGCGGCAGCTGCTGCCAGGCGCCGTTGCCCGTACGGTAAGAACATTGCAGCTGCCAGCCGTCTACCACCTTTATCTTCAGTTGCACTGGCGCAGCATCAGATAAGGTAATGCCTGGCAGCTCTTCCCGTTTGCCATCTGTCTCTTTCCATAGCAGCACCTGCTTATCTTTAACGCCAATGCCTGCGGTGGCCTTATCATCCCCATATATCACCAATCCTTTGAGCGCCGCATTGATATTTGCCACCTCCGTACTTATTTCATAGCTGGCCCTTAACGGTCTTAAACACAATGCCGTGCCGCTTGTATTGGGTTTTATGGCGTTGCCGGAAAGGTATAGTTTACCGCCATTCAGCTTTGCATCCGGCGTATAGGCACGGAAATTCCATTGCCAGTTAAATGAAAGTGTTGCACGCTCAAAATCATCCCGCCATTCCGGTGTGGCAGCATCGCCTGCCGAAGGGCTATTATCGTGTTTAAAATAAGGCCAGCCACTGGTTTTGTCCCAGAACAACTCGTCCAGCATGCCCTGGCGGCCGGTATATACGTTGTCTTTTACATTGTAAGCATGGTACAGGTAAAACCAGCGCTTATCATCCACCTTCACGGGCGTGCCATGGCCGGTGCACATCCAGCTGGTATTGCCGTGCAGGATGGGATTGGCGGGGTTTAATTCATAAGGGCCTTTCAGGGACTTTGACCTGGCCACCCGTACGTTATAATCGCAGGGTACGCCACAGCAGCCGCCTGCGGAATAGAGCAGGTAATAATAGCCGTTCCGTTTCACAATGCTTTGTCCCTCCATGCCTTTACGGGCGGTATCCTTCAGCAGGGAAAAAGGTTCGCCCTGTAAAGACAGCCCATCGGCAGACAAACGGGAACCCAGCAGCTCGATAGGCCGCTTATCCAGCCCGTAGGCTTTCCAGGTAATGTATAAACCGTCATCGTCCTTAAAAACAAAAGCGTCTATATCTTCTGTTCCCATGGTTATCAAGGGCCCTTTATCGGTGAAACCTTTAGCCGGATCATCCGTCACAGCTACCCCTATATAGGATACTTTTTGCTGGTTCCTGGCCGTGTAGTATACATAGAACTTGTCTTTGTAGTAATACAGCTCCGGCGCCCAAAACGAGGCGGTGGTCCATTCCGGCTTCTTTGAAAAGATATAGCCCAGCTGTTTCCAGTGCACCAGGTCTTTTGAGGTAAACAGCGGGTAGTGTGGCGCCCATTCTGAAGAGGTACCGGTGGCATAATAGGTATCGCCCACTTTTATAACAGAAGGATCCGGAAAATCGCCGGGGATAACGGGGTTGCTATAGGCCGGCGGCACAGCCGGTGAAGCGCCCTTGCCTCCCTGGTTAACCGCGGCGGCAGCAGTATTGGTTTGTGCGGCCGATGGTATGGCCGCGAGCAATAATAAAATAAGCCAGCTGTGTACGATGCGCATTCTCATAGTTAATGTTTTGCTAATAACCGGGTTCTGCTTCAGGCGTCCCTGATAGGCGTCTAATGTAGCCTGATCACAGGGAAACAGTTCGGATCTCCTGGCCATTATTCCAACAATATATGTATTGTGGCGCAAAACTGTATGCTCCGGTCACGGATCTGTTTTATTTCTCCCGAAAAAGGCTGTATACGGATCAGGGAACAACTATTCATAACGTAATGGATAAGCGGGCGATTCTTGCCCTATATTTTTTTACGCAACTGTTCCCGATCATCTGACGTGCTGAAACAAAAATTTTGAAATATTAAAATGCTCCCTATCTTTGTAAAACCAGAACAGACCAGACCAGAACATGTGATATGTCATAAGAGATTCCACCAGGTAATTTATTCACCGCCAAAATCAATGTTATGAAAAGGGGGACGTGATACCATTCGTTAGCAGTACGCATTCAAATTACTCCATGGCGAGATGGTTCCTTATCTATGCCGCGCCTGGCAGGTTCAAAAGCGGCCTGCGTCTGCCGCGGGGTGTTCGTATAAAGTGTTGCCAGTATGAACCCGCGCCAGCCAAGGGCCGTTTTGAATCCTGCCTGGCAATGCTGATAGGCCGGGGAGGACATATGGGAACACCAATGAAATGCGATATGAATCCGCGGCAGTCAAGATCGTTTTGAATCCTGCCTGGCAATGCTGATAGGCCGGGAGGACATATGGGAACACCAATGAAATGCGATAAGCCGTACGGCCAATACTTCCATCATCAAACAAATTCTGTTATGAAAAGATCAAAGTATAAAGGGTATCCTGTTGCCTGTACCTTCAGTGCGGGGCCCTTGTTTAACACGCTTATTTTCCTATGCTTTTTATTATGTAGTTATGTTATTTCTTTTGCGCAGGAGCAGACCCGCACTGTTAGTGGTAAGGTGCGGAATGATGTGGGAGAAGCCATTCCCGGCGCTACTGTTATGGAAAAGAATAGTAAGACCGGGGCTATTTCTGATAATGATGGCCATTATAGCATCCGGGTGTCTGGTAATGGCGCCGTGCTGGTGATCTCTGCTACTGGCTTTACGGCGGTTGAAGTGCCGGTAGGAGACAAACAAAGCGCGGATGTTACTTTACAGAATGAGAACAAGGCATTGACAGAAGTGGTGGTGATCGGTTACGGGACTAAAAGGCGCGCTAATCTTACTGGCGCTGTATCTGCGGTGACTGGTAAGGAGTTGCAGAAATCGCCGGCTGTTAATATCAGTAATTCACTGGCCGGACAGGTGCCGGGCCTGATCGCTAATACCCGTAGCGGCGAACCGGGTAATGATAATGCGGAGATCTTTGTACGCGGTAAGGCTACGCTGGGCGCCAGTGGCGCGCTGATAGTGATAGATGGCGTGCCGGACAGGTCTGGCGGATTTGCACGGTTAAACCCCGCAGATATTGAATCCATCTCTGTTATTAAAGACGCGACTGCGGCCATCTATGGCGCACGCTCCGCTAACGGTGTGATACTGGTGACCACCAAACGCGGGCAGTCCGGTACGCCGGTGCTTAGCTTCAGTACTAACTGGGGTTTTACGCAGCCTACACGTGTGCCTAAGATGCTGAATTCTTATGAGTATGCGGTGGCTACCAATGAATATGATGCGTTGCTGGGACAGCAAAAGACCTGGCCCGATGCGGATATCCAGTTGTTCAAAGATGGTACTGATCCGCTGGGGCATCCCAATACCAACTGGTGGGATGCTATTATGAAAACCTGGGCTATGCAGCAGAACCATGTTGTATCATTGAGCGGCGGCTCAGAAAAAGTGAAGTATTTTCTCTCCGGGCAATACCAGCACCAGGACGGTATTTACAAAGAAGATGCCGCCTATTACAAACAGGCGCAGGCCAGGGCGAATGTGGATGTGCAGGTGACCAACAATTTTAAGGTGGGCGTAGATGTGCTGTACCGCAATGAGTACCGTAATGCCGCCAAACCTGGTTATGATGCCGGCGGTATATTCCGGGAGCTGTGGCTGGCCTATCCTTACCTGGTGGCTACATATCCCAATGGTTTGGTAGGTCCGGGCATAGGCGGCGGCCCGGATAACAGCATGGTCTATATTACCAGCGGCGATGCAGGGTATCAGCGTTTCATTAACGATTACCTGCAAACAAAGGCCTCTTTTAGCTGGAACCTTTCCAGGATCACGGATGGCCTGTCGCTGGATGGTTATTATGCCTATGACCTTACGCTGAACCGGACCAAGGCATTTGTACAAACGCCGCCGCCGGTGTACCGCTATGATCCCACCACAAAGGACTATACCCGGATCGTTTCATCCATCACGCCTAACCTGGCAGAGCTGCGGGGCAATCTTTCGCAGAAATTGATGAACCTGCGCCTGAACTATAACAGGAAGTTCCGGGATCATGGAGTGGAGGCCTTTGTAGCCTTTGAGCGCTTCCAGGGATCAGCAGATACGCTGACGGCGTACCGCTCCAATTTCCTGAGCAACTCGCTGGACCAACTGTTTGCGGGCAGCCTTACGGGGCAGCAGAACGGTTCTATAGCCGCGCAGGCCGGGCGTATCAATTTCATTAGCCGTATCTCCTATAATTTCCGGAATAAGTACCTGCTGGATTATAATATGCGCTATGACGGTTCTCAGAATTTCCCGGAAGGCAAACGGTATGGTTTCTTTCCCGGGATCTCTGCCGCCTGGCGCATCTCTGAAGAACCCTTCTTCCGCTCTTCTTTTGTATCTGATCTGAAATTGCGGGCTTCGTGGGGCCGTACAGGTAATGACGCCGTATCTGCCTTTAACTATATTCAGACCTACCTGTTTGGCGAAGGATTTGGTTACTCGCTTGGCTCCGGCGCATCGCAGGTAAGCTCCCTTACCCTGGGGCCAACACCCAACAGGAATATTACCTGGGAAATAGCCAATACTACAGATATAGCGGTAGAGTCCCAGCTGCTGGGCGGCAAGATAGGGCTTAGCCTGGATTATTTCCGCTCTATGCGCAGCGGGATCCTTATCACGCGCGGCGAGTCAGTGCCCGGTTATACCGGTCTTATACTGCCTGCGGAGAACCTGGGGCGTGTGCTGAACAGGGGCATTGAAGTAGAAGCGTCTTATAATAACCGCGCGGGCAAGGATTTTTCTTATTCGATCCGTGGTAATATGACCTATGCGCACAATAAAGTGATCTTTATGGATGAAGCGCCGGACATTCCCGCCTATCAGCAGAAAACAAACCTGCCCGTTGATGGATGGTTCCTTTACCAGTCTGAAGGCATTTACCAGAACCAGCATGAGATAGATAACAGCCCGCACCCGGCTAACACGGCGCCCGGCGATATCCGTTATAAGGATGTAAACGGCGACAAACAGATCAACGGCCTGGATATGGTGCGGATGCCGCTGGTGAGGACGCCGGAGATCATATTTGGCACTTCCTTGAGCGGCAGCTGGCGGAATATTGACCTTACCATCTTCTTCCAGGGACAGGCCAGGGCCAGATCTTACCTGGCGCCTGCGGGGCTGAATATGGCGGAGGAGTTCTTTGATGGCCGCTGGCAAAAAGAAGGCGATAACAAATACCCGCGGAATTTTAACGGACCTACCGGCAGGACCTTTGGCGTAAATACTTTGCCTTCTGATTTCTGGTTACGCAATGCCGCTTTTGTGCGATTGAAGAACGTGGAGATCGGTTACAATTTCCCCTCTTCCCTGCTGAGCAAAGCGAAGATCCAGGGCGCCAGGGTGTATGTGAATGGCAGCAACCTGTTCTCCATTGATAAGTTTGGGCCTTCTTACGATCCGGAAATACCTGTTGATAACGGCTATTATTATCCGCAGCAGCGGATAATCAACATTGGCGCAAACCTTAGTTTCTAACGGTAACAAATCATCAGTATGAAAAAACATTTCACTCAATTATATGCAGCTGTTTGTATACTGGCGGCCAGCCTGTTGTTTGGGGCCTGTAAGGATACGCTGGACCTGAAACCGCAGAATGCTTATTCTGAAAACGATGTATGGAGCGATCCCAAGTTGACGGAGGTCTTTGTGAACGGTATCTATGACCGGGCCGTGCTGGCTTATAAGGATGCCGGATTTGGCTGGGCCGCACAAACGGATGAGCTGTATGGTAATTTTAACTGGACCAATGAGAATATATATGTGCGAGGCGAAGCAACGCCGGACAACCAGACAGATGGCTCCCTGAATAACTGGAACAGCCTGTATACTGCTGTGCGTTACTGCAATACTTTTTTTGCCAATATTGATAAAGTGGACTCCAGCGGCAACGGGGACCTGATCCGCCGTATGAAAGGGGAAGTATACTTTTTACGCGCCATGAGTTATTTTGAGCTATTGAAACGTTTTGGGGGCGTGGTGCTGATCACCAAAGTGTATGATGTAACTGATAATACGTTTGACGAAAAACGGGCTACCTGGCAGGAGACCAAAGATTTTATACTGGCGGATATTGGTCAGGCAGTACAGTTGCTGCCAGCCAACCAGGCCAATGATGCAGATAAAGGCCGGGCTACCGCAGGCGCCGCACTGGCCCTTAAATCCCGTTTGCTGTTGTATGCTGCCAGTCCATACTTTAATAAAAGCAATGACCAGCAATTATGGCGGGATGCCAGGGACGCCGCCAAAGCGGTGATCGATTATAACGGTAAGATGTACAGCCTGTATGGCAATGCCGCAAACGGCACCTATAACAAGACCTTCCTTGATCTCTTTAACCCGGAAGTGATCTTTGGCCGGGTATTCAGCGGCCTGGTAAAGGCAGACCGGTACAATACCGTAAGCCGCGATCTTAGCCCCAACGGGTATGACGGGTACAGCGCGTACAATGTGATACAACAAATGGTAGATGAGTTTGAGATGGCAGACGGCAGCGCATTCAGCTGGAACAATCCCGCCCAGGCGCAAAACCCCTATACCAACCGCGAGCCCCGTTTTTATGCCGATGTGCTAGCCAATAACCAGCTGTTCAAGGGCCGGCTTACACAATTCTATGAAGGGGGCGACGACTCGCCACAAAGCCCATTCTCCCCCTGGAACGCTTCTAAAACACGTTATTGTGTGCGGAAGATGGTGGATGAAAATACAGACTGGAAGAAACAGGAATTTGCCACATCACAATGGGTGGTATTCCGTTTATCAGAAATCTACCTTAACTATGCAGAAGCCTGCGCCGCACTGGGCGAATACGGAGAGGCCCGCAGCTACCTGGATATGCTGCGGCAGCAGAAGGCCGGTCTGCCGGCCGTAACAGCGGCAGATGCAGCACTGATGGATAGGATCCGGCATGAGCGCAGGATAGAGCTTTGTTTTGAAGGGCACCGTTATTTTGACATCCGGCGATGGGGTATTGCTGAAGTGGGATCCGAAGACGCCAAAGGGGTGATCATCACCAAACAGGCGAATGGCAGCTTCACCTACCAACAGACAACGGTAGAGGAAAGGACCTGGACGCCCGGCTTCTATTTCTATCCCATTCCACGCACGGAGATCCAGAAGAACCCGAATATTACACAGAACCCGGACTATAATTAACAGCGGAACAGGGCCGGATGGCAGCACATACATCCGGCCCTGTTATATTGATAACAGCAATTTTTTCATGATGATCAGATCCCTGTTGTTACTTGTTTTTATACAGCTTTCATTTAGGTTATATGCCCAACATGGGCCGGTGGTTTTTCATTCCTCCAACAAAGCGCTGGAAGCAGCTTTTAACTGGGCGCAGCAAACGGCCTTATCCTACCAGGGACGCCCGGGCGATCCCGTTGGTCCGTGGTATGAATCCGCTTTGCCGCCAAGATCTGCTTTCTGTATGCGCGATGTGTCCCATCAATGCATTGGCGGGGAGATACTGGGGTTGGCGGCGGCTAACAAAAACATGCTGACCTTGTTTGCCAAAAACATTTCTGCTGAGAAGGACTGGTGCTCTTACTGGGAGATGAATAAACACGGCGTACCTGCGCCGGAGGACTACCGCAATGACAAGGAGTTCTGGTACAACCTGAACGCCAATTTTGATATACTGAATGCCTGCTGGCGTATGTACCTGTGGACGGGGGATAAAAGCTATATCAACGATCCTGTATTCCGCCGCTTCCATGATAAAAGCGTGCAGGAGTACATCCATACCTGGGTACTGCAGGCAGACTCCCTGCTAGCGCGGCCGGCCTATCCCAATGCCCCGCAGCCTTTTAATGAGCAGGACGCTTTTCATCGTTGCCGGGGGCTGCCCTCTTATTCTGAGGGCGTACCGCACCTAAAAATGGGCGTGGACCTGGTAGCTGCGTTGTACCGCGGCCTGGAAACCTATGCCAGCATACTAGCCGCCAACGGGCAGGCAAAAGAGGCGGCAACCTACCGGCATAAAGCGGAACAATACCGCCGCCATATAGAAGATACATGGTGGGATGCCAGCGCAGAACGTTACAACACCCATATTACCCGCGACGGCGCTTTTGGCAAAGGGGAAGGAGAAACGTTCCTTCTCTGGTTCGATGCCCTGCAGGACAGCACCCGTGCCCGCCATACCGTAGAGCACCTGGTATCCAATGACTGGAATGTAGAGAACCAATCCTATTTTCCGGTGGTGCTTAGCCGTTATGGCTATTATGACCAGGCCCTGCGTTATATCCTGCACCTGGCGGATACCGGTACGGAACGCCGGGAGTACCCCGAAGTATCTTTTGGCGTAGTGGAAGGGGTTATACAGGGGCTGATGGGCATAGACGCAGACGCGCAGCACCAACGGGTAAGCACCTTATTTAACGGGCCTGCAGCGGATACGCTAACGGCAGCCAACATTCCCCTGCTGGCCGGCCATATCACGGTATGCGAATATAAAAACGGCGCTACCCTGGAACATCATGGCAGCAAGCCTATTGTATGGCGGGTGAAATTTACCGGACAGCACGCCTATATCAAAGCCGGCGGCAGAAAGCTGAAAACATTGCAGGAACGGGATAAACGCGGTAAATTTATCTCCTTTGCAGACGTACCGCTGCAACCAGGCATGGTGATGACCGCGTTGGTGGATTAAAATTATAACCTGATGGAAAACGTATTTGAAAAGATAAAGGAGCTCGAAGAAGTATCCGCCTACTCCAAGCATGACCGCCTGGTGCAGGGGATCATCAATGCCATTAATGAAGACGTGCTGAAGAGGGATGATGCGCTGCCCTCCGTTAATACTATGATCCGGGAGCTGAAGTTTTCGCGGGAAACGATCGTGAAGGGATACAAGGAGCTGGTAAGCAGGGGCATCATAGAATCCAATTACCGGCTGGGTTATTTTGTGGCTAATGGCAATACAGAGCAGATCATGAAGGTGGCCCTGCTGATGTATAACCTGGATACGTTTGAAGAGCAGTTTTACCGCAATTTCCGGCAGCAGCTGGGTAAAGGGGTAGACCTGAACATCTTCTTCCACCACGGCAATATCGAGATCTTTGAGACCATCCTGCAACAGATCAAGGGCAAGTATGGCATGTATGTGGTGGCGCCCATCCCCCACCCTAAGACCAGGGAGCTGCTGGAAGCCATTCCCCGTAATAAATTCCTGATGTTTGACCGCTATGAGCCGCTGGAGGGCGAGTTCAACTATATTACCCAGGAGTTTGAACAGGCCTCGTACAACGCCTTCAAACAGCTGGCCAAGGCCATTAAACAATTTGATGAAATGATCTTCCTGCATTCTGACCAATCACTGGACCCCAGGGAGATCGTGAAGGCCTTTAAAAAATTCCTGAAGGACTTTAAGATGAAAGGCCGGATCATCCCTGAGTTTACCGCTGGTATGGTGGAAAAAGGCAAGGTGTATTTTACGCTGGACAACTTTGCCATGTGGGAGATACTGAAGGAATGCGAGCGGAAGAAATTACAGCCGGGTAAAGATGTGGGCCTCCTGTCCCATAACGATGAACCGGCCAAGGAGTTTGTAGGCATCACCACCTACTCCACCGATTTTGCGCTGATGGGCAAAACAGCCGGTCAGGCGGTCATAACCCGGGAAAAGATCCAGCAAGTGATACCCACGGTGCTGGCCAAACGAAAGACACTATAAAAGACGCAGATGAGATATTTACTGACCTGGCTGCTGTTAGCGGCTACCTACCCATTGCATGCCCAGTTAAAATGGCAACTGTTACCCGACGGAGGAATTGGATGGCAGATCAAAAATGGCGAGATCCATGCAGACCATATAGAGATGAGCGGTAAAAGGATCTCCGCTATTATCTACTACGGAAAAGACAGTACGGGCGGGTTGCTGCTGAAACGGAAGCTTGTTTTCCCCATGCTGCGCACTATTCCCAATAATACCCGTGGCAGCCTGATACGGACCTTTGAACAGCATATCATTGATTCCGTAAAATCCGATGGCGCTTACCTGCATGAAGTACCGCAATCATTTTATATAAAAGGTTACCTGCAATCTGAAAGCAGCGCCGGCAACGGTATTACCATCACCCGGCAAATATTCCCATCTACAGAGAAAGCGGCCTATATAGAAAAGTATACACTTTCCAATACCGGGAAAAAGCCTGTCATGATAAACATCCCCATGCAGGACACCAGTATGGTAACGGATGCCAGTAAAGGCGTGTATGGCGCCTACACGCTGAATTACCGGGTATATGATGGCGGTTCCTTTACATTGCAGCCGGGGGAGCAACATGCGTTTGCCGTGGTGATCTCTGCCTATAAAGCCAGCGAGGGGCCTTATTTCTTCTCCGCCGCTTATGAGCTGGAAAAAAGGAAAGCGCTGGTAGCGCAACTGGGACATTCGCTGGTGCTGGAAACGCCCAATGATACCATCAACCGGATGTTTGGCTTTGCCAAGATACGGGCGGCGGAAAGCATTTTTGATACTAAACAGGGCCTGATGCATGCGCCGGGCGGCGGCGACTATTATGCCGCCATCTGGGCCAATGACCAGGCAGAGTATGTGAATCCCTTTTTCCCTTTCCTGGGATACCCGGAGGGCAATGAATCTGCCAGGAACGCTTTCCGGCTGTTTGCCGGGTATATGAATGATGATTACAAACCTATCCCCAGTTCCATTATTGCAGAAGGTACGGGCACCTGGCATGGCGCCGGCGACCGCGGCGACCAGGCCATGATCGCCTATGGCGCTTCGCTGTTTGCATTATACTCCGCCGATACCACCACGGCTAAACGCCTGTGGCCCCTGATCTCCTGGTGTAATGAATACCTGCGCCGCCACACTACCCCGGAGGGCGTGATCACCTCTGACTCTGATGAGCTGGAAGGCCGGTTCAAAGCCGGTAAGATCAATCTCTCCACCAACGTGCTGGCTTACGGCGCTTATGTATATGCCTCCCGGCTGGCCGCCACACTGGGATTGCAGCCAGTCTCCCAACAGCTGCGGCAGGCAGCGGTACAGTTAAGGAAAGACATTGAGCGTTATTTTGGCGCTACGGTAGAAGGTTATCCTACCTACCAGTATTACGATGGCAATACGGTACTGCGCTCCTGGATCTGTATCCCCCTGGTGATGGACATTTTTGAGCGAAAAGCGGGCACGGTACGGGCGTTGCTCTCTCCCCGGCTGTGGACAAAAAACGGCATATTAACGGAGGCAGGTTCCAAAACCTTCTGGGACCGGTCTACCCTGTATGCTTTCCGCGGTATGCTGCGCGCCGGCATGGTAGATACCACCCTGCCCTATCTTAAATACTACTCCGCCCAACGGCTGCTGGGCAACCATGTGCCCTATGCGATAGAGGCATGGCCGGAAGGCGACCAGCGGCACCTGGCAGCAGAAAGCGGGTTGTATTGCCGGGTGATCACGGAAGGGCTGTTTGGGTTTGATCCGGTGAGCTTTAATGCTTTTTATATTTGTCCGCGGATGCCTAAGGAGTGGAATCAAATGGCCTTACGGAACATCCGGGCCTTTAACCGGGATTTTGATATAACGGTTAAACGGCGCGCCAGCCAATACAGCATCCAGGTCCTGTCTGGCGGACGGGTGATCAAAACCATACCATGGGACGGGAGGAACCCGGTAAGGGTGGATTTTTAAATATTTCTGTTAACTTCCGTGTTGTATGAATGCAACAACACTCCTTACCTTTTTACTGATAACGGGTACGATTGGTGTTATATCCTGGTACCAGACAAGAAAGGAGCGGCTTAACACGATCGTGGGTTTTTTCCTGGCCAACCGCAACCTGGGTTTTATTGCGGTAGGCAGCGGCCTGCTGTTTGCCAATATCAATACGGTGCTTTTTGTGGGCGAGAATGAGCTGGTGTATGCTAATAATATGAGCGTAATAGGTTGGGGCATGACCTCCGTAGCCGCTATGCTGATCGTATCTGAATTCATTATGCCCATTTACCTGCGCACGGGTATAGCCACTACGCCTGATTACCTGGAGCGGCGGTATGACAGCAGCGTGAAGCGTATTGTTTCGCTCATTTTCCTGGTTAACTATATTGTAAACCTGTTGCCATCTGTATTATATGGCGGAGCGGTGGCGTTTAACGGTTTATTCCATTTTTCTGATCATTACGGTATCAGCTACTGGAGCAGTATATGGATCCTGGTATGGATCATGGGCACAGTAGGCGGGCTGTATTGTTTACTGGGCGGGCTGCGGGCCATTGCGGTCTCAGACGTGCTGTTAGGCGCCGCTATGTTTACCGGGGGCATCCTGCTGCCCTGGTTTGGCCTGCGTTACCTGGGGCACGGCAACATCAGCGAAGGGCTGGCCGTGATACTATCCTCCAAAACGGAGCATATGCGGGTGATGGGCGGCCCCAAAGATTCCGTGCCTTTCAGCACGCTTTTTACCGGTATGTTACTGGTAAACCTTTATTACTGGGGCACGGAACAATATATTGTACAACAGGTACTGGGCTCCCGCAACCTGGCTGTTTGTCAGAAAGGTATTGCGCTGGCCTGTTTTGGAAAGATACTCTCTCCCCTGCTCATTAATATTCCCGGGCTGATAGCCGTACATATGTACAGCAGCCTGCATAATACGGCCGAAGTATTTCCCAGGATGGTGAGCGATGTATCGCCGCCGGTGTTTGTGGGTTATATGGCGGCCATCCTGTTTGGGGCCACTTTTACCACTTACAATGCAGGGCTTAACAGCGCCAGCACCCTGTTTATACTGAATGTATACAAACCCTGGCTGGAAAAACAGCAGCGTATGGCAGACGACCGGCAGCTACTGCGTGTTGCCAAACGGTTTGAGCTGAGCATTTGTTTACTGGCCATGTTTATTGCCCCTTTTATCATTTTTGCGAAGGGCGGCTTTTATAACTACCTGCAAATGGTAGGCGGGTTCTTTAGCGTGCCTATCTTCACTATTTTGCTGGTGGGGTTCCTGACCCGGCGGGTGCCGCCGCTGGCGGCCAAGGTGGGGCTGGCTTTTTTTATCCTATCCTACGGGTTTACGCAAACGGTATTTCCTACCGGGTTACATTTCCTGCATGTGCTGGCTATCCTGTTTGTGATCACCTGTGTGATCATGCTGGTCATTGGGCGTATTTATCCTTTGCCTGTGCCGTATGTACCGGTGGTGAGCAATGTGGTGGATGTAGCGCCCTGGAAAGGGCGGCATGTATGGACAGTGGCGTTGCTGGCGATGATGGTGGGGGTGTATGTGTTGTTTACGCTGGCCAGCCGGGCATAGTAAGCGGCTATAACTCTACGGCCGGGTCCCAGAACAGGGTCTTAAAATCAATGATCTTATCTCCTTTTACCACTACACCTTCTTTTTCGAGCGCCTGCTTACGGCCATCCTGGTGCCCGCCTGATAAACGGCCCGCGCTGTTGACCACCCGGTGGGCCGGATACGCCTTGCCGTTGCTGGCTGATACGCCCATAGCATGGCCTACCATCCTGGGATTGGGCACGCCCAGCACCTTAGCTACCGCGCCGTATGAAGTTACCCGGCCTTTGGGGATATGTCTTACCAGGTCATGGATAAGATCCACCATTGAGACTGGCTCATCTTTTTTCCCGGATGGTTTTACGGGCATTAACCGTTCTTTCATAGCAGCTGTACTGCCGGTCTTATTATTTTTTGAAATGGCCATGTTTCCGATATTTTAAGCAGGTACTGCCTGTTTGCGATGATGGCAAAAGATAAGCAATTCCCAAAAGTATTTAAAAACGAGTATATTAGTTCCAAATGCCCGGAGCCGGGTTATGGTGAGCGATGATACAACAATTCAATCAAGAGAACTTCCAGCAGATATGTGACCAATTAGCTACTACAGATGATGATCTGGCGATGATCCTGCAAACGCACCGTTATCCGCCCATGTGGACCAGGACTAACAGTTTTGAGACCCTTGTTCATATTATACTGGAGCAACAGGTATCCCTGGCTTCTGCGCTGGCTGCCCTGAATAAGCTGAAAGAACGGTTACAGGAGGTGACGCCGGCCAGGTTCCTGGCGTTGACTGATGAGGAGTTAAAAGCTTGTTATTTCAGCCGTCAGAAAACGATCTATACCAGAGGTCTGGCAATGGCGCTGGCGGACGGCAGCCTGGATCTTAACATGCTGGCGCAATTGCCTGACGACGCGGTAAGGGCAAAACTGATCACACTAAAGGGCATTGGCAACTGGACGATTGATGTGTACCTGATGTTTGTATTACAGCGCACCGATATATTCCCGATTGGGGACCTGGCAGCCGTTAACGCCCTTAAACGGCTTAAGAAGCTGCCGAAAGATACACCCAGGGAACGCCTGCTGGAAATAGCGGCCGGCTGGCAGCCCTACCGGTCTGTGGCCACCATGATGCTCTGGCATTTGTACCTGTCATCACCCATGCGGGAGAAGTTGTCACAGTTTTAAAAAACGTGCGTCTAACCTTAAAAATTCGTTTTATGTACCCATTTGCAGCACAGTACGACGAAACTAAGGACCGGTCACTGATAGAGCAGGTATATGCCGGCTCCCGGGAGGCCGCTGAACAGCTGGTGCGGTTACATCAGCGGTTTATTTACAACCTGGCGCTGAAACTGGTGCGCGATGCAGACGATGCCGCTGACCTTACGCAGGAAGTGCTGATCAGGATGCTGACCCGGCTGCACCAGTTCGAGTTTAAAAGCAGCTTCCGCACCTGGTTGTACCGGATGGTCATGAACCATTTCCTGAGCGCCCAGCGTAAGAAAGCCGAAAAAGATATCCATTCCTTTGAGGAACTGGGCGTTGTGTGTGAAGAGCTGCATTCCGGAGAAGATATGACCGCCGCCGAGCGGGACGAATACCGGGAACAGATCATAGACGTGCGTAACAGATGCATGGCCTCTACCCTGCTATGCCTGGACCGCGAGCAGCGCATTATATTGATCCTTGGGGCGATATTCAACCTGAAATCACCTGTAGCGGCGCAATTACTGGATATAACCCCGGAGAATTTCCGTAAACAGCTATCCCGCGCCAAACATGATCTGTTCCAGTTCATGGATAACAAATGTGGACTCATCAATCCCAACAATCCCTGCCGTTGTCATAAAAAGACCAAAGGATTTATCAAAGAAGGCAAGGTAGATGCGGTTACCCGGCAGTTCACCCCTGATGCCCTGGAAAGCATTGGCGCCCTGGTAGGCCTAAAGAACAAGGAGCTTGACCAGTTAATGGAGGGTAAGTATCTAAGTTTGTTCACCGCGCAACCGTATGAGCCCATGCCGGAAGAAGATAAACTGATCGCCTCCCTGCTAATGGACCCCAATGTAAAGGCTTTATTCCTGCTGAACCAATAACCCATGCATATTAACGATCAGGAGGACCAGCACCTGGTTAACCAGGTTTGCGAGGGCGTGTTGCCTGCCCTGCAGCAATTGATCCAACGTTACCAGCATTTTGTATTTGACCTGGCGCTAAGCCGTTCCGGCAATCCGCAACAAGCCTATGAATGGGCCCGGCAGGTATTTGTAAAAATGATCGCAGTCATTGCCACCTACGATCGCCAGCTGACATTCCGTACCTGGCTGCAAGTGCTGGCCCTGCAGCATTTTGACCAGCTTCCACCCCAGGACGCCACTGAGGCCGCTGCCACAGCGCCTATCCATATTGATATTGCCAATGACCTGTTTCGGTGCCTGCGTTTTGACCCGCTTATCCAACAATTCCATCATTTTAATTAAAAAGTTTGTCACAGTTGTAAAAGACCTGCGTCCAATCTGAAAACAAACGAACATGCAACAACAAACATTTCAGCAGAAGACAGCTTTGATCATTGGCGGATCCAGCGGCATGGGTAAAGCAACCGCCCAACTGTTATTGTCTTATGGCGCACGGGTGATCATTGCCAGCAAATCACAGGAAAGCGTAACAGCCGCTGTTAAAGAATTAAGCGCATTTGGCGCTGTTGAAGGCAAAACTGTGCACCTGGCCAATGCATCCAATGTGGAAGCCTTTATTAATGAACTGGACACGCTTGGTCCAATTCATTACCTGGTAAATGCTGCTGGTTTCTTTGCACCTAAACCTTTCCTGGATTCTACTCCGGATGATTATGATGCATTCCTGGATATCAACCGCGGGTTCTTTTTTATTACTCAGGCAGTAGCCAGAAAGATGAAAGCAATTGGAGGCGGCGCTATTGTGAACATTGGTTCTTACTGGGCGACCAGGGCAGTAAAGGCAACGCCCACGGCTACCTACTCTATGGCCAAAGCAGGCCTGCAGGCTTTTACCCAACAGGTAGGCATGGAACTGGCGGCGGATCATATACGGGTGAATGCGATTGCCCCCGGCGTGGTGGAAACGGGTGTGCTGGATGAATTGGCGGGCTCTCCGGAAGATGCGAAGGAAGTATATAAGACACTACATGCCATGCATCCGTTAGGGCGTAATGGCCGTGCTGAGGAGATTGCGGCGACGATTGCTTTCCTGTTGTCTGATGATGCAGCCTGGATCACCGGAGCGGTATGGGATGTTGACGGCGGTATGGGCGCGGGTCGTAATTAAAAACTGTGACAAATGTCAATGTGATATTGTGTCATCTGCGTCCGTTGGGAAGGGCGTTCATACGATAATTTTGTGCCAGCGCCACCATAAAGCGCAGTACATTTTTAACAACAATACGTGTAGTATGAATACGCAACAAAGTAAAACCGATCCGGTTTACTACCAGGACGCAACGCGATTAGCGGAATTGATCCGCAACCGCGAAATTTCGCCAGTTGAAGTAGTGAAGGCACATCTTGACCGCATTGAGGCGGTTAACGCAAAGGTGAACGCCATCGTAACAATTTCAGATACCGCTTTGAATGCCGCTAGAGCGGCAGAAGCCGCCGTGTTAAGGGGCGATGCATTAGGGCCCCTGCACGGCGTGCCTTTTACTGCAAAAGACTCGATCGACACCGCGAAGCTATTAACGCAGCGGGGTTCGCCAATCTTTAAAGGCCGCACACCGGACACCGATGCCACTACGGTTGCCCGGCTGAAAAATGCGGGTGGTATCCTGATCGGAAAAACAAATCTGCCGGAGTTCTCTTATTGGATAGAGAGCAACAACCTGCTTTCCGGCAGGACAAACAATCCATGGGATCTGCAACTTTCGCCGGGCGGTTCCAGCGGTGGCGAGTCCGCAGCCGTTGCGGCAGGTATGTCTCCATTGGGATTAGGGACCGATCTTGCCATTTCCGTACGCGGGCATGCCGCACTGACCGGCATTGTTGCTTTGAAAGCTACCCATGGCAGCATTCCGATGACGGGTATATGGCCGCGTGCCCCACGCCGTTTCTGGCATGTTGGCCCTATGGCGCGCACCATCCGCGATCTGCAACTGGCTTATTCCGTGCTGGCTGGTCCTGATGGACAGGATGGGTTTTCTTCCAGTACGCTACATGTTGACGCAGGTATTGGTAACATCACCAATAAAAAACTCCGTATCGGCTGGCTTGTGGAGCCGGGCCTTGGACCTATCGATCCCGAAATTGGTATTGCGGTGGCAGCTGCCGCTGATGCGCTTAAGCAACTGGGACACTCCGTTGAGCAAGTTCGCATTCCGGTGCTGGAGGAAGAATTCGCATTGGATTATTATGTGAAACTGCATATGATGGAAATGAAACCGGCGATGCGGGCGGCTATTGCCGGTCAGCCTGATGAACTGGTCTTCAAATATGTGAATGCGGTGTTAGCATACGCTGAAACCACATTCGAAGACTATATTGCTGCGGAACAGTCAGCCGAGCGGCTGCGTGATGGTTTTGCGGCATATTTCCAGCAATACGACGCATTGATCACTCCTGTATTGCCGGTTATTTCACATGGGCATGATATTGAGACGATCGAACCCAAAGGGCAAAAGGAAAGTATTTTCTTACTGCAAAGCGCTACTGTGCCGTTGAACATCACTGGTTTGCCGGGCGTGTCTGTCCGTTTTGGTACCAGTAAAACAGGCCTGCCGATCAATGTACAGGTGGTGGGCAGCTGGTTAGCGGAATCGACCATCCTGCATATTGCGTCGCAACTGGAAGCAACCAGCACTGATACCGTGCTGTATCCCAGCATCTAAAAGTGGTAGTTAACCGTATACAATAAACCTTTAGGGTTGCTCCTGAAGGTTTATTTTGTTTTTGAAAGATCTTTGCGGACCCGGCTCAGGGTTTCCCGCGAAATGCCAAGATAAGAGGCGACCATATGCAGGGGAACTTTGTTGAACACACTGGGATAGGTTTCCTGGAACTCGCGATAGCGCTCTTCCGCAGAAGCGCTGATTAGTGAATAGATGCGTTGCTGGCTGGCTACAAAAGCGCTGTTTGAAAGACGGTCAAAAAAATCCCGGAGCACAGGTATGTTTTGCATCAGCTCTTCCCAGGCCGGTTTCGTCCACAAGATCACGCTGCTGGCTGCCAGGGCCTCAATGTTATATTTGGCCGGTTTTTCCTGGTAATAACTTTCCTGGTCCCCGATCCACCAATTCTCAATACCAAAGCGGACGGTGTGATCATTGCCGTTTTCGTCGTAACGATAGAGGCGCAAACAACCGCTGCTGATAAAACAGATCGATCTCCAGCTTTCTCCGTCGTGCAGTAGTGATTGCCATTTGCGCAGTTTTTTGACCGTGCCTGCATGACGGATCAATTCAAGATCATCCTGTGAGATCTCACAAAATCCATTCAGATATTTTTCAAATACATCAAACATGTCTTAAAAAATAAAGTCATTTTGGCGGCGTCCTCTCAGGTTTTACATATGTCGTCAATAATTTTCTTTGCTGTATCCAACAACTTATTGACGTATTTCATATCCTGGGTGGAACGGAAATACAATGAGGCGCCTTCAATGATCGATATGATCTGCAGCGCAGTGCCTACACTGTCGGTATCCGCCTTAAACTCATTGGCTTTTATGCCGTTTTCAATGATGCCGGTGATATTTTTGGTCCAGGATAGCAGCCCTGTTGCTGCTTTAGCCCGTAACAGGTTATTGGTATCATCTGCTTCTACAACTGTATTCTGTAAAGGACAGCCGCCGGGAGTGAAAGGCGTTTTAGCCGATGGGTGATGCAGCAGCACATGCGCCAGCAATTTGTCTTTATAGGAATTGTGGCTATCAGCGCCATCCAAAAGCAGCTTTTGCTTCCGTTCCCAGTTAAACTCAAATGCTGCCAGCGCTACCGCATCTTTGTTCTCAAAGTTACCATAAATACTTCCGCGGGTCATCCCGGTAGCCTTTTCCAGGTCGCTGACAGAGGTACCCAGCAGCCCTTTTTTATTAAATAGCTCAGCGGTTGCTTCTATAATGCGCTGGCGCGTTGCCGCTGATCTTGGAACAAACTTCATATTGCAAATATAGCGTGTGGGGCGCTGTTGATATAATTACCAGGAGATCACCTGTCCATCTTTAAAAAATTGGCCAGTAGGCCCGTTCTTTGGTAAAGTTGCCGCCGACACGATACTCTTTGCGCCCGCGGTAACCGGTCTTCCCCCATAGTCTGCAAAAGTATCGTAGGAGGCTGTCAGCCCAGGCGTCACCGCATTGACCATAATACCATCCTTTTTCAGATCGATAGCGGCTTTTAGGGTAAACGCATTTAAGGCCGCCTTGGAAATACTGTAGGCGGAGATAATATCCCGCCAGGGGTTAACGAGATTGTACCCTTCGCCGCCGAAAGAGCCGGAACCTGATGATACATTAACAATTCTCGGATGTTCGCTTTTTCTTAATAATGGCGTGAAATACTTAACCGTGGCCCAGGAACCGATGAAGTTACTCTCAAAGACATTTCTGATCTCCTGCAGATCTGCACGTTCGGTATCATACTGATCCGGGAATAAGGTTGCATTATTGATAAGGACGTCGAGTTTTCCGTATTGCTGGTCAATCTTTTGGGCCAGAGACCGGATCATGTCTTCATTTGTCACATCTAAGGCCAGCGGCACAATATCCAGGCCCTCAGCCATTAAAACGGCTGCAAGCGTATCGGCGGTTTCCTGCTTTCTTGATGTGATGATAACGCTGTAATTCATTGCGCCGAGTTGCCGTGCTACTTCAAAGCCAATGCCTGTCTGTTTTCCTACGCCGGTGATCAGCGCTACTTGTTTTGTTGTTTTTTCCATTTTGATGAAGCTTTAACATAATTGTGTCTGGTTCGATGGTGGGACAAAGGTATGGGGAAAACAGGCATACATATAACGATCGTTATATAAAAAGACATAAAAATGACGGTTCTGACAAAATGAGCAATTATAGAGGGTGTAGGTAATGATGACTGTGGTTCAGCTTTTTTAATCCGTATACCATTCGGTATTCCCTAATGACCTTTTTATCCGACTAGCGGCACGGCCATATGCATCTAACCGCTTGTTTTATAAGTAATCTTTATCCTTCGATGGTACTTTTTCTTTGTTTTCCCGTTTTAATACAAAACGCATTTAAAAATATCAGATAAAGGGCACGATTTAGATTGTTTCGATTGACTACCGGCCACCATGTTTTCCTGGTGGCTTTTTTTTGCATTTGTTATGAATTCATACAAAGGCTAACCACTCCAAAATTATCCGACATATATTGCTCTATAGGACGCGTCACCCAAATTGCCTATATTTGACAAGTTTTGTCAAAACTTATATCCATGACAAATTTTGCGGAACTAATACGAATAGAAAGAGCAAAACAAAGGCTACTCCTTCGAGAAGTTGCAGTCAAACTAGAAATTGACCAAGCTGTTATTAGTAAATTCGAACGCAACGAGCGGAAACCCACAAAGGAACAAGTTTTGAAGTTTGCCAAATTTTACAATCTGGATGAAGAAACTTTACTTATAGAATGGCTCAGTGATAAAGTTGCTAATGATTTGCAAGAGGAGCATTTAGCATATAAAGTTCTAGAGGCTGCCAGACAAAAAATAAAAAATGACAAAAAATAGTACTCCACCGTCAGATTACAAATCCCGCAATAACTATATATGCAAATAAAAAAATTGACAATTGAGAATTTCAGATGCTTTGCTAATTATGAAATTCCATTTGGAGGGAAAACAACGGTTCTGATTGGTAAAAATGGTACCGGCAAAACAAACATCTTAACCGGACTTATTTACTCCCTTAGTTTTCCATTTGCTAAAAATGAAATTAAAGGGATGCAGACAATTGGAACCAGTTCCCCCGACCTAAAAATCGCTTCAATAGACAATAAAGGAACATTTGATGCCAGGTTTGATAATGAAACCAATGATTATATCTACCCCATAAAAATAACAGGACAAGCAACCTTCGACAATGAAGAATTAAGTTGGGCAATGGTTAAGGAGAAAAAGGGAGGAGGTCTTTCATCTTCGCAGTACAAAAGAGCATTCGAAAAATTTCAACAATATTATAATGAAAATAATGATAGCAAACCGTTACCTCTTCTAGTCTATTTTTCCGATTCATTCCCCCATATTGAAGCCAATATTAGCGCATATGTAAAGAAAATCTTCACTTCTGAGAATGGATTACCAAGAAATTTTGGATATTACAAATGGGATGAAAAAAACAACTGTATTGGCATGTGGAAAGAGAGGTATACAAAAATATACACCTCATTAAATAACTTTAAACGCCCGGAGTTTAGCATCATAAGCGAGCTAAATGATCTATATTTAATACTCGACAATGGACCAGATTCCGATAATATCGTTGAAATGGAACATAGAACGGAAGTATTAAGAAAACAACTAGAGGTAGTAAGGAATGAACTAAAAAAAGATCCTGAATTTATTGAACTAAATTTTATAGATAATAAACTCAAAAAATTTACCGATCCATTGGAGGAAAAATACAATTTCATTAACAGGGAATTTGAGATAAAACAGATAAAAGTTATTGGCACGAGCAAATCGGAACAACATATCCAATTTGAATTTGCAGATAACAGAAAAATGTTTTTCGACAACTTACCAATGGGGTACAAGCGGCTTTTCTCTATTGTTTTCGATATCGCCTACAGAAGTTTTATTTTAAATAAAGATATTGAACCAACCGGCATCGTAATTATTGATGAAATCGAGCTTCATCTTCATCCAACGCTACAGCAGGAAGTTTTAAATAGATTCAAGAATACCTTTCCTGGAATACAATTTATTGTAAGTACTCATTCTCCGCTGGTGATCAGCAACTTAAACGCCAATACAGAGGAAGACAAAGTTATACGTTTAGAAAACGAAGGAAATAAATTCTACTGGGAACCAGTGGAAAACATCTATGGCATTGACTACACTACGAACTTGATGGAAGTAATGGAAAGCCCCTATCGTTCTTCTACTATTGATAAATTGATAAATGCTTATTTAGTATTATTTGGGAAGAAAAAAGAGTCAGAGGCTGCATTAATACTTGAAAAACTTAAAGACTACTTAGGAGGAGAAATCCCTAGTTTATTACAAGACGAAATCGAGAATCAAAAAAAGGCATATCTGTAATATATATATGAAGTATATCGATAAGTCAATTAATGAAAGTGCTGGCAAGCAGGTTGTAGACGCGCTATTAAACAATTGCTGGGATCCTGTAGACACAATTTATAAAGCTGCCGATTATGATGGATTATGCAAACCTCCCTATCGTAATCCAATTTTGTCCCTGATGTTAGGCGAGCAAAGTAATTTATGTTGCTATTGCATGAAAGAAATTAGTTCAAGAAATACGACATTGGAACATATCATTCCTCACAAAATAAACGTTGGAGATTTTCCTGCCTATCTAACAACCTCTGAATTAATAGATAATGTAATTCACAAAGAAGATTTTGATAAGAGAACAAGAATAATTCCGCCAGCCCAGTATCCACACGATATCGCTTATCATAATTTAATTGCTTCTTGCGACAGTAACCTTCATTGCAATAACTACAGAAGCAATAAAAAAATAGCACCTTTAATTTTTGATGCAAACATTGAGACGCTCGTTGAGTATGATAAAGCAGGCAATACATACAGTGAGAAATATGAAAATGATTTGGGAGCGTTAGGACTATCGCTGGCCAATAGTCCTTTAAGACTTATTCGTATGATTTGGTACAAATTGTCCCAGAGATTCGATGATATAAGCCAAATTAATGACGAAGTAATTAATGACGAAATTTATGGTCTAATTTTACTTTTTAATGGCACAAAGGTTATCGAAAATTTTACCGGAAAGCCATCTTACGAAGAAGAAGTATTAAAATACAAATGGTTTTTTCAATATTACAAAAGCATAATTTAAAAATCCCATGCAATTGATTAATAAGTTTAAATATAATACATTACCAATATAGGCCCTATTGAGGTTTGGATAACTTTATTCAGTTTTCAGTTCCTTACACCCAGGACAGGCAGGCAGGCGCTCCAAAAAAGCTATACAAGTTAAGAGCTGCCTGATTAACGTCCATCTCCCACAAATTCACCTTGATACGGGTTACCTGATAGCGTTAAAAGGTTTTGCCCAGGATAATATCACCAGGGGCAGGCGAACTACATTGAATTTCAACTCATCACATAGGGTACCGGTGCCCGAAAGGCTTTTTTTGTATCTCCCAATCCCGCAGACAACCACCGGCCATGTAAATTAGCACGTACCTGCCATTGAAAAATGAAAACAAATAACTACTTTTCCCGCCACAAAAACGGCTATGCCGTAAAAGTAACCCATCCTTTGCACAGCAAGGGGGAACTAGTCCTATGAACAACACAGAGTCAAAAATCAAAGGCTGCATCTTAGCCGGAGCAATTGGCGATGCTTTTGGAGCGCCGCTGGAAGGTATCCGCTCTCTTGACAAACTGAGGGAACAATACGGGAAAAACGGATCACATGAATTTCTACCCTACCAGGGGCATTGGGATGGAGCGGCGCCTGCAGCGCTGGGCGTTGTAACAGACGATACTACCATGCTTGCCTGTACGCTGGCGGGGATCATAGAAGCCGGCTCCCGGTCGCGGAACGACATTCTCCAAAAACAGTGGCAATATTACCTGGCCTGGGGCTCCCGGCAGGAATATGGGGAGAATATGGCGGTCTTTATTCATGATGATACCACTATTCCGGGTTATCTGCATCCTTTCCTGTACCGCTGCGCTGCGGGTAAAGGCACCCTGGCCGCCTTATTAACGGGCAAACGCGGCAGCTTTCTGCGCCCGGTACAATACGATTGTATGATAGGCGATAAACGGATGAATGAGCCCAATGCCGGTTGCGGCGGTATGATGCGTATTGCGCCGGTAGCATTCCTTTATAGCCATATGGATGTTGTGGAGATGGCGCTTAATAATGCCGCTATCACCCATGGCCATATTGATGCACTGAACGCGACAGCGGCGACAGCGGCGCTGATCTCTAATTGCCTGCAACAGCAGCATATAACAGCAGCGTTAACGGCCACCAGGGAAAGCATTAAAGGCTTGTCAGATAACCTGCCTTTACTGGCTGCGTGGACGGCAGCGGAAACGGCCATTGCCGAGTATGGCGTAAATATGGATACTATTGAGCTGCTTGGGAGCGCTAATGATAGCAACCCGTTCCTGGCCTTACCGGTGCTGAGCCAAACGGTTTATTGCCTGTTGGCAGCCAGCCAGGCGCCAGCTACGGCAGATAGTTTTAAGGCGGTGATCCGATTGGCGGCTAATCATTCCGGGGATTCGGACTCCGTTGCGGCGATCGTTGGGAATTGCCTGGGCGCCGCATGGGGTATGGAGGCGTTGCCAGCGGATTGGGTGAATGTGTTAACGCTGAAGAATGAGTTGATGACGCTGACGGATGGGTATTTGCGAATGGGTATATCGTGAGCAACAGTTCTATCATCAACAGTCAAACATTATTTCTATATATTTGCAGCCGCAACGGGCTGTAATTTAATTGGAAAAATGGCATCCTGTCAAGATGGTTACGCAGGTTCGATTCCTGTCAGCCTGTTGCATTTTTTGCGCACGGTTATACGTACCTGAATAAATGATCAAATAATTGTTATATTCCGTGGTATTAAACCCGTACCATGAATATCTTCCAGTCGATTGCAAGACGTATTATCCGCCATTCCTTTCACCTATCTGTATGGACGATCGAACAATTCTATGATATTGCCGTGTATGAAGAGAAGACCAGGCAGCTGGCCGAGCTGCCGGAAGGCACTTTAGGAAAGGATATTGCAAACTGCCTGCAACGCAACGGACTACGCATCGTACCCGGTTTCGAAAGCCACGATCTTAAGCATGTGCTGCTGGATTATAAAATGACGCCGGTAGATGAAATCCGCCTGCAAGCCTTTATGCTGGGCAACGGCAATCATACGCTGGCCAGCTTTGCCATATTTATCTTTGGCGCATTGTTCCTGCCTGAGCTGTGGCGCACCTTCTACCAGGATTTTAGGGATGGCCGTCACGCAAGGCCCATCAGTACATGGAGTATTGAAGACTTTGCCCACTGCCAAACGGCAGCGTTAAGGGAAGCTGTTTTCCATTATGCTCCGCCTGCAAAACAACCACTGATCGATGCTTCCCGGATCGCAAGAACGGGCGCTTATACCGCTATTTTATTGGGCACGTTTGGCATGCTTTTCTGTCTGCCATTTCTCTTCTCCTCTTCTATGGAAGACCTGGTAGGCGCAGGATTTCCGTTTTTAGGGGGTACTATAATTGCCGGATCAGGGCTTATTGCATTGTCTAATCTTGCGAGTGGGAAGAAAAAGGAGGCAGCCCGGGCTGCTGTGATCAGCGTGTAACAGGGATGCTCTCAATGCAGGCTTAGCCTCTTCCTGCTTTCCAGCAACATAAAATATTATTTCATACTTTTGCTCCAGCAACCGGCTGTAGTTTAATTGGAAAAACACTTTCTCTGCCAGGGAAAAACGCAGGTTCGATTCCCGCCAGCCAGTTGCATTTGTCCGGTATTCAATAATGCCAGTTTTTTGTATCTTCATATAGCCATGCCGACCCCGGCTGATCCGTTTCTACAGCATCCCCATCCGCATAAAACAAAACGTCATGCATCATCAAGCTACATCTATCCGGCCATTTATTGGCGCCAGGAATTTCGACACCTCCCGTAGGTTTTACCAGGACCTGGGCTTCGAGGAACGTATACTGGGCCATGATATGTCTTTATTTAAAACAGGAGACCTTGGATTTTATTTACAGGATGCGTATGTGAAGGACTGGATAGACAATACCATGATCTTTTTAGAAGTAGATGATGTAGACCGTTACTGGAACGAATTATTGGCTTTGGATCTGACGAGTAAGTATGAACATGTAAAGCTAACTCCTATCCGGACCTATGATTGGGGGAAAGAATGTTTTCTGCACGACCCGTCGGGAGTATTGTGGCATTTTGGGATGTTTTCGAGGTAAAAGTTTTGCCCCTCGTGCAGGTCTTCAGAAATCATGGCTAATTAAAAAAATAACGTACCTTGCCTATGCATGGGCTTCTCCCTCTAGTCAGTAATAACGCCAAGGCAGCTACTGTAGCCAGGCACTGAGCATCGTATATATCCTTACTAATTTGTTACTGCCCCTACCCCAGACGGCACTATTCATAGTTAAACAATGCAGGGAAGGAATGTTTCATTTCTTCATCACCAAAATCTTGCAATATGAGAAAGTATTCCTTCTTGTTCTTGCTTATTCCGCTATTCGGAATAGGTCAGACAAAAACAGTTATTACCGCCAATCGTGTTTTTGCCAAAAATGATAAGGTTTCCGAATTTGAACAAGCGCTTACCAGTCATGCGCAAAAATATCATACGGGAGATGTAAAATGGCGGGTATGGAATATTGAATCCGGGCCTGATTATGGCGGATATTTGATCACAGAAGGGCCCAACAGCTGGGAGGCTTTGGATGGCCGCGGCGACATCAGCGCCGAACATACGCAGGACTGGATAAAAAATGTATTACCATTTACTGAAGGCCCTGGCGAAAGCGGTTTTTATGATTTCCAGGAAGACCTGGGCACCGTAAAAATAACAGACTATGCTGACAAGATAATTATCAATCATGCAACGGCTAATCCGGGTAAGATAGGCGCTGTACGGGAGCTCATTAAAAAGTTGCAGAAGGTCTGGGAAGCAGACAGTATATCTGTAGCCGTATATTCCACCGTAGCCTCCGGGGAGCCGGGCTTTATAATGGTAACCCGTTTAAAAAATGGCCTGAAGGAACTATCCGGCACTTTCCGTAAGCCATTACCGGACAGTTATAATGCGGTATATGGGGCTGGCTCATTTGAAACCTGGCTAAAGGATTATGCTGATGCCGTAAAGCAACGCTGGACAGAACTGCTTATTTACAAAGCTAATCTCAGCTCAAAATAATTGCAACCTGATAAAATACCGTCGCTATGCAAGGCAGGTGGCGGTATTTTGTTCTCCCTGTCCATTTCCGGACACCTGTCGCTCATATCTGGACAATTATAAAAAAACACTATACATAAATAACATATTCTGCCGTCCTTTAATTATGGCAATCTTCTTGCGGTTACAGCAGTAATAATACAAAGCTCATGAGCCATATTGTTATTCCTATTCCTCCCCTTCCGGGTAAACAGGAAATAGAAGTAGAGGTAACCATCAACAATCAGAAACAACAATTGCACTACCGGGTAGAGCTGTTTTACTGGGACGAATGCTCTAATCCAATGGGACACCGGGCAGATTGCATCAGTGAAATGCTATCGCATCATGATCCGGAGTGGACGGTGTATTATATAGGCGCGCCTACGGACAAGTTTGTGCCTATTACGTTTGTAAGTAAAGAAAGCAGGAAGCTGCTGCAGCGGGTAAAGGATTAGCATCCCTTATTCTAATCGGGATTTGTTACCAGGTTTCTTATCTATAAATAGGAAAGGAGCTGAGGCTCCCCCTACCCGCCCCTCTAAAAGACTTTAGGACAACCTACCCGATAATCCTTTTTCCCCCACTCTCCGGCAGGAGGAAATGTAAACCCTATTGACAGTTCATGTGAGCCATGGCTATATGTTTCCAAGGGCCCTATTGAAAAATCATAGGCATACCCTACACGCAGGTTAGGCGTAGGGAAGATCTCCACCGCGGCTACCGCCGCATTACGGTTCATCAATGTTTTTTGCAGATAATCCTTGCTATACAGATCTACCCGCGAGCGGTAGGAACCGCCCAGCCAGATCTTGTCCTGGAAGAGGATAAACGCGTTTAAATCCAGGCTGGTAGGACCACCCCGGTCATCCTTCAGCAGAAAAGAAGGCTTAAACTGGATCTGCTCACTTATCGGGAACAACATACCGGCGGTAAAATAATAGTGTGGCCTGGGCTGTGGGATATAGATGTATCGTTCCTTGTTCATGTGCGGGGACAGCAGGTTATCCACGGAAAAGCCGGCGTAAAAGCGCTCATCTGCGTAAAACACGCCTGCTCTGGCATCCGGGACTACTGTGCTCTGTGTGCCGCCAGGCATATCCAATTCCGGGTCTTGCGTGGACAGTAAGGCGCCATTAATACCTAATTGCACCAATCCACCACTGATACCAAATGCCAGGCGGGCGGTGCCATCCTCATTCATACGTATACGGTATGCATAGCTGGCGTACACCGACTGTGTACTTTGCGCACCCAGTTTATCGCTGGCGATCTGCAGCGCCAAGCCAACATTACCATCATTGATAACGCCGTCTCCCGCAATGGAGAAGCTGCGGGGCGCCCCTTCGACGCCTGTCCACTGTGCGCGGTAGTAGCCATGCAGGTTAAGCACCTCCTTGTAACCGGCATAGGCCGGGTTGATATAGATGCCATTGAACATGTACTGACTGAATTGTGCGTCCTGCTGGGCAGACGCTAATCTGCCCAACAGTAAACACACCATCAATATAAGCCCTCTTTTCATGTTATTGTTTGAATTTACGGATGATGGTAGTATAACCTTTGAACACTTCCCATCCTGATCCGTCGGTTTTCTTAATGCGTAACAGGTAATAATATGTCCCTTCGTTCAATCCATCGCCTTTCCAGTTATTCTGATAATTATTCTGCCGGAATACCTCATTTCCCCAACGGTTGATCACTACCAGTTCATTTTCCGGATACCGGTTCAGGCCGCGTATTTCGAATGCATCGTTCTTGCCATCGCCATTGGGGGTGAACAGTGTGGGGATCTTAATATCGGCCACCACTACGTTCACTTTTACTACGGCTATATTGGTCAGGTAACCGTCTTTGTCCTTTACCTGATAGCTGAAGCCATCATCGCCGATATAGCCATTCTCTGGTATATAGGTCACTGTACCGTCTTCGTTAACTATCACCTGGCCGTGCTTAGGTATTGCAATGATCACCACGGTTGCGGGATCAAAATCGGAATGCATGGCGTCGTCATTTGCAAGCACCGGGATAGCAACCGGTATATTCATTTTTGTTTCCACTTCATCATCATTCGCCTGCGGCGCGAGTGTTACAGAGGATGCTGTTGGCGTATCATTATTAGCCGAGGTTCCGGAAATATCTGACACGGTGGTATTTGCCGGTGTTTGTCCGGTTGCGGTGGCTGTGTTCGTGACACGGCCACTTTCCCTGTCGGCCTGCGTAAGCGTGTACACAGCTGTTTCGGTAACATTGGTGCCTGGCAGCAGGTCTGCCGTTAGTGTTTTGGTCAGGCCTATCATTGGGTCCGTGATGGTTACATCGTGTAAGGGCGCGGTACCGGTATTAGCGATATTGAATATGTATGTGATACTGTTGCCTTTTACCAGGCCCACTTTCACCAATGTAATCCCGGCATTTGCAGTCACTGGCAGCACGGTGATGTTAACGGAGACGGTGGTTGTTCCGCCATTGCCATCGCTGATCTGAATAGTGAAGCTATCCGGGCCTGTGTAACCAGCAGTTGGCGTATAGGTATAAGTGCCGCCGGTATTAACTATCACTGTGCCATGGGCGGGATCAGTAGCTTTGGTAAATGTGAGGACGTCTCCGTCTACGTCTGTGCCGGTTACTGTGCCGCTAACAGGTGTATTCTCATTGGTGGTTTTGGTATCGCCAGTGCCGGTAGGATCGTCGTTTACCGGCGTAACGGTGATATTAACGGTTACGGTAGTTGTACCGCCATGGCCGTCACTGATGTTTATTGTAAACTGTTCAGGGCCGTTGTAGTTGGCTGCCGGGGTATATGTATAGGTACCATCCGGGTTTACTACTACTGTGCCGTGGGCAGGGTTGGTGGCTTTGGTGAAATTCAGTGCGTCGCCGTCCGCGTCTGTACCGGTGACAGTACCATTTACAGGGGTGTCTTCCGGCGTAGTCTTAGCATCGCCTGTACCAGTAGGCGCATCGTTAGCTGCTGTAACGGTGATATTAACCGTTACGGTGGTGGCGCCGCCGTGGCCATCGCTGATGTCTATTGTAAACTGGTCAGGGCCGTTGTAGCCTGGAGCCGGGGTATAGGTATAAGTACCATCCGGGTTTACTACTGCTGTACCATGGGCGGGATCGGTGGCTTTGGTAAAATTCAGTGCGTCGCCGTCTATGTCTGTGCCAGTTACTATACCACTTACCGGCGTGTCCTCATTGGTCGTTTTGGTATCGCCGGCACCGGTAGGATCGTCGTTTACTGGTGTAACAGTGATATTAACAGTTACAGTGGTTGTACCGCCGTGACCGTCAGTGATATCTATTGTGAACTGGTCAGGACCGTAATAGTTGGCTGCCGGGGTGTAGGTGTACGTACCGTCCGGGTTTACTACTACAGCACCATGGGCAGGGTCGGTGGCTTTGGTAAATGTAAGCGCATCGCCGTCCGCATCTGTACCTGTTACTGTACCACTCGCCGGGGTATCTTCCGGCGTGGTTTTGGTATCACCGGTGCCAGTAGGTGTATCATTTGCAGCTGTAACGGTGATATTAACTGTGATAGTGGTGGTACCGCCGTGGCCATCGCTAATATCTATGGTAAACTGGTCCGGGCCGTTGTAGCCTGGAGCCGGGGTATAGGTATAAGTACCATCCGGGTTTACTACTACGGTGCCATGAGCAGGATCGGTGGCTTTGGTGAAGGTCAACGCATCGCCGTCTACATCTGTGCCGGTTACTGTACCGCTTACCGGGGTGTCTTCATTGGTCGTTTTGGTATCTCCTGTACCAGTAGGTGTATCGTTAACTGCCGTTACGGTGATATTAACTGTTACAGTGGTGCCGCCGTGGCCGTCATTAATATCTATTGTAAACTGGTCAGGACCGTAATAATTAGCCGCTGGTGTATAGGAGTAAGTACCATCGGTGTTCACTACTACGATGCCATGAGCGGGATCGGTGGCTTTAGTAAATGTAAGGGCATCACCATCTACATCGTTACCGGTCACTGCGCCACTCACCGGGGTATCTTCAGGCGTAGTCTTAGTATCACCTGTACCAGTCGGTGCATCGTTAACTGCCGTTACGGTGATATTAACTGTTACGGTAGTCGTGCCACCATGGCCATCGCTGATATCTATCGTAAACTGGTCCGGGCCGTTATAATCTGCTGCCGGGGTGTAAGTGTAGTCTCCATTTGAGGACACTACTACACTACCGTGGGCCGGGTCGGTGGCTTTGGTGAAGGTCAGTGCATCGCCGTCTGCGTCTGTACCGGCGACGGTACCATTTACAGGAGTATCTTCTTGCGTAGTCTTGGTATCACCAGTACCACTCGGTGCATCGTTGACTGTAGTAACCGCGATATTAACTGTGACAGTGGCGGTGCCGCCGTGGCCATCGCTGATATCTATTGTAAACTGGTCAGGGCCATTATAGTCTGCTGCCGGGGTATAAGTGTAGTCTCCATTTGAGGCCACTACTACGCTACCGTGGGCAGGGTCGGTGGCTTTAGTGAAGGTCAGTGCGTCGCCGTCCGCGTCTGTGCCGGTGACTGTTCCACTTACCGGGGTGTCTTCCGGTGTGGTCTTAGTATCGCCTGTGCCGGTAGGTGCATCGTTGACTGCAGTAACGGTGATATTAACTGTGACAGTGGTGGTGCCGCCGTGCCCATCACTGATATCAATCGTAAACTGGTCTGGGCCATTATAATCCGCTGTAGGAGTATACGTATAGTCCCCATTTGAGGCTACTACTACGCTACCGTGGGCAGGGTCGGTGGCTTTAGTGAAAGTCAGTACGTCTCCGTCCGCGTCTGTACCTGTAACTGTACCACTTACCGGGGTATCTTCCGGCGTGGTCTTAGTATCACCTGTACCAGTAGGCGCATCATTGACTGCGGTAACAGTGATATTAACCGTTACAGTAGTTGTACCACCATGGCCATCGCTGATATCAATCGTAAACTGGTCAGGACCATTGTAGTCTGCTGCCGGGGTGTAAGTGTAAGTACCGCCGGCGTTCACTACGACCACGCCATGGGCAGGATCGGTCGCTTTGGTATACGTTAGTACATCACCATCCACATCGTTACCTGTGACACCGCTATTTATAGGGGTGTCTTCCAGCGTAGTCTTAGTATCGCCGGTACCGGTAGGCGCATCATTGACTGCTGTAACGGTAATATTAACTATGACAGTGGTGGTGCCGCCGTGCCCATCACTGATATCAATCGTAAACTGATCAGGGCCATTGTAATCTGCGGCGGGAGTATACGTATAGTCTCCATTTGAGGCTACTACCACGCTACCGTGGGCTGGGTCGGTTGCTTTGGTGAAAGTCAGTACGTCTCCGTCCGCGTCTGTACCCGTGACTGTACCACTCACCGGGGTATCTTCCGGTGTGGTCTTAGTATCGCCAGTACCAGTAGGCGCATCGTTGACTGCAGTAACTGTGATATTAACGGTTACAGTGGTGGTACCACCGTGGCCATCGCTGATATCAATCGTAAACTGATCAGGGCCATTGTAATCTGCGGCGGGAGTATACGTATAGTCTCCATTTGACGCTACAACCACGCTACCGTGGGCAGGGTCGGTTGCTTTAGTGAAATTCAGTGCGTCTCCGTCCGCGTCTGTACCGATGACTGTTCCACTCACCGGGGTATCTTCCGGTGTAGTCTTAGTATCTCCTGTGCCAGTTGGCGCATCGTTGACTGCAGTAACGGTGATATTAACTGTGACAGTGGTGGTGCCGCCGTGCCCATCACTGATATCAATCGTAAACTGATCAGGGCCATTGTAATCTGCGGCGGGAGTATACGTATAGTCTCCATTTGAGGCTACTACCACGCTACCGTGGGCTGGGTCGGTTGCTTTGGTGAAAGTCAGTACGTCTCCGTCCGCGTCTGTACCTGTGACTGTTCCACTCACCGGGGTATCTTCCGGTGTGGTCTTGGTATCGCCAGTACCAGTAGGCGCATCGTTGACTGCAGTAACTGTGATATTAACGGTTACAGTGGTGGTACCACCATGGCCATCGCTGATATCGATCGTAAGCTGATCAGGACCATTATAGTCTGCTGCCGGGGTGTAGGTGTAATCTCCATTTGAGGCTACTACTACACTACCGTGGGCGGGGTCAGTTGCTTTAGTGAAAGTCAGTGCGTCTCCGTCTACATCGCTACCCGTGACACTGCCATTTACAGGCGTGTCTTCCGGCGTTGTCTTAGTATCACCAGTACCGGTAGGTGCATCGTTAGCTGCGGTAACCATAATATTGACTGTCACGGTAGTCGTACCACCATGACCATCACTGATATCAATCGTAAACTGGTCAGGACCATTGTAGTCTGCTGCGGGGGTATAAATGTAAGTACCGCCGGCATTCACTACGACCAGGCCATGAGCAGGATCGGTTGCTTTGGTATACGTTAGTACATCACCATCCACATCGTTACCTGTGACACTGCTATTTATGGGGGTGTCTTCCGGTGTGGTCTTAGTATCACCTGTGCCAGTAGGCGCATCGTTGACTGCGGTTACGGTGATGTTAACTGTGACAGTGGTTGTGCCACCGTGACCATCGCTGATAT
>NZ_VUOC01000002.1:364480-1980335 GCF_008386695.1 Chitinophaga agrisoli
GGGTGTCTTCTAAAGTAGTTTGGGTATCACCTATACCAGTAGGCGCATCATTGACGGCGGTAACCGTTATGTTAACAGTTACGGTAGTAGTGCCGCCATGGCCATCGCTGATATCAATTGTAAACTGGTCAGAACCATTATAATCTGCTGCTGGAGTATAGATGTAGTCTCCATTTGAGGCTACCACCACGCTACCATGAGCAGGGTCGCTTGCTTTTGTGAAGGTCAGTGCGTCTCCGTCCGCGTCTGTACCAGTGACGGTACCACTCACCGGGGTATCTTCTGGCGTAGTTTTAGTATCGCCTGTACCCGTCGGTGCATCGTTAACTGAAGTTACGGTGATATTAACTGTTACGGTGGTGGTGACACCATGACCATCGCTGATATCTATTGTAAACTGGTCAGGGCCATTATAATCTGCTACCGGCGTGTAAGTATAATCACCATTTGAGGCTACTACTACGCTACCATGAGCAGGGTCAGTTGCTTTAGTAAATGTCAACGCATCACCATCCACATCGTTACCGGTGACATTGCCATTTACAGGCGTATCTTCTAAAGTAGTTTGGGTATCACCTGTACCAGTAGGCGCATCATTGACTGCAGTAACCGTGATATTAACTGTGACAGTGGTTATACCACCGTGACCATCGCTGATATCAATTGTAAACTGATCCGCACCATTATAATCCGCTGCCGGGGTATAAGTATAATCACCATTTGAGGCCACCACTACGCTACCATGGGCAGGGTCGGTTGCTTTGGTGAATGTCAGTGCATCACCGTCCGCGTCGTTACCGGTAACATTGCCATTTACCGGGGTGTCTTCTAAAGTAGTTTGTGTATCACCTGTACCAGTAGGCGCATCATTTACTGCGGTAACCGTTATGTTAACAGTTACGGTAGTAGTGCCACCATGACCATCACTGATATCTATGGTAAACTGGTCAGAGCCAGTATAGTCAGCTGCTGGCGTATAAGTGTAGTCTCCATTTGAGGCAACCACCACACTACCGTGGGCTGGGTCCGTTGCTTTTGTGAAGGTGAGTACATCACCGTCCACATCGTTACCGTTAACTGAGCCACTCACTGGGGTATCTTCCAGCGTAGTCTTAGTATCGCCTGTGCCAGTAGGCGCATCATTTACTGCGGTAACGGTGATATTAACAGTCACTGTAGTTGTGCCACCATGGCCATCACTAATATCAATCGTAAACTGGTCTGGGCCATTATAGTCCGCTGCCGGGGTGTAAGTGTAGTCTCCATTTGAGGCTACTACTACGCTACCATGGGTGGGGTCAGCGGCTTTGGTAAAGGTCAGCCCATCGCCGTCCACATCGCTACCGGTAACTGTTCCACTTACCGGGGTGTCTTCCGGTGTCGTCTTACTGTCACCTGTACCGGTAGGCGCATCATTGACTGCTGTAACGGTAATATTAACTGTGACAGTGGTGGTACCACCGTGGCCATCGCTAATATCTATCGTAAACTGGTCAGGGCCATTATAGTCCGCTGCGGGGGTATAGGTATAGTCTCCATTTGAGGCTACTACTACGCTGCCGTGGGCAGGGTCGGTTGCTTTGGTGAAAGTAAGTGCGTCTCCATCTGCGTCGGCACCAGTAACTGTACCACTTACCGGGGTATCTTCCGGTGTGGTCTTGGTATCTCCTGTACCAGTAGGCGCATCATTTACAGCAGTTACGGTGATATTAACGGTTACAGTGGTGGTGCCACCATGGCCATCGCTGATATCAATCGTAAACTGATCCGGACCATTATAATCTGTTGCGGGGGTATAAGTGTAGTCTCCATTTGAGGCTACTACTACGCTGCCGTGGGCAGGGTCGGTTGCTTTAGTAAAGGTCAGTGCGTCTCCGTCTGCGTCGGCACCTGTAACTGTACCACTTACCGGGGTATCTTCCGGTGTGGTCTTACTGTCACCTGTACCAGCTGGCACATCGTTAACTGCTGTAACGGTAATATTAACTGTGACAGTGGTGGTACCACCGTGACCATCGCTAATATCTATCGTAAACTGATCCGTACCATTATAATCTGCTGCCGGGGTGTAAGTGTAGTCTCCATTTGAGGCTACTACTACGCTACCATGGGCTGGGTCGGTTGCTTTGGTGAAAGTAAGTGCGTCACCGTCTGCGTCTGTACCAGTAACTGTACCACTTACCGGGGTATCTTCCGGTGTAGTCTTACTGTCACCTGTACCGGTAGGCGCATCATTGACTGCGGTAACGGTGATATTAACGGTTACGGTAGTTGTACCGCCATGGCCATCGCTGATATCAATCGTAAACTGATCCGGACCATTATAATCTGCGGCAGGAGTATAAGTATAGTCTCCATTTGAGGCTACTACCACACTACCATGGGCAGGGTCAGTTGCTTTAGTAAAAGTCAGCCCGTCGCCGTCCACATCGCTACCGGTAACTGTTCCACTTACCGGGGTGTCTTCCGGTGTGGTCTTGGTATCCCCTGTACCGGTAGGCGCATCGTTGACTGCGGTAACCGTGATATTAACAGTCACAGTAGTTGTGCCGCCATGGCCATCGCTGATATCAATCGTGAATTGGTCAGTACCATTATAATCTGCGGCAGGAGTATAAGTATAGTCTCCATTTGAGGCTACTACCACACTGCCGTGGGCAGGGTCAGTTGCTTTAGTAAAAGTCAGCCCGTCGCCGTCTACATCGCCACCGGTAACTGTTCCACTTACTGGGGTGTCTTCCGGCGTAGTCTTAGTATCGCCTGTGCCAGTAGGTGCATCGTTGACTGCGGTAACGGTGATATTAACAGTCACGGTAGTTGTGCCGCCGTGGCCATCACTAATATCTATCGTAAACTGATCCGGACCATTATAATCTGCGGCAGGAGTATAAGTATAGTCTCCATTTGAGGCTACTACCACACTGCCATGGGCAGGGTCAGTTGCTTTAGTAAAAGTCAGCCCGTCGCCGTCCACATCGTTACCGGTAACTGTACCACTTACCGGGGTATCTTCTGGCGTGGTCTTAGTATCGCCTGTGCCCGTCGGTGCATCGTTAACTGCCGTTACGGTGATATTAACCGTAACAGTGGTGGTGCCGCCGTGGCCATCGCTGATATCAATCGTGAATTGATCTGGGCCATTATAGTCGGCTGCTGGAGTGTAGGTGTAGTCTCCATTTGGGGCCACTACCACACTACCATGAGCAGGGTCAGTTGCTTTGGTGAAGGTCAGTGCATCACCATCTGCGTCTGTACCGGTAACTGTACCACTTACCGGGGTATCTTCCGGTGTGGTCTTAGTATCACCTGTACCAGTAGGCGCATCATTGACTGCCGTAACCGTAATATTAACGGTTACGGTAGTTGTACCACCATGGCCATCACTGATATCGATCGTAAACTGGTCAGGACCATTGTAGTCTGCTGCCGGGGTGTAAGTGTAGTCTCCATTTGAGGCTACTACTACACTGCCATGAGCAGGGTCAGTGGCTTTGGTAAAAGTCAGCGCATCGCCATCCGCGTCTGTACCAGTGACTGTGCCACTCACCGGGGTATCTTCCGGTGTGGTCTTAGCATCACCTGTACCAGTAGGTGCATCATTTACGGCGGTAACGGTGATATTGACAGTTACAGTGGTTGTACCACCATGGCCATCGCTGATATCAATCGTAAACTGATCCGTACCATTATAATCTGCTGCCGGGGTGTAAGTGTAGGTACCGTCCGGGTTTACTACTACCGTACCATGAGCAGGATCAGTGGCTTTGGTGAAGGTCAGTGCATCACCGTCCGCATCTGTACCGGTAACTGTGCCACTCACCGGGGTATCTTCCGGTGTGGTCTTAGTATCGCCTGCGCCGGTAGGCGTATCATTTACGGCAGTAACGGTGATATTAACAGTTACAGTGGTTGTGCCGCCGTGGCCATCACTAATATCTATCGTAAACTGGTCAGAACCGTTATAATCTGCTGCCGGGGTGTAAGTGTAATCTCCATTTGAGGCAACCACCACAGTACCGTGGGCAGGATCAGTTGCTTTAGTGAAGGTCAGCGCATCACCGTCTGCATCTGTACCGGTGACATTGCCAGTCACCGGGGTATCTTCCGGTGTGGTCTTGGTATCGCCTGTACCAGTTGGCGCATCGTTAACTGCGGTTACGGTGATATTAACTGTGACAGTGGTTGTACCACCGTGGCCATCGCTGATATCAATCGTAAACTGATCAGGGCCATTATAGTTTGCTGCGGGGGTATAAGTATATGTACCACCGGGGTTCACCACTACAGTACCATGAGCGGGATCTGTAGCCTTGGTAAACGTAAGCGCATCACCGTCTACATCGCTACCGCTGACGTTACCGTTAACAGGCGTGTCTTCTAAAGTAGTTTTAGTATCTCCCGTACCGGTAGGAGCGTCATTAACTGCTGTAACGGTAATATTAACTGTTACAGTAGTGCTTCCACCATGGCCATCACTAATACCAATCGTAAACTGGTCAGGACCGTTATAATCTGCAGCGGGGGTATAAGTATATGTACCACCGGGGTTCACCACTACAGTACCGTGAGCGGGATCTGTAGCCTTGGTAAATGTAAGCACATCGCCGTCCACATCGTTACCGGTAACTGTACTGCTAACCGGGGTATCTTCCAAAGTAGTCTTAGTATCACCCGTGCCGGTTGGCGCATCATTAACCGGTGTAATACCCAGGAGCACCGTCTTGGTATCCTGCAACGCACCGCCACCTGTGTTCCCATTATCTGAAATATTCACCGTCAGCACTACGGATGCCGGTGGGTTCTGGGAGGATGAATAAGTTACTTTATTGGAGCCTAAGAATGCATTAATGTCTGCTAAGGTACCAGTCAGCACAAGTGAACTGCCTGTACCGCTTACGGTAACGCCGGCTCCGGAAACCGCGCTCACTAAGCCGTTCGGAACGGAAAACGTAACCGTAACAGCGCCCGTACCGGCATCAATATCTGCAAAAGAAATATCCTTAAGGGAGGCCGGCACATCTTCTGTAACCGCTATGCTGGTGGGCACGGTGATCTGCGGGCCGTCATTTGCCGGCTGGATAATGATGGTAGTTTGCGCTGTACCGCCTGAATAGGATGTGCCGTCAGAGGCCTGCCAGTTAAAGCTGGTGCTTCCGTTCCAGTTCGCAGTAGGGATAAAGCTGATATTACCCAGTTGGGCAGCAGGAATTTCCTGACCAACTGTAATAACCGTTCCGTTTAACCGGAAGCTGCCATTAAGCGGCAGGCTGGTGATCTTTATCTTGTTCAACGGCGTGCCGTCGGGATCGCTGAAATGAGTGGTGAAGTCTGTGCCTGCAAAAGCCAGGGTATTATCTTCAATGCCTGTCACTGAGCCGTTACTTATAACCGGCGGATTGTTGACGGTAGCAGATACAGTGAACGTATAATCGGCCCTGCCCGGATCTGCATCATTATTCCGGATACGGATCACGGCGGTATAAGTGCCTACAGGATGCCCTGCCGGATTAAAGGTCACTACGAAGTCTGTGCCGCCACCGGCTATGATAGAGCTGGAAGATGGCTGCGTAGTGATGGTAAAACCTGCATCGCCGGACAGTCTGCTTACCTTGGGCGTACCTGTAAGGTTAATTACGCCGGTACCCACGTTATTGATGGTGAAGGTATGCGCGATCGTGCCGGTAGTGGTCAAGCCAAAATCAGTTCCATCTACGGTGTTGACTGTTGTGCTGGCATCAGCGATCAGCGTACCGTTACCGGTAACATTAATACGCGGGTTGGTAAGCATCACAATGGTAGTGGTGGAGGCGGGGCCTGTTTCCACGCCATCATTCAGCGTAGTGGTAATGATACGGTTAGCGGTGTTAGGCGCGCCATTGCTATTCCGGTACTCGATCATCTTTATTGCGGCAATGTAAGCCGCCTGCGAAGCTGATCCGGATATTGTAATGGCGCCAGTGCCATTGCCGGTAACCATAAAGGCCGGCGGTAAGGTACCGTTTATAAAAAGGCCTTCATTACCGGGGTTCAGGATATTTGTAAGGGTGATAGTGGCGCTATGTATGTTGCCGCCATCGGGATCAATAATGTTCAGGTCTGCATCTGCGATCTTTGCGCCGGCGCTGCCCGCGTTAAAATAGTTCAGGTAGTTATACTTACCGGTAGCGCCGGAGCTGTTGTCCGGATCCAGGTCTACTATCGGACAGTTGTTTACGTTTACTGTTTTGGTGACCAGGTTGTTATCGTAATAACATTCCTTATAGCCAGTGTTCTGGTTAGCGAGCGACGCCAGCGTAAAAGGCGTGCCTACGGCATGTCCCACGCCACCGGGCACAAAGCTGCCATTGTCGTTAATGATAATAGTCAGGTCAACATCCAGGCTGGAAAGGCTGCTCAGGTCTATATCATAGCTGAAGGTCTTACACTCTCCCTCATGGATATCCTGGTCAAATGTGCCCTTATAAACGAGTACCGCGGCGGGATCCGTGGTAGGATCGCCATGATAGAAACACACCGGCATACCGCCGCTGCTGTTACCTGATCCGGGGTTACATACGTTCACATTGGCTTTTATGGTATTGCAGTTGCTGCCTTTGCTGAATGTGATGTTGCTGGTATTAAATGCAATATCCGGCCGTGCCCCGTAGTAGTCCATGGATAAAAGGATCTGGTAGTCTGGGTTGGCCAGGTCTGTTTTATTGGTAACTGTCAGCTGTGTTTTATCGGCTGACAGGGAAAAGGTAATATCATAAATACTAGGGCTTTTAAAGCCTACCGTATTTGCATGGGCACGGCTACTGCTGTTATTCAGCGGAACGCCTTTGAAAGCAAAGTTGTCATCCCTTCTGGCAGCGCCGTTAAGGCCTACCTGCTGATAGAAATAACCGGTGGCTGTTTCCGTGGTAAGGTCTATATACGCGTAGGCGGCAATGGAGTTCTCGTTACTCTCCCGGTCTGTATTACAGGCATTACCCGTCTCGTTCAGGTACATGGCGCTGGTACCCGGAGGAATGGTAAATACCCGGGTAACGCCGGCCGTGGAGCTGATACCTTTTGGGATGATCTGAATGTCCGAATTGATAAATTCCGCGCTCATCCCCTGCCCTGTCCTTTTATAGAATTCGAGTACATAAGCGTCATCAAAATCGCGGGCGTAGTTAGCATCACGTTTGATGACCAGGTTTGTACCGCTCACGTACATACGGGGATTGAATACCCCCACGGCGCCGGGGCTGGTCAGCTTTCCGGAGTAATCGCCGGCGATGGCGGCAGACGAAAGAAAATCCATGGTGGAGGAACTGGCCAGGTTATTGATCACATAGGTGGACCGTCTGTCCACAGAGCCTCCATTCGCCAGGGTAATGAAACCGTCTGTCAGCCCGGCATCCAGATCGATGGTAAAGCGCAGGTTCGAATAACCCTCTTCCGTACCGCTGGATGTATTCAGGTCAGTGGCATTTGTATTGGTGCCTTTGCCGGAAATGGAGATCACATTTGCCCCTGCGGGGATGGGCACTACCAGGTCTGTATTGGCGGTACCTGCACCGTGCAGCAATGCTTTTACCTGCGGATCCAGCAGGTTGAACGAGTTATTATAAGGTGATAAATATTCCAGGTAATAGGATGAGTGCGTGGTGGTAACATTTTCGGTGATGGTAAGCGTGCTGCCGGAGATCGAGAAGTTAACGTTATTCAGGTCCGGCGTAGCATCCCCCACTTTACTGGCAGCCGGTATAGGTGCGCCCAGCGGCACTTTCTGCCATCCATACACGTTTGTGCCGGAACCATTGGTATTGGTGTTCTTAGCATAGTTCACATAACCAGAGGAAGTATTGGCGGAAAGATCGATAATGGCGTTTATGGTGATAAAATCCTCGTCTCCCTGCGGGTTATCACTACCGGTGGTGAGCCCTGTTTCAGAGGAGATAAATACGCTGATAGAACGCGTACCCGCAGGAATGTTAAAAACCGGCGCAGGCGCACCTGGCGCCCTATATTTGGATTCCACGCCCAACAAATCCGCCTTTTTTCCCCCGCTGGGACTACAAGGGCTAAAAGGCATTTGGCCAAATACCAATAGAGAGCTAAATATCAAGCTGATGCTTAATAAGCTCCTTACAATACTTATTTTCATAGATATAGGATAGTCGGCAAATAAAGTTGCCGGTAATCATGTCAGGCACAGGACGTAACTCATTGTCACTAATTGAGAGGAGGCAGGGAATGGATGCGCCTATAATTCTACTTTTACACGTTAAATTGTTCTAATGGATATTGATCCTGAATATCCGTCTAATGTGATAATACGTTCTCTCTGTGCCTATGGGATGCAAATATATATAATATTTTTTGTTATGTTATGCTTATTTGGAATGTAACGTTTGTGTAATATTGTATTCCGTCGCAACCGCTTCCATTTCGGAATCATTCCGGAAATTGTTATATTGAAGCATCATTTAACCCGTTTTACTATCGTCCTATCCCCTGTTATCTAAGGATCTATTTTGTAATATAAACCCTCGTATATGCTAGTTACCAACAAGCACTTTACGCCGGTGATAGGACTGGATATTCACATTGTATTGTTGCTGGGTTTCCCTATCCCACTTCCTCATCCGTATATAGGTTTTGTAGTTGATCCAATGGATTATATTCCCTTTATAGGGGCTACTACCAAGATCAATCATGTACCGCGGGGTAAGAGTGATACCAGCGGCATTATTATTATCCTGTTCCACATTCCTATGGGTGGGCCTTTTCTGCTGGCGCCCATGATAGGCCATGATTCCGTTAACTTTTTTGGCAGTAAAACGGTAAAGGTGGAGGGTAATCTCATGAGCCCTTCCGGTCATATGTTAATGACCTGCAACGATATTGGCATTCCGCTTTCCCTGCAGCCTGGTAAGAAGTTCAAACCCATTCCCAGCATGTACCTGCCTACTTCCTTTTCCATTCCGCTTTCCTTTGGTAAACCGGTGATGGTGGGCGGGCCTTATGTGCCGGACTGGAGCGGGGCGCTCCTTAACCTGGTGATGTCTTTTGGTTTTGGCGCACTGATGAAAGGATTGGGAAAAGGTATGAAAAAGCTTGGCAGGGCTGCGAAGAAGCTCAAAAACAAACTAAAGGACTTTAACCTTGCCCATCAGAAAAAGATAGGCGGCAGTGATAAGCTCAGCCGTTTGCTTTGTAAGCTTGGGTTTGAGCCGGTAGATCTCGTTCAGGGGATCGTGATCTACGATGGCGTCGATTTTGAGCTGCCTGGCCCTATTCCGCTTAAATGGCAACGGTCATGGAACTCCGATAGTTCTCATGAAGGGCCATTAGGTCACGGCGTCCACTTCGGATACGATCTGCGGGTGCTGGAACTCAGTGATGAAAATGCCACTGGCGTATTGCTGGGAGACGGCCGGAGCGTCATATTTGATGAATTGCCCTATCCGGGCAATAGCGAATATAACCGCGCGGAAAAGCTCACACTTACCCGCACAGATCTGGACCGGTACGAACTGTTTGATCACCGGGAAAGGCTGGCTTACTGCTTTCACCGGTTACACCCGCTGGATGAACAGTACCGGCTGTATGCTATCCGTAATGAGGCCGGTTTTATGATCAGTTTTGATCATAACAGCAAAGGTCACCTGCAACAGGTAACAGACAGCGCCGGCCGGCAGCTGCAGGTTGATAACGACCAACTTGGCCGCATTATCGCCGTCAGGGCACGTCATCGCGGAGCTACCCGGCCCCTGATACACTACGGCTATAACGAAGCCGGCGATCTTTGCGAGATCACTGACGCGCTGGATCAAACCACCCGGATCCAATACCATGACCATTTAATGGTGGCCAAAACAGACCGCAACGGCCAGACCTTCTACTGGGAATATGACCATAAGGCCCGTTGTATCCATACATGGGGTGATGGCGGCATCCTGGAAGGATGGATCGAATACCACACAGACAAAGGTTATAACCTGGTTACCAACTCCCAGGGGCATACCACTACTTATTACTACACACCGGATTTTGTAGTTAACCAGATCAAAGACCCTCTAGGGAATTCAAAATTCTTTGCGTACACGGATAATTTTGAGCTGTACCGGGAAATAGATGAAGAAGCCAACGTTACAGGGTATAGTTATGATGAACGCGGTAACTGTACCAGCATTGAACAACCGGACGGCAGCGCTTATACCTTTCGTTATGATCCAGCTGACCGGCTGGTACTGGCCACAGATCCGCAAGGCGGCAGCCGTACCTATATCTACTATAAAGGCGCTAAGCATACCGGCCTTCTGCATACTATCACAGCGGCAGATGGCAGGATCTCCATTTTCCGCTATAACACGCAAAATCTGCTTTGCACCATTGAAGATGAGCAGGAAAATAAGATCTGCCTGAGGTATGACCATGACCTCAACCTTTGCATGGTTACGCTGCCGGATGGCGGGCGGTCCAGCTGGCAATATGATCATTGGGGCCATTGTATCCGGTCTGTCAATCCACTGCAGCAGGAACAATATTTCCATTATGACGCCCTGGGACGCGTTGCAGATGTAAAGCTGCCGGATGGCAATCAAATACAGCTGCAATACAATGCCTACGAAGATGTAGTACAGGCCCGGGACAAACACCACGATGTAAAGTTTTTATACAGCCCCCTGGGTAGCCTGAAAATGCGGGAAGAGAATGGCGCTAAGATACATTTCCTTTACAACAAAGATGAACAACTTACGGGGCTTGTCAATGAACATGGAGAAATGTACCGTTTTGCCCGGAACGGCCGGGGGGATATCATACAGGAAACCGGTTTTGACGGGCTTACCCGTCATTATAAGCGGGATGCCGCCGGTAAGATCATAAAAGTACATCGGCCGGCAGGACGCTATACAGACTATGAATACGACTACAATGGGCAGCTCATCCGCGCCGAGCATAGCGATGGCAGCTGGGAAACATACAGTTACAACCGCAACGGGCAACTCATTGAAGCGGTAAATGAATATTGTACCCTCAAGCTTGAGCGGGATATAATGGGCCATGTTGTGGAAGAATGGCAGAACGGCCACACCGTTACCAGCGTCTACGATAAAAACAGCCGGCGCAGGGCGCTGCAAAGCAGCTTAGGCGCTCAAATACAGATACAACGCAATGTAACGGGAGATGTAACGGGCATTCAAGCCAGTACAGCAGGCTTTGACAATCCCTGGTTTACCCATATTGAGCGCAACCTCTTAGGCCTGGAAATAGAACGTACCGTGCCCGGTGGCATAAAAAGCAGCTGGAACTATAACCACGCCGGCCAGCCGGACAGCCATACCGTCAGCAACGGCGACCGCAGTACCAGGCGGCGGCATTATCGTTGGGACGCCAATCAACAATTAAGGCAGATCGTTAACGGTATTGGCAACGGCGCCGTAAAATTTGCGCATGATGATTTCGGCAACCTCGCCTGGGCGCAATATGAAAATGGGGAATACGATTACCGCCTGCCGGACAAAGCCGGGAACCTGTATGAAACACAAACCCGGCACGACCGCAAATATGCCCCCGGAGGCAAACTCCTGGAAACCTCCAATGCCCGTTTTATATATGATGAAGAAGGTAACCTGCTTAAAAAGATCGTTCACGCCGCCCCCGCAGGCAGCGCCATCTGGGAATATGCATGGTATGGCAACGGCCTCTTAAAGCAGGTGACCTGCCCGGACGGGAAACCGGTAACTTTCCGTTATGACCCCCTGGGCCGCCGTATAGAAAAGGAATATAATGCCCGGCTTACCCGCTTTGTGTGGGATGGCAATGTTCCATTGCATGAATGGCACTACCCGGTTAAAGAACGGCCGGTTGCCATTATTAATGAACTGGGAGATGTGGAACAGGATCATCCGGAGCCCACACCACCGGAAACGATGATTACATGGGTATTTGAGGAAGGGTCTTTTATACCCATCGCTAAATTGACCAATGGCAGATCGTATTCCATCATTACTGATCATATGGGTACACCCTGCGAGGCCTATGATCAGGCAGGCGAAAAAGTATGGGAATGTGAGCTGGACATCTACGGCAAGGTGCGCAAGTACACAGGCAGCAAGGAGCTGGTCCCATTCAGGTACCAGGGCCAGTATGAAGACGTGGAGACAGGGCTCTGTTATAACCGGTTCCGGTATTATAGTCCTGAAGAAGGCGTATATATCTCCAAAGACCCGGCGGGGCTTAAAGGAGGCGACAGGCTCTATTCATATGTTTTCGACGTTAACGCGCTCCTGGATATATTCGGACTGAACCCGACCTATTATCCATTAGATGGTCTGGACCGTGCTACCGGCGCATTTGCGGAAGTAACCCCCTCATCGATAGGTACGGGATCCGGCGCCACTGTAGACCCGGTGGGTTTTGTAAGCGGTAACCACCCCACCCACCATCAAAGAAGCCATTTGATAGCTGCTAACCATGGAGGAGATGGAGGAATAAGAGAAAACCTTGTAACTTTAACAAGCGGATCTAACCATCCCGGCATGCGGAGGCTCGAAGACACTATTACGGCACACGTCCGGGATGGTAACACCGTGCTGGTAGAGGTTATACCTAACTATACGGGTAATAATCTGCTACCTGACAGCGTAAGCATATACGCTATTGACCAAAATGCGAATGTTATTGTAGACGACACTGTACCCAATGGGTTATTCCAGCATCACAGAGCATGCGGATGCCGATAAAAAACATTTATCATGTACGAAAAAATTGTCACTGTAAAGGAAACACCAAAGATATTCGCAGACGAGCGTTTTCTGCAGACCTTCCGTTTTGACAACGGCCAGCCGCTTCCCCCTTCTTACCAGGCATTCTGCACAGAGCTGGGATATGGCAGGTTATGTAATCTTTTCCTGGTGTATATTCCAATGGGAGACCATCCGGACTCATGGGAGGTTCAGTTTGAAGAAATGAAAGACCTGTTCGATTCCTATATTGATCCTCCTTTATATGCGGTAGAGGAAGTAGAAGGCGGCGTTGATCTGATAAAAAATGCCGCCCCCTTTGCCAGAAGTGAAAACGGGGAGTTCCTGTTTTGGGATATGCGCCACCCGCTGGCTGACGGGGAGTTTCCCATTTATTTTACAGATTTCTCTGCGGGCATTAGCCTTGCGGGCAATTCCCTCCCTGAGTTTATCAAAAATGTTTCCACCGCATCCAGCTTCAAATCCATTCTTAAGTTCTATTCCAAACCACTGGAAGCGTCTTTTGAAGGTTTTAAGGAGCTGGTTTGGTAGCAATCACTTCTCCCTTATGAGGGTAACGTTTTCTGTTTTGCCCAGGATCAGCGGTACCTGTTCCATCACTACATTATTGAAGTCCAGGCCGTAGGCTTTGTCATCCGGCAGGCTCAATTTATCCAGCACAAAATGTAGTCTCATTATAATGTTATCCCATAGGGACAAGTTATTTTCTACAGAAAGGAAACTTTTCAAGATAACGAAACGGAAATCGCCCAGCAGGTTGCCGTACTCCGCATCGAAGTATTTATTCTGGATCTGGATCTCTTTCCTGTTTACCATTTCGGCAATCACCTTTTTAAAGAGGATGTTAATGCGTGGCACCACCCTGAAACCCAGTTTAAACGTGATGTGCACGATCTCATCCTGCGCTATGACCTTGGATGTATAGGTAGCTGTATACGGCTTATCATCTACTTCCACATGCACAAACCAGTAAAGGTCTGCCCGTTTGGGTTGCTGATGCAGGATAGAATCTATCACCCGGTCCTCTACTTTATCCGGCGTATCGGCAATGGTCAGGTAAACGAGGTGTGTCGCATATTTGGGCACGTCGGTATCATTGCTTAATTCCTTTAATACAGGGATGTATTTTTTAAGGTCTACAAAATTACGGTACCTTCTCTTGAATCTTTTACCGGCAAACCAAATGTACATGGTACTGATCAGTATAAAGCCGATCAACAATGAAAGCCATCCTCCATGAGAGAATTTACTTAAGTTGGCCACAAGGAAGGTAACTTCAATCCAGGTAAACACCAGGAACAACAGCAGGACCAGGAGTTTAGGCACCCTATGCGTGTACAGGTAAATACTTAATAACATGGTGGTCATCAACATGGTGACGGTAACGGATAAACCAAAAGCGGCTTCCATGTTGGAGGATTCCCGGAAATGGAGCACCATGCCAATACACCCCAGCATCATGAGCCAGTTAACGGCAGGCACATATACCTGGCCCCGCATATCGCTTGGGAACTCGATCCGCAGCCTTGGCCATACATTTAACCTTATCGCTTCATTAAACAGCGTAAATGTACCCGAGATCAATGCCTGGCTGGCAATGACCGTAGCTACGGTAGCGATGATGATACTTGGGATCAAAAACCATTGAGGCACCAGCCCGTAGAAGGCATCCACATCGGTGAGATGCTGACCATTATGTTTTAACAGCAATGCCGCTTCGCCAAAATAACAAAGCAGCAGCGCCACTTTGATAAAGATCCAGGCCACCTGGATATTACGCCGGCCTACATGGCCCATATCCGCATACAGCGCCTCTGCTCCGGTGGTACATAAAAACACGCCCCCCAGTACCCACAGGCCGCCCGGATAATCTACCACCAGGTGATAGGCATACATGGGGTTCAGCGCTTTTAGTACGTAGAGGTTACCGGCCAGGTTCGTTACTCCTAAAATGGCGATCATTCCAAACCAGATCACCATGGCCGGGCCAAAAAACACGCCGATGCGGCTGGTACCTGATTGCTGGAGCAAAAACAAAGCCACCAGGATACCAATGGTGATAGGCATAATAGGCACGCCGGGGCTCAGTACCCGCAGACCTTCCATGGCGGAGGTTACGGAGATAGGCGGTGTTATAAGACTATCCGCTATCATAAAGCTACCGCCAATGATGGCCGGCCAGAGGATCCATTTGCCGTATCTGCGGATCAATGCGTACAAGGAGAAGATGCCGCCTTCCCCGTTATTGTCTGCACGCATTGTGATAAAGACATACTTTAATGTTGTTTGAAAGAACAGGGTCCAGCAAACGGCTGACACCCCACCCAGCACCAGGGTTTCCGATATTTCCCTATGTCCGATGATAGCTTTGAAGGTATAGAGTGGAGAAGTGCCCAGATCTCCAAAAACGATCCCTAAAGCCAGGAGTACGCCTCCCCATTTGAGGCGGTCAGGGCCATGGTCATGCGAGCCATTATTCATGGCTGTAAATAACGGATTATAATTTAAAAATAAAAGGCATATTATTTTGGGTGCGTAAAAACAGATCCGGGGGATCATAAGAACAGCCGGCAGCCATTTTTGGCTGCACGGCTGCATGAGATCAATAAGTAAATGACTACTCCTGCTTACGAAGGGTGTATTTCAGGGATACATCGCCATAAGCGGTGGCGCTGATCATGAAGTACTTCTTATCATCGCTGAGCATGACCTCGTAGGTGATGCCGCTCCTGTTTGTCAGCTCCACAAAGCCCTCTACATGCTTTTCATTGTACTTCCGGTTGATGGCCAGCTGTACTTTAAGCGGTAATTCGCTTTCCTGGCGGTATCTTAAAGAGTATACCAGGACGCCATCTTTATCGTACCATATCCTGCAGGGTGTATCATTCCAGGTAAATGATACGATATCAAATCCCTGGTCTTCCGTCCACCTGATATATTCCGCTCCGGGAAATGCGTGGTTGAACTGGCTGAGCAAGCGCTCATCCGGGGCCGCCATGGCTTTTGTCATCCAAAATGTGGCCAGTAGTGCTAAAGGAAGTATCCGCTTTGTAAAACGCGGTAAACGAAGGTGCTTTTTCATTGTTGATAGTTTGATGAACAGTATTTTTGGTTTCATGGTGTAAAATTAGACCGGGGGCCATCGCTAAAATTGTATAAAAGCGAACAATCTGCTAAACCGCGGTATTTAATCTCAATTGCTGATATTTCTCATATATTTTCTGACGGGTAGCGTATAGCTTTATTATTATCACCAGTGAATAAAGCTATGTTCTCTTTTGTACTGTTATTCTTCACCGGGCTGATTGCCGGCGCTATGAATGCGGCAGCCGGCGGCGGTTCCTTTATTACCTTTCCGGCGTTGATCTTTGCAGGCGTGCCGCCGGTAGCAGCCAATGCATCCAGCACCGTTGCTTTGTTCCCAGGTAGTTTATCCAGCGCGTGGAAATTCAGGGAGCATATCCAGCCTTTTCCGGATATCTCTATGCCAGCTATGGCGGCGCTTACCGCGTTGGGGGGCATTATAGGCGGCGGGCTCTTGCTGTATACGCCGGCTGCCAGTTTTAGCCATATTGTGCCGTGGTTGCTGCTAACGGGCTCCGTAGCGTTTGCGTTTGGCAGGCAGACGGGTAACTGGCTGCGGCAGCATGTACATATAGGCGCATGGGTGATACTGGCGGGACAGCTGGTGCTGGGCGTGTATGGCGGATATTTTGGCGGGGCTGTGGGTATTATGATGATGGCGACGTGGGCTTTGTTTGGGCTGTCAGATATCCGGGTGGTCAATGCGAATAAGACGTTGCTGGTGGGGATTGCGAATGTGATGGCGGTGGTGTTGTTTATAGTAGCGGGGAAAGTGTATTGGTTGCAGACGGGTGTTATGATGGCGGCTACTATACCGGGGGGATACCTGGGGGCGCATTATGCTAAGAAAGTGGATCCTGTGAGGTTGCGGAGGGCGATTGTGGTATTTAATTTTGGGATTACGGTGGCGTTTTTTATTAAGGAGTATTTTCGGGGGTGACTGTATTGCGGGTGGGACCATATTGCGGGAGGGCTCCTTAGCGATTTCAGGCAGGTGTGGCTCCGTCTGGCTGGAGGGTTCCTTAGCGATTTCAGGCAGGTGTGGCTCCGTCTGGCGGGAGGGCTCCTTAGCTATTCCAGGCAGGTGTGGCTCCGTGTTGCGGGAGGGTTCCTTGATTATTCCGCGCCGGGCAGGTTCAAAAGCGGCCTGCGCCTGCCGCGGGGTGTTCGTGTGAAGTGTTGGCTGTATGAGCCCGCGCCAGCCAAGGGCCGTTTTGAATCCTGCCTGGCGATGCTTGTATGCCGTAAGGATAGAGGGGGACAACGGTGGAATGCGGTAGTTCTTTTTGGGGTAAAGATGTGTTGGAAGATGTGTTGGAAGATGTGTTGGGAGATGTGTCCCGTTAACAAAATGATAATAGAACGGTAATATGATATCAGCTGCGTATGCATAGTAACCTGAAGGATGTGCGGTTCTGGAACCGTGCGCTAACGGAAGCGGAGATCAAACAGTTATAGGGATAAACCGCTGACCGGTACAGAAGATGGCCTGGTAGCTTACTGGCCCTTTGATCTGAATGTGGGTAACAAAGTGCCGGCTTCGTTGGTAATTTTACCGTCACCGGTACTAATATCAGCTGGGAATAGCTTCTTCCCTTTTTTTATATTTGATTAACGGTGGTTCCTGTCCATATGGTCAGGAACCACTTTTTTAACCGCGTAATGACACAACGTATGATCCGGAAACTAACTGCCCTGTGCATCCTGCTATTTTCTTTACTGTCCGCCCGGGCACAACATAAAACACCTGTAGATTATGCTGATCCCATGGTTGGCACTTCTGAATCCCGCTGGATACTGAATCCCGGCGCTACTATGCCATTTGGCATGGTACAATTAAGCCCTGACAATCAGAGTACGGATTGGAAAGCCGGTTATGAATATACGATCGGCAGTATTTCCGGCTTTAGCCATATTCATGCCGGGACCATGGCCGGCCTGTCTGTAATGCCCACCACAGGTATGGTGAACCCGGCTATCTATCCACCGGACGCGCCCAGCACTACCGGGCGTACAGCCGGGCACCGGTCGCGTATCAACAAAAGCACGGAGCAGGCCCGTCCCGGGTATTACGCCGCAGATCTTATCAACTATGGTATTAAAGCGGAGCTGACCAGCACTACGCGGGGAGGTTTCTTTAAATTTACGTTTCCCGAAACGCATGAAGCTCATGTATTATTCAACCTGCTCTTTCCTGCGGAATACCCTTTCAACGTACTGGACGCCCGGATCACCAAGGTAAGCGATACCGAGATAGAAGGATATTCCAGGCAGCAAAGCGGCAATTTTATGCGCGCCGGCGGCTTTAATGATTATACCGTTCATTTTGTAGCGCGCTTTAACAAACCTTTTAAGCTGTTTGGCGGTTGGAAGGGTCACGACATCAGCACCAACATCACACAGGTGGAAGGCAGCGGCGATATTGGCGCCTATGTTGATTTTGATACAAAAGCGGGCGAGGTAGTGCTGCTGCAAACCGGTATCTCTTACGTAAGTATCGCACAGGCCCGGCTGAACATGCAACAGGAAATGGATCCTTTTCAATGGAATTTTGCAGCCGCCAGGCAACATGCAACGGATACCTGGAATACACTGCTCAGCAAGATCAAAGTAGAAGGCGGCACGGAAGAGAATAAAAAGAAACTTTACACCAACCTGTACCGGTCTTATTGTGCCAGGAGCATCCTGAGCGATGTGGATGGCAAATACATGGACGTATGCGAGCAGGAAAGACAGCTACAAGATCCGGCTTCACCAGTGTTTGGCTGTGACGCTTTCTGGAATACTTTCTGGAACCTTAACCAGCTATGGACGCTTGTTAACCCGGATATTGCCAACCAATGGGCACGGTCCTTACTGGAAATGTATAAGACCGGCGGATGGTTGCCCCGGGGGCCAGCCGGTTTTGAATATTCCGGTATCATGGAAGCCTCTCATGAAATAGCCCTGATCGTGAGCGCTTACCAGAAAGGCATTTGCCGTTTTGATACGGCCCTTGCGTGGCAGGCCATGCTGCACCAGCAAACGGTAAATGGAGAAAAACACCCTTGCAGCGGTTTTGCCGGCAACAAGGATATACAGACCTATATGCAGCTGGGATACATACCGCAGCCAGGCAGGGTGTCTAATACGCTGGAGTACGCCTATGATGACTGGTGCGTAGCGCAAATGGCGAAAAGCCTTGGCGACACCGGCAGCTACCATCAATTTATCTGGCGGGCAGCCAACTATCAACATATGTTTGACCCGCAGACCCGGTACATGCGGCCCAAAGACAAAGAGGGACATTGGCTGGAAAACTTTAATCCCATCACCACTGGCGGTTATACGGAAGGTAACGCCTGGCAGTACAGCTTTTTTGTACCGCATGATGTAAACAAACTGGTGGACCTGATGGGCAGGGATACGTTCAATAACCGCCTGACATTCGGTTTTGAGCAGTCCGCCAAACTAAACTTTAATGCTATTGGCGACAAACCGGAACGGGTGTATATCAACCACGGCAACCAGCCTAATATGCAGGCCGCTTATCTATTTAACTATAGTGGTAAGCCCTGGCTCACCCAATATTGGGTAAGGGAGATCATGAATAAATTCTATGGCGCAGACCCATATAATGGTTGGCCGGGTGATGAAGATGAGGGCCAGATGGGCGCCTGGTTTGTGATGAGCGCCATGGGTTTGTTTGAGACGGATGGCGGTACGGCGGCAAAGCCTATCTATGAAATTGGCAGCCCATTGTTTGACCGGGTCACCATTGAGCTGGACCCGCGATATTATCCGGGAAAGACGTTTGTGATAGAAGCCAGGCAGGTGTCAGACGGCAACCGGTATATACAGTCGGCAACGCTGAACGGGAAGAAGTTGGATAAACCATGGTTCTATCATGCGGAGCTTGTGCGTGGCGGTAAGCTGGTATTACAAATGGGACCTGCGCCTAATAAGGATTGGGGAAGTAAGGCGGGTGATGCGCCGCCTTCGATGTCCGGGGCGGTTGAATGATTGATGATTGGCCGTTGGCCGTTTACCGCACGGTAGGTGGCCAGGCGCGATCAGTTAAAGTAAAGACGAGCGTTAATAATTTACTGTTTAGTTACTTAATTCTGTGAGTGTTTTAACGCCTGTGGCGAAGCTGGATATCAATACATCACGCCTCGTATCCTTTTCTTCTGCGGCGGACGCAAGTATTTGCAGATATTCCGTTTCTGACTTCTCCCCTGTCATGCTGGCCAATATCCTGGCCATTCTGCCCGCCGAGTTTTTCGTCCGCAGCTCCCGTTGCGCCAGCAGCGCCTTCCAGCTATCAATATGTTTTGCCGCATATTGCGTTCCATTTTGCTGATCCAAAAAGATCAGCGCGTACAAAACATGTTCCTGGTCAAAATACAATGTTGGTTGCGTCAGATAGTGGTCCAGATATCTGCTTAAATACTGCGTACCTGTGGCTGTATTGAAAAATGCAAGGACCAGTGCATACGTCTCCCCTGCATAACAGACCTCGCTTTTTAAAAGATGTACTCCTATAATATCGATCAGGTCTGTGTAACCCTGAACGGCGGCAAAATAAGCGCCTACTGATCTTGTCCGCCAGTTAAAATCGCCCAGTAACAGCAGGCAGATCTCCTTCGTGCAATCCTTTTTGACCTCCTTTATCGAGTTAATCCAATCAGCATCGTCGTAAGCGCCAATGCTCATGTAATACGGCGCTACCCACTTCTTCAAAAAATCGGCTGTGAGCGGAGCCTTGTTCTTATGTGATGGTAAGTTATCAAACGGCGTGGAATGTCTTACGGTGGCGCCCGCGGAGTGCAACCGGGCCATTTCATCCATATTGTCCATAGGTATTTTTTATCGGTTAAATATACTATTTTACAATATATCATCAAACTAACGGCTAACGCCACCACTAATGGTTGCAATCACCAACTACCATTATATAGATTAAAACTATATAAATATAGAATCAATTGTTTTTGTTTATGTCTTTAAAGCCATAACTTTAATACCCTGCATAAAGAGCCAGATGCAGGCAAAGTATCTATTCAATACCATAAACTCAAAAAAATGGGAAACGAATCAAAAGACATCAGTAAATGCCCCTTTCACAACGGCAGCATGAAACACAGCGCCGGCGGCGGTGGTACCAGGAACCGCGACTGGTGGCCCGACCAGTTAAAACTAAATATCCTCCGGCAGCACTCCTCCTTATCAGACCCAATGGGTGGTGAATTTAATTATGCCGAAGCGTTTAAGACCCTTGATCTGGAAGCTGTTAAAAAAGACCTGCATGCCCTCATGACGGATTCACAGGACTGGTGGCCTGCAGACTTTGGACATTATGGCCCCTTGTTCATCCGTATGGCCTGGCATAGCGCGGGTACTTACCGGGTGTTTGATGGCCGTGGCGGCGCCGGCTCCGGACAGCAACGGTTTGCCCCGCTTAACAGCTGGCCGGACAATGTAAGCCTTGATAAAGCCCGTAGGCTGCTTTGGCCCATTAAACAGAAATATGGCCGTAATATCTCCTGGGCTGATCTGCTGATCCTTACCGGTAACGTAGCGCTGGAATCAATGGGCTTTAAAACCTTTGGGTTTGCCGGCGGCAGGGAAGATCTGTGGGAGGCAAGCGAAGACGTGTATTGGGGCACTGAAAACACCTGGCTGGGCGGTGATGTGCGGTATGCGCATGGATCCGAAGGCGTGGTGGAAAACCATGGCGTATTGGTGTCTGATGATGATGCGGATGGCGATATCCATTCCCGCAACCTGGAAAAACCACTGGCGGCGGTACAGATGGGGCTTATCTATGTGAATCCCGAAGGGCCTGACGGCAATCCTGATCCTATTGCTGCCGCAAAGGACATCCGTGATACTTTTGGCCGTATGGCTATGAATGATGAAGAAACAGTAGCGCTGATAGCTGGCGGTCACAGCTTTGGTAAGACCCATGGCGCGGCGCCTGCTACCCATGTAGGCAAAGAACCGGAAGGCGCAGACCTGGAATCGCAGGGCCTGGGCTGGAGCAATAGTTATGGTAGCGGCAGGGGCGCTGACACCATTACCAGCGGTCTTGAAGTGATATGGACAAAAACGCCTACCCAATGGAGCAATAACTTCTTCGAAAACCTGTTTGGTTTTGAATGGCAACTCACTAAAAGCCCGGCTGGCGCCCATCAGTGGGTGGCCAAAGATGCAGAGAACATTATTCCTGATGCATATGACGCCGGCAAAAAGCATCGTCCCACGATGCTGACCACTGATCTGGCTTTAAGACTTGACCCGGCTTACGAAAAAATATCCCGGCATTTCCTGGAAAATCCGGATGCATTTGCTGATGCCTTTGCACGCGCATGGTTTAAACTGACCCATCGTGATATGGGCCCCCGCGCCCGTTACCTGGGGCCGGATGTGCCTGCGGAAGTGCTGCTTTGGCAGGATCCAATCCCGGCAGTTGACCATGCATTGATAGATGCCAATGATATAAGCGGCCTGAAAGCAAAGATCTTGTCATCCGGGCTGAGCGTAGCAGAACTGGTATCCACCGCATGGGCATCCGCCTCCACCTTCCGTGGCTCTGATAAACGCGGTGGCGCTAATGGCGCGCGGATCCGCCTGGCTCCTCAAAAATTCTGGAAAGCCAACAACCCATCCCAGCTGCAAAAAGTATTGGATGTGCTGGAAGGTATTCAAAAGGAGTTTAACGGCACCGGCAAAAAAGTGTCGCTGGCTGACCTGATCGTGCTGGCCGGTTGCGCTGCTATCGAGAAAGCAGCCAAGGACGCCGGCCAGGCAGTTACGGTTCCCTTTACACCCGGCCGTATGGATGCCTCACAGGAAGAAACGGATGTTGAATCCATGGGGTACCTGGAGCCGATGGCCGATGGTTTCCGCAACTACCGTAAAACAAAAGTCCGCGCTTCTACAGAAGCTTTGCTGGTAGATAAGGCCCAGCTGCTGACACTCACCGCGCCTGAGCTGACCGTACTGGTAGGCGGGCTGCGCGTATTGAACACTAATTTTGATGGCTCCAGACATGGCGTTTTCACAGAACGGCCAGGCCTGCTTACGAATGATTTCTTTGTTAATCTGCTGGACATGGGTACCGCCTGGAAAGCAGTGTCTGATGACAAGGAATTCTATGAAGGCAGCGACCGTACCACCGGCGCCATAAAATGGACGGCCACCCGCGCTGATCTCGTATTTGGCTCTAATGCCGAACTAAGGGCTATTGCGGAAGTATACGGCAGTTCTGATGGCCAGCAAAAATTTGTGAAGGATTTTGTGGCAGCATGGAATAAAGTGATGAACCTGGACAGGTTTGATGCCGCGTGATCGTAAAATTTTAATGATCTATACTAAAAAGCCTCCGGTAACCGGAGGCTTTTTATTTGCTACCTTCATCCTGTCATGAGGATGGTGTAACTTCTTAATTATTCATGTCATGAGAGTCCTCTCCGTAAATGTATCTATGCCCCTTGAGATCGAGTGGAAAGGCCAACTGGTAAAAACCTCCATCTTTAAATCCCCGGTAGCTGGAAAAGTAATAGTAAGGCGGTTAAACCTGGAAGGCGATCTGCAATCCGATCAGCTGGCCCATGGCGGAGAGCATAGGGCGTTGATGGTATATCAGAAAGAATCCTACGAGTACTGGCGCACAAAGCTTCAGCGGGAAGACCTGCATTATGGCCAATTTGGCGAGAACCTGACGGTAGAAGGACTGGCGGATGCAGATGTTTGTATTGGCGACCGGTACAAAATAGGTACCGCTATTTTTGAAGTAACGCAGCCCAGGGTCACCTGTTATAAAGTGGGCATCAGCCTGGGCGTACCGGAGATGCCTGCGTTATTAGTCTCCAATAAACGGCCAGGCTTCTATTTTAGGGTGATCCAGGAAGGCGAGCTGACCGCCGGCGACGAGATCTACAAAATTGCCGATGGGCCTGAAGGCATGAGTGTAGCGGAGATCGATGCCTTGCTTTATTCCTCTCAGCATCCCGCTGATAAACTCTCCCGCGCCTTAAAGATACCCGCCCTTAGCAATGGCTGGCAGTTATCATTCAGGGAGCTGGCTGCCGCCGTGGACCAGGGCGCTACCGGCAACGCCGGGCTGACGGGGGCTTTCCCGCCACCCGCATGGAAAGGCTTCCGGGAACTAAGGGTCAGGCAGATAAAACAAGAAAGCGCGGATGTACGGAGCTTTGTGCTCGAGGCTGCTGACGGCGCTGCATTGCCTGGCTTTCTACCTGGCCAGCATGTTACGGTGCGGATAACGGTGGGGCCTGATAAGCCCAAAATCCTCCGGACCTATTCCCTCTGCGGCCCGCCGGATGACGGCTATTATCATATTGCGGTGAAACTTGAAGAAGGCCCGGGCAGTATTTATCTTCATCAGCACCTGCAGGTGGGCGATATACTGGAAGTCAGCGCACCCAGGGGCTCCTTTACCCTGGCAGCCAATAATGATCCGGTGATCCTGCTGAGCGCCGGTGTGGGCATAACGCCCTTACTTGGTATGCTGTATGCGCTTGCCAGGAAACCGGACGGACGGGAGGTGTGGTGGATCCATTCTGCCAGGGATAGCGCCCATCATTCCTTCGCCCATGAGATAAAGGAACTGTCTGTTAGCTTGCCCGGATTGCATGCGGTTACCCTTTACAGCCGTCCGTTGGATATGGATAAGGCCGGCGGCCACTACGATTATGCCGGGCATTTAAATACCGATATACTCCGTGGCCTGCATATCCCGGCAACAAGTAACTGTTATTTGTGCGGACCTGACAGCTATCTTACCGCCACCACAGCAGCATTAACAGCAATAGGTATTGCCCCGGAAAGGATCTATAAAGAATTATTTGACAACATTGTAAGCCCAGGGAGTGCTAAAGCGCCCCATAAGCCTATAGGCGCCGAAGGGAACGGGCCCTTGGTAACATTTACCAAAAGCAAAATATCATTCGCGTGGGATAACCGGTTCAATAACCTGCTGGAGGCTGCGGAAGCCTGCGATGTGCAGGCGCGCTGGTCTTGCCGCACCGGCGTTTGCCATAGATGTGAAAGCGCATTGTTAGATGGGCAGGTGTCTTATTCACCAGAGCCGCTGGATGCCCCTGCGGACGGTAATGTATTGATCTGCTGCGCCCGGCCGGAAACGGACGTGAGTATTGATCTGTAGAGCCTGGCTACAGGTCTGGCATGCTTTTACGTGCAAAAAATAAAACCTTTGTTATGGCAGACAATAAACAAAACACCGGAAAGCAGGATGATATAAGAGTAGACGCTAATGATCCCAGCGAAGTAGAATATCTGCACCAGCAGTTCCCCGATAAAAGTCATGAGCAGATAAAGGAAGCTATTGCCAAAGCGGGCCCTATGAGGACCGCTATTGTCGAATACCTGCAAAAGAACAAGTAGGATATTAAAGGCATGTGAATGTTTTAACGCCTGGTAAATTATGGAACAGCTACAGAATTTTAAGATCGCGCAATTTGCGCACCGTATTCAATATAAAGACCTAAACGAAAATATTACCGACCAACTCAAGCGCCATCTGCTTGATTCCCTGGCCTCACTATTCCATGCTACGCAAAGGCCAGCCATCCATAAGCTGGTAAAACAATTACAGCTGCTGGGAGAAGGAGGGCATTGTAATGTGCCTTTAGTGGAGCGCCTGCCGATGGACAGGGCCGCTCAACTCTATACCGCATTGATCCGGTACCCGGATTTCATGGACAACTATCTTGGTAAAGACTCTACCTGTCATCCGTGCGATAATATAGGCAGCCTGCTTGCCGCCAGTCAATACCGGCCCACATCCGGCAAAGATTTCCTGCGGTCGATGGCCATTAGTTATCAGCTCCAATGCAGGCTGATAGAAGAGATACCTGTAATGACGGAGGGGATTGACCATACGCTGTTGCTCTCCTACTCTATCGTAGCAGGCATTGCACAGCTGCTGGAGCTTACCATAGAACAAACAGCACATGCCCTGGCCATAGCCGGCTGTTCTATTTCTCCCCTGGCCACCAGCCGCGCATCCTACACTTATGAATGGAAAGGTTTTGCCTCCTCGCTCGACGCGCTGACCTGTATTAATATTGCCCTATTGGCTAAACAAGGCATGACGGGGCCATTAGCCCTGTTTGAAGGACCGAAGGGGTTTAAGGAGATATTTAATATGAAACTGGACTATGATTGGGAGCATGAAAACCTTTCATTGATCCCCCGGTGCATATTAAAAAAATACAATGCAGAAGTACATAGCCAGGCGGTCCTGGAAGCTATCTATCAACTGCAACAGGACCATAGCATCCGGGTAGACGCTATAAAGAAAATAGACATCACCACATTCCTAACCAGCTATAACATTATCGGATCCGGTTCTTATGGTGATCGCCAGAAGGTAGCGTCCAAGGAACAGGCCGATCATAGCCTGTTTTACCTGGCAGCCGTATTATTATTGGATGGCGAGATCTATCCCTCACAATTTGAGCCGGACAGGATAAACCGCCCCGATGTACAGCAATTACTCCAAAAAGTGGAGGTGCGGACCGGCCTGCCTGTGCATAAACCTATGAAACTTGTAGAGACCATTGACCCCTACACCGCCCGGTATCCCGAAAAAATGCGCAGCAAAGTGGAGATCACTTTTGAAGATGGCCGCCAGATCGTTCAGGAGCAGGAAGATTATCCCGGCTTCTATACCCGGCCCATGGACTGGCAGCAGGTAGTAAAAAAATTTCATAAACTAACCGCAGACGCCATCAGCGAGAAGCGGCGTCAACAGGTGCTGGCTGTGGTGCAAGATCTGGAGAACAGGGAGATGACAGACCTCCTGCAACTGGTCAATAACCCGGATCACTGACCTGCGTACCGAAAACGGTGCGTTGTTTGTAATAATATCTAAAAAATTGTTATGAAACAGCGTACACCAAATAAGCTATCGGCCGTATTTGACAGGTTCTCCTGCAAAGTTACCAAGGCCACCGGATCATCCTGGGCATTCCTGATAGCATTGTTAGTGATCATCATCTGGGGCATCTCCGGACCGATATTCAAATTCTCCGATACCTGGCAACTCGTCATCAATACCGGCACAACCATTATTACCTTTTTAATGGTGTTTATCATACAGCAGTCCCAAAACAAGGATACGGTAGCCATTCATTTGAAACTAAACGAGATAATAGCCGCCAACCGCGCCGCCAGCAACCGCATGATCGACGTAGAAGACCTAACGGCGGATGAATTAGCTATTGTGAAGAAGTATTATGTAAAGTTATCTGAGCTGGCAGAGAAAGAAAAAGGCATACATAAGACCCATTCCATAGACGAAGCGCTTGCAAATCATAATGTGAAGATGCATAACTCGAATACGTAACAAACAAGGAACCCTAAATTTTCGCTCCTCAAATTGTCTTATCCGGGAACAATTGTGCCTGGTTCAAGGCTTAGCTGGTTTGCCCGGAACACCCCCCAGTATACCTTTGTTGTGTAATGAGCGCAATTGAGCAGCAAGAAAATATCCAACTAATTAATTTCAAACTATTATGAAAAAGAGCACATACTTCAGCCGCCGTTTTTTAGGCGCAGCCTTTGTCTTCGCAGCATTGCAATTCTCCACTGTGTATAGGGCAACAGCACAACAGCAGCCAACTGCTGACGCCAGCGCCGCATCATTTGACCACATTAAACAGATCAAGGCCGGTCTGCTTGACGTAGGTTATGCAGAAGCGGGACCCGCAGATGGCGCTCCTGTTATCCTGCTCCATGGCTGGCCATATGATATCTATAGCTATAAAGACGTATCTGGTATACTGGCTGCTAAAGGCTACCGGGTACTGATCCCTTATTTGCGCGGCTACGGTAGTACCCGTTTCCTTTCTGCAGCTACACCCCGTAACGGGCAACAGTCAGTGATAGCCGCAGATATTATCGCCTTTATGGATGCGCTAAAGATCAAAACTGCGGTAGTAGGCGGATTTGACTGGGGCGCCCGTACGGCGGATATTATGGCAGTATTGTGGCCGGAGCGCGTAAAAGGATTGGTATCTGTAAGCGGTTACCTGATCGGCAGCCAACAGGCCAATAAAGCGCCATTGCCGCCCAAAGCGGAGCTCTCCTGGTGGTATCAGTTCTACTTTGCCACAGAACGCGGTCAGGCTGGATATGCCGCCAACACCCGTGATTTTAACAGACTGATCTGGCAAACAGCTTCCCCGCAGTGGCATTTCAGCGACGCTACTTACAATCAATCCGCCGCCTCATTTGACAACCCGGACCATGTACAGATCGTCATTGACAATTACCGGTGGAGGCTGGGTTTGACCAGAGGAGAAGCAAAATATGATGACCTGGAAAAGAAACTGGCTACTGCGCCTGCCATCACGGTGCCTACAGTGACCCTTGAAGGGGAAGCCAATGGCGCTCCTCATCCGGCCCCTTCCGCATATGCCGGTAAGTTTACAGGTAAGTACGCCCATCATACCATCACAGGCGCCGTAGGTCATAACCTGCCCCAGGAAGCGCCGCAGGCGTTTGCAGATGCAATTATCGAGGTGAGCAATTTCACCAATTGACGAGGCTGTACAGCGCGCCCATTGGCACAATAATCGTGATCTCCATTATAAATCATGCATTATGGAAACTAAAACCAGCAACAGCAATACCACCGTACAAAACCCGGTAACACAATACCCGCAGCCTCCATATCCGCGACAGGAACAAGAGATGCCCGGTACGGAGCAGCGGATGAACCCAAAGCCGGACCATGGAGAAACGACCTATAAGGGCAATGGGAAGTTAAGCGGCCGCAAGGCGATCATTACCGGGGGCGATTCAGGCATAGGTAAAGCCGTAGCCATCGCATTTGCCCGTGAAGGCGCAGACGTGCTTATCTCCTACTTAAATGAAGAGGAAGATGCAAAGGATACGGAGAAATATATAACAGCGGCAGGCAGCAAGGCGGTGCTTGTGCCGGGGGATATCAGCAACGAAGCACATTGCAAGCAGATCGTGGAGCGCGCAGTACAGGAGTTTGGCAAGATAGATATACTGGTGAACAATGCCGCCTACCAGATGGCGCATGAGTCACTGCAGGATATTACCAGCGAAGAATGGGACTATACTTTTAAAACAAACATCTACGCCATGTTCTATCTCTGCAAGGCCGCAGAACCGCATATGGAGCCTGGCAGCACCGTTGTCAATACAACGTCTGTAAATGCGTATACGCCCAAGCCAACCCTGATACCCTATACCGCTACCAAAGCCGCTATACAGAATTTTACTTCTACAATGGCCCAGCTTTGGGCAGAAAAGGGAATACGTGTTAACTGTGTGGCGCCCGGCCCTGTGTGGACGCCGCTTATCCCGGGCAGTTTCTCCGCAGAACAGGTAGAACAATTTGGGGCAAACACACCCATGAAACGGGCTGCACAGCCCGCCGAAATGGCGCCTATCTATGTATTACTGGCTTCCCCGGATTCCAGCTACATGTCTGGCGCTACGGTACAGGCAACTGGTGGAACACCAACGATATAGGCTGATCCTATAAAAAAGGAGCAGCTGCTTTCTAAGCAGCTGCTCCTTTTTTATAGTAAAGACAGACCCATTCTCTTACGGTTCATTGCAGACCAACGCCGCTACACTCTCCAGTAATGCATTATACGGACGGTAGCCGGTTAACAGCAGTTTCTTATGGTTACTGGAATAGCTGATAAGCAAGGATGGGAAACGTTTAATATTACGCAGGCGTACCTCTTCCAGATCTTGCTTAAAGGCCGCGATTGACCGGGGATCAGACAACTGCTCCTCAAATAATCCGGCATCAAAACGGGGATCCTCCATAGCCAGCTCTTTTGCGACCATCAGCAGCGCTTCCTTTTTTGCGATATTGAGCCCAGCTGTCATCACCGCCATCCGTAGTTTCTTGAGATAAGCGTCCGCGGCGACGGCAGACTGCAGGGCCGCGCTCTTAACTGCCACGCAGGCCGGATACGACGAAGCAGGCGGATCCTTAAACCAGATCTTATCATCTATCACTGCTCCGGTGACCTGCTTGGTCTCCAGCCATACGGGGCCCATCTGTAACGGTTTGCTTACCGCACGCACCGTGTCATGATAGGTATCCCATTCCGGCAGCATACCACCCATGCAGTAACGCCACTGTACCTTTCCGTCAAATTCCAGCAGCAACTGGTCCCAGACAGGCTCAAAAGCCCAGCTCCAGCAGCAAAGAGGATCTGTGTAATAAACGATATCCAGCAGTCCTCCGCCTAAATGCTCCAATATCCTATCTCTTACGTGTAGTTCTGCTTTTATGTCCATTGGTGGAAGTTGTTGGTTCGCTTTCCTTATCTTTTTCTGACTGGCTCCATGCCTGCTGGCCTATGGGCACCGCCATATTGATCTCAGCGCTGCGCTCCTTGCTCAGGTCTTCGTCCAGCTGCTTAACGCCATCCAATGTACGTTCAGTACCGGTGGGATTCACATTGAGCAGTCCGTTAGTGGCCAGTACAAATTCAACCGGGTCTTCTACATACTGCCAGCTCTCGCCAAACTGGGTGCTTTCGCCTTCGTTCCAGGGCCCGCGTACGGAAGCGCCGCTGGACATGTTAAAATAAAGGTTGCTGTAGCGCGGATCGCTTTGCAGCACGCCCGGCGGGAAATTAGGCTGAATGGAGTCCAGCGCTGCTTCAAACATCTGGAAATGCGCTACTTCGCGCGTCATCAGGAAGTTCAGCGTTTCCCTTACATACGGATCATCTGTAAACTGCAGCAGGTACTCGTAGGTGATCTTTGCCCTGGATTCTGCCGCTATATCGGAACGCAGGTCTACGGTCAGGTCGCCATTGCAATCACCGTTAATATACGCGGCGCTCCAGGGTACGCCCTGGCAGTTGGTATAAGCCGGTCCGCCCCCGCTTGAAACCAGGGTCTGCGGCGCCACCATGGCCTTATGAATGAAGTCTTCCTTCGCTTTTTTGCCATCCAGCAGCGACATTATCTCAGATTCGTCAGCGGCTTTTTTAAGGTCACCGTTAATGCCTTGCAGTAACATCTGGATGGTAGCGCCTACAATCTCCAGATGGCTGAACTCCTCCGTTGCAATATCCATCAGCAGATCGTACTTGTCCGGGAAAGGGCTGCGGGCCCCAAATGCCTGCCCAAAATACCTTAGTGCGGCTGCCAACTCGCCATTGGCGCCACCAAACTGTTCAAGTAATAAAGTAGCAAATGCAGGGTCTGGTTTACTTACCCTTGCATTAAATTGTAGTTCTTTAACATGATAAAACATAACGCTTAATTTACGGGTTGATGGAATAGTTGTGTTTAACTGACGCAAAATGTGTTCCTTTCCTATGGCGTTATGGTAGTTAAGATGGGAGGGGCTGCAGGGGCGCATTTGCAGCTCTACAAAGTGCGCATTTAAATACATCTTTTGAGGAGGGTGCTGTTAACCGCTCAGCTTTCTTGATTAAATCGCTTTCAACCAGGCGTTATATGTGATTTTCAACAAAACTAATGCTGTTTCCTTCTTCGGAGCGCCAGTACAACATAGATGGTAAATCCGATCAGGAATAATGCTATCGGCATCCACAAGGGCGCCAGTGCCCAAAACCATGACCATGTAATGATGCCGTATATTTTAAGGACAATGAAAGCTGCGGGTACCACCCAGGAAATAAGGGCAAAAGAACGTTTCATAGGAAAGTAAAGATAATATTATTCCTGTTTAAAAGCAGGGTTAAAGGAAGCGCCTTCCATCTTTTTGCAGTAGGCTGTCAGTCTTTCACCCAGTTCTTCCAGATTGCGTAACAATTGCTCATAGATGGCCTCCGGTACCGGAGCCGGCCCGTTATTTAAAAAGCGGCATACCACCCCGCAGGATTGCTCATCCACCTTATTAAATGCAAATTCGTAGACAAGGGAAAGATCCATTTCAGGGATCCGACAGCTTTCCGCGTAGAAGATGGCCTCGTCAGACATGGTCATACGCAGGGGGGATACTATCGCCTGATAATCTTCAAAGGTGCAATAATGCACGCTTCCGATGAATACGGCGGGGATGTCCTGCTCTACCTTCAGCAAGCGGGGCGCCCATTCTACCCGGCCGGGGATATTCATCACCACCATATATGCGTCGCGGAAACCAGCGGGTATTGATAATTCCAGATAGCCGGTGTCGTCAACAGGATAATCATTCTGCAAGCCGGGCGGTTCCGGTACATTCTCGCGGGCCTTACTAAGCAGGGCAAAGCGATAGTTAATGGTACCGATAGATGCATAATCGTGCGATGAACTGGCCCATTCCAGTTCATCCTGGTCCGGCACGTTATCCTCTTCTCCGAAAAGCTTTTCTGTGATCAGCAGGTATTCGTTGTTATCAATATTATTCTTCAGCAAACGATGCGCGATGATCATTTCCGGTCCGGATTGTTTTACAAAACGCCCGACCGTTATTTCTGCAACTGGGCCATGGTGTACTACAAACTTCAATGTAAGATGGGTGATCGCCTGACAGGCGCCGCAGGTACATACCATGTGCTGTTGCATCCATTTACGCTGGTAATGAAAAGCGTTGAAGATGTTCAGACAGGTATTCATTATCTCTTTACGGGAGGGCGGCGCTCCTTTCCGGACGAGCAAGACGGCGTCTCCTTCAATCTCTGCTACTTCATATTCATCACCGACCGCCTTGATCATGGCGTCAATAAGCATATTAATGGCTTGTGCGCTGTGGTGGAGCTCCGTGGTTGTCATGAACTCCGTAAACCCGCTGATATCCGGGATAAGGATGGTTGCATTCGTGGTTGGCATAATTTGGGGTGGTTATGATATAAAGTTAAGAAATTTCGCCGTTTTCCAAAAAGTGGGTAAATTCAGGTAATACACCCCAAAACAGTTATATCTATGGAGAAGACTAACCAACAAGTTTACAGCCAGATCGACAACAACCTTTACAACGCAGCAGGAGACATATGGTGGAAACCGGACACTATATTACATCTTTTAAAGACCTCCATTAACCCTTGGCGGGTGGGATACTCCAGCAATATCATTAAGAAACGCGGCATTGTGCCTGCGGGCAAAACCGCGCTTGAAGTGGGCTGTGGCGGAGGGATACTGACAGAGGAGATCTGCAAAATGGGATTTACCACTACCGGCATTGATCCCTCGGAAAACTCGCTGCAAACGGCCCGTAACCACGCTGCGGTGGGCGGGCTACCTATCACTTACGAACAAGGCACAGGTGAACAGCTCCCCTACCCTGATCATTCATTTGACTGCGTTTTTTGTTGTGATGTACTGGAACATGTAAGGGACCTGCCTAAAGTGATATCTGAGATCTCACGCGTGCTTAAACCTGGCGGTATTTTCTTCTATGACACGCTTAACCGTACTTTCATCAGCAAACTGGTAGCCATTAAGATCTGGCAGGAATGGAAACGCTGGGCATTTATGCCGCCTAACCTGCATGTGTGGAAGATGTTCATTAAACCGGAGGAGATCAAACAGCTTTTGTCCCAAAACCGGTTGGAATGGGTAGAGCATAAAGGCTCGCAACCCAATGTCTCCATTCCAAAGATGTTAAGTTATCTGCGGAAACGGGTCAAAGGGGAATGGACCTATGAAGACCTGGGAAAGAATTTTCTGTTAATTGAGAGCAATGATATGAATATACTGTATGCCGGGTATGCCGTGAAACAGTAATGTTAATTGCTATATTTCCATAACCGCTAAAAGTTAGGAAATTTTGCTCAATAAGTGGTGGCTCTCCTATAGGCTTCTTCTTCGGCATCCTTTATCGCCTTTTTTGCTTTCAGATAGGCCATGGCTTCTGACACATAGCCGTACGTTGACGCTACCGCTATTACGAGCCAACCAATGCTCCAGTATAGCCTGGACCTTGACGAGGCGGCCGCTGTAATTCTTTTTATATCTTCTTCCGGTTCAAAGGAACTGTAAGAGTAGTCGGATTTTGCGTAGTACAATGGCATTTCTGCGGATGTTGGCTGCGTTGATAAGGCCCTTATTCCGCTATATGGCCCTGAGCCGTTTACCTGGTAGGTATAATTTACCTCGTAATGTTTTACCGGCACACCCAGGATCTTGATCGTCACCTCTTTGTACTGCGGATCAACATTGGCAATTGCCACAGAATTATCCTTTATCATGTCTTTTAGTAAGGGCAGGTATCTTGTTTCCGCACGGCCATCCTTGTAACTGGAATAGCAACCGCTGGCTAAGGAGAACATTATAACAATACCGATAATGGGCCCGATCTTAATTGGGTTTTTTAACGTTGGCCTTTCCTGGCTCATAGGTAGTGGGAATGTTTGCCGGCCAAGATACAATAAAATATATTATACAAATAATTAAAGTATTGCCTGGTTAAAAACACCCCTGAATTTTACGCAGATAGCCCCCTTTTCTGATAAACAGGTGGGCTATCTTTGGGTCGATCATAATGATAATCACAAAACTTGTAGTATATGAAAACAAAAAAGATCTGGGCCAATTTCAGTGTAACGGATTTAGAACGAACCACTAAATTCTATAAGGAACTGGGATTTAAACACAACGGAGCGTCAGAACAGCTGACCAGCTTCTTCTTTGGCGATGAAAACTTTATCATCCATTTCTTTTTGAAGGATGTACTTGAGCCCGCGATAAAAGGATCAATCATTGATACAACAACCGGGAATGAAATTATATTTACCGTTTCTGCTGATAGTAGAGAAGAAGTTGACCACTGGGCAAAAGAGATACAACAAGCCGGCGGCACATTAGTTTCCCAACCGGAAGTGTTTGGCGATAATTATTACGGTTTCGTGTTTGCGGATCCTGATGGTCATAAGTTCAATGTATTTCAAATGTAGGGTTTAATAAAAGGGGGCGTCTCAAAAGTAAAGAGGCGCCCTCTGTTTTTTTTATTATTGACGCTACCTGAATAAGTTTTAAGCTATTTAGAACCAAGGCCAATCCCAACCGCTACACTTTTAAAATATCCTTCCTTAGGGGTGCAAACGCGTTATTTCTGCCCCTCTTTACCTTTAAAATCCGTTATGGTGTTTCCATCATAACGATACACTCCGTTTCCGGATCCAAACCAAATACTTCCATCGTTAGCTTCCAATATCCCATAAAAATTCGTTCTTTCTTCCGATTTAATTTCTGTTACAGTGGGCATTTTATTGTACAAGGACTTTGCATCATAACGTGAAAGTGCCCAAGCCTGTAGATTTACCTGACCAGTAGTCCAGATGTTTCCTTTTTTATCTTCGATTATAGCATATGCCCCCCGCTGCGATACTTTAGTAAAGGTGCTGCCGTCATAGCGCCAAAGTCCACCCACTTCACCGAACCAGATGTTTCCTTTTTTATCTTCGATTATTGACCAAACGTTTTTAAACGCTTTACCATCTTTGTTTTTTAAAACGGTAAATGTTTTTCCGTCATAAAAACAAGGCTCGCCTCTTGTGCCAAACCATAATTTCCCGGTTTTGTCTTCCATGATAGTAGTAAGATCATTATTGGAAAGTCCTTCTTTAGTTGTAAAATTTTGAAAAGATTTCCCATCGTAACGGCTTAGCCCACCTCCGGTGCCAAACCAAATAATGCCGGCTCTATCTTCATAAATAGCCATAACCCGGTTATTTACAAGTCCCTCCCTGGTAGTGAAATGCTGAAAGGTTTTCCCATTATAATGATAAACTCCGGAATCATTGGAAGCAAGCCAAAGATTTCCGCGTCGATCTTCCAGAACATCCCAGAATCTGTGCGAACCTATTTTACTACTTGTGAGATTGGTAAACGATTTTCCATCGTAGCGAAAAACACCACCCCATGATGCAGCAATCAAAATGTCTCCGTTTCTATCCTGCTTTACATTCCGAACCATACTCACAGGCACCTTGGAGGCAGCCAACTCTTTAAGTTGAGACGCGGAGAAACCATTGTGTTCTTTACTGAAACTATCTTGTGGTACGTTTGTTTGGTTTTGCCCGCCACAGGAGGTGTGACAAACAAGCATAAGGAACAGGACATATACGTGTGCGTATTTCATCAGGAACAAAGCATGTTTGAGTAAGTATTTCATATTTTTTTTATAATCAGGAACAGAAACACTGCCAGGCCTATCTGCCGCATTAGTTTTTAGACATTGCAGGCTTGTCAAAACGGTTTCTTTATTTTTCATATCCTATTAAACTTTGATACAGCGAAACTACCTTAATCCATTCAGCTTGAAGGGTTAGGATTGTAAATTAAATTGTAAACTTTGTAAATTATTTCAAAAATGTCACCATACCACTGCTCATATCGTACATAGCGCCCACTATCATGATCTCTTTGTTCTTTTCCATATCAGCTAATATGGGACTGTTCTTACGGATCTTATCAATGGTCAGCTTTACATTCTGCTCACAGACCGCGTGCACAAAGTCCTTGTTCTTAGTGCTCCGTTCTCCATCAAACTGCACCGTTTTGACTGCAGGCCTTATTTTCTCAAGCAATGCGGTGATATTACCCAGTTTCACCTCATCAATGGCAGATTTGATAGCGCCGCAATGTTCATGACCAAGTACCAGGATCAATTTGGCGCCCGATGCCTTACAGCCGAATTCCATACTGCCCAGCATATCTTCATTCACGATGTTCCCGGCTACACGTCCCACAAAAATATCACCAATGCCCCGGTGAAAAACGTCCTCTACCGGCACCCGGGAATCCAGGCAGGATAATATTACTGCTTTAGGGTATTGTCCATTGGCAGCCTGTCTTACGCGCTTTGTGTAATTCCTAACAGTTAACCGGTCATTTACAAAATCTTCATTGCCTTCCTTAAGCAGGTCTATTACCTGTTCCGGTGTTAATGCCTGCTGTTGCTCCCAGGTTAGTACCTGGTTTTCGAGCACATCATCCAGGTCAATGGTGGTATCACCGGCTGTATGCAGTGTATCAGTTTTTGTGGCTGATTGTTTGTTGGTGGCGGTGTTGCAGGCGACCGCTGCTACCAGGAGCAGTATGCAAAGGAGTTTGGGGAAGTGATCTCTCATGACAATTAGCTTTTAAAGAACGTGGAAATATGTGGTTTGGGGATTATACATGCATAATAACAAATTTTTATGAAAGGGAAGGGAGTTACCCTTCCCTTTTTATTGGCATCAGTTTTTAACTAACTGCGGGGGAGCAATCAACTGTACGAACTGCTGTAACTCTGCCAGCGAGCTGAATGTTTTTATCCAGTCTATCGTATAGCTGGTTTCCCCGGAACTAATGTCCGCGACCTTGAACTGGAATGTTGACAAGGTCGTAGGCATGGTGGTTGAAAGCAGCGTATGGCTGGCTCCAAAACCGGTTTGGGTAAGATCGTAGTAGTAAATATCGTCTCCTATTTTGCCGGTCCATTTATTGGCGGCGTTCCCATAGGAGCCCAGGTTCGTATCGAAAGTGATATTAGCCACCAAAGGCTTTTTGAACTTAATGGCCAGAATGGGGTAATTAGGCGGATAGAGGATAACGCCGGCGGTCTTCTTCACATCTCCACGCCCTTTACCGTTGGATTGGTTAACAATGGTAATGTTTAGCTGGTCATTGCTTACGGTAGCTGTGGATCCGCTGGTAGCGGCTGCCCATCCGTCTGCCCCGGTTGTAAAGTTGTCATTGATCAGGCCCAGGCTGGTGTCTACCGGCGTTGTGGTGGTGTCAACAGGATGGTTGGGCGCATTATTCAGGTAAAAGAACAAAGAGCCATACCCCGGGTTATCTGCTCCAAAAGGCGCACCTTCGGGCCCCATAGCATTCAGCACTTTTAAGGTCCAGGGCATTGCAAGGCCCTTGTCATATACATAGCGGTTATACGCGATCTCAAATACCGCCCGGAATGATCCGCGGCCGTTGGCGGAGATGGCTTCCGGCGTATAATCCGTATAATTCTTTTCGCAGTAATCGTAAGCAGTCTGGTAATCTACATTAAAGCCCAGGTTGTATTGGGCGGTATATTCATACCCACGCATTATGGCATTGCCGGAGGCGGTGTACAGATCAACGCCTTGTTTCAGCGCCATCTCTGACAATTCTGCCAGGGAGCCGAGGGCCAGCATAACATGCGGCTGATCGCGGTTGCTTTCCTGTAGCTGGCCAGCAGCGGTTAATACATAATTGTCAATACTACCATTGCCTTCGCCATGATAAAAATAATTTACCACGCGGTTAAACATAGCGGTATCATTACTGTAGACGGATATGGCCATCAGCGCTTTCATGCAGATAATGTCCCAGTTACCGTGAGAGCAGGGTTTAAAATTCTGCAGCACTGGGTAGAATACGTTTTTCAGCATGGTTTCGCATTGCTGTTGCTTTTGCTGCGGCCATCCGGTATAGGTATAGCGCATTAATTCTGCCGCATTGGCCAGCATGAAGCCATACAGGCCGTTCAACTCAGCGTCTGCCCCAACGATGGCCGTGGTGGTAGCAGCATAGGCATCCAGGATCTGCGTGGATTTTAAGGCATGCGCTTCCTGGCCGGTGATATTGTACATCAGCGCATTGTAATATGCCGCCAGCACATCGCTCTCCACGCCGTCCTTGATCGTGCCTCCCGGTATGCCATTCAGTGTGAGCGAGGGATCGCGTGTAATGGAAGGGAACGGGCCCGCCATCGTATAAGTGGCAGCGGAGCGGTCAGCGGCGGCGAGCAGCTGGTAGCTTTGATAAGGCCGCCCATACTGGCTATCCACGAACCCTTTTATCCGTTGCAGGTCTGCGGTATTGTGCAGTAAACCGGGATGGGTAAACGTGCCGTTGAAGGAAAAGGTAGGCGGATTGTTGACGCCTACAAATGCCCGTAGTTCTGCTACTGATGTAAAGGTTTTCACCCAGTCCACTTCGTATTGCGTATCGTTGGCCCCTATTTCCGCCTGCGTTAATACCACATCCGCCATCTTGAATTGCAACAGGGTAAGCGTGGTGGGCGCTGTTTTTGATAAAGCAGTGGTTCCCAATGTGCCGGTGGAGAGATCCCAATAATAGATGTTACCACTTGCGGAGGCAATTTTGGTGGCGTTATTATTGGTGTTATTGTAAGAACCCAGGTTAGAGTCAAAAAAGAAGTTGGCCCTGGGTGGCTTCTTCATTTTAATGGCGATAATAGGATAATCGCCCGCATGCAGGGTAACGCTGCCATTCTTTTTGAAATCTCCCCGGTATTTTCCGGACGACTGCAGCGCCATGTTCAGCACAAACTGCCCGTTGAGCACCTGCCCGGTACTGCCGGCGGTAGCTGCCGTCCAGTTGAAAGTGTTGCCGGTGGAGAAATCATCGTTCAATAGGCCGGTCTGGGCTTTTGTTTGCCCCAATAGGAGCGTGAACAATACCAATAAAAGGGTTGTCCTGGTTTCCATAGGATAGTTGGTTTATTCGGTTATTGAGAAATAGATATGGTTTGGTTGGGCTAAAATATGATTGTTCACTACCTGATCACCGTCACCGCGCCCCTGAACAGAAAGACGGTACCATCCTCACACACGGTCTCTATCATATATACATAACTGCCGATAGGCGCTACCCGGTTTTTCCAGGTACCATCCCAGCCAGCGGCGGCGGTGTTGATCTGAAAATGCGTGCGTTCAAATACCAGGCTACCCCATCTGTCGTAAACACGCATACCCTTTACTTCTTTTATACCGCGCCCCTTGGGATAGAACCACTCATTCTGCCCATCACCGTTAGGAGAAAAAGCGGTGGGCAGGAATACAGCGCCTTTATCGCAGGTTACCTTCACCAGCACTTCGTCCGTAGCCTTACATCCGTAACTGTTCTCTACCTCCACCGTGTATTTGGTGGATAGGTTAGGCAAAGCCATCGTTGTGGGACAATCAGCGCAGTCCAGGTACTCCGGCGGCGACCAGCTCCATTTAGTAATATCCGGGCTACCCTGCCCTGCCAGCGTTACCGGCGATCCTGCCATGCCGGTGAGATCAGGCCCTGCATTTACGGTGGGTGAAGGCTGTACATTTACTACCAGCGAGGTATCATGCGTAAAGCAACCATCAGCATCATAACCGGTTACATTATAGGTATAGCTGCCCAGCGCTTTGATAGTAGCATGCGGCGCAGGGTTGTCATCATCATCCAGCCCCTCTCCTTTCCATTTGTAGTGGTCCGCGCCCTGTACCCATAACGGCAACAGGTGCCCCAGGCATATGATAGTATCCGGTGTGGCCTGTATGGTGAATGGCTGGGCCACGCGGATGTTTACGTTATCCGTATTGATACAGCCGTTGGCGTCCGTCACGGTTACCTCGTAGGTAGTGCTTAGTTGGGGAGACGCCACAGGATCCGGCGCCTGCGGATCGCTCAGGTCCAGGGCCGGCGACCATTGATAAGTGATACCGCCGCCGGCGCTCAGCGCGGTGCTGGCGCCCAGGCAGACAAAGGAGGACGCGGCCGCAGCGTTGATCACCGGTTTAGGTTGTATGGTAATATTGTGATGCGCCGTATCACTACAGCCGTCTTTACTGGTAACGATGAGCGCTACGTTAGTAAGACCGGCCTTGTTGTAGACCTGGTCTGCCGGTTGCTGTATATTACCGGTGTTACCATTAGCAAAATCCCAGGTCCAGCTAACATCATCTACCTTACTTACCGTTCCGCCAAAGCTTACCGGCGTTTCCACGCAGGCTTGCAATGGCCCGGTTATAGCCGCTGCCGGTTTGGGATAAGCATATATCGTTTTGCTGACTGTTTGCGTACAGCCAAAAGCGGTAGTCGTGGTAAGGGTGAAATCATATCCCTGTATCTTATCCAGGTAAAAACGGGGCGTGGCGGTGGTGTCCCCTTCCGCCGGCAGCCCGGCGTCATAGGTCCAATTGTATTTCGCCTCCGCTTTAAGCTCGTCAATGGAATAACTGTTGAATTTGGGCGCAAAACTGATCCAGCCTTCATCACACACAAAAGCCGGATCCGCTGCCAGTTGTACATCCAGTTTGTCTATCACAATAGGGTCCTGCAGGAAGGCCGTGCCCTTACAGCCCGCCTGGTCTGAGAGGATAAGGCGGGGCTTGTAAATGCCCGGCTCTTTAAAAGTATGTTTGATGATGGAGTCCCTTGTTTCCATCACTATGCCATCCGTAAAGTCCCAGGCAAAATTAACCGCCGCCGTTGCGCTTACATGGAACGCTATCTCTTTTGTAAGGCAACCGCCGTTGGAGGAAGTGGTGATGGTGGCATAAGGTCCTTTTACTTCTACTTCTTCTTCGTACTCATCCTCTGTATCAGCATCGCCTGTTACTTTCAGCTTTACTTTATACTTACCGGCGTAGGTATAGGTATGGGAAGGATTGCTGATGGTGGCAAAGCTGCCATCTCCAAAATCCCAATATGAGCTGGTGTAATTAGCGGATGTATTCGTGAAACGGGCTATGACCGGCGGGCAGCCGCTGTTGTTTACGAATGCGGTGGTAACCGTGAAGGCGGCGCTCACGCTGGATACCTTGATCTGCTTTTGGGCGCTGTCCATACAGCCATTCTCATCCTTTGCGAGCAGCTTTACGGTGTATACGCCTTTGTTAGGGTAGTTTTTGTATGGGTTGTCATCGGTAGCGGTAGTATTATCCCCAAAATCCCACAAATAGGTAGCATAACCGCCTGTTTCACTGGTGTAATTATAAAACCATACATCCCCGCCCGGCGGTATCAGCGTAGCGCTGGGCATAAAATCCGCGTTGGGCCCATTTACCTGCAGATTGGAACCGTCAGCAATGCTGGTGCAGCCGTCTTCGTCTGTGACAGTAAGCCTTGGGTAGAAATAGCCAGATTTATTGTAGGTGTATTTAAAAGGAGGCGCGGTAAATACTTTTGCGGGGTTGCCATCGCCAAAATCCCATGACCAGGTCTTTATGGGCTTGCCTTTGGAAACGTCTGTCTGGTCAATGAACGTAAGCTCCGTGCCCCGGCATTCCAGCACATCCGGAGAAAGGAATTTAGCCACCGGTCCGTGTACATCCACCGGTATGTAATTACTGGTGTCCGGGCATCCCTGCCAGTTGTACGCTATCAGGCTGATGGTATCTTTACCCGGTTGCAGGTTGGTATAGGCAGCATGCTCATAATCACCGTACCAGCTGCCGTAGGCGCCATCTGATGAGCGCCACTGATAACCGTAGCCCCAGGTGTTATATAGCGCCCTGTCGATAGTTGTTACGTTGGCGTTCACCGTTTCATTGCCGCATAAAGATGTCCGGTCTGTGGTAATGGTAATACGCCCCGGCGTATACACCTGAACATTCAGCGAGTCTGAGCTGGTGCAGGTCCCGTCTGAGACAGTCAGCATTACCTTGTACTCTCCTGTTTTATCATATTTGTGTTTGACCGGGCTTGTTTTGGTGGTGTATACGCTCTCCTTTCCATCGCCCCAGTTCCATTTCCAGCTGGTAATATTACCTATTGACTGCTCTTCAAAGCCCAGCTCCGCGCGGTGATCACAGTCAATACCCTGGGCGGTAAAACGCGGGAAAGGGTTCACCGCCGTGATATAGGCCGTTTTGGTGACCGGTTCACTCCTGCAGGTTTCATTGTAAACGGTCAGCGTTACCGTATAGGTTCCTGGCTCCCTGTAGCTATGGGCGGGGTATTGCTCATATGAATTACCGGTATTGTCACCAAAGTCCCACACCCAGCCGGTACCTGCATCTGTAGTGCCGTTAAAATGCACCCAGTTATTGCCGCAGACCTGTGGCGCTTGCGGGGAGGAAAAATCAGGCTTCGGCTTTTTGAATATCCGGATGGTCGTATAATTTTGCACATCTGTACCTATACAGCCATTGGCCGTGGTATATTTCAATCTTGCCGTGTAGACCCCCTCTTTATTATAGGTATGAGAAGGCGCCGCCTCTGCCGATTTAGGGCTGCCATCCCCAAAATCCCATTCATAAGCCGTAATTACATCATTGGTGCTGGAACGGGCCGTAAAATTGGCGGTTTGCCCTTCGCAGCCCTCTGTACCGTCTATGTATATATACACCTCCGGTTTTTCCACATGCACAGTGGTCTGTGCGGAGCTGGAGCAGCCGGCTGCATTCCCTGCCGTGAGCGTTATATAATAAAATCCCAGGCTGGTATAAGTAGCGGAAGGATGCTGCTGGGTGGATGATTGCCCGTTGCCAAAGTCCCAGTTCCAACTGGTAGCGCCCTGCGACTGGTCAGTGAATTTTACCGTGGCAGGCGTGTTGCAAATTGCTTTGTTATCAAGCGTAAGGCCAGCCTGTGGCGCGGGTTTTACCACCATATCCTTTGTCACCGATTCCGGACAGCCATCATAATCTGCCGTCATGGTCACTTTTACGGTACCAGCGCCGCCGGGAGAATAACTGGTAGAAACGCCGTAGTTATACACATAACCTTTGTCAACGGTCCAGGTAATGTTATTGGTCTGCGGGCTGTTAGCAGCGTCGAAAGTGGCATTGCTGTTCTCGCAGATGCTGGCCGGCAGCTTGAAATCCGTTTTGAAATTGGCCACGTTGATATCTCCGGAAGTCTGGGTGGCGGTACAGCCTTTATCACTGGTAAGCGTAAGCTTTACCTTGTAAACGCCCCGGGCGCTATAGGTATGCGGGCCAGGATTAGCGCCGGCAGCGGTTGTGCCATCCCCAAAATCCCATTTATAAGTAAGGTTGCCAGGGCCGGCAGAGGTATTAGCAATGGTCAGCGCTCCGGGAGCGGTGCACAAAAACTGGTTAGACACGTTGAAACTGGCCGTCAGGGAGGCCGCTGCATCCACTATATTGCCAATCTGTTTTGACGCCGTACAGCCGTTGCTATTTGTAACGGTAAGGGTAATGACAGGCGACAATACATCATTATAAGTATGCACCGGGTTGCTGCCGGAACCCGTTCCCCCATCCCCAAAATCCCAGCTATAGGCAGTAATGGTCCCGTTCACGGGGTTCGACCGGTCCGTGAAGCTAACGTCAAAGGGTATACAACCTTTTGCGGGACTGGCGGTAAAATCCGGTTTGGGTTTGTCCCATACCGTAACCGTCTTCTCCGCGGTGCTGGTATTGCCGGCGGCATTTTTTACGGTGAGGGTTACCTTGTAGGTACCGGGAGCCGTATAGGAAGCGCTGGGACTTTGCTGCGTAGAGGTAAAGCCGTTACCCAGGTTCCATTGCCAGGAAACAGGGTTGCCGGTGGAATTATCAACGAATTGGGTGATCAGGCTTTCGCAGTCGCTGGCCTTACTGGGGGTAAAATCCGCTTTTAGCTGTGCCTGGGCGGACATATTCAGCAAAAGCATTATAACATAGGTAAACGCAACGACTCGGGTTGCCTGGGTATTTAGGGACATAACATGCAGTTCGCGGCGGGAAATTAAGGAAAAAATTGAAATAAGGGAGGTTACAGTTACGGCTATGTTAAATTAATATGAACTATCCCTGGAAGCTCTGAAGTTATTGGAAAAGATATTTATGTTTGATATTCAATTTATTCGGACTATAACGCTTTGTCTAACCCGGAAAGATATCCCTGACGTCTGTGATTTATAACAAAGTTTTGTTGCCCGTGATCTTCCGTTTTACCTGTAAGTACTGTGAACAATATCTGATAAAAAATAGTAAGCCGTCTATACATATGAAATCTGCAGCCATTTACATTTGTTTGTTGCTTTGCTGCTTCCATGCGCATGCACAACTGGATCTGAAAAAACAAGTGAATACGGACCCCCCTAATGTGGCCTCTTTCGAAAAATATGGTAATACTCCCATTAACTACAGCACAGGGCAGCTGGACCAAAGCATACCGTTATATACTTTAATGATAGATGAAAATGTAAGCGTGCCCATTGATCTGCGGTATAGTAACATAGGTATGAAGCCCAGCCAGGTACCCACCTGGGTAGGACATGGCTGGGACCTGATGCCGGGAGGTTATATTGTCCAGGAGATCAGAGGGGTGAATGATTTCTTTCCGGTGGGCATGCGTGATGCCAGCGTACGTCAAGGATTGCTGGACTACATGGGAGGAAATATGCCTGATCCTGCCACCAGATATAATTATATCAGACGTGCACTGCAGGGGAACATCGATACCCAGCAGGATATATTTTCCCTGAACATCATGTCTCAGTCCGCAAAGTTCTTTTTTGACGGAACAGATGTGAAATTTATAAAATACACTCCCTATAAGGTACAATATGATCCCGTAACAGGATTTACGGTAACGGATGAAAAGGGATATAAATACATTTTTGGAAGATCTGTATTTGGATCTGGCTCCATTGATAACGATCCATATGAATTTCCCAGCCTGGGCGGGTCTGTTACATGGTATCTGACAAAGATCGTAACACCTTATAACGATGAAGCTACATTTGAGTACGACCAGGATGTTAATTATATCACTACCATTAGCAACGGATACTACACGTGGGGCGCCCAATCTGCGGACGCTGTGCAGTGTTTTTACGGTTTCAGCGGGCCGGAGCAAAGCCAATCCAGCTCTTCTGTTGTCCAGATCGTTCCCAAGCGCATCACCTTTAAAGGCCGGAAAATTGACTTCCTGACCATACCCAGAAATGACCTGAAGAGCCAGGACAATACACCGGCAAAAGCGTTGTCTGTTCTCCAGGTCACCAATGAGCAGAACCAGCTGGTAAAAAAGATCAGCTTTTCCTATACTAATACCACAAGGCTAAAATTAGATAGCCTGACTATATTGGATAACGTATCCGGCCAGGCCATACAGCGTTATAAATTTGCCTATTACCAGAACCAGGGTACGGATCTTACCAATATACCGCTTATTACCAGTCCTAACCGCACCTTTGCCTATGATTATTGGGGCTTTTACAACGGGGCTACAGCCAATACGTTTAAAGGTGTTCCAATGGCGGACTATAGTAAAATGCTATCGGGCTTAACTTCTTTTAAGGGTGCTAATGACCGCGATGCAGATAGCGCGTCCTCCCGGATAGGGATGTTGCAACGGATCACGTATCCCACAGGAGGATATACAGAGATGGAGTATGAGTCTAATAAGATGATATATCCTACACTAAACAGCATTCCCGACTTTCTTAGAAGAAAAGTTGACGGCACCCTGCAAACAGTCGCATACGCGAACGTCCATTGCCCCGGCCCTTCGCAGACTACCGGCAATTTTACGCTCGCCGGGCCTATCAATGCAGTGCTTACATGGGAATTTTTTACGGATGATCCGAGCCAGCTTAGCGCGATCACTATAAAAAACCTTACCACGGGAGAGGAGATTTATCGTATTGGAGATACGAATGCAGGCACTGACCAGTTCAGGCTTGAGGCCGGCCCTTACCAATATACATTGCAGGCGCCTTGTTCATTTGCAGAGGAAGGGTCGCCCAACTATGCATTTTTTGACCTCAGCCAGTTTATAACGCCTGTTTCTATTCCTGTGCAGACAGGCGGCAACAGGCTGCTACGCATTAAGGACTTTGATCCGGTTGCGGGTAAAACAACTATACGCCGCCTGGCGTATGAAGAGCCGGAGTTAAATGAAGTGCCATATTTCATAACTACCAGGCGATTGATGACTACGGCGGAGCCTCAAACCAACCCCGCGAGTCTGGATTGCGGTCTTCAATATATTATAGGGGCCACTAACCAGGTAACTTTTGATGGCCCGCATATGGACTACCGAAAAGTGACAGAATATATGGGAGAAAATGGGGAAAACGGCAAGAACGTTTATACCTACGATAGCCAGCGATTTGTATCCGGTGATTATACGCAGGCGCCCTTTCCGCCAATCACTAATTTTTCAGGACGTAGCAGCGCTTTACTTAAACAGGAAACCTATAGAAAGAATGGTACAGCTGACATGCTGCAGCAAGAAACATCTATAGATTACACGCCCTCTCCCGGCCCCAGTATATTTGATTTTATACAAGGCGTGAAGTTTGCGGTATCGGGCCAGGTGATAATAGGTCAGGAGATCCCCGGGGATTATAATAAATATTATACCAGCGCTCAGATATACCTGCCAACAGACAAGTTTAAACAATCCAGTGTTAACAGTATTGAGCATGGGGATGACAACAGCACCCTTACAAAGCAGATAGATTACACCTACAACGACCCGTATTTTCTGCCGTACAAAACGGTTGAAACAAATTCCATGGGTAAAAGTGTTGAAAAGTATACCTGGTATGCAGGTGATTTTAATAATGGGGTAGCCAATGTTCAGACACTGAAGAATAATAATATGATTGGTCTGCCGCTAAAAACTTCCACTTCTGTAGCAGGAAAGATAGTGAAGGGAGAGATTTTCACCCGTGATGACAAGGGCAATATTGCCAATGTTTATGAGTATGAGAATGATCTGATGCCTGCAATGCCGGCGCATGACCCCGCCACCTATATAGCCCAGGGGTTCAAGCAGCGGAATGCACTTACCTATAACACCAATAACAGGCTCACAGAGTTTAAAAAAGACGATGATGCGGCTACCATCCTCTGGGGATATAACAGCACCTATCCCGTTGCGGAAATAACCAATGCCACTTACCAGGAAGTGCTGACCGTGTTAGGCCAGACCGTTATCGACCAGCTGGCATCTGCCAATCCGGGAACAGATGCGCAGGTCAGAACCGCGCTCAACGTGTTGCGTACCGATGCGCGTCTTAAAAAAGCGATCGTTAAAACGTTCACCTATAACCCGCTGGTAGGTATGACCTCACAGACAGACCCTATGGGCATCATTACGTTCTATGAATATGATGGGGCGGGCCGGTTAAAACGCACAAAGGATAAGGATGGAAAGATCCTGAAGCAATATGATTACCAGTATCAGCAACCTGTTAACCAATAATCCCTGACTAGTTGTAATAAATTATTATGTGCAATATATTCTCACATATAGCTAAAGGCATAAGCATATTGATGTGCATTGGTACCGGCAATGCGCTGTATGCGCAAAATGCTCCGGATGCCAGCACCCGGCCTGCGGCAACGGCCCAGACAGTGCCTGTCGCCTATGCGACGCCTACTATCAATTATACCCGCACCTGGGAGCCCAATATGCCGGCAACAGATCCGGCTGCAGTGAGCGGCTCCACAGATATAAAAGCAGTAAAGCAAACCACCCAGTATTATGATGGGCTTGGCAGGCTTATACAAACGGTTGGCAAAGGCATCTCCCCTGCCGGCCGTGATATGGTAGACCCGGTAGTGTACGACAATTTTGGCAGGGAACAGTACAAGTATCTGCCCTATGTGCCCCAAGCAGGCAATACCAATGACGGTAAGTTTAAAACGGATCCTTTTAACGGGCAAAAGGTCTTTTATCAATCTGCCACATTAAACCCTGGCGCGGTGGGAGAATCAATTTACTACAGCCAGACAACGTTTGATGCCTCTCCGGCGAACCGGGAATTGTTATCCTATGCAGCAGGCAATACCTGGGCCAAGGAAGGCGGTCAAAAACCTGAAGAGCAACAACTCTTTATGAATACCGCAGCAGATGGGGTGCGGGTATGGGAGATGCCCGCAAGCGGTATTACGCCTGTGAGCACCCGTGCATATGGCGCCGGATTACTGTATAAGAAAGTAAAAAAAGATGAGCGCGGGAACCGGATTGTAGAGTTCCTGGATAAGGATGAGCATGTAGTGATGAAGCGTACAGAAATAACAGGAAATTCCGCAGATGGCCATAGCGGCTGGCTGTGCACTTACAATGTATTTGATGACAAGGGTAACCTGCGTTGTATTATTCCGCCCAAGGCAGTGGGGCTTATACAGCCAGCCTGGGTATCGGATGCCACGACCGCCAAAGAGCTCTGTTTCTTTTTCCGTTACGATGCACGTAACCGGGCGATCAGCAAGAAGCTGCCGGGAGTTGACTCCATAGAACTGGTATACGATACCCGGGACAGGCTGGTATTTAAACGGGATGCAAACCTGAAAGCAGGGGGAAAATGGCTGGCTATATTTTACGATGGTCTTAACCGGGAAATAATGACCGCATTATACAATTCCGCATCCTCACGCGATGCCCTGCAATCCAGTATGAATGCGGCAGTTGCCGGCACCCAGACCATTACCACCACCACTCCCGCACCAGCAGACCTGGTGATCAATACGCATGATGGCAGGGCTGCCTATACGGCACGGAACAGCATTACCTTTGAGGATGGCTTCGATGTTACAGGTGGAGAGACGTTAGCAGAGATCAACCCCACCGCAAACCAGGAAACGCTGAATACCATAGTCACCAAACCGCTCCCTGGTTTAACCGCAGCCAACCTGACGCCATTGACATACACTTTTTATGATAAATATGGCTTCCCCGGCGCACAATCAACAAAAACAGCCGACTTCAGCAAGCCGCAGGCTAACAGCAACCCTTATGCGGAAAATGTGGCTGTTACCGCTAACCTTCCCCAGGGACTTGTTACCGGTAAAAAAGTGCGTGTACTGGGCCCTATTGAACAGTGGCTTACCACTACCACCTACTATAACGATAAAGGACGGGTAACGCAGGTAATTGCGGACAATATAGGCGGCGGGTTGGACATCTCCACTAATATGTACGATTTTGGCGGTAAACTGCTGAGCGCTTACGTGCATCAAACCAATCAGCGCAGCAGCGTTACTCCCCAAAGTACCCTGCTAACCATGATGCATTATGATGCTGCAGGCCGCCAGGATTCATTCAAAATAAAATATAATGACCTGGATACGCTGTTACGCACAGTGTCCCTGAACGCTTACGACGAATTGGGACAGCTGAAAAGCAAACGGTTGGGAGTAAAATCGGCTACGGCACAGCTGGAGACACTGAACTATGAATATAATATCCGCGGTTGGCTGAAAGCTCTTAATAAAAGCTTTGTAAATACAAATAACAGCACCAGTAACTGGTTTGGAGAAGAATTAAGCTATGATTACGGGTATAAGAAAAACCAGTACAGTGGCGATATTGCCGGCATCAAATGGAAAAGCCAGTCAACCGGCATTCCCCGGTCATATGGCTATAGCTATGATACAATAAACCGGCTAACAGCAGCGGACTATACCCAGCAGAACCAGGCCGGAGCGCAATGGACACGTGATAAAGCGGACTATTCTGTCGCCAACCTGGCCTATGATGCAAATGGCAACCTGCAAAGCATGAAGCAGGTAGGGATGAACGGCACTACGGCGCAGACCATAGACAGTCTGAAATATGGCTACCTGTCCAACGGGAACAGGCTGCAGTTCGTAACAGATAAAAAGAACGTTCCGCAGAGCCAACTGGGAGATTTCAAAGAGATCAACAATAATGAAACCGCGGATTATGATTATGATGGGAATGGAAACCTGTTGAAGGACCTGAATAAAAACATCACAGTCATCAGCTATAATCATCTAAACCTGCCGGAAACGATCACTTTGCCGGATAAGGGAAGTATTCAATACAGGTATGACGCCTGGGGCAACAAGTTGCGCAAGATCGTTACAGATAGCACCGGGGCTCAGCCCAAGATCGTTACCACGGATTACCTGGCCGGGTTGGTATACCAAAATGATACCCTCCAGTTTGTTCCCCATGAGGAAGGGCGTATCCGGGTGATACTGGACGCCGCAAAGCCTGTAAGATATGTGTACGACTATTTTATAAAGGATCACCTGGGTAATGTTCGCACTGTGCTTACAGAAGAACCCGATCTGAGCGTTTATGCCGCCACGATGGAAGTAACGCCCGCGCCAAAGGAAACAGCCTTGTTCAGCAACCTGGATGAAACCCGCACCAATAAACCGGCCGGTTATCCGCAGGATGAGACCACACCAAAGAACGATTATGTGGCCAGGCTTAACGCGCGCAATGGCGGCAAAAAAATAGGCCCCTCCCTGGTATTGCGTGTAATGGCGGGAGATACCATACAAATTGGCGCAAAAGCCTTTTATAAATCCACCGGGCCTAAAGACGGTAAACCGGCAACACCGGAAGACATGGTGGCCTCCCTGCTCAGTGCTTTTGGCGGCGCTTCCTCCTCCATTGCCGCCCATGGCGCCCGGCAGGCAGAGAACCTATCACCATTCCGTAACTTTAACAGCAATGATTATCAACGGCTGAAGGCGAAAGACCCGGACCAGAACCAGGCAGACAAGCCCCGCGCCTATCTGAATTTTGCACTATTTGACGATCAGTTTAACTTAGTGGAGGATAATAGCGGCGTACGGCAGGTGAAAGGTGAGCCGGATCAATTGCAGACCCTGGCGGTAGATAAGCAGGTCATGAAAAAAAACGGGTTCCTGTACGTATATACCAGCAATGAGACTGCCCAGGATGTATTCTTTGACAATGTGGTCCTGGCGGTAGCCTCCGGACCGTTGCTGGAAGAAACCCATTATTACCCGTTTGGCTTAACTATGGCAGCCATCAGCAGCAATGCGCTGAAAGGCACCAAATACGTGGAAAACCGGATGAAGTATAACGGAAAGGAACTGCAGAATAAGGAATTTAGTGATGGAAGCGGATTGGAATGGTATGATTACGGTAAACGCATGCAAGACCCGCAGATTGGAAGGTGGCATGCCATGGATCCGAAAACGGAGAAATTTGTTGATGAGTCGCCGTATGTTTATGCTGGTAATAACCCGGTGGTAAATATTGATGTGGACGGGCAGTTTAAGTTTCCGTTGGGGCTGGCTGGGCAACAACAAGCGCAGAAATACAAAGTGTTCACTAATTACCTGAAATCCGGGAACCTGGAAACGCTGTTGGAAAGTAAAACATTGGTAGCCGCATTTGCCAAATATGGAAGGTTTAAGCCGGAGCAGCTTGAGCAGCTTAAGCAGGATCTGAGATGGGGAAGCGGGGCGACGATTAAGGTGGTGGAAAACCTTGATGGCGGTGGTGAAATGCTACGCAATGTAAGAGGCCATACCTCAGGCGATGGTAACGAAATTGAAATTTCGTCAAAACTGGTAGACTGGCTGGAGCATTCAGAAGGCGAACAGCGTATAGCCGCTTTATGGTGGGTGGTTAAGGTGTTATTGCATGAAGAGGTGCACAGAGGGGACTTAACACATGACAGAAATCCTTATGTAACGAAATGGGATGAAGAACCAGGTATTTATTTTGATGATGATGTATGGTCTCGTCATAGTGAGGAAACAGGTGTACCTATCACGTATGTTGAGTGGCCGGGATTTGCCGATGCTAACTGGAAACAGACAATGACAGCAAGAGCAAACGAGGTTATAAAGGATAAGCAGCAAAATGATGACACGAATAAAATGTTGCCGCAGTTTATTAATTTAAAAAAGTCTGTTGACGCCTGGATGCAACAGAATCAGAAAACCAAAGCCATACCAATACCTTGATTATGAAACACATCTGCTTTCTAATATTATGTATGATTGTTTATCAGCACGTTCGTTGTCAAACAAGGGACAAATGCGGAGTACTTAAAGAAGCTCTTGGCGACTCAACTCAGAATCGTGTTTATAAATTTTATCTCAGTAGAATTCCTATCATAATTTTTGACAAATCCGGCTTTTTTGAAGGTTGTACTATTGATAAGATAATGGAAAGAGATGTTCAGATTGTACCTGATACAACCGGGTTTGATAAACAAAACTACTACCGCATTATGGCCTATGTGTCCCCTAAACCGCATAAAAGGTATCAGGTTTCGTTATATTCAGAACGAACACATGGCCTTTGTACGCTCGAATTGGAGAAGATTAAAGATGAATTTAAAATATTGAACAAGAGATATGGAATCCTGGACTAAGTTAGCCAGGTGATAAGATAAACGGTGTTTTTTCTTCACTATCCGAAGCTGAATATCTCGTAACCAAAATCCCCACAGGAAGCTAAGATCCTGTGGGGATTTTTAACTCCTTACAGCAAATTAAAACTCCATTTCATTATCATCGCCGCTCCAGGAATCCAGCAGGATAACTTTTATGCCATTATTCTCCGGTGCACTGCCGCCATACAGGTAGCCGCTCAGGATGGTTCTGCGGTTCTTGTAACAGGATACGTTATTGATCACCTTCGTTTTATGCTGTCCTGTAGCCGGATCAACATAATTGATGCTAACAGCAAAAGACGATACCGTATTCAGGACATACGCAGAGAAAGTATTCAGGCCAATTCTTTTAACTTTTGCGCTGACAAAATCAACAGGGTCAAAAGCGGGCTCGCCTGACACTGCAAAAAGGTTGACTGCTTCCGGGGCAATTTCTATTGACATGGTGGTATCACCGCTACCCGGCTGCGGCATGTCCAGAATGTTGACCTGCAGGTTACCTACTACCCGGTCTAAAGTCATATTGAGCTCCATTGCATCAGATCCATCAGTCACTGCAACGTTTGATTTCGTGAAGAAGATATCAGGCGTGTACTCGATCTGGCCCCGGCTTGCCCATTCTAACGAAAAAAAGCAATTATTCAGCGGCTCAACGTTGCTGACAGAAAGAGGGGTCTGAGAAGCCAATATGACCATTGTGTAATTACCAGGCGCCGCGCTATCAGTAATAGTTCCGAAGTTCTCATCATCCGCTTGCTGAAACTTCATGCTATAAACGTGATTGGAGGCGTCATACAACAGATAGCTCAAAAATGATACTTTCGAGGTCAGCACGGAGTCGCGCAGGGCGCCCGTAGCGCCGGCAGTTCTGTTATTGGAAGCAGGGATGGGCTCCACCTGTTGCAGGAAATCTTTCGCCCGGATATGGAGGGCTACTTTTTTACCGGTACCGGGTGTTTCGGGGTTTACAGGCGCTGTGTCTTTCTTACAGGCAAAAAGGGATAAGGACAGTGCGCACACTGCCAGGAACAATTTTCTCATAGATAATTATTGAACATTTAATAATGACAACTGGAATACGATCACAAACTCATTGTTAAAACAGGGGATTGATCAGTTCATACGTAGCTGAACGGCGCCGGATGCACCGCCAATAACGAACATGCAAGCGCCTCTTTTCAAGCCGCTATCACTGATAGACAATTTTTTTTGTGAAACCCGGTTAACTCACGACAACTGGAATTGGGATCATTCCAATCATATTTCTAGGTATAACATTTTATTCATAATCAATATTGGCTAACAGGCTGCAAATTGAGGAAAGTTTTAATACAAACCAACATTGTGGATAATTTCTCTAAAACGGACATTGGTTGTTTGCAGATCTACGATTTTATGGTTATTTAATTGAAAGCTGGTTGTGTTGCAGTCTATCAGACATAGCAATCCCTTCTGTTTCTTTTGAAACAAATTTTTGTATAAAACAGACAGGTTGGTTTTATCTATAATAAACCTATGCGCTTACCGGGTGTTGTTCACTGTTGCTCATCTCATATACATTGTTAACAAAAAGTCCTCAGGCATGCGTTCTTATGGCCATTTGTGCAGTATTTTCCCATACAGCGCCCTGGCTACAGATGCTGCCGGTTTGTTCACTTTATGCGTTAAGGGTAGAAACAATTTCTAAAACAGACAAGTTGGTTTATATGTTTTCATAAAATATCTTTACGCCGGATATTTTACGACTACGGAAAAATGGAGTCGGCTTATAAAACCAACATTCTACATATGTCTACAGTAGTATAATACATCGGAAGTTCCATTTTCTATCAACAATCAGCGCAATAAAATCAGTATCAGGGCAATTTCAATATAAAACAAACTTGTCTGTTCCTGATAAAATCTGTACTAAAACCAAGAGACACTTCAGCATTAAGCCAACAACCATTTATAACTAAACCAAGCAAACAATGAAAAATTCGGAATTAGCTGCCGGACAGCAGACCAACCAACATCGTCAGCACCTGGTGCTTAAATTTTCTTCCTGGGTGAACCAGAAAAAGCTACCTTTTTGGGTGATCAGCATCGGGATGATCGTGATGCTTTTATGGGCCGGGTCTTATAAGATGACCGTTCCAGGCGCAGATGGTATTGTGCCATTAGTTAATAACAGCCCCCTGATCAGCTGGCATTTTAAATTATTTGGGGTCTATCATGGTTCTGACCTGATCGGCTTAACAGAAGTTATTGCCGCTGTGCTCATGATCGTAGGCATGCTTAAACCGCAGGCGGGGATCGTTGGCGGCGCTATTGCGGTGGTGATGTTTTTTGTGACCAGCACTATGGTGATCACTACACCGGACTCGCTGGTTAATGTAAACGGGGTTAATTATATGAGCTTTTTAGGCTTATTCCTTTATAAGGACGTCATCAACCTGGGGGCGTCCCTTTATTTAATAACCCGGTATGGCCATATGGCGGCTGAGAAGAAGGGGAAACATTAATACAGGTTAAGAAAAAGTTGTAAGGCTTCCCTTACAACTTTTTCTGTGTTTATTTTACCCAGTAACGTATATTATTAACCTTGCCGGTTCTCAGATCCCATACATAATAGATAGCCTGTGCATCGCTTACTGCCCATATCTCCCATTGATCGCCTGTTGTTTTATGCGTATAGTGCTGTACGCCATACAGGCCGGCGGCGCTTGTACGCTTTCTGAGGTCATTGGGCCCCAGTTCAAAATACCCATTGGCAGCGTTCCCGATATGGACCTCCCACTGCTCCGGATAGATAAAAGCATGCGCGGGATATACAGTGTCAGTATTCCGCAGCACGGGCATGTCCGGCGTGGTAAGCTCCTTGTACCCGGTAAGCGCCGGCGCATCCTTTACATATAGCTGCAGCCGCGTGGCCCTGACGTTTATAAACCGTTCCTGGTTCTTTTCATAGAAGCTATCCACTACCGTATTCCGCTGCTGGCGGTAGGCCGTTTCGCGCTCAGGGTTATATGATCTGTATTGGTCCCACGTTAACCGCATCTCCTCTGCCATTAAACTGGCGGCATCGTCCATTGGTTTTATAACGGATGCCGGCCACTGGATAGGATGGACCTGTGCAAACTTTAAACTACCCAGCTTACCAGTGCGTAGATCGAAATGAAAGGTCATGGCATAAGTCCGGTCTGCGCACCATACCTGCCACTCATCCTCCGTAACCGGCGCCGCATACAGCTGAAAACCGAAAATATCCCGTTTTTGGTAATACGCCATGAATTCGTCTGTAGGCAGGTTATTCATCGCCGCTATACCGGTAGACAAGATACTTGTTACCACCTGGGCAGGCAGCACAGGGTCGAAAGACCGAAGGAAAGCAACGGATAGCAGGCCGATCTCCTGTTCCAGATCTTCCATGCCGGACCCGGTCTGCCAGTCAAACGCCTTCAGTGCGGCAGGCGGGGGCGCATATTGGCGGAACCTGGCTGTACGCAAGGCCGTGTACTGATCGCCGTTGTCTTTCAGGAACACGTTCAAAGCCCTGAAGAAGGGATGCTCCTGGAAACGCCTGCGCATGGTGCTATCTGAGAGCCTTAGTTCCAGGTCGTCCCACTCCGTTCTATGCTTTGCCATAAAGGTATCGGCTTTCTGTCTCAGGGCGTCTTCCTGGGCGAAGGTATGGAGGACTATCGCGCAACAGGCTAACATCAGGCAGGTGATTTTTTTCATAGCCGCTTTTGAGCAAAATTCAGTCCAAAAAGGGAGGGCCCGCAACCGCAGTTCCTGATATTTCTATGAATTATTCTATTATTTGGTTATTTTAGTCTACACATCATCTTTAATTCCACGTACGGGGGGAGACGTTACCAATACATGCACTACGACTCACATACTGAGCAGGAGCTGCTGTGCCTGTTGGCGCAAGACAGCGAATATGCCTTTACGATCATCTTTGACCACTACCGCAGCAAGGTCTGGGGCACCGCTATGCGCTTGCTGAAGGACCCTGTGATGGCGGAAGAGATCGTGCAGGACATTTTCATGAAGCTATGGGCCAGGCGGCGGGAACTGGCGCCCGTTACCCACCTGCAGGGCTTTATTGCTACTATGACCAGGAACCTGGTATTTGACCGTTTTAAGAAAATGGTGCATGAAAACGAGTACAGGAAATCGTTACAGCGTGCAGAACCGGTGGTGGATGATACGGACCACCGCGTAAGGAGCGCTATGGCCCATAATATTTTACAGCGCGCCATTGACCGCCTGCCTCCCCGGCAGAAGCAGGTATATGAAATGCTGCGTATACAGGGTCTGTCAATAGATGAGGTATGCGCCGCGCTATCTATCTCCCGCAGTACGGCCAAGGGCCATCTCACCGCCGCGCTCCATGCCATCCGTAACCATCTGAATGCTTACCCGGACACTTTTGTGTGCCTTATTGGTTTAAGGCTGTTGATCGCGCTTTTTCAGTAAGGCCTCATCCTTCCCCAAAAAAAATTTTCCAACAGACCCGTACTCCCCTCCTTTTCGATCGTCCTTATAGTAACAGGGGATATTGTCCTGTTATTTTCCCGTTATGACCGAAACAAGGTTTCAATTATTAATGCACCGCTATATTGCCGGCGAAATAAGCCCGGAGGAGTGGGCGGAACTGTCCGCGATGATCAGTTCAGGGCGCTATGATCCCCTGCTGCAACAGCTGATAGCCGATACCTATGAGGCTGCTGAAGCCACTGGCGATATGCCTGCTGAAAAAAGGCAGGAACTGCTGAACAGGATCCTTACTGCCGATCCGGCGCCTGCCTATCCGTCACCACGCCTACAATGGCGCATAACCCGCCGCTGGTGGGCAGCAGCAGCTGTACTGGCCGTGCTGGCAACAAGCGTCATTTATTTTACCAGGCAACAGCCACCGGCCGCGGCTCCGCCACTCGCAACCGTTAAATCATCTCCCTTAAAAAGCAACGACGTGCTGCCAGGCAGTGATAAGGCCACGCTTACATTGTCTGACGGTTCTACCGTTACATTAGGCGCGGCGGGTCATCAGGTGATCCGTGAGAAAAACACGGCTATCCGCCGGGTAAATGGACAGCTGCAATATAAAAACGGCGGCGCCGGGGAAACAATCAGCTATAACACGCTGGCCACTCCCCGCGGAGGGCAATACCGGTTGCTGCTGCCCGATGGCACGGCCGTATGGCTGAACGCCGCTTCTTCTTTACGTTATCCGGTTGCCTTTACTGGTAATGAAAGAAAGGTGGAGCTTACCGGCGAAGCCTATTTTGAGGTGGCCAGCAATGCTGCAAAGCCTTTCCGGATACACGCAGGCAGCCAGCTAATAGAGGTGCTGGGCACTCATTTTAATGTAAACGCCTATGCAGATGAACCAGAAATGAAGACCTCCCTGCTGGAAGGCGCGGTAAAAGTAGGCAGCACGGTGCTGCAGCCAGGCGAACAGGCGCATGTAACCCGTAACGGCAATATCACCGTTACGCGGGGCGGCAACATCGCAGACGCCGTAGCCTGGAAAGAAGGCTTTTTTGTTTTCAGGAACGATAACCTGCAGACGGTGATGCGTGAAATAGCAAGATGGTATGACGTAACAGTTGTGTATCAGCCAAACATCAATAACAGCCAGCAATTCTCCGGGAGAATAGACCGCAGCCTCACGTTAGCGCAGGTGCTGAGCGGTCTGGCGGCAACAAAAGCACATTTTAACATTGAAAACGACCGGAATGTAGTGATACTTCCATAACGTACAACAGTCAATCAAAATAACGGAGGGCAAAAAAAACCGGGAATGCGGGAACATCCCCGGCGCATTTGGCTCGTCCTGATAAATCATGCCCGGAACGGCAATTATTATTAACTCACCAAACATCGCAAAAGTATGTATTTTTTTTACAGTGGTAAAAGGAGGCCGCGGCTTCCTTTCAAGCTACGACTATTCCTCCGCGCTATGAAGCTAACAGTCGTTTTTCTTATGCTGGCACTGGGCGTTTACGCCTCCGGTTATTCGCAGCAAGTGACAGTCTCCGGTAAAAGCCTCCCGCTTGAAAAAGTGTTCAGGATGATTGAACAGCAAACCGGCTATGCATTTTTTTATAACAATGTAGATATCGGCAAGGCGCCGGCCATCGACCTGTCCGTCAGGAATGTAAGCCTGGAATCCGCATTGGACCAGGCGCTGAACGGACAGCCCCTTGCATATACCATACTGGGCAGAACCATTTTTATCCGATCGGCCGCCAGGCCAACCGCTGCCGCGCCAACGGCAGATAATATTAAGGCACAGGGCGTAGTCGTGGACGCCACCAGCGGACAACCACTGGTAGGCGTAACCGTGCAGGTAAAAGGCGGCACGGGCGGCACCACCACTGATGCAGCGGGCAAATTCAGTCTGTCTGTGCCCGAGGGCGCTACACTCGTTGTCTCTTACCTGGGCTTTGGAAAACAAGAAGTAAAAGCCACAGACGGCATGCTGCGGATTGCGCTGATAGCCACCAATACAGGCCTTAACCAGGTAGTGGTGATAGGATATGGCACAGAGAAAAAGAAAGATCTTACCGGCGCTATTGCTTCCGTAAAAGCGGAAGATCTTACCCGTACCGCTTCCAACAGCTTTACCACCGCTATCCAGGGAAAAGTGCCGGGCGTGTTCATTTCACAAACCGGTGGCGCGCCGGGCGCTGCGGCCTCTGTACGCATCCGGGGCGTGGGCACTACCGGCGGCAACCAACCGCTATATGTGGTGGACGGCTTTCCTATTAACGGTGATGGTATGTCTGTGCCAGGCAGCTCATCCCGTGTGGACGGCATGTCTATCGTAAATCCTAATGATATTGCCTCTATAGAAGTACTGAAAGACGCTGCCGCTGCGGCTATCTACGGATCGCGCGCGGCGAATGGCGTGGTGCTCGTTACCACCAAACGGGGAAAAGAAGGCAAGGTAGATGTTAACCTGAACGCGTATACGGGGTTCACCCAGTTATGGAGAAAGCCCGCTTTTATGAATGGAGAAGAGTTTGCCAGGATGGCCAATGAATTATACACCAACTCCGGCATGACGCCCAACCCGCAGTGGGCCGATCCCGCCTCCTTTGGTAAAGGCACAGATATGATAGACGAGATCTTCCGTACTGCGCCCCTGCAGAACTACGATCTAAGTTTTGCCGGCGGCTCCCAGAATCTGAGGACCCGGCTTTCCCTGGGATACACCAACCAGGACGGCACCATGATAGGCACCGCCTATAAGCGGTATACCGCCAGGCTCACTGCCGATCTTAAAGCCAATAGCCGGCTCAGTTTTGGTGGTACCCTCGCCTTTGCGGCTACAGACTCCAAGGGACAGAATACGGATGCTATGCAGGGCGGCATCTTTAACCTTGCACAACAGTTTTTTCCCACACTGAACAGGGATTCCGTATTCTTTGGTCCCGGCGGCTATTACACCAAAGATGGCGACAACCCTATTCTGAAAGCCGCTTCCATCGACAACCGGCTGAGGAACTACCGGTTTTACGGCAATGTGTTTGGCGAGCTGGAAATTGTAAAAGGCCTGAAGTTCAGGACCAGCATAGGCCTGGATATGAACAGCAACCGGGCCTCTTCCTGGGAAGGACAGGCCGTACGCGGATTTTATATACACCCACGGGCAACGTTGAATGAACGGTTTGACCAGGGACTGACAGCGCTGATCGAAAACACCCTTTCGTATTCCAGGTCCTTTGGCGATCATAACATATCCGCCGTAATAGGCCAAACCGCCCAAAGCATCAAAAACGGCTGGATCTCCGCCGCCGGTAACGGTTTCCAGAATGAAGCATTGCAGGTGATCAATGGCAGCGATGTAAGCCTGCGTACTGCCAGCGGCACAGATACTTATGCTACGCTGGCCTCTTACCTGGGCCGCGTTAACTATTCCTATAAGAGCAAATACCTGCTCTCCGCCAGTTTGCGCCGGGACGGCTCCTCCAATTTTGGCCCCAATAACAAATGGGGCAATTTCCCTGCGGTATCCGCCGGCTGGCGCCTTTCTGAAGAAACGTTCATGAAACCGCTGGCCAATGTGGTGAGCGACCTGAAGATCCGTGGCAGCTGGGGACAGCTGGGTAACGACGCCATACCCGCATTTGGCTACCTGAGCACCATCCGCAGCGGCTCGAATACGGATAACTATGTGTTTGGCGCCGGCGCACAAAACATCGTGATCGGCTCTACTATGACCAGGCCCGGTAATCCCGATCTGAAATGGGAAGCCACCGAGCAGACGGATATCGGCCTGGATGCCTCTTTCCTGGCAGACCGGCTCTATTTCACCGCAGACTATTTTGTAAAAAACACCAAGGGCATGCTGATAAGCCTCCCTGTTTCACTGGAGGCAGGCTTCCAGAACGCGCCCACCGTAAACGGCGGGCAGGTGCAGAACAGCGGTATTGAGCTATTGCTGGGCTACCGGGACGATATAGGCGCACTGCATTTTGATATAAGCGGCAACGTAGCCACGCTGAAGAACGTGGTGAAAAGCCTGGGTGTGGGCCAGCCCATTGTAGGGCCTACCCTGCCCGGTACTGCTATGACCATGACCTATACCCAGGCGGGACAGCCCATTGGCTATTACCGCGGCTATATTGTAGATGGCGTATATCAAACGGATGCGGAGGTAGACAAAAGTTTCCAGCCCAATGCCATTGCAGGCGATTTCCGCTACAGGGATGTGAACGGCGATAAAGCCCTTACCGATGCCGATAAGGTAAAGATCGGCAAGCCCTGGCCTGATTTCACCTACGGCCTTAACCTGAATGCCACCTGGAAAGGATTTGATCTGAACCTGATGCTGCAGGGCGTAGCTGGCAACCAGATCTACCATGCCAATAAAGTGTCCAACTATCCCATGAAATACTTTAACGGCAATGGTATCGTAAACGGCGTAAAAGATGTGCTGAACCACTGGACACCCGGCAGCGGGGTCAATGACCAGCCAGGCCTGAAGTATACGGACGCCAATGGTAATTATGTAAACGCCTCTTCCTTCTTCGTGGAAAACGGCGATTATATGCGCCTCCGCAACGTGGTGATAGGATATGCGCTGCCCGCCAGCCTGCTGCAAAAAAATCCATCCGCCATGCTCAAGAGCGTAAGGGTATACGTAAGCGCACAAAACCTGTTCACCTTTACCGGGTACTCCGGTTTTGATCCTGAAATAGGCAATACGGACCCGCTGAATTCCGGTATAGACACCGGCGTTTTTCCGCAGCCCAGGACTTTTATGGTGGGCATCAATGTTGGTTTCTGATCTAACTGTTAAATGAAAAAGACATGAACGTATTTAGTAAATATTTTATCGTTCTCCTGCTTATAGCCATGGCATCCTGCACTTCCGATTTCCTGACGGTAACGCCAAAGGATGTGCTGACAGACGCCAACTTCTTTGTTACGGCCGCCGATGCGGAATCCGCGCTGATAGGCGCCTATGGGCAACTACAGGAAGAATCTACTTTTGGCAACGTAGTGGACGCCGCCAACCTTGACTGGACCATGAGCGGAGACCTGTATGAGCAGGACCAGAATACCCCCAGGGTAGAACTGGAGATGTTAAGCCTGCCGGCCAACAATCTTTATATCGAGCAAATGTATACGGGTTTGTACAGAGGGGTGGCCCGCGCGAATTTCGTGATCAGCAGAACGGGTAAGATGACGGGGATTGACGCTGCGGAGCAGGCGCTGATCGTGGCCCAGGCTAAATTCTTACGCGCCATTTATTACTATAAGCTCGTTACCTATTTTGGCGGCGTATCGCTGGTAGTGGATGAGCTGAACGCATCTTCCAAACTGGATATTCCCCGCTCCCCTGCCGCTGATGTATGGAAACTGATCATCAGCGACCTGCAGGAAGCCGCCGGTGTGCTGCCGGTTAACTGGTCCAATGCAAACGACCTGGGACGGGCAACCAAAGGCGTTGCGCTGGCCTACCTGGCAAAATGTTACCTGTGGCAGGAGAACTGGGCGGAAGCCGTGAAGGCCAGCGAAACCATCATCAGCTCCAATGCCTATGAGCTACTGCCGGATTTCAGGAGCGTGTTCCTGGAAACCAACGAGAATAACCGGGAGATGGTGTTCTCTACCCAATACGCTTCCGTAAGCAATGGCATAGAAGGCAACCAGCTGGATGTAAGGTCTGCCCCCAGGGGAGCCGCCCCCGAATTCATAGGCAGGGGCGCCAACAGTAATTTTGTGCCGCAAACCGCGTGGATCGATGCTTTTGAGAAAGGGCTTGACGGCAAAATAAAGGACCAGCGCTACTGGGGCGTGATCATAGGTCCCGGCGAACATCACCAGGAAATGACGGATTTCGTGATGCCGCTCACTTTCCCCAACAGCTATACGAAAACAGGTTATATCGTTACCAAATACTGGCAAAAGGCGTCTGTAGTAGCCTCTGGCCTTAATGCGCCTATTGTGCGTTATGCAGAAGTGTTGCTGAACTATGCAGAAGCGCTGAATGAGACCAACCGTTCTCAAGAAGCCATGGAACAGGTAAACAAAATAAGGGCCCGCGCCGGGCTGGATCCCAAACCGCTGCAGCTTTCCAAAGCAGCCACGCTAGATGCTATATTCTATGAGCGGCGCATGGAATTTGTATGGGAGCCTGCCGGCGCCTTCAGTGATCTTAACAGAAGGAACCGCTTTATGGATTTTATCAAAGCCAACCGGGCAGATTATAACAAGATCGATGTGGGCAGCAAGCCTTGGCTGAATCAACGTCCTATCCTGCTGCCCATACCATTGGGCGCATGGAATGTAAATAAGTCGCTGACACAGAACCCGGGATATCCCGCATTTTAACCCAAACCGGAAATATGTATGAAGAAACTGATCGTTCTATTGTTAGCAGCCGTGTTACACAATGCGGCCAATTGCCTGGCCCAGGACCTTACCGCCGATTCCGCGCGCATTGATAAACTGCCTGCCCTCCCCTTCCTGCCGGAACCACTGGTACTGGATGAAGGAGGCAGGAATGTACCGGTAACCTCGCCCCAGCAATGGGAGCAGCGGAAAGCCGAGATCAAAAAACAGTACCAGTATTGGGTATCCGGCGCCGTACCGCCGGCCCCGGGAAAGATAACGGCAAAAGTATTATCAGAAACGATGTCTGGCAGCGTAAAACTGCGCCTGGTAGAATTATCATTCGGTCCGGGCAACCGTGCTAAAATGACGCTGGAACTGATGATACCGCCGGCGACAAAGCCGCTGCCTGTTTTTATGACACAGTGGAATCACCGCGGCTGGGCGCAGATAGCGGTACGCAGGGGATATATAGCCTGCGTTTACGCCGGAGCGGATAATAAAGATGATACAAAGAACTATAACGAGATATTTGCGGGTTACGATTTTGCCACGCTGATGAAGCGCGCCTGGGGCGCATCGCGGGTAGTGGACTACCTGTACGGCCTGCCGGAAGTGGATACGGCCCGCATTGCGCTCACGGGCCACTCCCGTAATGGTAAACAATCGCTGATGGCGGCGGCATTTGACGAGCGTATTAAGGCGGTAGTGACCAGCAGCGGTGGTACTGGAGGCGAAAGCACTTTCCGCTACTCTGACGAGCGCTTTGGTTCAGAGTCTGTGGAAGAGATCACCCGGGTATTCCCTCACTGGTTCCACCCCCGCCTGCATTTGTTCGCCGGCCGGGAACAACACCTGCCGGCAGACCAGAACCTGCTGATGTCGCTGATAGCGCCACGCGGACTGATGATGGTATCCGCCATTACAGAAGGCCAGGGCAATGCATGGGGTATTGAGCAGAGCTACAAATCCGTAAAGAAGGCCTATCATTTTTTAAATGCGGACAGCAATGTAGCCATCCTCTTGCGCAGGGGCCGGCACCAGCATGCAGCCAGGGATGCGGAAGATTTTATTGACTTCTTTGACTATGTTTTCCAACGCTCGCAGGCGCGCCCTGCCAACAGGCTGTACTACGGCTATTCTTTTGAGCAGTGGCAACAGCTGAGCAAAGAAACGGCGCCTCCCTCCAATTTACAGTCTGCCGGCCTGCAGCAGCGGATACAATGGCTGCTGGGCGATGAGCCGCCAGGCATATTTGCGGAGAAGCCGCTGTCTGCCTTGCTGTCGCGGAACAGCACCTATCCCGATGATTACCTGGCAGAGGTAATAGGGCAGCCTAATCTGCCAAAAGGCGTAAAGAAAATGGAGATAGGCGCCTACACGGCATTGGGAGACGATCTGTGGGGAACGGTCTATTTTCCCGCGGATAAAGCGCCCAATGATACGGTTAGCGGAAAATTACCGCTGGTGATCTTCCTGCACGGATATTCATATGCCACGGGCAGCCAGCGGAGAACGGAGGGCATTATCCGCCGTTTTACGGCACAGGGATATGCCGTACTGTTATTTGATCTACCGGGCATGGGTACCCGCGCGGAAGAAGCGGCGCGTTTTTATAACCGTTATCCACATTGGTCGCTGATGGGAAAGATGGTAGCGGATACCAGGAGCATCCTCAACGATGCATGCACCAGGATGCCTTTTGTTGACACTACACATATCTACCTGGCGGGATATTCCTTAGGCGGGACTGTGGCGCTGCTTACCGCTGCGCTGGACAGCCGGGTTAAGGGAACGGCGGTAGCGGCCGCATTTGGCTCCCTCCGGCACGATAACGCGGGAACGGAAGGCATACGCCATTATGCCCGCCTGCATGGATTGATGCCCCGGCTGGGATTCTTTGAAGGCCGTGAGGGCAGCATCCCTGTAGATTTTGATGAAGTGCTGTCCAACATTGCCCCGCGGCCGCAGCTGGTAATATCACCGGCCAAAGACAGGCATCATACCCTGGAAAAAGTACGGCAGCTGATGAGACCCGTTAAAACCGCCTATCAGCAAAAAGGCGCTGAAGGGCAGCTGGAATTCAGCACGCCGGACGATTATAACCGGTTTACCGTGCAGATGCAGGACCAGATGGCAGAGTGGCTGGGTAAACAACGATAGCTTATATGTGTGAACTAAAGCGGCCCGGAAGACATTGTTCTTCCGGGCCGCTTTAGTTTAAACCCGCCGATTAACACCGTTTGGCGGAACCAGCCCCCTAACTTGTCGGTTTTACACCTCATAAAATCCTCCGGTGATCCCCATCTTTGCATTGTCAATAACATCCAGGCAAAAATTTAACAAGCTTTATGAAAACTTTATTAAAAACACATAACCTACGTACAACAATTCTACTCATTGCAATTATGTTTGCAGCATCCCGGTCAAACGGGCAACAGCTCAAACCGTCCGATAGTGGCTACGCGCCTGTTAACGGCATCAAAGTCTATTACGAAGTATATGGCCAGGGTGCGCCCATCGTTTTAATACATGGTTCCTTTATGACAATTAATTTGAACTGGAGTGAATTGATCCCTGAGCTGGCAAAGACCAGGAAAGTAATTGCCGTTGAATTGCAAGGCCACGGGCATACACCGTTTTCAGACAGGAAATTAACAATTCCTACTTTAGCAAGTGATGTGGCAGGCGTAATGGATCATCTGAAGATTGACAGTGCTGATATAGCCGGATATAGTTTAGGTGGCACTGTTGCTTACCAGTTTGCCATACAAAGTCCTAAACGGTTAAAGAAATTAGTGATCATTTCTTCTACTTATAAAAGCGCCGGCTGGCTACCAGAAATAAACAATGGATTTAAGGGATTCAAGCCTGAGTTTTTTACCAATACCCCTCTAAAATCTGCATATGACGCAGTGGCGCCCGACAAGACAAAATGGATAAATTTCTTAGAGCAACTGATTGCTTTTGCCGGCACACCATTTGACCTGGGTGACGCCAATATTTCGAAAATTACCGCTCCTGTTTTAATCATCTCCGGTGATAATGACGGATTGGATAAAATTGAGCTGATGAAAACTTATAAATCATTAGGAGGTGGTGTTTCTGCTGATCTGGGGGCTAGTCCCAAATCGCAATTGGCCATTGTTCCCGGGCAGGGGCATGTGAGCCTGATGATGCAGACAACAACGATCCTGACCTACATGAACAGTTTTCTACAATAATCTGACAGCATAATAACTATTAACTTAATTATAAAAAATTGAATAAAATGAGAAAAATAATTGTTTTTTCAATGATCACACTGGACGGCGTTATACAGGCACCCGGCGGCCCCCAGGAAGACACATCAGGCGGCTTTAAACTTGGCGGCTGGACCTCATCTTACGGCGACGAAGTTTTTGGCAAGATCATGGCAGAAGAGTTGAAACCGGCTGAGTATCTTTTGGGCAGAAAAACTTTTGATATTTTCGAATCTTATTGGCCCAAACATGCTGATTTCTGGCCCGGCATCAATGATGGCGCTAAATACGTGTTATCCCAGACCAGGGATAAATCAGATTGGAAGAACACTAATTTCCTCAAAAGCCCGGCAGATATCGAAAAGCTGAAAAATTCGGACGGTGGCGATATTCATGTCTGGGGTAGCAGCAAGCTTGTCCAGGTGTTGCTTAAACATGACCTGGTGGATGAGCTCCGGCTCAAAATTTACCCGGTGCTGCTTGGCGAAGGGAAAAAGCTGTTTGAAAGCGGCGTGATCCCGGCAGCATTTACGTTAACAGATAGCCAGGTGACGCCTAAAGGGGTTATTATCACCAATTACAAGCGGGCAGGGGAAGTGGTGACAGGCGATGTTGGGGCGTAAGGGAAACCGCTGCCCGGAGACATTTTTCAACAATCACCCCGATGGTCATGTTGCCTTAGTAAGTCAACATAAGCATCGGGGTGTTTTCTTTGGAGCCATCATTATCGTCAATAGCGCTTATTATTCAACGCCCTTATCCAGGACCTCCTTTTTCTCAATGCGATAGGACGCAATGAGGCCCATACCGCCGAAAATAGCAATAAGGGCAAAGTAAATGGAGGAGTTCTCTTCGCCATTGATAGCTGGCACCGCTACATCTGTAAGATATGCCAATAATAAGCCGATACCGCCACCGGTAAGCAGCAGCCCATATTTAAGGCTGGTATAGGGAGCCGGCCGCTGTATCTTAGGGTTCATACCCTTTTCTATCATTGCCAGGTTCTCTTTCTTCATGAGGTAAACAATCCCGAAAACTAAAGCCATAGCTGCCAGTGGCACCAGTATGGCCATCATCATTTCATTCGTATTCATGATAATTTGTTTGTTGTTAGTATTACAAGCTATGACTACATCTAAAAAGACCAGGTTACAGAAAAACGTACAAATTATTTTAAATTGTAGTGTAACCTCCGGGTTAAAATAGTAGTCATACCTCTCATCTATGCACGCCGGAATGGATGACATTAATATTATCAACCAGGTACTAAAAGGTGACCAGCAAGGTTTTGAGGAATTGATAAAACGATACCAAAGCTTTGTATTTACCATTGCGCTACGTTACTGCCGCAACCGGGAGGACGCGGAAGAAATTGCCCAGGATGTATTTGTGAAAGCTTACCGCTCGCTGGCAGACTTTAGACGGGACGCGAAATTCAGTACATGGCTGTACACGATTGCGATGAATACCACCAGGACTTTTTTACGAAAGGCCAAGCCGCCTGTTGACTCCCTGGAAAAGGCGGTAGTATATGAAACGGTGAGCGCCCAACATACCGGGACCGGCGCCGATCTGACGGAACAGCGCTCCACCCATCAACTGGTCAATCATGTAATAGGACTGTTAAGCCCGGATGACGCTACTATCATCACCCTGTTCTATAAAGCGGAGCAAAGCATTGAGGAAACAGCCGTTATTATGGGCCTTGCGCCTAATACTGTAAAGGTGAAACTGCACCGGGCGCGGTTACGGTTAAAGGAGAAACTGGAACAATTTTTTGCAGATGAAATAAAAGAAATTATAAATTAGTATTGTAATTGCTTTAAGTGAACTGATATGGAGAAACATTTTGATATAGAGAAACACCTGCGCGAAGACGTGGAGATCACGTCCCCCTCCCCTGATTTCTCTAAAAAAGCAATGAGCGCTGTTATGGGAACAACTATTGCGCCTGCGTCCCGCAGCTATATCAATAAAAAGGTTTTGTATGTTGCCGGCGTGTTTTTTCTGTTATTGATCACCGTGCCCCTGGCGTACAGCCTCTTTCCCGCTAACTGGTCCATGACGGGCGATATGCTTCCCGCTGTTGCGCTTAATAAGCTCGAGATCAGCAAATATTTTAACCACCAGACGGTCAATAGCCTGTTATTCCTGAATGTATTATTAGGGCTGATATTCCTGGATAAATACCTTATCAGGAGGCCGCGCGCTCCGCATTTCTGAAATCAGCTGCAGCGTTCCTCATCTTTCTGCATCAGGGTTGCCCCGCCCCGCCTGAGGAGCCATAGATCTGCCCTGTAGCATAACTGCCACTATCCGCAGCCAGTTGAACATAGATACCGGCCAGTTCCACCGGCTGTCCGGGCCGCCCCATTGGCGTATTACCGCCAAAGTTCTTCAGTTTTTCCTGTGTGGCCCCGCCGCTAACCTGCAGGGGCGTCCAGATAGGGCCAGGCGCCACGCCATTCACCCGGATGCCCTTTGCAGCAAATTGTTTGGCCAGCGATTTTACGTAATTCATAGTAGCCGCCTTTGTTTGCGCATAATCATACAGGTCTGGCGATGGATCATATGCCTGTTCTGATGTGGTTGCAATGATCACCGACCCAGGCTGCAAATGCGGCAGTGCTGCTTTAATAATCCAGAAGGGCGCGTAAATATTTGTTTTCATGGTGGCGTCAAAGTCTTCGGTTGTAAGATCCAATACCGACTGGCGGGTTTGCTGGCGGGCAGCGTTATTAACAAGGATATCGAGGCCCCCCAATCCATTAACAGCCTCCTGCACCAGTTTTTTACAGAACTCTTCGTCACGCAGATCACCGGGGATAGCTACTGCTTTGCGGCCTTCCTTTTTTATAAGCGCTACAACTTCCTGTGCATCCGGTTCTTCTGTGGGAAGGTAGTTAATGGCCACATCCGCGCCCTCCCGCGCAAATGCGATAGCGGCAGCCCTCCCCATGCCGGAATCACCGCCAGTGATCAATGCTTTCCTGCCTGTCAGCCGGCCGGATCCTTTATAGCTATCTTCTCCATGATCCGGCCGTGGATCCATCTTACCGGCTAAACCTGGCCATGGTTGCGATTGCCCGTTAAACGGCGGGCGGGGGTATTTCTTTGTGGGGTCCTGCAGTTGTTGATTTTGGGGAACGGATGCCTTTCCGTTTCCTGTTGCCATAAGCGCAGGTGCGGCAGCAAGCGTAGCAAGCCCACCTATAGCCCGGCGGCGGCTGATTCCTTTTGAGTAGGTCATGATCAGTGATTTAAAGTGTATGCAGGCATCTCCACAAAGAACGAGCCACGCCAAACCATCCGTATTTTATACAGTGAAACAGCAACGACCTACCCATTCCACTAACCCTGTAACGCAGTTGCGACCGCTATTAACGGGAGCAGGGAACGCTTTTAAGCCTAAGCGGACTTTAGTATGGAACGCTTTTAAGCAAAGTACCGAACGCTTTTGCCCCTAGTCAAACCCTAGTATGGAACGCTTTTAAGCCGTGTACCGAACGCTTTTAAACTTAGGGAGAATACAGGGATGGAACGCTATTAACAAACCTCCTGAACGCCTTTGAGCCCTAGTGGGGAGCTGGTTTAAAGCGCTATAAAAGGCGGTTGGCAGGCAAAACAGCTCCTGTTACATGCCGGGCGGTATCCCCTTATGTGGCAGTGTATCCCTGGTTATGGATCAGATAGATTGCTGGCGATAGCGGAAAGTTCACTGCCTGCATGAGCAGGCGTGTCTTGTCCTATGGAGTATCATGCTGATCAAAAACGTTCATTTTGTCGCAAAATGCCCATTTTGTACAAAACCGATTATTTTGTACAAAAACGCCAGAAATGTCAGGTGCATTTGGGTGGTATTGACGGCGCCTTTACATTTGCCGGTACCTAAAAAATATGTTTATGGGAAAGCAAAAAGGCCCTGTTTTTATCGAGGGCACCTTCGACGGCCGTACCTATTACAAACTGGACGGCAAGTATTATGTAAGAAAAAAAAGCAGCTTAAGCGCCCGGCGGGTTAAAAGAACTCCAGCGTTCAGACGCACCATGGAGTATGCCGGATGGATGGCGCAGGCATCTGTCATCGGATCAGCCATTTACTGGAAATTGCCGGCTAAACAACGGAAGCGGGCGCGTTACCAGGCGCTTACCGGAGAAGCCATGCGTTTGCTGCGGGATGGCGTAGATGAGGCTACGGTGCGGGCAAAGCTGGAAACGGCCTATCTGCAGAAAGAGGCGGCCAGCAGTATTGATCCTAAGCCGGTGGCCTGTGCAGATCCGAAACAGACTGCAGCTCCGCAACCGGAGATCAATGAAGCCGGTCTTAAGCCGGTGGAAAAGGCAGCGTCAACGAACGGGCGGCAGCCAGCGATCATTCAGTTGGAAGCCAGGTCTACTGCTATCATTCCTGCTCCGGCTTCAAGTCAGCGACAGTCGCGCGTATTGCGTTTCAAGGCAAAGCGCAAACATCCGTTTACAGCCGGCGCGACTGGTAACCCACCCGTTGCGGTACCGGCATAGACAAGCGTAAGCGGCGCAGGCGCCTACATCCCGTATATCAGAAACAATGTGTATATTGAGTAAACATTACGCCCCAATATTCCTAATCTGATAAACGCCCCCAAAAGTATGGACAATGGAATGAATGCGGTGTCCGTAGGTTCCCCATTTTTCAAGAATAGCAAGGCTTACCTGGTTGCCATCAGCCGCTATGCTTCCCCGCATATAAACAACCTGTCAAGCCCGGCTAAAGACGTGGCTGCGTTAAAAAACGTTTTGGAAGAGCAGCATGGGTTTACTATCGGGCCGGTGGATCATTGCAAAGATGGGAAGGTTTTTGCTATCTCCAATCCTTTGCTGGATTGCAGCGGGCACACGTTGTTAAAATTCCTTTCCGGAATAAAAGCGGAGCACGAAGACAGGCTCTTATTCTATTTCGCCGGGCATGGTATTGCTATTGACAGCAATGACCGGCCGGAAGGTTTTTTGCTGGCATCCAATGCCAGGGCGGGCCAGGAAAAGACGTTTGTCAAGATGAATGATATCATGTCTATCCTGGGCAAGTTGCCTTGCAAACATCTACTGGTCATACTTGATTGTTGTTATGCAGGCGCTTTCCGCTGGAGTGAGCGCACCAGGGGCCTGGGCACTGCGGCCATCCCCAAAACGATCTATTATGAGCGGTTTGAGCAATATACCAAACATAACGCCTGGCAGGTGCTTACCTCCTCTGCGCATGACCAGATGGCTATTGACACGCTACGGCTTGGCAAAAGGGAAAGCGATGGAGAAACGGATGAGCTGTCCCCGTTTGCACAAAAGCTGGTAAATGCCCTCAAATCCGGGGAGGCGGACTATTCCTCAGAAGCTATACCGAAGGACGGTATCATTACCGTGGCGGAACTTTGTCTTTATCTCGAAAACAGCGTTTTCCAGCAATTATATAGCGCCGGTATATCACGGGAGAAACGGCAGGCGCCCATGCTCTTTCCGCTGGAGAAACATGATAAAGGACAGTTTGTTTTCCTGAACCCAAAGCTCCAGGAGGAGAACAGGATCCGGTTGCTGCATAAAACGGGCCGTAATCCGTATAAAGGCCTGGATGCTTATGCCCCGGGGGATAACGGTTTGTTCTACGGCAGGAAGCGGGTGATTGAAGATGGCTGGTCAGTTGACAGTACCTATTATCCGTCCTTACGTAAAATTATCACTGCGCACCGGATAGTGGTAGTAACCGGGCCATCCGGTATCGGCAAATCATCCCTGATACGGGCGGGCCTGTTACCACTTTATAAAGCATTGGGGTTTGACAGCTGGCACGAGATCCGTCCCGGTAAAAAGCCTTACAGCACACACGCCGCGTTCCTGGTTGAATGCGGGAACGATCCACAGCGGCGTATTATACTTGTGGATCAATATGAGGAACTGATCACGGAATGTAATAACGAAAAAGAACGGAACGATTTTGAACAGGCCCTGGCCATGCTACCTGACCGGCATACAGTTATTGTCAGCATCCGCTCAGACTTTGAAGCCCATTTTAAGGAAGGTTTTATTGCACCTGTTGCCAACCGTAACGGTTACCACCGGTTTGTGGTACCGCCATTTGCCCGGCAGGAGCTTAAAGAGATCGTTACACAACCTGCCGCACAGGAAGTGCTTGAATTCAAACCACTACAGGCACAGGACGAAAAACGCAGCAGCGAGGATTTTATCAACAGGATCGTAGACGAGGCACATCAACAACCGGGTTCCCTCCCACTCCTGTCTATGGCGCTGGCTGAGCTATATGCAAAAAAAGAGGGAGTAAACCTGCTGGAGGCGGTATACAACCAGTTCAGCGGCATATCAAACATCATTGAAAGAAAAGCAACGGAAGCTTATGAAACCTATCAGGGAAATCCACGCAAACAGCAGCTCTTCAGATTCCTTATTTACAGGATGATATCATTGGATGGCGGAGAAATTGCCAAAAGAAAAATATTCACCCGGTATTATACGGATCAAGGCAACAACGAAACACTGAATGATCTGTTATTTTCAGATCCTGATGCGACGGCTACCATCCAGGAGATCAAGATCCACCTGGAAAAAGAAAGGTTACTGAACTCCGGCACAGATGAAAAAGGGAATGAATATACAGAACCTGCACATGACGCCCTGCTGCGTTCCTGGCCCATGCTGCTAAACTGGTTAAATGAAGATCCTGAAAATACCGGCAGAACAGAAAAAAACAACCTGCTCCTGCATGAGGCTATAAAGGATACTGCCATAGAATATTATAAAGAAACGGATCCCAAAAGGAAAAATAAGTATCTATGGAAAACGGACCCAAGGCTAAGCCTGGCGAGAAGGCCGGAAATAACAGCCAGGCTTAACCAAATAGAGCATGCGTTCATTGAAGCATCCTATAAAGCAAAGGTACGCGGCGCCAGAAGGAATATTGCCATTATTACGGCGGCGTTCCTGGTCATTGGCGCGGTAGCGGTGATCGCCGTTATACAGGCAAAGATAGCGCAGGATACTGCTGCCAGGAACAAAGCGCTTTACCTGGCCAGTGAAAGCGACAAATATCTGCCTTCGGATGCTATCAGGTTGTTGGAATATGCCGCCAGCTTGTCTCCGGAAGAAACCAGCGTGATGCAGAAGCTACAAATGCTGACGGGTTTTGCTACTGACATTAACCTGTTTACGCTGGCCAATATGGAACATCCTAAACAAGTGATGACAGCGGATTTTAATACCAGCTCCCGCACACTGGTAAGCGTATGCCTTGAAGATTCCGTGGCCAGGTTATGGAATCTTAAGGGAAGGATGCTGGCCGTTCTAAAACCCGCTACGCCATCGGAGGTCAAGGAAGCGATCTTCCTGCACAATAAGGAAAATAATATCGTAGTACTGTCTGGTACGGAAAAGACCAGCTATATTTCCATATTTAGCGCCGGTGGAACCCTGTTACGGGAGAATAAAATAGATGGCAGCCTCCAGCACCTCAGTCATTCATTTTCCGGCGCTTTTCTTTTTGGACAGCCCAGTGTTGTGATAGATATGAAAAATGTGCGGGGAGCACTCATCCCCCGCATCTTACAGGGAGAAGCCATCTATCCCTATCCTGCCAGTGATAGCTTTATCGTAAAAAACGACAACAGGTTACAAATATATGGACCAGATGTATCCATGCCCGCTTATTCCTTTCTTGTTGATCCTGAACTGAGATACCTGACGATCGATAAATTTGGCTACTGGATGTTGCTTACGAGCGGGGAGGATTCCAAAGGATCGACCGCGCAGTTGCTTCGCCTGGGCGACAGTATCCCAGTATTTGATCTGCGCAGGGATCTCAGTGAGATAATAATTGCCAATACCGGTGATGTGAATATATTTTATAAGGACTCCATGTTTGCCTTTAATGAAGAAAACAAACACACCTACGTAACTACGGAAACTGACCTAAGCTTCTACCAGTCACAGGCCGTTGGCGGCAGCTATATTACCGTTCTCAATACGCAGGATGAGTATGGCAACAAACTGAGTGATGAGGATCTTACTACTACGATCGGCCTGGGCGATCATTTCAGGAAGATCAGGTATAATGGTGTTTTCTTTGCTTCATTTGACAGCCTGGATGCCAAAAAACTATCCTATGACAGGAATGTGATCCGCTACTGGGATTTTAACGAAAGGGCATTTGAAAGCCGGTTTTTTGGGCCTACCGAAACCCGCCTGGCGAAATATGTAGATGGCGGTAAAAAGAAATATGTTTTCTCAAATATAGATGAAGATGCGGACTCTGTTATCTGTTCCATCTCCGATGAACAATCCTACCATGAGCTTTATTTAAGCGGATCTTACCTGGTTATAGAAAAGTTTCCATTATTCTTTGCTATTGATGAGGATTCGTGTCTGCAGTTCGAATTCAGGAACAACCAATTTGAACGGATCAGCCAAACCGTTACGGGAAGAGCGCTCGATTATCGCAAGCTGGCAGGCAACAACCGTTTCTTTTATGGCATAGCCGATAGTAACAGGATAATCCGGCTATCCCTCCCGGACGGCAAGACAGACAGCTTTACCATCAACAAAAAAACTATTATCAACGATTATTATGAAATGGCCGGCAGGGAGGATCAACTTTTTGTAATTGACAGTTCTGGAAATTGCTTTATATGTTCCCGGCAGGGCAAGACAGAAAAATTTGATATCCCAAACGAACCAGGCAGAAAGGTCAGGCAGTCAGATGATCACCGGTTCCTGAGCTTTACCCTGCGAAGAGGCGTGTTATTGCTGGATCTTTCTGATCTTACATCCAAACTGGTAGCGATAAAAAACGAGGAAATATTTGATGCATCCTTTTTTCCTACATCCAACAGGATGCTGATCTGTACACGTAACTACAATAATTACCTTTATAACATAGCAGGCGATAAACTGCGTTTCTTCTATACCAAGGAGTTTATCAGCGCCGGCGATTATGTTTCGCTCCGGTTAAATGACTCTTTCTCTGCGAATGAAGTTTTCTTCTCCCAAAATGGTAATGCATTTATCCTAAAAAGCGAGAACCGCTGCTCTCTATTTGACGGGGATGGTAAAAAGCTGGTAGACTATGACCTGAGCTTATTGAATAATGCGGTCTTCGTCAGCCTCTCTGAAACCGGCGAAAAGTTTATTGCTATGACGGATGATAACGTAACCAGGGAGATCTATACCCCCGCCGGGATCCTTGCATGGTTAAAACATGCGAACATTCCCCCTTTGTCGAAGAAGCTAAGGGACCAATATGATCTGCCTTTACCGGAGAAAAAACCTTAATCAGGGGAACCCTAAGCGCCGGTCTGGAAAGGCTGATCAACCCACCATCATTACAGCGGCTTATTACCTGCATTCTTTGCCGCCTCCTTCAGCCATTCCCGTTTTTCCTTTGCGAGATTTGCCTGCTCGTCTTCATTATCCAATTTCCCTGATTCCGTAATATAGCTGAACGCCGAGGCTACGACAGCGCTTCCTACAATTTTGGTTATTGTCAACGCGGTACCGCCGGGAATAACATGGAATACTATGCTCGATACTGGATCAACCGCGGCGCTAACTGCGCCACCAACATCCGCTTTCCAGGGCAACCGCCTTACCTTTTTTCCCAGCTTCCGCCAGAAAGAATCTGCATTCTGCAATTCCTTGTCCCAAAAGTCTACGCTGGCATCTGCAATAGCCAGTGCCAATAACACAAAGTTTTTGTCTTTATCATTGTATTCCCCGGCAAAGACCTCATTTTCTACCTGTTGTATCCGCGCTTTGATCTCCTCAACATTATCGGATTCAAATTTCAGCAAGCTGGTGATCATTTCAATCGCGTCCTTCCCTAGCTCTGCCTGGCGCAGTTTTTCACCAAGGTCGCCTTTATTGGTTTTACTAAGTATGTCCGCGATCATTGAATAACTGATCGCCTTATCAGCTTCTGTTGTCTGACCTGTGACAACGGCTAAGTAATCGCATACTGTTTCAATGATCAGATCCAGGGAAAGACCATCCCTTGATTTGCCCGATAGTTTGTCTACTAGGGAAGTAAGGCCTTTATTATGGAGCGCTCCATATTTCCTGAAGGGATTCACATTGACCGGCTGATTGTCCATTGGGGTTGATTTAAGGTTGAGGATAATTGTATTATAAGTAATATAACGATTTTCTTTACAATTTCAAATAGTGTCATAATTTTGCCACTTGATCAAAAACACCAACTTTAGCATGGACCTTACAATCTCCGGATATTCGACCGCATTATTTTCCACCTGGTATTTCATAGAAGAATTAGGCTTACTATTCGATTGTGGCGATGGTGTTGTTTCGTCTTTATTACAAAAAAGCAGAAAGGTTGACAATATATTCATTTCACATGCTGACAGGGACCATATAACGGGTCTTTTGCAGTTTAATCAATTAAATGCAAGGCAGGGTTTCCCTGTCATCCACCATCCGCGGGACAGCGGATCGTTTCCGCCGCTGAGGGATTTTTCAGTAAAATTTGATCCACATGTACAAGGCGCTGTCTGGAAACCCATCATTGACAGGGATAAGATCTGGATAAAAAAAGACATTTATGTGGAGGCGCTAAGGAACAATCATGTTGCGGCCAGTGAAAATATCTACAAAAGCTTTGGGTTTAAGGTGGTGAATGTAAAAACCAAACTGCGACCGGAGTATGTTACCCTGCCGCCCGTTGAAATAAAGAAAACAATTGAAACGCTGGGTAAGGAAGCCACACATACCAACGTTGAAACAATACTGCTATCCTATAGTGGCGACACTCCTCCGGAAAACTTTGCATATTGGAATAATTCGAAAGTATTAATTCATGAAGCTACTTTCCTGGGAGGAGATCATATCCAACCACATGGCAATAAACACAGCACGCTTGAGGAGGTCATAAGATCGGTTGCCGCGATCAATATTGAATGTCTGATCCTTGGGCATTTTTCTTCCAGGTATTCCGATGAACAGATCAATAGCAGGATAAAGGAGCTATGTAAGCAATATGCCATCCAGATCCCAGTATACAGCGTGCTGCCCGGAAAAACGGTTATTGATATTTTATCGGGAGCGCCGGTGTGTTAACCCCGTATCTTTTCTTATTTTTGTTACGACAGGATATATCAACCCCAAAGGCCTTTGCTGGATCAACAGGAACTGTTTCTCATCTGGTTTTAGATAGCCATGCCATTCAGATCAATTTTTACTGCCGCCGTACTGTTTTGCCTTGTAGGGAATTTACAGGCACAGGCTCCGCACCTGTATTTCGAAAGACTTACTACAGAAAACGGCTTGTCGCACAATATGGTCAACTGCTTTTTACAGGATAAACGCGGTTTTATGTGGATCGGAACAGAGAATGGGCTGAACCGTTATGATGGCCATACCTTTACCGTATTCCGGAATGAGCCGGGTAATGCCGCCTCGCTTTCAGGAAATATCATCACTGATATCATAGAAGACAATGACCAGCTTTTATGGATCGCCACCGCAGACGGCGGGTTAACCAAGTATGATCACCGCCTGCCCCCTGCGGAGCAGTTTAAACAATACCGGCATTCGCAGACAGACAGCGCATCGATTCCCGTCAATATTATTAATACCCTGCTATACGACCCGCATGGCTATCTCTGGCTGGGCACCGGCGGGAAAGGGATATGGCGCTTTGATAAGCGCACGGAACGGTTTGACCAGCCGGTAAAAAAAGGCACCCAGGGGATCCTTGACCTTTGTATGGATGCCAGTGGCATTATCTGGGCGGGCCGGCAGGGAGGCGGCCTCTTAAAGATCAATCCGCGTGATCTCAGCTACCAGATGGATGAACGATATACCAACCTGTATGCCAACCTGCCCCATATGAGCGTAACCGCACTGTTTTGCGACCGTAAAAAGAATATGTGGTACGGCTCATGGGATAAAGTGATCTACCGGTTCAACGCCGCTACCGGCAGAGAAGAAATGTTTGAAGAGAACAAACACCCACCGGGTTTTCTGAATGATGAGATCTCCAGCTTTGCGGAAGACCATAACGGGCTGCTATGGATGGGCGGCGGCAGTAAGGGGCTGCAGGTATATGATCCGGTACAGCAACGTTTCTATCATTACGGCTATGATCCGGCGCTGGAGGGCACGGTTAGCGCGGACCGGATCAATTGCATCTATACTGATAAAGATGGCGTAGTATGGCTGGGCACCAGCAAAGGCATCAGCATCCATCACCCATTGCAAAAACAATTTGAGCAGGTATTCCTTCCTCCCGTAGCAGGGGATGAAAAGCGCCCCACTATCTATGATCTTTACCGGGACGATAATAATGATCTGTGGATCGGCGCCAGTAATGGCCTGTATATCTATCACCCTGCCACGGGCTCTTTCCGGCATTTGCCGCTGCAGTATAATGGCGTTTCCCTGAGCGTTACAAAATTCTTCCGGGATGAAAACGGGGCCATTTACCTGGGCACCAACTACTCCCTATTCCGCTTTAATGCGCAAAACCACCAAATAACGTTACTGCCCAATACGGAAAAGGACGCCGTAATGAACAAGATCATTAAATCGAGGGTGGTATCTATTGTGCGGGACACGATTGACGGCCATCCGGTGCTGCTGGTATCACCCTATGGGCATTTCCTGGCGTATTATGATCTCACGGAGCAGCGCTGGGTATCGCGGATGGATACGGTACGGAATATACTGCCGCGTTACCACCTTACGGATAATCTTATCAGGAAGATCTTCAAGACCCGCAGTGGAAAAATATGGCTGGCCACCACCAGGACCGGTCTTGGCAACTGGGCCAAACACCCGCATCCGTGGGTGGAATACCTGTATAATAACCCTGCCATGCCGGGCACTATCAGCAATGATAATGTATATGATATGGCGGAGGACGATAAGGGTAATCTGTGGCTAAGCACCTATGGCGGCGGATTGAACTATTTTGACACCAGCTCCCGCAGGTTTACCCATGTACCGGATTCTGAAAACCTGCTGGAAGGGCTCCAACTCGATAACAAAGGACATGTATGGATGATCAGTAACGGGAACCTGCATAAATACGCTCCCGAAGACAAGTTATATTTTTCCTACCAGCTGCCGGATATTGAAAGATCCGGCGGCGTATCCGGCCCCATCTGCAAAGATCGTAATGGCCATATGTGCGTGGCGGGGCCTGGGTATTTCATCACATTCAACCCAACGGCGCTGATCAGGCAAAACCGGCAGCCCAATATCTATTTTACAGACCTTAAAATATTCAATACCTCTTACAGCCAGCTGTTAGCAAAAGATAAGATCATCCTGCGCCACAACCAGAACTATTTCAGGATCGAATTTGCCGCGCCCTTCTATTCCCCGGGACGCGATGTACGGTATGCCTATCAGCTGGCAGGATGGGATAAGGACTGGGTAGAGATAGGGCAGGAACAGTTTGCGCAGTTTTCCAACCTCCGTGGCGGGGAATACGTTTTCCGGGTAAAATCCAGTAATAGCCAGGGGATCTGGAGCGAAAAAACGGCCAGCATCCGTATTGTCATTATCCCTCCCTTCTGGCAGCGGTGGCAATTCTATGTGCTATTATCCCTGCTGATCATTGGCGCCCTCTTTGGCATTCACCGCTACCGGGTCAATGAGCTATTGAAGAGACAGGCCATCCGGAATAAGATCGCCCAGGACCTGCATGATGATGTGGGCTCCACGCTGAGCAGTATTGCCGTATACAGCCAGGTAGCAAAGATATATTACGAGCAGCAACGGCCGGACGCGCTGAAAGACACTATTGACAAGATCAATGACACGGCGGGTGAAATGATCGTAGACATGAATGATATCGTTTGGGCCATCAATCCCCGTAATGACAGCATGCACACCATCTTGCAGCGGATGGAATCTTTTGCCAGGCCGCTGACGACGGCAAAAGGCATCAGTTTCCATTTTGATACTGATGAGGACGTGCAACAGATCAGCTTAAGCATGACGCGCCGTAAGAACTTTTACCTCATCTTCCGGGAATCAGTGAATAATGTGCTCAAATATGCCGGCTGCCGGCATTTATGGGTAAAGGTCAGGAAGGAGCACCATCACCTGGTGATGATCATACAGGACGATGGCAAAGGATTTGAGCCGGAGAAAGTAAAGATCAATGCCTCCCAGTCGCTATCAGGTAACGGATTACACAATATGCAGATGCGGGCGGAGGAAATGAAAGGCAGTTTAACCATTACCAGCCGGCCCGGACAGGGGACCACCATCCAGCTACGGTTTCCGGTTACTTAACAGGACGCCTCCCCAGTTTTGGGGATTGCGGTATTGCATAATTTACAAGAACTTAGATAATATCTCCACTTATGAGCATACGCATTGCAATATTTGACGATAACAAAAACGTAAGGGACGGTATCGCATTGTTATTAAGGACCGTACCCGATGTAGAAATAGCCGGTTCCTTTTCCCATGCATTGGATTGTGTACAGGACGTCCGGAACAGCCGGCCGGATGTGATCCTGATGGATATTGAGATGCCCGGCATATCCGGCATTGAGGCGGTGCGCCTTATCAAACAAGCATTTCCGGATATACAGATCTTAATGCAGACCGCCTTTGAAGATGATGAGCGCGTATTTGCGTCGATCTGCGCCGGCGCTTCCGGGTACATCCTGAAGAACCATCTGGACAGCCTTTTAACAGATTCCATTGCCTCCCTTCAGTGCGGTGGCGCGCCTATGTCGCCTTCCATTGCCCGTAAGGTGCTGGAAAAACTGCAGCAGATGCCGGTACAAACAGCGCCCCCTGTGGATTACCACCTCTCTCCCCGCGAAAAGGAGGTGCTGGCCTGTATTGTGGAAGGGCTGAGCTATAAGATGATCGCAGACCGGCTGCATATCAGTTACGAAACGGTACGCAGCCATGTAAAAAAGATCTACGAAAAGCTGCATGTAGCGTCCCTTACAGAAACCGTGGCAAAAGCTATTAATCATAAGCTGATCTGATCATACGGCAGCCGCCAGTCCACTTACATCCAACCGGTTCAGGAGCTCAATTACATTATTGACCTGGAATTTTTCGAACAGCTTCTGCCGCATGTTCCGCACCGTATTGGGGCTGATACGCAGGCAGCCGGCCGCCTCTTTTATGGAAAGCCCTTGTTTCATCAGGGGGATCAGCTCGTTCTCGCGGGGCGTAAGCTGAGCGGTAGCCTCGCTGGCGGCATAATATTCCAACACTTTTTCGTTATACCCCGTTTTATAAGCTGTCATTTTGAAACCGGAGAAGGTCCCCTCATGGCTGATATCCCGGAGCAACAGGAAATACAGCCGCTGCCCATTCTTTAGCCGGATCATAGCCTTTTCGTCATGGATACAGATATACCTGCCATCTGTCCGCAATACCCGGTAATTGAATATAAACCGGAACCTGTCATGTTCTTCCGGGTCTTCCTTCTGGAGCAATCCTTCGAGCAGATGAATGCCCTTGTTAAAATCGGCCATATCCGCCGGGTGCACGCGGTCGAAAAAATTATCCAGATGCCAGGTTTCAATACCGATGGACGGATCAAGCCCTAACAGATCGCGGAAATTTTCACTTATGTAAAAAAAGTTCGAGTGCATGAACCGGCAGGTGCAGATGGTCCATTCAGGAAAGATCCTATGCAGGTTGCAGAAGGTGTGCATGATCTCCTCGTCTATTTCTTCCGCCTCCCGGTGATCAGGATCGAGAAAGGAAATGATGTGATTGACACGCCTCTTCAATAAAAGATGTGAATGCATTTGGGGTGTTCAATTTAAATTAAATAATACTGCTACAGAAAAATAAGTAACAAACTTAACCTTCTTTCAAATACCCGGCAATCCCCAAATGTGGGGAGGTGGCGATGGTAGAAATTCACTATTTCCCGCGGCTCCCAATGCCAATAATTTTGTGCCCGTTAAAACAATTGCGTAAAAAAAAAGAATTGTTATGAAAATTGTATTGCTCTATGTGGCCGTAATGGCATCCATTGTAATGGCCGAAGACCGCCTCACCGGCAGATGGGAAAGCCAACCCTCCCCCAAGGGTAATGTAACCGGCGTAGTCTTTAAAACGGATCACAGTTTTGAAGGGTATGTAAACAAAAAACCCTTTGTAAGCGGAACATATACGCTCCAGGACGACATATTTACCTTCAGCGATAATGGCTGTGAAGGAAAAAGAGGCGTATATAAGATCTTTTTTTTCAGTAATGCCGACTCCCTCCGCCTTATCCCGATAGTAGACAGCTGCGCTGAAAGAAAGCAAGGAATGAGCAAGCTAGTCATGGGAAGAGTAAAATAATCCGCTATTATCATGAAACAATTGATCATTTCAGGTGCTGTCGCGATCGTTGTGCTGCTGGTTCCCATGTCCTTTAAGGATAAGGAGCCGGCAGACATCGCCGGACTGGGCGCGTTGCTGTTCTTTGATCCGGTCCTTTCTGTGGACCGTACGATCAGCTGCGGCAGCTGTCACCAGCCCAGCCATGCTTTTGCTGATACCGGTATGGTAAGCACCGGCGTAGGCGGCCGCAAAGGCGTGCGTAATACCCCCACCGCCATGAATGTAAGACTGCAGAATTCCTTTTTCTGGGATGGCCGCGCCGCCAGCCTGGAAGAGCAAGCCCTGGCCCCAATTGCCAACCCCATCGAGATGAACCTGCCGGTACCGGTGGCTTTGCAGCGCTTGCGGCAGCAGCCTGCTTACCGGCAGTATTTTAAAAAGCTCTTTGACCGCGAGCCGGATAGCAGTAGCCTGGCCGCCGCCCTGGCCGCTTTTGAGCGTACATTGGAAACCAGTGACAGCCCGTTTGACAACTGGAAATTCAGCGATGATCCTGCGGCGGTTAGCGATGCCGCTAAACGCGGGTTTACCCTTTTTAATGGTAAGGGTAAATGTGTGCAGTGCCATTTTGGGGCTGATCTCACCCAGCGCGATTTCCGGAATATAGGCCTGTATAATGGTACTACGCTGAATGACAGCGGGCGTGCCGTGGTTACCGGACAGCCGGGCGACCTGGGCAAGTTTAAGACCGGATCGCTGCGTAATGTGGCGGTTACGCCGCCCTATATGCATAATGGCATGTTCAGAACACTGGAAGAGGTGATCGAGTTCTATAATGAGCCGGAAAAGTTTGTGCCGGATGCCGTAAACAGGGATAGTATACTGGCAAAGCCGCTGGGTTTAACGGCGGATGAGAAAAAAGATCTGCTGGCCTTTCTCCATTCACTGACTGATAAGCGGTTCAGTGGCCCCACTAATTAGGTTTACGTACAAAAGGCTCCGGAACCGGAGCCCTTTGCGTTTTCTTAATGACAACACTGTCCACCGCAACAGTTTGTCTGTTTTTTACAGCACTGTTCTTTCTGGACAGCTGCTTTTTGTTTTTTAGCTTTTCTATCAACGCCGGCAGCCATCGCTGCGGTAAGGCCTATAATACAAAGGCCTGCTAAAACTAACTGTTTCATCTGGATAAGAATTTGTTTAAAAGTGGTTTATCCACTATATGACGCAGGTTCCTGGAAAAGGATGCAGGATTTTCAGCAATTGCCGGTTTTACAGTGTGCGCTGCTGCAGCAGGATAAGATGTTGCCGTATTTATCAAACTCATAATTACAGCATTGGAGGATGATTTCCTTTAGTTTCTCCCGGGCGCGCTGCACCCTGGATTTGGCTGCCGGAAGGGAAATATCCAATTTGTCTGCCAGTTGTTGCTGTGTGTGTCCTTCCAGCTCAGTAAGGATCAGCGCCTGCCGGTAAATTTCCGGTAAGGTTTCGATCATCGGACGGAGGCAACAGTCTGCGAGCTGGTATTCGCTTAATTCGTCCTGTTTGTCTTCCAGCAGGCTGATGATCTCATCATTTTCCAGCGCTGGCGCCCGCTGCTGCTTACGGTGGTAATCAGTAACAGCGTTATGCGCCATCTGGAATAAATAGGCCCTGATATTCCCGGCTTTCTCTATTTTCCCGATGTTAATGTAAACTTTGAGATACAGATCCTGCAGTATATCGTTGCATTGGTCCGTATAATTCAGCTTCTGGTGGATGAAAGTCTCCAGGGATCCGCTGAATTGTTCCCAGACGGCGAGAGATGTTGTTTGTATATCCATTGGCGGGTCTTTTATACGCCTCTTCTGAGGCTTTCAGCATAGGCATCTGGCAAAGGACTGTTCTCTACGGCCTGAGCGGCTTTTTCCACATCATATGTAAAGCGGATAAACTCCACCTGGGCGGCGTCTTTGTCCAATACACTGCTGTGCTCATTGAGATGTAATAATACATACCCTCCCCTGGGATCGCCATCTTTGGGCTTACCTACGGAGCCAATGTTGATGGCATGGCGGTAGTGCGGACCTTCTCCCGGTACGGCGGGTAATATGCGATGATAGGGTTTGTGGGTATGGCCAAAGCACATAATATCCGCATCAGCGTCCTGCATGATCCGGAGCAGGCTCTTCTCGTCCCGGTCCTCAAACAGGTACTCATTGATCTTCCGGGGGCTGCCGTGTACCAGCAGGAGATTTAGCCTGTCGTTGTTTAGCTGGAACTCAATTTTGAGATGGGCAGGCAAAGTGCGGAGGTATTGGCGTTCCTTTTCTTCCACGATCTGATTGGTAAAAGAAATAGATACGGCGCCATTCGCTTTTTCAGCATCTGTTTTGTAAGCACAGCCGCAATCGTCAATAGCCCGGCCAATACCAAAATCATAATTACCGGCGATGGCAGGGATACGGCGCTTACGAATTTCCCGGATCACTTCATTGGGCCAGATGTTGTAACCTACCAGGTCGCCCAGGCAGTAGATGGCATCCGGCTGACGGGTATCTACATCGTTAAAGAAAGCTTCCAGCGCCGGTAAATTGGCGTGAATGTCACTGAATAGTGCGATTTTCATATTATGCGCGTTGTAATGTTGCAGGTCTGTAATATTTCTTTCTGAGCCAGAAGGCAACGTTCACCAGTGCGATCAGCGCTGGTACTTCTACCAGTGGACCGATCACGCCTACAAAGGCCTGTCCGGAGTTGATGCCGAATACGCCAATAGCTACCGCGATAGCCAGCTCGAAGTTGTTGCCGGCAGCAGTGAAGGCTATTGATGTGTTTTTTGAGTAGTCTGCCCCCATCAGCTTCCCTAACAGGAAGCTGACCAGGAACATGATGGCGAAATAGACCATCAACGGTATGGCGATCCTTACTACGTCCAGCGGAATATGAACGATCAATCTTCCCTTAAGGCTGAACATCACCACAATGGTAAATAAGAGGGCGATGAGGGTGATGGGTGAAATAAACGGTATATACTTTTCGCGGAACCAGGTTTCTCCCTTCCAGGCAATAAGACCGTAGCGGCTGATAATGCCCGCGGCGAAAGGAATGCCAAGGTAGATGGCTACGCTTTGGGCTATTTCTCCTATAGTAACCTGTACGCTGATCCCTTTCATCCCAAAAACCGTTGGAAGCCATGTAATGAAAATATAGGCGTATACACTATACAACAGTACCTGAAATATGCTATTGAGGGCAACCAGTCCGGCGGCGTATTCGCGGTTACCGTCTGCCAGCTCATTCCATACAATGACCATGGCAATACAGCGGGCCAGCCCTATAAGGATCAAGCCGGTCATGTACTCCGGGTAGCCATGCAGGAATAATACTGCCAGCCCAAACATCAGCGTAGGGCCGATGATCCAGTTAAGTAACAAGGATACTGATAGCACCTTTTTATCCTTAAATACTTCGCCCATATTTTCATAGTGCACCTTTGTCAGCGGCGGGTACATCATCAATATTAACCCGATGGCCAGGGGAACATTGGTGGCGCCACTGGAAAAAGAATTAATAAAAGTGGCGGTGGATGGCCAAAAGTAACCTAATCCAATGCCCAGGGCCATGGCAAGTAAGATCCATAGCGTAAGATATCTGTCCAGGAAGCGGAGTTGTTTACGCTGCGCCGGATTACAATTTTGAGTGCTCATGTGTGTGTTATTTATACGCCTGTGGTAGTGCTCCTCCGCTCCAACAGCAGCGTATCCCGCCATTGGCCGTTCATTTGCCCGATCTTCTCCCGGCGCCCTATCAACCGGAAACCGCATTTCCCGTGCAGCTTTACGCTGGCTGTATTTTCCGGGAATATGCCGGCCTGCAATGTCCAGAAACCGTTTTGCTCGCTGGCCGCTATAAGCGCATTCAGTAACAAGGTACCTGTACCTCTCCCCTGCGCTTCAGCAGATATGTACACGCTTACCTCCCCAACGCCGGCATACACGCATCTGCCGGATACCGGCGTAAGCGCGGCCCAGCCGAGTAGAACCTGGTGCTCGTCTATGGCTACAAGCCGGCAGGTTTTGACATGGGACCGATCCCATTCCTCCCATCCGGGTGCGGAAGTCTGGAAAGTGGCGTTGCCGGTGGCTATGCCGCTTTCATAGATGGCTTTTACCTGTGGCCAGTGAGCGGCCGTCATTGGAATGATCTGCATAATGAATTATTTACAACAGTCAGGCCCGCAGCATGTTTGAGCCGCAGCAGGTTTTTCTGCGTATACGGTAACGCTGTAGATACCTGTGTCTGTGGCCCTGAACTGCGCAATCTCTTCCGCGCCCAGATACCCGGCCAGTATATCATCAGGAATGGTGATCAGTTTCTCCTTCTGGATGGTGATGTCCGTAAAGCCATTACCTGTTATTAAGCGCAGGTACGCTTCCTTTTGGATAGCGCCGGATACACAACCAGCATACATCTCTGCGGCAGCCTGTATTGCAGGCGGCAGCTCTCCCTGCAGTACAATATCAGAAATACTGAAATGGCCGCCTGGTTTCAGGACACGGAAGATCTCCTTAAATACGCCGTCTTTATTGGGTACCAGGTTCAGCACACAGTTGCTGACGATCACGTCTGCTGTATTAGCAGTCACCGGTATGTGCTCAATATCTCCCTGGCGGAACTCCACGTTGTTAAATTGTAGCTTCTCCGCATTTTCCCGGGCTTTATTGATCATAGCCGGAGTAAAATCTATGCCGATGACCTTACCGGTTTCTCCTGTTTCCCGCCGGGCAATAAAGCAGTCATTGCCGGCGCCGGAGCCCAGGTCTATTACGGTATCTCCCTTCTTAATATGGGCAAACTGTGTAGGCAGGCCGCAGCCCAGGCCCAGGTCCGCATCCGGGTTATAACCTTCCAGCGTGGAATAGTCATCACTCATGATGTTGTATACCTCGGTGGAGCAACCACCGGCGCCGCAACAGGAGGCCTGGTTAGCTGCTTTATCCTGTAAAGCGATCTCGCTGTACTTCTGTTGCACCATCTCCTTTAATTGTTGATCAGTAGCCATAACAGATGATAGTTTATTATCTTATTATTGCAATATTGCGATGAATTCAGACAAAAAATTTTAACAGCAGGAGCCGTCCAGGTTTACGTCTTTAAAGAAAGCGGAAAATAGCTGCTGGTATTGTTTCCAGATTTTAGGATCAATACAATAGCAAACGCTGGCGCCTTCTATAGTGCCCTGGATAAGGCCGGCCGCTTTCAGCTCTTTGAGATGCTGAGAGGTGGTGGCCTGGGCCAGGCCCAGCTCATCTACCAGATCCCCGCATACGCAGGCGTTCTTTTTTACCAGGTACTGGAGAATGGCAATACGGGCAGGATGGGCAATCGCTTTTGCCATTTGGGCAATGTCGTTCTGTTGTTTTGTAAATAGGTCTGTTTTAGTGGCCCCCATGATCTTATGCCATTACGTTATCGCAATATTACGATTGACAAACGGAATTTCCAAAAATAATATTCCAATCTATTACACCGGATACCTTTTATTTCGCAACCTGTTGAAATAGTTCCACATCAAAGCCTTGTAAGTGACGTTAATATGCCGGGCCTGCATATATCTACAGCTTAAAACATCCCCTCCTGTGCTGGCATGAATTTGGCCTGACATCTAAAAAGCACAAATCATGGCTACATCAACGAAAACAAAAGAAGCAGTGATGCCCAATGCACACTTGCATGAGTTATTTATAGATGAGCTTCGTGACATTCTCGGAGCGGAAAAACAATTGCTGAAAGGTCTCAAAAAGATGGAAAAGGCAGCCACCAGCCCTTCGCTAAAAAGCGCTTTTGGAGAACACTACACTCAAACAGAAGGGCAAATTGAACGTTTAAAAGCGGCCTTTGAGTCCGTTGGTTCGCCGGCGCGGGCAAAAAAATGTAGGGCAATGGAAGGTTTACTGGGGGAAGCGGATGAAATAATTGAAAATTTTGAAGAAAGCAATGTACTCGATGCAGCGCTCATCTCCGCAGCCCAAAAGGTAGAACACTACGAGATCGCAAGCTATGGTTGTTTGGTAACCTATGCTAAGCTAATGGAGCACACAGAAGCGGCAAACCTTCTTGCAGAAACCCTTGCCGAGGAAAAAGACACCGATAGCAAGCTTACTGAAATCGCAATGAGCGAAGTAAACGAAGGATAGTTTATCTATATACACCCTGGCTTAACGCCAGGGTGCTTTATTTCTTAGGAATAAGTGTACTATATTACTGTTTCCCCACTACTTTACGGGTAGATATACATAAAAGCATGCCCCTTTTCCCGGCGTACCCTTTGCCCTTATAAATCCGGAATGGCTTTCAACTATCTTTCTGCATATGGACAAACCGATACCAGTGCCCTCGTATTGGGACCTCCCATGTAGCCGTTGAAAGATAGAGAAAATAAGCTCCTCGTGCTCTGAATCGAATCCTATCCCATTATCCTGGAATGACAGCTCTATATACTCGTTCTTCGTAAGATGTTCAGGAGGGCTTTGTAGCTGCTGTTTAGCCACCAGCTGAGATTTGATTTGGATAAGGGGTTTTTTATCGCTGAATTTTAACGCATTTCCGATCAGGTTTGCAAACAACTGTGTGATCTGATCGGGATAAACCTCAATGGACGGAAGCGGATCGTTGATGATTGTTGCGTGCTTCTCCTGGATCAACAGTTCGAAATCAAAAAGCACCGTTTCAAGTACCATATTGAGATCTGTATAGATCTTATTTCCTTTCTCTTTTCCCAGGCGGCTGTAATCCAGTAATGAATTGATAAGCGCCCTCATCCTTGCGGTTGATATTTTGATCTTCTCAAAATAGCGTTCCATCATTTTTTTGTCATGCAGATTGTGCTGAATAATGTCTGCAAATGTCTGAATCTTACGCAGGGGTTCCTGCAGGTCATGGGAGGCTATATAGGCAAACTGCTCCAATTCCAGATTTTGCCTTTCCAGCATTATTATGTATTCCCGCATTTTATCATCTGCAAGTTTACGTTCAGTCAAATCCCTTGTCACCTTTGAAAAACCCAAAATATTACCATTCAGGTCATGGAGGGCAGTTATTGTGATGCTACCCCAGAACTTGCTACCGTCCTTTCTTACCCTCCACCCCTCGTGGGTGGCTTTTCCGGTAGTGATTGCCTGGTTTATGAGCTTTTGAGGTAATCCTTCCGCTTTGTCCTTATCCGTATAAAATATCCGGAAGTTGGTCCCTATGATCTCCGTTGCTTTGTATCCTTTTATTTTTTCCGCACCGGCATTCCAGTTAAGTATGTTACCATTTTCATCCAGTAGGATAATGGCGTAATCCTGTACTTCTGCTATCATCTGATGATAACGTTCTTCACTCTTCTGCAGCTCGTCATTGCGTTGCTGAAGCTCGCTTGATGTCTGCTGCAGGTCATCTATCAGATTCTTTTTTTCGGTCAGGTCACGGGTAACCTTTGAGAAACCAATAATGGATCCATCGTCGGCGTGCAGCGCTGTTATCGTAATACTTCCCCAGAACCTGCTACCGTCCTTCCTAACCCGCCATCCTTCGTCCACAGCTGATCCGTTGTCGATGGCCTGCTGCCTGAGCCTGTCAGGACGGCCATCGATCCTGTCCTGTAATTGATAGAATATGCGGAAATTTTTCCCTATTATTTCTTCCGCTTTATATCCTTTGATCCTTTCGGCTCCCAGGTTCCAGCTCATGATATCCCCGTCGGGACTCAACAGGATAATGGCATAATCCCGCACTTCACTGACCATTTTATGGTATTGCTCTTCGCTTTTCCGCAGGGCTTCATTTCTTTTTGCGAGCGTTTCTGCAGCTGTCTTCAGCTCATAGTCCGTATCTCTTTTAGCGGTGAGATCACGTGTGATCTCCGTAAAATTGACAATAGCTCCGTGCGAGTCATGAAGTGCTGTTATTACCGTGCTTCCCCAGAATCTGCTGCCGTCTTTCCGCATCCGCCACCCTTCATGCGTAACGTTACCATGCTGCTTCGCTTTCTCAATTAATTTTTCCGGAAGTTTATTTCTCTGGTCGGCCGGCATGTAAAACTGTCTAAAGCTCTTTCCAATGATCTCGTCCGTTTTGTACCCCTTGATCCTTTCAGCCCCTACATTCCAGTTTATAACATCTCCATTAACATTCAAAAGGATGATCGCATAATCTTGTAATTCAGTGACCATTTTTGGGCCCGCTCCTGCAAAATGTGGTATATTATCAATTGAGCTCATCAATTATGTTTAAAGATTGAAACAAGCGCCTCTATTAACGAGGAAAAACCGGTGGGTTTAACCAGGTAATGGGCCGCGCCAATTTCGCTACATTTTTGAATTATTTTTGTTTCGCCTGATGTGGAGTACATTATTACCCTGGATTTTCTCAGATGATCCAGCTGTTTGATCTGTGACAGGCATTCCAGGCCATTCAGCTTAGGCATGTTAAGATCCAGAAAGATGTAGTCCGGTACAAATGAAACATCCTTTTTTAATTTATCCATGGCCTCCAGGCTGTCACTCAGCGCAGTACAAACAATGTCTTTATCAACTTCCTTCAATGCCATAATAAGGATTTCCTGATCATCCGGGTCATCATCCACCATTAAAACTATTTGCTTACTTTCTTTCGCCATAGAGATTAATGTGGGCTGAGATGAATATAACGTGTTCCTTACCATATCGTCCATATGCCATGCGGTTTGCTAAGTTCGTCAACTTGGTGGCGTCATAGGCGGTGACAGCCTCTGCCGTAGTTCTTACAGCCATTTTTATGCACTTGCCGGTCCTTATAATACCTGGTTTTAATTCCTACAATAAAAACCATGCCATAGCGGTTTCGGCAGCTATTCATTTTGGTAACCCGCCAGATCGCGGCTCTTTCAGGCCGCCGGCATAATGCGCATTTTTTGAATGGTCGGAAATAACACAATACTGGTAGCCTTTTTGTTGAAAGGTTACGAAGCCGGTAGGCGGCGCCGGAAAGTAAATGCGAAAGCCGTTCATCCTGTCCGTGTAGTAATAACAGTTCTGCAAATAGCTCAAACTGCCGGCTTATTTCCCTGTTGGATATTAAATGAGCAGATATTTTAGGCTGTCATGGTTGTTATACTTGCAGCAAATCCAATGTTTTTGAATCTTTTTCACCCAGGTAAAACCTGTCCAGTACATCCTGGAAACACTTATCAGCCCCCTCAACACTGGCGAAAAGGGTCATTGAGGAGCGAAGTTTCAGGTCGTCCGGGCTACCGAAGATCTCGTGCGCAGTTTTATTGTAATGAGTCAACAACGCCTGACAAATACTGATCAGGCGCTGGCCCAATACAGGATGATTCAAATAACTGGCCGCCTCCTCCAGATCCTTTATACCATAGTAACTGGACATTTCGCTAAAACCAAGGCCTTTAAACTGGGGGAAAATATACCACATCCAATGTCCCCACTTTCTACCCTCCAGCACTTCGTCGTACGCAGCGGTGTAGGAGCTCTCCTGGGCCTTTATAAATCTATTCAGATCTTCTATCATGTAAAGTTGTTAGTTATTTGAATAAGACAATTTACGCAACTGCTGAACCTGTCTGGTAAACCCGCTTTAAAGAGAAGCCTAAATTTCATGCCAGCTGCCTCTCCGTACTGCACAGGCATGATTTTTTGGGATGTTGCCATATGGGACTGCAGGAATACAAACAAAAACGCACCTTCGCCAAAACACCTGAGCCCACCGGCGGAAAAGCAAACGACGGCGGACTGCATTTTGTAATACAAAAGCATGCAGCCTCCCACCTGCACTATGATTTCAGACTGGAGATGCGTGGAGTATTGAAGAGCTGGGCGGTGCCAAAGGGCCCTTCACTTGACCCGGAGGTGAAGCGGCTGGCCATGCTTGTTGAAGATCATCCCTATGATTATAAGGATTTTGAAGGTATCATTCCGGAAGGAAACTATGGCGCCGGAACAGTTATCATATGGGATGAAGGCGCCTACGAACCGCTTGAAAAAGGACTAACAAAAAAAGAACAGGAAAAGATCCTGCTCAAAGGCTTCTTCGGCGGTTCATTAAAGATCAGGATGCACGGCCATAAGCTGAAAGGCGAATTTGCGCTGGTACGAACGCAGGGCCGCGGTGAGAACGCGTGGCTGCTTATCAAACACAAGGACCGCTACGCAAGGAAAACAGATATCACCGAAAAAGATACATCTGTTGTATCAAAAAAGACGATCGAACAGATGGCCGCCAGCAAAACTGCCGCCAGGTGGGAAAGTAACCGCAATAGCGACGGATCATTAAAAGACCGCCAGCGGTCAAAAAAAAAGCCCACCATGGCCGGAAGCAACTGGCCAGAGCTGGAAGCGATCCCTATTGAGAACGAAGCTGATTTTGATATTGACGGCTGTACTATCAAGATCAACAATATTGACCGGCAGGTATGGAAAGATGTTACCAAAGCTGATCTGATCCAGTATTATCATAGCATAGCGCCATACCTGCTGCCCTATTTGAAGGACCGGCCGCTGTCCCTGCACATCAAACCCCGCGGCGCCATGGCGCCCGATCTGTACATCAAGGACATGGAAGGCCGCCAGCCCGTCTGCGCTGATATCTTCCAGGACAAACGGCGGCATAAGAAAGCGGGCACACGGCCCGTTATAGACTATCTTGTCTGCAATAATGAGGCAACCCTGCTGTACATGATCAACCTGGGATGTATTGATGTTAATCCCTGGATGTCAAGAACCGCTACGCCGCAAGCGCCAGATTTTGTAAATATTGACCTGGACCCCTCCGGCAACGATTTTGAAAAAGTGATCGAAGTTGCGCGGGCGGCAAAAACAGTTTTATCCAAATGGAAGCTCAAAACAGTTGTAAAGACCAGCGGCAAAACGGGATTGCATATCTACATACCCGTTACCGGTATTAGCTACCAACAGGCACGGCGGGCCGCCGAAACAATAGGTCAGGAGGTCCTGGCGCTGGTTCCCCGCATCGCAACTACCAATGTGAATAGATCCCAAAGAGGCAGCAAGGTTTTTATCGACCCCTCTCAGAATGATTATGCCGATACCCTGGCTGCTGCGTATACCGTACGGCCGAATTCGATCCCAACGGTATCTACGCCACTGAGCTGGGCGGAGGTCAGGAAAGGGCTTGATCCAAAACAGTTTACGATCTTCAATACCGGCGAGCGCGTTAAGAAAAAAGGCGACTTGTTTAAGAACGCTCTTAACGTGGCCTGGGCGAAATATAATACCGGCATGTTGAGGAAAAGGGTTTTTGACGTGATTTGAAGCGGGGACATGACATTTCCAGAATTTCTCCAGAATTGGCTGATAAGTTTGTATGGTAATGTCAGATCAAGATATGCATACTTACAGAAATCCAGTTTTGCTTGGTGCGCTTACGGCTTGCTTCCTTGTAAGCCTTTTACCTGTTGTGCATATACCTTTTTTCCAGGATATCGATGTGAATGTGTTGATCCTCATAAATTTATCGCGGATCCATTCATTGGATGCTTTTTTCAACTTGGTTACCGATACTGCAGGTGCAGTAGGTATGCTAACGCCGTTGATCTTACTGTGCATTCCGCGCTTACGGAAAGCAGGGGTGTATGGCTTGATTGCCTATCTGGCTACCGCGCTGACAAGTAATGCATTAAAATATATATTGAATAGGCCGCGGCCATTTGCCACTTATCACTTTATAGAAAAGATGACAAGCGGAGGCAGCCCGTCTTTTCCATCTGGCCATACAACAGATGCGTTTGTAACGGCTGGCGTGTTGAGTCTTGTTTTTCGCCGCTGGTATGTGACGGTTGTTGTGTATCTATGGGCCATCCTGGTGGCCTATTCCAGGATTGACCTGGGGGTACATTATCCCAGTGATGTATTGGCCGGGGCTGCGTTAGGGAGTATTGCCGCGGTGGTGTGTTATGGTGTTGAAGGATGGTTGATAAGAAAGCGGGAGGCGTTTTGACCTCCTCAAATCTCCAACCTATTCTCCCCCGCCTTCAACCCATACTTCTTCCCTTTCCATACGAGCGTTCCCGTAATCCCCTCCGGCAAAACCACTTTTACCTTCCACTTCCCTCCTTCCAACGCGTACGCCACCGCCACTTTCCCAGCCGGATGCGGTATCTCCCCACTCACCGCTTTCAACTCCCCCAAATGCGGCTCTATTTTAATCCTCCTGAACCCCGGCGCATCACTATCAATCCCCAGCACCATCCGGAAAAACTCAATATTCGGACTAGCCCCCCATGCATGACAATCAGACCGGCTATTAGGCAGATCAGAAACTTCCGCCCAGGTAGTCAACCCCATTTTTATATTATCCCGCCATACATCTAACCATTTCAGATAATCATCTCCCAAGCCTCCTTTTGCCAATGCCTGATGCAGATAATATTTAAAATAGATAGTACACTGGGTCAGGGATTTATCCTGCAACAGGTGTTGACACAATTCCGGCAGGTCCTGCTTATTCACCAACCCGGCCAATACCGCCAGCGCATTAGCATGCTGGGAATATACATCTTTTTGATCTGTATCCGCATACAGTTTCCTGGCAGCATTCCAATATTTGGCGCGGATAGTCCGCTGCAGTTGCGATGCTCTTTGTTGATAGAGCGCAGCATATGCCTGCATACCCATTGCCCCTTCCAATTCAGCCGCCCATTGATAAGCCATCAACAATTGCAGATCAAGGATCGCAGACGCGCCATCAGTACCTTTTGGCGGCATGGCAAAATCCCATCCTTTCCCTCCTACCCAATCTATAAAATTCCAATAGGGTAATCCTCTTACTGACCCATCAGCCCCCTGGTATTTATTAAAAAAATCGAGCACAACCCGTTCGCCCACCAGCTTATCTTTAATGAAATTACTATCAGCCCTGTACATCCAGTAATCATGCAGCATACCTACATACCACAAAGAAAAAGTAGATATGATCTGCGTGCTATGTGTAGGCCAGCGGCTTTGGGTTACCCCTTCGGTGGTGCGGGAATGATCCATCAGGTTGATGGCATTACGCGCCAGCCGTTCATCGCCGCTATTGTAGTAGCTGATCATAGCCTGTATGCGCGTATCCCCTATATACTGCAGCTGCTCATAATACGGGCAATCAAAATACGTTTCCATAGCGCACAGCCGGGCGGTCCGCCAGCCTATATCCAGGATCTTTTTTATCTCCGTATTACCGGTATTAAAGGCAGCATTAAATTTAAAAGGATAGCCGGTAAACGTACCGGAAATATCATCTATCACCAGCGGCTCGCCTTGCGTATGCACGGTTACCAGTATATACCGGAAGCTGCGCCAGTAAAGGGTAGTATAAGACTGCCCGGTGCTGCCATCAGAGATAACGCTATCCTTCCGGCCTTTAAAGTCCTTACCATCCACATCATTGCGGTTGCCTTTACGATCGCCATACTTTTTAAGATCATCATACAACGATTCCGCATACCGCATGGAAATACCGGCGTTCTTACCCTTGCTGAATTTTAAGTGGATATACGCATTGGTCAAATGGGTCTGGTCCAACAGAAAAGAAACGGTCGTATCAGCCGGAATAGTAACCGTGGTTTTAGTGGCGGGAAAACCAGCAGGCAGCGTAATACCAGCCGCCTTACGCATAGCAGGTATCCGCTCATCCGTCATTTCCATCTGGGGCAATGAGGAAGGCACCAGCATCCAGCCAAATCCATCAGACCCGCCCTTCAAATGCCCCTGGAACAAATTAGCCGCCATCGGCCAGCTGCTATCGTCAAAATCCAGCACGGTCCAACCCTTAACGGATTGATTCATATCCACCAGTTCGCCGGTGCTCGCGGCAAAAAAGCCCGTAACTGGCTGGTATCCGTTATCCCGGATACATTTCCAGGTGTTGTTGGTATTCAGTATCTCTTCCGCAGGCGTATTCCCCTGTATAATAAAAGCCGTCCTTACCGTGATCTGCGCCTCCGGACGGTTCTCTGCCTCATTAAATACCAGCGCCGCCACCATATTTTTACCTGCTGTCAGGTAGGGCGCAAGATCCACCGTTTCATAGTTCCAGTAATAAGTATCTCCGCGCGCCGGTCCTAAGGATACCAATGTACCATTTACATATAGCTTATACCGGTTATCAGCGGATACATGGATGATAAAGCTGGCCGGTTTAGCCGCGAGGTCTATATTTTTCCTAAAATAATATACCCCATACCCCGTGCCGGGATCATTAGGCGCTGCAATCCAATTGGCATTCCAGGGCCTGCCCACCGGATCAGCAGTGGCAAATTGAGCGTAGCTGCATTGCGTCAGCAAAAAACTGCAAAGCGCCAGTAGCGCGGAAAATAGTTTACTCATGTAAAACACGGAATTATTTGGATGAGTGCATAGGGTTCGATGATCCCCTGATCTTCAGCTTTGTCTTTAGCACGATCTCCTTTGGAGGCGCGGTGGCATGCGCGGCATCCAGCCGGTCCAGCAACAGGCTGATCACACGGTGGGCAATTTTATCAATAGGCTGGGTAATAGCCGTGACGGGTGTAGAAAACAATTCAAAAATATCATGGTCATCAAAAGAGATAACCCCCAGGTCCTGTGGTACTTTCAGCTTTAGCTGGGTCATGGCCTTTAAACCACATGATCCCGCCTGGATAGCGCCAAACAGCACTGCATCCAGCTGTGGATTGGCCACCAGGAAATCACGTACCGCCTGCACCATTACTTTCTCTTCCGGCGTAAAATCGATCTCCATTACAGCAGGTTTAAGGCCTTCTTCTTTAAGCGCGGTCCTGTAGCCTTTCAAACGGCCTTTCATCTGCGTAAGGGTAGATGAGAAGGTAATAAAACCAATATTCCGGAAACCCTGTTTAACCAGGTAACGGGTAGCATTCTCCGCGCTGAATTCATTATCGATCACAACATAGTCCGTTTTTACTTTTGGCAGGTAACGGTCAAACATCACCACGGGCATGCCTGCTTTGATCAACTCGTTCATCTCCTTTTCCACACCGGGAGGCGGGGAAATAATATACCCATCTACATTACGCTCCCGTAATACATTGATCAGCTCTTTGGTTTTTTCCGTATCGTTATCGGTGCTGCAGTAAATGATCTTATACCCTTTTTTATAGGCGTTATTTTCAATCAGGCGGGCAATCGTTGCAAAGAAGGGGTCAGAGATACTTTCCACCATCAACCCAATGATATTGGATTTACCGGTCCGCAGGCTCTGGGCAATGGGGCTTGGACGAAAACCCACTTCGCGGATGTATTTCTCCACCCGCTCCACCAGCTCCTCGCTGATCCGCTTTTCCTGGGCCCGCCCGTTCAGGATAAAAGATACAGCCGTCTTGGATATGTTCAGGTCTTTGGCAATATCCTTGATTCTTATTTTCTTCACATGTTGTGATTTAGGCTCAAAAATAAATTAAAATCCAGCGGCTAGCCGCTTATAGCTATACCCATACAGCAGTATCACCAGGTAACAGATGATAGGCAGGTAATAGGCCGCGGCTACATTATGGTTAGCTATCAGGCCCATTAACGGGGGAAACAATCCACCGCCTACCACGCCCATTACAATAAAGGAAGAGGCCTGCTGCCGGTATTGTCCCAGGTTCTTTAGCCCTAAGCTGAATATTGTCGGGAACATAATGCTAAAAAAGAAATTGATCAGGATCAGCGCTACAAAAGAGATCCAGCCTAACGCCGCCGCTACGATAATACACATCAGGATATTCATACCGGCAAATATGGCCAGCAGCTTATATGGAGCGATGAAGCGCATGAGCGCCGTGCCGGCAAAGCGGCCCAACATCAGCATCGCAATGCTTAAAGAAAAGAAATAGCCCGCCTGCTCGTCACTCATCCCCATTACATCATGACCATAGTTGATGAAATAAGCCCAGGTGCCGCCCTGCGCGGCTACATTAAAGAACTGCGCAATTGCCGCAAAAACAAAATGTTTTTGTTTGATCAGTGGTTTAACCGGCACCGGCGTTTCCGTAACAGGCTGCTCTTCCTGTAGAGCGGGTAGCTTAATAAACAGGAAGGCAATTGCCAGTAAACTGATGGCTATGCCTATGGCTATATACAGATCCCTCACCGCCATGAGATCATTGGAATGCGCCTGCCCTGCTTTCAGGATGCAATAACTGCCAATAGCCGGACCAATCACCCCTCCCAGCCCGTTAAAGGACTGTGAGAAATTGATCCGCTGATCGCTGGTCCGCTGGTCACCCAATACCGCTATCAGCGGGTGCGCCACTGTTTCCAGCGTAGCCAGGCCGCAGGCCAGCACAAAAAGCGCAAAACGGAAAAAGTTAAAAGAAGCATCCGCTGCTGCCGGGATAAACAGGAATGCGCCCAGGGCATATAAACCCAACCCCAGCAGAATGCCTTTTTTATACCCAAACCTTTTCATGAACATACCCGCCGGAATGCCCATTACCGCATAAGCGCCAAACAAGGAAAGCTGTACCAGGCCGGAACGTGATCTGGAGATATGCAGCACATGCTGAAAATGCCTGTTGAGCACATCCCCCAGCGTAAGCGCCAGCCCCCAGCAAAAGAACAAGGAGGTGACAAACAAAAAAACCGTCAGGTACTTCTTTTCCGTAAACTTAGGTTGGGCGCTCATCTGTTACTATTTGATTGCGGTCAGTGAAAAAGGACGGTCCGCTGTCGCTATGCCCCTTTGTAACGCGGGCTTTGGCCCCATTACCAGGTGCAGCGTACCTCCTTTTGTAATGGCCGAATGGGTGATCCAGTTGTGTGACCAGGGTTGGCCATTCAGCGTAGCGGATTGAATATACACATTATCCGGGCTATTATTTTCCGCCTCTATTACAAACGCCTTCCCATTCTCCAGCGTGATGGTCATCTTCGGGAATAGCGGGCTGCCTAACACATACTGATCCGTACCCGGGCATACACTGTAAAAACCAGCGGCGCTGAGTACATACCAGGATGACATCTGCCCTTCGTCCTCATCGCCAGGATAACCGTTCTCGCTGGCGTTATACATATCTTTCATGATCTGCCGTACATGCTGCTGCGCTTTCCATGGCTGCCCTGCATAGTTATAGAGGTATACCAGGTGATGGATGGGCTCATTGCCCTGGGCGTACTGTCCCATTTTAAAGGCGGCCATTTCCGTCATTTCGTGGATCACCTGTCCATACCCGCCTACCTTGATGGTACCCGGCGTGCTGAATACGGAATCTATTTTGTCCACAAACGGTTTATCACCGCCCATGAGATTGATCAGCCCCTGTACATCATGGAACACAGACCAGGTCCAGTGCCAGGCATTGCCTTCCGTATACGGCCCACCCCAGTCCAGCGGATCAAAAGGCGTGATCCAGTTGCCTTCCGCGTCTTTTGCGCGCATAAAACGGGTGGTGGAATCAAACAGGTTCCGGTAGTTGTACATCTGCCGCGCGAACACCCCTTCATAATAAAACTGGTGATTCATTTTCGCCAGCTGATAGCCGCAGAAATCGTCATAAGCAAATTCCAGGGTCCAGGCAGTGGCGCCCAGGGTTTCTTTTGTGAAAGGCACATATCCTTTTTCGTAGTATTCCTTCCACCCCGGCCGGCCATTGGCGCTGCCCCAGGGGCCTTTATTGGTGGCTTCGTGATAATAGGCCCGCAGCGCCTGCAGCGGGTCAAAAGTACGGATACCTTTTACCCAGGCGTCTGTCAGTAAAGAGATGGCGTGGTTACCCAGCATACCGCCGGTTTCCGAAGGAAAAGACCAGGAGGGCAGCCAGCCGCATTGCTCCTGCGCATCCAGCAGGGCCTGCGCATAACGGCCTTCCATGGTAGGATGCATAATGGTGTTCAGGGGGAACTGTCCCCGGAAAGTATCCCAGAAACCATTATCCGTATACATATAACCGTTATGGATCTTGCCATCATAGGGACTATAATAATAAGGCTGCCCATCCTTCCCATATTCAAAGAACTGATGAGAGAACAGATTGGCATGGTACATACAGGAATAAAAAGTAGCTTTTTCTTCTTCCGTGCCGCCCTCTACTTTCATCCGGCCCAGCAAGGTATTCCATACTTTATCCGCGGCCTGGTGGGTGGCGTCAAAGTTTTTGTAGCCGCCCAGTTCTTTGGCTAAGGTGAGCGATGCCTGTTCCGGGCTGATATAGGAAGACGCTACTTTGGCCTCCACTTGTCCGGGCGCAAATTCTATATAAGCGCCCATGCCCTCTCCTTCCGCTTCCTGATTATTGGCATTGACGGTGTTATGCCGGTTTTCCCAGGTACCGTAGCTTTTAAAAGGCTTATTAAAAATGATCTCAAAATAATTACGGAAGTCCTTCGGGGCCCAGCGGCAATTGTTCACATAACCGCTTATCTTATGTTCTGCCGGGGAGATCTTTACGCTGCTCATTTTTGTATAACCATCCAATACAATAAAGGCTTTACTGCCTTTAGGATAACTAAACCTGAAATGTGCGCCTCTTTCTGTGGGCGAGATCTCCGTCTTTATGCCGTTATCAAAGCTTACTTTATAATAGCTGGGCTGGGCAATCTCCTGCTCATGTGTAAAGGCAGCTGCCCGGGTATCTTCATTTACTACCAGCTCGCCGGATTCCGGCATCAGGGAAAACACCGCATAATCATTTACCCAGGAGCTGCACTGGTGCGATTGTTGAAACCCGCGGATGGTATGTACAAAATACTGGTACTTCCAGCCGTCTCCGTTTTTACCCGTCTGGGGCGTCCAGGTGTTCATGCCAAAAGGCAAAGAAGTGGCCGGATAGGTATTACCATAGGAAAATTCGTATTTGCTATTGGTGCCCTGCCTGGTGTTTACATACTTTACCAGGTTATCCTGGCTATACGCGCACATAACCGGTACATAAAACAGCGACAAGCTTAATAGTAATGGCTTCATCAATTGTCTAATTTTAATCTGATAAACCGCGGACGGTATAAATGCGGATGCTTGTGCAAGTCTTTCAGAAATTCTACTGAGTTCACATTATAACTGATCAGCAGCTCCCCCGGTTTAGAGATACCGGGATGCGCTTTGGCATTATACATTACATAGGTTTTCTCCTCCGCGTCCTTGCTGCAATCCCATAATTTTATAACGGGGCCAAAAGGGCCTATGGGGCTGGCGCCTATACGCATACCAATGGTAGTACCCATCCCGCCTTCCTGGAAAATGAGGGCATAACGGCCATCCGGCAATGGCGACAGGCTTAATTCGTTAGATACCTTATCCGTTACGGCGGCCATCTGGTTCATATCCTTATTCCAGCCATGACCATCCCAAAAACCCCATTGATCAAAATGCTCAAAATCCGCCGGTTTCACCCTGGCCACTACCATTTGTTTTCCCAGTCCATGCACGCCGTATACATATACATAACCATCCGGCGCAGGCGCTTTTGCCTGTTTGGTATTCACATAGATACCAGCGCCAAAAGAACCGATATCACCGGCCTTATTCTTAAAGAACAAAGGGGTATCCATCTGCTCATAACCGGTAAACGGCGGCTTTGCGCCGGCGCGTATTTTAATAAGGGTATTACCCACTTCCCTGAAGCCAAAGGCATCGTCAGATACATTGCGCACCCGGTAACCAAATATGTACAGGGTATTGTTCAGTTCCTGGTTCACAAATCCATCTCCCAGCCAGTAATAATCCCTTGGCTGCGTATTGGGCGTATGCGGCTCAAATACGGATGCGGCTTCGCCTTTGGCATCAACGGCCCAGGAAAAATGCATGCTGCCTATATCGGGCGCATTTTTGCCCAGGATGGCCACCGTGTTATGTACCATCCGGGAACCAGGCAGCAGGGAGTCATTCTCAATTGTACCGATCATGGAATCGCTGAAAATGAACAGCAGGCTATCCGATTGCTGGTGCTCTACCCCGTTCAGCGGTATGCTATAGATCCCGTCTCCGCCAAACCAGCCGTTATTCCTGATAAAGAGCGCAGACCATTCGGGGGCTTCTTCCACCTTGAAACGTAGATTGGCGAGGTCCGGCGTTTGGGCCTGCAGCCCGCAAAACAATAACAGACCGGCACCGGTAAGCATCCATTTTTTCATAACATGCGTTTTATTCCGGTATGAAAAATAATACCTGGCGCTTAACCAAACAAATCCGGCCAGTCCGCCCGCTATGAATAACAGGGCGATCAGCTGCGCCTGACTAAGCTGTATGCCCAGCAATTGATATTTTGGGGTGATACGCAGCATTTCTATAAAATAACGCTCCGCACCATTCAGTAAAAGGAATAAATAGAACAGCGCCCCTGGCGTTTTAATGCTTTTGCGGATGATCCACATGGTGGTGAACAACAGTAAACAGCCAACCGCTTCATACAGCGGCGTTGGATACACACCCATAGGTAACTGATGGCAATGCAGCGAAGTACAACCCGGTATATACACGCCGGCGTCAATGGCATTATGCGGATAGGTAAAGGACCAGGCCCATTGCGGCAGCCAACCAGGTTTTACATGCCCGTTAACAATGCCCCAATCGCCATCCCCGGAAAGATGGCAGCCAATACGGCCAATGCCATACGCCAGCATCATACCGGGAGAACCGATATCCAGCATATGGATCATTTTGATCTTATGCCGGTAGCCGATATAGAGGAAAGTGAGGATCCCGAAGATCAACCCGCCATAGTAGGTAAAACCGCTGCGCGCCAGCAACACCTGCCAGGGCACATACCGCAGCTCCTGGATATGCTCCGCCGTATCAAACAACTTGGCGCCCAAAAAGCCCCAGATCCCTACCATAAACGTGATATAGGGCATCAGCTGGTAGGGATGCTGCACCCGCGTTACTGCCTCCGGTTCCGGTAATATGGCCTTACGGCGATCTGTATAGATCCAGATGGCCCATACCGCCGCCAGTACCATCCCCCATACCAGGCTGCCCTGCAGGGATAACAAACCCGGCGCCGGGTCTGTACCATGATAAAGGGATGACAAGATCCCCGGCGCCTTGTACCCCAGCAAAAAACCAAGCACCGCATTCAGCAACAGCTCCAGCCAGGAAGCAGGTTGCCCGGTCTCTTCTGTTATAACGATCCCACGGATGGTCCCATCTGCTTCCTTGCGCTTAAACTCGCTGGTAAACACTATATAGGCCCCGGCAAATGCCAGGGCCATCACAGCGCCGAATGTCTGCAAATTCAGCTTTACATCCAGCTGCAACAGGTAACTGATAAGATCTCCGATTGTCGCGAACATACGTAGCTGTTTTATAAACTCACCTGCAAACCAATATTCAGCACTCGCTGGTTAATATAAGCATCCCCGGCGGTATTGGTGCTGATCTCCGGATCCTGCTGGTATTTACGATAGTTATCCCAGGTGAACAGGTTGTAGGCGCTCAGGTATACCCGCGCGCTGTTCAGTTTAAAAGGCAACATCTTTGTCGGGAACTGGTAACCGATATCTATTGTTTTCAGGCGGATATAATGCGCATTCACCAGCCAGTAATCCGAAGGATAATAAGTAGGGCTGTTCACGGATGACTTATTGGTGGTAAGCCTGGGGTACCCCGCACTGGCCGCAGTCTCCGGCGTCCAGGCCTCCAGGTGAATGGGCTGCAGCTGCCCAATGAATGGTTCTATACCCGTGCCGGTAATAATAAAGCTATAATTGAAAGAGCCCTGTAACAGTATGCTGGCGCTGAACCCTTTGTAAGATGCCTGCAGGTTCAGACCCAGGTTGGTATTGGGCAGATTGGGATGCCCAATGGCGCGCTGGTCAAAAACGTTGATAAACCCATCCTTGTTCAGGTCCTGGTATTTAAGATCACCCGGATGCAGCGGCAAGCCGTTATCCGGGATGGCTATATCCTTATTACCGGCATTGCTGCCGCCATTGGCAGCCTGGTAGGCGGCTACATTCTTCAGGTCTTCCGGCGTATAATAACCCAGGCTGTGATAGCCAAACGGCTGGTTCAACGGCTGACCGGTATGCATCAACCAGGGATAAGCCGGAGATGCTTCGCTCTGGTATAATACCTTGTTCTTTGCATAAGAGAATACAAAACTGGATCCCCATTGCACATTGCCAATACTGCTGTGATAAGCGATCTGCCCGTCAAAACCCTGGTTACGCGTACGGCCTGTATTCACGGCCGGCAACCCTATACCGATAATATCCGGTACATTATTGGGAACGATCAGCTGGTCATAACGGATATTCCGGAATAACTCAATGGTGGCGGAAAGCCGGTTATCCTTCAGCATGTTGATGTCCAGCGCCAGGTTGGTTTCCTTTTGCTTTTCCCATACCACATTATTATTGGCCAGGTTGCCCTCATAGAACATGGTGTAATAGGAAGGGGATTCTCCAAACGGATAAGTTGCCGGGTTCTGGATATAGTTCTGCGTATAGATATACCTGTTATTAGGCGCCACATCAGACCCTACGATACCATAAGAACCACGGATCTTGAACAGGCCAAACACCGGGAAAGCTTCTCTAAAGAACTTTTCGCCAGACAGGTTATACCCTATGCCAATGGCAGGGAACAGGCCAAAACGGTGATTGGCGGCAAAACGGTCCGTGCCATTATAAGCGGCCTTCAGGTCCAGCAGGTATTTACCGGCATATTCATAATTGCCGGAAAAGGAGATCCCCTGGAACTTAGCGGGAATACCTACCGATGCCGGATCCAGGTTATCATAAGCGCTGAATGTCTGCGATTGCTGGTTCAGTAATACCAGCCCGCTTACATGGTGCTTTTGGTTAAACGTGCGGTCGTAATTGGAGAACAACTGCAGGTTAACGTTGGTGCTATAGATATTTGTATTACCACTGTAATAGATATTCGGGAATACATACGTGCCGGCTGGATTCAGCAGGTAGGTCTTGTTAGCGGCATCATAGTGATATGATGGTATGGGCCCATAGTTACCCGTGCCCCTTGTATATTGTTCCTGGCTGGAATAGGCAATACGCCCGGTGATAGAAAGCCCTTCCGTAATGGCATTCAGCTGCTGCGTGGCATTATACACAATGTTATAATCTGTTCTCTTCGCATTCTGGTAGCCGCCGGTGGCCAATCTTGCATTCAGCGTAGGCAGGTGCGCGGTGTTAAAACGGGAATAGGCATAGGCGTAAGATCCATCCGGGTTCAGGAATGGCGCAGTAAATGGCGTAACGCGGCTAAAATCAAACACCTCTGACAACGCACTCGCCGCGGATACATTGGGCGAGTTGGTGGTAGAAAAACGCGTGGTCACATCCAACCGCATGGTTAAGGTCTTATTGGCTTTCAGATCCAGGTTAGACCGGAAATTGTACCGCTTAAAATTGTAATTCGTATTCACCGTGCCCCGCGGATCAGGAAAAGTGCGCACCAGGCCGTTCTGGTTCAGCGCCCCGCCGGAGATAAAATATTTCACCGTTTCATTACCGCCAGAGATATCCAGGTTGGTATTTTCCTGGAAACTGTATGTTTTAAAGATCGCATCGTACCAGTTTACGTCCGGATGGCCGTAAGGGTCCTGCCCGTTTTTGTACAGGTCCAGGTCTTCCTGTGTAAACTCAGGAGCCAGGCCGTCGTTGATCTCTGCCTGGTTAATAAGACTGGCAGACTGGTAAGCATTCAGGAATTTAGGGATCTTGGTAGGCGTTTGCGCGCCGCTTTCCACCCGTACGTTGATCTGCGGTTTGCCTAATTTACCCCGCCTGGTAGTCACCACCAATACGCCGTTAGCGCCTTTAATACCGTATATAGCGGTGGTAGACGCATCTTTTAATATGGAGATGGAAGAGATCTCATTCACATTGATCTGTTGCAGCTGATCATAGGTATATTCCACATCATCTACAATGATCAGGGGTTTGTTACCCGCAGGGTTCAATGAGCTGATACCGCGTATATAAAAATCAGAAGCATCTTTACCGGGCTGACCGGATGACTGCTGGGAGAAGAAACCCGGTAAACGGCCCGTCAGTGCATTCTGTACGTTCGCAGTAGGTACGTTCCTGATCTCTGCCGCATTAATGGTGCTCACAGAACCAGTATTGGTAATACGGGTGGTTTTGCCATAACCTACCACCACCACCTCATCCAGCGCCTGGTTATCGGAAGAAAGGGTAACATCTACATCCTCATGCTCGCCGGCCACATTGATCTCGCGGGTCACATAACCCAGGAAGCGGAACCGCAGCACATTGGTATGTCCTTTTAAAGTAACCTTAAATTTACCGCCAGGGTCCGTAACAGCCCCGTTTGCCGGCATACCCTTCTCCGTCACCGTTACCCCGGGTAAGGGGCCCTGCAGATCCCGCACATGCCCGGTGATCACCCGGCCCTGCGCCAGCAGCAAGGCGGGAAGTAGATGTATCATCACACAAATCAGCAGTATTATTTTCCGCATATTTGTTTGTTTATAATTTTAATAATTGAGTGCCTACCATCCCGGATTCTGTTTCATATTCGGGTTCTTGGCCGTTTCATTGTAAGGGATGGGATACAGGTATTGACGCTCCTGGAAAACAGTATTCAGCAGCGTGACAGGATTGTACGTATAATCGCCGCCGTTCTTTACGATCGAAACGCCTGTACGCGGTTTGTTCAGCACCGTTTGCGCGAGCTTCCATCTGCGGAGATCAAAGAACCGGTGCTCTTCAAATGCGAACTCTATCCGCCATTCATTTTGTATCACCGCCCTCATGGCAGCCTGCGTCATATTAGGCGTCAGTCCATAGTTGCCCCCTGCGCCGGGGTCTATACCCGCGCGGGCCCTGATGGCATACAACTGCTGGTACACATCCGCCTGCGGGGCCGCTTCTGCTTCATTACGGGCTTCCGCATAGGCCAGCAAAACCTCCGCGTAACGCAGTATGATCCAGTCAGAGGAGTGGTTGCTGTAGGTACTGGCATCCTCAAAAGCGCCCATGAACTTGCGCATATAAAAACCGCTTACTGTTTGCTGCAGGGTGGAGTTGGGTTTGCTGATCCCCCCTTCATAGGTCTGCATGGTGCTGTTGAGCCAATGCGCCCCGTTATAGAGGATAGTAGCGTTAAAACGCGGATCACGCTTGGCGTCAGATAACACGCTGTAGGGATCGGAAGCCAGGTAACCGGAGGCGGGGTCTGTGACAGGTAAACCATTCTTCATGGGGAAAGCGTCTACCAGCTCCTGCGTAGGACTGGTATTACCAGTACCCCCCGCCTGGAACCCTACCGGCCCATTATTGGTTTCAATACTGGTGGTATTACTACCCGGCCGGATAAAGATCCTTTCGCTGTTGTTCTGCGTGAGGAACACATCCGTAAACGAAGGGTCCAGGGAATACGTGTTCAGGTCTATTACATCTTTTGCCGCCTGCGCTGCCAGGGTCCAACGGTTCACATCAAAATTGGTATAACCGGTGAGCGGATTGCCGTTGTCAATATTACCACCGTTAAACAGCGGACTGGCCGCCAGCAATAATGTTTTGGCTTTCAGGGCCATGGCGGCGCCTTTGGTAGCGCGGTAGTTATCGGCATCTGCTACCGGGGCGGTGATCAGGCTGTCCTTGATAGCATCGCACTCTTTTACGATATAGCTGATACAGTCTGCAAAACTGCTGCGGGGCAGGTCCAGGTTATCAGCAATATTGTATACCTTATCTCCCATCAGGGGCACACCGCCATAACGCCTTACCAGCTCAAAATAGAAATAGGCGCGCAGGAACCGGGCTTCGCTCCGCCATACCTGGGCGGTGGTGGTACCGTTGGGCAGGCCGCCCTTAACCGGCACCACGCCTATATTATTGATCACTATATTGGCATTGCGGATCCCTGCCCAGAATGATTCCGGCGGACCGGTAGCGCCCGGCGGCTGGGAAAGATTGGTGCCTTCCCATAAATTTTCTGATCCCGGAAAATTAAAAGAGGTCACTGCATTCGTGGAGATCAGCGTAATGGCAACGCCGGTGCCTGTTTTGGAAGATACCGCATCGTCAGACGCCGCATCCAGGTAATCGCCGCCCACGCGGTTATGCCCGTTCTTAACGATCGCGTACACGCTGTACAGGAAGTTCTGCGCATTTACCCCCGCAGAATCCAGCGGGTCAAATACATAGTTGCCTGTTACCTTATCCACCGGGAATTGCTCGTATTTTTTACAAGCGCCCATAATGGCGGCCAGCAGCAGGAAGGTTATTATTTTATTGTTAGTATTTTTCATGGCTCAGTCTCATTTATAGCTTAATACTTACACCGGCGGTCAGCACCCGTTGAATAGGATAAAAAGACGGCATCACTTCCGGGTCTACGCCTTTAAACCCGGCAATGGTGAACAGGTTCTCGCCATCCAGGAAGATCTTCAGACCAGAGATGCGCGCCCTTTTCAGCAGGCTGTATGGCAGCGAATAGCCGATCTCCGCATTCCGGAGCCGCACATAGTTGCCATTCCGCAGGTAAAAGCTGGAGAACATCGCATTGTTATTGGCAGCGGATACGGCCAGCCTGGATAAGGTGGCGCTGTTTGCTGTTTCCGGCGTCCACCGGCCCGTAGCGCCCTCATAGGTCTGGCGGTTCGTGGTGGAGAAATCCAGCCCAAAATGATCAATGGCGTCATTCTGTACACTGATCTGCCGGTTACCCACCCCCTGTATGATGAAACTAAAATTGAAGCCCTTGTAGTTGCCGCCCAGCGTCAGGCCAAAGAAAGCCAGCGGTTTGGTGCCGCCAATGGTGGATTGGTCGAAATTGTCAATGACGCCATCCTTATTCAGGTCTTTGTATTTAATATCTCCCGGCTGCGGTGTATACCCGGCTATATGTGCGCTTTTTGCCGCGTCGTCCGCGTCCTGGTAAAGCCCCAGCGCGGTATAGCCATAAAAAGTACCTGTTACCGGTAACCCTGTTCTGCGGTTCCAGGCAAACGGCGTGGCCAGTTCGTCATTGAACAGTATTTTGGAATAGGCCAGGCTGCCGTTGGCAGTGGCAAAATAATTGAAGTTGCCAATATGATTGTTATAGGTCAGCGTTAGCTCTACGCCCTGGTAAAGGTTCCTGCCAATGTTCTCCAGCGGATAGGCAGTGCCCAGCAATGCAACGGAATTACCGCGGTAACCCAGCACATCGGAATAGGTATCATGATAATAATCCGCGGTTAGCTGCAGATGATTATCTATAAAGGAGATATCCGTTCCTATATCAAACTTGTCCCCTTTTTCCCAGGTGATATAAGGATTAGCCAGCGTACCTTCATATTGATAGTACACCGTCGTATAACCGGTGCCTACCGGGAAATTCTTATCATGGTAGTTGGTGCCGTAGGTCTGTGAATAGGCATAATACAGGGAGGAATTCATATCGATATTGGCATTGCCCGTTCTCGCATAGGTAGCCCGCCATTTCCATCCGCTGATCCAGGAAAGATCCTTTATAAAATCCTCCCGGCCCATTTCCCAACCCAGGCCGGCGCCGTAGAACAGGCCCCACTGGCTACCCGGCGGATAGCGGTTGTTGCTGCTGCCTATCAGCGTGGCGCTGATGAAATACTTCTTATCATAATCATATCCGGCCCTGATCCCCGCATTGCTCGTGCTCGAAGTCAGATCATAGTTAGCCACGATAGATTTCCGGTCATACAATGCCTGCGCGCTTACATTACTCTTGTTAAAACTTCTTTCATAATTCAGGCTGCCCTGCGCAAACGCCTGCCGGGAAGTGAACACGGTATGGAAAGCATTCTTCTGTGCGGAGGTAGTGCCATACAGTACATAGCTACCATCATCGAAAGCATAGGTAGGGTTCTGCAGGCTCCTGTCCAGCGCGGTGATGGACTGGTAAGACAAATTGCCTTTCAGCTTTGCGCTCAGACCGGGTAATACGCTGTTTAAATTATAGTTCAGGTCTACATTGGCCAGGATATCATTGGTATTATTCTGCGTATAACCGGAGAACTGGGACCTCGACAGCAGGTTATTGCTGTAAGGGCCCGTATTGCCACCTATGTTATTACCGCCAAATGTGCCATTGGGGTTATAGATCGGATATGCATTATTGGGCGTGGAATATATGGCGGATAACAGGCCCACATAATCGCTGCCCGGCTCCCGGGTATTCTGTACACGGCCAAACAGCTGCAGGTCTACATTCAGGTTTTTATTTACCTGCACCCCTATATCAGAATTGATCACATACCGTTTCAGGCTGTTATTGGTGCTGTAGTTAACGGAGGGGCTGGTCTTAAAAATACCCTCCTGGTCAAAATAGCTCAGGGAAACAGAGTAACGGGCTACATTGGTGCCGCCGTTTATATTCAGCTTATAATTAGAAATAGGAGAATTATTCCGCAGCAGCGTTTTAAACCAGTTCACATCCGGATGCCCCACCGGATCTGTATGCTGCCGGTAAGCGTTGAAATCCTCTGCGGAATACAGGGCGGGTTTGCCATCGTTCATCAACATCTCATTCTGCAGGTACGCATACTGGTAGGCAGGCAATGGCTTGGGAAGGCCCAGCGGCTGCTGTACGCCGGATTGCGCGGTGAACGTAATATGCGGGCGGCCCATCTCTCCCCTCCTGGTGGTGACCAGCACCACCGGGTGCGAGCTGTTATTGCCCAGCAACAAAGTAGAAAAGCCATCCTTTAGCACGGATATCGATTCAATGGACTCCGGATCAATGGAAGAGATCTCCCGTTGCACGCCATCAATTACGGTAATGGGCGTCTGGCCACGCACGCTCAATGCGATCTCCGCATTGTCTGTAGACCGGTTGTTATTAGAGGTTTCATTCACCAGGGTTTGGCCGATAATAGCGGAAGAAGAGATATCAGTGACATTAAAACTGGTGAAACCGCTGTTTTGTTTGGTATACACGCCGGATAGCTGCCCGGGAAACGCATACACGTATAGCGAAGCGGGTGTGGTAGTAAGCTGGCTCGTATAAACAGTGGCTACTGATCCCAGTACCCTGGAACGGTCTACCCGTTCGTAGAGCATATCCACTTTATCTGGCGATCGTAGAAAAGCATCCGCCAGCTTAACGGTCATCGGCTTTCCTGTTCTTGCCGGCAGTTCGCTGGTATAATGATCCTTTGCGGCAAATACCAGTATTGTACCGGCCGGCGCATCTATTGCAAAATGCCCGTTCTCATCTGTTAATACGGAAATGTTTTTATCTTTTATGCTGACCTTTACGCCGGTCAGCGGATCATTGAATGCATTTATAACAGTGCCATTTGCCCATCCGGGATGGGTGGAGTCCTGTGGTGACTGAAAGGCAAGCACGCTTTGCGGTAAGCCTAATAAAAAGGCCACGCCTATCAGGCATATATTGTAGTACCAATAACGCATAGATGCTGGTTTTAGCGATAACTTAAAGATCATCCGCATTTAAACTTATAGGTGAAGGGGGCAGATGTATTACCATATCCTATCTTTTTAGTACCGGTTTTATCCGTGATGAAATAGGTCATATTGGTAAGCGTCTGACTGTCATTTACGCCAAAGAAAGCCCGTGGCCAGATGGTGATCTCATACCGGCCCCCGCTGGTAGGTTTCATGATGGTCTTATCCGTTTGCTCACAGATAATGATGGTACGGCCATCATTGGTGATCCCCGTAGCGCACAGGTAAACCGCGTCACTGCCGGTAAGATCGGTTTTGATCACATTGGAGTTGAAGGTCAGCGTCACCAGGTCGTTGTCCAGCGATTTTGGCGGTGAAACGGTGGTCAGCTGCGGATTACAAAAGTCCACCAGGTCGCCGGTACCACCGGTCACCGTAAAACAATCCCCGATGTATTCATTATAGTACTCTGCCGTGGCCCCATAACCGGCGTCCACATTGCCATCAGAGGTAAAGCCGTTGGTGGTGTTAGCCACTACATAGGCCAGTTTTACAATGGTGGGGTTATTATCCGCCCCTACTTTCAGTTGAAGGTTCAGGGAGCCGGTGATCTTGTCGCCGTTGGCATAGCTGAACGGCACATCAGACTGCATTACCACCCATTCCATATCATCTATCAGGTTGCCGGCAATACCAAAAGTAGCCCGCATATAATCCGGCCAGTTCTTACCATCGCCATGCGGCGCCAGTGTACTGAGCGGCGTCATTACAAAATTGCCATTGCCTTTACTGCCGGTATAACTGGCGGTGAGGTTCTGCGTACCCTTCCAGCCTTTGGGCATCAGCACGCCCAGGATCAGTTTATCCGATCCGTCTGAATTACAGGAAAGGTCCAGGTCAAGTTTAATAGGCACCACATCGCCCACCACCGCGGTGGCGGGTATGGTCACCTTCGTGATCTTGATATGGCAGAAGCTGAAAACGATCGCCAGGATCACCAGCGCCGTCAGCATCCAGATCCGCTGCCCTTTTATACGTAAACGTGGTAGCTTCATATTCATCAGGTAATTTTTGTAGATCAGTGTCAGTTGTCCCTTTGCAGTGTATAGATATAGGCATTCAGCGCACAACCGGGGCTGAAGCTGAGGCTTAGCTGCCGCGTGCCTGTAACGGTGGGATAGTTAAACGGAATGGATACCGCCGTGCCACCCTCCGGCCGGAACGTGATCTTAAAAGGATACGCCGGATCATCCAGCTCCACCTTTCCATTGGCATTCACCAGGAATGGCAATTTGTGCTGCAGCGTGTAGTTACCGGCGGAATCAAATTGCAGCCGGAACTGTGTAAAATCAAATGCGTTGGTGATATCCGTACCGTTCCTGGTAGCTTTAATGACCCGCCAGCTGCCGGCTATGTTTTTAGGCGCTTCCGCTACAGGGGCGATCTCCTCTACCTTACAGGAAGAAAGGAATATGAAGATGCATATAGCCACGTGGAGTATATAACGATTCATGTATGCAAGGTTTAAAGATCAATAACCAGGGTTTTGAACCAATTCCGGCGACTTACCGGTTTCTGAAATGGGAAAAGGCCACAGGTACATAGCCGGCCGGAAATTATGTTTGGTAACGTTAAAGACCTTATACGCCACCGTACTCCCGTTACGGTTCACTTCCATCCCCTGTGCCTGGATGCTTTCCGTTTGCGGAGCGATCTTCCATCTTCTCACATCCCAGAAACGGTGGCCTTCATAGGCCAGCTCTATACGGCGCTCCTGCTGTATGGCCCTGCGCATCTGCTCTTTGGTCAGGGCCCCGGGCAGCTGGTAGGGATCCAGCCCCGCACGCTGGCGGATAGCTTCTACCGCCGCATATACATTTGCGGTAGGCCCTTCATATTCATTAGCCGCTTCCGCATAGTTCAGCAATACCTCCGCATAGCGCATCAGCGGCATTACCCGGTTGGTGCCAAAACTGATACTGGAAGAAAGCGCCTGGGGATCCAGCATCTTGTTATTATAATACCCCGTAAGCGTACCCTGGTGTACCGCATCCTGGCCGGTTCCAACACCGTTGTAATTACCCATATAAATGTTGACCGGCGCCGATCCGTTTGCCTGGCCATTGCCCGTACGCACCAGCAATACCGTCTGATCATGTATAATGCTGTAGGCCAGTCTGGGGTCACGATCCTTATAAGGATCATTAGGATCATAGCCAGAAGTTGGATCTGTGATGGGTTTGCCGTTCCGCATAGGGAACGCATCCACCAGCCCTTGATAAGGGAAAGAGCCGGTACCATTGCCATTCCTTGAAGGCGGCAGGCACATAGTCTCCAGGTCATTATTCCCGGTGGCGCGCATCAGCTCAAAAATGTATTCCGTATTTACACGCAGCGGAAACAGTCCCTGGAAACCATAACCGGGAGAAGAGGTCTGGTAATTGTTGACGGTATTTAAACTATATACGCCCAGTGCGATCACTTTCTGCGCCGCATCTTCCGCCAGCTTCCAACGGTTTACATCGTACGTAGGATAACCCACCAGCGCGGGGTCCACTTCTTTTCCGCCGCCGGCTCCCGCTTCGCGGGGTAAGGTGGTGCCATTAAACAGCGGACTGGCAGCATACAACAGCACCCGCGCCTTTAATGCCAGGCATGCGCCACTGGACACGCGCCCGTAGTTAAGGCCCGTCTGTGTCACCGGCAGGATAAGGGCGGCGCTATCACATTCTGACAGGATATAATTCACACAGTCCGCATACGTGCTTCTTTTAGCCACAATAGGCGTTTCATAGGATAGCAGGGTATCCCCCACCAATGGAACGCCGCCATAATGCTCCACCAGGATGGCATAGTACCAGGCGCGCAGGAAACGCGCCTCCGCCACCATCTGTGCTTTATAAGGTGCTTTCAGCGGCGCATTGGGGATATTTTTGATCAATACATTTACAGCGCGAATGTTGCTATAGCAGGTCTTGTACGGCTCTTCGCCAATAATACCTGCATTCACCGTACCGGTGGCAAACTGCGTAGCAGGCGTAGGGAAAGCATGGGAAGGCTCCGCTTCATCGCAGCCGGCTTCCAGGCCGCCGCACACGATGTAATTGTAGGAAAAGCGGTTCAACCCCGTGCTCAGTCCTACATTGGAATAAATGTTAGCCAGGAAACCAACCGTCCGGGAACTGTCTGTAAATACGGTTTGTTCCGAAAGATTGGTAGTGGTGGTGGCAGAAAGAAAGCCCTCTTTCCGGCACGAGGAAGTGGCCAATGCCGTTGCCATTAGCGCCAAAACGGGAATACATCGTTTTATCATATAGTGGCGGATTTATTTTGCATCAGTGAATAGTATACGCATAACATCGGTATAGCGGTGTTTTTTCATCCGTGTGAATCAATATCCTATCAGTAAACCGGTTTAACTAATCAAAACAAGTATTGCCCCTTTATTGTGGAATTCTCTTCGCTGATCTGGTTGACTATCGCTAAAAACACTTTGTTAAACCGGTGTATCAAATCATTATCTGCTATTTATTTTTCTGGAAATAATCATGAAAGAACAACACATGGTACTTAATGGAATTGGTCCAGTATTCCCAGGTGTGGCCGCCAGGCCGCGCCGCATAATCATGCGGTATATTACGTTCCAGCAGCAGTTCATGCAGCTTGTTGTTATAACGGCTAAAGAAATCATCTGTTCCGCAGTCTATGGTCAGCTCCAGCAGATGCGGCGTAAGCAGGTACAGCATATTGATCACGCTGTTCTTTTCCCAGTGCTCCGGGTGTTCGCTATAGGCGCCCAGCACCTGGTCAATCCCAAAGCTTTGCGGAAAGGCGCGGAGGTCTACTCCCCCGCTCATACTGCCGGCCGCGCCAAAAGTATCGCTATGCCGGAAAGCCAGGTATAACGCGCCATGGCCGCCCATGCTTAAACCGGTGATCGCCCTGCCGCTACGGCTGTTGATCGTGGAATAGTGCTTATCCACCCATTTAACCAGCTCTGAGGAGATGTATGTTTCATATTTCGAGCCCGCTTTTACCGGGCTATCTATATACCAGCTGGCAAAATCGCCGTCAGGGCATACAATGATCATGTGGTAATCATCTGTCATTTTAGCGAGCGCCGGGTCTTTATTGACCCAGTCGCCATAATTGCCGCTGTATCCATGCAGGAGATACAGCACCGGGAACTTTTTACCGGCGCTGTAATCCCCCGGGGTGATCACCACCGCTTTGATCTGTTTGTGCATCGCTTCACTAAACGTTGCTACGGTATCTACTTTTGCCGCCAGCAGCCGGGAGCTGATCAGGAGTAATAAAATGAGTCTACAGGTATATTTCATAATGCCGGTTATCTGGCTGCGGTGATAGCGATCTTATGCAGCTGTGGTTTGTTGATCTCGTATATCTTATCCGTAAGGATGTCTATTTCCTGTTGCCAGGCATCGCGCAGGGTTTTGTAACGGGCGCGGGAATAGTTATCCCTGTTGCCGCTTACAAACAGGTCTTTGGAGGCGTTTACGGAGTCCATAGACGCATTGTCATCCTTAAACAACAGGCCTTTGCCTTTCAGGAAATCAAACTGCATCCAGGTATACATCCGGATCCGCCGTTCAATATCCCAGCGCTCCTCATTCAGTTCCCTTATCTGGATAGCCTGCTGGTATTCCGGCGTGCGGGTATTCTCTGCCAGGTTAATACCTGCGGACAGTTGCGCGGCATCGTAGCTGCCTACTTTTTCACCATCCATTACCAGGTCATACTGGCCTGCGTGGAGACCGCCTACCTGCAATACTTCCTGGTTAAACTCCTGCATAAAAGGCACCACTTTCAGCGCTTCCGCCTGTGCATGATGACTGCCCCAGGCGCGTGGCACCGTATCCAGCGGATAAGGCAGCGATTGCGCCAGGTAAGTGAAGCTGATGCCGCCAGCGTTGCCTGCTACCGCATTGATCTTACAGTTGGCAGCCTGCTTTACCTGTTTTGTGCTGGCATCGATATGTATAGTGGCTACGGGCTGATTGGCCAGTCCTTGCGCTTTCAGGAACAGGTATGCCATCACCATATGGCCGTCATTATCCGGATGGATACGGTCGCTGGGCGTAAGGCTGTAGGCAGAATCCCGTTGCTGCTCCCGCTGGTTAATAGCGCGCATAGGCTGGTAAAAATCAACAAAGGCCCAGCCGTTCTTTTTAGCCGCCTGTTGCTGGAAGGCCACCACTTCTGTCAACGCTTCTGCTTTATGCGGGAACAGGTTTTTATTATTGAATTTAGACGTTTCGTCATAGGGAGAGGTGCCGATAAAGATCTTCTTAATATCTGAGCGTTTTTTCAGGCGCTCTTCCACCAGGCTGTAAAAATGGTAGGAACGCTGCAGCCGCTGCTGCATCGTATCTTTCCCATCCGCGCGGTACCATTCAAAATAGCCCGTATCATTCATGCCCCAGGTGAGGGTAAGCACGGTAGGCTTTTTGGAGAGCACGTCCGCATCCAACCGGTCATAGATCTGGCCTATCACGTCGCCGCCTATACCGGCATTCAGGCAGGTAATACGCCTGTCCGGGAAACGGGTCATATAGTACAGCCAGATATAGGAATGGTAATGTCCGCCATCCGTAATACTGTTGCCTACAAAAACAACACGGTCACCTTTCTGAAATGGCGCCGGCTGTTGCTGTGCCTTTGCCTGTAAGGCGCCAGCTGCCATGAACAGGAATAATAGTTTTCTTCGCATTTGATGAGCTATTTATGAATGCTTCGTTATTTTGATCGTACGGATGCCAAAAGGGGGCAGCGTTACCGGCGTTTCCCATTGGCGGTTGTTTTTAATTATGTTGATGGAGGTACGGTCTTCACCGTTTAGCTCCACCAGCGCGGCGCTGCTGATCGCTGTGGGAAAGCTGAGACTGGCCTGGCTTTCTTTCCTGGAGGGATTGAATAACCTGATCAGCAACTCATCCCCTTGCCAGGTAACGGAACTCACCTGCACCGCACCGCCTTCCAGGCGAAACATGGATTGCCCGGCTGTAGCAGCTGCGCCTGCGCGTACCAGTAAAGGCTCATTCCATTTGCTATTCTCCATACAGATCCTCCCCTGCTCCCAGTTACTGGCATGCGGCACAATGGCATAATGGATAGCCGTAGGGCCGTTAATGGTGTAATTCCTGCCCCAAAGCCCCATACCGGAATACTGGATATCCAGCGCCAGCGGGAAATTTTCGCCATGCGCATAACTGGTGGTATGATCGCTAAACAGGGCCATCCCGTATTTGCCGCTGCCATCCGTTAGATCTACCCAATTCAGCAGCACGTTATTTTTAATACTGTCCCAGCGGTTATAGAAAGTGTTATCCAGCTGACTTTCCGTTACATCAAAAGGCGCATCTTTTGCTATATGCGGCTGTGTGAATGTGGATGGGAACAGGGCCAGCAGTTTTAAACTATCATTATAAAAAGGCTTGGCCGGTAATTCCCATTTATAGGTACCAGGCGCCATTGTTTGCCCGATACCGGTATTCTCTTTCCAGTTTATCTGCAGCTGGTTATCGATCTTCGGATCGCCGGCAGTCACGGTGAGGGTTTGCGTAAAGCTGTCTCCGGCAATCTGCCCTGTAAGCAGCAGCTTTATCCGCAGCGCGCCTGCTTCCTGTACCTGCACGGTTACCGGGGTTTCCATGGATGATCTGAAACCTCCCCTGTCATAGAAATTTCCTCTCAGGGCATTGAAACCATCGCCCGCGAGCTCTTTGTTATGCAGCTGTTTGGCAATAAGGCTTTTGATAATGCCGCCATGCAGCGTATCTATGGTGATCCTGTATAGATCTGTTTCCAATATGTATGTACTCCCCTGCTGTTTAACCGCTGTAGTTACCGTGGGCCTCGCAGCCGTATTCACCAAATGATACACCTGGTTACCCATGGCCGGCACATTGGCCAGGAATAAAATACCATCATTCACCAATTGGGAGGCTACGGGTTTACCCTGGGCGTCTAACACCTTGGCAGCGTTCCATCCTTTGGGAAGCTCCGCACGCACTACTTCTTTACGATCCAGCCCCAATGTATTGCAGACTGTTATAGCCTCCGGCTGACCAGTCACCGGGACAGACAACTGATCAATACTATCACAGATCCGGCGGGTGGCGGTTGTCCACGCAGCCACTTTATCCGCCCAGGTATTACCCGGCTTGCCGTTATAGGGTACAATCCAGCAATCATGATGCTCAGAGAGTAATAAGGTACGCCAGGCGGTATCCAGCGCCTGTTGCGGCCAGGGTGTTTGTTTATTCCAGGCCGCCATTGCCGCCAGTTTTTCTGATTGTAGTATTTTATTCTCCGCCTGGCGAACGCGCTGCGCTATCTGCTGCGTTACCTGTGAGCCCCATACCAGGCTCACCAGGATATCTTCCTGGGATACCTGCCAATCCGTGGCCTTATCATTTACCGCTATATGATCAAAATAGTGATGCCAGAGGGTGTACGCAGCGCTATCCCCTTTGAATGGCCCGCCCTTCCAGCCGGCATCCTGTAAGGTCATACCAACAGGATGTTGCATGCCTGCGCTATGGGCGGCATTTATATACTCCCGGCTGTTATTCCAGGCGATGGTTTGCCAGGTGGATTTGTTAGACAGTGCCTCTACCGCATACCGGGGAGACGTAAGTATGGAGCTGCCATCCGGCCCTATCCAGTTCACTAATTCTCCGCCATGGGCACGGGTATAACCCCCAAAACAGGTATTCGGATTTTTAAGGGAGGCATATTTAAAACCGAACGATCTCAGTATCTGTGGCAGCGCGCTGGTAAAACAAGGCTCCTCCGAAGAATAAGTAGAAAACACTGCTTGCGGAAAATAATGATGCAGGTGCTGTATGCCATACCGGAACTGCCGGATAATACTCTCACCGGAGATATTAAAGAGATAACCCTGGGCATAGGAAGGGTTTACATACTCGATCCGCCCCTCTTCATACAATTTCTTAAAGTCTCTAAAGGCCTCTTGATCTATTGTGGTGACACGATCCCATGTCTCCGGCTCAATTTCTATATTAATATACCAGTTAGGATGTTGCCGCAGCTGGTCCGCCATAAAACGGGTATTCCAGTCCGGGTAATGCCCCCAAACTCCGCCATGGTAGCCATCTATATACCAGGCCTGCTGGGCCATTGCCTGCATACTTGCGAGCAGCAGCAAAATGGTGACGATCTTATATCGTAGCGGCCTATTCATATGTATTCAATACGGGTAATGCCCGCCGGTAGCAGGAATGGGACATTTTTCATAAACGAGAAATATGCTAAACTGATTTAGCAAATAAAACACAAAAGAATTGGTTCCGCAATAGCACTGCACACATTTATATTTAAATAATATCTATAGATACTTATAAACAATCATTTAAGGAGTCACAATTTTTTCATTTTTACCCTTCCTAAACCGGTTTAGCAAAATATTTTTATTATCCGGCGTAATGGAACATATTTGCGCAAACTTTTCCACTACTTATGAAAGCATGTGTTTTGTTCCTGCTGCTCCATGTTATTATCAGTACTTCCTATAGCCAGGGCCTTCCGCAACATTTACGCTGGAAGCTGCACCCACAGGGCGTATTGGCCGTACAAGGCGCAGGCATTTCAACACCAGGGTTTCCAGATCAGGACTGGCTGCTGGCTATTGTACCCGGTACAGTGTTCTACTCCTATGTAAAAGCCGGCAGGGAAAAAGATCCGGATTATGCGGATAATATTTACAAAGTTGATCAGCAGAAATACAACCAGCCTTTCTGGTATAGAACAGAATTCCCGCATCTTTCCGTTAAAACCGGCCAGCATGTATGGCTGCAATTCAATGGCATTAATAAATACGCGGAGATCTACTGCAATGGTAAACACCTGGGTAACCTGCACGGGCATATGCAACGGGGTAGTTATGATATCACGCCGCTGCTGAAGGCCAACGGCAGCAATGCGATTGCCGTATTAGTGAGCCCGCCCAGGTATGATCCGGATCATGGGCATGGATTGGCTAATTGGGAAAGCCCTACCTATATCTGCAGCGGCAGTTGGGACTGGATGCCGGCGGTACCAGGTTTAAACAGCGGCATTACGGACACCGTGGCCCTGCGCATCACAGGCGCCGTGCATTTGTCTGATCCCTGGATCCGTACGGACATGCAGGATACCAATGCTGCTACTATCCATATCGCTACACAGGTAACAAACACCGCTCCCACTGCTGTTACCGGAAAACTACAAGCAGTGATCAATCCGGGCAATATCACTATCACTAAAAATATCACCCTGGCGCCCGGCAGTAACCAGGAGATCAACCTGCCTGCGGCACAACTGCGGCATCCTCATCTCTGGTGGCCGAATGGGTATGGAGATCAATTCCTGTATACCTGTAAAGTATCCTTTACATCCGGGGAGACCATCACCCAACAGTTTGGCATCCGGAAAGTTACTGCTGATACCACCGCGCTGCATGGCCCCATGCGGGTATATGTGAACGATGTGCCTATCCTGCTGAAGGGAGGTAACTGGGGCATGTCTGATTACATGCTGAAAGTAAGGGACCAGGATTATGATACACGGATCCGGTTGCACCAGGCCATGAACTTTAATATGATCCGCAACTGGACCGGCGAAGTCACAGATGAAGCCTTTTACAAGTATTGCGATAAATACGGCATTATGGTCTGGGATGATTTCTGGCTGAATAATATGGGCGGTATCGATAGCCTGGCCATGTTCAAAGACAATGTTATTGAGAAACTCAAAAAATTCCGGAACCATCCTTCCATTGTTATCTGGTGCGGCGCCAATGAAGGCATTCCCGGCGGGGATGCGCATGGCGCGATCAGTAACGTAATTACTGCCGCCATCCACACGTACGATGGAGGCTCCAGGCTGTATCTGCCCCGTTCTAATGCCGGCGTAGCCAATCCCAACTTCTCTATCCATGGGGATAGCAGGAACCTTTCCGGTAGCGGTATCTGGGCGAATGTAGACCCTAAGACCTATTTCACCGATCCGCATAACGGCTACCTGTTTTCTGTCAATAGCTGGGGCCTGCGGAGTGAGCTGGGCATGGCCACTTTTGTAAATCCTGAGAGTTTTAAGAAGTTTATGCCCCAGGCGTATTGGGTCCCCCCTACCCCGGAAGATGTAAAAAGCAAGGACAATATGTGGGCCCGGCATTTCTTCAGCACAGATGGCGCACTGGGCGGCGGCGCTGACCCGGTTAAATATATCCATGACATCAATAAAAGCTACGGCCAGGCAAACTCGCTGGAAGACTTTTGCAAGAAAGCACAGCTGCTGAACCTGGAGACCATGAAAGCCATGTTTGAAGCCTGGAATGATCATATGTGGAACGACGCCTCCGGTATGCTGATCTGGATGAGCCAGTCCGCTTATCCTTCCATGATCTGGCAGACCTATGACTATTATTACGACCTGACCGGCGCTTATTTTGGCGCAAAATCCGCCTGTGAACCGGTACACATACAGTGGAACCCGGCTACAGATACGATAAAGGTCATCAACAACCGGCCCATTGCGTTGAAAAACCTTACCGCGAAGATGCGCATTTTTAACAGCGATGGTAAACCCGTTAGCAAATACTCCCGTCATGTTTCCATTGATGCGGCGCCTGTTTCCGCCACAGCAGTATTCCGCCTTATGCCAGATACCGCGGACCTCTCTGCCGTATATTTTATACGATTACAGTTATTTAATGCCGCCGGAGGATTGGTAGCTGAAAACACGTATATGGCAGGGAAAACCTACCTGGATTATACTGCTTTGAATACTTTACCCCACATAGGACGTAATCTTGTTATCAGCACGCCTGTTGCAGCTAAGAACAAAATGGCTTACACCATCTCAAACAACTCAACCACCACTGCCGCCGTTGGGGTGCGGGTGCAATTGGTCGATAACAACGGACACCAGATATTGCCGGCACTGATCAGCGATGCCTATTTTACATTAATGCAGGGGGAGAAAAAGCAAGTCCTGGTGGATGTAGACCCGGAATTATTGAAGAACGGGTATAAGCTGGTAGCGAAAGCTTATAATGATTAATTGGATTATGATGGGACTTCGCCTATAATTCGTTTTCTTTGCAGCATAGCAATCGAAAAACATGGAACATATTCAGGAATTGATACAGGCTGGGAACATTGACGAAGCCATCCGCCAGACAGAAGCAAAACTCAGCCAGTTGCCGCCAACAGATTTCCACCAGGTCATCGGCAAAGACCTGCTGCATCATGCATCTTCGCTGGGCGCGTTTCTTAGCATATTTTACGATATTCAAACAAAGGAAGAAGAGCTTGACATCAAGGCTATTTATGTTGAGCTGAACAGCTTCACCACCCAATTTGACCGCTGGTTCCTTCATTTGCTGGGATATGAATCCCTGTTCAGCAGGGATAACCTCGACTGGCTGACAGATTTCAGCGCAGAATCCGACAAAAGCATTACCATAACAGGTTATGAAGCCCTGCAGGAAGCTAATAAACGGTATATGCAATCGGAAGGATACCGCGATGATCTGCTCAGGGAAGCATGTGAGCTGCATGAATACCTGGTGATACTGCGCCTGCACCAACTGGTACAACATACCGTTGCCGCACATAAAGACAGCGCCTGGGCGGCTGTTACCGTGTTTGCTGCGGCACATGATTATGAGGACCTGATGTATACCGCGAAATAATTAGTTCCATCATCTTATTATCAAAAAAGCCGGTTGTTTCTAAACACCGGCTTTTTTCGTGATGTTTCGCGGAAAAATGGTATATTCAGCAACAGTCAAATCTAAATTCCATGTGCAAATTCATTATCAGGACCGGCAAACATCATCAGTTCTTCTTTGACCTGAAAGCAGAAACCGGCGAGGTGATCCTTTCAAGCGATGCATTCCATACCAAGGCCGCCTGCAACACCGGTATAGAAGCGTTAAAGGCAGTAGCAAGGGATGATAACAAATTTGAGCGAATGAAGTCTGCTGATGAGCATTTTTACTTTGTTATAAAAGGCGCAAACGGCAAGCAGATGGTGAAGAGTGTACTATTTGCCAACCCGGCAGACAGGAATGCTGCGATTAAGAGTGTGGAGGCGGAGGCGCATGATGCGGTTACGGTAGAGGAGTAAACTGCAGTTTCCGCCATCAGTCATGCTGTTGTTTATGACCAGGATTGAGTTTGTCAAAAATAAATGCTTATTTCACACATTAAGTAAAAGCACGTTGACAATCCTATCCAATGATAAATGGTCATACCATCATAATAGACAATAATATACAGATCACCGTATTAACAGATCAGCAAGCCGTTGCCGCATTAAAAAGCTCCATACCGTCAAAGACGCCCCCTCCTGCCCCAATGCAGCAGGCATCACAAAATGAGCATAATCCCATACCCGGATATATCGCACGCTATATTAACAAAGATGCTTCAGTACTCCCATTAATGGTTGAATTATTGAAGCAGGGGGATTTCAAACTTAGGAAACGCCTTTTATACGCCATCAATAACATTAAATATACGACAGACTGGAACTTCCGGATTACGGAACCTGTACTGATTGAAACCTTGTTTTCCCTGACAAAATATAGGTCTCTTGAGTCCCCACTACTGGACGTACTGCTGACGTACAGAATGGAAGGTTATATAGGGACACTGGAAAAATTGTTTGCCGCCACCAACTCAAGGATACTATCGGCGCTCTTATACCACCTGACCCATATAGGCAGATTTGACTGCCTCCGTATGCTGGAGAAAAAGGTCGCAGGGCGGCATCACGACAAGCTCATGTGGCCTATGTTACTCATGACGCTCAAGAGCATTGGCGCACGGTGTGATAAGGCTACCGTTCCTTATCTGGAAGCAATCATCATGCACTTGTTCAAACGTGGTACTATTCCGTTAAAGGACCTACAGAAAGGAAGCATGCGGGAAGACAAAATGAATTATATGCATTTGCTTTGTCTATACGGAACAGAGAAAGTTACCCCTTTGATCGATGAAATAACGCCATTCCTGTCAAAAGATTATCTCGCTTATTTCCGCTACCGCATGGGTATAACCACTGACCTGACGGAAATATTAGATGCGCTTCGCAAACATGATTATCCGCCTGCCTATCGGCAATTTATCCTTCCTGTAGGGCTCTCCAATATGACTGAAGAGTGGAAAGTGGCGATAATGCTCCATTCCCTTGAAAACAAAACAGTGGAAAACAAACTATGGCATGCCATGTCGCTCTCACAGATGTTTGACTGGCTGGGCGACCCTAACTTCATAAAAGAACACATATCACTTGTAAAAGATCCGGAGGTTGCCAATGCCCTGCTTAAATTGCATACCATTAAAAACCTGCCGGTTGAGCCCATTCTATCCGATTTTCTAAATGCCGGCCTCCTTGGTAACATTCAGACAGAGAGAGCCTTTGACAAGATCTCCTTTGGCAGGCGGGCAGCTCCTCATGCCTTGCCAGGATATGTATTGGAGGGATTATATACAAAGTTTATCCACGACGCCTACTATATGGAGTCCACCGCCGTTTTTATGCAGCACCATATCGAAAAATGGGCTAAAGATTGCGGCGCGCCCATTGATGGTCTTACTGCCTATGCTGCATCCAACCAGGAAAACGACGATTGCAGCATGGTAAAGGCTGTTTTGTCTGATAAGGGATACATTATGACAGACTTGTCTGGCAATGGTCTTCCATATAATCTGGAGCCGGTGAGAGCATTGTTAAATACCATATTGGAATACGAAAACATACCCGGGAGGATTGTACCGATGTTACAATATTTTTCCGAATGTCATGTCTTGGGAAATGTTGAAAAGCTGCAGGCGCTTAATGAAAAATACGATTTCGAAAAATCAGTTAACTGAAATAACCTGGTATAACTCATTATAATAACCAACCAGATCACTCAACGAAAATCCCCGGTTCAACCCGCTTGGATTAGGCAGCACCCAAACCCTGGCGCCACCAAATTTCATGTCTTGCGCACCCCAGGCAATCGTCTTTAGCCCGGAAAGGGCCTGGAAGGCGGGCTTTCCAAGAAAGGCGACATACCGCGGCCTGTATTGCTCGATCTTCCGTGTAAAAGCAACCGCGGAATCTGCGAATTCATGCTTTGCCAGTTCGTCTGCACGGGTAGTAGGCCGCTCTACTACCGTCGTTAACCCATAGCCGTAGCGAAGTATCGAACTGTCATCTATCGCAGCAATTTCATGCGGCGTAAACCCTGAAAGATGCAATGCCCGCCAGAACCGGTTGCTCCTTCCTGAAAAATGATGCCCGTCTATAGCCGATTTAAGCCCCGGGTTGATACCGCAAAAAAGGACCTTCAGGTCCGCTGCGATGATATCAGCCAACAAATGATCCATATTTCAGTCTTTAGTATCCACAATCGCCATGTGCCCGGCAAAATACGCAAATCCAATGATAAGCGCCAACCCCTCCTTCCCGCTCTTAACATGACTGGAAATTATCCGCCGGATAAGAAATCCCTTAGCGGATCCAAAACTTCCATTTTGTATTTCAAAAATATCTACTAACTTTGAAACACAAAGTGCTTTTAAACACCAACAAATGCATCACTCTACGGCTACATTTTATAACCGTCTGGCATTTCTATACCCTATCATCAACTACTTTTTAAACAAACAAAGAAAAGTACTGATCAGTGAGGTTAACAATGCGCCTCCCGGAAGATTGCTGGAAATAGGCGTCGGTAACGGATCGCATCTGCCTTTATATGCTGCCCATCAAATTATTGGCGTTGATATCTCCCAGGCTATGCTAAACCATGCCAAACGATCTGCTAATAATAATACGGAGTTATTGCTCATGAATGGCGAAGACCTGATATTTCCGGAAGCCTGTTTTGATTATGTTGTCATTACCCATACCCTTGCAGTCGTAAAAGATCCGGAATTGCTATTAGAGCAGGCGTACAGGGTATTAAGACCAGGGGGTAAACTATTTATCCTTAATCACTTTACGCCTGCTAACTGGTTAAAATACCTCGACCGGGCTTTTCAACCCTTCTCCTCCTTTTTTCATTTCAGATCCGCCTTTTACCTGGATAAGATAAAAGGACTGCAAAGATTCTCTTTACATAAGCAAACGGAGCTTGGAATGGGCTCTTATTATAAATTTCTTATCCTCTGTAAGCCTTGAAAAAGTACATCCCTATACTAACGCTATCCATGCTTATCAGCCTGTTCATTTATGTATTTTACCGGACCGACAGGACCTTAATAAACCAGCTTTTTATTGAGGTATTATCCCGGGAAAGGTATTTCATGCTAAAAACATATATCACCGCTTCCCTGCCGCTGCACCGTTATGTTGTTTATTCCTTACCGGAAGGCCTATGGATCTTTTGTATTACCATCACCTCAAGCTTTTTCTATTTAAACCTACGGAACCGTAAATGGAGCTTGATATGGATACCGCTACTAGTAGCTCCGGCCATGGAAATAATGCAGTTATTGCGATTACTCCATGGCCGGTTTGATATGATGGATATACTGATCTCAACAGACTTTTGGCTGCTTGCCGTGTTCCTTACCAAAACCAACACAGGTAAAGAGCCGCTTTTCCAATCTGTGAATGTTAAGACGGTCTGTTGTGTGGTGAGCTACCTTGTTGTTTATCTGGCGCATGTTACGTACTAACAACACTCAATCATCCCACCAATCCGGCTTCTTACCGCTACGGGATGCAGACAACCTATCACCGGGACTGGGAAAACAATCAATGGTCTCCTCATCATAATACAATACAAACATATTCCCGGTGCTGGTTTCTGACAGCGTCAGGAATCCATCCGGGTCTTTACCCATCGTACACGCTATAGGCGGCGTACTCTGCTGTTGGCCGCCGTTATAATAGGTAACGGTCACATTGGCATGTGTATCGTCCGCTATATCTATTTTTACTTCCATTTTCTCGCTGGCAGTTGGCAGCGCGAGTACCTCCCCGTTCACCTCTGCTTCAAAGGCGGAGAAGGTACCGCTTGCCTGGCGGGGAGAGGTATCCTTGTCATCCTTTTTACAGGATGTAAATGTCAAAATTGATCCGATAAATAAGCAACCCAATAGTAATAGACTCCTGTTTTTCATAATGCACTTTTTAGATATGATTAATGTATGGGTGAACAATGGGCTTGATGGATGTCAGGCCAGTGAATCGATACAAAAGTACCGCTGCTGCAAAATGATACCTATTTTGCAGGGTCTACAAATGGTTACACGCAGGTATACAAATGGTCTACAGGATCCTGAAAAATGGCTACAGAAAGCATTTTCTGCCGGTTACATGGGTCACAACGTCAGTAAAATTGACCTTTTATTTATAAATTAAGGATGTATGTGGAGAGATCGTCCTTCGGCTGCAGGGATAGCTTTTTTTTGATACGGTAACGGCTCATCTTAACACTGTCAGGGTGTACATTCAGCAAACTGGCCACCTCCTTATTGGAAATATTCATCCGGATATAGGCGCAATGTTTCAGTTCATTCCGGGAAAGTTGGGAAGATAATTGCATCAGCTTATCAAAAAAAGCAGGGTGTACTTCCTCAAAATGCAGCTTGAATTTTTGCCAGTCCTCCGTCAGCTCCAGGTTATAGCGGATGAGTTTACGGATCTCCTCCAGGTGGTTGCTATCTGACATCCTGACATTATCGGTCAGCTTCTCCCGCAGTTCAGACAGTACCCGGTTCATCTGATCCGTATGGATGATATTGGCGGATAGTTCCCGGTTCCGGTGGTCCAGCTCCTGGCGTACCCGCAGTGATTTCTCTTCAATAAGGGCCCGCTCCGCCAGTATGCGGCTATTCTCATCTTGTAGCATTTTCTGACCGTGCTGGTACACTTTTTCTTTTAGCCGTTTATTATAATACAGGATCACAATGATCACTATACAGAGCAGCACGGCGCCGGCGCCAAAATACATGAGCGTTGTTTTCCATTTGTTCTGCTGTTGCAGCAGGACGATCTGCGCCTGATGCTGGCTTGTCTGGAAGCTTACTTCCAGCAGGTCCATATGTTTTTTATTGGCCAGCTTTTGCAGGGTATCCTTCACGGCAGCCGCCTGTAATGAAAGATCAAAGGCCTTTCGATAATTGCCCTCCTGGCGGTACAGGCCAACGCCTGCATCAGCCACCAGCTTTCGTTGTTCCATATTGGGCGACCATTCCTGACGTATTTCCCGCAGCGTAGCCTCGCTCTCGCGGAACTGACCTTTGCGGGCCAATATGCGGCTTAGCATTACCCGCCCCTCTATGCTGATGCTGTTGAACCCTGCTTTATCCGCCAGGGACAAGGTTTGCTGGATGTATTGCATCGCCTTCTCCAATGACTGCTGCTGCAGGTATACATCCGCCATGTTCAGGTAGGTGCTTGACTGCAACCGCGTATTCTGATGCACCAGCAGCAAAGCAAGGGCCTTGTTATAATAATCAAGGGCTTTATCAGGGAAGGATTGTTCAAGATAGGCATTCCCGATATTGTGATAAATGAAGGCAATATCCGCCGGCGACTGCAGCCGGTCATAGATCACCAACGCCTTATTCAGATAAGCCAGCGCATGCTTGTAATCCCCGGCGGCGCCATACGCTACGCCGATATTGAGGAAGCGGCCGCCTTTGGCAGCCAGGTTACTGGGCCTTACCAGCCGCAGGCTGCGCTGCAGGTAGTCAAGGGCCTTATCAAATTCATGCAGGGAATTATGGAACAGCCCCAGCTCGTTATAAACAATCGAAAGCCCGCCCCGCTCGTTCCGGGCCTGGGCAATATCCCGCGCCTGGATATATTGCGCATAGGCCTCCTTGTAATGATCGCTTTGAAAATAAACATCGCCCAGCCGCGAACGACCTACCACCTGGCCAAAGGAATATTTTAGCTTATCAGAAAGGGCAATGGCCTTACGTGCATAGTAGAATGCACTGAGACTGTCGTTATACAGGTTAGCATAAGAAAGATGCAGCAGCTCATTTACCATGGCGGTATCCTGCCCGTGATGACTGATCCTCTTTTCCAGCGAGTCATTGATAGACGGCCCTTGTGCGTAGTTACGGGCATACGGGATCAAACAACAAATGATGATACATGATCGTACAGCTTTCATAACTGGTTTCCTTTGCATTACTCGTAGATAAAAATAGCTGATATACAGGGAAAAAGGAAGCCTGGGGCCAATAAAAGATACTATCTAGGTAACTTTGGAACACTTGCATATATAACCCATGATGATTATTTTGCCGGATCAAACCTATGTGAATGTACGATAACAACGTTAAACAGGCCATACAGACCAATACAACAGACCTGTTAAAGACCAGACCACATTTTGAGCTACTGGACGGATTAAGAGGCGTAGCCGCAGTGGTGGTGGTGATCTTCCATTTCATGGAAATGGCAATTACGGATTATAGCAAGAACTTTGCAGGGCATGGCTTCCTGGCGGTAGATTTCTTCTTTTGTCTCAGTGGATTTGTGATCGCTTATGCGTATGATGGCCGCGTAGGAAAATTAGGCGTCGTTGAGTTTTTCAAATCAAGGATCATCCGGTTACATCTTTTGGTGATACTGGGCTCTATCCTGGGACTGCTTAGTTTTCTGTTTGACCCCTTTACAACATCGCCGCTTGCCTATAGTACCGGTCAGATAATACTGATCTTTTTAACGTCTTTACTGCTGATACCATACCCGGTGATCACGGAGCGCAGCTTTAATCTCTTTGGCATTAATGCGCCGGCCTGGTCGCTGTTCTGGGAATATGTGGCCAATATCCTCTACGGCTGGATCCTCTGGAAACTTAACAGGCGCATCCTCCTCGTGCTGGCCCTGGCGGCGGCCGCATGGCTTTTTTATGTGGGTTATATCGCAGGCAACCTCATGGGTGGCTGGGGCAAGGATGGCTGGTGGCATGGCGGCGCCCGGGTATCCTTCTCGTTCCTGGCAGGCATGCTTGTTTACCGTTATCAATTCATTATCCGTAACAGGCTGGGATTCCTGGGCCTTACCATACTGCTGCTTATAGGCTTACTGATGCCCTGGTTTAAGCAAAACTGGCTGGTGGAACTGGCGGTAGTGATCATTTACTTCCCGTTATTGGTGGCACTTGGAGCAGGCGCACAACCCGGCCCCAGGGCAAGGGCTATTTGCATATTCTCCGGCAGGATCTCCTACCCGCTTTATATGACGCACTATGCCGTGATCTGGATGTTCCTGAATTATTATACCCGTTATAAGCCGGATAACGGTACGCTGGCTTTGATCATCATCTGCGCAGTGCCGCTACTGATCGGTTTTGCCTACCTGGCCATGGTATTATATGACAACCCTGTACGGCGGTATCTGACTAACAGGCGGAAACTGAACAAAGCGGGATAGGCATACCCGTGCGGGGAAAATTGTCCATCCACCCACGCCCTTTATCCATTTTCATCCATTTACAATGGCTGCAATTTTGTTTTGTCAATATCGACATAAACAAAAGATGCAGAAAATGTCAAACACAACTTTCAAAGTTCCCCAGCGGGAAGATGTCTCTCCTAACAACCAGGCCATCTTTGATAACCTGAAAAGTGCATTGGGTATGGTACCCAATCTCTACGCCACCATGGCCTATAGTAACACCGGGCTTGAGAATTACCTGAATTTTCAGAACGGTAAAACTTCATTGAGTAAAAAAGAAAAAGAAGCTATAAACCTGGTGGTGAGCCAGGTAAATGGCTGTAATTATTGTTTATCCGCACATACGCTGCTGGGTAAAATGAATGGCTTCACAGAAGAACAAACGATAGAGATCAGAAAAGGGGGAGCCGCTTTCGATAGCAAGCTGGATGCTTTGGTAAAATTCACAAGGGATGCCACCATCAATAAAGGCCGTGTAAGTGAGGTAACATTGACTAACTTCTTTAATGCAGGATATACCCACGCAAGCATTGTTGACGTTATGATCGCCATAGCCGATAAAGTGGTGATGAACTACATTCACAACCTCACGGAGGTCCCCATCGACTTTCCGTTGGCAGCGCCGTTAAACTAACATACCGGCATAAAGCTGCGGGGACGGGCCTCCGCAGCTTTACCTTAAATTATAAGTATCTTCGTAACAGCACATCAGGCAATGGTATCTACACTCGTAAACTCAAAAAATGGCCATCTCGCTTTTAAGATCTTTGATTTTGAAGGTCAGGGCCATTTCGACCATATTCACCGCAATAACTACTACTCGCTGATCTTTTTAAAACAGGGCAAGGGATCTCTGAAGGCGGATTTTGCCAGCTATGACCTTAAAGACGGGAGCGTTTTTGCCTTCTCGCCTTACCAGCCTTTTATGTTTGCAGCAGAAGATGGCATAAAAGGCCTGGCCATACAATTCCACCCTGATTTTTTTTGTATCCATAAGCACCAAAACGAGGTAGCCTGCAATGGTGTGTTGTTCAACAATATTTACGAGCCGCCTTTTATAACGGTTAGTGCAACCCAGGAGCAACAGCTTTACCCGGTGATAGAACAGCTAAGATCCGAAACGAAAAACACCGCTATTGCCCAATATGAACTGCTGCTGGCCCATTTGAAAATATTGCTGATCTATCTGTCAAGGATAAAGATCGAACAACAACCAGACCTGCAAAAAAACACCGGAGATAACGATCCGCCCTTTATCCTGCAGCATTTAAAGAATGCTATTGAACATCATTTCAGGACCAAACATTCAGCCAGCGACTATGCCAGCATATTGCATATTTCTCCCAAAGCGCTGGGCAGGATCACAAAAGCGTATTTCAATAAAACACTGACAGCACTGATATCTGAGCGCATTATCATTGAAGCAAAACGGGAACTGTATCTTACTTCAAAAACAGTAAAGGAGATCGCTTTCGAACTGGGCTACGAAGATGAATACTATTTTAGCCGGTTTTTCAAGACCAATGCAGACGTTTCTCCACAGATCTACCGGGAGTCGGTAGGGTTTGCCGCGGGGGAGCAATAAATTGCCATAAATGATAATGCCGCCTGGAGAGGCGGCATTTATTATTTTGACTTGTTTATCAGTGAAACACAACATATATACAATTCATCATTAAAATGCAGCATCAGCGGCCAGTTGCAAAATAATGGGCAATTGCAGGTTTGGATATTGCGCTTTTATTTTGGTTTGAAAATCTGCTGAGCTGGTGGCAGTGGGCAGTACGGAATCATAGAAAGCAAGATATCCTTTTGTCAGATCCAGGCTGGCTGCATCATCCTTCGCCGTAGGATTTTTGTGTCCGGCCACCACTAGTGCCGGCTTAAGCGCTGCAATGGTATTAATGGTACTGATCCAACCTTTGCGTTGCTCCGGCGTTGTTTCGATCGTCCACGGAAAAACGCCGTTGTAGTTAGTATCGCCACATACCACCGCTTTCAGTGAAGGGATCCATACATAAGAGTTCCCGGCTTCATCGCCTTGTAAACCTCCCGTGATCTGGAACGTTTCGTTTTCAAGGGTTAGCGTGGTGCCGGTAAGCACATCCGGGATAATAGGATTTGCCGTGATCCCATCGCCAAAAAGCGGCTGCCATTGCGCCAGCTGATCCTTCCATTTCTTTTGTATATCAGCCACCGTTGCCGCCAGGGCCACTATCTTAGCATTAGGAAAAGCTTTTTTCAATTGCACCAGGCCAAAATAATGATCCGCATGAGAGTGGGTGATATAAATGGTGGTCAGGTTCTTTTTGGTATCCTGGATAATCTTAACCAGCTTATCCGCATCACTTATGGTGAATTGGGCATCGATCAGCACAGCATCCTTCTCCCCTGTTATTAAAGTTGAATTCACCTGGAAACCCTCCGGCGAAGCAGTGATAACCTGTAACTGTAACGGCGCCGGCTCATGCGGCTTTGGATCATTATCATCTGATTTGCAGGCCTGCAGCGTAGAAGAACTGATAAGCCCAATAGCCAAAAACATCATGGAAACCCGGACTGACTTTGCTATCTTTTTCATTGTTTCTTTGTTTGTATTATAAGATTAATTTATAATACAAAACTACAACGGCGCTGTGCTTTCTTCCATTGATTCCAGGCAAGAAAAATTGTTGACTATCGTCAATACTTTTCCCGGGGACTTTAGCTTTATTTGCCTGTAAATAGCCTTTTCCTTACCCGGCTCAGCGTTTCAGGCGTGAGCCCCAGGTAGGAGGCGATCATATGTTGTGGTACGCGCTGTACGATGCAGGGATATACAGATACAAAATAAGTATAGGTTTCCTCCGGCGTCAGGCTGATAAGGGCTGTTATCCTTTTTTGCATATCCGAATATGCGGCCATGAGCTCAAGCCGGATAAACAGCTCGTATTGGGGCACCACCTTTTTAACTTCTTCCCAGGCGCTTTTGGGAATGAAAATGATCTCGGTATCTTCCAGCGCATCAATGTTGTAAATAGATGGCTCGCTGGTCATAAAACTGTCGAGGTCTGAAATTGTCCAGCCTTCCATCGCAAACCGTATAATATGTTCCTGCCCCTTGTCATCTACAGAGTAAGCCCTTAATGCGCCTTGCTCTACAAATGCCAACGCCTTACAAACATCGCCTGCCTGTAGCAGGTATTGTTTTTTCCGGATCTTTTTTGAAATAATATAGCGCCTGATTATTTCTTCCTCCTGCGTTGTAAGGGAGATCTTTTCCCTCAGCTTTTTGAAGAATAGTGCTGACATAAATAAGTTTGCTATTTCAGTTGTTCACTAAAACCCGGCTCCAGGTAAATACAGGCCCCTATATGAACAGTTTACTGCTCAAATCTAATACAAAAATACCTAAAACAGACAAGTCAGTTTAACTGTGTACAAATAAAAAAAGCTATATCCGTTCCAGTACGTTAGCCTGGCTCCACAGCGATAATGATTGCATGATTTCAGTAAGCGACTTCCCTTTATCTGTCAGATCATATTCCACCCTGGGCGGCACCTCGGGATAAGCTGTTCTGGTGATGATCCCGTCCATTTCAAGCTCCTTCAGCTGCCTGGAAAGTACCTTTACTGCCGCTCCCGGTATCAGCTTGTGCAGCTCCCCAAAACGCCTGTTACCATTGATCAGAGCCCATATGATAATGGGCTTCCATTTCCCGCCCATCACATCGATCGCAGCTGTTATAGGACAATCATCCGCCGCCCAGTATCTTTTTTCAACTTTTTTCATTTGCTAACTGATTGAAACGCTGTAATAGTGACTCCTCTGTCACTAGCTGACAAAAATGTAACTTCTTGATATTGATTTATTTGCGTGATAGTTTTGGTCCATCAAAAACAAGTGAACAATTGTTCAAAGCACACTAAAATCAACTTTTAAAGGTATGAAAACATGGGAAATACAAGGCTTCGGATTGGAAAATTTAAACCAGGCAACCCGGCCCATTCCTCAGCCCGGCACCGGGCAGCTGCTGGTAAAAGTATCCGCGGTATCGCTCAATTTCAGGGATAAAGCTATTATTGACGGGATCTATCTGCCCCACCTGATGAAAATGCCCATCGTCCCGGTGTCTGATTTCGCGGGAACAGTAGTAGCTATCGGTAACGGCATAACGAAGTTTAAAGAGGGCGACAGGGTGATGTCTACCATGTTCCCTACCTGGACAACCGGTATGCGGCATCCTTCGGATGTTTCCTTATATGCCCTTGGAGGAGCTGTAGATGGCGGTCTGGCAGAATATGCCCTTTTAAGCGAAACCGGTGTTGTTAGGAGTCCTGATAGTTTATCCGACAGCGAAGCGGCTACCCTGCCCATCGCCGCGTTAACCGCATGGTCTGCGCTAATAGAACATGGCCAGTTAAAAAGCGGACAGACCGTGGTAACACAAGGAACCGGCGGCGTGGCCCTATTCGCCGCACAGCTGGCCATTGCTATGGGCGCCCGCGTAATTTCACTGACAGGCAGCCAGGAAAAACAGGCATTATTAAAACAGCTTGGCGCCAGTGATATTGTGAACTATAACCTTTCTCCGGAATGGCAGGAAAAAGTATTGGAGCTCACCGGCGGGAACGGTGCAGACAATATCATTGATATTGTTGGAGGCGGCAACCTCAATAGATCTGTACAAGCGGTGGCAAATGGCGGCCAGGTATCAGTGATCGGGTTTCTGGGCGGCACCACTGCCTCCCTGGACCTGTTACCCGTGATCTTTAAAGCGGCACAGGTACGCGGTGTACTGGTAGGGAGCACCGCAGCATTCGAAAGATTGGTGAAATTTATAGCAGACAACCAGATCAAACCGGTCATTGAAAAGACCTATTCATTTGATGAGGCGGTACAGGCTTACCGGCACCTGGAAAAAGGGGCTGTGGGGAAAGTGGTGATTAAAATTGACGGTAAATAATGTGAAGACAGGTTGCTGGAAATGGAGATGGGCCAGCTTTTGAGCCGGCCCATCTCTATAATTCTTTTACATTTAACTGATCCTGGAAAACAATGCCTGCAGGTCACCATATGACATGTTCTCTTTCGTCAGAGAAGCGGAGTCGCCATTGGCCAGGAAGTCCTTTGTCATATCCGCGACACCCTGCCAGACGATCTGCGATATCCCGGAGCCGGCGGAAAGCCTTTTAACGCCCAGTTCCGCAAGCTTCAGCGCCGCCGGAAGACCCGGCCAGGCCATTACGTTCACCGGCATTGCCAGGGCCTGGGTAATGGCTTTTATATCCCCGGAGGCCGCCAGCCCGGGAACAAAAAGCCCGTCCGCACCCGCCTCCTTATAGGCAAGCCCTCTTTTTATGGTGGTTTCCACTGCTTTATCGCTGGGTACCAGCTGTTGCAGGTAGATGTCTGTTCTAAGGTTAATGAACACGTCCAATCCTTCCTTTGCCGTTGCTTCGCGGATTGCTTTGATCTTAGCTATAACGATCTCCGGGGAGTCCCGGCCATCCTCCAGGTTTATACCGGATGCGCCAGCCCTTATGATCTCAATAACGTTTTGCGCAACAATTTCCGGATCTGCACTATAACCGTTTTCCATATCCACAGATAAAGGAACAGTGATCACCCTGGCTATCCTTTTAGTCAATTCAACCTGGAGGTTGGTGGGTAAAGTATGACCGTCCGGGTATCCCAGCGACCATGCCACGCCCGCACTCGTTGTAGCAACTGCTTTTGCGCCCAGCGATGTGGCAATAACGGCCCCACCGGCATCCCATACATTGGGAAGAATAAGCGGACTATCCTGCTGATGCAGGGCTCTGAATTGGGTTACCAGGTCTTGCATAATTTGTTTTATTGATTACAACGGATAAGTTAATCATTTTGATCCACTTTTGGTGGTCTGGATATTATGATAATATAACACCGTATCCATAATATGTTTTGCCGCCACCCGCTCAAAAAGGATGCGGTGCCCTGGTATATTCAGATGGATACCATCCTGGTCATATTGTTTGTTGATCGTATTATCAGGGTTGGCAAACGGCTCCCAGAAATTGATCACTTTGTCGCCATAGGTAGCCAGCAGCCAATCACGCATCTGCGGCAGCGTATTACGGGGGTGTCCGAAAGTATTGGTACGTGGCTGGGTAGTAGTCACCCACACCAGGATATGTTTATCCGTTGCGGTTTGTATGATCGTCCGGAAATTAGCCTGCTGCTCTTCCAGGCTGTAACCGGCAGCAGCATCATTGGTAGGCAGGTTGATAATAATAGCGTCCGGATGGAAACTGAGCGCTTTGGTAATATTTCGCTGCTCATCCGGCGCCGGCCGGCCTTCTTTACTGGTGCCGGTAGGCATTACTTCGTAGGTAGAATAACCGCTCCTGGAAATGTTATGCACCGCTACTTCCGGGCCCAGTGAGTAGGCAAACCGGTTCACCCAGCAACTGTCCTTCGGTTTAATACCATACCCTTCCGCAGTGGAGGAGCCCACTACAACAATCGTATACCGGTGATGATCCGGTTTGGTTTTGCAACCCATGGCAAACAATAAACTCATAATGGCCGCTAACCCAACGGCTGCCGTATTTCTCCGCATAATTGAACAGATCACAACGTATAGCAATAAAAAATTAAGACAATCCTCCACGCAAGATCTTTTCCATCTTCCTGCCTTTCGCCAGCTCATCTATCAACTTATCCAGGTAACGGGCTTTCTGCGTCAACGGATTTTCAATTTCTTCCACACGATACCCGCAGATCATTCCGGTAATAAGGCTTGCATTGGGATGTAGCGAAGCCCGCTGGAAAAACGTTTCAAATGTTACATTCTCCGTTATCAGTTCCTGCAGTTTTTTGTTATCAAAACCTGTCAGCCATTCTATTACCTGGTGTAACTCTTCTTTAGTTCTGCCTTTACTCTCCACCTTTGTAACGTACATCGGGTAAACGGAGGCAAAGCTCATTTTGGCAATGCGCTGATTGTGAGTGTCGGAGGGTTGCATAACAGGTATTTTAGCAATATTAATAAATACCTGCGAAATGGCGCAGCCGTTAAACAGCTCCGGCCGGTATCCACGAAATATTATGATTTTATTAGCATTATTAACAAAAAGGATAGTTATCTTCATGGTATGATACGGGGAATCATTCTTATCGCAGTTTTAATGTCTGGCACGGCTGTAAAGGCACAGTCTCCATTGTACACCGGGCCGCAGCAAAGCCAGGCCACCGATACCGGCCACCTTCAGAAAAAATGGTTTATTACAAAATATACCGGCATTACCACTGGTTTTGCCGCATTTAAAGGAGGAAGCACCAGCTTTTTATCCGCGCCATTAGCTATGCAGCTCAACCGGCAGATTACCAATAACATATTTGCTTTTGGAGGGCTTTCCGTAGCCCCTACCCTTTTACAATACAATGGCGGATTCTATCAACCCGCGGCTAACAAGAACTATGGTTTAATGCGCACTAACCCTAATTTTGAGATCAACCCTGCTGCCAGGGTAGGCGTCATGTATATCAACAACGATAGAACATTTTCCATTTCCGGGAGTGTTGGCGTAAGCAGAAGCAGCTATAATGGTTATGCGCCCATGTACGACCCAACTTTTTCCCATGGACAATTTATGCCCACGCGCTGGTAACCCGTAATTAATACTATCCCCATATGGCAACCGACATCGGATTCCAATTAAGATTAACACCAAAGACGGCACCCTCGAAAACAAAAAGCTGGAAACTATAGCGGCCATCTGCGAACAGGCAAAGTCCAGCTGCGATCTGAAGGGGTTACATGGCAAATACTGGTTTAATATGAAAAATGGCGGTAATTACGTCTCTGTTGAGCTGTATGGCTATTACACCAGCGGTGAGGAAGACCCGGACGAAGCCCTGGAGAATGTGCTTGAAATGACCTGGTAGGATGAAGATAACGCTCCCCTGATAATAGAAAGGTATTTTAAGGACTTTTCAGGTGAATATCACATCGAAGTTATACGGGACTATTGGGTGTAATATCGTAATTTCAATTACTCCTTACCGGTATCGAGTTACATGGCAAGTATAATCGTTTATGTCCACTTATATGGCTGAGAAATATTTATCCACGTCGGAAAGAGATAGCATAAAATTAGTATACACTGCCCATGCTGCGAAAATCTGTTTTGAGAAATTACCTAATACATGAAGGTTTTCCTGTTGCTCCGTTAAGATATGACGATAAGTTAGGGCTGATCGCGGATCCCGAAGACTTTGAGTTTTGACCAAACGATACAAACGAGTATAGAAGACAAAAAAGCCCGGTTACCCGGGCTCAAAGTTTAATTTGGTAGTTCTACTTCAAGGAATAAGGGTGGCCATCCAGCGCCAACGTAGCCTGAGGCGCTATACCCCCTAAGTCCTGTGCTGATTATTACCTCTGCAGTTACCTGGGTACCGGCAGTTATTCCGCCAAAGGCCACGTTATTAAAACAACCAGTGGTAATAACGTTTATCCATTTTGACGCGATAGGCGGCGCGCCTGGTTGCCCCGCTGGAAGAATGTTGACCTGCACATTTTGGCACGGCCAACCGTTCCAACTAATTGTTACGGAAACGATACCCGTGTCGAGACGTGCATGGTCCTCTTTAGTGTCAAAACCTGATTGGTTAACCAATAAAGTGGGTTGTGTTTCGTTTGTCTGCGCAAGTACAGGTTTAACTGCTGCCAGACAGATGGCAAGTAGTATTAAGTAGGGTTTCATATTAGGGTGTTTTTAATGAGATTAAGATGTACGGAAACTTTTGCATTTCCGGCTATTGCTAGTCTCCCTTAATCCTGGCAGGGAGAAAACCGGTGCCGAGAGGGGGCAGCATTTTACAAAAAAGCCCGGTCCGCGGGGCTTGAGACTATTTAGGAAAAGAACAAGAGAGAATTAGCGGATCAAATCCTGAATGAAGATAGCCAGGTGCGCTCTGTGCCTTCAACCCTGTGCTGCATATTACCTCTGCCATAACATCCGTTCCGGCCCATGGCCCCCTAATGGCTACTGAAGAAAAGCATTGGCCCATCGTGTTTATCTGCTGTGAGTATAAAGGCGCTCCGTTCGGGGTGCTTGCCAAATATATGTTTATTGTTGAATAGCCACAGAACGGCGCTGCACTGTTCCAATCGATCCTTACAGATATCACACCTGAATCACCAGGTGTATGGACTTTCATTTGTTTAACATGTAAATCGTAACTTATTTCATTTTTCTGCGCGTGAGCTGGTTTAACGGCTGCCAGACATACGGCAGCGAATAGTAACATTAAATAGGGTTTCATTTTGTGGGTTTTTAATTGATCTGAAGATATATAATATTTATTAAATCTTATTATTATTTGTAAGATAAAATAAAGGCCCGGTCACCCAGGCCTTTGCTTTAGTCCAACAATAGCCTGCAGCATTGGTGCCGAATAATATCGGTCGATGTTTCATTCTAATAGATTGTTAAGAGTTTAAAAGATGCACCCGGTTAACCACCGGTTAACGGTTATCGGCAAGGTTTATTCGTACTTTTAATTAATAACCCCCAACCATATCCAAAAACCTTTCGAATTACCAACAACGATTCTGTAAATAGACCGGGTTCGGTCTTTTGATCGTGGTAATTTGATCTCACCGCCGACGTAGGAGGGCGGAACTGAATCCTGAAAAAACGGCACCTGGTTTTATGGTACCAAACAAAACGAGAAAAAACAGAAATTCAAAAAAATCAAAAAAACAAAGATCATTTAAATTAAACTGGGGAAAAGTTTTCATTTGCGTTGATTTTATTATTAGACTGTTGACCTTTATTTCTAATGTTATGTAACACTTGAATCGTTTAGGATGATTTATAAAGGGTCTTCCCAGAGGCCCTTTATAATGTTTACGCCTCCTGCTCAGTGGTACCGGGAAGATCAACAACGAATAGACATCGTTCCGCAATACTGACCGCTAACGACGATGTGTTTAATTTCTTTTAAACGGGTCTCAGAACAACCCAATTGACCCACCCCCGTCTACTTTTATTTCCTGCCCGGTGATATACGAAGCTTTATCCATTGCCAGAAAAGCTACCACACCGGCCATCTCTTCATCTTTCGCTATCCGCCGCATGGGCGTACGGGAAACGATCCGGTCATGTACTTCCGGTTTGGCCAGTACATTTTCTGTCAGCGGCGTATAGGTGTACCACGGAGATACCGTATTTACCCGGATACCTTCTTTCGCCCACTCTCCCGCCAGGTTACGTGTAAGCTGATTTAGCCCTGATTTGGACATGCCATATGGCGCGCCGGTACCGGCATCCAGTGAGCCGGCCACAGAGGAGATGTTAATTACCGCAGCATTGCCGCTTTGTTTTAATAACGGATACAGTTTCCGGCTCCATTCAAAAGGCGCTATCAGGTTTATATCAAGCACCCGGCGGTATTCTTCTGTGGTAAAATCCACACTGGGTCTGCGGATGGTAGTACCGGCATTGTTCACCAGGATCTCCAGGCTCCCCCAATGGCTTTCTACCCATTGTATCGCCGCTGCCAGGTGATCCGCGTCCGTTACATCACCCGCAAGGCCGTAAGCTTTCAATCCCTGTTGTTGCCATTCCGCTTCCCGTGCCTTAACGTCTTCCACTGTCCGGCCGGTGAATAACACTTCAGCGCCCAGCGCCAGTAACTCGTTTACGATTGCTTTGCCTATACCTTTTGTGCCGCCCGTTACTAAGGCCCGTTTGTTGGTTAATGTCCATGGTTTCATAGTTCACCTTATTTTTCCGGTAAATTTATGATATCACGGTATACAAAATCAACCCGCCTTTATAATTTAACGTTGTACGCATGCAATTCCCCTAACGCCCCGCTACCTTCACCAGACGCTGGCTGCCCTGCCTGCCGCCGTTCCTTACCGTTAGTATATATACGCCGCTGGTCAACGGGGATATGTCTACAGGAATAAATGACTGTCCGCTTATGGCAGCGATCCTTTTCTGCAATACCACCCGTTGGTTCATATCTATGATAGAAATGTCCATTGGTCCGCTGGTCTTATCTTCAACAATGCGGAGGTACAGTGTATGCACTACCGGGTTCGGATAAAATAAGAACCGGAGCATGGAAGGTTTTTTGAGGCGTACCGGCGATATTACTGGTCTGTTACTCAGGGTATCCACTTTTACAAAAACGGTGTCACTGAACAGGGACAAGAGTTGTATAGTATTATTATGCGCACGCGCATAATAATACCCGGATCCGGTCGCTGTATAAGTAGAATCGCCCACTTTACGCACCAGCTGTACGCCATCCTTCCACCAGATATAGCTGTTATTGCTCAGCGTACCGCCCGCATCTACATACAATACATTCCCGCTTCTTTTGAGCGGGATACTGGCCTGCTCAAAATAGCTGCAGGTATTGTTCGAACGCTGCCGCACATTTTCCAGTCCGTCAAAAGTAAAGCGGTTATATTCCAGCCGCAGGCTGAACGGCCATATACGGAATTTGTCTATGACCGCCGCAGGTACCGGGCCACTCAGCTGGTTATGATCCAGGAACAGCTCCGAAGGGTTGACCAGTGAATCCGGGATCCGGCCGCTCAAACGGTTGGAATTAAGAAAAAGTGACCCGAGCGGCGGCTTGCACAGGCTAAGCGGAATATGGCCACGTAGTTTGTTGGTAGCAAGATCCAGGGCGGCCAGGTTCGGGAGCTCGCCCAGGCTGGAAGGAATACGGCCGCCAAATTGATTCCCGCCCAGGTATAGCCACCCTAACTGGTTTAGCCTGCCCAGGAAACGGGGAATATGCCCGCGCAACCGGTTATTCCGGAGATCCATGGCAGCCACTGCAGATAATTTGCGAAAAGAACCGGGTATCTGGCCGCTTAGATCGTTGTCAGCCAGGTTCAGGTCTTTTACCCGGGATAGCCTGCCAAGGGAAGCAGGAATGCGGCCGTGCAACTCAGGATTGCCGTTGATGTACAAGACCTCCAGATTGCCAGCCTTTCCCAATCCTGCAGGAATACGCCCCTTGAACCGCCCGGAAAGATACAGGGTGCGCAGCTTAGGCAGCCGGCCTAAATAGGCGGGTATCTGGGTTTCCATTGTCACTCTGGCCATTCCCAGGTCCTCCAGCTCAGACAGCCGCCTGAAACTGGCGGGGAAATCGCCGGTAATGGAATTAAACGTTAGCAGCAGTACCTTCAGCTTTGACAGCTTACCGATGGATGCTGGGATCGGGCCACTGAGGTTATTAGAAGTCATGTTGATCCATGTTACCCGCCCGTCTTCCACGAAAATGCCACTCCAAAGGGCAACAGGGCCGTTCAGCCAGCCGCTGTTGTTCAGCCAGCCGGGGCCGTTTGTGCTGTTGTAAAGATCAACCAATACCAACGAATCGCTTTTATTAACGGGTTGTGCCAGGGTAAAAGAATGTACGATGCAACAGAGCATAACACTCGTGCATAGTGTAGCAAATGGTTTCATGCGGTGGTTTTTTGGGGGTAATAAAAATATGGCGCCTGGATCCTCGCTGGTGTTTCCGGGGTTGGAGCGATAGTTATAGGCCTAACGGTTCACCGTTATTCTAAAGAATGCAGCCGGAATGGACGTACTACCAGCATCACCACTCCGGTTCTCACGGTTAAATAACTCCTCCAGCTCACGTTGTAGGTCCGCAGCCTTACCGGCTTTCTCCGCGGCTTCAAATGCAGTCATGGTAGGGCCATAATAGTCCCTGAATCTTTCAACAAATGCAGCCGGGGAAAAAGGAGCATTAAAAGTATAGGTATCCTTCTCAAAAGAAATATTTTCAGCAGGGATACCGGCTTTACCAAACCGCTCAATTACATGGCTTTCTACCCCCCATAACATAGGGCTTACAAATCCTTCGGGTGGCGGAGGGGTGTATGCGGAACTGATCTTTAATATCTGGGCTACCAATGTGGGATCACCGGGTATCCAGTTGCCCATGATGATCCGGCCGCCGGGACGCGTAACCCGTACCATTTCCCTGGCCACATCAAACGGCTTTGGCGCAAACATAGCGCCGAAGATACTTACCACCAGGTCAAAACTTTCGTCATTGATCCCCTCCAGGTTCGTGGCATCCCCTTCCCTGATGGAGATATTGGTGAGGCCCTCTTCCTGGATCCGTTTATTTCCGGCATCCACCAGGTTCCGGGCAATGTCCACGCCAGCTACACGGGCGCCCAGTCTTGCCGCGGGAATGGCCGTAGTGCCATCACCGCAACCAAGGTCCAATACATCCATACCGGCGCTAATACCGAATTTATCAACCAGTGCCGCGCCGCTTTCGCGCATGGTTTCGGAAATGCGGGTAAAATCACCTTTTTCCCATAAAGTTTTGTTAGGGTTTGCTACAGTTGTTGATCCACTCATGAGTGAAGTTTTTGAGGTTAAGAATAAAGGCGGGTTTCAGGGTGATAGCAACAAATAAGATTAGATACTATGAAGATACAAAGTTTACCACTAAGTCCCGTCGCAGTCATGTACGTCGCCAATCCTTACCGGACTATTTTAAAACCATGGCAACTGATAACGGAAGAAAAATTATCTTCTATTAAAAATAATTATAATTACTTTACAAGCCTCAAATAACCAAAAAGTCTAACCTATGGCATTCAGGTCCCGGGAAAATCAGCACTATTATCTTATTGCCAGGCATAGCGGTAAAGCGCTTGGATTCAGTTCCAATACACCTGGCAGTGAGCTCCGCCAAATGACATTCGATCCAAAGAACAATTTGCAGAAATTCCGGTTCGATCGTGGCGGTGACAATTTCTACTGGCTCAAATTACCACATTATGACCGTTATGTAGCCATACATGACAGTTCGCAAAACGATAAGGCCCCTGTTATTTTGTGGCAGTGGGACCCTTCCGGGGAAAATAGCCGCTTTCTCATGGAACCTGCAGGCGACGGGTATTACCGTATAAAAGCAATGCACAGCAACAAGTTTCTCGATGTATATCTTGCCAAAACCACTGATGATGCCAGCGTGGTGCAGCATTCCCTGACTTCAACGGATAACCAGCTTTTTAAGCCCGTACCCGTTATAGACCAGGCCGTAGACGCCAAAGCCACATCGTATACTGAAGTAAACGATTTGGTGCGGACAGGCGCATTGAGTCTGATCGGACAGATCCCCACGGCTGGCGGTTCACTCTCATTCCTGGTCGGCTTGTTCTGGAGCGAGCATAACAAACTGGCTGATCTCTGGGAACAAATGAAGAGTTATGTGGATAATCGTATACGTGAACTGCTGAAAGAGGCGCAACTGAAACAATTGAGGGAAATGTTGGCAGGACAGCTGAAAGTACTCAATGAGATCAAAAATTCACCCGGCTTAAAAGGGCCAAAACTCGAAGAAGTGATCCTTAGAATAGTGGAAAAAGAACCGCATTTCCTTGAGCAATCGAAAGAGGTATTACCTTACCTGGTAGGACTGGGCACGATTATGATCACCCTGAGGCATATGATGGTGGTTAACTATAAAGACCTGTACGGTAAAGAGCCTGATCAGGCAACACTTGACGCCAACAAAACCCAACTAAAAAACAGTATAGCGGAATACACAGATGCCGTAAATAAAACCAGGGCTGAATTAATGGATTGGCGGATGACCTTTCTGGAAAAATGGATAGGGTTCCCCTCGCAAGTGAAGGACTCAATGGTAAAAGACACTTATGATGGCTGGTCTATGGCATGGCTTTGGGATACTTACCTGACAAACGTTGAAGATTGTAAGATCCGTGCCGAGCATGCCGCGCTGCAGCGCAGAAATCAAATTAGTGTGCAATATGAATCAGAACTGAATGAGTTTTTGCGGGCTGCTAAATGCTGGCCATATTTTGACCCGGCATCAAAGCCTTACACTGAAACAGTTATTAAAAAGGAAGTAGGCTCCTTCGGTGGGCCGTATACGCATAACCCTTTTTCCGGCGTGAGTGGAGAACGGATCACAAAGATCATCGCGCATACAAATGAGGCATACAAGCTGTGTGGCCTGGAGGTCTTTTATAACGAAAAATCATCCGGCCTGAAGGGCAGAGTCGGTAAAAGCTCGGAAACCATTGCCCTGCAGGATGGCGAATACATAAACAGCGTACACGGCTATCATTACAATGCTGTGGAAGGCATATGGTTTACCACGCAAAAAGGGAATATTGCAGGCGCTGGCAATCCGAAACCGCGCAAACCAAGCCGCTTCTTCTGCGCGGACCTCGCTGACGGTTTAAATCCCAGGCTGGTAAAGATCTCCGGCTCATATAAAAATAATGAGATAGAACAATTGACTTTCCACTGGGAGTATATTGACTAACATCATACCTTTTCAAAAATATAGAGATTAAAGGCGCTGTCATTCACGAACACGTAATGCGCAGATATAATAGGTTCCGTATTCAGCATAGCTCCTTTCGGTAACGATAATTGGGTTTGCCATAGGATCTCCTGCTGATGAACATCAAATACCCCAAAACGGTTCCACTGTCTGGCGCCGTTATCCGCTGTATAGTATATATGATGCCCATACAGGGCGCCTCGTTTTACAAATACGGTCTCTCCCTGCGGGTCCTTCTCAATTTTTTTCAGTAACCGGCAGCTGCGTGTTTCCAGGTCAAAGCTGGCTAAATTGGGTCCCAGCAGCGAGTAGATCTTATCCTGGTATACGCCGCCCTGCAAAGGACCATGCAGATAACCCGGCTGCGGCTGGCCCTCGTTGTCAACCCATCCTTCCACCGTCCATTTAATGTCGCCGCTGTCAGGGTCAACGCCGGTAATGATGCCGTTATCCAGCAGGCACACAAGGGTATTATTATGAAAGGTCAGGATATGGTAGCCGGTATCCCCGCCAAAATCCGTCAGTTCCTGGTATTCGCCGTTGCGTAGCAGCAGTTTGTTAAGAATGGATGGCCTGGTAATAGCACCATCCTTACGCTTAAAATAAAGCACATCGTCGTGTACATATTGCTGGTTCGCGAGTTTCAGCTCCTTTGCCCATACGGCCCCGCCCTCCGGCGTTCTTCTTTCCAGCGTATACGGCTCCTGCGTTTTATTAGTGACAATAATATCATGGTCGTACCGCCACTCCGGGTATAGCTGCTCCCCCAATTCCAGGGCACTGCCATCTGGTGAAAAGTACACCGCCCGGCTGTTATAACCCAGCACTACCCCCCCGTTCAGGGCCAGCGCCCTGATATGATACTTCGTTACTCCAGCCACTATAGTGCGGCTGGAGCTATTTTGTCTGTCTATTTCTATAATTGTATGGTTATGGTATACATACAGGCAGGCAGCGGTTTGCGCAAACACTGCGTAGTAGCCCGTCCATGTTTCCTTCAAACGTAACATCATTTTTCAACCCAGTTTACAAATGAATAAATACTGCTGTTCAGATCTTCCGCCTCCTTCTTAAAATCGTTGATATCACTCGTGTTAAACAGCTGGTCCATTTTAATAACGCCCAGGGTACCATTTTCGCCAAACCACTCGTTCGCATTATCCCTGAACACCTCCCGCAACACGGATCTGGCCTCCTCCTTACTTATCCTGAGGCCATCAAAAAAATAAGTCAGATCCGCTATGTTATTAGTTTCATGTAAATAGGTATGCAATTGTTTGGCAAAACCGTTACGTATGGATCGACTTGCGAGAAAGGCCTTCAGGCGCTTCTGTCCCCAGCTCTTGAACTCGAAGTGTTTATCCTCGCTAGCAAAACCAGTGCCTTTTATCCGGATATCATAACGGCATTTGCTTCTTGGTTCACCATCTGCCGGCGCGTCACCTGGATCGTCGGCATCTCTGTCATCAATGCTGTCATCGAATCGTATCGTGCCTCCTTGAAACAAGCGGGCAGCGTCACGCAGCACCTTGATCTGGAAGCCGGCGCCCACCACCAGGTTTATCGCCTTCCGGTGTTTCAGGTCATTCCACACACTTTCTTTGTTCTCCCCATTAATAACCGCAAAATTGCGGAAGTCCTTTACATATTCTGACGCAGTCCGTACGAAGTCTTGTCCGGGGGCACAGGTAGCGCAGTTCAACAAAATATTGGCAGTCAAGGCTGTTTCAAAACCATCGTCACCGCCGATTTCCGTATTAAAAGTAGCATCTGTCCTGGCAGCTCTGATCTCTCTCAGTGCAGCAAAATCTACCTGGTAATTCTTCGAAGCATCGCCTTTAGCGGCTTTCATTAGTTTCCAGGCATCCACCAAATTGGCATCTATAGACCTGATATTTCCGGCAAGATGCGCAACCCCGCCAGTAGCCCCAATATCACTCAGGAATTCAGCCAGCGTCGCATTATCCATATTGGTCGACAGCAGGTAATCCAATACACTGTTCACATTGTTTGGCGACAGCTGCGCGCACAATTTACTCACCGCCACTGCATATGCAGCGCCACCTGATTTGGCGTCCAGCTTCTCAAATTTATGACAGATCTCCTGGGAGAAAAGCTCACAACGGGTACATCCGTCTTTTTCCCTTACTTTTTCAATGATCCTTTGTGCGGCCGCAGCCGTTGCGTATATCATCTGCGGGGCCTGTTCAGGCTGTACCAGCACAATTACGTCCGGCGCCGTTTCTGTAGCAATGGCCGGAGCCAGCGTATATCGTTTCGCTACAGCCCGGGTAAAAGATGCCGGATTAAACCTGGCGTTGGTAGCTCCGGCAATGGCCGCCTGTGCCATTACGCCCACTTCCCCGCTTTCTTTTAACAGACTGCCCTTTACCAGGTCATCTATCGTACCCACAACTTCAGGTTTAGCAAGCACGGCTGCATCTACTGCAACACCGGCAGGTAGCCGGGGATTTACGATCGGATCAGCAGATACCTGCACATAATCTTTCGGACCGCCGCCGCCTTTAAACAGGAAGAATTTGGCCTTTGAAAACTCATCATCAAAACCAGCTACCACTTTAATCTCGTCTACTTCAGTTATACTGCTATACTTTACTTTGCTGGCGCGGGTAAACATCGGAGATTCTTCCCCAAACCCTTTTATCAGGGCAGCAGACGAGTTCGGAATATCCTTCAGATTTTCAACTCCCCTGACGAGGGCTGTTTGTGATACCGGTATCTTGTCCAGCACCGGCTTCAGGCGCCTCACGGTGCTGCTGATCCATTGCAGGCCATTGGCGCCGGCTACGGCAATGCTGGCATAAGCTGTTACCGCTTTCACCTGGTCCCAGGCCTGGTAATACTGTTGATTAGCGGCATATTCCGCGGGGCTAAGGCTGTTCTTCTCCGCCTGTATAAAAAGGTCTGCCGCTGCTACTACAGCGGATACCTTCCCGGTAATAGCTGTGATCATTGCCAGTGACGAACCGCCGGTTTCAGGCGCCGCCAATAGCGCCGTGGCAAGGGTCACCACATTGCCGGCAGTCGTGACAAAGCGGCTAATTTCGGTACGGTGGATGTCGTTGTTATATACCATTGCCATATAAGCGGGCACTAAAAACCGTTTCCCCGCGGTAAAGCCATCTTCTGCATAGTTTTGCGCTATCAGGATGGTCACAGGCTCAAATGGATCATATTTTTCCTCGTACCATACCTTTACGTTCGGTTCGGACCTCTCATCCGCGTTGCGGAGCATTAATGAATCATTCCTCACCCCGTAGTTCTCCGTGAAGTAGACCCTGCCGGCATCCTCAAATTCAATATCAGCGTTCACAGGCTCAGGACCAGTATAATATGTCGTATACCTGGAAATGTTATACGTCTCATTGTTATCCAGGCCCAGCAAATACGGTGTCAGGCCAGGATAGTACAAATAAGTAGCGTTTCCGAACATCGGATCAGAAAGCGTGTGCTGCACCGGCTGCACACCCAGCTTACTGAAATTTGCGGCAATCCATGGATTGATGACGTCAAAAATACCATGCACATCTGCATATCCTACACCGTTGGTGAACTTACGCGATGCACTCCAGAGGTTCCGCAGCCATTCGTAGTTATTGGCGCGGAAGCCCTCTTTCAGCAGGGCCGGCTGGTCTTCCGGTGGTGTGGTCTGGATCAGGTCCGCTACAATGAACTCCCCGTCATCAGAAGTATACCACGCAGGATCCGTATACCAGAAATTATTATTATACCCGTCTTTCAATAACTGGTCCAGCAGGTATTTTCTTTCTTTGAACGTTAGGCCGGCCAGTGAGCAGGGCGAGTATCTGTCTACCATTATCCTGTTAATGGCTGCCGCATCTGCGCCGGCGCCTATGGCAGTCTGCAACTCCTTCAGCTTTTCCACATTACCCTGGGCCAGCTTTAACAGTTCCTCCTGCGTTTTCAGGCGCGCGTCATCCAGGATTTTGCTGCCATTATACCTGATACCCTGTGTGATGATCGACGTCACAAACTTGATAGTAGCCAGCAAGCTCCGCCAGTTCGCGGTGAACTGCCGGCCCATACAGGAAGAGAGGCCCTGGAGCTCATCTTCCTTCATAGTCGCTATAGTGAAATAGGCAACATAATCTGCAAAGGTTTTCTTTTCATCCAGCGCATCCAGCAGGAAGGCTTTTAATGTAACAGGGCCGCCAATTTTGTAGTTAAAGTGGATATTGTCATTCGCGAGGAGGAAATTGCCATTGTCAAGCTCCAGGAAGGCCACATCGCCTGCCTTTTTATTTTTAAGGGTAATTTCCAGCGCTTCCGAATCACTGGCGGGCTTCAGGTCCACAATACTGAGCAAAGCCGTTTTGGGGCCCGCTGCTGTATAAGTACCGGAGATGGCTGCGTTCTGCACTACACTGGCATAGCGGGAGGCATAACTGATGAACTTACCGCCCTTTACGCCCATGAACACGCCGATACCGGAGCTGGGTTTCAGCTGTGCCGTATAGGTATCCTCATAGAATTTCGTTTGATCATCGCTGCGCCGGAAACCTTTGAAGGTGTTCCCTTCATTATACAGGCTATAGGACACGTTGCCTATCTTAAAGGACACCAGGGTACCCAGTGGGATCAGCGTTTCCGTAGGGTTGCTCAGGTCCGCCTTGCCTTTCAGCTCGCTGAACGTTCTATCCAGTGTAGAGAAGCGCGGCTTAGTGGCATTTGCCGGCAAGGTTACATACAACCCGGACGGTGCGATGAACGTATAGGTGCCGTTCGTTTTATCGTTGCCGGGCGTCACGTTCTTCAGCTTGTCAAATACCTTGATATCGTCATAAGACACGCTGCCGCTCTCCTGGTCGTCTTCCAGCAGGCCCCATACATGACCCGGGTCATATACAATATCCCACTGGTATTTGAGCAGGCCATAGCCATTGTTATAATCCATCAGGTTATCCGTGCTGCCTTTCTCCAGCCCAATACCCGCACTGAAACTATGCTCCAGCGTAAACGCGCCATGCCCCGTTTCATGGGCTACGGTACGGCCCACTGCCTCTGGCGATGCATTTTTTACAAACACAAATCCAAACTGGCTCTGGCGCGGCATCTTGCCTTCCAGGTCACCATCGCTGAGGGCCGCTTCATTCACCAGGAACAGGTATACCGTGTTGTCGTCCACACTGTGGGATCGGGTGTAAGCTTTCTTCAGGGCTTTTTCCTCGCCCGTGAAACCATCGCTCAGGAATGCGCTCCTGCTGTCCTGCAGCAAGCCGTTATTATCATCATCCCAATCCTTATTATCGCGGAAGCTTTCATCCGTTTCCACCGTATAGCTAACCCCTATCTTGCCATAAGCCTTTTGCAGGCTGCTCTCAATGGCTTCCAGCGGTACGGCCGTCTGCGCGCCTACTGGCACCAGCACGATCTTCTTTTGTACCGGTCCATAACCGGACACCAGCAGCTTACCCAGGCTCAGATACTGTCCGCCGCTTTGCGGGTACGCAGCATATATTTCCTGTGCATCGCCGGCAGGGCCGCCGGTTATTTTGATGGTGTACGTATTGCCATTCCGCTCAACCGGGTAGCTCACACCTTTGCCACTGACAAACAGGAGCTTTGCCGGATCAATATCACTGGCCGCCTGCTGCAGCGTGGCGATCACTTCTTCCTGCTCATTCGGTACGATAGCTTTGGCGCTTACACGGTATTTGCCGCCTCCCAGCGACTCGTAACTCTGCTCCAGTACGGTTTTGCCTGCATAATCATCTTTCCAGGCGTCAAAAGCATATTTGCTGTTGGGCGAGGCTGCAAACGTCACCATACCCTTATCCAGTGACAGGGTATTAAGCGCAGCCAGGGCAGCCGGGTTCCCGGCCAGGTCATGGTTCCGTTTACCCGCCGCTGTTACCTTACCGTTCTTATCTATATTGTACATATTACCGTCCACATCTTCCAGCGTGAGCGGTAATGTTTTACCCTTGTCTTTATAGTTCACCACCTCCTGCTCGCCAGTCTGGCTGTCCTTCAGCGTAATGGTCCCATCTGCCGTATCTACGGCAATGTTTTCCTTTGTGAAGATGTGCAGCTTCGTAACAATATCGGGCGGCAGATCGCCGGATTTCGTTTGCCCCACATCGTTACCGCCCCGTTGCTCCTTCACCGCATCGCTCACGAACTTATCAATACCATCGGTCACCGCCTGCATTTCTCCTTTGATCACGACCAGGTCGGTATTAACAGTTATCCTGTCGAACTTCATCAGTAAACCAATGCCAAAGCCCGGCGTTACCACACGGCCTTTGCCGGTAAATACGCCATCGCTGCCGCTTACTTCCGTTAACAGGATATCAAAATGGCCTATACGCACGATCAAACCGGGTACGGCGGCTATCAGGGGCTTGGTATTGGCAGGGGCCGTCAGATCGCCCGGTACGCCGCAAACAAAGGTTTTGAGCGAGTCTGTGGTCACGGTCACCAGGTCGCTGTATGGCCCATAAACCCCGGCTATCCGCCATTGCAGGCGGGCCTCATAGGCACGGTTAGGCTCCAGGCTGTTAATATCCAGTGCGGTATCCTGCGGTTTTTCCGAGGTGATCCAGTCAAATTCCACATCGCCTTTTTTGGTAGCGCGGTATTGCAGCCGGTAGGTTTCTACCTGGTAAGCGGCATTGCCAGGCGCCAGCGGCCATGACCAATGAATGGTACGCTGACCGGTAACCGTGCCTTTCAGCGTGGGTTTGGTAATGTTGTTGGCCTTAAACGGATCGCTGCCCAGGTAAGAGAAGGTACAGCTGCGGCTAAAGCCCTGGTTATTGTACATATCACGGCCGCCTTTATCACGGGCCTGCACCACCCACGCATAGTCCATGCTGTCTGTCAGCTGGGGCTCGCCGGGACCATATACGATCGTATTGGTTTGTGTAGTAACCGTATAAATGGGCCGGGCGCTACGGATAATATAATCAGGGTTGCTGCCTTTGGGTTTTATTTCATACAGGGAAAATATATATTCCGTGGCATCCCCAAAAGGACTGGGCGTATTACGGGTGCTCCAGTTAAAAGTAAGGAACTGGGGATCGCGTTTCTCCACACGGCTGCCGCAAACAGGCTGGTTCAGGAGGGGCGGATCGTTCTTCTGGAAGAAGAAGATATTAGCGCCGGCATTACTTACCTGTACTTTGGGACGGCGATAGTCAAATGCCGTGAAACTGATCCGGTAAGCGCCTTCCGGCAGGGCCTTGGTACGTTCATATTCATCACGGCTAAAGCCGTTGCTGAACTCAAGATTATTGCTTTGCAGGTAATCAAACAGGTCTGTGCCACCAATAACAGTGGGTACACCCGGGCTCAGACTAATGGGCCTGGGGTTAAAGGTCTGCGCACTACGCATGATCACCTGTCCGTTCCTTTCTACTGTCAGCTGCAGCCGTACATCATAGGCGGGTTTGGTAAGATCGTTCTGTACCAGTATCACGCGCAGTTTATCGCTGCCTGGCACAGCATAATCCGGCAGATACACGCTGTAAGGCGGTATGATCTGGGTACTGGCAGTTATCGCGTACTGTTGGGCGCGCAGGCTGGTCTTTACTGTCAGCAACAGTAGCAGGCATAACAGGTATCGGAATATACGGAACATGCTTAATCTTATATTATACTTGATTATCAAAACGAATAGGTATAATTAACGGTGGTAGTGAGCTCGTTATAACCGCGCTGGTTGGCCGCAGCGCCATGCAGCAGCCACATTACGGTACCGCCTATATTATGCGACTGGCGTCCAAAAAACCGCTTCTTACCATCCACCGGGGCGCTTTCTGCCTGTTTGCCTTTGGGCGAGTAGTTAAGATTGAGCGCCGTGTTAAAAAGGGAACTGGTGGTGCTGGTACGCACGCCTGCATTATCAGTAGTGGCCCTGGTAATGTTGTAATTCGCATTAAGGCCGGCGCGCAGCGTCTTATCCAGGTATTGCCTGTTCACCCCTACACCGGGTCCCATAAAACTGGTGCTTAAACCAGGCGCGGTATTGCGGTAGTAGTTCACAGATCCCGTCATGGACAGGGATTTAGGCTGCAGATTATAGGCATAGCTCAGGTTAGAAGTAAAAAATCTGCTCAGGTTGGCCACCGCATCCTCCGCGTTGCTTTTGTCACTGGCATATTGGTAAGAGGTGTTCAGGGAAATGGATTGCTGCCTTTCCTTATTCCCGGTGCGGTACATGATAGCCGCATTATAGGTATTGTTCACCTGGTAAAAATTCAGCGTGTCCAGCGGATCTGTAAAATAGGGATCCACCATCGGCCGGATCCGCGTATAGTTGCTGAAGTTGGAATACCCGCCGTTAAACGCCCAGTGATCGTTGACCACTACCCCGGCGGTTATATTAGCTACCCAGTGGCGGGTATCGCTGTTTTTGCTGTGATCCAGGTTATTGACCTGCATACCTGCGTTGGCAGAGAGGTTCAGCTTTCCGTTAAACAGCTGTACAGTGGGCGCCACGGTAATATTACGCATATCGTTCACCACGTTATAAGCGCCCAGCGTTACATAATCCGGGGCCACCCTTTCATAACGCAGCTGTACGGTGTAAAAGCTACCGGTATATCCCAGGCCCGCCTGTATGGCGTCAAAATAACGGGTGCTGGAAGTGGGCGACAGGAAATTGCCCAGGAAATTAGAAGTGCCCCGGGTGCTGTCAAACTTCGTTAGCTCTGAGCGGGTATCCCGGTTAATGGCGGAAATAGAATACTCTACATCCACAAATACCCGGCGGGCAACGCTCTGGCGAAGGCTAAAAGCCACGGCCACATTTTCACGGGGCGTAAGATTGGCGTCATCCGGTATATAGGGCAGCGAAGAAGCTTTATCCTTTGCATGGAAAATAGTCACGCCATAAGCATTACCATCCGCTTCATAGCCCATCTTTAAACCATAGCCGTTACGCTCGTAGGCGGCACGCGCATAACTTTCCGGCGCGGCCGCGTCAAAAGGAACGGCTTTGAGCAGGCGGCCATACATGGCAGACACGCGCCATTTACCAGGGCTCAACTCCACGCCTGCCCCGTCAAATAAATGGCCCGCCAGGGTATAGCTGCTGAAATTCATGCTGGTCGTGCCAAAATAGGCCCGCGCCCATTTGTAGGCCGGCGCAAACCGGAACTGGTTAAAGGGCTGCGAATAATTCCGGCCCTGGTTGCTGTAGTTAAAAGAAAAGGGCATATCATATCCAAAAAGATTGATGTTGATATTGCCGTTCAGATACCAGGCCAGCGGATCACGCCGGCTTTCAATACCGCTGGCGGAATAGGCGGTAACGCTGCTGTTTACGGAGCCGCTCATGGCGACGCCCTTTTTTACTCCCAGCTGGTCCAGCGCCTGGGATTGGACCTGCCTGGCTCCCAACAACAGGGCCATCAGTGTCAGACAGTAATGTATATAGCGCTTCATAGGTATATAATGCGTTTTACCGGGTGATGATGAACCGTATGTCCCTGCTCTCGCTTTCCGCGATCACCCTGAGTATATATGTACCGGGGATGGGGTTATCCAGGGAGAACTGGTCCTCTATCGTTAATGTGTTTGAATACTGTTTTTTACCTGCTATGCCGCCATTGATGGTATACACATATACCACTACCTGTTGCTTCCTGTTCAGCGTTATCCTGAACCGGAATTGGCCCTCGTTTGGATTAGGCGCAAGCGTTACCGTATCTATTACATGCACCGGTACATCATAGCCAGGCCCGGAGAGCGGGTCATATTCGTTGATCTCAATATCTTTCCGGAGGGAATACGTACAGGCCTCAAAACGCGCGGTCATCTCTACCCAATAGGTACCGGGACTATTAAATTTGATCAGTGGCATGCCTTTATCATAACCAAGCAGCACTGCCTCCGGAGAAAACGCCCATTTTGTTTCGTCAGGCGCCGGCAGGCTGATCTCCGTTATTGCCAGGGTATCCAGCGCATTCTTACGGGATGCCACCAGGAAATCAATATCCGGCCGGGTATTGGCTTTGGGAATGATGGTCTCATTGGCTGTAATACAGCCATTAGCATCCTGCACTTTAATATGGTAGGTACCCGCAGACAGCTGGTCAAAGCTGCCGGAACTTTGCCAGGCCGCTTCATCCAGCGAATATTGGTAGGGCGTAAGCCCGCCCTGTACCTGCGCATCCAGCAGGCCATCGCTTAAACCATCACACACAGGACCAGCCGCGGTAGTAACCACCAGGAGATCCGGCTGCACAATAGCATAGTTAAACGAGGCGGAACAACCCGTGCCATCCGCGATAGTGAGTGCATAATTACCGGCAGGGATATTAATAGCATCCGGCCCGGAGAGATCCGCCGTATTCCAGTTATAAGTATAATTCCCATCGCCACCGGCAGGACTTACTTTAATAGCCCCATCTGCCTGGCCAAAACAGTTAACCGGAATAACATTAGCCGTAGCAGTGATGGCAGGATATTGCGTAGTAACATTAGTCGTGGTATTAGCGGCACAGCCATTGACATCTTTTACCTGCAGCGTATAATTACCGGCGCTTAATGCCGCAAAACTGTTATCATCCTGTGCGGCGCCGTTGTTCAATGAATAACCATAAGGCGGTATACCACCACCAGCCTGTAAGGTGATCTTACCGGTAGGTTGCGCGCCACATACCAGGTTCTCAATACCCGTAACAGCAAGTGATACAGGCGCAGCCGGTTGTTGCAGCACTACGTTCCTGGTAATTATACAGCCGCGGCCATCCTGGATCTTTATTTGATAATTACCGGTGGACAGGTTGCTGTAATGGCCGTTGGTGGTGTAAGCGCTGTTATTGATACTATACTGGTAGCCGGCGTAACCATCGCCATTACCGCCGCTGGCGGCTACATTGATAACCCCGTCCGCCAAACCGTAACAGGAAATAGCTATCCCGTTAAAATCAGATATCGTCACCCCGGCGGTTAAAGGGGCAGCTGGCGCCGTGATAGCTAATACATCAGACACCGCGGAGTAACAACCCGCCGCATCTTTAATACGGACCGTATAATGGCCGGCATGGAACCCTGTATTATTATTAAAAGCAGTAAACACACCCCCATCCAGGGAGTACTCGTAGGTAAGCGCGCCGGTTCCACCATGCGCTTGCACATTAATGCTACCCTTCGTACCAAAACAAACGATCTCGCTACGGGTGATGTTATCTACCACGATCGGCGCATTTTGCGTATTCACCTGCACAGTAATGGATACACCACAACTATTCACATCTCTTACTGCCACTGTATAACTGCCCGCTACCAGGCCGGTGAACATGCCGCTGGATTGCCAGTTGGTATTATCTATACTATATTGTAAACCACCTGCTCCCCCACTGCCCGCTACCCTGATACCACCCGCGGGAATACCCGCGCAGGTTACATCCTGTTTGCTGACCAACTGCAGATCAATAGCCTGCGCAGATTCTGTGAAACTATAGGTAGCAACTGCTTCACATCCCCTGGCATCTTTTACACGCAGAACATGCGTACCGGCATTGATATTTTGTATAAGCGCTGCGCTGCCAAAAGGCCCGTTATCCAAGGCATAGGTGTAGCCGCTGTACGTACCGCCATTCCCACCCGTAGCAGTGATCTGGGCAAACCCGTTGCTCCCGCCTGCACAGGAAATATTGTAACCATTGTAGTCTGATAGTTTCGCCGTAAAACTCAACTGGGCCGGCGGAGCAGTAACAGACAAAATACCAGTATTGGTAACAGCACAACCATGCCCATCAGTGAATTGCAGTGCATAATCTCCGGCGGTTAAAGGAGCACCGATGACATACGGTGTTTGGCTGGCCCAATTATCTGTGCTAAGCCAGTACTGGTAAATACCATCTCCACCCGTAGCAGTAAAATCGATATTAGCCGTACTGCCATAACAGCTGATATCCGTGAGTGCCAAATTTTGAATACTAAGCGCAGGATAAGTATATACAATGGAGATCAACGTATCCTTTGAACAACCATTGGCATCAGTGATATGTAAAGTATAATCACCCTGTGCCAGGTTCGTCATAGCAGCGCTGGCGGCTACGCCGTTCATTAAGATAGCATAAGGCGCTGCGCCACCGGAGATACTGGTAGTAATACTACCGGTTGATTGGCCATAACAGGTAATATCCTGCTTAGTAGCATTGATAACAATAGACGGTTCAGTCAGGGTAACATGGTCAGTCACTTCACAACCACGGCCATCCTTTACACGGATGGTATACGCTCCGGCTGCCAGGTTGCTGAAACGGTTAGCGCTTTGATAAGGGTCGCCATTGAGGCTGTATTGATAGCCGCTATAACTGCCACCGTTACCGCCGGCACCGTTAACGGTAATGCTACCATCACCCGCATGGGTGCAGGAAAGATTGAAACCATGATGGTCAGATAGTTGGCTGCTAAAGCTAAGGGCAGCCGCCGGTAATGTTACACTATAAGTATTGCCATCTATCGTAGCGCATCCTGCGCCATCTGTAACGCGCAAGGTATAATTACCAGCCGTATGTAAACGGTCTGTCGCCGTAAAATTGGTAAAGGCATTACCGCCATCCAGCGAGTAAGCGTAAGTATAATTACCATCTCCTCCGCTGGCGCTTATATTAATGCCGGCGCCATCCGCCAGGCAAACAGCTTCCTGCACCGTTATGTTAGTGAAGGTAAGTGGAGCGGGCTCACTCAATTCAATCTCATCAGACATAACCGTACATCCTGCAGCCTTACTATCTTCTATTATTACCCGGTAACGGCCCGGCGCCAGGGCTTCGATCTGCGTATCTGTATTGAACCAGAAACTGTTACCTACCCAGGCGCCTCCCTTGAATTGCTGCCAGGTGTATTTATAGGAACCAGAGCCGCCGGCAGCAATGGCTTTAAGTATGCCATCCCCCTTACCTGCGCAGGTAATAGGGGTTGCCTGCAGCTGTACCTGTAACGGGCTACGCTGGTATACGGTATAGGTTTGCACCGCCTGATCATTACAGACAGCTATTGCATTGGTTAGAGTAATAGTATAACTACCCGCAGTAAGCCCCGTAAAATCGCCACTGGTATTGGTAAGCGGTGGTATACCGTTACCGCTTAGCGTATATTGGTAAGTACCGGAGCCGCCGGCGCCGGTGAACTGTAAATGCCCGTCATTGCCGCCATAGCAGCTTACGGAGTCGCGGGCTGCAAGCTGCAGACCCAATGGCGGCGCAACATCCAGTGCTACCGGCGCAGTCCAGCCGTCACAACCGGGATGATCCGCATTGCGGATCTCCACAGTATAGCTTCCAGCGCTTAAACCGGAGAAGGTATAGTTACGGGCGGTAACGGCGCCGGATGTTTGTATGGGCTGGCTATTACCCTGCTGATACAGGTTATATTCGTAGCTGGCTGCACCGGCATCTGCTGTAACAGCAATGCCGCCATTGCCGGGCGTATTACAGGTGAGCGGGATAGGCATGATCTGCCCCGTTATCAGCGGAGGCTGCCCAAGCGTGATATTCGCAGATGCCCGCACGCCATTACAGGTATTGTCCCGTACCCATACCCTATAACTGCCGGCAGGCAGGTTAGACCAGGACATAACATTACCGCCCGCGCGTTGCTCCCCCGCCACTACTGTGCCAGTGGCTGTTTCCAGGGTAAAGAAATAACCGCTGTTGGCGCCGTCGCCACCGGAAGCGGTTACGCTCACCACGCCATCACTGCCGCCGTAACAACTTATATTGGTGGTTAATGCGCTGTTATTGACTACCAGTAGCTGGTTCAGCTGCGGTACCACCACCTGGTAGGATCTCATACAATTACGGTCTACACTCCCGCCGGGGCTAACCAGCCAAAGGCTGTAAGTGCCCGGCCCCACCTTTTGCGTGGTTAGCCCGCCGGAAACCGGTACTGCCCCTTCACTCCAATCTATTATATCACCACAATTAGACTGGCCGTTGCCAAGCCCCGGATCACAGGCGCCGGCAACATTACCCGGGCGCAGGATCCAACGCATATTCTCGAAAGGAGAACTGATGGTATTACCGGCAACACTTACCCATCCGTTGTTCTGCCCATAACAGGCCGGCGTTATCAATATATTAGCAGGCGTTGTTTTGGGAGGAGGAGGATAGAATGTAAACGATCCCGTTTCCGGGCTGTATTCGGAATAGAACAGGCCGTACACGCCGCCGATATATTCTGCTTTTTTCCGGTAACGGAAGCGGAGGGTTTGGGTGGCGGTCCTCAATTCAGGGATCTTGTCGCCCACCTCAAAATTGATACTAAGGGCATTGGAAGAAGAATCAAACCCTTTCCACCGCCCATTGATATTATACTCCCAAACTACGCTGGTCCTCACAACATTGTCAGAGAACAAAGGCCGGTCCGGCGCTAACAGGTTAACCACCGCATTACCGCAAACCGTGGCGCCGGGATTAAAGTTTATCACGATCTGGGTAGGGTCCGGCATCTCGTATACAAACCTGGCCTTAAAATAACCGAAGTCAATCTGCGGTCCAAAGAAATTAAATGCAACAGGAATGCCGTTGTCACTGATCGGATAGATCTTTGACGCGTCCACTGTTCCAATCTGCACGCCGTTGCGAAATACACGGTACTGCGGATGGTAATACTCAGCGGTCCCATAAACGGCGTTGGGCACAGGAAGCGGCACGGTGCGGGCCAAAAGGTTGATGGGCTGCGAATTTTCCAGCTTCACCCCCAATCCCAGGTCATGCGGCGGGTTACCCGGCATCTGGATATAAATAGACGAATAGAACGCCTGGCCCCATACCTTGGTAGTAATAAGGCTCAGCAGACAGATACAACAGGTTAAAAGCGCAGTTCTAAAGCAATACTTCATTTAATGGTTTTGATAAAGGCCAGACCATTCTAATTGGTGATAATAAACCGCAGGTCCCTGCTTTCATTCTCTGCGATCACTCTCAATACATAGGTTCCGGGAAGGGTATTATTCAAAGAGAACTGGTCATCTATTGTTAACGTGGAGGTATATTGTTTCCTGCCTAATATGCCGCCGTTGATATCATAGACATATACTACCACCTGCTGTTTCCTGTTCAGGCTCACCTTAAACCGGAAATTGCCATCATTGGGATTGGGCGATAGCGTTACGGCGTCTATCACCTGTACCGGCAGGCTGTAACCGGCGCCTGCCAGCGGATCATAGGCGCTGATCGTAATATCCTTCCGCACCGTGTAGGTACAGCTGCCAAAATCAGCGCTTATTTCCACCCAATACGTACCAGGAGCGTTGAATTTTATCAATGGCGTACCATCCTTGTACCCCAGCAGCGTTGCCTCCGGAGAGAAGCGCCAGTTCAGATGGTCCGGCGCCGGAAAGCTGATATCCTGTATCGCAAGTGTATCCAGCGCATTTTTGCGGGATGCCACCAGGAAGTCTATATCCGGTTTAGTATTGGCTTTATCCAGTGTTACATCCTGGCGGGTGGTGCAACCGTTGGCATCCTGTACCGCTATGTTATAAACACCTGCTGCCAGGTTGGAAAAGGATGTGTTAGTTTGCCAGGTATCCCCGTTCAGCGAATACTGGTAAGGAGGTATACCGCCCTGGGTGTTAATGTCAATATGGCCATCATGTAAACCCTCGCATACCGGCGGACCGGCTACAGCCAAGCTTAATAACACCGGCTGTTCCACTTCGTAGTTGAAGGAAGCATTACATCCCGTACCATCCGCAATGGTAAGCGCATACTCACCGGCAGGTATCTTGGTAACATCCGCGCCGGAGATCTCCGGCGTATTCCAGCTATAGGTATAGTTGCCATCGCCACCGGTGGCAGTTACATTAATAGCGCCATCTGCCTGCCCAAAACAGTTAACCGGCTTAACAATTGCGGTAGCGGCAATAGCCGGGTACTGCGTGGTCACATTGGCGGTAGTACCGGCGGTGCAACCATTAACGTCTTCTACGTGTAAGGCATAATTCCCCGCGCTGAGCGTACTGAATACACCGCTTTGTTGTGCGGGGCCATCATCCAGTGAGTAGGCATAAGGCAGCGTACCACCATTTGCCCGTAAGGAGATCTCACCGGTAGGTTGCGCGCCACATACCAGGTTCTCAATACCCGTAACAGCAAGTGATACAGGCGCCGCCGGTTGTTGCAGCACCACGTTCCTGGTAATTATACAGCCGCGGCCATCCTGGATCTTTATCTGATAGTTACCGGTGGATAGGTTGCTGTAATGGCCGTTGGCGGTGTAAGCGCTGTTATTGATACTGTATTGGTAGCCAGCGTAACCAGCACCATTACCACCGCTGGCAGCTACATTGATAACCCCGTCCGCCAAACCGTAACACGAAATAGCTACCCCGTTAAAATCAGATATCGTCACCCCGGCAGTTAAAGGAGCAGCTGGCGCCGTAATGGCTAATACATCAGACACCGCGGAGTAACAACCCGCCGCATCTTTAATACGGACAGTATAATTGCCGGCATGGAACCCTGTATTATTATTAAAAGCAGTAAACGCACCCCCATCCAGGGAGTACTCGTAGGTAAGCGCGCCGGTTCCCCCATGGGCCTGCACATTAATACTACCTTCTGTACCAAAACAAACGATCTCGTTACGGGTGATGTTATCTACCACGATCGGCGCATTTTGCGTATTCACCTGTACCGTAATGGATCTGCCACAATTATTCACATCTCTTACTGCCACTGTATAAGTACCCGCTACCAGGCCGGTGAACATGCCGCTGGATTGCCAGTTGGTATTATCTATACTATATTGTAAACCACCTGCTCCCCCACTGCCCGCCACGGTAATACTACCCGCGGGAATACCGGCACAGGTTACATCCTGTTTGCTGATCAGCTGCAGGCCAATAGCCTGTGCGGATTCCGTGAAGCTATAGGTAGCAAATACTTCACATCCCCTGGCATCTTTTACACGCAGGATATGCGTGCCCGCATTGATATTTTGTATAGGCGCTGCGCTGCCAAAAGGCCTGTTATCCAGCGCGTAGGTGTAGCCGCTGTACGCGCCGCCATTCCCACCCGTAGCCGTAATCTGGGCAAACCCATTGCTCCCGCCTGCACAGGAAATATTATAACCATTATAGTCTGATAGTTTCGCTGTAAAACTCAGCTGGGCAGGTGGAGCGGTAATAGACAAGGTACCGGTATTGGTAACCGCACAGCCATGCCCATCAGTTACTTGCAGCGCATAATCTCCGGCGGTTAAAGGAGCACCGATCGTATACGGTGTTTGGCTAACCCAATTATCTGTACTAAGCCAGTACTGGTAAGTACCATCTCCACCAGTAGCAGTAAAATTGATATTACCCGTACTGCCATAACAGCTGATATCTGTTAGCGCTAAATTTTGAATGCCAAGCGCAGGATAAGTATACACAATGGAGATCAACGTATCTTTTGAACATCCATTGGCGTCAGTGATATGTAAAGTATAATCACCCTGTGCCAGGTTCGCCATAGAAGGGGCGGCGCTTACGCCATTCATTAAAATAGCATAAGGCGCTGCGCCACCGGAGATATTAGTGGTAATACTGCCGGTTGCGTGGCCATAACATATGATATCCTGCTTAGTAGCATTGATAACAATAAACGGTTCAGTCAGGGTAACACTGCCTGTCACTTCACAACCACGGCCGTCTTTAACATGAATGGTATAGATACCCGATTCCAGGTTTGTAAAGGTATTAGTACTTTGATAAGGGCCATCATTAAGGCTATACTGATATCCGCTGTACGTGCCGCCATTACCGCCAACCGCATGTATGGTTATACTACCATCACCCGCATGGGTACAGGAAAGATTAAAACCATGATAGTCAGATACCGTTGTGGTAAAGCTAAGTGCGGCTGCAGGTAATGTTACACTATGAGTATTGTCATCTATCGTAGCGCATCCTGCGCCATCTGCAACGCGTAACGTATAAATACCTGCCGTATGCAGGCGGTCTGCCGCCGTAAAATTGGTAAAGCTGGCACCGCCATCCAATGAATAAGCATAGGTATAATGCGTATCACCACCAGTGGCGCTCATGCTGATAGCAGCGCCATCTGCCAGGCAAACGGCCTGTGTCACGGAAACATTGGTAACAACAAGCGGAGCAGGATCGTCGAGAACAATTTCATCGGAAGTAACAATACATCCGGCAGCGCGGCTATCTGTAATGATCACCCGGTAAGTGCCGGGCGTCAACCCCTCGATCTGCGTATCCGTTTCAAACCAGAAACTGCTGCCGGTCCAGGCGCCGTTCTTATATTGCTGCCACGTATATTTATAAAAAGCAGAACCACCGCCAACCACCGCCCTGAGCACCCCGTTATCCTTGCCCGCACAGGTAATAGCCGTTGGTTGCAGCTGAACCTGCAAAGGATCACGCTGGTACACCGTGTAATCTGCTGTTAGCTGGTCATTACAGCCAGGTGCGGCATTGTTTAATGTGATCGTATAATCACCGGCAGTAAGGCCGGAAAAATTCCCCGTAGCATTGGTAACCGGCGTAATACCATTACCACTCAGCGTATACCGGAAAGCGTTGGAACCGCCGGAAGCAGAGAACTGCAAATGCCCGTCATGGCCCCCGTAACAACTTACGGAATCGTTAGCTAGCAGCTGCAGGCCCAGCGGCGATACAGTATTCAGCGAAACATCCGTAGCCCAGCCGTCGCAGCTTGGATAATCTGCATTGCGTATCGCTACCGTATAGTCTCCACCGCCTAAACCGGAGAATGTATAATTGCGGGTAGCGACCGCACCGGATTCCTGCAGCGCGTTGCTACTACCCTTGGGGTACAATTTGTATTCGTAATTGGTAGCGCCCGGATCTGCTTTCACGGCAAGACTGCCATTACCAGGTGAAAGACAAGTAGGTTGCACCGGCGTCACCTCTCCCGTGATCTGCGGCGGCTGACTAATAGTAATATTAACCGGCTTCCGGATAGTGGTACAGGTAGCATCCCTTACCCAGGCCGTATAATCACCAGCGGGCAATCCAGACCAGTTTTTGCTGCTGCCGCTACCTGGTTGTTCCCCAACTACCACTACGCCAGCCCTTGTTTCCAGGCTAAAGAAATAACCGCTGCCAGGGCCATTACCACCGGAGGCAGTCACGCTTATAACGCCGTCGTTGCCACCAAAACAACTAATGTTGCTGGTTTGTGAAGTATTATTACTGATCACCAGCTCGTCCAATTCCGGTATAGTTACCAGTATTGGCGTAATACAGTTACTACCCTGTGTGCCATCCAGGACCCATAGGGTATAAGTACCTGGAGCGCGGCCGCTGCTAGAGATGCCTTGTGAAACAGGAACGGCGCCATAGCTCCAATCTACCATATCGCCACAATTCGACGGCCCGGATCCCAGGCCAGGATCACAGGCATTCCTTGCATCGCCGGGACGCAGGATCCAGCGCATGTTGGAAGAGTTTGCAGTGATCGCACTGCCGGGCAGCGCTATTTTACCATTGGACTGGCCATGGCAGGCTGGCGTTACCTGGATGGCGCCGGCATTCACCCTGGGAGGCTCGGGAATAATAGTATAATAACCACTGGGATTACTGTAGGGCGAGAAAAAAAGCGCATCCGGATATTCCGCCTGTATCCGGCACCGGAACTGTACATTCACCGGCCCGGATACCGCGCCCAATACTGAAAGCGGTTGAAAGACGGAATTGTAACCCTGTAATGAGCCGCGATCATATAAATGCCAGTCAGCCTCGCCACTGACACGGTATTCCCAGAGAACGGAGGTGAGTACTATATTATCGGTAAATAATGGCCGCTCTGAACTGAAATACAAGGTGATAGCATCGTTGGCACAGGTTTGGCTATTGGAGGCAACACTTGCCATGATATTATTGGGAGGATTCATGATATACACGAACCGCACGGAGTAGTCTCCAAATATGTTATAATGATAATGCTCTCCATAGAAACTAAGGTTACCTCCCTGAGGCATTACCGGGTAGATCGCGTCTACGCGTACAGGATAACTAAAACCGGAACCCATCAGGTACTGAATGTTGTTAGAGGGAATATTGCCACCCATAACATAGCCACCGGAAAAAGCGATGTACTCTCCGGACGATAAGTATACGCCGTCCATTGCTATAGATCCGGGCGGCGGCTGGTCAAATTCCAGGTAAACACCCGATGTTGTATATTGGGCCAATACTTTTCCACTAACTACCAGCAGGAGGCAGGCCATCAGCGCTACACGCAGCAGTGGGGTAATCTTTTTCATGGTATGGGTTTAAAATATGATCTCCACCGTTTTGCTCATCTCTGCTTTGGCGTTTCCCTTTAATACGGCGGTGATCTTGTATTTATAGACGTTGCCTAATATGATCTCATCGTCTGTCCACTGTTTCGTTGTACCGTCCCGGGTAGTATATAAAATAAACGGATCATCGTTCTTTGCCCGGTAAATAAAATAATGTTTAACCTCCGGCTGGTTATATAACCAACTCAGCTGCACCTGCCGCTTCTCTTTATCCAGTACCGCTTTCCAATTGGAAACAGCCGGCCGCCGGCGCGTTTCAAACCAGACATCCCCACTGAGCTCCCTGGCATGATTACCGGAATCATCATATACCCACAGCTCATAGTAATAGGTATTCCCCAGCTGCAGGGCTGTATCTGTATAGGCTTCCCGTTTATTCGCAGTATCCCAGGCCAGTTTCATGGTACGGGTACTGTCTTTTGCATTAATGCTGTAAAGCTCATATTTCACCACGTCTTCGCTGGTGCTGTTACGCCATTGCAGTACCACCGCCTGCAGGCTGTCTGACCGGAAGGCGCGCGTCATTACCGGCGCAGAAGGTGCAATGGTATCAGGTCTTTTCAGCATGATATACGCAGTGTAATCAGAAGTATTATAGTTCTTATCCACCGCAATGATCTTATAGAATACTTTGGAGCTCAGGGTATGCAGGCTTACCGTATCAGCAAAAACCGGCCGGGTACAGATCTCGCGGGTCACTTCAATAAACTCTTCCTGGGCCGTATTACCGCGGAACACGCGGTAGCCTTTCAGATCCGGTTCTTTATTATGGTCCCATAACAGGCCCACAATACCGGATGAATCGATCTTTCCCGCCAGTCCGGATGGCGTGGCCGGCGGTATGGTATCAATTATCTGCGCAAAATAGGGGAAGGAGTAAATAGCCTTGCCCTTTCTGGTAATGCCTTTAATACGGTAATAGTTGGTGCCAAGCGGCTTTTCATCTGTATAGGTATATACCGGCTTTTTATCCACCTTAAACGTGGCAATAGGCAGAAAAGGCCCCTTACCATTAGGCGCCCGGGTAATGATCAGCTGCGACAACTGCTTTGACAGATCGCCGGGAAGCTGCCATTGGAGCGTGATCTTTTTATTATCCACCACAATAATAGTATCCATTATAGGGCGGTCTGCTACCGTAGGAACCCCTATGCCTTCCACTACCTGCGAGTAAGGCCCATATTCCCCAAATGGCGTTACGCCGCGCACACGGTAATAAAACCGGGTGTCATTATCCGGCAGCGAGTCCTGGTAATAGGCAAAGCCCCTGGGATCGGGATTGGTAGGCAGCACCGGCAAGGGCGTGACAGGTTTGAATGTTTTGCCATCGGTAGAACGTTCCACCATATAAGCGGAGTACATCCGTTTGTTATATACTGTCAGCCAGCCTAAAGTCGCGGCGCTATCCGCACATACAATGGCCAGCTCCTGTGGGCGGGATAATAATGTGGGCTCATCAACAGATGTCACTATAACGGCGGTATCTATCACCAGGTTCACCGGTTGTTTGGCCGGCGATATGCGGTACACATACCGCTCGCCTTTTTTTACATCCAGGTCTTCCAGGTACAGGCCTGCGCTTTTAGCGGCGTTAATGGAAAGATCGCAGGAGAGCAGCGCCATGGCCATACGCCAGTCATTCTGGTTCTTGCTTTCAAACCAGGCGCCAATGCCGCCTTCCGGTTTCACTTTGGGCGCGCCCTCTCCATAGATCATTTCGGCTATTACGGCCACACGCTCATCCTGTTCTGCCGCCGCTTCCATTTGTTGAAGGGTATACGGCTTTAAAGGCTGTGGCGTTAGTAGCACCGGTTTAGGCCCTTTCACCAGCTCCCCGTTTACAGCGATGGTGAAACGCTCCACCGTATAACCATATTTGTTACCTATTTCCCAGGCTATATAGCTGGCCGGAGACCAGCGTAACCTGATCTTTCCGGGCTGGGCGTCTGCGAGGGCCGCAATACGATGCTCCCGCTCCTGGGCATGCAGCACAACAGATCCTGCCGTGCACAATAACAGTAAGAACAGAACTGGCAGTAAAAAGCGGTGCATGTATTTAGAGTTTATAGTAAACATTACGCGTAACAGTACTTGTTATTTGATTATTGCCGGGCAGGCGGTATTGCAGCTCCACCGGGTAATTTATATTGCCATCCAGGTCCGGGAAATGCGAGATCATCAGGCGGCCGATGTTGGCGGGCGCTAATGACGGATCTATATAAAGGCGGCCGGCCTTATCCAGCAGTTCATGATAATCATCATTAGCTACAAAAGGCACGTAGTACATGAAACGGCAGCCGCCGGGATGCGGCTGCGCATACCCGTCGCTGATAGCGCCATCTTCCAGCTTATACAATGAAGCGTCGCCATTATACAGCCTGATAGCTTCCAGTGGAGGTACGCCGCCGGTTTGCACCGTATCCCTGCTGATCTTCATCGCTGAATTATAAGGATAACCATTGTACAGCAAAGGCAGCAGCTTATCCTGCAGCCAGCTGTTATTCAAACCGGCCCGCAGGTTGATCAGGGGTTTGGTAGCCAGGGAACCGTCCCCTCCTATTTCAAACTGGTCAAAGCTCTCATCCGTGTTAAACTGCTGGCCGATCACAGCAATATTATTAGTGGCTATATCCCACAGATCTTTAGCCCCGGTACCTGCATTCATTTTTTCAACAAAATTGCTGTACATGCTGGTGCGGAAGGCGTAACTGATCACCTCCTTACTCAGGGCAGACGTGGCATTACCTTTCAGGGCCGCCTCTGTGATCGTCGTGGTATCCCCCTCTGCGCCTATATCAGTTTTTGCTACGGAGGTCACGTTGTCGGCTGCTGCTTCACCGTCCGCAGAGTGCCGCACGATGCTGAGCGTATAAATGGTCTCTTTAGCCATGTTGGCGGGGAAATCAAAATTGGCCTGCGCTGTGCTCTCATCATAGGTCAGATTCATCAGTAAAGGCTGTCCCTGTGCAGGGTTCATGGAAGCGGTTATTTTCCATTTCTTACCGGCCTTATCTACGGGAACAAACAGGTCGGGCTGGCCGCGCTTCAGCTTTATATATCCCTTATTATATTCTTTCGGCAGGAAATGGTACTGCCTTTTTACTGGGTATACATAGGCTACATTCTCCCAGGGTATATAATCCGGCGCTTCGCCGGTTTTGAAGCTGGCGTTCTTTACTTCATAATCTACAGCGTTACTTTCATTTTTCAGCGCATCCCAGCTGCCGCCATTCTGCCTTTCAATATGTACTTTGGCAGAGGTGGTGAAATTGCTCACCGCCGGTAATATATCCCGCAGGGTGAGGGAGGCAGAGCCGCCGTCTGCAGCCACTTCAGTAATACCATTTATCTGCGCCCCATCGTTCATCAGCTTCAGCTCGTCCAGTTGTATCCGATAGGTGGCCACTTCATCATATTCGTTCATCATAGAGAAAGGCTTTGCTACCGGGTAATTAAAGGCCACCTGCGGCGTAGCAAATACGCTCACGTCAGTGGATTGATCGCCTGGTTTCAGATCGCTGATCACCTGGATCTCCAATTCCTTGGCGCCCATGATCTCACACTGGGAGCCCAGCTCTACTTTGATGCTGGAGTTTCCTTTTATCAACCCGCCCAGCACGGAATATTTTACGGCGGCCGCCCCGCGGAACCAGGCAGGATTAGGCGCCTTGGCCTGCAGCAGTACGGCTGCCGCTAACTGGGCAATAATGAAGCTGCGTTTTTTACGAAATACTTTTACCCGTATGCCTACCTCTCCTTTCAGGAATACATAAGCCTGACCGGATGCATACCAGCCGTTAAACCCTATAACGCTATTGCTGCCTTTACACTTAGCCTCCCCATAGTCACGCAACAGGATGTCTGAGCCCGCGCCTACGGCAAACTCCCCGTATACGCCATAGTCAAACTTAAACCCTACCCTGAAGCGTATCCCAAAACCAAATCCGCCACCCGTCTTCATGGAATTTTCCGTGGCCATGAAATCAGTATTAATATCATCAAACAGCTCGCTTACTTCTGTTGGTAAGGCTGGCATGTCCTCTACCTTTGAGCCCATCATAAAATAGCTCTGTACCTCTGCCAGGCCCAGGATGGATAAACCAAACATCTCAGAAGGACGGCCTATATAGAACCACCAGTCATCCGGCCCTATATGCAGGGCTGCTTCCCCTGCCAGGCCGCGCTCATGGATACCTTTCAGCACACCCACGATATTAATATAGGTTTTGAAGCTCGCGTCGAAAGTACTGTTCACATTATCGTAGCGCATCTTAAACTGTACCCATAATGGGGCGGAATCATCCCCTTCTGCGTCAGACTTATTAAGCGCCTTTATTGGCAGATGCATTACATAACCCGCGCCATCAAACTGCGCATACCGGAAACCACCATCTGTGCCAAACTGTACCTCCAGGGCTACGTTCACATTCACCACCATTTGTTGTACCAGCGCCAGCGAAACGCCGCCCATAAAACCAAGGCCTGCCTCTTTTACCGGTATATACTGGAATATTTCATTGAGCTCTTTGATACCGCCCTCCTTATCAAGGGAGTTACGGGTATCATAAGGATCAAACTGCGACGGCCTTTCCATATGGTAAGACATACCTCCCATCAAACCCGTTATCTGCAGCATAGGCGGAACCGGGATGGTGATGCCTATATAAGCATCCACATGCCAGTAACGGTAATCATCCTTTGAGCCAAAATAGGCCGTCGCTTTTGCCTTGGGGATGGGGCCCGGTATGGAGAACTCCAGGAAGCCCCGGAAACCGTTCCCGTATACAGGGTGGTTATCAAACAGCGTAATGATACCATGCATCTGGAAGGCCATCACCTTCACAGAAAGCTCAATATCGTTTATCTGCACCTTATCAAACGACCAATGCGTAGTTGTTTTCTCTACCGGAGCGCCATTTACAGTGATGGTCTGCACTTCCTCTTCCTGTTTGGCGGTTACCACAAAAGAGGTGGCTGCGGCAAAACCTTTATCACTGGAGTTCATGAAGGCGAGCCGCACGGTAGCGCCAATGCCAATTTTCCCTTCTGATATACCAATGAACAGGTTATCAAATCCCACGGGGAAGCCGCTCATTTTGGAACCGCCATCGCTATTGCTAAAGTCAAAGGTACCGCTGTGTACATAGGGGCTTTTCGTGGATAATACAATGTCCTGGAAAGTGACCTTATTGATATTCAGCACACTCTTATTCAGGGTCACCTTACCGTTGAGGGTAGCCACCGGTAAAAAGTCCTTATCCGTTTTAGTGAGTTCTATCCGGCTGTCTTTACCCAGGGTGATGGTACCGGCAAAGAACTTAAACTCTTTATCCGCGGTGGTATTTACAGCAAAGGAGTAGTAGGTATCATCGCCACGCATGCTCACGGCAGCGTCATAATCCAGCGGATCGTCACCCAGGAAACCTACCCTCAGCTGGCCGCCCATTTCGCCGCCATTCAGCTTATTCTTACTGAATGTAAGGCCCACCTTATCTATAGAAAGAGGCCAGCCACCGGCGCTGGCGTCACCCAGTTTTACTATATGATCTGCAGTAATGGAACCGCTCACGCCCTGGTCATCTAATATAAAATCACTTACCGTCACTTTGGGGGGGCCATTTTTAGTGGCCAGTTGTGAAGGAAGATCTACCTCCAGTTGTTGCAGGTAAAAGCCCCGCCATAATAAAGGACTGCCCGGGTCTACCAGCATATCCTTACTCAATTTGATGCCTGCGGGATTCGCAATATCGCTCATATCCACCACGGCATTCTTTACGCGAAAGCCAAAATCCTCCAGGCCTTTAATGCGGAAAGCCGGTATATCTACCGTAGCCATGATATTATTTAGGTCGCGTACATTCACCTGCAGGGATGCACGTAGTATATCTGTATTAGTATCCTGGGGCCGTAGCATGCCCTTATCAAACTCGAAAACGCCACTGAGGTTGGCGTCTTTGAAACCGTTGCAATCCCATTCAACAAAATTGCTCCCATCACCGGGGAAGATGAGGTCTAAATGATCGTTAACATTAATACGCTTTTCTTTCAGCATCACCAGCTTGGTACCGGTACCGGCGGAGATACCGCCGGGCGTAAACGCAATATTCTTACCGCCAAAGACCAGCTCACTTTGCGTACCCGGAAAGGTAAAACGGAAGTAGGCGCTGAAAGTAGCGCCTGTGCTGGTCATACGCGCGCTGTCAATAGCGATCACATAGGTTTTTCCGTTGATTTCCCGCACCAGGCCTACCGGCAGGGTACCAAGATCGCCGTCAGTAAGCGCGGTTACAAAACGGTTCTTTTCCTTGATCTTGTTGAAGAGGCCTGTGACATATCCTTCAAGGTCCGTTACCAGTGAGGTATCGGTGGCGCCATAAGTAGCGTCCATGGCAAATGCCAGGGAGTAACAGGGCTGCAGGAAAAACAATAACAGGGCCAGTGAAACAATAATACGTTTCAGGGGCATAGGGCTACATAGGTTGTGTGGCATTGTACTACCGGATAAAGGGTGTACCCTTGTTAAGGGTCGTTGTAGCCGTAAATATACATTTATTTTTTAATGTAGATAATTTCGTAATACAATATTTAAAGGAGGCGAACGTTAGAGGCGAGATCAATCACCCTAACACATACCCGCTAACGTCAAAGCAGCAATATCTCCAATACTTTCCCCCAGCGCCGCCGGCACAATCTCGCAAACACTGCGCGATCCCGCTAACGCTTCCTCTGCTATCACCTTGGTCATCGCAGGGTCCAGCAGTGGTTTGGCCCGGCCATAGATACTCCCCAGCACGATCCGTTCCGGGTTCAGGATATCGATCAGCAATGATAATCCCTTACCCAGGTACGCTGCGCAGGTATTATAAATATCAATCGCCACCTCATCCCCTGCAAAAGCCGCTGCTGCTACCGTTTTTGCAGTGATCCCACACAGCTGGTCAAAGCTCTTGCAGAAACTCACCGGCTCTCCCATCTGTAATTTTTGCCGCACCTTCATCTGCGCGATCTGCGCAATACCGCCACCGCTGCAAAACCCTTCAAAAGAGCCTGCCTTTCCAAAACCCACCGGGCCTATATCAGCCAGGCGTATATGCCCTACTTCACCGGCCAGCTCAGAACTGCCTTCATACAAACGCCCGTCAAGTATTAGACCAGCGCCCATACCGGTACCGAAGGTCAGGAAAATGATATTATTGCAGTTCCGTCCTGCCCCATACTTCCATTCCGCCACGGCGCCCGCATTAGCGTCATTCTGCATCATCACCTTTTTACCAAACCTTTTTTCCGTAAGCTGTACCATGGGGATATTATCCCAACCCGGCAGGTTGGGCGGGGAAAGTATAAGGCCCAACCTGCGGCTCAATGGCCCACCACAGCTAATGCCTATACCTGCTATATCGCCGGTTGTTAAAGCATGTTGCTGCAGCAGGTTCTCTGCTGCGAAAAATAATTTGTCGATCATTTCATACGCGGGCCCGCCTGTGGGGATCACTTCTTTTGCCTTTATATGCATGCTGCCATTCTCCTCATTGCCTAGTATTATCGCACACTTCGTTCCGCCTATATCAAAGCCTAATAACATATATCTTACTTTATGATTATTTAGATAAAGGATACACCTTTATCGCGCTGAATTTTACTTTCCCATGTTTGGCGTATAACCACAGATACGATCCTTTCTGCTCATACAAACGGTTCACTATACACCGTTTGCCGTTTACGCATACATCAATAATGCTGTTCTTTACAATGATATCCAGCGTTATTTTCTTGTCTAACCCATCCACTGCCTCAATACTGGTATTGGCCAGTTTTACAATCCTGTTAATAGCAGAAAAGCTAAGCGCGTAACCGCCTGCTGCGTGCTCGCCAGACCTGAGCACCAGGCCATATTCTTCGTTTATGCCCGTTGGCGTAATTTCCATCGTAACCCTGTAATCTGCCGGCAGATCCTTAAAATAAACAGCGCCCTGCCCATTGGGGGCGTTCACCAGGTAACTGCCAGCCGCAGGTTCAGTGGTCAGGGAATCATGTACAGCCTGCAAAGGCAGCGCGGTTATATTATCGGGTAGCATTTCCGGCGGGAACTTTGTGCTGAGCGTACCATCCTGCTCCTGTATCAGCTCACGGAAAACAGTGCTGCCGCCAAATATCTCGCCTTTATCATCCTTGCCATCCCGCCGGGAGGGTATCCATCCTGCCGCAATTCTCCTGCCATTCGTGAACTCAGCGGTCTTTACCACATTCGCCCAGTCTTCATTTAATGCCTGGCTCCGCGGCTGCTCCCACGGTCCCAGCGGGTTCCGGGATTTAACATAAAAGGTATTGCCATTATGACTGTATACCAGGTAATACCATCCGTTCCAGTTAAAGTAATCCGGGCATTCCGGCACAGACGGCTGGCCGGTTAGTACCGGCGGCTCCACCGCCCAGTGCTGCCGGTCTCTGGAACTAAGATGTACCAGGGCACCGGCCGCTCCATTCATAACGGGCTGGTCCTGCCGGCTGGAAACGAACAAATTAAATACGCCGTTTTTGTCTACCGTTACCTTGGGATCCCGGAAATCTCTTTTGCTGTACCCCGGCGCCGAAGTATAAAACGGATTAGGCTTTTGTTTCACGAAATGAATACCGTCTTCACTGATGGCATAGCTGAGTTGCTCATTTACCTTGCCATTATCAATAAGCCGGGTGGCATAATAGGCATAAAAGCGGTTGTTTGCATATACAACAGAGCCGGTACAGATAGATTTCTCCCAATCCTCATCAATACCCAGCACAATGGGGAAATTCTTCCAGTGCTTAAGATCCTTCGTAGTGCTAAGTACCCACTGATGACCGCCCAGGCCGTTGAGGGACGAGTGATGGGCGGAGTCCAGCAGCCAGTACAGGTAATAGGTATCATTGTGAAAGAAGGGAATACAATCCCCTACAAATAGCTGCTCGCCTGACGGCGTAAAATATTGAAAATTATCCGTAGGTTGTTTAGCCGGATCATACTGTACGCTAAACTGCGCCTTTACCTGCATACACAGCAGGATAATAGTTCCAATTAAGAGTATTCTTTTCATAAACATAATTAACAGTGTCTATAATGTGCGGGGGCTACCGCCTTTACGCCAGTGAGATTCGATATCCTCCAGTGACCGGCCCTTTGTTTCAGGAATGTAATACCATCCCCAGATAAGACCCAGTATACAGATCCCTGTATAAAACCAGAAAGTGGTGGCAATACCTATTCCGTTGACCAGCTTCAGGAAAGTGAACGCGATAATGGCATTAAAGCCCCAGTGTGATAATGAGCCTATACTCATACCCAGGCCGCGCACATTCAGCGGAAACACCTCGGATATCAGCAGCCAGCCCAGCGGCGCCAGGCTAATGGCAATGAAGATGATATAAAACACGATACTCAATACCGCAAATATGGGCAGGCTGGCCCCCAGCTGCTCCCTTAAATAAAAGCAGAGGCCCATCATAAAAAGGGAAGGTATCATGCCGGAAATACCGATCATGTATAATTTCCGGCGGCCTACTTTGTCCAGCAGCACAACAGACAGGAAACAGGATAATACATTCACTACGCCTATAATGATGGCGGGTAATATGCTCTCTGTATTACTTACAATACCAGCCATCTTAAAAATGATGGGCGAATAGTAAATGATGGTATTAACGCCGGATAACTGCTGGAAAAAGAAGATGCCAACCGTAATGATCAGCGCAGGACGTAACCAGGGCTGCAGCACTTCCTTTAGTCCGCCGGTTGCGGCAGTCTGCAGCTCCACATCCTGTTTAAGCGCAACCAGCGTTTGTTCTACCAGGTCTTTATCTTCTACCTGTAACAGCACCTTTCTGCCTTCCTCCCAACGGTTACGGCTAATGAGCCAGCGCGGCGTTTCCGGCAAAAAGAACATACCCGCCAACAGGACAAGGGCAGGAAAAAACCCTACAAAGAACATCCATCTCCAGGATTCCGTGTTTGCATCGTTGCTCAGCAGGTAATCTGCTATATAGGATAACAGGATGCCTGCGGTGATCATCAGCTGGTTAAGCGTCACCAACTGTCCGCGTCTGCGTGTAGGCGATATCTCCGCTATGTACATAGGTACTACATAAGAGGTGATGCCTATAGCGATGCCGATCAGCAGCCGCATCACCATCAGCACCGTCACACTGGGCGCAAATGTGCAGCCTAAAGCCCCCAGGGCAAATACGATAGCATTTATGATGATCATTTTCTTGCGGCCCAGCCGGTCAGAGAGTTTACCGCTTGCCACTGCTCCCAGCACAGCGCCTATCAACACCGTAGTGGTGACCCATTCCAGCTGCGCATCTGTTAAATGCCAGTGCTCCTTTAAAAAGGGTAATGCCCCGGAAATAACGCCGGTGTCAAAACCGAATAATAATCCACCGGTAGCGGCTATCACCGCTATTAATAATACATTGGGCTGTAAGCTCATACTGTTTGGTTTTGTTTTCATATTACCAGCCTGCATTCTGTTTATAAAGTCCCTTGCTATAGTTCATCTGGTTCAGGGGAATAGGCAGGTATTCATCCCTTCCCTTCTGGAAATGCGCTGTGCTCAGATGCGGCCGTTTTACGGATTCACTGGTAAAATAAGCATTCAGGTATTCCGCGGCAATCCCCCATCGTACCAGGTCAAAAAACCGGCAACCTTCCATCGCAAATTCAAGGCGCCGCTCCCAGCGTAATGCCTGGCGGGCAAAGTCTTTTGTCCAGGTACAGTTAACGCCCGGCTGGTAAGTGCCCATACGGTAGTTGGAAGTAAAGGAACCGCTGTTCTGTTTTAATAGGCCGGTACTGGCGGCCGCCCGCTGTCTTACCTGGTTGATCAGTGGCAGCGCTTCATTCTGCCGTCCCAATTCGATCAGCGCCTCTGCTTTCCATAATAGAACATCCGCATAACGGATTAGTTCCCAGTTTTTGGAACTGGACATAAAAGGCGGGATCTTCTGGAAAGATGGATCGTCCGGAGCTACGCATTCTTTCAGGCTGGTAAAAGGCCCATAGATCTGTGGCGCCCTGGCCCATAATTTCTGGTATACAAAATTGGGCTTGTACTTCCATGGGTGCCCGGGAATGGCTACGGTATGGTCCAGACGGGGATCAAAGGCCTGGTTCAGAAAATCATTGCCCTCCACTGCATCTGTACCATTATAACCATTGAACATAGGCAGGCCGTTGGCGTCTGTTTTAAAGGCGTTTACCATGTCCTGGCTGGGAATATGTTGCCAGCAGCAGCCAAACTCCTGGTTCATCGGATAAGACAAGGCATGGCCCATATCTATCCTTCCAAAAGGAGTCCCGTCGCCTTTAGAGAACTGAATGGCAAATATAGATTCGGGCCCATTTTCATACTGTGACAGGAAGTTCTGCGCAAAATCCGGCGCCAGGCCAAATTTGCCGGAACTGATCACCTCATCACACAGGCTGTTTACTTCCGTTAGCTTAGCGGCGTCTATATTAGTGACGTTATTGTGCTCATCCTGCTGGTAAGCCTGGTACAGCAGGGTCTTGGCCAGGTAGGCTTTCGCGGCAGCCTGTATGGGCCGGCCAGCATCCTCCTGAGTAACAGGCAGGTTAGCCGCTGCATACCGGAACTCCTCCGCTATTTTTGACCACAATGCATCATTGGCGTATCCAACATTAGAGATAGTATCATAACTGGTTTTAGGCGCCGTTTCATCAATAAAGGGTACATGTTTGTATAAGATCTTCAGCATAAAATAGAAATGCCCGCGCAGGAACCGCAACTCCGCCTGCCGGCCGGCTTTCTGGGGATAGCTGGTTTCATCTATGGCGTTTACACGGCGCAGGGCGTCATTTACGCGGGATATGGCGGCGTAGAGTTGTGCCCACATCTGGTCCGTGATGGAATTGTCCGGCCGGTTGGTCACAAAGAGCTCATAGTCATTCCACTCGCTGTTATCCCCCGGGCCATCGCCGCCTTTGTAAGCATCGCCACTACGCATGCTGCCCCATGGCCAGAGACTGTAAGAAGTATGGATCTGATCATTGCCCACGGCGGAGTAAGCGGCAATGACCATTTTCTCTACGTTGCCGGGCGTATTCAGCTGGTCGCCGTCAATGGCGCCCTGCGGCTGCTGATCTAAGAAGTCTTTGCAGGATACGATAAACCCGCAACATAGCAGTAAAAGGAATATTTTCTTTTTCATGCGTCTTGTTTGAAGTTTACAGGGAAAGGTTTACGCCAATAGTACCCATTGCCGGGATGGGATACGCATAGTTTGGATTCTCCGGGTCTGTGGCCGTATAAGCCTTGCTTTTGATGGTAAACAGGTTACTGCCTTGCACGAATATCCGTATGGCCCTGATGCGGCTGTTCTTCACCAGCGGTTTCAGATCATAACCTAGCTGTATATTCCGCAGCTTCAGATAGGAACCGTTTTCTATGAAATAAGAAGAGGTGCGGCCTTCATTGTTCCGGTCTACCAGCGACAATGCAGGAATGGAAGACCCTGCGTTTTGCGGGGTCCAGGCGTCCAGTGTTCTGCTGCCCCAGTTAGTGCCTGGCCAGATGGAGGAAAAATCCGTATATGTTTTATAGTTGTTATATACATCCAGCCCCTGTACGCCCTGCAGGAAAAATGACAGGTCAAAGCTGCGGTAACGCAGTGATACATTCAGGCCATAGGAAAAATCCGGTATGCCACTGCTGATGTAATCCCGGTCCTTATCATTGATCTCCCCGTCTCCGTTCAGGTCTTTGAAGCGGATACGGCCCACACCCTTTCCTGCCTGAGCGCCATAGTCGTCCACCTCTTTCTGGCTGGTAAACAGGCCGTCTGCTACATAACCAAATACAGAGTTGATAGAATGCCCTACAATCGTTTTATCCTGTCCGTTACCTGCATAGGCGGTCAACACCGCATCCGGCAGGTAAGTGACCTTGTTCTTATAGTTGGAGAAGTTACCGGTAACGCTAAAACTGAGCTCTTTGGTGATATTTCCCTCGTAGGATAATAATATTTCCAATCCTTTGTTCTGCATGGAAGCCCCGTTCAGCCAGCGGTAGCCACCCTCCCCTATTACCGCCAGGTAAGGCGGCCGGATCAGGATATCAGATGTTTTCTTGATAAAGTAGTCAACGGAACCGGAAAGTTTGTTATCAAACAGGCCAAAGTCAATACCAAAATTAGACTCCTTTGTGCTCTCCCATCTCAGCGAATCATTGCTTTGTTGTATGAGGGCGTAACCGGAAGGCAGCTGGCCCGTACCGGCGCCGCCAATATCATAGGCCGTTCCCTGGTCAGCATTAAAAGTAGGGTCTGTTCCGTAAATAGCGGAATACAGCGCGAACGGCGCGTTATTGGCAATCTCCTGGTTGCCCGTCTTGCCCCAGCCGTAGCGCAGCTTCAGGTCTGAGATGAAGGCAACCTGCTTCATAAACTCCTCTCCGCTGAGGCGCCATCCCAGTGAAAATGCGGGGAAATTACCATAACGGTACTGCCTGCCAAAACGGGATGAGCCATCCCTTCTGAGGGTAACAGCGGCCAGGTATTTATCATCATACGCATAGTTGATCTTTCCGAAAAAAGACATCAGCGTATATCCGGTGCCATTACCACTGTTATTCTTATTGGTGGAGCCGGCATCCAGGTAGGCATAGTCTATGTTCTCCAATGCATACCCCTGCCTGCTTCCGGAGAAGAACTGGTTGATATACTTTATCTGCTCCAGTCCTGCCAGGAAATTGAAGCGGCTTTTACCAAGATCAAGATCGTAGGTGGCGGTATTCTGCCAGATCCAGTTGCCTTCCAGGGTTTGGGACGTATTGTTGAGGTTTGAGGGGTCCGACAAGAAACCGGAGACATAAGATTTACGCAGCGTCCGCTGATAGACGCCATCGTAGTCAATGCCAAAGCTGGTGCGGTAATGCAGATTGGGAATGATAGTAAGATCCGCATAGGCATTACCGAATACCCGGTAGAAATGGCTCTTATTCTGGATATTATCGGCAATGAGCCGCACGGGATTCTGCCGGTCGGTCATACCAGGCGCAGGACCGCCCCAACCGCCATCTATGGTATGCACGGGCACAATGGGTTGCTGTACAAGGGCGGTGAACAGCACATCGTTTATCGGTATCAGCACATCTTTTATATAGGTGGCGGACAGGTTCTCTCCTACTTTCAGCCGCCCATCCCAGAAACTGTAGTCTGAATTAAACCGCGCAGTCGCCTTCTGCGTGTGGGTGCCGTCAACAATACCTTTATTATCATAATAGCTGACAGAAAACAGGGAATTGCCACGCTCTCCGCCATTGGACAACGCCAGGCTGTAAGATTGTATCAATGCCGGCTGATCTATTTCACCATACCAATAAGTGTTGGCCGGTTTCATTGTTTTGGCGGCATCAATATATTCCGGCAGGATCACCTTGTTTAACACCGGGTTATTAAAGTCCTTATTCCAGTCGAACTGATAGATCTGGTTGGCGTTGGGATCTGATTTATCATTTACCGCCGCGCGCCAGTACCTTTCCCCCCTTTGTTCCGCATTCAGCGTCTTTAGCCGGGAGGTATAATACTGGAGGGAAGTAGACGCGTTTACATCAATGCGGCTAAAACCTTTGCGTGCCCGCTTGGTGGTGATGATAATAACGCCATTAGCCGCGCGGGACCCATAGATAGTAGCGGAAGATGCATCCTTTAATACCTGGAAGGAAGCGATATCATCAGGGTTTAGCTCCTGCATGCCTCTTTTAGTGGGGATACCGTCAATTACATATAGGGGATCATTGTTCCCCAGTGTGCCGATACCGCGTATCCGCACCGTGGCGCCGCCAGACGGCGCGCCATCCGTGGTGATGGACACGCCGGGAACACGGCCCTGCAACGCCTTTACAGGGTTGCCCACAGGGATATCCTTTATTTCAGTGAGGTTAACGGCCGATACGGCCCCCGTCAGGTCCGCTTTTTTCTGTACCTGGTAACCGGTTACAACTACCTGGTTCAGATCGTTAATGCTTTGTTCCAGGCTTACTGACAGCTGTCCGGAGCCTGGCGCCTTCATGGTTAAAGTTTGCATTCCCAGAAAGGAGAAAATAAGCGGTTCATCCGGCGTGGCGTTTATCGAAAACCGCCCGGAGCTATCCGTAGTAGCTACCTGTGAACCGGTACGTACTGTAACACCGGGCAGCGGGCTATGTGAGCTTTTCTCGCTGACGGTGCCACTTAAACGCCTTTGTTGGCTGAAACCCGCGGCTGCCATGCAGCAAGCCGCCAGTGTAAATAACAACACTTTCATAACTGGAATTTATTTAGGTAAGGTTCTGATATGTTAGTGCACAAAGATCCCGCTGCAGCCTTAGCTGCATGCTCCTGGTGGTGACTACAATGACAATCTGTTTAGTTTAAACGTTTAAGCAACTTGAGCAAAAAATTTTATTCCCCGCAAGACCGGCCTAAAACGAACCCAGCCTCCAGATAGATCTGCCTGTTAACCTGATTATGATTGATGATATCCATTAGTGTATTGACCGCGATCTTCCCGATCTCTTCCAGTGGTTGCCGCGCATGTGTGATCGGACAATAGAACAGCTCAAATGCCTCTGCTTCGTCAAAGCTGACTATAGCCAGGTCCTCAGGAACCCTTAGCTGCATGCCGTTAATATACTTTAACCCGTTAATAGCAATAATGTCTGTGGCAAAGAAAATGCCGTCGCAACCTTGTGCTACCAGTTCCTGTACCGACCTCAGTACATCTTCCTGCACATGTTTTTCCCTGATCTCCTTTTTAAATTTGCTATTGTTCTTTAACCCATGATCCTCTAAAGCCTGAAAATATCCCCTGTCGCGCTCTCTCAGGTGATAGAGCGTTGTCTTGTAGTTAATAAATCCTATCTTTTTATGACCTGTTTTTATGAGGTGTTGGGTGCATTGGTAAGCTGTCCTGAAATTATCCACGGCTATATGGTTCGCCTGTATACCCGGAAAGTTACGGTCTATAAGCACAAACGGGATCTCATGCTTTTTCAGCCACTCTATCTGACTTTCTGATTTTTCCACGGGCACCAATATCAATCCGTCCACCTGCCGGTTCACCAGTACGTTCACGAGCTCTGCAAACTTGCTGTGATCTTCGTCAGAGCTGCCCAGGATAACGGTATAATTATTCTTGCCGGCTTCCGCTTCAATAGCCCTGGTAACGCCACTGGTAAAGCGGTAATTGATATCTGCTACTATTAAGCCTACGGTATTGGTACGGTTTGTTTTTAAACTCTTGGCAATCTGGTTTGGGCGGTAATTAAGCGTGTCAGCGGCTTCCCTTATCTTTTCGGCTATTTCCTTACCCACCCGCTTTTCCTCTGCCCTCCCATTGAGTACATAAGAAACGAGGGCGGTGGATACTCCTACATGCTGCGCTATGTCCTTTAAGGCGATCTTTTTTTTCATAACACTGGAATCGCGGGGAAGCACTTTTACGGGTTGCTTATACGTTTAAGCAAAGATAGAGATTAATTTGAATCAGCAAACTTTTTTTTGGGCTGGGTGGTATATGAGATAATGGGGCGCTCCAGAAACGGCTGTTACCATCTATATTCGAGACTGCTATGACCTTGCATGTTTCTCTATTTCATCCTGGAGTTCCTGGTCCCAGATAAATTCCATATCAAACTTTCCATCGGGCAATAACGTAAAAACAGCCCTGTTCCATTTATTACTACCGCCTTCAGTAGTTATTTCATGCAACTCCCGGATCCAAAGCCTGATATCCCGGGGAATTTTCCTGACAGACATATCATGTCCAGTCTCTCGTATCTGGTAATCTCCCGTATAACCTACCACGCCGGTTCCTACCACCTTAATAAGCAACCTGGCTTTTGTCCAGCTACTTTCTTCTATAGCACCCGCCATACCTTGGCCGATGTTTAAATAAATTTCATCAACAGTCATACGATTTTATTTTAATCAGAATTTTCTACACAATGTGCCTGTGAAACGATAAATGCGGGTTAGGCGCACAAACTTCTTGCAGGTTTCCGTAGTTAGGGATTCCACTTTATTCATATTTAAATGTAGCCAAAAAATTATTTTTTAATAGAATATTCAATAGCTGGCAGCATTATTACCAAAAAATATTCCCCACAAGAATAAGACAAGCAAGAAAAAAACAAGAAGATCTATTGTTGTATTGCGAAAAGAAAAAATTACCCTAAATTACGCTCCTAATTAATTGTTTTGCAAATCGTTAAGGCCCCCAAAGCATCAGTTCATTTTTTCACCCTCAAACCATTTCCTTATGGAATCCCAAGTAACCTCTTTATCAATTTCTCTGTCAGAGGCCATTCAGACGGCTAAAATAGTTAACCTGGCAGAAATCATGTTCAAACAGGCATTAAAGCAGAAGGATAAGCCTTCACAATTAAATCCCTCATTGCAGGCGTATCAGAACATCTGCAACAATCCGGACTTCCAGGCACTGGTAGACAAAGACTTTATGACAAATTACAACGTGCTGTACAATATCCAGATGAATGACATCATTGCCCAGGGCGGCCTTCCGGATCTGGTCTATTATGGCTTCATCGCCCAGCACAAAAGTACTTTGGATTACGTGATGGCTATCCGCGGTACACAAAACATCCTTGAGGTCATTGCAGATGCATTTCTGATCCCAACCACCTTTAAGGAGTTTAACAACAACGCGATGGTGCCATCCGGCTTCTATGATCTTTACGAATCCGCCCTCATTGTATCACCACCGGATGCCTCCAAGCAGATTGTACCGCTTCTGTTAAAGATTGTGGCAGCAGATCCGGCGCTCATGATGCCGGATGCCCGCAATGTGCGGACAACAGTTGCCGGTCATAGCCTTGGAGCCACACTGGCCACCTATTATGCCGCCGCGGCTTCCTCCGGCCTGGGCAAAGGACTTGATTTGACCGTATGTACTTACGCCTCTCCAATGACAGGCGACGCCACATTTGCCAATACTTATAACAACCAGGTGGCTGACAACACCCGGATCTATAATGTACCGGATGTTGTTCCAAAAGTTCCCGAGTATTTCGAAAACGGGGTTAATATCTACACCCAGGTAGCCGGCGGATATAAGATCGATTCCACACCGTATCCCCAGGTAAAACCAGGCGCCCCTTGCGCGCATCAGTTACCGGTGTACGAGTATGTGCTTGAAAGGCTTAATGGAACAGATAATCCAGCTATCCTGAACTTCGACGGCGGAGGCTGCAAAGCAACAAGTTAAAAAACAATACCGGTGACGGAATGGCCGGGGGCCGCCATTATACGTTACTGTTTGATCTATTATGAAACAAAGGGTACCGGCAGTAAATAGTGCCGGTACCCTTTGCATTCGGTGGCAAACCTACAACGTTATTTTAAAGATCAACCGGGAACCTGTTCGTGAAACAGTAAACGGATGATCCTCAATTACCGGATCGGTTACATTTATATAATAGGGGTTACATGCATTGCCAGACGCTACCTCCTTATTAGTATAAGACAGGGTAACGCTCCCTACATTGGGAATGTCTATCTTATATTTAAATGCTCCCTTTTTTGTATCGGTGATATGGAACATCAGTGAACCATGCCAGGGAGCTCCCGGCTGTTTCACAATTATGCCCCGTTCTGAAGGAACATCTGCAGGCTCCGGGGTGATTGTTATAGTAGAAGTATCAATATCCTTTGTTAAAAGAATAGTATCCCCTGTTTGTCCATCTATCAATACAAGCCCTGCCTGGGTAGGCATCCCTTCACTAAAAACGCCCTCGCAGGGGTTAGATGGTTTCGATTTCTTACAGGCAGTGCCAAAACTTATGGCGCCCAGCAGCATTAATGGCAGATAATAAAATTTCCGGGTAAGGGAATAAGGTAATCGTTTTGTTTTCATAATTAAGATAGGAGGATTTGATGCAATCACAGTACTTAGTTCTTTACAGGCAACAACAAGTGGTGACAATAGGTACTCAAAATATACTTTCCCTGGAATATACGCAAATATCATCAGGCCCCAATATTAAATACATAAAAGACTGTCCTTTGGGCCAGTTCTTGATAAGTTCACTACCATCACAGCCAATTTCAAATAATCCGTAATTTCCCGCCATGAGCGTCACCGAATTTTTACCGGCCCCTCATTGGCGCGAGCATATCGCCGCCTATTGGGTACGAAAAACAGCGCCGGATCCCGGGCCTTCCGGCAGGCGGGTCTACGCAAACGGTTGTGCCGATCTGATTTGCAACGCAGGAAAAAACACCGCGTGGTTTTATCCCATGGCGCGCCCGCAGCAAGCCATCCCTTTATATCCGGGACAATTATACCTGGGCGGAACAATGACCGCTTATGGTGTTGTTAAAAGCGATGCAGATTGCCTGCTGACCGGCATCCGCTTCTGGCCGGGCGGATTTTATGCCCTTTTCTCCCAAACCATGCAGCCGGCGGTCGATTCGGTCATTGAGTTCCACCAGGAAGAATTACGCATGTTGATGCAACGCGTAGAAGACCTGGACATACACCTGGATCAGTGGCTGAATGGCCAGGCAGCGCTGGGGGTGTTACAGCATACAGATAAATATAATTTCGCATTACTACGCAAACGGATGTATGATTCAGGAGGCCAGGCGTCCGTAGAAACGCTGGCGGAGGAAATGCACGTAAGCAACAGAACGCTGGAGCGCATTTTCAAAAAAAATGTAGGTATCTCTCCCAAGGAATTCCTGCGGATCGTCCGCTTCCAGGAAGTATTGAGGCGTTTGCGGAGTGCCACAGACAAGAACGGATCACCGGAAAGCCTTTTACGCATTGCATACGAGCTTGGCTACTATGACCACGCACATCTCACCAATGAGTTTAAAAAATATGCGGGTATCCTCCCTTCGGAATTGTCGCTTTTTTACAAAACGGGAATAGCCGGCGGGCAGTACTTTTGACTTCAAAAAAAATGGTTGTTATTATTACAGGGCTGATCGCAGGCAGCCTGGATCTTGTCGCAGCGGTGCTGCTCTTTATTTCCCGGAGTAAGCAAAACCCTTCTTTACTTTTCAGATATATTACCAGCGCCGCATTGGGGCCCAGCGCATTCAGTGGCGGCGCCCAAATGGTGTTGTTGGGAGTTTGTTTCCATTACCTCATCGCATTGTGCTGGACCGTATTGTATTTAACCCTCTTTTCACGGGTGTTAGCATGCACAGCATTACTTACAAATGCTATCATATATGGGCTCTTTGTCTGGGTGATCATGAACCTGGTGGTCCTTCCACTTTCAAAAGCTGCCCCAAGGCCCTTCTCAGCATCGTTCGCGCTCATCAACATTGTTATCCTGATCATTGCCATCGGGCTGCCCTGTGCCTATGCCGCTAAACATTATCCTTTGCTGCTGCCTGGGTTCTAAAAAGCAGGCAAGCTGCATTCAGGACGGCGCCAGATCGCTGGGGCTATACCCAAAATGTTTTTTGAAGGCAAAGGAAAAATGGGAAAGATTCTCAAAGCCGGCGTCCAGGTAAATATCCGACGGTCTTTTCTTTTGCCCGAAGATCTGGTAATGGGCCAGCTCCAGCCGTTTCTGCGTTAACCATCTGCCCGGCGAGGTTTTAAATGCACGCTTAAAGTCCTTCTTAAAAGTGGTCAGGCTCCTCCCAGTCAGGTAACCAAATCTTTCCAACGAAAGATTGAACATGTAGTTTTGCTCCATAAAACCTACCAGGTCCAGCTTGTCTGGTTCTTCAAAATCCCCCAGCAGCTCATCTACCTTAGGATCAATAGCGCGGAGTACGCGGATCGCTTCTTCCACCTTAAAAGCGGCTATATCCGCCGGCAAGGCATCCGCCAGCTCAAAATAAGGCAATAAGGAGTTGAACAGGCTTTTCAATAAGGGATGCTCCTGGAATGTTTTAAGTTGATAATTATACTGCCCGGTTGGGTTAAGCTGGTTGGACGTGTAATAATGCTGCAATCTTTCTTTGCGGAAGAGCAGCGAAATGACAACACAGGGTGTGCCATCCAGCGGCAATTTACTCATCCTGCCCAGCTGATTACGGGGAAGCAGCGCGGTATCGCCCGCAAAAAACCGGTAGCTGCGCTCCGCTGTCACGATCCTCATCTCTCCGGAAATGACACGCACCAACGCCGGCTGCGGCAGGATCAGCTCCCGGCTATAGTGCGCCTCCTTTTTGCAGGCGATAAATACTTCGGCTACTTCCATCGCGTAAAGTTAGGATTATTGATCTAACAAGTGCAGGCGGATCATGCTTTCAGCCGTTGCCAGCACCGCATCTTCAGTAGAACGGGGCGACCAGCCCAACAGACGGATAGCCTTGTCACTGGTCGTATTCATCACCATGCCCAGCAAAGGGAGCATCAGTTTAGCCGTAGGATTCTTCAATGCCAGGATCCGCATCAACGTATTAGGTACCTCCTTAACATTTACCTTACCGGCAGCCTCGCCCAAACGCTCTTTCAGGATGCGGGCTACGCCAACCAGCCAGATACTTTCTCCTGCGGTGGCAATAAACCGCTCCCCTTTTGCTGCCGGATGCGTCATAGCGCGCAGGTGCAGGTCAGCTACATCACGGACATCTACAAAACCAGCATTAATTTTCGGACAACCGGGCATTTTGCCGGTTAACAGGTTTTTGACCAGGTGTATGGAATGTGAATAATCCGGTCCTAATACCGGCCCCAGGACTCCCGAAGGGTTAACAACGGAGAGTTCTAACCCGCCGCCTTCGCTGTCTATAAAATCCCAGGCTGCCTTTTCTGCCAGCGTTTTCGATTTTTGGTAAGCCGGCGTTCTATCACTGGCAACATTGGTCCAGGTTTTCTCGTCATAGGGCGTCTTTTGCGATGGATGACCGCAGACAATAGCACCGATAGCAGACGTCAGTACAACACGCTTAACCCCGGCATCCCTGGACGCCCGCAAAACGCGCAGCGCACCCTCCCGGGCGGGAATGATCATTTCGTCTTCGTGTTTGTAATCCTGGTTAGGCGTGGGCGAAGCTACATGCAGTACGTAGGTGCAGCCATGGGCTGCCTCTTTCCAATTCGCATCGGCGGACAGGTCTGCCGCTATAAAACTTAAACGCTCTCCGGCTTCCACTCCGCCTTCCCGTAGCATGGCCCTCACTTCCGCTTCACGGCTCAGGGAACGAAGGGTTGCCCTCACCCGGTAGCCTGCCTGCAATAACTGAAGGATGCAATGCACGGCTATAAAGCCCGATCCGCCCGTTACCAATACTAATTTTTCAGCATTTGAATTCATGGTCATCTTTTTTCTTTTTGATGACACAAAATTCGGTGTAAAAAGGGCTGGCTGTTTTGTTTAAAAGTCGCAATTTACTTTGTTTAAAAGGCGGAGCACAGTACTAAGCTATTGAAAATCAATTTCATCCAGATTAATCACGCATAACGCTATAGTTCAAAGGAGAAACAATAATTTTGCGCATTAAATACTGCAGAACGTAAGTGGAAGATTGTAAACACAGCAGGATCTCTTATTTCCTGGACAAGTCGATAGATAGGATAGCATTACCGGAAAGATTCACCTTTCCGTTTTATTACGAGCCACATCCATTAGCGAAAATAGCGGCCGATGAGCTGCAGCACTATCTGGAAACGCAAACAGACCTCAATCATAATTTTGGGCTGGACATTGACCAGGACGAAAACGCCATCGGCAAAATGTTCGGTATCATGGTGGTACAGGATCCCCAGGGAAAACTCGGTTATTTATCAGGATTCTCCGGTAAACTGGCCGGCACAAATGACCACCCGGAATTTGTTCCCCCCGTCTTTGATATGCTCGTTGAAAACAGCTTTTTCCTGAAAGAACAGGAGATCATCAGCTCCATTAACACCCAATTAGAAGCAATATACGCAGACGAAAATTACAAGCGCCTGTGCCTGGATCTTGAACAGCTATCAGCCGGATCCCAACAGGAAATTGCCGCCTGGAAACAACAACTGAAAAGCAATAAAGACAACCGGAAAGCGCTCCGTGAAAAGTTAAGGACCAGCCTGGATCAGCAGGCATACGAAGTTGCAGAAGCAGACCTCGTTAACCAAAGCCTGTATGATAAACGCCAACTGAGGGACATTACAAACAAATGGGACACCCTGCTGACGGATATACGAACAAAACTGGCCGGCTACGAAGCTACTATCGAGGCATTAAAGAATGAACGCAAAGAACGATCAGCAGCTTTGCAACAGCAGCTTTTTGATCAATATACCTTTTTGAACAAAGACGGTAAAAGCAAAAGTTTACAGGAGATCTTCAGCGCAACAGTTTTAGGCAAACCACCCGCCGGCGCCGGCGAATGCGCTATACCCAAATTACTGCAATTTGCATTTGCAAATGGCTACAAGCCAATTGCTATGGCAGAATTCTGGTGGGGCGCTTCTCCCAAGTCAGAGATCCGGAAACATAAACATTTTTATCCCTCCTGTACCGGTAAGTGCAAGCCTATTCTGGCACATATGCTGGAAGGAATGCCCATTGACGAAAACCCGCTTTTACATAACCCGGAGCAGAACCGGAGCCTTGACATAGTTTTCGAAGATGAAAACCTCCTGGTGGTCAATAAACCAACCGGATTACGTTCCGTTCCCGGCGTTAACATAGCGGATTCCGTTTACACAAGATTAAAATATGTATTGGAAGATACCGAACCGCTGATGATCCACCGGCTGGACATGGATACTTCCGGCCTTTTAGTGGTCGCCAAAACCGTGGAAACGCACAAGCATATCCAAAGACAGTTCCTGCAACGCACGGTAAGTAAACGCTATACAGCCTTGCTCTCCAAAGTGATTGACCAGTCAGAAGGAGAGATCGATCTTCCCCTGTCCGCAGATCTGTTAAACCGGCCAAGACAACTGGTCTGCTTTAAATCCGGGAAAAAAAGCGTTACCAGGTGGAAAGTGATCAAACGATACGGATCTGTGACCAAAGTTGCTTTTTGGCCGCTTACCGGCAGAACACACCAATTGCGCATGCATTCAGCGCACGAGCTGGGGCTTAATGCCCCCATTGTGGGAGATGATCTTTATGGAACAGCGTCTGAAAGAATGTACCTGCATGCGGCGTACCTGGAGTTTATGCACCCGCAGAAAAAAGAACGGATCAGTTTTGAGGTAGAAGAGAGTTTTTGATTATACCTATAAAAATATACCTTGTAAAACATGAAACATAAATAACTGTTTGGCGGTTCAATAACTACGTTAGAACATTAACTAAGGCCGGCCACTTTCTGGTCATACGCCACCATCCACTGAACCCCATACTTATCCGCAAACATGCCAAAATATATACCCAAAGGACCGTCAGAGATCGGCATTTCAACACTCCCTCCTTCCGACAGCCCGTTAAACAACTTATCTGCCTCTTCCCTGCTTTCCGCGCTAATAGATATAGTATTCCTATTGTCGTTCTCCGTCACCTGTCCCATCACTTCCAAAACATCACTACCCATTAACATATTACTTCCGCTGATTGGCAGCGAGATATGCATAAGCCTGTTGTCGTCATTTTCAGGTATCGGATATTCAGGGCTCGATAGGTCTTTGTAACGCATAACCTTTGCAAACTCTCCGCCAAATACTGACCTGTAAAATGTAAATGCTTCTTCGGCATTACCATTAAAGTGAATGTAAGGATTGATAAGCGCCATAATTGTTATTTTTTGTTTGTTACAATACAAATCTCGTCAACAAAGATGACGCTATCCGGGTGTAATTACGACATTCTTAGTGGCCAATTACGCCAAACTGCCCAATCTCCCATCAAACGGCAAAGTCCTGATCCATAGGGACCAGGACTTGTACCTTCCAATCTTCGCTTATATTAAGCCCCTTATTTAGTGTAAATGCTTCTTAAGCTCAGCCGCTACCTGGAGGAACAATTCCCTGGTTTCCGGCGCCTCTGCAAGCCCATTCAGCAAACCCCAGTCATGGATCATTCCATTATAACGGACAGTCGTTACCGGCACCCCGGCCAGATCAAGTTTACGTCCAAAAGCTTCCCCTTCATCACGCAGTATATCATTCTCCGCAACAAGGATCAATGCCGGCGGAAGGCCTTTCAGCTGCTCTACAGTTGCCTGGAGCGGTGATGCATGGATATCCTTCCGTTTTTCAGGATCGGCAATGTACATATCATACATCCATTTCATGGTAGTCGTTGTCAGGAACCTGTCCTTTCCAAACTGTTTGTAAGATTCAGTCTCAAAATCAGCGTCAACAATTGGCCAGAGCATTACCTGCAGCTTGATCTTAGGACCATTTTTCTCCTTCGCCATCAAACAGGTAACCGCTGTCATATTACCGCCAACACTGTTACCAACAACAGCCATGTTTTTGCCATCTACGCCAATTTTCGCGCCATTTTCAGCTACCCATTTAGTACCGGCGTAAATTTCATTGATCTGGGTCGGAAATACCTTATCAGGTGTAGGTGTGTAGTTCACAAAAACAGCCGCATAACCAGATAAGACAACCAGGTCCCTGACCATCCTCTTATGCGTTGGATAATCGCCTAATACCCAGCCACCGCCGTGTATAAATATGAAAATCGGTAGTATGCCTTTTGCGCCGGCTGGCTTAACTATATTTAATTTAACTTTGATGCCGTCTTGTTCAATGATCTGTTCAGACTCAGTAATACCAGAAAGATCTACCTTAACAGAAGCCTGGGCTTTGGATAATATAGCCCTTGCATCAACCGGCGATAATGATTCCAACGGCGGAATACCGGCTGTATTGAGGCCATGTAAAAATGTCTTTGAAGAACTGGACAAGCGGGGATCTGTTGCATAATCTGCTACATTGTTGTTTTCCTGGGCAATGGCTGCGTTAAAGCTCCACACGGACGCTAATAATACCAGGGTCCGTTTTAATGTTAAAACTTGTTTCATGTGATAATTCTTAGGATGTAATTGTTATTTCATTGTTCACTTCCAACACAACAAAGCTCCGGTTTCCGTTAGTCAAAAAACTTAAGAAATCTTTATTTTAGACGCAAAACCAACAGCTTTGCCGGTTATCTTTAAAACAAGCGGACAGTTACACCTTTAACATTTTCATTTTTTAACTTAAGTTAAAACCCGGGGATTTTTTCGTACCGAACTTGCTTCGTATGACTTGTATGTGCCTGAGCTGTAGCCATTCAGGCATATTATTGTATATTGTGAAACGGGCCGCAGCGCCCTCAAAGTAAAAAGAGATAACACCATGAGTGAACACTATGAGATGCTCAATGCGCACCTGAAAAATTTTGCCCCATTGACGGACAAGGATCTCGATGCGGCCAGTAGCCTTTGGAAACCCCGCAAAATAAAAAAAGGCGACTTTTTTAATATGCAGCACATGGTATGCAACGATCTTGGATTGGTCGTTAAGGGAATTTTCCGTATCTATTATAGTGATCCTGATACCACCGAAGAGAAAAACATGTACTTCTTTTCAGAAAACCAATTCATTGTTTCCTTCCGTAGTTTTATCACCCGCCAGGCTTGTCACTATTTTATTCAAGCCATGGAGGATGCCGAGCTCATTTATATATCCTACCGCGATCTCACCAGTTTGTACGAAACGCATCCCAACTGGGCCAGGTTCGGACGGCTGCTCGCAGAGTTGTTTTTCACCTATTCACAATCCCGGACAGAAGAATTACTTTTCGTCAGCCATGAAAAACGATATATCAGCCTGCTGAATGAACATCCAGACATTGTGAACCGCATACCAGCCTACCATATCTCCTCCTATCTTGGCATTACCAATCCCTCTTTGAGCCGTATCCGGAAAAGGCTGGGACGCGGTGTATAATATGGCCGCGGTTGCTTAAGCAGCATCCGGCGCCGCCTTAATTGTTTTGGCTAACCGGATCGCGGTCAGGATGAAATAGAATGCGCCAAACGCGGCATAACCGGCCAAAGTAGAAATTCCCGAGTTGGGGGCGTGTGCCATATTTATGAAGGCACCGCCCGCCAAAACAGACTGTCCCCCACTGATGATCATAGGCCATTGCCCGCCCATTTGCTTACGCCGGCGTAAGCCCAGTATCAGCTGCATCAGGCCGGCAAGGATTGCCCAAACGCCAAACACAATGATGGCTTCTGGTATGCCCTTTTGCAGCGCCGCAAACACCGCAATTGCGGTAATAATACTGACGCCTGCATTTATATACTGTGGCGTTTTTGACGCGGCCGGCGGATTAGCCTTAATATCCAGGAAGATGGCAATTGCATCCCAGGCAGGATAAATAATAAAAAGAACCGCTGCAATACCGCTATTGCCCTTAGCCAAAACAGCAACAAGTATCACCCAGATAATGGAAAACGAAGCGCGTAAAAAATAGAGTTTGCGCAGGGACCTGGCAGTTTCAACAGTCTCCGCTGAAATAACCGTTTGAGATTGATTTAATGCGTTCATAACACGATGCTTTAATGTTTTTTGCTACGTCAAAGGTCACCGATATTTCGTTGGAGGTTTTTCACCTAAGTTAAATTCTGAAGAAAAAACTAAAATTGCTGACCGAAGAAGTTATTATACCACACTCATAATTATTAACTTACTGTCCATCCTGGTTGTGTTATGGATGACGTTTGTAATTGTACATGACCGTGTACTTAAAGACTGTTGTTGATTTTACCAGGCGCATACTGATCATTAAACCAATATAAATATGCAGACAGATGCCAATAAGGAGTTGCAGGAAAAAATCAGATTATCCCGTGAAGCATTTGAAATAGCTCAAAACGTGAGTGAGCGGCTAAATGAGCGCTTTAAGATAGCTGACCTGGGCGTTGCTGCCAATGCGCAGAAGGTATTGGTAGTTTCTGGAAGGATAGACAGCGAATCGCTGAAGACGGAAGTGATGAATTTCCTGAGTACAATGATGCCTGGTTGGCAGTTGAATGTTGAACTGGGGGTAAGCTAATAATGCCCTCAGGTGAATGAGCTCATGGTGACATACCCCCCGTTTCTTTTCACGTCCGATATCAACTCGCGGTAGGCGGCCGTCCACCCCACCGCTTCCGCCGACCCGAGTACAATCACCTGTGTGATCGCGCGCGATAAACCTACCAGCAGCTTCCGGTCCGTCATGCCGCTATCATCATGGGCAATGCTTTGAATGCTGCCAGCTTGTTTCGGGCTGGATACCGTAGTAGAAAAGATGATCACCCTTTTTTCGTTTCCCTGAAAACGTTCCACCGTATCTATCATCAGCTCTTCTTCTTCCAGCCAGTGCGCCGGTAATAAAGATTTTATTTCAGCTATCTGCGCCCTGAAAGGAGTAATGATACCAATATCCTTTAGCTGCAATCCTGCCTGCCCGTGTAGCATGCTCACCAGCTGGGACACTATCCGGGCTTCCGCTGGGTTTCTTTTCAGCCCGCTGCCATTTTTAGTTTCGATAAATACAGTCCGGCTTTTGCTTACCGGATAAAACGGGTTATCCGGGTTTAACTGGTAGGGAGCGGAGATATCTTGCTGCTCCTCTTTCCCCGGTAGCAGCGGTTTCAGGTAGTGCCGGCTTATCAGTTCCGCTATCTGCTGATGCATCCTGTAATGGTTCGTAAGCTGTCCGTAGGCGGTGGTCCACTTTTTATCATATGCATTACGGAACAAACGTTCGAACAATGATACCCTGAAATCCCGGATCCCCAATTTCCAGAGGTACCCCTCTTCCGCGGTGATGCATAACCGGTCATCTTGTGTTACTACGGAGGGCAATTGTTTATGATCTCCTATCAGCACAAACTTGTCAAATACCGATAATACGCCGGCCAATTGTGCTTCCGTCAGCTGGGATGCCTCATCCACCACCACCTGTTTAAATGGATACAGCCGCTGCAAAAGCAGCAGATTATTCTGAAAACTGGCAACAGTGGTCACGATCACCGTATGCGACTGGGCAATCTGCCGCCACACATCCGGATCTTTTTCATCTGCTATCTGCATGGCAAACAACTGATCGTCTTCCACATATTTGCTGCCAACACGCAGATACCGGATGGGTTTTCCATCCCTGGGATGTTTTAATTGCTGGCAGATCCCTTCCACAGCGGCGTTTGTAAACGCAAGCACAAATACAGGCCCCTTTCCCTCCTGCAGGGTATAGCGCAGGTAATTCACCAGGAATGTACTGGTTTTGCCGGTGCCCGGGGGCCCTTGCAGCAGATAATAATCGTCTGCAGAAAGCGCATCCTTCAACGCCATATACTGATCTGCAGAAAGCGTAGCAGGCAGCGCATATGATCTGTCTGTAAAAACGGGCGCATCGTGCCCCAGGATCAATCTCTTTTTTCGCTCACTGGCCGCCAGTACATTAAACAGGCTGGATATCACACTCCAGAAATTCCGCTCGTACAGATCAGGTTCCACCCCCCAGTATTCAAACTCGTCAAAATACGCGTAGTAGGTCTGCTTGTTGTGAATGGATATAGTAATATGGTCCTGGTTCAGCGCTTCAATAGAGCCTTTGAGGATATGCTGCGCCAGGCAATTTTCCGTTTCGGGGTAAAGGATCACCAGGTCTCCTTTTCTGAAGGCATGGGTCATCGGCTCGCTCATCTGCAGCAGTATATGCCCCTTTGGAACCTTTTTGCCCACTATCCGGAGATGGGAAATGATCCGGAATGTTTCCTTTTTATAGTCCGCATTATCTTTCCAGAAAGCCGCAAAACCGTTGTTCGTATCCTCCTCCTCCCGTAGCAGATGTCCCACTTTCGCGTTGATCATTTCCCGCACGGTAAAAGCGGCCAATGCCTGGTAATATTGCGTTGCAATACGCGTTGGGTCGTATAACGCCTGAAACCGCTGCAGCTCATGTTCGCTAAACTTTGACAGGCCGGATACGCCGTATTCTTTAATTTTTCCCAAAAAACGATAGTCATCCCTGGAAAAGGCGTATAGTTTTGACACGATCTTATTTCGTAAACGCAGCATGACATGCCACTCGCGATGCTCCGTCACAATATTCCGGTAAGGGGAAATGGTGCATTTGGAATAGAATACAGCATTGGTGCCTTTCCTCTCCTCGCCATATGTGCTTTTCAGTAACAGGTCGTATCCCACCACCTGCATCTTATGGTTCGCCCATGCAATGGACATTTCAGGATCACTGGGCCCTCCGCTCTTTAGTTCGATAATATTCCGGCTGCCCTTTGCCTGATCGATCGCCAGCATATCCAGACGCCCCTGTAAGCCATACTGCGCGGAAAAATACGTGGGCTCCACCCATACCTTGTGAACAGCCTCTTCTTTTACCAGCATACGGATATTTCCGGAATGCTCCGCTTTTACGGACCTTCTGATCTCCTGCATTTCCTGCCGTCCCAGGTAGGCAGCCTTCAGCGCATTATCCCGCTGCGCATCGTCAAATACTTCATCAAGGCCTTTTTCATTGTTACATATAAATTCGTCCAGACAGGCGCCAACGATCGTTCCCTTTAATGCGGCAGCTCCCGGCAGATTTTCCACCAGCTTACCAAGAAAAAATGTATCCTCGTTGGCCCCAAACTGGTTAAAACACTCGCCAATGGATGTAACATCCATCAGAAAATCAGGCTCCAATACCAGGATCGAATCATATCGGGTAGTATAATGGTTCTTCCCCTTGTTGGACATATTCTTTAATGACAGGATCGAATCCGCCGCGATCAGGTCCCTGATATAGGTAAAGTCTATAGTGGCGTTGCCGCTTTGATGTTCCCGGATCTCGATGGCCAGCACACCTTCCATATCATCCAGATCATAGGCGCTTAAAGTAAAATACTTCAACCCATCCTCCACCTCCACCGCTGAGCAAGCGGTACAAAGCACATGGATATCCCTTTGCTGGGCCGGGGTTGCACGGGGTATCATCCTGGAAAAATAATCTTCTATATAGCCGGCTTGGGCAGGAACAGGCTGATGCTGCAACCGGTATAAGATCCGCTTTACCAGCATTACCCCCTGGCTAACCATTTCATCATGCAGGGCAATTTTAACGCCCAGACCAGGCAACCGGCGGAATGCGTTCAAATTCCGTGTTTCCTGCTCGGAGAAGGGCAATTCCATAAGTATATAGCGGAACCGCGCGTAGAAGTTACCGAACGCCCTCTTCTCCCTGTTGGTGATATGTATAATTAGTTTCCGGAAAGTGGTATGCACTTGTGTAAACCGGTCCCCGGTATTACCGGCAACGGAAGTGATCAGATCCAGCTCGTTTAAAAATTTCTCTGCATACCCGGCATTCGGCGAACTCATAGTATAGCGATTAGTAGATGGGTGTACTCTTTATTCAGGTGATCCTTCAAAGATCTGGTTTCCAAAGTTGCTAGCCAAATTTATTGGCAGAACGGTAAAGCTGATATATGCAGCTTTATCTTATACAGCCAATACATTATATTTTCGGCGACTAGGAGCCCATCACAAGGCATCCAGTCTAAAATACCCCATATGCATCGGATCTTCTGCAATACCTGGCTGCGGGGTGACTATTAACCTGTATTGATCTTTTATACCGGCAGGCAAAATATCTGCTATATCATAAATATCATCTACATCAACACCATATTTATCATCTACATGTGCAGATTGCGCATGTTTGAAAAAAGCGGTTCGTTTTCCCTGCGTTATGGCCATTTGTTTATCGCTGGCTACCGTAATGATCTTATAGTGAAACTCTTCAAACTCATTTTCCTTATAGCCGCCAAGATTAATAAAAAAAAGCCGCGGTTCCACCGCAGGTGATTGCGCTGCAGCTGCAATTGCGGGCATAGCTTCCCGGGAGGCCACCCGGATGACATATCCGTTAACGGCAGTGACTTCCCGCCAGGCATCAATATGAATTTTAGGCGCGGCCTCTGGCCAGAACTCCAGAATAGCGGGTACAAGATCTTTCAACGAAAGACCAATACTAAAAAAAATATCGTGTTGTTCCGTATGACGGCCATTGGGCTTACAGCCCAGCAGCAACATATATAGTTTAGGCGCTGATACCATGTAACATGTGCGGTTGTTGCGGTCAAGGTACCTCAGAAAATTCATATTATCAACATGGCAACTTACTTCACGAAGCTTACATCCCCTTCTACCTGCATAAGCAGGTTATCCACATCTGTCCGGCTTAAAAATTTTCCATTTACAATTACTGAATAGATCTTTTTTGTATTACTGATACTTTCCAGGGGATTTGCATCCAGCAATATCAAATCGGCAATTTTACCTTTCTCAACACTACCAAGATCCTTATCCTTCTGAAGAAATTTTGCCGGATTGATAGTAGCAGTTTGTAGCGCCTCAAATGGCGACAAGCCAGCTTCTACCATCAGTTCAAGCTCATCATGCAGACTAAACCCCGGCATCAGGAAAGGGTTTGCAAGATCTGTACCTGCAAGTATTTTCACGCCTGCCCGTTGCATATCTGCCACAAGTTTCAGGGATTGCTTAAAAAACATGGCCCGCTGTAGCGAGTCACCAACGATCCTGGCTGGCAAGGCTTTTTTCCATGTTTCTTTAAGTGAGCCCGGAAAATACTTCAAACGGCTATCGTTCAGGAGGCGGGTTAAATTAGCACCGGAAGAAAATATCTGCAAATTTCTTAACGTAGGGCATTGCCATGTTTCGTTACGAAGAAAGATAGAAAACAAAGCGGCTGCCTTCTCGTCATCATATGTTTCCGTGGCTTTAAAACTGGCCTGCATTCGCTTTATGGTACCCTGAATTGCCGTAGCAGAAATTGTAAGCTCCTTTCTGATCTCAACTTCTTTTGATGAAACGGAGATAAGGATATCTGATAAATGTTCGATACTCCGTTGGCCTAAATTGGAAGCTTCAGCGGCAGTACTTGAAAAAGGCACATGACCTTCAAAGGGGATATTCAGTTTTTTCGACTCCCCGGCAATGGCCAGGTAAATGCCCTTCCCAAGTGTATTGTACACCTTGATGAAATCAGCTTTCTGCTGTTTATAGGACCGGACTATCTCTTCTGCTGCGTCAATATTGGCAGGATAGGTAAACAGCAGGGTATCCGGTTGAGGCGGGCCATCCAATATTCTTCCTGTTACTGCGCCCAGGCGTGGTCCCAGAATTTTGGAAGATTGAATCTCATCACGTATGTGGTCTATCTCTGCCAAACCCATATCACTCGCCATATCACGTATACCCGTAACGCCATTGGCTATAAAAAGAGGGAAAAAATATTGAAGTCTTCCTTTTCGTAAACTATGCGTATGCATGTCCCAAAGACCCGGGATCAGGTATTTTCCTCTCCCTTCTAAAATGGTGGCTTGCGCTGGAATACTGGCTTTTTCGTCCAGAGAAACAATTCTATTTCCTTCAATAACAACCAACCTGTCTTTGGTTACCTTATTATCTATTACGTCTATTATGGCAACATTCTTTATGACCAATACATTATTTTGTCCTAAACAACAAAGAGGGAGCAGCAGTAGAAGAACAACAATACATCGCTTACTCATAGTAGCAATTTGTAAGTTGATGAAATATATGGGGCATTGAATCCTACGGAGAAACCCGAAGTGCTTAGTATCCGGTCTCTTATGTCTACCAGTATTTAAATTAGCGAAAAGTTTGTTGAAAGAGTTAAAAAATTTCCATCGACCAGGAAATCCAGTGCAACAAATAAGTATTTATGCGTATACGGTAACACTCAGCATCACCTCTCCCCTTCCGGAAATATTCCTTCACTTGTTTAAAATTGCTTTACCTTCTTTATCATAGTCCCAACCCCTGCCTGGAGAACCATCCATCTCATATGTCTGATAATGCCCAAACTCAACTCCGTTTAAAGAATACATAATAGAAGAGACCACTCCATTATCATGATAATAAATTACCGTTCTGAATTTCTTCTCCGGGTCTATTATTTCCTCTCTGCTAATTTTACCTAGCCGTGTATACTCTCTTGAAATGATGGCTCTCCCGTAGCTGTCAAAAATAGTTTCATATTGAGCCTGCACTCTTTTATAAACAAAGTTTAGGGAATCTTCGGTTTTATAAAAGTCCTCTATAAGCAATTTTTTCCAACTCTTTTCTATTGTTGAATCGTAGTATATCCTGGATGCATTCAGCGGTTTACCCCTTTCATAATAATCGTCCTCATAAATTTGTCCTGTCTCATAAAACCATGCTGCCTTTCCATCTAAGGTATCATTTACATAGGATTGCCGGCAAAATAGCATCCCGTTAGGATACCAGATCTTTCGTGCTCCGTTTAGCTTCCCATTAACATAGCTCTCTTCTATTTCAATCTTACCATTTTTGTAAAACTCTTTCCTCTCTTCACTCACAAATTTGCGGATTGGATGCCCATACAGTTTCCTTAGCTGGTCCAATTCCTGCAAGCCGCTGCCGTATTTCCAGTCTCTTCGCCCGTCCCGTTCTTTGTATCGCCTGTTTCTATCACAAGGTAATATTGAAACTTTATTATTTTTTATCGTACCAAATAGTAGCCATTCTTCTCCCTTTGAAACACCAATGTCGCAGGAAGAGTTTTTCGCATATTCAAGGATTTTGTCGATTTTTTCTCCTTTAAAAAGTTCAAGGACTTTAAAAGACAATTGTCCAATAGTTTCGTGGTCATCTTTTGTAGGCTCCTTCAAAATTTGATCATCAATTATTTTGACATGTGCTATGAAGCTGTATTCTTCCAACTGGGCCAAACTGTCTATTGTCAAAATATCACTACAAACACAGGCCTGCGAAGTCTGACTGATGAAACCTGTCGAAATGAATATAATTACTATTCTTAAATACTGTCTCATAGAATTATCTGTAACGGCAAAACGCTCGCTGATCTGCAACTACCACAAATCCCGCTCCTCAAGATGGCTCACATTCAACGCATAATAAAAATAACCCATCGTGCTGCTCTCTTCTCCCCCCATATGCATCTCATCCGTCATGGAAATATGCAGATCCTTAAAAAACCATTCCCCATCTTCATTTCTGGTTATGGGCGCATACTTTGATAACCCTGTAGCGATAGTTTCCATCTCATCGTTAAAATCAAATGAGAATTCAAAAATCTGTATCCCATCACAGTGATGAATTTCCAGCTCCATCAACAGATCATCCTTATCATAATTCAGAGAGAAAAAATCCCCGGTTGATTCGCTGTCATCATAAATATCGTTCCGCACAATAATGGGCGGCTCTGTACCGCCTAAGGGAATAACCCGGTTCTGTTCTTCATAGGTTCTGCCCAGTTGCGCCCGCACTGACTCCCGGGAAGCGCCAAACTGCAGTTGGATATTGTCTAAAACAAACTCCTTTGTTGATAGATAACGGAAGATCATAAGCTCCTCTATTTTGCTTTAATATAATTATGCTGGATCGTATAAGTATGCTGGTCTTCCGTTGCTTTTTGTGTGGCTAATTTGCCTTCCGCATCATAAGCATTGGTATAATTAAGGCCGGCCTCATCACCCTCCTCATCTTTTCTCGAAAAACTTGTCAGGTTATTTTTCCCCAGGGAAACGATTCCCCCAACATTCTCCTGCATAATGGCCATGAGGTATGGGTTCTGGGAAAACAAACTCAGGTAGGCATTGGGATGGTTATCATAAGTGAAGGTGTATTCCTCGATAGTTACATTACCGGGATCTCCCGCGTAGTTATTATATTTGTGCTTATGCACTTTTACCGGGTTGCCGCCGCTATAGGTAAATTCAGTATAGCTGAGCTGTTTACCATTATTATCTTCATATACCGTGTCCTTGCTCCCCAGTAATGCTACCTGGTTATCACTGTTGAATGATATAACTGTACTGTCCCTTAATTCATGATCATCTGCTCTCAGCTCAAATACGGTTATCTTATTGGCGCCATATACCAGGGAATCCAGCTCGTAGAAATCGTCGAATTCATACCATCGCGCGGAAGTGCATTGCTTGTGGTCATTATAGAAGAACTGTATGCGGTCATGCCATGTGTGGCTGTATCCGTTGTATTCCAGGAACAGCTCCGCCGGCGTATTGTCTGGATTGTAGCTAAGGCTGTCATAAGGAACAGCTTCCTGCTGATTGCCGTCTTCGCTGGTAAGAACGGTTGAAAGAGGCAGATAAGCAGGCGTTTCCGGCTTTGTACCGCCGTCATCATTCTTTTTACAGCCACAAAATGTAATAATGGCCAAAACCAATAGTTTGGAAACAGATAATTTCTTCATGGATGTTATCTAATCGTTTGATTTTGAGTTCGCATTTGCATTCCGTTTTTGTACCTCCTTACGGGGTTATTACAGGGTTACCTGGTTTTCTTAAAGGCTACGTTTGATATTTGGGTTAAATGACGCCGAAAGATACAAAAATTTATATTTTTTCATAACAAGTAAAACAACCGCCATGCGAATGCCACACATAAAAATGGCTAACTACCCCTTCCCCATTATGCTATTCATCTTCGTACTCATCTTCTTCATCATCCATATCCTCAATAGACAAATAAAACCAACCTACATCTAAATGGTCTAACATGTCATTAAACCGGTCCCGGTTATTGGTACCAATAAAAATACCGGAACAGTTTTGGTTTTCGTCAAATGACAGGGTGATCACTTCGGTATAATCGCGGGTGTAGATCCGCTGCGAACTATTCGAAAGATCTTCCAATTCCTGCCAGTTATCTTTAATATAATCAATGACTTCCGGTTTAACCGCCTCCAGGCAGTTGCCATTGAATAGCAATCCCCCTAAAACGCCATTATACACCGCCAACATTAACAAACAAGCTGCCAGTGGAAACTCCAAATGCCAATCAGGATCCGCTTCACTACTGGAATAGTTACCATATACAAGCGGATCCGGATCCATGAAGTTTTCCTTTTTTACACCCCAGGAAACCACACCCTGGTTCTCTTCATAAAACATCAAATACCCATCTTGGGAAATCCATACTTCTTCACATCGTAACAATCTGTTATGAGCATTGTTTAGCGATTCATGACTGCCCAAACTGAGGTAGTACGCTCGCAACGTAGCAGGCAACTCAATATTCAACCGCTTTTCCAATGCCACGATCTCGCTTTCTTTTAATCCGAAGTTTTCATCTTCGGGAATTCCATACAAATGTCTGATCTTTTGAAAATAAGTCATACGCAAATAGTTATATCAACCGGGTCTCTTTGGCGCGGTTGATCAATGTAACAATATTACTCACCTGAAATTTATGCCGCGCTATTGAAGCAGCACCCCAATGTTCTTAAAACTCTTTTCTTCTTCCCTGATCATTTCCTGCCAGGTGTTCAGCCCAGCCAGTTTCCGATGGGCCGCTATATCCCTTAAATTGTCATGGGGCAACTGCAGCATTGGTTTTCCATTCTCCATTTTTGCCCGCATACCATAGCGTTGTGGTTTACCCTGGTCAAGTAATTCATTATCTACGTCATAACAAATACGGTTTGGAAGCTCCTTCTTCTCCAGTAATGCTGTTATTTCAACTGTCTTATTAGCCACCAGGTCCCGTAGTACCCGGGACATAGTCTCGACAAACTTGTCCACCGGTACCTTGCCATCCTTTGAATACTGCGGCAAGCGCTTCCTGTTCACATATTCACCCGGAGCAATTTGCAGCAAATGTTCCTCCATGTATTTCGCTACCTGTTCAAACTGTTTCTTCAACGACTGCCCCTCCTCCCAGGTCATTTTAACATTTTTATAATAGAAATTCGATGACCATCCACTATAAACAGGGCCTATCAACAACTCACGTTCGATATATTGCATGCAAAACTCAGACGGTACATATCGTTTAAGCCCGGAAGCACTATCAATGTTATACCTACCAAAAAATACGCCATCTGTGAACTGTTTGTACATAGCCGGATCCCTCATCAATAAAAAGAGCATCTTATAATCTCTCAATTTCCCGGAAATATCCCTGGCGGCCAGCTCCTGCCGGATGAAATATACAGCGGAATCAAATTGGAGCAGCGAAGCGCAAACATCTGCGAGGTCCAGGTTATACGAGGGAGCACCCGGACGACTGGCGGCCGTATGCAATTCGTCTTTAGCAACTAGCATTAGCGACCGTAAAGACGGAAAAATCGAATCTACATAAAATGTGGTTGCCTTAGTGATACAGGAATTCTGCGCATGTGTGGCGGTAATAGTCAACAAACCAAAAAAAATAGCAATAATTGTTTTCATAGTATAGGTTGAGATAAATCGGCGCCCGGTTCGTTTAGAACGCACTTTGAACCGCAAGATACAGGTCTTATTGAAAATAAACCAAATGTAATAGTTAGGTTCCAGGCAAATGTACCCCCCAGCAAACGCAGTGGATCACCAGGAATGGCGATCCACTTTTGTCTTTTGCTATTTTTATAACCAATTATTGCCTGCATCCAGCAAACAATATGTTTACATTATCATCTTTATATGATCTGATCTGGTTTTCAGTTTTAGATAATCACCATATTACCGTTACCTGCGTACGTCTGTTCTGTTTGTAATCTTCCTCCGTGCACGGCACCCCGTCCTTACAGCCATTTACCGGCTCCTGTTCGCCTTTATTGCTGTAATAAAGCCGGCGGGGATCAATCCCTTTATTATTGACCAGGTAATCAATCGCGGCATAACAGCGTAAGGCCGACAGGTCTGTGTTATACTGATCCGGTCCCCGGCTGTCTGCATAGGAGACAATAACGATCCTCCAGTCCGGATGCCGTTTCATGGCGCCTGCCACTGCGTCCAGTACCTTGCGTGACTCAGTAAGCAGGGCCGTGCTGTTATAATTATAGAGGAACTTCAGCTGCTCCAGCTGGCGTTTGTCGTCCTCCTCTTCTGCCGTATGGGTCTTTACAATGGCCGGGGGCTTTTCGCCGCCCGTTTCGGGGCCTGTTGTAACCGGCGCGCCACTGTTAGCCGGGGCAGGGTTAAACCTGTCGGAATACCCCGGATCAGTAAAATAATAGATATCATCGCTCCCCATGCCGCCCTGCTTGTTAGACGCCAGATAGCCCTCATAACCGTTACGCTTCAATATCAGCCCCATATCATCTGCCCCCGAGTTAAAAGGGGCTTTCATATTTTCAGGTGTCTCCCAGCTGGCTTTATCTCCCTTTGCGCGGTATATATCATATCCGCCCAGGCCAGCATACCCTTTGCTGGAAAAATACAGGATCCCTTCTTCATTAACGGTAGGAAAGATCTCAGCCGCTACCGTATTTATTTTAGCGCCACAGTTTACCGGCACGCCCCAGGTGCCGTCTGCCTGCTTTTCTGCATACCAGATATCTGTCTGCCCCAATCCGCCCGGCCGGTCAGATACAAAATATAAAACACTGCCGTTGCTGTTCAATACCGCATGGCTGGAGGAATAGCCCGCTACATTTATACCTGGCAGCAGCACCAGCGGCGCCCATTTGCCGTTCTTCTTTACAGATTGATAGATCTGCAGTTGCCGTACCCCATTTGCAGGCCCCTTGCTATTGGTTGTAACCGGCTGCCCTTGTATATTAATGGTTGCATACAGGGTGTCTTCCGTATTGTTAAGACATACAGGCCCTATATGATAGTCATATTTTCCCAACAGGCCAGGCAGCAGTTCTTCCAGGTACATATTAGCATTCCCCAGGGAGTATTGCCTGTAAACGTATGCTTTATAATAAGGCTGCTCCGTACGTTTGTCTGTAGCCGGGTGCGCCTCTGATCCGCTGTTTAATGACAGCGTGCGGTAGCCGGTAGACATGAGCAATAACCCTTTTTGCACTACACCGCTTACCAAGTCTGACCCTGGCGTGTTCAGTTCCTTTACCGGCTGCAGCTGCACCCGCCCGGAAGACTGCCTCCAGGCCCCCGAGCTGTCGCAGCTTTGTAAGGCTACGGCTTTTAACTGTATGCTATCCGCATTGACGGTGCTGAACAAATTATATTGCTGCCTGGCGGAATCGTATTGCTGCAGCTGCCGCAAAGCCTCTCCATAAGCAAAATATGCTGCTACAGGGTGATCAGGACGGCTTATTATATGCTGGTAATAACCTGCGGCCTCCTTAAAATTTCCTGTCTCCTGGTAGCACCTGGCCAGCCTCATCCACTGGTCAACGGGCATTTTATCACCGCGGCTGCGCGCCAGCCTGTTATAAAGGGCGCCCGCCACAGCGTATTCCTGCCGCGAATAGGCTTCTTCCGCCAGCCGCAACACACTTTTCTGCTCCTGGCTGTACAGGGCTGCCATGCTTATGAATACCAGCGCTATTGTTAAACTACATCGTATCATAATGCGTAAGTAATGTTTTAGAAATACCGCGGGCTCCGCACGGCGTATTTTTTTGAGGGGAATAAAAACCCTAATGATATCTCATGTGATCCTCCCTGGTAACCGGCCATTTTATTCACATTCAGGTCGTAAGAATATCCAATGCGCAGCTTCTCCGTTGCATAGTATTCTACCATGGCGCTGGCCGCATCCAGTTCGGTAAGATCGCCAGGCAGGTTGTTTTTGTTCCAGAGCTTCACATTCGTGCGGTAAGAGCCGCCTATCCAGATCTTTTCATTGATCAGCAGGAACACATTAACATCCATATTGGTAGGCCCCTTAAAATCCTCCTTTACCAGGATGGAGGGCTTTAGCTGCAGATTTTCCGATAAGTTAAACAGGGCCCCGGTGGTAACGTACAGGTGCTGTGTCTTACGGATGGTGGAATAGTTGTTCCCCTTCCAGGTGTAACGGCTGGCATCTGTATACAGCGAAAAAAGATCCATGATGGAGGCGCCGGCATAGAACCGCGGCGTATAATAGTAGATACCAAACCGGGCATCCGGTACCCAAACGCTTTTTTTACCAAGGGGTAGCGCCACATCATCATTATCGGTGTATTGCAATGCATTGCCATCAATGGAATATTGGGTAACGCCCCCTCCTATACCAAAACACAGCCGCCGCGATCCTTCATCATCCAGTGGTATACGGTAAGAGTAGGAACCGTACAGTGACAGGGCGTCCTGCGGGCCCAGCTTATCAAACAGCATCTGCAGCCCAAGCCCTACCTTGCCATCGCTGGCTCCCGTTACACCATCCACCGATACGCCGCCGGTACGCGGCGCGCCCGGGAACCCGGCCCACTGGTGCCGGTATACCGCGTTTACATACAGATCCTCTTTGTAGCCTGCATAGGCAGGGTTAACGCTCAACCCGTTGAATACATACTGGCTGAACTGGATATTTTGTTGCGCCGTAGCGCTAACTCCCAGGATGAGCAGCAGGAATACCATTCCCGCTCTGCGTACTGTTTGCATCTTTTTCACTTTTAAGATCAGCAGATAATGTTGCGGTCTGTTACCGTATAATAGTTACCCAGCCTTTGTACTTTTTAATGCCGTCCGGCTTCTTCACTTCCAGGATATAGTAATAGGTGCTTTCATTCAGATCCGATCCGTTCCAGTCATTATGATAGTCTTTGGATTGGTACACCTGTCCGCCCCAACGGTTAAATATGTACAAGCCTGATCCGGGATACTTCTCCAGTCCGCCAATGATGAACCTTTCGTTCTTGCCATCGCCATTTGGCGTGAATACGTTCGGGAATGTCAGGTCCGCGCCTTCGATCTGTACGCTGGAAGCTGCCTTATTATTGGCACTGTCTGCATCCGGCATATTGGTACTGTAAGCGGTGGCTTCATTCACCAGCGGACCGCCTTCTATTACACGGGTGGTCAGCGTCATCTGTAGCGTTGCACCTGGCTGCAGATCGCCAATATTCCATGTTACCAGTTTAGTGGCGGGCGTTACTACCACTTCTCCCCTTTCAGCAGAAGTATGTGTGGGTACATCCAGTTGTACCGGCAGGTGATCTTCTGCTTTTATGGCTGTTACAGCGATGTTACCGGCGTTCCGTACCGTAATGCGGTAGGTCAGGTCCTGGCCCATGCGGTAAGGCCCTGCTGCCGGTGTCACGATCTCCTTGGTCACTACCAGGTCGCCGGCCAATTTATCGGTATCGGTGATGGTCACCGTTGCATCTGCCGGCACAGCTGCGGTAAAGGTGTAGCTGGCAGAAGCGCCGCCGGTGAGCATGAAGATCACCGTCTCGGGATCTTCCACCTCGCTGTCATCAAGTACCGTTACCGGTATGGTAACGCTGCTGGCCCCTGCGGGGATCGTAATGGTACCTGTAATAGCCCTGTAATCGGCATCCGGCGTGGCTGTGCCGCCAATCATATACTGGAGGGTGACCGGTGCTGCCGTGCGCTTGCCGCCCGCCAGGCTGATGGTGAACGCACCATCTGTACCCGGTTCAGTAGCAGCCGGCTGACTGGCCCTGATCACCAGGTTCAGGTTGGCGTTATCGTCATCTGCGATGTTGACAGTAGCGGAATTGTTCGCGCCAACGGTATAGGTAATGCTGGCAGACTTACCGCCGGTAAGGGTAGCGGTCACTGTTTCTGATGCCTCTATCAGGTCATCATCAGCAACGGTCACCGGTATGGTGATGCTGCTCTGGCCTGCTGGTATTACTGCAGTGCCGGTGAGGGCGGTATAGTCAGTACCTGCGGTGGCGGTGCCGCTGATGGTGTAGGTCACCGTAATGTCCTCATCGGGCACCTTGCCGCTCGCCAGGCTGATAGTGAGCTCCCCTGCCGTAGCGGGTTCAGATGCTGCCGGTTTGCTGGCGCCCACCACGAGGTCAAGGCCGGTGTTATCGTCATCTGCAATGTTAACAGTTGCAGTCCTGTCCGTTCCTGGCGGGATGGTCAGGCCGCTGCCGGCGCCGCCGGTTAATGTAACTGTTACCGTTTCATTGCCTTCAATAAGCTGATCATCGGTGACAGCCACTGGAACAGCTATACTGTTCTGACCAGCGGGGATCACTACAGTGCCGGTAAGGGCCGTATAGTCGGCGCCGGCGGTCGCCGTACCTGTCACCGTGTAAGAAACGGTTACATCCCGGGCAATGGTCACACCGGCGGGCAAACTAATGGTAAAGGCGCCGTTAGTGCCTGGTTCGGCGGCATCTGCATCCTTCGCGATGTTCAACACGAGGTTGGCGCCTTCATCTGTGATGTTGACGGTGGCATTGCCAGAGGCGTTGAAACTGAAGCTGGTGCTGGTAGCGCCGGTTAAAGTCAGTATCACGGTCTCTGTTCCTTCAATTACCTGGTCGCCGGTCACCATTACCGGTATAGCCACGTTATTCTGGCCGGCTGGTATCACTACGGTGCCGGTAAGAGCCGTGTAGTCGCTGCCGGCTGTAGCTGTGCCGCCTGCTGTGTAGCTGACTGTAATGTCTTCAGATGAAACGATACCTGCCGGCAGGCTAATGGTAAAGCTGCCGTTGGTAGACGGTTCTGCGCCGTCTGCGTCTTTAGATGCGCTAATCACCAGGCTGGCCGGCGTGCTGCGCTCGTCGTCGGTAATATTTACCGTGGCAGCGCCTGTGCCGGTAAAGCTAAAGCTGGCAGCACTGCCGCCGTTGAGCGTAATTATTACTGTTTCAGTTTGTTCTATTATCTGATCATCTATTACGGTTACGGGCACGGCCACACTGTTCTGGCCCGCCGCGATGGTGATAGCGGCGGTGATGCCGGTATAATCCAAACCGCTGGTGGCAGTGCCGCTAACGCTATAGTTCACCGTGATATCTTCAGAAGAGGTGATGCCTGCCGGCAGGCTGATACTAAAGCTGCCGTTTGCAGACGGTTCCGCGCCGTCGGCCACCTTGGCCACGTTCAGCACCAGGTTAGCCGGGATGTTATCATCATCCGCAATATTTACGGTAGCGTTACCATTTGTGCTGCTGGCAGTAAAGCTAAAGCTGGTGCTTGCACCGCCGGTGATGGTAGCATCCACTGTCTCAGTCTGCTCAATGATCGCGTCATTGTTAACTGTTACCGGAACAACTACGCTGTGCTGGCCGGCGGGAATTACAACCGTACCGGTTAATGCGGTATAGTCTGCGCCACTGCTGGCGGTACCGGCTACGGTGTAGCTTACTGCAATATCTTCCGCAGCAGTTATGGCGCCTGGCAAGCTGATGGTAAAGCTGCCGTTGGTAGCCGGCTCTGCTCCGTCTGTTGTCTTAACAATGCTCAATACCTGGTTAGCCGCGGTATTTTCATCATCCGTGATATTCACCGTTGCGCTGCTGCCACCACCAAAGCTGAAGCTGGTGCTTGTTCCGCCAGTAACTGCCAGTATCACAGTCTCCGTGTTTTCCATTACAGCATCGTTTATCACCGGTACCGGTATGCTAACAGCGTTTTGGCCAGCGGGGATCACCGCGGTACCGCCCAGGGCGGTATAATCCGTACCACCGGTAGCCGTGCCGCTGATGGTGTAGCTTACCGTGATCGCTTCAGCGGAAGTTATGCCGTTAGGCAGGCTGATGGAGAATGCGCCGTCAGTACCTGGTTCTGCGGCATCAGCTGTGGCAGTTGCCGTTAACACAAGGTTAGCCGGTGTGTTATCATCGTCCTGTATGTTCACGGTAGCGTTGCCGCTGCCAGTGAAGCTAAAGTTTGCGGAAGAGCCGCCGCTCAGCGTCAGCTGCACTGTTTCCGTATTTTCTATGAGTTGGTCGTCGATCACCGGAACCTGTACGGTTACGCTGTTCTGACCCGCAGGGATCAGTACTGCTGTGCCCAGGGCGGTATAATCAGTGCCGGGGGTAGCCGTACCGCTGATGGTGTAGCTGGCGGTCATATTTTCAGATACCGTAATGCCCGCAGGCAGGCTGATAGTAAATATACCGTTAGTAGACGGCTCGGCTGCATCAGTGGTTTTCGCTACGCTGATCACCAGGTTGGCCGCTGTGTTGTCATCATCGGTAATGTTGACAGTAGCATTGCCTGTTCCGGTGAACGCTAAGCTGGCGGAGCTGCCGTTATTGAGCGTCATAATAACGGTTTCTGTCTGCTCAATCACCAGGTCTTCTGTTACGGCCACAGGAACTGCTACGCTGTTCTGACCGGCGGGGATGGTAGCTGTACCGGTAAGCGTTGTATAATCTGCACCGGCGGTAGCGGTGCCCCCGATTGTATAAGCGACCGTGATATCTTCCGCTGCAGTATAACCGGCAGGCAGGCTGATATTAAAGTTACCATCAGTTCCAGGCTCCGCGCCGTCTGCCGTTTTGTTTACCAGCAATATGCGGTTAGCCGCAGTATTATCATCGTCTGATATATTTACGGTCGCATTAGCATTAGTAGCGCTGGCAGTAAGCGTCAGGCTGGCGGAGCTGCCGCCGGTAACGGTAAGGACCACGGTTTCGTTACCTTCAATGATCTGGTCATCCGTTACGGCCACCGGTATGGATACACTATTCTGGCCGGCTGGTATTACTACAGTGCCACCCAGGTTGGCATAATCAGTACCGTTTACTGCACCGCCGCCAACATTGTAACTCACCGTGATATCTTCCGCGGCGGTGATACCGGCAGGCAGGCTGATATTAAAGTTACCGTCAGTTCCAGGTTCTGCCGCATCCGCTGTTTGCGCTATGCTCAGCACCAGGTTGGCAGGCGTGTTTTCATCATCTGCAATGTTCACTGTTGCGTTACCCGCGCCGGTGAACGTAAAGCTTGCAGACGTGCCGCCGGAGAGTGTAAGGACCACTGTTTCCGCATTTTCAATTACCTGGTCATTGATCACATTAACCGGTACGGTTACACTATTTTGACCGGCTGGTATCACTACGGAGGCGCCCAGGCTGGTATAATCTGCACCGCTTGCAGCAGTGCCGCCTACAGTATAGTTAACCGTTATGTCTTCGGCCGCGGTGATGCCTGCAGGCAGGCCGATGCTAAAGCTGCCATTGGTAGCTGGTTCAGCGCCATCACCTGCATTTTTTACGCTCAGTACCAGGTTAGCCGGGGCACTGTCATCATCGGCAATATTTACCGTAGCATTGCCGGCAGTGGTGCTTGCTCCCAGCGTAAAGCTGGTGGAGCTGGCTCCTGTCACCGTCAATATCACGGTTTCTGTTGCTTCTATGATCTTGTCGTCTGTTACAGTTACCGGCACTGCCGCACTGTGCTGGCCGGCAGGTATCACTACAATGCCATTCAGGGCGGCGTAATCTGTGCCGCCGGTGGCGGTACCGCCTATGGTATAGTGTACGCTGAGGTCTTCCGATGCCGTTACGCCATTGGGCAGGCTTACACTGAACGAGCCATTGGTGGCAGGTTCTGATGCATCGGCCGTATTGGAAACGCTCACCAGCAGGTTAGCCGGCGTATTGTCGTTGTCTGTAATATCTACTGTAGCGTCAGCAGCGGCAGCATTGGCAGTAAAGCTAAAGCTGGCGGATGCGCCGCCGGTGAGCGTCATGATCACCGTCTCAGTAGTTTCTATTACCTGGTCATCCTGCACAGGCACTGTTACGGTCACACTGCTGTTACCCGCGGAGATCACCGCGCTGCCGCTAAGGGTGGTGTAATCGGCGCCACTGGTGGCAGTACCTGCTATTGTGTAGCTCACGTTAACATCTTCCGTTACTGTAATACCTGCAGGCAGGCTGATCGTGAACACACCATCCGTACCAGGCTCGCTGCCATCGGTGGTTTTCACAACACTCAGCACCAGGTTCGCAGGCGTATCGTCGTTGTCTGTAATGTTCACAGTGGCGTTGCCATTGGTAGTGCTGGCAGTAAGATTAAAGCTGGTGGAAGCGCCGTCTGTAATACCCAGTGTCACCGTTTCAGTGCCCTCTATCAACTGGTCGTCCAGCACCGGTACCGCAACGGATACGCCGTTCTGGCCGGCCGGGATCACTGCTGTAGCGCCCATGGCGGTGTAATCTGTACCGCTGGTGGCTGTACCAGCTACGGTATAATTCACTGTTATGTCTTCGGATGCGGTGATACCGGCGGGCAGGCTGATATAGAAGGCGCCATTGGTGGCCGGTTCTGCTGCATCGCCCGTTTTTGTGACACGCAGCACCAGGTTGGCCGCTGTGTTGTCGTCATCTGCTATATCCACGGTGGCAGCAGTGCTGCCGGTGAAGCTAAAGCTGGCAGATGTGCCGCCATTAAGCGTTGCCACTACCGTTTCCGTATTCTCGATCAGCTTATCATCCATCACCGGTACCGGCACAGATATGCTGTTTTGGCCGGCGGGGATCACCACGGTGCCGCTTAAGGCAGTATAGTCCGTGTTAGCTGCCGCTGTGCCGGTAATGGTATAGCTCACCGTGATGTTCTCTGCCGCAGTAATACCGGTTGGCAGGCTTACACTGAAGCTACCGCTGGTAGCAGGTTCTGCCCCATCCGCCGTTTTGGCTATGCTCAGCGTCAGGTTGGCCGGTGTATTGTCATTGTCAGTGATATCGGCGGTAGCGCTGCCATTGGTGCTGCCAGCAACCAGCGTCAGGTTGGCGGAGGTTCCACCGCTCAGGGTTACTATTACTGTCTCTGTATTTTCAATGATCTGGTCATCTGTTACGCTCACGGCAAGCGGCACGCTGTTCTGACCTGCAGGAAGCACGATGGTTCCGCCAGGGGCCGTATAGTCAGCGCCGCTTGTGGCGGTACCTGATGTGGCGTAGCTTATGGTGATGTCTTCCGCAGCTGTTACGCCCGTGGGCAGGCTGATACTGAAGGCGGCAGCGGTTGCCGGTTCTGCGCCATCGGTTGTCTTTGTGATGTTCACTACCAGGTTAGCTGGCGTGTTGTCGTCATCTTCAATATCCACGGTGGCATTGCCTGCAGTGCTGCTGGCCGCCAGGGTGAAGCTGGCGGAATTGCCGCCCGTAACGGTCAGGATCACTGTCTCTGCAGGCTCAATGATCTGGTCATCCGTTACCGTCACTGGCACAGTTACGCTGTTTTGTCCGGCCGGTATTACCACGGCGCCGCCAAGGGTGGCGTAGTCTGTGCCATTTATTGCGGCGCCGGCTACGGTATAGTTCACGGTAATATCCTCTGCTGCCGTAACACCGGTGGGTAGAGCAATACTAAAGGCGCCATTGGAAGTTGGTTCTGCCGCATCACTGGTCCTCACTACGCTCAGTACCAGGTTATCCGTATTATTGTCATCATCAGCAATGTTTACCGTAGCTGCGCCATTGGTAGTGCTGGCGGTGAAGCTAAAGCTGGTGGAGGCGCCATTGGTGATGGTCATGATCACGGTCTCTGTGGTCTCAATGATCTCATCGTCTATCACATTTACCGGTATGTTCACTCCGTTTTGCCCCGCCGGTATTACTACAGTACCACTTAAAGCAGTGTAGTCATTCCCCGCAACAGCGGTACCGGCAATGGTGTAGCTGGCCGTAATAGGTTCCGCAGCCGTAACGCCGGCCGGCAGCGCGATCCGGAATGCTCCGTTTGTACCTGGTTCTGCTGCGTCAGTGGCTTTGCTTACACTGAGCACAAGATTGGCCGGCGTATTATCGTTGTCGGTAATATCAACAGTAGCGGTAGCAGCTGCAGGGTCCGGGGTAAAGATAAAGCTGGCAGAGGCGCCACCGGTAAGGGTAAGCACTACTGTTTCCGTACCCTCAATGATCTGGTCATCTATGCCGTTCCTGTCAATAAATGCGCCCGCCTGGCCAGCCGGTATAACCACGCTGTTGCCCAGGGACACGTAGTCCGCACCGTTGGTAGCGGTACCTCCTATGGTATAGTTCACCGTAATGTCTTCAGTAGCGGTGTAACCTGCCGGCAGCAATACCTGGAAGCGGAAAGGCGTTGGCGTCTCACTTGCGTCATTCACGGGCACTATGTGTACCATACGGGCGGCCGCTGTATTATCGTTGTCCGCGATGTTAACAGTAGCCTTGTTATTACCGGTAGACGGTGTAAAGGAGAAGCTGGTGCTTGTGCCGCCGGTAAGAGTAACGGCTACGGTTTCAGCGCCCTCTATGACCTGGTCATCCGTTACATCCACTGGCAGGCTAACACCTTGCTGGCCGGCAGGGATGGTCACCGTTGCAGGCAGCGCAGCGTAATCAGCGCCACTGGTGGCCGTACCGGCAGTAGTATAATTTACTGTGATATTTTCAGAAGAGGTATAACCTGCAGGCAGGCTGATGGTAAATGCACCATCCGTAGCCGGTTCCGCTCCATCAGCGCTGTTGGTTACCAGCAACACCTTGTTGGCCGCAGTATTATCATTATCTGCAATGGTCATCGTTGCCGCATTGCCGGCGGGATCAGCGGTGTAAGTAAAGGAGTTGCCGTCAGTACCGCCGTTCAGGTTCAATATCGCCGTTTCGGAGTTCTCAATGATCTTATCGTCTATTACCGTTACAGGTATGGTTATGCTGTTGGTGTTTGCCAGCAGGGTAATGGTGAACACGTTATAGTCGGTATTGCGGGTGGCAGTACCGGTCATATTATAAGACAGCGTAAGATTACCGCTGGAAGTATAACCGGCAGGCAGGCTGATGGTGAAAGCACCATTGCTGTTTGGTTCTGCCGCGTCTGTCGTCTTCACCACTTTAAGCACCTGGTTGGCAGCAGAAGCGTCGTCATCGGCTATGTTTACGGTAATATCGTTGTTAGCAGGATCCGGTGGGAATATAAAGGCATTCCCTCCCCCATCGGTAGCGCTGCCAGACAAGAGGGTGAATGTCATTGATTCTGCAGGTTCTATGATCTTATCATCCAGCACGTTGAGGTTCACCGTTACGCTGTTGGTATTAGCGGGAATGGTGACAGTTCCCAACGCGGCGTAGTCCACACCGGATACGGCTGTGCCGGATATGCTGTATCCTACTGTAATCGGCCATGCGGATGTAGCAACGCCAGCCAGCTTCACAGTGAAGCTGCCATTGGTTGCCGGTTCTGCCGCATTGGCGCCGGTGATCACCTGTATGGGCGTGCTGCTGGCAGCATTGGCATCCACAATGTTCACCACCGCCCCGTTGCCGGAAGGATCTATTGTAAATGGATAACTGCCGGAGGCGGCACTGGTGAGATTGAGCACCACGGTTTCCGGGCCCTCTATGATGCCATCGTTGCCGGCATCCACATCAATGTATACTTCGTTGGCGCCGGCCGGTATAGTGATCTTGCCGGAGGACAGACCCAGCAGGTTATAATCAGTTCCATTAATGGCGGAGCCGGTTGTGGTAAAGCTAACTACCACATCTTCGGCGCTGGTTACGCCCGGCGGCAGCGCTATCCTGTATTGGCCGTTGGTGCCGCCTTCTATGGCATCAGATACTTTCGTGAGCAGCACAACATTACTGTTACCGGTAAAATCATTATCCGTAATGGTAACTGTTGCTGAGCCGCCGCCCGATGCCGGGGTGTAGCTGAACTGCGTATCATTGCCACCGGTAACATTCATGATCACCGTTTCATCCGGCTCTATCACGGTGTTATCGATCACATTTACAGCTACAGCCACGCTGTTCTGGCCGGCCGGTATGGTGACAGTACCGGTAATGGCCCTGTAGTCCGTACCAGGCGTAGCTGTGCCTGCGCCTATGGTATAGGTCACCTGGATATCCCTGGCCGCCGTGATGCCCGTGGGGAGGCTAACGCTGAATGCCCCGTTGGTGCCAGGTTCCGCTGCGTCCAGCGTTTTGGTAATGGTGATCGTCTGGTTGCCAGCCGTATTATCATCATCAGCAATATCCACCGTGGTGCTGCCATTGGTAGCGCTGGCAGTATATGCAAAGCTGGTGCTGGCGCCGGCGCCGATGGTGAGGATCACCGTCTCTGCGCCCTCTATGGTCTGGTCATCGGTAACAGTTACAGGAATGGTCACCCCGTTCTGACCGGCAGGAATAGTGGCTGTGCCGGTAAGGGCGGTATAATCAACCCCACCTGTGGCTGTACCAGTAACGGTATAGGTGACAGTGATATCTTCGGACGGTATGATACCGGCAGGCAGGCTGATATTGAAGCTGCCGTTGCCGGACGGTTCTGCTGCATTACTGGTGTTTGTTACGCTTAGCACGCGGTTGGCCGGCGCGTTTTCATCATCGGTAATGTTTACGGTAGCCGTGGTATTAATACTGCTGGCAGTGAGTGTGAAGCTGGCAGACGTACCCCCCGTGAGCGTTAATACCACCGTTTCAGTGCTTTCCACCAGCTGATCATTGATCACGCTTACGGGCACGGATATGCTGTTCTGACCAGCCGGCAGGCTAACAGCGCCGGTGAGGGCGGTATAGTCAGTACCGCTACCCGCGCTGCCAGACACCGTATAGTTCACTGTAATATCTTCAGCGGCGGAGTAACCGGCCGGCAGGCTGATATCAAAGGCGCCCGCAGTAGCCGGTTCTGATGCGTCGCCGGCATTGGCAACGGACAGTACCAGGTTGGCCGGGATATTATCGTCATCCAGGATATTGGCCGTTGCGCTGGCAGCGGCGCCGCTGGCAGTGAAAGCAAAACTGGCGCTGGTACCGCCTGTAACGGTGGCGGTCACTGTTTCAGTACCTTCTATGATCTGGTCATCCAGTACATCTGCGGAGATCAGCACGCTGTTCTGACCGGCAGGCAATGTAACCGTGCCTGTTAATGTAGCATAGTCTGTACCATTCGTGCCGGTACCACCTACCGTGTAGCTTACCGTAATAGGTTCAGATGACCTTACCAATGAGGGCAGGCTTATCCTGAACCCGCCATTGGTGGACGGCTCTTCAAGATCTGACAGCTTCACGATACTGAGCACCCGATTGGCCGCAGTGTTGTCATCATCGGCAATATTCATCGTGGCGCTGCCATCAGTGGTGCTGGCAGTATAAGTAAAGTTGGCAGATACGCCACCGGTAAGGGTAGCTATTACCGTTTCTGTATTCTCGATCAGTTTATCATCTATTGGGTTCAGCGCTACGTTCACCCCATTGGCGCCGGCCGGGATGGTTGCGGTACCGGTGAGCGTCGCATAATCCGTTCCTGCAACAGCAGTACCGGCAATGGTATAATTCACCGTTACGTTCTCTGATGCGCTGATGTTAGCAGGCAGGCTAATGCGGTATACGCCGCCGGTGGCTGGTTCTGCGGCATCGGTAGTTTTGGTGATGCTCAGCACGCGGTTGGCCGGTGTATTGTCATCATCTGTAATATTCACGGTGGCGGTGCCCGCCGTAGTGCTGGCCGTGAAGGCAAAGCTTGGGCTGCTGCCACTGGTGGCTGTCAGCACAGCGGTTTCGGTTATTTCCAGCAGCTGATCATCTTTCACAGCAACGGGTACGGTTATACTATTCTGGCCGGCGGGGATGATCACCGTACCGTTTAATGCGGTATAATCGCCGCCGTTAACAGCAGTGCCGCTCATGGTATAATGGATGGTCACCGGTTCTGATACCGTTACGCCGGCAGGCAGGCCAATGCTAAAGCTTCCGTTGGAAGACGGTTCTGCCGCATCTGCGGTGCCGGTTACTGCCAGCACGCGGTTGGCGGCTGTATTATCGTCATCTGCGATGTTCACCGTGGCTGCGCCGCCGGTAGCGCTAACGGTGAAGTTAAAGCTGGTGCTGGCGCCGGCAGTGGCAGTGAGGATCACCGTTTCCGTATTCTCTATCACCTGGTCATTAACAACCGTTACCGGTACGGAAACGCTATTCTGGCCGGCAGGAATGGTCACAGATCCGCCCAGCGCGGTATAATCAGTGCCGGAAGCAGCCGTGCCGGCTACCGTATAGTTCACGGTAATGTCTTCAGCAGCCGTCACCCCAGCGGGCAATCCGATGGCGAATGCGCCATTGGTCCCGGGTTCCGCGGCATTACCACCGTTGCTGACGCTTATTATACGGTTAGCTGCTATGTTATCATCATCCGTAATATTAGCCGTTGCGCTGCCGCTGGTAGTGCTGGCTGTAAATGCAAAGCTGGTGGAGGCGCCACCGGTAAGGGTAAGCGCTATTGTTTCCGTATTTTCTATCACCAGGTCATTAGTAACAGTTACCGGCAGCACCACGCTGTTCTGCGCGGCAGGCAGGGTCACTGTGCCGCTAAGGGTGGTATAATCCGTGCCGTTGGCGGCGGTACCTGCTATAGTATAGTTAACGGTGACTGCCTCAGGAGATGTGATGCCGGCCGGCAGGCTGATAGTGAAAGCTGCATTAGTAGCCGGTTCAGCAGCATCAGCCGTTTTGGTAATGCTCAGCACACGGTTAGCCGGTGAATTATCATCATCCGTAATATTTACTGTAGCGTTGCCATTGGTAGTGCTGGCAGTGAAGGCAAAGCTGGTGGAAGCGCCACCCGTTACCGTAAGTATTACGGTTTCTGTATTTTCCAGAAGCTTATCATCGGTAACAGCTACCGGGGCCGTTACGCTGTTCTGGCCCGCTGGTATCACCACTGAACCGGATAACGTGGTATAGTCGGCGCCGTTGGTAGCTGTACCTCCTGTCGTATAAGTTACGGTGATAGCTTCCGCAGCTGTAACGCCTGCAGGCAGGCTGATAGTGAAGGCTCCGTTGGTGTTGGGCTCTGCCGCATCGCCACCGGCATTGGTAACGCTTATTACACGGTTGGCTGCGGTGTTATCATCATCCGCAATATTGAGGGTAGCGCTGCCATTCGTTGCGTTAGCGGTAAACGCAAAGCTGGCGGACGTGCCACCGCCAAGTGTGGCTATCACGGTTTCTGTGTTCTCTATGATCTTGTCATCGGTAACCGTCACCGGCAGTATTACGCTGTTCTGACCAGCGGGTATTATCACCGTACCGGTTAACGCTGTATAATCAGTGCCGCTGCCGGCTGTACCTGATACCGTATAATTGGCGGTAATGGCCTCCGCAGCAGTAATACCGGCAGGCAGGCTAATGGTATATTCCCCGCCGGTGGCCGGTTCTGCCGCATCGGTGGTTTTTGTTATGCTTAATACACGGTTGGCCGCCGTGTTGTCATTATCTGTAATGTTGACGGCTACGCTGCCATTGGTGGTGCTGGCAGTATAGGTAAAGTTAGCGCTTGTGCCGTCTGTAACGGTCATCAATGCCGTTTCCGTACTCTCTATCACCTGGTCATCCGTTACTGTCAATGGCACTGTTACGCTATTCTGACCGGCGGGTATCACCACCGTACCGCTCAGGGCGGCATAATCAGTTCCACTGGTGGCCGTACCGGCTATCGTATAATTCACGGTGATGGCCTCACCAGGCAGGATACCGGCTGGCAGGCTAATATTAAAGCCGCCGTTTATGCCCGGTTCTGCGGCATCTCCCGTCTTTGTAACACTCAGCACACGGTTGGCAGGCGTGTTCTCATCATCCGTAATGGTGACCGTTGCAGTACCTGCGCCAGTGCCGGGGGTTAGCGTGAAACTGGCAGAACTGCCACCAGTAACGGTGAGCGCCACAGTTTCCGGGCTTTCCATCAGCTGATCATCTATAACTGTTACAGGCAGCGCCACGCCATTCTGACCTGCAGGGATCACTACCGAGCCGCTCAGCGCACCATAGTCCGCGCCAGGTGTGGCAGTACCGGCAACGGTATAGTTCACGGTGATGTCTTCGGATGCGGTAATCCCTGCGGGCAGGCTGATATTGAACGCACCGTTGGCGCCCGGTTCTTCGGCATCACTGCCGTTTGTTACGCCAACTATCGTCTTGGCGGGATCATTGCTGTCATTGTCTGCTATGTTGATGCTGGCAGCTGCCTCAGTGGTGCTGATGTTATAGGCGGTGCTGCTAACGCCGGTGGCCCCGGCAACAGTCACCGTTACGCCTTCCGTTGTCTCAAGGATATTGTCGTCTGTAACGGTAACAGGCAGGGAAACGCTGTTGCTGCCTACCGGCAGGGTAACAGTACCGCTAAGCGTTGTGTAATCAGCGCCATTGCCGGCAGTACCGGTAACTGTATAATTTACGGTAATATCTTCTACAGCTGTTACGCCCGTGGGCAGGCTGATGCTGAAGGATCCGTTCTGTGTTCCTTCCGTTCCATCCTGTACTTTCTGTATAGCCAGCACCTGGTTAGCGGTAGTTAAGCCGCCAAAAGTGGAGAAGTTCTGGATGCCGCTGAATTCAACGTACTCCACGCCGTCCTGCTGGCCGGCGCCAGAAGGCGTAAGCTCAGTGATATTCGCCAGTCCTTCAGCATTAAGGTCAGACAGGGTGGCGCTAATATCGCCGGTATGCTTAAACCAGGTCCACCTTTGTGCGCCTGTTACGCCACGGGTGGTGGACAGCATATTTTCTGCATTGGTCCTTTCGATGGGGTCCCAGAACAGGCGCAGGGTAATGCCGCCGTTCGTTGTGAGATCTGCGCCGGTGTATGTGATCTGTACCAGCCTGCGCATCAGCTGGGTACCATAATCCGTGCCGCTGTTCTTGCCAAGAGCGGCATTCATATCCCTGTTCACATCTATGGTGGCAGACAATTTCGTGATATCCACCACATTATCATTAAGCTGCATGGCAGCTATATATTTATTTATATCGGCGGGATCGATAAAGTATAACCAGCCATCCTTGATACAGGTGGCGGCCACTGTCTTCACTGTAGCATCTGCCACCAGGGAGGGTGTACGGTCAGGCTGGCTGGTAACAAGCGTGAACACTGCGCCGTTGGTTAAGGCGGTCACATTATCAAAGCCTACTATGCCCGCGTTGAAATCCGTTGCCGGTAGTGTGGTAAGCGTGCCGGTAGTAAAATCACCATCCCCGTCTCCATCTATCAGCAACATAAAATCAGCAATATCGGTACCTGTTACGGTTACGCCGGTCAGATCGAACTGCAGGCGCAGCGCATGGGTGCTGATATCGAAATTTGTAAGCTGGGCCTTCCATTCCTGGGTAAGGCGTTCCGCAATACAGCTGCCGGTGGGCAGATCTGTACCGGTTGCCGTGAGGGCGGCGCTGTTGCTGCCCAGCATAAAGAAACTCTTATCATTGGTAAAGGTATTGGTATTGTCCGCATTGGTAGCTGCGATCGTGCGCAGGCCTGCTGCCAGTATACCACCGGGGTTCACGCTGCGGGACTGCTTCTGCAGTAAGGCGGAGGCATCATCGCGGCCTATACCGAAGATGTTGTTCTTATATATGCCATTAGCGGCAGCATTCCAGGCTATTGTTGCCGGATCGCTGGCCACATAATCCCTGGGGGAGGATTGGTCAAGGGTAAGACCGTACTTGATGGCCAGGTAGGATTCTACACGGCTGTTTTCCGTAGCGGAAAGCGTGGATCTGTAAACGATCACTTCTGGTATCTTACCATTAAAGATGCGGGCATCATACGTAGGGCTTCCTGCGGTACGGCCGCCTACTTCAAAGAGGGTGGTGGCATAGCTCAGGCAATTTGTGCCGGCAGCCATCTCTGTTTTGCCATTGACAGCAAGCAAAGAATTAAGACCGCTACCTGGCACGGTATAAACACCACGTACCGCTCTGGGCACTCCCGTGCTGGGCGATGTGCTGGCGCCCGGCGAACAACCAGGTCCATCCAGATAGTAATTATTTGGTCCCGCATTAATACCCATGCCAGCGGAGCCACCGTCATTACCGGTCCAATCTGCCAATCCGCTGAATACACCCGCCAGGGCTCCGGCGCTGGCATTACCCATTGTACCTTCTACTACGCTTACAGTAAACATAGTTGTGGCAGTGGCATTCCAGTCGGCTATCGCATTTCCTTTCAGGGACCTGGTCGCCGCTCCTGTAAAGTCGATGGATGGGTTATAATTGATTGCGCCAGGCACCTGTGTAATAGCGGCTGTAGGCGTGACAGGATCCGTATGGGTTAGCGTTGCTGCCCGTAGTTCTGTAGCGGTATTATTGCTGCCGCTCTGGTCCAGCCACTGCTCTACCTGGTTGCTGGCATCCGTTTGTACGCCGGCGTCTGCCTTCACCCATAACACATCACCCAGTACGCCGCCCGGCGCTGTTACCAGCGCAGCAAAAGTGAAATACTGGCCGCTTGTGAGGTCAAGCGTAACAGCATAGTAATCAGTACCATCTATGGTTGTCTGTGCAAGCGGAATGAATTGGTCGTTCCCATCAATGGTGGCATCAGCGCTTATCACGATGTTGGGTGATGAAACGCTGGCAGGTACGGCCGTTGCGGGAATAGCGATCTGCACGTTACCTATTGTTCCGGTTTCCTGTGCTTTCCATATCCTGGTGACACGGGCAGTAATACCCGGTTTGTTTGTCATCGCGGTGTTGAAGCCGGTGGCAGCGCCATCATCGCCCCATGTCAAATAAGATCTGTCAGCAGGGAATGTGTTAGTGTTAGCCAGGTTATCTGCAGCAATAGCGCCCAGGCCCACTATGGGCTGGAAGCCCCCGTTAATGCTGCTGGACTGCTTCTGGTTCAGCCCTTCCACATCATCACGGCCTATGCCGGTGATGTTGTTCTTATAGGTGGCGTTTGCCGTGGCATCCCATACCTTGGTAGCGCCATCGGTAGCCAGGTAGTCCGTTGCGCCGTTATTCAGCGTAATACCATATTTGAGGGCCAGGTAGCTTTCTACCTGCTGCTGCTCGGTAGCAGTAAGCGCCTTGTCGTAAACGATGGTTTCACCCAGCGAACCGCTATAATAAAGGCCGCCTCCATTCACCACGTTATCGCCCAGGTAAGCCAGCGCTGCGGAGCTTGTGTTAATTGCGTACGTGCCGCAGCATATAAAGGCGTTCGGACTTATCGCGCTGTTCACCCGTATCTGTGTAGCAGCCGGCGTGGTGCTGGCTGCATTAGTGAACATAGTGATATTGGGAAGCGTGGTATTCCCCCCCGTATTGCCGTAACGGCTGTTGGATGTTTCAATAGAACGCTGGCCGCCACCTATTTCCATCGTATAACGTGTACCCGTGGTTGCTGCAACCTGGCTGCCCCAGCTGATCACGCTGCGGTTGGCTATTGCAGCACCGGCCGTTACAGATATCACGGTTCTTGCACTGGTACCCAGGGGCAGTTTTGTTCCGTCCAGCAGCATACGCTGACCGGTACCATTGAACTTCATAACCGGGTTGAAATTGACGTTACCCGCTGCATTATTGATATACAGGGGCTGATTAGCTGCCGCGGATTGTGTAGCATTATTCAGGTCAGACGCATAATCTGTCCATCCGCTGACAGCAGTATTGTCTATCGTGCTGGAAGTTCCTGCATCTGCACGTAACCAGAGTGACGTACCCACTATACCACCCGGCGCTTTGATGGAAGATGCATAGCTGAGATATTGCCCATTGGTTATATCAACAGTGGCCGCATAGTGCTTAACGCCATTCAGCGTAATTTCTGTTAATGGAATAAATTCGTCAGTTCCATCAAAATTTGCATCATCACTTATTATAAGATATGTTCCGCTTGCATTGGGTAGGGCATCGTACGGCACGGCTATCTGCACATTACCTATCGTACCGGTTTCCTGTACTTTCCATACCCGGGTCATGCGGTAGTTCACCGCCGGGTTACCGGTAATAGGTGTTTTGAACAGCGCGTTGGCGCCGTCATCGCTCCAGACCATGTATGATCTGTCCGCGCTGAAGGTATTTGTATTGGCCAGGTTCGTTTCCGCCAGTGCGCCAAGACCAATGGCCAGCTGTGTGCCGGCATTGATGCTGCGTGCCTGCTTTTGCAGCAGGTCTTCCGCATCGTCGCGGCCTATGCCGGCAATGTTGTTCTTGTAAGCGGCATTGGCGGCGGCATCCCATACTTTGGTCGTGCCGTTTGTGGCCAGGTAATCAGTAGCGCCGTTGTTAAGGGTAATGCCGTACTTGATGGCCAGGTAGGTATTAACACGCTGCTGCTCAACAGGGGTCAGGGCGTTTGCGTACACGATCAGGTCCGCTATACGCCCATTGTAGGAACCCGCGTTCCTGCCTACCTGGAAGCCGCTGTTATTGCCGGTAAAGGTCCCTGCGCCGTTACCGGTGGCCACGCTCAGGCCGTTCTTATAAATGGCCTGCCGGTTGGCCGCCAGGCTAACATCGCTGGTAGCGGTCCACAGGACAGTCTGGTTATTAACGCCACCCGTATTATACGCAAGCCGGTTAACGGAAAAAGGGGGGTCCCAGTAAACCACATTGTCAGACCAGGTAGCATGCAGCGTAAACTGCGTACCGCCACCTATGGTAGGCTCCGTGAAAATAACGGCTGCAACGGGGCTTACCTGGTTGTTCACCACAAAAGCAGCCGCACCACTATAGGTACCGGTCTTCAGGAAAGACGGACCTGTTAAGCCGGAGCTCAGGCCATCAAATTTCACAACCGGGTTAAAGTTGATATTGCTGGCGGCATTATTAAGGAATAACGGCTGACTGGCCGGTGTGGCCTGTGCTACATTGTTCAGGTTAGGGCTGTAATCGTTCCAGCTGCTTACTGGCGTATTGTCTGCTGTGGCGGAAGTGCCATAATCAGCGCGCAGCCATACCAGGGTACCACTGCTTACCCCGCCGGGGTATTTTACGGCAGCGCCAAAGGTGAAATACACACCGTCTGGCAGCTGGCTGGTGTTCAGCGTAACAGATTTGTCCGTATTTAGCGGCAGCTCCTGGTTAATGGTAGCGAAAGTGGGATCGCTGCTGATCAGCAGGAACACTGCCGTACCGGTTGCATTCGCTTTGAGGGTGATGGGCTGATCTGCCCAGTTGGTCTTATCCACTTTCCATACGCGCGGCAGCCGGCGTGTAACATTTATACCGCTTATAGTGTTCGAGTAAGCGGTGCCGGATAGCCCATTGTCCGCAAATACAAAGAAAGACTTATCGTTGGTGATAGTATTCGTGTTCAGTTCGTTGGTAAGCGCAATGCTGTTACCCAGTGAAACGGTCACAAAACCGGTATCCACACTGAGCGATTGCCTGGTGTTCAGACGGGTGGCATCATCCCTGCCTATACCGGTTACGCGGTATTTATAGGTAGCATCCGCAGTCCAGTAAGCTGTACCATCCGTAGCCAGGTAACTGGTAGCGCCGTTGTTCAGCGTAATACCATATTTAAGACCCAGGTAAGATTCTACTGACTGGCGTTCAACGTCTGACAGTATGCGGTTATAGGCGATCACTTCACCCATGTTGCCTAACCAGTAAAATGCCCTGCCGCCCATTGTGCGGGAGCCTATAGAAAGATAGTTGGCGGAGTTGGGGGTTAAGTTAACGGTACCCTGGTTATCCGCCGTGTAATTTTCAAACAGGCGTAAGCCGTTGGCAGCGTTTGACTGGACTGCGCTGAAGATATATGGCTTGCCCGGCAGGATCGTGTTAAGGCCTGTTACGGAAGCAAGGGCCGCCGCGTTTTCCAGGTACTCGAGTTTGGCCGTACTGGTAACCCGGAATTCCATTCCCTGATTAGAGCCAACCGCACCTCCGCCAATAAGGTCCCTGTATGCATTGTACCCGGAACCGCTGGCCACTGCAAATACCGTAGAGGTGGCGGGGTCTATACGGGTAGTATTAATATCCAAAAAGTCGTCCGTACCATCAAACACAAAGCTGTAGTTGAAGTTCAGCCCGCGCGCATCGGTGATGGGCTGGTTATTTGCTACAGACTGCAAGGCCGTATTACCAAAGCCGGAGAAATCGTTCCAGTTTGAACCGGAAGAGGCCCCATCATCGGCACGCAGCCACAGCGCAATACCATCATTAACGCCGTTAGGTCCTTTGATCATTTTGGCGAAAGTGAAGTATGCGCCATCGGGCAGATCGGTACTGTTTAGGGTAACACTGCTGTCTGTAAGCGGGAAGCTAACATCGCCGGCGCCAAAGCTGGCGTCCGTGCTTACCAGCAGGATGGTGCTTGCATCTGCTTTATTGTACTTAAGCGTGAACTGGTTGGTCCAGTTCGTTTTATCCGCTTTAAAGACGCGGCTCATCCGGAAGTTAACACCCGCAACACCTGCTAAAGGCGTACGGAAATCGGCGCTGGCGCCATCATCTGAAAACGCCAGGAATGATTTGTCAGCGGCAAATGTATTGCCGTTTGCTGCGTTGCTGGCTGCTACCGCATTACCCAGGGCTATCGTTACGATACCGGTATCGGTGCTGAGCGACTGCTTCTGATAGAGGCTATCCGTATCATCACGGCCAATGCCGGTGATGCGTTTACCATAACCCGCGTTATCCGCTGCTGTCCACATCCTGGTTGTGCCATCACTGGCCACATAGTCGGTGGCGCTGGTCTGATCGAGCGTAACGCCGTATTTGAGGGCAAGGTAAGATTCTACTTTGTTTTTATCAGCCGCGCTCAGGTTAGCGCTATACATGATAAACTCTGCGATGCGGCCGTCAAATGGGAAGTTTTGTGTAAATCCACGTCCCAGCCAGGTAGTGGCCGGCCCGTTGGGGTTGGCAGACCCGGTAGCTGTTACCGCTACCCTGCCGTCTATAAACACCCTGGTTCCGTTTGCTACTCCCTGTTGCCATACAGCGCCCGCAATGTTATTTTTTCCGGTAACTATCCCTGTATAGGTAGCGCCTGAGGGTAGGATACTGCCCACATATAAGTTCCGGTCATCTGAAAAACCATCATCATTACCTACAATAGAACCGCCTCCGTCCGTATTGATCACCGCAAAAACAGACAGCGCCGGGAATGCGGTGGGGTTCATGTTGTACGGGATAGTAAAGAAGGTGGTGGGCACAAAATCCGGGGCCACGTTAAAGTTCATGGCGCTTGTTCCCAGGGAACCGGCGGATACAACAGCGGTCTTATTATTATTGCTGAAATCTTTCCAGGGCTGATTACCTCCGCTAAAGCCATTATCGCCACGGTACCAGGCCAGCACGCCATTATTAACAGCGCCAGGTCCCTTGATCAGCGTGCCGAAAGTATAATAAGCGCCATCCGCCAGCTGGCTGCTGTTAAGGGTGATACGGTTATTCACCAGCGGCAGGATCACATCACCGGCGCCAAAGCTGGCGTCGCTGCTGATCACAATGTATCTGGGCAATGCAATGGCCGCTACCGTAGTATCCACCAGCAGCGTAATGCTCTGATCCGTCCAGTTCGTCTTTTGAACTTTCCAGGTACGCGCCAATGTATTGGTAATACCCGCAAGCCCGGTTACTGCGTTGGTGTAGTTGAGGGCAGCCGCATTGTCGGCGGACATGAAGAAAGACTTATCGGCATTGATCGCAGCCGTATTCGCAGCATTTGTTGCGGCTACACTGCTCCCCACCGCTACCGTCACAAAACCGGCAACCGCCGCCCTGGACTGCTTCTGGTATAAGTGACCGGCATCATCACGGCCAATACCAAAGATGTTTTTATTGTAGGTGGCATTAGTGGCCGCATTCCAATATACGCCGGCGTCTGACGCAATATAATTAGTGGCGGTGGCCTGATCCAGCGTAATACCATACTTGAGGGCCAGGTAAGACTGTATCTTTTGATGGTCCGTAGCCGTCAGCGCCGTATTATCCGTGTAAACGATCAGCTCTGCCAGTTTGCCTTTATAAAATGCATTACCAGGATGCCCGATATAGAATGGCGCATTTATACCTGTATAATTGCCCAGCGCAGTGGTGGAACTAGCCACATTCTTATTATTCAGCAGTATCTGCATGCTGGTGCCGGATGGTTTGCGGATAAACGCAAACAGGTTGGGATTACTGAAGGAGCCTCCCCATGGCCCGTATACGCGGTAGCCATAAGGCGCGTCAAAATAGGCATTGCCATCTGAGTAAGGAGCATAAGCGCGGATAGGATAACCAGGGTTGCTGGACATTTCTGCAAATAGCGGATCACCGCCAGGCCCATCCGGGAGATTGACGGCATATACCGTTACGTTGCCAATACTGCCGGTACCAAATACAGAAGGGCTGGTCATCACCTGGTTTACGCCATTGAATGACAGGGCGGGGTTAAAGTTGGCGCCGGCGGCCAGGAAACCTGGCTGCGCAGTAGTGCTGGCTGCCTGCTGGGTTTTACCATTGCCGCTATAATCGCTCCACGCGCTTTCTGTAGCACCCGCGTCTGCCCTCCACCAGGCGCCAACGCCGGTATTTACACCTGCAGGGCCTTTAACCGTCCCGCCTACGGTGAAATAGCTGCCGTTCGCGAGCAGGGAAGAATTGAGGGTGATATTACCATTTACATCTATCGGTAACTCCTGGGAGATGGTGGCAAAAGCAGGATCAGTGCTGATGAGCAAATAACCATTGCTGCCCGCAGGTATCTTAAAGGTCACCTGCTGGTCTGTCCAGGCGGCGGTTTTCTGCACTTTCCATACCCTGGCCATGCGCTGGGATACAGCGGTACCCGTTACTGCGGTCGTATATGTAATAGCGCCGGCATTATCGCTGAAGGCCAGGAAGGTCTTATCGTTGGCAATAGTTTGTGTATTCGCTGCGTTGGATACCATTATGGCTGATCCCAGCGCAATGGTCACAAGGCCGGAGTCCTGGCTAACGGACTGTTTCTGGTACAGCATGCTGCAATCATCACGGCCTATACCTGTAATGCGCCGGCCATAACCGGTGTTGGAGGCGGCGGTGTACATCTGCACCGTGCCGTCGCTGGTAATATAATCCGTAGCGCCGCCGTTGAGCGTAATGCCATACTTGAGAGCCATATACGATTCAATGCGCTGTATTTCAGCGGGTGTAAGGTCCCTGTTGTAAATAAATACTTCCGGGATCGCTACTTTCGAATATTCACCGAAAGCAGCGCCACCTACATCCAGCGTCCATACGCCGCCGTCTGATGCAGTGCCCGTTTTAAGGGAGGCGCCATTTCCTTTAAACTCGTAGCCGCCGGTAGCCGCCCGTTCAAAAGAATACAGTTTTCCCCTGGCCGTGATGGCATTGCCGGTATTGAGCCAGGCCTCTACGAACAACCGGTTCTCCAGGTTATTATGCCAGCCCAGTAACTTATTACCGGTGGCGCTGGTGAATACGCGGCCGGTAGCGCTGCCCTCTATCTCACCCATGCCCATGATGGTATAAGCGCCGGTAACGCCTGCCGCGGCAGGCACACGGTGCGCATCATTTCCATCATAGTAAATGGCGCGGTTAAAGTTAACCAGCGCCGTTGTATCATCCGGATCTCCTATCACCGTCATATGATTAGCGTTACCGGAGATATCGCCCCAGTTCACGCCGTTCACCGCCTGGTCTGCCCGGAACCAGGCGAGTATACCATTGTTCACGCAGGCCGGTCCCCTGAAGGTCATGGGCATGGCGTTACCAAATTCAGAGGTGCCACAGTTATTGGCGGGGATCCGGAGAGTAGCGGTCCAGAAACCCAGACCGCTGGCTCCCGGGCCGATATTATAGGAGATGGTATGCGTGGAGCTGCCGGCAGCAACGCCGGTCAAACTGGTTACAAAATATTGCCCGCTCGTTTTGCTCGTAGCGGGATCACTGGCATAAATGTCCACCGTATACTGCGCGCCTGCCGTTATATTAGGAATAGTAAGCTGCAGCTGGTACTGCCCCACTCCCGTGGGCGTGGAAGAAACCAGGACCGGCGTACGGCTGGCGGCAGCGGTATAACTACAGTTTCCGCCCGGGTTGGCTATTCCCAGGCTGGTGTTATTATAAATGGAGTTATTGGTGATGACGACCTTACCAGGCGCATCGTTATAAATACCTGCGCCGCCATTGTCATGGATCACACAACCCGTTACCTGGGCGTCTGTAACGCCGGCGCCACCGTAAAACCAGATACCATGGCTTGCATTGTTCACCACCGTATCACCGGTAAGATCAACATCGGTTGCAGCGTTGGCCCCGTTAACCATTATACCGGCACGGAGGCCATTGGAGAAGAATGAATTAACAATATCTACGTTGTTACGCGGCAGGTTGGAGTAAAACTCAATACCATCATAATTATTGGTGAACCTGCAACCGGTAACGGTAAAATTGGTAGCCGCCCCGTTCATATACAGGCCATCGGAATCAAACTCATTGAAACTAACGTTGTTCAGGGTAACATCAGTTGCAGCACCGATGAAAACAAGCCCGAGGTCAGCATCGTTTGTGGTGCCGGTCTTGTCTGCATCCAATGTGCTATTGGATATACTGAGCTTGTTAACAGTTGTTTCAAAACGGATGAACTGCCCGTTGTACCCATCTCCCGGCGTAGGATCTGTCACAGTAACATTCGTCATGGCGATATTGGAGGCCGCTCCATTAAACCAGATGCTGTACAGATCAGCGTCCTTTACCGTTACACTGTCAAGTGTAAGGCCGTTGATTGTATTATCAAAGCGGATGGGATAATCTCCGTCATCCGTGGAAGTCGTAACATCCAGATCAATTACCGTATTATTCAGAACAATGTTTGTGTTGACCAGATCGCTGTAAAAACCCAGGGCCACCCCACTAAATGTAGAATCGATGGTAACCTTATCCAGTGTAACATTATTCGCAGTTTCCACAGGGCCGCCGGTGTTATCCAGCACGATCCCGTTCTGAAACCCGCTGATGTTTGAATTACTAAGCGTCCAGCCATTAACAGATGCGTCCCGGAATACAATTGCTTCGCACCCTCTTGCATTGCCGGCAGTGTTTAACTGGATATTTTCCATCCGCAGATTTGTGTGCATGCCTCCTGCGAAATAGAACCCACGGCCGTTATAGGCCGTACCACACAACTCCACATCTGAAGATGTCAGGTTCCTGAGGGTGAGATCAGTGGAAGCCCCCGTTACCCTCAAAACGGCGTTCAGAAAGTTGCCCACTGTGCTGTACATCAGGATGTTCTCTATAGTAACGCCCTTTGTGTTAGCCAGGATATCAAAATCTATATCCCCGTTGTTGGTCAGCGTAAAATTGCGGATAGCTACACTGTCAGCATTGATCACAAACGGGTTAACAACGCTGTTTGTACCTGTTGAATTAATAGTTATCTTATGCTGGCCATCTATTGTCAGCCGCTTTGCCGTAATAGTTGGCAGCGAGCTGAGTATCGTGATCTGCCCGTATACATTAAATGTGATCGCATGTGGCCCCGCACCTGCCGCATTGGCATCCAGGATAGCCTGCCGCAATGATCCCGGCCCCGCATTGTTGGTGTTGGTGACCGGGAAAGAGCTGGCCATAGCGGTTATTGCCACCATGATACCAGGCAGCAACAGCAATAGCGATTTGCGGATTTTGGTGAAAAACCGGGTGTTCCGGTTCATTACATTGAAACAGGACATGGTGCAATAGCTTTGGGTAAAAGGGGGCTGATCCGGTCTGCTGACGGGTGCAGCAAGGCGGAAAATGCATTCGGTATAACGAACTTTTTTACTGTGTATTAAGGGTAGATCACATTATAAACAGAGATAGGGTCGCGTAACTCGGATAGTTATAACAGAGATAGGTCGTTCCGCAATGCGGGCCAGAGAGTATCCGGAATAATAATGTGATCGGCGCCTTTCGGTACGGGTGTCAGGTAAAGCTTCCCATAGGACGATGTTATGGTTACAAAAATTGGTTAGAAACATCTGGTTTGCCAGACATGCTCATTCGATAATCAGCTAAAACTTGTTAATAATGACTCACAACAGCTAATTTAGACAAATTGAACATATACGGTTATAGAACTTATTCGTATTGCCTGTAGTATTTGTTCTACAGAAAAACCGTCATCCTGTATACAGATAAACGCTATCTTAGCATCCATATAACCAGTGTCATATCCTTAAACGCCCTGTTGTATCATGAAGACCGTACTCATTGCTGATGATCATACAATAGTAAGACTTGGTATACTCCTGGTAGTAAAAAGTATGTTCCTCAATGCAGAAGTAACAGAGGCGGAAACGCTGGCCCAGGTAATTACACAGCTGGAAGCAAAACCTTTTGATCTGCTCATACTCGACATTAACCTCCAGGGCGGTAATAACCTGCAGATGATAGATGCGGTACGGCTACGGCAACCTGCTATTAAGATATTGATGTTCTCAGGTTATGAAGAACAGCTGTTCGCGCTTAATTATATACAGGCAGGAGCCGACGGTTACCTGGTAAAGGATTCTTCGGAAGAAGAGATAAGGACCGCCCTGCGTACAGTAATGAACAATGAAAAATACCTGAGCGCCGCCGTAAAGGATCAGCTCATATCCAGGCTGCACCAGCCCCGCGCAGTATCAGCCAACCCGCTGTCCGTACTGTCTTCCAGGGAACGGGAAGTGCTGAACCTCCTGATCAAGGGCAGCAGCGTAGCTAAAATAGCGGAGATGCTGCACCTGCAGATCACTACTGTCAGCACCTACAAGACCCGGGTATTTGAAAAGATGGGCGCCGCCAATCTTGTGGAGTTAATAGAAAAAGTAAAGCTCTATAGCCACCCGGGTTAATTTGCGTCCAACTCTATTCCGATCCTCGCGCCCGCATATGGTTTATTCTCCGCTATGAGCCTGCCGTTCACCATGTCCAGCAATTCCATTACGATCACCAGCCCCATGCCGCTTTGTACAGGAGATACCGCTTCCTCCTGCTTGCTATTGCCGGCATCGTGCCGCCGGATCCAATCCAGGAGCTCAGGCGGCAGCCCCGTTCCACTGTCTTCTATGTAAATGGTTATTTTACCGCCATAAACAGAAGCATACACCTCAATGGTCCCATCGCGGGTATTTTTTACGGCATTATCCAACAGGTTATGGATCACAACAGCCAACAGCTGAAAATTGGTGTAACATGGCAGATCCGGCTGCACCTTATTAATAATGGTGGTAGACTGTGCCGCCGCTATGCTGTTAAATATGTCTATCTTCTCCTCTACCAGCTCCTGGAGATCTATTTCCTCCATTACTGCACTGCCATTTTTAACATGTGTTTTGATGTACCGGATCAGGTTTTCTATCAGGTAGTACATGCGGTAGGAAGCGTCATAGATCGCCTTCGCGCTCCTCGCCATCATTTCCGGCGCGGGCTGTTCGTTTTCTTTCCATGACATGTTAGCGGACAGCATCATCAGGTACTTCATAGGTGTTTTTATGTCATGTGTGATGGAAGCTATCAGTCTTTCCTGGATACGGGCCTGCCGGCGCAGTTTTTTTTCCGAAAGGGTAAGGGAGGCCAGTGCAGATTCCAGCTGCCCCGTACGGGCGAAAACCTTTGACTCCAGCGCCTGCTTCTGCTGCTGAATACGATAGGTGCGCAACCGGGTATATAACGCCGTCCCCGCCACCAGCATCAGCGCGATCAGCAAATGGAACCAGGTTGTCTCGTAGTACGCCTGCCGTACCATAAACAATACCACTTTTTCCGTGTAATTGTTTTTGCCAAAGCCATTTATCATCCGGATACGTAACCGGTGGCTGCCCGATGCCAGTGTAGAAAACGACAAGGAATGATCACTGCCCAACGGCAACCAAAGGGTATCCTCCTCTCCTTCGCTAAGTGTATACGTTAGCTGAAGATTGTAAGGGTCCCCGAAATACGGAACGCTTACATGCAGCTTCAGCTGCTGGAACGCATGTGGTAACAACAGGGTATCCCTGTAAGCAACCGGCTTACCGTTCAGCGATGCCTGATCTATAAACATTGCCTTGCCGGGCAGTTCCGGCGTTACCTTTGCCGGCGAAAAGCAAACCAGGCCATCCAGCGAAGGCAGGGATATATTGCTGCTGTCCCGTTGTAACGTATAGGGCTGACAGCTGCCGTTGAACTCATTGCCCTGGAAACCCCGTTCTTTCGCATAACGGTAATAGTAGATATACCGCTGCCGTTTATCAGCATAGGCAAGCAGATCGCCTTGCGCAGCCTGGAACAGCCCTTTATTGGTAGCGATCCAGCAATACCCCCTGTTATCCTCTATAATGTAGTGGCTACTTAGCAGGCATTTTTGCCGGTCCAGCGGAAAAGCTGTTAGCCTGTTGTTCCGGTAAAGGAAAATGCCATCGTCGTAAGTAGTTATCCATACCCGGCCCGGGAAGGAAATGCTTACACTGCGGATAGGGACACCTTCCAATCCTCTAACTGTGTCTATCCTTCCGGATGATAATTCCAGGCAGTATAAGCCATTATCCGTGCCCACCCATAACCGGTCCGGTGTTTCCAGCTGCATGTGGGATATGTCGCTGATGGAAGCGCGGCATTTCCATTTCCGCAATAATCTTCCGCGGCTGTTGAATTTACACAGCGCCTGCTGGTCCTTGTCCCAGGTATAACTGCCGCTGTCCGCTACGCTCCCGCTCCCTGCCACACTGAATTGCCGCCGCGTAAAAACGTAAAGGCCATTACTAAGGCTGCCCAGGAATACACGCGCGTGCACGGCATCATAATAAACAGATATGATCTGGTTTCTCTCAAAGTCAACATCCCGGACTACCAGGCGGGTATTCAAACGGCCATCCGGCAATCTTTCCAATATATAACAAGCCTGTTCCAGGTAGATGAATACCTCTTCCGCCGCCGGGTTCCAGTACAGCGCCATTGCCCTTGCGCCATTCCGTGCTGCATGCTGCAAGATATCGCCGGTAAGGGTCATAGCCTTCACCTCCTCCCTGTAAAAGCCCTGGATTTGACCAGATGGCATCATATAATACAGTTGTCCACCCAGCACAAAAAAGCGCTGGAAATTGTTATGTGGGAACGACAGGCCATACAGTGGCCGCTGCCCCTCCTGATAATAAACACTGTCTGATGTAATGAGAAAAGCAGCATGCGGTTTTACCGGTAACAAACACCGCTTTATTACGGTGTGATTCATGCGCAGATCCGGTAAACCCGTTATCATATAGGCGCGCTGACTAGCATTTTTCAGCGGTCGCCCAAAGAGCGCTGCCGCAGCAATTGTATCTGAAAGCAGACCAGCGTTACCGTTATCAATACCGATCACCTGCCGGCCATCGGTTACCGCAAACAGCTTACTATGGGCTGCATTGGCGTAAATATAACTGACCCCGCTGGAGCTGATCCCAAGGTCGCTCTTATTAAAATGCCGGAACCGGCTGCCGCCATCAAAACGCACTAATCCATCCTCCGTGGCCAGCCACAGGAATCCGGCCTTATCCGGCGCAATAGCCCTCACCGTATTCTGCGGCAAGCCATTTTCGTCTGTATAGCGCTGCTGGGTATAATGAGCAGTATCGCTCAATGCAAACGCGGAATTCAGAGACAAGAGCAGTGGTATTAACAATCCGATGTTAAACTCCATTTTGTGTATAGGCTGTGGGAAGGGTTTTCACAGTGACTCTCCTATAAATATATAAAACCTGCAGCAAATATCCGATCATATTTTAGTTGTATATACCAATATTATCCGGACATTCATTTGTCCGGTACCGGCAACAATCATCAAAACTTATGATAAAAGTCAAATCATCATACTAAAATAAAAAGGCTTGAAAATCGACGATTTTCAAGCCCTAACCGTGATCTTGTCCGGCTATTCTACATTAGTTTTTTAACCCCAGATACGCTTTTACCGCAGCATAATCAGACCAATTTACCGGAGCAGTTGATCTTGCCTCGCTATTGCCGGGCACGATCATATACCGGAACTGTTGATATTTCTTACCATTACGGGTGAAAGTACTCAGGTCAGAATTGGAGTACAATGAAATTCCCTGCGTGTAAGCGTTGAACTCTATATACAGACCGGATCCAGCAGTATAAGGCAACGGATAAATGACAGGATCACTTGCATCTTTGGAGTTGACGTACATTTTTACATCTGCGGTATTCAGCAGCGCCAGGGTGAGTTTAGGCACGTCAACATCAGCAAAGTAGCCCACCGTATCAATACCGCCACCTGCCGTATGGAAGGTGTCCGGCTTAAACGGCACATCCAGCCAATCTGAATAGATCACAGTTCCAGCGGTATTATCACCTTTGGGACCAGCCGGGCCGGCAGGACCAGCAGGACCTTGCGGCCCGGCGGCGCCATCTTTACCGCAAGAGATCATGAACATAACAAAAAAAAGCCCTGATAACAGGACTAAAGGGGAAGTAAAATTAAATCTTTTCATATTGTACGCTGTGTTTATGGCATGAAGGCCAGGGGTTTCATACCTGATTCAGGGGCGCCAAAATACAAAATTTTCTCACAGATTTAAATCAACCGCATCGAAGCCATCTATTCAGGTCATCGATCTCCTGTTGCTCCATGGAATGCGGCATCTGGTATTCATGATATTCGGGATATATTCCAAGTTCCTGCAGATAAGCCATCGCCTCACGCGCATAATTGACGGACAGCACCCTATCGTCCGTTCCATGCGCAATAAACACCTTCAGATCCCGGATCTCCGGGCCCGATTTGATCATTGGCCTTACTTCTTTCAGCAACCGGCCGCTCAGGCAGAAAATGCCTGCAAATTTAGGAGCAAAAGTCAGGCCTACGCTATAAGACATGATCCCACCCTGACTAAATCCCCCAAGATATACCCGGGTTTTATCAATCTGAAAACGCTCTGTCAGCTGATTTACAAACAGGTTTAAGACAGTACGGCTTTTCTCAGCCTGTTCCGCATTAATGATCGATCCCTCCGGTGAGAACTGCACCCCGAACCAGGCGTAACTATCCGGTTTTAATGTATAGGGAGCCCTCGCGGCCACTATGATCATATCTTCCGGCAATGAGGCCGCAAGCCTGAACATATTATCCTCATTGCCCCCAACACCATGTAAGAGTACAAGCAAACCCGGATTTGCTGCGTCAGTCAACGGTTCCCTCAATTTATATTTCAGGATGAGCTGCTCCCCTTTTGTCGCTTCGTATTTATAACTGCTTTTCATTGTAAATGATTTATCCGATTTGAAAACAACGCATGCTCATGGCTGCATATTGATATCCTTCATAGATGTGCGTGATCGGTTCATCCTGACCGGCCAATCCCAAACTGTATAACATTGGAAGATAATGATCGTTCGTAGGAACGGACAACATCGCGGAAGCGCCTATCTTAAAATAATTGATCAATGGCTGGAAGTCCCGGTCATCAAGACGCCGTTTTACAAAATGATCGAATTCCAGGTTCCATTCGTAAGGCGATGCATCGATATTATGCCAGTCGGTCAACCGGAGATTATGGACAATATTTCCACTACAGATGATCAGCACACCCCTGTCCCGCAGCGATCTTAACTGCGCCCCCAATCCGAAGTGAAAATCCGGTTGCCGCGTATAATCTACGCTCATTTCGAATACTGGCACATCCGCTTCCGGCCGGATGTATTTCAGAACGGTCCAGGCGCCGTGATCAAGCCCCATGCCGGCGTCTTCCATTACATCGGTCATGGACACGATCTTCTTTACGTTCCGTGCTATCTCCGGCTGTCCGGCCGGTTCATAACTTATCTGAAAAAGGCGGTCATCGAACCTTCCGAAATCATAGATCGTACGGGGCCTGGGATTCACGCTTACGTACGTACCTACGGTTTCCCAGTGTGCGGAAACGACCAGGATCGCATTGGGCTTTTCCAACGTCTTGCCCAATTTAGTAAGGCTCCTTGTAAAATCGTTATCTAACACTGCATTGATCGGATGTCCGTGACCAATAAACAAAACAGGCATTTTTCGATGCCTTGTTTTGTATTGTTCACTGATCTTATTAAATTCCTGTAATTGCATGATCCTGTTATTTATTTGCCAAGGCCGATCTGGTCCAGATACGCTTTATTATCCCAAAAGAGGTGTTCTTCTATCATCACCCCATTTTTCCAGATCCCAATGGTAGCCATGGGTATTTTAAACGATTTACGGGTAGGTTGAATGAATTTCCCGTTCCCTATCGGCATGGGCTTAGTGAAAGTCCCCTCAAAGACGCCGGTCACAGCGGTGAGATTACCGGACCCGAAGCGGATAGGGTGTTGTTTTATACGGGTGTCGGGTGCATATACGAATAATGCCTTCATGTCTTCCAGGTGTTTGGGAAGCCCCGTTGTCACGTGTCCATCAGGCCAGTACACCTTGATATGCTGATCATGGCTCTCATGAAAGCGTGCCCACTGCTGGTTGCTGAAAACCGTGTAATCCAGCGTGTCAAACTTAGCCAGGTATTGGGAGACCTCTTTATTGGCCGCGTTAAGCTGATTGATAACGCCGCGCAGGGAATCCACCTCCCTGGTGGCTTTCGCCGATTGTGCCTGGGTGTTGATACTTGTTGTGGCTAAAAACAATCCGGTGATGACTTTGATGATAGTTTTCATAATTTTAAGTTTTAGTCGTCCTTATTGACATTCCAAAGGTCTCGCTAATTGGATCTTTTCTCTTTGATGTATGGTAAGAAATCGGCTTGATCTATGGTAAGTCACTTCGCCCACTAATTTTATTAACATGTCGTCTTTATTATTTGATAACTTCAACAAATACAGCCGGTTAACGGAAGAAGAGTTTCACCTGATCGAGCAGGTGCTCACCAGGAAAATGGTGAAAAAGAAGAAGAATCTGCTAAATGAAGGGAATATCTGCAAATACCTTTTTTTCGTTGAAAAGGGAGCATTACGCTCTTATACGATCGACGAAAACGGCAGTGAACATATCGTTCAATTAGCGGTTGAAGATTATTGGATAGCCGATCTTTCCAGTTTTATTACACAGACGCCGGGGATGCTGACGATTGAAGCGATTGAGGATTGTGAGGTGTTGCTTTTACCAAATCCGGAGCTGGAGCGATTATACGATGCGATCCCTTCATTGGGGACTTTCTTCAGGAAGTTGTATCAAAGGGCTTATGTGCACTTACAGGGGCGGTTGCATTCATCGCAGCGCGTTAGTGCGGAAGAGCGATATCTTGAGCTGATCAATTCACAGCCTAAGATCGGTACCAGGATCCCGTTGATCTATATTGCCTCTTATCTTGGGATTACGCCTGAAAGTTTGAGCCGGATAAGGAAGAATGTCTATAACAAATCTTAAAGCCCTGGATTGCTTTAATGACCGCTAATTAGCTTATAGTTCTGTATAACGGCTATACTTAACCCGGTATTTTGTAATGAGCCATTCGTTCAGCATGATAAAGGTTGGTACTTTGGGAGAATTTAACAATGGGTATCTATAAAGTAAAGTCACGAATTATGTGGCATCGCTGCTTACATGTTATCGCTCCGGCAGCTAATTATAACGTTCTCTATATTGAAGGGGCGTAAGACCCGTGATCTCTTTGAATAATTGGCGGAAGGTTTGCATATCAGCGTAACCGACATCTGACATGATTTTCTCGATTGGCTTCCTTCCCGCCTCCAGCGCTTTTTTGCTTGCCTCTATCCTGACTTTCTGTAGATATTCAATCACCGTACAGTGTGTCGCCTTCTTGAATCTTCGTTCAAACGTTCTCCGGGTCAGGTGAAAGCTATCTGCCAGGTTTTCCACGGTTACCTTAGTTCTATAGTTTTCTTCAATGAAATCCTGCGCTTTGAGAATTTCTGCATCCTGGTGGGTTCTAAGTCCATTAAATATAATGAACGGCGTTTGCGTATTCCGATCAAGATCCACAACGAAATGTTTAGCCACGAGAATGGCAGTCTCCCGGTCGGTATATTTTTCCACCAGGAAGAGTAACAGGTTCCAATAGGCGTTGCTTCCGCCACTGGAATATATCCCGTTGTGTTCAACGATCATCTTTTCATCGACCAGGGTGACATCCGGGAAATAAAACCTGAATTCATTCGCATAGCTCCAATGGGTCGTGCACTTTTTGCCTTTAAGCAGTCCCGTGAATGCCAGCATAAATGCGCCAGTGCATAAGGAGGCGATCTCACAATTCTGCCGGTATTTTTTGATGATCCAATCCACGAAATACCGGTTCAGGTGATTGGAGCTCAAAAGATCGCCACGCAGCGCGGGGATGATGATCAAATCAGCAGGTACGTGATCAGCGACGGTCGCATCAGCCCTGATGGTCACCAGACCGCGTTCGATAGTCAGCTCTGGCTGCTCGGCGATGATCTGTACATCAAAATAATCCTGATCATACTTCGCTTTGCAGAAGTCGTTGGCTTTCTCAAACACGGACCGCGCGTCTGCGATGGCAGCGTAGTTGGCATTTTTTAAGGCTAAAATAGCGACGTGCTTCTTCTGCATGCTTTTTTTTCAAAAATAAGCATTTGTGATGTCGCAAACGCCTTTATGATTATGTCGCATTTACACTGTTTACCAAAGGCGTTTAATCTATAGTTTTGCTTAAAACTTATAGGAAAATGGTCAACACGGATATTTATTTACACTTCAACGGGCAGTGTGAGCAAGCTTTTGAGTTCTACCGGTCCATCTTTGGCGGCGAGTTTATTACCAGGCAGCGTTACGGGGATATGGCCGGCGGCGACAAAATGAACGCTGCGGACCAGGATAGGATCATACATGTTTCTTTAAGCATTACCCCTGCTACTACGCTCATGGGCTCTGACCTGCCATCTGGCGATGACCATAACTTTACGCTTGGCAGTAATTTTCATATTTGTCTTCAGGCAGAAACGGAAAAAGAAGCAGATAAGCTTTTCCAGCTCCTGTCAAAGGATGGCAAAGTGGAAATGCCGATGAGCAAGACATTTTGGGGCGCCTATTTTGGAATGGCAGCAGACCAGTTCGGTGTGCACTGGATGATCAGTTATAACAGCGTTAAACCAAATCAAGCATAAAAAACTTATGGAAAGCACTCATCCTTCCAGGGCAATACGCTGGACAGGCATTATCATGCGCTGGTTCGTTATCTTATTTTTGTTGTTCGATGCCGTCATGAAATTCGTAAAGCCAGCACCGGTTATCCAGTCAACCATCCATGAATTAGGGTATAAGGAACATCATATACTGATTTTTGCATTTCTGGTGTTGTTACCGACCCTGCTTTTTGCGATACCCCGAACCAGAATTTTAGGAGCGCTACTCTTAACCGCCTATCTCGGCGGAGCAATTGCCGCGCAGTTACGGGTTGATAGTCCGCTATTCAGCCATCTATTGTTTCCTGTGTATATCGCAGTACTGATGTGGGGCAGCATCTGGCTACTGGACGAAAGGCTGCGGCGCATTTTTCCGGTCATCAAAAACTAATTACTATTATGTCATTTCAAGGATACTTAAAAACGATCAAAGAGAAAACCGGCAAAACTGCCGAAGATTTCAGGAAATTAGCAGCGGATAAAGGTTATACCAGGGATGGGCAATTGACCGTTAAGGCTGGGGATATTGTTAAATGGTTGAAAGAAGATTTTGAGCTAGGCCATGGGCATAGTATGGCGATTTATGCGTTGCTGAAAGGGAAAAAAACTGAAAATGATCATTGACATTTGGGGTTGTAGTGAGAAGGTTGCTGGTGCGCAGAGAGTTAACGGAAGAACATTGAGGCTTATATCAAAAATAAGAGAAAATAAAACAAGCCCCTGTAAAGCCGCTTATGATAACCTGTTTAGCAGTTTTTGCTGCACACTTTTGCCCAACAAAAACGGGCTTATAAATGTGGCGCCTATCAGAAAATAAAAAAAGTTGGCAGTTAAATAGTCGGTTGCAACAGGCAAAATCAAACTATACAATAAGGATAGGCCTATGTATATGCCGCAGTTGACTACCGCAATCTGTAATAACCATTTTCGCCACCTTTTTGCATTTACCAGAAAATAGAAAAGAATAATGTAAAATAGATAGTAAAATATAAATCGCATTGCATTTACTTCAATCCCGTCCCTGAGCGCTTTCTCAATGTGCCAGGAATCTACTTTGTATTTTACAAATAATAACGAAGACTCAAATAATACAATGCAAATTACTGTTTCAATCAGCATTAGTAAAATTGTATAGAGAATACACCTTAGTACTGACATCCCTTTTATTTTTGTTGCCACCTTCAAAATTTGTAACTGCCATCTTGAGGAAATAGTAATTATTATAGATAGCGCAAAAAATAGTAAAATTAGCTTTCAAAGGTTCTTAACCACTCGAATCCAATCATTTGGTGCAAATGAAAAAAGCTCACATGCGTGAGCTTTTCATAAACAACTGATATCATCGTGCCCAGAACAGGAATCTTTATAAATTGATTTACAACACATTATGTTGACTGCTCGCCATTTGTTCGCCACAAATATATGTATTATTCCGATTAGACTGAGGCTATTCATTCCAATCCCTTCAGAATAACCCAGGCGATTTGAGTAATTAACCCCTGTTCCAGCTCCTCTCCCTCTATTGTGTTCTGTAGGCCGTTCCCGTCCGTGGGCTCAAATGTTAACGTCGTGGCGCCCACCTTCGCGGTGATCTTGCAGTCAATGCCTTGGTACTCCAGCAAGAAATCCACCGGGTAGTCCCGCCCCTGGTAGGCAACAGTGATATGTTTCGTTTCTGTTTCCATATAACAGCCGTCACAAAAATACGACCTAATTACGTAGTTTTGCTAAAAATATTAGTAATGAAGCCGTGGATAAAAATACGCTTTGACTATGTAGAGGGCGATACTCGGCTCCCCGCTCAGCTGGCGGAAACGATGCATTGCGGTGGCCGGCTGTCATTTCAGTTGCTCGTAAATAATTATTACTGGGGGGAGGTATTCCAGCGGCAGGGTGAATGGGTCTGGCCGGATCGGTTACACGGGGACGATATTGCCGGCCTGGTTGACAGGATGGGAGATGTATACTACCTGCGGCCGGAGGATATGTACTAAAACAAGGTCGTTGGGCTGTCATCTACTTGGTCTAGCAGGCTGGGATAATTATTTGCCGCCTTCCCGATATCGTTTCCTATCCGTCTCTTCGTCATCCGGTCGCTCGGAAAGGTTGTTATTAAGGATTTGGGATCAGAGAACCCCGGAAACAGCCATTTTTGAACGGCCCCGGCCTTCGGATCAAGAAATACCGGCATCCGGGTATGTATCTCTTTTATAAAGCCGTTGGGCTCCATTGTGAGAATTGTGAATGACCTTTTGACTTCTCCGGTTTCCTTGTTTACCCAATCATCATACAGCCCAGCCATCCAAAACAAAGCATCTTCGCATGGATATATGTAATAAGGAATCTTGGTCGTTTTGTCCAGTTTTTGCCACTCTATAAAGCCTGTGAAGGGGATGACACAACGCTTATTTTTGAGCAAGCCAGCCCAATAAGGCTTATCTAGCTCTTCCGATTTCTTATTGAACATACTGTACTGGCCCACCTTGTACTCTGCAGAATACGAAGGAATAAGCCACCATTTGGCCATTTCGACTTTGCCTACTGTGACCAGTATCGGCACGTCCTGAGTGGGAGCGATGTTATAGCTGCCGTACAGCCGGTAATCATCCTCCAAAATCAAATCCCTTTCTTCCAGGGTGAGATCCCGGTTATTCGGGTCCCTAGCTCCGCGTCCGCACATATTCTTGTATTTTTTCGGCAATTTGTTTGAGTAGCGTAAGGTTGAGCGCCGCCTCCGGATCTTCAGGCGCTATCATTATCCCCTCATTCTGTTGGTTGGTGATAAACGCAATCTCCTCCCCTTCTACCTCAACATAATACACGGTCTTTCCACTGATGTGGATTGATGGCCGCACTGTGTAGGGCCAGTCGTTAACGTGTATAGTGAAATCAGGCATTACATGAAGCGATCCTCTATCCTATCTGCAATTTCTTCCAGCAAAAATGAGTCCAGTTGAGCGGGTGGATCGTAGGGCACTATGATACGGCCTATTTCAGGGTTGCCTCCGAATATAACGGTTTGGTTGTCAATTATTACAGAGTATACTATCTTTCCATTGGCTTGGTTGATATACGGTTTTGCGAGATACCGGGAGCCGTCTCTTAGCGTGACAATAAATGATTCCATTTCAACTGCGAAGGTAAGGATTAAGCCGAGATTAGGTCGCTTATATTGCATTCCAAGGCCCTGGCCAACATTACAGCAGTTACAATGCCCGGCTCATGCAACCCTCGTTCTAGCTTACCCACATGCTGCGGCTCCATACCGGCTTCTACCCCGAGCTTAGTTTGAGTCCATCCCTTCTTAAGTCGGATCGATTTTAGGTTTTCACCAAATGCCTTTATAATGCGCTCATTATCCATTGAGCCACAAACATATACATGATTAGTTATACATAGTTAATCATTTACAATTAATTACATTTGATTAATCAAGTATGATTACATATATTCACCGATGAAGACCCACCTCACGGTGGCGTGATTATGGAGTTATGAAGATCGCCCCGGTTCTCAAGCCGGGGGACTTCTCGTGGACCTCAAAGATATTATTGGTTACAGGATGTTACGCAATAGGGCGCACATGTACAGCGTCTGTTTAATAGCCGCCCGGTTGAGCGACCGGGCTAGTTGTTTCGATGGTAAAGCCCGGCTTATCCAAGCGGGGCCTCCCTGCGACATAAACACAACTAAAAATAACACTGCTCGCTGAGCAAGTAAAAGCGGCCCCCTTAGCTTTATAATTAAGGGTAGGGAAAATGTATGCACATCTCAGGCCCCGATCATTCAGGTCGGGGCTTTTTATGGCAGCTTATTTGCAGCCTAATCTTATATGAAAGGTGCTTATGCTCCCATGTTGGCCGTGCTGGTGGACGACTTCCCGTCATCCGGAGATTGGGTTTATGAAAAAAAGTTTGACGGGTACCGGGCAATTGCTGTTATCCAGGCCGGCAAAGTCTCCCTATATTCCCGTAATGGCATTCTATTAAACAATAACTACCCTTCCGTGCCGGCCGCGCTTACCAAACTGCCGCACGATTGTGTATTGGACGGTGAGGTGATACATATTGACAAAGCAGGCCGGGAAACGTTTCAAGGGCTGCAGCAGTACGGCCAGACCAGGTCTGGAACCATTCAGTACTGCGTATTCGACCTGCTGAAGTTGGGGCGCCAGGATATTACCCACCTACCGCTGCTCCAGCGAAAGGAACTCCTGGCAACATTGGTTAAACCGCTACGATCCAGGGTAATTAAGTATGTGGAGCATGTTGAGGACGGCCGCAAGCTGTTTGCCCAAGCGGAGTCAGAGGGCTGGGAAGGCGTGATTGGGAAGCGGGCAAATGTCACGTATCTACCTGGTAAACGTACGGACTACTTCGTCAAGATCAAAACCAGCAAGCGCCAGGAGGCGATAATATGCGGATACACCGCGCCCGCCGGGAGCCGCAAACATTTTGGCGCGCTTTTATTGGGGGTATATATCGGGAAGGAGCTGCACTACGCGGGTAAGACCGGTACCGGGTTCACGGATCTTGACCTGAAAGAACTGTTTCAGAAGATGCAGCCGCTGATTGGCCCAATGCCGTTTGCCGAGGATGTGAAAAAGAAGTACTACCGGAATGTAGATGTTACATGGCTGAAGCCCGCCCTGGTGTGTGAAATAAAGTTCACGGAATGGACGGGGGACATGAGGATGCGCCACCCCTCTTTCCAGGGGCTCCGAACGGACAAGAAGGCGAAGGAGGTTATTTTAGAACTACCAAAAAGAATAGGGGTATGAAAGGGTGTGATATTGGTTTTCTCTTCCAGGAGTGCAAAACCAAAGACCAACTGATCTTCCAGATCATGAAAATGTCGGATGAACAATACAATGCTTTCCGGCAGGAAATAAGAGACCTCGACCACCAGCGCGGGGAATTGGCGGATTACCGTTGTACTGATGATTCTGAGGCAAAGGGGAGTGATCTGTTTACTCTAGCAGAGGTACCGAAAGGGCAATATTGTTTCCATGAGGGAAAGTAATGGCTCTGACTGCTTAACAGGCGAGGCTTGATTTTAAATGCTACTCCTTGACCATGCTGTATCTCCCCTATTACATTCCCCTTATTATTGGGGTCTTCGGGTAGAGCGCTTAATATCCGAGTATCGGGATCACGCATGACTATTAGGGTTGATCCTCTTTCAAACTCCCAATCGAATAAACACCGTAGACGCGGCGCCAGTGTATATGATTTATCCATCCCCAAAGCTACGATTACCTACAGACAGTACTTTACGGGTTCCCGGAAAACAAAAGCCGCCCTTTTGAGGCGGCCATATCAGTCATTTTGCTGAAGGTCACTTTTCAATGTGCTCTACTTTTACCCCATAAGCATTATCTGCCATTTTGAAAGTAGAAATGCTGTCATGTTTAAGCGCCAATATGTCCAATGTATCGTATCGGATTATAATTTCCACAATTGCCCCATTGCCAAGGGTCGCAAATACATGGTGGGAGCTGTTCAATTCGAAGCCCGGATTTTTGCTATCCATAATTTTTCCGCAATTTAGGAATCATTGTGGGATCATGGGTTAATTTGAAGTTAATGAAAAGCCGCCCTAAAAAGAGCGGCCGTTTATCTATCAACCAAAATCTATGAGGTAATTAGAAATAGCATTTAAGCTCTCCGGTGGTATAAAGATGCGCCTCCGCCTGACGCCGCCGGGTTAGACCTGCCAGTACCTTCTTGTTGCTTTTATTCCACTTCAGGAACTCGCCCGGTATTCGCGGATCTTCCGGATTTGCCAGTACGTACTTTAGTAGGGCACTATCCCCCAGCCCCTCGGCAATCTTATCCAGGTCGATATCTGATCCTACGTTGTAGGCGAAGGATACAAGCGCGTCAAATTGTTGCTGCTGCAATACGGTGTCTTTCGTTAGTACGTTCACGTCATTGACAAACCGTTGAACAATCCGTTTAAACAGATCGTCTGCTCGCCATTGTGCCACCTTATCGCCTTGCTTCACCCTCTTATCGTTCTCGTAAAACGTGTTGCCCCAGCCTATTGTCCACACTCCTGCTTTATCCTGATATGCTTCAAGCCGGCACTGTTCAAATTCTTTTATTAGGGCTGCTCCTTTTTCGCTTAGTGTCATATGATGCTTTTAAGTTTCAATACCACCCCGGCGCCGATTACCCCCGCAACCGCTATCCAGGTTATAATAGCCGCCCGCTGCCAATGCCCTGCGTCCTCTTTCTTTTCGCTCAGCTGTGCCTCTGCCTTATCCGCCCGCTTGGCCTGCTCGTTTGCATCCTGACGGGCCAGGTCAAAGGCATAGTTTGCGGCGGCCAGGGAATCCCGGCAAGACTGCAGCATTGAACTATCAATTACCTTCAGGGTGTCTACCCTAATCTGGCGGGGAGGACACTTGACATAGACTGTATCTATCCTGCCCGTCTCTTTGTCCTGAACCGGGCAAGGGACGCTGTCACCAGGGAGGTAAACCGTTTTGCCCGGGATCACCTGCGCGGGCGCGCACGGGTACTGCTGCCGCATCTTCTGTAGTAATGCCATTTCTGCCTGCCGGGCTTTCTCTTCTTTCGCCGTGCGCTCGGCCGCCAATTGTTCCGCTGACTTACATCCACACAGCCAGATAATTATCACAAATAGTATATACCTCATTGATCCGCTTTAAATATGTTCAATATTCCCTTTCGTACAGCCTTCCCGATTGCTATCAGCATGCTATCTCCAAACCGGCCGATGATCACCGCAGCAATTAGAGCTACGTCATGCTTCCCGCAACTGGCTAGCGCCAGCCAAACCACCCAGGCACACGCGAACGCCACGCTTGAATGAAATATTACCTCCCGCCAGCTTAAATCTCGTTCGTAGTTGAGGGTTGCTAGTTTTGCCAGCAGACCGAGTACGACCCCCGCTGCGTATATTACTAGCTTGATAACGAACGGGCCTTGCTCTTGACTGTTTTCCTGCATCGTATAATGGTTATTAAGATTATGAGGCCCGCGAATACATACTCATTCCAACCGAACTTTTTAGGGTCGAAAAACAGCTCATCCAGGACGTTATTAGTACACAGCCATATCGCGATTGTTGCGGTAGGATCGTTCGGCATGAGGCGTTTAATGAGCAACGCAAGCAGCAGCAGCCCTACTGCGATACACTGGTAAAAGAACCCATGCCATGCGAACGCCCAAAGGTTGTATCCCGCTACAAGTACCAGCAACGCGGCAATAAGTAGCATTCTATTGCTAATCATGGTTGCTTGTCTTTATTTCGATCATCCGGCCGATTGCCCACTACAGATGCCTTGCTCTTAGACATCATAGCAGTTACGCCCATCACAATCGCCAGGTTGCCAAAGATCCACTGCAACCAGTCCTGAGTGGTCTGTGATACGCTCCCCGGCAAGGTGGCAATAGCTTGCGGGCCGTAGGTGGCGAGCGCGGTCAAGGCAGTCGTTACTATAACCATCCATGACGGGCTCGCGTGTTTTACATTGCTGATTAGATTAGCCATACTTATATCGGTTTTCTGTAAACGGTTACTAAATAGTTCCAGGTAATAGTCGTCCCTGCCACGCCTGTAATTGTTATGATCGCATTAGCCCCATTGGGCGTAATGGTTAAGGATGCTGTGCTTAAAGCGGGGTCTGAGACGGTCAGTATTATGTTGGTAACCGACCCACAGGCAATAGATGTTCCGGCAACATTCTTAAAGAAGCCACCCTTTTGGCCAATAATCGTAGCAGCTCCATTCGCCGTTGATCCCATGTATGTGACTTCTACATAGCACATGTCGTTAGTCAACATCGGAACTGTGTGATCGATAGTTGGGGTGGCTGTAGTAGTTACCAACGTCTTGTCTATTAAAGGTGGTGTATATGACATGTTAATTTATTGAATATACCATTGAGTGCCATTAGACTGAATTGTATATGAGGCCCATTGTGTGCTTAATACCTGTGTATTAGATGCGTCAATTAATTCAGCGCCATTGCCTTGTATTGTGACAGTATTGGCATTGTTGATAATCTTCTTGATCACGTAAATCCTCCCGGCACAAGTAGAAGCCGCAGGAAGGGTTAATACGATGTTTGAGATATTATTTGCAAGTAGCATATAATCCGTTGCAGCAACAGTAGTGCTACCGGTGACCGTTCTAATTGGAAATGATACACTACCCCCAACCATTAGGCTGCTGCCGTTGTCTGTTGCTGTGTTCACCAGCATTCTGTTTGTAACGCGAACCGTAGGTGTGCCTGTACTGCCCGCATCAGCATTGATAATAAGCTGATCGGTATTCCCAAACATCCCCATATAGCCCCGCCGGGTACTGTCCGCGTTTTCAAACTGTATCCAGCTGTTTGCATAGCTCGTGAGCGCCCGCGCAGTGATCACATTATTATCACCCACGGTCGAAACACTTCTCGGGATTGTTAAGCTCCCGTCCGCACCGAAGACAAAAGCATATGTGCGACCGTGCCATGCGTTCGCTCCTACGGCTGTAGTTTGAATCTGTATTTCAGTGCCGTGGACGGAGTCCGTAAAATTATTCCGTGCGTACACTATAAAAGCGCCCGAGCTGGGACCAAAATTATTGGTTCCATACCCTCGGAATCCCCAGGAGGAGATTAAATCTCCGTACAGAACCCCTGAAGGTGCATTCTTCGTCCCTCTAGCTTTTCTTACATGCAGATTAGCCAGCCCGGTACTGTTGCTGTAGTTTGTAAACTGTGCGAGATAGCTGGTTGTTCCTTCACTTGTCACTTCAAAAACATGTGGCGGGTCGTTAGGTATCGGCTTTCTGTTATATGTGTAATCTCCGATGGTTAGAGTACTGTCTACGAACACTTGCTTACCTGTGTTTATCAGGACGGCAGTGTCATTGTTAGCTTTGATAACTACATTAGCGCTGTTATTGCTGCCTAAAAATTGTCCAGACGAAACAGTATTCCCATTGACGGACCAACGCGCATTTAAGCTGTCCTTCGCCTGCCCGAAGGTAACCGCATGATTATCCGACACCGCAGGCACTGTTTGGATATTCCCATCGAAAATAGCAGATAAATTTGCGTAGCTTGGAAGGGTACCAACTTGAAGCGGAGCTGCAGAAATACTAGATGTAGCTACCCTAAGTGTGTTATTAATTACTCCATTTCCGGTAATCCAAAAGTTCGCGCTCTGTGCTGCGGCGTTTTGATTTTGAATAAATGTAGAAAGGGCCTGGGTCTTAGTGTAAGACGGCCCGTTAACCGTATCCAATGAGATAAGCCCGGCCCCATCGTCGTTGAAATCCGCAGCCCGGAAAGTCGCCGCCCCCTTAGTCGTGCCGTTAGCCGCCGCGTTCGCAATGCTGAGGGTCAGGTTGCCCGTGAGTGCGCCGCCGCCCGCAAGCGGGGAGGTTGTGCTAATGGTCCTAGATGCGGGTGTTAATTGTGTCCAGTTGGCGGACGAAGTGGTGCCGTTTGCTACATATATATTGGCCCCGCTGATTGCAGTTTGACCCAATAGCCGAGGCGTCCCGGAGATATTCTGCTGTACATTCGGGTAGTTATTCAAAAGAATGCTGGTAAGATTGTCAGCTGTTATGTTTCCTGTGTTACCCTCTATGTAGTTATCATTATTCCCGTTAGCGGATATAGCATGCACAACTGTTCCCGCCTTGTAGATGTTATCCGTAATCTTATTGCCAGTACTGTTATCAAACACCAGCGCTGAGGCGCCAAGGGAATCGAATACGTTTCCTGTTACTAACGAGCGCTTTAGGCCCTGAACATGTAGTGCCTGTCCGGCACAATCGCGGAAAATGTTGTTCGCAATGATATTGGTTTGGGTAGAGTCGCCGGTTGCGCGTTGAAAGTATGCCGCAATGGTCGCGTTACTGTACTGCAACTTATTTCCCATTATCTGAGTACCCCCAGCGGTGTTCACCTTTAATAAGTAGTCCGTCAGGCTCGCGTTATACTGAACAATGTTATTAGCAATCGTTGTATTATGAGTCGCTCCGCCGTCTTGGAAGTCCACATCCAGGCCCCGCGTACTTACCGTGTCGATTACGTTATTCGCCACTAACTCACTATATCCATTGGTTCCATACTTCGTAGGAATGGTCGCGTAAAACGCCTCTATGTTATTACCGGAAACAGAGATACCCAAATCGGAGTTTGTTATCACATTACCGATAATAGTGAAGCCCAGACCCCTTCCCTTGATTCCCGTGCCGCCCACCTTACGCATTGTGTTCCCTGTGACCGTTGCCCACAGAGCGGATGAAATGTAAATACCATTGTTGTATGAACTGTCTATGGTATTGTTAGAGATACTAATGTATGTAGTATTATCCCCTATTAGAATAGGGCAACCAGCGTTCCTGACACGCCCCTTTGTGATCGATCCGAAAACCAGGTAATGTGTAGGATCAACAAACCCATACCCCACTGTCCGAACCCCGAATGCGCCCAGCACATTAGAGGCTATCCCGTTTTTAAATATCCCCTCCTGGACCCAATCATCGAGATTTACATTGCTGCAGGATGAGAAGGTAATCAAGCCGCGTTTGTTCTGCCCGAAAAGGCCTGTTACCGATACGATATTACTACTGTCTACATACAGGTACTGTTTAGGGCTGGAGGGGTCGGAGGTTAAAAAGTATGCATAATCTTCCGGGCCGTCAAAGCGCAGATCTTTAATCACCGATCCATCACATTGTTTTACCACAATCGTGGAGTAGAAAGATTCCGCCTCCTTGATTGTTGCACCCTTACCGTCGAGCACGAAGTTTGTTTTACCCTGAATCGTTACTGAGTCTTCTAACAGGTATGTTGCGCCCGCGCGCAGGGAACAATGGTTGTACTTTGCGATGACAGCCGCAATAGCTGGGGATGAATTCTCCACGCCGGTCGGATCAGCGCCGGCCCAATCAATCAGTACGCCGTCTTCCGCGTTATACACTCGGTGCCAGCCGCTAAATATCAGGATGTTATCAGTTATACCTGTGCCTTTGTTTACAAACAGGCCGCCCCTGTAAGGGTCAGTCACAAACAGAACGACTGAGGCGCCGGTATATGTCGCCAGCTGATCAACAGTACTAACAGTGTCCACCTGCGTCGTTATCGAGTCCGGGATGTTCGTAATATTCCCCCAATGCACTTGCGCCTGGCCGGCCGTCTGTAACTGGGACTTGGTATAGTAAAGTGATCCATTAAATGAAGATATGGCCCACCCTGCGCCGTTCCATGTGTAGATTGGAACAAAAACCGGGTGGCCTACGGTATCCTGTGGACGGATCGTTTGCGCTCCTACCCGTTTACGCGGATTGTTTAGGGTGTCTTTAACCGGCACGTATAGGCCGCCATTGAAGTAAATATTTCCTGGATAGATGAAATCCCCATAAATCGTCTGCGGTGTCTGCGCCGTTGCTTTGAGTCCAAAAGTCAACAGTAGTATGATAAATATCTTTCTCATGCACTAATCGTTTTCGCGTACAGGATAAACAGCGTTTGCCCAGCGTACATTTCAAAACCTGGCAATAATGACAGGGTACTGGTATTTGAATTATATAAATACCCTGCCGGCGGCATGGGCTTTGTCTCATTTTCTATCTGCACAATTCGAACAGCCCCAAGCGGAGTAACCCCGTCAATCTGCGTTAGGGAAATCACATTCTCCCCATCCACACCGGCGGTATATGTCGTCTCAATAACTTGCTCATACATATTGTTGACTGGATTTAAAGGCGGTGGTATGTACGGGTCCGTTGGGTTGTTGTTCGGATTTGTGTTGCTGTTCGGGTTTTGGTCAATGATGTAGTAAACAGATCCGTTATTGCCCAAGTTAGTTGCATATATGATCCCGCTTAAAGTAGTGCGTTGGAACACATTCTGATCCACTACTAAGCTGTCGTCGTACGTATAAACTTGCCCACTTTTAGGTATATCGTTCACGCTATCCACCCCGCTGTCCTGAATCAGCTTATAAAGCAGATCCAATGAGCCATAGCAATTCAGGCATACGTCGAATATGCTTTGTCCGAAAACCGCTGTGAATGTCCTTATTGCCATTATGGTCTGCTTGCGTTAGGATTTACTGTTAATATCCCATCTGCGTCCGTCACGATAGACGGATTGTTAACTATATACCCGTCAGATGTGAGGTTTAGCTTTATAGCCCGGCTTAGAGCCTGTTCCTGCCCGGCTGAATTGAGGTATGCAAATACTCCCACTCCATCTGCCGGGTACTCTTTCCACCAGCCGGGGAACGCGTTTATGGTGTCGGCAACATGCTGTTCATCTGACTCGCCGATCGTCAAGTCCCCGTCTCTAACCTGTAGGTCATTCTGGTACAATGCTATATCTAAACTATTCGCCATGCGTTACGGTTGTATTTTCAAGTTCAGCCCGAATAGTAGGGGTTAATGAGCCTGTTTCTACAGCCGTAGTAACGGCGCTCGTTCCTGCCCCGGTTTGTACGCCGGTATGTACGTGCGTGTTATACTTCTGAATGAAATCATTAACAAGCGTTTCCAGGTTGTTTAGCTTAGTTACCAAGTCTTCCACTTTCACCAAGCCACCAAAATCCCCGTTATTCAGCTTTATAAGCCCTTCTGTTACGTCTATCGTACTATCCCCTACCACGTATCGTATGGCCGACAATTCCGAGTACAGGGCGATGTAGGGTACATTCCGTTTGCTGTATACGACAATCACTGTACTGCCAATTGCCGGTATGTACAGGATACCGTCGTCTACTTCTGCCATTAGCTGCACTCCCGGGATATCCGTTACCGCCTCGCCGCCTATTGCAATGCAATCGCATGCCCGCTCCCCCTCATTTACAGCATCTACGGTGCAGGCGATGATATACACCTCGTCCGTCAGTTGGCGGCCGGCTATCTTCTGTATGGCTTCTGTTATCCCTCTATCACTCATATAGCTACCCCGTTTTTATCAAGCCTTGTGATCAAGTAATCAAGATGAATCACCTGGCGCATGCCGGTATTGACCCCGCCCTGGTAATCAACTGCCTTTACCTTGTACCGCCCATTCCTCTCAGGGAGGATGTCGTCGAGTATATCCACATTGTCCCCCATTCGTACATACGGGATGCCAAACGTGGTAAACTTGCCCTTAAATCCAGTGTAGTAGTACTTCTTTAGTTCGTTCGTTGCTAGCTCTGTTAGTTCTGCAGTAGTGGATACATTCCAGAAATAGAGGGTCCGGCGCTCGCCTGCGGTATTCGGCGCGAACTCCGCCTTTTCGCCCGGCGGCTTCACTTTAGAGATGAACCCATTATCAGACTGCGTAACCAGTACTTCTAAACGCTCATGCTTGGTTTTTTGCTTCCCTGACTTCGTAGTTACTTCCAACTCCTTGCGGTTGATGGAATATGCAACCGCAGATAGTCGGATATCGTCTTTTCGTTTATAATCCAGCTCGTCTGATATGATATTCTGTTGAAACTTAAAGATCTTCTTACCGCTGACGACGGCATCCGATTCGAGGTAAACAATAGAGCCGGAGCGCAGCTCATTACCACGGAAATAACTTTCGAAGTGGTAATCTTTCCGTAGTCGCGCCAATACCTCACAAACCGTCTCATTTTGCGTCCGAAATGCCCCAAATGTGGTCTTTGTCAGCGCATTGACAGTGAAGTCTGTCCCCGCGAGTAAATCCCTCAGAATATCCTCTAAAGTGGCAGTGGCGGGATAGGCCTTGTTGGGGGCAATAATCTGTTTAAGTTTCCACATGTTATCCTCCAACTCCAGTACCACCGGCTTCTTGCTGGTTACCTGAGAGATAAACCCGGTAAACAACACGCTGGTAGTAACCTTTTGATTGCCCTGTACATCAAAGTATTTATAGCCGCCTTCTATCGTTACCTTGTCGCCTTTCAGGAACAGCGGAACGTTATCGGAAAAGCCGCCTAAATTGATGTTGTCGGTCTCACCAACGCCCGCACCAGTTGGCCGCGTCTGCCCATCCCCAAACCGTACCCGTATATTCTTGGGCATGGTGATCTTCGCCTTATTAGTAAGGTCAGCCCAGCTGTCTGAAGCTTCGTATTCTGTAACAAAGTCGTAATGCAGAACAGCCCGTCGCGACGGGTAATCCGTCGTTGGCTGTTGAAAAAAGGTGATATTGGTTACGACTATATACATTATACATTGGTGATCAACAGTTCTATTGGTGTATCGCTCAGGCAGTTGATAGTAAACAGCTGCCTGGAATAACCGCCCGGTTCTTGGGCGAAGGCATAATCCCTAACTACCAGGTTGTACACATCAAGGTTCTGCAGGTACCAGGAAACAGCCACGAGCGGCACAGGCGCGTCCAACATCTGTTTGAGGGCGTGCGTCTCATCGATGGGGTAATGCTGGTTAGAGCCGGTTATTATCCCGTTTATCGTTACCTCATAGTCTCCCATGCCGATATACTCCTTTACCGTACCGTCCCTGCCCTGTATGTCCGTAACGATGATCTTTTTACTTTGTGCGACTGTTACAAGTACCGTCTGCATGGTGATTGACGGAACCCTACGGATTGTTCCATCTGCAAGCTCGTACCTAATCGCATCAAAGGTCAAGTCGGTAAATACGGGGGTCCCAAGGCTTGACTTATACAATACCCGGTCTTTCTCGAACGTCTGGTCAATCTTCCCGTCGTAGCTGTTTGGTTTGGCCGCACTGATTGTTCGAACATTCCCTACATTGTATGCGCGGGTGATCTGATTTACCGTTGTTGATATTATTACCCCTGTAGCCATTCTATTGCCCTGCAACTATTTGAGAGTCATTAACAGCACTTAGCAGTGTCTGCACTACCATTTCCTTTACCTTGCCCGATCCCTCTGCCATGTTCTGCGTTTTTACCGTAAACTCTTTTACCAGGTTATCAATTTTTATATTGATGCTCACAGACTTGTTGCCGGTGACTTTAGTGGTCTCCTTTGGAGGAGGCGTAACTGGTGGCGTAACCCCAGTAGGCTTAGTGACTGGTTTTGGCCCGTTGGCTTCCTCTGCTGTAGATTGGGCGAAATCCGCCATCCCCTCGTCGTACCCTTTTTTGAAGGATAGTGCAAGGTTCTTGGCGCCGTCAAAAACAACAGACTTGGCATCTTCAAACCCTTTGGATATCCGGTTAATATCCATGGTTAACGCCCCCAATACCATTTCCCCGAATGCCATTAGTACCTTGAACGGGACGACAGTTATCCACTCGAAGAAAGCCTTCATAAACTCCCAAATCCCCCACAGAATGGCCCGGAATGTGCCAAAGTGGTTGTAGCAGTAAATCGCAGCCGCCACAAGGAGTCCAACGGCCACGATTACCATCCCAATAGGATTGGCTATCATCGCCTCATTCAACAAAACCTGAGCCCCGGCCCATAACTTCGCAGCGAAGGAAGCCGTCAACATGCCATCACCCAACAGAACTATTGAAGCGTACTGAATGGTCTGCCATATGACATTTATTTTTGTCCATAATGCTATCCCAATCAGTATGCCCTGATATGTCAGATATGATCCAGCCGCCACCAATACAACCTCCCCGATATCGATGAATAATTGTTTGTTTTTCACCGACCAGTCCCAGGCATCCCCAAGCACGCCGATTAAATCTCCGAGACGCTCTAAAATCACATCTATAGCGGGCTTCAAATCGTTGAACATCCTTACCATCAATTGAAACGTGGCATCCTCCAGGTTGGAAATACTTACAGATGTATTATTTGCCATATTCTCCAAACCCCCTGCATAGATCCCGCCTTCATCGTGTGCTTTCTTGAGCGACTGTGTGAGCAGCTCGTAACTGATGTCCATTTCCTTTATCTGCTCGATACTCTTGCCGGTAGCTTGGTGCAAAACCTCATAAATGTTGATTCCAGCAACTGCGAACTGCTTAATATCCTGACTTGTAGCCTTGCCAACGTTCCGAATACCCTGCAGGTTAACAATCATGCCCTCTAACTCAGCATCGCTGCCGCCGGTCGCCGCTATCGCATTCGCCAGGTCCAGAACTGCTTCCCTGGCATCACTGGCACTCACATTCGCTGCTATTAGAGCCTTATTCGCTGCCAGAAGGCTTTCAAAGGCAAATGGGGTCTTTGTCGCGTCCTCCATAGTATTCTGAACCACTTCGACTGCTGCGGCGTTGTCTTTAAGCAGGGTTGTTAAGCCGGTAGTGGCATTTTCAACCTTACTCCCCGCCTCGATCACCTGGTTTATGAACGACATCACTTCATGGACACCGAATGCCGCACCAATAACCCCGCCAAGGGTAAGCATGGTGCTTTCAAGCCCTTTCGCGGCATCATCAGCATTTTTCAGCTTGCCGCTTAACAGGTCCTCCAACGTTAGCGTATATTCGACGTTCGTGTTCATCTATTCGTCCATTTGCTTAGTTTGTATCAGCCAAAATCTTAATCGGCCCCACTCCTTTGCTAATTGTTCGTCTGTCATAGCGTCCGGGTCTAAATGCAGATAGCAGCGGATATAGGCCTCAATATGGCTTTCTTCGCTGCTATCGCTCGTTATCCGGGAGTCGACTATTTTTTTTTGAACTGGTTGGTGCTGAGTTCTATGATTTTAGTAGCAGCTACGCAAGCTCCCAGGAATACCTTGTCATTTTCCGGGCTTTCGCTTAGTATCCGCGGGTCACTTGCTTCTTTTATCAATACTGATTCAAGACACTCGCTCGCGGCAGTCATAGGCCCGGTAATGCTTTTATCCAGCACACGCAGCTTGACGATTCGTGGCGGCTCCTTCATGTACCCCACGATTTGCTCACCGCCTTCCTCCGTCATAAAGACCAGTGGGTGTATTTTGCAGCCATGTACTTTTTCAAGCTCTTCAGCCCTGGCCTGCACCTGTTCATTAGTTAGTTTTTCTGACATAAATTTTGGTTATCGTTCAATTGCCGCTATGATGAGCGGTATAGTTACAAGTAGTTTTGAGTCCCCCTGGCTGGCTTCAAGCGGATCCTCCATGAACTCCACGGACCGCAGAACATCGCGTTCTGTTGTCAATCGGCTTCCCTGGAACACCACCTGAATATCGAACGGGCCAATGGCCAGCGGGTCACGATCCGGAGAGGCGGCGATAATGCGCTTCCATTCGTCGGTGTACAGCTCTACTGATCCTTCGTACTCATAGTTGCCATACCCCCGGCTTATTGGGTGTTGCCCAAATCCATAGTTGTTGTCTTTTTTCAACTTACGCTTGTAGCTTATCTTCGTAATGCCGACTACCGGCACGCCGAACATAACCCAGGATATATTTGCCCACGAGTAGTTGATTCCGTTTATGAGTGGTGTTGCTGGCATTGTTAGTTGATTGCGACGTTAAAGCCTATGTTCACCTGAATGTTGCGCGCCGTGCCGATGGGCACCAGATTGATTGTGATCACCAATAGCTCGGTTTGGAGTACATTTTGGGCAGGATTGATTGCAACCTGGTAGGCGCTTAGCTCACTGTCCCGTATCATCTGAATCAAATTCACTTCAGAATTCCCCTGAAGTGATGCTATGGTTGTAGCGGCCAATGTGCCGTCAGCGTTGAGCGTCAACGGACCATTCAGGTCGAATATCAATGAAGTATAAACGCCCCTTGTGGCCTTCTGAATAGTTCTATTGTCATTGATATAGGCGTAATCAGAGGTCCTGGCAATAGCGGTTCTATTCTCGTTAAAGAAACTACCCGCAACCCCGACGAACTTCCGCAGGAAAGTATAACACTTGTCCTGAAGGGCCGAAAGCAAGCTATCAGTGACAGTAACATCGCTGAACAGCTTCCCGTTGGCGAATGCCAGTGTATCACACTCTACCCCATTGCTGATGTTGAACTTCCGAAGCCAAGCAATACTTTCGCTAACTTTTGCCAACGAGATGGCCCCAAGGGTCGCCCCAAGGGTCGTGATTGACTTCCCGGTAGTCAGGTATAGTAGAGCGCCCAACGCGGCGCCATCCTGCCCTATAACCACACTCACCAGGTTGTCAGACTTAGTGGATAAATCGGTCAGGGTGGAGATATCAGTTACAGCAGCCATATCAGCGGCATAAACCGCGATGATCTCTTTGTGAGCCGCTACCAGGCTATTACAAACGCCGTGTATCAGGTCAACGTCACTGGCAGAATAGGCTGCACTGTCCTTGTACAGACCAACCTGCCGGATGGTGCCATTGGCGTAGTTCTGAATGGTTTGAATCTCAGAAAAGGTGTAAGGAGTCGGTACGGCGAAAAAGCCTACATACAAATTCCCCTGCGGCTGCAGGCGGAAGTATTCGGAAATGTGATAGTGCCAAACGGCCTGCTTGGAAGCCACCCCGCCGGTAAACTGCGTAAGTGTACCGGCCAGCGTGCCGGATGCTGTGGCCGTAAGTGGAGTGCCACTGTTAAAGAACACCCCCATACCTCGCCGGGCAACAATGGTAACCGTAGCTGTATTCGCTTCAGCTGAATACCCGTGCGTGTTCGTCCCTGCGTTTATGATCGCTGTAATGGCGGTCGCTATAGCGTTAACTGTTGTTTCCGCCGCCGTTTTGGTGTACGTGCCAAGATTGACAGTTACGCCAAGAGGCTCGGCAACAGTAAATCCAACCGTGTCCCCATTCACCCCGATTGCAGTAACCAGATAGGAACCTTCTGCTGCCGTTTCATCGCTGTAATTAGCCAGTATCCCAGCAGCTTCTGCGTCCTCGACGCTGAAAAATTGCTTTATCCGGCTGGTTGTAGTAAATCCAGACGGTAAAGAGCCATTAACGCAATAGAACACCAGGCCGGAAATGTGATCCTGACCGGCAAGTGGGCGACCTAAGCCGCCCTGTCCTAAAACGAAACGAATGTTATTAAGCGCCATGATTGTCTTTTGTTAAGCGGATACAGAACGGCCGGTTTCCTCCCAGTTAGCCCCATCGAAGATGAAACTGATGTTCGCCGTCTTCGCTGTGGTCACGGAAAGCGTGCCGGTTGGTAAGAAGCCAGTGCCGAACGTAGCCACGCGAGTGGTACCATCAGGTATCAGGATGAATGTCATCGTATCGCCCACATAAGGGGCCGTGGTTGACGTACCAACGCCGGCCGTAAATGTAACGGCACCAGTCAACGTACCTGGTTTAACAAGGGTATACGATTTTGTGGGGGCAATTGCGATTGTAGCTGCAAAATCGGGCGTTAAGTACTCGTTAGTGCGAATACGATCCGTATTGTCCTTACCTTGATTGATTACCCCAACGTTATTTGTGAAACGTGCTGTAGTAGCCATTATTTCTGTTTTTTGTCTTTCTTGGAATCGGGTTCAGTCGGTTCAGCAGGGGGTGCCGGCGAGCCGTTTTCGCCCTGCTCGGGCTGTGCCGCCGCTTTCAAAGCGTCAATCTCTGATTGCAGCGCCTCCTTCTCGATTTGGAGCGAAAGAACCTGATCAGCTAAAGACGTATTCTCCACGCGGAGTGATTCAATCGCCTCGTTTGCTCCTTCCTCCGGGGCTTCGTATCCCGACATTACCTCATCCCTCGTCTTACGGATGGGATGCAGGTCATTAGGCGAAAAGACCCATTCTCCTTTTGTATTCAGGTAAACATGCTCGATCTCAGGCCTACCCTTTAAGTATTTCCTCAGTGCGTCCATATGGTTATGCGTTGAAGGATGAAGCAGTAAGAGTTGTGAACAGGAAAATCTGTTTGGGGAAGCCATACTGAACGTCGTACTTCATCAACCCTTTCAGGAAAAACAGTTCGCTGTTTGCTTGCAGTCGCTGCAGCTGCAACTGATCATCGGAAACACTGTTCATGCCCACATACAGATTAGATGACGTGTCCATCAGGCCTTCACAGAACAAGATGGTATCATCCGCCATGCCTGCCAGTGGTACAATCTCGTATCCCTTAAACTTGTTGATGCCCCTTTCGGTAGTATTAACACCTTTGAAGGTCAGAGAAGTAGTGATAAAGGTCTGGTAGATCTGTTCTGAGTTGATCGACATGAAGAATTTCATTCTCTCGTACCTGGTGGGGCGGCTTAAAAGAGCCTTATTGTTGGTAGCAGCCAGGTTCAACAGGGCATTCATTGCATCCACAATGTTGTAAACGGAGCCACTGGACGCGGCAGCGCTTAGCGGTAGCGGAGATGGAACCTGGTAGATAGATGAGTCGTTGACCATCTTCTTTAGGAAGCCGTCGAAGAACTTCAGCTGACCATTACCGGTAGAACCGGCGGCAGCGGTGTAAGTTGTTGACCCCATCCAGATACCGGTTTCAATGAACTCTAAGGCGCGATTAAGCCCCATCTGCAGCATGTAGTTCTCAGCCGTTACCGGAAGCTCACGGGCCAGCAGGGTCGGAGAAAGCTGTTCAGCCAACCAGTGTTGTTCAAAGTCACGCGGGTTAAACTCGGTATACACCATTACATCCAGGGGAGTCAGGGACCGACCATCTATCGTGTAGGTGCCGCTGCTTGTTGGGGTGGCTGTACGGGGCTGTAATGGATTGGCGAAGTCAATACGGCCGATAGTGTGGGACTTCTTTATCCCGTCCTGCACATACACGGCTCCTTTCTGAATGGTGTCCATTCCGAAAGTTGCAGGCAGCCAGAAGTAGCTTGCAAAAGTACCGGCATACGCCGTATCACTGATAACTAAAGCCATTTTATGGTATTTTTAAAGATTCTTGTTACTGTTTTGCGGTCTTTGCCTTGATCTTAGCCATCAAGCTGAGGGCATTAGTGGGCAGTTCGTTTGCGTCCAACTTGTTTTCGGTCGGAATTACTACGGCTGCTTTGTTTAGTGGCAATTCTTCCAGTGTAGCCTTGGTATCGTCGAAGTTCTCCGTTGCCTTAACCACCCACTTTGCGATGATCTCTGCATCGTCCTTTATCTTGCCGACCTTTACAAATCCCTGAATCAGGTTCTTGGCCGCGATTTCCTTGGCTTCTTTTTCGGCGGTGTCCTTAGCGGCTTTCAGCTGGTCGCGTTCGGCTTTCATTTCGTCGAACTCCTTTTGTTTGGCAGTCAGGCTGGCTTTTACTTGGTCGATCTCCGCAGTCTTTTCATCAAGTGCTTTCTGATGCAGATTAGCAGCGTCCTTCACCTGCTTTTCCAAACCGATAACCTGGGCTTCGGCCTTGTCGGCCTTGTCCTGAACGCCCTTAATTGCGTTTACGATGGCATCCTCGGGAACGCCTTCAACAAGGCCCAAGGCCATGGTTGTTTTCAGCATATTTGTTGACATTGCTGGTGTTTTTTCGAATTGTTTGTTAAGTATCTTGTTGGCTTCCGACCAGTACACTTTTGAGTTGTTCGCAACTGGTTGCAGGCGCTTTTTGTTGTAGTCGCCGCTTAACTCCACCTCATCGCATAGTTTCAAGGCAAATGCCTCGGATGAGTCCACGAATGTGGTTCGGTTCATCATCGCGTCACATTGTGTTTCAGACATGCCGCTACGGCTGCAGATCATGGTCACAATGGAGAGCTTCATTTTGTTGATTAAGTCCGAATTATCGCCGCCAAAGGGGTTATGGTACATCAGTATACCATAGTCGGCCATGATGCGCTTACGGCCCGCCTGAAAGATCACAGCGGCCATACTTGCGGCAATGCCTACGCAATACGTGTCTACTTTAGTCCGGCTCTTCAGAATTGCGTTGTAGATGGCGTAACCATCCACTACAGAGCCGCCGGGGGAGTTGATCCATACTTGGATGCGATCTTTCCCCATCGTGTCCAGGGTGAGAAGCTCCTGTTGAAACAGGTCTCCGATGATTCCAATACCATCAACGTCATCCACGCCGATATGCCGGTTAATAAGCATTATCGGTTCATCTGCTGACGGATCTATAGTATACACGAAGCTCATCTTACTCAAAGATGAGTAAGTGCTGTCCGGAGGGGCCGGAAGTGATTCACATTTCGTATATTTGAGGGCCTTGATTCGCAAGGCACAGATAAGAATGGACAAGATCAAGATCTACCACAAATACAACGAGGGGCTGAAAGGAGGGCGCTTGACTATCTATTACGACAAACGCCCCTTTAGCCTGGAATGGAAGGATTCGCCGCAATCAGAGGCGCATTACGAGGAATGGGGGTGCGGTCAAATGGATTACTCCAAAGACGCACTAGTTTCAGAGGTGATAGCATATGCTGCTGGGAATGGGGTTAGGCTAACTTCAGACCATTTTGACAACTGGACTACGCAAGGACTAGATTTCAATTTAAAACAAGGGGCTATATTATAAAGGCTACAGAATTGCGATATGGTAATATCGTTAAGAACTCGAAAGGGGAGACAATACAATTTGACCCGACAGACTACATGCCAAACAGCGAATCTGGGCCACTCATAGCATACAATAAGTTAGAATTTCATCCGGTACCGCTATCTGGCTGGCTGTTTTGGCTTGGGTATTACACGGATACTATCGATCCTGGCACTCCCCATGAATCTGTACCTTTCTACACTAATGACAGTCAATTAATGCTATACTGGGATAGTCTTAACCCGATTTGGCAAGGTGTTGAAATGGACCTGCCGTATAATCTGGAATATGTTCACCAGCTGCAGAACCTGTATCACTCTTTAACTGGCGAGGAGCTGAAAATAACACTTCCTAAATGATAAAGACATTAGACCTGAGGCCCCACAGCCTCGTCAAGGATAAACGTACTGCGCAGGTGTTAACACTCCAACAGGCTAGGCTTAATATCGCATATGAAAACCGTTCACCCATTCCTCCGGTTGACGGGGAATGGACAGATGTAGACCCCGCGCCAATAACGGAGGAATGGCTAAAGCGACTAGGATTCTCGCCTGACGTAATGCCCACGTCCGTGGATGACAGCGGGTCGCTGTCAGATGGTGACGACTACTGGATATCAGCGAACGAGAAGTTGGTTATTCGCTTTCAAGAAGGCAAGGCGCACCTGTGGTGGAGATGGTCGGCCACGGCGTTACACGAGCTACAGCGGCTCCACTTAAATGTTACAGGGGAGGAACTTGAACTAAAAGACCTTAATCATGGAAAGTAACAACGAGCGTATTTATCGACAGGCACTGGAAAGGATATTGTTAGAGTTAGAGTATGGGGACCATGGGGAAATCCCCTGGCCCTTCGTAAACAGGGTCGCCGATATTATGAATGAGTCGGGCATTACCTTAGCGAGTAACGATCGGATAAAAGCCTTAGGGCTGTTTATTAAGGAGTCGGAGTTGCCGCATACCTCAAACCCTAATACGAATTCTTTGACCCCGCTAAATGTCTGATCTGTAAATAAAAGAACAGTTATGAATATAGTTGATGCCGTTGATATTTACGGGCACCCAATAACCATAGACTTTGAGAAGATGACTATCGCTGAAATAGATATCCTTATCTACGGTCGGCCATTAACAGGAGAAGAGAGCCTGTTGATAAAGTCATCAGGGGCCGATCCATTATTGGTTGTTAAATACGGGCCTCTTTATCGGCTGCTGCGTACGCAACGCGCCCACAGCCCTTTACAATGGGCACCACAGTTTGGCTAATATGAGTTTTTTGACCCTGCCAAACGCCTGATCCGCTCTATCTCACCGGCGGGCATCGCATCAAAGAACCGCTTAATAATATGGTTCAATGTCTCACTGCGCCCCATTCCATTTGCCTCCCTGTAGCTCTCCAGTAATTGATAATATTTCGGCTTAGGATGAGCTTGTACTTTCCGCTGCGTTGCTGTTGTCCCTCTTTTATCCATAACTACACTATTCGTTGAACATAAAGTACTGTCCTGTATGGGTTAACTACATTGAACGGTGTATTGGTACCCATATTAGCAGTATGAAGCACCGGGTAAGGCCCGGCATCTGTACCGGTACTCCCCATGGCAAACCGCCCGCTACCGGTATCGTCCTGGCTGGTGTCTGGCCCCGTAACCGGCACATCGAGACTCACAGCCGGTAAGTTTGCCTGAACAAGGGTTACCGTTTTTGATCCGCCGAATGTGTCGTAGGGGGTGTCATAGTCCGAATCGCTGCCATTGTATCCCACAGCGGCCCGCCCGCCCATGTTATCCGTTCCGTTCTGGCCGTCGCAGATCGCCCAACCGGCAGTATAAGGATGTATCCCGAGGCCCGTGGTCAGATTGAAGTAATCGTCCAGATCACCGCCGTAAAACTTCCAGTTCCATATCTTTATTTCGCCAATAGCCCCCTGTAGTTTTCGGGTAACATCCACGAAGTCCACGAAGTTACCAGCGCCAGACCCGGATAGCCCCGCTTTGAGGACAATCTTCCGTATTTGATGGACGTTGCGAAGCACCCCATCGGTAAACTGTACGGAATCGGCCACTGCATCCGCAAAGAAAGTTGTGGTTACGACTCCAACAGCGACATTGGGATTGGAAATCGTAAATGATGCCGGATCTACCAGATACACCTCCCCGCCATAGAAAACCGCGCCGGCCGATATAACATAGCTTGACCCTGACCCGGAATTACGGCACCCGGTTAGGATATAAACCTTACCCGAGTCATACGTGGACCCTGCCAGCGCAGCACCCAAAGCACTAATCGCCTCCTGGTACGCAGACTGCAGATGCGTTAAGGTACCTGCCTTTATCGGCATGCCTATCGAGGTCGTTATCGGTGATACATCTACTTTTCTCACTATCAGTATGTTTGAACGTTATATATAATGCCTGCTACTATGTATTGGTTAGCGTAATTCCTGATGATCTTCTCAGCGTTAGCCGCGTTGGGGTCCAGGGCTGCATATAGTACGGCCGGCACCATCAGCGTCATGTTAAAGAAGGTATTAAAATCATAGGCGTTAATTACGAACTCGGATGATGTGTTGCTGTACACTATGGACGAATTACCCTCAATCCCACCCACTACGAAGACCGAAAACGGCTTTTCGTTCACGGATATGTATATATCACTGAGATTAGGCGGCTGCCTAAAAACAGCCCCAAAATACTTGTTAATGGCGTATTCGAAGATCAGCTTATTGCCGGTATACAAAACCCTCTCAAAGACGCCGATAAAGTTCTGTTGAACTACCATCCAGGCTGTTTGGTCTGTGGGGGAGGCAGTGTTGCCGCCGATCAGGCTTTCGTAAACCTTCTGCTTGTAAAGTATCCGGTCGTACTTCGCATACGTCGAACTACCCACCCATGGATTAGCGGTAGATCCGGTCCTGTAGCTGCCCATCCATAGATCACGAACCCACTGTAAAGGCTTTAGCAGGGTCTTAACCCATGCCACCATACGGCTGTACCGCTTATCCGGCGGAAGCATCTGCGGCCCTGTTTGGTCGTAGTTTACGTCGTATATGCTCATTGTTCGTGATCTACTTGGTTATTCCAATCCGGTGAACCATCTGTCTTTTGTGGTATTTCAGCCACCAATGGGCCATCTACCCTGCAATAGCCCAATCCGTTACGTTCGCAGTACCTCTCCGCCTCTTCCTTCGTCTCACCAGACACATATGGCCCATGAAAGTTAGTTAGCTGTCCCGTTGCCGGGTTGATTGCGTCCACGTATGTTACCCATTTTCTCATTCTGGTATGAATTGAAGTGTGTCCGTTAATGTTTGTCCGCTGGTCGTCTCTCCGACCATATACCCTGCTACCGTCGGCCATAAGCGGGAAATGACCTGATTATTAAGTACCAGATAGGTTCCCGAACCAAACGCCACGCCATCTGCGCGGGCCTGAACGTTCTGCAAAAGCACGTCAGTGACCCCGGCAACGCCCCTAATGGCCTGCTCCAGATCGCTTACCCTCATTTGGCCATTAAAGGGCAGCTGAGACAGGAAGCCATTAACCGCCTGGATCACGTTTGATGCTATCACATCGCTGTATTGGCCGTTGTAGAAGACCTGCGCCTGCAGGTACAGCTTGTCGCTGCTCAGGCTGCGTACAGTGTATGTAACCCCCGCCACGCCGATCGTGTTTACGTAGCTTTGCAAGGCCGTAAGCTCATTTGATGCCAGTGCCTCCGGCGGGTCGCTTTTCGCCACCTTAACAATCACGCTATTAGCCAGATCAGTAGTAACGCTACACCGGGTTACTATCCGCAAAGAAGCGTCTGTAATGGGGTACTGAGGTGCAAGATTGACCAGTTGGACCACCTGCGGCACGTCTGCGCTGTACTGGAAGTTGAATATCTGCGCCTGCAGCCATGGGGCCGACCCCGGCGCCGCTTTAGCTACGGTAGACTCAATAGCGGCGCTAAATACGTCCATTAGCTGCTCCAATATCGCAATAGAGGAGGCAACGATATAGGCCCAAACGCGGTAAATGGCCCGTTTACTGGTCGATGTAAGCAAGGGGCTTAGCACCGGGTCCGCCGCCTTGGCATCAAGTATCTGCTGTTCAATCTGTGCTATCTGTCGCGCCATCATTGCGGTATTTTAAAGGTTATGTCATGAATAGGCGTGTTCTCGCGGCCCACAATTGAGTTCACTTCATTTACGACTACCTGCAGCCCGGTTGGTGGCGTTTTATCAATGAACTTCCCTGCGTCCGGATCGTAAGGGCTACCCTTGCTGTCTATGAAGTGGCAAGCGAAGTCTATAGTATATTCGTAAACGTTGTCGTGGTCGTAGCTTTGACTTTCGCCGGTTTTTACCAGCGGGCCGCACGCAGTGGCCTCATAAAGGGACAGTTTGGCCACTATCTTGTCACGCAGATCGAATACTATAAGATCCTGCTCGAAGGTGCCATCCTGTGCATCATAATACTCATGCTCCAGATGTATAGTTACCCCCAGGTCCGCGCCCTGAAAGCCCATCCCAATCTCTTCCCAAACCGGGCTGTTGATCACCTCAACAAACGCGGCCGGCGTGGGGTAGTCGTAGTGCTGCCCCTGTTTGCGGGATTGAATCTGGTTATTCCAGACGCGCACATATTGCAGCTCCGGAATCTCCCGTAGCCGGTTCATTAAGTCCTGTATGGGCTGTTTTATCCCCGCCATATCGCGTCCACTGTTTTATTTATAGTCTTTATCTGCTTGTCCCTCAGTGTCCGGCTATCGCCCATAAATTGCCTTTGCGGTATCCGCACGTTATGCGCGGGAATGATGACCTTTTGAGCGGATTTGGCCTTAGCCATCTTAGAAAATCGGCCCTTTCGATTGAAGTGCAGTATCTTTTCAGCTGCCGGGATGTGTACTACTCCGCCCTCATTGTGAATGGCGGCATAAGGCACGTCCACAACAAAGCGGATCTTTTCAAAAGACTTCTGCCGAAGAGAAGAAGAGACGGCGCGGCGTAACCGGCCCGTCTTAACCAGTATGGCGCGGCTCCGCTCCCTCTTCGTTGAACCGTGGGAGGCCCTGTGTGGTTGCGCCCATGGCTTCAGGCCCGCATCCAACCACCCCTTACGCTTCCATGAATCGGTGAAAAAGTTCTGCGCCTGGTTAGCCAGTAGGGTCGGCAAGTAGTGCTTAACCACCCGCACATTGGCCCGTATAATGTCGAAATTGAACCGGCTTAGCTTCATGCCCTATCGCTTTTAGGTATCGGTAAATCAAAGTTTCTTGCCGCGTACTCTCGATCCTTGGGAGCAACATCGAAATAAGGGTGCTTATCACTAAACACCACCCGATCGATTCCCGGATTCATCTTGAATATGTCCTGCATTTTATCCCCCACCTCGCTTTCTAATCCCTCTATTTTGCTTTTAGACGTGGATCTCCCGTCTTCTAACTGGCGAATGAGGCAACGGCAGTTGAAGTGGTTTAAAGGCGCGTATTTGCGCCAAAACGGGTCATTTACTGGCAACCTAACCCCATTTAGCGGCCGACATATGTCACTGGTGTTCTGATCCATCACCGCGTCGTACTCCAGCATCGGCAGCACGTCCGCGTTTTGCATGATGCTATTCCACTTAACAGCGCAATGCCCCTGCCCAATCGCGGTATCGTATTCAGTTCTGAGCCAAGCGACATTGTACTGATCAAACACTCCCCGAGCGGCTACCTTAAAGTCGGCAAACGGCATTATCGTTTCGCCCTCTGTCAGTAGTTCCGACATTACCTTTACCTGCTGGTAAGTCTTGGCCCCGGAGAACATGTACACATTCTCGCGCATTTCGTCGAGCAGCTCGAAATCCTTTCCACCTACTGCGAAGTCACTCAGACCACCGCCAAAACCCGCGTAAAGACCCTTTTTAATGTAGTCTGCGATAGCATAGTAAAGGGCATCAGGCAGCGCATATGGTTGCACTGACCCGTTGTAAATAGCGGCTAAAAGCCGTGTTATCTGCTCTTCGCTGAACTCAAACATGCCGTTTCTTCTCCTTTAAGGTGCGTTTCAGGTGATCTCTGAACGATTCGTGCATCCGCTGGTTGACTTTCTGCCAGTCCATACCCTCTTTCTCACATACCGCCCCCATGCCGTACTTTGATACCAGATTGCGCCACTGTGCCGGCGTGCGGTTCTGATCAGCCCCAAACATCGCTTCGAACGCCTGCTGTGCGGCACTGATCCGCTCGCCGTTAAGTTCCTGCAGGGCCTTCATTTCCGTTTTGCGCTCAACCTCCGCCATTGCCGCAAATCCCTGCATGGCGGCAAGCGCGACACTCTTATTGATCATTTTCACCCGTTTTATACAGTGATTTCAACCTGTTTTGCACCCTTTCGCTGAATCCTGGCGCTTCTTTGCCTTTGTCGCCGGAAAGGGGGGCTAATGGCACCGGATCAGGGGCCGCTTCTACGGGAATACCGGTTCTTTCTTTGAAATAGGCCCAATCAGGCTTACCGCCCGCGTCCTTTATGACCTTGTAGATATCAGCGGTCTTTTTGTTGCTTTCATCCTCCCGGCGGCGGAATGCCTCTTTCTCCTCATCGTTTTTGAACGCGAAGCGCATGCCCGTTGGAATGTCAAAGCCGAGGTTGCGCATCTTAGGCAGTAGCTGCTTGTTCGTCAATGACTCCAGGAAGCGGCCGTCCTTGGTTTGCTTCGCCAGCATAGCCATGGTGACGGGGTTGTCTTCCTTCGCGCCGCCGGTACCTAGTTGGCCGGGGGTAGAGCTGGCCGCGTCTTCATGGCCTAAAATGAGCTTGGTGACGGTCCTGACGCATCGCTTTTCAAGGTTGTCGTAAGACTCCCACCCGGTACCTCCTAAACGGGTTTCCAGGAAGGAAATGTCGTCCATGGGGTCAATGATGGCATAGCCCGCCGATCCCATGCTCTGTACCGCTGATTCCAGCTCCGCACGTTCGCTCTCCGTGGTCTTAGTAGTCTTGCCTACCCGGTATGGCATGGCGTACAGCTCCACAAAGTCGGCATTGAAGCCTAATGTGTTCCTAAGCAGGATCTCGTATAGGCCTATCTTGTAAAACAGCCCATATCCGCAGGTTGTGGCGCCGTTCTCGCTCTTAGTCTTGGCCCATATGTGCCAATCTGAATACGGCTCTTCAAGGAACTTCACCCCATCCAACGAATAGACATACCGGGCCACGTTGAGCCGGTCCGGACTCACATTCCAGCGGCGAACGATGGATAGATCAGGGAAGGCGTCGTCTTTTATGTCGCCCAAGCTTATCAAGGAGTAACCAAAGAAGATAGCATCTAGGGAATAAGCCAGGTAGTCCGTAAACCAGTCTTGCTCCTGTAAGTACTGCGACAGAACCTCACTCTCAACCCCCTTCTGATCACATATTCTGAAGTCTCTCAGCAGGGAGAGGTCAGACCGGCGCTCCATGAGTGAGAACACATGCCCATTGAGGATAGTGTCTATAAACATCCGCTGCATGCGAACCCTTTGTGGGTACCACGCAAGCTCCGCCTCACTGATTGCCTCCCGCCACATCTGCACATCTTGCCGCAGGCGCTGCAGCTGAACTGGTGATATGATAGAACTAAGGTTGCGGGCCGCTTCCTTGCTTTGAGGTTCAGCTATGATCCCCGGCCGGACTGGCGACCCGCCTAACCCAACTATTGCGGCATTCCGTATGCTCTGTATCCAACCCATATTAATAGCTGTTTACCCTTTTTACATTGCCCCCATACCGTATCCGGCCCCCTTGCCTTGGCTGTTTAACCGGCAATGCAGGGGTTACGTCCCCGTTTGCGCAGTAGCGCAGCCACTGTTTCGCATCGTCATACGCCTTTACCCGCAGGTCCGGTATGTTCCGGGGGCTTATGCGCTTATGTACGTGATACAGGGTAATATCGATCATGTATAGGACCATCTGCTGATCCCTGTTGTCCCCTAACGTCCAGGCCGCGGTATCTGTCGGCAAAGTCCCCGGCAGTATTAGTTGCGGAACAGGATCGCCCCAGTAAGCCACGCCAAACACCTGGTTATCCGGGAACACATTTGGCAGTGGCGCATTTTGATAGGTGCCCGCCTGTAATAACCCTTCATGACTGATTTGTATGGTCGCTATTTTACAGGTATACACGTTGCCATTCCAATACGCCTTGTCCCCCACAACGTAGTTTGAGTAGATGTTGAACATGGGGAATGGCAGGGCGCCATAGTAAACGGCGTTCTGAGCGCCCAAGAGCGCCCATTTGGTCACATCAAAGGCTCCCGTGGTCGTGTCGGTGCATACATAGCCATTCCCAGCGTTTATAACCACATCATTGGGGTTATAAGTGGTTGCGGGCACATATACCGGGAAGTCGATCACAACTCGTTGGGCGGCTCTATAAACCGCTATTGGCGACCACGGGGTGATGTCCGCGAACTCCGCCGATACCTCGTACTTCTGTATCAGGTAGCTGATGCACTCCGCCTGGGCTGCTGACATAGCAGCGTCCAAAATGGACTGATCAGACCCGATAATTTGGTTTAGGTTGTCTGTCTGGATTTGCTTGCGGAAATCGTATGGTATCAGGTATGACATATGCCGGTTGTTGTGCGTTCGTTTACCACATAAAGGACCCCATTCACCACCTTCCATTCTATTACTGAGGTGATTGGGCCGCCGTCATTAAAATCAAAAGACAGATAAGGCCCTTCAGGCATTTTATCCGCCGGCAGTGTTGGTATGTTATTAAACATCTTGCTCATGACTTTTTGCTTTTAAGGTAAGCGGCCAGTGACATTTTGGATACGTGATAACAGCCGCATTTATCACACTCGTAAACCCGCAGCGACTCCAATGGCTGCCCTTTGTGCTTATGTAGGCTTATCGCCTGGCCTTGGGCCTGTAATGCTGTTCTATGTGGTTGCTTTCTGCACATCTGTTTCCCAACCTATGAGTAATTCATATTGTCCGTTGTACTTCGTTCGATCGGCATCCAATTCATTCACCACTCTCACCTCCGCCCTTACATTCCCCAGCAGAATACTCACAAACCCGTGACGGTTCTGGCCATCATAGTGATGGGTCCGCGTCTTTAATCCGGCTTCATTGAGCGCCTTTAACAGCGGAATGGCGGCCTTGTTAGCTACGAATTCGCCGTCACCAAAATCTACCAGCTCGTACTCATCTGTCAATTCGTGATGATGGTTGCAGTAGCGATATTTGTCTGTGCCGTCTGGCTGTGTCATGTTAGTAGCTGTTTTTACTGGTTTGCTTGCCTACTGTGACCTTTACGCCCTTTCCTGTCTTCTGGTAGTCCGTATACTCCGCATTGAAGGCGTAGCACATGAAGTAGTCGTTCGCGTCGGATGTGTGGCCGTATTGCTCATATTTGACGCCTGTCTGCTTGTCCATGACCTTCGTTTTGGCCTTCGTCCCGTCGCTGGCTTCCTTCAGGTACATGTAGTCACTGATCGTCTTGCTGCAGTTGTCCCCTATCACAAACGTTAGTCCGGCGAAGTTGTGCGCAAAGACCTCGTTGATCCAGTTGCCACGCATCACAACCGCCGGGTGGGCATTCGCAACCCGCATTCCGGGCCGGTACTTCGCCAGGCACCTTAGTATGACCACGTAGTCATTATGCCCTTTCTCGCTCCTGGTGTCCTCCTGCATGCCTGACGGGTCGCCGTAGATGAACAGGCCCGCTGCATGCGCCGGATACCGCCTTTCGAACTCCCTACAGACGCTTTCCGTCCGGTTATCGGGCGAGGGTAGGCAGATCTCGTCGATCTGCTCCGCCCTTTTGCCTGCTATCTGCCAAATGGTACAGGTCATATACGGGTTGACGTTGAAGTCAAACGATATGTGGAGAGCCAGTGCCGGATTGTATGCGGTCTCCCCCGTATCCCTAGCCCTTGAAAAGAGCTTGTAGAAGTTGCCCCCGGTCTGCTTCCTGGTCCATAATCCTTTTGCATATACGGAGTACAGGTAAGTGTTGGTAGTCTTGTAGGCCTCTATCGCGGCTTTAACTGCCAGCGGTAACCACCTGTTGTCCTGGTAAACCGAATGGTGAACCGTTACACTAAACTCGAACGGCTTGCCCTCAACCTCTATCTCTATCGTGGTGCGGTAGCTCAATTGGTCCTGCCCCTTGAAGAAGCGCTTCCAAAACCAGCTGTCCTCAAAATCACCCTCTATCTCGGGGTTGATGCTGAAGTACTCTTGCAGCACATCAGCCTTGTTGGACCTCAATGTGAGGGTGATAGTCGCAAAGTCCTCTTCCTCCGGTATATCCTCTTCATACCACACACAAGTGGGGTCTTTGATGGACTTCAACGAGCCAGGATCGTCCCCGCCCCTGGCTATGAACTTGTTACCATTGATGCACATGATGCGCATCGGGTTTGCCCTGAAAATAAAGAGCTCTTGTAGGCCCAGCGTGATGATTGTCTGCCTTATGTTCTCGTAACTACTCTCTAGTATCGCGTTGTACCGCTTTCGGTACAGTATGCACTTAAAATAGTTGTGAGTGAGGCAGTTATATACTAGCTGTTTAGCGATGTAATCTGACTTCCCGGACCCTCTCGACCCGTAAAGTACCACGTACCGGTCCACACACTTTGTAAGGCCTATAAACTTCTCATTGATGATCTTCCGCCACTTAGGCCATACTACCTTTATCATTCGTCATCATCCGGCGTTTCAACAATGATCGTCTTTTGCTCAACCTCCTTCTTGTCAGCCAGGCCCAAGTCACGGGCTATGATGTTGGCGTGAAGCAGCCCAGCAGCAGCGCCCTCGAACTTCTGTGTATATATGATCTTACCTATACGTGTTATGACTTGGGAAAAAGCTTTATATGTCTCATTGGTTTTGTACTCCCTTAAGGAGTCAATATCCAAGAATGTTTCCAGTCCATCCCAGGTGTATGGCCGCATTTTCTCTACTTCGCACCTTTCGGCATCCCTACCATAAAACTCAATGGCGATTAGGGGGTTATTGTCCACCCACTCGAAGTATTCGCAAGCTGCTGCCCACAAGTCCTCAGGAGAGGAAAAAATCTTATCCCTTCCGTGCTTTGATCTCTGCTTCCAAAACTGATTGCCTAATGGTGCTCCCATACTAATGTCCCTCCTGTACGAAAATGCCCAACTCAGCTACGCCTATCCCAACCCGGGTAACCGTTACCCGATTCCCACAACAACTACACTCTCCAGGAGTCACATCGACCCCAAACAGCAGGCCTTCGCCTGGTTGAGCGAATTGGAAGCTTGCGGATATGTGCTTTCCGAACATTTTCATTAATTCCGTAATTTATAATAGGTGAATACTAAGAAGAGCAGGGTGACGCCGGTAATGGTTAGTGGGGTTAGGTAATACGGCGCGTGGATAATGGGGTATACTTTCTTTATGAGGATTGTGGCCGATAAGCCCAACAATCCAATCATCAATGCCGCCCCGAGTATCTTATCCACCATACCATGCATTTCAACGAAGATACAAAATTGTTTGTATTTTCAAAATGTTTCGAAAGTATGATACATATCGTCTATATGATTATTACAGAACTATTTGGACAAAAGAAAGCCCGGTGGTTATTCCGGGCAATTGTTAAAATAGTATCATATTCAGCGGCAAATGGGGGTCTTATCGCATGATTGTTCGGCTCTCAGCGGTGCTGATTGGTGTTAAATTACCTTAAAACCTAACATGCCAGTCGTACAAGCGCTTATCCTCCCCGACCTTCTTTAACGCTATACAGCGGCCATAGATCCCCAGCCGATAGTCTTTCATGGTCACACCGTCCTTTAGCCCAAACGTGAGCCAGTTTTTCAGTATCTTCCTACGGGCCGATGCCCTCTTATTGTATGGGAACTGCCCGTACACTTCGTAATGCGGCATCTGTGCCAGATACCTGACCAGTTTACGAATAGACGGGTAGGTTATATCATCGAATACAACTACCCCGCCCACGTCCATCATTCGGTCAATCAGGAAGAAGTCGGTCATCAACCAATCAATCATTTTCGTGGAGTCAATGTATGCAAAGTCCAGGCGCCGGCCTTCAGCTGCCAATCGGGGTAATACTGTATGCGAAAAGTCCTCAAAGAACTCGATTTCATAGCCGCCCTGTTTAACCAGATCCAGGCCGTTATTGTCATAGTTTCCGGTCTCAAACGGGTCCATGGAAGTTAGCCGGCCGGCGTTTTCTGCCAGGGCCTCGGCAATTGCCAGGGAGGAAATGCCGTATGCCATCCCCACCTCTACGGCTGATTTGAATTTATTCTCCCGAATGATCTTTTGCAGGAACTCGCATTGCGGGATTGGCGTTTCTCCGCCGATTGTAACTGTTTGTTTTCTGCTATTGATGTACTTCCCAGTTTTGTCTATCTCCTCTAAAATAGGGTGCATATAGTTGAATTATTTTGACGAAAAATTAAGCAGCTCCCAGTTGTTCACATTTGACCAATCGCCGCCCTTATAATGTACCGTAGCACCGTATGAGGTGCGTATTGTCGCACCCATCCGGTTCTGTGCGTCTACATAGGATACAATTCTAAACAGGCTATCCCCGAGGTAGTCTACCCTGTCGGGGACGTGTGGGAAGTCAGCAGTCGCGGGCGTAGCTAATTTGGCCTTCACGAACACCTTTGCTATCGTAAATGCTTCTGTACTCATCTGCGAAACCTCTTTTGGTTTGATGGAGCAGGAGGCGAGAAATAACGGCAGGACGAATAGGATTTGTTTCATAGCTTCTTTTTAACAATTACATTCTGATCTATCCACATAGGTTTTATTCCCGTTGCTGTTCATATAATAACATCCACCATCAGGACCCTTATAAAGCTGATGGCCGTTGTGGCTTCCGCAGCCAGACGAGCCAGGATTATTTGAGTCTTTGGAGCATGCAAACAAAGCAATTGAAAGGATAAGTAGCAGTTTTTTCATTTCGTGTATTTTGGTTATTTTTTCTCTACGCATATACGTTGCGGATACTCACTTCAATTTAGCGACTATAATATACTTATTCGAGTAACACAAACGTTTTATTTTGGATTATAGCCGTCAGCTATAATGAACAATTTAGTATTTTAGTCGTCCGTTCGCTGTGATCAACATGATCCTTTGAAACCCGGACTGCCGTTTAACCCTTCATAACTCCATCTTCATTAATTAACGGGACAAAACACCGAATAGATTTCTATTGTCAACCTAACACCACTGAGTTTATGAAAAAAAAGAAAGCTGTTACCAAGAAGACCCCTAAGCCGCTCATAGTGCTTTCCACTAAGCGTTTAACCTTTCATTTACCAGCCCTTCCAATTGCTTCTGGACTACAGTCACCGCCTGACCCGTCGAACGAGCAAGTAGCTCCGCCACAGCAGAAAGGATAACGGCATTGGTTTCTCGTATTATTCTTAATTCATCACCAACATTCACCTGCACATATTCTGTGCTATCTATTAGCATAGCTCCATCGCCTTTCAGAAGCCACGCGTGACTTACGGCTTCAAAGGTTTCTGTTATCGCCTTTACAATATCCGTAGGGACGCTGGGGTATTTATTGGACCTGGGGTCCAGGTTGAATATACGGTTGAACTTCTGTTGGGACACCTCATGTCCCGCCTCGTTCAATAGACGTACGAATTTCGACACATTACCTTTTGCATAATGGTCTACTAACTGATGGACACGTGCGTTCATGCCCTGTAATTCCGTTTTCATAAATCAATCTATGGTTTCATTTTTTTACCGTATATCTGCTCCTCTCGATCCTTTCTTCTCTTCAAAGGGCCAAATCTACAAACAAATAACAAACAATAATATTCATTACTCACTAATTACCAACATAACTACACTATTTTAAAAAATAGTTACCAAAATGTTTGTTACTATACAAACTTGTTTGTAATATTGTACTGTAATCGTACAACAAACGTACAACGCGATACACAGATTACCAAATCTTATACCACAAAATCATTATGAGTTTACTTTCTAAAGACAAAGTGCAGGAGATACGGGGGGTGCTGGACCAGGTGAAGAGAACCCAAGGGGGTATTGCCGAAATATGCCGGCAGGTAGACGTGAAGAGGCGGACGGTTTACTCTGTGTTGAATGGGGAGTCTTCAGACTTTGAATCTCTCAGGAAGGTGGTAAATGCAGCCAAGAAGCATCTGAAGAATCGCGCAAAGGAAATCCAATCACTCTAACCACTCAATCCACCCACTATGAACACAGAATCAATTTGCGCCCAACTCCGCAGTATAGCCACTAAGCAAGATATCGTGGACTTTCTGGAGTCTTTCCATCAGGCAAAGGTGCCTGCCCGATACTTTACGGACGAAGAAGATGCCGCGATATGCATAGTATCCCATGTTTACTGCTGCGACTATGAGACTAACGAATACCGTACCGGCGACATCTCCGCTGACGACATTTCAGACGATCAACTGAATTATGTTCTTCTCCTCATCGCTGATTTGGCTCCCGTTCAATCAATTGCCGCTTAACTCTATAACTCACCACTATGAACAAGACAACCGTTCGGATTTTAGACTACGCTTTCACCGTAGAATACTGCTCAGAAGGCAACTACGGCCTCAAAATAGAATGCATAATGCCTTGGGGTGAAGAGGTGTTGGCCTACGGTCAGCTGACTGAAAGGGACGGCACTTGGGTGCTGGTGGGTATGACGTTCGAGGATGCGCACGATGAGGTGACTTTACGGGACTTCTTCAGCGGTCTGCTGAAGGTGCGGGGATTCGCCTACCCACAGGCGATCGAGGACTTCCGGTTGATCAACCAGCTTGACCAGCAGATAGAAGATCTGCGCAACCACTTTAAACCAGCGATTTAATCACCTATAAACTGTCTGAAGATGAAAGAAGTTACCAAAAGCGAATTCTACAACTTCATAGGGCCAAGAGACCTTGCATGTAGCGTTCAGGGTGATTACCCCTATACAACGCTTTGGAAGGACAGATACGGAAATCTCTACGCAAAACATGTAGAATCCTACCCTTCTGATGGCTTATGGCCGTTGGTTGACACGTACTTAATTAACTCCTTATAACGAATTCATAGTGGCCCGAAACCTTCGGCGCCGCTTTAACCTCTCCGGAATATCCGGATAACTCAACTAGCTCGAATATTTCGAGCAGTTCACCAAATAAATAAAATTCAACATGGGTCTTGATACTACACACGATGCCTGGCACGGCGCATATTCAGCATTTAGCCGCTGGCGGCACTACATAGCAGAATTAGCAGGATATGGCAACCTCACATCATACCAAGGATTTGGTGGTGCCATCCCGACAGAACTAATGGATAAAGACGGCTTGCGTGTGCTTCTCTCTCACTCTGACTGTGATGGCGAGTTATCGCCTTCTGAATGTGAGGCTATCGCAAAAGACCTAGAAGAACTGCTGCCAAAGATGAGGGGAAATCTTGGCGGCCACATTGGAGATGTCAAAGAAAAGACAGAGCAGTTCATTAATGGCTGCAAGTTGGCCGCTTCAAGGAATGAAACGATGGAATTTAATTAAACGCTTCACCAACAAACCACAAACACATGAACTACACTTTAATCCCTTCTATAGCGCTTACGGCTCTCTTTGCTGCCGCTTTCCTTCGGTATGCTATACCGGTTATTATAATCCCTGGACTGCGGGATTTGTTCACCTCTAAAGTCGCCAAATAGTCATGCAGAAAAAGATTGCTTTGATCATGCCAGCGATTGCAGGGCTACTCCTCAGTATGAATGACAGGACCGACCCAGGGCTGATTGTGATTAACCACGGACGCCCATCGGGTCCTGAAGAAGAAGACAAAACGGAGTCAAAATCTGCGCAAGCTTCCGCCATACACGTTCCATCCTCGTTCAAGGAAGACGACACAATCCGGACATTCATTGTCAAAGGCCAGCCGATACAGGCCCGCTCCCTGAAAATGGCAAAGAAAATCTATTCACACACCTCTAAAGTTTCAAACAATGGGTAAGCCGATAAACGACCTCCTTTTCGCTATCGAATCCTGCGACAATACCGAACTGGATTCCTACCTGTCCACCAATGATCTGGACACCATACGGAAGGATTTTGACGACCTTATTGAGGATATAAAGAACCAAGACCTTAAGGCCTTCACAATGGCAGCAATGCAGGGACTACTTGCAAGTTCTGATAATTTGGCCGTCATCAATAGATTAGCCAATAATGGGGGGACTTCATCTACCGAGGCGTTCGGTAAGACGGCAGTATCATTTGCCCGCGCCACTCTTGCAGAACTTCAAAAACAGCAGTCATGAAATGTGACGATTGCCTGCACTGCGGTCACGAGCCGTCAGGGGATGAGGAAACAGTAGAAAATGATGAATGGTGGTGTAGTATGGGCAAATGGGCGGGATGGCTGGCAAAGGGAGAGCCGTTCAGACCTAAAGACCCTTGGAGCGACTGCGAACAGTTTGAGCAAAAATCAAAAGAAACAAAATAGCCAGATGCGCTAACATCTGGCTTGAAGTAAATCACATTGTAAACTCTTAAAGCGAAGATATGGAAAATATTGAAACAAAACATTCTCCAGGGCCGTGGACATTGGATGCCGACTGGAATACACTCATGGAAGTCCCCGGGGCTGGCAATATATCTGCGTTTAATTCCTTTTCCAGTTGGATTCGCGACGCCAACAGGTGCATTTTAGCGGATGTTAAGGCTTATGAGGCCGAAGGATTCGTTAAACCATCCTCTGGTCAATATGAAGCCAATGCGCGGCTGTTGTGTGCCGCCCCTCTCCTGCTCTCTGCACTCATGGAGGCTGTGAAACATGCGGATGAAGCTATTGCGGAAGACCTGGCCGACTATAATACCTGCAAACCAGCGGACACGCTGCTCGAGGCCCCGGCCTCTTGGTATCCCTCTTGGTACGCAGGCGCTAAAGACGCTATTCTTTCAGCTACAAACACACAGCCATGACCTACACTGTTAACGACATAGAGCTAGATCAGTTCTGGTATGCGGATCGATCCTTGGCTGTCTTCTATTTCATCAAAGACGATCTGCATAAAAAGGGCTTATTGCTCCCTGAATCATCCCTATCACAGGCGCTTAAGGAAATCGGATTGGTAAAAGACTACAACGTCAATACGGCGGAGGTAAGACTTGGGAATATGGCCCCTTACATCACCCTGACCAATTACATGGAAAACTACCTGGATGAGGAGCTCGCCGAAAAGCTGGTTATCAATTACCTGAACAACAAAACATCAAAACCATGACACTGCATCCCTTATTCGCTCAAATAATCGCCGTATTCGCGGCGCCCCTGCACCAAAAGACTGCCAGACAGGTACAGGCAGTGAAGGAAGACAAGATATTGGTAGAAGACTGGATCTTTGAAATGGGCATGTTCGTAGCCCACCTATATAAGAAGTCATGGGGCGACCGCTGCATCTGTCACCGGGCTGCTTATCCCTCCTGTATGTTTCAGGAGTGGTGTAAAGACAACTACTCCTACGAATATTGGCCTATATGGTGGGCAAAGTTACGGGAAGTCGGACAGCGGGGCGTAGTTGAGGCATTCATTAGATCAAACGAAAGCGCCCTTTCCAAACAGATGGACAACTACAAAAAATCTTCAACGACAGATACAGGTTTAGATACCAAAACCGGCCGTTGATCACGGCGGCCGGGTATTTTCTCACAAACAAAACAATTCACAATGTCAGAATATAAAGTAGGCGGCAAGGTGATAGCTATACAGGATCATTCTTGTGGCCGCTTTAAAAAGGGGAAAGTTTATCCAATATTGGGGCTTAAGAGCGCCCCGTGCTGCCAAATGCCGTTGATTGACATTGGAATCCCTCAAACGCGTTCCGGAATGGAATGCACAGCCTGTGGCGGATTTTATGGGGACAATGATCAAAACATGTGGTTTCAAAGAAAGGCCTTTGTTCCCCTTGACCAAATCGAGTCACCACAGGTCACCTACACCAAAATAATTGAACAACTTCCTGTTGGGGCTAACTAATCTCCTAACCATGAAAAAAAGATCTATATGCTCACTCGTATTATACTATTCGGCCTTGGCGCTGTACTTGCTGCCTTCGTTTTCTTCCTTCTTTATCTCAATCCTAAAAGGCGCGACGAGCCGCTTTACAAGGACGAGGACGAGTATAAAGACTTCATTGGGTTATAATAACATAAAAAACTGAAACGATGAACAGAGAGATAAAATTTCGGTTATGGGACGAGCGCAAGATGCATCTTCCTGAATATTCTGAAGATGATAATTTTTATCTATCAGCAGATGGAACCCCGAAAATGATATTGGAAGTAGGCGCAGAAGGGCACAGAGAGGCCGCCTACTTACATGGTAGATGCATACTTATGCAGTTTACAGGCCTCCAGGACAAAAACGGAGTGGACATATACGAAGGCGACATATTGAAGGCAACTAAATACGTGGACTGGATATCACAAGTCAAATGCATACCCGGTGCATTCGTTGTCTCCATCCCTGAATCAATAAGGGGAGTATCAATGATGGAACGGGTACAGCCATTGAGCTCATTCGTATACGAGCACTACGAATGGATAGTAATTGGGAACATCTATGATAATCCAGAGCTTCCTAAATGATTCCACACCTCTTCATAATGTCTCTGATAGTAATGTGTTTTCAAATAATTAGAATACTGTATGGCAGGAAGGATAAGAATAGAGGTTGACGGGAAACAGGTGGCAGATAGAAATTACTCATCCCTGGCAAAGAGACAAGAAATTATTAACGAATTCCTTGATAAAAATGAAAAGATCGAAATATACATCAATCCGGATGAACAGCAAGACAAACGACCTATTCCTTTTGATTTCCGGCGCGGTGTTAACGATATTATTGATCGCAGTGGTGATCTACTGCGCTCTGCATAGCAGGTATTAACGTGGCACAGTGGAATAGTGATTGTTTTGGTTTTCATAACATGGGATTTACACGCCGCCCGTTTCTACCGGTGGCACTTAATCGAAGTTCTTTGAATCAACATATTGTGCCGGTGTAGGAGGTTAGCCGGATAAGAATATACCCCGTGATACTCGGGACGCTTTCTGACCGAACCGGCACAACTCATTCCATATCGCTTGTGGTTATAGGGTGAACTACCGCTGATTTGTGTACGCGATTAGTGAGGACTCCGGGGCGGAGCCGGAGGCGGTAGCAAATGTATAGGTATAGGGATAATAAATGAAAACGGATGCGTGTCTACGCAACCGTAGATTTTAACCTTTTAAATGAACAGGTGACGGAATGTTGGACGCTCGTCATGTGCTCCCGAAACTCAAGCGGTTGAGCTGGGCGGATGGAAACGGCAGCGGCTGAGCCGGATTACAATGCAGGTGCAAGCCCTGCCCTGTTCACGAGGACCGATAGGTACATGGAAGTTGCCAACGCCCCAAAGTCTTGCAGTCGGTTTAAAGGACGGGGTGGGCTGGTTGGAATCCAGCCATAGAACGTGTATGCAGGGTCTTTAAGAGTGTGATTGCAAAGCAATACAATCGAACGAAGACTCTTTAACCAGCCAGATTAGCTCAATTGGTAGAGCGCCGGTTTTGTACTCCGGGGGTTGCGGGTTCGAGTCCTGCATCTGGCTCCAGGGGGTGCCAAGAATCGTAGAAAAGCTACGCAGATTCGCGGCACGGCCCCGATGTATTACGATAGTTGTTTTTAAAACGCCTCTCCCTGGGCCATAATGGGGGATATACGGGAAGAACCCGCTTTAATCATTCGTAGTTACAACCATTTAAATGAACAATTACCGCGAAACACAAATGCACGACGATCCGAACGCGCAGACAGCAGATGTACAGGAAGAAACACCTGTAAGCACTGAAACGCCTGCAGCAGAGTAACAATCATTCAACGGACAGGAACCAGGCCGGTTAACCCTAGAGGTACGGTTTTGACGGCCGGCCTGGTTTTAAACAGATCACTTTAACACTTTTTATATGCAAAAAGGATCAATCGTTATCTGCTTAATGGACGGCACATGGGAGTATGTGGAGACAAAGGAGACGTCCACGGGGCCACGGTACGGCGACCAAACGGTAGTATCCGGATTCCAAGGTGACGGGCTTTATCTGGAGTTTGAAGAATACCCGGCTCTCTGTTCGGATGGCTTACCCAACTCGTGGGATAGAACCTACTTCCGTGAAGTACAACCGCCCATGACCGTGCAGATCGAAGACATTATTTCTGAACCACAAACCGTTTGATATGCCAGACGAATCAATAGAACACTTAGCAGCAACTCTCAAATGGGAACTGCATCAATTCATGGCCAGCATTGACAGCTACACAAAAGAAGTAGAAGTTCGGGCCACGGACGAACACGGAAATGAATACTCCGCATCAGCTATATACTGTTGTGGGGAGATTGAAAACGTAACAGATGTTGAAAAAATATGAAACCGGCAATTACACTTATTAACGAAGAACGAATCCGGCAGGCATTCGATGAGGGGTATACCCCAGCGCATGATGACCAGCACACCAATGGAGAATTGGCTTATGCCGCTGCCTCGTACGCCAGAAATCACGATGCCCTGCCCGGGATAAAGAACGGAGATTATGCACCACCCAAATGGCCATGGAAGAGGGAGTACTGGAAGCCCACGCCGGACAATCGTATTCGGGAACTGGTGAAAGCTGGTGCCCTGATATGTGCAGAGATTGAACGCCTCCAGCGCCTGGAAGAAAAGCAAAACACAAACCAAACAGTTTAGCCATGCTCACCCTCTCCCACCTATTACACTACATCTTTTACCGCCCACGTGGCCGTAAACACACACAATTTTGGAACGAGAAGATAAGACAGGTACAGGAGATGAGAGACAGGAGATTGAATAATAAAAAACAACAATAAACTATGAAGGTAAAGACAGTCACTTATGCCCGGTTAGTGAATACCGGCAACTACGAACACGAACGGTTTGAGCTGACCGTAGAACTCGAAGAAGGCGATACGCCAAACGAAGCCATTAACCGCGCCCGCCTATTCATAGACTCTAAAAGGAGCAAGGGGAAGATTGAAGAATGGCAATATCAGAACGCTCTGAAAGTAACGAACGATCCGCTCAACCACACAGGCCAGCAAGTTAATGATGCCCATGAACTGATAAAGAAATGGGAGGCACAAAATACGGACGAACTGCCATTTTAGGGGATACAGAGAATGCCAACCGGTTCGTTGCCGGTTATCCTCTCTAAGTAACTCACATACAATGAAACTCGAAAAAAACACAGCTGAATTTTGGGACGCAGTGGCTGCGAATGTGGAGTGGGAAGCAATAGAGATGAACGAAGGACACCAGTTGCGGGCAATAATTCCCTGTATAAATGGGAGGCGATACACATTCGATTACTGGCCTAAAAAACGAAAGATCACCCTAGTTGGATCAAATGTTTTTAAGGTTGTGGGCGATAGAAATACAGTTGGCGGCTTCATTGACAGCTACATCAGGAAGACACTGAAGACAATCCCTGTAAAGCGATTTAAACCCGCACAAAACACAGAAAAGTAAATCACATTATAAACCACAAACACAAAGCAACATGAGTACCGCAATAGCTAAAATCAATGGCGGTTCGTTAATGACGGAAGCAACTTTTTCAGCTGGCAAACTAAAGTCCGCTGAAGAGTTCCTGAAAAAGCTGAATGAAGCGCCGCCAGAAAACGAATTGAAGCCAACCCCAGACGGTCGGGCGCGGACCCTTCCGATATCCTTTGTCCAAATGAAGCTGGACGAAATCTACATAGGCCAGTGGGGTACAACAGAACTAAGGCTGACGCAGATAGGGAATGAGATTATTGGCAACCTGGTATTGTGGGTTATTCACCCCATAACTGGCCTGAAAATAGAGCGCCCTGGTACTGCTGCCGTCCAAATTACTGTTGATGCCGTACCTGCCCACCTAAAATTTGACAAGGGGGATTCCCCAGAGCTTACCGCACAGAAAAATAAAGACCGTAACTCCTGGGCTTTAGACATGCAGAATAAGAAGCCCAACGCTCTCTACTTGGCCGCGCCAAAACTCAAATCGGAGGCATTAAAAAATGCAGCCGCCACCCTGGGTAAAGTTTTCGGACGGGACATCAACCGTAAGTTGGACGATGTGGATAACTATGAATCCATTTACACCGACGAAATACAAGTAAATGAGGTTAAGGCAGAAGTTGAGGAAAAATTCAACAACTGCACCACGCAGGAAGCGCTTGCCGCGATATGGACCGAATATAAGGCGTTACAGAGTAACCCACAGTTTAAGAAACTCTTTTCCTCTAAAAAAGCACAACTATCATTCAAATGACACCACTACAAGCAGTAGAGACGTGGAAGGCAGAACGTATTGGTAAGTTCACGGCAAGCGATATTCATAAGCTAATGCAGTCCGGTAAAAAGAAGGACGAATACTTTGGCACCGGAGCATTAACCTACATCTATGAGACGGTTGCTGAGGTTATAACCGGGGAAGTTCCTGAGGTTACCGCCAAGGCAATAGAATGGGGATGGGCAAATGAATATGACGCTATCCTGGAGTACGAAAAGAGAATGAACGTGCCGGTTAATTACTACGGAAGCGGGCAGCCCAAATTTGTCCTATATAATGAAGTAGCTGGGGGATCACCTGATGGAGAGGTGGGCCTAACCACATTAGTTGAGGTTAAATGCCCGTACAACTCCGGAAATCACATCAAGTTCCTCAATATGGAGACGCAGGAGCAGTTGAAAAAAGACAATTTTGACTACTACTGCCAGACGCAAATGAACCTTCTCTGCACTAACCGAGAGCTCGCCCACTTTATTAGCTACGACCCCCGAGTAATTGATCACCGGTTGCGCCTGGCTATACTGGACGTAAAAAGAGATGAAGAACTAATCACCGAAATAAAGGCCAGAATCTCAGCTGCCACCCTGATCGTAAAATCATTATTATCAAAACTCGCTATATGACAACATTAGTCGGCCGCACCTTCTCCTACCGGTACCACGGGAAGGAGGTAACCCGGAAAGTAATTAAAATGATTATCCGGAAAACGAAACGGATATACGAACTGCTGGACCCTACCACCCATCTGCACAGCGAGGCGTACGCGGACCAGTTTGATAAAGCCTTCAAGCACCGGCCCACCGGCCCCGTAATACGGGACAAAAAACATAAGGGCAACCACATTACTTCAAAACAGCTTAATAATCTATACTAATGTCAAATGTTATTGGGCTAAGCGCCTACCACGAAGAGAACCTACGCAAGCTGGCGGCACACTTGCTACCGGGAAATCTGGAAACGGACTTTGATATGGCGTTTTACACGTCTTACTCCAGATCAATAGAAGACTCTGCCATTGATTGCGGCACTGCTGGGTGTGCCAAGGGTCACGGGCCAAGTGCTGGCATACCAAAATTTCATTACGAGACGTGGAACGATTATGGGCTACGTGTTTTTGGGATGAAAGTAAAAACTTTGGAATGGGAGTGGGTGTTTAGTGGAGATTGGTATTCGACTGACAATACCCCGGAAGGAGCCGCCAAAAGAATATTGCATCTACTTGAATCCGGAGTGCCGGATAATTGGTGCAATCAGCTTAACGGGTATGCCCCACTCTGTTACCTCTAAACAATAACACATGCAGCAATTGACATTACAGTTTGAAACGTGCAGCCCGATAAATGTTGATAAGCTGTGCAAACAGAACAAACAGGTATACGACCATCTTTCATCCGGACGAACGTTAACCCTCCTGCAGGCGGATCACCTATATGGCATACGGCACCTTCACTCAAGGATCTCCGATTTGCGTAACCGGAACAACATAAGAATTTACGACAGGACAATAACAGTACCGGACAGGCACGGAATCAAGGTAAAGTGCAAGGAATACAGCTTAAACCAATTCACAAACTAAAAATATTATGACCCAGACATCAACTACATACGAATATGGGGCCATGTCCTCCCGGTTCTCCCTCGAAGCAGAAAACAAACTGACGGCCTATGCCACAATGTGCCTGCATTATAATGGGAACTACAGCCTTATCGCACTATATGCACCGCAGGAATGCAAGGACGATCAATGGCTTTCTTTCGGCGGACCAAATGAAAAGTTGGAGAGCCTTTTTGGCGGACATGGCAAGATGGAAGAGTATATCGAGCAAAATATCGAAGCCATTAAGGCGTGTTACAATACCATTAAACGGTTAGTGTAATGGGACAGAGAGGCAAACCAGTAATAAAGTGCGACCTGGAGGGAAACGAGGTGGCCCGGTATGAGGATATCCACGAAGCTTGCGAAAAGGAAGGGCTGACGAAACCAGGCCTTTACAATAAAATCGCCACCAGCGCTAAGGGGAAAGGGTGCTGCTTCAGGTTCGGCCATAGGCCATCTGCTCACGAGATCCGGGACAAACCGAAAACCCCACCCCGCGAGGGAAATCCGTTTCCTTGGGAGAAGAACGGGGTATTTAGCCCTGATGGATGGGCGGACGCATGTATTTATTAATCACAACATTTAGAGGGGTATGGCGAGAGACAGAATGATCCGGAAAAAGTTTTGGGACGACAGGAAACTAGCCAAAGTGAGTAGGGATTCAAGGTTAACTTTTATAGGGATTTGGAACCTTGCAGACGACTTGGGGATAGTGGTAGCGGACCACATTTTCCTCAAATCGAAGGTCTACCCGTTCGATAATATCCCCGTCCAGGCGTTCGACAAGTGGCTGGGGGAACTAAAATCGCACGGATTTATAAAGGAGTTTGTATATGGTGGGGATATCTTCTACTTCCTTCCCAACTTCAAAAAACACCAGACTATAAACAGGCCAAATTACGATGACTTAAACATTATTAAGGAGATAGCAGAAAAAATTATTGACTCTTTAACTGATCAATCAGTGAATATTCACGGATCAATCAGTGATCAATCAGTGAAAAATCATGATGGCATCAGTGATGGATCAGTGCCTAAAGAAGAAATAGAATATAAAAAAGAAAGTAAAGAAGAAGAAGAAGAAGAAGAAACCGCGTCGCCATCATCCCTTTTTGGTGACAGTACGGTAAAGCACATTGACGATTTGATGCCTGACTGCTTGAAGGACCGCGTGTACTACGTTGAGCATATATGCAGACAACTAAAGATCACCCCTGAATCTGTCCCTAAGTACCTGGAAGACTTCAATTCTTACCTGAAATCAACTGCCGTCACTATGAAGACAGTAAAGGATTACCGGGTGCATTCTCAAAACTGGATCAGGAAGAAGGTAGAAAGGGAGGGGCAAAACAATAAGCCTGAACAACAATCACTTTACAAAAAAGCAGATGCGAGCAGATACCAGTAGTTTCTACAAGGCAGGAATTCATTACAGTGTGGACATAGAGCGGACGCTTTTAGGGGCCTGTATGTTGGAGCAAACGGCATTTGGAAGGATTATACAGCTGCTGGACGGGCACGTTTTTTACCATGATGCAAACCGAATAGTATTCGACGCCTTCAAGGAAATGTGGGATAAATCAGTACCTGTCAATGATATGTCGCTGGTCCTGTCGTACCTGAGCAGAGAAAAGGGCATTCAAAGACTGGACGACGCCAACACCGGCTATTACCTGATACTGATATCCCGGGACGTGGTATCTACGGCGAACCTTGAACGATACGCGATTATTCTGCGCGAAATGTACATAGAAAGGGAACTCATACGGATTACCCAATCCGGACTAAGCAAGGAGGCCGATACAGGGGCCGAGATTTCCCGGCTGCAGCAGGAACTGAATCAACTCATGTTCAAAAAATCTACAGACAACTGGCAGGACATGAGCGCGGTACTGGTGAAGTTAATGCAGCACATGGACAACGTAAGGGGCAAGGACATGATCGGAGTTACAACCGGCTTTAAAACACTGGATCAGTATACCGGCGGATGGGCAGAGGGCGGCATGTACATTATCGGAGCACGGCCATCTGTCGGGAAATCTGCCCTATTGGGCAAGATGGTGATAAAGGCGGCTCAAGCCGGTAAGCACGTAGGAGTAGTTAGTTTAGAAATGCCGGACATACAGATTGGGGCGCGTTTGGCCAGCATGGAAAGCGATATAGAGTTTTGGCGCATATTCAGGGCAAAAATCGAAGATCAGCAGGCGAGTGATAGATTATACCATCAGATGGGAGAACTGGCAAATTTGCCTATCAAAATTAGCGATAAAACGCAAGTTAACTTAACCGACATAAAGGCCAAAGTAATTCAGCTGAAACACCGGGGACAATTGGATGTGCTTTTTATCGACTACCTGCAGCTGATGGACGCTGATCCTTCTGCCAAAAGCAATAACAGGGAGCAGGAGGTCGCGAAGATATCTAGGGGTTTGAAAATCTTGGCCATGGAGTACAGCATACCAATTATCGTGCTTTGCCAGTTGAACCGTGAATCTGAAAAGCGGAATGACAAGCGCCCGCGCCTGGCAGATCTCCGTGAATCCGGGAGTCTTGAACAAGATGCAGATGGAACCCTCCTACTGCACCGGCCCTGGATGGCAGGTATACAGACCAATGAACAGGGAGAAAGTACAGAGTGCATGGCTGAATTGATAATTGCCAAGTGGAGAAACGGGCAGGCAAATATAGTCATTGACCTGGGGTTTGACGGGGAGAAAATGAGGTTTTACGATCCAGCAGAACAGAACAGATTCAAGCCCCTGCCTAAAAATTATTACGAATCAGAAAAAGAAGATGATGAACCATTTTAAGTGTTGCAAGAAGTGCGGGAAGAGTAAGACGCTGTCTGAATTCCACCGAAATGAGAAATGCCCGGACGGGTACCAGTACAACTGCAAAGACTGTATTAACCCCGGGATTAAGGAACGCGCCAGGAGAAAACGAGAGGAGGCGAAGCTATGGAGCCCAATATAAACAAAACAATATCGGCCAATCTGCAATTCCTTCGCAGGTCCAATGGTTACACGCGGAAACGACTAGCAGAGGTAGCGGAGACTAACGAGGCTTCTATCAATTCCTATATCGAAGAACGGGCGCGGGCGCCATTGGAGGTGCTAATTAGAATATCGGACCACTTCAAGTTACCGCTTGATGAGCTGGTACGAGTTGACCTGAAAACCCGGTACGTCTGCCAGATGATCTGCCGGATGGATCGTATTGATGAGAAAAAATTAAAAACGGAGGAATGAAACAGACGATATACGGAACGGTACCCAGCAAAAGCAATTCTTACCGGATCATTACAATCAACGGGCATGCATCCCTGGCTAAGAGACCGGCACTTGCCCGGTATGAGAAGGATTTTTACATACAGTGTAACCATTACCGGGATGCGGGCATTGACGGATACTTTGAACTGCACTTAGACGTATACTACCCCAACCAGCGAGCAGACCTAGATAACAGCCTAAAAGTGGTGTTGGACTGCCTTCAGCGGGTCAAGGCGATAAAGAACGACAATAAGGCTGTAGGGTTGTTTGTAAGGAAGTTCCTGGATAAGGCCAATCCTCGCATTGAATTTCAATTAATAACGGTTTAGCCGTGAGCAGTTACCTGGAATACCGCCGCGCACTGAAGAACGGCACTGCTACGCCGCAGGCGAAGAAGAAGCCCACGAAGATCCGGCCCTTCAGCAAGAAGCGGGAGAAGATCAACAGGGTGTACGCGAAGAAATCCCGGCCGTTCTGGAAGGGCAAGGATTGCGAAATAAAGCTTCCTGGATGCACTGGTAAGGCGCAGTGTATAAACCACAAGAAAGGCAAGGCGACCACTGCCCTCCTGATGGATGAAAGGTTTTGGGAGGCCTCCTGCTTCTACTGTAACGGAGAAATAGAGAATAAAAATCAATGGGCCGTGGATAATGGGCATAAACTTTCAAGAAACAATAAATATTAATATGAGTGCGCCACACATACATGCTATTTCGTCTGCCAAAAAATACGGCGGAGTGATGGACGACTACATGGAAATCCATGCGAAGATGGACTGTAGCAAAGGGTATTTCCCGGACAACCGGCACAGGGTATTGACTCACACAATGTTTTGGATTCAGGAGGTAATGCTGCCAATATTCGGGCATGTAATGACAAACTCAGACGGGAAGATCGTATCAGTTAAGGATATATGTGAGCAACATATCTTGGAAGACTACCGACAGAAATTCATTCCAACCCCTCAGGACTTTATTCAAGAAATGGAGTTTAAGGACTGGATGCAAAACGGCCGCAGTGTGCCGGAATCCTGCAAAAAGCTATACAAGGCTAAACGAGATTTTTCACAATCAAATATAGACTAACATGGAAATTTTGGACAAGATCAAGCAGTCCCTTGCGGAGTTCGAAGAGAAAAAGAAGGCATATGTGGCCGAATTACAAAAGGAATTCCCGGGCATTATTCAGCCCCTGTTACTCCAGTGCGATCAAATTAAAAGCATCTCATGGACTCAGTATACCCCTTATTTTAATGACGGAGATGAATGCACATTTGGGGTCCACAATGATGATCTTGAGGTGAATGGGCAAGACCTATATGATCTGGAAGGATACGAACTATCCTACAGCAGAAAAGACAGGGAGCCTAGCCAATTGGAGAGGGCTGTTGACGACATTCGTTCTGCTTTGTCTGAAATTCCTGATGATTTTTACCTGGCCCTTTTCGGGAATCACGTAAAGGTGACGATCAACCGAGACGGTACTATCGAAAAAGAGGAGTACGAACACGAATAATTAAAAGGGAGGCCGACCCCTCCCTTGTCTTAAAAACTGCAATCTGTAATATGACACTGGAAGAAAGATTAAATCAGACCATTTCTGAACTGGAAGAGAAAAACGAAGTGCTTGAACAAGAAATTGAGGATGTAAAGCGCCAGTATGATCTTACCCGGACTGCTTGGCAAATTCATCAACCGTTTACAAACGATGAGTTTCCCCAGCAAATGCCATACCCTCGCCTTGAAATGAGGATGAACAGGGTTTCACCGGATGACTGGTACAGTATCGAATGGGTGTATGGGTTGGTATACCGGCACTATGGGGACGTATCAGGGAAAATTCTTCTATTCATCCCAATGAGCCGAACTACATCAGACGGTGGCAGCGGAGAATTCAGCTCCAGATGCCCGGGAGGTAAATTAGACCTCCCTTTCAGGGATGGACACCACATTCGTGCAGACGCTATGCTATTGGGGCTACCCGCTTTCATTATCTGCCGGGAGAAAAACATCTGTCAGAAAATAGATTTGATGACACTGGATATCTCACACATGAGATCCGAACAAACGAAACACTAATATGATACTCGCATTTTCTCAAATCAACCCGAAAACAAAGGAGCCTACCGGGTTTGTCGATAAGATACTGACCGGCAAGAAGATTCACACCATCCGGAGCGGTAATCGCTGGCGTGCAGGGGCAACCATTCAGATGGCAACCGGTGTCCGAACAGAAGACTACAACCAGTTCAACAGGGGCTATCCTGATCTGCAGATGTGCCGGTCAACGCAAACCATCCAGATCAGGCCAGCAGAGGAGATGAACGGCTCCAAGATATATGTAGACGGACGACTGCTGAATATGGACGAAGCTGTTACCCTCGCCCACAATGATGGGTTCCCTCACTTAGCTGCTTTCTGGACCTGGTTCAACGAGGACTTTGACGGGCAATTGGTTCACTGGACAGATTTTAAATATTGACTATGAAACGACACGAACGCAGCCGGATAAGCCGAATTAATAAAGTTGAGCAGGACGCGAAGGTTAAGTACTGCTACATCATCAAGGCTGGATGGTATTATAGAGAGCATTCCTGCGGATATACTGAACATGTAACTGAAGCGGGTGTCTACAGAAAGGAGGTGGCAATAAAAATATGTAAGCTATGCATTATAGAGGAGCCGATCCCCATCAATGCGCAGAAGCATAACCAACAAATTATCAAACAAATAACCGCGCTGGCAAGCAGGATTATAAAGCAGTAACCGTACCGGGCAACGCTCCCGGCAGATAATGACATACGAACAAAATATAAGATATCGGGCAGAGACGATAGCCGCAGCACTTTACCCGAAAACGTACCAGTTCGCGAAAAAGATGGAGACCAAGCACGGATCTAACCCGTCATGGACGACCAGCTACTACAAAAAGCAACTCGCGTACATGATAGAAATGGTGATGCCTATAGCTGTACTGTCACTGGAATGGTCGGCAGAGGACTACGGAGCAGGACATCATGACGGATGGATGGCGAAGGCTGGCAATTACGCTGGATTTGGTGCCCCCTCCTTGCAGGAGGGATTGGTAAAGAGCGGGCTAGTTTCTGATCATAAAAATATAACTCAATGATATGCAACATGATACTCACACCGCAACAAGCGAAGATCCCCAGCGAACATTTTGATTTTTCACAATGGGAGGCCGCGTTCGATTACTACTATGCAACGTGTGCTGTTCACGGGGTCGACAAGGTACAATTCGTATACTCACAACATCCCTACACCTCCGGCTATTGGGTAGAACCTGCAGGTTGCGAATGCTCCGTAGGGGATGATTTGATACCTGCGGAACGAGTCGAAGAACTGAGGTTGAAGATAGAGCGGGAAATCATTTCAGCGAACGATGAATCGCGAACACCCAAATTTGTAACCCTATGAAGGATGAAAGCACCCCACCCATTGACGTATTGCAGGAAAGCTGCCCGGTTTGCGGGAGCCGTCACATAGACTGCGTTACGGAGTGGGAAACGGGAGAAGAAAATCTGGAATACCGGCAATGCCTTGAATGCGGCTGGAGATTTGAATAACTATAAACGAACCGAAATGACAAGCCAGCAAAAGCTTAAAACGATAGTAGCACTAACAGGGTGGCGCCCCGCAGCCACAGAGGAAGGCCTTATACTGTCACCTAAAACCGCTGCTGGATAATGATGATAACGGTTGGCCGTGGGAGGTATGGTGAGTCGATCCGCGGCATACGCTTCAACGCCTCTGGGAGAACATAAATGGTATCGTGATCTGGAGTGCTAATTTGTGGCTGTGAGTTGTGAACCTCGGGGCTGTAAAAAGATAAGTAAATCAATAGTAGGCATCGAAGGAATTTTTCAAAGCGTTTAAACCATTTCTTTGCTACTTTCTTTGGGAATTTTATTGTAATCATCATTTGGGTTTAATCATGGGTATATATCTTGGTTTGTCTTTTTCGCCATTTGAAGGGACTGGTAATTAAAAAAATGTGAAGATTTTTTATTCGTCATAGGATAGGAAGGTTAATAATGCAAAGATATTACCTAGTTCAATATCGCCCAAGCATTAACAGCCAATGCCGACAGGTATTTTGCCATTATATAGCGTTAACATAAAAATCAAATAAAACGGCCCGGTAGGGCGTGAAGTATGAGGTATTTTCTAATAACATACAACGCGCGTAATGAGCGCAAAGAGGGATACGGGGCTTTATGGTTTCCTATGGACGGCTTCCCAAGTAATAAATTCATACGTCATCAGGCGACTAAAGACGGACTGATGGCCTCCAAGGATATCGTTATAACGAACATTTTCGAGTTCAAAAGTGAACAAGACTACAAGGATTTTGTGAGCGAAAATTAAAGTAAATTTGTGAGTGATGCAGAAGGAAGAGAAGACGATGATGAAGGCCATAGCATTATGCTTTAAGCCCTACCTGAAGCCCGAAGAGGCATATATTTATACCAATTTGGAACGGACCAGATTCCAAAAGAAGTGCGAGGAGTTCGGAATCCACAAGAACGCCGCCGGATACTTTAAGCGGGACGACCTGGACGACATGATGAGCGGCAAGCCATCCCGAATATTAGAAGCAGCAAATAAGATCAGATTATGAGGGGAGGTTTTTTATCGCCTCCTCCCCTGATTTTTTCTTATACCGTTGGTATGTTTTGTGAACGTATTTCGTAGTTGTATGTCCCAGCAGCCCGGCTACCGTAGCTACGTCTACCCCGGCATCTTGGAGCAGAACAGACATAGAGTGCCGGAGAGAATGCCAAGTTATGTGCTTGGCTATTCCCGCCTTCTTTACCCATTCCTTCAATGATTTATTCGCCCCGTCTGCCGTTGGCAGATTAAATACCCTTCCTTTACTCCGTTCTCCGATTGCTAGCTTTGCATTTTCGTGAAGTGGCACTTCTACCCGAAACCCGGTTTTCTTCTGCGCTTTTAGGAGGATACTATTTTCTTTTACATCAACCCATTCAAGCGGCTCCACATCACACCACCTCAGACCGGTATATAATGAAAATATAGCGGCTTTTTTCACTTCCTGATTGGAGCAAGGGAACTTCATCAGCTTAATATATTCTGATGCCTCCAGAATATCCTTTTGCCCGCTAGGGTGCGCCTTGGTCTTTACATCTGCTGCCGGATTAATCCTAAAATACCCTTCCTTCGTGGCTGCTTTCATTACTCGCTTGAATCTCATAAAGTAATCGGCTGGCGTTTCTCCGTTAAGGTTATCTAGCAGGTAGCTTCGGAATCTCTCGCAAAGGTTCTCTGTGATCTCTCCTGCGCTTATGTGTGCCTTACCGTGAAATTTCTTGAAAGCCTCCAGACAGCAAGAGAGGCTGCGGTTGCCCGGCCGCTCATTAGCGCTTACAAACGCCTGAAAATAATCAAAGAAGTTACTTTTTAATTTATGAGCAGGCACATGACCGGATGCGATCGCCTGCAGGTCTAAAGTCATTTGCGACCGCTTAGTTTCCAAGATTGCCAGCGCGTCCTTATTAAATTGCTTCTGCGTAGAGTCTTTGGGTTTAGCCCACGTATAAATGCCTGATGCCTTTCTTTGGCCAGCGCCTTTGCCCCATTCGAGATAATACCATACCTTAGCCTTATCCCTTGAGGTTTTAGATGAGATTGTGATGTTCGCCATGGTGTTCGCCGTTTGTTCGCCGTTTTTGGCGGTAAAATGTAATAAAAAGCGTTATTAACTGACACCGGCAATATAAGAAAAAGCCCGTAAATACTGAACTTTCAAGCATTTACGGGCTTCATATCGTGCCCAGAACAGGAATCGAACCTGCACTACCTTGCGATAACCAGATTTTGAGTCTAGCGCGTCTACCAGTTCCGCCATCTGGGCAATCCGCTTTACATCTCAGGGAACAAGCCATCCCTTCAATTGCGGGATGCAAATGTAGATAACTTCTCCCGAATCTGCAATAAATATTTTCGCCTGAAATAATACTCTTTCAACTTGTCCATAGCCCCCTGAGATACATGCTCATCATCATACCCCGCCAGTATAGGCGCCACCCGGCTACGCAGCTCCTGCTCCATAGCCACTACATCCTGGTAAGCCTCCGCTATCGCCTCTTCCGTGGGATTATACTCCAGCTCCAGCAGCCGTTCATGAATATCCTGCATCTCCATCATAAACAGGGATGACAGTCGATACCCCTCCGCTGCCGCCAGCTCGCCTTTGATCTCCAGCACATGCCGCAGCAACTGGAGCTCATCGCTAAGCACCAGGAAAGCCTGGTCCAGCACGGTCCATTGCTCCGCCACGGCGGTATCGCCGGACTTCGTATGCGTATCAGGGTGGTATTGCCGGCTCAGTTCATTATACCGGCGCTGTAGCAGGGAAACATCAACCTGCAGTGTAACGTGGATTCCAAAAAGTTCAAAGTAGTTCATGCCCTAATAAAGTTAACGATCTGTTCTCAAAAAAGAAAGAGTCATTTCCCGATGTGTAAAAAATCTTATTTCCGTATCAAAAGCCGTTCATAAGGCCGAATGATGTAAATTGAAACATGCAACACATTCATATAGGCCTCATACGGGAAGAAAAACTTCCCCATGATAACCGTGCCGCCTTTACGCCCCTGCAGTGCCAGTGGATCCTGCAGCATTATCCGCAGGTGCGTATTACCGTGCAGCCTTCCCCCCACCGTTGCTTTACGGATAGCGAATATACGGAGGCCGGCATCCCCCTTTCAGAGGATCTTTCCCACTGCCAGATCCTGATGGGCATTAAGGAAGTACCAAAAGATAAGCTCATGCCCGGCAAAACCTACCTGTTCTTTTCCCATACCAAAAAGGAGCAGCCGCATAACCAGGCCATGCTGCAGCATATCATCGACCATAACATCACCCTGGTGGATTATGAATGCCTGGTACATGAAGACGGCCAGCGGATCCTGGGCTTTGGCTTTTTTGCCGGCGTAGTGGGCGCCCATAACGGCCTGCTGGCCTATGGTAAAAGAACCGGCCTGTTTAACTACCGGCCGGTCCATACCTGCCACGACCTGCAGGACCTCATCAAACATTATTTTGGCATTAAACTGCCACCCCTGAAGATAGTGGCTACCGGTTCAGGCCGGGTGGCGGCGGGCATACTCGAAGTAATGGGCATGCTGGGCATTAAATACATTCCGCCGGAGGAGTTCCTGATCAACAGCTATGCCTACCCCGTTTATACCCAGCTAAAGGCCGGCGAGTTGTACCTGCGCCGGAAGGACAAGACCTATAGCCGCGACGATTTCCATACCCAACCGGAGGCCTATGAATGCCGCTTCCTTCCGTATGTAACGGCCAGCGATATCCTGATGAACGGTATCTACTGGGAAGAAGGCATTGCTCCCCTGTTCACCTGGAATGACCTGGCCAAGGACAATTTCCGCATACAGGTGATCGCAGACATTACAGACGATACCAACGGCTCCATCCCCTGCAACCTGGGCGATTCTACCATCGAGGAACCCGTATATGGCGTAGACCGCATCAGCCGGGAGCGCACCGCCCCCTACCAGCCCGGCTCCGTAGATATGATGTGTGTGAGCAACCTGCCTAATGAGCTGCCCAGGGACGCCTCCCAGTACTTTGGCGACCAGCTGATGAAATATGTCTTTGAAGACCTCCTCCAGGAGCATAGCGAGGTCATCGCCAATGCCACGATCGTAAAGGATGGGGAGCTTACAGAGCGGTTCCGCTACCTGGAAGGCTACGTACAAGGTTAACACCCAGATAACATCCGGAATGATTATATTTGTTCTATTACATCATGTTCCGGCTATGCTAATCTAAGAGTTATGAAGTATTTACCCCAATTACTGCTAGTAATCCTATGTTTACTGGTATACTCCTGCATTAAAGAAACCAGCCTGGAAGGCCGTTTGCCTCAGATTCCTCCCCCCATAGACACAAGTGATACAGACACCACCGGTCCGGTAGATATTGATACCGCCGCCACCTTTACCCTGGTCTCCACCAACGGCAATTGCTCCAACGCTACCGTCAGCGGCACTTTCATCATGGGCCAGTACCTCACGGAGTTTAATACCGTCACCATGGATGTGGATGTTACCTACCCCGGCCAATGGATCGTTTTCACTGAAACGGTGAACGGAATCTCCTTTGCGGATGCCGGTATCTTCACCAAAACAGGCATTCAGACCATTACCCTGCTGGGCGCTGGTACGCCCGGCGAGTTCGGGACAGTGATAGTACCGGTCACGGTGGGCACTACGACTTGCAGCTTCCCGGTCACTATACAGGAAAATTAGAGATACAGATAATAAGGCTGCAACAGCTCCACAAACGCGGGTGTGTATGCATTCCCCTCGTCATAAATGGTTAACTCCCGGATCTCCGGCTTCAGCACCGCCTGTTTAAAGATTCCCACAGTACGGAACGGCCCTGCATGCCGCACACTTTGCCTCACTTCCAGCAACTCTTCCGGGTAAAAACCTATAGCTTCTGCCTGCTCGCGAAAAGCAGGGAATGCCGCATGGGGCAGCAGCACAGAAAAGGTACCTTCCGGCTGTAAATGGCTGCCGATGGCCTCCAACAGCTCCGTATACCCCAATGTAGTAGCATGCATCGCCTGGTTGCGAAGGTTATTATTACTTTTCAGACTGCCCTCATAAAAAGGCGGGTTGCTGATAATATGATCGTAGTGAGAGGTGGCGGGCAAATAACGTATATCCGACTGGGTAACCTGCAATCGCTCCGCCCAGGGCGATGCCGAAAAGTTTTCGGCTGCCTGCCCGGCAGCATCACTATCCAGTTCTACCCCGGTAATAAAAGCAGGTATCTGCTGGGCTAACAATAAGCTTAACAAACCGGTGCCGGTCCCAATATCCAATATCTGTTGCGGAACCGGCGACTGCCTGGCCAGGTATCCCGCTGTAAAAGCCCCCTGGATACAGGCGTCTGTACATACCTTCATCGCACACTTGTCCTGGTGTACAGTGAATTGTTTAAAACGGAAATATTGATTGGACATGGGAACTAATGTGCTGATGTGCAAATATGCTAATGTGCTAATGGATTGACGTGCAGATGGCCTGGTGCATTAATGCGTTCATATGCTAAATAAAAAGATTATACATAAGTTCATTATAGTTTATTTGATTCCCGTAATCCCTATTCCACAAAAGCATATCGCCCTCTTCATTAGCACATTAGCATATTTGCACATTAGCACATCAAAACGCCGCCCTTGCGCTGGGCACCGCATCCAACCCCGCAAACTCGCCCGCCTGGTACTTATACCAGGCCGTCATCGCGATCATAGCAGCATTATCCGTACAATATTCAAACTTAGGGATATAATACTGCCACCCATGCCGCTCGCTATAGGCCTGTAACGCCTTACGCAAACCAGAATTTGCACTCACCCCGCCGGCAATGGCAATATGTTTGATACCGGTCTCTTTGGCCGCTTTCACCACTTTATTCATCAATATGCTCACGATCCGCTCCTGCACAGAGGCGCAGATATCTGCCATATTTTGTTGTACAAATCCAGGATCCGATTGCTGCTTTTCCTGCAGAAAATACAGGATGGCTGTCTTTAACCCGCTAAAGCTGAAATTAAGCCCCGGTATCTGCGGCTCAGGGAATTTAAACCGGGTAGCATCGCCCTGCTGGGCATATTTATCGATGAGCGGCCCGCCGGGATAGGGTAATCCCAGCAGTTTGGCGCTTTTATCAAAAGCTTCGCCGGCGGCGTCGTCCAGCGTCTCGCCGATCACTTTCATGGAAAGCGGGCTTTCGCACAATACGATCTGGGTATGACCACCGGATACCGTCAGGCACAGGAAAGGGAATTCCGGCTTAGGATCTTCTATAAAATTGGCCAGCACATGGGCCTGCATATGATGTACGGCAATCAGGGGGATATTTAACGCCAGGGCCATGGCCTTGGCAAAACAGTTGCCCACCAGTAAGGAGCCTATAAGCCCGGGAGATTGGGTAAAGGCAATGGCGCTCAGTTCGCTGCGGTCTACGCCTGCTTTCCTGAGCGCCATATCCACCACAGGAACAATATTTTCCTGGTGCGCGCGGGAGGCCAGCTCCGGCACCACGCCCCCATATTGCTCATGTACGGTTTGATTAGCTATATAATTGCTGAAAACTTTCCCATCGCTGAGTACTGCGGCGCTGGTTTCGTCGCAGGAGGACTCTATCGCTAAAATATGTATGGCCATAGACTGCAAAACTACGGCATTTAATGTTGTTTATCTCTCCTTGATGCAGTCAATACGTACGATTTTGCCGGCCATACAGATAGATGCGCGGTCGTGGAGTTCCGTATAATTGAATCGTATCTTTTGCCCAGCCTTCAGATGAAAGCTGCTGTCAGTGATCTCTGCTACCTGGAGTTTGGAATGATCCTTATCATTTAGCTGGATCATAAGACCGCAGCCATCCAGGCCGGTCATATCCACCACTTCGCCTTCGAAGCGGCAACCCATATCTTTTTGGGGAGTTTTACAGGAAAAAAGCATGGCTGCAAGGCCGGCGCCGGCAATTACTACAGGCAGGTTCAGGTTCATATGATGTATTTTTCCAGTATAACGCTGGCGCGGAAAGATTGTTACAGGAAATTGCCATCAATTACTTCTGATTGCCACCACTGGATCCAGCTTGGAAGCAAAGAACGCAGGAATGAACCCCGCCAGCACCCCTACCACCACAGAAGTACCCACGCCAAAGATCACATTCCCGGCAGACAGGGAAATAGTAAAGCTTTGTCCGCCGCCAAATGCAAGGATCAACAAATACACGATCAGCATCCCCAGCGTGCCCCCTATCAGGCAAAGCAGAATAGATTCCAGCAGGAACTCCATCAATATTACGCTCCGGCGGGCGCCGATAGCTTTTTTAAGGCCGATGATATTCGTTCTTTCTTTTACCGTCACAAACATGATATTGGCAATACCAAAACCACCCACGATCAGCGCAAAACAACCTATCACGCCACCGCCTATACTCAATGCGGCAAACAACCCATCCAGGCTGCTGCTTAAAGCGGTGATCTCATTCAGGGAGAAATCGTCATCATCCCGGGGGCGCAACCGGTGCATAGCCCGCAGTGCTCCTCTCAGGTCATCTTTCAGTTGCTCCATGGGGATCTTAGGCGCGGCCTTTACCATAATAAAAGGATCGCCAAACCGGCGCTCATCCATAATGGTACGGCCATAACCGTAAGGTACGATCACAGAATTATCATAGTTGATACCACCCAACAGGCTCTCCCCTTTCTTTTTCAGCAGGCCTATTACACGGCAGTTACGGCCGGCTACCCGTACTTCCTTTCCCAGGGCTACATCCGCGGAAAAGAACAGGCCTTCCCATATATTGGCGCCCATGATCACCACATCCGCGCTTTCCTCACTACCACTGAAATAGCGGCCACTAACGATTTGCAGCTGCTGGATCTTGTCAAAATCATGGGAAACCGCCATCACTTCCACCCCATCCATATAATCATCATCATGCTCCACCTTTTTGCCATAGGCGGAGAAAGCAAAGGCCATGGCCGATGCGCTCTGCACTTTATCCTGTAAGGTCTTTAATTCTTTATGCTGCGGTTCGGGACGGTTACGGTATTTCCACCAGGGCGCATTGGGGCCGCCTTCCCAGGGCCATTTCTGAACATAGATCACATCGCTGCCCAGCGCCTGTACATCATTACGGATATTGTTTTCCATGCTGTCTGTTACCGTAAACACGGCCACAATACAAAAAATGCCGATCGTGATGCCCAGCAGCGACAGGAAGGTACGCAGCTTATTCACTTTCAGCTCCAGCAACGCCATTTTAAGGCTGTTCCATAAGATCTTAATGGTAGCTAACATATTCCAAATATACTCTATAAATATGAATGCTGCTAGCAGCTTTTGACAGCCGGTCATTAGCCTTCGTCAGCTGCCAAAACGGGATGACTGACCGTTAATAGCTAAAAAAATTGCTATTTTTGCACCCATTTTGGAGCCCAAGCCGAAGGGCGCGGCGCCATGAGACCAATAAAAACGACTAACAATTTCGAATGAAACAGAGCCGCAGGCGAAGTTCCATGAGACCGATAAAAAAGACCAATTATTACGAATGAAATACACCAGCGAGATCAACAAACGGAAAACATTTGCCATCATCGCCCACCCGGATGCGGGGAAAACTACCCTAACGGAAAAATTCCTCCTCTTCGGCGGCGCTATACAAACGGCAGGTGCGGTAAAGTCCAATAAGATCAAAAAGCATACTACCTCCGACTTCATGGAAATCGAACGGCAGCGCGGTATCTCCGTGGCTACATCCGTAATGACCTTCGAATACCGGGATGTGCTGGTGAACCTCCTCGATACCCCTGGTCACAAGGACTTCGCAGAGGATACCTACCGTACGCTCACCGCCGTAGACAGCGTGGTACTCGTAATAGACTGCGTAAAAGGGGTGGAAGAGCAAACCGGCAAACTCATGGAAGTATGCCGCATGCGCGATACCCCGGTGATCATCTTCGTAAACAAAATGGACCGCGACGGTAAAAACCCTTTTGACCTGCTGGATGAGCTGGAAGAGAAACTGAACATCAAGGTACGCCCCCTCAGCTGGCCCATTAACGGCGGCACAGACTTTAAAGGCGTATATAACCTTTATAATAAAAGCTTCGTATCCTTCCTGCCCAATAAAAAGGCCACGGACGATGATATAGTAGCCCTGGATGATCTGACCAGCAGCTATGTGGATGAGCATTTCAATGAAAAAGATGCTGCCCAGCTGCGGAATGATGTAGAGCTGATAGAAGGCGTATACGATGCCTTTGATAAACAACCCTACCTGGAAGGTAAAATGGCGCCGGTTTTCTTTGGCAGCGCCGTAAATAACTTCGGGGTAAAGGACCTGCTGGATACCTTCGTGGAGATCGCCCCAATACCCCGCGACCGTGAAGCCAGCACCCGCCCCATTACCGTAGATGAAGAAAAATTCAGCGGCTTTATATTTAAAATACACGCCAACCTGGATCCCCGCCACCGCGACCGTATCGCATTCCTCCGCGTATGCTCCGGCCGTTTTGAGCGGAACAAATTTTACCACCATGTGCGCCTGGATAAGGATGTACGCTTCAGCAACCCGTACAGCTTCCTGGCCCGCGAAAAGAACGTAGTGGACGACGCCTACCCCGGCGATGTAGTAGGCCTTTTTGATACCGGTAACTTTAAGATAGGCGATACCCTTACAGAGGGCGAAGACTTCTACTTCACCGGCATCCCCAGCTTTTCTCCGGAGCTGTTCAAGGAACTGGTGAACCGGGACCCAATGAAGACCAAACAGCTGGAAAAAGGTATCCGCCAGTTAACAGACGAAGGCGTGGCGCAGCTCTTCACCCAGCACGGCGGCAACCGCAAGATCATTGGCTGCGTGGGCGACCTGCAGTTTGAAGTGATCCAGTACCGCCTGCTCCAGGAGTACGGCGCAGCCTGCCAGTTCAATACCCTGCCCTTCTACAAGGCCTGCTGGATCACCGGCAATAAACAAAAGGTCGAAGATTTTATCCGCTTCAAACAAGCCAATGTCGTAGAGGATAAAGATGGTCACCTGGTATACCTGGCCCAGTCAGAATGGTACCTGAATACAGAGCGTACCAACAACCCGGAAATAGAGTTCCATTTTACTTCAGAGATCCATAAATAACAATGTGCAAATGTGCTAATGTGCAGATGTGCAGATGTGCTAATAGTTGAATGTATGGATTAAATAATGTATTATCTACGGAGTATCATCCACATTAATCCATTAATCGCTGCATTCCATCATTAGCACATTAGCATATTTGCACATCCGCACATTAACTTCTCCCTTTCTCGCAAATCAATTTCCCGAATACATAAACCGCCGGAGCGGCAGCCCGCTATTTTTGTACCATCAACACGTGATCATAATATATTACTGTTGAATAGCAACGTAGTTTAATTTGAGTTTGGTCGTACAAAAAAAGCCGCACCTGTTTCCCGGGAGCGGCTTTATTATTGGTAAAGATCCTTATTATCCTTTATTCCTTCTTCTTATACTGGAAAATGATCTCGCCATAGGTATTCCCTTGCTTCCCCTCTACCTTAGCGTCCAGGTGCCGCTCATCCTTTAAACGGTACGTGATCTTTTTCGGGAAATCATGCGCTGGATTTTCCGCAATAAAACCTTCGGGCTTCAGTACCTGCAGCTTAAAACGCACAGGCTGGTCATTATTTTGTCCCTTGATGGTAGGAATATAGTAGATAGCATCCGTACTGCGGATCAGCTGCATCGTTTCCTGCAATACACTGTCTGCGTTTACAATTCGCCAGGTGCGTCCTTCAAAGGTAGAGTCATTTACGCGGCTCCATTGTTCTGTGATCATGCTCTCCCGGGTCCGCATCTCCCAGGTGCCCACCAATCGGGTCAGGTACCGGAAGTTTTCCGTTTTTACCTGGCCAGTGGCGCTCAAAACCCCGGATAATAGTATGATGAGTAAAAAAAGGCTACTGTTGTACCACCGCTTCTTGTCCATATATCTGTTGTTTATATTTCAGCGAGGGCGATGCGATAAAGGGTCCCATACCCAGGTCCTTCCACTTGTCATCCACCTTACGGATGGTGGCGTCATCCGCTACAATGATATTGGGCCAGTCCCGCTCAAAATTGTCCAGTATCCGGGTCTTCAATGTGCCGTCAAAACCAATACCGGCCCTTCTTTTGTGATTGGGCAGCGGCATCTCGGTAATAAAGCTGTCGCGTTTGGGGTCCAGGTTATTACAGAAACGCCAGAGGGCAGAAGGCAGGTCACTCACATCCACCGTATGCTCCACATACAGCACCATTTTGATACCGGTCATTTCTGGCAGCTCATAGAGGGCTTCGTTCAGCTCTTTTATATGGAAAGGGCGGCTTTTTTGCACAGCTACCAGCAAACAGGGAATATCCATTTGCAGCAGGGAGGCGTTAATACCTTTGATCTCCGGGAACCTTTCCCGGATAAGGGCTTCGCTGGCAGCGTTATACTGCAGGCGGCCTGTCTCATAGCTGTTGTCTGATTCTTCCTCGTATTTTTTAGTCCCGTCAATACACATCTTACCGCCAAAACCCATTTTGGAACAGGAGTGGTCCAGTACATCCATTGGTCCCTGGCTCAGGTAAATATCAGTAGCAGGGTTCAGGTGACGGAACACATACTGCGCCAGCTGTTTATAGTCCTGTATGGCAGCGCCTTCGTCCGTTACCACCAGTATCTTGTTAAACATCATCTGTCCGGCTCCCCACATAGCATTCATCACTTTCTGGGCCTGACCGGCATAGTCTTTTTTTATCTGGGCGATGACAAGGTTGTGGAATACGCCCTCCACCGGCATGTCCATATCCACGATCTCCGGCACCAGCGTCATTTTTATAGGCGCCAGGAAAATGCGCTCCGTGGCCTTGCCTATCCAGGCGTCTTCCTGGGGAGGAATGCCTACTATCGTAGAGGGATATACGGCGTCTTTACGGTGCGTGATACAGGTAACATGAAAACGCGGGTACCAGTCCGCCAGGGAATAATAGCCGGTATGGTCGCCAAACGGCCCTTCCCAGATCAGCTCTTCCTCGGGGTCTACGTATCCTTCTATTACAAAATCCGCATCTGCCGGTACTTCCAGCTCCGGCTGACTGATACATTTCACCAGCTCCACCTTCTTTTTGCGAAGGAAACCAGCCAGCATATATTCATCCACATTTTCCGGCAAAGGAGCGGTGGCAGAATAGGTATATACAGGATCGCCGCCCAGTATAACAGCTACCGGCATACGCTTTTTCAGCTTCTTGTATTCCATGAAGTGTTTGGCGCTTACCTTGTGTTTATGCCAGTGCATACCCGTCATATCCTTCTCAAATACCTGCATACGGTACATGCCTACATTACGGCTGCCGTTGTTGGGATCTTTGGTGTGGATCACAGGCAGGGTGATAAAAGGGCCGCCATCTTTGGGCCAGCACTGCATCACCGGCAGCTTGCCAAGGTCCGGGTCCTGCATCACTACTTCCTGGCAGGCGCCTTTCCCGCTTACCACCTTGGGCATCCAGGAGGCAAACTGGCTTAACTTGGGCAGCATGGATAATTTATCGAGAATGCCTTCCTTGGGTTTGGAAAGCATTTTAAAAAGGTCTTCAATCTCCCGGGACACATCGTCCAGTTCCTGCACACCCAGGGCCAGGCACATACGTTTATAACTGCCCATGGAATTTATAAGTACCGGGAAATCATAACCTGTATTTTCAAACAACAGGGCTTTGCCGCCACCCGGCGACTTGCTCACACGGTCCGTTATTTCTGCTATTTCAAGCTTTGGGTCCACATAGGTTTTGATGCGCACCAGCTCACCCGCATTTTCCAGCGTATCAATAAAATGTTTCAGATTCTTGTACGGCATAATCAATGAAAAGACAAAGTAAGTTCAAATATATGTCAATAAAAAATGTCCTGCCCCCTTGCAGGAACAGGACATTTACAAATCTATCCGTTATTGACTAATGCACGATGGTGATACCCGCATTCACTACCACCCGGGGACGGCTGGGATAGTATACTACCGGCGGAGGCGGCGGGGGCGCGTAATATACCGGCGCAGGCGCTACATATACCGGCCTGGGAGCCACATATACCGGCTGCCTGTACACCACTACCCTGCCCGGCCTGCAATCATTATAATAATAGCGTTCGTGTTTCCAGTGCCCGTTTCCATGGCCACGGCCATGTCCATATCCCCTGTCGTAATGCCCTCTTTGCGCCTGTGAAGAAAATACGATGCCCATTAACAGCAGCATCATGAAGAATACGCGTTTCATGCTGTTCAGTTTTAAGTTCTTAAAGAATGTTGTTTTAGCAGATGGTGTGTTACCCGGGAAAGGGTGAAAGGTTGATAGCTTGTTCGGTTCTTGCCGGTGTTCAGTTTATTTTTACTAAAAAACGCAGTTATTAAATTAATATTAAAATACAATTTCACTACTATTAGAACGCAGTTTTACCACTATTAGCATGCAGTTTTAACCCTGTTGAAATGAAGCCGTTTTACTGTTATTAAAACGAAAATACGTAGTGTTTATTGTAATGAACAGGTAGGTGAAGCGTCCAACCTGGCCGGCCTTTCCGGCTCTTACTATCTCCGCGGTTTCTGATCCATGTGGCCTTTTGTCCAGTTGGCGACCGCTTCGTTTATTACCTGTTTCAACGTATATAATTCAAAGAGTATGCCAAATAAAAAATCCCGCCCAACCGATGGTGGACGGGATACCTTTTTTTATTGTGGACTTTGTTGGGGGCGATTTTGCGACCTCCCTTTCAACAAGTATTATGCCAAAATCGAATTGATGATCAATATCTTGGACAGGAAGAGAACTTCTGCCTGCCAAAAGGACCACGGCTGCCGCCACCACCAATACGGTAAGTGATCGTAAGACCGGAGAAAATGTACCAGTCGGAATGTTTATCAGAGCCCCTGATAGTGCCATCCGCAGGATAAACACCGGGTGTAAGCCCTTTGCCGTTTACCTCATCGCCCCGGTAGGCAAAATCAACGGATTTCTGCCCAAATCTGCGCAGTAAGTCCTGGTCTACATAGGTCTTGCTCACATCATCCAGGTAGTCCGTGAATGTTTTGCGGATCCCCACTTCAAATCCAAGGGTCCAGGCGTCGCTCAGCATCACCTTTACGCCCGCGCCAAATGGCAGGGCAAACTGCGTAAGGTTATACTGTTTCCTTTCCGGGTATTCCGCCAGCTCCTGCCCTTCCGTATTAAGCCGGCGCAATGTAACAGTATTCCCCAGGGAATCTTTTGTAGTAGGATAGAAACTGAACACAGCGATACCGCCAAACACATAAGGCGTAAAGCCTTTGTCATAGATGTCCAGGAAATTGATCTCAGCGATCAGGTTCCCTTCCCATATTACAGAACGGAAGCTCAGGTTACGCTGTACCAGCAGTTTGCTTTCATTGGTGCTGTCCGCCGCCGCTATATGCCCCATATTAAGGCCCGCACGCAGCGTAAGATAGCGGTTAATATCCCTTTTGACCATAAGGCCAAGCGCCGGACGCGTATAACGCATATCCACCCGGGATTGTGCGAGGTCCCCACTGTAATTACTGATTCCCAGGAAACCACCTACATGCCAGTCTTGTGAAAAAACGCAGAGAGGGGCCAGAAAAGTAAGCAGCAATATCCATGTAATCTTTTTCAACTTGCTAAGGTTTAGAGGCTAATAGAATAGTATAATAACGTTAAGAAAATGTAAAAAAGTATAAAGGTATAGTTTTCAATTGCCATGTAATAATTTTTTCTCAATTAATGACTAAAACGTTAACTTTAGAATACTTGGAAAATTACCTTTATTCATTATTTCATATATACATCTATAACTTTCTGTGTGGTAATTAGTTAACAGCAAAAAATAACCCTCTTAAAAACCTGGAAAAACTGACATGAAGCCCAAAGCACCTACAAGAGAGCAACTGGAACAATATGCCCTGCGCGGTCTCGGTTACGCGGATGATCACGTGATGGAGTCGTTTAATATGAAAAATGTGTCTGACTGGCTGGGGATCTCTTATTCTTATTTCTATCACATCTTTGCGGAGATCATGGGCGAGCCGTACTGGCAATACGTAAAACGGCACCGGCTGGAGCTGGCGGCGGGTTTACTGCGGCATAGTGGTTATAATATAGGCGAGATCAGCGATCTGTCCGGCTACGCCACCATGGCGGCCTTTACCAAGGCCTTCACCAACCATTTTGGCAGAAGCCCCCGGTATTTCCGTAAAATAGAGGAGCTCCCTAATGAAAAAAGGACCCTGGAGCTAACCGCCATGATCACCGCCGTGTATGCACAGCAGGGAAGCACTATCAGCGACTTCTTCAGCTTTGACCGCGCGGAGCACGTTATACTCCCCGATGCGGTAATGTACTATACCCTCATCTCCTATGGCCAGGACCCCATTGCCCAGCTGGTGATGAAAATGAGCTATCATGAGCAACGCTTCCGGAAAATGCTCGATACCCTCGACCTGCCTCAGGGCAAGATCATTACCGGCACCCTCGATGCCGTACCCGTAACAGATTATGAAAAGCTTAGTATGTATGCCGGCGTATCCCTGCCGGCTAAAGATCTACAAGCCCACTTGCAGTTTGGCGCCCAATTCCCCCACCTGATCCATAAACGGCTGAATGGCGGCAACTACCTGCGCCTGCAGGTACCAATGGATTTTGTGACTGCCGGCGTACCCATGTACGATTTTATTAACCGCTGCTGCCGCCAGGGCATCTATAAAATGAGCGGCAACCACTTCTTTATCTCACTCACTGGCCCCAACCTCTGTGAGATCTATATACCTTATATGAAACAACTGCTCTGATTCTATTGTGCGGATGTGCTGATGTGCAGATGTGCTGATTAGTATGGTCATTCCATAATCAAATCAATACATCAATTAATCTATTCATCAGCACATCTGCACATTAGCACATCAGCACATTATTTAAACACTGCCTTAAAGCAATTCGTCTGCGTATGCAGCGAATCCTCATCATTCCTGCGGTTCACGATCCTGGGACCGCCATAATATTCGCGCAGGAAAGCAGGCGCCGGTGACCAGATCGTCTGCATGATCCCCTGGTACATAGGCTTCATCTCTTTGGTTGCGCTGGCCTGGAAACGTAGCATATCATCCAGCTGCTCCGTAGCTACCTCTGGTTTACGCCAGGGGCAGGTGATCACCCGCAATCCCTTCATGGCAAAATATACTGCAGATTTATCCGCCCGGTCATAATGCCAGTCGCAGATCATTACATCCTTAGGGATCATATCCACAGCGCGGTACGTGTTATTAAGACTGGCCTCCCACATACCCATACCGGTGGTCTTGCCATCCAGCAGGCGGTCGCCCCAGATCCAGAGCTCACGCCCCTGCAAAGCCAGGTGATCGCGCAACGTACGTACCTCGCCGGCAAACAGCTCCGCCTTATCACGGCCGCCACAGCGGGGGCACTTATCATCCCCTATATAAAATACCTCATCCATACCGGCATGAAAGGCATTGGTCTCAAACACTTCACAGATCTCATCCATCAGGTCAAATACAACCTTATGCACTTCCGGGTGCAGGGGACAGTAGCTCTTACAGTATAGCCCGTCCGCGTTAGGCCATACATAATTCTCCGGCATCTTTACATGCGGGGTTTCATCAAACTGCGGGTACACCCGCAACAGGCTGTTTAAAGTACCTGCCCATGATTGATGCCCCAGCAGGTTCACCTGCGGAATAATGCGGATCTTATGCTCCTTACAGGCCTTTACCAGCCTGGCCACATCCTGTTTGGTAAGCGCACCCTCATCCGCCAGCTCCGGATGCCGCTGGTAGCGGTAGTTATAATCCACCCGCAGCACCAGCGTATTGATATGCCTGGGCGCCAGCTCCTTATGGATAAAGGTGATAAAACTGTCCACGCCTGCAGCAGGCGGAGCAGCAATACAAAAGCCGCGCACCGGCAAACTGTCAATATTATTTTTGGAAAAAGACTGTGAGTAGCCCCTGAGGCCGGACAGTACTAACAGGCAGGAAATCAACAGGTATAGTTGTCTTTGCATGGTTAATGGGTTTATCGGTTGACGTGAACTTTAAACTACTAATAAACTTATAAACCAACAAACCGGGAAAGCGGTTATTTTTGAATAAATGTTTATACCGGATGAACGAGAGCAAACTACCTTTTACCGCACGCCTGGCCTATACCCTACTGTCGCTGGTGCTGATCATATACATTGCGCACTTTAGTGCCACCATTGCCATTCCGCTGCTGTTTGCCTCGCTGGTAGCCATTATGCTGCTACCCATCGCCACCCAGCTGGAACACTGGGGCTTTTCCCGGGGACTGGCGGCCTTTACCGCCGTATTTTTCTTCGTGATAGCATTGCTGGGGGTGGTTACCCTCCTCACCACGCAAATGGGTGCTTTTGTATCTGACTTCCCCCAGCTGCAGAAACAGCTCATAAAAAGCCTGGATAGCTTACAGGTATGGATAAACGCACAATTCAACATCAACGCGCATAAACAATTGGATTACCTGGAACAGCTGGCCATGGGCACCCTGGGCTCTGCCACCACGTTCCTGAGTCAAACCCTTGGCGCGGTATCCTCCCTGTTCATCTTCGTGATCTTCGTATTGCTGTACTCCTTCTTCCTGCTCTTATACCGCTCCCTGCTGGTTACCTTCCTGGTAAAATTCTTCGAAGAAAAACACCGCGACAAACTGGTAGATATCATCCAGCAAACACGCTTTATTATCAAAAGTTATGTTAGCGGCTTAATGATAGAGATGATCGTAGTAGCCATTGTGAACTGCGTTATCTTCTGGATGCTGGGCATTAAATACGCCATGCTCCTGGGCATCATGGCAGCCGTATTTAATATTATCCCTTACCTGGGCATCTTTACCGCCATTATACTCTGTATGATCGTTACCCTTACCACCGGTACCCTGGGCGCCACCTTCCAGGTGGGTATTTCCCTGTTGATCGTACACTTCCTGGATAGTAATATATTATTACCCCGTATCATGGGCTCCAAAGTAAAGATCAATGCCCTGGTGACCATCATCGGCGTAGTGACCGGCAACCTGTTATGGGGTGTGCCCGGTATGTTCCTGGCTATTCCTGTCATTGCCATGCTCAAGATCATTTTTGAGCGTATCGACAGCATGCACCCCTGGGCCATCCTGTTGGGAGAGCTGCCGGAAAAAAGGAAGCTGCGCCCTGTGAAAAAGAAATAACAACTTTTGTACATTTGGCGCCATGTTTTTAGAATTCAGAAATGCGCTCCCTTCCGATCTGCCTGTGATCGTAGACATCTATAATACTACCATCGCCTCCCGTATGGTAACGGCGGATACTACACCCGTAACAGTCGCAGACCGCGAAGCGTGGTATCATGCGCACACACCAGAACGCCGTCCGCTGTGGATGGTAGAAATGGACGGCCAGACCGCCGGCTGGGTAAGCCTGCAATCCTTCTACGGCCGGCCCGCCTATAATGCCACGGTAGAGATCAGCATTTACCTGCACCCGGATTTCCGGGGCAAGGGCTTAGGAAAAGCCATCCTGGAATATGCTATTGCGCAATGCCCCGCCCTGGGCGTTCAGACCCTCTTAGGATTTATTTTCGCCCACAACACGCCCAGCCTGCAGCTGTTTGAAAAAATGGGCTTTGCAGAATGGGCCCATCTGCCAGACATTGCAGAACTGGATGGCGTAAAAAGAAGCTTGAAGATATTGGGCAGGAAGGTATAATAATCCGTTTGATTTTTCCGATATTAAACTTCACGGATGATATTAAAAAGGGAATGATATCCCCACCTTCAGAAATGTATAATTATTTCATTTTAACGCAAAAGCCACCGCGGCGCAGCAAGAACAACGATCGTAAATAAACCACGTATCTGATACGTATAAAGGCGCCTGTCTTCTCAGACAGGCGCCTTTATTTATAGCCCATGCTATTAAAAAATATAGCCAACCCAATCCCCCTCAAACTACCTATCTTTATTTGAACCAATTCTCCCTCTTATGTGGTGGCTTTATGCCTTACTCTCCGCGCTTTTTGCCGCTCTCACCGCCATCTTTGCCAAAATCGGCGTGTCAGACATCAATTCTAACCTGGCTACCGGCATCCGCACCTTTATTATATTAATAGTCGCCTGGACCATCGTACTCGTACGCGGCGAAGCCAAAGGTCTCAATGGCATTTCTAAGCACAGCCTGCTGTTTTTAGTATTATCCGGCCTGGCTACCGGCCTGTCGTGGATCTTCTATTTTAAAGCCCTGCAGATCGGCAAGGTATCCCAGGTGGCCCCGGTAGATAAGTTAAGCGTAGCGCTGACCATTATATTATCCGTTATTTTCCTGCACGAAGCCCTTACCTGGAAAACAGCAGTTGGAGCCCTGCTGATTATCAGCGGTACTATGGTGTTGATATTTTAAAAAAGGGGGTAAAATAATGGGCATTGGGGTCAGTGCTTACCTTGCGCTCTCCTATAGCGCTCCTGGGGAGTAAAAGCGCACTTTCCCTGGAGTAAAAGCGCACTCCACCCGTAGTAATAGCGTACTCACTCCCCTTTCAACTCCAGTAAACCGGCAAAGTCTATCCGGTAAACACACCGGTGATCGCCGCTGGCAATATGTTCCGCGCGGGAAACGGTCACCTCATCCCCAAGGATGGTGCGGAAAGTCCGTAATTCTGACTGGCAAATATTCATACATTGGGTAGCAGCGCTGCAGATCGGGCAATGGTTCTCTATAAATAGAAAACCTTCCTCATCCTGGCGCCATTCCGCCAGGAAACCTTCTTCCGTGCGGATGGCCGCAAAGCGGGCGATCTTATCACCGATCCCGTCCACACCCTCGAGGGCACTAAGGTATCTTTCCACCTGTTGTTGCTCCCGAGCGGAGATCACCTGGTCCAGGGCTTCCTGTCCCAGCTGATGACGGATAGTGTCTATAAGCTGCAGTGTTAGTTCTGCATGATTGTCCGGAAAATGCGCATTTCCCTGGGCCGTCAGGCTCCATACCTGTACCGGCCGCCCTACCCCGCGTGCACTGGTAGCGGCTACCACGAGTCCTTCCTCTGCCAGTTTCAGCAATTGCAACCGTGCTCCTTCGCCCGTGATGCCCAGTTCGGCAGCAAGCGAAGCAGCAGTTTGCGGTCCGCGGGTCTTTAAAAGCACCAGGAACCGGTCGGCAGCCGTTTTGATCTTTGGCATATAATTTTCCAAGTTATTACTTGTTTTATTGTCAAATCTCGTAATTTTGTACTAGTTAAAAAAATATTGTTGTAAGGTTATACGACCTTTGCGAGCAACACTCCCTGGATCATAACGTATTATAACAATTTAATCCACTGACAATTAAAGAGTTAAATGAACGTATTGATATTTAATGGTTCCATGGATGACCGTCCCGTTTCCACCGCTGGTAAACTGGTAGGTTACTTTGAGGACCAATTCCGGCAAAAAGGCTTCACCCCCCAGGTGTTTAGTCCGGCCAAAGCAGACATTCCGTTCTTTGATCCCGCTAAAAACGAAACACCCGCCAGTGTAAAGGCCATGTGCGAAATGTTCTGCAATGCGGAGCTCCAGGTTTGGCTAACGCCTTTATATCATGGTAGCATGACCGGGGTAATGAAAAATTGCCTCGACTGGCTTGAGCTCACCAGCAGGCACGGCCGCCCCTATTTAACGGGAAAGGTCGTAGCTTTGGTGTGCTGGGCCGGCGGTACACAGGCCATGCAGGGCATTAATGCCATGGATGCAGTAGCCAAAGCTTTACGCGCATGGGTACTGCCTTTTTCCATTCCGGTACTGAAAGATCATTTATTTGATGCAGATACCAGTAACTTTACAGCCCCGTATGAGCAAAAGCTGGGCCAAATGGTAACGCTACTAGCGGATGCGAAATCACGGGTAGCTTGATTACCAATTGGTTAGCCTTTAGCAATTAGCATTTAGCTAGAGACTATATTGCAGTAGAATGGGTTAATTTAGCCGTTATTGGCCGCAGGGGCCACCGGAAAATAAATAAACGATTAGCTATCAGCTCAAAGCCAATAGTTAACTATAAAAATCGAAACATCTGATAAACAGCCTGTTAGCTAAAAACTAACGGCAAACGACTAAAAGCTTATTATTATGATTACCGTATCAGAAAAAGCAAGCGTATACATAAAGGACCTGATGGTGAGGGAAAGCCATGCACCTGGCACCTTTGTGCGTGTGGGCGTAAAAGGCGGCGGCTGCTCCGGCCTGGAATATGTGATGAAATTTGAGACCGGCGAAGAGTCTGGCGATCAAATATTTGAAGATAAAGGCGTTAAGATAGTGGTACAAATGAAAAGCCTCCTATATCTTTACGGCACAGAACTGGACTATTCAGACGGACTGAATGGCAAAGGCCTCTTTTTCAATAACCCCAATGCCACCAGAACTTGTAGCTGCGGGGAGAGCTTCGCAGTATAGACCAGTTTCAGGCGTCCGGTGAAGGATCATAGCATAAGGAAGCAACGCATCGCACGGCTGAACCGCAAACAGACAAAGTAGTATGAGAAACAGTAACGAGATAATCGATGATATTGCCAACAAGGAATATGAGTTTGGCTTTACCACCGATATTGAAATGGATATAGCGCCAGCTGGTCTCAATGAAGAGATCATCCGCTTTATCTCCGCCAAGAAAGAAGAACCGGAATGGCTGCTGGAATGGCGCTTGAAAGGATACCAGGCATTTAAGAAGATGCAACTGCCCTCCTGGCAGCATTTTCCTATGCCTGCCATCGACTTTCAGGCCGTTTCCTATTATGCCGCTCCCAAGAAGAAGAAACAACTGGCCAGCCTGGATGAAGTAGACCCTGAACTGCTAGCGACCTTCGAAAAACTAGGTATCCCCCTTAACGAACAAAAAGCCCTTTCCGGCGTAGCCGTAGACGCAGTGTTTGACAGCGTTTCCGTAGCTACCACCTTTAAAGGCAAATTGAAAGAGATGGGCGTGATCTTCTGCTCCTTTGGAGAAGCTGTACGCGAACACCCGGACCTGGTAAAAAAATACCTGGGATCTGTAGTGCCCCACTCCGATAACATCTTTGCAGCTTTGAATGCCGCCGTATTCTCCGACGGTTCTTTCGTATATATTCCTAAAGGAGTGCGCTGCCCTATGGAGCTGAGCACTTACTTCCGCATTAATGCGCAGAACACCGGTCAGTTTGAACGCACACTGATCATAGCCGACGATAACAGCTATGTAAGCTACCTGGAAGGCTGTACTGCTCCCATGCGGGACGAGAACCAACTGCATGCTGCCGTGGTAGAACTGGTAGCCCTGGACCATGCGGAGATCAAATACTCCACCGTGCAGAACTGGTATCCTGGTGATAAAGACGGGAAAGGCGGTATCTATAACTTCGTGACCAAACGCGGTATCTGTAAAGGCAACAGCAGCAAGATCTCCTGGACACAGGTAGAGACCGGCTCAGCCATCACCTGGAAATACCCCAGCGTGATCCTGCAGGGCGATGACGCACAGGGCGAATTCTACTCCGTTGCGGTAGTACGTAACAAGCAGATCGCAGACACCGGTACCAAGATCTACCACCTGGGCCGCAATACCCGCAGCCGGATCATTTCCAAGGGTATTTCTGCCGGACAGGGCGATAACACCTATCGCGGACTGGTACAGGTAGGTCCCCGCGCACACAATGCCCGTAACTTTACCCAGTGCGACTCACTGCTGATCGGTAACCGCTGCGGCGCCCACACGTTCCCGTACATAGAGTCCAGGAACAAAAGCGCTACCGTAGAGCACGAAGCTACCACCTCCAAGATCGGGGAAGACCAGATCTTTTACCTGAACCAGCGCGGTATCGATACTGAAAAAGCGGTAGCCCTTATCGTAAACGGCTATGCCAAGGAAGTACTGAACCAGCTGCCCATGGAATTTGCGGTGGAAGCCCAGAAGCTCCTCTCCATCACACTGGAAGGCAGCGTAGGATAATATATTACGTAAACGAACAAAACAACAGAGAAACAAAACATATCATGCTGACGATTAAAAATCTGCACGCAGAAGTAGACGGGAAAGCAATATTGAAGGGTATTGACCTGGAGATCCGCAAAGGTGAAGTGCATGCCATTATGGGACCTAACGGTTCCGGTAAGAGCTCCCTGGCTTCTGTGCTTGCAGGACGCGAAAATTATACGGTGACGCAAGGCGAAGTGAACTTCGACGGCAAAGAACTGCTGGAGCTTTCCCCGGAAGACCGCGCCCGTGAAGGCGTGTTCCTGGCTTTCCAATACCCCGTGGAGATCCCCGGCGTATCAAACCTTAACTTCCTTAAAACAGCGCTGAACGAAATACGCGCATATAAAGGCCTGCCCGCCCTGGAAGCTAAAGAGTTCCTGAAACTGACCAAGGAGAAACAACAACTGGTGGACTTTAACGCCAACCTGATGAACCGCTCCCTGAACGAAGGCTTCTCCGGCGGCGAAAAGAAACGTAACGAGATCTTTCAGCTCGCTATGCTGGATCCTAAACTGGGTATACTCGATGAAACCGACTCCGGTCTGGATATCGACGCCCTGCGTATTGTAGCCAACGGCGTTAACAAACTGCGCGGCCCGGAAAAATCCTTCCTGTTGATCACCCACTACCAGCGTCTCCTCGATTACATTATCCCTGATTTTGTGCACGTACTGTACAATGGGCGTATTGTAAAGACCGGCACCAAGGAACTGGCCCTGGAACTGGAAGAGAAAGGCTACGACTGGCTCAGGGAAGCAGAAGTGCACGTTTGAGTGAATGAATAATGAACCAATGACTGATTAATAACCGGGCAGCCACAACTGCCCTGACTATTAATTATTCATGCTTAATTATTAACTAAAAGGGATGACACACGACATAACAATACCATTCTACCAATATATACTGGAAGGCGGCAATGGCCTTACACCCAAGGAAGATGTGCTGTATGCCACCCGGCAGGATGCCCTGGCTCGGTTCCGTTCCCTGGGCCTGCCCGATCTGAAAACAGAGGCATGGCGCTATACCAACATCCAACGCACTTTAAAGGAACAACCTTTTATACTGCAGCAGCAGCCTTTACCCGTAACGGCCAGCCAGGTTGCCCCGGCTGCCATTGCAGACCTGCCCTGCTACCGCGCTGTACTGGTGAACGGTCACCTGCAGCCGGAATTATCTGATCTGCCGGAGATCAAGGACATCACCATCAGCAAACTGAGCGAAGCCTCCCAACAGGCAGGGTTCAAAGCCCATTTTGATAAGCACCCGCACCTGGCAGACCAGCCTTTTGCGGCGCTTAACACTGCCCTGTTTGCAGATGGATTGTATATAGAGCTGAAGAAGAATGCCATACTGGATAAGCCCCTGCACATTGTACATGTGTATACGCTTTCCCAGCACGCCTTCCTCCAGCCCCGCCACCTGTTCATCGTACACCCGCATGCTTCCGGCGCCATCATAGAAAGTTCCGTTGGGCTGCATGATGGCGTAGTAGCTTTTGTAAACAGCGTAAGCGAGGTGATACTGGAAGAGAACGCAGAGCTGTGGCATTACAACCTGCAGAACACCGTACAGGACAGCCGGCATGTGACCCATACCGCTATCCTGCAGCAGGCCTACAGCCGTTACCATCACCATAACTTTGCTTTGCCGCAGGCTAACCTGATCCGTAACAACCTGAGCGTAGCGCTCAAAGGCAGCTACACAGAAACAGACCTCCATGGCCTGACCCTGGTAACGGAACAGCAGCATGTAGACAATCATACCTTCGTGGATCACCTGGTACCCCATTGTAACAGTAATGAGCTGTACAAGGGCGTGCTGCTGGATAACGCCAACAGCGTATTTACCGGCCGCATACATGTGCACCAGGATGCCCAGAAGACCAACGCTTTCCAGCAGAACAACAACCTGCTGCTCAGCGAGAAGGCCAACATCAATTCCCAGCCCCAGCTGGAGATCTATGCAGATGATGTGAAATGCAGCCACGGTTTCACCGTAGGCCAGTTCAGCGAAGAATCACTGTTCTATCTCCGCTCACGCGGCATTGGCCAGGAAGCGGCCAAAACCCTGCTGGTGAACGCATTTGCCTTCGACATCACCGACCAGGTACATATCCCGGCCCTGCAGCACTACCTGACAGAGGAGATCCTGCGGTATGTAACCAGGAACTAATTAATAATGATTGATTACGAATTACGAAAACCCGTTTCGTAATTCGTAATTGAAAATTTATCATTGAATATGGAACACGTATCAACAGCTATAGCACCGGTATTGGATGTGGCGCGCATCAGGGAAGACTTTCCGCTGTTACAACAGGCAAAGGTCTTTGGCCAGCCGGTGGTATATTTTGACAATGGCGCCACTACCCAGAAACCGCAGATAGTACTGGATACGCTGGAACAATACTATAAGAACTATAACAGCAACGTGCACCGTGGCGTGCATCAGCTGAGCCAGCAGGCTACAGAAGCCTATGAGCAGTCCCGCAGAACGGTAGCCGCTTACCTCAATGCCAGACATTCCCACGAGATCATCTTTACCAAAGGCACCACAGACGGTATTAACCTGGTGGCCAGCAGCTTTGGCCGCAAATTCCTGCAGGCCGGGGATGTAGTGATCATCTCCGCTATGGAGCACCATTCCAACATTGTGCCCTGGCAGATGATCTGCGAAGAAAAAGGCGCTGAGCTGAAAGTGGTCCCCATCAATGAGCGTGGCGAGCTGCTGATGGATGAGTACCGCCGCATGCTGGATGAGCGCGTAAAGATCGTGTCCGTTACCTATGTGTCCAACACATTGGGTAGCATCAACCCGGTAAAAGAGATCATCGAACTGGCGCATGCGCGCAATATCCCTGTTTTGCTGGATGCTGCGCAGGCAGTACAGCACATCAGTATAGATGTACAGGCGCTGGACCCGGATTTCCTGGCCTTCTCCGGTCACAAGATCTACGGGCCTACCGGTATAGGCGTATTATATGGCAAAGAAGAATGGCTGAACAAGATGCCCCCCTACCAGGGCGGCGGCGATATGATCAAGACCGTGACCTTTGCCAAAACTATCTATAACGAGCTGCCTTATAAGTTTGAGGCCGGCACCCCGCATATGGCAGGCGCCATAGGGCTGGAGGCCGCCATCAAATACCTGCAGCAGGTAGGGCTGGATAACATCCGCCACTACGAAGAACAACTACAGGCATATGCCCTGCAATCCCTGGAGCAAGTGGAAGGCCTGCGTTTTATAGGCCAGGCAGCGCACCGCGCGGGCGCTATCTCCTTCCTGGTGGATGAGATACACCCCTATGACCTGGGCGAACTGTTGGATAAACAAGGCATTGCTGTACGTACCGGGCACCATTGCACAGAACCACTGATGGACCTGTTTAAGATTCCCGGCACCGTACGCGCCTCCCTCTCCTTTTACAACACTTTTGAAGAAGTAGATAAGCTGGTAGCCGGCGTTAAAAGGGCTGCCGCCATGTTGCGATAAAATACCGGATAATGACGATCAACGAAAAACAGGATGAGCTGATAGCAGATTTTTCCCTGATGGAGGAATGGATGGATAAATACGAATACATTATTCAACTGGGAAAAGAACTGCCACTGATTGACGCACAATATAAAACGGACGATAACCTGATCAAGGGCTGCCAATCCCGGGTATGGCTGCATACGGAGCTAAAGGATGGGAAACTGTACTTTACCGGCGATAGCGATGCCGTGATCACCAAAGGATTAATAAGCCTGATGATAGCCGCCCTCTCCGGTCATACGCCCAAAGATATTGCTACATCAGACATCTACTTCATTGACGCCATTGGCCTCAGCAGCCACCTGTCCCCCACCCGTTCTAACGGGCTGTTAAGCATGCTGAAACAAATGAAAATGTATGCGGTGGCATATATGGCCAAACTGAATAACTAAAACAAACACACGATCATGGAACAGGCACCATCATTAAGGGATCAGATAGAAACCACGCTCAAGACCGTATACGACCCGGAAATACCGGTAAATATCTTTGAGCTGGGACTGGTATACGAAATAAAGATTGGCGACAATAACCGTGTAAATATCACTATGACCTTAACCGCGCCGGGCTGCCCGGTAGCCGGCGATATCATAAGGGAAGTAGACGAGAAGGTGCGCGGCATAGAAGGTGTGTCTGATGTAGATGTGCATCTTACCTTTGAACCCGCCTGGACCAAGGAAATGATGAGTGAAGAAGCCCGCCTGGAGCTTGGATTCCTTTGATTATGATCAGTTTAATATAACTAAAGCGGCCGTCTCATGATGTATGAGACGGCCGCTTTTTATTTGACAGTATGTTTTCTTACTAACCCACCAACGCAGCAGGCGTTTGCGCCCCTCTTTGCAGATGGATATGCGCGCCTAAATGGTACTGATCTATGACCAGTATCTTTTCAAACAGGTCTGCCGCCCTTTCCTTTCTACCCAGTCCCAATTGACCAAGGCCGATGAGGTATTCGCAGTGCAGGCGGTTACGCAGGTTCAGGTCATCATCCCAGATCAGCAGGTCCGGCAGGGATACCGCAAAGTACTCGATCTTTACCTTATCAAACAGGTGCTGTTCTCCATAGTCGATCAGCTTATTAAAACGGCTCCTCGCTTCTTCCTTACGGCCCAGTTCCTGCAGCGCCAGCCCCTGGTAAAAGATCTTATCCGGCTGCTGATCGTTATAGTACATAGCTGCGGATGGTACCGCGGTACCGGTGGCAGCACGCTCCCAGCAAGCCTTCGCTTCGGCTTTTTGTCCAAGACCGGCATATGCGCAACCGCTCCAGTATTCAATATCATTTTCCTGTGCGCCATACAGCTTGCCTTCTCCCAGGTTATGGGGATAAAAACGCGCCTTTTCCAGCAGCTCCAGCGCTTTTGTATAATCCGCTATGTTAATGGCAGCTTTGGCCATTGCAGTCAGGCTGTAGAGATACTGGAAAGTAACCTTGCCTTCGCCGCCTTCCCACGGATGGAAATTACGCTGCATCAGCAGCTCATAGGCTTCTTCGTGGCGGCCCAGCAGGTTGTACAGGGTGACCCTTTCCAGGTACAGATCGTCACGGTCCAGCAACAGGGCCGGGTATTTTTCCAGCTGCTCCAGGCGGGATGCGGCTGGCCTGTTAAGGCGTTTATACAGCTGGTCCAGCTCCATAAGGATACGGGCGTCGCCCTGGTCCAGCGCAAAAGCTTCTTCCAGGCTGGTCACCGCCAGTTCCGGCTGCTGCCTTTTGTTAAAGAACGCCAGCGCCAGGTTGCGGTGTACGGTAGAGAAGGAGTCATCCAGCTGCCGGGACTTCTCCCAGCAGGCGATGGCCTTTTCATATTGACGGAAATGATACCAGTAGTTACCCAGATAATAAGGCGCACGGGCGTCTTCCGGGTGTTGCTCCATAGCCAGCTGCAGGGCTAGTGCGGCCTCCTGCTGGTGAGGGAAACAGTAATCCGGCAGCGCCCTGGCGGCCTTTTCCCAATAGCTATGCGCAGCGCTGCTGTTGCCGGCTTCCCAGGCAATAGCGGCCATTACATACCAGGCCAGGGGATATACCTCCTGCTGCTGGTCAATGCCTGACTGCAGCAGCTGCAGGGCCTCTGCATACATACCGGCAGCCTGGTAGTCCAGCGCATACTCTATATAGTTGTGGATATTGCCGCGCAGTAACTGCTGCAGCTCCTGCAGCACTCCTTCATCTTTTGTAAGCAGGTATTTTTCGAAATGGGCGCCACTGTTAAAACGGTCCATTTGCAGCGATGCATTGGCCATTTCCAGCGCAGCAGCCGTATTGCCCTGATGCCGGAGGATACCGGTGAGCAAATGCCTTGTTTTATGATGGCGCCAGTTGCCTTGCAGGGAGCGGGTAGCCTCATCCAGCGCATTCTCCCAACGCTGTTGCAGCGCGGAGATAAGGGCGGCCTGGTAATAACCGGGAGATGCCCAGGCGGCGTTCCAGGTGGCTTTATAGAAAGCGGCATAGGCCTCCGGCAGGCGTTGCTGCCAGCGCAGGCTAACGCCTAAATTATAGAAAGGCTCCCCATCATACGGATTGGGATTACGGCCGGTTGCCGTATCTATCGCACGACGGAAATGCTGTTCTGCTTCCTGTGTTAAAAGACGGCGCAGATACCATTTACCCAACGCATTGTTACAGCGGATATCTCCCGGATCGCGGCGCAGGCCCTCCTGGTAATAGGCCACCGGATCATAGGTAGCATGACGGTACTGCTCCAGGTGCAGGCCGGTCAGGTACAGCTGCTCTATCTCTGCGATCTGTGCCGGTTCCAGGGCCGGACGGGCAGCAGCCGGCATTGCCTGTATGGCATCCGGTGCGGGCTGCCATTCCAGCATAATACGGCCCTGCTGGTCATAGATGCTGATGCGGTACTGGGTGATGTCCGCATCGCCGGGCAGCGCGATGTCCTCTTCGATATAGGCCGCGGGAGAAAGGTCCAGCATACGGCTCCATATCTCCTTTCCTCCTTTGTACAACACCGCCTTGCTTTGCGGGAAAGCCCCGGTAGAATACAGCTTAAAACGCGCATTATCCCCATTGAGCTCCAGGTTCATCACCAGGTCTTTGCTCGCGTTTTTCACCAACCCTACCTGGCTGTAAGGCATAAAGTATTGCTGAAAACTCTTTTCTTCATAAGGCATCAGCCAGGAAAAGTCTGGCTGGTTGTCCGTATATACGCCGCACATCAGCTCTATATACGGCCCGTCTTCGTCCGTGAGATTGCGGTCCCAGGCCTGGCCAAAATCGCTGTTACCCCAGGTCCATTGTTTCTTACCGGGTGATACGTGATGGTTAGCCACATGCAGCAATCCGCCCTGACTATCATGCTCATAACCGCCTACAAAATCATAGCCGGAAGTAATGGCCATATAGGACGTAGGCACCGGTATATTCTTATAGCGGGAAATATCTACCCCCGCGGAATAATCAACTTTATAATAGGTACCGGTGGCCACAGGGAAACGGGATACATCGCGCTTGCCATGGTCAAATACCGCATGCACATCCGGCGGAAATACGGATTGGTAATGCTCATTCACATGCACAGCCGGGTTGGCCCACCAGAGGAAGGTCTGGGGCAACGGCGTGCGGTTATACAGGTGTATTTTTATCTCGAGATACGCCTTATCAGGATGCAGGGTAAAACCGGCCATGCCTTTGGTGCGGAACATCCGCTCCAGCTCACTGCACCACACGGTAACGCTGCCATCGGGGAAATGCTCTATGGACCAGTCCACCGGCTCATAAGTACCCGGACGGTGGTGCTGGGGCCAGTTAAACTCAATACCCCCTGATATCCAGGGGCCGGTAAGGCCCACCAGGGCTGGTTTGATCACCTGGTTATGATACACAAAATGGCGTTTGCGCACTTTATCATAGGCCTTCTGAATACGGCCGCCCAGCTCCGGCAGGATCATGATCTGCAGATAGTCATTCTCCAGGAATACGGCCTGCCATTCCTGGTCTGTTTTCTCATCAAAGATCTTCTCTATCACCGGGTACGGGTAAACGGCGCCGCTGCTTCCCTGGTATACTCTTTTCTCCAGGAATACCGGGTGCTTCTCCGGCTGCCCTATTCCATAAGTAGGAATAATGACAGCCTCCTGCCAGGCTTTAACTTCCATAACGAATTATATTTTTAACAGATTAAGTTTAAAGATCAATACAATCAGCCGGCGGTAACCGGCCTTGCGGCAGCGGGTTTGTTGCCGCCTATCATATCCTGCTCTATCTCCTCCAGCGACCGGCCCTTGGTTTCCGGCAGATAAGCCCTGATAAAGATGAACCCACCCACACAGATAACGCCATACAGCCAGAAAGTACCGGCAGCGCCCAGCGCGCTGTTCAACAGCGGGAACGTATAAGTAAGGCCAAAGCTGGCAGCCCACAAGGCCAGCGTGGCGATCGCCATCATACTGCCGCGCAGGCTGTTGGGGAAGATCTCCGACAGCACTACCCAGGTAACCGGCGCCAGGGACATGGCATAACAACAGATGGCCAGTACCACCAGCAACAACAGCGGCCATCCGCTAAATTGCATGTAATAGAGCGTGCCCATGATGGCATAGATAACTGCCAGGCCACAAGCCCCAAAGATCATTAAGCGGCGCCTTCCCCAGCGGTCTACTGTATACATGGCCACCAGGGTAAATATCAGGTTTACGCTACCTGTGATCACGATATTGAGCAGGGTTTGGGATACGCCATAACCTGCCGCACGGAACACCTCTTCTGCATAATTGAAGATAACATTGATACCGCACCACTGCTGGAAAGCGGCGATCACAATACCGATGATCAGGATACGGGATACGCCGGGCCGGAACAGCTGCCGCCAGTGCATGCGGGTATCCGCATCCATGGTTTGTACGATGGCCTGCAGCTCTGTTTGTGCATGCCGCTCGCCGCCTATCCGGGCCAATACCTGCCGGGCCTTATCCGTATGCTGGCGGGTAGCCAGCCAGCGCGGGCTTTCCGGCAGCCAGATAAGCAGCAGCAGGAACAGCGCGGAGGGTACCAGCGCTGCCCAGAACATGATCCGCCAGCCGGTTTGCCCGTTCCAGGACTGCAGGATGAAGGCATCCGTAGCGCCCTCCGGCACCGGGTCTGCTATCCACCAGTTAAACAACTGGGCTGCCAGTATACCAATTACCAGGGTTAGCTGGTTAATGGACACGTATTTGCCCCGCAGGTGGGCAGGCGTTACCTCTGCAATGTACATAGGCGAGAGATTGGAGGCCAGCCCTATACCAATGCCGCCAATAATGCGGTAGATCACAAAACTTTGAAAAGAGTGCGCCGCCCCCGTAAGCCCGGAAGATACCAGGAACAAGGCTGCCGACAGCATGAGCAGTTTCTTGCGGCCATAACGGTCGCTAAGCGCGCCGGAAATGGCCGCCCCTGCCAGGCAGCCTACAAGGGCACAGCTCATAGCCCAGCCCTGGGCCACCGGCGACTGTGTGATCTCAAAGAAACGCTCATAAAAAGGTTTCGCTCCTCCTATCACCACCCAGTCATATCCAAACAGAAAACCTCCCATGGCGGAGATCATCGAAATAACAAATAGGTAAATGTGGTTGTATGTATCGTTTTTCATAACGCTGCTAAATTACGTTATACCCCGTTGTGGGAACAATGGCGATTCTTTTTACAATGATGGACAATTTTATTTTTTCGGGAATCCCACGAACAGTAGGCGGCTCCTCCGCCTTTAGTGTCCATCCGCCTGTAAACGGCAACCAGCCATGCGGTCAGGAGCGGCCGCTGCCAGCTTTAAGGCAATTATGCGGTATAATAATATTGTCCATGAACGATGACGGCGGGGCCTGCTGCACAGGCGCGTGGCCTGATGCTTGTACGGGCTAAATGTAACCAAAACAACAATTTATGCTTACTTCACTGGTAGTGCTGGGTATTTTTCTTTTAGTGGTGATCATATACATTGTATGGCCCTACCGCAGGAACAAGGACAGTATGAAAGGGAAGTAGCGATCACCATCAAAACCTGATATTATGCAAACTAAAAAACAAGATCAGCAGCAGGGTGAACAGCGCCCCAACGAAGATCCGCTGCAACAAAAAAACGAAGAATCACAACAAAATGGTAACGAAAATGAAGGGGAAGAGGAAGAAGATGTAGAGGAGGAAGAGGGAGCTGAGGACGAAGAAGGTACTGAGGAGGAAGAAGGTGTTGAGGATGACGAGCCTGTGTTGGATGAGGAAGACCTGGAAGAAAACGATTTAACGGACGATCAGGCGGACAACATAGAATGGGACCCCAAAAAAAGCAAAGACCAGCAGGGCCAGTAAGCACAACTGATCACCGCAATTGCCCCAGGGTATTCAATTTTAGCCCGTATGGAAGATAGCAAAACTGTAGACACTGTCTACCATACGGGCCAAAAATCCACACAGCTAAAACCCCACTTCTTCGCTCCTATTCCGCGCCCCACCTGCAATACAGTGAATTACACCATATTAAGGATTAAATACTTCGTCACTTTGTTGCTTTATAAAAAGTGCAGGGTTTTAGCATGATTAGCAACTGTAGGAACATCACTCACCCAAAAACTTTGTCAGTCATGAAAAATCATCTTACCGTGTTAGGTCTGTCCATCGCGCTTTGCACCTTCGTGATCGCCCAGGCGAATGTAAAGCACAACGTAGCTCCCACCGGCGAAGTGCCTGGCTATTACCAGGATCAGCAGGATACTACGATGAAGAAGAAGAAAGATAAGATGCACAAAAAAGACTGGAAGAAAAAAGATAGTACAAGAACTGATACAACACGTTACTGAGGGAAACGTAAACGCTGTATGTAGCAGAGGGTGTGCCGGACCGGCACACCCTTTTTTATTGCAATCCTAACGTTGCGTTGTGGTAGCTTATCCGCAGTGAGTAATTAATTCATCAACATTTGCATACGGCCCATCCCATATCACCATTTATCACAACGCTATTGAAACCCGCTACCTGAGCCTGTTACGAAGAGACAAGTGTTGCTGTTATTCTACACTTCTATGCATGGCATGCAGACTCCGGTAAAGCGGTTTGGTTCCATTCTTGAAGTGATGCCAGTAAACAGCTGTGGCAATAATGATTGACCCTGCACGAGCAATTCATCACTTAACCAGCATTGTATTATGAGAACGAGAATAGCATTCATCAGCGACCATGCTTCCCCTATTGCCGCGCTGGGCGGCGTTGACAGCGGAGGGCAAAATGTATACGTAGGCGAGCTCGCCTATCAGCTTACCAAAAAAGGATATGCCGTTGACATCTTCACGCGTTGGGAACATCCCCAGTTGCCCCAGCGCGTACAATGGCGCAAAGATGTACGTGTGATACACATTGAAGCCGGTCCTGTAGCCTGTTTGCCAAAGGAGCAGCTACTACCGTATATGGCAACATTTCGCGATAACATGCTGGCATTTATGCGGGAAGAAGGAACTACTTACGAGCTGATACATGCAAATTTCTTTATGTCAGCGCTGGTAGCCATGGAGATAAAAGCCTTACTGCACATACCTTTTGTTGTCACCTTCCACGCATTAGGTCATATCCGCCGCCTGCACCAGGGCGAGCAGGATAAGTTCCCCCCGGAACGGCTGGATATAGAGCAAATGGCCATTCATCAGGCAGATTATGTAATAGCCGAATGTCCCCAGGACCGCGAAGACCTGATCCAATACTACCAGGCGCCGCCGGATAAGATCCGCGTGATCCCCTGCGGGGTAAACCCGGAAGAGATGTATGCGGTTGATAAACGCCTGGCGCGTATGCAGCTGAAGCTGCCGCAGGATGATGTAATACTATTACAACTCGGCAGGATGGTGCCCCGCAAAGGCGTAGACAACGTGATCCAGGCATTGCCTAAACTTAGATACACCGGAGCGCGCATACGCCTGATCATTGTAGGCGGCGAAACAGAAGTATGCGAACAGGGCTTTAACCCAGAAATAGCAAGATTAAAACAGTTGGCCAAAGACCTGGGCGTACAGGCCGCCGTAACATTTGCAGGCCGTAAGGGCCGGGAAGAGCTTAAGTTCTTTTATGCCGCCGCAGACATTTTTATCACAACGCCCTGGTATGAGCCATTTGGTATTACGCCCTTGGAAGCCATGGCATGTGGTACGCCGGTGATAGGCGCTGATGTAGGCGGTATCAAATACAGCGTAAAACATGGCAAAACCGGGCTGTTGGTGCCGCCCCGGGATCCTGCAGCGCTGGCCGGCGCTGTTAACGATCTGCTGCAACGCAGGTCTGTACTGGAAGAGATGGGCAATAATGCCGTAAAACGAGTAGCCACGCTTTTTACCTGGCAACGGGTAGCACAACTGATGAACAAACTGTATGAACAGGCCATCAGCGAAAGCGCCATTACAGCCGGTGGAATTACCCACCAGGCATAACCTAATCCAGCACCATGAAAAAAGCAGTATTCATAGATAAGGATGGTACGCTCATTAAAGATGTGCCGTATAATGCAGACCCATTAAAAATAGAGCTGGAGACAGGTGCAATAGAAGCGCTGCAACAGCTGCAGGCACGCGGTTACGCATTGATCGTGGTATCTAACCAGTCTGGTATTGCCCATGGCTATTTTGACGATGTAGCAATGGAGGCGGTGATCGCGCACATCACCAGTATGTTACGCTGGCGGGGAGTACAGCTGGATGGGTTCTTCTACTGTCCCCATCACCCGGAAGGCGTAATAAACGAGTATGCCATACACTGCAGCTGCCGCAAGCCCATGCCCGGCATGTTGTTGCAGGCTGCCAGAGAGATGGACCTTAACCTGGAGCAATCCTGGATGATAGGCGACATCCTGCATGATGTGGAGGCGGGCAACCGTGCCGGCTGCCGGACAGTACTGCTGGACAACGGACATGAAACAGAATGGCTCATCAACCCTTACAGGAAACCATCTTTCGTGGCAGATGACCTGCTGGCGGCAGCAGCATTGATCTTAAAAAATGAAGCATTGATCATGTACAACTAAGCGTATTATCCAATGCTAGTAAAAAAAGGAACCATGTATAAAGAGTTAATTGCCCAATTCCCGCAGCCTGCCGTACTGGTGATAGGCGATCTGATGCTGGACGTATACCTGAAAGGCGCCAGCACCCGGCTCACGCCGGAAGCGCCGGTCCCGGTGGTGGATATTGAAACACGCACCACGGTACTGGGCGGCGGCGCAAACACCGCCATAAACGTGAAATACCTGGGCGCACAGGTAAGTTTTTGCAGCGTAAGCGGACAGGACGAAGAGGGCGTAAAAGCCAGAACACTACTGGACGTAGCAGGCATCAACAGCCGTATAATAACCTGTCCGCAACGCAGCACTATCGTAAAAACCAGGGTCACCGCCGGCCATCAACTGCTGACCCGTTATGACAGCGGCACAGAAACAGCAATAGACCGGGATACCGAGGAGGCTTTTATCCGCCTGTTGCAACAGGAGTTTGTGCGCCATGACGCTATTATTATCGCAGACTATAACAAAGGGCTATTAACACCTGCGGTGGTAGCCGCCTTGCGGACATTAAACCTGCAACAGAAAAAATTCATTGCGGTAGACTCCAAACGGCTGGAATGTTTCAAATCCCTCTCCCCTTCCCTGGTAAAACCCAACTACCAGGAAGCGGTTAATTTACTGGGATTACCTGTGCAGGCACATTGCCGTGCACAGCAGATCAATAACATGGGCGCAGATATTGCCACCCGTACCGGCGCCGCCGTAACGGCAGTAACGCTGGACGAAGAAGGTGCAGTGATCTTCGACGGCCAGGAACCGGTTTATTGCTGTGGCGCACACCCCGTAATATCGCCCAATGTATCCGGCGCGGGGGATGCCTACATCAGCGCATTTACGCTGGCCAGCCTGGCCGGCGCAGACCTGGCCGCCGCGGCAGAACTGGCGGCTACCGCCGCCGGAGTGGCCATCAGCAAACAGGAAACAGCTTATTGCAGCTGGCAGGAGCTGAATGCTTCCTTATCCGTCAATGATAAGTACATTACAGATCTGGCACAACTGCAGCATATCAGCAACATGTATAAGGCACAGGGTAAAAAGCTGGTGTTCACCAACGGCTGCTTTGATATTCTGCACAGCGGACATGTGAACTACCTGGGCCGCGCGCGGCAGCTGGGCCATATCCTCATGGTGGGCATCAATACAGATGAAAGCATCCGCAGGTTAAAGGGCAACGACCGCCCCATCAACAGCCTGCATGACCGGATGGAAGTGCTGGCAGCATTGGGCGCCGTAAACCATATCATTCCCTTTGGCAGCGAACAGGATGATACGCCTGCGCCGTTGATAGCGGCTATACAGCCGCATATCTTTGCCAAAGGCGGTGATTACACCAAAGATGCATTGCCTGAAGCCGGGCTTGTAGAGCAACTGGGCGGAGAAGTGATATTACTGCCACTGTTGCCGGGCCGCTCCACCTCCATGATCATCCGGCGGATCCATACCACGCCTGTGCTGAAATTAGCGTAGCTTTACAGGACTTCCTGTTTTCCGCATCTATGCCACATTATATCTGATACCGTCTTTAACATGCAGCGCATACTTTGCATACGCCTGGATAATATGGGAGACCTTATTATGAGCTCTCCAGCTATAGAGGCGCTAAAAACCACTTTCCAGAGCCATATTACCGTGCTTACCTCCACCATGGGGGCAGTAGTAGCTCCTTCTATACCCGCCATTGACGATACTATCATCTTTGACGCGCCCTGGGTGAAAAGTCAGCTGCCAGACCCAGCCAGCTCCTTTAATGAAATTGTGCAGCAGCTGCGGGAGGGCCGCTATGACGCTGCTGTGGTATTTACCGTGTACAGTCAAAACCCTTTGCCGGCTGTAATGCTGGCTTACCTGGCCGGCATTCCCATGCGCCTGGCTTACTGTCGCGAAAATCCGTATCACCTGCTAACGCACTGGGCGCCGGAGCGGGAGCCATATACGCACATCCATCACCAGGTACAGCGGGACCTTAACCTGGTGGCCCATATCGGCGCAAAAACTGATAATGAAAAGTTACAACTGGAAGTAAAGGATGAGCAGTGGCCGGAAATAATGCGGAAGATCGAACATTGCGGGATTGATACCAGCCGGCCCTGGGCGGTAATGCATACTGGCGTAAGCGACTTTAAACGGCAGTACCCGGTACAGAAATGGATAGAAGCCGGTAAGGCCATCATCGCCAAAACAAAGCTGCAATTGCTGCTGACCGGTACATCGGAAGAGCGGGCGCAAAACCTCCGTATCCGGCATGGAATAGGGGTTGATGCCGGCGCCTGTGTAGCCGCGGGACTGTTCTCATTAACAGAGTTCATTGTGCTGATAAAACATGCCTCCCTGGTAATATCCGTAAATACCAGTACCGTACATATTGCTGCCGCTACAAACACCCCGGTAGTGGTACTGTATGCGCTCACCAATCCGCAGCACACACCCTGGAAAGTGCCCTGCAGTGTGCTGTATTTCGATGTGCCGCAACACCTGCAAAGTAAGAATGAAGTGATCCGGTATGTATATGAGCAATACGATAAACAGCACCTCCCGCCAGCTACTACAGAGAATATTGTAACCGCGGTCAGCGGGCTGCTGGAGGAAAGACTGGAAAAGAACAGGCCGGCATAGTCTTACCAATAGAGCACCTTGTACCGCCACGCCCCATATAGGTTCCAGTACACAGACAAAAAGGGGATCAATACAGACGTTATGATCATTTCTACTACATGTGGCCAGGCGCGCGAAGTATGCGCCAGGCGCCGGCGGATAAACGCCGTTAGTAATATCATCCATCCCAGCAGCGCCAGCAGGGCAACGCTTCCGGCCCCAGACAACAGCGCTCCCAACATCACCAGGCAAAATATGATCATACCATAGTATTCCCAGAGCGGCCGGGGATGTATCCACTTACGATATAATTTTGGAAACTTCTTATACAACAATGCATTAAACATGGCCTTTCTTTGTTCACGCAGGCTTACGCCCCAACCGGCAGCCCTTACCGGATGCACAACTATGGCGTCCGGTAAATGCCGGATAGGAATATTCTGCTGCAGCAAACGGAACTCCAGGTCGCTATCCTCCCGCCAGGCCATCTCAAAACGTTCGTCAAAACCGCCTGTCTGTTCCAGGGCCTCGCGGGTACATACGCAATTAGCGGTAATAAAACGGGCTGTTTCCAGCTGCGCTGTGTTCCATTCATAGTCAGTAGGCGCAGGCGGTAAAGGCACGATTAAACGCCCCGTAAAGGCCATTAACGGCTCTCCTGCCCAGGCCTCCCATATTTGCTGCAGCCAAAATGGGTCCGGACGGGTATCATCGTCTGTGAATGCAACAAGTGGCCCCTTCGCCAGCTTCCAACCGGCATTACGGGCCGCCGCCGGGCCTTTTTTAGCATCCAGGGGCATATAGACGATATCCAGCAGACTAGTATGCTTCCAGGATACCACTACCTGTTTGGTAAGCAGGTCCGGGCCATCACTGACAACGATCACTTCAAAGGCATCACGGTCAAAATGCTGCTGCGCCAGGGTCTTCAGGCATTCCGTCAGCAGAGCGGGCCGGCAATACGTAGGAATAATAACGGAGATCTTCTTTCCCATGCGATAATTGTTTAATGGTTACCCCTGTTCTTCTCTACCAGGAAGCTGCCGATCACCAGCGCATCAAAAGGCGATGACCAGAAACATTCAATGGCGTCGCGGGGCGTGCATACGATGGGCTTCCCCAACGTGTTGAACGAGGTATTGATGAGCACCGGTACGCCGGTGCGCTGTTTAAATGCATGCAACAGATCGTAATAACGCGGGTGCTGGCGGCGGTTCACCGTCTGGATCCGGGCGGTGCCATCTACATGGCACACGGCGGGTATCTTATCCCGTTTATCCTGTTTCACTTTATATACAAAGAGCATGAACGGTGAATAATCAGCCTGCTCAAACCATTCCGCCGCGTCTTCTTCCATGACCACAGGCGCCACCGGGCGAAAGTCCTCCCGGTCCTTTACCTCATTAAGCCTTGCCTGCATCTGCGGGGATATGGGAGACGCCAGGATGGAGCGGCTGCCCAGCGCACGGGGCCCAAACTCCATACGGCCCTGGAACCAGCCAATGATCTTATCCTGCGCAAGCAGATCCGCTGTTTCCGCAGCTACATCCGTCATACGGCGGTAAGGCGTTTTTGTCCAGTCCAGGAAGCGGGTGATCTCTTCATCATTGTAATCCGGTCCCCAGTAGGCATGCTCCATATAAAAGCTGCGCTGCTGTGACGGGCGTTGCTGCGCATCTATCCACATGGCTGCGCCCAGGGCGGTGCCTGCATCGCCGGCAGCCGGTTGTATCCATATGTTTTTAAAGATCCCCGCATCGCGGATGGCGGCATTGAGCACGCAATTCAACGCCACCCCGCCGGCAAAACAAAGGTTCTCTGCCTGTGTTTGCTGCTGTAGCCATGCAGCCAGCTGCAATACCTTTTCCTGCAATACTACCTGCAGTGATTGCGCAATATTGAAGTGATGACCGGTGAACTCGCTGCCCCGCTCACGCGCAGGCCCAAAGCGCTCTACAAAGCGCTCATCGCTGATGGTATAGTGGCCGGCATCCTGCAAACATATCATCTCCCGGAAATCATCTGCAAACACAGGTTTGCCATAAGACGCCAGCGCCATTACCTTATACTCGTCAGATGAATGCAGAAAGCCCAGGTAACTGGTTACCTGTTCATATAGCAGGCCCAGGGAATGCGGCATATCTACCTGGCTAATGCGTTGCATATCGTTACCATTACCCAGGCTAAAGGTGGTGGTAGCTTTTTCTCCGCGTCCGTCTATAGTAAGCACAGCGGCATTTTCATAAGGAGAAGGCAGAAAAGCGCTGGCAGCATGACAAAGATGGTGCTCCACAAAATGCCACTGCTCTTTTTCCAGCACCGCGCCTTTAAACCGCTGCTGCAGGTGATGGGGATAACCATCTACCAGCTGGCCAGGCGCATTTACGATGGAAGAAAGGAACAGCGGGTCCCAAGGCGACATCCACTTCTCCGGCATCTTACGTGCAGATGGCTCCAGCGGCAGCGTAATATCCTCTTTGCCCTGGTAACCATTGCCCAGCAGGATATACGGATCAAAAGAATAAGCAACATGGTCCACATCCTTCAGATGGATACCAGCTGTCTGTAGACAATAATCAATAGCATGAAAAGGCAATTCATATGCAGAGAAAGGTACCGGCCTTTTGCCGTGCTTGATATGTGTGAAGCGTTCATCCTCCACAGCCGCAATTAACTGCCCGTCTTTCATTAAACAGGCTGCAGAGTCATGGAAAGCGGCATTGATCCCCAGCGTATACATAAGCGATGTTTTTTATTAAGCTGACACATAAATTGTTCCAGTACGATGGCCGCTTGTGCCCATCTGTGGCCGCGCCCGCCGGAATAGCGCTTAAAAACAAAAGCGCTGCACGACTGTAGTGCAACGCTTTATGCTGATTATATGGAGGTTAAAAATACCAGGATCATTTTTGCAGCAGTCCATCCCTGATCATCTGCGCTACCAGCTTTTGCGGATATTCCTGCACAAACTGATCGATGCCGGACGGATTCACCGTTTCCGATTGTGCGGACCACAGCAGTTTCTCGTCACTGGCATCATACAGGTTGGCCTCCAGGAAATAAGTACGGTCTGTTACATAATAGCCGGGATCATAGACCATAGGATACCAGTGCGTGTAATAAGCATAGAATCCCCGGTACCAGCCGTAGGTTGGCACCGGCGCATAACCCAGGTTACCGCGTACGTAACGGGTCTCGCTGTGCTTATCCAGCAGGGACACACTAAGGATGGTCTGTGCGCCTGTAGCCTTGATCTTCTGCACCATCTCCTCACGGTTAGGCATCTTTTCCTGGAAACGGGGCGCCAGGTAATCCGTGCTTTTATAGGCCTTGATATCCCGCAGGCTGGCCTGTGCGGCCATCGCGTTCTCCAGTTTGGTGCGCACTTCCATATTCCTGACAAGGGCGGCAATGAATACGCTCTTATAGTCCCTGGCGGCAGCCGGGATCTCCGGATTCTTCCAGGAACCGGTAATACGGGTGGAACCAGTACAGGAAAAAAGCATTATTCCCGCTATCAGCAGTATGATCCAATGGGTGATCTTTCTCATAATGATGTTCGCATTTATTATACAGGGAGGGCTTCCGCTTGAGGTATAGTAATACTATAACATAAGACCACAGGAAATGTTTACAATACCACTAAAATGGGATATAAACACTTTATGCTTTTTTGTTATTTTGATTCATAACTATTCCAATATCCTTTAACCGTTTACACCTATGAAAACGATCAACAAGGAGCGTGTGGCATTATTGGTCACAGTGGCTGCTATTGCCCTTTCTTCGTTCCGCAATCAACACACGCCAGATGAAGAACGTCCCCTGTTACAGGCGATCAACAGTCATGCCGGCACGCTGCTGATCACCTACAATACACAGCATCAGCTCAGCAAACTTACCAGGGTACAGCGCACAACAGATGAAATGTATACTGATGTGCGTATACCGGTATACGAAAGCGGCCACCTGGTAAGCACGCTGGTATCCGGCAAGGAAAGCGGCGAAAGCAGCGAGATCTTCTCTTCGTTTGATTATGCGGAGGATTACCGCCAGATCAGCCGGATCCGTTACTATACAGAGGGACAGGCCCACGGATACGATTCGCTGGTATATGACAAGGCAGGGCGGATAACAGCCCGTTATTTCTTTAGCAGCACCCGCGGCCAGTATGAGAACCATAACTACCAGGCATATAGCTGGGATGCTGCCGGCAATATGCGCCAGCTGGATAGCTACGGCAGAACAGCGGCCAACGGCAGCTTTGCGCTGACAACCAGCATTGTCTACACCTATGATAACAAACCTAATCCGCAACAGCAGATAACCGGGCTTTGTTACATGACAGACATACAGCCGGCCGCATTATCCACCAATAATGTATTAACAGAGCAGATCACCCATGTAGCCACAGGTGAGAAAAGCGTAAATACCTATATATACGCCTATAATGCCGTAGGATATCCTACCCGGGTAACGGCCAGTTTTGGCGCGGACGGCGCGGAAGAGACAACGGAACTGAGGTACGAATAGGGATTATAAATGCCCTTTTTTGAAGAAGGTGGCCAGGCGCTTTTCACTACCTGCTACCCATAAGATATCGCCTTCCTGCAGTACGGTGCTGGAGTCCGGGTTTAACAAACGGCGGCCGCCGCGCTCTATGCCCAGTACCATGCCCTGCGTTTGCTCGCGGATGCCTGTCTGGCGGATGGTTTTGCCCAAAAGAGGCATGCCTTCCTTTACCAGGTAGCGGCGTAGCACAATATCATTGGCAGGCTGCGTTTTGCTCTCGAGGGATCCATCCTGCTCATCCAGGAAACGGTTTAGCAGGGTAAGCTGATCATCCGTGCCTATCACAGTCACTACATCACCAGGGTAAAGCCTTTCCGTACCGCCAGGCGCCGCATATTGCTGACCGCCTCTTTTTATCAGGGCGATATTTGTACCGAAAGTTTCGCGGAGGGCGAGCTCCTGCAATGTTTTGCCAATGGCCGGCGAAGTGGACCGGATCTCTATTACCGCCAGATGCGCATCCCAGGGGGCCAGCACCTGCTTATTGATACCGCCTACACGGGTTTCCCTTTCATTGAAATTAGAAAAAAAGCGCGCCTCAATAGTGGCATAAAAAGTCTGCAGCCTTTTTGAGAAGATGAACAGCAACGCCACTATTGCCAGCGTAACCAGTAAGGCTACCGCAGTAGAGAAGAATTGATCCACAAAAAAACCGATCAGGAACACCGCCAGTCCTACACGTAACAAACGTAATAATACCAGCGGGCCGCGGTACTTTTTCTGCTGCCATATATTGGCGGAGGCTGCGCTGCTGGCGCCGCGGAATGCCAGCGCCCAGATAAACGGCGAAAGCACCAGCAGCGTCACAAAAGCGGTGGCAATACGCCCCCAGTGATGATCGCCCGTAGTATCCGTGATCCTGGGCAGGATATAATAGGCGCCCAACAGCACCACCGCTATAATGATAACAGAGAACAGGATCATATTCATAAAATACGACCGCAGCAGCTGCCGCCAATCGCTGACCACCGCAATGGTTTGCGTAGCCGCGCTATAACGGTTAAGGGTGGTTTTCCACCGGTGGGGCAGTATGGCTGCAATACGCACGTATACTGGCTCTGACACCCGGATCAGGTAAGGCGTGGTAAAAGTAGTAACGGCAGACACCGCCACAGCGACAGGATACAGGAAACTGCTGGTAACATTCAATGTAAGTCCCAGGGTGGCAATAATAAAGGAGAACTCCCCTATCTGCGCCAGGCTCATACCCGCCTGCACGGCCGGTTTAAGTGGTTGCCCCGCTACGAGTGCGCCGATAGTGGTGCTGAGCAGCTTACCTAATACGGTGATGATCGTGATATTGACCACAGGACCAGCATATTTCAGGATCATGGCAGGGTCTATCAACATACCTACAGACACAAAGAACACCGCGCCAAACAGCTCTTTTACGGGTTTTACCAGGTGCTCTATCTTCTCCGCCTGCGTAGTCTCTGCCAGGATGGAGCCCATTACAAAAGCGCCCAGCGCCGGAGAAAAACCTGCCTGTACAGCCAGCACTACCATCAGCAGGCAAAGCCCTATGGAGGTAACCAGCAGGGTTTCCTCATTCATTAGCTTACGTGTTCTTTTTAGCAGGGTGGGCAGGAAAAATATGCCGGATACAAACCATATGATCAGGAAGAATAACAGCTTTACTACAGAGGTTAACATCTCCATACCGGCAAACTGCTGACTGGCCGCCAGGGTGCTCAATAATACCAGCAGCACAATGGCCACCAGGTCCTCTACCACCAGGATACCGAACACCAGGCCAGCAAACTGCTGCCCTTTAACGCCCAGCTCCTCAAAAGCACGGATGATAATGGTAGTGGAAGAAACAGAGAGTATGCCGCCCAGGAAGATGCTATCCATCACAGACCACCCCATCAGATGACCGGCAGCATAACCCAGCAGCAGCATAAAAGCCACTTCTATAATGGCGGTGATCGATGCCGCCCCTCCTACCTTGATCAGTTTTTTGAAGCTGAACTCCAGGCCCAGGCTAAACAGCAGGAAGATAACGCCTATCTCTGACCAGGTTTGAATATTGGCCTCATCCGCTACGGTAGGCACCAGGGATACATGCGGTCCTACCAGCAGGCCGGCTACTATATAACCCAATACCAGTGGTTGCCGCAGCTTTTTAAAGATGAGCGTGGTTACCGCCGCAGCGGCAAGGATTAACGCAAGGTCTGTAATAAGCGGGGGCAAATGCATAGTTGATTATTAATTACGGTCAGTGATGTTGCTACAATCTGATAAGGCGGTATGCCTGTGCGCTAATATATTAATTTCTTCTTTGTGAATGGTACCTGTTAAGGATAATGAACATTGCAAACACGGCGGGCGCCGGGTAACAGGGGCAAAGGCATGGCCACCTGTTTTGATAACAGGCATTCCCGATGCTTCCGTCTTCCTATCAGTTATTTGCGCAGCTTGTCCAGCAGATCGCTCAGCTGTTGTGCCTCTTCCTCATTCAGGCGATCTGCCAGATCCCCGAAGAAGGCGTTCATGTGCGGCTCCAGGTCTTCCAGGAGCTGCAGTCCCTTAGGCGTAAGGGTAATGTCCATTTTGCGGCGGTTCTGATCGCAGAGGCGACGGTTGACGTGCCCCAGTTTAACGAGTTTGTCCAGCAAACGGGTAACGTCGCTGGCCTTGTCCAGTAACACTTCTTTTATCTCACCCGCGGAAACGGGTTTGGGATGCCGTCCTTTGATGATACGGAGCGCATTGAAATGCTGGGGTAAAATCTCATATTCCTTAAAGAAATCTGCCTGAGCATCCCGAAGCCAGTTACTGGTGAAAATAAGGTTCACTACCGCTTTCTGGTAATTGCTGCGGAATTTCCCCTGTTTTATGGCCTCTTCTATTCTCATAGGCCAAAGTTAGTAAAAACGACAGATGTTGTAACGATTTATCATATTTGACCACCCAAGAGGGGTTATTTCGTATGTATTAGGTCGTTAGTATTTGTTAACTTCTGGTTAAGAATAGCTATTTATTTGCGTTTACTAGATAAAATCTACTGTTCACCAAATCAGAATAGGTTGATACCTGCTGGCTTATATCTTTGTAGTAGGTTTTTCATAGGATATGGTTAAAAAATTAGGCGGTATTCTTACCGCCTTTTTCTTTTTATATAAGTAGCTGTTTTTTAAGCATTTACTTTCTACTCCGTTCTCAAACTCGTTACGGGGTTCGTTAATGCCGCTTTAATACTCTGGAAACTTACGGTAGCAAAAGCAATCAATAAAATAAGACTGAAAGGCAGTACAAAAAGCCACCAATACAGGCTTGTATGGAACGCATAATTTTCCAGCCAGCGGGCGGAGGCATACCAGGCCAGCGGAGTGGCCACTATAAAGGCAATGCCGATCAGCATGGCAAACTCCTTATAAAGCAGGGTTACTATCTCCATAACTGAAGCGCCCAGTACTTTGCGGATGCCTATCTCCTTGGTACGCTGCACCGTGGTAAAAGAGGCCAATCCAAATAAACCCAGGCAGGCCACCAGGATGGCCAGGGTGGTGAACAAGCCAAACACCCGTCCAAAGCGCCGGTCCGCCTCATATTGATCATTGAAGTGTTGATCCAGGAAGAAGTACTCCAGCGGATTACCGGGGAAGAAGGTATTCCAGTTCCGCTGTACCACCGCAATGGCCCTCTGTGCCTGGTTAGCATCTATCTTTATAGAAAAATAGCCGCGCTGGCCGGGCTGGCGTTTAAGTATCAGCGCATCATAGGCTTCGCGCAGGGTTTGCTGGTGAAAATTATCCACTACCCCAGTGATGGTGCACATAGTGCCCCAGAAGTCGATCACCTTGCCCACTGCGTCTTCCGGGTTATCAAAACCCAGCTGTCTGGCAGCCACCCGGTTAAAGATCACCGCATTGGAGTCCATACCGAATTTATCTGAGAAATTACGGCCGGCCAGCAGCTTCAGCTCATAGGCAGGCACAAAATCATCATCAATATCTATGATCCGGTACTGTTTGCCTACGGCAATATCCTGGCCTTTGATGCGGATAGCGCCGGCATTCCAACCGGATGTACGGCCGGGTACTATAGAGGAAGCCGCGATGATACGGATAGAAGGATCGCGTAACAACTCCTGTTTGAAGGCTTTTGTATAATGCAGGAAGGAGGAATCATTCTTCACTACAATAGGCGTGCTCACCACCAGCGTCTGATTAATATTCATACCCAGCTTCTGCGTGCGCATGAACTGGATCTGCCGGTAAACGGTCAGAGTACCTATCAGTAGGAACAGGGACGCCGCAAACTGGCATACCACCAGGGATTTGCGGAGAGCGCTCCCCTGCCGGGATGCAATACCCTTTCCCTTTAGTACCACCACCGGTTTAAAGGCGGCCAGTATAAATGCCGGGTATAACCCCGAAAGGAATGATCCTGCCAGGAAAAGACCCAGCAACGTAAGCCAGAACGCGTAGTTATTCAGTGATGAAAATGACAGTTGCAGGCCGGTGAGCTCATTAAAGAAGGGCGTGGCGGCCAATACGATCAGCAATGCCAGTCCTACGGCTATGGCATTAAGCAGTGCAGCCTCCAGCAGGAACTGTTTCATTAGCTGGCTTTTCATGGAGCCCACCGTCTTACGGATACCTACCTCCACTGCCCTGTTGATCGCGCGGGCAGTAGCCAGGTTAATATAGTTGATCCAGGCAATAACGATGATAAAGAAAGCTATGCCCAACAGCAGGTATACCGTATTGCCATCGCCATTGGCCTCTGCCTCCTCCATGTAATGAGAGTATAGATGGATGTCCTTTAATGGCTGCAGATGGTAGATCACCTGTGCGTTGAGCTTGGAAAAGTAGTCGCCGGTAAATTTCTGTACTAATGCCGGAAATTTCTTTTCCACCGCCCTGGCATCAGCACCGGGGCGCAGCAGCAGATAAGTTAAGCAGCCATCCCAGTCCCAGGCAGTTTCCGGATCGCCTGGTTTTACAATGTCCAGGTAGCGGGCGTATGGCAATAACATATCTGCTTTGAGATGGGAGTTAACCGATATATCCCTGAATACGCCGGTTACTTTGAATGCTACCTCCTGGTTAAGGCGGATGGTCTTACCCAGGGCCTCTTCCTTTCCAAACAGGCGTTGCGCCAGGGATGCGGAGATGGCCACCGTCTTGGGCGCATCAAGCACCGTTTTCTTATCGCCCGCCAGTAACGGGTAAGTAAATACAGAGAAGAAGGAAGAACCTGTATAATATACCTTCTCTACCTTAATGTTGTTGTTATTATAATCCACCATCAGCGGCCCGCTGCGCACCATTTTCACATACTCCTCCACTTCCGGGAAAGCCAGCTTTGCATGATTGCCAACTGCATAGGCGCCTGCGGCCCATTGGGTGCTCAGCTTCCCATCATTATACCGGTCCTGCTGCACACGGAAGATCCTGTTGCCCTGCGCATGGAACTTATCATAACTGAGCTCAAAGGCTACATATTGCAGGATCAGCAAGGAGGCCGCAATGCCAATGGCAAGGCCAAGGATATTGATGGAGGAGAATGCCTTGTTGCGGATAATATTCCGCCAGGCAATCTTGAGGTAGTTTTTGAACATATGGTGGAACTTAGGCAATACCCCTGCCTCCAACAAAATGCCAGACCAGGCCCACCTTATGAATCAATTGGTTATAATAACGGCGGCCAGCGCCAGTGTCCGCTAATGAACAGCCAACGTCCGCCAGGGGTCACCTGTCTGTATAAAACAAGGCCGGCAAAACTATGCTTCGCCGGCCTTGTCATCTTAATAGTAGCCGTTACCAGAACCGCACATACAGCGCGCTTAATATCAGCAATGTAATTACAATGAGCACCATGGTGGTAGGCGATACCCGGAACATGGCCTTATCCAGCACAAACGCTTTAGGATTGACCTTAGGCCCGGCCAGGCTCATGATCACCATAACAAGCACGGTGAAGAAGAATGCCCATCCCATACAGATAAGGAAGGGTATCTCATATTTACCTTTACCATTAGGGAACGCAGTGTACAACAAGGTCTCATTCCCAAACCATTGCGGCGCATAGTTATTGAACACTACAGACAGGAGGAAACCGGTAACAATACCCGCTACCGCAGCAGCGCCGGTAGTACGTTTCCAGAACATGCCCAGCAGGAACATGGCAAATACGCCCGGACTAATAAAACCCGTGTACTTCTGTATAAAGGTAAAACCGCCTTCGCCGCCTATACCCAGTATATCGTTCCAGGTGAAGCCGATAGCCAGCAGCATGGCCGCTATGATAACGATACGGCCCGTCCATACCAGCTGCTGTTCATTGGCCTCTTTGCGGATGTATTTTTTATAGATATCCAGCGTAAAGATGGTGGAGATACTATTGGCCTTACCAGCCAGCGACGCCACTATGGCCGCTGTTAATGCCGCCAGGGACAAGCCTTTAAGACCGGTGGGCAGGAAGCCCAGGATGGCGGAATAAGCATTATCTGCATTGAAGTGGCCACCGGGGGCCATCTCCTGTTGGAGCGCACCATTCTTGTATAACACATAGGCAGCAATACCCGGCAGCATCACGATCACGGGCATCATCAGCTTCAACAGGCCCGCAAACAGGATACCTCTGCGCGCTGTTTCCAGGTTAGCGCCCAGGGCGCGCTGCGTAATATACTGGTTACAACCCCAGTAGTTCAGGTTTACGATCCACTGGCCGGCCAGGTACATCGAGAGACCAGGCAACATCAGGTATTTATTGATCTCTGACTGTGGGGCCGTTGCAGCCGGCTTTTCCATGATCATCTTAAAGTGGTCCGGGGCATCGTGCATCAGGGCCTTAAAACCAGCCAGCACACTGCCGCCAACACCAAGATGATCGCTTACCATGCTAAGGGCCAGGTAAGTAGTAGCTAAGCCCCCAATAATAAGTACCGCTACCTGGATCACATCCGTATACCCTATCACCTTCATACCACCCAGCGTAATAAGCAGCGCAAACACGGACAACGCGATCATGATGAGATGGAAATTACCGTCGCCCACCAGGCTGTTAATGGCCAGCGCGCCCAGGAACAGGATGGAAGTAAGGTTCACAAATACATACAGGAACAGCCAGAAAATGGCCATGATCAGGCTCACCGTTTCATTATAGCGCGTTTTCAGAAACTGCGGCATGGTGAAGATGTGGTTCTTCAGGTATACCGGCATGAACCAGACCGCCACAATGATAAGCGCAATAGCGGCAATCCATTCATAGGCAGCTACGGCCACGCCTACAGAGAAGCCATTACCGCTCATGCCAATGAACTGCTCCGCAGAGATATTGGACGCAATAAGGGAAGCGCCAATGGCCCACCAGGTAAGGGAACCTTCCGCCAGGAAAAAGTCCTTTGTGTCAATACTGGTCTTCCTTTTACGGCGGTAGATCCAATAGCCATATGAGGCTACTATGAGAAAGTAGATAATAAAAATAACGTAGTCTACAAATACTAGTTTATTCATAACGGAGGATTACGGGTTGTATACAAGATACTAATATATTGTCAATTTGACATTTATTCAAATAAATATGAGAGATGAGGGAAGACGGCGGGATAAGTAACGGGGAATGAAGGAATTGAGGAAGATGGCGTATCAGTCCTTAACCAATAGTTCCCGCAGGCCCTTTTTATTTACGCGGAAGACTTGTCCCCCCTCTATCAATACTCCTTCAGAGATCCCATCTGCATGAGGCGTATCTATATCAATCACCCTCCCATCAAAAAAAACGGTGACCTTTTCTGTGGTGGTATGGCCAATGATGATACGGCGAACATCAAATTTGCGGAGGGTCTCCTCCACATCCCGTGCGGTGGCATGGCCCATGGCATAGCCGCGGTACCAGAAGGGGGATTCCGATGAATAGAGCAGGTAATACAGGGCTGCAAATTGCACGGGAAACGCCTCCACCGGCGTAAAGTACCAGGGACGGCACAGACGGTTAATGGCGGACAGGCTATAAGACAGCAGGTTGATAATGGGCGCTATACCTCCGTGTACAAACAGGAAGGGGCCTATTTTTTCCAATACATTCTTGGTGGCCAGCCAGCGGCCCAGCTCCGTAGCGGGCTGGAACCAGCTGAAATAGTCCTTTTGCAGAATGAGGGCCTGCTCCAGGTACTTTTCGTGTACATAACGCAGATCTCCGGTCATGTTCATGATCTCATGGTTACCCAGGATAAAATGCACGTACCCGCCTTGTTGTTTTGCTTTTTCTTCGAGGGCATAAAGGAGCCAGAGGCATTCCATCACCAGGGGACCGCGGTCAAAACAGTCGCCATTCATCACCAGCCGGCCATTGCCAAAGGTCCAGTTGTAGGCTGTGTCTATTACCTCATGGGCCAGGAGGAGGTCCCGGAAGGCCTCAAAATTACCTTCTATGTCGGAAACGGCCAATATCCTGCCGGTGGCCGGGAAAATGGTGGGCTCTGGGGTCAGGGTAGGCTTTAGCGGGGTGGAAAAGTTCCATTCCGGGTGCTCCGGGAAATTGCAATGCACCCAGATGCGCTGTTTTTGCTGCAGGGAATAAGTCTGGGCGTGGGCTACCTGTTTATGTTGCCGGGTAATAACGGATCTCAGAACGATCATATCTCCTTCGTAGAAGATATGCGGGGCATCAGCTATGGACTTCATGATACCCTTAAATTACGAAGAAAGGGCGAGTACGGCAGCGCTTTAAGCTGCTATACCCGCCCTTTATGTGCGTTATGTTATTTGGGCGATTTCAGGTGCAATGTCTCCTTATTCAGCTCATACTCTATACCAGCGCCGGTATTGCTGATATTCCGGAGGAAGAAGGCCAGGTCATGATGTTTGTCCAGCACACCGGTAAAGGGTGAATTGGCCAGGGCCGGATCGTCGAATACCACGTTTACGCCAAACCAACGTTTGATAACGGGGGCAAGGTCCCGTAGGGGGGTATTGTCGAACTGGAATACGCCATTCATCCAGGCCAGTGTGAGATCATGGTCAAACTGCTGTACGGTAAAACCAAGGCGGTCAGTGTATACTGCTTCCTGTCCGGGCTTCAGCACAATCGTAGACTGGCCGGAGCGGGCGGATACGGAGCCGGACACCAGCGAGGTGCTGGTAACACCGGATTTGTAAGTATTAATATTAAATTCTGTGCCCAACACCTGCACATCGGTTTGTGGCGTGTGCACAACAAAAGGCTTATCAGCGTTTTTGGCTACTTTAAAATATCCTTCCCCTTCGAGGTATACCTCGCGTTGGTTCTCGGTAAAGCTAAAGGGGAACCGGAGGGTGGAGGTGGCGTTGAGCCATACTTCCGTACCGTCTGAGAGGATCAGGCGATAATCCATGCGCGGGGGCACCACAAGGGTATTGAGGCCGCCCATGGTATGATCATTTGTGGTATACTGCAGGGTGCGGGCGCCGGCATTAAGGGCTACGTCGCCAGAGGTGATCTGCTGCGTGGGAGAATTATAGGGAAGCTGGATGGTCTTACCGTTTGAGAGCTGCAGGCGCAGACCTTTTGTCTGGCCGGCCGCAGCGGCTATTTCCTGTCCGGTAGCGGGGCGCTGAGGTTTGAGGAGGAACCAGGCGCCTGTTGCAAGGGCGCCCACAACGCAGGCGGCTGCCAGCCATTTGATGGCGGTAAGGCGGCGCACCCTGTTACGGGCTGATCTGAACAGTTCTGATTCCATTCTTTCCCAGACGGCTCCACTATCTTCTATCTCATACCAAACCTGTTCATCGAAATCGTTGAGCCGGATATCGTTCCATAAGAGGTTTACGTCTTCATTGTCCGCTATCAACTGTTCGAGGTAAAGGTCATCCACATGATTGATGTTTCCCTTTTTTTTGCGCAGCAGTAATTCGTAAATATGCTCCTGAGTATATTCCATTTGATCGATATAGTGCCTGATGAATAAAATAAAGTTAAGAACGAACAGCACCTTGAGGAAAAATATACAATGATCAGATCACATGTAGCTGTTCTCATTGTGTGGTAGACGTTTCCAAAAATATGACAATCCGTTTTTACCTACGTTAACTGCCGGTTAACCCCTTTGTTAACAGTATGTTAAGCGCTCTTGCTGCATTAATTGCTGATAAGGTATTTCTATTTGTTGTAACAATTTGTCTTCCAATAAATTGGCAAAAGAATCCAGATAAGCCACTACGTCATCGCGCTGGTTGCGTTTGAGCCAGCGGAAGCCGCCAGGCAGGCGTTCCAGTACTTCTTTGTCCTGCAGATATTCGATATTGTGTATATCCGTAGGCGTAAGTCCTTTTTCCGTCAAACGGGTGATGAGCAATGCGATGGGCGCATTGGACACTACACAATAATCCTCTGCCAACTCTGTCCATTCCCCTACCCCGGTTTGGGCATAGTGCAGTATTTCGTCTTTGTCCAGGTTAGTTATTACCTGCAATAAGTTACCGCAGTTACATGTGCCATGGTTACCCCATGCATAAGGCGCTCCATTCTTTAATCGGCGCGCCGTCTCTCTTAAAGCGGCAATCAACTCTACATTTGGATGGGCCATAAAATAACATTTTTCTTAAAGTTACGAAATTCCGGGAAGTAGTGCGCCAATGAGGCCGCCAGGCGGGGGCCTTTTGCAATACGTTAACAATCAGCCGCAGCTGCCCGTTTGCGGCGGAATACACGGTATTTAAATGTGAAATTGACATTTAAAAGAATAATCCTTAGCTTAGGGCACCAAATTTCACGTTATAATGAAAAAACTATTCTGCGCCCTTCCGGTACTCTTTTCTGTACTGTTTGCCTCCGCACAAAGCGAGGCCACCCTAAGTATCCAGCAAGACGGCAATGGTCCTACGATCAGCCGGCACATTTACGGCCATTTTTCTGAGCACCTGGGCAGGTGCATCTATGACGGTTTTTGGGTAGATCCCAACCTGCAGGTAGAAAAGAAGGACCGCATCCGGATGGATGTGGTAGAGGCCCTGAAACGCATAAAGATCCCCAACCTGCGCTGGCCAGGGGGCTGTTTTGCGGACGAATACCACTGGCGGGATGGCATAGGCCCCCGCGAGCAACGCCCCAAAATGGTGAATACGCATTGGGGCGGTGTTACAGAAGACAATAGCTTTGGCACCCATGAATTCCTGGAGCTGTGCAGCTTGCTGGGCTGCGAGCCCTATATCAGTGGCAATGTGGGCAGCGGCACGGTAGAGGAGATGTCTAAATGGGTAGAATACCTCAACTTTAACGGGGAAAGCCCCATGTCTAAGATCCGCAAGGAAAATGGCCATGCCGCCCCCTGGAACGTACATTTCTGGGGCGTAGGCAATGAGAGCTGGGGCTGCGGCGGCAATATGACGGCCGCCTATTATGCGGATCAGTACCGCCGGTATGCCACTTTTGCGAAAAACTACCCCGGCACGCCCTTATGGAAGGTAGCCTGCGGCGCATCTGACGCCAATTACCAGTGGACGGAGACCTGTATGAAGAATATCCCCCTTAACCAGATGTGGGGCCTTTCCCTCCACTACTACACAGTGCCACGGAACTGGCGGGACAAGGGCTCTGCCACCGCCTTTGACGAACAGGAGTATTTTACCACCCTGCAGAAATGCCTGTTCATGGAAGAGCTGGTAACTAAACACAGCGCTATTATGGACCATTATGACCCGGATAAAAAAGTGGCCCTGGCCGTGGATGAATGGGGTATCTGGACCAATGTGGAACCGGGCACCAACCCTGGTTTCCTGTACCAGCAGAACAGCCTGCGGGATGCGCTGGTGGCAGCCTCTACCCTCAACATCTTCAATAACCATGCGGACCGGGTTCGGCTGGCCAACCTGGCGCAGACCGTGAACGTGCTGCAGTCACTGATATTGACCCAAAAAGAAAAAATGCTGCTCACGCCCACCTACTATGTTTTTGACCTGTTTAAAGTGCACCAGGATGCTAAACGCCTGCCGGTGATGCTGAACAGCCCGGACTATAGTATAGGTAAGGATAAAATTGCGGCGGTGAATGCATCTGCCTCCATAGACTCCAATAACGTGATCCATGTTTCGCTGGTAAACCTGGATCCGCACAAAAGCATCAATGTGTCCACAATGATCAGCAACCTGCCGTGGAAAACTGTCAGCGGACAGGTACTTACTTCCGGTAAGTTTACAGATATTAACACATTTGATGCACCGATGACGGTAAAGACGGTTGCTTTTAACGGGGCTAAGAAAAACGGCGACCGTTTACAGGTGAGCCTGCCTCCGGAAAGTGTGGTGGTATTGGAGTTGAAGAATTAGTGGTTAGCTATAAACGGATAGATAAGAAACGGGCGGTCCACTGCGAAAGTGGCCGCCCGTTCAGTATAGGGCAAGCTATTTTTTAACTTGCCGGGTTGTTTTTGATTTTGTGCGTGGACTGGTAGCAGTTTTACCCGCTTTTTTCTTATTCTTTCCTACAACTGGGGTATCGCTGTCATTTACCTGTGTTTCACGGGTGATATTCCTGCTGTAATCATTTCCCATATTAGGTCCACCCTGTTCCAACCCCTGATTACCTATGGATCTATCTCGTACTGGCATAACCTTCATATTTAGCGGTTAAAAAATAAATGGTTTCCTTCCTTCCGTATGTGCCGCTAAAATGGTGCCATAGCTCAATGCAGGGGCCGCCTTACAGAACGGGTTTGCAAAGCAGGTATTGTATCATGCCACCCGCGGTGTCTACAGAAGCGTTTATACATTTCCACCCATCACGCCCCATGTAATTGAGCGCATCTACACCAGTATTAAATTCTATCAAATTTCCCTGTTCATCCTTAGGGCGATTAGCATCGCTGATACGGTTGCCTTTTTCCTGACCATAGTCGATGGAGATCCTGGTCTTAAGAGAAAGGCCCCTGGCATAAACAGTAATGGTGCAGTACTGCCATTGCTGCGCCTGTACAGGTATACGGAAAGCGCACAACGCGGAAATGGCGGCGCCAATGATAACAGCGATGAGGATGTTCCTGTTTTTCATAAGTAAGCGGTTTTATCTTTCACTCAAATTAGGATAAAACCGCCCACAGCCGCGTTAAAGCGGGTTAAGCATTGTTAAGCTATGTTAATGCTGATCTTGTACATTAAAACAACACCACACTCCAGGCCCTTTCAAATGTTTGTCCGGGCGTTAAGGTGATAATGCCTTCTTTTTCCTGCAGCTGACCACTGGCGTCTACATGATCGGCAATTCCGCACCAGGGCTCTATACATACAAAGTCCGCATCCTTTGCGGCCCAGATGCCCAGGTAAGGGAAGCCGTCAAAATGGAATTCCAGTCCGCGGGCAGCAGTGTCGCTCTTTAAGGTAATAGCGGTAGAGGCCAGGTGTTTGAGCACCAGGGCATCTTTGTAAAACATAGGCTTGGCAAGCGGTAGTTTTTGCGTGTGATCCAGCAGGGGCTCGGGTGTACGCTCTATCTGTCCGCCGGCGGAAAGCGGCCATTTGCCGGTGGTCTCTTCCCGGTTAAAAAGCAGGTAGTAGTCTTCGTAAGCTACGCCAGGTTCCAGGGGCAGCTTAAACGCAGGATGCCCTCCTACGGAAAAAAGCAGATCTGCCGTGCCGGTATTACGTACCCTGTATGTAACCGTCAGGCGGTTATCCTGCAGGGCATAGGCCACTTCAAAGCTGAAGGGGAAAGGATATACTTTTAACGTATCATCGTTATTGGTAAGGCGGAGGGTAGCGCTGGCGGCAGCCTGTTCCGCCACCTCAAAGACCATGTCGCGGGCAAAGCCGTGCCTGCCCAGCGTATACGATTGCCCGTTATACTGGTACTTATTGTCCAGCAGGCCGCCTACTATCGGGAACAGCACCGGGCTTTTCTTACCCCAGAAAGCAGCGTCGCCACTCCAAAGGTATTCCTGTTGTAAGTCTGTACGGGTAAGGCTTTGCAGTTCCGCGCCTTTTTCGGCTACGGTGATGGCGAGTTTATCGTTGGATAATTGCAGCATGATCATTGGGTGATTTATGCCAGCAAAAATAAACGATGATTTGCAAATGTGCTAATGTGCTGATTTGCTGATATGCTAATGCGTGGACATATGAAGGATATATAGCTGTAGCGCGATAGCCACTATTTCCATACAATAGTGGCTACTGCATTGCCTTCGAGCGAGCAATTATACTGCCGGTCCTTATCCGCAACAGTAAAGGTTTGCGCATTGCCGCCGGAATTGAGCACTACCAGTACACGGGCTCCATCTTTATTAAGGAAAGCCACACTTTCCAGGCCGGCGGTATTGCTGCCTGTAATGGTTAACCGCACTGCGCCGGGGCGTATAAAACGCGCCATATGGCCCAGGGCATAATACTCCACATTGCGGGTAATGCTGCCATCTGCCGCAATGGTCACCACTCCCCTGCAATCCTGGCAACCGCCGTTACGCGGCCCGTAATTGTTATCCAGCGCCAGGTTCCAGAGGAGTGCCGTGCGGGACCAGTTATTCATGGTACCGATAAATACATTGCTCATGTTCCACTCCAGGTTGTCGCTAAATTGGGGGGCCCAGGCGCCGCCGGAGATCTCTGTAAAATAAAGACCTTTATCCGGATGCCGGGCATGCACCTGCGTCATGGCGCTTACCTGGCCCGCATAGGCATGGAAAGCAGCGCCGGTAACATACTGGCGGGCGGCAGTATCATTCAGGATGCTGATGGGGTATTGCGGGGCATCCCAGTTATGATCATAGATGATAATACCTGTATGGATATTATACTTTTTGAATGCGGGCCCCAGGTGGTCGCGGATGAATGTTGCCTGCGCGCCGGCATCCATATGCATGGAGGGATATTTTGCTTCGTGCAGGGGCTCATTCTGAGGCGTAACCGCATGGATAACGATCCCCTCCTGCTGGAAGGCCTGCAGGTATTTTACAAAGTAAGCGGCATAGGCGTTGTACCATTCCGGCTTAAGGCGGCCACCGGCCAGCTGGCCATTATCCTTCATCCAGGCGGGCGGGCTCCAGGGGGTGCTCATGATCTTTAGCCCTGGGGAAATGGCTTTGATAGCCTGCAACACAGGCAGCACGTGCTGTTTATCCTGCGCAATGGAAAAGTGCGTCAGGTTAGGGTCTGTTTGTCCGGCCGGCATATCGTCATAAGTAAAGTCTGTCAAAGAGAAGTCAGATGCGCCCATGGTGAGGCGGAGATAACTGATGCCGATGCCCTGCTGCGGATCAAACAACTCCTGCAACAGACGGCTGCGCTGTGGTTCCTTTAGCTGATGAATAACGTAGGCGGAGGAGCCGGTCAAGGCAGCGCCAAAGCCTTCTATCTCCTGCAGTGGCTTTGCCACGTCTATGCTGATAAGCTTTTGCTGTGCAGGCGCTCCAGTGGTAAGGTCCAGATCATCCAGCTGTTGCAGTAGTTTGGACTGGTTGCCGGTGGTGACCCATACCTGCGCTTTTCCTACAATAGTTACAGCGTCTCCGGCAGGCGTTTCGGATTGGCCGGGATTGCGTTTGGCGCAGGCGGTCAGCAGGAGCAGCGAAAGAAAAAGAATTTTCATATAGCGCTTAGCTTTTAGTGGAGTAATGCTACAGTATTTATTGGGCAAGGCATGCCCGTATATGTGCGCCATTCCTTGTAATGGAATGACGCACATATCAGCTATGTATAATGGACTGACGGTTTGTTATATTATCAGAGGTATCCCGGGTTCTGGCTTAGCTGCTTATTACGGTCGCGTTCCAGCTGCGGGATGGGCAACAATTCTTTTTCCTTGGTCATGTTATAATTTACGCGCTGATTGGTGCGCAGGTCTATCTCCTGCAGGCCATTCATCACCGCTTCTGCGCGGCCATAACGTCGTAGATCATCCCAGCGCTGGCCTTCCTGCGCCAGCTCCAGGCGGCGTTCCTTTTCAATGGCCAGGCGCATGGCTGCCTGTGTGGTGGCTGTTGTTGGCTTCAGGGTAACCCGCGCCCGTACATCGTTAAGCGGTGCGGCCGCTTCTGCGGTGCGGCCCAGCTCATTCAACGCTTCTGCCTTAAGGAGCATAATATCGGCCAGGCGGAATATATACTGCCTGTTGGTACTGGCCCAGCCGTTGGCGCTTTTCCATTTCCAGGCAAAGGGTACATCCCCACCGCCTATGGCCCAGAACTCATCTGTCCAGCTTACGTTCTCAAACAGTATCGTGGCGGCTTTGCGCACGGTATCCCCTTCTGTGTCGTAGGCCTTTACCAGGTCTTTGGAAGGCGTTACAAACTTACGCCAGCTATCTCCGCTAATGGAGGGAGGCAGTATGAGCTGAGGGCCCCAGTTGGCTTCTGCGCCGCCTGTGAACTGCAATTCCATAATGGATTCATCATTGTTATAATGGCTGCCGTCAAACAGGTAGTTGAAATTGATCAGCTGGTAGCCGGCCGGGCTGCTGATAACGGCATTTGCATATTCCAGCACTTTATTGTAGTCGCGGTCAGACTTTTGCGCATATACTTTTGCCAGCAGCGCATTCACCGCTCCCTTGGTAGCGCGCGCCTTGTTTACGCTGGCGTCATCACCGAATTTATCCGGCAGGCGGGTAAGGGCAAATTCCAGGTCTTTGATGATCTGGGCATATACTTCTGCCTCCGTAGCGCGTGGTTTGTTGGTAGCGGCCGGATCTGCGGAGGTAACCGGTTCCAGCACCAATGGCACACCGCCCCACATCTTCACCAGCTGGTAGTAATGGTATGCGCGCAGAAAAGCGGCCTCGCCCAGCACCTGTTCTTTCCGGTTGTTCTCATTAAGCTTGGGATCCGTTATCTGCGGTACTTTATCCAGTATGATATTAGCGCGGGAAATGCCGGTGTAGATCTGGCTCCAGTTGTTAAACAAGCGGCTGTTCACCGGTGTGATGTTCATCAGGTCTACGGCAAAAAGTTCCGGATTGTCGCCACCGGAATAGTAGTTATCAGAGAGCACATCACTGAAATTGATATTATCCCAGATATAATACTCCTGCTGGAATACATCATAAGCGCCTACCAGGGCCGCCTCCGCATCGCTGGCGGATTCATAGGCATTTTCCGTGGTGGCGTCTGAGATTGGCGCCAGGTCCACAAACTTGCTACAGGCGGCGAGGCTGCAGGCTAAGATCCCTAATAAAATATGTTTTGTTTGCATGGTCGTAAGGATTAGAATGAAACATTCAGGCCAATGATCAGGTTACGTGTTTGCGGGTAGGTGCCAAAATCCACCCCCAGGGAAGTGTTCACTTCTTCGTTGTTCGTGCTGGTACCCAGGAAATTCACTTCCGGGTCAAAGCCGTTGTACTTTGTAAAAGTGAGCAGATTCTCCCCGGTTACGTATACCCGCAGGCTCTTTAGCCGGATCTTGTTCAGCAACGTAGCTGGCAGGTCATAACTGAGCGTAGCGGATTTAACGCGCATGTAAGAACCATTTTCCACGTAACGGGTAGAGATCAGCGAATTATTGGTGTTATTGGGCGTAGCGCGGGGAATATCTGTTGCCTGGCCCGGCGTTTTCCAGCGGCGCAGCACTTCTGTGCTTTGGTTGCGTGGGTCTACCATAGATTCTGTTTCTATGCGGGAGGCATTGAACATATCATTACCCTGGGAACCCTGGAGGAACACGCTCAGGCGGATATTCTTATAGCTGAAATTGTTGGTGAGGCCATAGATGAAATTGGGATTGGGATCACCTATCACTACGCGGTCCTCTGCGGCGGGCGTGAATGTTTTAGCGCCTTTAGCGTCCAGGTATTGCATATCGCCCGTTTGCGGATCCACACCGGCGGTCACGTAGCCATAGAACAGGCCCAAAGGCTCCCCTTCACGCGCCAGGCTTACATTACCCCTGCCTGCTACATTGGCGTTAAAGAGGTCCTGCCCTACAATGTCTATTACCTTATTGCGGTTAAAGGAGATATTGAAATCTGTTTCCCACTGGAACTCGCCGGTAAAATTGCGGGAGCTTACCAGGAATTCGAGGCCTTTATTACGCAGTTTACCTACGTTCTGGGTAGAGATATCAAACCCGGTAGACTTGGGCACCGGCACATTCAGCAGCAGGTCTGAGGTATTTTTGATGTAAGCGTCTGCGCTAAAAGTAAGGCGGGAATCCAGCACGGTGATATCCAGGCCTACGTTGATCTGTTCTGTGGATTCCCATTTCAGGTTCTTATTCTCAAAAGAGGAAGGTGAAGTGCCCGGTAATACGGCGCCGCCTATGGGATAATTAGATCCGGTGGTAACGCGACCCAGCCAGGGATACCGCTGGTCGCCCAGTTGATCGTTGCCTACCAGGCCCCAGCCGGCGCGCAGCTTCAGGTCGTTAATGGCAGTCACCCCTTTCAGAAAATCTTCCTGCGAAACACGCCAGCCAATGGATGCGGATGGGAAATAACCCCAGCGGTGGTCCGGACCAAAAACAGAGGAGGCGTCTGCGCGGAAGTTAGCGGTGAGCAGGTATTTATCTTCAAAGCTATAGTTGACCCTGCCCAGGAAGGAGGCATTCTTCTTTTCTGATTTGGTGTTCTCTGCCACCTGGAAAACAGAGCCGGCATTGGTAGTGGGTATGCCGCCGCTGGAAAAGCCGATCTTCTCTATCTTGGCGCTTTCCCATTTGGTTTTCTGTGCTACTACGCCTCCCATTATGCCTACTGTATGCTTACCAAAGGTTTTGTTGTACGAGAGGGTGTTTTCTGCTATCCAGTAGTTGATCAGGTCTGTATTGTTCTGCCCTATGCCCTGTCTTGCCCGGCCGTAACTGGTACGGAAGGGGTCTACGAACAGATCAAACATGGAGTTGTTATAGTCTATACCAAAATTGCTGCGGAATTTCAGGTCAGGCAGGATATACACATCTGCATATACATTACCCAGCACGCGCTGTTGCCGGTAGCTGCGGTCCGTTCCGTCTGTGCTGGCAACCGGGTTTTCCCAATCCTGGAAGGGGTTGCTGGTAAAGGTGCCATTATCATTATAGATCCCTATGACGGGCGGGGTGGCCAGTGCGCCCAGCAGTACGCCGCCTTTGTCAACGCCTATGTTATCCGTTACATCTACATCATGCCAGCGGCTATAAGCTACGTTGGTACCCATGGTGAGCCAGTTGTTGACCTGTTGCTCCAGGTTTACCTTAAAGTTAAAACGGTCCATGGTAGCAGCGCGTATGGCGCCGTTCTGCTGGATCCAGCCGCCGGAGAGGTAGTAGGTGGTCTTTTCGCTTTTGCCGGAAACGGCCAACTGGTAGTTCTGAGAAATCCCTTTCCGGAAGATCTCATCCTGCCAGTTGGTGTTCTGGTTGTACTTATCCCAATCTGTGATGTTCCCCATTTCTGTCATCAGCTCCCGGTACTGAGTACCGTTCAGCACATCCAGTCTTTTCCAAACGGTGGAATAACCGGTATAGGCATTGAAATCAAAGCGGGGAGCGCCGGTCTTGCCTTTACGGGTAGTGACCAGCACTACGCCGTTGGCGCCGGAGGCCCCATAAATAGCGGCGGAAGAAGCATCTTTTAATACGGAAACGCTTTCAATGTCTGCCGGGTTCAGGGAACGGGTATCTGTAGTGGGCACCCCATCTATTACATACAGGGGATTACTGCTGCCGCCAATGGAGTTGGTACCCCGGATGCGGATGTTAAGGCCCGCGGACGGCTTACCGGAGGGCGCCAGCACCTGCACGCCAGGGGCCTTACCCTGCAGCACAGCTCCCAGCTGGGTATTGGGGCGGGCGGCAAATTCCTTTTCCCCCACAACCGATACGGAGCCGGTGATATCCTTTTTGCGCTGGGTACCATAACCTATTACGACCACTTCGTTCAGCTGTTTGTTCTCATCCTGCATCGTAATATCGATACTGGTGCGGTTGTTAACTGGCACCTCCTGGCTGCCATAGCCAATGTAGGAGAACTCCAGCACATCCGTGGCGCCGGCTTGCAGGCTAAAAGAGCCATCCGGCGCCGTAGTGGTACCCTTATTGGAATTTTTGATCTTAACGGACACGCCGGGCAGCGGGTTGCCCTGCTGGTCTTTAATACGGCCATTAACGGGAACTACATCCTGTGCATAGGCAAACACGCCCAGCAACAGGCAGGTAATAAAAAGTGTAACCTTCTTTTGCATAACGTAAGCATAAATGGTGAGTAGATAACAATTGCTGCAGTCTGGTGTGGTTTGGTTGCATAACATGGAAGACTTCGTAAAGCAATTCTACTGTTAAAGTTATCTTAAAAACTACAGTAAAACAAAAAATATTTATCGTAACTTACTGATAATTAGATAATTACGACCAAGTTGATACGCTTCGATACCGTAAAATGAAACGGTTAAATACGCCTGATAATCAAGGGTAAGCCGGTGGCCACCCTGCTATAATTAACAAAAAATGATACGGATGGTTACCAGGCAAAAAAGAGTTAGTCGTAGGCAATGACCAGCTTACTCCACCCTTTTTCATCAGAATGCTGAAGGGTCTTTTTCCGGTCTTCCATTACTTTTTTGATGCGGTTGCTATAAGACCAGCAGGTGCTCTGGCGTATGCCCAATATTTCTGACAACTTATGGGAGGAAATCTTGCCTTTGGTGGAATAGACCAGGAAGATCATGTAAAAGGCCTTATTGATATCTATACGGGTATTCTGGAGTATGGTATTGGCCGTTACGGACTCTTCGTAACCGCATTTGGCGCAGCGGCGGCTGTAGACTATATGGCCGCTGAAATAATGGCCGTGCCCGCATTTGCGGCAGGCATACCCCTGGCTCCATTTTAATTCTGAGAGGAAGCGGAAGCAGCTTTCCTTGTCCGGGTAGATCCGGCTGAACTCTTCAAAATCCACCGGGGCAGACAGCACCCGGGCGCGGGATACCTTTTCTACATTTGTTTGCAGTTGCCGGTTATCCTGTTCCAGCAATGCGTTCATACGGGAGATCTCGCCGGCCTGTTCCTGCAGGAGCTGGTTGGCCTGCTGCAGCTCGTCGTTCTGCTCTGCAATAAGAGCAGATTTTTCCATAAGCTCCCGGGTGCGCTCCTTCACCTGCGACTCCAGCTGGCGGTTAAGGGTATCCTTGAGACGGGCATTCTCCGTCATCTGGCTGATGATCTGCCGCTGGGCTTTTTCCTTCCGTTTTTTAAGCAGGCGTACTTTATCGCCAATGGCAAAGGACAGGAAGAACATCTCGAAAATGAAGCAGAAACTGAGGCTGTAATAGCTGATGACGCCAAAGTTGAGCCATTCATAGCCCAGCATGATAAAAAACTTCAGCATAAAGCCCACAAACAGGAAACTATAGGCCAGCACAAAAAAGCGCGCTGGCCGGTATCCCCTTAACCAGACATAGACGCCAGTATAACATGCTATCGTCAGGGGGATCATTTCAATGAACTTATAGTTAAACCAGGTACGGGCCCATATCAGCGCAACCAGGAAAAATGCAATACGCGCCATGATCACACCCAGGATGATCTTATTGAGCAGGGGCGCCCTGGACTTTACGTATAACAGCTTGCGGGTAAAGAGCAGCGCAAATATACTCATCCCGCAAAGCGGAAAAGCAAAGGCGTACTGGTTCCAGGCAGGGGCGTGCGGCCACAGGTATTGATAGGCGATCCCGTCTGTGCACATTTCGTATAAGGCCACGCTCAGGTTGTACAACACATAATAGAGGTATTGGCGCTGCCTGACGGCCAGGAACATAATAAGGTTGTAAAAGCTGAAGATCAGGATCATGCCGTAGAAGAGGCCAAAAGAAAAATATTCATTCAACGCATAGCCTACGAACTTATTTACCGAGCGGAGCACAATGATCACATCTGCGATCTGATTAGAGCGTACACGGAAATAATAGACCTGCTCCCCTGCCTTGTTATTATCCAGGTTTAACTCAAAGTTCTTATGCAGGAAAGGCCGCTGGTTAAACCGGTATTGATCTCCCAGGCGCAACACCCGGAAGAAAGGCGTAGTATCCGCCACATCCGGCGAAGGCGCGCCGGCCGGCAGGTAGGCCGTGATCTCGTCTATTGTCTGATCAAAGTATTCGAGAATGAAATGTTTGGATACGGCGGGGTCATGTTTTATCCGGATACGGTACCAATATGCTTGTCCCAGACGCTGGTTCTGGGGCGTGCTGCTGGTGTTATCCTTAAACAGGGCATTATACGCAGGGCTGCTGACCTGGCTGATGGTGAGCGCGCCTGTTGGATCTTCGAGATACTGGATCTCCCCGTAGGTAAAGATATGCTGCTCCAGGTCTGATGTGATCGGCACTGCTTGTTGCGCAGAACATGGTAAACCCGTAAAAACTGCCAGGAGTAAAAATAACAGACCAAGGTTGTATGTAACGTGGAACCAAACCCTCCCCATCTTATGGTATTAACTAAGTAAAGGTAGTGGATTGACAGGTATTAGTCCTGTTTTTCAAGGAAATAGGAAGAGACCTCATTATTATCCGTATCCAGTTCCATGAGGCGGTTGCCCTTTACATGGTAATAACGGGCCGTACCTCCATTGCGGCCTATGAGTTCATATTGCAGCTGTTTACCGCGTTTAATGCGCCAGGCGCCTTCTTCGCCAAAGGTATTGCCATTGTCCTGGCAGTGCTGCGTCATACGGTAGGAACCGGTATCCTTGTTAGGGCGGCGGGTGAAGGTGATCTTTACCTCTATGTCCTGGCAGGTAACCGCATGGATGATGCCCTGCCATTGCTCTATGGTTACGAGCGTATCCGTGCCGGAGAGCGTAGTACGGACGCCTTTACTGCATTGCCAGGAGTTACAGGACCAGAGGAACATACAAGAAAGGACAAGGAGGAGTGGCTTCATGGGGAATGGTTTTAGGCAAAGCTATGCAATTACTCTAATAGCCTGCGGCCAGCCAATATTTGGCAAGGCAGGCCGGCCCGATACATTCAGATATAATTATATATTTTTGCCGCCATTAATACCTGCTTTTTATAATCCTATACCATGAAAACCATGCAATGGCTGCTGTTGCTGCCTGTTTTTTTTATGCTGTCCTGCCGTTCCGGCCTGAGGTTATTCAACAAAAGCCAATACGATAAAGCCGTCCGGGCATTTGCCAAACAGCTGCGAAGGAGCCCCCGTAATGAGAAGGCCCATCTGATGCTTCCTATCGCCTATGACTCTGCCCGTGCCGTACACCTTGGCCAGGTGAGGAACTACCGTAAATCCAATGATCCTATGCGGTATGAAAAGATCCGTGCCGAACTCATGAAACTGCAGGAAGACTATGCTATCATACGCCGTTTCCGCGCCGCATCTGCCGTGGTTACGCCGAAGGATTACAGCAAAGCCATTTCGTCACTAGTAGAAAAAGCGGCGGCGCTGCATTACCACCTGGGAGATTCGCTATTACGTACCGGCATTAAGAGCGACGCACGGAAAGCGTGGGGGGAATTCAACCAGGCGCTTACCAATATTGAGGACTATAGGGACGCCGGCGCGTTACGGGATAGTGCTGTGATCAAGGGCCATATGACCATTGCCATATCAGTGGGCGCCTCGCCCGACTGTTGCGAAGACGCTGCCAGCTATTTTGCAAACGGAATACGCAGCAGCATTGAGTCAGACGTTAGAAAGAGCCGCTTTGTGAGCTTTGTAACAGCTGACAAGCCCAGTGACAGCCAAATGAAAATAGACTTTAGTTTAAAACTGGAGGATTTCCACCGGTCTCAATTCCAGGAAGACCGGTCTGCAGATGTGGAGGAGATCGATGGCACGGACACCAGTTATGTTACCGTGGCGGCCAAAGTATACTACAACAGTCTGAAGGTAACCGGCAGGGGCACCTTACTGTACACGCTCACCCGCCCGGAAGGGGAGCTGCAAAGAGCATTTGACTACTTACCCGTCTGGGAAAGATATTACCAGCTTACCTTTGAAGGCGATGAGCGGGCGCTCACTGAAGCGGATGAAGCTATGCGTACAGACGATACCCTCGACCCGCCGGACCCACAAACTTTCTACGAGAATATTGTCTGGGGATCTTTGATAAACGACGCATGTATTGACCTGCTTGGCCGGTATGGCAAAGACAATTTTGGATACGGGTATTGACCACCGCCCCTATTCCATGCTCACCATGGCTTTGATCACGCCGTTTGCCGGGTTAAGCCAGCTTTCAAACTCATCTTTTACGCGGTCGAAGCTAACACGGTGGGTGATATAAGTAGCCGGTTTTACCAGGCCATTCTTCATAGAGGTGATCACATGGTTAAAGTCTTCGCGGGTGGCATTGCGGCTGCTCATCAGCGTAGATTCCCTTTTATGGAATTCCGGATGGGAGAAACTAATCTCTCCTTTCTGTAATCCTACCAGCACATAGCGGGCGCCATGCGCCATATACTGAAAGGCGTTGTTGATCGCTTTCTGGCTGCCGGTGGCGTCTATCACCACGGTAGGCATATCATTATTGGTGATCCGCTTTAATTGCTCCGTTACATCAGCATCCTTTGCATTTACTGTGTGTGCTACCTGCAATTTGTCTTTACAGAACGCCAGGCGGTGCTCATTGATATCCATGGCAATCACATTTGCGCCGGCAATACGGGCAAACTCCATGATCCCAAGGCCAATGGGACCGGCGCCTATTACCAGTACAAACTCTCCCGGCTGTACGGCCGCACGGCGCACGCCATGAGCGCCAATGGCCAGGGGCTCTACCAGCGCCAGCTCATCGAAGGAAAGGCCTTGTCCGTGGACCAGACTGCGTATGGGTACGGTGAGATATTCCACCATGCCCCCATCTATATGTACGCCGCATACTTTTAAAGTAGTGCAGCAGTTTGGTTTATTTGAACGACAGGCAATGCAGGTACCGCAGTTGAAATAGGGAATAAATGTAACCGCCTCTCCTTCTTTAAATTCCGGCGGGGCGCCGTTTGCCTTTATCAACTCGCCGGACAACTCATGGCCCAGGATACGGGGATACTCGAAATAAGGTTGCGTACCTTCAAAAGCATGCAGGTCTGTGCCGCAGATACCAATACGGCGGATCCTGATCATAGCGTGGTCCGGCGCGAGCGACGGCATTTCCTTTTCCTGATAAACCAATTCCCCGGGCGTAGTGCAGATAAGCGTTTTCATGTAATTAAGTGTTTTCCTGACAATATTCAGGTGAACGAAGATAATAAACGGAAAGATAAAGTAATGAAGGGAATTTTTCAGAGATTGATGAGTGGCGGTGGAATGGACTGATCTAAGGATGATGATCATGGATAGCAAAAAATATCCGCCGTACTGGATGGTAGGCACAGTTAACAGGATAATACCACAAATGGTCCTTGCAAGCGGCGTCATATCTATGATTTAGGGGATGGAAAATTCAGTCAGCCTCTACATAGTCCAGGTCCTTTGTAAATGTTTCATCCAGAAAATATAATGCCAGTAATGCCACGGCCGTGGTTAAAGCGCCTGCTACGAGTGCGCTGTGCACAATACCCATGCTGCCGCGCAGGTACAGGAATAATGTGGTGAGGGGAATAACCGCGCCGCGTACAAAATTAGGCACCGTAGTAGCCACGGTAGCCCGCAGATTGGCCCCAAACAGCTCCGCAGCCACCGTCACAAACAGCGCCCAGTAACCATTGGTAAAACCCAGCAGCACACATACCAGGTAAAAAGCAGGCAGGGTCTTTAAGGGCGCCAACAAGTATACCCCTACCAGCAACAGGGAGAGCAGGATAAACAGCAGCACGATCTTCCGGCGGCTTTTTACATACTGGCTCAGCAGCCCGCTAACAATATCGCCGGCAACCTGCCCGGCAAAGGATAACATAACGGCCTTACCTGCCACTACAGGTTCCTCCAGGCCTATGGCCACGCCAAACTCCGGCGAGAAGGTGATGAGGATACCCACCACAAACCAGATGGGTAAACCTATGGCAATACATTGCAGATAACGCAACAGGCGGCGGGGCTTTAACAGCATCATTACATTACCCCGCTGTACAGATATGGTCTTCATGCGCGTGAATACCGGCGACTCAAAGACCCGGATCCGCATCAGCAATAACAACAACCCCAGGCCACCGCCTATGAAATAAGCCATCCGCCAGTCAAACAGATCCGCCACAAAATAGGCCAGGATAGCGCCTATTACGCCCAGTGTGGCCACCAGCGTGGTACCATACCCACGGATCTGTTTGGGCAGCACTTCCGTTACGAGGGTTACGCCCGCACCCAGCTCCCCTGCTAATCCAATACCTGCAATAAAACGGAACAACGCATACTGAGGGACCGTCTGTACAAAACCGTTGGCTATATTGGCCAGGGAGTAGATAAGGATAGAACCAAAAAGAACGGACAAACGGCCTTTTTTATCACCCAGGATGCCCCAGCCAATACCACCTATGAGCAGGCCCGCCATTTGCATGTTGAGCAGCCATACGCCTTGCTGCAAGAGACCATCACCGGTAGCACCCACGGCTTGAAGGCTGGGTACGCGCACTACGCTGAACAGGAACAGATCGTACATATCTACCAGATAGCCAAAGGCAGCGGCAATAACCGGAAGTTTGAGCAGTTCTTTTGTAACGGGTGTTTTCACAACGGGAGGAATTAATGATGAAGAACAAGGGTTTTACCGGCGGACAGCTATTAAGGAATGCCCTGACATTACTACAAACGCGGCACAGAAAGACCGCCATCCACCATGATCACCTGGCCGGTAGAATACGGGAAGTTACCGGCGGCCAGGGCTGCCACGGCTTTACCTACATCGTCCGGGTAACCCCAGCGGGGCTGTATACAAAGACCGTTCTCTATTAAGCGGTCGTATTTATCTTTTACGCCGGCAGTCATATCTGTTTCAATAATGCCGGGACGTACTTCATATACCGGTATATTATAAGCGCCCAGGCGCACGGCGAACAATTGCGTGGCCATGCTCATGGCGGCTTTGGCCAGGCAGTATTCTCCCCTGTTCACGGATGCGATGGTAGCGGAGATGGAAGATATGTTGATGATACAGCCCTGGCAATCCTGATCCGCCTGTTGCTGGGCTATCATCCAATTAGCAACTGCCTGCGTAAGGAAATAAGGTCCTTTGAGGTTGGTGGACAATACTTCATCAAAGCTTTGCTCTGTTGCCTCCAGGATATCTTTGCGCTCACGGGGCGCAATGCCGGCATTATTGACCAGCACGTGCAGGCGGCCAAACTGCTGTTTGACCTGTTGCAGCAGCTGTTGCCGTTGTTCCGCATAGGCGATATCCGCCTGGCAGTAGATGACCTGTACATTGTAAGCCCTTAACGCTGTCAGGGCCTCCTGTACGGCCGCAGCGGGGCGTATGCCGTTAATGGCCAGGTTATATCCGCCGGCAGCTAAATGACGGGCAATACCCAGGCCTATGCCCCGGCTGCCGCCGGTAATGAGCGCTACTTTCATAGTTCCAGATTATCGGTTAGGAATGTAAATACAGGTATGGCTATTCCAGTTCCGGCACATCTACCCAGCAGCGTTTTGCCCAGCTCTCCAGCCCTTTTTCCGCCAGTTGTACACCACGTGCACCGGCCTTAAGATCCCACGGAAATGGCTCATTCTTTACCACATGGCGCAGGAACAATTCCCATTGTACCTTAAAGGCGTTATCATAAGTTTCCTGCTCCGGCATTTTAGACCAGCCATCAAAAAAACGGATAGGTTGCTCCACATCCGGGTTCCATACGGGCCGGGGCGTGTTGCCATAATGCTGGGTAAAACAATCACGCAGGCCCGCTACGGCGGAGCCTTTGGTCCCATCCACCTGGATGCTGAGCAGATCATCCCGGCGCACACGTACCGTCCAGGAAGAATTGAAATGCGCTATTACGCCTCCTTCCAGCTCAAAAGTGGCATAGGCGGCATCGTCTGCCGTGCAGGCATAAGGGTTACCCTGCTCGTCAATACGCTCCCCTATATGCGTGGCGCCCAGGCAGGACACGGCCTTTACGCCGCCAAAAAGGTTATCCAGCACATAACGCCAGTGGCAGAGCATATCCATGATAATGCCGCCATCATCTTCTTTGCGGTAGTTCCAGGAGGGGCGCTGGGCCGGAATGGTCTGTCCTTCAAATACCCAGTAGCCGAACTCCCCTCTTACGGAAAGGATACGCCCAAAGAAATCGTTCTGGATAAGGCGTTTTAGTTTCAGTAATCCTGGTAGCCATAATTTATCCTGCACCACGCCGTGTTTTACGCCAGCTATCTTACACAGCCTGTATAATTCCATAGCAGCGGCAGTGCTGGTAGCCACGGGCTTTTCGCAGTAAATATGTTTACCCGCCTTTACCGCCTGTTTTACATCTGCTGCACGGCGGCCGGTGGTCTGCGCGTCAAAATAAACCGTGTAGGTGGGATCGCTTAATACGCTGCCAAGGTCTGTGGTGTATTTTGTAATACCGGTGCGGGCAGCCAGCTGCTGCAGTTTGGCTTCATTACGGCCTACCAGCACCGGATCCGGCATAATATATTCCGTATCGCTCAGCTTAACGCCGCCATTAGCCATAATAACGGCAATAGAACGTATCAGATGCTGGTTAGTACCCATACGGCCGGTTACGCCGTTCATGATGATGCCTACATGGTGGATGGTGATGAATTCCGTCATAGTTTATCTGGCATTATGAATGACTGATGAATAGATGCGTTTCAAACATGTTGCAGGTAAGCCTGTTTTATCTGCCGGAGGAAGACCTGCTGATCCTGCGCCCAATATTCGTCAGAGAAGATCTCTACCTCATGGAAGCCGGTAAAACCGGCATCCTCTACCCATTCCCTTATCTGGCGGATGGGGATGCAGCCCTCTCCCATGAGCCCGCGATCCAATAACAGGTGGCGGGTAGGCACCCGCCAGTCGCATACATGGAAAGCGAACAGATGGCCATTACGCCCGCAGCGGGCTATCTCCGTCTGCAGGGCGGGGTCCCACCAGAGATGATACACATCCACCGCAACGCCTACCCAGGGAGAACCCAGCAACTGGGCCATATCGTTGGCCTGGGCCAGTGTGCTGATGGCGGAGCGGGTATCAGCATACACCGGGTGCAGCGGCTCTATGGCCAGCTTTACCTGCGCGGAGGCCGCCTGCGGTAGTACCGCCGCAATACCTTCATAGATCTGTTGTCGTGACACCTCCAATGGCTGCGCAGGATCTGCCCCGCAGACCAGTACGATCATGGGCGCGCCCAGCTGACTGGCCTCTTCTATGGCCCGCAGGTTGTCATCAATAGCTTTTTGCCGGCCGGACGCTGTAGTATGGGGGAAAAAGCCGCCCCTGCACAGGGATACGATCTCCAGCCCCTGGTCCCTGACCATCCTGCCGGTTTGCTGTATATCCCTGCCGGCAAGCGCATCGCGCCAAACCGTAATACCTTTTATCCCCTCCTGCGCATAGCGCTGTACCGCGGTATCAATGTCCCAGGGTTTAGTAGTGATGGTATGCACACAACAGCGGGAAAGATCATGCAGGCGTTGTGTGCTCATAATACGCTGTTATAAAATGCATAATAGGGTTCCCCATTGATGAGACGCCGCAGGTACAACGCTGCCTCGCGGATGTGGTAATCGCCCCACATGCTGGATTCGCCCTGCGGGATCTTACCGCCCGGCGGAATATAGTCCCAACCATTTGGCCGGTGATATACGGAATGTAACAACAGCCCCTGATGCGATGGCGACGTGCTGAGATAAGGCTCCTGCAGCAGCGTATATAATACCCTTAAACCTGCCTGCCAGTATTGTTCCGCCTTCTCATTGCCCTGCTGCCTTTGCAGGTAGCTACCCAGGCGCAGCAGGCCCTGTGCGGCAATGGCCGCAGCGGAGCTGTCTACCGGTTCTGCATGGTTGAAGGGATCGGCCGGCTGATCCATGTAATCACCCAGGCGCGAAAGACCGGGCGCACCGGTATCCCAGTAAGGAACGCCATCAGTTGGCGTATGCTGTATATAAAAATCACAGGTGGCGGTAGCGGCCTTCAGCAGAAAGCCTTCTACTACCTGTCGCCCGCCCAGTACGGATAACGAGGCCTCATCTGTCAGCGGCAGAAACTCCAGCAGCTCTGCAAAACCGCACATAGCCCAGGCCAGGCCGCGCGTCCAGGTGGTAAAACCGGAATAACCCTGCTGGGCGTTGGGTGACCGGAAACGGCCGTCGTTGGTGTTGAAGATACATTCATGCGCCGTGCGGCCCCATTCGTCATACGCATCCCGCCCTTCGCCATAAAACACGGAGAAAGTTGCCGTGGCCTGCGCATGCTGTAAGGCGCGCTCCAACAGGTTGATGCGTACATCCCCCTCTGCCTGTAAGATATGCCCCAGCTGATGGCTAAGCACCAGGCTGCGGCAGGACCGGATGGTATCTATAAAAAGGGAATGCGGCCCATTGAATGAATAGATAAAACCGCCATTCTCCAGCGGCGTCCACCGGGATGCCTGTACGGCGCCGGACACTTTCAGGGCCAGGGTATAAAAACGTTGCTCCCATTCGTTGGCCGGTATTTTACCTTCTTTCATTAAACGTAGAAGATTACCGTAGGTGCTCACGTTATTAAACCCGTGATCATGTACGCCGGTATGGCTCAGGTGTGGGGCCATGCGGTTAACGGTATTATGTTTACCAAGATCGAGGAAATCTGTTTCGCCGGTAGCGTCATATTGGAGGATGGCAGCGCCGTATTGAAAACCCTGTGTCCACTCCGTCCAACCCCGGGAAATATAACGCCCATTACGCGTAAATACGGGAGCGCCCTGTTTGCTGTCATACTGCTGTTCGATATGCCAGATCTTCTCTGCCGACAGTTCCCAGAAGCGCACCAATTTATCCTTAAAAGCCGATGGCTCTAACGATGCATCTGTTGTTATCATATCGTGGAAAGGGTTTAACCGGGTTTACAATTTCTATAAGATGGGAAAAAAAATCCAGAATGCCTTTTATTATACACACCCAATTATCCACACAAAGTTATGCACACATGTAACACTAAAGTACTATTAATTGTAAAATAGCAACTTATGGATTCTCCAAATGTTCCACGTGACACATTTATCCACATTTTAGATTTTACTATCTGTGTATTGTGGGGAAAAATGGGGATAAGTTGCGTAGATCTAATGGAATGGAAGACGCTTATTTGCAGCAACGTTTCAAAATAGGGTCGATACGGGTGTCAATGCAGTAGCAATGCAGTGTCAATGCAGTTGCAATGCAATAACGACCCTTTTTACCCCCGCTTTTGCCCTAAAATCCTATGACGGCCTCTGCAAAACGCTCCATTTCCTCCAGCTGGGGACTGCATTGCAGGAGGAAGAAGTTAACCCCAATCTGCTCAAAGGCTGCAATACGGTCCTGTACCTGGGCCGGCGTACCTGTAAGACCGCTCCGCAGGCCACGGTTGGATACAGAATAGTCCTGCAGGGAAACGGTGTTCTCTAACTGGGTACCTGCCAGCCATTGCTGGTAATTCTTGTAGCCGGCGCTCCCCTCCTTTACATTGGTGATCTTTTCGAGCTCCTGTTTAACCGCCTGCTCATCTTTACGGATAATGCTATACGCGCTTACGCCAAATTGCATGGGCGGCAGACCTCTGCGTTCCCGGCGCACACTGAGGTCATTGATCCGTTGGGCGATCACTTCCGGCGCGTCGCCGTGCATTACATAACCGTCGCAGGTGGCGGCGATAAGCTCTTTGGCAGCCTCTGACTCGCCGCCGGCATAGATCATGGGCCGGGGTTGTGATACGGGCTTAGGCTGCAGCACATTATCCCTGATCTTATAAAACTTGCCCTCAAAGCTGTAATGATCCTGCTTCCATACATTGTCCAATACATTCAGCCATTCCGCGGTACGGGCATAACGATCATCATGCTGTTCAAAACCAACTCCGTATTTGTCCGCCTCATCCTTCCACCAGGAGGATACCACATTAAGGGATAAACGCCCCTGACTGATATGGTCTATATTGGCAGCCTGTTTGGCCAATAGCGCCGGTGCATGAAAAGTGGGCCGTACGGCCACCATCAGCTCCAGTTTGCGGGTAACCGCCGCCAGTGCTGCCGTAGTGGACCAGGCGTCCAGGGAGGGCGCCTCCTCCCCTTTTATATCATTTAGGTTTAACTCCGCTATGAGGGAGAGATCGTAGCCCAGCTCTTCGCTGCGGATGGCCAGGCGTTTTACATAATCCCAGGTAGGCTCCATGTGCTCATCTGTGACATTACGCAACCAGCCACCGAAAACGGGCATCCAGTATCCGTATTTCATATAATGGTTATTGAGGTGATAGATTGTTGTTGTTGATGCGTACAGTTATGATACAAGACGGGGCATGCAGGCTGTTTCCAGGAAGTCTACCAGCTTTTCATGCGGGTTAAAACCGATCACGTTCACCGCATCGGCTACAAAGTTGGAGAGGGCATTTACATCATAGTATAACACTTCTCCATCGCGGTCGTCAACGATATACTCAATGCCGCCTACATCTATCTGGCTCTCCTGCACAATAGTTTCCACCGCCCGGATTATGTTGGCGGGAGGTGTGTAAGCCTCTACCTTTAACCCGTTCTTAGGCGCATCCAGGGCACAGGCATTGCGTATCAATTCCTTTCCATCATTGGTCTGACAGATATCCGCCGGGCACAAATTGAATGTGTCTCCGGTAATGTATACACGTATGGCATACAGGTATTTGCCGCCCAATGTTTCCACCCGGGTAATACAACCGCCCCTGCCGGGAATATATTCCTGCACCAGCGCGGTATGATCAATACCAAAGGAGATACTGCCCTCATCGATCGCCTCCTGTAAAGCACCCAGGCTATTAAAGCGCGTAATGCCCGCGCCGCTGCCGCCAATGTTTGCCTTTACCACAATGGGAAAACGCAGGCCGTCCGCAGCCGTAAAAAGCTGTGACGTATGATTGACCACCCGCGCTTTGGGATATCCCAGGCCCAGCGATTGCAGCAGGATAAGCTGTAATGCTTTGGAGGTTTCATAAGTAAAGGCCTTATAGCCATTAATAACACGTACGCCCAGTGTTTCAAGGTGCTTTAAATAATTGAGCGTGTAAAAGACGCCCTGCATACCATCACGCAGATAGGCAGAAGGGCTCATGCGGTTAAACAGCAGGTCAAATCCGGGATGGGGCGCATCGATGGCAAACTGGTGCTGTACCGGGTTAAAACGTTGATAAGCTAATCCTCTTTTGTCCAATTCAGCAAAAAGAGGCTTGAACCAATCGGGGTGTTCATGATAGATCGCGAGCATAGGTTAAATGTTATATCATCTTACTAAATCTATGTTTTAAAAATATTTTTTCCTAAAGTATTTGATAACCGGTTTTAAGCATTTACTTTTGTCTACATAAATAGTAGACTAATAAATATCGACCAGCTTTATGCGTTCAGCTATATACTGTTGAGCTAATATCTATCAGGCCGTTTGTCTCCCACCAATACATCACGGCTACGATCCATGTACGTTTTATCACACTTGTTTTACGTCCGGCGCATGCCGCAGATGGCGTATCACTATTCAAATCCAACACCGTGAAAAGAGATTTACCCTTCTTCCGTACAATGCTGCTTGTGGTGGGCCTGCCGTTATTGAGCCGGGCACAATCTGCCGTAGCAGTAAAAGACACCGCTATCGCCACCTCGCTAAACCGCTCATTGAGCGAAGTGATCGTAGTGGGCTACGGCGCGCAAAGTAAAAAAACACTGGTAGGCGCTGTGACCAGTATTAAAGCCGCTGCCATACAAGGCAGGCCCGCAGCCAGTTTTGACCAGCAGCTGCAGGGGCGCGCGCTGGGCGTGCAGGTAAGCGCCAATACCGGCATACCGGGCGATGGTATTTTTTTCCGCATACGCGGCACTACCTCTATTAATGCGGGAAACGATCCTTTGTACGTGGTAGATGGCGTGTTCATTAACAACCAATCCTTACAACGCATATCTACACAGGGGCAGGCCAATAATCCGCTGGCAGATATCAACCCTGCGGATATTGAATCTATCTCCATCCTGAAAGACGCCACCGCTACTGCCATTTATGGCGCCAGGGCCGCCAACGGCGTGGTGCTCATCACCACTAAACGCGGGGCTTACAACAGTAAGCCTAAAATAACCTTTAATAGCTCCGTGGGCATTGCATGGGCGCCGGAATTATGGGATCTGGCCACCGGGCATGAGCATGCAACTATTATCAATGAAGCCTGGATCAATGATGGCAAACCCTTTGCCACCCGGCCATTCCGGCCCAAATCCGAAGGCGGGCGCGGGTTACCGGAAGAGCAAGCCACCTACGACCGCCTGCATGATATATTCCGCACCGGGGCGCTGCAGAATTATGATCTTGCGGTAGCAGGCGGCAATGATAAAACGCGGTATTATCTCAGCGGCGGGTATAATAAACAACTTGCCAACCTGCGGACAAATGATTACCAGCGCGCCAGCCTGAAAGTAAACCTTGACCAGCAGATCAACGACAAAGTGCGCATAGGCAGCAGTAACACCCTCTCCCGCTCCCGCCGCACCAATGCCCGTGTGGGCGATGGGCCGCAGGGCGGCATTCTGCAGGCGGCGTTGCATACGCCAACCTATCTGCCTAAATTCAATGATGACGGCAGTTACGCCAAATGGGCGGGGTTTGATAACCTGGATGTGCTGATCAGGTATACGGATATGTATTCCGTAAGCACCCGTTATATTGGTAATGTGTATGCGGAAGCGGACCTTTTTAAAAACTTTAAATTCCGCAGCAGCTGGAGCCTGGATCATAATGATTATGATGAGTATGAATACTGGAACAGCTTTACCAACAGGGGCAGCGCCAGCAAAGGCCTGGCCACTTCCAGCGTAAGTAAGAATACGATATGGGTGAATGAGCAAACGCTTACATACCGTACTACTCCGGGGCGACCCCATCATTTCAGCGCCATGCTTGGCAACTCTATACAGGGCAATATCTCGCAGCAAACCCTGGCGCAAGGCACCAATTTCCCGAATGACGCTTATAAACAGATCACCTCCGCTGCTACGACCACCGGCTCTTCCACGCGTGCGGAAAACCGGCAGGTGTCCTTTTTCTCAAGGGTGGAATATAACTACGAAGGCAAGTACCTGGCGGAAGTGAATTTCCGTGCAGACGCTTCCTCTAAATTTGGCGCCAACAAACAATGGGGCTATTTCCCTTCGTTAGGCATTGCCTGGCGGGTAAAGGAGGAACGTTTCCTGCAGGATATAGACGTTATCAGTGATCTTAAATTCCGCGCCAACGCAGGCGTTACAGGCAACCAGAATGGCATAGGTAATTTTGCATCCAGGGGGTTATGGGGCGCGGGCGCTAATTACCTGGATAACCCGGGCACTACACCGCAACAACTGGCCAACCCGGAGCTGGGATGGGAAAGTACCCGGCAAATTAACTTAGGCATAGACTTAGGGCTGTTAAAAGACCGTATTGCCATAGAATTTAACTGGTACCATAAATACACGACGGATCTTTTACTGAACCTGCCTTTACCGGTAAGCACCGGTTTCTCCACCATTGCCAGTAATGCAGGCGAGATCAGTAACCGGGGCATAGAACTGGGCATCAATACCACCAACATCAGCCGCCGTGATCTTGTATGGCAAACAAATTTCAACATTGCCTGGAATGCGAACAAGATCGAAAAACTGGAGATCCCTATTGACGCCTCCTATTCTGTGGAAAGGATGGCGCAGGGTTATGCCATGCACACGTTCTTCCTGTATAAACAATTGTATGTAGACCCGCAAACCGGCAATGCGGTTTATGAGGACACCAATAAAGATGGCAACATTACCGCGGCAGACCGGCAGATGCTGGGCCAGGCCACGCCCAAATTCTTTGGCGGCCTTAATAACACGGTTACCTGGAAAGGTATTGAGCTTTCTATCTTCTTCAATTTCCAGTATGGCAATAAGGTATATAACAGCAACCGGTTCTTTCACGAATCCGGCGGTACACGGGATGACCGTAGGGCCATCAACAAAAACCAGCTGAGCCGCTGGCAAAAACCCGGTGATATCACAGACGTGCCCAGGGTCACCACCCTTGGTACCAACTATACGCTGAACCCTATTACCCGTTTCCTGGAAGACGGCTCTTTTGTAAGGCTCAGCAGCCTTACGCTGGGTTATACCCTGCCCCGGCAGCTGGCCGGCCGGATACACGCCTCCGCTGTACGCGTATACTTTAGCAGTTCCAACCTATGGCTGCTGAAGCACTACCAGGGGCCGGATCCTGAGATCAACGTAACATCTGACCCTAATGTGCAGGGCTATGATCTGGGCACGCCGCCACAGCCCCGTACCCTGCAGTTTGGCTTAAACCTTACCCTTTAAATATTGCTGAATAATGAAACCATCTATCTATATACTGTCATTTATTTCCTTGTTGGGCGTTTCCTGCCGCAAATTCCTGGATGTGCAGCCCACGCAGCAGGTAGACGCTGCTGCTGCTATTACAGACGCCAATAGCGCAGAAACAGCCGTTAACGGGCTTTATAACCTGCTGGGCAGCGATAGCTATTACGGGTCTAATTTCCAGGCCCTCTCCTACCTGTCTGGCGGCGATATACAATGGACGGGCTCACAATCAGCGCCGCAGCAGATAGCTGCCCGGCAGATCACGGCGGATAATGGCAATGTAGGCGCCTCCTGGCGGGCCATTTACCGTACCATCCTCTCCGCCAACTACATCATTGATGCAGTACCTACGCTTAATGATCCACTGTTTGCCGCAGCAAAGAAAAATCAGTTCCTGGGAGAGGCATATTTTATCAGGGCATTGTCGTATTTTGATCTGGCCCGGGGTTGGGGCGGCGTGCAGCTGATACTCAAACCCACCCGCGTACCAGGCGATCACGCCGGCACTAAGCGGAGCAGCCTGGCGGATACCTACGCGCAGGTACTGAGCGATCTGAATAAGGCTGCGGAACTGCTGCCCACAGGCACTAACCGGAACCGGGCTACCCAAAAGACCGTATGGGCATTAAAGGCACGCTATTTCCTGTACCGCCAGCAATGGGACTCCGCCGCCAGCAATGCCAGTAAGATCATTACAGACGCGGCCAACTATCAACTGCTGAAACCTTACAGCGCATTTTTTGCCAACAATGCCGCCGCCACGGCAGAATCTGTTTTTGAGATAGGTTACAGCGTATCGTTTAAGAACGGGCATTATAACTGGTGGCTGCCACCGGCCCTGGGCGGCAGAAGGGAATGGGCGCCCGGCGCGCAGCTGGTAAGCCTGCTGAACGACCCGGCCACCGGCGGCAACAGAAGCGCCGTTATAGCGCGGACCGCGCCTCCCGGCAATTTATGGTATGGCAAATTATATTACCGCACGCCTACCGGCACAGACCCAGCCTACCTGATACGGGTGGCGGAACTATACCTGATACGGGCCGAAGCCAGGGCGCAGCTGCAGCAACCGGCGGATGCGCTGGCAGATATAAATGCGGTAAGGGACCGCGCCGGGCTGGCGCCCAGCAATGCCGCCACACAAGCGGCGCTGCTGCTGGCCATTGAAAATGAGAGAAGGCTGGAGTTTGCCTTTGAAGGCGACCGCTGGTTTAACCTGGTGCGCACAAACCGCGTGGCCGATGTACTTGGGCTCACAGACAGCCGTAAATATGTTTTCCCGGTACCGGCGGATGAACTGCTGGCAGATGAAGACCTGACGCCCAATCCTGGCTACTGAACAAATCGTATATCATCATACAAAACCATTAAACACAATAAAAATGAAACGGATCTTTCATTATGTACTAACCGCCGTCTTTTTACTGGCAGCATCCCTCAGCTTTGCACAACAGGCTCCCACGACTAACATAGGCCCTGAAAAAGGCACATTGATCATTGTAGGCGGGGGTAAGGTAGGCCCTGAAATATGGGCCAGGTTCATAGAACAGGCAGGCGGCCCTAATGCCAATATAGTAGTGATACCTACCGCAGGCGACGATTCTACCATCGCCACCGGCAAATCCTTTGAGCGCGACCTGCTAAAGAACCTGGGCGTGTCCAATGTAACTGTACTGCATACACGGGACCCTAAAGAGGCCAATACGGCGGCTTTTGTAGCGCCACTGAAAAAGGCTACGGGTATCTGGTTCACAGGCGGCCGCCAATGGAAGATAGCCGACGCTTACCTGCACACCCTGGCTGAAAAAGAGATCAAAGCCGTGTTAACGCGCGGCGGCGTAATAGCCGGCACCTCTGCCGGCGCCAGCATACAAGGCTCCTTTTTATTCCGCGGCGATACCAAAGGCAATGCTATCCTGGAGGGCGATCATGTAGCGGGGCTGGATCTCATTCATCATACGGCTATTGATCAACATATCCTGCGCCGTAACCGGCAGTTTGATATGCTGGGTTTTATTAAAAAACATCCGGACCTGCTGGGCATTGGCATAGACGAAAGCACGGCTATCGTGGTACAAAAGAATAATTTTGAAGTGATCGGTAATTCCTATGTGGCTATCTATGATATTAACCATATTAACGGAAAGGATAAAAGCCCTACGGGAGAATATGGAACAGACGGGCCCTTCTATTTCCTGGGTAAGGGGCAACGTTTTGATCTGCAGCAACGGAAGGTGGTAGCAGCGCCAGCAAGAGGGGTAAACAATCCGAGGCTGAGTAACCAAAATTAAACAATAAAATAGCGCTGACAGGTTACAGGAACCTGCCAGCGCTGGATCATTTATTTAGATCCGCTAAAAGCGGAATGAAAACCGGCTAAAAAAGTAAGTGCCGTTAAAGCCCATCTGCACCGGTTCGTAAATACCGCCGGAGTCTGTGAGCCCGGCATCCTGCTTATTGGGATATGCATTAAACAGATTGGTAACGCCTATTACCCAGGATAGGTTGCCGGTGATCTTATAACCTACGGAGAGATCTGTTACAATACGGGGATCAAACACATCATACACGCCATCATAATCCAGCAGCTTGATCCTGTCAAAACGCACAAAGCGCAGATTAGTATTGAACTTACCAATGCGGTAATCCAGCGTAAGATTGATCTTGCTGGGCGGCGCAGAGGCAATGAGGAAAGAGCGTTCCCGCTCACTGAAATAAATATCCTTACGGTTAGCCAGCTTGGCGGATGTTTTTACATCACCAGTCTCCAGATCATTAAAGTTAGCGGCCAGGGTAGCGGTAAAATCATGCCCGCCGGTGAAGCGTTTGCTCCAGGTAACGATCGCATCCAGGCCAAGGGTGCGGGTATCCAGCGCATTGGTAAAGAACTTTACCACGCTTACGTTTAAATTCTGCAGGTCTGTGGCAATCTCCGGCGCGTTGTCCGCATCAAAATCCCCGGTAAGCACTATGCGGTCCTTTATCTTAATGTAATAGCCATCTACCGTGATGCTTAAACCTTTGGCCGGTCTGGAAGTAATACCCAGGCTGCCGTTCACAGATTTTTCCTGTTTCAGCGGGTCTACGCCCAGCACACGGGTGATGTTACTTTGATTACGGGTAAGCAGGTTCTCAATTGCCTCTCCCCTTATTACATTGGTATAGGTAGTGTTGAAATAGATCTGCGCCAGCGACGGAGCGCGAAAACCGGTGCTTACGGAGCCACGGAATGCCAGGGCCGGCGAGATCTCATAACGCATGGCCAGTTTGCCGTTGAGGGTATTGCCAAAATCATTATACCGTTCAAAACGGCCGGCCACATCGATCATAAAATGGGAAGAGAAATTAAATTCCAGGTCCGTATATACCCCCAGGTTAGTACGGGACTCATCCACCGCGTTGGCCGGCTGAAAGCCGGGGAAACCCTGTGAGCCGGCGGCCCTGTACACGGTGTCTACGCCGCCCTGGTCATTAGGCGCCAGGTAGTAGGCGCCATATGCTTTCCAGGATCCTTCTTCGCCTGCAAAGATCTTATAGTTCTCTGTGCGGAACTCTGCGCCAAAGGCGATGTTGGTCCCTTTTGGCAAAACATTTTCAAAGAAGCGGGTAAAATGCAGCCCGGTGGTATTCTGGTTAAGCTGAAAGCCTCCTGCATCAAAGCGGGTAGGTGATTGCTCCAGCAGGGAAGCGTTCAGCGTTTTCTCCACATAATAATGGAAGCGGTTAATACCATAGGTGTTATTAAAATCCACATTCCAGCCTTTCAGCATACCGCGCACGCCTACAGAAAGGGAGCGGTCGCCAATATTGGAGACGATCTGCGGATCAAAGCCATTGGGGTAGATGGAAGGGATATTCCGGTCATCGCCCGCATAACGGGTAAATGCGTAGGCATTCCCATAACGCTGGTTATAACCGCCAAAGGAATAGATCTCCGCTTTTTCCGTAATCGGGATCCGGGCATTGAACATAGCAGAGAAGTTTTCCATCAGGGCATCGCCATAAAAGCGCCGGGGCACCTTGTCCTCCCCTACTTTGACAGGGTCTTCTGCGCGGTTGGTGCGGCCACGGTACAGGTAATCACCAGTCACATTCATGAAACCGCCTTCGCCTATTTTAAAGCCATAGTTGCCGTTAAAGCCCACATTCTCTCCATCTCCTTTGGAAGTAAGGCCGCCGTTTACATTGCCGGTGAATTCATCGGTAGAAGATTTAAGCACAATGTTGATCACGCCGGCAATAGCGTCAGAGCCGTATTGAGCGGCAGCGCCATCACGCAGGATCTCTATGCGCTCAATGGCGGCGGCGGGAATGGTATTAAGGTCTGTACCGGTATTACCACGGCCGCGGGTGCCATACAGGTTTACCAGAGATGACTGATGACGGCGTTTACCGTTGATGAGCACCAGGGTCTGATCTGGCCCCAGGCCGCGCAGCGTGGCCGGATCTATGTGATCAGCGCCATCTGAACCAGTTTGGCGGTTAGAATTAAACGAGGGCGCTACAAACTGCATCAGCTGGTTCAGATCCAGCTGGCCTACGGAATTAGTGATCCGGGCAATAGGAATAATGTCAATTGGTACCGGCGTTTGCGTAACAGAACGGTTAAGGTTGCGGCTACCCACCACCTCTACCCCTTGCATAGCGGTGGCCTCGCTGAGGAGTATTACGGTAAGTGTGGATCTTCCATTTAGCGCTACTTCCTGCGTAGCGTAGCCGAGCCCACGAAAAACAATAATGGCATTGGTATTAGCGGCCTCCAGCCGGAAGGCTCCGCCACCATCTGTGGTGACGCCGCGGGTGCTGCCTTTTTCAAACACGCTCACGCCTGGAATGGGAGCGCCTGTGTTGTCTGTTACCTGGCCGTTTACTACATGTTGCGCATAGGTTGCATGGCATACCAGCAATAGCAGGCATACCGCAATGAAGATTCTGGTCATATCGGGGGTGTTAGTTCTACGATTTAGATAGTTGTGCTACAATTTAGATCCCTGCTGCTATAGCTTTTTAAGGATGTTGGCCTACTTAAATATAAGCACTTTTCAGCTACAATAAAAAAACCGCCCAGGATTAAGCGGTTCTAAGTTTTCCAATACAAGTGAAACATCTGACTATAATAACATGAATCTACGCCCTGCAAAAGAAACAGGGCACTAATCAGATGTTAATAACAAGGAAGTTTTAAATTTGGATAACAGTGTTTCATTTGTAATTAACACCCTATCACTAACCAAATTATCATGGAACATACAGACAAACGTGTTGACGCTTACATCACCAAGGCTGCCCCTTTTGCACAGCCTATCCTGGAACATATCCGGGAACTGGTACATAAGGCCTGTCCGGAGGCTACTGAAAACATTAAATGGGGCATGCCTTTTTTTGAGTACAAAGGCGTGATCTGCGGCATGGCAGCTTTTAAACAACACTGCTCCATCAACTTCTGGAAAGGCGCCCTCCTGTCAGACCCGCATCATCTGCTGGAGCAGGGAGAACGCACTGCTATGGGACAGATGGGCAGGATCACCAGCCTACAGGACCTCCCGGCAGACAGGATATTATTATCCTATTTTAAGGAAGCCGCATTGCTGAACGAACAGGATATTAAGCTGGCCCCTAAACCCGCCGCTAAAGAAAAACAGGATATCCCAACGCCGGATGATCTGCAAAAAGCACTTAATAAAAACAAGGCTGCGGGTAAAGTTTTCAAGGAGGCCAGCTATAGTTTCCGGAAAGAATATATAATGTGGATCACGGAAGCCAAAACGGAGGCAACGCGCACTAAAAGGCTGGAAACAGCGGTGGAATGGATAGCTGAAGGTAAAGGCCGTAACTGGAAATACGAGAAAAAATAAAGGCTTAGAAATACCTTGGGTCCATATCGTCATTACGCCCGGAGGGGAACAGGATGCCGATGGATATTTCGTGCGAAGGACCGGCGCCTGCAAGGTTGCTCATATTCATATCATAGGAGTAACCCAGGCGGAAACGCGGCGCATTGAACACTGCCATAATGCTGGCGCTACTGCCGGTACGGTAAGAGCCGCCTACCCATAATTTACCACCCTCGCCAATAATAAGAAAGTTGTTAAAATCTATGTTGATAGGCCCCTTCATATCTGATTTCACCATCAGTGAGGGCAGCATCTTTAAATTATCGGAAAAATTAAGCAGGAAACCGCCCGTGAGGTAAATGTGCGCTGCTTTCTTGATCGTTTCGAACTTATAACCTTTCCAGGAATAGCTGGTATTGGTATAGGCAGACAGCAGGTCCATAACGGACAAACCAAAGTAAAAATTAGGATTATAGTAATACAGGCCAAAGCGGGCATCCGGCGCAATGGAAGCAGCTGCCGCTACTGGTATTGCCGGGTCGTTCGCATCTGTATACAGGAACGTGGCCGGATCTATGCTGTACTGGGTAGCGCCAAGGCCTATACCCAGCGACAGACGGCTTAGATTTTCCTCATCCATAGGTATGCGGTAGGCATAGGAACCGTACAGGGAGTAAGCGCGCTGGGGGCCCAGCGCATCCATGGTAAGCTGTACGCCTACCCCCACCCGGCGATCGTTCTCATCGCCGCGGATAAGGCCATCTGCGGACACTGCGCCGGTGCGGGGCGCCCCGGGAAAGCCAGACCATTGCTGGTGGTAGGTAGCATTCAGGTACCAGTCTTCCTTATTACCTGCAGCTGCCGGATTTACGCTCAGCTGGTTAAAGATATACTGGCTGAACTGTATATTCTGCTGCGCCTGGCTGCCAAAGCCCATTACCAATAACAATATCCCTATATAGATCTTACGCATAGGCTATCTCAATATTTGCACCCAACCCTTGATTATTTTCTCTTCTCCGTCCGGACCCTTCACCTTTACTACATAGTAGTAAGTTCCCTCGTTCAGGCTTCCACCGTTCCAATCATTATGGTAATCCTTTGAAGCATATACCTGGTTACCCCAGCGGTTAAACACATAGAGTTCCGGGGCGGTATAAGTCTCAATGCCGGCTATCTTAAAGTATTCATTGAGGCCGTCGCCATTAGGCGTAAACACATTGGGAACCACCAGCGGAGCGCCCGGAGCAGGGCCTATCGTTACCGGTATCACCACCGGCGCCTCTTTTACCACACAACCAATGGCCTTAGGATCACAGTTACCTGTCCGCAGGGTGGTATCTACGGTACTTACCGTGGCAATATTGGATATTTCCGCAACGCCCGTCAGATCGTCTATGGTTTTCACCAGGAAGCTCACTGAATCTACTGCACCTACCGCAATGGAATCGCTCAGCATCCAGCTAATAGTATTTGTGAATGAATTATAGGTACCGTTACTGGCGTTGGATTCGTAGATGGTGTTGGCTGGGATGGTATCCAGGATAGCAACGCCGCCCAGTTTCCGCGCGCCGGCGTTACGCACATAGATCTTATACTCCAGCTCAGACCCGTTCTTTACCTCTTTACCATCTGTGGTAGCCACTGTTTTCCAGGTGGCCATTGCGCCTTTCGTATTCACCAACACGCTGGTAGACGGCATATTCGGATCAGCGCCTATCAGCGCGAAGTTAGGATTTAATGGGTCTGCCGGCCGCAGCGGCTGATCGCCCAATGCATCCCCAAAGTTCACATACCCTGTATTCACAATGCTATCTACCCCCGTGAGATCATTTGCCACCGTTACGGAAAACCTGGTCGTGAAATGCTGTCCAGGCGTGACCGTCGGAATTACCCACGTCATCAGGCCGGCAGCGTCTGGCCTTACTCCCTCTCCCGTTAAAAAGGTGGTATGCGCGGGTACACTATCTCTGACAACTATATCCACGAGGTTCGTGTCTGTGCCATTAATAATGTGGATCACATACTCGATCAGATCACCGGGGTTCACCGGGTTATTGGTCGGCCGGGCGCTCATCCACGCCATCGTTTTCACCGTATCATCATCCGCGATACCTATCCTGTCGTTACTATTACCTATTGTGAACGGCAGGGAGCCGGTGACCTTGGTAATACCCAGGTCAATAAACTCCGGACCTTCTGGTAGCAAATCGTCTATTATTTTTACCGGTATTGTTACACTGCTGCTGCCCGCGGGTATTACCACATTGGCTGGCAGCGTTTCGTAATCCTTACCATTAGTGGCGGTACCACTTAGAGCGCAATCCACGCTGATGGACTGGCCCGGCTTTTTACCGGAGGTAAGCCTTACGGTAAACTCACCTGCCTGAGAAGGATCATCGCCCGGCTCTGCCGCGTCGGCCTTGGTAGCTACTACTTCCACGCTCAGGTCTATTGCGTCTTCATCTTTAATGGTGATGGCAGCATTATCCTGTTTACCAACATCAAAAGTAGCGGTGGTAGTAACGCTCGTGATCTTGATCACGACCGTCTCGTCTCCTTCTATCAGGTCATCGTCTATTACAGACAATGGGATGTTAACACTGCTGCTGCCGGCCGGCAATACCACCGTTAGCGGAATAGTCGTATAGTCCGTACCATTAGTAGCCGTACCGTCTATTTGCAGGTTGGCAGTTACCGCAGCGCCAGCCGGTTTACCGGAGGCCACTTTTATGGTAAACTGGCCCGGGTTGTTGGGCTCTGCCGCATCTGCATCACTGGCGCTGATGATGATCTGTTCTACATCATCATCTCCAATGTATACCGTATCAGTATCAGGCGCGCCTATTATATACGGTACCGCGGCTGCCACATTGGTTATTTTGGCAATTACCGTTTCTTTAGCTTCTGCGATCGTATCATTCAATACCGCCACCGGAATGTTTACGCCGGTGCTGTTGGCAGGAATGGTGGCCGTGCCGGTCAATGTAGTATAGTCAGCGCCGGCAGTGGCAGTACCACTTACCTGGTAAGTGACCGTGATAGGCACCAGGGTTAGTTTGCCGGAGGCCAGGCTTATACGGAACTGCCCGTTGGTACTGGGCTCGCTGGCATCCTGTGTAGTAGCGTTTATCACTACCTGCAGGTTATTATCATCATCATCATTGATGATAACGGTATCTTTATTTTTAGCGCCGGCTGTAAAGGGCAGGCTGGCTGTTACGCCGCTGATCGTCATTATTACCTTCTCGTCTCCTTCTATGAGATCATCATCCAGCACTGGCACCGCCACAGTGGCGCTGGTGCTGCCAGCCGGGATAGATACGGAGCCGGAAAGCGCGGTATAATCCGTACCGCTGGTGGCCGTACCGGAGGTAGTATAGTTAACGGTAATGGGCACACTGGTGGTTTTACCGGAAGACAGGCTTACCTTGAACTCGCCAGGTGTTGTAGGCTCGGCCCCATCAACCGTGGCATCTGCAATAATGCCCATATCTGCGCTATCATCGTCGATAATGGTCACCGTGGCCACTTCTTTTGTATTGTCTATAAAGAAGGGCAGCGAGGAAGTTACCGTTAACAGGGTGATCTTCACAGACTCCGACCCCTCTACCAGCTCGTCATTCAGCGGATATACAGGAATAAATACACCATTACTGTCCGCAGGGATGGTAACGGTAGTTACTAATGATGTATAATCTGTGCCGTTTAAGGCGGTACCCTCTATTTTATAGGTAACGGTTACAGGAGTAGAGGCAGCATTATCGTCCGGCAGGCTAACCCGGAATGCAGCTGTATCGCTGCCGGTCCCTTCTTTACCGGCAGGATCATAGGCGGTGATCGCTACTTTAAGGTTATCATCATCATCGTCCTCTATCATCACCGTACAGGGCGTGCCACCGGCAAAGCTAATACCGCCGGCTATCACAGGCTGTGGCGTGATGATCACGGTCTCATCCCCTTCGATCAGGGCATCATTCAATACCGGTACGGGCACCAGCACACTATTCTGGCCGGCCACCAGGTTGGCGGTGCCGGACAGTGGTGAAAAGTCTGCGCCAGGCGTAGCCGTGCCGCTCACCGTATAGGTAACGGTCATATCCTGCTTGAATGAATAGTTACCCGGCAGCGCCAGCTTAAAGCTGCCATCCGCAGAGGACTCACTACCGTCTGCCATCATAATGGCATTGATCTGGGTGTTGGCCGGCGTGTTATCTTCATCTATTATCTTTATGGTAGTAGTAGCGGCGCCAGGATTAACAGAATATCCGCTTCCAAGGTTATTGGAGAAGCCGCCTGTGATGGTCACCACGATCGTCTCATCCCCTTCGATAATGTTATCATTCAATATAGTTACCGGTACTAAGGCCGTTGTTTTGCCGGTAGTTATAATAGCTGTTCCGTTTAAGGTGGTAAAGTCCACGCCGCTGGTGGCTGTACCTGAAATTGTATAGAAAACCTGTATAAATTCGCCCGCCTTTACGCCTGGCGGCAAACTTACAGTGAAAGCGCCTTTTTTACTAGGCTCTGCACCGTCTGTGGTTCCGGTCACAGACAGGCTTAGTTCCGTATCATCATCCTGGATAGAAGAGCTTACGGAATTACTTTCAGAGATGGTCATGTTAAATCCGGGTGCTGTAGCGCCGGTTACGGTGATCTTTACGGTCTGGTTGCCCTCGATCAGCTTATCATCGATCACGGGTATCGATAATATCACGCTATTTTGTCCCTGGGGCAATATTATCTGACCGGACGGCGTTTCATAGTCTACGCCATTCTGCGCTGTACCCCCATCAATAATATAATGTATAGTAATATCCTGTGGGGCGGTGATGGAACTGGGCAGGGAAAACCTGGCGGTAATGGGTCTATCTGGTTCGCCAGCCTGGTCGTTGGTACTATAAGCAGTTATTACGTTGTCATTATCAATGATCCACAGCGTTTCGCTGATATGTGAGTCCAGGTCATAAGCGGCTGCGCTTGTTAAACCAGTGGCCCCGGTAACGGTCACGACTACATTCTCATCCCCTTCCAGCAAGTTATCGTCAATTACATCCAGCGAAAGATGTACGAAGCTTTCCCCGGCAGGAATAGTAGCCATGCCGGTCCATATGCCATTATAAAAATCCGCCCCCTGTGTAGCAGTGCCACCTATGGTATAGGTAACGGAGATGTCTTCTGTTGCCGGACCACCGGAAAGTAATATATCCATACCTCCGTAAGAATCCTGTTCCCTTACATTAAGAGGATTACCTGTGCTAATGGATTGGGCAAACCTGCCTTTCTTCATCATCAGCTTAACAGGTTTACCAGCTACGGCCAATACCTGGCCTGCTGCCAGTAAACAGGCAACCAGTGTGCAACATAAGGTTCTATAACGTTTGACACTCATAAGTAACAGCATAACAAGCGTTTACGGCGCAACAATCACTGCCTTTGCAACAATTGCTGTAACACTTTTTGTCATAAAAAACGCCCCCCTTTTTCTAGCTCAGCTTGATAGTAATATCCGTATTTAATATATAAAATTAGAAATATTTATTAAATAAAATAATATTATTTAAGTGAAATATCAAAGAAGATTCATAATCAATGAGATAAAAATGCGTGTAGGTCAGGGGCGTTTATAGGGCTGGATGATATTTTTGATCACATATTCTGTGAGGGAATTGCGGCCGGTAAGACCGAGTTTTTGTGCGATGTTATACTTATGGTTCTCCACTGTTTTTATACTTACATATAGTTCGCGGGCAATTTCCCGGGTATTTTTTCCTTCTGCGATCAATTTGATGATCCTGGCCTCTGTTTTACTGAGTTTATCCTGCAGGGCATCCGGCACCAGGGGGATGGCGATCACGGTTTCCAGGCCGCCGCCTGCCACGCGGCGCATATTATTGAAGATGGCAAAACGGGATAATCTGGACCGGATGCTCAGCAACAGATCCTGCCGTTTGAACGGCTGCACCAGGTAATCGTCTGCGCCCAGGTTCATGGTCATGCGCATATCTTCCCGGCTTTCCCGGTTGGCAATAAAGATGAGGGGGATATGCGCAATACGGGGATCGTCCCGGAGGGCCATTATAAAATGATGCCCGCCGGTATCCCGCAGCTCTTCGCCGCAAATGATCAAATCGGGTAACTGCTCCCGGCAGGCCAGTAATGCTTCTTCTGCAGACAGCGCGGTATAGATACCGTAGTACGGGATCAATAACTGGCTGACTTGTTTAATGAATGGCGCGCTCCCGTCTACCAACAGTATGTTGCGGGCTATCTCATTCATCAGACACTGTATTTGAAGCAATGCGCATTAGGTACAATTAAATAGAAGCAGGCATAGCCATCTGGCTATACGGGCAACATCTGCTTCCCGTGCTGGCACGGCTGTTTTTTCCACCTTATATATTTCCTACGGTACGGGAAAATGCGCCAATATAGCGCTAAGTTTTTGTTGTTCAATGGCTTATGTAAAATTGAGGTATTTACTGTCCTTCATATATTGTCTAAAATAGGTACCAACTCCCAAAAATGGGGGTAAGTACTCATTTTAAGGAATCATGCCAAAAAGATCATAGAGGAATGCTGTTGCTTTTGCATTTTTGCAGACAACCAAACGATTAGCTACGTCGTATACATGTACAACAACCCGCTTAGCCCCGGTTTTGTGACGCATGCAAAAGCAACTGCACGGGCAAAGCAGGCGATTAATTTATTAACGAATAAGAATAAAGCATACTCTCTATAGTCAAAGCTAACAGGATTAGCTTGCGAAAGCAAGTTTTCATAGGATAGTTATCTAACCCTGTCCCCCATTCCTGGGGGACAGTTCGTATATGCGCCTACGATACCCATTGAAACACAATATTTTTCAAAAAGAAAAAGCGTCTTCCATCAATGGAAAACGCCTTTAAAAAAGTTATACAGATTTATCCACCTTGTCCTAATCTGCCGTCTGTTTCCCTACTACTCTGTACCCGGTGGTGTTGTTATCCAACTGTACTTCTTCGTAATACATACCATCCGGAGATACGAACAGCTGCTGGCCGTTGATCTCTACGCGGTGGCTACCCTGTGGCAAGGCCTGTATGATATTATCATTATTGTTATTATCCTGCGGGGCAGCCTGGTTGTCCGGCGCCTGGCTATTATCATCACCACCGGTATTAAGCTGGCCGTTCTTGCCAACGATAGCGTAACGGCGCTCATTACGTTTGATCACCTCCTGGTAGATGGTGCCATTGTATTCGTAGTACGTATTACCATCTATCGTTACCTGCTGGGCGCCGGAAGGCAGGGAGGGCACATCAGCCCCTACGGGCGGCTCTGCCACTTCATATTCTGTTTTGCTGCCGCCGTTATCATAAGGGCGATAAAAAGTACCGTCATAATAGTAGTAAGGTCCCCAGGCAGTGCCAAAGGTGATGAAACCATAGGGCAGCACGCCTAAACGAAAGCCCAACGGATAATGATAATAGGGATAATATGCCCTTACATAGGGCCTGTATGCGGGGCGGTAATAATGTACCACCGGCGGACGGCGGTATACCGGGCCGCCAAAATGAGCGCCTACCGAAACACGTGCGCCACCATAAAAACGTCCGCCTCCGCCTACCCTGATATGCCCACGCTGGGCAAACACGCTGTTAACTGAAAATGTGCCGGCCAGTACCAGCAGCACACCCAGTATATATACTTTCCGTTTCATTTTGTGTAAGGATTTAAGTTCCTGGTTTCCGGTCAAACCTGGTATAGATGGCTCGTTGTCAGTAAGTTCTTTATACCCCGTTCCCCCGTTTTTTAAGATCTGAGCGCTTATCCGTTTTATTTTCTTTTAAACGCTACAGGAATTAGATCATTGCATTAGCACAAAGTTTAAAAACGGAAATCTTAAAGTTATCTTAAAGCCGGTTATCAAGGATGATATAAATCACTGTTATTCAGATCAATACAATAATCCGTGATCCAGCTGCCAGCTACGTCCACGTAGAGGATATTGGGTTTATTCTTTTTGTTGATGGTACCATTGGCAATCCACTGGTTAACGGCAGGCAGCAGGTAGCGGTTGCCGCGCGCAGAGAGGTCCAGGATGGTCTCATTTTTTTTGAGGGCATTGGTCAGCAGGATCACGCCACTTACTACAGCGCCAGTCCTGTCTGGCCGGTAGCCGTTACAGATCAGCGCCGCTTCCTGGCTGTTCTGGGTAAGCTGCCAATCCAGGCGTACCAGGTCATTTTCCTTTACGCCCTCCTTCATGCCGTTGAAAAATAGTTCCTGGGCGGCCAGCAGCTTTTTTATATCATTTGTGGCAGCATATTTACGCCGGAAATTAATGAATGCCCCCGAGGCGTCTGCTATGGTATTGGAATCAATAGCGGCATCGCGGGAGGCGAAGCGCTCAAATACCACGATCACTTTACCAGCCAGTTCCTTCAGCGGCAGCTCCTGCAGTTTTTTGGCGGGGCCGCTGTGCAGGCGGGCGCCCAAACTCGCCGCAATCGTATCTGCCACCCTGGCCGGGGGCAGATCCTTATCACAGAAGTGGCTGAACGTGAGGATCACGGTCTCCATTTTATTGGTATCCAGGAAAGCGCGTACGCCATTCAGCACATCTGCCAGCGGTTCTCCATACCCGGCGCCTACCGCGTCTTCATCGCAATCCGATTCTGCATGTTTGATGAAGAGCCTTTGCTGAAAAACACCTACCCGCAGGTCAAACATGCGGATACCATCCTGTAACTGGTCCCTGATAGGTTGGCGCTGTGTAAGGGTATTACAGCTGTTAATGGCGTCCTTCATCTGCCCGCCGGTACCGTTAAGGATGGACATGCCTGCGTCATGCGCGCCGGGGATCACGATATCCTTAAGCGTGTACTCCGCCCTGGCGGGGTATAGCAGGTCCTGCATCCAGCTAGCGGGATCATAACCGGCAAAATAACTCAGGTAGAGGCGTTGGTCCGGACCAGTATAAGCCATAATGAAATTATTACCGTCTACCTCACACACGGCCACCGGATAAGGCGTGGCAAAATACGGGGGCAGCACTTGCGCTTTGGAAGGCGCCGCGCCGCTGGCTGCAATGGCATAATAGATCCGGTTATCATTTTTAGCCCCTTTCCAGAGAAAAAACTGGCGGTCCTCCGTTACATGGCATAACGCCGGCGCAGCCCCGGCAGTCGCGTCCTGCAACTGGATGGCAGCACCCCAGGTCCCGTTGTGGATATTATAGTCCGCATAGTACACCTCCTGCCCTTTGTAGCCCCGCCAGCAGATACGTACATCTGTGTCCGTAAGCCTTGCCATGGCCGGATATTCCGCAGCTTTTTTATTATCGATGATCTTTAGTTCCGCTTCCTGCAGCTGGCCGTTACCCCGGGGCTCCAGCAGGGCGTATACCAGGCTGCTTTTATCATTGGCATGAGCAGCCAGCATCAGCTGGTCATGAATATCCGTGGTGGTAAAGCCGAGGGCCAAGGACAGGCCACCGGTTAACGGGGCGGTGTATATGTTTTGCGCATCAAAGCTGGTGTCTGTATTATTGAGGATATATTTAAGCGCGCCATCTGCTGCTATCCATAACAGGTACAGGCGATCGTTAAGCGCCTGCAGCACCGGTGCGCAATTGGTAGCTGCCTTATCCACCTGTATGCCGGCCTGCGTAAAGGCGGTATCCTGGTGTTTGCCCAGGTAACAAACGTGCACACCACCGGGATTGCCCGGATTTTTCCATGCTACAAAATAACTGTCTTTAAAACGGACGATGTCTATCGCCCGGTCTGCACTTGCTTCCTGCAGAAAGTGGATGGGCGCCGTAAAGGAAAGGTTCTGCGCATGCAGCGGCATGCGGTTATTGGCAAGCAGGAGGAGCAAGAGTAAATAACGTCCCATGGGAAATTACGAATTACTAGTGAAGGACCGGACGGTTTGGCCGGCTTATTAGGTAACGTTTGCCCGCTTGTATTGTTTAAACATTTTCTCCGGCTAATGCGTTAACTATCAACATCAGTCATATACCGCTATGCCCCGTTTTCTGCTACTGTTCTCCGGAGCCCTGCTCTGGTCGTATTGCCTGTTGGCCCAGGATGCGCATTACTGGTCATCCAACTACGGTCCCAGCGTGTTGTTAACGCCTGGCTCTGTGATAGCGAGTAGCCGTGATAGCGGCGTGCTGTTCTATAATCCTGCACTGCTCAGCCTTTCCAATAAGAACCGTATTGCCATCAGCTCTATTACTGCTAACATTTATCAGCTAGAGGCCATCAAGGTGACCAATGGCACCGGTGCGGGGCGTCATCTCCGCTCTACCTCCATGCGCATTGTGCCGCAGATGCTTTCCGGCAGTATTTCCCTTGGCAAAAAAGCGCCTGTGGTAATTGCCTATGCGCTCATTAACTCGCCCGGGTTCCGCTTTCTGTCGTCCCAACGCCGGGACGAGCGCTTTAATGTATTGGATGATGATTACAGCCCCGGGCCGGAATATTTTGTAGGAGATTATGTGGTGGAGAACCGGGTCAGTGAAACCACGGCACTGTTAAGCACGGGGTTTAAACTAACGCCCAAACTTTCTGCCGGTATTTCCGTAGAGGGTCAGATACACCAGCAGCATTACAGTCAAACCAGCAACGCGCGTGCGCTGGCCAACAGCAATATAGACAGCTCGCAATTACCGCTGGTTAGCACAAATACCTATTACCTGGCCAATTACGTGCAGGCGGGCCTGCGGTTTAAAGCCGGACTGGCCTATGATATGGGAAGGCATCACCTGGGGTTGGTGGTATCCTCTCCCCTGGTACGCTTATGGGGCCGTGGCAGCATAGTTGCCGATGAAGAGATCAACAATTTACGCCTGGTTCCTGATGCCGATATTTTTCTGAGCCTGCTGGCCAATACACGCCAGGAAGGCCTGCGGGCCCGATGGCGGATGCCGGTCAGCATTGCCGCCGGCTATGCGCTGGACTTCCGCCGGGCGCAGCTTTACCTGGCCACTGAATATTTCTTTAGGGTAAAGGATTACGATATACTTACTCCCCGCAAGGAAGCTTTTATACGGCCGGATACCGGCATTAACAACACGGAGACCTATAGCCTGCTGCGCCTGCACGATGCCCGAAAAGCGGTAATGAATGTAGCCCTTGGCGCCAGTTACCAGCTAAAGCCATCCATTACTGCGTATGCCTCTGTAAGAACGGATATGAGCTACGCAGACCGGGCTTTGAACGCGGATGGGACCACCTCTTACAACGCCTACTGGAATAACGTACACCTGGCGCTGGGCGCTAATTTTAAACGGCAAAAATTCAATTTCCGTACAGGGTTTCTGTTATCGTACGGCCTGACACATAAATATCCGCAGGATATCAACTTTGACATGCCGGCAGAAGAGAATTTTTTACAGGGGAACCCGGTTAACACAAAAGCCCGGCGATTAGGCGCGGGCTTTATGCTATCGTACATACATAATCTTTGATGAGATCAGCCGTTGTGGTTATCAGGGGAAGGAGATAACGCTTTCAGCATCCAGTTATCGCATGCAAAATGGCCGGTATTACCCATGGGGCCATCCAAATAAGTAAAGCCAAAATGTTCATACAGCCGGCGCGCCTGCGCCAGCTCCGGCATCGTTTCCAGGTAACAATGCGTGTAACTATTCGCGCTTGCGAAAGCCAGGCATTTATCAATAAGTGTACGCGCCAGCCCCCTGCCACGGAAAGCAGGCGAGAGATACATTTTCTGCAGCTCACAGATATTTTCTTCCCCGCCATCCAGCGGATGGATACCGGCGCCACCGGCAATTTCCCCATCTACCAGCGCCACAAAATATTCTGCGCGCGGAATATCAAACAAGGCATACAAATCATCCGTGGTAGGATCTGTGAATACGGTGCCGGGTTTATCTAGCTTATGCTCCGCCAGTGCGGCGCGGACAATGATGGCCAGGGCTTTGTTATCTTCCGGCTGAATACGCCGTATCGTTATTGCTGACATAGTGATGCGCTTGTTTAAGAGCAGCAAAAATAAGCAATTGGTATAATCATTGTCGCGGTAATCCGCATACCTGGTATATGAATTTGCGGCCCAAAGCAAGCTTAACGGAGCAGGAAGTACAGACCGGTTTAAAGCTGGTAATAGGCGACGGTCTTGCGGCGGAAGCAATGACCACGCTTACAGGGGGCGCTTTCCTGGTAGCCATGGCCCTGTTATTAGGCGCATCCAATTTTCAGATCGGTTTGCTGGCCGGTATGCCTACGTTCACCAATCTTTTTCAGCTGCTATCCATATGGCTGGTACGGCGTTACAACAACCGCCGGGCAATAGCGGTATTATGCGCTTTGCTGGCCCGTATACCGTTGTTAGTAGTAGGCCTGCTGGTATGGACGCTGGGGTTCAACACCTCTGTTGCCGCTGTTATCTTTTTCCTGTTCTTCTACTATTTCTTTGGTTCCGTTGCCGGGCCCAGCTGGAATTCATGGATCAAGGACCTGGTGCCGGAACGATCCATGGGCGCATATTTTTCCCGCAGAGGCAGTTATACGCAAACATTGAATGTGGTGCTCAGCTTTACCGCTGCCCTGCTGGTAGATTATGTGAAGAAACATTACCCTGCATATGAGCTCACCACCTATGCCATCCTGTTCATGGGGGGCGGCGCGATGGGCATTGCCGGCGGCTTTATACTGGCTGTGGCGCCGGAACCTGCATCCTTCCTGGACCGCGAAAACATGTTCCGGCTGTTGAGCCGGCCATTACGGAATAAGAATTTCCGCCAGCTGCTGATCTTTAACTCCGCCTGGGTATTTGCGTTGAATATTGCGACTCCTTTCTTTACGGTGTTTATGATGAAGGGGCTTGGGCTATCGCTGTCGTATATCATCGGGCTTACCATTCTGAGCCAGCTGTCCAGCATACTCACCATCCGGATCTGGGGCATTTTTGCAGACCGTTACAGTAACAAAACGATCATTGCCATCAGTGCTCCGTTCTACATTACCTGTATTGTGGCGTGGTGTTTTGTAGGGATTTATTCCCAGTTGTATGCCAACCTGATCCTGTTGGCAGCCATCCACATTGTAACCGGTATTTCCACCGCCGGCGTAAACCTGTCCCTCACCAATATTGGACTAAAACTAGCCCCGCGTGAAGACGCTATTGTATACCTTTCCGCCAACAACATTATCACCGCGTTCTTCTCTTCTATTGCGCCACTGATAGGCGGCGTGCTGGCAGACATCTTTACGCAGCGCCACCTGGTCATAGACGCCACCTGGACCAGCCCGCGCGTACACCGGACCTTACACCTGGTAGCCTTGCATGACTGGAATTTCCTGTTCCTGTTGGGCGCTATACTGGCTCTAATAGCGCTGGACCTGCTAGGCTGGGTACGTGAAACCGGAGAAGTTAAAAAAGATGTGGTGGTAAGGATCATGCGCAGCAGCATTAAAAACAACCTAAAAGACGCTTTTATCATCGGTCATCTGATCACCTGGCGGTCTCAATTCCTGGATATGCTGCGTAAAAAATCTGCTGAGCGCGAATAGGGAGATCCGCAGGAACCACCCTATTTCTTTTTAGAAGATCTGGCGGAGGGGTTGAAATCCAGGGCCAGCTGCACCCAATATTGCAACTGTTTTTTTGTGGTAAGCACTGATTCATCTATGAACACATAACCTGTCATCACCTTACCGTTATGTACCATGGGCATACATCCTTCTTTTTCCAGGGCATCCTCAAAAACAGCGGGGTCCAGACGCACCATGATACTATCCTTTTTAACGCCTACGCAGATCTTATCATGTACCATAAAGGTGAGGCCACTGAACATCTTTTTTTCTTCTACTGGCTGTCCGGCGGCGGCGATGAGCTCCCGCACCCGGTTTGCCAATTGTTCATTAACAGGCATGTGTTATAATTTTTCGGATTGTTGGCTTCGACGATTAGCCGTGCATTACCAAAGATACTATAATGGGCATAAAAAAACCCGGGAACAGATGCTCCCGGGGTATTCCTTTTAATGTGCGCATGAATCATTTATTCATCGCTTTGTAACACATAACCAGAAATGGCTGCCGTGTTACTTCATTGTTCATTGTACTATCACCTTCTTTACAGTGCGTTTACCGGTAGTATCTGTTAGTTCCAGCAGATAATAACCAGGCGTCAGTTTTTTATTTAAAGGCAGTGACACGGCGCCATTGCCATTGGCTGTATTGATCGTGGTGGACATTACCGGCCGGTTCAGCGCATTGAACAACAGCACGCGGTACCTGCCCGCCTGATGAGCAGCGCCATTGAACTGCAGGTTCAGCTGGGTACCGGTTACCGGGTTGGGATATACCGTAAGCTCCTGCACGGCGCCTGACTGGCTTATGAAATTAAGGTAGTTAATATTAAAGCCATCCGTATCCATCACTATGCGCAGGGTTTTGCGGCCAGTACCCAGGCTGGGCGTAGTTACGCTGACTGTTTGGTAAGTTTGCCAATCGCCGGTAGCAGGCACATTCACCGGACCGGATATATTTACGCCGTCCAGCTCCACATGCAGTTGTTTGCCAGTGTAGGGCGACGCAAGGCGTAACTGCAGTGTGTATACGCCAGGCGTGTTGATGTTCACGGTGTATTTGATCCATTCGCCGCCGGCAATATAACCTACGTCATACCCACCTTCGGCACAAGGCTCTACATCTACCCCTTCTGTGGGACGATAGCCTCCGCTGTTCACAGCATCTGCATCCGCATAGGCAAGAGCCGGGCCGCCATCATCATATAACTCTGCTTCTATAATGCCGGGGATAGCCGCTGCAATGCCATTATGAGGCGTATTGCCACTGGCGGTAACCGTATCCGCACAGATGGCGGTTTTACCACCATCTACCGTGGTAACGGTGATCACCGCCTGCCCGGTTGCCAGCGCGGTTACCAGTCCGTTAGAATCCACTTTGGCAATAGCCGGATTGCTGGAGCTCCAGATCATGGTTTTGATAGTAGCATTAACAGGAAGGATGGTAGCGGTAAGCTTATGCGAGATCCCTGTTTTCAGGATCCTGGAGGTAGTGTCCAGGGTTACGCTGGCCACATTTACCCTGCCAAATACATAGAACTCATGGATGGACCAATAGTTGCCTTTGGAACCCGTTTGTACGATACGGATATAACGGCCTACGGTTTCCGGGAAAGTGATCAGGGTCATACCGGTGGTACCTGCGCCACTGGCCACGGGGTTGCCCCAGTTCACGCCATCCGCAGATACATAGGCATTATAACCTGCCGGGGAATCGTCGCGGCTTTGGGTACAATCCAGCACCACGGCACGCACCGTATTCATCGTTTTCATATCCACGGTGAAGGTTTGCCCGTTGGTTTGAGAGCCTTGCGTATCCCAGCGGGTGCTGGCCGTGCTATCCAGCGCATTGCGCGCACTGCCGTTGTTTACGGAAGCGGTGGCCGTCCAGCCATGGCGATCCATAGCGCCCGCTATCGATACGCCCCATACATTGCCCAGGTTATTCTTAAAAAGGGCAGCGCGGGCCGGTACAATACCATTACTGTCAATAATGCTGGACTGGGCAGAAAAACGTGGTTCGGCGCCGGCATTCAATATTGTTCCAATTGACCACACCGCGGTGTTATGGATGCTTAGCGCACCAGCTTTCAGCCAACCAAACCTTAACTGGCCAGGCTGTACGAAATTTCCGGACTGCAGGTTCAATGCGCCGGCGCCGTTCAGTTCCACGCTCTTACCGGGATTACCCCAGAAATCAGCATTATATAGATTGACGGATGAAGTAAAAGTGGAGGTAGTTTCCAGGTATTTATTAGTGCTATCACCCAGGGCTACAATCTGGGAGTTGATGAGATCAAACCCACCGGAGCCCATTCCCTGGAAGCTGATACCGATACGGGAGCCATCAATACCGGAGCCCAGGCTAATGCCGGAAGGACCGCCCGCGCCATCTTTCTGATAGATGATACCGCGGTTAGCGCCGTATACGAAATTATTATACAGTATTTCGCCGGTACAGTTACCCAGCACCAGGAAGTCGAGATTGTTATATTGATAGTCGTATACATTGGAGTTATCACCGGTAGGCGAGTTAGGCCAACTGCCCCATTTAGACTCTGCCCCTGCTGCGTATACACTGGTATTAAACTGGGTATTGGACACCTGCCCATTGGCAGCGCCTCCGCCCACACGCACACCGTTTTTGAATACATGCCCGGCAAGGCCGTCTACATAGTGGTTATCGCATTTATTTGTGAACAGGTCTACCCCATTATAGGTAGCTCGCAGGCCTACATTTACGATATAGATATCGCTGCCGGTACCTTGAATGGCATAGGGATACGCGGGTACATTGGGTATATTGGCAGATACCTGCTCCGGGTAGTTGATGGTAACCGCCCGCAGTCCGCTGGCCTGCGCCATTTTAATAAACGGCACGCCGGAGGGATTATTCTTGTCCGCATACGGCTCCAAGATGGAACCTTGTCCCATAGGCGCCGCCAGGTTATCTGTAGCGCCCTTTAACTCTACGCCACGGGGAATGCTCAGGTGCCCTGTGAATTTATATTTACCCGGTGGCAGGAACACGATACCGCCGCCGTCTGCAGACGCCTGATTCAAGGCATTCTGCACAGCCGTGGTGTTGTCTGTAACCCCGTCATTTTTTGCATTAAAAGGAGCCGCCGTGGCCAGGTACATTACCTTCCTGGAGGGCTGTTGCGCTCTGGCAACAATCGTCGGCACGGCAGGCAGCTTAGTCAGCGCCAACGGCGTATGATCGATGGCACTCTGATAAGGGGAATTGTTCTGGATATTGGCGGTATTCTTAAAGCGGTTACCGGTGATGATACCGCGGGATTTATCGCCCAGGGTGATCTGGGGCGCATTATTATTGAAGTCACAGTCGGAAGCCATAAGGGTACCGCCGTTTATATTCACCTTACCACCAGTGATGGTACACTGCTGTACGATCACGCGGGCCAGGGAGGAAGGATCCGTACTGATAGCGTTGGAAGAGCCGCCGATACTACAGGTATGCAGCTGCAGCGCGCCGTCTGTAGAACCAGCCGTGCCTACCACTACCCCATTGGTACAGCCTACTGTATTTACGCGTGCAAACATGATCCCCACATTACTAACGCCATCACAAAGAATACCGGTCTCGCAGTTGGTAAAGGTCATCCAGTAGTTATGTCCATTAGGGATAGCTCCCTGGCTGGCAATAGAAGGCGCCGCATGAAAGCCTATTTTATACCCTTCTACCTTCACAAAGCTGGTATAGGACCAGTCATTCCGCCGCATAACGATACCAGTGCCGTTAGCCCGGATCCAGCCGGCATAACCGCTACCGGCAGCCGGGGAATTAGGCAAGCCTGAGCCAGCCCAATATGCCGGGGAAAAATCAATATTTTCCAGGTGGCCTACGTCGGCAATATTATCGATCTCAAAACCCCTGGACAGCGGTGTGCCATACAGCCCATTGATCATAGGACAGGACCCACCGTTCACCCGGGAGAAGACCAGGCCGGTATAAGCATTTACAAAGGTGATGTTACGGGCATTACAGAACTCATTGCCCCAATAACCGGGTTCCCCAAACGTAATAGCCGGAGAATAAGGCGTGATGTTATCGGGCAGTTGCTCCGGATACCATATCGCCAGGTCCACTACACCGGCGGTAGGCTCCATGGTGATAAAGGAAGCTGCGCTCTCATTGCCTCTGCCGGTGTACGCCATGAGGATAGTACCATTAACAGCCTGGCCTTTAACGGGTTTCTCCCACTCGCCACGCAATGTAACACCACGGGGGATAAGTAGGGTACCCCGGATCACATAACGGCCACTAGGCACAAAAAGAGTACCGCCACCCAGGTTCCCCAGGGCTGTTAAACGTGCCTGGAAGATGGAGGTAACATCTGTAACGCCATCTCCTGTGGCGCCAAAATCGCGCACGGAGTAGCCGGCTACAAATGCATCTATCGTAGGATAAGCGGGTTGGATAAGCCGCCAGGTTTGAGCGGCTGTTTTATCCGGTAGTCCTGCTGCCAATACAATGGCTAGCAGTACAGTCAACAACCATGGTTGTTTGGTGGGTAAAATTCGGGTTTTCATACTACTTTGGTTTTTAAGATACGGCTTAACTGCCTGGTTATTAATAAAAAAAGGCCTGTATAGGATCATGTTGATATGGCGCCATTCTTATTTCCGGCTGTAAAGACCTTGTTACAGGTTGTTTTTTCACTTTGTAACGGGAGATCTTTAGTTTATGACGGATGCATTACAATTGATCTGCCATATGAGGATATGACATACTTGCTCTATAACGTTGACGGTTATGTGTTTATACTTCCCGTGGGCTCAATTATGGTTTCAGCATGGTAAGGGCGATCATCAATTTCACACATTTGAGGATATGCGGTTAGCATAGGTTTTCCTTTATACTGGATTGTATTTTCTGGTTTTGTTTATGGTTTTGAGTAAAGTGGTTTTCAATATCGGTACTAATTTAAAATATTATTTTGCTTTGTTATATTATTTGTAGGGGAAATTTGTTGTTGGTAATTCCGGTTCATATGTAACAGATTGATGGGCTGATCAAAAAAATTGGGATAAAATTTTTAGAAATGAAAAATATGATTACTTTTGCATCCCCGTCAGTGAAAACACTGGCACGTCAGTTCGGGACGTAGCGCAGCCCGGTAGCGCACTTGCATGGGGTGCAAGGGGTCGCTAGTTCGAATCTAGTCGTCCCGACAGAATGAAGCTCAGCAGCAATGCTGGGCTTTTCTATTTTATAATCTCCCGTAGCGCATCCCGCTATGTCGGGAGGTCGTTAGTTTCTTCATCATATATTACCCGGCCTATAGTATAAAAAAAGCCTAAATTTGCCTACTTCATGCCCCTTTAAAAAGAGTACAAAACATTGCTGGTATGAAATTTACTATTTTGTCATGGTGTTAACTTGTGTATTATAATCAGATTCCTAAATAGAATATTGTTAATCTTTCCTTAGTAAAATCTATGAAATGAAAAAGAACATTGCTTTTTTAATGGTTATTTTGACCATTGTTGTTGCCTGTAACAAAACAGATAAAAATGAAGACAAACCAGCTCCTTCGACAGGAAAATATGCCGTCCAATTTAGTGCTTCGGGGTTTGGTATAAGCGTAGAGGATCTCGGTAAAATGAGCGATCCTAATGCCAGAACGCCGGCACAGGACACGTTAAGGAAGTATGCGAACTATCTTTATCTGTTTATTTTCGACTATGATGCTAATCAGAAACCTTTAAAACAAATTGTGCAAACAAGCGCAGACTCCAGTTTCGGAATGATCATGGACTCTTTACCTACCGGTAAATATAAGATAATCATGATCGCTTCTAAAGATACGGTGAAGGTTTACAATAAGATACCGCAGGATTATTATGTACTGTCGTTAGGAACACCAGGAACTGATATGTTCCTAAAAAGGACAGTTTTAGAAGTAGCAAACGGACCTATTAACCAGGATATGGCTTTAAAGAGGGTTGTTGGCAAACTGAAGTTAACGATCACCGATAAAGTTCCTAATGGTACTACCAGTGTGCAAATGCATGTTGAAAGATATCCATTATATGACCCGGCAGGGATGGGAGATCCATATAAGAATGAGTTTACCGATTTGATATACCTTGCTGATGCGACGCTGCTGGATGATGTGGGTAACAGAGGTGGAGTTAGTATTATGAAGGCAGCCGGTGACTCTGTAATAGGAATGACCAACCTCAGTTTTGAGACTTATTTATTGGCATTCGACCAACGGCAGGCTACTGTCACCGTTACATGTTATGGAGATAATAACAAGGTGATCGCTGGTAAAACCATACCTGCGGTGCCCATATTTCCGAATAGGAGAACGGTGCTGAGCGGTCACTTGTTTGATACTGTGAGCACCGGACTAAAAGGCATAAACGTATCCCTCGACGACACATCATGGTCCGATATTCCAATTGAATTATAAGCAGCCGGTTCGAATCTGATTGTCCTGACGGAATTAAAGGATGGGACTAGATGAGCACAATAAAAGCTTATCGACAACGCTTAAGCTAGTAAAAACAAAATACTTTTATATCATTATAAAAAGAGGCCGTCTTCTAAAGCAAGAGTCGGCCTTTTTTCATTTTGGGCTATAACCGGACAATCTTTTCCGATCTTCCGGTCTTTAAGCGCCTAATCTCCTTTAGGGCATACTAGTCAACCATTAAACAAACCAGCACAAATATTATTTACAACAACCTTCTTCGTTTAAACCATAAAAAGATCAAAACCGTTACTGCCACCAATAATGCAACGACCATGGGATACCCAAAACTCCATTTAGTTTCCGGAATATTAAAATTCATCCCATAAAGACCTACAATGAAACTAAGTGGAAGAAAGAAAACAGAGAAAATGGTTAACACACGCATCGTCTCGTTTGTACGTTGTGAAGACACGGAGAAATAAATATTTAACAACTGATGTACGTTGTCAGCTAATACATCAAATGAGTTATGAAGCTTAGTATGCTGATCCAAAACATCGCGGCTATCCATTGTCTGCTGTTGTGCATGTAAGAATCTGACAACCTCCGCCGAGAGAACAAATATACGTTTAAATATATCCGCCTTTCTCTTAAGATAATAAAGCCCTTTTAAAATCGGCACATTGTTCGGCATTAAGAAAATGTCTTTCTCAAAATAATCCACCGCAGTCGTCATAACGTCGAGGGATTGAAGATAGGTCTTTAAACCAATCACGAGTAATAAATTGACAAGTTCCAGGCTTGAGAGAGGATTTGCACCCAAAACAGGTTTAAATGATGGCTCAGACAGAAAGGCACGCTTATAGCATACAGACAGTACAAGATCATCGGAGTAAACCAGATAAATAGGGTCGCTCAGCTCCTGTATGCTATCAGCCTCAGCAACATTGTTTATACTATTAATACGAAACACAACAAGCACATAGTTATCTACACGCTCGTACTTAGGCAGCTGGTCCATTTCTCCGCAATCACTCAATAAAGAGGGGGGTATTTGATATGCTAATGAAATCTGCCTGATCTCCTCATCAGTAGGCATCGTAACATTAATCCATTTGAAGTTACTTCCATGCCCAAGTAACATTTCCTGTATCATTAATGCCTATATCCAATTAGTCGTCAAAGTAAAAAATAACCTCTTAATTCTTTCGTTGTGTCTGTCGTCCAAAAAAGGTAAAAAGATACAATGCACTGCCAAAAAGAGTAACATCCTTCAGTAAGAAACCGCCAGTACCTGTTGGTCCATATAGTCCATCTGCTTCCGTCACCGTACCTGGCGTACTAATAAAGAAAGTAAATGTTACAAAAAACATGATCATCGTCATGATCGTTGCGATCAACCCTACACGTGGTTTAAAAAATCCGATTATGATGCCCACCGCTGCAATATATTCATAAATACCGATTGCGATGCTGGATCCTTGAATGCCTAATATTGCCTGCGTCCAACTGACTAAAGGGCTGTTCCCAATCAACGGGGCAATACCCGTTGCTTCAGTTGGCGTAATCTTCTGTGCACCTATCCAAAAAAGAACAAGACAAAGACCAATGCTAATAAAGATCGCCGGAAAATTCTTCTTTTCAGCCCATAAGGCCAGTGATTTAATTCTTTCCATCATACTTTTTTATTATTAACAGTACAAAAGTGTACCCGGATTGGATGCAAGTAAATATTATTCTTGCCTTTTAGCATTGATATTTGTCACATAATTGATTAACTCTTATTAGCGCGATGCCTGTTATCAGGTGGATACCGGCAATATGTTTATTACCGGTTACCGCTTTTCATCCGATACCCGCATTAAAAATCTTTAGTATATTACAGTGGGTTATAAACCTTTTTAAATAGCTATACCGTCCCTCATAGTCATGCCATACGATAGCAAAAGCGCCGGACCCGCTAATACTGCTGCCCCTGTAGCAGCAGTTAACCAAAGATCCTCTGGAACATCCCTGCCAGCTGTCCAGCCTTTACAAGCGGCTCAGGTGGAAGAAGGCGCTCATGATAGCCTTCCTGTTCAGCGTAAAGCATTCTCCCTGTCTCCCGCAGCAGCGAAACCACCTAACGATCCGCCGGCTACAAAACGATTTCAATTAAAGCCGGATAAGGCCGGCCTTTCGGATAATTTGACGGCCAAGCGCCAGGTATCTTCAGTAGCGCCCGTGGTGCGGCAGCTTATGCGGAACAATTCCGGCGGAACTGCGCCCATACAACTTATGAGAGCCAATGAAATCCCCGTAGATGCTAAGGGCCATCCAATAAAACAAGGCCAGCGATTTTTGATTCTACCGGGAAACGGGGAGCCAGACGCTGCACCCCTGATAGGTACCTTTATAGCGAGTGAAGGCGGACCTGGTTATGGGAATTTCAAATTCAAGTTAGACGATGGTCGTTCCATAAGTGTCTCCGGCGCCACCGAGTTGCAAGAGGCGGGTGGAGCTGCTACCGGGGGACCAGGCAGCCCAGGTGCAGGGCACTGGGACGGCCAGCCTGCGGACAATCCTTATGCCATATTTGATGATGGCGGCTCTTTAGACGATAGCCTTCACTCACCGCTGGACGAGTCCCGGCTCTTTTGGGCGGATAGTCCGTCCTCTTCTCAGGCGTGGGGTGATCATTCATTCCCATTACAGTCTGATTTGTTCGCCGGCGCCTGGAGCAATGATGCAGCCCCGCCGTTGCCCGCCCATCATTCCGGATGGGGGATTGGTCCTTCCTCTCCGCCGGCGCCCACCCCTTTATCTCCGCCAGGGAACAATCCTTTCTTCCTGCCAACGCCTGTCTCATCCCCGCCGTTGGCGGGCGGCCCGTTGCCGTTCCCGCTTAGAGGTCCGCTATCACCGGGGAATGGCGCGTCCTTCCAGCCGTTTGATGTTGGTTCCTTCCTGACAGATAATAGTCATATAAGCTGGCCGCCGAGTGGTCATGTATCTCCACCCCGGAGTCCTTTTTTACCGTCAGGTGATGACGATACATCGCCGCCATTTAGTAACACTCCTACCCCGGTAGATGAAAGTGAGTCATACGGACCGCCGCCTGTTCCTCCTTCCCCGGTGGATAGCAGTTATTTATTTCCGCCAACGGGCAGCCCGTTATTTTCCACGTTCGGGAGTCCGCTATTACGAGGAGGCTGGGCGCCAATCACGCCGTTTAATATTGGTTCCTCCTCCGCAAATCATAGGCATCTAAGCCGGCCGGCGGGTAGTCACGTACCCTCGCCATTGGATGCTTTATTCCCGGCGGGGAGCGGCCCTGTATCGCCTCCATTTAGTAGCGCTTCCACACTGGTAGATGACAGTGAGCCAAACGGACCGCGCCCTGTTCCTTCCTTGCCGCTGCATTATCCATCGCAGCCGGTGGGCGGTGGTTCATTTCCGCCGGCGCCTGTCTCTCTATACCCGCTGGGGAACAGCCATTACCTTCCCCCATTGCCTATCTCTTCCTTCCCGATAGCGGGCAGTCCTTTTTTACCACCAGCGCCCACCAGTACAACCACAACCACAACAACGACCAGTACCTCATCCACCATAGTAGGCGATCCCTCAATACCTGCTACACCAGTAACAGCAGCTCCTGATGCTGCGGATGCGCAAGCGGGTATCCAGGGACCAGGCCTGCCGGCAAAGAGGGCAAGGCTGCTATTCGCCGCTATACAGAGCAGGTACAACCCAACGGAGCTAATAGAAAAGAAAGCGTTATTAGAATTCGGGGCAACCGTTGACGGAATCAACGACAAGACGGTGAAAGACGCTATATTGGCATTGCGTAAAGCAGGACTGCTGTTTCCTCCTTTTCCAGGTCCCACATTAGGCGCCGTGCAAAACTTCAGCCTGAATAGCCAGCACATCGAAGTGAGAAGGGGTAAGCGGGGTAAAGCCCCGGCCAATAAGTCGTTGACCGACTATATCGACCGGCTTGCCGGGGAGTTGGGTATCAGCGGTGGTAACAAACATGACACGGTGCAGAACACCCTGATCCATCTGATCAATTCTGATCCGGCCGATAAAGACCTGATCCAGCACCGTGCGGAACTTATCCGTCTTTTCCAGGATAAATCTGCCGCCCAATATTATACGGATTCATTCGTACGGGCAGGCAGTGAGCATGAGCAACTGATTACCAGGTTAACGGCAGAAACTGTGCTGCGTGATCTGCAACATCCGGAAACGCTCCCCCGGGATCGGTCAGGTAGAACAGTCACCCATCTGGATTTGCAGCGGGCCACCAATGTGCCCACCCAATGGGTGGTACTAAAGTCTACCACCTCGCACGATGACCAGGGAGGTAGGGTTAGCCAAAACCATCATCCTACCAGTAAAAAACTGATCTCGTATGCAGACACCCAGGACAGTCAGAAATTGCACAGCTCCCAGGGCAGTGGCGATGGCAGCTCGCCCCATTACCACGAAGAGCTGGGAAGAAGGATACAACGGCGGCAAAGCCTGCTGGCATTGAACACCGATTTGGCAACAGTTAATCATGAGCGCCTGGCAGGCAGAGATGATATTTTGAGCATACCCGCCTCCAAACGTGTAAGACAAACCTATCAGCAAACAGACGGTACTACTTTACGCTTCGACGTGGAAGCCGAGTTGCACACCATTGCCCGTAACGTTGAAGTACGGAAAAAGAAGTTGTTGCATCTGACAAGGCAGGTACATGAGTCCATCTCAGATACGCCATTTCCCTACCAGGATACGCTGCCCCCAAGGGCTGATTCGCCTACATTAATGGCGGCACTGCCAGGAACGCCTCAACACTACAGCCAGTTTGGAGACGAAGAAGAGGAAGAAGAAGGAAAAGGGAAAGAAAAAGAAAAAGACGATGAGGGGGAGCGGGATTAGTTTAACGCGTAAAAGCCTGCCATACTAAAAATATTTCAGGCTTTTTTATTATATCAGCTACCTTCGCAACCATAATTATACTTTTATCTATGAAACGAAGAAACATCCTGTCAGTTGGCCTCATGTTATCCCTTTCAGCCTGTAACATGACTACCCCAGAGGAGTATTTTGATAGAACTGTTTTGAATGCGAACTTAATTAGCCATTTTGGCGGCAAGGAAATTTATGACATGCTTCAGGGAGATCCCCAATCCTACGATGAAAAAAGCAAAAAAATGGTCCCCTCTTCCTATGTAGATCAGGTAAAATGGAGGATCGGATCTACGGAGAAAGCATACAAGGATATTCTGGAGATGAAGGAAACGGAGGAGACAAAGGCTATGCTCGAAGCTTCCAAAGATCTATTCAGCTTCGCGGTTGATAAGGAAAAGAACGGGTATCTTTCCATTGCGGCGATGAAGGATGCACACGCCCCGGATGATTCGATCAAGCAGGCAGTCAGTAATTTCGATCAGCAATACCAGGATACGTTTGGTCAGAAGTATGATAAGCTAATGGAATTGGGCAAGGCGTATGCCGATAAAAATCATCTCAAGGTTGGATTCACTAAATTTTAGTAATGGTTGCCGGGCGGCATTTTAATTGAAAGCTTCTTACAAGAAAGGCTGTCTTATTGCTGAGACGGTCTTTTTTTGCCAACTTCGTCGTACCTTTCCGCCAATGATCTTCCATGAATTTCCTGATCTTAGCTGGCTGAAAAACCAGATTGCACAAGGGTTCAGTAACCGGATGGGATGGGATAACCTGCCGCTGGATACCGAAGGCTTTCCCAGTGTGATCATCCACACAAAGGTCAGGGAATGTTTCCGTCCCGATATACAGGGGCCATTCTCCTTTTTTCTGAACCTGCGCGGAAACAGTCTTTGCAGTGTAGACCGGCAGACAACCCGCATTGATGAGGATAACTATTTTGTCAGTAACCGCTCCCAACTATATACCCTCCAGGTCGAAGAACATTCCAATGACACAGAAACTTTTAACATCCATTTCGGGGAGTTCTTTAGCGGATCTGTGCTTAATTCCCTGGTAACGCCTGCGGACAGCATCCTGGATGCCGGCACAGCAAAACAATTGTCTCCGGTTGCCTTCTTTAACCAGCTACACCGCCGGGATGCCAGCTTCAATGCCCTGATCCGGGCTATACTGATCTCAGACAAAGAAATGGGCCCCAGCAAACTCCGGTTTGAAGAACAGCTGGCCTCCCTCCTGTCGTATCATTTGCAGCAACACCGCCACATTGCCGGCATTGTAAACAATCTGCCGCCTGTCAGGAAGGCTACGCGCGTGGAGATCTACAAACGCCTTTCCCGGGCAATGGACGTGCTCCGTGCCGGCTTTTGCGAAGAAATAAGCCTGGACCAGCTGGCGGCGGAAGCCTGCCTGTCCAAATATCATTTCTTACGGTTGTTCCGTACAGCGTATGAGCTATCCCCCTATCAATATATCCAGCACCTGCGGATCGAAAGAGCCAGGGCTTTGCTCGCCAACTCCGTGCTCCCCATAACGGATATTGCCACATTGCTGGGATTTGACAATGGCCAGTCCTTCAGCCGGCTTTTCTATCAGCGGATGGGGCTTTATCCTACCCAATACCGGCACCAGTCAAAATAGCAATTTTGGTTATGCCGCTTTTGCGCGGAACGTCTGAACTTTGTGTCCTTATACGATGCAACTATGTCAAGATCCGTTTTTCGCACAAGTCTAGTCCTGCTGGCAGCCTGGCTGCTAATAATAAGCATATTGGCAATACGCGGCTTTTATGCTGATTTTTCCCATCTGCCTCCACGGCTGGTCTTCGCCCTGTTGCCGCCTTTACCGGTGGTGCTGCTCTTCGCCCGTTCGCAGGCTGGCAAACAGTTTTTACAGCGTATTCAGCCCCAATGGCTGATCTACTTACAAGCGTTCCGTATCCTCGTTGAAATAGCGTTATGGTCACTCGTGCGCAATGGCTCCCTGCCTGTGCAGATGAGTTTTGAAGGCCGCAATTTCGATATCCTCTCCGGCCTGCTGGCCTTCCCTGTAGGTTATTATTGTTTTGTAAAAAAGAGCTGGCCGCCGGTAATTGCACAGGTATACAATATAATGGGCCTTCTGCTGCTGGTAAATATTGTCGTTATTTCCGCTTTATCTATGCCAACTCCGCTGCGTGTGTTTCATAACCAGCCCGACAGTTCCCTGGTAACCACGTTCCCTTTTATCTACCTGCCAGGCCTGCTGGTGCCCCTGGCCTATACCCTCCATATTCTTTCCCTGCAGCAATTGAGACTGTATGGCCGTTCCATTGCAGGTCAGTCTGCATTAACATCTAAATAAACAGATCATGCACATCATTTCAGCAAACGAGTGGTTCCGGCTGGGCAGCCGCCTGCCTTACGATCCGGTAGCTAAAAGCATAACCGATACAGATAAAGCAATACGCTTAAACAGTTTGTTTGCATTCAATAAATATCTTATCCATTCAAAGCACGATCCAAATGAGGCCATTTCCTTCCTCCCTGGGTTTCCATCCGGTTCTTATGATTGGTCTAAAATAGATGCTTTGATAGCCCAACAACGTCCGCTTAACCGGCTGTATGTTGAGTATATAGGGCAGGGAGAATCAGACAAACCTGAAGACTACCCCTATTCAACGTTCGAAAGGGCAGACCTGGTAGAAGCGCTGTGGAAACATCATCATATTGACACTACTGCTGTGGTAACATTTGACTATTCTTCTTTAGTGGCCATGGAGCTCCTCCGGAGGCAGCAGGAAAAGATAGAAAAAGGTATACAACCCTCCACGATTATTACCAAAGTATTATTTATCAATGGCGGGTATTTTACGGATGGACACTCTCATCCCATATTCACCACCCCGCTGCTTAAAACCGGCCTGGGAAAAAGAGGCACTATAAAAGCGCAAACATCCAACCCCACATTCAATAGAATGATAAAGGGTATGTGGTCTAAAAAATACCAGGTCACCGAAGCCGAATTGGCCGAAGTACGGGAGGCTATCAGGAGAAGGAACGGAACCTTATTCCTCCACTATGCCGCCGGCTTTGTAGATGAGCATAAAGCGAATGGAGAGCGGTTAAACCTGCTCTTCATCGTTGAAAAAATGCACCGTAACGTTTCCTTTCATATTATAGGCAGCGATAAAGACCAGTTTGAGCCCAGACAGGTAAAACTGGCAAAAGAAAGAATAAGCAAATATGGCGTGGACATACAGATACTATCCGGCGGGCATATGATCACAATGGAGCAGCCACAGTTAATAGCGGATAAGATCCTATCGATATCATAATGCCACTTATTTTGACGTATGATGCAAATATTTCAATAGCTCCCGCGGGCGGTCAGCTATCACAATCTTAAGGATCCAATAGTGTACTATTCAGATTTATTGCTATTTTGTTACCCGCCTAATAGTACCCTGTTATGAAAAAACTACTCTCCGTTGCCATCCTGATCTTTGTTACCATAAGCGCTTTTGCCGATAGCGGCAGGCTGCTCGCTGGCGCCAGCAAGATCAACATCACCCCAAAAACAGATCAGCCTATCCACGATTCTGTTTATGCCCGTAGCCTGGTGCTGGATATGAACGGGCAGCGGCTCGCCTTTGTGGCGCTGGACCTGCCCATTTTCACTACAGACAAACTGGAAGAACGCTGCAAACAGCAATATAATATCGCCAGGGTCATATTCAGCTCATCGCATAATCATTCGGCGCCGATGGTAGATAACAAGATCACCTTTGCGGTAAGTAGTCCGTTTCAGCCTTTTTATGAAGAGCAGATCATGCAACTTATCGGGGATGCCGTATCGCACCTGTTCCCGGCTAAAATAGCAGCCGGCAAACGCAGTTTCCCGCAACTGGGCTTTAACCGTTTGATCGTACGGGAGAATGGCCATGCTAAAGAATCATGGATAGCGGATGACCACTATCGTGTAGAGAATCCGGAACGTATTCCCTTTGGGCCGGTAGACCCGGAGGTAGGGGTGCTCCGGATCACCGATCTGCAGGATAACACCCGCGCACTGATCATGAACTATGCCATGCATGCGGATGTGGTATGCTTTAACTACGCGGTATCCGCAGATTACCCCGGCGTAGCTGCCCGTAAGGTGGAAGCCGCTTTCGACAATAAGGTCACCTGCCTGTTCATAAATGGCGGAGGCGGTAATATTGAATCCCTGATGATCAGCCCGCGCCGCTCTGGGCCCAATGATCCCGTACAAACCAATTACGAGCCCATGGAACGTACCGGTGAGTTGCTTGCCTGGGAAGTATTGAAACTGGCAAAGAGTATCCCTATGCCAGCCAGCGATCAGACAGACATCAAATATAAAATAGACTCCCTGCAATTCGTGGGCAGGTACGATCCCAAACGGGCGTTCAATGTGCACCTCATCACCATGATCATCAATAACCATATTTCCATAGCCGTTTGTCCCGGCGAAATGTTCGTACAATTTCAGCTCGACTGGAAAGAGAAAATGAAGCTGGCCTCTGCGGATGGCTTTTTGTTTGGCTATTCATGGAGCGGCGGCAAATGGCCGGGTTATATTGCAGACGTGCGCTCCGCTGCATTAGGCGGCTATGGCGCCGATGGTGGTAACGTGATACAGATAGGCGCTGGGGAAACGATCATGGTAAAACACCTGCAGAATTACTACAAACTTACAGGCCTTATGAGCGAGCAGGCAAAGTGATGCAATATCCCGTTTTTACCCTACATTTATAACTAAATCGGACCACGTTACTTGAATCCCAACACCTTGAATAATGAGGGGATATTACTGGAGCTGCTTGCCAACGGCAGTGAAGAAGCCTATACAACTGTATACCGGCATTATAGCTGGCATGTCTATGAAGCAGCCATGGTATACATGAAAGAGCCCGGCCTTGCCAGGGAGATCGTACAGGAGGTATTCCTGAAGGTCTGGATAAAACGGGCGCAGTTCAACAAAGTGGAATGCCTGAAAGACTACTTATTCATATTGTCCCGTAACTGCATCTTTGACCATTTCCGGAAAAAAGCGGTAGCTATTGCCGCGCAGGCGCAACTCTTACAGCGGCAGCCGTTAATGGTCAATGATACAGACTACCGCGTGCAGGAGCAGCAATACAGCCAGCTGTTGTACGATGCGGTAGCGGCCATGCCGCCCCAGCGCCGCCGTATTTATATGCTGGCCAAAGAAGAAGGGCTCTCCTATGCCCAGATAGCTACCCGTATGCATATTTCCAGGTTCACGGTAAAAAACCAGATGGCGCAGGCATTACAGTTTATCCGTATTTATATCGACCGTCATTACAATCTGCTGTTACCCCTGGCAGCCATCGAATGTTTCTTTTGCCGTTAACCTGGAAAAAAATTTCCATCCGGATAGTCCTCCCCTTTTTCCCGCACGTCTTTATCCTGAACGCAATACCATGACAGACCAGGAATTTCTGATCTTACTCGACAAGTATAAGCGCAATGAGCTTGGCCAGGAGGGCATACATGTCCTGATGCAGGAGATCGCACAGGGCAAGCGCGATTCCCTGGTGCAGGAGGATATTCTCCGGACCATGGAAGGTTTTGACGATGAGCAGCGCACATTAACGCCCGGAGCTGAAGATCAGATCCTTTCAGGACTGCTGGGCACTATCCGTCCGCCGGCCCGCAGAACATTCCTTGTCCACTATGGCTGGCATGCCGCTGCCGCTGTGTTGCTGCTGATACTGACCGGTGGCGCGTTCCGCGCCTGGCAATCGCATAAGAAACCGGCTGCACTGGTGGCGGCCAGCACCGTCCGCCAGCCCGATGCCGCGCCCGGAGGTAATAAAGCCTTGCTGACATTGGCAGACGGCGCTATAATAGCGCTGGACAGTACCCATACCGGCGCTTTGACATCACAGGGCAATGTTAGTGTATTCGCCCGCTCCGGACAGCTGGTGTACAACGAAACCACCAGACAGCCGGCTGCCGGCATCTCTTATAACACATTACGTACCCCCAAAAGGCGGACAATATCAGCTCATATTGCCGGATGGCACCAAAGTATGGCTCAATGCGGCTTCTTCATTGCGCTTCCCAACGCGGTTCACCGGTGCAACCCGTAACGTTGAGCTTACCGGTGAGGCATATTTTGAAGTGGCAAAAAATGCGGCCGCCCCGCTCCATGTGAAAGTGGAGGGTATGGACATCACCGTACTTGGCACCAGCTTTAACATTATGGCCTATACAGACGAAGACGCTATCAGGACCACCCTGCTGGACGGCGCTATAAAAGTGGCCAGCGGACAAGCGCAACGCATACTAAAGCCCGGGCAACAATCCTCCCTGGACCCCGGAGGCGCCATCAAACTGATCACCGATCCCGACATAGAACTGGCCATTGCCTGGAAGAATGGCTTCACCTCCTTTAGAAGCGCAAATATCAGGACCATTATGAGGCAGGTGATGCGTTGCTATAATATAGACGTGGAATATGAAGGAAATATCCCTGAGCGCGTATTTACCGGGGATATCCCAAGGGACGCCCATCTCTCTGAACTGTTGCAATTGCTTGAAGTAAGTAAAGTACGTTTTAAGATGAAAGACACTAAACTTGTTGTAATGCCGTAGCATTCTGTTATACTATTTATCGTAAACCAAAATCTCATCGCTATGACTAAAGGTCCATAGGCGGTAAAGCTATGCCCCACGGGTACCGCCGGCTTATGCCTTATCAACCGTAAAGAACCTTTATTTATTAAACTTAAAACAACGTTAATGTATGAAATTTAATTTCTACAAAACGTCCGCTTGCCTCCCGAACATTTCCCAAAACATGCCGTCCCCTTTGGGAAAAGGCGCCCGCCAGACGCTCAGAAGACGGATCACTATTACTGTACTGCTGCTCCTGATCACCTGTTTACAGATCAGCGCCAAAACCTTCTACCAGCAGATCACTTTATCACAAAAACGCTCGCCCATTATAAAAGTATTCGAGGAGATCAAAAAGCAGACCGGCTACCGCTTCTGGTATGAAGACAAACTGATAGCCCAAAGCAAACCAGTGGACATTGCGGTACAGAATGCCACGCTGGAACAAGTACTCGATCTCCTGTTCAAAGATCAGCCCTTCAGTTATGAGATCATCGGCAAAGTGATCGCTATAAAGGAAAAACCAGCAAAGGCCGGCAATATAGATCTACCGCCTCCGCCTGACCAGGATAAACGGATCTCCGGCATCGTAAGGGATAGCCTTGGCACACCGCTGCCAGGCGTATCCTATTCCATAAAGGGCACCAAAACGGGCGGTGCTACGGATGCCAGCGGCCGTTTCAGCATAACAGTGCCCGGCAACAACACCATCCTTGTTTTCAGCTCCATTGGCTTTGAGACCAGGGAAATAAGCGCAGGCAGCGGCGACTTCCTGAACATAACACTCTCCGCCGCCTCCACCGGGCTAAGCGATGTGGTAGTCACAGCGCTGGGCGTTAAGCGCGACAGGGCCTCCCTGGGTTATGCCATCAGTACCATTAAAGGAGAAGAGCTCACAAAGGCAGGCGCAACCATGAACCCGTTCCTGGCGCTGTATGGCAAGGCATCCGGCGTAGGCGTGAACGCAGGCGCCGCAGGCCCGCAAGGCGGTATCAGGATCAACATCAGGGGTGCGGCCAGTATGAACCCGGACCAGAACACACGGCCGCTGTTTGTAGTAGATGGCGTGATCATCAGTGACAGGAAAACATCTATCGGAGGAACAGTAGGCGCAGGTTTTGACTATGGCGCCGGTATCAATGATATCAATTCCGTGGATATTGAGTCCATCGAAATACTAAAAGGCGCGAAGGCAACCGTGCTGTATGGCAGCGATGCTGCTAACGGCGTAGTGCTGATCACCACCAAAAGTGGCCGTAATACAAGAGGGTTCGGCATGACCGGCGCTTATCAATATACGATCGAACAACCCGCCAATTACCTGAAACTGCAGAACACCTATGGCCTGGGACAAACAATCTATGACACTGCCTACGCGACCGTGAACGGCCGGCAGACCAGGGTAGTACCCAATTTCCGCTATAACTTCGGGCCAAAGTTCGATGGCGCAGATATGATGATGTATGATAGCAGTATCGTGAAGAACAATGCATACCCCAATAATTACAGGGACCTTTTCCAGACCGGATACTCTTCCAATGCCAACGTTGCTATTTCCGGCAGTAATGAAAAAGGCTCGCTCAGGGCATCCTATACCAACTACCGTTACCAGGATATTATCAGTACCAACTCCTGGCAAAAACGGAACACCTTCAGCTTTAACGGAAGCATTAAAGCCTCTGACCTGGCCACCTTTGAAGTGGTGTCCAATATTTACAATATTACCTCCCAGAACCGCAGAGGTATGAATTCCTAGTCCATAGCATGGGGATTTCCGCGGGATTACTCATTTGACAAGGTCTGGTCCTTATACACAGATGAATTGGGCTATAAGCGGGATCTGAGCAACATGGGCGTTCCCCAGGCCGTAAATGAGCTGGGCGCGTACATGTGGGAACTGGAGAAAAACCGCTATCAGGATGATAAGGTACACATGATCACCTCCGTAAAAGCCACCCTGAACTTCACCAAGAACATCTTCCTGGTAGGACAGGCCGGATTGGATTATGACAATACCACTTACAAGAATGAGAAAAGTGTGGACAGGGTCCTGCCCACTATTGCAGGCGGAAGTTTCAGCGTAGCAAAAGAGAATGCGACCGTACAAACCTACCAGGCCTTGCTGAACTATGACAAGGGCTTCCTGGGCGATAACCTGCACCTGTTTGCATTTGCCGGCGGTATTTACCGGTTGCGCACGTCAGAATACCTGGGCAGCACCACCGTGGGCGGCCTCACCTATCCGGACTGGTACTCCTTTGCCAACGAAGTAGGCCCACCCTCTGCGGATAACCTGTACCTGCTCCGGAACTACAACAGGGGCAGCGATGTGTTGTATAGCGCGGTAGCATCCGCCACAATATCCTGGAAAAATGAGCTGTACCTGGACCTGCAGGCAAGGAAGGACTGGAACTCCACCCTGCCGCCAGAGAATAACACTTATTTCTACCCGGGTACTTCTATTACCTGGAATTACACGGAGCGTTTTCACATCCCTAAAATGAACAGGGGACAGTTAAGGCTGGCCTGGGCAGATGTTGGTAACGGTACTACCCGTTATTTTGCAAACAACCTGTATACTTTTACCCGGTTGCCCGGCACGGACGCCGTTTCTGTGCAGCCTCCCGCCAACATTCTGCCTGGCTCGCTGAAACCGGAGCGCAAAAGGGAATTTGAAGTGGGCATTAACAATAGCTTCTTCCGGAATAACAGGGTGGTACTGGATGTTTCCTTCTACAGGAATAACATCTACAACCAGATCATGAACCTGGCCATCTCTCCTTCATCCAGCTCCAATGCGCTCAAGATCAATGCCGGTAACGTAAGGAACTGGGGCGTTGAACTGGCTATCACGGGCACGCCCATACTAACGAAAAACCTGCGCTTGGATATTACGGTGAACGGCGCACGGCAGGGCTCCAAAGTGGTAAAACTGTATCCGGGCATTACACAGAATTTCCTGTATAACCTCATCAACGGTTCAGCGGCCGCTGTACGCGCGGATCAGGGAAGACCTTACGGAGAGATCGTGATGACGGACTACCAGCGTGATGATGCAGGAAACCGGCTGGTGAACGAAAACGGCCTCTATGGCCTGAACTCTCAGCGTTATATTGAAGTGGCCAACATCATGCCCAAATTGTATGGAGGGATATTGTCGGACCTACACTATAAGTCTTTTGACCTGCGTATAGGCCTGGATTATAAATCCGGCGGCACCGTATTCTCCTATACCAATAACCGCATGTTCGGTTTAGGGCAGCTGGAGAGTACGCTGAAATACCGCGACGAAGAACACGGCGGGCTTGCCTATTATATCGACGCCAATAACAAGAAGGTGGCCTGGCAGCATAACCAGGCAGCGCCCGCAGGCGCCGTTGGCGGGAAAGTATATCATGACGGCGTGGTACTGGACGGCGTTAAGATGGATGATACCGGCAAATATGTAAAGAACGATATCATCGCGTCTGCCTCCGATTATTACCTGTCTTATGTAAATGACCTGGCCAGCTCTTTCCCACCGGATGGCCTGTTTAAGAACAATTATGTTAAAGTGCGGGAAATTGCCCTGGCCTATACACTGCCACAATCAGTTGCCCAGAGATTGCGGCTGCAGAAGCTGACAGTGAACCTGGCAGGCCGTAACCTGTTCTACATTTATAAATCCATACCCAATATTGACGTGGAATCCACACTGGGTGCAGATGTTTATGTGGAAAACACGGTATATCCCGGCCAGCGCACCTATTCCCTGGGCCTGACAGTAGCTTTCTAACGCATAAAACAGAGAGAAAATGAAAAAACTACTTTTATATATCATCATAGCCGCAACAGGCATAAGCGCCTGTAAAAAAGACCTCGAGGATAGATATTATAACCAGGACCAGTTAAGAGGCGGCACATCAGATATCGTTCCTGGCCTGTTCACACAGTTGATCACCACCAATAAGATCTTTGTACAGGATTATGGAGAATGGTTCTACCTCTTGTCTGGCGGCACCAGCATCACCGGTTATGAGCAGGTGACCAACCGCTACATATCCTACCGGTATGACTGGTTCTCCACCTATAACGATCTTACTTCAGGGAATGGTTTTGATGATTACCCCATTACCAGCCAGGCCTATTTTGAAAGCAGCTATACGCGCCTGAAAAACTGGGAAACCATCAAGGGAGAACTGGATAAACGCAGCGGACAGGACAAACAAGATGCGGAGCTCTATTTTAAACTGGCTACATTGGTAAAACTATACCAGTCTGCCAAACTGGTGGACCTCTTCAATTCCATTCCGTACTTCAACGCTTTTGAAGGCGGCAGCGGCAGCACAGACCATTATTTCCCCGCTTATGATAATCCCAAGGAGATCTATACATCCATTATAGCAGACCTGGGTGAGCTTGTCAATACGCTGGGAGCAGCCTATGACCAGACCTCCGAGCTGGGTAAATCAACATTCCGCACGCAGGATGTGGCTTTCAAAGGTGATATCAACAAATGGATAGCATTTGCCAATGCTACCCGCCTGAAGCTGCTGGTAAGGATCTCCGGTGTGGACGAAGCCTATGCCAAGCCGCTGATCACTGAAACCCTGACAAAGCCGTTACCTACGCAGGACCTCACCTGGCAGTTATGGTATAAGATAGACCCTACCGGTGGCGGCTTCTGGTTACGCGGGTTGTATGAGACCACCTACGCGGCCTTCATTCCCAACATTATCATGAAAAGGATGAACTACGGCGACCTTACCTATAACGAAGGTATTGACGATCCGCGGCTGCCTGTACTGGCCCTCCCAACCAAATACAATGATTACAGGGGCATTTCTTACAATATAGACGCGCAGACGCCTATATACGATGGCGGCGACACCTACTATCCTTATGCGGATGACATCACTTCCTCCCTCGGGCAAAATGCCAAATCCATGTACAATCATGCCACCTTTCAACAGAATGCCAACATGCCGGTATACATGTTCTCGCTCGCAGAGCTGGACCTGCTGCTGGCGGAGATTGCGCAGAAAGGCCTGGCTGCCACTGGCAAAACAGCTGGCGAGCATATAAAGGACGCGGTAGTGCATTCTGTTGATTTCTGGTACATGATCAACCAGCTAAGCGTATATGAAAGGGGAACAGCCGATTCGGTATTGTATCCAGCTAAACCTGCGGCAAACGTGATATCCGCCTGGGGTGACAAGATCAGCGCAAAATTCAATACAGCTGCAGACCTGGACGGTAAGATGGAGATACTCATGCAGCAAAAGTATATTCACCTGAACCTGTTACACCCATATGAACTATGGGCAGAGCTGAGAAGGACCCGGCATCCCAAACTGGAACCATTCACCTGGCGGGGATCCGTATGGAAGCCCATGCCGGAGCGGGTACGCTACCCTACTGCTGAACAAAGCGCCAACCCGGACAATTTCCAGAAAGTGGCGGACCAGAATAACCTGACCACCCCCATCTTCTGGGTGCCAACGGCCTTGCGCAGTGTAGTACCTTACTGGAATGACTATAACTACGAATAGGATCTGAGAACAGCCCATGCGCCCCGTTACTGTTTAGCAGTACGGGGCTTTTTTATTTATGCAATGTCCCTCCCGCCAATTTATACAGATTTATGTCATCAATATACATCCCTTCCCTTCCCATAAACCCTGACCTTTGTATCACTAAATTCAGCGAACAATGAAAGCACTCATTTTAAATAGCTACAACTCCCCTCTCCAATTGCAAGAGGTGGAAAAACCAGTCCCCGCCTCGGGACAGGTCCTGATCAAAGTAAGATCCGGCGGCCTGAATCCCCTGGATCTCAAGATCATGTCTGGCCAGGCGGGGCACGCCCAAACAAAACTGCCGGCCATTCCGGGCATAGACGTAAGCGGGATCGCCGAAGCTGTTGGCAAAGATGTAAGCACATTCAAACCGGGTGATGAAGTATATGGCATGATTGGCGGCGTTGGCGATAACCAGGGCTCACTGGCGGACTATGTAGCTGCAGATGCGCGATTACTGGCTTTGAAACCTAAAAATCTCTCTTTTCATGAAGCCGCAGCTTTACCGCTGATCTTTATTACCGCCTGGGAAGCCATGGTAGACCGGGCTAACGTACACGAAGGCCAGAAAGTATTGGTACACGGCGGCGCCGGCGGCGTGGGCCATATTGCCGTACAAATAGCCAGAGCGCGCGGCGCAGAGGTATTTGCGACTGTCAATAAGCGTCATTTTGAGCTGATAACAGGTTATGGCGCTGTACCTATTGATTATTCCGCCACCTCTGTTGAGGCCTACATGGATCGATATACTGATGGTGAAGGCTTTGATGTGATCCTGGACAATGTAGGCGGTAAAACCCTGGATGATGCTTTCGCGGCGGTAAAACGGTATACCGGTCATGTCGTGAGTATCCTGGGCTGGGGTTCCCACAGCCTGGCGCCCCTCTCATTCCGCGGCGCTACCTATTCGGGTGTTTTCACGCTTTACCCATTGCTTTCAGGAAATGGCCGGTCACATCATGGCGAAATATTGCGGCAGGCAACAGCGCTAATTGAAGCAGGAATGGTGAAACCAACCGTGTCCCCATCCTCCTATAACCTTGAAACTGTTATGGATGCCTACCGGGAGGTAGCAGCAGGCAGCGCCGGAAAAGTGGTGGTTGACATAAGTTAACCCCGCGGCCCCTGAAAAGCCACACCTTCTTTTACAGGTTTTTATCCTTTTTATACAGGAAACCAGCATTCCAATAACGCATTTTTGCACCGTAATTAAATCAATATGAAAGCAATAATCATCAATGAATTCGGCTCACCTGCAGTCCTTCAGCTTACAGATACGCCTATACCAGTACCTGGCGAAAACGAAGTCCTGGTTAAAGCGAAAGCGATCAGCATAAACCCTGTAGATGTAAAGACCAGGTCAGGCGCCGGCATGGCAGGGAGATTAAAACAAATGATGCCTGTCATACTGGGCTGGGATATTTCCGGCACCGTAGCTGCCAGCAATGACATCCGCTTCAAGGTTGGAGACGATGTATTTGGCATGGTCAATTTCCCCGGGCATGGCAAAGCCTATGCAGAATATGTTACTGCTCCGGCGGATCATTTTACGCTGAAGCCATCAACCATCAGCCATGAAGAAGCAGCGGCCGCCACCCTGGCCGCGTTAACCGCCTGGCAGGTATTGGTGCAGCATACAACTATCCGTAAGGGAGACCGCGTGCTTATACACGCCGCTGCCGGAGGCGTAGGCCATTATGCCGTTCAATTGGCTAAACACCTGGGCGCTTATGTTGTAGGCACCTCTTCTGCCGCCAACAGAGACTTTGTAAAAAGCCTGGGCGCGGATGAGCATATCGATTACCGGAGCGTAAAATTTGAGGAGGCTACGAACAATATTGATTTTGTCTTTGATACCATAGGCGGTGACAATATAGCCCGCTCGCTGACCATTATAAAACCAGGAGGCGCCCTGATCAGCATACCTACTGGTATTAAACCGGACATCGCAGCGCTGGCCAGTTCTAAGAACATCGATTGCCGCTTCGAGCTGGTTTATTCAAGTGGTAAAGACATGGAGCAGATTGCAGGCTTGCTTGAGCAGGGTATACTCAAATCCCATGTGTCCGCTGTGCTGGATCTTAATGAAATGGCAAAAGCGCATGAAATGATGGAAACCGGCCGCACCGTTGGCAAAATAGTGCTGGCTGTCCGGTAAATTTTTTGTGACAATAAAACGCAGACAGCGCCGGGCGGCTATTCCTCCGGAATTAATTAGCCACAGGCATAGCTACAGCCCGGTGCTGCTTTCTAAACGCAGTAGGACTAAGCCCTTTATATTTCTTGAACAAACGGTTAAGATGACTTTCATCAGTAAACCCAAGCTCATTTACAATTTCATTGATCCTCATATCACTATGCTGTAACCGCGTTTCCACCAGCTTGAGTTTATAATTGATGATATATTGCTGAATGCTTTCTCCGGTATGTTTCTTGAAATACCGGCTAAGATATCCATCAGCAATGCCAAAATGATCCGCTACGATCTCCGCCCTCAATTTGTCGGGGTCATAAATATTCTCCTGTATATAGTTGAGGATGTTAATGACCGTATTGCCGGTGTTCTCTGACACCTGATCAGGCATATTCATGCCAATATTCCGTGCAACGATCGTGATAATGGTATTAACGATCTGCGTGATGATCTCATGATGGTACAATTGCTTATTTGCAAGCTCTCCCAGGATAGACGTCACCATTGCCTTTACCAGCACTTTATCAGGGGCATTACATAAAATGCACCCCGGCTGATGACTGGCATTATGAAGGATATATTCCAGTTTCCTGGTCCACTCAAAATCACGGGTATCACCCTTCCCTTGTGATCTCACATAGATATCATTAAACCGGATAAATAAAAACTCCGTTGTGCGCTCAATGTCGAAAGAATGACAATCGTCCGGCGTGATGAGGAACAGCTGTCCCTCCTGGTAGTTGAATTTATTATCATTAATACATTGAATACCGGTTCCGCTTATCACATACACCAGCTCAAAGAAATTATGTTTATGCGCCGATTTGGGGCATACATCAAGCTGCTTATAAGCAATCTCAAAAGGCTGATAAAGACTCTCCTTATGCATAGTACTGTAAAACTACGAATAAGCCGGAATATCTGATTGCCTTACCCTGGGTTTGTCAAATTAGCTAAACAGGTTATTCCTTCATCTTTTTATCATACTCCTGCTGCAGATCGCGCAACGCCACATTGTAGCCATCTTTATCCATAAAAACGCGGGGATTGTATGCATCACCTGGTGTATGCTTATCGTGCAGGTTGAACTGACCGGCATGGGAGGCCAGCCAGATATCGAAGGAAAGGCGCTTCATGGCCGCCAGCGTATAGGCGTAATCCCTGCTTATACCCGGATAGGTTTTCAGGTCTGCAAATCGTTTGCTGGTAACAATAGAAGGCATATTAGCGATAAGGACCTTATACGTACGCTGCCCGTCTTTAACCGTAAACAAAAAACTGCAGGATCCTTTTGTGTGACCGGGATGGTGCAACATGACCAGCTTCATATCACCTAACCGGATGGTATCGCCGTTATGTAGTATACGATCAGCTTTTACGGGCACAAACATATTGCCATTGCCTCCCATGGAGTAGTCTGAATTGCCGCCGTCTGCCAAAACAGCCACATCCCCTTCATCCGCCATGAATTGCGCACCTGTTGCCTTCTTCATCGCGGCCATAGCGCCCACATGATCATAGTGCGCTTGTGTGGTTAACAATATTCTGGTATCGGACGGCTTAAAACCAAGCGTCCTGATATTGCCCGTTATTTGTGACAGGGAAGCGGCGGTTCCTGTGTTGATGAGTATATTTCCCCTGTCTGTTGTGATAAGATAACATGCCAGCTCGTATGTGCCCACATAGTATAGGTTTCCCGCAATCCGGAATGGCTGATACGGTTGGGTCCATTCAGCATCTGAGATCCTGGGCTCCCTGACATCCTGGGCATTTGATACGATAGATGATAATAAAAAAAGAGTGGCTAACAGTATAGTTCCTGACGCGCCAATAAACATAGTAAGTATTCTGTTCCGGAGAGATGTAGGTCTATTATCAAGATAGGCCTGAAATGACATACGGTAAAGTTTTATCCTTTAAAGGTATCGAGAACAGGCGATTATTCAAATAAGCCCCTGCTTCATAATTACGGAAGGCTCCCACATGATAAGCCGGCGGGCAGGTCTTTTGGGTGATAAGAATCAAATACCGCTTGCAGAACAACAAAAAAAACAGCATATTTAACCCACTAAACCCGGCTGCAGCGGGTTAATGACACGCTTTAAACCAACGTACCGAAATGAAAACAAGGCTACATTTCACGTTTTTCCTGATCCCGCTTTTGCTCTGTTCTTTCATAATAAAAGACAAACAAAAGATCAATATCGTATTCATAGGCGACAGCATTACTGCTGGCGTACGCCATCCTGAAGAAATATCTCCCGGCAGATATGCAGGCGAATACCTGCAGCAACAAGCCGTTTTTGCCAGGGTACAGGTGGCTAACCAGGGGGTAAGCGGTTTCACCACCCTCAATTTCCTACCCGGGCAGCCTGCTTTTGCCAATGTTAAAGCGGCTGCAGATGCTTTTTACGCGGACAAACAAGCCGCTCTTATTTTTTCCATCATGCTGGGCACGAACGATAGCGCCGTTAAAGGCCCCACTGGTGCGCCGGTGGCCCCTGCCGCATACCGGGCCAATCTAAAGGCCATTGCAGATGCACTTTTTGCGGCTTATCCGGGTTGTAAGGTGATGATCAATTACCCGATATGGTATAGCGAAAACACGCACAACACCTCTACCTATATGAAGGAAGGACAGTTGCGGATATTACAATATAAAAAGCAGATCGATACCCTCGTGGCGCTCTACAAACAGGACAAATCCAGGCGTTTGTTTATGGGCGATAAAGCGGCATACGATTATTTTAAACAGCATTCCACTACAGATTTTAAACCGGAGAACGGCCCCTATGGGGTTTTCTACCTGCATCCTAATGAAAAAGGCGATAGAGTCCTGGGCGCCTTCTGGGCAAAGGCCATTTTAAAGATCGCACAATAAACATAGCTCCCCACTACCTCGTTGCCAGTTCTTTCTTACAGGCGCTTTAACGGCGTCTATTACCTTGTTTTGTCCGGCACTTTACAGGCACTGGCTACGGGAAATAAGCCCAGGCCCACCCTGCAATTTTTATCAAGCTTCCAAAAAATAAATTTGATTTTTCGAAACTAACCCTATATTTGTCAAATAGAATAGAATAGGATAGCCAATCAAAAGTCGCAGACCAACCTGAAGACCAGCGGCAAGTACCGCGCAGGGGGACTGTTTTATGGGGGAAAACAAACGCTCGACCGTACGATGTATTACGTTATGGAAGATTGTCAACTAGAATTATACCTATCATTAAAAAAGAATCTTTTACAAACAACCTTATGCTTCACGTTATGCATGCAAGAATTGCTACCAAAATGCGATGGCTGCTGCTGGCCGTCATAGCCATGCTGACCAGTGCTGCGCCCATTTTTGCCCAGGGCGGCGGCAGGATCTCCGGAAACGTTACGGATATGAAAGGAGAAGCGCTTCCCGGCGTGTCAGTAAAGCTGACCGGTACTAAAACCGGCACTATTACGGACGCTAAAGGCGCTTTTACGCTGAGCACAGACGGCCAGAACGGCGCGCTGGAGTTCAGCTTTTTAGGCTTTGAAACGCAGACAGTTCCTTTCAAATCCAGCGCTTCGCTGAACATTAAGATGCAACAGGCCACCTCCACTGTGGATGAAGTAGTGGTAGTAGGCGCCAGCATCAAAAAGACGGATCTTACCGGGGCCATTTCCACGGTAGACTCCAAGAAACTGCTGGAAAGACCGGTTACCAACATTAACCAGGCCTTACAGGGTAATGCTGCCGGCGTATCTGTTACCAGCCCTACCCGTCCCAGCGATGATGCTACCATCAGGATACGTGGTATTAACACTATCAACGCAGGCTCCTCCCCCATTTATGTAGTGGATGGCGTGATAATGGAAAATAACCAGGGCGGCTTTAATTCAGTGAACGTAAACGACGTGGCCTCCATCCAGGTGTTGAAAGACGCCTCCGCTACTGCGTTATATGGTTCCCGCGGCGCCAACGGCGTAGTGGTGATCACTACCAAAAAAGGCCAGCGCCGCGGTGGCGATGGTCTGGTGACCTATGACAGCTGGGTAGGCAGTTCCAGTTTTACCCGCATTCCCAAAAGGATGAACGCACAGCAGTTGTTTGACCTGCGTACGGACGCTTATGCTAACGGCTACCTGAAAGATAATCCAAACGCTAACCGCCAGGATTATATCGATAATACCCTGCTGAAAAGCAATATTGCGTTCTCTGACCAGGAATTTGCCACGCACAACAAGAACCAGAGCTTTGACTGGCTGGACCAGGTATCGCAAACCGGCGTACAGCAAAACCATGCGGTGAGCTTCTCCGGCGGTTCTGACCGTGGCGTATTTTACCTGAGCCTTGGTTATGCAGGCACAAAAGGGGTAATAGACAACACCAAACAAAACAAATATACCGGCCGCTTTAATGCGGAATACAATATCAAGAAGTGGTTAAAAGTAGGTACCAACACCGGCTTTACCCGTACCAACGACGACATCCCTTCTGATGATGTGTATAATAAAGCACTTAACGCCAATCCCCTGCTGGATTTTACACCGTATATGGATCCGGCTACCCGGTACACCCCGGACTACCTGACCGTTTACTACCGCTCTCACGGGGAACAAAATAACAATGACTACAATCCATTTAACTCCATGGCTGTACAACGCGACCGCCGCCGTAACCGCGTTACCTCATCCAACTATATAGACATTGAGCCCATAAAAGGGTTGAACTTCCGTTCCACCTATTCAATGGATTATGGTGCACAGGATTATTTTGAGTTCACGCCGCATAACATACAGGAAGCGATCCGCCACTACAACGGCGATGCCCGCGCTAAACATGCAAGATGGAGCGATACTTACTGGCAATGGGATAATACGGTTACCTATACCAAAACTATCGCCAACGACCACAAGTTCACCGCACTGTTAGGTACCAGCCAAAGCAAACGTCAGGCAGATACCACCTCTGCACAGGGCGACCGTTTTCCTGGTGACGCTTTCTCCTACCATGATCTTGGAGGCGCTGCCGCCGTGGATAAATCCGTGCTAGGGTCAAACTTCTATGGCTACAGCCTGATGTCCTTCATTGGCCGCGTGAACTATGCTTACAAAGACAGGTACATGGTAACCGCCACCGCACGTTACGATGGATCTTCCCGTTTTGCAGCAGGCAACCGCTGGGGCGTATTCCCCTCCATATCTGCCGCCTGGAATGTGACCAGGGAACGTTTCATGGAGGACGTGCATATCTTTGACCAGTTAAAACTGCGTGTTGGTTATGGTGTGGTAGGCAACCAGGACATCGACAACTACGCCTATCAAACCCTCTACGGCTCAAGGGTAGACAATGGCAACGCCCTCATTGTTAATGATGGCCGCCGTGGCAATCCCAACATCACCTGGGAAAAACAAAAACAAGCTAACCTTGGCCTGGATATGGGCTTCTTTAAATCCAGGTTAACAGCTACAGTAGACCTCTTCGATATTAATAACGATAACCTGCTGTTAAACCGTTCCCTGGCTTTGACCACCGGTTACAAACAACAATGGGAAAATATTGGTACCGTAAATAACAAGGGTATAGAAATTTCCGTAACCGGCGATATTATTCAAAAGAAGAACTTTAACTGGTCTGTATCCGGCAATATATCCTTCGATAAGAATAAAGTGACCAAGTTGTATGGTGACGCCACCGAGATCTACAATGTTTATGAGAACGTGATACAGCGTGATGGCAATATCTTCCTGGGCAAATCCCTGCATACGATTTACACTTATGTATCCGGCGGTATTGCACAGGAATCCAACCGCAGGGAATGGGAAAACGTTAACTTCAACGGTAAGACCGTAAACCCGGGCGATCTCTTTGCTAAGGATATCTCCGGTCCCAATGGCCAACCCGATGGTGTGGTAGATACGTATGACCGCACGGTGGTAGCCAAAATGGATCCCAAGTTCTATGGCGGTTTCTCCACCAACCTTAACTATAAGGGTGTTGGACTGAATGCAATGTTCACCTACTCCTATGGCGCTAAAAAGATCAGCAACTACTATGAAGGCCTGATCAACAGCGTTGGTGAAAGCATGGCTTCCACAGACCTGCTGGACCGTTGGACGCCGGAACATACCAACACGAATGTTCCCCGTGTGATCGCCAATACCAGCTACAACCGTTTCAATCCGTCAGACCTGGATTACGCGATCCAGAATGCATCTTTCCTGCGCCTGTCAGCCCTTACGCTGTCTTACACGCTGCCGGAGCAACTGGTGAGCGCCTGGAAGCTGAATAACCTGCGCTTGTATGTAACTGGTTCCAACCTGTTCTGTATTACCAAATACAAGGGCATGGATCCTGAGACCGGCGACTACAACTATCCTCCGGTAAAAATGTATGTATTTGGACTGAATGTAGGTTTCTAAACTTCAACTGCTAATAACTATGATACGCACGATAAAATTTGCAGTAGTAGCCGGATGTATAATATTATCCGCTTCCTGCAGTAAGTTCCTGGACGAACCAAGTGTAACAAAACTTGATCAGGATCAGGTATTCTCTGACCCGGAACTGATAGAAACGAGCCTTAAAGGCATTTACTCTAACTGGAAGGCTGTCCGTACAGATGAACAGGGCCTGATCATGATGATGGGCACGGATGAAACACAACAGGGCGCATTTCAGATGAAGAGCGATCCCAGTAAAGGTGGCCTGGACCGTTTTGATGGCAACCTGAACTCCACCCAGAACCATATCACCAACCAGTGGAATATCCGCTGGCCTATAGTAACGGAAGCGGCCAAGATCGTAAGAGGCATGAGCGCCACCACCGTTACACCGGGCTCCCGCGAAGCTAAGTTGCTGGGCGAAGCATCCTTTATCCGTGGTTTCGTGGATTTTCAACTGGCCATGTACTGGGGCGAGATTCCCATCGCAGATCCGGCCCGTGCAGACCAACTGGGTAGCGGCCGCCAGCCGCTGAAGGATGTATGGACATTCATCATTGAAGACCTGCAACGCGCTGCTGATAACTGTCCCAAGACCAACGATCCGGGCCGTGCTACTTCCGGCGCTGCCTGGGCAATGTTAGGCAAGGCTTATATGTCCGCACCCGTAGCTACCGGCCTGCGTGATTTCCAGAAAGCCGCCACCTGCTTTGAAAAAATGATGGGCGATTATACCCTGGTGCCTTACCAGGACCTCTGGGACTATAATAAACCCAATACCAAAGAGGCCATCCTGGAATTCCAGTTCAGCAATGTATATCCGAATAACAACAAAATACAGTTCCAGATAGGATCCCGCGCCGTACAAGCAATTGGTGGCGACGGCTGTTACTATTCCGGTTATGATAAGATCGTACCTACCCAATACGCCTACTCTACCGTTGAGAATGGCGGCGTATGGGAAGCCGGTGACCTGCGCAAGGACCAAGCCATCCGCTATGATTTCACCTATTATGGCCAGGTGCCTACCCTGGATCCCATCCTTTGGGAGGACCTGGGCAATGATTATGACGAGCTGCTGCCGCACGTGAAAAAATATGAGGACTTCCGCACAGACAAGCACACGGATAATAAGATCAATAACATGTGGAACTCTGGTAAGAATATACCGGTGCTCCGCCTGGGCGATATCAAACTTTGCTATGCTGAATGTCTCAATGAATTAAACCGCGTAGGTGCTGCCGTGAACGTAGTAAATGAAGTGCGCACCCGTGCCTGGGGTGGCACACTGCCGGCTGACAAAGCATGGGTAGCTATGTCGCAGGACGCTTTCCGTACCGCCATCATGGATGAGCGCATACGCGAGCTGTTTGCAGAAGACTGGCGCCGTATAGACCTGATCCGTACCGGCAAATATGTAGAGCTGGTAAAAGCCCGTAACAAATGGGCCAAACAAAACGGCTCTATACAGCAATTCAACACGCTCTTCCCCATCCCCGACACGGAGATCAAACAGAATCCGGACATCAACCCTGAGGATCAAAACCCTGGCTATCACTAGCCGGTACTTAAAATAAACAGGTCCGCTGTGTTACCGCAGCGGACCTATTTTTATAATTACTATGATGAAGAGAGTAAGATTTGTCCCGCATCTTATGATAGCGGTAGCTATGCTTTTGTTCCTGCACGTAGCGCACGCAGCTACGCCGGGCGACTGGAAAATTGTATATGACAAGACCGGAAAGACCCTGCACCTCACCAGGCCGTCAGGTAATGTGGACCTGCAATTGTTTGCCTCCTATAAATGGAACGGGCAATTGATCACCACAAAGGATTATGCCGGCGGTACGCTGGCGGTAAAATCCGTTACCGACGCCTTTGGCAAAGGCAAGCTGTTACAGGTCACCTACCGGGATGAAAAGCTGCCTACCCTGGTGCAGTCATTCTATCAATACCCGGGAAAAGATTACCTGCTCACCGATTTCACGCTTACCGCGTCTTCCGGCAGCATCGCCTCCAATTATATGGCCCCGGTTAATATTGTAGATATGACGCCTGCGCTGGGCAAAGGAGACAATCGTGCCCTCTTTGTGCCTTTTGATAACGATAAATGGATACGCTTTCAATCCCATCCACTGGATTTTAATACGCTCACCAGCTACGAAACCACCGCTGTTTTTGATGGCAGTACCCGTAAGGGGCTGGTCGTAGGCTCTGTGGAGCATGACTTTTGGAAGTCTGCCGTGATCATGAACAAGGCTGATAATGGGAACGGATACGCACTCACCTGCTACGGCGGTGCGGCAGATTCCACCACCCGTGATCTGCTGCCCCATGGCGCCCGTGAAGGACATCTTATTAAATCGCCGAAGGTAATGCTGGGCGTATTCAGCGACTGGCGTACTGGTATGGACGCCTATGGCGTAGCCAATGCCACCATCGCACCACGCAGGCCCTGGAAAAAAGCCAAGCCTATGGGCTGGAACAGCTGGGGCGTATTAGAGTTCAAGATCAACTACGAGAAAGCGCTGGAAGTCTCTGATTTCTTCAAAGAAAACCTGCAGCCGGCACATTTTGTAAATGGCGACGGTGAACTGGTAATTGGCCTGGACTCTGGCTGGGATAAATTTACCGAAGAGCAACTGAAGGAGTTTGTACGGCATTGCAAGGCTAACGGACAAATGGCCGGTATTTACTGGACGCCGTTCACTGACTGGGGCAAACATCCCGACAGGACCATCAAAGAAGCGCCAGATTATAAATTTAAGGACGTGTACCTGTACGCCAACGGCCAGCCACAAGACCTGGACGGCGCGTATGCGATAGACCCCACCCACCCTGCCATTGAACAGCGTATGCAAAAAGTGTCCGCACTTTTTCACCGCTGTGGTTTCCAGTATGTAAAAGTGGACTTTATGGCGCATGGCGCTATTAATGCAGATAAATGGTACAATCCCCAGGTAAAGTCCGGCATAGCCGCTTATAACTATGGTATGCAGCTGCTGGACAAGTACTTTGGCGATATGTACATCAACCTCTCCATTGCGCCTATTTTCCCCGCACAATATGCCCAGTCCCGCCGCATTGCCTGCGATGCCTGGAATAAGATAAAAGATACCGAATACACCTTAAATGCTGTTTCCTATGGCTGGTGGATCACCAACATCTACCAGTTCAATGATGCGGACCATGTAGTGCTGCAAAAGGCAACGGAAGGTGAAAACCGCGCCCGTGTAACATCCGCAGCAATCACCGGCCTGTTTATCACCGGTGATGATTTTAGTAAAGAAGGCAGTGAAGAAGGCAAGGCAAAAGCAAAACAGTTCCTGACCAATGCCGAGGTAAATGCCGCTGCCATGGGCCGCAGCTACCGCCCGGTAGAAGGAACAGGCGAGCATTCTGAAGACCAGTTTGTGCTTACGGATACGCATGGCAATACCTACTATGCCGTTTTCAACTACACAGAGAATGAACGCAGCCTGCCGCTGAACCTGGAAAGACTGGGACTTGATCCGGCCAGGCATTACCGCGTGCGCGACCTTTGGTCCCATACCGATGTAGATGCTACGCAGACCATCAGCATACCGGCCAAAGATGTCCGTTTCTTACAAATCAGCAGTAAATAAGCAGACCTATAAATTGTACTCATGAGGAAAAAGATCGTATCCATTTTAGTTTTCCTGGTTGTTATAGCCCATACGGCAGTCAGATCAGAAACTATCCGTATATCCACCAACGAAACGGAGCTTGTTCTGCAAACAGCACAGAACGGGCGCCTGTTTCAGCTTTACCTGGGACCCCGCCTGAAGGACCAGGGCGACTACGCCTTGTTGACCAGCTCCATGAAATCCCATAGTAACGAGCAAGCATGGGAAGCCTACCCGGTATCCGGTACAGAAACGTTTTTTGAACCGGCCTTCGCCATTCAGCATAACGACGGCAATATAGCAACGGTGCTCCAATATGTTTCACATACCGTAAAACAGACCGGTGATGTTACCGAAACGGCCATCACCTTGAAAGACGCGCTGTACCCGATACAGGTAAAACTGTACTACCAGGCCTTTGCAAAAGATAATATCATCAAATCCTGGACAGAGATCAGCCACAACGAAAAGCGGGCAGTGAACATCAGCCGCTACGCTTCGTCTATGTTATACTGGAAACGCGCGCAGTATTTCCTTACGGAATTCAGCGGCGACTGGGCCAGGGAAGTGAATATGAGCACTGCTCCCCTGAACTTTGGCAAAAAGATCATCGACTCCAAACTGGGCTCCAGGGCAGACCTGCATGTATCTCCTTTCTTTACGGTAGGATTGGGTGATACGCCGCATGAAAACGAAGGACAGGTGCTGATGGGGACCCTGGCCTGGACGGGCAATTTCCGCTTTACGTTTGAAGTAGATAACGAACATAACCTGCGGGTGATCTCCGGTATCAACCCGGAAGCATCTGATTATGCGCTGGATCCGGGTAAGGTGTTCACCACACCGGCCTTTATCTTTACCCTGAGCAACCAGGGCACCGGCAAAGGCAGCCGCGATCTGCAACGCTGGGCGCGTGATTTCCAGTTAAAAGATGGCCACGGCGACCGCCTTACCCTGCTGAACAACTGGGAATCTACCGGTTTTGATTTTAACGAGCCTAAGCTGGACTCCCTGATGGAAGAAGCAAAATACCTGGGCGTAGACATGTTCCTGCTGGATGATGGCTGGTTTGGCAACAAATATCCCCGCCATAGCGATACCCAGGGACTGGGTGACTGGCAGGTGACCAGCAGCAAACTACCCAATGGCGTGCCCGCACTGGTAAAAGCAGCTACGCAGGCAGGCGTAAAGTTTGGCATCTGGATAGAGCCTGAGATGGTGAATCCGAAAAGTGAGCTGTTCGAAAAACATCCGGACTGGGTGATCATGCTGCCCAACAGGGAGCGTTACTACTACCGCAATCAGCTTGTGCTGGACCTCAGCAACCCGGCGGTGCAGGAGCACGTCTTTAACGTAGTGGATCACCTGATGACGGAAAATCCGCAACTGGCCTATATGAAATGGGATTGCAACAGTCCCATCACCAATATCTATTCCCCTTATCTTAAAGACCGGCAGAACAACCTGTATGTGGATTATGTACGGGGTTTATACAAGGTGCTGGACCGCATCAAGGCAAAATATCCTAACCTGCCCATGATGTTATGTTCCGGTGGTGGCGGCCGTACAGACTATGAAGGCCTGCGTTACTTTACAGAGTTCTGGCCCAGTGATAATACAGACCCGGTAGAGCGCCTGTTCATTCAATGGGGATATTCCCAGTTCTTTCCTGCCAAAGCGGTAGCCGCGCACGTGACCAGCTGGAACCATGACGCCAGCATCAAGTTCCGCGTGGATGCAGCTATGCCCTACAGGCTGGGTTTTGATATCAACGTGAAGGAACTACGCCCGAAAGAGCAGACCTTCTGCCAATCTGCCGTGGCTACCTACAACCGCATAAAGAACATCAGCTATAACGGGGATCAATACCGTTTGCTGTCACCTTATGAAGGCAACCATACGGCACTTATGTATGTAAGCGAAACACAAAAGCAGGCCGTTTTGTATGCCTATGATATCTATCCCCGTTATGCGGAAATCCTTTATCCCCTGCAGTGCCAGGGCCTGGACCCCGCAAAGAAATACCGGGTGCGGGAGATCAATCTGATGCCTGGCGACAAACCAGCGGAAGCATTTAACGATAAGGTCTATTCCGGCGATTACCTGATGCAAGTGGGGCTGGATGTGTTCACCGCTACCAAATTACACAGTCGTATACTGGAACTGAATGCCGTTGAATAGCGGGTTTAAATACATGTGATGGATACTATCTTTGAAAAAATACGGGAGCTGGACGAGATGCCTTCTTATTCCAAGCACGAGCGGCTGGTAGAAGGTATCATCAACGCTATCAATGAAAAGATCATCGGTGTAGGCGATGCCCTCCCGTCTGTGAATGTGATGATCTCCGGGCTGGGATATGCCCGGGAAACGGTGGTAAAAGGCTACCGTGAGCTACAGAGCCGTGGCCTTATTGAATCCAAGAACCGCTTAGGGTATTTTGTGGCGGATGATAATACAAGGCAGTCGCTCAAAGTGGCGTTGCTCATGTACACCATTGATACCTTCCAGGAACAGTTCTACCGCAATTTCCGCAATGAGCTGGGCGCTAATGTGCACCTGGATGTATTCTTCCATCACGGCAACATTGAGGTATTTGAGACCATGCTTTCGCTGATGAGGAACCGCTATGGCATGTATGTGATATCGCCTATCCACCATCCGCGCACCAAAGCGCTCCTGAATGCCATTCCGCGGCATAAGCTGCTGATGGTTGACCGCTACGAACCGCTGGACGGGGAGTTCAATTATGTGGTGCAGGAGTTTGAACGCTCTTCCTACACCGTATTTGAACAGCTGCTGCATGAGATCAAAAAGTTTGATCAGATGGTCTTTTTCCACAATCCTGATTCCCTGTTCCCGCCGGAGATCGTGCGCTCTTTTCAGCAATTCACGCAAAAACACGGTATCAAAGGCAAGGTGCTGCGCGAGTATGCGCGCGGCTCCGTGAAAAAGGGTGTGGTATACTATGTAAATGAGAACGCTGAATTGTGGGATCTTTTAACAGACTGTAATACCCAGCAGATAATACCTGGTAAAGATATCGGCATCCTGTCCCATAATGACGAACCGGTTAAAAAGATCGTAGGCAATGGCATTACCACTTATTCCGTTAGCTTCTCTGAAATGGGCAAACGTGCCGCCAGGGCGGTGCTATCGAGAGAACTGGTACATGAAGTACTGCCCACGGAACTGATCAGGCGCAGCTCCCTTTAACAATACTATCATAAAATATTAGGCTACAGGCTCCGGGTAATGAACCCGGAGCCTGTAACGTTTTAACAAAGTAAATCCGGACGTTTCAACAAAACAGCCAATACCATTTACGCGCTAATTTGCACCTGTATCAAACAGCAAAAAATGAACCATCCAAATACAGGGAAAACAGTATTAGTAACCGGCGGAACGGGCTTCGTGGGTATTCACTGCATATTACAACTGTTGCAGCAAGGTTACCAGGTAAGGACCACCATCCGTTCGCTGAGCAAAAAAGATGAGGTGATCAGCATGCTGAAAACAGGCGGCCTCACGTCCATTGAAAACCTCTCCTTTACGGTAGCAGACCTTACGCAGGACGCCAACTGGGAAGTGGCCACACAGGGCTGTACCTATGTGCTGCACATAGCATCGCCCATCCATCTGCATTTGCCCAAACATGAAGACGATATGATACGCCCGGCGGTAGACGGAACGCTGCGGGTATTAAAAGCAGCCAGGAATGCCGGGGTACAACGGGTGGTGATGACCTCCAATTTTGGCGCGGTGGGCTACAGCCATACAGACAGAACCACGCTCATCACGGAAGAAAGCTGGACCAACCCGAATGAAAAAGGACTATCTGCCTATAATAAATCAAAAGTATTGGCGGAGGAGGCTGCCTGGGATTTTATTAAAAAAGAAGGCGGCGCCATGGAGCTGACGGTGATCAACCCAATGGGCATATTTGGCCCCTCCTTAAGCCCGGTACTATCCAGTGGGTTTGGCTTGCTGCAAAAGGTAATGGACGGTACTATGAAGGCCCTGCCTGATATTACCCTGGGTATTGTGGATGTACGGGATGTTGCGGAGCTCCACCTGCGGGCCATGACGGCGCCGGAGGCCAAAGGACAGCGTTTCCTGGCACTGGCGGGAGGCACTATGTCTTTGCTCGAGATAGCCCGCCTGCTGAAAGAAAAGCTGCCTGATGCCACGCAAAACACCTCCACTAAAAAGTTACCGCGCTGGGTAGTACGTATAGCCGCACTATTCAATCCACAGGCAAAAGCCATGTTGCCGCTTATTGGTATCTACCGCAACGCCAGTAACGAAAAAGCAAAGCGTGTGCTGGGCTGGCGCCCCCGCAGCAATGAGGAGGCGGTACTAGCCTCAGCGGAAAGCCTGGTGAAATGGGGAGCGGTAAAATCCGTAAGTTTACCTACGGAAAATGAGGGTAGATAACCAATAATCCACTGCGATGGAGCACACAGCCATGAAAGCGAATGCCATTACCACCTGTTATGTGGGACCAGAGATCTCACCGGAGCAATTTATCCCGGAACATTTCTTCCTGTACCTGGCAAAAGGCAAAATTGAGGGCTATGATGGTCACCGGAAATATGTGATGAAAGCAGGTGATTACGTGCTGGCCTGCAAGAATCAGCTGGCCCGCTACAATAAACATACAGATAAAGGCGCGTTTGAAAAAGTAGTAGTGGTCTTTGACCAGGCATTCCTGAAAGGTTATATGGAACGGTATAAGATCGTTCCGCCTGCCCCATCGCCCAAAGCGCCCTTTATCCCTTTGCAAAAAAACGAACTGGTCCCTCATTTTATACAGTCGTTAACGCCTTATTACAACAATGAAAACAACCGGATCGGCGATCCTTTTCTGAATGTAAAACGGGAGGAGCTGCTCATGATCCTGTTGCAGCACAACTCGGAGCTGGCCGGCATATTATTCGACTTCAGGGAGCCGGAGAAGCTGGACCTGGAGGCGTACATGAACCGGAACTATAAGTTTAATGTACACCTGGAACGTTTTGCTTACCTCACCGGCCGCAGCCTGTCTGTTTTCAAAAGGGATTTTGCAGCCATATTTTCGGATACCCCTAATCGCTGGCTCACGCAAAGGCGGTTGCAGGAAGCCTATTTCCTGCTGGATAAAAAAGGGGCAAAACCTTCAGAGATCTACCTGGACCTGGGCTTTGAAAACCTGTCGCATTTTTCATTTGCATTTAAGAAAAAGTATGGCATAGCGCCAACGGAGCTTTCTGACCGGAAAAAACAGGCCCTCCCGCTCAAGAAGGCATAACGCTTAGATCCTTCTTGTACCAGGCCCCAGTTGGATATACCGGATATCGAATTTGCCGTACACCGCATTGTAAGTGACTTTGCCATTTTGGTAGGAAACATTACCAAAACCATCCTGAGTAGACAGGAAGGTGGTGAAATCGCCAATCCTCGGCTCTATATAAAGCGTTTTCTCCACGGCGTCATAACGCACGCCGGTAAGCGCCTGTAAAAGCCCATAGCTGGACATAGCCCTGGCATACCAATGCCCGCACTCATATTCATTAAAAGGGTTACGCACCTTACCATCGTACCTGTTGCGGCAGGCCTTTACTAGGTCCAGCCCCTTCTTTACCTCGCCCATAAAGATCAGGTGGGATGCCACCTGGTATTCAATTCCTGTCCATACTTCATTGCTATATACAAACGGCAGGGACAGTTTGCCACCTTGCGGCCAGGAGCAAAGCAATAAGCCGGCTTCTTTACCCAGCGCATAAGTAGGACGCTGTGGATTGGCATGGGCGGAAAGGTCTTCCCGGAAATTATACTTGTGTACAGCCCGCAGATGGCTGGTGGCTTTTTCCTCATCGATGATATCATTCAACCCGCATACCCTGGCTATCCAGGCGCCCAGGATACCATCAGATAAACAACCCGTACCATACTGGTATTTGGGGCCTTCCTGCTGCAGGAGTTCGAGCGCTTCCGGCGAATACCTGGTTTGAAATGATTGCGCCTTGGTTGGGTCTGGCGACTGCAGGCCCGTCCACTGGATCTTCTGTATAAAATATTCTCCGTTGAATAACTCGTTTTCCAGGTAGCTCCTCCCCTTTGCATACAGCGGTTCATAGTCTGCTGTTCTTTCTCCCAAGGCTTTTGCCATGGCAATAAAAGCGGTGAGCGCGCCCAGGTAAAAACTGGTGCACATGCCGGTAGCGCCCCAGAATTCTATATCATAAGTATTATGATGCGGTTCTTTAATAACGCCTTCATGGGTAGGGTCCCAGGTCTTGATACAATAATCCATACTCTTCTTCACCGCCAGGAACTTAGCGCGCAGCCAGGCCGTATCCCCGCTGATGCGCCAGTCGCGGTACATTTTCATGATACCGCCCATCTGTCCATCGGCAGCCGCATGGAATGTGTGCCGCGCTTTAGTGATAGGCATATTGGCGCGGAATACCTGGTGGCCCGCTTCATTTTGATTTTCGTTAAACTCCGTGTCACGTAGGCTTCTTTCCAGCGCAGGGAACAGGTGGGGCAGTGCCTGGGCATAGTTCCATACATGGGTGCAGGAGCCGTGACAGCTGCCCCAGCTATCGCCACAACCTTCCCAGGCCCAGAAACGGCCGTCATACTGCCGCATAACAGTGGCGGATTTTAAGATGGTTAGATTGGCGGCCACCGCTTCCAGTACTTCGGGCGGCAGTGTGGAGTTATAAAAAGCATCGCTAAATAACATTGATTTCTGCCGCAGGTCTTCATAATCTTTTCTCCAAAAGTCAGCCACATCGCCAATATGCTTAAACCGCGCGGCATACCAGGGCCGGTAAAAACGGGCCGGTGTTGTGTCGCTTTCGTCCTGCGGCTCAAATTCCCCTATCCGTAAATTGGAGTGCGGTACATACCATGCCATCATCAGGCGCACCGTTTTCTTTTCCCCGGCGTTCAGGCGCAGCGGCACGTATAACGACGCGCCCGGAGCACTTTCACTTATTTCGCTATGCGTCCTGATCTTCCCTGCGCTAACGGTGTTCCATACCATAGAAAGCGGATCAAACCAATCGCCCCTGAACCAGCAATGATCAACCTCCGTGGAGGGATCGTCTGTAAAGATGGCAAAGTACCCATCTTTATGCGGCGAACCCTGGGCGCCGCCGGTGTTTAACACAAATCCATCAGCCATACCGGTGATACTATTGCGCGCCCCTTCCTGTTGCATAAAATTGCGGGCATGATAAGAGAACACGGCTTCTATAGGCTTACCGGAGCGGTTTTCGAAACTATACTCCAATCCCGCCACGGGTAAACCGGAGTTATCCGCATCTGTTGGTATAAAGGGGTTCCAGGCCTTCAGGCTGGCTACGATGGGCAATGCTTTATCTTCCATCTGCAGCTCACAGAAAGGAAACCGGGCCTCAAACCTGGCTGTCTCAAATCTCGGCAGCCCCCAGGTAGCGCCTCCGCGGCCCCCCAGACCAGCGTCATGTTGCCCAAACTTTTTCCACTCCGGCACCGGGCCTTCTATCACCCTGGCAACGCCGCCATCTTTCATACTTATGGCGGCAAACATAGCGGGTTCATGAAAAACATCCGGCACATGCCGTATAGACATGTGTGAGATACTTCCTGTGCCTTCTACGCAAAACATGCCGGTACCAATACCGCCCAGCGGAAAAGCGATCCTGTTATTGTATTCATGGAGATAAGCGCTATTGTATGCGCGGGCATTAAGTGGGGATTTATCAGCTCTTTCTGCAGTTTCTCCAGATTCAGCCGGACTGGCTGCCTGTAATGTCAACGGGCCCAACCCTACTCCAATACCACTCAACGTAAGCTGTTTTAAAAACGTGCGGCGTTGCGAAGATCTGTCCTGCATAGGCAATGCTTTTGGTTTCTTTCTCTTAAAATAGCCATAATACGCGAAAAATCCATGTGCTTCCCCAGCAAGAAACGGGTTGGGGGCCTTTTTGAACGGCGGTAATTTTGTATCTTAAATCACCATTTATGCAAACGCAACACATTTCATTTGAGCATCTTACAGCTGCCAACTCCGGCCACCTGGTGCGGAAAGATGTTTTGAAGCAGCGCATTAAAAACACGCAACTGGATACCGCGGCTACTTCTTTTAGCGTAGCGGAATGGACAACGGAAGATAACGTGGCCGCCATCGCATGGAGTTTCAGCTATACTATATTTGGAGAAGCGCTGTTAGCATCTACCAGCAAAGGGGTTTGTTTTATAGGCTTTACCAATGATGACCGTGCAAACACGCTGGCCGGTTTTCAGCGCAGGTTTCCAGACAATCCAATGGTGGAAGCCAGTTCTCCCCTACAGGAAGATGCCTTACGGCTGATGAATGATCCTGCCCTGCGGCTTTTGTTACACCTGCATCTGAAAGGCACCGCTTTCCAGCTGGAGATCTGGCATAAGCTGCTGCGCATTCCCTTTGGCGGCCTTACCACTTATATGGCGCTCACAGGGAACCGGCAGGATGCAAGGGCCATAGGCTCCGCCGTAGGCGCTAACCCGGTTGCCTACCTGGTGCCTTGCCACCGGGTGATCCGCACGGATGGAAGTTTCCATGGTTATCACTGGGGAACCGCACTAAAAAGGAAGCTGCTGGTGTATGAAGTGCCAGACACACAACCCGTACTTTTCTGATAAACTACAAACGATGCTGCAAAACAGGATTGATCCCTGGGGAAACATTATATACACGCCTGCGCGTGGCGCATGGATGGGCAACCGCGGCATCCTGCACGATGAGCGTAAGACCATTCTCCGCCCCTTCCTGTTAAAGGCCTGGATCACGTGTAAGCTATCCTTTAATGGCAGGAAGCGGCAGGTAATGATGCCGCATCGTTATACAGAGCTCTTTTTCCTGGATGAAGCAACGGCATTTGCTGCAGGCCACCGGCCTTGTTTTGAGTGCCGCAGGCAGGATCACAACCGGTTTAAAGCCCATTGGTTAAAAGGCAACCCGGAATATGGATTCAATGATCGTACCTCCATCCAGGAAGTAGACAAGCTATTGCATACGGAGCGGATAGGGCGTGACAGGTCGAAGATCACGTTTACAACAGCCGCGGATGAGCTGCCGGATGGCGCTATGATCCTGCTCAACGGCAACGCCCAACTGGTATATGGTCAATCCCTCCATCAATGGACGCCTTTTGGATATGAAAAAACGGCCCATCTGCCGGCCGGCAGTCATGTCACCGTGCTAACTCCCAGATCCGTTATAAACGCCTTTAAAGCCGGTTATATTCCCCAGATGGCTATCATCCCCTGAGCGCAAGAAACGGGTTGCCCACCGCAACAGACTATAGTAAATTTGTATACTGGCGTACAGCAAAATAAACCAGCGAAATATGCAAACGCAACAGGAACTCGATTATAACAGGATCGCGGAAGCCATTGAGTTTTTCCGGGATAATTTCAAATCGCAGCCTAAGCTGGAAGATGTGGCGCAACATGTGCACCTGAGCCCATTCCATTTTCAGCGGATGTTCCAGCGCTGGGCAGGCGTAACGCCTAAACAGTTCCTGCAATACCTGAGCGTGGAACATGCCAAGGATATACTAAAAAGCACCGGCGCCAGCCTGTTTGATACCGCTTTTGAAACCGGTCTTTCCGGCACGGGCAGGCTGCATGATCTGTTCATAAAGGTGGAAGGCATGACCCCTGGCGAATATAAAAACGGCGGCCTGGCCCTGCATATCAACTACTCCTTTGCAGATACGCCTTTTGGCAAAGCCATTGTGGCCTCTACCAACAAAGGCATCTGTCATATGGCTTTTGTGGATGAGGGAGAAGAAAAGGCGCTGGCACAGCTAAAAAGCCAGTTCCCTAATGCGTCCTATAGTCAGCTGGTGGATGCTATCCAGCAAAATGCCCTATTCATCTTTACCCAGGACTGGAACCGGCTGGATGAGATAAAGCTGCATCTTAAGGGAACTGATTTCCAGATCAAAGTATGGGAAGCCTTATTAAAAGTGCCCGCCGGCGGCTTAACTACCTATGGCAAGCTGGCCCAGGACGCGGGGTTTGCAGGCGCTTCCAGGGCGGTGGGCACTACCGTGGGTAATAACCCGGTAGCCTTTCTTATACCCTGTCACCGGGTTATCAAATCCAGCGGAGAGATTGGGCAATATCACTGGGGCAGCGTACGTAAAAACGCCATCATTGGGTGGGAGGCCGCCCTCCGGAATGGCGATCCATCAGAACAGGATAACTAAATGCTTGTCAGCCGCAGGTAGCCGGCGCTTTGTTTAACTGGCCTAAATTGTTACTTTGCGACTGGATATTATTCAACCATAAACCTAAAAACCTGTGAAAAAGATCATTCTGTTCATACTCATCATTGGCGCGGCCCAACTGGTACAGGCCCAAACCAATAAACGCGACGCCAAGCAACGCAAACAGGGCCCCTGGGTTGAACAGGTAGCGCCCCTGCGCGGCGAGCCTGGTTATACCTGGGAAGGCGCTTATAAAAATGACCGTAAAGAAGGCGTTTGGAAAAAATCTAACGAGATCGGCGATCTTATTGCCGAAGAAACCTTCCATAACGGCGTACTGGACGGCCCCTGCAAATACTACTATCCCAATGGCAAACTCAGCGCGGCAGGTAGTATGCTGGCAATGGATATTGAAGGCGAGGTAGACACAGTAACGGTCATTGATCCTGTTACACAGGAAGAATCCCGCGTGGAAGTAGTACGCAAAGGTAATTCCGTAAAACATGGCGAATGGCGCATGTGGGATGAAGATGGGAGCATGATAAAGGAGTTTTACAGCCGCGGAGAGATCACTACGGAAGAAAAAGCCAATCAGCGGAAGGCTACGGCGTCACCACTGCCGCATGAACAACAGGCCGCCACCAAAAAAGGAAAGCACTAAACCAATACAGGCTATGAGCGGGATATTTTTGCGCAACGGGTATCCCTTACCCGGTTGACTGAAATCTCCCCCTTATAGCTCCTAAGCCCCCCTCTTGTTAAAGCCCCTCATCAGCCACCCCAGCTGGTAATTTTTTTTGAACCTTATTTGCCCATCTATTGTTATTACTCTGCTATTACCTGTCATCACCTCAAGAAAACCATTTTTCTCATCACACATGATACACCTATCCTCACCGCCACCCATCTCATTCCGTATATTTTTCACTCTATTCAATCACCTACAAATTTTTGATTATGAAAAGGATTGTCTTGATCGGCAACAAATCCTGGGAAGTTGAACCTATCCTGAATGCCCTGCTGAACAGCAGGATGCGTCCGCAGACGCTCCCTGACCCAACTGTATTAAATTATCCCTGGACCTATCGGGCTGGTACGGCCCAACCGCGCGCCGTCTGGGACTCTTTCCAGCAGGTCACGATAGAGCTTTGGTGCATACAGGATATTATGGATAGCCAGTGGAACGCCTCCAGCTCCCAGGGCAAACATGAATGCCTGCCCAAGATCCTGCGTTACCGGCAGGAAGCGCCAGACCTGGTAGTGGCGCTGGGAACCGCCGCGCTGGGACTTGACAATGGCAATAATAACGGCTGCGTTAGCATGGGCAGCAATATCTTTATCCATAATTTCCATCCCAATGGAGAGAATCCTGAAAGCAAATGGGACGATCCCGCCCATTTTGAGAAAGTGCTGCCCTCCAGCATTCCGGCAGACTTTTTCGCACTCCTGGATACCACTACGGTGCAGGCGATAGAGGCCCGGTTGTTGAAGCCATACCTTAACCCCTCTGCCAATATCCAGGTAATGTCTGATAAGGATAATATCGGCGTAAGCGTAGTGAACATTACCAACTATGCTGATTATGCCACCTCTGACCAGACCGGGTTAAAAGTGCTGGCCGCTACCGGCAACAAATTGCCCGTAGGCTCTGTAGAAACCACCCATGGCGTGATACGCCTGTTATGCGATGCGCCTTTTGTATTTATCTCCGGCATTACGGACAGGGTGGGACATTTTGATGACGATGTAGATGGCAAGGATGCAAAAGGCAATGTAAAAACAGAAGCGCAGAATTTTACCGCCGCCTTTAACATCGGTATTTGCCTGGGAAACCTGATCCCGAAGATGGCCACCTTTATAACCGCCAGACATGTTAAACCAATAAAAACCGCCGTAGGCGCATAATAATAGCCGTACAATTAAAACAGGCCGGGCCCATATGCTCCGGCCTGTTTTTTTGGATAAAACGGTAAATAGCAATCAAAAAAGCCTGGTACCATGGATACGGACAGGGCAGGAGTCGAACCTGCAATTACTACACAATCATTGCCAGTGTGCTCGTCAGGTTAGCTGCCTGTGCGGGTAGAAATGCAGGAAAATCACCGCCTCACTGGTAAATTGGATCTGCATTAGCTATATAGTGCGTTGCCTTTTCGCCACCTGTTCGTATCTGGTTAGGACATGGTAACTAAATCATTGAGTGTAGATGATGTGGAGGTTTCACAGTAATGGTTATTTGTGTTTTTGAGATATTGTTTTCTATAGGAATGCCAACATATAACACCCTCAGCAGGCAAAATAGTTCACTTGAACCGGGAATATTTTTGTCTGAAAAACAGGCCAGTGGGGCAAATGGCACTCTTTTAGTAGTACTGGGAATAGGTCAGTCCTGCAAGGAATACACTAATCGTGGAGCGGCTACAATAGATGCATGAGGAATATAAAATTTTGGCCACCCGTTTTGTCATTAAAAGTTTGTAATTTAATAGCAACCCCCTTTTTATATGTCAGCAACAATAGCAATATCTGAACAACAATCGATGCAATGCCTGGTAGCTGCAGTACAGGAAATGTCGCTTGCCCGCAGCCTGGATTCGGTGATGCGCATTGTGCGCACGGCCGCCCGCCGCCTTACCGGCGCTGATGGCGCTACCTTTGTACTGCGCGACCACAACATGTGCTATTATGCGGACGAAGACGCCATTGCCCCGCTGTGGAAAGGCCAGCGTTTCCCGATGAGCATCTGCATCAGCGGCTGGAGCATGTTAAACCGGAGACCCGCCATTATAGAGGATATATACCAGGATAGCCGGATACCTGTTGACGCCTACCGCCCCACCTTTGTTAAAAGCCTGTTGATGGTGCCGGTCAGGAGTATGGACCCTATTGCCGCCATTGGCAATTACTGGGCGCATAAACATATCCCTTCTGAAGAAGAGATCAGCCTGCTGCAATCCCTGGCGGATATCACCGCCGTTAACATGGAGAACATACAGGTCTACAACGAGCTGGAACTACGGGTAAAGGAACGTACACAGGAGCTCATCGACTCCCTGGAGCGGGAAAAGAAGATGAACGCCGTCAAAAGCAGGATGGTATCCATGGCTTCCCATGAGCTCAAAACCCCGCTCACCACCATCCTCTCCAGTACCGACCTGCTAGAGTACCAGATAGGCGAAGATACAGAAGGCAAAAAAGCCAAACATATAGACCGGATCAAATCCAGCGCAAAACGCCTGACGGCCATGCTGAATGATTTCCTGGCCGCGGACCAGCTGGAGCAGGGAAAAGCAGAAACCTATCACGAAACATTTGATCTGGCCGCCTTCGCTGCAGAGATCACCGATGAGATAAGCGGCACGCTTAAAAGAGGCCAGAAACTGCGCCATATGCACGAAGGTGCCACAGAGATAGTGCAGGACAGAAAGATATTACGCCATATTCTACTGAACCTGCTTTCCAATGCCAGCAAATATTCAGGAGAGCATCAGCCCATAGACCTGCATACCGTGGTAACGCCCAGCCAGGTGACCATCAGCGTGAGGGATTATGGGATAGGTATTCCTTTGGAGGATCAGCAACGGATCTTCAGCGATTATTTCCGCGCCAGTAATGTATATGGCATACAAGGCACCGGCCTGGGGCTCAATATTGTAAAGTATTATACGGAGCTGCTGGGGGGCACGATCAGCTTTTACAGTACGCCCGGAGAGGGTACGAGTTTTAAATTGAGCTTTATGTTTGCTTAGCCACCACCGTAATTCTTTTCCCCGACAGTTACATCCCGGGACCGCATTACACTATATTTGCGGCATGTTAAAGCTTCCCATTACAGTACGTATACCCTCGGATGATGAGCTGGATTACCGGCCGGATATTGAAGAGATCCTTCAGAAAAGACGGCATGCCAAGATCCAGGAGGGTTATGTGCTTGAAATGAACGAAAACAAGCGTTTACCTTTCCGGTTCCAGGCGGCTGTCAACATTGATAATCCCCGTTTATGGAACTTGTTGCTGGCCCTGGCCGCCACCCTGCCGCAAAAAGTTAGCTGCGTATATGGGCTGCATGAAGAGGAAGCGGAAACAACCGCCCTGTTGCAAAAAGATTTTGTACTGGCGCAGCTGGAAAAATACCGCGAAGAGCTTACACAAGAATGCCGGCTGGAGTTTGGCCTGCTATTCCAAACAAAGGATCTACTGCTTGAACTGAGCGTAACGGAAAGCAAATATATCCGCTACTGGGGTGCGGAGCTGGAGCGTTTCCGGCTGCTGATGCAATCCTTTCACCTACCCCTTGTACCCGGACTGGCCTTCGTTGACGAATACCCCAAGATCGTAACGCCGTTAAGGGACCTGCGGCCAGCCGCCAAAGCGCCGGAAACCGTTATACATTACCTGGATCAGGCTTTCCAGGTAGACAGGCGGGCCTCAGACATGTATTACGATCAATAAGTTTTACAATCTTTTCTGCTGAATAGCGAAACTTTCCGCTATTTTTATTCCATCCATCAACCCTTATAACATTATATGTTATGAATAGGCCCGCGAACTTCTACGTCCTTTCTCTACTGTTGCTAATACTGTTTGCCTGTAATAACCCTGGCGCCAAAACACCTGCTACCCCGGCCGCTGAGCCGGTAAAAATTGATAACCAGGGGGTAAACATCGATTATACGGATAGTAGGACCGGGGATACTACCCTGCTCTTCCTCCATGGCTGGGGCATTAATCAAACCTACTGGAGCAACCAGGTAACAGCCTTTACACCCAGGTACCGGGTAGTAACCCTTGATCTGCCAGGCTTTGGCAAATCCGGTCAAAACAGGCAAAGCTGGACAATAGAAGATTATGGCAAAGACGTTACCGCGGTGCTTACCAAACTGGACCTGCGGAATGTGATCCTCATCGGGCATTCAATGAGCGGGGCTATTATAGTGGAAACGGCGTTAAACAACCCCACCCGGGTGATTGGCCTTATTGGCGTGGATAATTTTAAGAACATCGCTTATGTTGAAACGCCTGCGGACAAGGGAGAGGCAGATAAGTTCTACAACGCCGCCAGGGCCCATTACAAAGCCGTTGTTACGGAATACGGTAATCAGGCGCTGTTTGCGCCTTCAACGGATAGCCTTATCCGGCAAAGGGTGATAGCGGATATCAGCAATTCCGATTCTGTTATTGCCATGGAGGCCCTGGAAAAAGGGGACCGGTATCCGCTCCATGAAAAAGTGAAGGACCTGAAAAAGACCATTTATATGATCAACAGTGATGTTACGCCAACAGATACGGCGGCATTCAGGAAAGATAGCATCCGTTATTATCTGCTCAACATAGGCGCCACCGGGCATTATCCTATGGTGGAGAAGCCGGCGGAATTTAATACGCTGCTGCAGCATGCTATTGATAGGATAGGTCAATAGCCCCCCGCTGCACCCTCTGAAAAATAAATTACCTTTGTGGCCTCATGAAGTTCGAACAATACCGCATTGCGGAAGAAATTAAAAGAAGCCTGGAGGAATCGGGTTTTAAACGCCCTACCGATATACAATATAAGGCTATCCCGTCTATCCTTAGGGGGGACGATGTTTTGGCCATTGCACAAACCGGCACCGGTAAAACAGCCGCTTTTGCCATTCCCGTACTGCAGTTGCTGCACCAGCAACACCGTTCCCGCACTAAAGGCGAGGTAAAATGCCTTGTAATGGTGCCCACCCGGGAACTGGCCATCCAGATCTCAGATGTATTTAAACAGTTAGGTAAATATACCCGCGTGGATATTATGGGGCTTTTTGGCGGCGTAGAGCAGGAAGCGCAGATCAAAAAGCTGGATAAAGGCGTAGATGTGCTGATCGCTACCCCCGGCCGTATGTTCGACCTCATCAGCCAGGGACACCTGGACCTGAGCCATGTGCAGACCCTTATCCTGGATGAGGCGGACCATATGCTGGACCTGGGCTTTATCCGGGATATCCGCGATGTGATCCGCCATCTGCCCCGTCATCACCAGACGCTGTTCTTTTCCGCTACCATTGACGAGGAGATCAAGGACCTGGCCTATTCCATTGTCCGCAACCCCATCCGTATCCAGATATCGCCGGATGATCCGGTGTCAAAGAACGTAAGCCATGCCGTGGCCTTTGTGGAAATGGATGATAAACGTTTTTTCCTGGAAAGGCTGGTAAGGGAGTTCCCTGAAAATAAGATCCTGGTATTTGTGCGCACCAAGGTGCGGGCAGAAAGGGTGGCGGCCGCCATGGCGCGGGTAGAGATCAAAACCCTCAGTATGCACGGCGCCAAGGAACAGGATGACCGCCTGTCTGTTATGAACGAGTTTAAAAAAGGCGATATAAAAATACTGATCACCACAGATGTGAATGCGCGGGGTATCGATATCCCCAATGTAGATTACGTGGTGAACTACGACCTGCCGGACGAGCCGGAGAACTATGTGCACCGCGTAGGCCGTACCGGCCGCGGCGTGCAGAAAGGACAAGCCGTTTCCTTCTGCAGCCAGGAAGAAAAACCGGTATTGGAACAGATCCAGGCTTACCTGGGAAAAGAGATCTCGGTAATGAAAATAGACAAAGGCGACTACAGCCAAACCATTGCTTTTTCAGAAGAAACACCCAATGATAACTGGCAGCTGCTGCTGGACCAGCATGAAAAAAATATGAAGGAAAAGAAGCGTAAGAAAAAATAGGCAGCTACACATCCAGCGTTCCTTCCACAGAATCGTCCAGTGTTTTGCCCGTAACAGCGCCAACAATCTGCTTCGCAAACGCAACAATCTGTCCGTGTTTGGTATCCCAGTAATAACCGCTGGAGGGTACCACCCGGATCACGGTGATCCGGGGGTCATCTATCCCTTCCGTGAACCATGTTTTTATAAGGGGATTCCAGAGCTCCTTTATCTTTTCTTTATCCTGGCTAATGGAGGCCTGTCCGTAGATGGACATAAAATCAGAGTGATCACTGCCTTTGAACAACAGCTGCACGGCGGGGTCTGCCGCTATATCGCTGTTCTTCTCACTGTCTATTGCACTCAGGAACCAGCAGTTACCCATATCATCCACCTGAAGTATGGCCATGGGGCGGGTATTGAACTGCTCGCCTGTAGTGATGCGGGTACAGAAGAAACAGTTATCTGCTTTTTCTGCCAGTAGTCTTAATTTATCGAGGGCTGCGCCGCCCTGCAGGTTGTCCCGGTTGTCTTCGGGCTGCTGCCGGTTGATGCTATCCATGGGAAATGTTTACAATACCGCCTGAAAAATCATGCCAGCAGGGCATCATAAATTTTATATCTTAGACAGGAACCCTTATTCAATATCGCCCTCATGAAAAAGAACTGTTTATTGCTCCTGGTCCTCTTATTACATTCCTTCACCGTTTTATCACAGCAGGTTGATACGACCGGCGGTTATCACCTGGTATGGGCGGATGAGTTTGATAGCGAAGGAGCGCCGGATAGCGCACATTGGCGGCATGAAAATGGATTTGTGCGTAATCATGAACTGCAATGGTACCAGCCGCAGAACGCTTATTGCCGGAACGGGCTATTGCAGATAACCGCCAAACGGGAACATTTCCCCAATCCCGGTTATGCCGCGCAAAGCGATAACTGGAAAAACAACCGTGCTTTTGTTGATTATACATCTTCCAGCATTAATACCCGCGGCAGGCATGCCTGGTTATACGGCCGTTTTGTGATGCGTGCCCGTATAGATACGGGCCCTGGTTTGTGGCCCGCCTTCTGGACACTGGGAGTGAGCAGGCCCTGGCCTTCCAATGGGGAGATCGATATTATGGAATACTACCGCGGCATGCTGCTGGCCAATATTGCCTGCGGTACCGCTACGCCTTCCAAAGCAAAATGGTTTGATACCAAAACACCGCTAGACAGCCTGGGCGCTGGATGGAGCGCACAGTTCCATACCTGGCGTATGGACTGGGACCAACAATCTATCCGGCTGTATGTAGATGACCGGCTGCTGAACCAGGTATCGCTGGATCAGCTGGTAAACCAGGATGGCAGCCAGTTCAATCCTTTCACGCAACCGCATTATATATTACTGAACCTGGCAGTGGGCGGCGATAATGGCGGAGATCCCGCCACTACCACCTTTCCCAAGCAGTATGAGATAGATTATGTAAGGGTGTATCAAAAACAGTGACCACTACAGCATTTACTGCTTTTTTGGCCAGGTATTATTTTCCGCCTTACTGTCCGGCAACACAAAGTCCGGGTCATAGGTCACGGAGGAAATAGTTTCTGTAGACGGATACTTAAATGTCCAGCTGTTATTACGCTGCCAGATCTCTACCGGTAATTTGATCCGTTCTGTTTTGCCGCTCGTTGTCTTTATTTCCAGTATAACAGGCATGGCCATACGCGCCAGGTTGCTGATAGTGATCAACGCGCCATGGGCAGGATCGTTGTCCACGTATGTTACTGTATCCACTGCTACATCCAGCGTCCAGGTATGGGTGAACCATCCTCTCCAGAACCACTCCAGGTTTTCGCCGGCAGCATTTTCCATGGTACGGAAAAAATCATCCGGTGTGGGATGTTTGAATGCCCAGCGTTTAATGTAGGTCTTAAAAGCAAAGTCAAACCGCTCAGGGCCCAGCACTTGTTCACGCAGCAGTTTAAGGCCCCAGGCGGGCTTGTTATACAACAGGGCGCCTATATCGCCTTCCGGCATGTTACCAGGGCTGCTGGTGATGGGACCATACCGTGTATAAGCGGAGCCGTTAGAAGAAGCATTACGCTGCTGCTTCATCTGTTTAATAGCGGCCGTATCTTCCGCCTTCTGCTGGTTGTTGATAAAAGTATTAAAGCCTTCGTCCATCCAACCGTACAGGCGCTCGTTAGAGCCTACGATCATAGGGAACCAGGTATGTCCAAACTCATGGTCTAATATAAAGCCAAGATTGGCAAAAGGCACTTTTCTGCCGGCGCAGAAAACAATACCGGGATACTCCATTCCCATGGGCGTACCGCCAACATTCACAGCAGCGGGATAAGGATACGGGTACCACCTGGAAGAATAATACTCCACGGATCTTTTTATCATGGCGGTGGATTTGTCCCAGGCGATCTCCAGCCCTTCTTCCGCATAAGCGGAAACAGCCATTGCCTTTTTGCCGCCGGGCAGGTTAAGCCTGGCCGCATCCAGTATAAAGGAGGAAGAGGCGCCCCAGGAGGCATCGCGGGAATTTTTGATACGGAAATGCCAGGTAAGCTCCTTTTTGCCGGCGGGGCGGGAAGCGGGATCTGTTACTTCTTCCGCCGTACGGATCATCACTGTCTCGTCGCTTTTAGCTGCCTGCGCCCAGCGCTGCTGCTGTTGCGGCGTAAACACTTCCTGGGGATTCAGCAGTTCGCCGGAGCATACCACCATGTCCTTTGCGGGCGCAGTGATATGTATGTCAAAATCCCCGTACTCCAGGTAAAACTCTGCCGGTCCGGAATAGGGAACGGTATTCCAGCCATATACATCATCAAACACGCACATGCGGGGGTACCACTGTGCTATGGTAAATACCTTGCCGTTTTTGGCAGGCATAATGCCCATGCGGTCAGACCCATAATCCGGCGATATAAAGGAGTACACGATCTTCAGCTTCACCACGCCGCCTTTGGGCGCTACGGCTTTGTCCAGGAATACCTGCATACGGGTATCATTGATCAGGAACTGCAGGTTCTGCGGCGCTGCACCCGGCGTGCTGCCTATCAGCTGCACTGACTTAATCTTATAGCCGGCGTCAAAATGCTGCTCATGCCCGGCGTTACGGCTGCCGGTAACGGGTACAATAGCGCTGCCGCGGGAATCGTCCCGGAACAGGTTCTGATCCAGCTGCATCCATAGGAAATCCAGCTTAAAAGGGCTGTTGTTGGTATAAGTAAGGATCTCCGTACCGGTGATCTCGTTAGTCTCTTCATGCAACGCAGCGTCCAGTTGATAGTCTGCGCGGTTCTGCCAGTAATCCGGCCCCGGTTCTCCGTTAGCGGCGCGGTAGGTGTTGCCGTTGTTCGTGTAGAAAAAGTTAGCGAACGTCTCCTTATAATCGTATTTCTCAGGAGGGTTCAGGATGTCCAGCAGCTCCATCAGGTTTAACTGCGGGGCAGCGGCGGCCTTATGTGGCGTGGTATCCGGCTTAGCGGGCGTTTGTGCGCCTGCTGTAATGCCCCCGGCCAGTAAAGCTATTAAAGCGCCGGTCTTTTTGATGTTCTTCATTGTTTGCTTTTGCTTTTATGCTTAGATCTTGTTGCTATGTTTATGCGTATAGGAGATCCGTTCCACGGATCATGGATGCAACATTACAGCAGGTCAATGGGTAAGATGATCTTATGGCAGCTTAGCTACCAGTTTTTCCGGCATCCATTTCAGCGCGGTATAGATGAGTTTCCATTTAAAACCGGGTACGATGGTAAAGGCCGTTCCGGCATTCACCACGGCCCTGGCAATAAAGGCGGGCTCCAGCATCAGGGACTCCGGCAGGTCTAAACCTGCCGTCATTTTGCTGCGGATGTAGCCGGCCACGATCACATTTACGGTGATCCGGCGGCTAAAAAGATATTGCCGCAGCCCAGCCAGGTATTGTGTAAAAGCGGCTTTAGTACTGCCGTAGATGAAATTGCTCTTGCGCCCCCTTACGCCTGACAGGGAAGACAGGCCTATGATCCGCTCCAGCCGGTCATTGTCTTTATCCATGGCAATGATGTTAAGGATGGATACGGCGCCGGCATAGTGCACCTGCATCATCCGGAAGCTGCCTTCAAAATCCAGCAGGGCTGCTTCATTGTTCTTCAGATATCCTGCTGCATACACGACAATATGCGGTTTTTCCGGCAGTGCCGTGTAAAAGCCGGCGTGGCTGCTACAGTCAGCGGCGTCAAAATAACAGACGGTCACCCGGTCTTTTTCCGGTACCTGCGCCTGTACAAAGGCATGCAGCTCCCCGGTGCTGCGGGAGGCGGCGATCACGCGGTAGCCTTTGGCAAGGTATTGCAGTATGGCCGCTTTGGCCACATCGGAATTAGCGCCCAGCACCAGGACGGTTTTGCTTTGCATGCAACAGGTTTAGAAGGGTAAAGATATTATTGCCGGCTCATTGTTTTTGCACAAAATCGCGCAGGTACCCGCATTCCTGTAATCTTTCCTTATAAAAGGCGGTATTACTATAGTCTTTTACCAGCTGGGGGAAATAAGGGTTCTTATAGATAGCCGGGCTCCACCACTCCTCCTTATCCGCCAGGGTTATATGTTTTTGGGCGCAGCGGGCCGCCATATACAGCGCTTTTGCCTTAAACTCCGGATCGGTAGCGGCATCTGCGGCCTTTTTATAATATTCCTCCGCACCGTAGCAGCCAAAATATTCCCGCAGGAAAGGCGTACGCTCATGTTCCGGGCCATACCACCAGGTACTGGGGCGGTAGCTGGCTGAAAACTGGTAGGAATGGCCATAATAAGAGATGCTGAATAAACCTGTGGCGTATTGATAATACACCTGCGGTGAAGCCTTGCCTTTTTTTATCTGTTTTTCCATGTCTGCCATGCGGGTGGCATATTCCAGCTCGCTCATACCGTTACGGATAGAGTCCCGGTCTTCATATCCAAAATCTTCCAGCTGCTCCTGGAACACAGTTTCGGAGATCCGTGTGCTGCCGCTGCGTTTGAACCAGGTAACAGCATTATCAAAATCATGCTCGCGTACATAGTTGATGGCAATAGCCTCTCCTATCTGGCGCTCTGTCATGCGCAAATGGTTGCAGAGATATTGTTCAAAAGGCGTTTTACCCTTACGCTTATAAAAGTCTGATAAGGCCAGCAGCTGAGCACTTTGCATGCTGTCTTCAATAAAGCCTTGAGCGCTTTGTATGTACCAGCTGTTATAGCCACCGGTTACGCTATCCCGCTTGGCCAGTATGAGGGCCTTACGCACTATATCGCCTTGCTGGCCATAACGGGGCGCTATCAGCTGATCCAGCAGGTCGCGGTAAGCGCGTTGGTAAAAAGCGCTGTTTATCCACTTATTATTGCTGGGTGCATCCCAATAACTCCAGCGGTCCTCTTCGGTTTTGGGCAGCTTGGTATCCAGCCATTTAAAAGAGGCCAGTAACTGCTGCTCATAGGCTTTGTCTATACGCGGCTGCTCATTGATATTCAGCAGCAGCTGTATCATCTGCCATTGGTCCTGCTGGTCGGGCTGGGTTATGTGTGGTTTTGCAGCGGCAAGACGGGCATGGGCGCCGGCAAAGTCTTTTTGCATAAAGGAAAGATAGGCGGAAGTGATCTGCCATAGCGCAGGGTCCTTTACCTTGCCCAATGCGGCAATACTGTCCGTAAGCGTTTGCATGGACTTTACCACCGCTGTATGCAGGCCGGTGCCGGTAGACCAATAGTTAGGCTGTCCGGTAATATTAATGGTTGTTTGCAGGTAACCCTCTTCTATTTTATTCACCTCCCGTGCCAGCAGCACTTCCAGCATGGGCGAAGCAGGATCCAGCCGGTATACCTCCCGGATGCCGCTTTCATCCGCCTCTACTGTTCTGGCGGCATACATGGCGGCAACGGTGGCCTTTTCTGTATTATCCTTGCACTGGCGTAATACCGCGAGCTTATCAACCCCGGTCCAGCCGGTGTTCACATAAGTCAGGGTACGCTGTGAGGGCGCACCTTCAAATACACGGGAAAACCAGTAGGCGCTTTCAGGGCGGTTACCGGTACGTAACAGGGCGCCTGCTTTCAGGGCCAGCGCCTTGTAATGGATAAGGGACGAGGACTGGATTGGTGCGGCCAGTGAATCATAATAATGGATAGCCGTTTCAAAGTTTTTGCTGTAATGCGCCATACGGACAGCCTGGAAAGCAAAACGTTCCCTGATATGCGGGTCCTTGCAGGCATTATATAACTGCAACCCGTTACGGGCCAGGCGCATTTTAACAGCAGAATCGGGCGCCGGCATGGACCATACCTCTTCATTGGCACTGTGGTCCTCACATTGTTTGGCATACATGAGGTAACCCAATGTTTCCAGGTCCTTACTGCTGATGAAATACCGGGTAAGGGTATTATTGTTTACGCTGTCCGGGGCCTGCATGGCAGCCCCTTTATCAATGTATTTATACAAAGCCGCCATCTGTGAGCGGTCGTACGTGTAAATGAAGGTACGGATGTCAGCCTCCGTTACCTTGCCGCCCTTACCGGAAAAGAAGCTTTCCCATTCCCGGAGGTTGGCGGCTTCTTCCGGCTCATCCAACCCATAAAATATGGAAATGGGGGCATAGTAGAACGCCGCAAACCCTTTGTCGCTGCTAATGTTAGGGTTATAAAAGCTCGTGAAATAATCATAAGGGTCCGGCTCCGGGCCGCAGGAGAATACGTACACCGTTTCTGCAAAAAAGCAGGCCAGCAGGCTAACGAAGAATATTGTAAGTTTTTTCCAGTTCAGATAGCGCATATTTGGAAAGGATATTTTCATCTAAGTGATAGAATATTACAACCGGGTCACGGTCCTGGCAGCGGGCAGACAGGTAATGGGCGGTTTCTTCCAGCAGCGCCGGCGTACAATTCTCATAACGTACCTCATCTCCCATATGCAGCGCATAACCATTCATCACGGTATCTTTTATTACGGTATAGAGCTGCCCGCTCTTATGCCGGAAAACCTGGCGGCTATGGAAGCTGTTCTCATCCAGGTTGCGCAGCAGGCCGGCGTAATTATGCTGCCGGAATAATACGCTCCAGCTGAACAGCGGTAAAGCCAGGTCTAAAGATAACGGATACTGCTTTATCCTGTTATTACCGGTATAGGCCTTCATATCCTCCATATTCAGGATGGAGTTATGCTCCCCGTACTGGCGCAGGTTACCCATATTATAACACATCAGCAGCCCCTTATCCGCCGGCGGCACCCCGCTGCTGGCCAGGAACTTGAGCTGGTGTAAACGGATGGTAACGGAAAGCTGCCGGCCGTGGAGAAAAGGCTGCTGCCGGAACGCCTGCAGGAAAGCAAAATACGGCTGCCGGCTATTGCGGGTCCAGTCACAGTCTATCTGTACCTCCGGCGCCTGTTGCGGGCTCATTTGGGAGAGCAACCTGGCTACCTGTGCTGCCAGGGTATCAGGTTGCACCTGCGGCCACACATCGTTCATAATAAATACGGTAGGGATGATCTCCATGCCGGCAGGAAAGGCGCTACGCTGATCCAGCCGGGCAATGGGTATCGCGGTATGTTTATCGCCCGCGAGGGCTACATCAAATAATTTAACGTACAGCCGGTGGGTGTGCAGGGCTTCCAGGGTATGCAGCACCGTAGTATCCGGCGCATAGCGCTGTTTCCAGTAATAAAAGCCCCGGGTAATGGTGCGGGGCGGCCTGGTGCAGGACAGACAACCTATTAAAAGGCATATGGGTAACCACCGGTTCATTCTCCGCAAAATTGCGGCAATTATTTTAATTTTGCACATATATGCAGACCTATTCCATCCCTAATTGGCTGAAGATCACCATGGCTATCGTTGGCATCCCTATGGTGGCCTCATTTCTGGCAATAGTAGTGGCCCCTGCCTTTACTGATACATTTAATAAAGTATATTTTTTGGTTGGACCGGCAGCCCTGGCTATGGCTGGCCTTTGCACTTTTGCCCTGCTGCAGCTCAACGAACAGCTCAGCATTGATGACTATAGCATAAAATACAACTCCCGCTTTATTAACAGGGAGCTGCTGTTAACAGATATAGCCGGTTACCGCTATTACAAGAATTGTCTTATGCTGGAACCGCTACCGGAACGTGGTAAGCGGATACAGATAACCCGGCATATGAGCCGCTTTAACCGGATAGAAGAATGGGTGCTTAACCGGTATCCTGATCTGGATAAAGCGGAAGCCCAGGCGATCTTTGACAACCGTGGTGCAAAAGATAGCAGGGAAACGGTGGCAAAAAAGGCCAGGCAGGCCAAACTGGAAATATATAGTCTTAATGGCCTCATAATGGCACTAATTGCAGTGTCGCTTATATTCCCCACGCTAAAGCCAGCTGCCTATTATGTGTTGATGGTATGCCCATTGCCGGCCATCTTTCTCCTGTACCGCTATGGGCCGCTGGTAAAACTGGGCGAAAAAACTGAGAGCCCAATGATATCCATGGATCTTCCCCTTTTGCTTAGCGGAGGCTCCATGATCATCCAGGCGTTGTATGTTAACATCCTTCGCTACGACAGGATATGGCCGCCCGCCATTGCTATTGCCACCGTATTGGGGGCCCTGCTCATTGCTGTACGCTGGCGCTTCTTAAAAAGGGGGGTACACTATGTGGCCATGGTTACCCTGTTGATCACCTTCTTTGGGCACGGCTATGCCACCATTGTGTTCCTGAACCAGCTTACGGATAAAAAAGCGCCCGTCCCGTATAAAGCCCGTATACAAAGAATGTGGGCTTCGCAGGGTAAAACCACCACTTACCACCTGGAATTAGCACCCTGGGGGCCGCAACACGATGTGGATGATGTTACCACCTCCGAAGATTTTTATGATAGTGTACAGGTCAATGATACGATCGCTATTTCCCTGCATCCGGGCGGGCTGGAGATCCCCTATTTAGACGTGGGGTATTACTCAAAGTAAACCTGGGAAAATCCATCTGAAATTTATAGCTTACACTCGTTTTCTAAGCCGTAAAACCGCAGTATCATGGATACGCCAGGTAAACCGTACCAGCCCATCAATTGTGATTATTATGACCGTCTGGAAGCCTGGGCCACCATGCGGACCATTTCCACGATCGTGTTCTATGACGAAAAAGGCAACCAGCAGGAAGTATCTGCCCGCATTGAAGACGTGTATGCGCTCAATAAGGTGGAATATATGCGCATGGATAACGGTCTGGTGATCCGGCTGGACAGCCTTATAGCTGTGAATAACGTTCCCCTTCCCAACCATTGCTAGGAGTGTCCTTTCCGCTCATACCATCCCTGTATAATTTTTGCGTTACAATATCTATCTTCGCGCCCCGAGTACATACCTTATTTGAACATGTGAACATAAACTGCTAATAAACAACTATTCTATGAAGAGTTTACTTTTCTCTATGCCCTTGCTGTTATCCGGCTTGTTTTTCTCCATGCATAATGGTGAGCCGGCGGTAACCAAAGCAACTGCTCCTACCCATACCCTTAGCGGGCCCGCCTCACCGGCAGCCATCAACCTCGCCATGTTTGCGCGGGGAATCTATCCGGGCGATGACACGCTTTACCAAAGCCTGAAGGAGTCTGGTTTTACCACCATCGTCCTGTCCAGCTTTTACATCCGTTCCAATGGGGATGTGCTTTCCGGCGATGACAGCAAAAACCCCATTATCCATGATGGCAAATTCGTGGGTGATAAAACCTGGCTTAAACGGGTAGCTGACCTGAAAAAAGGCACTACTTCCATTACCCGTATTGAGATCCTGATGGAAGGCAGATGGTACAACCAGCCGCCTAATACCTATGATTTCATCCAGAACTGGGCAGCTCCTACAGAAACCTATCCCGGCATTGTCACCGGCACCAGTAAAAACAGCACCCTCTATAATATAGCCAAGATCATGAAAGACGAGATAGGTGTGGACGCGGTATGTATAGATGATGAATCCGTATACGACGCCAGGTCTATTGTGGTCCTGGGTGAGATGTTAAATAACATGAACGTGCACATGACCCTTTGCCCGTATACAAAAGCCAAATACTGGAAGAGTATCCTTGCCGGATCTCAGCCAGGCCTGATAGACGCCATCTATCTGCAGTGTTACGACGGCGGTACCGGCAATGAGCCTGGTCCCTGGAAAGACAGCCTGTCCACTACCCTGCCGGTTTACCCGATCATGATGTGCCGCGGCGCTTTCAGCAGCTGCGACACCGTGAAGAACAGTAAATCTCCTGGTGAGATCAGGGCGGAGATGGTCCGTTATAAAAAGGCTTATCCTGGTATGACAGGTGGCGCTATCTGGCAACTGGCCGACGTAAGGCATTATGTGCACAAGAATTGCGCGGTAGAATTGCCCAGCTCCGGTACTGCAACTTCTATACTGCAATACCTGGATCAGCTTAAGAACAGTTTGCAAGGGCCGCTGCAGCAGTAATAGCTGTTAAGGCAGCTATCATTTAAATAGCAAGGCGTGCATATCAGGCTCTGATATGCACGCCTTTTTTATACCGCGCGCTGCCTGCTATTAAACGCAGGGCAATAAAAAAGCCCCTCCTGAACAGGAGCGGCCTTATCACTAACTATATCTAAATCCTATTTAATTCCTAATTTCTTTTTGGCAGCTCCTAACAGATCATCACAATTAGCCGCCACCACTATATCCTTTGAGTTATCCAGTACACAGGCATATCCGCCCTCTGTAACCAGGTCCGCTACCGCTTTCTTTGCCTTGGCTATAATAGGCGCTGTCAATACCTGTTCACGGTTGGACAGTTGCTGCTCCATATGCGTTCTGTATTGTTCCAGGCTGACCTGCGCGGTCTCCAACTCTTTATGTTTGATCTCTTTCATACTGGCACTCATCGTTGGTTCGTTCTTGTTAAACTCCACCATTTTCTTCTGGAGCTCTGTAAGCAGCGTTTGCCCATCCGCATTCAGCGATTTCTCGAACCGTTGCAGCGAATCATAGGCCAGCTTGGCTTCCGGCATGCTCAGGATCAGCTCCTGCATATTAATATAAGCGATCTTTGCCTGCGCATGGCTGCGGGTAGCGGTTAAAACGGTGAGGGAAAAGAAGAGCAATACAATTGTACATTTCTTACGCATATCGTGAGCTTTAAGTGTGAGCCTGTAAATTGTACAATCATATTTAAATAAAAAGTTAAGGGATTTATAAAGGAAAGTTAAGTGCGTTCAGGAGATCCGGTACAGGCTAAAACAGCCATAATCTGTCCGCACGCCCAGGAGGTCTTTCACAAAACGTATCTCCGCGTTTTTCACGCAATGGTCCAGCTTCATTTCATATAACAGCGCCGCTGTTTGCAGATTATATACATAGGACCGGCCGCTGCGCTGTTCCAGCACCAGCAGCGTTTCCTCCTCATTAATGGCAAAGTCCAGTATGTCTTTGGAATAACCGGGCGGTATAAAAGCGCCTGCTTTTATTTCCTGCAGCGTATCCAGGCTATAGAAGCGTATGCCCCAGCTGCCGTAGGTTTCCCGTATGATCAGCGTGCGGTCGTTCTCGATGAACTGCATGTCCGCTACGGTATTAAAATCGCCGCTGATCCTGCTGATGGGCTGCAGGGTAACCGCATCCAACAGCTCGATCTCGCCCTGGGTATTATGGAAGGCTATTGTATTACCATCCTTTGATATGGCGCCGGCAAAAGGGATGCTCCCGTTGACCATAATAGCCTCGATCGTCCGCTGCCGGATGGTATTACCGGGCAGGTCCCAAACATACAATTGGGGATCAACCGCGTAAACGATACGTTGTTTTGAAGCGGCAATAAAACTGGCCGGTTTATCCGCTGCGGGGGTAAGGCGTGTAAATGTTTTGGTATCCAGGTTATACTGGTAGATATAATGGTCTACGTCCATCACTAAGGAGCGCAAGGTTTCGTTGTAGACAATGTTCCAGGGTAATGATTCCGGTAGCTCAATGGTATCCAGCAGCTCACCGGTTGGTAGCAGCTGCACCAGGAAATCCTTGCTTTCCGTTTGCGTGTATGAGCCGTGTTTATATACATAAATGCCATTAGGCGTATCCTGGAACGATAAGGCGCCCGTGTAGCCAAGGCCGGGGCAATAGTGCAGGCAGGGCTGCCCGATGGCGGCATTATCATCACGGAACAGGTGCCCTTTTTTGAGCAGTTCCCATTCTTTCTTCTCGAACTGCTGACCAGCTTCTGCGGCGGTAGCAAATTGTTTTTCTGTTTGCCGGGTCTTACCGGGTTTGCCTGTCTCTGTGATCAAACGGTCATTGTCCCAGGTGATCCTGCTGATCTTGCCGCTCGCAGGGTCCGTTAAAAGATGTGTCTTGTACATGATGGCGGTAGGGTGAGGTGGATAAATGTACAAAAGCGCGGCTACATTCAAAAGCAGTTTCCTGCGGGCAAGGTATCACCGTTGCCGCAGTTGGTCTTGCGTCAAAGCCGCTGATGGTTGGCATCCTTCTGGCAATGACATTTCCTGCAGGCCCCTTTTAAAGGACCGGCGCTACAATCGTTGAACCTACAGCATCAATGGTAAAAAGGCTGTGGGAGGTTGCCTCTCACGGGTTTTAAGGCCTTTCTTTAGATGTCTACGTTGGGGAACTTGGTTTGTATCAACACTACAAACTCATTAAAATCCGCGCTTTCAAGGCGCGTCTCATCCATGTGATTGTCCTCCTCCATCACATCATTCCCATGAAATGCATAGGAATGCATCTTAAATACACCTTCATTAAAACTTAACTCCAATGTGTAACGGTACTCGTCGCCTTTTTGATAGTAGCGTGTGATTGGTTTTCCGTTTTTAAGGGTGATAAATACTTTAGTTAAACTCATGCTAGTGGTTACGTGAAGTTTATTATTTGCAACCGGGGTGCCAAACTAGAAAAATATATTTAGATAATTATATATTTTTGTGGCCGGCAACGTAAATCCATACCGTGAAGTTAAGCTATTGGCAATTAATAGCCGTCATTCTTGTTATCCTATGACGCCATTCCGGTAAAATTTATTCCTGTACCGTCCTATGAATATCGTACAAAAGCGCCTGCGGCGGCTGAGCAGACTAACAAAAGCACTGCTGGCGGCGGGTTTACTACTCATCATTTATGGTTACCTGTGCAGGTCCCTGCGGCTTTATTTTTTCTGGGAAAGCCGGGCTATTGGCTGGGACTTTTTTTGCATGGGAATCATCATGCTGCTCACTGATCTTATCAGGGTTAAATCCGTTCTGCAAAAACATACCCTACCGGAAAAAATAGGCATCGGCATTATCAGTTTTATATTACTGGCGCAGGCCATTTTCCTGGTGCTGTTGCCTTTTACGGACGCTTATATCACAGCCAGGGATTACCTGCCTGAGAGCCCGGAACTGTGTGAGGAAGTGGGCGATATCAGCTCCTTTTCGCTGATGCCGGCAGGCGGGATCCAGCAAACCGCGGATTCCAGCGGGCAATACGGCAATGCCGCCATCAGCCTGATCGTAAAGGGTGAAAAGAAATTTGCGGACATTACCATTTTTGTAGCTAAATACCCGGACAGTACGGCATGGAAGGTAGAGGGAATAGATTAAATTTGCGGCATTATGCTCCAGTCTGTCACTACCTTACAACAAATCCTGTTTGACCTGAGCGGCATACTGCCTGCGGATGCCCAACCGCTTTTTTCCGTAACCCGTCCGGCGCAGCTGGCCGCCAATGCGGTATACATTCCGGAGGGAGACCGGAGTAAGAAACTGGCCTTTATTGAAAAGGGCATTATCCGCGCGTACCGTGTAAAGGACAATGGCGATGAAGCCACTCTATTCCTCCGCTGGGAAGGCCAGTTTGCCGCCTCCCATGATACCATTATACATAGCCGCCCTTCCCGTTTTATTTACCGGGCGCTGGAAGATACCAGCCTGCTGGAGATAGACTACGATGTGCTGGAAACGGTGTTAAAAGCCCATACGGAATACGAGCCATTGCGCAATTTCTTCCTCATGAAAATGCTGGCAGAATCGCTGGACCTGATAGAGACCTTTGTAACGCTTTCGCCGGAGGAACGGTACCGCCGGCTGGTAAAGGATAAGTTTGATATTGTGAACCGGGTGCCGGACAAATACATTGCCTCCATGCTGGGCATTACGCCGGTATCCTTAAGCCGGATCCGAAAACGTATACATGCCCGTGGCCAGCATTAATTAACCTTTGTTAACCGCTACTGCCTGCCCCTGCCCTATTTTTGTCATTATCATCCAAACACTACGGATATGGAACAAAAATTAGCGCCTGTTTTCTGGTTATTAGGCAAATCCGCCCTTCGTTATTTTGTGCTGGCAGGTATACCTTTCCTGCTGTTCTATGTATTCTTCCCGGCAAAGTTCTTCCGGCAGAAGATACAGCAACGGCTGGCCTCCCGTAAAGACTTCCTGCGCGAAGTATGGTATTCCATGCAAAGCACCCTGGTGTTTACGGCCATTGCAGCGGCCCTGCTGTTTACGCCCCTGCGGCAGTATACCCGCATCTACGATCACCTGCAGGATCATCCCGGCTGGTACCTGTGGACCAGCGTGGCCATTGCGCTGGTGATCCATGATACTTATTTTTACTGGATGCACCGGCTGCTGCATCATAAAAACCTGTTTAAGCTGGCCCATGTGGTACATCATAAAAGCACCAACCCCTCTCCCTGGAGCTCCTACTCCTTTCACCTGCTGGAGGCGGCGCCAGAAGGCCTGGTGCTGGTGGTCATTACCATGATATTGCCCATACACCAGCTGGGCATCTTCCTGTTCACTATTGCTGCTTTTATCATTAATGTATACGGCCACCTCGGTTATGAGATCATGCCGCGCTGGGTACGGCGCACCTGGTTGTTTGAGGTGATCAATTCCTCTGTACATCATAACCTGCACCATAGCAAGTTTAAAGGTAATTATGGTTTGTATTTCCGCTTCTGGGACCGCGTTATGGGCACTGAGCATCCGGATTATGTAAAGGAATATGACCGGGTACAGGCGCAACGCCTGCAGCGGGCCGCTAAAACAGCGGCGCAGCCGCCGGTAGCCGCTTCTTTATAAAGATCAAAACATACATAAAAAAACTGCCGGGGAATCTCACCCCGGCAGCCCCGTTTTTAACACAGGATATGTATGGTTTCCGTAACTATTTCACTGCTGCCGCCAGGGCCACATGTTTCAGTTCAGCGCTATCCCTTATCTCCTCAGTAGCTGTTTTCACGATTACGTCATTCAGGGCCAGGTCGCCAAAGATCTCTGCCTTATCATCCACTTTACGGCCCACCTTCACCGGTACCCATACAGCGTGATTGTTCACGACTTTAATTACATAAATACCTTGCGTAGAATTTAAGACTGCTTTTGCGGGTACTACAAAACCTTTGTCGCTACCCCCTGTGAGGGCAATAGATACGCTGGCGATCATACCCGGTAACAGCCTTTTATCGTCATTGGTCACATCCATTTCTATATTCTGGGCACGCAGCCTTTCATCCAGGGCGCCGGCCAGGCGGGTCACCTTTGCTTTAAAGGTCTGGTCAGGGATGGCGTTCACGGTAAAATCCACTTCGCTGTTATCCTGCAGGTAACCGGTATAAGCTTCCGGTACCGCCACTATCAGGCGCAGTTTCTTCTGTTCCTGCAGGGTAAAGATGGGCAGGTCAGAGCCTTTACCAGCCGGGCCTACATATGCGCCGGCACTTACATTCCTGCGGCTGATCACGCCATTAAAAGGCGCGCGGATCTCCAGGTAATTGCGGTTATCGCCTATCTCGCGGTAGCCGGCTTTGGCGGCATCCAGCTGGGCCAGGTCTGATTTCTGTTTGGCAAACGCTATATCCAGATCGTTCTGGGATACGGTACCGGGCGTTTTACTGGTCTCCAGCAGGCGGTCGTAGGTAGCCTTGCTGGACAGGTAGATGGCTTCCTGAGATTTGAGGCGGGATTCTGCGCCGGACAACTGCGAGTTCAACTCAGGCGCTTCCATGGTAACCAGCAGCTGGCCTGTTTTTACTTCGCTACCCACATCCACATATAATTTCTTTACAAAGCTGCTTACTTTGGCATACAGATCCACCCGCTGAAAGGCAACCAGTTCGCCCGGGATGTCTATGGTAGAAGAGAGCTGCCCTTTCTGTAAAGAGAAGGCTTCCAGCGCCGGCGCCTCTGCAGGAGCGGCAGCTTCTTTTTTCTCCTCATGTGCAGACGAAGTGCTGCAGCTTTGCATGAATACGGCCAATGCTATCACCGGTAAAAATATGATGGCCTTTGTTGATACTGGTTGCATAAAACGAGATTTATAATTTCCTGTTACTTTGTTCATATGTTGTTTACGCTTTCACGGGTATAAAATGTATGCTCTCTTCATCTTCAGGATCCAGCGATACGCTCTGCGTAGTCGTGCGGCCTTGTCCCCATGCAAACGCCAGGGGCAGGATGAACAGTGCGGCAAAAGTAGAGGCCAGCAGGCCGCCTATTACGGCGCGCCCCAGGGGGGATGACTGATCCCCGGCTTCGCCCAGGCCGCTTGCCATGGGTATCATACCTACCACCATCGCCATCGCCGTCATCATGATGGGGCGCAAACGCAGGGCGGCAGCTTCCCTGGCAGATAACAACGCATCGCCATTATGTTTGCGGATCTGTTCCGCATTGGTGATCAGCAGTACCGCGTTGGAAATGGATACGCCCACGGACATGATCATACCCATGTAAGACTGCAGGTTCAGGGTAGAACCGCAGATAACCAGCAATAACAGTGATCCCAGCAATACGGCCGGCACAGTGGCCAACACGATAGCAGATACTTTAAAGGACTGGAAGTTAGCAGCCAGCATGAGAAAGATCACCACTATCGCTACCAGCAAACCGCTCTGCAGGCTATCCAGCGTATCTGTAAGGGTGCTGCTCAAACCGATGGGCTCTACGGTTAAACCACGGGGCAGATCGCCCAGGGAGGCAATGGCCTTTTGCACATCGACTGTCGCAGCGCCCAGGTCCGTATTATTCAGGTTGGCGGTTACGGTCAGGATGGGTAAAGCGCCCAGGTCATCCGCCTCACCGTAGGTAAGGCCTGGCGTAATGGTGGCCACATCACCCAATATGGGACGGGTATTATTCCGCAGCAGCGGGATCTGGGTAATATCATTCTGACTGGTGATCTGGTTTTCCGGTATCTCTACCTGTACGTTATAACTCAGGCCAAGGCGTTCATCCACCCAGATGTTCTTTTCGGTTAAACGGGAAGAAGAGGTGCTTGCTGTGAGGGAGCGGGAGATATCCGATACATCCACGCCCAACTGTGCGGCCCTTACACGGTCTATATTGATGTTGAGCGCAGGATATTTGATGGACTGGCCAATCTGCACATCCCGCAGGTATGGGATCTGTTTCAGCTTCTCCACCATCTTTGCTGCATACTGCTCGTTGATCTTTTTATTACGGCCGGCAAACCGTACTTCTATCGGTGTAGGCGAACCCTGGCTCAGGATCTTATCAGTGAGCTCAATAGGCTCAAAGGAAAGCGACATATTCGTGTCGATCTGTTTGGCGCGGGCCCTGATCTTATCCTTCAGCTCATCCAGGTCTACTTTATAACCTTCTTTCAGAGCTACCTGCAGTACCGCTTCGTGCGGTCCTGCCATCCACAGGAAGATAGGCGCGGTAGAATATGTTTGCGGGTGCGTGCCCACAAACGCCGAGGTTATGGATACATGCTCTTTACCCACGATATCATTTACGGCGTTGATAAGCGATATTGTCTTTTTCTCTGTTTCTTCGATACGGGTACCATCCGGCTCCCGCATACGTACCTGGAACTGCCCACCATTCACCTTAGGCAATACATCGCGCCCAATATGGGTAATGAGCAGCACCACCGCACCGGAGACCAATACCAGGTAAGCTATTACGATGGGCTTACGGTAAGGCATCATTCTTTCTATAAAGCGCAGGTAGCGTGCCCGCAGTTTTTCAAAGCGGCTCACTTTTCCATTCCGGTCGCTATCCGCTCTTTCCAGCAGATGTTTTTTCTGTTCCCAGGTATTATGCTCTCCGGCAGGTAGACCTGCGGCGGCGTATTCTTCACTTTCTGTCAGCTCCCTGCCATCTTTGCCTTTATGATGTTTTACTTTCATGATCCAGTTGGCCATCACCGGTACAAAGGTCTGTGCCAGGAAATAGGATACGATCATGCTAAAACCAATGGCCAATGCCAGCGGCAGGAACAGTGATCCTGGTATACCGCCCATGGTAAAGGCCGGCGCAAATACCGCCAGGATACAAAAGAGTATGAGCAGTTTGGGAAAGGCTATTTCCTTACACGCATCCCAGATGGCCAGGGCTTTTGGTTTGCCCAGGTCAAAGTGCTGGTGTATGTTCTCTATCGTTACCGTACTTTCATCCACCAGGATCCCAATAGCCAGGGCCAGACCGCTCAACGTCATGATATTGATGGTTTGCCCGAATAAGCTCAGGAACAGTACGCCCGATATAATGGAGGTAGGAATGGTGAGGATCACGATCAATGCGCCACGGGCATCCCCCAGGAACAACAGTACCATCAACCCTGTTAGCACGGCGCCAATAGCGCCCTCGCTCAACAAACTTTTTACGGAATTGATCACGTAGGTGGACTGGTCAAACTCATAACTCAGTTTCACATCTTCCGGCAGCTGTGCCTGTATTTTAGACAGTGATTTTTTCAGGTTCTGCACCACTTCCCAGGTGGAAGCGTCCGCAGCTTTTGCGATATCGATATATACGGAACGGCGGCCGTTGATCAACGCATAACTGGTGCTCACGTCCGCGCCGTCTTCTACCGTTGCCACATCGCGCAGGTACAGGTTCTGTACCCCGCTTTTGAACAAGGGCATATCTTCAAAATCCTTTGCCGTTTTAATGGTGGTATTGGCGGGCGTAATATAGTTCTTGTCGCCAATGCGCACGTTACCGGAAGGGGCTGTCTGGTTATTTACACGCAGTGCTTCTACCAGCTGGTCAGGCGTAAGGTTATGGGCGCGCAGCAGTTCAGGATTGGCTTTGATCACCACTGTACGCTGGTTACCGCCAAAAGGTGTGGAAGCTACCAGACCGGGGATAGAGGTAAACGAAGCGCGCACATATACGTTTGCCAGGTCCAGCAGCTCGTTATTGTTACGTTTATCGCTGCTCAATACCAGCTGTCCTACAGGCAGGGTACTTGCGTCAAAGCGTATAATAAACGGCGGGTTGGAGCCTGGTGGAAAGATGGCCTGTATACGGTTGGAGAAGGCGCTCACCTCCGCCGCCGCCTGCGCCATGTTGGTGCCAGGGTAAAAGTTGATCTTGATCAGCGTAAGGCCCTGTATGTTCTTTGTCTCTACACTCTTTACCCCGTTCACAAACAGCAGGATATTGATATATTGCTTACCAAAGAAGGATTCCATCTGCGTGGAGTTATACCCGCCAAAAGGGTGCGAGAGGTATATCACCGGCAGTTCCAGCTTGGGGAAGATGTCGATCTTAATAGTAGTCACCGCCTTTATACCAAAGAAGAACAGGCCGGCAACAAGCACCAATATGGTAATAGGCTTCCGAAGCGCAAAACGTATTAGATTCATAATAACTTATATAACAATTGTCAAAACCAGTTTATCTATCTATTTCCCAGCTTACAGTTCTTTTGCAAACAAATTAAAGTCGCCGCTGGCGGAAGCTTTCAGCAACAGCGCCTGCCATACATTGCTGTAGGCGATATCACGGTCTGTTTCCGCTCTTACCAATACATACAAGGCCTGCGTTACATCCACCAGGTTGGTGAGGCCGTTGCGGTACAACACTGTTTTCTGCAGGAATGCGTCAGAAGCCGCTTTTACCTGTACCGGCACTTCGTTATAATTATCCAGCGCGTTCTGGATGCGTGTTTCTGACAAGGCCAGTTGCGCATGCAGCTGCTGGTCTGCCAGATCGTATTCCGCCTGCAGCCCCTTGCTGATCTGCTTCTGGGATTTTACCTGCTGGCTGATGCGCAGCGTTTGGGTAAAGTTCCAGCTAATGCCCAGGCCAATAAGGTAGTTGGTTCGGGTAGGTTTGATACCATCCCAATAGGCTTGCGAATAAGCGTCCAGGTGTTGTGCGCTGTAGGTGGCATCAAAACCGGAGCCCCTTGTCTGCAGCACACCCACCAGTGAGAATACCGGGAAGTTGAATGTTTTAAAGTATTTCGCCTGCTCATCGCTTAGCAGCACGCGGCTTTTATACCATTGTAGTATGGGGTGGTTGCTCAAGGCTGCTGTATCATTCATAATAGCAGGCACCCTGGCAACAAAGAACGTATCCAGTGCAAACGACTGTGCCGGTACGCCCATGAGTACGGCCAGCTGGTTGGCCTGTGTCTGTTCAAAATCAACGGCACGGGTCAATTGGATCTTTGCGCTGGACACTTCTGCATTGGCTTGTGAAGAATCTACGCCGGGCGCCAATCCGTTCTTAACGCGGGTTACCACCACATGGCGGAACGTATCCGCACGGTTCAGGTTCTTCTGGTAAGATAATGTGAGCTTCTGCGCGGCGAGCAGATTAAGATAAGCGGCTGCTACCTTTACTTCCTGTTGAAAAATTTCCTGCTGCCAGTCATTGTTATCCCGGGTAGCAACCGCTTGTGCCGTTCTGATCTTCTCTTTTGCCCGTCCAAATGCGAAAAAATCCCAGTTTATATTCGTAAGATATAATGCGCCAAATGCTGCATTCCAATTCTGATCCGGTAAAGGTTGTCCGGAAGAGGAGGCGGCTAAGCCGCCAAAGCCGTACAGGGGGCCGTTCTGTCCGTTAATGGTTCCATAGTCCTGCTGTGCGCTCAGGTTCAGGTTAGGCAGGTAATCCCGTTTAGCCTGTGTTACGCTTGTTTTTGAAGCGTCTGCATAGCTGGCTTTTGCTTTGATGGTACCGTAATTATTAACGGCAGTCTGTATCGCGTCTTTTAACGTAAGTGTTTGCTGTGCGCTTAAAAGATGTATATTAATGAAGATGAAAAGAAGAATAAAACCCCAATATTTTTTCCCAAACATGTAACTACGATTTTTGCAGAATGGTTCCTAAACTTGTAATTCCAACTGCAAAGTGAGCCCATAATTTTGAAGTAATCTTGAAGTATTGATACTATCTAAAAAAATATTGGAGAATTTTATCCGGCTGTAACGCAGTGTGGTGGGGTATTTACGCAAGGCTAACGCAAACTGTCAAACAAATATGACAATCAGGATCTGAATAGAAGCGGTGGAATTTATACGATGGCCGGTTGTGCGGCAGCTGCTAAATTATCAAGCGGCACTGGCGTTACAACGGCTTTAGGCGCAGGCTGAAAATCTACCTGCAAAGTATGTATACGGTTCTTATAGCTATAGGAAACACAGAATCCGCTTACGTCGCAGATCTGTTTTACGATCGATAATCCCAGCCCTACACTGTCACTGCATTGATTGCTTTTCTTAAAGCGCTGGAATAATTCATCTGTAGGCATTTCCGGCGGCAGCCCGGTATTGCTTACGATAAGCCGCTGTGCTGTCAACCGGATATCGATATTACCGTTATCCACATTGTGGCGCACCGCATTGCCCAGCAGGTTATTCATCAGCATATCCGCCAGCATGGGATGGATCTTCAGTTGTACATTGCTGCCAAAATCCGTATGCACAGAAAGATGTTTCATCTCTATCCGGTCTTCATAAGCCGCCAGCACATCTTTGGCTATGCGGCAGAACTTAATGCTCTCAGACACGGCATATTCATTATTCTCCAGCTTGGCGATGAGCGTAAGGGAGCGGTGGATCTTTGATAACCGCTCAATAGCGTTCTGCATATCGCCCAGCAGGGTGGCCTGGTCTTCTTCAATATTGGTCTCGCTCAGCAGCTCCAGTTTATTGCGCAGGATGGCCAGCGGCGTTTGCAGCTCATGGGAGGCGTTTTCGCTGAACTCTTTGATGGCTACATATTCATCTACCGCCTTATCCGTGGTACGCTGCAGGAACTCGTTCAGCTCCCGGAACTCATGCGTGCGGGTAACGGGGAACTGCACTTTCTTTTTCACATTAAACCGCTGGATCTGTTTTATCGTCAGCTTTAAAGACTGCAGGATACGCGCAGATACCAGCCTGGCCGTGATGCTTACACAAACAATGATGATAAGCAGCTTCCAGATAATGGTATCCATAATGGCGTTCATGATCTGTTTTGAGCCGGGTATATAGTTATTGGAAGAGATGCGGTAAGGCTGGCCCTTGATGGTATAGTAGGAATTTACCGTTAACAGGCTGATAAACCCTTTATCATCGCTGTTTGTTTTCTCTATCTGTACACGGTCTTCCGGAAGGGCGGTTTGCAATGGCGTAACGGAGAGGGAGGATCCCTTAGGCGCTTCGCCAATGGGCAGGCCTTTTTCCATGCGGCTGGCGGTGGTCTCATTCAGGGCGCTTAGCTGGGAGATCTCCGTTTTATCTATATTCTTTACCAGGTTATGGTAGCAGATATAGGCGGTTACCGGTGTTGTTAACACGATGATACCGATGAACCATAAGGTGAATTTATCTACTAGCTTCATTCGTTCACTATTGATTTGTTACTTCACTGCTGCCGAAGCATTGAATTTATATCCCAATCCATAAACCGTAGCTATATAATCTGCTCCGTTGGCAGCGCTGATCTTCTTGCGAAGGTTCTTAATATGCTGATAAACAAAATCAAAGTTAGCCAAATTATCTGTATAATCGCCCCAGAGGTGGGTGGCTATGGACTGCCGGGACAGCACCCTGTTCTTGTTTACGATCAGGTACAGCAGCAGTTCAAACTCCTTACGGGTGATCTCCAGCAGCGTATCATTCACGGTGGCCTCCAGGGTATCTGTATTCAGGCTGATCTCATTAAAGCTGATCATACTACTGCCGGATAGTTGTTTACGGCGGTAAATGGCCCTTAAACGGGCATGCAGCTCCGGCAGGTGGAAGGGTTTGGTGATATAATCGTCCGCGCCTATTTCCAGGCCGGTCACTTTATCATCCAACGCGTCTTTGGCGGAGATGATAAGCACCCCGCTCTGTATATTCTCTGCCCGGATAAACTTTAACAGTTCCAGCCCATTACCATCGGGCAACATTATATCGAGCAGGATACAATCGTATGTAAAAAGTGATAACTTTGTTCTGGCCTCGTCAAACGTCTCTGCCAGCTCGCAGATGTACCCTTCCCGGGCCAAAAAATCATGCAGGCTGCTGGCTATTTCCTTACTATCTTCTATTACTAACACTTTCATAGAATTGCTAAGGTAGCGTTGAATTTTGAAACAAATTTGAAGTTGGGGGAGTCTTTTGCCCAGGGAGCAAGGGAAAAGGCAACACCAAATATACTCAAAAACGGGTTTGACAACTGGTACTATTTTACCCAAAATGGCCGAGCGAACCTTAATCGAACCTTAAGCGAACCTCAAGCGAAGGAGAACCTTTAGCAAAATCTGTTAAAATACTACCAGTCCACCTCATTAAGACGTGGTTTTCCCATCAACACGCTATTGATTATGCCCTGGCAGTCCTGCCTGACCCGCTTCTTCAAGCCGGACCTCCCTGCCATCCCCTCTTCATGAAAACCTAACTTTCCGTTTCCGGAATTTCCGTTAATTTGCGCCCAATTGAACATATTACACTTATTGAACATGAAGAACTCATTAATGATCACGGCAGCATGCCTGTCCTTTGTTACCATTTTTGCCTGTAATAATGGCCAGCAGGAAGCTGCCGCCACTACAGACAGCACTGTAGCCCAAGCCACTACCGCGGATACTGCCCAGGCAGCGCCCGCAGCAGACACCACCGCCCAGCAGGAAGCTAATCCGCTGGACAGCGCCGCTGTACTGGAAACCACCATGTCCGTAAAAAGCCCCATTAAAGGCGACGGCCCCATTATGCTGAAATTCTCTGTGGCTAACCCTACGGATAACCCGGTACGTTTCTGCAAATGGCATACACCGTTCGAAAACTTTATGGCCTCCTACCTGGATATTACGGACAGCAAAGGCGAAGCGGTACAATACCGTGGCGCTATGGCCAAAAGGATCATGCCCCCGCCGGCAGACGCCTATATCGTAGTATCTCCTAAAGGGAGCGTTGAACATGAGATAGACCTGCGTAAGGGATATGGTATCACCGCCCCCGGCAAGTACAAAGTGGTGTACCAGGCCAGCGGTATGAGCGGACTGACAAAAGTGAACGAACTCACCTTTGAGGTAACGAAATAAACGGCTTAGCCAAAATAAAGAGCCCTGCAGAGATGTTCTGCAGGGCTTTATTGTTTAATGAGGGAGATCATTATGCTTCCTGGAGCACCCGTTTCAACACCCGCAGGTTATCAATATACTGGTCTCCATGTTCCCAGCCTTCGTGCAGGCCGCTCCAGAGGATCTGGCGGTCCAGGGCCACTTTTATGACCGGTTTGCTGCTGGCGTCCATCTTACCTTCATCTACCAGCTGGGCAAAACCCGTGGCGATCACGGACACATCCAGGGTAAAGATGTATTGCTGATCGTCAAAGTTTTCGTCCTCAATCTGTTGTTTTACTTTTTCTGCGGATACCAGGCTTTCATTATAATCCGCAAAATCTATCTCGCCTACGCTTTCAATGGTCCATTTTAAGCAATCGACCACCGGGGAATCCGGGTGCAGCTTACGCCAGTCGCGGAACTCTGCCAGGGCTATATCGCCTTCGTCAGAGCCAAAGGGCGAGAGCTCATCTGCGCAGTTCCAGAAAAACTCTTCAGGCACCAGATCTATTGCCCTTTTGTGGGCATGATCGATATCTATGCCATAAAGATCATCATGCTCGTCCATATCCATGTCTTCCATAAAGGTATAGTTTAAAATTATGCCCGTTAAAATAAAGCGCGGGCCGCAAATATTTCAATAAATGTGATCAAAGTTTTCAAGTATTCCGGCCTTCATGGAAACTTAACGCATGGACAGCATTCCCATAGGCTGCAGAACGGTTTTATCGATGCGGTATATAGCTGCTCCGCTCGCTGGCACGGTAACATTCAGGTTACCGGTAACGGAGGTAAGTGCGCCGGTAAACAGTTCCTTTACCACTCCATAAGTGGTGGAGGGATTGAGGCCTATACGCGCCATACTCACTGTATAGTTTTTGGCGGCGGCGCCATAGTTCACGATGGCCAGGTATTGATAGTTGCCAATGGCGGCGGTAAACAGCTCATTGGGCTGGTCGCCGGTGTTACCCTCTACCGGGCGGAAGGCTTTGCCGTTTCCGTTACGGGCAATATCCAGCAGGTCCTGGTTTTGCAGGATGGATTGTGCGGTAGCGGTCCAGGCGCCGGTAGTGGAAAAATCGTCACCGGTAAGCACGGTGCCTGTTACCAGGCCGGAGGTGAACCTGGCGCGGTTCTCTGCCAGCGGTTCTGTGCCAAATACCAGGTGGTCCCCGTCTATGTACTGGTACAGGTTCTTTTGCCACCAGCCATAAGTAGTGCTGTTGAGGGTATAATTGGTTTCGCTGATATCTTTATAGGCGTCGCAGGCTACGCGGCGCATGTGTATATAACGGGCAGAGGCCAGGTTAGGGCTAATAGCGGCATAGGTAAGCATAGTCCCGGCCAGTTGGTCTACTACGTATTCCATGCCTTTTTTAAACGCCTCCATGCCGGTGTGAATGCTGTTATCGTAATAGCTGTCTGCTTCCAGGGCGGCATGTCCTAAAAAGTCGAGTTTTATCATTTCAAAACCGCAGGTCTTGAACTTGCCAATTACATAGGCAATACGGCCTTTTGTACCCGGGTGCGTGGGGTCCAGGGCGCGGGCGCCGTCCAGGTCCACTACGCTGCCGTTTATTTTTGTCCAGCAGTCCTGGTAGTGGTAGGAAGTACCATCCACCGTGGCGCTGCCATTCTTACCCCAGTCTACAAAAGGCGCCCAGTAAATACCGGGTTTCAGCCCTTTGCTTTTACAGTAGTTGGCAAACTCTGTCAACTGGGCAAAGCTGCCACTCAGGCCGCCGGATGAGAGGTTATCCCAGTAAGAGTCCAGGTCTATATAAAGCGTATTATCACTGTTACGGAAATTGACGCAGTTATTGGCAAAAAAGTCTACCACGGCTTTAGCCTTTGCGAGGGTCAGGCTGGACTGGATAGCGCCCCAGCTGTTCCAGCCAAAGGGCGTACCGCCGGTGTAGCTGGCTATATAACGCGGCTCTGCGGTGGCGTTGGCGCTACCATAGGTCTCAAATGCAGTGCGCCAGTCCGCATCATAGTTCACCATGATCTTTGGCGATTTACAGCTATTGCCGCCTACGCTTACCCAGCCGTGGCCGCGCAGATCGCGGGTAACGCCATTGCTGGTAAAACCGCCATAGGCTTCCAGGTGGGTGAGGGTACCGCTCCCGCCGCCGGTAACGGAAACGCCTGTTTTCCAAACGGTATGTTCAACGGAGCCTATTACCAGGCCGTTACGGTTACTGTTATCATAGAGGCCTGTTACCTCTGCGGAGGTAAAGTTGGCGGAGCCCATGGATTGCGCATTATAGCGGATCCAGGCATCGTTATCGAAAGGCACGTTCAAGGCGCGCATATCCCCGCCGCCGGGTATGGCCACACCGTCAGCCACCAGGGGCGCCATACGGTAACAGTTGGAGCCTGCGCCAGTGAGCAATACTTCTGTAAAGAAATAGTTCTTGCCGCTATAGGTATAAAACACCTGCTGCATGGTTATAAGGCCGCTGCCTGTTAAGGTGATGGTATGTTTGGTACCGCTGCCAAAAGCGTCTGTAACAGGCGTAGCGGCATAGGTACGGCTGGTATAACCTGTATGGCTGTAAAAGATGTTGTTGGAGTTGGCGGATGCATAGGCATCTGTGATCACCGGGTTGTTGTTAAAGTACACATTGTACTTACCGGTGCCCAGGTTGTAGTAGATGCTGTTGCCGCTGCCAAAGCTGATGGTCAGGGTTGGCTGCAGGGTGATCCTGTCAATATTAGGCCCCCATCCGCCGGCGCCGTTATCCAGGCGTATGGTGTTGTTACCGGCATTGAGCGTTACGTTCATGCTGGTATTGCCTACGGTGCTCCATCCGCCGGAAGGCGCGCAGTTAATACCCGTGTAATTACCATTGTTGGGCGTTACATAGATCACCCGCGGATCTGCTGTGCAGTAGTAGATGGTAAGGGTATATGTGCCTGCGGTGCTTACATTCACCGGCACTACTACGGTGCCGTTGGAAGGGCCGCCCAGGTTGCCTACCATATTGGCGCCGGAACAGCCGGTGCAGCCTTGCAGGTTGGCGCCGTTACTGAGCGTGCCGGATTCCGCTTCAAATGATTGGGCAAAGACGGTGCTCAGTTGCAGGAGAAAAATAACAATAAAGACAGGATAGATGATCGTGGATCTGTACAAGTTGGTCATGTAGTGCATGCTTTTTAATGGACGCCTTAGGTTAATTCATAGCATGCTGAAAATAATAAAAAAACCGGATTATTTAGCGGCTGCGGTGATAAGCTGGTAAAAAGCCTTTTTATAGGTATCTGATATAGGTATGATGGCGCGCCCTATCTGGATGTTATCCTTTTCTACAGCATCTATCTTATCAATGGCCACCATAAATGATTTGTGTACCCGGCAGATAATGGAGGCCGGTATTTCCTGCTCAAATTCCCGGAAGGTCTGCAGGGTCATGATCCATTTATGTGTAGTATGGATCCTGCGGTAATCCCGCATACCTTCTATATACAGCACATCCTGCAGGAGCAGCTTTTCCAGGCGGTAGGCGGTCTTTATAAAGATGAATGATTTCTGGGGCGCGGCGGCGGGGCGGCCCAGGTGATCCCTGACCTTGTCTACCGCCTGTATAAAACGCTCAAACGTAAAGGGTTTCAGGAGATAGTCCCTTACATTCAGGTCAAAGCCTTTTAGGGCGTATCCATCATAGGCGGTGGTGATGATCACCTCTACCGGGCGGTGGGCGGTTTCCAGCAGCTGTATGCCGCTGAACTCCCCGATGTTGATATCCAGGAACACCAGGTCTACCGGCTGGGTGCGGAGAAAGACCAGCGCATCCACCCCGTTATCAAAACTGGCCAGCAGGTGCAGGAAAGGCAGCTTGCTGATGTAGCCTTTGATACGCTCCTGCGCCAGCGGCTCGTCCTCTACAATAATGCAGTTAATGTTCATGGGTTTGCAGCATTAGGTTCACTTTATACACGCCATTGTCATGGGTGATGTGCAGGCTATGTTTGCCGGGATACAAGAGCTGCAGGCGCTTTTGCAGCAGCTCATTACCCAGGCCGTTATAACCGTTATTTCCACTTTGTGGCGGCAGCTCCCGTTTATACATATTCTCACAGTTGAAGTGTATGATATCCTTTTCTATTTTCAGCTGTATGTTGATGGCATTTTCTGATTTCCGGTGCTCCGCATACTTGAAAGCGTTTTCAATGTAAGGAATAAAAAGCATGGGCGCAATCATGTTGTTGGCCGCATCCCCTTCCACCTGGTAGCGTACATAGTTAGCGTTGGCGCTGCGGATCTGTTGTAAGGCGATGTACTTGTTGATATAATCCAGCTCTTTGGATAACGGCATCTGCTCTGCTTTTGTTTCATAGAGCATAAAGCGCATGATGTCTGATAGTTTGTTCAGGTACAGCGAGGCCCGGGCGGCATCTTTTTCTATCAGCACATCAATATTGTTGATGGTATTGAACAGGAAATGCGGGTGGATCTGTGATTTTACCAGGGCCAGTTCTGTTTCGAAGTTCTTGCGGCTCAGGTTTTCTTTCAGGCGGATATCGCCATACCAGCTAATAAAACCTTTCATTACCAGTGCAATAATGCTGTGCAGATAAGCCAGCAGGGAAAGGAAGATGACTATCTGGATCCGCTCTTGCGGCCCGTTAAGCGCGGCTATATTACGGGATAGCTCCAGGTAGCTGTATGTGATCACCCCGGCAGCAAGCGCAAACAGCAGGCTAAGGCCGAGGAGCGGCAGGAACTGCTTACGCTGCAATAAGCGGAATAACACAAGATAAGCGCTGTAAAATCCCAGCAAGGCTGGCGGAAAGCTTACCACCATAACCGGGGAATGGATTGCCAGGAAGCGCACGTTATTGAAGGTCATATGGGCCGTTTTGATAAGCACCCACACAAAGGTAAATACCAGCAATGCGTACAGCAACCAATACCCGGTATGTAATAACACAACAAAAAGCCTTTTCATGTGGCTATCCTTTATCTTTTTTGCGGATAAATAAAACAAAGCTCACCGCGACCAATAATACAAAATGCCCCAGCGCCAGCAACTGTATATTCATCGGGTAGTTATGCTTCAGTCCCTGTTCCAGGAAACTAAGCGATCCATAAATGTACGGAAGAATATAGCCGTATTCCCATCTTAATGCCAGCATGGAAGTTATGTGCAGAGCTATGCCAATGCCTATGGGCAATAATACATTCCTGCATTGCAGGCTTAAGAGGTATTGCAGCGCCACGATGGGCAAACAGGCGATAAAGAATTTGCCGTTCCCCATCAGCATACGCAGGAAAGGCAATGGCTCTGCGGGGTATGGCACACCTTTTACCAGCAGCGCGGGCATTACGCCCGTTATATAAAAGCCAATATTGAAGATCACAAAACATTGCAGCACCATCACCAGTATGACGGCCATTTTGGCGAAGAATATGGTGGTAAGTCCCTGCGGGGTGGTATATAATTGCTTCCAGGTATTGTTGCGGAACTCCAGCTGGGTAACCAGGCTGGTGACCACTATTACGCCCAGGGGCATGAGCATGGCGCCCATTATCTGCCAGGTCTGGTTGTATAACTGTTCCCAGAAACGGGGCGCGGTATGTATGGCGGGCAGGTCTGCCGCGTGGTATAATCTCACCCCTAAAAAAAGTACGGGTATCAGCAGGCTGCCGCCGGCTATGATCCAGCTGGCGGCGCTGTGGCGTTGTTTCAGCCACTCGCTTTGAAAACTTAACAGAAAAGGTACAGGCATAATTAGTCGTTGATGAGGTGCATGAATATATTCTCCAGGTTATTGGGCTGACGGCAGATCTCGTATACGGTGATGCCGCGTTGCAGCAGTTGCCGGTTAAGGGCGCCCATCTGCCCTTTGGTGATACCGGACAGGTACACCTTTCCATTTTCCGTATGTGCGGGCAGGTCCTGGTCCTTTAGCAGCTCCAGTGTGCGCAGGGTATCATTGGTATCTATCATCACGGCGGCGCCGTTATGGCGTTGTTGCAGCAGCGTATCCAGCGTACCCTGGAACAGCAGGCGGCCTTTGTGGATGATACCGGTGTGGGTGGCCAGTTTTTCCACTTCTGCCAGCAGGTGACTGGAGATAATAACAGTAAGGCCCTGCTCGCGGTTGAGGTTACGCACCAGCTCGCGCATTTCGATAATGCCGTTGGGGTCCAGGCCGTTGGTAGGCTCGTCCAGTATTAGCAGTGAGGGGTTGTTGAGTAAGGCAATGGCAATGCCCAGGCGTTGTTTCATTCCCAGTGAGAAACGGCCGGCCTTCTTGTGCGTGGCGGCGGTAAGGCCTACCAGCTCCAGTACTTCCGGCAGCCGTTTGGCGGGACATTGATACAGTTTTTGCAGCACCTGCAGGTTTTCCATAGCAGAAAGATGGCTGTATACGGATGGCGACTCTATCAGGGAGCCTACCTGTCTTAACAGCGCTACGCGATGCGCGGTAAAGGATTGTCCCAGGATAGAGATGCTGCCCTGCTGTTTTCTCAGCAGGCCCAGTACCAGCCGTAACGTGGTGGTCTTGCCGGCCCCGTTAGGCCCCAGGAAGCCGTAGATAGCGCCTTGCGGCACCTGCAGGCTGATGTTATCGAGTACTGTTTCCTGTGCAGAAAAACGATGTGTTAATTGATGTGTTTCCAGGCTGTATAGCATAGCAGATCAGGCTTTGTATACATCAAATGTAGCACGCTAAGGGTAGTCATGGCGGCGTGTTTTGTGAGCTGTGGGGCTTTCTCTGCAAAAGGGATGTTTTGTTCTGCAAAATGCTTTTCAAATTATCCTGAAGGATATGTCGTAACCTCCCCTTCAGATTGTCGTATTTATACCTCCCTAAATAACACGGAGGTATGTATATTTGTATTCACAAAACAATGAACTCATCGTGTACCGCATCAAATGCCAATTGATCAAACCATGTGCTAAGTAACATTCACTTGCTGTAAAGCGCAATACAAACCGGTAAATACCCAAAAGGATGTACATCATGCCTGTGTACATCTGATGACCGTCTTTTCTCTCAACCGTTTCATTCATCTATTTCTAAACGCTGTAACTTATGCCGCAACAGTCCATGACGACGAACAGAGTAGCTTATATCTTCTCATTTATTAAACAAGCCATCAAGGGGGAAGAGATGGATTATACCACGGGCAGCCTGCGCAAAGCGGTGCTTACGCTGGCCATTCCCATGATCCTGGAGATGTGTATGGAATCTGTGTTTGCCCTGGTAGACCTGTATTTTGTAGGCCATTTACCGGATAGCAGCCATGCCATTCAAACAGTAGGTTTAACAGAATCTGTAATCACTATTGTATACTCCCTGGCCATTGGTATCAGTATGGCCGCTACGGCCCTGGTAGCCCGCCGTATAGGGGAAAAGAACCCGGACGCCGCTGCCCATGCGGGTATGCAGGCCATCTGGCTATCATTTTTTGTGACCGCTATCATCAGCATCGTAGGCGTTATCTATTCCGGTGATATCCTGCGGGTGATGGGTGCATCAGCAACAACCGTGGGCAAAGGCGTTTCTTATACCCGGCTCATGTTTGGCAGCAGCCTGGTGATCATGTTGCTGTTCCTGATCAATGGTGTTTTCCGCGGGGCGGGCAACCCGGCTATGGCCATGAAAAGCCTGTGGCTGGCCAATATCTGCAATATCATCCTTTGTCCGCTGTTTATTAAAGTATTGGGATTTGGCCTTACCGGCGCCGCGATGGCCACCATGTGCGGCCGCGGTATTGGCGTAATATACCAGCTGTTCCATTTATTTGGCGGGAAAAGCCAGCTGAAGATCAAACGCCGGCACATGTACCTGGACTGGCCGCTGATCAAGTCTGTTGTTAAGATCGCCTCGCCGGGTACTTTCCAGTTCCTGATAGGCTCCTGCAGCTGGATCTTCCTGACCCGGCTGGTAGCGGAAACCGGCGGCGATCATGGCTCTGCCGGATACCAGACGGCGATACGCCTGCTGATATTCTTTATACTACCGGCCTGGGGCCTTAGTAACGCAGCGGCTACGCTGGTAGGACAGAACCTGGGCGCCCAACAGCCGGAAAGGGCGGAAGCGTCTGTGCTGAAGACCGCCAAGTATAATTTCTTATTCATGGCCTGTGTGACCATCCTGTTCTTTACCTGTGCGGAGTTCTTTATCTCGTTCTTTACCAGCGATCCGCAGATAAGGGCTATTGCCGCCAGGGCACTGCGTATTATGAGCGCCGGGTATGTGTTTTATGGTATAGGTATGGTGATGATCAATGCGTTTAACGGCTCCGGTGATACGTGGACGCCCACCTGGATCAATTTTGTGGGCTTCTGGCTGTTCCAGATACCGCTGGCTTACCTGCTGGCCAAGTATATGCAGCTGGGGCCACTGGGCGTGTTTATTGCCATACCGGTAGCAGAAACAGCCATGTCCATCGCCGCTTTTGTATTGTTTAAAAGAGGACGCTGGAAAAAGGTGGTCATCTAACCGGCCGAAGGCCTTATCTTAAATGAATTTTTAACGGAAACCCATTATCAGATGCAATACTCAACACTAGGAAATACAGGCCTTATTGTATCCCGCTTCTCGTTTGGCGCTATGACCTTTACCGCCGGTAATAAAGGCATACCCTCCGTTTACAAAACAGAGGCCGCAGATGCAGACGCCGTGGTTGGCCGTGCGCTGGATGCCGGCATCAACTTTTTTGATACGGCGGATGCTTACGCCGGTTCAATGAATTTGTTAATGACCAGGCAGTCATAAAGGCGCTGGGACATTCCTGATCCTGGATAGATGGAAAATAAAATGCCCCCGGCCAGGTTGTCCGGGGGCATTTTATTTTTTGCTGATAACTACCGGCTAAGGTTTTAGCGACAGGGATATAAGCCAGGTAGCAGCTAAGTACGGGCCGGAATAACCCGCAACCAAAGCATGGTTTGTTTGCTGGCGTTCATCAGGCGGTGGCTATTGCCGGGCCTTTGGCCTTCCGCCTCAGGATCAGCGCGCTGATGATGGTCACCACCAGGCCTACCGGTATAATTTCTACGTAAGTGAACAGTATCACGAAAATGGGGTTCTTATACATTTCCTTGTAGCTGGCCATTTCTGCTGTTTTTTGGGCGAGCTCCTGCCGGGTGGCGCCATCCTGTGTGGCCTCTTTGAGCACATGCGCCGCGTATTTATCCATGAAGTCCGGGATAAAGAGGTAATAGTCTACCAACCATGCCAGTACGTAAATGGTGCTGGCGATCAAAGTGATGAACAGCCCTATCGTAAAGGCCCGGCCAAAGGTGATAACACCCCCGTTATATTTATCCCGGAACATTTTAATACCTACAAAGATGGCGGAAAAGGAGAGGATCATGGAGGCATACCCCAGCACCATGTTACTCTGGAAATTGGGGTTATTATAACAGGCGGCGATGGTAATGACCATCAGGCTGCTGACAATGAGCCCGGCAATAAGGCCGCATACAAGTACGATCTTTTTCATGTATCAGGTTTTAAGTTGATGCCTGTAATTTGAACATTCGGGGCAAAATAAGGTTCATACTTTAGGGTGATTTTGGCGCTTTTGTACAGATTCCCGCCAAAGTGTGACTGTGTTCGTAATTGATAATCAAGGAATAATGCTCAGCCGCTTTGCCTTGTCCACCGCCTGGGTCCTGCGCTTTACATCCAGCTTCTCAAATACCCGGGAGGAATGTGTTTTTATGGTATTGAGGGAAACAAATAAACGGGCGGCTATCTCCTGGTTGCTGAGGCCCTCCGCCATAAGTTGCAGCACCTCCAGCTCCCGGTTGCTGAGCCCCAGCCGGGATACCTCTGCGGCATTTTGGGTAAACTCCCGGCCGTTCCCCTCCGGCAGGTATACTTCCTTCTCCACTACAACTGTCTTTACTTTGGGCTGCGTAAGCTTTAGCGCCAGCCAGATGCCCAGGGCGGTAAACAGGATGGCTATTGCGCCGATATACACCTCCATATGGTGGTGAACGATCACCAGCCGCAGCTCCAGCCATTTAAGCAGGAACAGGAGCACGGCCAGGCAAACGCCATAGAGGATGGTATGCTTATGTTTTGAGAAGAAGGAAGGCGTCATACCTCAAAAATAAGATAATGCCGGTTAACACAAATTGCGGACCCTGTTCCCTGTTTTTGCTATTTTAACCGCCAAACATAACAGCATGCGGGCAAGGTTTTGGTTATTATTGATCGTATTATTTTCATGGGCTTCGCTTACGAATGCCCAGTCACCCGCCCAACACCGGATCCGGGTGCTTATTATAGACGGCTTTAGTAACCACGACTGGAAACAGACCACGCGGCTCATTAAAGGCATACTGGAAGAGAGCCGGCGGTTCAGCGTAGCCGTTACGACCGCTCCTCCCACCCCGCATGATACCGGCTGGGACAACTGGCGGCCTACGTTCACCGGCTATGATGTCATTATCCAGAACACCAACAATATTAACGATACCAGCTGGCGCTGGCCCCGGCGGGTAGAGCGGCAGCTGGAGGAGTATGTGCGCGCCGGCGGCGGCCTGTATATCCTGCACTCCGCCAACAATGCTTTTGCTCATTGGCAGGAATATAACCGGATGATAGGCCTGGGCTGGCGTAACCGGCAAACCGGCGTAGCGCTGGAGCTGGACAGTAACGGCCATATTATCCGCACACCGCCCGGCCAGGGCGAGCAGACCAATCATGGCGACCGTTTTGACGCGGTGATCCATATCCTGCAGCGCCATCCCATCAACCAGGGTTACCCGGAGCACTGGAAAACGGCTTCTATGGAATTATACCGTTATCCCCGCGGCCCGGCGGAGCATCTGACGGTGTTATCCGCCGCATATGACAGCATCAGCAAAAAGACCTGGCCGGTGGAATGGGTGGTGAAATATGGCAAGGGGCGGGTGTATAACTCCAGCATGGGGCATCTGTGGAAAGGGGATGTGTACCCTATCAGCTATCGCTGCATAGGTTTTGAGACAACGGTGATCCGCGTAACGGAATGGCTGGCTACCGGTAAGGTCACTTATCCCGTACCGGCTAATTTCCCAACGGCAACGGAGGTTAGTTTGCGGGCAGTGACGGATGAGCCTAAAGGCGCATCAAAATAAGCCGCGGTTAAATGATCTTTCTATAAATGCATTAAAAAAGGGCGGCTTTGCAGCACGCCCTCCGGTATCTTATCAGCATATCAGCTGCGTTTCTTAAGCTTTAGCTCCATGTTGCAGATACTTTGCATCTGATACTGTATTCCTGACTTTTCCATGGTATAAGTCGTATCGGCAGTGGCGCGCATGATCAGCGTGTCCCCAGCCCATGTTATCTTACCACCCATCGCTACCGGCATCAAAGGATCGCCCGCGATGCCAACAATTCCTTTGTCAAAGAATACGGAATCCGTACCAACAAGCTTATAAGTGATCGTACTGTTGCCGGCCCGGACATCCTTCGAAATTGGCTCCTCACTAACGTCGGTCAGTACTCCCTTTGTGTAAGTTTTATTGTACATGAGCGTATCAATATGATAGGTCCAATCCTTTGCGGCGATCTTATTTACGTCAATAGTAGCAGTTCCCCCTGACAGATGCATGGCATAATTATACCTGTTTATGGTTACAATCTGTTCAACAGGTCGTGTCCACGTTACACCGCCGCCGGCTCTTAATCCTACAAGATCATAATTGCCGCTGATCGCGTTGGTCTCAGGTTGAGTTTCAGGTGGGGTATCATTTTTTGAACAGGAAACGATAAAAGACGCGAATGCGGCTAACAAAAGTAAAGTTCGCTTCATAATAAAAAGGATTGTTTTTTGGGTATAGGAATAAATCAGGCTGCAAGATACCGGCGGTAAATCACAAATGGCTAACACCTACGTACCATATTGATATATGTATTATTGATATATAGTACTGAGCAACAAGCTTTTTTACAGACTACTTCTTATACGGCGGAAGGAAAGGCCGTTGCGTATTTCATCAAAGGATTTTTTAACATACGATTTTGCCTGCGCTGATTATCTTTGCCGCAATTCCTACTATCCATGAAACAGACCCTTACCTGTTTAACCCTCCTGCTACTGGCAGTGAGTTGTGTGAATACCAGCAGTCAAACGCCCACGGCTACTGACAGCGCCAAGACCATCACGGAAGATATCAGTTTTACCGATACGATCATGGACGATCCCGAAGATGCAAAAGAAGAACGGACTGCATCCGGCAATTCCATAGAACTGGACAGCACTACTATAGAAAGAATGGATTGGGCCACGGGCCTGGTGGCTAACTATATTGACCATACGGACAATGAAGGCATCCGCACCATCGTGAATGACAGCACCGCCAGTATGAAATGGATGTGGGACCAGCTGGAAAAACGGGACTCCTCCACTTATATACTGGTACATCTGGGCCATGACCAGGAAGATGAGGATGGCGCCCGGTTTGCGACGGATGGCTGGCTGTATATAGATACCCTTACCCGGCGGCTATACGAATATGACCTGCCAAATGACAGCCTGGTGGGCTGGCCACGCTAAGGCGTTTCCTCCGGCGTAACATCCAGTATATCGCCGGGTTTGCATTTCAGCTCCCGGCATAAAGCCTCCAGTGTATCAAAGCGGATACCTTTTACCTTGCCTGTTTTCAGGAGGGATAAATTAGTCATGGAAATGCCTACCTTCTGCGCCAGCTCCGTTAGCGAGATCTTATTCTTCGCCATCTGGACGTCCAGGTTTATGATGATCGCCATTATACAAAAGATTCATTATCTGCCTTTAATTGTGCCCCTTTCCGGAATATTTCCGATAACAGTAGTATCACCAGCCCCACGATAATGGCATTCATGCCAAACACTACTTTTACCTGATACATGTTTTCCATTTCACGTATATGTTTATTGAACAAAAATATGTTCAACAGGCTATTACAGCATTCCAGCAGCGCGTTGCCCAATACGCACAGGCCTATGATCCGCAACCGTCTCACATTTGCCAGATCAAAAGGCGCATCTGCCTGCAGGGAGGCTATGATCTCGCGCGCGTTCCGCAAGATACCTACCAATAGCGATACACCCAGGCAGAAGAACAGAACAGCGTCTGCGGTCAGGAAGGGTGTGAGCTTCACATCCAGTTTTAATACGCCTTCTGTCTTAACGATCTTGGTAGCATGGAAATCAGCCGCGTCTATTGTTTCTACCGGCAAATGATCTGTTTTAAGCACTACGGGCACGTCCCATTCCAACCGGCCGGCCGTGGCCACCTGGATACCAATAACAATAGCTACTATCAGCATAAGCGGTAATATCAAATACCAGCCGGTGTCTACGATCACTTTCAGCGTGAGCAGGATATATCTGTTCATACGAGGAAATTTTTTATGCGATACAAATCTACGTAAAACATTCAATATTTTACGTAAAACATAAAATAATTTATCCTTTGGGTAAATAGCGGAGCCCGTCGTTACTTTATACATTTTTATTATCCGTTGCAATTTTTTAATTTTCGGCCACCTATGAAATATATCCTGTTTATCCTGCTGACCGCCCTTGCGGCCTGTCAGCCGTCAATTGCCACCAACACAACCGATGCGCCGCCACCCACCGCCATGGCAATGACGGATAGTTATGAGCCCACGATACCTGATACAGCCTGGCTTCATGGCGATTTTAATGGCGATTCCATTCCGGATACTGCTTACAGCATATTACTCAAAGCCCGGGTAGATGCGGAGACACAAGATGAGTACACCATCCGTTTCACCACACAGGACATTCCAGACCTGTATGCCGGCGAGGGGGATCTCAGACTGATCAATGAAGGAGACCTGAATAATGATGGCAGGGATGATATCTCTATTTTCAGGAAGCCGGGGAATGGCTGTACGTATGATATGCAGCCCTGGTCCTTTACGAATGGTAAATGGAAAGCTATATCAGATATGATACTGGTGCCTACTTTTTGTGATTACATGAGTGATTCCGCTGTACAGGCAAGGATCGTGAATGTAGACAGTACGTTGTTCTTCTATGAACCGGATTATAATATTGATATTACAAAGCTGGTGAGGAAGCGGCTGCCGCTGCTGTAATGCCCGCGCACAGGGCAGCGCTTCCTGATGTGCGGATGTGCAGATGATGGCCCACGCATAAGGGCCGGGCTTCATTGCGAAGGCATTAGAACATTAGAATATTTGCACATTCGCACATCCGCACATTAAGCCTGCATTGCCTTGATAATACCCAACAGCTCCTCTACCAATTTTTGTTTGGCCTGCAGTTCGTCCTGGAGGAGTAAAATAGCGTCTTTTAGTTCCGGGCTGGCTGCAGGGCCCGGCGTGTTGGGGTAATTGAACAGTGCGGTTAAACTGGTATCCAGTACGGCGGCGATCTTCTGCAGCCTGTCTATGGTTAACTGCACCTGTCCGTTTTCTATTTTGCAGTAGGCGTTTTGTGAAATACCTAGTTCCAGGGCAACATACTCCTGGGTTAAACTTCGCTCCAGCCGGAGCTTTCTGATAGTTTCAGCAATCATGGGGTGTAATCAGTTTTGAGGTCAACAATGAAACAAACAAATCAAAATAATAACCAGATCAAGTCAAATATACAAGTCACAACAAACAAATCAATATGATATAAAATTAGGAATAAATTAAACAACCACGCTATTGACAGGATTAAATTTAATTTTCAACTTTACATCAGATCTACAGCAGATCATGCTGTCCTGTTCTTCTTGTTACACCCCAAAATAGAATACACTTACAACGAGGATCAGTTCACACAGCAATAGCACCTTTCCAGATAAGGCATGTTCACCCAATCTGCTTATCTGCACGTTTGTATCAGCAAATCTTTTCTATAACCTCAAAAACAAATGTCATGAAGCGCATTTTCAATGCAAAAACAGCTATTGCAGCCTGCCTGGTGGTAACCATCGTCACCCTGTCAAGCTTTACCCGAAACGGGAACCCTGCATTATTAGGCAGCAGCCAGAGCGCCAGCTTACAGCTGGCAGATGGCCCGCAGTCAGCCGCTGCCGGTTTGCCCACCACTTACATTGTGCCTACGGTGTATGTTGTACCTTATACCCGTCTCATCACGGTTACCAGGTACATTACCCAAACAGACCTGGAGGTAGCTACTTCCACTATCATTCCCATTCAGCCAGGGCAAGGCGTTTTAAGCCCTGCACAGAAGCTGCAGCGCAAAATGAGCAGCCTGGATTAATTCTTTTCATCACACACCGGGATGTTTGAAACAGGTGCAGGCAACAGGAAGTCACAGCCTTCCTGTTCCTGCCCTTTCATGTATGTTGCGAATAGCTGGTGTGTGATTGTTTGTGACCGCATTCATTCATCCTTCAAGCACCCCAAAAAAATGAAACTCCTTCGCCCCATTATCTACCTCAGCTTCCTGGGTTATTGGGTGATCACCTTCCTGTTCACCATGCCGGATAATTATATCAGCCTGCAGTACTATAAACAGAACCAGTGGTTCCAGGCCCTCCTGTTCCAGCGCTGGGGCTTTTTTGCGCCGCCGCCTAATTATGACGAACGCCTGTATTACGAATTCCGCGACAAACAAACCCGTCAGACGCAGACCTTTGAAGTACTGGCGCCCATCTGCGACATGAAACAACAGAAAGCCCCTTTTAACTGGCACGAGGATATTGTAGATTACCTGCTCTCCGGCAGCATGACCGGTATATCTGATGATCTGAACGAGATGCGGCAGGACCTGCAATTTAAACACCGGCAACAGGCCAGGCAGGCAGCGGATACCACCGGCGATCATTCGCTGCGGGAAGGCATCCAGGCAGGCGTTAACTTCCGCACGCTGCAGAATTATGCCGGCATAGTGGCGCAAAAGAACCGTATTGATCCTGCCCGTCACGAGGTACGCCTTATCCTCTCCCACCTGCTGCTGTCCAAATTTGCAGACAGGTTCAGTACGGCGCCCCGCCGTGAAGAGGCTTTTTTTGTCAGTGATTATGTAACGCTTAACCGGTAAAACTATTCAGCCATGGCAATTTTCACCTATCTCAAAAACATGGAGGACAAGAACCGATACAGTTTTTACCTGGCGGTTTTCCGCGTGTTTATCTGTCTGCACCTGATCAAGACCCTGCTGTTCCAATGGTCTTATTTTGATATCCTGTATGGGCCTAATTCCTTTGTGGCGCCCGTGCCCACTTTTCTTACGGAGTTGCTGGGTATTAACAGCCAGCTGCTGCGGGAGCATTACCATATTTTTATTACGGTATACCTGCTGGTGATCGTTCTGCATTTGTTTGGTATTGGGAAACATTTCACCGCGCTGCTGCTCTTCCTCTGTTACGAGACACTGCAACGCCTTTGCAACCTGGTACTGAATGGCGGCGATAACCTGCTGAAATTTATTATGCTATACATGATCTTTGCGGACAGCTATCAATATTTCAGCATAAAGGCCACCCAGTGGACAAATGATACCCTGCGCCGCCTGTCGAACCTGGGTAGTAATCTTTGCGTACGGGCGGTCACCATTCATTTTTGTCTTATTTATTTCTGGTCTGCATGGCATAAGATCCATGCGGATGTTTGGTTCAATGGTGTGGCCACGTACTATACCTTCAGCATTGCGCGGTTTAAGGGCACGCCCTGGAATGACTGGCTGGCGCGTAACGGTTTCTTTGTCACTGTGTCCACTTATTTTACCCTGCTGGTGGAATGTTATTTTCCGGTGCTGGTATGGTTTAAAAAAACGCGTTTACCGGTGATGATCTGTGGTATAGCGTTGCACATTGGGATCTATGTGTTTATGATGATCTATGGGTTTGAGATCATTTTTATCATGACGTATGGATTTTTCTTTAACGATGAAGAATGGCAAGCTTTTCGCGATAAGGTAGGTAGCTGGATCAAACGAAAAACCCGCTGGCAGATCACGATAGGTCATAACCAGCAGCCAGTCAGGAGTTAACTTATGATAATCAACAAAAATGTAAAATAAGGGGACAAACCGTCGTGATGCTTTTGACAGTGCCAACTGCGGAGTATCCGCTACACCTAAACACAACTATTATGCGGAACAACATAATCCTCTACGATGGTAGTTGCGCCTTTTGCAATGCCTTTATCCGCCGGATCATCCATTTAGATTTGGTGCATTTTCAGCTCTGCGATCAGCAAAGCAGGCAATTCCGCCCGCTGGCCATGGCCTATTCCCTGCCCCAGGCGGGTGGCCCCGGCCCAGGTACCATTTACCTGCTGCAGGATGGAAAAGTGTATACTAAGACAGCGGCCATAGGCCGTATACTGGAGGGCTGCCGTCAGCCATACAGTTTCCTGGGCTGGTTGTTGACGATTATCCCCAGCGCTATCAGTAACCCGGTATATGACTGGATAGCCCGCCGCCGGCATAAGCTAATGACTACCCACGCCTGTCCGGTGCCTACGGCGGCGATGAAGGAAAGGGTGATCTAGGGGGTATAGATGCCTGATGAGCAAAAGAATGACACAGGAATTCGATGCCCGATGCAAGAAACGGTGATCCAGGGGAACAGATACCGCTGATCTCCCGATTATAGGGCGCCTACTGTAGCGCACCGGCTGGGGGCAAAAGCTGTCTGAAACCTACATCTTTGGACAAGAAAACTGCATTGCAGATCAGGATAAGCCACTGTACCCACAAGCCAGGGTTTTATAACACCTGGTCAAAGCTTCCTTACGCAATTGGCTCCGCTAATTGAGCTTCAAGCCAAGTTTCCCGGCGTCTGCCCCTCTTCGCCGTAGCCGCCTCATTTAGTACCGAGCGCGACCCAAGGCCCCCTAATTCCCAGCCTGTTTGTACCCAATCTGTTAACCGGAAGGGCTAATCCCCCCTATTCCTCCCTTTCCGCTTTTTAGCACATCAGTTTTTATATTACTTTTGCCCCGTACTTTTTTAACGATAAGCAATTACTTAGAGACCGGTTTTATTTGTAAAGCATGCACATATTACTTAAAAACGTAAAGGTTGTAGCGCCATCCGCCCCCTTCCATGGGCAGCAGCAAGACATTCTTATTGAAAACGGCATCATCCGCCAGATAGCCCCGGCTATCACTGCCGGCAGCGATGCGCAGGTGATCACCGGCGATAACCTGCATGTATCCCTTGGCTGGATGGATGTTTTTGCCCATTTCTGCGATCCCGGGCAGGAGCATAAGGAAGACCTGCAGACCGGCGCGGCCGCAGCGGCCAAAGGCGGCTTTACCACAGTAATGATCGTGCCCAATACCCAGCCGGCCATCCATACCAAACCCCAGGTAGCCTATGTGCTAAGCCAAACCCGCCAGCACGCGGTACAGGTGCTGCCCATTGGCGCGGTGACCAAAAACCTGGAAGGCGCTTCCCTGGCAGAGATGTATGAAATGAACGAAGCCGGCGCCGTTGCCTTCTCTGACGGTATTAAACCCTTACAATCCCCCGGATTACTGCTCAAGGCCTTACAATATGTAAAAGCATTTGACGGCACCATTATACAATTGCCTGACGATCAGAGCATTTCTGCGCATGGCCTGATGCATGAAGGCATTTTTTCCACCCAGCTGGGTATGCCCGGCAAACCTGCCCTGGCAGAGGAGCTGATCATACAGCGGGATATAGAGCTGGCGCAGTATACAGACTCCCGTATCCACTTTACCGGCGTAAGCACGGCCAAAGCCATTGGCCTGATCGCCAAAGCTAAAGCCAGCGGCCTTAAAGTGACCTGCTCTGTTACGCCCTACCATCTCTCCTTTACAGACGGGGACCTGGTACAATACAATACTGATCTGAAAGTGAACCCGCCCCTCCGTACCACGGAAGATGTAGCAGCGCTGAAAGAAGCTGTGTTAAACGGTACGGTGGACTGTTTTGCCACCCATCACCTGCCCCAGGACTGGGACGCCAAAGTGCTGGAATTTGAATACGCCAAAAATGGGATGATAGGGCTGGAAAGCTGTTTTGGGGCGCTCCGTAGACATATTCCCCAATTGCCGCTTGAGCAGCTGATCAACATGCTCAGCGTACAACCCCGTACGATCTTTAACCTGCCGGCCCAGGAAATAAAAGAAGGCGCTGTAGCCAATCTCACCGTGTTTGACCCAGATGCCAACTGGCAGTTTACGACCGCAGATATTGCATCCCGGTCTAAAAATTCAGCGTATATTGGCACAACGTTGACAGGTAAAGTGAAAGCGGTCATCAACAATAACCAGGTACTGTTTTCTTCATCCTTATAAATCCTTGCTACCATGAGTAACAAAAGCCATATTCAATATGGGCTGATAATCAGCGCAATTTTGATACTGTTATCGGTTGTTTTCTATGTACTTAATATGAACCAGGAAAAATGGACACAGTGGATAGGCGTGGTGATCATGTTCATTGGGGTGGTGGTTTCCTGTATAGTATATGCCAAAGCGAACAACGGGAATGTTACATTTGGCAATGTTTTTGCGACCGGGTTCAAAACAACGGCCATTGTGGCGCTGGTGACGGCCTTGTTCGCAGTGATCTTTATTATGATCTTCCCCGACATTAAGGAAAAAGCCCTGGAACAGGCCCGCCTGGATATGGAGAAGCAGGGACAGTCGGATGCCGCTATTGAACAGGCAATCGATATCACCAAAAGGATGTTCCTGGTGTTCGTGTTAGGGTTCTCAATTTTCTTTAACCTGTTCTTTGGCGCAATAGCTTCCGTAATAGGAGCCGCCGCCGCCAGGAGGAACCCGCACTACCAGGCGCCTCAAAAATAAAATTGGACAATGAGTATAGACATATCCGTTATCGTTCCCTTAAAAAACGAAGAAGAATCGCTGCCTGAGCTCATGACCTGGATAGACCGGGTGATGCAGGAAAACCAGTTCAGTTACGAAGTATGGATGGTTGACGATGGCAGTACTGATGATTCATGGGAAGTGATCCAAAGACTGGCAACCGCCTATAAACAGGTGAAGGGAATCCGGTTCCGGCGTAACTATGGCAAATCTGCCGCCCTTAACGAGGGTTTCCGCGCCGCCCAGGGGAATGTGGTCATTACCATGGATGCGGACCTGCAGGATAGCCCGGACGAGGTGCCGGAGCTTTACCGCATGATCGTGGAAGATGGTTTTGACCTGGTAAGCGGCTGGAAAAAGAAACGCTACGATAACGCGATCACCAAAAACCTACCCAGTAAGCTCTACAACTGGACCACTACCCGTATGAGCGGGGTACACCTGCATGATATGAACTGCGGGCTGAAATCATACCGCAAAAAAGTAGTGAAATCCATTGAAGTATATGGCGAAATGCACCGTTATATACCCGTGATCGCCAAATGGGCGGGCTTCCGTAAAATTGGCGAGAAACCGGTGGAGCACCGCGCCCGTAAATACGGCGTTACCAAATTTGGCCTGGAAAGGTTTATTAACGGGTTCCTGGACCTTGCCTCCATTATGTTCATTGGCAAGTTTGGGAAAAGGCCTATGCACCTTTTTGGCGCGCTGGGCACCCTGTTCTTTGGTCTTGGTTTTATCATTGCCTTTTACCTGGCCTACGCCAAGATCGTTTTTGATAAATACAATATGACGGACCGGCCTATATTTTACCTGGCCCTGCTGTTCATGGTAATAGGTTCGCAGCTTTTCCTTACCGGTTTTATTGGCGAGCTGGTAGCCCGCAATGCGCCGGAACGGAATACCTACCTTATAGAGGAAAAGATTGACGGACAACAGTTATATGCAAAATCAGTAAGCGGAAATCAGTCAGCAACTTGAGCAAAAAGAAGATATTAATACTAGGTACGGCCTACCCTTTCCGTGGAGGCCTGGCAGCTTATAATGAAAGGCTGGCCGAAGAGATGCAGCAAACGGATGACGTGGAGATCTGGACGTTCACGGTGCAGTATCCCAACATTGTGTTTCCCGGCAAAAGCCAGTATTCTACTGATCCGGCGCCGGCCAACCTGCGCATCCGCCGCCTTATCAATTCCGTAAACCCGCTGAACTGGTGGAAAGTAGGCCGCCAGATCCGCCGCTGGGCGCCAGATCTCATTATCGTAAAATACTGGCTGCCGTTTATGGGGCCCTGTCTGGGTACCCTGTTACGCCTGGGCAAAAAACGCGGGCATACCAAAGTGGTATCTGTGCTGGATAATGTGGTACCGCATGAGAAGAGGCCCGGCGATGTGCCTTTTACCCGTTATTTCCTGAAACCGGTAGATGCTTTTATTGCCATGAGCCAGTCTGTGTTGAATGATCTCCGGCAATTTGAGCCTGCTAAACCAGCTTCGCTCATCCCCCACCCTATCTATGATAATTATGGGGCGATCGTATCTAAAGCAGCCGCCAGGGCACATTTACAACTGGACAATAATAAACGCTATATCCTGTTCTTTGGCTTTATACGCCAGTATAAAGGCCTGGACCTGCTGTTACAGGCCATGGCAGAGGAGCCCATGCGCAAACTGGATATCCATTTAATAGTAGCCGGCGAGTTCTATGAAGACGCCGCCCCCTACCAGCAGTTGTTACAACAGCTACAGCTGGGCGATAGGGTGCTGATGCATACAGACTTTATTCCCAATGAGGCGGTGAAGTATTATTTCTGCGCGGCAGACCTGGTAGTACAGCCTTATAAAAGCGCCACCCAGAGCGGCATTTCACAGATCGCCTACCATTTTGAGAAACCCATGGTGGTGACCAATGTAGGCGGGCTGGTAGAGATGGTGCCGGATGGCAAGGTAGGTTTCCAGTGCGAGCCGGAGCCGCCCGCTATTGCGGCAGCCGTGGAAAAGTATTATGTGCAGGATCGTGAGGCAGATATGACCGCCGCACTGCGCGAGGAGAAGAAACAATATTCGTGGGAAAGGATGGCGGCTGAGATATACGCGTTGAGTAAAAAGTAAAAAAGAAGATGATTTACAGAAGTAAAGCACCATTACGTATAGGCCTGGCCGGTGGCGGCACAGATGTGAGCCCGTATTCCGATCTGTATGGCGGGGCCATCCTCAATGCCACCATTTCACTGTATGCCAGGGCGGCCATAGAGCCATTGGCAACGCCCCAGGCCATCTTTGAATCCGCAGACAGGAAAGAGAGCGCCATTTGCGACGCGGTATACCCGTTGCCCCTGGATGGCAACCTGGACCTGTTAAAAGGTATTGTGAACAGGATCGTGCAGGATTATGGCCCGCTGCCCTCCGGCTTTAAGCTTACCACACATGTGGACGCGCCTGCCGGCTCCGGTTTGGGCACTTCCTCTACGCTGGTGGTGGCGGCGCTGGGCGCTTTTGCGGAATGGCTGAAGCTACCCCTGGGCGAGTATGATATGGCCCATCTGGCCTATTGTATAGAACGCGAGGACCTGCAACAGGCAGGCGGCAAACAGGATCAGTATGCAGCCACTTTTGGCGGCGTAAACTTTATGGAGTTCTATGGCGATAAGGTGATCGTGAATCCCCTGCGTATCAAAGAAACTTACCTGCATGAGCTGGAGAATAACCTGGTGCTATTTTATACTGCCACCAGCCGGCTCTCATCTTCGATTATATCTGAGCAGCAAAAGAATGTGACCGAGAAAAAAGAGACCTCTATAGAAGCCATGCACCAGCTGAAGGAGCAGGCCGTGATGATGAAGGAGGCGCTGCTGCGTGGTAACATTAACCAGATAGGTGAGATACTGGATTATGGCTTTACGTATAAGAAACAGATGGCGCATAATATCACCAATCCCCTGCTGGATGAGATCTATACCGCGGCAAAAGCGGCAGGCGCCAGCGGCGGCAAGATCTCCGGTGCAGGCGGCGGCGGTTTTATGACATTCTATTGTCCGCAGAATAGCCGTTTTGCGGTGGTAGAAGCGCTGAAAGCCTTTGGAGGCGATGTGAAGCGGTATAGTTTTATACAGCAGGGTATACAGACCTGGTGTATGTAGCCAATGTGCTGATGTGCTAATGATGGAAGAATGCGCGCTATTAAATGATTAAAATTATTGGCATGAGCCTGATAGAAAAGATATCGAATACCATACAGGAAAGTATTAAAGTAAAGCAGGCTATTATTGGCGATGCGGCGCTGCTTGGTACTATACAACAGGTGGCGGAAGCTATTACCAAAAGCCTGCAGGATAATAAGAAGATCCTGTTCTGTGGTAACGGCGGCAGCGCGGCAGATGCGCAACACCTGGCTGCGGAGTTCTCCGGCAGGTTCTATAAAGACCGTACGCCGCTATATGCGGAGGCGCTGCATTGCAATACCTCCTATATGACTGCCGTGGGTAATGACTATGGGTATGAGCAGGTATATGCCCGTATTTTGCGCGGTATTGGTCAGCCGGGGGATGTGCTGGTAGGCATCTCTACTTCCGGCAATTCGCAGAATATATTGGAGGCTTATAAAGTAGCGAAGGACAAAGGCATGATCATCATCAGCATGACCGGCCAGACGGGCGGTAAAATGAAGGACGACAGCAACTATCTGATTAATATACCTTCCACGGACACGCCCCGTATCCAGGAATCACATATCACCGTGGGCCATATCATTTGCGAGATCGTAGAAAACAACCTGTTCCCATGATCCGTGAATGTATTGTACTGGCCGGCGGGCTGGGCACGCGCCTGCGCAGCGTGGTAGCGGATAAGCCCAAGTGTATGGCGCCTATTGGCGATAAACCTTTCCTGTATTATCTATTGCAATACCTGCACCGGCAGGGCATTACACATGCCGTATTATCGCTGGGGTACAGATCTGAGCAGGTGATAGACTGGTGCCAAAGCACGGAGCTGCCCTTAGCGGTATCTTTTGCTGTGGAGCCGGAACCGCTGGGCACCGGCGGGGCTATTATGCATGCGTTGCCGCAACTGAAGGACAACGGCTTTTTTATCACCAATGGCGATACCTTCTTTGAAGTTCCTTTACAGGAGCAATATCTTTTCCATCAGCAACGGCAAAGCCAGCTTACCCTCGCCCTGAAGCCCATGCGGCAGTTTGAGCGGTATGGCACCATACAAACGGCTACTGATGGATCAGTGACGGCTTTTAATGAAAAGCAGTATTGTGAGGAAGGATTGATCAACGGGGGCATTTATTTGACCACGGCTGCTTTTTTAAATAGCCTGCAATTACCGGCGCAATTCTCCTTTGAGAAGGAGGTGCTGGAAAAACAGGTACAGCATGGTAGTTTATACGGCTTTATAAGCGATACCTATTTTATTGATATTGGCATACCGGAGGACTATGAACGGGCGCAATATGATCTCACCGAAGGGACGGCGCGACCTTAAGCCAAAGGCAATAGCTGCTGTCAAGGCCTGTTAGCTGACAAACGGCGCAGCCATCATCAGACAATCACCACATGTATAAAAACTGGACCTTATTCCTGGACAGGGATGGCGTAATAAACGACGAGATACCGGACTCTTATGTACTTAGCTGGGATATGTTCCGCTTCTCAAACGGCGTACTGGAAGCCCTGCCTTTGCTGGCACAGCATTTTGGCCGTATTGTGATGGTCACCAACCAGCGTTGTATTGGCAGGGGCCTGTTGACAGTAAACGAACTGGAAACCATCCACCAAAAGATGCTGGACCAGGTAGCGCAACATGGCGGGCGCATCGATAAGATCTATTTTTGTCCGGATGTAGATAATAGCAGTCCCTGCCGTAAGCCGCAATCCGGTATGGCCATGGCTGCCAAACACGATTTCCCGGATATTGATTTTACCCGGTCTGTAATGGTAGGTAACACCCTAAGCGACATGGAGTTTGGCAAACAGCTGGGTATGACCACCGTGTTCATCCCATCCACCAAACCGCAGCTAGCTTTCCCACATCCCTTAATGGACGCGCGTTTTAATGATTTATGGCTATTTTCACAGGCGATACAATAAATACATTAAAAAAACCGTAATAAGTAGGCCATGAAAAAACTACTTTACCTGCTGTTATGGATACTGGCCGGCGCCGTGAGCGCGCAGGCGCAACGCTTAAACAGCGCGGACAGCGCCCTGCTCATTAAACAGCAGGATAGCCTTAAACAACTGGCAGACAAGATATTAAACGGCAAAACAGAGGATGTGCGTCAGCAGGCCAGCGATCAGCTGATCCCGCAGCTGGTACGCGCGCTTAAAGCGCCTTATTCTTTCCGTTTCCGGTTTGATTCCCTGAAAAGCATCAGCATACAATATCCACAGGATAGCAGTTTCCGCATATTTACCTGGGCGGTGGAGAATGAGACCACTTTTTACCGGCATTACGGCGCTATACAGATGAATACCAAAAGCGGCCAGCTTAAGCTGTTCCCCCTGTTCGATAATTCTGATTACACCGCTAATCCGGACACAGTAGTGGATAATAAGGGCTGGTATGGCTGTTTATACTATAAGATCGTACAGCAGCACTTTTTTAACACGGAATACTATACGTTATTTGGCTATGACGCCAATAATGTGCGCAGCACCAAAAAGCTGCTGGATGTGCTCACATTCAAAGCCGGTAAACCTACGTTTGGCGGCTCCTACTTCAGCTTTGCGGAGGACACCGTACCAAAGCCTACACGAAAAAGATTTATCCTCGAATATAAAAAAGAAGCCACTATCAGCCTCAGTTACAACCCCGAAATGGATATGATCGTATATGATCACCTGATATCGGCAACCAATGAGCCGGGAAAACCGTATACATATGTACCCGACCTTGATTACGAAGGTTTTAAATGGAAAGGAGGAAAATGGGTACATATAGAAAAAGTGTTTCACGACGCCCTCAAGCTGGGCAAATTCCCGCTGGAGCAGCCACAGGATCAAAGCAAGAAGAACCTGATGCGGCCGCAAACGCAGGAAGAAATGGACGCAGAAAAAGCGGCGAAGAAACGCAAAAACAAGTAGTACAGGTTTTTTGTTATATTAGATTGTCAGTCGTACAATCGCTCAATACGTACAAAACAATGAAAAGATCAATTGTCACACTGGCCGGCTTACTGCTGGCCCTAAGCAGTTTACACCCTGCTATCAGCAGCCCGGGACATCCTCTACTCAACGAAGGCGGCGCCTCTACTACAGGTACAGCAGGCAATATAGTTATTGCTGGTACTGGAAATGGCGCAGGTAGCAGCAATACAACAGGTACTTCAAATACCACTACTGTGGCTAAACCGCTGCCCGGGGCCGCCACCACCTGGAAAATAGCAGAAGGTTATTCCATTAAATTCGATGGCAAGGGCGCTTCCGGTACCTTAAGCGGTTTAAAAGGAGCGATTGTATTTGATGAAAAGGATCCTGGCGGCTCCCATTTTAACGTTACCGTAAGTACGGCTACTATCAATACCGGCAATAACCTTAAGAATAAACATGTAAAAAGCGAGAAGTACCTGGACGTTGAGAAATTCCCGCTTATTAAATTCAGCTCCAGCTCCATTAAGGCCAGCGGTAATGGCTATACGGCCAATGGCACGCTGGAGATACATGGGGTAAAGAAACAGATCAGCATGCCTTTCCAATTTAAAAGCAATGGTAATGGCGGCACTTTTACCGCCAATATTGAAATAAGCCGGAAAGATTATAAAATAGGCAGCTCCAGCTGGTTACTGGGTGATGATTTTAAAGTGGAGATATCCGTACCCGTAACCAAATAAACTGCCTGTATGCTACAACCCTCTACAATACAGCTGTTACGTTTTCCTTTCTCCTACTTCCTGATGCCGGTGTACTGGTTTGCGCTCAGCTTTGTACAGGATATTAACTGGCCACGGGCTATCCTCATCTTTGTGCTGCTGCATGTGCTGCTGTACCCTTCCAGTAATGGTTATAACAGCTATATGGACCGGGATGAAGGCAGTATTGGCGGTGTTGCCAATCCCATGCAGCCTACGCGCCAGCTGTTCTATGTAACGGTGTGGATGGATGTAGCGGCTTTTCTACTATCATTCCTCATAACACCATCGTTTGCCGCAGCCATGCTGTGTTATATTATCTGCTCCCGCGCTTACAGCAACCGTTATATCCGTTTAAAACGCTTTCCGGTGATCGGTTACCTGACGGTGATCGTTAACCAGGGCGCGCTGGTGTTCTGTATGGTCTATTATGGGGCCGCCGTTAACAGCGCCGCCCAACCCATACCCTGGCTACCGGCCATTGCAGCTGCTTTCCTGATAGGCGGCTTCTACCCTATTACGCAGGTATATCAGCATGAGGCGGACGCTAAGGATAAGGTAACTACTATTAGTATGCTGCTGGGCAAACGGGGCACCTTTTTATTCTGCGCAGCGATGTATGCGGTAGCCTTTGGCCTGCTGTTTGTTTATTTTCAACAGCAGCGGCAGGTAAGCCGTTTCATGATACTGCAGCTTTTTTTCATTCCCGTGATCATCTTTTTCCTGCGATGGCTTATCCAGGTATGGAAAGATGCTTCCAGGGCAGATTTTAAACGTACTATGCAAATGAATGTCATTGCCGGCACCTGCACTAATCTGGCCTTCATTGTATTATTAATACTCGATCAAGTTGGCTGATATTATTTCCATAGCAACCGCAGTGCCTGCTTACCGTCACAAGCAGCAGGATATCCTCCATTTTATGCAGGAGGCTCATCACCTGGATGAGACCGATAAGCGTAAACTGGCTTTTCTTTACCGGCAGAGTGGCATTGATGTACGCTACTCTGTACTGCCGGATTTTAGCCTGCCGCCGGAACAATCCACCTTTGCGGCGCCTGCCGCGAATGGAGACGGCAATATGTTATCCATCGACGCCCGTTTGGCTATCTATAAACAGGAGGCTTTGCCCCTATCCCTGCAGGCCATTGAAAAATGCCTGGCCGGCGTGTTAGCGGCCAAGGATGTTACCCATCTTATTACCGTTAGCTGCACCGGTATGAGCGCCCCCGGTCTTGACCTGGAGATCATTGAGGCGCTGGAGCTCTCGCCGGGTATTTTCCGTACCTCCGTTAATTTTATGGGCTGTTATGCCGCAGTACATGCGCTTAAGCTGGGCAAAATGATCTGCGATACAGACGCTAAGGCAAAAGTGCTGATCGTATCTACGGAACTGTGTACGCTACATTTCCAGGAGCATTATACCATGGATAATGCCGCTGCCGCCCTGCTGTTTGCAGATGGCTGCGCGGCGGTTTTACTGGGCAATGAGCATGATACGGATAAGGTGGCGCTTAGCCTGGAAAGCTTCTGTTCTTCCATCACTTTCCGGGGTAAACAGGAAATGGCCTGGGGTATTAGCAGCAAAGGTTTTTTAATGACGCTGAGCGGGTATGTGCCCCAGCTGATACAGGAAGACATTAGCGGGCTGGTACAGGAGGCACTGCAGCAATGTAATATCCGCCAGGAAGATATTGGTTACTGGTGTATACACCCCGGCGGCCGTAAGATCCTGGATACCATCCAGCAAAAACTGCAACTGGAGCCGGATGCGCTGTGTTTTGCGCGTACGGTGTTACAGCAATATGGCAATATGTCGTCCCCCACTATATTATTTGTCCTAAAGGAGATCATGGAGCATCTCCAGCGGGGCGCTTCGCTGCCAGCACGTATCTTTGGAGTGGCATTTGGTCCCGGGTTGACCATGGAAACATTTATCGCTTCCACAAAATGATATACAGATGAACCTGATACAGCGTTCGTACCAGGCCGAGCTGCTGGATGCAGACGATATCCCCTTTCCGGATATCCGGCGTAATATGCATGAGCTGGACGTGATCAACCGCTGGCTGGGCGGTCACCGCATTACGATTAAAGGGCTGCAGCAGCTGCTGAACGGCCGCCGGCAGGTACATATCTGTGAAATAGGCTGCGGTGGCGGCGATAACCTGCAGGCCCTGCTGCAATGGTGCCGCCGTAAACATATAGCCGTTACATTTACCGGCATTGATATTAAGGATAGCTGTATAGACTATGCTACCCAACGCAGCGTCTTAACCGGCCATACGCGCTGGATCGTGAGCGATTACCGCGACGTGCGCTTCACGGAAAAACCAGACATCCTTTTCTCCAGCCTGTTCTGTCATCATTTTACCAATGAGACGCTGGTAGACCAGCTGCAATGGATGCAGCAGCACTGCAGCATGGGTTTCTTCATCAATGATCTACACCGGCATTGGCTGGCGTATCATTCGATCCGGATCCTTACGCAATTGTTCTCCCGCTCTTACCTGGTAAAAAACGACGCGCCCCTGAGTGTGGCCCGTGGCTTTACGCGGCAGGAATGGCAATCCTTACTCCAACAGGCAGGTCTCCGTAAGGCGCAGGTAAAATGGCAATGGGCATTCCGTCACCTTGTTACCTGGCAACAGCATGTTTGAGGGCCGTTATGATATGGCCATTGTTGGCGGCGGACTGGCCGGTCTTAGCCTGGCTATCCAGTGCGCAGACGCGGGTTACAGCACCGTGCTGTTTGAACGGGAGCAATACCCTTTTCATAAAGTATGCGGGGAATATATCAGCCTGGAGAGCCGGGGTTTCCTGGAGCGCCTGGGCCTGCCCCTCCAAAGCTGGCAGCTGCCGGCCATTAAAGCGCTGTTCCTTTCTGATGCCCGCGGACAGGCCTATACCACTACCCTGCCGCTGGGCGGTTTTGGCGTAAGCCGTTACCGGATAGATAATGCCCTGTATGAAATAGCCCTGCAGAAAGGCGTTCATGTGTTTACCCAAACCAAGGTACAGGATGTACAGTTCCAGCAGAACCGTTTTATCATCAGCGCGGGCGGTAAACGTATTGCCGCCTTTGTAGCCGCAGGCGCGTTTGGTAAACGCAGCAACCTGGATGTGAAATGGAAACGCCCGTTTGTACAGCAAGCGCCTAATAAGCTGAATAATTATATCGGCATCAAATATCATATCCGCTACGATCACCCGGAAGCGCTGATCGCCCTGCATAATTTTGAAGATGGTTACTGCGGGATCTCCCGTATTGAGGACGATAAATGCTGTCTTTGTTATCTTACTACCGCGGCTAACCTGCAACGGCATAACAACAGCATACCGGCTATGGAACGCGCGGTGCTGCAGCGTAACCCGCATTTGAAAAAGATCTTTAGCCAGGCGGAGTTTATTTATGAGCAGCCGCTGGCTATTTCGCAGATCAGCTTTGCGCGCAAGGCCACCGTAGAGGATCATATGCTGATGGTAGGCGACGCAGCCGGTATGATCACGCCGCTTTGCGGTAATGGCATGAGTATGGCGCTGCATGGGGCTAAACTGGCTTTTGAGCAGATTGACGGTTTGTTACAGCAGCATATTACCCGGCAGGATATGGAACTGAATTACCAGCGTAACTGGCGGCGGCATTTTACGAACCGGTTGTTTATGGGAAGGATGCTGCAAAGTTTCCTGGGGAAAGAAAGCAGGGCGAATATATTAGTGGGACTGATGCGGTATATGCCGGCGGTGGCCAGGCAGATCATCAGGTCTACGCATGGGGAGGCGTTTTGATGTGCTAATGTGCAAATGTGCTGATATGCTAATGAATAAATGGCAAGCAGGCCAGTTGGCTAGTTAGGCGGAACAGGTCTTACAGGTCCCATAAATAACAGTATTTAATCCGGCGATCTTAAATCCTCTAGGCAGTTTAAAGGAGAGCTGGCTGTCCGTATCCAGGCAAAACATTTTATGACAGCGCTGGCAGTTAAAGTGCGCGTGGTGATCGTGATGGTGGCCGTGGAGGCATCCATCTTTACAAAGGGCAAAATGGGCTACGCCCCCGGGGTCTATTACTTTATGCACCAGCCCGGCTTCTTCAAAATCGTTGAGCACACGGTACAGGGTGATCCTGTCCATCTTCTTTCGTTTGAATTTCTGTTCCAGGTCAGCATGAGAGAAGGCTAACGCCTCTCCATGTAACGCTTCATATACCTGCAGCCTGCTGCTGGTTACGCTAAGTCCCCGCTCTTTCAGTACGTTAGTTGCATCCATCACCTGTAATTTAACCGGTACAAAGATACAACATTGTTGCGTTTAACAAAAGGGGTGCGGATTTAAACAGCCCGGCCTGCAGCCTGCCGTACCGCCCCTACCGGCGGTGAGCCAACTGCAGATCCAGGCTGTTCTATATGTACAGGACAATCACCCTATTTTCCAAATTCATACACCAGGCCCAGGTTGGTCTGTACCCCGCTGATGGCTGTATGATAGCCGTCTATTTTGCGGCCGGCATTTACCGGGCGGTTTTCGTTATCGATGGAAAAATTTGGTTTTGAATAGAAATAATCCACGCCGGCAAAGACGCCGATATGCGGCACGATGGTATAACGGATCGCGGCGCCGCCCTGCCATCCAAAGGCGGATGCGGTGGATTTATCCTGTTTGAGGCGGTTATCGAGGCCGTCTTCCAGGTATACCTCGTTGCCGGGGAGGGTGGCATTCACCAGCCCGCCCAGGAGGCGGAAGTCCAGGGACAGCTTACCCAGCGGCACCGTATAATAAGGGCCTACCAATATATTAATGGTTTGGTTGTTGCCTTTGATATACACGGTGGAGCTGTCTACATCAAAAGCCTCTTTGTAACCGTCTGCCAGGCCCTGGGCGTTTTTAAAACCGTAATGGGTATAGGACAGTATGCCGCCTATTCCAAAATGGCTGTGTTTAAAATAATATGCGCCGGTAACACCAATATTAAAGCCTGTTTTGGCAAAACCGGATTGGTCGTTGTTATAATCTCCTTTGCTGTAATCTCCGCCGGGTAATGATAAGCCACCGGTAATGCCGATAAAGCTCCTGGCATCCTTTTTATTCTGTGCTTGTACACTTAGTACACTGGTCAGTAATACAGCCGCTAGCAGGCTGGTAATAACTATTTTCATCTGGTATGATTTATATGGGTGGGTGCTTTCTATTTAATATTCACGGTAAAATCCACATCTGCGTCTGTAGAACCCGGCTCGCAGGAGCCGTTCTTCAGGTTGGGCTGGTGACGTAGTTGCAGGTTGAGCGTACCAGTACTGGCGGGGCCGGTGGTGAACTGGTCTTCCAGGCCTACTTCCAGCGCGGGGGTGTTGGTGTCCTTGTCTGTGCGTTGCACGGTCAGGTTCAGGCCTGCGGAGTTACTGAAGCAGATCAGGTGGTAGTTCTGTCTTTCTTTGATCTCTTCGGTCACATCGCCGGCGGGCGACTGGGTTTCATCCAGGAACAGTACTTCTACTTTGTAAGTGCTGTTAGGCTTCAGGTTCAGCACCGCTTTGCTGATATCTACGCCATCCGGATCGTCTGGCGTAAGGTCTTTCCAGGAGGCGGTCTGTACGTCTGCCGGGTTAGCGGCATTGGTTACCTTCAGTTGTACGGTGGTCAGGAACTCATTGCCCGGAACGGGTGGCGCCACGGCTTTTTCATCTTTGGAGCAAGCATGCAGCATCACGATCAGCACGGCCAAAAGCGTTGCAAAACTGGCTATCTTCTTCATGTTTTACGTGTTTATTGGTTTGATTAATGAATATGTTTAAAAGCTCATTTTGGTACGGAGGATAAAATTTCTGCCCAGGTCGTCCGCGTAATAGCGGAACCGGTTCAGGTAATCGCGGTAGGCTTTGTTGGCCAGGTTGTCTATGGAAAAGTTTAGATCCAGTAAGCGTTTGCCCAGCGGCAGCGCGCAGCCAATGCCGGTATTAAACAGGTGATAGCCCGGCGGCGGCGGTACGTAGTCGCTGTTAGGCGGCACCCGGTTTTGACGGGCTACGAGGAGGTATTGCAGGCTTATGTAAGCATTCTTTAGCCTGGGCTGCGTATACTTGAGGGTATTGTCATACCGGTCTGCGGGCATAAATACCAGGTAATCATGGATGGTTTTGTTGAATGCCCGTACCAGGGAGGCTTTGCCTGTCCAGGTGAGGTGGGCGGGCAGCGCGTAGCTGATCTCTGCATCCAGGCCGCGTATGCGTACGTTCTCCTGGGTGTAGATGAACAGCGGAAAGGTACCCTGGACCAATTGTATGGTACGCAGGGCGGGTTTGGCGTAAATGAAGCCGTTGATCTCGTTGTCGTAGAGATCTAACTGGGCGTGTAATTTTTGCGTGTGATATTGCAGGCTGAGTGTGCTGTTCACGGAGCGCTCTGAGTGAAAAGAGGAATCGCCTAATTCATAAGAGGCTGCGCTCAGGTGGATACCTTTTATATATAGCTCATTCACACTGGGGGCCCGCCAGGCAGTGCCTATATTGGCATTGAGGGACAGCGCTTCGCTGATCTGCCAGCTGGCGCCGGCGGTACCGGTGATGTTATTGTAGGTGTGCGTATTGTCGTATACCTGCAGGCTGATATCATCCCGGCGGTATACCCGTAACCAGCGGTAATCATAGCGCAGGCCGGCCTCTAAGGTTAACTTATTCAGATGGTATTTTTCTATAGCGAACAGGCCGCCGCTGTAATTGCGGAAGTTGGGCACCAGGTAGCGGATACCGCGGAATACATTGCCCTGTGTGCTGCCGCTGAAGCCTATCATGCCGTCGATTTTTTTGTTGCCGGGTTGATGGTAGATCAGGTCTGCGGTGTGCGTTTTTATCTGGAAACTAAGCTGCGGTAACTGTGCCAGCGCTGGATCCGGGTTATAGGGCAGGTCTACATCGTATTCCTTGCGCAGGTCTTTCTGCCGGCCGAATATGAACTCCAGGCTGCTTGTATTTTTAAAACGGTACCAGGCGCTTAACTTCAGCAGATCATGGTATACCTGCTGGTAACTTCTGTTGATACCGTAGCTGAAAACATCCGGTGTAATAGGCTTAGCCCTGGCAAAGGCCGTGTAAAGGTCCGTTTCATTGCCGACGTGTGAGCCGGAGAAGATGCCTAACTTATTATTAAATTGACTGTAGTATACGGTTATGCCATAACGTTTGCGTTCGTAGGCAGCCGTGCCGGAAAAATCACCTTCGAATAACGCGGTGTTATCCAGGTAGTAGTTGGCGGTCTTGAAATTACCGGCCCGTTTTAAGGTGCCCTGGGCGCGCCATTTAAGGCCTTCGAGCGCGCCGCCCGGCGCGCCTTCCAGCATGCCGGAGGTAGCGCCCATACGGCCGTTGCTGGCGGCTACCAGGTTTAGTTCTCCACCTAATGGCTTATCAGTTGGTAAGGCTGGCGGTTCCAGTAATACTACGCCAGCCAATGCGTCTGCGCCGTAGCGGATGGAGGCTGCGCCTTTTATAATGGTGATCTGTTGTGCGGTGAATGGGTCTATTTCCGGGGCGTGCTCGCTGCCCCATTGCTGGCCCTCCTGGCGAACGCCGTTGTTCAGGATGAGTACGCGGTTGCTGTGGAGGCCGTGGATGACGGGTTTGGAAATGGAAGGGCCAGTTTGTATGCTATTAAGACCGGGGATACTTTTGAGGGTTTCGCCGAGGGTGGCGCCGCGGGTTTGCAACAATGTTGCACCGGAGAGCGTGTTCGTGGTGGCGGTGGTCAGTGCGGAGGATTGGCGGTGGCCTTTTACGACTATTTCGTGTAGCGCGGTGGTGTCCCTCGGCTTGTCGTTTGTTGTATCACGACGGTTCTGTGCGCGAAGGTTTTGTGTAAATATCAGTGGGAAGAGGGCAATAAAAGCCCTTCCCGCAAGAGAGATCGAATTCACTTTGCAGGTGTTATATGATAGTGTAAAAGGCCTTTACAGGCATGGCATTTCCGGACCGGCGAATAGGCCGGTTGTTGTTATGTGCAGGACATTGTTGTGAATGATTATGTTATTTGTACGGGGTCAAATGTAGATATAAAATTGAAATTATGTTGCATTTTTTGAACAAAGGGGAAGAATATTAGTTTAAACGGTCTATCTAACTGTTAGGGGTTGATCTATGGTCTTGTATTTAAAGTATGCAACTCAGTATAAAAAAATCCAGGGCAAACAATCCATCCTATTTAGTATGATTTCCATTTCATGATCTCCAAAACAAAAACAGCCGGTAGTAACCACTTACTACCGGCTGTTTATCATTTATTATACACTAAAACAACTCTCCCTGTATGTTCCCCTCCTCTTCCGGATCCGGGTCCTCATCTTCCGACAACAGTTCCACGCTCACAAAATCATCTCCTGCCAACCTGGTACCTACTGTCCTCCAGCCTGTCACTTCCACAAATTCGCTCAGGTTCACTTCCTCTTCTTCCGGGCTGCGTTTTTTGCCGGTTTTCAGTAGTACAACCGGGTCTGAGTGGGTGGTGGCGAGCTCCAGGTAGTTGCCGGCGCCTTCCTTAATGAAGGTGAACTTATTGTTCAGCGTCTGCGTCTCGATCTTAAAGCGTTTTACGTTCACCTGCTTTTTGTCTGCGTCAAAATAGATGGCGGTTACGATCTTCTCCGGGTTAAATTTCTCTATGTATACTACATCATCCGGTTCGTAGCGGTTGGTGAGCTCAAAGTTGGTGAGCACATAGCTGCCGTTCTTGTACACTACAAAGATTTTGTCCTCTCCTTCAAAGCTGCCTATGTATACGCCACGCTCTTCTGTGTTCAGGCGGCCTATCTTATCATCGTACCAGATCTTCTGGCCGGAGAGGGTGGATACGCCTTTCTCTTTGAATTTTACGCTGCGGATGGGATACTTAGTTACCTGGTTGCCCATGGAGCTACGGCCCTTGATGGCGATGGTCTCGAAGAACAGGTCGAAGTCTTTGTTGCGGGCGGAGCTGTTGGGGCTCAGTTTTATGCTGACTACCTCTGCTTCGCCATTAGGGTTGGCGGAGAAGTAGTGTACTTTGGAGTTCTTCTCGCCTTTGGTGGTGAGATCGTATTCCTTATCGCGGGTAATGCCGGTTACGTTAAAGCGTTTGGCATAGCTGATACCGCTCTTACCGTCTACATAGATCATGTTGTAGGTGGTGCGCTCATCGTTTTTGCGGAACACGTCTACGTGGATGATGTCTTTGCCTACGAAGGTCTTGTCGGAGACTTTTGTTACCAGCATTTTGCCGTCGCGGCGGAAGACGATGATGTTATCCAGGTCAGAGCAGTCTGCTATGAACTCATCCTTTTTGAGGGAGGTGCCTATAAAACCGTCTGCGCGGTTTACGTAGATCTTGGTATTGGCCATGGCCACCTGCTGTACCTGAATGGTGTCAAAGGTCTTGAGCTCAGTGAGCCTTTCGCGGCCTTTGCCGTATTTCTTGAGCAGGTTTTCGTAATAGGTAACGGTAAAGTCTACCAGGTGGTCCAGGTCGAATTTTACCTGTTTGATATCGCCTTCAATGCCTTTGATCTGTTCGTTCAGCTCGTTGATATCGAGACGGTAGATACGGCGTACGGGTTTCTCCGTGAGCTTTACAATATCTTCGCGGGTAATGGCCCTTCTGAGGTTTTTCTTGTAGGGGGTAAAGCCCTTATCAATGGCCTGCAGTACGGTTTCCCAGTCTTTGTGTTTTTGTTCCAGCTCCTTGTAGATCTGTTTTTCAAAGAAGATCTTTTCCAGGGAGGTGTAGTGCCATTTTTCTTCCAGTTCCGCCAGGCGCAGTTGCAGTTCGCGTTTCAGGAGCTCGCGGGTAAAGTCTGCGGAGTACTTCAGCAGGTCGGAAACGGTGAGGAAGTGCGGCTTGTCTTCTACGATCACGCAGGCATTGGGCGAAATGGAGATCTCGCAGTCTGTGAAGGCGTAAAGGGCGTCGATGGTGATGTCCGGGGAAATGCCGGGCGCCAGTTGTACCTCTATCTCTACATCTTTGGCGGTGTTGTCCACCACTTTTTTGATCTTGATCTTGCCACTGTCGTTTGCCTTTACGATGGATTCCATCAACTGGGTGGTGGTTACGCCATAAGGCACATCCTTTACCAGCAGGGTCTTTTTATCCTTCTCTTCTATATGTGCGCGTACCCTTACTTTGCCGCCGCGTTTACCATCGTTATAACCGGCAATATCTATCATGCCGCCGGTCATGAAGTCCGGGAACAGCTCAAACTTTTTGCCGCGCAGGTATTTAATGGAGGCTTCTATGAGCTCGCAGAAATTATGCGGTAATATTTTGGTAGAGAGGCCCACGGCAATGCCCTCGGCGCCCTGTGCAAGCAGCAGGGGGAACTTCATGGGCAGCGTGAGCGGCTCGTTCTTACGGCCGTCGTAGCTTAGTTGCCAGGTGGTGGTCTTAGGGTTGAACGCGATATCGAGCGCAAATTTGGAGAGGCGCGCCTCAATGTACCTGGCGGCGGCAGCATCGTCGCCGGTTCGTACATCGCCCCAGTTACCCTGGGTCTCAATGAGCAGTTCTTTCTGTCCCAGGTTTACGATGGCATCGCTGATGGAGGCGTCGCCATGCGGGTGGTACTGCATGGTTTGGCCAATCACGTTGGCTACCTTATTAAAGCGGCCATCGTCCATTTCCTTCATGGCGTGCAGGATGCGCCGTTGTACCGGTTTTAACCCGTCTTCCACGCTGGGCACCGCACGCTCCAGGATCACATAGGAAGCATAGTCCAGGAACCAGCTTTCATACATACCACCCACGTGGATGATATTGTGTAATGATTCGTCGTTTGGCAGATTATCTTGAATGTCACTCATAAGCTAAAATTTTTTTCAAAGTCTTCCCTCCAAATCCGCACGGAATCGCGCTGCACGTCTTCCAGGGAGTTCAACTCTATAAAGGTACAATCGGTTACGGCTATCAGCTGGTGCCAGATATTGATGGCTACTTCTACCCTGGCAGGCGCTTCGATCGTTATTACGCGGATCTCTTTTTCATCCAAAGGGCACCAGTGCAGTGCTGCTTTGCCGCTTAATACAAAGAGTATTTCCGGGTTCTTGTAATCGCTTTTGCCTTCGTGGTAATGCTGTCCACTGCTGCTGCCGGCTTTCCGGAAACACATAATGAAACGGCCGGTGCGCTGGCTTTCCCATATGTAGTTGGCCCCGCGTTCGTCCTGGCCTATTAATTCCAAAGGTGTTACCGATACCATTGTTATTTTTTTACTATGATCCCAGTATTTCACCGGGTATGTCGGGCTGCGCTTCTCCGCCGCCCGGCAGTTTCACTTCAAATTCCTTTGCTGTTTTCAGCTCTCCCCTGCTTTCCAGCTGTTCTGTGCGGATCAGCTCCTTCACGCGCCAGGCGAGATACTGGTCCATTACCGGGTACTTGAGCTTGCCGGTTACCTGGCTTACGACTTTAGAGGCTTTCTGGAACTCTTTTGTACACTGTGCCAGCAAGTCCTTGTCGTAATGCGCCACCGGTTCTCCTTTTATCTTTTTGCCGCCTTCCAGCAAACGTACGCCGGCGTTCTCGTTCATTAGACGGTGCCATTCCTCGCCATCCAGCTCAAACTCCGGTACGGATACCGGGCGGGCCAGTTTCTTAGCCTTCAGGAATTCCCTGGGCATGATCTGGTGCAGGTGGGTAGGATAAAATACGGCGTTCTTTTCGTTGAGGAAAGGCAGGTTGTTGAGGTAAATGATATGTATACGGCCGGAAAAGTCGTAGAGTTGACTGACCAGCCAGTAATATCCGCATACGTCGCGGGCGTTCTGTCCGGCCCAGATCCAGACTTCCTGTTCCGGCTCTGTTTTTAGCAGGGCTTTTAACTGTTTGACCAGCTCAGGATCGCCGGCCACTTCTTCTTCAGCGGGAGGGGTGGCGGCGGTCGTGTTTTCCGTTGCAGCTTGTTCCGTTGCAGCTTGCTCCGTTGCAGCTTGCTCCGCTACCGGCTGCGGCTGTATGCCGGCCAGCTGCTGCCACCACTGGCGGCGGTTAGCCTGGCCATCTTTGGTGTCCAGTATAAACAGCGGGCCAATGGAAAGATCATCTTCAAAACAGAGGATGTCCCCTTTTATTTTCTCGTCCAGTTCAAATGCTGCAGCCAGCACCGGTTTGGAGGACTGTCCGAATACGATATGTAGTACGCTCATTAACTAGTATTGATTGTTATTCGGCCACCAGGTCTTTTTCGTACCGCAGGTTGCTGATAATAAACTCCTGACGGGTTTGCGTATTCTTACCCATATAATATTCCAGCAGTTTCTGGATATGGATGTCTTTGGAGAGGATGATGGGATCCACTTTCATGTTTTCGCCAATGAAACGGCCAAACTCCTCCGGCGAGATCTCGCCCAGGCCTTTAAAGCGGGTGATCTCCGGTTTGTTGCCCAGTTTTTTCACCGCTGCCTGTTTCTCCTCTTCATTATAGCAGTAGATGGTTTCCTGTTTATTGCGCACGCGGAACAGCGGCGTTTCGAGGATATATACGTGCCCGTTCTTCACCAGGTCCGGGAAGAACTGCAGGAAGAAGGTGAGCAGCAGCAGGCGGATGTGCATACCATCCACGTCTGCATCGGTTGCTACCACTATCTTATTATAACGCAGCCCTTCCAGGCCCTCTTCTATATTCAGCGCGTGTTGCAGCAGGTTAAACTCCTCGTTCTCGTATACGATCTTTTTGGTAAGGCCAAAGCTGTTGAGCGGTTTACCACGCAAACTGAATACCGCCTGTGTTTCCACATTGCGGGATTTAGTGATGGAGCCGCTTGCGGAATCGCCCTCCGTGATAAAGATGATCGTATCCAGGCGGCGGGCTTCCATTTCCAATTTGTCCTTGCCGGTAAGCTCATCGTTGAAGTGCAGGCGGCAGTCGCGCAGTTTACGGTTGTGCAGGTTGGCCTTTTTGGCGCGCTCGTTAGCCAGTTTTTTGATACCGGCCAGCTCCTTGCGTTCGCGTTCGCTCTGCTCGATCCTTTTCTTCATGGATTCTGCCACGGAAGGGTTCCTGTGCAGGAAATCATCCAGGTGTTTGCCCAGGAAGTCCAATACAAAGGCTTTCATAGAGGCGCCGCCTTCAGATACCGTCAGGGAGCCCAGTTTGGTCTTGGTCTGCGACTCAAATACCGGCTCCTGTACCCTTACAGAGATAGCGGCACAGATAGAAGCGCGGATATCCGTAGCATCGTAGTCTTTTTTGTAGAAGTCACGTACGGTCTTTACAAAGGCCTCGCGGAAAGCCGCCAGGTGTGTACCGCCCTGGGTGGTATGCTGACCGTTCACAAAGGAGTAATATTCCTCCCCGTACTGGTTCTCATGGGTAATGGCCACTTCTATATCCTCTCCTTTGAGGTGGATGATAGGATAGCGCAGGTCCTCCGCATTGGTTTTCCGCTGCAGCAGGTCCAGCAGGCCGTTCTTTGAAACGTATTTCTGCCCGTTGAAGTTGATGGTGAGACCAGCATTCAGGAAGCAGTAGTTCCAAATCTGGTTCTCCAGGAATTCCGGGATGTATTTGTAGTTCTTAAAAACGGTATCGTCCGGGGTAAAGGTTACCAGGGTGCCGTTCGTTTCGCTGGTAGCGGTCTCTTTATGCTCTTTGGTGAGCACACCGCGCTCGAATTCCGCTGTTTTCAGGCGGCCGTCGCGTATGGACTGTACTTTAAAGTACTGGGAGAGGGCGTTTACCGCTTTGGTACCCACCCCGTTCAAACCTACGGATTTCTGGAAGGCCTTGCTATCGTATTTGGCGCCGGTATTGATCTTGCTCACCACGTCCACCACCTTGCCCAGGGGGATACCGCGGCCATAGTCGCGCACGGTCACGCTGTGCTCAGATACCTTGATATCGACCTGGCGGCCAAAGCCCATGGTATGTTCATCAATACAGTTATCCACCACTTCCTTGATGAGGATATAAATACCATCGTCCATGCTGGTACCATCTCCCAACTTGCCAATGTACATACCCGGCCGCAGGCGTATATGTTCCCGCCAATCGAGCGAACGGATCGAGTCTTCCGTATAGGCTGCGAAGAGGTCCTTTTTGTCCTTTTCCGTTTTGTCTGTAATTGCCATATATATATTAAGATAACTATTTACAAGCTTCAGGGCCGGGCTTACTAAATCTTTTAGCAAAATCCGGGTACTGGCAAAAATAAAGGATTCGGGCAATCATCCCAAGTATAAATTATGCACCCCGTCCCAAATTCTTGTGTTTAAATAAATTTTTATGCAAACTATATTTTATATGATAGATTTATCTATATTTACAGTCCTGGTTATACACAAGTACAAAAACTGTCCTAATTCTATGAAAACACTATGCCTGATGATGCTAATGGTAGTGCTTTCTGTTGCACTGCTGATCACTTTCCTTACAGACAGGGGCCGTCGTCCCTTCCGTGAAATCTTCAGTAAATGGATGAAGCGGTTTAACGAGTGGCAAATGATGAACTGATAACAAACAATCTACCTTATATAGTTTTTACCGTTAGGCTACAATTACTGTCAAGAGCTAAGCGCTAACGACTAAAAGCTAAGAACTAACTATAATACCCTATACCTATGAGAACCGGTCTACTATTCAAATTGGCTTGCCTGCTCATTGCCTCTATGGTATTATTTGCGCATCTGTTGCGCAAAAACCTGGCAAAAGTACGTGTGAACAGAAAAGCAGATTAAAGCAGGTTTGCTAATCCACTACAATGTAGTCAAACAGGGAGCCGGGAGCGGCAATACAATACTATGCAATCTGTTTGCACAGACCGTGGTATGCCTCCTGACTTCCTGTTTTTATTGAAAAAAAACCAAGGTAAAGTTAGCGGTTGTAGTACTTGTTCACCGCATCGGTACGGCTTCTAACATGCAGTTTCTCATAGATATTATGCACGTGCCTTCTTACCGTTTCAATACTGATATAAAGATTGCTGGCGATCTCCTTGTACAGGAAACCTTTGGAAAGTTGGTCCAGGATCTCTTTTTCACGGGAGGTAAGCGCTTCCAGCGCCGGGTTGGGCTTAGCCTGCTTCTGGAAGTAGGCTACTACACGCCGGGCTATCTGAGAGCTCATGGGAGAGCCGCCTTCGTGCAGGTCCCGGATGGCTTCCAGCAGCTCGCCGGGAGATGTTTTTTTGAGGATATATCCGCTGGCGCCTGCTTCCAGGGCCTGAAAGATCTTATCATCATCTTCATACACGGTCAGCATCATAAATTGCATGTCGGGGAACTCTGCCTTTAAACGGGCAATACATTCAATGCCATTCATGCCTCCGGGAAGATTAAAATCCATCAGTGCTACGTTGGGTAACAAATGGGGTATCTGTTCCAGGGCGGTTTCTGCATTGTTGAAGGTACCAATACAAGCATAGCCTTCCGAACCGTTGATCAATAATTCCATAGCCGTACGGATATCATGATTGTCCTCAACAATGGCCACTGAAATAACATCCATACTATCCTGGGACTTCTTTTTGGAATACACAGTCATTATTGTAGTCTTAGCGGTTACTTACTTAACACGAAAATGTGATTATTCGAACAAAAATAGATCAATTTAATGGGATATCTAGAAAAACTATCGTCCCGTTGCGGGAGGTGATGTCTGCATGCCCGCCTACGGCCTGCATCCTTTTTTGTATGTTTTTCAATCCGTTTCCAAACAGCCGCACTTTATCCTGATCAAATCCTTTGCCATTATCCCTTATCTGTATGGTCATGTGCTGCTCCATTTTTACCTGGATCTCTACCTCTACTTCCGTAGCCTGGGCATGTTTCATTACGTTATGCAGCGACTCCTTGACTGCCAGGTAGATATTACGGCGTGTACCGCCGCTGAGCTTTATGTTGGGAATGTTTTCCGGTATGAAGAACTGGTGCGTGATATGGGCATGTTCCAAAAAGTCGGCGGCAAAACTACGCATGTAAGCGATCAGGTTTTCCAGTGAGTCGTTGGAGGAATTCATTGCCCATATAATCTCGCTCATCTTATCGACCAATTCGCCGGCTGCCTCGGAAATGCGTTCTAATTCACGGGTTTGGGACGGGTCCTGGATCTTACGTTTCGCGATCTCGCTTAAAAGACGGATAGTAGATAATCCGGAGCCCAGATCATCATGCATATCGCTCGAAATACGCGCCCGCTCCTGATCCACCGCCTGTTCTTTCTCCAGCTTCAGCTTCTCATGGCGTATTTTATAATCAAGATACAAAGTAGAAAAATAATAAGCAATGCCTAACAGCAATAACAGTAATAAAAACCTGAACCACAATGATTGCCAGAAAGGAATACGGATAACGATCTCTAGCGTAGTGGGAATCGTATTCCAGATATCATCGTTATTGGAGGCGCGTACATTAAAGGTATAAGTGCCGGGCCGCAGGTTGGTATACCGCGCCATGCGGAAGGTGCCGGCCTGCACCCAATCTTCATCCGCGCCTTCCAGTTTGTACTGCACCTTGTTTTTCAAGGGATTAGTGTATTCCAATGGTACAAACTCAATGGCGATGGTATTCTGGTTATAGGGTAATTCTATATGATGCAGCAGGGAAATGGCGGTGTCCGATTCATAAGGCCGGTCCAGCACTTCCATCCGTTTTATGACAACCTTGGGCACAAAGGGGTTATTGCGGAAATTGCGCGGGTAAAAACCGTTTACGCCGCGGATGCCGCCAAAGAACAGCTCCCCATCCACCGATTTGAAATAAGCGCCGGTATTGAATTCGTTGGACTGCAGACCATCCTCGTGATTAAAAGTGGTGATCTCGTTGGTGACCGGGTTTATCTGGGACAGGCCTTTGTTATGGCTTACCCATATGCGGTCCTTATCATCGAGCAGTACGCCGTAAAAGAAATCGTTCACCAACGCGGGAAAATCGTAGCTGTTATAATGCTGCGTTACATGGTAGGCGGTGTCCATAATGAACAGGCCCCGGCTGGTGGCTACGAGCAGGTGTTTCTGCGCGTTCTTGTTGATACTTTTTACAATGGTGCCGGCCGGCAGGGTAACGGTGCGCCAGCGCACGTTGCCTACGTCCTTTACGTACAGGTTGGCCTGGGTGCCAATGTACTGGTTACCCATATAATCTTCGTAGTAACAGTTCAGGATCTCTCCGGGAAAATGATGCACCAGCGCGGCGGTGTACTTATTATTCCCTTTTTCATCCACGCTGATGGACAGCAGGTATTCCCCATAATTAAAATATACCTCGCCGTTTACCCGCCGGAACAGGAAGGGCGCATAATTATCCAGCTGCAGTGGCAGGCCCAGGGTATCCACCACTGGCGTAAGGTTCAGGAATTTTTTGGTCTGTACGTTAAACAGGCCAAGGGAGCGGCCCTCGAAATGGATCCAGAGGTATTTATAGTTCTCCCGGCAAATGGCGTTGATGGTGTTGGCAGGGAAGGCCATATGCCCTTCGCTGTTAGAGATCCGTTCCAGGAAACGGCCGCCTTCCTCATAAATATCCAGCCCGTCGCGCAGCAGGCCTACGTAGAGCTTGCCATCGTCATGCTTGTAAATAGAGCGCACCATGTTGTGCGAGATGAAGGGGGACCGGTACAGGTTAAATACTTTTTTGTGGGGGGAATATTTTTTGATACCGTCGCCGCTGGTGCCTACCCACATATTGTCCGCCGCATCGCGGTACAAATAGCGCACGTTGTTGAGGGAGCGGGTCTCGAATGTGTTAAAGGTGGTGATATGCTGGATGATCTCGTTGCGGCGTATGCTGTAGATAAGCACCCCATCGCTACCGCCTATCCATACATTGCGGTTATGGTCCAGCTCCATCACAGCCGGCTCAAAGGCCTCGCCTTTATCGTCATACTCTGTATAGGTGAGATCCGTGAATTTATGTTCTTTTTTATTGAACATGAGAATATGCCCGCTGCAGGCAATGATCATGGAGTCTGCATTGAGGTTGCGCATCACCGGGGCATCGTCTATGCCCGGCAGGCAGTAGGTGGAGAGACGCAGGGTTTGGGTATTCATGGCCAGCAGCTCCCCCGGCTCAAAGTTCATCCAGATCTGGTTCCCGTCCTTGAGGATATCCCGTGGCACCAGGCCGCGGGCGGTAAACTGCGGCGGGTACAGGATCACGCGTTTAATGGCGTAGCTATGGTTATCAAGTACATAGAGCCCTTTAAGGGGGCGCCAGATCCATAGCTGGTGGGCGGCGGTATCCTCGCCCAGGATCTTATATTTAATACTACGGTCCCGTTCGCGCTCATTGAGGTTGGAAGTGTCTTCCAGCACTACCCTGAACGTGTTACGATAGGGATCGTAGAGGCTGATACCATTATTGTGTGAGAGCAGGAGCTGTCCGCGGCTATTTTTGTAAAAAGCGTAGCCTTTATATCCTTTCAGGTCAAAGCGGTTAATAACGGCCCGGGCGCCGCTGGAGCTGTTGGCTACCAGGTTGCCTTTGCCTACGCCGGCCCTGTTCTGCTCGCTGGTCTTATAGCGGTATTCGTTGAATACGTAGCCGTCAAAGCGGTTCACGCCATCGCGGTTAGCGATCCACATAAACCCCTGGTCATCCTGGATGATGTCGTTGACTACGCTTTGGGAAAGGCCTTCGTTTACGCTGTAGGAATCAAAAATATACCGTCCCTCTTGTGCAAACAGGGTGTTCATTGCGAAAATCAATAGTCCAAGCAGCTGCAGTTTTTTTATCTGGGATGGTAAATGACGCACTTATGCCGGTTAGTTGTTTGCAAATATATAAATCTGCATCACACTTTTGAATGATTTTGTATTTTTCTTGCTCACTAACATCCTGTAAATAAATGTTCAAGATTACCTGTTGCTATCTTATATTATGCTGTTGCGCCGCCCTGGGTGTATATGGCCAGTCCTCCCCCACCCTGGAGCTGCTGGTCCGGGGGCCTATAAAAAGTATCCGGGGCATGAGCGTGGTGAGCGACCAGGTGATCTGGGTATCCGGCACGGACGGTATGGTGGGCAAAAGCACGGATGGTGGCCGGCAGTGGCAATGGTTACGGGTAAAGGGGTGTGATAGCTGCGACTGGCGCAGCCTGGCCGCTTTTAATGAGCGGGAGGCCGTGGTGATCAATGCCGGGGCGCCGGCGTACGTGTTCCATACCGCTAACGGCGGCCAAACCTGGGAAAAGGTATATTATAATAATACAAAGGGGATCTTTTTTGATGGGGTGCTTTTCCGGCGCGCTAAGGAAGGGTCTGCTATTCCCCCAAAAGAGGGATTGGCCATTGGCGACCCGCTGAACGGCCGCTTTACCATGCTGGTCACTCATAACGGCGGGCTTAAATGGGATACCCTCCCTCCTGCCCGGCGGCCCAAAGCCCTTACCGGCGAGGCTATTTTTGCCGCCAGCGGCACCAGTTTGCAACCCCTGGGCCAGCAGGCCTGTTTTGTGACAGGGGGCGATACCGCCCGTTTTTTCCACCTTACGGACAAAGGCTGGCAGGCGTTTGCGCTGCCCATTCTGCAGGGTAAGGCCAGCACCGGCGCTTTTTCTGTGGCCTTTAAAAATGGCGGCGTGCATGGCGTGGTAGTAGGCGGCGATTACAGTAATGATACCCTACGGCAACAGCACTGCCTGTTTACGCTGGACAGCGGCCGCACCTGGCATGCGCCTATCCAGCCTCCGGGCGGCTACCGCTCCTGCGTAGCCTGGGTAGGCCAACGCACCCTGGTGGCCACCGGCCCTTCCGGCACCGATATATCTACGGATGATGGCCAACACTGGACGCCGCTGAGCAAGGAAGGGTTTCATGTGGTACAGGTATCGCCCAATGGCAAAGGGATATTCCTGGCCGGGAGTAACGGCCGTATAACACGTTTAAATATTAGTCAGTAGCAGAAACTACTTTAATTAGTAATGGCAACCTATCCCTGAAAGCAGTACAAAACCGGAATAACCACACAATGGCATAAAACGTGCAGTTCAGGCAACAGCAGCTACCCCGCATTTCGTGGTAGGGTGTAACGTTTACATGCAGTTGCAGTAACGTTTATATGCAGTAACGAAGCAATAACACCCAAGTTGGATAACAATTTGAAAAAAGCGATGCAATTTCACGGCATAAAAAAAGCGCGCCTGTAAAAAAGCGCGCCGTAGGACAAATAGGTTAAAGCAAAAAAGTACGTTTATAATAAAGTTACCGGTTATTTAATATTTTTCGCGGCCGATTTAGCCAATACATCGATTTAACAGGTGAACGACGGGTTAATCATGTCAAACGCAGAAAACAAGGTCTTCACATGATTTTTTTTTAATTTAGATGAGTGGTCGGGCTAATGATAGCGGATTGGATTTTTTAAAAGCAAACTATGCAAGTAACAAGTTCGTCGGGTAAGTATTCTGTAAAACACTATCCTGACAGCGTCAGGAAATGGCAAAAAGAAGGCAATTTCTTTTATTTCTATACAACGGAAACCATACTGGAGATAAGGATCATTTCTGATAAGATTGTGCGGTTCCGCTATGCGGCCGATGGTAAGTTCCAACGCGATTTTTCCTATGCTACCAGCGACCGGCTGGAAGAGTCCCCCATCAATTTTGGCATACGGGAGTTTGAAGAGGTATTTGAGATCTACACGGACGCTATCCGTATATGGGTAGCCCGCGATAACCTGCGCCTGACCATTACGGATATAGAGGGGCGTATCATTAACCAGGATGAGCTGGGCTTTCACTGGCAGCATTACCTGCTCAAGGGCGGTAAGATCGTTTACTGCAGCAAAACCATCCAGGAAGGCGAGTGCTTTTATGGCCTGGGCGATAAACCCACGGACCTGAACCTGCGCGGCAAACGCCTGGAGAACTATGGTACGGACGCTTATGGTTTCCAGAAAGATACCGATCCCCTGTACCGCAATATTCCTTTTTACTACGGGCTGCACCATGGCATAGGCTATGGCATCTTCTTCGATAATACGTTCCGTACCCTGTTTGATTTTGGGCATGAGCGGGAGGAAGTATCCAGTTTTTGGGCCAGGGGCGGCGAAATGAACTATTATTTTATCTATGGTCCGCAGCTGATGCAGGTAGCGGAGGCCTACACCAAAATAACCGGTACGGCAGAACTGCCGCCGCTATGGGCTTTGGGCTATCAGCAATGCCGCTGGAGCTATTACCCGGAAAAACGGGTACGCGAGATAGCGGCCGAGTTCCGCAAACGCCGGATCCCCTGTGACGTGATCCACCTGGATATTGATTATATGGATGGTTTCCGCTGTTTTACCTGGAACAAGGAGTATTTCCCAGATCCGCAGCAGATGATCAAAGACCTCTCTGACGATGGTTTTAAGATCGTGGTGATCATTGATCCCGGCATTAAAGCAGACCCGGATTACGAGATCTATAAACAGGGCATGGAAGAGGATTACTTCTGTAAACGCGCGGATGGCGCGCTGATGGAAGGCGATGTATGGCCGGGCAAATGCGTGTTCCCGGACTATACAGACCCGCGGGTACGCGAATGGTGGAGCAGCCTGTTTAAAGGACTGCTGGACACCGGCGTAAGAGGGGTCTGGAATGATATGAACGAACCGGCCGTATTTGAGATGGGCACTTTCCCGGAAGATGTACGGCATGATTATGATGGCGAAGACGTGAGCCACCGTAAGGCGCATAATATATACGGGCATTTGATGAGCAAGGCTACGGCAGCAGGCCTCAAGAAATACCTGATGCCTAACCGCCCGTTTGTGATCACCCGCTCCGCCTACGCCGGCGCCCAACGCTGGGCCTCTGTGTGGACAGGCGATAACGTATCTGAATGGGATCATCTGTGGCTGGCCAGCATACAATGCCAGCGCTTATCCGTATCTGGTATTTCCTTTGCCGGCAGTGATATAGGCGGTTTTATTGGCGAACCGGACGGAGAGCTGTATACCCGCTGGGTACAGCTGGCCGCTTTTCACCCGCTGATGCGCACCCACTCCGCCAGCAATGAAACCGGCTTTAACCAGGAGCCCTGGAGCTTTGGCAGCAAATACGAGTTTGTGGCCAAACGTTTTATACAGCTACGTTACCGCCTGCTGCCCTACCTGTATACCACCTTCTGGCAATACAGCTTTAATGGTACGCCCATGCTGCGCCCCCTGGCCTTTGTGGCCCAGCAGGATGCGCAGACCTATAACCGCTCCCATGAGTTCATGCTGGGCGATGCCCTGCTGATCAGCCATGTGGATACGCCGGGCTCCACGGAGAAAGAGGTATACCTGCCAGCCGGCCAATGGTATTATTTCTTTAGCGATAAACTCTTTGAAGGCGGACAGGTAGTGAAGATACCCACGCCGCTGGAAGAGATGCCGCTGTTTGTAAAAGCAGGCGCCGTAGTGCCCAACTATCCCGCCATCCAGTATGTGGATGAGAAGCAGATTGACGAAATGATCCTGAATGTTTATTACAGTGATCAATCTACGCCCAGTATGCTGTATGAAGACGCCGGCGACCACTATGGTTATAAAAACGGGCAGTATAATATCATCAACTTTAAGCAGGTATCTGATAAGCAGCAGTTCCGTCTGAAGAAGAAGTTCTCCGGGCAGTACGAGGCCAGTTATAAGAAACACCGGGTATTGGTGCATGGCCTGCCGTTTAAGCCTACGGAGTATATAGTGGATGGCAAAGCGTATAAGCTTAATAACCGCAATTTTGCTGTAGGCGTGGTGAAAGTAGCTGTGGAAAGGAATTTCGAAGAGCTGATCATCCGTTAAGGATAAGTTTGTATATAAAGGAAAGTCGTTAGTAATTTTTGATACAATGCCCCCGCATTATCAGTATTACTAACGACTATTTTTTTTCCTCAAGCAAAAAAAAGGGCACTAACAGATGGAGATCTTGAGTGCCTTTTCATAACCTATGCCAACTTTAGAGTTTACTCCAAAAGTAAAGCAGTTCGTTATACAGGCAAAGGGGCCAGACAAAATGAATAAAATGAACGGCCTGAATGAAGTGAATGAAGTTGTTAGGAAACCAAACAAATCCATTTAGTTATTCGCCATTCGTTCATGCTGCTCCGTATACCTGGCGCCGGTATCCGGGTATTTTGCCAATAGTTCTTCAATCGTTTGCAAATCGTCTGCGCTTAGTGCTATATCTACTGCGGCCGCGTTTTCCTTCAGGTATTTGGTCTTTTTTGTACCGGGGATAGGTATAATATGTTCGCCCTGGCTTAACACCCAGGCCAGCGCTATCTGTGCCGGCGTTACCTGCTTTGCTGCGGCCAGCGCGGCAAAACCGGCTGCCAGCTTCCTGTTATTCTCCGCATATTTTTCCTGGTAGCGGGGCAATGTTCTTCGGAAATCGTTATCTGCCAGTGCGCTTACATCCAGGGTATTGGTGACCAGTCCGCGGGCCAGCGGGCTAAAGGGAATAAAGGATATGCCCAATTGCCTGGTGAGCGGCAGGATCTCTGTTTCTACGTTCCGTGTCAACAGCGAATACTCGCTTTGCAGCGCCGCAATGGGATGCACGGCATGCGCTTTTTTAAGTGATGCAGCAGAAGCCTCTGATAAACCAAGATACCTGACCTTACCTTGTTTTACCAGTTCCGCCATAGCGCCCACGGTTTCTTCGATGGGCACATCCGGATCTACACGATGCGCATAATACAGATCGATATGATCTACCCGCAGGCGCCGCAGGCTTTGCTCCACCGCCGTTTTGATGTACGCGGGAGATGCATCAAAGGAATTTGCCTTCCCATCATCCCAGCGGAAGCCAAATTTGGTGGCAATAAAGATCTTATCCCGGTTGGGGACCAATACTTCTGACACCAGTTTCTCATTTTCGCCTTTTGCGTAGATATCAGCCGTATCCCAGAAATTAATGCCTAAGTCAATAGCGAGGTTCAGCGTAGCTATTGATTCTTTATCATCGGGCTCACCATAGGCATGGTTCATGCCCATAGTACCCAGTCCTATAGCGGATAATTGTTCGTTGGTATTACCCAGTTTTCTATATTTCATTGTTTATTTATTAAAAGATAAATTTCTTACACTTCAACAGTGGCGCTGATCTCATCCAACGCTTTTACAAAAAGCCTGGCCAGCTCGGGCGCGGTAGGCGGGTTCTGACCGGTGATCAATTCACGGTCAACTACGGCGTGCGGTTTGAAGATACCGCCTTCCGCAAACTCCAGTTTTCCCCCGGCAATGGTTAAAGCATCGGCTACGTAGAACGGCGCCAAACGGTCTTTAAATACGTTCTTTTCCGCGTAATGTTCTTCATCGTTGGAGAACACCGTCATGCGGTAGCCTGCATACTGCCAACCTGCGGACGCTTTTTTTGCAGCCGCTGTATCGCCTGCTACCATCGCAGCACGGAAGGCGGCGGCATCCCGCACGGAGCAGGCAATGGATATGGGGCCATGACAAAGGAATGCAGATGGTTTGGCATTTGTATGGAAATGCCCCAGGATGGCGCCCAGGTATGGGTCCTGCATCAGATCTACCATGGGCGGATGCCCTCCCGGTACAAATACGCCTATATATTCGTCCAGCCCGCCTTCTACCAGCGAACGAAGCGATACCGGGTTTTGCATAGCCGGGTATTTCTCTACAAATTCAAGCGCTTTGTTCAGCGCTTCTTCGCTGTTGCCGAAATGCGCAGCAATGGCGGATGATCTGTCCAGCACCGGTTTATTGCCTTTGGGAGTTGCGAGTACGATCTCATAACCGGCGGCCACCACCGCCTGCATGGGGATGGTAAGCTCATTCAGATAAAAACCTATACGGTCTGTGCTACCATCTTTTAGAATAATGGTATCCACACTTGATGCTACCAGGATAACGGTACCTTTGGATCTTTTCATGGCTGGTGTTTTTGACGTGAAAAATCTGGAATCTATTATCACATCAAAATTAGGAGGAATGGCGCCAGGCGATTGTATCAATATCAAATGCGGTATTATGAATATCAAACATGCTATTTAAAGTGTTCCTTTCTGATGCCCAGCCGTTTCATTTTTGAGCTCAAGGTGCTGTTGGGAACGCCTAACCGCTGCGCCGCGCCGCCTTCTCCCGTGATCTTGCCTTTGCAGTAGATCAATGTGTTGAGGATATGTTCCCGTTCATTTTCATCAATCGTTTTCAGGGAAAAGTATACCTGGGCAGGCTGGCTGACGTTCTGTTGCCTGGGGGATGGCAGGGGTATATCTGTGATCGTATCCCCGGTTGTGAGCAGTATACTTCTTTCTACCAGGTGCTCTAGTTCCCGGATGTTTCCCGGCCAGCTGTATTGCAGCAGTTCCTGTAATTTACTATGGCTGATCTTATTGATCTGCTTCCCTAATTTTTTGGAAAAGCGTTGCATAAAATGAGCGGCCAACACGGGAATATCTTCTGTGCGTGACCGGAGCGGCGGGAGGCAGATGGGGAAAATATTCAACCGGTAATACAGGTCGTTCCTGAACCGGCCTTCTGCTACTTCTTTCTCAATGTCGCGGTTAGTAGCGGCAATGATCCGTACATCTACTTTAATGGTAGTTTTTCCGCCAATACGCTCAATCTCTTTTTCCTGCAGGGCGCGGAGCAGTTTTACCTGCAGTTCCGGCGGCAGCTCCCCTATCTCATCTAAAAACAGTGTGCCATGGTTGGCTAATTCAAATTTACCGATCCTGCGCTCTATAGCTCCGGTAAAGCTACCCCGCTCATGTCCGAAAAGCTCGCTTTCTACCAGGTGTACCGGTAAGGTGGCGCAATTAACCTTTACCATTATCCTCTCTTTCCTGGATGAGTTATTATGTATAGCGCGGGCAATGAGCTCTTTGCCGGTGCCTGTTTCGCCCAGGATCAGGACGGTGCTGTCTGTGCCGGCCACTTTTGATACCAGGCGGAAAACCTTTTGCATTTCCGGTCCGTTACCAATGATCTCTGCATAGTTATGGGTTGTTCCGATCTCTTCTTCCAGGTATATTTTCTTTTCTTCCAATTGCTGTTTATAACGTTTGATGAGATCGTGAATGTTCGCAATATCATCGCTCATCCGCAGTAATAACCTGCCTTCTTCTTCCTTGGCGGCAATGGCTTCATTAGCCTTTATATTCTCTACCGCAATGGACAGCTGGACCGAGATCTTCCTGATCAGCTGCAGCTGTCCGCTGCTCATGTGCTGGCCATCTACCTGGCATATGCACCACAGGCCTATCATCCTGTCCCTTACATGCAACCCCACCATAAACACCATCCTGACGCCGCTATCATAGAGGATCTGGAAGTATTCCGGCATATTGCCCCTGGCATGCTGCTGCCGCAGATCAAACACCTGGGGATCTTTGGATAAGATCACTTTATTAAAAACACCATCATTAAGCGGGTATTTTGCTGCTACGGATTGTTTGTATTTTGGGTGCTCATCCGCCCAGGACTGCGTATCCTGCAGAAAGGAGCTCAGTGTTAATTTATCATCGTTGATCACCGCTACAAACTGATCGCTGAAATCGAATAAGTTCTTTAACTTAAAATGGATGACTTTCAGCAGGTCCTGTTTTTGGCGTATGGTTGCAAAATCAATATTCAGGGATTGGATGATATCGTTTTCCTTTTCGCGGTCCAGCATCTCCTCGTAGTCTATACTGTTCGTTAAGGTGGCGGCTATTAATTCCGCAAACCCGGGCAGGCTTTCCAGGCAGGTTTCGCTTACTGTTTCCTGCGCGCCGTATAAGAGGATCCAGCGGCCTATGAATTTTTCACCATTCAACAGGTCCAGCTGCAGCGGCTTCCATTTTTTGCTGTCTGCGGGATGAAGCAGGTAAGGGTTGATGGAGGAGGTTGTAGCCGCTGCCGAACGGGCAAAAGGATGATGCTGCAGATCTGAAAAATAGTTATACAGCGTTGTTTTATTTGTACCGGGTAAAAATATGGTGGTATACGTATAACCGAGCAAGCGTTTCAAACGGTCATTCAGCAACTGAAAAAGTTGTTTTGCAGACCGGACCCGTAAGCATGCTACATTTAAGTTGTTGGCGTCATGACAGATCATAAGCCACTATTCACTAATTAAATTTAACATTTATCCACCGGATCTGATCATCTGTACAGGTACTGTTTTACGATATATCGGCGGCATTGTCGTAAAAAAAACGATATATCGATGGCCATCCGCTGCGGACGAGTTATAAGCCATTGATATACAACTATTTGAAAACCGGCATGATATTCTGATATGCATCCAGGGCGCGGGGGGCTGGCCGCCTTCCCCGGTAGCATACACTTTAAATTTATCATCATGTCAATAAAAAAAGTAATGCTTGTTACCGGCGCGGGGGATTCCTGGACCTGTAAAACGTTTTTCAGCAGCGGTGGTATGCAGGAAAGTTATTTGTCGCCTAACCGGCGGGAGTTTTACCAGATCATGCTTGTGACAGGCGGCGCCGGCAGGTTAACCATAGGCGGCAATACTTATTCTATTAAGCGGCCAGTGATGTTATTTGTACGCCCTCATGAAATTATCTCCTGGAAAAATCTATCCATACAAGCAGGGGCGCATTATGCGCTGTTTAAAAAAGCCTTTATGATCCGGTATCCGCAGTTTAAAGCCATGCTGGATACATCCGGTCTGTTCCGGGACCGGCAAAAAACGGTGATCTGTTTAAATAACAGCAGATTGCGTACCTGCTGCCGGTATTTTGAAAAGATGGAGGCGGAGGACCGGTCCGGCAATGTTTACCGGGAGGATATTATACAGGCACTGCTACAGCTACTGGTAGTGGAAAGCATACAGGCCGCCCGTTTTCTTACGCCGGGGACTGCCGTTCCGGATCCGCCCATCTGCCAGTTCTTTGAGCTTCTGGAAAAAGAGACTGCCGGCATCAGCTTTACTAATCCCATCCGGATCCGGACGGCCAAGGAGTTTGCGAATAACCTGCATATACATCCCAACTACCTGAACCGGCTGTCGAAAAAACAGACTGGTCAAAGCGTAAGCACGCATATCCGTAACAGGTTGCTGGAAGAGGCAAAAATGCTGTTATTACAAACCAACTGGCCCCTGCAGGATATTGCCTATAGTATAGGTTTTTCTGAACAATCCAATTTTCAGCTTTTTTTCAAAAAGAATACGGGGTTTACTCCCGCGGGGTTCCGGCGAGGCTTTAACTAAACTGCTATAAAAAGTTAGTGGTTAGTAACGCTCTCCGTTACTAACCACTAAAACAAATAGCTAACTTATATTTTTTACAGTATCATCACCTTCAACGCCTTTCTCTCCTTAGCTGTTTCCAGCAGCAACACATACACGCCGGCGGGCAGGTTGGGTATGTTAAACGCTTCCGTATTTACGGTTGACTGGCTTAGCTGGGAACGTTTTTCGTATACTGTTTTATTACGCGTAATATCCACGAAACGGTAGTTCACAGGCGCGTCCACCGTTACTTCCACATCTACATAAAACTGGCCGTTGTTGGGGTTGGGGCGCACTACGGTACGTTTGAACAGGCTTTCAAATTCCGTATCCAGGCCGGGCAGGGCTACGGTATCTATCACGATCAGGTCTTTTGCCATATAAGCGGTACAGTCGCCTCGGTAGGCGGTCATACCAACGGTATACTGCCCGCTGTTGGGGAAGCTAAGCTCTACTACGCTGCTATCTTCGCTGGTGATCACGGCGCCTTTGGGCAGGTTCCATTTTACGCTGTCTGCCCTGGGGAAGCTTACATTAGCCACGATAATGGATTCGCCTTTATAGGCCTGTGTGCTCACCAGGAAGCTGGCATTGATCTCACGGTCGTCTGTTTTGATAATAGCCGTATCGCGGGCAATACAACCCGGCTGGCTGGCTACTTTTACCCAATAGTCGCCGGCTTTGGTGACTGTTACGGCCGGGGTGCTGGCGGTAAAACCGTTGTTGCTGGTCCATTCGTAGGTGTAGCCTTCCGCAATGGTAGCATCGAGGATATACTCCTGGTCTACGCAGAGGGTCTTATCCGCGCCAATGCTTACCGTTAAAGGCGGCGGCGCTACCAGGTTAAATTCCTGTGTTAGCTTACAGCCGCTTTTATCCTGCAGGGTTATTTTGTAATACCCGGCAGGCAGGTTATTAATACTGGAAGTAAGCGCACCTGTATTCCAGGTATAGCGGTATGGCAGGCGGCCGCCGGTGGTGGTCAATGTAATAGCGCCATCAGTATAACCATCGCAGGTAGGATCTTTTACCTGGCTGCTGATGGTAAGCGCATTAGGCACGTTCACTATGGCGCTGCCTTTGATGATACAGCCATTAGCGTCCGTTACCTGCAACAGGTAAGTGCCGCCGATGATACCCTGCTGGTTGGGCGTGGTAGCGCCATTGCTCCAGAGATAGCTGTAAGGGGTTACACCGCCACCAGCCACTGAGCCAACGGTACCATCTTTTGCGCCACTGCAGCTTATTTCGCTGCCGGTGGTTGATAGGGTAAGGGCTGTAGGCTGTTTGATGGTATATGTCAGCCGCAGCTGTACACCGCTCTTGTCCGTAACCGTTACGCCGTAGTCGCCGGCTTTCAGGCCGGTGCGCACGGAGTCTGTAGCGCCATCGTCCCAGGCATACCGGTAAGCGCGCACGCCCCCGTTAACATGGGCATAGAGTTTACCGGTAGCAGCATCGTTACACAATACGCGGGCGGTCTCCTCTATAGCGCCGGTAAGCGGGTCCGGTTGTTTGATGATATAGCTTTGCTTTAAGGTACAGTTGTTCTTATCTGTGAGCAATACTTCGTAGGTACCGTCTCCCAGACCGTTAATATCTTCTGTTACGGGACCGTTGCTCCATTTGTAAACATAAGGCGTAGTACCGCCCTGTGGCGTAATATCAATGCGGCCGTCTGCCAGCTGGTAGCGGGTGGGCAGCACTACATCTGCCTGTATGGTCAAGGGCTCCGGCTGGGTAACGGTGGTATCGGCTGTAGTGGTACAACCGTGGCCGTCTGTTACTGTTACATTGTAAGCGCCTGCCACCAGGTTGTCCAGGTGGTCTGCGGTGCCGGCAGTATTCCATGCATAAGCATAAGGCACGGTACCGCCATCTACGGTGGATGTTATGCTGCCGTTTGCATCGCCATTACACAATGCGGCCAGCGGCAATAAGGTAGCCGTCAGTATGTCCGGCTCGTTGAGATCGTAGGGAACGGATTTAGAGATATTATTTTCGTCTGTTACCGTTATTGTATAACGGTTCTTTCCTAAACCGGTGATCGTGGTGGTTGTTTTGTTATTGGACCAGCGGTAACTTAATACCCCTATGCCGCCGTGGGCGGTAGCTTTAAGCGCACCATCCTGCCGGCCGTTACAACTGATGGGTGTTTCTTCCAGATCGATCGCAATAGAATCCGGCTCTACCAGCGGCACTTTAGCCTCCTGCTGGCAACCGTTGGCATCTGTTGCCACCAGTTTGAACTCGCCGCCACCTAAGCCGGTAAGATCCTCTGTGGTAGCGCCATTGCTCCATGCATAGGTATAGGGCGGGGTACCATTGGAAACACTGGTATTGATGAAACCATCATTGGTACCATATCCTTTAGGATCCAGGAACCCATCCACCGTTATCTTCAGCGGCGCTGTGGGCGCCGTGATGGTTACCGGTTGTGAGCTGGGGCTGGTACAGCCGTAGCTATCGCGGATCTTGATAGTATAGTTGCCTGCGGTAAGGTTACGGAATACATTATCACCAGACTGCCAGGTAACGCCATCATCTTTTGAGTATTCATATTGGGTCACATCCCCATTACCCTGGCCGCCTGCCGGCGTAACGGTAATGCTGCCCCCGTTGCCGTTAAAGCACAATACTTTCTGCGGAACAATATCGGCGATCGTTACCGGCGTTGGGGCTGTTACGGTGAAGGGATAAAAAGTGGCAGCACAGGCTGTCTGACCGTTATTCTTCCCTTCTACTGATAACAGGTAGTTACCAGGCGCCATTGCTTTTACATTACTCCAGGTAAGGGTGTTACCGGGCAGGGAAGTGATGGTGGTATTACCGTTGGCATCCGCATACTGATCAAATACATCCTTGTTGCCATTACCCAGGTCGCGGAAGATAGTCAGCGCGTTGATGGTTTCAATTGAATTCAGGTCCCGGTCAAAATTTATCGTTACCCCGGTGGCCTGATCATAGGAACATCTGGGCTGCACAGCCGATACGTTGACAGGTTTTGGCAATGCGGGCAGGAAGTAATAGGCCAGGATATTGGAGCCTTCATCCGGCCCCAGCGTATAGATAGGGCCCCTTAATTCTCCGTTGATCCCTGAATACTGGGAATCGTACCCGTACCCTACTGATGGCGCGGCGCGGAACTCAATCCTTTCATACAGGTGGTTCTTGTAATTACCGCCAAAGATATCCTGCGGGGTAACGTCTAACAGGTTGCCCTGGTACTGAATACCGTTAGCCGCGTTTACAAGCGGCGAAAAATCGCCCACGCCACCCAGCCGGTATTGCCAAAAGCCATTGGGGCTGAAGGTGGAACCACCGTTATAGGCCACTTTCAGCCGCAAGTGGCCATCCTCACAATATTTATCATCAATGGGATTTGTGCGTTCCGGGTTAGTGATCTGCATGGTGTTAAATACCCGTATAGAAAACCAGAGTATTTTGGAGTAGTCACCATTAAAGTTATCGCCGCTATAGGTACCGGTACGGTCATACGAGTAGGCGGTATTACCATCTACCGGGAAATAATAGCTTATGTTATTTCTGCCGTTATCCGTGGCCACATCCATGCGTATAGTATGTACGCTGCTGTTGCGGTATTCTACGCCGGAAAAGAACTGGCGGGAGTTACTTTTTACCACCTGGTTGAACAGCACTATTTCAGAGTTATCCCAGTTCACCTGGACGATCTTTACCGTCCAGCGGATTTCCGGCGTGCGTAACGGCACGCGTACCTGCCACCTGATGGCATACGGATTGTTGGGGGCCTGCGCCATTACAAACTGGCTACAGGCTAACAATATGATAACAAACAGTAGACCTCTTTTCATAAGTTTATAATTTCAATAAAGGGATCATTAATAATTTACCTGCACCATTTCAGAAAACTTGCTCTGGCGGCCGGTTTGCAGTACTGCTTTTATCGTGTACCGGTAACCGGTGTTAACGTGCAGTTGTTTATCGGTATAACTATCATGGGTGGCGTCCAGCGTCTGCAACAGGGTCAGCGGACCATCGCCCTCCGCACGGTACAACCAATACTGGTTTACGCCGGGCTGGGTAAATAACCAGCTTACTACAATCTCTTTCTCCTCCCGGTCCACCGCGGTCTTTAACACCGGTACCGGCATATTAGCCGCATCAGTAGGCACGGTAACGGTAAGGGGATTAGCGTTGGGTGATACCAGCCCGCTGCCGTCTATAGATTGTACCGTGTACTGGTACGCCACATCACGGTGGGGCGGCGTTTCCACCAGGCTATCCTGCTCAAGACCGGTATTATCATAGACCTTCAGCACCTGCCATACCGCCAGGGGATTGCTGTTTTCCTTACGCAGCACCTGGTATTTCACCACATCTTTTTCATAGCTGTTGATCCAGATCAGCTTTACCTGGCCATTCTTTATCTCATAGGCAGTAATTACGGGCGAGGTAGGCGGCACCAGGTCCGGCTTCTGCAGCTCGAGTATGGCAGAGAAAGCGGATTGGTTATAGCGCTGATCTACAGATTTGATCTTATAATACATTTTGCTGTTCAGGGATTTGATATCTATGGTATCCCTGAAAATGGTGTCTGCCGCCGGCGATTCCGTGAGCTGTACAAACTCCGCATCTGCGCGGCCAGCGCGGAAAACACGGTACCCCATCAGGTCCGGCTCTTTATTGGCCGGCCAGTGGATGGTTACATGGCCCATAGAATCTATCCGGCCCTGCAGGCCGCCAGGTATGGCGGGTGGTATGCTATCCTCCGGTTGCACCAGCACCGGGAAGGAGGCCGTTGCGGTACCGTTACGGCCTATGGCCACTACCGCCATATAGTTGGATGGCAGCAATGGTTTTTCCAATAGCCATTGCCGTTGCTGCGCCGGTATATTACGCTGCAACGTATCAAAAGGCCCTTTTGCGCTGGGCGCGCGGACAATGCTGAAACCAGTGATCAGCTCATTACCGGCAGCGGGAAACTCCCAGGCAAAGTCCACTTTATTTTCCTTGCTTATTTCGTACTTCGTGATCTTAGGATTATAAGGCAGCGAAGGCAGGCCCTGGCCTTTTACCGTGTCAGAGGGTGGCCCCATCTCTCCAAAAGCATCTACCCCCCTTACGCGGTAGAGGTAGGTGGTATAATTGGCTGCAATACTATCCGCATAATAGATACGGGTAGGGCCGCCGGAATCGCGCTCATTCACATTCACCAGCAGCTCTTTGTTAAGTCGTTCAAACTGCATATTGGTAGCGGCGGAGGCGCGCTCCAGGATGTAGCCGTTATATACTTCTTTGAGCAGGGTGTAGTTCCAGCTCAGCATCACGGCCTTATCGTTAAAGATAGCGCCCAGGTCCAGCGGGCGTGGTAAAGGCTGCGCATCTTGCAGGCCTACGTAAACCACGCCGGTATCTGTTTTCATTTTGGCGGCTGGTATATTGGTATATACACGGTACAGGTATTTTTCTCCGGGTTGTACAGTCTTATCCATAAACCCCAGGCCGGCAAACTGCGCTACGGACCAGGAACGGTCGCAGGCAAAAAGGGCATAGGAAAACCGCTGCTCCAGCTCTGTGGCCCTGTTCACAATGTCCATCATGGCGCCACCCTGTTGTACCTCTGCTTTAAAGGTTTCGCCATAGATGGCCTGCGCTACGATAGCGCCATAGTCGCTGGTATCTACCATGCGTTGCCAGGCGGCCAGGGGGCGTGGCTTCAAGGGCGCGGTGGTCAGCACCTGTTTCTCCGGCCGGTCCAGCACCTGTCCGTCGCGAACGATGGTATACCGTTCGATCGTATACCCATATATGTTAGCATACTTCCAGGACAAGGGACTGCTGGCAGCCCAGCGTAACCATACAGCCCCATCTTTGGGTTTGGCTATCACTTTCACCGCCGGGCCGTTACCGGCTTTTTGCTGTGCCAGGGCCCAGCTGCCGGTAAAGATCAAACCTATCGTTATTAAATATCTCAGCGCTTTACACATAAACTTATTGTATAGGATTGTACATACTGATCACCGTGCTGGTACCGGGCTTTTGTCCGGGCAGCATGTAGGTGAGCTTCATTTTATAGGTACCCTGCCGTATTACCGGGAATATGGCGTTCAACAGCGGCTTATACTGCGCCGGTAATGGCGTATAGATGGCTTTACTTACCAGCTGCGTCTGGATCTCTACCAGATCCGTCTTATACTGGTTAGGCAGGTGGTAGCGGTAAGGCAAACGGCCGCCATCCGGGTACAGCAGGTAAGTTTCTATAGGCAGGATGGCCCAGCTGGGGATCAGCGACTGGTTGCTTTCCCTTGGCAGGTTTACCATACCGTTATACGGATAGTTGCTATAGATGAGCGGTTTGATATCCTGTTCGAAATAAGGCTCGCCATCCAGTACAGCCTCGCCTTTGATGAGCGGCTGCCCGTCTGAGAATTCAGAGCCGGTGAGCTCTTTCTCATCAAACACTTCTATGGTGTTGATGAAAGTTTGCAGGGCATGCACATCCGGCAGGAAGATAGGCTCGCGTATCACCTTGGTAATGCTTACGGCGCTCATCTTCTGCGCAAATGAGTTATACTGGCTGGTGCTGAAGTTATAGGTCAGGATCATCTTTTCACCGGTGGCGGTATTAGTTAATGCGCCGCTGGCCTTATTATCCCGTATATCTGTTTCACCGCCTTCTGCCTGCGTATCGCCTGTGTTGGCGGCGGTATAACCCTGCGTTACCTGTTGCGGCGTGCTGCCTGCAGGCGGCAGGTTAACGATCTCCAGCGTGTATTTTGCCTGGTTTGTGAGGGCAGGCGAGCTCCATACCAGTTGTTTATTAGCGGCGTCATAGCTAAAGCCCGGGTTGGTGATCTGCCCGTTGGCCGCTTTGAAATGCAGTTCCTGCTGCCAGCCGGCGCTCTTATCAAACAGGTAGGACTGACCGCGGCGTAATTGTATATAACCCTGGTTGGACTCTGTGGGGAAGAAATGTTCCTGGTCCACTACCGGGTAAGTATACTGTACGTTGCTCATGGGAATGCTTTCCGGCGCCTCGCCGGTGGTAAAGCTTACTTCTTTGGACTCCAGCGCTCTCTGGCCATTATCCATTACCGGGCGCCAGCTGCTGCCTACCAGCTCCTCAAAGCTTACCTGCACCAGCGCTTTTATGGTGGCGTGCGGCGGCAGGATCTCGTCAGAATAAAAGGCCACGGCATCTTTGCCATCGTTCCATTTCAGCTGGCCGCTAATGTTAGCGCCATTATTATTCATTTCGAATTTCTCCAGTTTTACGCGGTATTTCTTAGGATTGCCGGCATCATCATCCAGCTCGATCTCTTTTTCCACCGCCATATTAAATACGGCCTGCGGCGCTTCGAACACATCTACTTCTGTTGATTGCTCTTTAGGCGTAAGGTCTGAGATCACTTTAATACCATCCAGCGGGCTGCCGCCTACCAGCTCACATTCCTGGCCCATTGTTACTTTAAAGTTCACCCGGCCTTTTACCAGGCCACCCAGCACGGAGTAGTAACCGCCTACATAACCGCGCATCCAGAACGGGTTGGGCAGTTTGGCCTGTACCAGCACCGCTGCGCCTACCTTGAGGATGCTGATCTTCTTGGTCTTAAAGAACAATTTGATCTTTAAACCTATATCACCCTGGAAGTATCCATAGGCTTGGCCGTTGGCATACCAGCCATTGATGCCGATGGGCTCATTGCTGCCTTTACAATGCACATCTTCTCCATAATCCTTGAGCATGATATCGAAGCCAAAGCCGGCGTCGAACTTGGCATAGAAGATCAGGAAGGTGAGGTCGCCGGTGCTGAGACTAAAATCCGCCCCAAAGGCAAAACCTGATCCTTTGTCCAGCGCATTCAGATCGCGCATATAATCCAGTTCTCCCGCCTCTACGCCCAGTATACTGGCTACGATAGCCGGCGGCGGCGGGCTGCCGGGTATTTCCTTACCCACCATCAGGTAAGCGCCTGTTTGTATATTGATGGGGCCCAGGCCAAACTTGATACCAATGCGGTTATCCGGGCGGCCTATATGGATGTACCAGATCTCCGGGTCAAAGTGCATGACGCAACTACCCGCCAGATCGCCCGCGCCTACACCGCGCAAGGGGCCTGCGCTCAGGTATACTTCAAACACCCCGTGTAAGGAGGAGTTAACAAAATCTATATCCAGACTGGCCACGGCGGTAATGGCCGCATCGTTGCCCATGGCCTTACGTTCCGATTCATATTGGTTTTTGCCTTCTTCATCGCTAAAGCCCAGTTTCTCCATATTCTTGGCCAGTTTATTAAACTGATCAAGCGGCAGGTCTTTTATGAATTTGGCGGTACCATCAAAATGGATATACCGCAGGCCGCCGCCGGTAGAGAAAGCCATCTCCAGCGTAGCCATACCGTTCACCACTTTCTCTGAGGTAGTAGCAAAACCAACTGAGGCTTTAAAGCCAAAACTTACCTGGTTATCCGGCACATAGAGGAAGCCGGTAGGCGTAACGCCAATACCGGAGGTACCCGCGGGCGCCCTGCCACCCAATTTCATGTGCTGGTACGCGCCGCCGCCAATACCGTTGATCTTAAACCCGGGGAAGATAGGAATGCCCGCCATACCTAACTGGGCAAACGCATCCGCATACCAGTAGCGGTAATCCGGCAGGCGGCCAAATACCGCTTTAGCCGTTACCGTCAGGCTCAGCTTTTTCAGCGTCATGGACAGATCGCCGGCGAATCCTTTTCCGTAGGTAGGGTCATCTTCAAAGATGTAGATATGCCCATCCAGCGCAATGCCGCTATTGTCAAAGCTTACGCCTATCTCATTCAGTCTTATTTTAGAGAATTTCCAGCTTTCCAATCCTTTACCGGAATCCAGCTTGCCAATGATATCCAGGTTGGCATCTCCCCGGAAACCGCCATCTTCCTCACCGCTCAGGTGCACATCTATGCCAAAGCCCAGGCGCACCTCGTCATTACTGGCGGCTACTTCTATGTTATTAATGCTGGCCGGGAAATTGCCAAGGGAGATAGTACCATCATAGCCAAAGCTGGCGATCTTGATCTTGGGGCTTACGGTTTGCAGCTCCAGGCCCTGGAACTCAATATCCGCCAGTTTGCCCACGCCATCATCATCTATCGGCGCATCCTGTTTGAGGGTAGCGTTGATGGTCATTTTACCATTCAGCGTAGCCTTGGGCAGGAACTTGCCATCCTTTACGCGCAGCTCCACAGAGGAGTTGCGGTATAGGGTTACCTGCGATGCGCGCAGGAAACCGAATTGTATACTGTCTTTGGGTTTTACGGTTAACAGGTATTCATTAGCAGGGCTGATAAGGGCATCGTATACCAGTTCCGTCTTATCATCCACCGGCAGTTTTATTCTGCCGCCAAAGCCGGCGCCTTTGAGGTTATTGGCCACCAGCTCCAGGGAGAACTTGTCTATGGAAAAAGGCCAGGAGCCGGCGCTGCCCTCTCCTATCGGCACCAGGTTATTGGCGCTTACCAGGCCGGTAAAGCCCTGGTTATCTATCAATATATTTTTGCCTTCTATGGTGATGGGCTGCGCTTTATCTCCTTTTTTGAAGATGCCCGGCAGGTCAATATGCAGGGTACTGATGGATACGCCCCTCCATACGTTGGGGCTGCCGGGAGGCATATAATCCTGCACATAGCTGGCAGGAAATACGGTGGCGGGATCATTACGCAGATCGCTAAAGTCAAACACCGCCTGGTTAATAGTGAAGTTAAAATCCTTGAGGCCATTCACCTGGAAGGCAGGCAGGCTCAGGTTCACCATAATATCGTTCCAGTCGCTGGCTATAGTACGGAAGCTGCCTTTTACCTGGCCGGTAGGCATGGGCTGTCCGCCGCCATCTACCGGGATCAGTATATCGCGGGAGAAGAGCACATCTGCCGCAATACTCAGCTCTTTAAAGCCTTTACAATCTATAGAGGCATAGGTGACGGGCTCACCGTTGTTCACCATATTGTTATCCTTATCGAATGCGCCTTTCAGGATCAGCGTTGATTTGCCGCCGCCCAGGTCAATGGGAAAATCGCCCAGCAGGGAAAGTTTCACATCTCCTATAAGGCCGCCGGTACGGGACAGCTTTACGCCGTATGCGCCAAAGAACAGGTCTTTTACTTTGCCGGTGGTATTCTTCTGGGGGATCTTGATCCGGAGGAAGGCGGTAAACTCCGCATAATTGGGATTGAACTTCACCTGGGTGATGCCCACGGTATACTGCACGTTGTTAAGGGTGCGGCTTTCGCCAACGGGCAGTTTCACCAGGGATTCCGGGGTGATGTTATCGATCAGGTTATTGTCTTTATCCAGTTCGTCGAACAGCGCCAGGGCGTCATTGAGCGTAGGCAGCAGGCTGGCGGCGCCGGTGGCAGCAGCCGTACTGTCTGTTACGGGTGTAATGGTACGGAAAGGCGCCGCCGCTGCCATGAAAGAGGCCATGGCAAGGAGCGTGAATAGGTATAGGGTTTTACGCATCCGTTAAGGATTTTTTATAGGTATATATCGGTTAGTAACAGCAGGCCTCAATGAGATGTTCCCATCACAGAGAAGTCGCCATTTAAAAGATCGCTGCAATATTTTTCAAGGCATATAGCGGCATAGGCGATGGTAGCCTTCACTTCATCCTCCTCGTCCAATAAGCCGGCAGCCTCCAGCTGCTCATATTCCTTTCCACTGTCTATCTGCTTTTTTTGCAGGATATCCGGCAGGTGGTAGTACTTATCATTCCTAGGATCGATCACCACAAACCCCATTCCTTCTTCACGTTCAAACGTAAACAGCTGCAGCTTTGCGCGCCCATTGCTGAGATGCGCTTCATATGCATTGGGCGGCGTTTCAAACACCAGCTGGTACGTTTTTATCAATCGTTCAAATTGCTTTTCCAGGAATGGGAGATAAAACGCAAACTCCATATCGTCTCTTTTATTATTTGTTAATATCTATGAGCAGATTATCCTCAAATTTAGTTACTGGCATTAACTTGCTAAAGTTAGGGCTGCCAGGCGCTACCATCATGTTTGTTTCAGGATCGAACCGCCATCCATGCTTCCACTCAAAGCGGTGCACCTCTTTACCAAACCCGGTGAGCACGTTCTTACCTTTTCTTAAGGTATACAAATTCCGGAAGCTCGAAACAATTATCACGTCGGCTTTCTGTGCTACGGCAGCATCCACCCACTTGGCGTTTACATTATCAAAGAAGCCGCCTTTTTTGGTGAATGATCTCACCACATCCTCAGATACATTCAGCAAGTTAAACCTTTGCCCGGCGGCCGTCAGGAATTGCGGATTGGAAGCCGGCGCTACGGCCATCGCATTTGTTTCTACCGGGTAGTTCAACTCCTCCAGTATTTCTTTCAGGTCAGCGTTAAAACTACCTACCAGGAAGGTACCTTGTTTGGCGTTATAGAGGATCTTGGCGCCGGAGGTAGGTACATGTATGAACAGGTGCCCCTCATTGGCTAAAATCCTTTCCGCCACCTCGCGGGGACATTTCACGATTGCCATCACATCCGCCACCTTCAGTTCGTAGTCAGCGATCAGGTCATCCAGCTTCTTGAGCCCCGCCGCGCCAAATGCTTCCAGTTTGGCAGCCAGTTCCGGATTTTTAGCCTTCAACTCTGCAAAGTCCTTAAATTTCCATTCCTGGTAAGCCGTTTTTAGTTCATCCACCGCCAGTTTAAACTCCACATATTTCACCCCAATGCCATAAAACAGCCGGATGCCCTGCGCAATCATAATGTATTTATTAGCGGCCTCCCACTTCTCCAGGAATTTTTTACCAGATTCTGTTTTGGCCAGCATTGCCTGGTTATCTGCAATATAGAGGTTACCATTTGCCACTACCAGGTCTATTGTAGCAAACAGGTATGTCCAGAAAGAGGCGCCTTTTGTCCCAAGCTGTTTAGCCGCCAGTACGGCTATCAGCTTGTTCACCGCGTTCATGATGGCATATTTCTCATAATTGCTGGTTATATACGCCATATACATGGCCGGCACATAGGCGTCTACCCTGGTGCCATCTGCTTCCTCGGAGAAAATCCTTAACAGCCTGAAGGGCTCGCTTTGATAGGAGTGACCTAAGTTAAACGGATCTGACAGGTTGATCATGCCGCAGTTCGGGTTCCTGGCCGTATAGCTAATAGACACTTTGCCGTCCTGGCCAAACAGGTTAGCCCAGGGGGTGAACTGGTACTTCACATCATTCTTGATGGACCCGGCTTCATCATAATAAGCGGCCTTTGTGACCATGAGGCCTTGGTCCGCCCATTTATAGTAATAGTTACAATCGTCTTTACTCAATGTCTCCTGGAAAGCGGCCAGCCTGGTATCAAAGGCATCAAACTCCGCCTGCCATTCGAATTCTGTCTTACTTCTGAAGAATAGTTGCGACATGGCGCTGAAGTATTCTTCCAGTTCCGCGCCATCAATATTCTTAAACAGCAGGGCCAGCAAACCGGTGTTATCCAGCCTGAAAGTGTCCAACACTTGTTTAACCTGATCGTCCGGCGTACTTCTGATCAGTTTTACGATAGACATCTCATCGTCATTGCCTACCAAAAATCCATCGGCTATATTCCTGATCAGCGCCACCCGCTCGCTTACGCAGAGGAAGTTCTTCAGGTTCTCTTCACTTATACCGCCCATCTTATCATCCAGCGTAGAACTGTTGGGGTCCCTGGCCAGCTCACCCAGCAAGGTCTGTATTTCCGTAGGCTTGCTTTCCATAGGTATTGTACAGTCTATACATACCTGGCCTTCTATCTGCTTAACGCCTACCAGCTTCCGCAGGTCATCAACAACCTTGATCTCCTTAAAATCAGTATACTTAATGGCTTGCGACTGGTAACGGCCTGCATAGAATGCCAGCTTACATTTGCTGTATTCTATACCTGCAACTATCAACTGTGTGCCCCCTACATCCGTAAATTCATATTTTGCCTTAGTGTTATCAGCGTTTTCATAGTAGCCGGTGAAATCTCCGCTCTCATACCGCGCCAGCCACTGTTTGTTATCTTTCGTGAAACCGGTCACTACGCCAATAGCGTCTTTTGAGATAGACGAGGCATTACCGCTACCGGCCACCATCACATAACCACCAAAGGACACTTTTACGTCTTTAGGCAGCGCAATGATCTTCCCATTGGGCGCCACGTAATTGATGTTGCCATTAACGATATAATCTGCATCTGTAATGCCTGGCAGCTTGTAGTCAGATACAAGGATCATTTTTGTGTTGAGTAGTCCTGCATCCGCATCACTCTGGAACACGCCCCATACTATACCGGGGTTATGCGCTGCGTCCCACTGGAATTTAGTAAGGCGCTGGCCATCGTTATAATTCATAACATTATCCGCCAGGTCGCCGGCGCCAAATCCGTAGCCGTCGAACGTGTGTTTGAGGTTAAATATGCCATGTCCCAGCTCATGCGCGGCGGTTAATCCCAGGTCGCTGCTACCATCGGTGAACAAGTAGCCAAACTGGTGATCACGCGGCATGTCGCCGGCCAGGGCGCCCTCCTTGCCTTTACCATTGCTCAGCACAAACAGGTATACGGTGCTGTTATCCGGCTTACGATCCTGGATATAGGCATTGTTAAGGGCCTTCATCTCATCTGTAAGCGTGCTGAATAAGCCGCTGCCGGAGGCATTCAACTGCCTGTCGCCATCCAGATCCCAGCTCATGTTGGTGAAGGTTTGATCTACGCTTACATCCCAGTGTATGCCTATGGAGTCATATACTTTGTTCAGCGTTGCCGCTATACCTGCGGCATCGCCGGGGTTACCATTCACCGGCACCAGTACCAGCTTACGCTGCTTCTGCCCGTAAGCGGCTATTTTTAATTTACCCAGGGTAATGGACTGGCCATTAGCCGGTTTGTATATGGCAAACAGTTCCTGCGCATCATCCGCCGGGCCACCTACGATGGAGACCTTGTATCTGTTATTCCCTATTGACTCGCTCAGGAATTGCGAGCCTTTACCAGTAATAAACTTAATGCTGTCCGCTACGATCGTATTATCATGTAATTCCACTTCGGCCGTTACCACATCGGTTTGCCCGGCAGCTACTGCTTTGGCGGATACCCGGTAATCGTCTGACAGTTTTTCGTATTCCGCGCCAAAGATCTGGCTCTTTGCATATACAGGATCCCAGGCATCGAAGGCATATTTTGCATCCGGATGTCCGGTGAAACGTACTACGGCTTTATCCGGATGCAGCTGGTTGAGCTGTCCGGCCGGCGGTAATGCTGATGCGCCACCGCCTTTGGCCACCTGTGTTACCTGGCCTTTTTCATCTACTTTATAAATATTACCTGCTGCGTCTTTTACGGTGGCGGGCAGTTTGTCTACTGTTTTGGTAACGGTTTCTCCATTGCTGCCGGTAACGGTGAGCGTACCGCCAGGCGCGGGGTTGCCATCCGCATCCGTATTGGGGGTAGCTTTAATATCTTCCGGTTTATCTACCACCACATCCAGCACCACATCCGCCGTATCCGTACCGGATACTACGTTGCCGGTATTACCACCGCCTTCGAACGTATCATCCAGGTTGTTGATACCATTCCAGCTGGCGTCGTATTCCGTTACTACCTGGCCCTTCACCATACGGTAATCCGTGTTGATGAAGATGTTGTTAAACATTACGCTTACCTGGCCGCCTTTGAGGTAAGGTATGCCAATGTATCCTTTACCGCTGTAGTTGCCGTTAGCGCCCTGGACTTCCAGGATCTTCACGGGAAAATCGCCTGCCATGAACATATCGCGGGCGCGTATAGCAGGCAGCGGTTCCTGGTTGCTGATGTCTACTTCCGCAGGTATCACACCGCAGTTATAGGCGGTTTCCGCCAGCTCATCTGCCGCGGTGGTCACTGTTCTTACATCTGTAAAGGTGCTTTGTCCGCCATCTGCACAATTGCAACGCACTTTGTATTCGTAGGCGGTAGCCGGGTTAAGCTCTATAAGCGTAAGGCTGTTGGCATTGGTCTTTTCTTCAAACCAGGCGGCATCCGGCGTATTGGCCTTGCGGTAGGATACCACAAACTCCTGCTGGTTGGCGGTACCGGGGTTCCAGCTAATGGCGGCGCGGGTGCTGCCTTTAGCCTCTGCATCCTGGTTCTGCGGCACGGCGCAGGAGCCCTGGTACACAAAGCTGAAGATCTCGCTGTAACCGTTGTTCTTAAAAAGATCCATCTCCTGCGCGGCCACCAGGCTTTTGGCCCTTACGCGGAATGCGTAGGTACGGCCGCTTTCCAGCAACGGCTCACCAGGGCCATACACCAGCATGGTGTTCATGGTGGTGGTGGAGTACAGCGGTTTGCCGGCCAAAAAGCCGGCTTGCGGATTATAGTTAAAGCCGGGCATCAGCTCCACCAGCTCCAGCTCATACTCTGTGGTAAAGGCGGAGTTGGGAGAGCCCTTATGCCGGGGCGTCCATTGAAAGGTGATGTATTGCGGGTCCCGTACGGCCACGCGCGCGTTGTTTTCCGGGAAGTTGATAACAGGCGGATCGTTCAGTACTATCCAGGCATTGGCGCAACCACTGGCAATGGATAGTTTTGCGCCTGTTTTCAGCTCATATACGTCAAAGCATATACGGTATAATCCTTCCGGCAATTTGCCGCCCTGCTGGCGGTAGGTATTGGCGTCCAGCCCGGCAAAGTTCAGGTTCTCCGCACGGAAATAAGGCTCGAGATCAGTGCCGGTAAGCCTTTCCGGCACGCCGCCATCGAGGGTGAGGATGGGTACATTTGCCTGCGGGTTGGTGCTCAGCTTTACCCCCTGCCCTTCTATATTTACCCGCAGCTTTACCTGTACGTTGGAAGCGTTGATATCGCGCAGCAGCAGGTTCACGATCATCTTATCATTGGCGCTGCTGGTATAGTCGCTGGTATAAGGGGAATACGGCGGTATAATAATGGTATTCACCTGTACGGGGTAAACCTGCGCTTTTAGCCCAAAGCTGGTCAGCAACAGGAGCAGGCAACCAACCAGGTAACGGGCGTTTTGCCTGAAAGAAAGTATATGATTAAAAAACGTACGCATGCCTAAGGAGTTGATCAGAAACTATAGTTGTAACCCAGTGTGCCTGTCCATTCGTTAAAACGGGATGGCGAGCCGCTGTTGGGCGGCTGCTGCAGGTTGTTCCTGAACAGCGTTACCAGGCTAAGGTTGATATTGTGTTTTTTGAGGAAGATGTAACTGCCACTGGCGCGCAGATTATAGATATCTACCAGCCGCTGGCCGTTGTTACTGCTGGTATTATAGGTAGCAGAGAAACGGGTCTTTAGCTGTTTGTGGAAGAAAGGCTTTCCTACTGCCAGCGTAGGGCCCCAGGCCAGGGAATTGTTGCCGGGCAGGGTATTGTAGCTGAGGTTCCAGGCGGCTGTAAAATTGGTCTGCACCGGCACCAGCATCAGGTTGTAGCCCGCATTCACATTATAGAACTCCGTATTGCCGGCGCTGGCCCCCTTATCCCCCTGCTTATCCGATGCATGCTGGAAAGACAGGTTCATGTTCAGGCTCTGCCTCCGGGCCTTATTGTTGCCCAGCTGGTAGTTTATATTGTAATTGGCATTCTGTGAGATCTGTGTGTAGTTGAGCGTATCCAGATTATCGTAAGGCGTTAGCTGTGTAATATCCTGGAACTGCGGTTTTATATAGGTGTATGACTGGAAGTTGCTGTAGGAGGCATCCATCTGCAGTTTTTCACTGGCGGTATAGGAAAGGTTCAGGGAGCCTACAAAACGTTTCATGTTGCTCATTTTCTTATGCGCCAGATCATCCTGCTGTACGCCGGCATTACCGCCCAGCACTACTTTATTCTTAAAGAGCGCCTGGGAAAAGTTCACCGTTACGTTCTGGAAATCGTTATTAAAGTAATAGGCGCCCAGGCTCTGGTATTCCGGGTCTACCCGCTCATACCCTACGCCCAAGCTAAAGGCGCGTACGCTATAGTTCATACCGGCTTTAAAGGCGTGATAGGTTGCGGTAGAGCCCCTGCGTTGGATAAACGGATCCGTAATAAAATCGCCTTTGCCGCCGGCACTGTCCTTACCGGCGCGTATATCGCGGGTGAGGGTGCTGATAGCATATTCCGCAGTAAGCTTAAGGCCTTTATACACGGTAACGCCGCCGGTAAAACCGATGGCAATGTTTTCCTGGGGCAGTACATTCTGCGCTTCCGGCACTACGGGCAGGGAGGTGATATCATCTTTAGCCCGGAACAGGTTCACGGACAGATCGTAGTTCTTGTGATCGTACGCCACCTTAAAACCATAGCCCATACGCTGGTAGGCGGGCTGGTTATTGGGGTTCAGCGTATCCGGCCGTACGGCGCGTTGCAGCTGCCCATACATGGCGCTGTATTTAAAACCGCCCTCCGGCGCCAGCTCCACTCCAGCGCCCAGGAACTGGTGGCCGCTGAGCGTGTAAGGCGAAAAGGTCATGGAGGTCCAGCCCAGGTGCGCCGTTACCCATTTATAGGTGGGGTGCAGACTGTATTGATTAAAAGGCTGCACATAGCTGAAGTTTTTGTTGGTATAGGAAAATGAAAAGGGAACATTCCAGCCATAGAGGCTGAAGTTGATATTACCGCTGAGGAAATAGCTAAACGGGTCGCGACGCTCCGCGCCGTTAGAGGTATACCAAATGGAGCTGGCAGAAACACCGCCGCTTACATGAAGGGCTTGTTCCTGGCCTATACGGCTCAGATCCTGTGCCTGAGAGGATAGCGGTACACTTGCGGTTATCAGATAAATAGACAGGCGTAAAAATCGGCTCAATAGGTATGAGGGTTTTAAATAGGATAAAGGGCGTTCACAGTTTCAAGGGCAACAGGTCATTTTCGGGGCAAATATAAAAAATAAATTAATATTAAAAAATATTTACAGGCATTTATAGTTAGGACGCCAAACCATCAAAAGCGAAAACCCCGGGCCACACGTTGGCGGACCCAGGGGCTTCCGTACATCAAACAGTATTGTATATCAGCCGTCTACAAGCTCTTTATAGGTTTGTTTGATAATATCCCAGGCTTCGCTATCACCTTTTACCAGGGCGGCAAAGAAATTACGCCGTTGTTCCTGGGTAATGTGGGGTGGCAGCATAGGCACATCCGGATCTGCCACAACCTCCAGCAATACGGGGCGGGTAGCATCCATTGCCTGTTCCAAAGCGGGTATGATCATTTCCGGCTTGTCTGCTTTGATACCTTCGAGGCCCAGCATATTGGCGTATTGCGCGTAGGGGAAATCCGGGATATCCTGGGAGGCGGCAAACTTAGGATCGCCGGAGAGCGCACGCTGTTCCCAGGTGACCATATTGAGGTCCCGGTTATTGAGCACTACGATCAGCATACGGGGCGAGGCCCATTCTTTCCAGTATTTAGCGATGGTGATCAGTTCATTAATGCCCTGCATCTGCATGGCCCCGTCGCCCACGGTGGCTACCACCATACGCTCCGGGTAGGCGAATTTTGCGGCTATGGCATATGGCACTGCGGAGCCCATGGTGGCCAGGTTCCCGGACAGGGAGGCCTTCATGCCGCAACGGATGCGGAGATCCCTGGCGAACCAGGCGGCAGTAGAGCCGGAATCGCCGGTAAGGATAGTATTTTCCGGCAGGAAACGGGAGAGTTCCCAGAAAGCCTTCTGGGGGTTGATGGGGTTAGCCTCATTTTTGGAGCGTGCTTCCAGCACTTTCCACCATTTGGCCGTTTCCTTTTCTATCTGTTCCCGCCAGCTGCGGTCTTTTTTACGTTGGATAAGCGGCAGCAGGGCCCTGAGCGTAGTTTTGCTATCGCCATGCAGCAGCACTTCCATGGGATAACGGATACCGAGCATACGCCCGTCAATATCTATCTGCACGCCCCTGGCCTGCCCTTCCTTTGGCAAAAATTCTGAATAGGGGAAACCGGAGCCTATCATCAGCAGGGTATCACATTCCGCCATCAGGTCCCAGCTGGGTTTAGTGCCCAGCAAACCAATAGCGCCTGTTACATAAGGCAGGTCGTCCTGTAATACATCCTTACCCAGCAGTGCTTTGGCCACGCCAGCTCCCAGCAGATCTGCTATTTCTATCACCTCTGCGCTGGCATTTGCCGCGCCAGCGCCTACCAATATGGCTACGCGCTGGCCTTCATTCAAGACTGCGGCGGCCTTTTGCAGGTCAGCATGGTGCGGCACTATATGCGGCCGGTGGTAACCTGCAGCGGAATGCACAGTGCCATGTTCGCGCGGTGGCGCTTCATAGTCCATTTCCTGGATATCGTTTGGCAGGATGATACATGTGACGGTGCGCTCACTGAGGGCAATGCGGAAGGCCCTATCCACCAGGTGCCGTACCTGGCTGGGATCCGTGCACATATGTACGTATTCGTTCGCTACATCCTTGAACAGGGACAGCAGGTCTACTTCCTGCTGGTAACTGCCACCCAAGGCGGAACGGCGCTGCTGACCAATGATGGCCACCGCGGGTTGATGATCCAGTTTAGCGTCGTATAGGCCATTGAGTAAGTGTATGGCCCCGGGGCCGGAGGTGGCCAGGCATACGCCCGCCTGCCCGGTGAATTTGGCATGGGCGCAAGCCATAAAAGCGGCGGATTCCTCATGCCGTACCTGTATAAAGGGGATCTTTTCGCGGCTGCGGTTCAGCGCGCCCATGAGCCCATTGATACCGTCTCCGGGATAACCAAAGATGCGTTGCACTCCCCAGGCGCCCAACCGCTCCAGTATGAAATCACTAACTGTTTGTGCCATTTTGTATGCGTTTGATAATGAGGATAATAGGGTCTCCAGTTACGGGTCTCCCTGATTTTCATGGTTACAACTTTAACGCCAGCTTGCCCGTTGGTGTAATGCGTACACATATGGCCCCATAAAGGTGTGGACATTTTCTATATACTGTAGAACTGGTTACCCGCCCCCTTGCTGGGCGGCTACTACTATTAGTTATTAATTTCCACAGGCTTATATAATATTACCGTAATGGCGGTGATTGAGCGCCAGGGCCGTCCATGGCATAGTCCTTGTTTGCCATATAGCATATAAGCGCGTTTATAGGCATCAATTACAACGGAAACCTATTTTTCAAACCACTAAAAATCTGATGTTATGACAATGCAAAGCAGCCACTCGAATCAGGAAGAGAACTGGCAAAATGTTGTTGACCATGAAAACCCGCAAGTGGACGACAACACAACACAAAACGATACTCAGAAAAAAGACGATACAAACCGCCGCAAGGCTTTACGCGGATTTGCTGCTATGGATATGGAAAAACAACGTGCCATTGCCAGTATGGGCGGCCGTGCAGCACATCAGCAAGGCGTAGCGCATGAGTTTTCTTCCGAGGAAGCACGTGCAGCAGGCCGTAAAGGTGGCGAAGCCGTAAGTCAGAACAGGGAACATATGGCCGCTATCGGTAAAAAGGGCGGTGAAGCCGCTCATGGGCGCCGGCGTCAACGCCAGGAGTCCCAGCAACAGTCTTAACCGGACAGCGGGAAGATAAAAAGCCGAAAGGTCACAAGTCAGTTTTTTTGCTGCTTTGTGACCTTCCGGCTTTTGTATTATATATCGCTATAGGTTATAAGGTAATTATTTCACCAATACAATCCTGCCCACATCTGTGTTCTTATTCCGCTCTACCGTTATATCGTTTACTGTTTTATCCTGGTAGCCGTTGGATGCATTTATAAACACGTTGTATTTACCGGCTTTGAGGCCGCGCACCTTAAACTGCCCGTTAAACCAGGGTAGTGCATATGCCGTATCTGTGCCATTGGCCACTGTTACCACCGGCCAGGCAGCAGCCGGCGTTACCTGTCCGGACAGGCTACCGGTAGTTTTAAGTGTAAACACCACTATGAAGGGCCGCAGGATGAACTGGCCATTCCTTACTTTGATGATGGAGCGATTAATGTCAAAGTCGAGCCAGAGGTGGAAATCGCCGGTTGTTACTTCGTCCCAGTCATCGCCACGCAGCTTAACAATGATCTTTACCTGGCCGTTTGCAGACTTAAGCGGATAACGTACGCTGTCTTTTACCAGCGCGTTGTTATTACCCAACGTGATGCGGATCTTCTTTACTTTGCCTTTAGGCACAATACCGCCGGCCAGTAACGTATCCGCCCCATTCCTTAAGGACAGTACATCGTATACGCCCGGCGCCACACCCAGGGAATTCCATACCTGGCAATTGTCCTTATCATCATGGCGGTCTTCATCCCACCAGCAGCGGTCTCTCCAATCCCAGTTACGGTCATCATCATCGTTTGGATCGCTGGTACAGGTATCTACCAGCACTTCTACTTTACGGATATCGAGGAATACATTGTCAAAGAAACCGGGATCATCCGACAGGTGGATGCTCAGCTTCTGCTGGTTGGGGCCTATCCCTGGCTGCGTGGAGTTATCCTTCTGACAGGCATACACGACAATTGCCATGAGGCATAGCAGTACCAGCGGCCATCTCAGGTTCCGGAGGTGGTTCTTCATAAATTAATGGTTTTAAGTGTTTATTGGATTATCAGGAATCTTTAGGTGTTGCGCCTTGTTTTTGGTGATTATTGGCCATTCCTACACGTATTACGCTATATTATAAAACGCAGCGTGTCCCCTGTTATATTGCATTTTGTGCTGCGTAATTTTTAGATGGGAACTGTTAAAGAAAGTTTAAAGGGCGTAAAAAAAATTATTTACCAGGTATTAGATCCTTTCATAAATGATAATTAATAGCTATGGTTGACGGTAAACAAGGCTGACTAAAAACAAGCAGGGCTGACCACTGGTTTGTGGTCAGCCCCTGGTATCGTAAAACGAAAATTTATTCCTGCTTTAGTACAATGGCGCCTAATGGCGGTACGCGCAGTTTGATCGTATAATCCTTTCCGTTATAAGCCTGTTGTTGTGTGGTAATGGCCCCGGTATTCACTACGCCGCTGCCGTAATAACGCGGATCATCGCTGTTCAGGATCTCTTTCCAAACGCCGGCAGCAGGAACGCCTAACAGATAGTCTTCCTGCACCATGGGCGTCATGTTCAGCACTACCAGCAGCTGGTCCTTTTCGTTGACGCCTTTACGCATGTATGCCAGCACGCTGTTGTCATAGTCTGTTACATTGACCCATTCAAAGCCGTGATAATCGAACTGTTTTTCATACAGGGCGGGCTGTGAGGTATACAGCTTGTTCACGTCCTTTACAAACTGCTGCAATCCCTTGTGTGTGGGATGTTCCAGCAGATTCCAGTTGAGCTCTGACTTGTAGTTCCATTCCTGCGTTTGACCAAACTCATCGCCCATGAACAGCAGCTTGGTACCAGGATGGGTGAACATGTAGCCATATAACAGGCGCAGGTTGGCAAACTTCTGCCAGTCATCACCGGGCATTTTATAGATCAATGGCGATTTACCATGCACTACTTCGTCATGGCTTAGCGGCAACATAAAGTTCTCGCTGAAGGCGTAGGCAATGCTAAAGGTAAACTGATCCTGGTGCCATTTGCGGTGCAGCGGGTCCTTTTTAAAGAAGTCGAGCGTATCGTTCATCCAGCCCATCATCCATTTCATACCAAAGCCTAAACCTCCCAGGAAGGTAGGTTTGGATACGCCGTAAAAAGAGGTGGATTCCTCAGCAATGGTCTGCGTATCCGGGAAGAGGGCATAGATCCTTTCATTGAGGTGCTTCAGGAAGTTGATGGCGTCGAGGTTTTCCCGGCCGCCAAATTCGTTTGGCTCCCAGGCGCCCGCCTCGCGGGAGTAATCCAGGTGGATCATGGAGGCAACAGCATCTACGCGCAGGCCATCCAGGTGGTATTTCTCCAGCCAGTAGATGGCGTTGCTAAGCAGGAAGCTTTTTACCTCGTTACGGCTATAGTTGAAGATATAGCTGTTCCAGTCCGGGTGAAAGCCTTTGCGCGTATCTGCGGACTCATAGACATGCGATCCGTCAAAGCGGTAGAGGCCATGCGCGTCGTACGGGAAATGCGAAGGCACCCAATCCAGCAGTACCCCAATGCCTTCCTGGTGGAAGGCGTCTACCATGGCCATAAAGTCCTGCGGCGAACCGTAGCGGGAGGTGGGCGCATAATAGCCGGTCTGCTGGTATCCCCAGGAGCCATCAAAAGGATGTTCCCCTACGGGCATGAGCTCCACATGGGTAAAACCCATTTCCTTTACATAGGGCAAGAGCCTGTCCGTGATCTCCTTGTAGGTGTAAAACACCTCGTGGTCATTAGGATCCGGGCGGCGCCAGGAGCCTAAGTGCACTTCGTATACAGTAAAGGGGCTTTGCAGGCTGTTATGCGCAGCCCGTTTTGCCATCCATTGCTTATCCTTCCATTTATAATCCAGCTCCCAGGTAATGGAGGCTGTTTTGGGGCGCAGTTCCCAATACAGGGCAAAGGGATCGCCTTTAAACAACTCCTCCCCAGAGCGGGAGCGGATAAAGTATTTATAGAGGCTGCCCTTTTTTACTTTGGGAATAAACCCTTCCCATATGCCGGAATGATCCCAGCGCGGGAACAGGGTATGCGTGTAACGGTCCCATTCGTTAAAGTCGCCGGTAACTGAAACATAGGCTGCATTGGGGGCCCATACGGCAAAGTAGGTACCCTTCTCCCCTTCGTATTCCAGGAAGTGCGCGCCAAACTTTTCGTACAGTCTCTCATGCGTGCCTGCCTGGAACAGTTCAATATCCCGGGAGGAGAACAGCGAAAAGGGTGCTACAGATGGTAATGTGCGGTATGATTCAGTTGACATCAGCTATTAGATTTCATTTTTTGGGTGTTCCATTTGCTCATAACGCGTTGATCGTTTCCGGATGGAAAATAACGAAAAAAGTCCTCCCGGTAGCACCGGAAGGACTTTTTATTTTTCCAATTCCCTATAGTAATCTTTTCAGCTATGTTGTGTGCAAAGCTATTAGTATCTGCGTTTGAAGCCGGGACGGGGAGCGCCGTTCCTTCTGCCGCCTTCTTCGCCATCCCTACGGGGCGGACGGCTGCCACCGCCGCCACTGCGACGTTTGTCACCATCCTGCGACATTTCGATACGAACGCTACGGCCATTGTGTTCTGCTTTTTTAAATCCTTGCACAAATTTTTCCACCACATCGTTTTCCACTTCAAAGAAGGAGTATACGCCTTTCAGGTCTATACGGCCAATCTTGTTGCCCCTTACCCCGCTGGTATCGCAGAGGTAACGCAGCATATCGCCGCGGGTAAAATCGTCTACAGAGCCGAGGTTGATGAACAGGCGGGTAAATTTACCGGTGCCACGGAAGCTCATGCCGCCGCCGGCGCCATTGCTTTCACCATAGGTACGCTTTTCTTCCTTTACGTTCAGGTCCGGCGCATCCTGGTAGTATTCCAGGAACTCGTTAAACTCCAGCGAAGCAAAGCGCTTGATCAGCTCTTCCTTACTCATGTTCTGAAACTCTTCGTATATACGCTCCAGATAGGGCTCTATCTGCTCCTCGTTCACGGTTACGTTATGTACCTTATGCACCAGGCCAAACAGTTGTTTTTCGCAAACGGCAAAACCATCCGGCACTTCTGCCTTAATGAACTTTTTGCTTATCGCCCTTTCTATCTGGCGGATCTTACCAACGTCACGACCAGTAATGATAGCAATTGATATGCCCGATTTACCAGCGCGGCCGGTACGGCCACTACGGTGTGTGTAGTTCTCTACATCATCCGGCAGTTCGTAGTTGATAACGTGGGTCACATTGTCCACGTCGATACCACGGGCAGCCACATCGGTGGCCACCAGTACCTGCAGGGCTCTTTCGCGGAAGCGTTTCATCACTTTATCGCGCTGCTGCTGGGTAAGGTCGCCATGGAGGGCGTCTGCATTATAGCCATCGCGGATCAGTGATTCTGCGATTTCCTGGGATTCTATCTTGGTACGGGTGAACACGATACCAAAGATCTCAGGATTATAATCCACAATACGTTTCAGCGCTGCGTATTTTTCGCGCGGGCGCACCACGTAGTATTCATGCTCAATATTTACGTTGCCACTGTTTTTGGTGCCTACGGTCAGCTCAAAGGGGTCCGTCATGTATTGCTGGGCAATACGGCGTACTTCCTGTGGCATGGTGGCGGAGAACAACCAGGTGGTCTTTGTTTGCGGGGTTTTGGAGAGGATGTTATTGATATCTTCCTGGAAACCCATGTTCAGCATTTCGTCTGCTTCGTCCAGTACGGCATAGCGTACATTTTCAAAGTTAACGGCGCCGCGTTCAATTATATCCAGCAGGCGGCCGGGGGTAGCAACCACCACGTGCGCGCCTCTTTTGAGCTCCCGCAACTGCTGTACGATGCTGGCGCCGCCGTAAACGGCTACTACGCTCAGATCGCCCAGGTGTTTGCTGAAGTTCTTCAGATCGTTCGTTATCTGCAGGCACAGCTCACGTGTAGGGCATAAAATAAGGCCCTGGGGCTGTCTGCGCTTAATATCCAGTTGTTGTAACAACGGCAGGCCAAATGCTGCCGTTTTTCCGGTACCCGTCTGTGCCAGTCCCACAAAATCCCGGTCGCCGGTCAATAACACAGGAATAGCTTTTTCCTGTATAGGGGTGGGTGAAACAAATCCCAGGTCCTGGATTCCTTTTAAAATGGGCTCCTGTAAGCCCAGTGATTCAAATGTTGTCATTGATTTGCTTTAACAGGCTCCGTCCGGAGCCATTATGTGTAATAAGCCGGAGGCTATCTGCTTAAATTAGTTCCCCCTCCAGGTCGTAATCAAACGCCTTGGTGATCCGCACCTGTACGAAATCGCCAGGTTGCAGTCTTTTGCTCGTATTAATAATTACTTCATTGTCTACCTCTACGGAGTCGAACTCTGTACGCGCCAGGTAACGGCCGGATTCTTTCTTATCCACTATTACCCTGAGCACTTTGCCTACCATTTCCTGGTTTTTTTCCAGCGAGATCTCCTGCTGTACTTCCATGATCTCCTGTGCGCGGCGCTCTTTCTCCTCTGCCGGGATATTATCCTCCAGCTCGTAGGCGCTGGTGCCTTCTTCGTGGCTGTAGGTAAAGATGCCTACACGGTCGAAGCGCATTTTCTCCAGGAAACGTTTTGTCTCTTCCACGTCTTCGAGCGTTTCGCCGGGGAAGCCGGTGATGAGCGTAGTGCGGAGGCAGATGCCGGGCACTTTTTCGCGGATGGCGTATACCAGTTCTTCCATTTCCTCCCGGGTGATCTGCCTTTTCATGGCTTTGAGCATGTTGTTGGCGGCATGCTGCAAGGGCATATCCAGGTAGTTGCAGATGTTGGAATGCTCGCGCATTACATCCAGCACCTCCATGGGGAATTTATGCGGGTACGCGTAATGCAGGCGGATCCATTCCAGGCCGGGTACTGCTGCCAGCGCCCTTAAGAGGTCTGCCAGGCGGCGTTCCTTATAAAGGTCCAGGCCATAGTAGGTAAGTTCCTGCGCAATGAGCATGATCTCTTTTACGCCAAAACGCACCAGCTTCTCCGCTTCGGCCACAATGGCTTCTATGGGTTTGGATACGTGGCCACCGCGCATCAGCGGTATGGCGCAGAAAGAGCAGGTACGGTTACAGCCTTCTGCTATTTTCAGGTAGGCGTAGTGGGCGGGCGTGCTTAAGAGGCGTTCGCCCAGCAGTTCCGCTTTATAATCCGCGTCGAATTTCTTGAGGATCAGCGGCAGCTCCATGGTACCAAACCAGGCGTCTACACCTGGTATTTCCTGTTCCAGATCGCCCCGGTAGCGTTCGCTGAGGCAACCTGTAACGTATACTTTATCCAGCCGTCCGCGCTGTTTAAGCTCTACCTGTTCGAGGATGGTGTTGATAGATTCTTCCTTGGCTTTATCAATAAAACCGCAGGTATTCACAACAACAATGTTATGGTCTTTTTTGGTGTTCTCGTGTACAACATCGATGGCGTTTGCCATTAGCTGACCGCTAAGCACCTCAGAATCAACCATGTTCTTAGAACATCCTAATGTGATAATATTAACCTTGTCTTTCTTTAAAGTTCTTGTCTTCATTGCCGGTTTATTACCGCCACGAAGACATTAAAGACACGAACAAATAAAAACAGCAGACTTACTGTATGTGACTTTGCCTTAGTGGGGGTGTATTGTTGGAAGGTGCAAAGGTAACGATTAATGTGCAAAAGTGCAAATATGCCGTTTAAGGGTGTATAAATGCCTTCCCGTAGGATCAATCATGTACCTGTAACGATTGCATAATTAGCACATCCTTTAGTGAAATGCAAATTAAAAAATTGTGAAGCTGATGAGTTGATGGTGTGTATGCATATCAACTCATCTCTTTTATGAGACGGCCCGCTTTGCGGTGGGCCAGTTTGCGTTTATAATGGTACCACCATTCCGGCGCGAGTTTAATGAGCAGGTTGTTCACGCCACGGAGGCCAACAAGATGATAGAGGCCGTTCAGCTTGCCGGTGAGGCTCTGGTCCAGCGCCCGCAGGCTCATGGCAAAGCCGCTGTCCATATACTCCATATGGTGCCAGTAGCCGCCAGGCATAAATAAAGTATCGCCATGGTTAAGGATGGCCGTATAACCGTTAGCGTATTCCAGGGCAGGAAATTGTTCTGTATCCAATGCCTGGTGCCAGTTTAGAAAGTTGGCGGCGCTTTCTACGGTAAAGGGCATACGATAAATCAGGGGGGATTGTTTGTTCTCCAGTAATAATACCCGCTTACGGCCTAAGAATTGGGTATGAAAGATATGGGACAGGTCGATATCGTAGTGCATATGCGCTACGGATCCGGCGCCGCCTACAAACAGCATGGGATATCGTTTCAGGAAGCCTTTTGCCAGGTGATCCGGCCAGGTAAAGTCCGTTACGATCCGGGGGGCATGCTGGAAAATGTTAAACAAGAAGATGCGTAGTTGGACCGGCCCCTGCTGTATCATATTAAGGTAGTCGCCAAAGCGGATATAATCATCGGCGCCGTTCACCACTGTGCCGGCCCCTGCCCTTTCATTGTTGTAAACGCCAACGGTCTGGTTGCCTACGATAGATTGGAAATAATCCCAGGTCCATTTGTCCCGGGCTGGCCATTGTTTGCTTAGGCCGGATATCACCAGCGGTTTCCGCGGCTCGTAATACTGTTGTCTGAATGCTTCCGGGGTAATCTCTTCAACTCTGTCTATAGCGATTATATTCATATAAACGAATTGTAATGATATACAAACAAGTAAAGGGTGTTAAAACAGAACAATCATCCAAATTTAAATAAAAGAGCTTTACAACCGATTATAACCTAAAATAGTGCCAGTTACGGCACTATTTCTTTAATAGGAATTTTATATAAATAAAGTAAATTATTTAATAATCAGCCATTTATGCTAAATAGTGAATCTACAAACTCTGTTTTATCAAAGACCTGCAGATCCTCCATTTTCTCGCCGATACCGATGTATTTTACGGGTATTTTGAACTGGTTGGCAATGGCGAGCACTACGCCACCTTTGGCGGTACCGTCTAATTTTGTGATGGCCAGGGCGGTGACCTCTGTAGCGGCGGTAAACTGGCGGGCCTGCTCCAGGGCGTTCTGACCGGTAGAACCATCTAATACCAGCAATACCTCGTGCGGGGCATCCGGGATGACTTTTTTCATTACGCGTTTGATCTTGCTCAGCTCATCCATCAGATGGGCTTTATTATGCAGGCGGCCGGCGGTATCTACGATGATCACATCCACATTACGGGCGGCGCCGCTTTGTACGGTATCAAAAGCTACTGCGCCAGGATCGGAGCCCATTTGCTGTTTTACGATGGGTACGCCTACGCGGTCGCTCCAGATGGTGAGCTGGTCTACGGCGGCGGCACGGAAAGTATCTGCTGCCCCCAGTAATACGGATTTACCGGCTTTTTTAAAGTTATAGGCCAGCTTGCCGATGGTGGTGGTCTTGCCTACGCCGTTTACGCCTACGACCATGATCACATAAGGTTTCTTACCCTGGGGCAGGTCAAAATCGCGGAAGCCGCCATCTGGCGCGTCTACCAGCAGACCTGCAATCTCTTCTTGCAGTATCCTGTTCAATTCACTGGTTCCCAGGTATTTATCTTTAGCAACCCGTTTTTCTATGCGGTCGATGATCTGTACAGTAGTATCTACGCCTACGTCTGCAGAAACGAGGGCTTCTTCCAGGTTATCCAATACTTCAGTATCAACGGAGGATTTGCCGGCGATGGCGCGGCCTACTTTCGAGAGGAAGCTTTCTTTGGTTTTCTGTAGTCCCTGATCCAGGCTTTCCTTCTTTTCCCGTGAAAATAGTTTATTTAAAAAGCTCATAATTATTGGGTTTGGTCCATGGCTCCAGCCGGAAATCATGGACGTCCGGTTATTTCCAGGCTGCAATTTACAATTAAACGGCGATTAACTGATGTGCGGATGTGCAGATGTGCTAATGTGCTGATGGGGGATGTGTTGATGGATCAAAGGGCGACGGGGGTGGATGTGCGGGCGGGGCTAATCACAAACACAAAAAGCTGTACCGTATAACGGAACAGCTTCTGTGCAATATGATGTTGTAAAGCCGAATTACTTTTGGTTCATATACTCCTGGACCTTGTCCTTGTGTATAATGGTATCTTTAAAAGTATAGGCGCCGGATTTGGGAGAGCGAACTGCTTTCACCACTTTGGTCCACACCTTTGCGTCAGCGGCAGCCTTCGTATCTTTTACTTTCGAGTTCTTAGAAGCTTGTTTTGCCATTGGTAAATTGGTTTATCGGTTTAATTGCTAACTGGTTTTGAAACAGTTGCGTATAAACAACCATTTCGCCTTTAAGACAATTTAACTAAATTATTTAATTTCTTTGTGTACAGTCACCTTACGCAGGATGGGATTGTACTTTTTCAGCTCCAGACGCTCCGGAGTGTTCTTTTTGTTCTTGTTGGTGATATAACGGGAAGTACCCGGCTGACCAGAGGTCTTATGCTCGGTACATTCCAGGATTACCTGCACCCTGTTACCTTTCTTTGCCATTGTATATTACAATTAAGTGAATGCTGTAATTAGATTTCCTGACCGGCAGCACGCAGTTCTTTTACGACCGCATACAGGCCTCTTTTGTTAATAGTCCTTAAACCGTCCGCAGACACTTTTAAGGATATCCAGCGGTCCTCTTCCGCCAGGAAAAAACGCTTTTTCTGCAGGTTGGGCAGAAATCTTCTCTTAGTTTTGATATTAGAGAAGGAAACATGGTGACCTGTTATCGGCTTCTTTCCTGTCACCTGACATACTCTTGCCATGATCGAAAAAATTTTGGACTGCAAAAGTCCACCTTTTTTATTGATTTCGCAAATATTGTTGCTTAATTTTATTAACACCACCGGATAAAATTAAAATGTGGATATATATGCAGGTGTTAATTATTTTAAACGATTTACTAATCAACGGGTTATGAAAATTGTTTCAAAAGATATCCACATTTTCTTTTATACCTTCCATTCGGGAAAATCAGCGAAATATGTGGTTAAAAAGGTAATGGTCATATGTTTATTGTATCCTCAGCATATCCATCTTTCACAAGATATCAGTCACCAATTTCACAAAAACGCATCGGATCGTTGCAAAGATAGTCATTCGTATTTACCCTGCGAGGGAATAAATTAACATTCCCACGAATATATGAGGCGCTGCCCAAAAAAATAGGCGCCACACCCGCGAACGATGTGACGCCCTCCTATCGCGGCTAAGAATTTACAGGATTGCCGTCAGGCTGCGCAGTACTGCACCCAGGCGCACCGCATCCAGGATGCGCTGTTGCTCTGTACCGTGTTTCAGCAGCGCCTCCTCGTGGGAGGTCACGCACATTTCGCAACCATTCAGGGCGGATACCGTCAGGCTTAACAGTTCAAAGAACTCCTTGCCCAGCACGGGGTTGGCCATAATGCTCATCCGGATACCGGCGGGCGTTACATTGTAGAACTCCTTATTCACAAAATGCCGGAAACGGTAAAATACGTTGTTGGCATTCATGAGGGAGGTGCAGCTGATGACTTCTGCAATTTCTTTGTCAGTAGCGCCATGCTCCCGGGCCAGCGTTTCGAGGGCTGTTTGCAGGGCAGGTTGCTTTTCGTTAATGGCTACGGCAAAACCAAGCAGGTATGCTTCCTTTTTTTGCAGGGTAGCTGCTTCCAGGGCATTGGTGATATTGATCTTCAGATCCTTCAGGTACCGGGCATCTGTAGCTACCAGCGCCTGCAGGTGGGTAGAGAGGGCGCTTTCTGTGAGGCCCACCGCCTGTAGCAGCTGGATGGCTGTATCTTGATTTGTAGTGGCAAACATGATCTATACTTTTTTAAATAAGAAGTCCATGACGCATAGTTAACTGCCTAAACGCAACCAATATGGCCATGGACTATGAACCTAATGAAAATCAAAGTGATTATCCAACCAGGGTAGCTTCGCCTTTCTGCCAGTTGCAGGGGCACAGCTCATCTGTCTGCAGGGCATCCAGCACGCGCAGTACTTCTTTCACGTTACGGCCTACGTTCAGGTCGTACAGGGAAACCCAACGAACGATACCCTGAGGGTCTACGATGAAGGTAGCACGGTAGGCTACTTTCTCGTTAGCTTCGAGGATACCCAGTTCTTCTGCCAGGGTTTTGGAAGTATCTGCCAGCATGGGGAAATGCAGGCCGCGCAGGTCTTCATGGTCTTTTCTCCAGGCCAGGTGCACAAACTCAGTATCGGTAGAAGCGCCTAACAGGATCGCGTCACGGTCAAGGAAATCCTGGTTGTGTTTGTTGAATTCTGCAATTTCTGTAGGACAAACAAAGGTGAAGTCCTTAGGCCACCAGAACATTACCATCCATTTGCCGGAGTTACGGATCTCTTCAGAAGATACGTCGTAAAATTCTTTGCCTTTCTCGATGGACACTACAGCCGTTTTCTTAAATTCCGGAAACTGGGAACCTACGGACAGGATTACATTCTTCATGGTGTTATATGTTGTTTTTAATTTATATTGCTTTCTCGATCCCCTGTTCAAGGTTCTTTGCGTATCAGGTACGCATTTTAAATCCGGTGCAAAGTTCTCTTTCCGGCCATAATAAGTCAAATAGATTTTCAAGATAAGGTATTGAAATTATCTATAGTTTATCCATTATTCCATAGATAATCCTCTATAGGCCCCGCTAATGCTGCGATCAGGCGCGGGGACGGCTCTCCAGCTGTTCAGGCTACCAGTTACGCGCCTGTTTTACCGTAACATTTTGGCACGTTATTTAGTTATACATAGAGAACTTTGAAAAAACACTTTTATGGCAGGTATTAAACTCAAGCATGTACTTTTAGTGATCATTACGGTAGGCCTTGCTTTGATTCCGTTTATTAAAAACAGCATCAGCAGAACGGATGAATTTGACGCTACCCAGGATCTATTCATCTGATAATGGCCAACGAACGGGTTACCCATCCGGATCAGAACTGCCCTACCCCAGGGTCAGGCACCCATTTGTCCTTTTTCTCGTAATAGTTCCAGATCACGCCCGCTACGCTGCGTAGCAAGTTCCAGGCTTCATTGTTCCTTTCCCAGCTCTGATCCTGGTTATTTTTTGTGATAATACTGTATACATAGTCCCCATGCGGGGCATTTACCATGATCACTTCCGAGCGGGACGCATCCACTGCGCCGTTTTTGGAGGCCGTTCTTATATATGGCGGTATCTGCAACAGCCCCTCTGTATCCCAGTAATTACGGGTAAGATTACGGTACATGCGCTCACTGGCTGTTTTGCTCACTACTTCCCCTTTATAGATCATTTCCATGAGACGCGCCATTTCGCGGGGCGATGTCTGTCCCCAGCCATATTGACTGCGGTTAACCTCCCGGCCGGGCGTGCGGCTATTCATACGGGTATTTACAAAACCATGGGCCTCCAGCCAGGTATTGATCCGGAGCCCGCCACCGGCCAGTGATTGCAGCCAGAGGCTGGCGGTGTTGTCGCTCATGGTGAGCATCAGCATCATTACCTTGGCCAATTCCAGCTTTTGTCCGCTTTTAAAGGATCCCAGCAGGTCCTCCTCCCCTTCGTACAGCAGGGAATCCTTGTAAATGAGCTGCTGATGGTATTGCAGCTCCCCGTTAGCTATCTTATCAAAGACGCCTATCATAATGGGTATCTTGATGGTACTGGCGGTAGGGAACACCGTATCCGCGTTGATGGCCACATACCGGTCCTTTTTCAGGTGGTGTACATAAATGCCGGCTACGCCATGGTGTTGGGCCAATAAGGGGCGCAACAGGGCGGCCAGCCGTTTATCTTCCTGCTGCGCCAGTACGGCGGCACTGCTGAATAAGCATATGAATAGTAAGAGGAAGGATCTCATGTTTCAGCGTTGATGAGGTCTGCAAAATTGCGGACACCGATTGCTTTGGCGCTGGTATAACCTTCTGCGTACTCTACCCCTACCATCTTACCCAACATTTTGGCCCGGTATATCACACTGTCGAAGAAGCCGGGAGATGAAATATAGGTCTGCACTTCTTCGTCCTGGTTGACCATAAACTGTGTCTTAAAGCTGCGGATGGCTTCCAGTTTGCGCTCCATTACGGAGCTGACGTCTACCACAAAATCCGGCTCATGATAACGGTCCTGCAGGAAATGATATACTTGTTTGGGGCGCCAGTGTTCCTGAAATTCCCCATTTAAGGCGGTTTCCACTTTACGCAGGCCGGCGAGGAAACAGCTATCAGCAATGAGTTTGGCGGCGCGCCCGTGATCCGGGTGACGGTCGTCTATGGCATTGGCCAGTACAATGTCTGGCCGGTACTTTCGTATAGCCGTTATGATGGCCAGCTGCTCCGGGGTATCGTTCCTGAAAAAACCATCTTTCAGTCCCAGGTTCTCACGGATGGTGAGGCCCATGATCTTTGCGGCGTCTTTTGCTTCCTGTTCCCGGGTATCAGGGGTGCCACGGCTGCCCAGCTCTCCGCGGGTAAGGTCTACCACTCCTACTTTCATGCCTTGTGCGGCGTGCACCATCAGGGTACCGGCACAGCCCAGTTCTACATCGTCCGGGTGGACGGCTATTGCGAGTATGTCTAGTTTCATAATGCTTTTTCAGCCTCTGTTACGGGTGCAAAGAACGGAAAAAGTTTTAGTTTATTAAAGCTGCGTATATCTGTGCGCCTATGAGCAGCGCATGTATAATCATCCTGATCATAAAAGACATGTTGTTGATTTTTATAGGCATAGCATATGAAAAGTCTGTATATTACGCCAGCCCCATTTTCCATATGAAAAGAGTATCGCTTAAAGATGTAGCCCAGAAGGCGGGGGTAGCGCCTTCCACAGTATCGCTGGTGTTGAACGGTAAGGCCAAACAAAGACGTATCAGCGAAACACTGGCCGCAAAGATCATTAGTGTAGCCAAGGCAGCAGGGTATCAACCGCATCCTGTAGCGGTGAACCTCCGGACCGGGCAATCCAAGATATTAGGGTTGCTGGTAGAGAGCATTTCCGGCAGCTTCTTTGCCTCCCTGGCCCGCACCATAGAAGTAGAGGCAGAAAGCTATGGTTATAAGATCATGTACTGCAGCACAGAGAATAATCCTCTTAAAGGCAAAGAGCTGATCCAGATGATGTTCAAACACCAGGTGGATGGTTATCTTATCACCCCTGCCCCCGGTATGGAAGAAGACATAGCGCAGCTGCTGCAGCTAAAGCGGCCGCTGGTACTGATGGACAGCTATTTTGAAGGTCTGAACGCACCTTATGTGCTGGTGGATAATTACAAGGGGGTCCGGACCTGTATGGAACAGCTGCTGAAAAAGGGACATCGTAAAATAGGCTTTATTACGGCAGACCTGGACCTGGTACAGCTGCAGCAACGCAAGCGGGCCTACCGCGATGCCTGCACGGAGTATAAGATACCGGCCTCCTCACAGTATGTGCTGGGCATTGCCTATGATACGCCACAAAAGACCATCATCAAACAGATCAGCGCTTTTATTACCCGGCACCGGGATATGAGCGCCGTGTTGTTTGGCACTAATTACCTGGGGGTGGCCGGCATGGAAAGCATCACCAACCTGGGGCTGCGTATACCCGACGATCTGGCGGTGGTGTGTTTTGACGACCACGATGTGTTCCGCCTGTATCCCCCTGGCATCAGCGCGCTGCAGCAACCCATTGACAATATCGCCAAAACGGCCATTGCCCTGCTTATGAAACAATTGGGCGCCACCAAGGCAAAATCCCGCAAACAGCAGATATTACTGGAGGGGAAGTTCATCAAACGACGGTCTATCTAAAGGTTTTATACAACCAAACACGGGGTTTTGTTGTTATAAAAGATAGGCAGCGGATGTTATCCGTCTGTTAATGCAATCGGTTCAATCCCGCTATGCGTGCCGCTCAACTAATTTTTTGAACAATCGTTTTGGAATGTAAAAAAGAATACTATTTTTACATAAGAACTATTCCAAGAAACAAAAGTCCAAGATTCCACATTCGTACGTAGTAAACAGTGAAATGAACTGAAGTATCAAACTTTAACCTTTAAATAAGATTCTGTAAACATGTAAAGTACTGGCAGGTCCTTTTAGGATCTTTTTTAAAAACCAAATGCTAAATCGATTTTGCTGACAAAGGGGGACATCACGTTATGTTGTGTAGTATCAATGCTCAATGGGTCGTCATTTCTATTTTCTGCTGAATAAATAAAAGTTAGCGGGCAAGTTATGCCCGAAAGTCCCCCCAAACTACTGTGCTGCTCTACGGCAGGATCGATGCTGCTTATTCTACATCGTAAATAAACCAAAAAACCAAAGCGTATGAAGAAAACATCAACCTTTCTTATGCGAACTGGCCTGGTTAACACGTTATGCCTATTAATGTGTTTGCTGGCTGCTGCCCAAACCCGGCAGGTCTCCGGGCGGGTTACTGACGCCAAGGACAATTCTCCCCTACCCGGCGTTACTGTACAAGTAAAAGGTACCACTTCTGGTACACAAACAAAACCAGATGGCACATTCTCTCTGGAAGCTCCGGAGGGCGCCACGCTCACTTTCTCTTTTGTAGGCTATATCCCGCAGGATAAGCCAGCCGGCAGCAATGTAGCCGTAGCATTGGCGCCTGATGTAAAGTCCCTGCAGGACGTAGTAGTAATCGGGTATGGTACCCAGAAAAGGTCTGATATCACTGGCGCGGTAGCATCCATCAAGGCCGCCCAGCTGGAAGAAAGGCCCTTACCTTCTGTAAACCAGGCCCTGGCCGGCCGTTTGCCGGGCGTAAACGTAACGGAGAACTCCGGCCGCCCGGGTGGTCAAACCCGTGTGCGCATACGTGGTTTCAGCTCCATCAACACCTCCAATAACCCCCTGTATATTGTAGATGGGGTGATGTTACCGGTGGGCACGCAAACACAGTTCTCTAACGCCATTGACTTTATTAATCCGGCTGATATCGGATCTGTGGAAGTACTGAAAGACGCTTCCGCCACGGCGATCTACGGTTCCCGCGGCGCCAATGGCGTAGTGCTGCTTACAACGAAACGCGGCTCTTCTGACGGGCCCAGGATCACCTATGACGTGAATGCCTTTGTGCCCATCATAGGCCCTCACCGTGTGAAAATGCTGGATGCCAACGAATTCCTGTTTGTAGAGGAACAGGCTTACAAGAACTCCCAAACCTACGATCCGCAGGGTTGGGCAGACGGTAAGTATTCTGATCCGGTTGAGAAAAGGAGGAATTACCTGGAAGGCAATACCGCCGGTAACCCGGTGCTTTTCCGCCTGGACGGCAGCGGCAACCCCGTGCCCATCTACAACACAGACTGGCTGAAAGAGGCCACCCAAAGCAAACTGGGGCATAACCACCAGGTATCTTTCACCAATGGTAATGAAGACGGTTCCTATGGCGTTTTTATGGGTTATCTGGATGATAACGGCCTGTTACTGAACTCTTACCTGAAACGTTACTCTGCCCGTTTCACCTTTGATACAAAATTGAAGAACTGGATCTCTGTAGGCGGTAACCTGGGTTATAACAACCAGGTGGAAAATATCGTGGATCAGGGCACCGGCGGTCTTAACTCCGTACGTATGATTACAGAAGGCCTGCCTATTCTTCCGGTTAAATTACCGGACGGCAGATGGGCCGGTAACTATATGTACCAGGGTATGGAAGGCGGTGAGAACCCGGTAAACATTATGACCAACCGTTTCTATGAAATGGTGACGCAGACCGTACTGGGTAATTTTTATGCCGATCTTCACCTGGCCAAAGGCCTGGAGCTGCGCTCTGTACTGGGTACTTCCATCGTTACCCGTAACCGCGGCGAATACAACGGCCGTAACCTGAACCAGATCTCCCAGGACCAGAAAGGCCGTGCCGTACTGGACGATAACCGCGAAAGCTTTATCTCTACAGAAACCTACCTGACCTATACCCGTAAGTTTGGCGCAGACCATTCATTTACCGGTATGGCGGGTATGTCATGGTACCTCACTAATATCAAGGGCTTCCAGGCGGTTGGGGAAGGCTTTCAGACAGATTACCTGAAATTCAATAACCTGAGCGCCGCCACCAATTTCCCCACACCGGGATCACGCGCCGCCAGGTTTGCGTTTAACTCATACTACAGCAGGTTGAACTATGCCTACAAGGACAAATACCTGTTAACGCTGACCGGCCGTGCGGATGGCGCGTCTAAGTTTGGCGAAGAGAATAAGTATGCGTTCTTCCCCTCTGCGGCAGTGGCCTGGAGGATCTCTGAAGAGCCTTTCCTGAAAGGCAGTCCTACCATTTCACATTTAAAACTGCGTGCCAGCTATGGTTTAACCGGTAACTCAGAGATCAATACCTACGCATCCCTACCGTTACTGGGTAATTACACGGCCGTATTTGGCGACGCCAGGGCAGCCGGTATTGGTATTAACAGGCTGGCCAATCCAGACCTGAAATGGGAAAAGACCAAGCAGTATGACGTAGGCCTGGAAATAGGCTTCCTGCAGAACAGGATCTCCATAGAAATAGACGGTTACTACCGCAAAACTTCGGATATGTTGCTGGAAGCTCCCCTGCCCCTGACCAGTGGTTATGCTACCATTATCCGTAACGTAGGCACCCTGGAAAATAAAGGCCTGGAACTGGGTATTAACACCGTGAATATCCAGACCAATGATTTTACCTGGAGCACCAGCCTAGTAGCCTCTACCAACAAAAATAAGGTACTGACACTGGCCACCCCTGCCCCACTGTTCAGCGGTAACCCCGGGTTTACCAACCCCACGGGTATCCTGCAGGAAGGCGCATCTGTAGGTTCTTTCTGGGGCCTGAACCGTTTAGGCACCTGGAGCACCAAAGACGCAGCGGAAGCGGCCAAATTTGCAAGCTATCGCAGCAGCCAGCCCATCCTGCCGGGCGATATCCGCTATGAGGATGTGAACGGCGATTACCAGATCAATGATGCTGACCGCAAGATCATTGGCGATAACAACCCCGATGTATATGGTTCCTTTATCAACACTTTCCGCTATAAGAACCTGGAACTGACCGTAGACTTGGCGTACTCCTACGGCGCTGATGTGCTGAACATGACACACCACTCCGGTGAAGACCGCGTGGCCATTGCCAACAGCTACAAGACCGTACTGAACGCGTGGACGCCTGATAATCAGAATACAGATATCGCCGCTTTACGCGATACCAGGGCCGGTTATGTAACCAATGTGGACACCCGTTGGGTAGAGGATGGTTCTTTCCTGCGCGGCCGTAACCTGCTGCTGGGATATACTTTCCCCACTTCTCTGATCAAAAGATTGTACCTGAATAAGCTGCGGGTATACGGTTCTGTACAGAACTTTTTCCTGTGGACCAATTTCAGCGGAAACGACCCGGAAGTGACTACCTACGGCGAAGCATTTGCACAGGGACAGACCTTCTTTGACTATCCCAAACCTACCCGGTTCACCCTGGGATTGAATGTTGGTTTGTAATTCATTGTTGACTAAAAGAACTTAATCATGAAGCGACTTCACTTAACTAAAATAGGATTGTTACTTTGCGGTATGCTGTTCATTGGCGCAGGTTGTACCAAATACCTGGAAGAGAATGACCCGTCCAACCTTGCACCGGACAGTTATTTTACGCTGCCTGAACATGCGGAAACAGCCGTAAACTCCGTATATGCCAACCTCCGATTTATGTCTGCCGGCGCCGGCATTTTCTCTTATAATTTCCAGCTGCCGGAAGCGCTTTCCGGCACCTCTGCCTCCGAGACCGGCCAGAACTCCGATCTGAACAACCTGTTAAACCTGGCGTATGATGCGGACAATGTGCATGTGCGCCAATGGTGGAACAGCCTGTACAGGGGTATTGCCAATGCCAACCTGGCTATTGCCAAAATACCGGACATCCCCAATATGGATGAAGGACTGAGAGCGCGGTATATAGGCGAAGCCAAGTTCCTGCGCGCGCTGCATTATTTCTATGCTGTAAGGCTGTGGGGAGATGTACCGCTGACCATCAAACCCATTGAATCATATACGGACCCGGAACTGTACCCTGGCCGTACGCCGCAGGAAGAAGTATATAACCAGATCGTACAGGACCTGAAGGATGCGGAAGCAGCCGGCCTGCCCTGGACAGATCAAACAGGCAGGGCTAACCTGGGCGCCGCAAAATCACTGCTGGCCAGCGTGTACCTGACCATGGCGGGTTTTCCGCTTAATAAAGGCGCGCAATACTATCAGCTGGCAGCTGATAAGGCCAACGAGGTGATCACACATGGCGATTATAGCCTGTTCCCAACTTACGAGAACCTGCATACGCCGGCGCTTAAAAACAGGACGGAACATATTTTCCAGATCCAGTACTCTGCTTCTGTATCCGATGCGCGCGCTGATTTTCAGCAACCCATGCTGCCCAACTTTGGCGGCGTATCCGCATTTGGCACACAGATCGGCAGTACTGTTCCCACAAGGGCATTCTACAATTCCTACGAAACGGGCGACAAACGTAAACAGGAGCAACAGTTCTTTTATACCGCCTATTATCAGGATGGCAATGGCGCTTTAAAACAGCTGAACGCCCCGTATATCTTTAAACATTTTGACCGCGCTGCCAATGGTACCGCCGGGGTGGCAGGCACCGCGCAAAGCGGTATGAACTGGCCGCTGATCCGCTATGCGGAGGTACTGCTGATCTATGCAGAAGCGCAGAACGAAGCAGCCGCCGCGCCTTCTGCTGCCGCTATAGCCGCACTGAAACAAATCCGCGACCGCGCTGCACTTACCACGCCTGCTACGTTTACCAAGGCCGCTTTCCGCGAAGCTGTCTGGAGAGAGCGCTGGTACGAGCTTTGTTATGAAGGCAAAGCCTGGTTTGATATGCTGCGCCTGCGCAAAGCGTTTAACGAGGCCACTAAAGGTTTTGACAATTTTGTAGGGCACAAATTCAGTTATGGGCCTACCCTGCAGGAAAAACACCTGCTGCTGCCGCTGCCTACACTGGAAATGAACAACAATCCCAGCCTGCGCCCGCAGAACCCGGGATTTGCCGGATAAACTTACGTTTTGGTTGATAGATTGATAACAAACAAGAAAAGGGGGTACCGTTAGCCGGTACCCCCTCTACTTTTATAAATAAGTGCAAGAGCTAATGGATCGTTATCACCACGCCAATCTCTTCTTCTTTTAAGCCATAGCGCTTTTTGCCATCTGCAGCGCTTAGCAGTTGTACATCCGCTATCTCCTTTTTTTCCAGCGCGGCCAGCTGGGAGACCGGGTTGGTGGTGATCACGCTATCGCTCATAATATAACGGAAGCTGCTGTCATTGCCATATTTCTGCAAGGCGGCGGCATAGGCGGGCGACAGGCTGCTGAACATGCGGTTATAACGTTTGCGGGCAAACGGTTTAGTCTCTATATAAAATACGCCGTTGGTAGCGCGGTCCCCATATTTTTCAACTGTTTTCCGGCCCCTTGCAATGGTGATCATGGCTATCTGGTCAGGCCCCAGCTCATTCACCGCCACCGGGTCCACTTCCACGCTGTCAATGATATAGACCTGCACTGCATCGTCTGTACTGTCCTGCGCCTGCAAGCTAAACCCGCAAAGCAGCAGGGAACCTATAATAATCGCCTGTTTCATCTTGTTCTTTATAATTAGATGCATGGATATCATAATATCCACAATATGCAAGAATCGTTCAAAATAAACGGAGGAAATGTTAAAATCGGGGGAATGGGGAATATCAATTATAGGCGCGGTAATAGCGGTACATTTCTATTTCCTGTACGATCACCTCAATATCGCTGTCCTCTTCTTTATCGTATTCGCTTTTGAGGTTGCCGCCAAAGAAAAAGGCCACTGTTTGCCATACCCTGGCATTAAAGCCGCCTTTCAGCTCTTTGATGATCTCGTAACAGTTCTCGCCGGTTTCGCGGTTTATCAGCTTCATGAGCACTTTGCCCTGGTAGATGGACAGGTTTTCCAGCTTATCGCCAAATTCGGCTTTGAGCTCCTTTTCCTTAGTGGCCAGATATGCTTTCCGGTCCTTTTTATTAGGCATGGAGGCCAGGCGGGCATTTACATCCTTGAGGATGCGGGAGGCGGATCTGGCGTAGGGATAGGTCACATACACAGCATTGCGCAGGCGGCTCCAGCGTTCGCGCTCTTTACGCAGGCGGCGGGGCAGTTTTTCCGTTACTTCAAAGATATTGAGGGTAATAGAGGGCAATGTATCTGTGCCTACGATCACCGCCCTTACGTGCATACCCTGGCCTTCTGCGGCAGCCTGTGCTACCGCATCTTTCCGGCATAGGAGGATGCATGATACAACGGTGAAGAAAAAAAGTGTTTTAAGACGGCACATGTACGTTCAAACGCTATTTTATATACTAAAGTTACAATAAAAGATTTTAGATATATACCCCCTGTAAAATTCTGGCGGCGGTGCTGCGGATTATCATCATAACGGCTTTAGTTTCAATATCCGCGTCATAAAATCATCGATGGCGCGCTCTACGCCCGGCACATCTTTGGACACCAGCGAGGAGCCCAGCACATGCGCGCCCGCACCAGCTATGGCAATGGCGGCTTTTTGCGCGGCAGGCGTGCCTAGTTCCTTCTCCATTTCCAGGATGGCGGACACCCTTACGGTGGGATCCTGGTGTGCTTCGTCTTTATAATAATAGAGATTTAATATGGGCTGATGCACTTTTTGAAAGGTGGCTTTGGTCATGGTGCTTTCCAGCAGGTTTTCCAGCTGGATCACCGCCTCCAGGCGGTAAGCATTATTCCAGTAGCGCCCCCTCACGGGATCATTATCGCTGGAACGGTTATACAGGCCTTTTTTCACGTAGCGGGCCACCTGCAGGCCCCAGGGATTATTGGCCAGGAATGCCAGGGGATCATTGATGGCAATATTGGGCGACATATTTACTATAGCATACACCTCGTTGGGGAATTCCGCTGCCAGTTTCAGGGCCAGGGTACCGCCGGTGGAGGTGCTCATGATAATTACGCGCTGCCCCAGGCTATGGCCTATGGCCAGGGCTTCTTTGGCGTCGCGCCAGAGGCCTTCCGCCGTCATGGTGAGCAGCGGCTCAGACGTGTCTATGCCGTGCCCGTCCAGGCGGGACAGGAAGAGGTTGCAGCCATAACGACGGGCAATATCCGGCGCTACCGGATCGCCTTCTTTACGGCTGGCAGAAAATCCATGGAGGTAAACAATGCTGTAAGGCGTTTTGCGGTGCAGGGAGTCCTGCCAGACAATGCAGGCCTCGTTCTCCGGCTTAATACGGTGATGGCTTTCGCGTACCTGCACGTATTGTTGCAGGGCGGCAGTATTTGTTGGCACAGGGGGCAGGCCTGGCGCATATACCGGCGTGGCGGGGCTGGGGCCCAATACATACACGCCTGCAAGCACCACAATAACCACCAGGGTTACGCGCAGCCATTTGCGTTTCATGGGAAAAGGATTTATGATTGAGACTATAGCTCTTCGCTAACCGCTATCTTCCCGCTTTTCACCGCCACTTTTTCCGCCGTCTTTTTTGCGCGCTGGACGATGCTCATCACAAAACCAGCGATCATGATCAGCACGCCGATCCACAATACATTGATGTAAGGGAAAATAAAGGCCTTCAGCACGATGTAGTCATCAAAAGTACCGCCTTCCTTCACTTCCAGCTCGATCTTGTTATCCTTGGGCATGATCTTGCTGAACTTCACATACAGGGATAAAGGCGATAAAGTATCCGGCACGCTGAATTGGTAGGTGCTATCCCGGATATAGTATACCGGTTGCAGTGTAAACTGCTCATTGTTCTTGTTATATACCTGCAGTTTGGCGCCTACGGCGAGGTCGCCGGTCTGGGCCTGGTAATTCCTGTTCTCCGGTTGCGTTTGCAGGCCGGTGAATACCATGTAACCGCTGGAGAAAAAGATGGAATCGCCCTGCTGTACCTGGTGCGTTCTGTACTGCGCCGTATCGTTGGCCGCGTCTTTACGCGGTACTGCTGTTATATAGGTAAATATATCCTTGGTGAGGTAGTGACGGGATGAAGGGTTGGGCGTTAAGCCTTCCTGTCCTTTTGTATTCACAAAGGCATCCGGGTACAGGGTAAAGCTTTCCAGCGTAGCGCCGTTGGCGGGATCCTTTTTCTCATAACGTACCACGTAATAGGTCTTTGGATCACCGGGAACGGTGGAGTCGCCAGCGTAGGTCACGTGGTAAGCACCCATCTGAATGGGGAAGTTACGCGGCAACATCAGGTTCTCCCGAGGGTTTTCTTTGCTTTGCTCGCCAAAGAAACCAGGCTCTATCATCTTCATCTTGTCGATGGAGATGGTTTCTTTTTTAGAGGAGGAAATGAGCACGCCCAGTAATATCATCCCAAAACCGATATGCGCAACGGAAGCCCCGGCAGATCTTACTTTGCCTTTCAGGCCGCTGAAGATATAGGCTGTATTGGCTATGATGGCGTATACGCTGGCAAACAGCATGATATAGATGGCTACCAGGAAGCCGGCGCCGTAAGCCCTGAAGTTGATATTACCCAGCCAGCCTATGAGGGCGGTGGCTACCAATGCAATCACGGTAGGCCATAACAGCTTTTGGGTAACGTGTTTGCGCGGCGTATCCTTATACTTCAGGAATTGTACGATGGCCGTGAGCAGGCCCAGTACAATAGCTACCCAGATCTGGATCTTATTATAGTGGAACACCGCCTCTGTGGGCGGGGCCATGTTCAGTTTAAACAATTTGTTCCATACGGGGATGGAAGTGGTGAAGGTGATCTGGATGGCCGCTATGAGCAGCACCAGTGAACCTACAAACAGCCAGAACTCGCGGGAGTAGGAGCTTTCCTCTCTTTTTACATCCGGTATCTCCTTACGGCGCATGATCAGCAGCGTAAAAGCCGGGATAGTGAATACTGCCATGTATACCAGGAGCTGTCCGCTCATACCCAGGTCTGTAAAGGAGTGTACGGAAGTTTCGCCCAGTATGCCGCTACGGGTAAGGAAAGTGGCATACAATATCAGCACAAAGGAGATAAAGAAAAAGAAGAAGGTGGATTTAAGCGCATGCCCGGTGGACCGGTAGGCCAGCAGGGTATGGATACCTGCCACCAGTGTGATCCAGGGTACCAGGGAGCCGTTCTCTACGGGGTCCCAGGCCCAGTAACCGCCAAAAGTGAGGGATTCATAAGCCCAGGCGGCGCCCATCATTACGCCAGTGCCCAGTATCATGCCTGCAAACAGGGCCCAGGGCATGGCAGGTTTAGTCCATTCTGTATACTGGCGGGTCCACAATCCGCCAAAAGCAAAGGCAAAAGGCACGATCATGGAGGCAAAGCCCAGGAACAGCACCGGCGGGTGGATCACCATCCAGTAGTTCTGCAGCAGCGGGTTAAGACCATTGCCGTCCGGGATCTTGCTCAGGTAATCCGGTAAGGATACCCAGGGCAGGTTGATGTTCTCTTCTGCCTGGCGTAACAGCAAAAAAGGATTGCTGCCAACACGGTAACCGAATATATAGATACCCAGCAGCATGCTGGCCAGGCAGAACTGGGCGAAGGACAGCACGGTCATTACCGGCGCCTCCCATTTCTTTGCCCTGAACATGAGGATGCAACCCAGTACGCTATGCCAAAGGCTCCACAGCAGGAAGCTGCCTTCCTGGTCTGCCCAGAAGCTGGAGAGCAGGTATTTTACCTCAAGGGTGCGGGATGAGTTACGCCAAACGTATTTATATTCAAAGAAGTGATTGTAGAGTACGTAGTATAAGATGCCAAATACAGCGAAAGATGAGAGTATTTCCACTACGAATGCATATCGCGCCAATTTCTTCCAGGAGTCCTGCAGGGGGGCTTCTTTGATCCTTACAGCATTGAAATAAGCGATGGTGGCTACCAGGGAGGCCATAAACGACAGTACAGCAAAAAAATGCCCCAACTGGCCGGGTAGCAGATGTTCCCCTATGTATTTTGTTTCCAAGATGTTGTGATGAATGGTAAAGTAATAGGAGACTACATTTTTTTGGTGCTCATGGCTACCTGGTCTTCCTTGTATTTAGACGGACATTTCATCAGGATCTTGTCACAATGAAACTCCTCTCCGCTGATCTTACCGGTAAGCACCAGCTGGTCTGCCTTCTCGAAATCAGTGGGTTTGGTGCCATAGAATATTACTTTACGGCTTTCACCCAGCTTATCTTTCATGTAGAATGTGAAGTAGTTAGCGTCTTTTACCGGATCATAATTAAGGGCCTGGGCTTTGTCCAGGGTCCCGATCACGTGATATTCCTTGCCTTCTTTTTCCTTAGCGGTGGCAAAAGTTACATAAGTGCTGAAATCACCCGCCATTGTTACAATAACCCCTATGGCCACTGCGATCACTACCAGTAGAACGATGTTTGTTTTCTTCATAGCTTAAATTTTCGGCATGCTTCCTTATCGTCTGTGATTATTTCCGTGAAAAACTCCGGGTACCCCGTCTTATTTCAGCCGCAAAATTAACGCAAAAAGCTTTCTGGTTTCCTTATTTTTTATACAAAAGGTAAGTCCCGGGGGCCGGGATTTTAAAAACCGGCAGGTCTTAGTTAACAGATCACTATCTTTGCGCCGGAAATTGAAAATTGAACTATCACCATCATGGCCGATCTATCACAATTTGATCCTAATTCGGTAGGCGTATTATCCAATAACGTCTTTGGCCTTCCCTTCAGTGAGGAAGACGCCAAACTGGTACTGTTGCCCGTTCCCTGGGAAGTGACCGTATCCTATTCCAATGGTACGGCCCGTGGCCCGGAGCAGATCTTTAAAGCCTCTTTCCAGGTAGACCTCCTGGACCCGGACGTTAAAGACGGCTGGAAAAAAGGGTTCTTTATGCGGGAACCGGACAAACACCTGCTGCTGCGCAGTGATTACCTGCGCAAGGAAGCCGAACTGTATATTAAATTCCTGACAGAAGGCGGCGATATAGGTGAGAATCAATTCCTTAAGAAAACCCTGGTGGACGTTAATACCGGCACCAAGGCTATGAACGAGTGGGTGTATAACCAAACCATTGCCTTGCTTAACAAAGGTAAGCTGGTAGGCCTGGTAGGCGGCGACCACAGCACCCCCCTGGGCTTTTTTAAGGCCATAGGGGAAAAGAAAGGCGATTTTGGCATTCTGCAAATAGACGCCCATTGTGACCTGCGCGACAGCTACGAAGGATTCCAGTACTCCCATGCCTCCATTATGTATAATGCATTGAAAGAGGTGCCCCAGCTGCAAAAACTGGTGCAGGTGGGCATCCGCGACTATTGTGAGGAAGAGCTGGACTTTATACAGGAGAGCAATGGCCGGGTGGTGACCTTTTTTGACAAGGATATAAAAGAAAGGCAGTTTGAGGGCGAGACCTGGCAACAAGCCTGCGACCGCATTATAGCAGCTTTGCCACAGCAGGTATATATCAGTTTTGATATAGACGGGCTGGATCCCAAGCTGTGCCCCCATACTGGTACCCCGGTACCCGGCGGTTTTGAGGTAGCGCAGATATTTTACCTGTTTAAGCGCCTGCTGGCCAGCGGCCGCAAGCTTATCGGCTTCGACCTGAACGAGGTAAGCACCTCCCATGATGAATGGGATGCGAATGTAGGCGCAAGGGTGCTGTTCAAGCTGTGTAACTTATTGGTAGCCAACAATGAATAAGTAATTCCTACACCGCAGATACTATTAATTGATGTATAAATTAAAGATCCTCCATCCCAATACCGTTACGCGCCTGCGCTTACAGCCTGTAATGCATGGGCTGGCGGGCATACTGTTCCTGTTTAATGCCATTGGCACTTACAACAGTCCCAAACCTAACTGGGCCGTGGTGATCTATTTTATTGTGGTGGGGCTGGCCAGCCTGGTATTTCCTTTTATTATGCGCCGTTTCCAGCATTTCTCCGGCGCTAACTCCGTTATGCGGCTGGTACAGGTATTTGTATGTTTTACGGGATTCCTGTACTTCCTTACGCATATGCAGCCCCTTATAGCGGTGCTGCACCTGATCATAGGGCTGGGCCTGGTATATATTGGCTGGGCGGAATACCGTATTTTTCAACCCGTATATGTAGGCCTGGATAACATGGGCGTACAGCTGCCCACCACCTTTTCCCAACGGAACATCGGCTGGAACCAACTCAATAACGTAATTTTGCGGAATGACCTGCTGACAATTGATTTTAAGAACAATAAGATCCTGCAGCTGGACATACTGGATAATATATCCGATGTGAAGATGGGAGAGATAAACGCCTTCTGTAAACATAGACTGGGTAATTGATAATTTGTAACTGATATTATGGCGCTAACAACAAGCCCGTTCATACTGTATTCCGACGGCAAGGGCAATATATTTGAGGATACCACCATGCATGCAACCGGCCGTAGTGGCTGGGATGCATTGCCTATTCCGGTGGAAGAGTGGATTGAGCTGCCGGAAGGAGGATCGTTGTATGAGCTGCCTGGCCGCCGTGGTATTGGCATTATGGCAGATGATACTGAAGAGATGGCCCTGTGCGAGAAAGGTTGGGCAGTAGCCGCCTTTATACCGCCGGCCCATACCGGTCTGTACCTCTCCGCCTACGAAACCCTGCCAGGAGCCCCCACCCTGCCCCTTTTCTGTTACACGGCAGTGGGTTGGCTGGATGGTAAGTTCTATGTACCGGCTACCCGTATAGAGCAGGATATCCGCCAGGAATGCGCCGGTTTTGACGATAAAAAGGTGAAACAAGGCGTAAAAGACCTGCTGGAGGCCTACCCGCATAACCGCCTGGTAAAACACCTGGCAGATAATTGCGCGCTTACTTATCATTGCCCCGCTGCCCGTAATTATTTTATGGGGCGCTGGGAATGCCCTATCCCCTCTTCCCCGGCCTGTAATGCCAACTGTGTGGGCTGTATCTCCTTCCAGCCGGAAGAGGAAAGCATTGTGTCCACCCAGGACCGCCTTCGTTTTAAGCCCTCTGCAGAAGAGATCGTGGAATATACCGTACCGCACCTGGAAACGGCCCCTTTCCCTATCGTAAGCTTTGGACAGGGTTGCGAGGGTGAGCCTTTGCTGATGTGGGAGACCATCCGCGAGTCCATTATAGAGATACGTAAACATACGCCTAAAGGCAGTATTAATATCAATACCAACGGTAGTAAACCGGATGCCGTACGCGCCCTCTGCGAAGCAGGCCTGAACAGCATACGGGTAAGTACCAACTCTGCCCAGGAAAGATGGTATACTCCCTACTACAGGCCCAATAACTATGCGTTTGAAGACATTGTGGAAAGCCTGAAAGTAGTACGGGAATTTGGGGGCTGGAGCTCCATTAACTATTTCGTATTCCCCGGGCTTACGGATAGTGTGGCGGAATACGAGGCCCTGCGTACCCTGATCCGCGATACCGGTCTTTCCATGATCCAGTGGCGCAATTTTAATATTGACCCGGACTGGTACCTGGGTAAACTGGGTATTACCGATCCCGGTGAATGCCTGGGCATGCAACAGATGCTGGACCTGATCCGGGAAGAGTTCCCTGATCTGAAGTTTGGGTATTTTAACCCGCCTATGGAAAGGATCAAAGGGGATTACGCGCAAGATTTTGCGCACTGACTTTTCGTTGCAACAGCCAAAAACCGCCTGCAGTCAACAGGCTCCAGGCGGTAATAATATACCACCAGTCCCGGAAACCCAGGCGCTCCACCAGGTAGGCGCTTAAAGAAGGCGAAATGATCTGCGCTACAGAATAAGCGATCGTATACAATGCCGCATACTGTCCCCTGTTATGCTCCCTGCTGCGGCCAATCCAGAAAGCATTCATATAAGGCATGGTCAGCATTTCACTAAATGTGAAGAACAGTATAAATACCACTGATGTTAGCCCAATAGCCGGTAGCAGGATAAGGCTCAGGAAGGCCAGGCAATTCAGGAACATACCCCGGTAGATAATAGCCAGTGGCGGCTTTGTATTCTCCAGTTTATATACCAGCACCATTTCCAGCAGGGCGATGAGTAGCCCGTTAAACGCCAGCACCAACCCAATATAGAACTCGTTCATGTGCAGCACCGTCTTAAAGAAGATGGGCACGATGGAGCCTATCTGGAAAAATCCCATGGCATACAGCATTACCAGCACTACAAACACCAGGTACAACACATCCTGGTAGGCCGTAGGCCCTTGACCGGCTGGTATCTGCTCCTGCTTATCTCCGCCTGCCTTACGGTCATTTACCTTGGCCGGCGGCAATAATACCCGCATGATGAGCGCCGCCACTATACAGGTAAGGCCATCCGCCCAGAAAAGGAAATTATAGCTGATAGCCGCCAGCATGCCGCCCACCGCGGGGCCAATGGAAAAGCCCAGGTTTACGGCTAAACGGTTCAGGGAATAAGAGCGCACGCGGTTCTCCGGTTTGCTGTACCAGGCAATGGCGGATGCATTGGCAGGGCGGAAAGCCTCGCCCACCAGGCTTAATACAAAGGTGCACGCGCTGATCTGCAGCATGGTGCGCATTTGTCCCAGGATAATAAATAACACCCCATTCAGGAACAGGCTCCAGAACTGCACGGGATAAAAACCGATCCGGTCTGCCAGCCGGCCGCCGGCCAGTGCGCCCAATACGGAGCCAATACCAAAGAAGGCCAGCACCAAGCCTGCCTGCGCGATACTGAAACCGAGGTGCTGGGTAAGGTAGATAGTAAGGAAAGGCAGCACCATATTGCCGCTACGGTTAATGAGCAGCACCAGTGATAACCACCAGGTGGAGGGGCTTAAACCGGCAAAGGCTTTTTTGTACAGCGAGAACAAGGGCATGTTTTTGTGGGAGCGCAAAACTACGGTTTTGACGGCAAAGGGGGAAACCCGTTTAGCGTGCAAGTGATCATGTACCCGGTCTTCGTACAGTTTCATGACAATATGAATACTACTTTTGCGCCGTTATGACCACCGATGTTGCCATTCTTTGCTGTTTTTCCCTGTGCGCCGGCTTTATAGACGCCATTGTAGGCGGCGGGGGATTGATACAAACGCCTGCTATCCTGTTTACCTTTCCGCAGTACCCGGTAGCCACCCTGCTGGGCACTACCAAGATTCCTTCGTTTTCCGGCACCAGTATGGCCGCCTGGCAATACGCCCGACGGGTGGAGATCAACCGCCCCCTGCTGCTGGTAACGGCGGGAACTGCTTTCCTGGCCGCCATGTTAGGGGCTTCCCTGGTAAGTTACCTGCCCAACCATTTTTTAAAGCCGGTGATGCTGGTATTGCTGATCGCTGTGGCCGTTTATACCTACTTAAAAAAGGATTTTGGGCAAGAAACGCACACATCAGTTACCCCCATGGGCAATACCTGGCTATGGGGCGCCGTTATTGGATTGGTATTAGGCTTTTATGACGGTTTTTTTGGACCGGGCGCCGGTAGTTTCCTGATCCTGGCGTTTATAAGCCTGATGGGGTTTGACTTTTTGCATGCCAGCGCGCATGCAAAAGTGGTGAACCTGGCCACCAACCTGGCAGCGATACTTTATTTTGGTTTACATGGGCATATTCTCTGGCCGGTAACCATACTGATGGCCGCCAGTAACCTGACGGGGTCTTTTTTTGGCGCGCGTTTGGCTATATTGAAAGGCAATAAGCTGGTGCGGAAGTTCTTTCTGCTGGTGATCTGCGGGACGATATTGCGGTTTGCGTGGGAGCTGTTTAAGTGATGTGCGGATGGGCGTGTAACCGGGTGTGATATGTGTATTATAACATGTAAGTAGCAAAGCAGTTGCGACAGTTAGGCAGTCTGGAAAAAAAGATTATTTTTGATTCATTATGGCGGAGCAGGATACTCAAGGAAAAAACTTAAAAGCGCTGGGCGTAACTATTGGCGTGCATGCCTTACTGTTAGTAGGGCTGTTATTTGCCGGTTTTTCTGCGCCACCGCCCCTGCCGGACCAGGATCTGGGTATGGAAGTAAACCTGGGTACGTCCGATGAAGGTATGGGTGATGTGCAGCCACTGAATCCCAACCCGCCCAGTGACGCCGCGCCTAATGCATCATCGCCGCAAAGCGAGCCAGTGCCTTCACAGGATAATGCCGCCACGCAGGATATTGCCACACAGGACCAGGAAGACGCCCCTGAAGTGACCCAACGGGAGAAACCGGTGGAGAAACCAAAGGAAACGCCGGAAAACCTGGAGCCTAAACCTGCTAAAACCGTTAAGCCGAAATCGGAGAACCCGCCGGCTCCCGTGCCGCCTGCGCCCAAGCCCAAGGCGGTGTACAGCGGTGGAACCGCGAATAATGCCAATAGCGGCAACAATGCCAATGGCTCTAATAACTCAACCGGCGAAGGGAATACCGGTAAACCGGGCGATCGCGGACAGATAAACGGCGACCCTAACGCCAGCGGTTATACAGGTGGCGGATTAGGCGGCGGCCGCAGTGATTTCCGCCTGAATGGCCGCTCACTGGTAAGTAAACCGCAGCCTACTTATGATGGTAATGAAACCGGCTATATAGCTATCAATATAAAAGTGGACAGGAAAGGTATTGTAACGGATGCCACCCATAGCCTCAGAGGCTCAACCCTTAATAATCCCCGGCTCATAGAGATCGCGAAGAGAGCAGCCAGGGAAATAAAGTATAATGCCAGTCCGGATGCGCCGGAAGTGCAGTTTGGAACCATCCGGTTTTATTTCAAAGTACAATAATACAAGCAGGACAATACTGGCATAATAAATGCTAAAATATACGCACGGAATCCGTGTGGGAAGTGACGCAGAGCGTAGAAACCGCAAAGCCTGGAATATTACTATGCAAAGAATCTTGATTGCCACTTTGGGGCTGCTATTGCTATGGCAGTACGGACAGGCCCAGTCATTTGCCGGGTACCATAATAGTCACTATGCAGGCATTTACGGCGTACTGACCAACCCCGCATCCGCAGCGGGCTCCCGCTATAAATGGGACGTGAATATCATAGGCGTTGACGCAAAAGCCGGCAACACCTATATAAGCTTTCCTAAATCATCTCTTTTTAATATGCCGGACACGTTCCGGCGCAACCGGGATTATTTCCTGGATACCGCCAGCACCAACCGGCAGTACGGCTGGGGCATGGCAGAGGTGATGCTGCCTTCCGTACTGTACTCCATAGACGAAAAACAGTCCGTTGCCTTTACCTGGCGTTTACGTGCTGTAGGTAATGGCGGTAACGTAGACGCCAATATCGCCAACTTTTTTGCGCTGGACTATCCCAATCCCCGCTTTAACGGCCGTAATTATAATGTAGACTATGCCGGCTTTTATGCCCATAGCTGGAATGAGCTGGGCCTCAGCTACGCCCGTGTGATAAAGGATAATGTGACCAGCCGTATTAAAGCGGGCGTTACGCTTAAATACCTCAGCGGCATTGCCGCAGGATATGGCGTAGTGCGGAACGCGAATTTTGTGATGGAGGATAAACGCAATGCCACCATCAGCAGCGGTACGCTGGAAGTGGCGTATAACGAACAGCTGGATAATTGGGAACACCCGGCCAACCGCAATTTTAAACTGTTTGCCAACCCTGGTATAGGCGCAGATATAGGCGTAATTTATGAATGGCGGCCGGATGGCGATGGATTTGGCAACTACGAATCCGATTCCTGGAACCCGGATGCAGATGAATATAAACTACGTTTAGGAGCTTCTGTTACGGATATAGGCGGTATCTATTACAAAAAAGCAGCTTTCAACCGCGACCTGGACCTTACCTCCGGAAACATTAGCCCGGACTCGCTGAAACGCCGCACCCACGAAAGCGTGGATGACTATTATCACCGTGTTGCCGGCTATTTTACGCCGATCACCACCTACGATGGCTTCTTTATGGCATTGCCTACGGCGCTGCATCTTATGGGCGACTATAATATTGATGGCCGCTTCTTTGTGAATGCCAATGCCGTCATAGGTATTTTCAGCGGCCAAAAAGACGTGAGCAAGAACTATGCGATCACCCAGCTACAGATAACACCCCGTTTTGACAGCAAACATTTTGGCGCTTATATGCCTTTTGTAGTGAACCGCTTTGGCCAGGTGGACGCTGGGGTAGGTTTCCGTGCCGGCCCGCTGATCATTGGGTCTTCGAGTATACTTTCCAACCTGTTCCGTTCCCGGATCAACCATGCAGATGGGTTTATTGCCCTGCGTGTAGTGCCCATCAGCTTTAAACACCGTGACAGGGATGGCGGCGGCGGCCTGTTCAAGAAGCAGAGAAGGCAGGTGGATTGTCCGCCGATGTGATGGTGATGTAGATAACTGCTCAACTAATCAGTTTTTTATCGAAGTTTGCGGTATCAATTCTGATCCGATGATGAACTACCAGCAAACTGTTGATTACCTCTACCAGCATCTGCCCATGTTTACCCGCGTAGGCGCGGCCGCACTGAAGAATGACCTGCATAATACATTAGAGCTATGCGCCCTGCTGGATAATCCTCAGCATAAATTCAAATCCATCCATATAGCCGGTACTAACGGCAAAGGTTCTACGAGCCATATGCTGGCCGCTGTGCTGCAACAGGCGGGCTACAAAACCGGTTTATACACCTCCCCTCACCTGCAGGATTTCCGGGAACGGATACGCGTGAACGGGCAGCTGGTACCGGAAGAATTTGTAGTCGAATTTACGGAGCAGATGCAGGATGCAATTGCCAAAATAGAACCTTCCTTTTTTGAGCTTACCGTGGCCATGGCCTTTCATTATTTTGCCCTGGAGCAGGTGGATATTGCGGTGATAGAAGTAGGCCTGGGCGGCCGGCTGGACAGCACCAATGTGATCACGCCTGAGCTGTCTGTGATCACTAATATCAGCTATGACCATATGCATATATTGGGTAATACCTTACCGCTGATAGCCGCGGAAAAAGCTGGTATTATTAAACCAGGCGTGCCCGTGGTAATAGGAGAAACCCAGCAGGAGGTACAACCAGTGTTCCTGGAAAAAGCGGCTGCAATGCAGGCGCCTATCCATTTTGCAGACCAGGAATGGCTGGTGCAGGAAAGTAAATTATCGGGTAGTGGGCTGGAGCTGGGTGTTGTAAACAAGCAGCAACCGGAGATGAAACATATTCATTTGGATCTTGGCGGGCAGTACCAGGAAAAGAATATCCTGTCTGTGTTAAGCGCGCTGAAGATATTACAGCTGGGGGGCTGGGAAATACCGGAAACGGCGGTGCAGGAAGGGTTATCCCATGTACGCAAGCTGACGGGGTTACGGGGCCGTTGGGAGGTGGTGAGTAAGCATCCGCTGCTGGTAATGGATGTAGGGCATAATGAGGCTGGTATTGCGGAGATCATGCAGCAGTTGCGGCATACGGTGTATCAGAAATTGCATATTGTGGTTGGGTTTGTGAAAGATAAGGCGGTGGATGCGGTGCTGCCGTTGTTTCCGGTAACGGCGAGTTATTATTTTTGTAAGGCGCAGATACCGCGGGCGCTGGATGAATTAACGCTGATGGAGATGGCGACTGCGCATGGGTTAAAAGGGCATGCGTATGGGACGGTGCAGGAAGCGTTGCAGGCTGCGAAGCAGCATGCGCATAAGGAGGATTTGATTTTGGTGTGTGGGAGTTTTTTTGTGGTGGCTGAGGCGATGTGAGGGGGGAGATTTTTAGTTCAAAAAGCTAATTTAGCTGCATTGCAGCAATAAGGTTATGGCAATGCAAGCGTTGTACGCAATTTATGAAACCGCGTATCTTTCTAATTAATGTTCTATTTGTTCTGTTATTCATACACAAACAGTCTTATGGACAAAACGGTATAACACCCGGACATTCCATCGGTCAGGTATCGGTAGCAGGCGATTTAATCGTGATCGAGTTGGACAGCGCAGCGCTCGGGCAACCGAACCTGTTTGATCTCGTCGGCCGCACGCTGCGATTTAATCCAGTCGGTTCCAGCTACCGTGTGACGAATGAGACTTTACGTTGGGACACCAACTACGGTGTGGAACTCACCGGTGCTGACGTCAGGCTTCAACAGTTCACGTTTCCATTTTCAGGGCAACGGTGGAGTTCGTTTTCCGTGGGGACGGTGGGATCCATTCGATTCGGTCCGTCACCGAGCATGGGAGATGTCGATGCGTACGGTCGCCCTGACGGCGGAATCGCTTTCGCCATTGGACGATTTGACCGTCTCGCTGACGTCGGCACCAGGCTGGGTGAACGCGCACCAGCCATCAGCGTGTTTCTGAAGCCCAGGATGTCCGGCCCGCGCTACGTGCGGGAGTTGGCTGATCGCGTCGTCATCACATGGGATCTCACCGAACCATTCGGAGGCTTTTTGGATTTCTCCTGGTTCCCCACGACCAATCTGTTTCAGGCTGTCCTGCACCGCGACGGCTCAATCGAGATGTCGTACAAGACCATGGCAGCGAAAGACGGCATCGTGGGGATTTACCCAATCTTATCGGCGGTTGAGAGTGTTCAATCCATTGACCTGTCCAGTCTGTCCCGGAAGAGTGGTCCGTTCGCCGCGTTGTGTGAGTCGTTTCATTACCTGCAGCCGCCCCGGCCACAGGATCTTTCCTGCACGGTCATTCAGACGCTGGGCGACAAGTTCGATTTTCTCGCCTACTATTCGGATTTCCGCTTCGACAGCCAAGAGGCCAGTAGCCCGAGCGATGGGCCTATTGGTGGCAACGTCACCGGGATCGGGGATACCAAACATACTCAAACGAAACTGATCTTGGAGAGCCGCTGCACGGGCGGGCGGTTTCAGCTCGGCCTGTTTCAGCCGATCTTTGTCGGTGCGAACGAAATGCAAGAGAGCCCGCCCGACAATGCACCAGGCGGAAACCCCAAAAATATCTCGTTCTATACACGCCCGCTCGCGCAGGCGACACCGGATGGGAAGCGCCGTGCGTACAATTACGCAGTCGGGCATCTCGGTCACGAGATCGGACACCGCTGGTCGGCGTATGCTGCCGCCTGCGTGAATGGCCAGACGATCTCGCTCGGAGCGTGGCCCCATTGGGATCCCGGATTGGAGACGCACGTGGCGTATCCATACTCGCTACCTCTCGAGGCTTCTACCCAAGGTGGAAGCGCGTGGCAAGACAATCTCGACGGCACGTTCACCCAATTGCGCGAAGGCTTTTTCGTACCCGCCTCGGGATACTCCTATCTCGACCTCTACTTAATGGGATTGATCGCCGCCGCTGAGGTGCCCGACTTCTACATCGTGAGGCCGCTTGTGCGGATCGGCACGGACGCAAACGGACGCCCGATCTTCAAAGGCCAACGAATGAGGATTACGATTCAAGACGTCATCGCCGCGGAGGGTCTGCGCTTACCTGACGTCAATCATTCACAGCGATATTTCAACACCGGGATCGTAGTGATCGTAGAGCACGGGCGAAAGCCAAGCGCGGAACTCATCAACCGAGCCAATGGCATCCGACGACAGTGGATCGACTACTGGGCCATCACGACGGGACATCGTTCTGCGATGACGGTCAATCCACACTAAGTATTCAAAAAAGCGTGAATTGTAAGTCAAAATAGAGAGCATCATAAAAGGATGCAACCAAGGTTTATGAGATTAGGATCATTCACTCTCTAAACAACCCCTCATTCACCAAATAACTCGTACTTCTGCCACCTGTAGGCTCCTTTACCAGTATATTACGATCAATCAGATCCTGTATATCCCGGATAGCCGTATCCTGAGAGCATTTGGCCATCTTAGCCCATTTTGAAGATGTAAACTTCCCTTCAAAACCGTCCAGCAATTTATTTAACATCAACCGCTGCCTGTCATTCAGATTGTGGGATGAAGGATGCCTCCAAAATGTTGCTTTTCTTATTACTGTTGCGAGGGTCTCGTCTGTAGCGCTCAAAGCACGTCTCAAACAGAGCAGGAACCATTCTATCCATGCTGTGATATCCAATGAGCCTTTCTGTGTGCTTTCCAGTATATCGTAATAGCCCTTTCTTTCTACCCTGATCTGAGCCGACATGCTATAGAACCGCCGGAATGTTTCATCTGCCCTTGCTAATTGCATATCTGTAATAGCGCGGGCAATACGCCCGTTACCATCGTCAAATGGATGTATGGTAACAAACCACAAATGTGCAACAGCTGCTTTTATTATTGGGTCTATTGTCGATTGCAGATTAAACCAGTCCAGGAATTGATGCATTTCCGCATCCAATTTATCGGAGTCGGGCGCCTGAAAATGAATTTTCTCTCTGCCCATTCCTCCGGAAACGACCTGCATCGGATCATCCTTTGCATTATCGCGCCACGTACCAACAACAATTTTATACATACCGCTATAACCGGTCGGAAACATGGAGGCATGCCATTCGAATAAACGTTCGGTTGTCAGCAATTTATCATAGCGCTGCGTTGCGTCCAGCATCATTTCAACCACACCTTCCACGTTCTGGTCAGCGGGAATTAATCCAGCAATTTCCATTCCCAGGCGGCGGGCGATGGAAGACCGTACCTGGTCATGGTCCAGGATCTCCCCTTCAATCTCACTGGATTTTAAAACATCGAGCGTCAACGTTTCTAAAGTTGCTTCCTCCTGTAAACTAGATCCTAATCCTTCCATGTACCCCAATAACCTACCCTGCCGGTAACGTACATCGGCTAAAAGTTCAGCTATGTGCTCTGTGTCCCACTGAAAATGAGGCCATTTCTTTAATTGATGGATATATACATTGCCCATTCTACGCACCTTATGCGTCAAATATAGCAATTATTCGGCTCAAGCGAGGATATTCTCGGCATTTCTTGCGTAGATTAGCGGCTATCTACTACGCAAATCGCATATTTCGTGTTAAATTTGCAGGCAAGCTACAGCGCAGACTTGAAGCACAATATTTAAAATAATCAGGTTAAATCCTCCCCTCCCCCAACCGCATCAACGCATACAATATACACGTCACATGCAAACTCTGCCGTATCTTATTCCCCCTCACCATCTCCTTCAACTCCTCCATCGACACATGCACAATCTCTATCTCCTCATTCTGATCCAGCTGCTGCTCCTGCACCTTTTTCCCCCCGGTAGCCAGGAACATAAACGTAAGGTTATTACTAGATGCCGGATTCGGGCATATATCCCCCAAGGCTATCACCGTTTCAAAAGCATACCCGGTCTCTTCCAGCAGCTCCCGCCGCATGGCTATCTCCGGTGAGGCATCTGTGGGGTCCATAGCCCCGCCGGGCAGTTCCAGTATCGTTTGTCCAAAACCGTGGCGGTACTGGCGAACCATGATCACCTGGCCGTCTTCTGCTATGGCCAGTCCGTTCACCCAGTTGGGGTATTCCAATACGTAATAAGGGTCTACGATCTTGCCTCCCGGCGTTAAGCAGGCGTCTTTGCGGGCGGTGAGCCAGTTATCTTTGTAGATGTATTCTGAGCGCAGCAGCTTCCATTCTAATGATGCCATAAACTATGTTATAATGATATTACCATTGTTCCCTTTCCTTCAGGTTCACGATATGCGCCAGGTGGTGCTGGCCATGCCAGGCATAACTGCCGGCTATATAATTAAGCTTAAAGACCTTGCCATGTTCCGGATGGATGAAGGTACGTTCCCATTGTTCGGGTGTTAAGGCCTCCATGAGATGTACCCACCGTGCATGCAGGGAGAATAATAAAGTGATGGATACGTTCACGGGCGTTTTCTGCACATCCGGCAACATGGCCCATGCCGCTTCATCATATGGTTTTATAATGGGTGAGGTTTCTGTAAGGGCCAGTTTAAAACGGGTATAGGCGTTCATGTGACTGTCTGCCAGGTGATGCACTACCTGGGCTACTGTCCATCCGCCGGGGCGGTAGGGCGTATCCAGCTGCCAGGCGTCCAGGTCCTGCACGGCTATCTCTATGAGAGAGGGCAGGTAGCTGATATCAGTGATATAACCTTTAAGCGCATCAGTGTCGATAGTTTCCGGCGCGTCGAAATGGCCGATGGGATAGCGGAGAACATCCATGTCAATTACGAATTACGAGTGAAATTATGCAGCAAAATATTATTCTTCCCGCAGTGCGCGGCCTGTCATTTGCAGGAACACATCTTCCAGGTTGGCTTTTTTCACTTCTTTCTTGCGCTCAAAACCGGTTGCCACCAGGTTGTCTATCAGCCCATCCGGCGAGTTAAGGGCGATGATCTCGCCTTTATCTACAATGGCGCAGCGGTCGCAAAGGAACTCTGCTTCATCCATATAATGGGTAGTGATCACTACCGTAGTGCCTTGTGACCTTACCTGCTGGATAAGGTCCCACAAGTTGCGCCGTGCCTGGGGGTCCAGACCGGTGGTGGGCTCATCCAGGAAAATGATCTTTGGTTTATTGATCAGCGTAGTGGCGATGGAGAAACGTTGTTTCTGTCCGCCGGACAGCTGTTTGTATTTAGCGTTGGCTTTGTCTACCAGGTTAAAACGGCCCAGCAGTTCCTTAGGGTTTACCGGCTGGTTATACAGTCCGCCAAACATCACGATGAGCTCCGTGAGGTTCAGGTTGGGGTAATAACCGGAGCTCTGCAGCTGCACGCCTATGATCTTCTTAATACTCTCCGGATCTTTATCCAGGTCAAAACCATCCACGATCACCTGCCCGGAGGTTTTATCCCGTAAGGTCTCTATGATCTCCAGCGTAGAGGATTTACCAGCGCCGTTAGGCCCCAGCAGGCCAAATATCTCATTCTCGTACACCTCAAAGCTGATGCCCTTTACCGCGGTGAAATCGCCATACTGTTTTACCAGGTCCTTTACGGTGATGATCGTTTTCTTTTCCATAGCGTCAAAAGTACAAAGTTAAACTGCGCCGGGGGATAAAAATTTGATTAAAAAACAGGAAGGCCGCAAGCTTATGCCCCGCTAAGGAACATAACGCTTACGGCCTGCAAGCAATTGCTTTATCCGTTAGTTCTTGATAAATACCTGTGTAAAAAAGGTGATATTGCCTTTGCCTCTGGCGGCGCCTATGCCTATCAGGTTATAAGAGCCCAGCATATTACGGCGGTGACCCGGGCTTTTGATCCAGCCGTTCACTACGCCTTCCGCATCCAGGTTGCCATAGGCTACATTCTCAGCGGCAGCGGCTACACGGCCCAGTTTCTTGCTCACATGGTCTACCCTTTCTTCAAAACCTTCGTGCCCAAAACCGGTACGGCCATTGGCCATGTCCTTGCTGTGATCCAGCGCCTCGCGGCTGATGGAGGACTCCAGCTGCAGGGGGCCTAAGCCCTGTGATTTCCGGAACTTGTTGGTGTAATACAGGATCTGCTCCTCCAGGGTGCCTCCTGCTTTAGCGCTATCCGGCGGCACGGTTGCCCGGCTACAGGCCCAGGCCTGCGCGCTCAGGAAAAAAGCAAACAATAACAGTACAATCTTTCTTTGTGCGGTGATTACCATATACTTAATAATAGTGAACAATAGATACCCTAACCCTTAGACCATTTAAAACGGTGGAGGTTTAGCAAGTATTGTACCTATTTTTAATTTAAACTTTTGGACGATTGGTTACGATCTGCTGCCAGGTGTCCATCAGGGACTTAGAGCCTATAAAAATAGGTACCCGCTGATGGAGCTGGACCGGTTTAAGCTCCAGGAGGCGCTGGCGGCCATTGGCCATGGCTACGCCCCCGGCCTTTTCCATGATAAAGGACATGGGGTTGCACTCGTAACACAGGCGCAAACGCCCGGCGGAGAATTTGCCAAAGGCAGGATACATAAAGATACCGCCCTGGATAAGGGTACGGTGGATCTCTGCCACCATACAGCCTACGAAACGGTGGCGGTAGATCTTATCCTGCTCTGTACGGGCCAGGAAATGGTCAATGGCCAGGCGGATGGGCTGGTCATACAGGTGATAATACCCTATGTTCACGGAGAAGATATCACTTTCCGGGGGGCATTTGAGGTTAGGATGCGACAGGCAGAACTCGCCAATGGACGGGTCCAGGGTAAAACCCTGCACACTGCGGCGGGTAGCATATACCAGCATGGTAGAGGAACCGTAGATGATGTACCCGGCGGCTATCTGCTGGGTGCCCGGCTGCAGGAAGTCTTCCAGCTCGCAAAGGCTACCGTTGGGACTGAGCCGGCGGTATACGGAGAAGATGGTCCCGATGGACACATTCACGTCTATATTATTGGAGCCATCCAAAGGGTCCAGCAGTACAATGTACTTGGAGTTCCTGGAATGCTCGTCTTCAAAGGCAATAAAAGTCTCATTCTCTTCAGAGGCCACCCCGCAGCAGTAAATGCTGGTCTCCAGGGAGCTGATGAACTGCTCGTTGGCAAATTCATCCAGCTTTTTCACGGACTCGCCCTGTACATTGGTTTTACCGGCTTCACCTAGTATATCGGCAATACCGGCCTTGTTTACTTCCACATTCACACGTTTGGCAGCCAGGCCTATATCCCGTAAAAGACCGGATAATTGTCCTGTAGCGCCAGGATAATTCCTAAGCTCCTGGATAGTAAATTCGTCTAAGGTCATCACTTTTTGCTTGCTGTTCATATACTTATCAATTTGGAATGAACGAATATAACGGAAAATAGGCCTATTTTAATGGAACTGTCATTTCTGGGGCCATATATTTTAAAACAAATTCAAAGTTGCCGTACTTTGCCGAATATTTTTTAACAGAAGATAATCTGCTCTATGAAGGTTTTTAAGTTTGGCGGCGCAAGTTTAGAAAGTATTGAACGTATCCACAAGGTAGGGGCCATTGTGCAGTCCTTCCCGGAGGAAAAGCTCCTGATCGTGATCTCCGCCATGGGCAAAACCACCAATGAGCTGGAAAAGGTGGCCCAGAACTTTTACCTGCGCAAGCGGGAGATAGCCGCTCAATTGCTGTACAACATAGAGCAGCAGCATATAGACGTTGCCGCCGCCCTGCTGGGCAACCGGGACCATGTCATTTTCCAACAGCTGCAGCAGTTCTTTACGGAGGCGGAATGGACCCTGGGCGAAAAGCCACTGCGCAGCTTTGACTACTATTATGACCAGCTGGTAAGCCTGGGTGAGTTGCTGAGCACCGCCATTGTGAGCGCCTTTTTTAACCAAACGGGGATCCAGAACACCTGGCTGGACGTACGGGATGTGTTCCGTACAGACGATAATTTCCGGGACGCCAATATTGACTGGGCCGTTACCCAGCGCAGCATCACAGAAAAGGTACTGCCCCTGTTCAATGATACCAATATCGTTATAGCCCAAGGCTTTATAGGCAGCACTGACCAGAACGAAAGCGTAACCCTGGGCCGTGAGGGCAGCGATTACTCCGCCGCCGTATTTGCCAATATGCTGGATGCGGAAAGCCAGACCATCTGGAAGGATGTGGAAGGGCTCAAGAATGCCGATCCCAAGCTGTTCCCAAATACCATTAATATTCCGGAGATCAGCTATAGCGAGGTGATTGAAATGGCCTATTACGGCGCCCAGGTAATACATCCCAAGACGATCAAACCCCTGCAGAATAAACAAATACCCCTGCTGGTAAAATGTTTCCTGAACAAGGACCTGCCAGGCACCGTGATCCGGGAAGACGCAGACCATACCCAGCTACCGCCCATTATTGTGCTGAAACAGAACCAGGTACTGATCACGGTTACCTCCCGCGACTATGCCTTTATTACGGAGGATAAGATATCCGATATCTATGAGATCTTCCATGGGCTGAAGATCAAGATCAACCTGATGCAGAATGCGGCCATCAGTTTCTCCTGCTGTATTGATAATAACCCGGAAAAGATAGAGCAGCTGATCAAGGCCCTGCACCAGGACTTTAAGCTGGCTTATAATGAAGGGTTGCAGCTGCTGACGGTGCGTTATTACCAGAACGGCCTGCTGGATGAGTTGAGCAACGGCCGTACGGTGCTGCTGGAACAGCGGTCTGCCGTCACCATACAAAGAATATTAAAGTAAAAAACAGTCCCTTTTGCCTTTTAATTTTTCCAAAAACCGTTCGTCAAATCTCAGTTTTCTAAGCTACTGAATATTAATACCTTGTTTGTGGCTAGATGGTTTTATGTCACATTTCCCGGGCCGCTGTGCAACCTTTTTTTATCTTGAGCGTCTATAATTAAAACGCCATCGAAAATGCAAAAGGTAATACTCCTGCTTCTGCTTTGTGTGATAGCCCTGGCATTATGCACCTGGAGAAACCATCCTGTACAGTCACCAGCGTCCGAAAATGTAGAGTTGAGCCCTGAATTGGTGCCTTTTTATTTGGTCACTTTTAGTGTGCCGGACATCATGCAATCAAAGCGTCAGCACGCATGCACAAATGCCATGCGTAAGATCTAAACTGTAAGCATTATTAAACCGTCGTTATCTAAATTCAATCATCTAATCTAAAAATCTAAACTCGGGTAACCCTCCGGATCCACCAAATGGCTAACGCGCCCCAACGGGCCGCTGGAATGGATAATGGATACTATTAACACGCGCCTTTATGAACAGAAGTATATTAACCACTTTGTTTTTCTTATTCCTTTCCCAGGTATTGCATGCGCAAACACGCCAGGGAAAAGTAACCCTGAAAGTAACTGAACAGGGCAACAAACCCCTTGCCTTTGCCAATGTGCTGGTGCACAAGGCAAAAGACAGCACCCTGGTAAAAGGGGAGCTGACGGATGAACAAGGTAATGCCACTATAGAGAACGTACCGGACGGCCGTTATTACGTATTGGTGAACCAGATGGGTTATGCGCCGGTAAAAAGCGCCGCCTTCACCATAGACGCCACGCATAAAACGATCTCCCTTCCGCCCATACAATTGACCACACAGGCCAAAGACCTGCAGGCGGTGAATGTGACCGCCCAAAAACCATTTATTGAGCGCAGCGCCGGTAAAACTGTGCTCAATGTAGAAAGCAGCGTAACCGCCGCCGGCAGCAACGTGCTTGACATGCTGCGCAAAGCCCCCGGCGTTACTGTTGATAAGGATGATAATGTGCTGGTAAAAGGCAACCAGGGCGTAACCGTGATGATAGATGGCAAGCTCACCTATCTTTCCGGAGACCAGCTGGCCAACCTGCTGAAAAGCACCCCGGCAGAAACCGTGTCGCAGATAGAGATCATCACTTCGCCCAGCGCTAAATACGATGCCGCCGGTAACAGCGGTATCATCAACATAAAAACAAAAAAAGGGCAGCTTACAGGCATCAATGGCTCTGTAAACGCCAGCATGAGCCAGGCCAGGTATCCTATTTACAATGCAGGCGGTAATTTTAACTGGCGCACTACCCAGTTTAACCTGTTTGGCAACTACAACTACGGTAACCGTCAGTTCTTTACCCTGCGCGAGCTGTGGCGGAATATTGAATCAGAAAAAATGCTGTTCCACCAGGATATCTGGCAGCGCAACCAGTTCCTGAACAATACCTATAAAGTGGGCATGGATTATTTCCTTAGTAAGCAGCATACCGTTGGCGTGTTGGTGAACGGCTATAACAATGCTTTCCGCAACAGCATTTTCAGCGCTACAGATATTGGCAACCAGGCCGGTCAGATAGACTCTGTGGTGCATACCCTTACCCAAAACGATAACCGTTTCAATAACATAGCCCTGAACGTAAACTATAAGGGCCAGCTGGATACCGTTGGCACTGAGATCAGCGTGGATGCGGACTATGCCCGCTTTAACAATAACCGTAAGCTGAACCTGGCCGATAGCCTGCAGGACTTCCACCTGGGCAAAGTGCGAGATCCCCATGGCATCCGCAACCTGGGTAATACGGAAGTGACCATCAAAAGCGCCAAAACAGACCTGGTGCTGCCCATTAATAAAGCGTCCAAATTAGAAGCCGGTCTAAAGGCCAGCTTTGTGGAAACAGATAACCGCCTGCAATACGATTCCCTGAAGGGGAAAGACTTTGTACCAGCCCCTTCCCAGAGCGACCGTTTTATCTATAAAGAGAATATACTGGCCGCCTATGCCACTTATAAACTACAGGTAAAGAAATGGGATATATCTGCCGGCCTGCGCCTGGAAAAGACCATTTCAGAGGGTAATTCCGTGAGCCTGCAAAGCACTATCAAACGCTCTTACCTGGATTTCTTTCCCAGTGTGGCCACTGACTATAAATTCAATGATGATCATAAACTGGGCGTCTCCTACTCCCGCCGTATAGACCGGCCGGGGTATAACGGGCTCAACCCCTTCCTGTTCTTCCTGGATAAGTATACCTATTTTCATGGTAACCCTTACCTGAAACCGGAGTATACAGATAACACGGAGCTGTCCTATACCTTTAAGCAGAAGTTCATTGTCACCCTGGGTTATAGCTATACCCGCGATGTGATCAACGAATACCTGGAACAGAATGACAGCACCAAGATCACCCTTAGCACCAACGTGAACTATAATAACCGGCAGAACTACAGCCTGGTGGTAACCCTGCCCTTTGACGTTACCAAGTGGTGGAATACCAGCACTACGCTGAACCTGTATTATAACAAGTATGCGCTGATGGCGCAGAACATTAACGTGGTGAACAGCCGGGTGGAATACTATTTTAACACCACCAATACCTTTACCATGCCGCGGGACTGGAAGGCGGAACTGGGCGGTTACTACTACTCTCCTTTTATAGAAGGCATTTTCCGCGGCCGGGCGCAGTATGATGTGAGCCTGGGCCTGCAAAAATCGCTGCTTAATAAGAACCTGACGATAAAGGGTAATGTTACCAATATCATCCGCCGGGGCAGCCAGTTCTTTGGAACGGCTAAATATGAAAACGTAGATACCCGGATACAGAATACCTGGAATTATACTACCTATACCCTTTCCATCAGCTACCGCTTTGGCAACAACAATATCAAAGGCGCGCGTGAAAGGAAAACGGGCAGTTCTGATGAGCTGCAACGGGCCGGGAACTGATGTGCGGTTGTGCAGATGATGACCAGTCCGGTTGGCTCCGCCTCAATCCATCTGCACATCTGCACATTTTTTTTTCGCGGCTTGTAAGTAGTTTTCCCATAATTCCTGTCTATATTGTAAATACACCGTGCCGGCGTATGGACAATGTGAATATTAAAGAGCTGCAGCATCAGATTGCACGTTATGGGGACGAACAGGCCTTTTCCGCGCTGTTCCGCCATTTTTATGACCGGTTACTGCGCTTCTGCATACAATATGTACAGGTGCACGAGGCGGCGGAGGAGATCGTATCAGACGTATTTGTAAAGGTGTGGAACCGCCGCGAGAGCCTGGAAACGATCAATAACCTGGAAGTATACCTGTTTGTAGCCATCAAGAACCACTCCCTTAATTACCTGGAGCAATATTCCTCCCTGCGTATTACCCCGCTTACCGATACGGGGATTTCCCAGCTTACCAATGCCGTAGACCCTGAGCGGGCCATGGAATGGAAAGAGGTGCTGTTTAAAATGGACCAGGAGGTAGACCGTTTGCCGGACCAGTGCCGCAAGGTCTTTAAGCTGATCAAGGAAGAAGGTTTCCGTTATAAAGAAGTAGCACAGATCCTGAATATATCCCCCCGTACTGTAGAAACACAGCTGTTCCGCGCCATGCGCCGCCTTAATGAAGCCATAGGCCCTTACCTGCCTGGTAATAAAGAAGGCGAAAAAAAATCTTTCCCCTTGTAAGTAATTCTGTCCTTACTACCTGTCCTTCTTGTACAATCTGCCTCCCCTTATGATGCATGAAGATCTATTTGTTACACTCATCACCAGGAAACTTGCAGGCGAAGCCAGCGCGCAGGAACTGCAGGAACTGGAAACCCTGTTGCAAGCCAACCCGGAGTTACGGGAGCGTGCTGTTATCCTCCAGAAATACTATACGGAATCCCATCACCATGTTACGGCTAATACAGAACAGGCCTTACAGCGCACTTTACAGCGCCTGCAGCAGCCGCAACAGGAAACATCGGAAGCGCCAGCGTCTAAGCCGCGTACTGCCCTGCGCCGCAGCCTGTATGCCGTAGCAACCGTAGCTGCCGCTGTGCTGGCATTTGTAATTATTACCCGGGTAATGAAACAACCCCGGCCTGCCGCGCCGCTGGCCGCCGCAGTTAAAACAGATACCGCCTCCTGGCTGAACCGCCAGAACGGTAAGGCCACCAAGGCCATTATTGAATTAACAGATGGCAGTAAGATCTGGCTGAATGCAGATAGCCGGCTCACTTACCCGGAAGTGTTCAGCAGCGCCGCTGCACAACGGGAAGTATACCTGGAAGGTGAAGCTTTTTTTGATGTTGCCACAGATGCCGCCAGGCCTTTTATCATTCACCTCCGTAAAGGCACTATTAAGGTGTTGGGTACCTCTTTTAATATACGGGCGTATGAGAATGAGCCGGTGCAAACCTCTGTTACTACAGGCAAAGTGGCTTTTATACCACGGTATACAGATAACCGGCAACAACAGGATACCATCCTCATTATGCCGGATGTGAAAGTAAGCTATACACAAAGCACCGGGCAGCTTGTAAAGGAAACAACTGCTGCGGAAGATGATAAGGCATGGACAGAGGGCCGCCTGATCTTTAAGAACGCCAGCCTGGAAAGTATTGCCGCAGAGCTGGAGCGCAGCTTTGGAAAAAAGGTGGCGTTTAAAACGGATGCGCCGCGGCATTACCGCCTTACCGGCTCATTCCAGCATAACTCCCTGCAGGATATTATGTACTACCTGGCCAGGTCCAGGGCATTCCGTTATGAGATCACAGACAGCACATTACTGATCAGCGAATAGGCAGATACTGTTTTACCATATAGTCAACCAAATATTCATTTATAAACAAATCCACGCTATGAGAGTTAAACCTATACTAGCGTTTCTCCCGCCGGCATTCCGTTCGTGGTGCGTTGCACTGCTTACCTGTATGGCGTTGTTGAATATGCTGGACCTGAGGGCCCAGGTGGCCTATGCTTACGGCATGCCGCCGCCCCGTACAACGCAGCAACGGGATAATACGCCCGGCAAACCGCTGGACAACCGCATTAGCCTGCAGGTAAAAGACGAATACCTGGACCAGGTGCTGGAAAAGATAGAGAAGCAAACGCCTTTTGTGTTTGTATACTCTAATGATATGATCAAAACGGCGCAGCGCATTACGCTGGACGTGAAAGACAAACAGCTGTCAGAAGTGCTGCCCATGCTGCTTTCGCCGCTGAATGTAAGTTATGAGCTGATCAACAACAAGATCATCCTGCGCCAGGGAAACGAGCCCGCAGCCGCCTTTCGCCAACAGGAACAGGTAACGGTAAACGGCCGCGTAATGGATGATAAGGGCGAAGGCATTCCAGGGGTGAATGTGCGCCTGAAGGACACCAATACCGGCACCACAACGGACGCCAGCGGTTTTTTTACGTTAAAGATCCCCAGTGGGCAAGCCAATGGTACCTTGGTTTGCTCGTCCGTTGGCTTCGTAACGGCAGAAGTGGGGATCAACAGCCGTACTAATCTTACTGTGGTATTACGGCCGGATGCCAAAGACCTGGGCGAGATCGTAGTAACGGCCTATAGCACGCAAAAGAAAACGCAGGTAACGGCCGCTATCAGCACCGTAGCTACCAAGGATATTACCAGCCGGCCCAGCGCCAACATGTTCCAGGCCTTACAGGGGCTGGCCCCCAACCTTACCATCCAGCAGAATACGGCGGAGCCAGGCGCCGCCCTGAACCTGAATATACGCGGGGTGGGCAGCTTAACGGGCAACGCGCCCCTGGTGATCATAGATGGGGTACAGGCAGGCAGCACCGGTTTGCAGAACCTGAACCCTTATGATGTGGAAAGCATTTCTGTACTGAAAGACGCCGCTTCTTCCGCCATATACGGATCACAGGCCGCCAATGGCGTGATCTATATTACCACTAAAAGGGGCAAAAAAGACGATAAACCCAGCGTACAATACAATGGCCTGTACGGCTGGCAGATGCCCACTACCCTGCCCCGGCAGGTAGAGGCCTGGGAATACATGACGCTGAAGAACGAAGCGCTGGTAAACTCCGGCAAAACGCCGCAGTTCAGCTCAGAAGATATACAGGACTGGCATAACCGCGGCTCTGAAAAGGGTATGCTGCGGGAGCTGGTACGCCGGTATACGCCGCAGCAGAACCATAGCCTGAGCCTTACCGGCGGCGGCAAAAGCAGCAGTTACCTGCTGTCCCTGGGATATGTAGACCAGGGTAATATGCTGCAGAACTCCTGGCTCGCCTCCGACCAAAAGTTTTATTACAAACGTTATAACGCCCGCGCCAATGTAGCGGTGGATGTAAGCAAGTATGTAAAGGTGGCGGCCAATGTGGCTTATACCAAATCCTTTACGCGCACACATCCTTTTGATATGGGCATCCTGATGCGCGATGCCATGCGCGTACCGCGTATCTATCCCGTAAAGGACAGCCTGGGCAACTGGGTAGTACCGGCGCTTACCAGTAACAGCGTATTCGCGCAGCTGTCAGAAGGCGGTTATAAGCTGAATGAATTTGACAACCTGCTGGGCGGGCTGGATATAACGATCACCCCCACAGATCATCTCCGGTTTAATTTCAATGCCTCCGGCGTATATAATATCAATAACGAAACGCAGCGGACTAACCGCTTCTCTTATGCGCCTTATTATACTACCGCCAATCCGCCCCAGTTTGATGAGATACGGCAACAGGAGTTCAAAGACCTGAATACGAACGTGTATGCTACTGCGGAGTATGAGAATACTTTTGGGATGCATTATGTAAAGGCGCAGGTAGGCGCCCGCAGCGATGCTATTAATGAAGGTTATGGTTTCCGGGCAAACCGTATCGGCACCACCAACCTGGATAATGACTGGACCATTGGCGGGGGCTACCGCCCTAAGCCGGATGGCTCTTTTGACTACGGAAAGATCAGCGATTACAATGATATCGTAAACCCCAACCTGTATGCGCTGAACTCTCTTTTTGGCCGCGTTAACTATGTATATAATGATAAGTACCTGGCGGAGTTCACCTGGCGTTATGACGGCTCATCCAAGCTGGCCCCGGGCCACCGCTGGCAGTTCTTCCCCGCCTTCTCACTGGGCTGGCGTATTACTGACGAGGCGTTTATGGATTATGTAAAACAGCACATCGGCAATGTGAAGTTCCGCTTCTCCTGGGGACAGGTGGGCAACTCCAATATTGGCGGGTTTAACTACCTGGCCAGGGTATACATTAACCAGGGCGCCTATACCTTTAACAATACGCCGGTGCCGGGCAGCATCTTCTCCACCTATAACGATCTGTTGCAGTGGGAAATATCAGAGATGACCAACTACGGTGTAGACGCTGATTTCTTTAAGGGCAAGCTGTCCGTTTCCTTCGATTATTTTAATAAGAACACTAGCGGCATTTACCTGTTCCAGACAGTACCCGGCACCGCCGGCGTTACCACAGACCAGGAAAAATCGCCACTGGAGAATGTTGGTGTAGTAAACAATAAAGGCTGGGAGCTGTCTGTTACTTACCGCGCCAATACCGGCCCGGTGGCCCACTCCTTTAACTTTAACGTGTCAGATAACCTGAATAAAGTGGTGAAGTTTGGACAGGAATCCATCCGCGGCTCTGACTTCTCGTATATTATCCGCGAGGGTTTCCCCATTGCCTCTTATTTTGGCTATAAGTCTGATGGGCTGTATCAGAACCTGGACGATATTAAACAAGCGCCTAAAGTGCCTTTTGCGTATAACCAGCAGGTAATGCCCGGCGATATCCGGTATATAGACCGGAATGGCGATGGCACTATCAATGCGGATGACCGCTTCATCTTTGGCAATCCTTTCCCCCGTTATACATTCGGCTTTAACTACAGTGTTGCCTGGAAAGGTTTTGACCTGAACATGTTCTGGCAGGGCGTGGGCAAACGCTCCCAGTTCCTGCGCGGCGATATCGTAGAAGCTTTCCATAATAACGAAGACCATGCTTTTGTACAGCACCTGGACCGCTGGACGCCCACCAATCCCGGGGCCAGCTACCCGCGGCTGACCATTGGCACGGCAGACGCTAACAATTTTGCCTACTCCGATTACTGGATGTTTGATACCAAATACCTGCGTTTAAAGAACCTGCAGGTAGGATATACGCTGCCACACTCCGTTACTGACAGGGTGCATATGGGCAGCGCGCGGATCTACTTTACCAGTCTGAACCTGATCACCATTATGCCTTCCCGCTTCCGCGAGCTGGGCATGGATCCGGAGTTTACGCAGTTTGATGATAAGCTGAACTTTTCCAATTATAACCCGATCGCGGGCCGTAACTATCCCAACGCCGCTACGTTCGCGTTTGGGCTGGATCTGAAGTTCTGATGTACTGATGTAAAAAGCAACACGAATGAAAAAACTACTTTTGATAATAACATGCTCCGTTTCGCTGCTCGCCTGTCGTAAGCTGGACCAGCCCATTACGCGCGAGTTTACGGAAACCGCCTACTGGCGGGATGCCCAGGATGCGCTGGATGCGCTGACCTCGTGCTACGAGCACTTTTCTAAAGACGATTATTATTTTGGCGATGAGGGCCTGAGCGATAACGCCTATGTAAGCGGCACCGGTTTCCTGAATGTTACTGCCGTGGCCAATGGCGGCTACGATCCTTCCAATGGCCGGGTAACAGATACCTGGGGCTATTATTTTACTACCATCCGGCGCTGTAACCTGCTTACAGACAACATAGACAAAGTACCGGCCATGGACGAGGCACTGAAACGCCGTATTACGGCAGAAGCCCGTTTCCTGCGTGCCTACGCTTATTTTCAGCTCACCAACTGGTATGGCGATGTACCATTTTTTACCAGTGTGCTGCCTATTGAAGAATCCCGCAGCATTAGCCGTACCGGTAAGAGCGAGGTGATGCAGTTCATCTTCAGCGAGCTGACGGCTATCCGTAACGACCTGCCGGTGAACAACTACAGCGGCGGGGATGGCCAGTATGCAGATAAAGACAAAGGCCGCATTACCCGTGGCGCCGCCATCGCCCTCTCTGCCCGTATACACCTGTATAATAGCGAGTGGCAGGCCGCCGCAGACGACTGCGCCCTGCTGATCAACAATACCACCAACGGCAGCTATGAGCTGATGGGGGATTATGCCAGCATATTTACCGTGGCCAACGAGTACAACCGCGAGGTGATCCTGGACCTGCAATACGGCGGCGGCAAAACCAATGACAAACAACGCTCCTTTATGCCGCAAACGATCGCCCAGCTGCGTAGCGTACTGGTGCCCACACAAGACCTGGTGGATGATTATGTAATGCTAAACGGTAAAGGCATACGCGAAGCAGGATCCGGTTATGATGAGAACAATCCTTACCAGAACCGCGATCCCCGTTTTGAAGCCACCATTCTGCACCATGGATCTACGGTAACGGATTTTAACGGTACGGTGCAGACCATCCTTACACAACCCGGCTCCAACCCCGCTACCAATAGCGTGGATGACCAGGGCGCCTCCCCTACCGGTTATTATTTCTATAAATATTATGACCGTACGGCCACCAATTATCAATCCGGCCTGAACCTGATCATGATCCGTTATGCTGATGTGTTGCTGATGTATGCGGAGGCAAAGAACGAATTGGGGCAAATGGACGCCGCTACCTGGAACCAGACCATCCGCGCCCTGCGTATACGCGCCAAGTTCACGGACGCCGGTGCTACGGAATTTAATGCCGGCTGGGGCCAGGCGCTGCTGCGCACTATCATCCGCCGGGAAAGAAGGGCAGAACTGGCCTTTGAAGGACTGCGGATCTATGATGTGCGCCGCTGGAAGATAGCGGACCAGGTGCTGACCCGCCCCGTAAGAGGCATCCGGGTAAGCTCCGGCGCTTTTAATAAAGATCCCAACGGTTATATCATCGTTGAGAACCGCACCTTCACCAATCCTAAACACTACCTGTGGCCCGTGCCCACTTTTGAAAGTGACCAGAACAAAAACCTGGGACAGAACCAGGGTTGGTAATATTATCACACGCATAAACTCCCGTATATGAATAAACGTATCATCAACATAGTTTCTATACTGCCTCTGCTGCTGGCTGTTGTGCTGGGCGGCTGTAAAAAGGACGATTATAAGATCAACACCAACCTGCAGCCCGTAGCCAGGCTCACTGCCCCGGTTAATAACAAATTTGTGAAGCTGCAGCCTGCTACCAGCGCCAGCGTGACCTTTGAATGGGACCAGGCCCGTGCGGAAGATGGCTCCCTGGTGTTATATGAAGTAGCTTTTGACAAAGCGGATGGCGATTTCTCTAACCCTATTGCCAAATTCACGGCTGATGGCGGCGGCGTACAGAACCATCTGTCCCTTTCGCATAAATCCCTGAACGGTATTGCCGGCAGCGCAGGCATACCCGCCCTTGGCACCGGTAAGCTGAAATGGACGGTGCTGGCGGCCAAAGGGTATAATATCCAAAAGGCCAGCGAGGACCGTATCGTGGAAGTTGAAAGGCCCAACGGCTTTGCAGAGATACCGGTGGATGTATACCTGACCGGCGAAGCCACTGAAGCAGGTACAGACCTTTCCAAAGCCATCCGGTTAAAGAGCATTTCCAATGGGGTATTTGAAGTATACACTTCTTTGAAAGACGGTAAATACCAGTTCACAGACCGTAACAGCGGCACGCCTGCTACTTATTCTGTAGCCGGCACCGTGCTGAAAGAAGGCGGCGAATCTACCCACACGGGCACTAAAGTATACCGCCTGCGCCTGGACTTTAATAATACCAACGCCACCGCTACAGAGATCACTGGTATGGGATTATGGTTTGCGCCGGATAACAAGATCATGTTTGACCTGAGCTATGCAGGTAATGGTATGTTCACGGCCACCAACCAGGTGATCACCTTTAAACAGGAATCGTGGGGCCGTGATGAGCGTTATAAGTTCCGTATGAATGTAAAGGATGCTGATGGCAACGCCGGCGAAGAATGGGTGGGCAGCTCCAATGCCGATAACTCCCGGCCTACCAGCGCTACGCCGCTTACTTTCTGGGAGCTATGGCCCATTGCGAATAATGATCAATGGAATTATTGCTATAAGTTCCAGACAGAAGTGGATACCAAAGCCTGCGATGTGAAAGTGTATTTCCAGGCGGATAAGGCATACACACATGAAGTAATAGTGTTATAAAACAGCTTAAAGCTTATAAAATATGCGTTCATTCCTATCATTGCTACTGCTGTTATCCATTGCCTGCACTTCCTGCCTGAAAGAGCCGGTAGATGATGGCCCCGGGCCGGGCGCCGGCAAAGGCGCCTACCAGTTTAACTGGCCGGGCATTGCAGACTCTGCGCAGGCTGCGCTTGGCGGCAGCTTCTATAACAGCGGCGGTAAGTACTTTAATAAGAACAATGCCGGTGACGTCACCTTTAATTACTGGCCCAATGCCCATGCGCTGGACGTGCTTACGGACGCGTATATCCGTAAGAATGACGAAGCTATCCGCACCCGCATGAACGACCTGCTGGACGGCATGAAGGTAAAAAACGGCAACACCTATATCAACCATTTCTATGATGATATGGAGTGGATGACGCTGGCCTGCCTGCGGGCCTATGAAGCCACCGGCGACGCCCGTTATAAAACGGTAGCGCAGGAACTGTGGAATGATATCAAAGGCGGCTGGGACGATATCTGGGGCGGTGGTATTCACTGGAATAAGGATAAATCCAAAAAGTATAAGAACACGCCGGCTAATGCGCCCGCCTGTATCATTGCCGCACGTATGTACCAGGTTAGCCGGGACCCGGCGGACCTGGAGTGGGCTAAAAAGATCTATGAATGGGAAAAGGCCACGCTGGTAGATCCCGCCTCCGGGCTGGTATGGGATGGTATTAACCAGGATGGCAGCGGCACGGTGAATAAAGACTGGAAATTCACTTATAACCAGGGCGTATTTATAGGCGCTGGCGTAGAGCTGTATAAACTTACCGGCGAGACCTCCTATATCAATGACGCCTTAAAAACGGCCAATAATGCCCTGGGAGGCGATTTTACCCAAAGCAACCTGGTCAAGGATGAAGGCGGTGGCGATGGCGGCCTGTTTAAAGGTATACTCGTGCGCTACCTGTTGCTGCTGATCACCGATGGCGATCTAAACAGCACGGATAAAACGCGGTTTATGAGCTTCCTGCAGCAGAATGCGGAAACGCTGTGGCTGCAGGGTACATCGCGCCCGCAGATCTTCTTTGGCCCCAACTGGAAAGCGCCTGTTACCACCACAGATATGACCACCCAGCTTAGCGGTGTGATGCTGATGGAGGCAATGGCAAAACTGAGCGAAAATTAATGTGCACATCTGCACATTAAAAGCTGTTTTTCATCCGTCGATTCTGGCCGTTCATCCGTTTGTGCAGGAATAACCGCGTTTTTTACGATTTTTGGATCGCATGAACCGGTTATTGCTGCACATTTTGTTTTGGGTATTATACCTGCTGCAGGACGCCCTGCTGGAATTCCTGTGGGTAGGCCCCGCCCTGCCGCCTGCGCTGGCAGAGGGCGCGCGCTTTGTGATGGCCCTGCAGGCCGCCATAGCGGTAGGCATCCCCAAAATGCTGTTTATCTATTTTTTGCTGTTTGTATCTGTGGATAGGGTACTGAAGGGGGAAAACAACCGCCTCTGGCAGGAGATCACTAAGGTAGTGCTGGTGCTGGCGGTTATTATCGTTGTGTACCGGGCCGTGTTCCATTATTATGTTTACCCGGAGGTGTACCATGGCCTGTTAACGCACCGCTCCATGTTATCCCCCAGCAGCCTGCTGCTAGCCTTAATGGATATAGGCTTTGTAAGCGGCACCGCGGTTACCCTGCACCTGTTAAGGATCCAGCTGGCCGGCAAGGAACGGGAAAAGAACCTGGTAAAAGAAAAGCTGGAAACAGAATTGAAATTCCTGCGTAATCAAACCAACCCGCATTTCCTGTTTAATACGCTTAACAATATCTATGTGCTGGCCCGCAAGAAATCAGACCATACGGCGGAGATCGTGATGAAACTCTCCAAACTGCTGCGCTTTATGCTGTATGAAACCGGTAAACCTTTTATACCTGTAGCAGAGGAGATAAAAATGCTGGATGATTACCTGGAGCTGGAAAAGATCCGCTATAACGAAAGGCTGACCATCACCTTCCAGAAAGAGATAGACAATGGCGCTTATCCCGTGGCGCCGCTGTTATTGCTGCCTTTTGTGGAGAACGCCTTTAAACATGGCGTGAGCGAATCGCGTCTGGATGCTTTTATCTATATTGATATTAAATTACAGGAAGGCCAACTGAGCTTCCATATAGAAAATACCAAGGAGAACGGAGATACCCAGCCCATTACGGATAACATAGGACTTGGCAATGTAAGACGGCAGCTGGAACTGATGTATAAAGAATACCGGCTGGATGTGCAGGATCAGAACGGGCGTTTTAAAGTACACCTTACCATAAACCTGGACAGTCATGCAAAAATATAGCTGCATCATCGTGGAAGACGAGCCGCTGGCGGCAGAAGTGCTGAGCGATTATATACACCAGGTGCCTTTCCTGCACCTGCAGGGCGTATGTGCGGACGCGATCTATGCCATGGAAATGCTGCAGAAGGAAAAGATAGACCTTATTTTCCTGGATATACACCTGCCCAAGCTAAAGGGGATGGACTTTGTAAAAGCCCTGAAAGAACCGCCCCAGGTGATCATTACCTCTGCCTACCAGGAGTATGCGCTGCAGGGCTATGAGCTGAATGTGGTGGACTACCTGCTGAAACCTATTGAATTCAGCCGTTTCCTGATGGCGGTGAATAAACTGAAGAAACCCGCCGCCCCGGCTACTATCATACAAAGCGGGCCCGCTGCTACAGAAAGGATGCACCTGTTCTTTAACGTGAGCAAAAAGATGGTGAAGGTATACCTGGATGAGATCTTGTATATCGAAAGCCTGAAGGAATATATCCGTATCGTAACAAAGGATAAACATATCCTTACCAAGTTCCAGCTGGGGCAGATAGAAGAACTGCTGGCCCGGAATAATTTCCTGCGGGTGCACCGTTCTTTTATTGTTGCGAAGGATAAGATCGAAGCTTTTACTGCTACGGATGTGGAGATCTGTGGCAAACCTATACCCATTGGGCGCAGTTATAAAGAGCTGGTGATGCGGGGACTGGAGTAACAGCTATCATTGACTATTTACAATGTATGAAGAGCGTTTATCGCCCCCTAAACGCCAGGTTACTGGTTTTTCTGGCGCTTCTGTATGCTGTTGGGCCTCCTTCGTTGAATAACCGGCCGTCATGATAAATAGCCCGCTATATTTGGATTGTATATAGCATGTATAATTCCACTCCTTCCGCTAAAAAGGTTACAACTATACATACATCGTATAAACGGGAACCATGCTCTTAAAACAACCAACATGCCATCATCTGCAGCATCTGCCGCAAGTACTATCCTCCGTACCGGCCTGGTAGCCGGTACTTTAGACATCACAGCCGCCATTACGGTATACGCATTTATACTGGATAAGGTCACGGCGCTGCAGTTATTGCAGAGCGTGGCCAGCGGCGTTTATGGCCGGCAGGCCTTTACCGGCGGGCTGGCTATGGGCCTTGCCGGGTTATTATTCCATTACCTGATAGCGCTTACGTTCACCACTGCGTACTACCTGGTATATCCGTACCTGCCTTTTCTGCAAAGACATCCTGTTATAAGCGGAATAGTATTTGGCATTGTAGTATGGAGCATCATGAACCTGCTGGTATTACCGCTCTCCAACTGCGCCACGCGCCCTTTACAGCTGGGGCCTTCGCTGCTGGGCATGGCCATCATTATTGTGATGATAGGTTTGCCGGTGGCGCTGCTGACGAAGAAACTGCGGTAAAACGCAGATCATTTTATCAGCGTCATCATCTGCTGTATAATATGCATCATGGCCGTGGGATACACACCCAGGCCTACCAGCATCACGACTAACAAACCCAGGGTTACATTACCGGCCAGCGGCAATGAGGGGCGGATAAAGACCCGCTCTGAGGTGTCCGTGGTGCGGAACATCATGGCTACGATGCGGATGTAGTAGTACAGGCCTATCACGCTATTGATGACCAGCATAAGCAACAGGAACCAGCGCTGCCCATCCACCCCTGCCATAACAATATAGAACTTGCCGATGAAACCCGCTGTAAGCGGTATACCGGCCAGGGAAAGCAGCATGACGGTAAATGCCAGCGCCACCCAGGGGTAACGCCAGAAAAGACCCCGGTAATCCTCTACCGTTTCCGCGTCCTGCACACTACTGCTCATGACGATCAATACGCCAAAAGCGCCTATGCTGGTGGGAAAATAAGCTACCAGGTAAAAAGCAATGGCCTCCAGCCCCGTTTGCGCGCCGGACAGGAATGCCACCAGCAGGTAGCCCAGGTGCGCAATAGAGGAATAGGCCAGCATACGTTTTATATTCTGCTGGGTAAGGGCCAACCAGTTACCTACAAACATGGAGGCAATGGCCGTAATGGCTAAGATCCACCATAACATGGTATAATCGCGGCCATGAATATCCTGGTAAAGGCGGATAAGCACTACCAGTACCCCGCCTTTGGAGATGGTAGCCACAAAGGCCGCTACCGGTAAAGGCGCGCCCTCGTAAATATCCGGCGCCCACATATGAAAAGGCACAATACCCAGCTTAAAGCCGATGCCGATCAACATCAACCCAAAACCGGCGATCACGGGTAGCGGCAGCGTACCGATCTGCTTTAGATAATTGCCGATGCCTGGAAAATCCATATGCCCGGTAAAGCCATATACCAGCGCCATCCCAAACAGCAGGAAAGCAGAGGAGAGCGCGGCCAGGATCAGGTATTTAAGGCCTGCCTCATCAGAGCGGGGACGTGCGCGCAGGTAAGCGATCAATCCATAAAGGCTGATGCTAAGCATTTCCAGGCCCAGGAACAGGGACATAAAATGCCGGCTAATCACCAGCACCAGTGCGCCAGCGGTAGCCAGCAATAAGAGCAGGTAATATTCTTCCTTGCGCTCTTCGCGTTCTTCGAAATAGTTGTAGGATAACAGCACGATGATGAGCCCTGAGCCAACAATAGCACCACTATTAAATAGGGCAAACATATCTACCACCACCAGTGGCGGTACGGTATGCGGTAACAGTTGAGCAATAGGCACTACTGACATTAAGGCCAGCGCAAAGGCCACCAGCGTAACAAAATATATCAGCCGGTGATTACGCCAGATGGCGACCAGCAGCATACACAGTACGGCGGCGCCGCAGATATTGATCAATGGCCCAAGGGCGAGCAGATCATCAAAAGTCATAAGACATCAATTAGGAATTATCAAAGAATCAGTCGTTATGCTGGTCCTCATTACGAATGACGAATCTGTACGCATGGGCTTTTGATTGTTTGCCTCGTTGGACATGCGTAACTGGTCATTCGTAACAGTTTTTAGTACGGGTGAAGGGTATATGCCCAGCCATAAGATCACGGCTACCAATGGCAGCAGCATGGCCCACTCGCGCGGGCGCAGGTCTGGCAACGCGTACTGCCTTTCCGTATGGCCAAAGAATACCCGCTGCATAATACGCAGGGAGTAGATGGTAGCCACCACCAGGCCTACGGTGGCCAGTATGGTCATTACCTTGTTGGCCTGCCAGCTGCCCAGCAGGATCAGGAATTCTGCGATGAAATTGCCCAACCCAGGTAGCCCCAGCGAGGCCATTACAAATACCATAGTCACCGTGCCCATGGCCGGCAAGGTAGGCCAGAGCCCGCCCATACGCCCCAGTTCGCGGGTATGGATGCGCTCATATAATACGCCTGCCAGCATAAATAATGCGCCGGTGCTGATGCCGTGTGTGATCATCTGCATTACTACGCCCTGGTAGGCTACTTCGTTAAAGGCAAAGGCGCCCAGCAGCACAAAGCCCATATGGCTAACGCTGGTATAGGCAATAAGGCGTTTCAGATCGGGTTGGGAATAAGCCAGCTGTCCGCCGTAAAGGATACCCGCCACGCCCAGCAACATAGCCCAGGGCGCAAAATCGTGGGCGGCTTCCGGGAACAGGGGCAGCACAAAACGCAGGATACCATACGCCCCTGTTTTCAGGAGCAGGCCTGCCAGCACTACGCTGCCAGCCGTGGGCGCTTCTGTATGCGCATCCGGCAGCCAGGTATGGAAAGGAACGGCCGGCAGTTTTACCACAAAGGCTACCAGGAAACCCAGCATGAGCCATTGCGCCAACGCGCGCTCCATAGGAGTATTGAGCAGGGCAAAATAATCGAAGGTATAAACGCCGGTATTGGCGCCATGCACAAAGTACAGGCCCAGTATGGCCAGCAGCATGAGCAGCCCGCCTGCCTGCGTAAAGAGGAAGAATTTATAGGCCGCATACTCCCGCCGCTCATGGCCCCAGATACCTATAAGGAAATACATGGGTATAAGCATCACTTCCCAGAAGAAGTAAAACAGGAACAGGTCCATCGTAAGGAATACGCCGGCAATACCGGCTATTACGAACAGGAGGTTAAAATGAAAGAAGCCTGTCCGGAATTTGATCTCTTTCCAGGATACCAGTACGGAGAGTGCGCCCAGGAAAAAAGTGAGCGCCAGCATTACCAGGCTCAGGCCGTCCATGGCCAGGTGCAGGCTAATGCCAAAATGCGGGATCCAGGGTTGCTGCCAGTTATACAGCCATTGGTTAAAGCTACCTTCGTTGCCGGCATGCGTGATCCAGATACCGGTTACCAGCACCAGGCCCGCCAACAGGCTTAGCAGCGCTACCCAACGCCCCAGCGCCGCTTTCCTGGCTGCTAATAGCCAGGAAAGCAAAGCGCCGAGCATAGGGATGAGTATGATATATAACAAGACCATTTTGGTATATTTTATAGTTCATCATACATATACCCGCCATATGAGCACACTCAGTATCAGCACCGCCCCTATCACCACGCCCATGATATACCAGCGCAGCAGGCCGCTTTGCGTGCGGGCCAGCATATCATGGCACCATTGCATGATACGCGCCAGGGTGGTATAGATACGGTCAACGATATCTTTGCGGTTCATACGCGCGGTGCGCACAAACGGGTGTACGAAGAGTTCATTATACGCGGCGTCAAAGGCCCAGCCGGTAAACCAATATGCCCGCAGCCATTGCATAAAAGGCATTTGCGAAAAGCGCAGCATGCCATCCGGCTTTTTTATGACCCATACCCAGGCAATATAAATGCCCAGGAAAGTGAGGCCGGCTGCCAGCAATTGGGAGGTCCATTCCAGCGCAGCAGATTCCTGCACCAGGTGCACGGCCGGCAATACAGGTTGCAGGAAATCGCTGAATAAAGTAAAATGTCCCATGGTATGCGGCAGCTCCACGAACCCGGCCAGGGTGCTGCAGGCTGCCAGTATATACAGGGGTATCATCATACTGTTGCCGGGCGTATGGGGGTGATGATGGCCGCGTGGCTCACCATAAAAAGTGAGGAACACCATGCGGAAGGTATACATGGCTGTGAGGAAAGCGCCCGCGATAGCAATGACCCAATAGGCGCTGTGCCCCTGCGCGGATGACCAGGCCAGCCATACGATCTGGTCTTTGCTGTAAAAGCCGGATGTAATAAATGGAATAGCAGATAAAGAGGCAGACCCAATAAGAAATACCCAGAATACGGCGGGTAGCTGCTTACGCAGCCCGCCCATTTTAAACATATCCTGTTCATGGTGCATGGCAACTATGACCGCGCCCGCGCCCATGAACAATAAAGCTTTAAAGAAAGCATGTGTTACAAAATGGAAGATGGCCGCAGACCATGCGCCTACGCCCAATGCCAGGAACATATAGCCTATCTGGCTGATGGTGGAGTAAGCCAGCACCCGTTTTATATCTGTTTGTACCAGCGCGCTGCAGCCAGCCAGTAATAAGGTAATAGCGCCTACAATGGCTACGGCCGTTTGCGCGGTAGGCGCCAGTGCAAAGAGCACATGCGTGCGGGCAATCAGGTATACGCCCGCTGTTACCATGGTAGCCGCATGAATAAGGGCGCTTACGGGCGTGGGACCAGCCATGGCGTCTGGTAACCAGGTTTGCAGCGGCAGCTGGGCAGATTTGCCTACGGCGCCGCCCAATAACAGGAAGGCGATCAGTACTACGGTCTCATTACCGGTAGACCATAATTCCGGGGCGCCTGACAGTATAGTTTGGATCTGCAGGCTGCCGGTATGCTGGAACAGCATAAACAGGGCAATGGCCATGGCGGTATCGCCCACGCGCGTTACAATAAATGCTTTGCGGGCGGCATAACCATTGGCGGGGTCTTTATACCAGAAGCCGATAAGCAGGTAGCTGCAAAGCCCTACGCCTTCCCATCCAAAGTACAGGAGCAACAGGTTATCTGCCAGCACCAGCATGAGCATAGCGCCTACAAACAGGTTCATACAGGCAAAGAAGCGGCTGAAATCCGCATCTTCCGCCATATAGCCGGTAGAATATACGTGGATGAGGAAACCTACAAAGGTGATCACAAATACAAAGGCCAGCGAGAGCGCATCCAGCCGCAGGTCGATGCCCGCGTTAAAACCGCCGGATTGGATCCAGCTCCAGAGATGCTGGGCTACTGCGTTTTCGCCGCCCTGCAGGAACTGCCAGCCAAGTACCAGGGTAATGGCAGCCGCCAGCCCCATACTGCCGCAGGCAATCACGGAAACGGCCGCCTTGCTGAGGGAGCGCCCGCCCACAATTAAGATGAGAGCGGAGAAAAAAGGCAATGCCGGTATGAGCCAAAGCATAGATTACAGTTTGAGATGAAAGGTGTGGATGTTCTTTTCAGTAAACACTGCGGGCGCTGTTACCCGGTCATTCTGCTGGCCGCATCGCTATCCAGTGTTTTCAGCTGGTGATACAGCTGCAGGATAAGCGCCAGGCCTACGGATACTTCTGCCGCCGCCATGGCCAGGATGAACATAAACATCACCTGCCCGTCCGGCTGCCCCCAGTGCGAGGAGGCCACAATAAATGCCAGGCCCGCCGCATTGAGCATCACTTCTACGGAGAGCAGCATAAAGATCATGTTACGGCGTATAAGCATACTAACAAGCCCCAGCGTGAACAGGATACCTGCCAGCGTCATACCTGCCGTTGTTGGATGTATATTCATGATACGTTGCTTTCAAGGAAACGATGTACTGTTTTTTTCTTTTGCCGGCCTAAATGATAAGCGCCCACAATACCGGCCATGAGCAGCATGGCGCTCAGCTCCACGGCCAGCAGATACGGACCGTACAGGCTTAGTCCAACGGCTTTGGCCTCCACTACCTTGATACCCGTCGCCGGCGTCCGGTTCTGGGCTATGAGGTATACCAGCTCTCCTAGGAGTATGACGCAGAACACCGCGGGGAATAACCAGAGGCTGGGTTTTAGCCATTGTTTTTCCTGCCGGTACATTTCCGGCCCCAGATTGAGCATCATCACAAAAAAGATGATGAGCACCATAATGGCCCCCGCATATACGATGATCTCCAGCGAGGCCATAAAAGGCGCACCATACAGGTAAAAGATCACCGCCACGGATAAGAGGGATACCACGAGCCATAACAGCGCGTGCATGATATTAAAGCGCGTGAGCACCATGATGGTGGACAGTACGGCAATAGCCGCAGCAATATAGAAGGTTACGCCCATGGTAATTACAATTAGCGGACGGCATACCGGCGTTTATTACCGGTAGCCGGCCGGGGTTTATGGCAACAAGCTCTTTATATCTACCGGTGGCTCTTCCCGTTCTGCCTCGCCTTTATCTTTACCGCCAATGGCCATACCGGCTACCTTGTAATAGTTGTAACCGGGGTATTTACCCTGGCTGTTGATGAGCAGGTTCTCTTTTTCATACACCAGGTTCTGGCGGTTGTACTCTGCCATCTCAAAATCAGGTAACAGTTGTATGGCGTAGGTAGGACAGGCCTCCTCACAGAAACCGCAAAAGATGCAACGGGAGAAGTTGATGCGGAAAAATTCCGGGTAACGCCGTCCGTGCTCGTCTTCTGTGGCCTGTAAGGAAATACAATCCACGGGACAGGCGGCGGCGCAGAGGTAGCAGCCTACGCAGCGCTCCCCTCCGTCCGGATCACGGGTAAGCGCTATACGCCCACGCCAGCGGGCCGGCAACGGCGCTTTCTCTTCCGGGTACTGGTATGTTTCCCGCTTGTGGAACATATGCAGAAAAACCAGCCACATACTGCGCAACAGACTAAACATAGTATCAGTTTTATATTGTTACAGCATTAGTTTAATAGCAGCCGTTATCAGCAGGTTCACCAGCGATAACGGGAATAGTATCTTCCATCCGTATTCCATAAGCTGATCATACCGCGGCCGGGGCATAGAGGCCCTTAGCAGGATGAACAGCATAATAAACGCAAACGTTTTGAGCACAAACCAGATCACGGGGGGCAGGAATGCGGGGCCCAGCCAGCCGCCAAAATAAAGGGTGACCACCATGGCGGAGATGAGCGTAATGCCCATATACTCGCCAATGAAGAACATACCGAACTTCATACCGGAGTACTCTGAGTGGAAGCCCGCTACCAGCTCGCTTTCCGCCTCTGGTATATCAAATGGCAGGCGGTGTGTTTCCGCAATGCCTGCAATCAGGAAAATAAAAAAGCCTACAATTTGTGGCAGTATATACCAGCCGCTTTTTTGCGCTTCTACGATCTCACGCAGGTTAAAGGACCCGCTCAGGATAACCACGCCCATTACGGACAGCCCCATAAATACTTCATAACTTATCATCTGTGAAGCGCCGCGCATAGCGCCCAGTAATGCATATTTATTGTTGGAGGCCCAGCCGCCCAATACAATACTGTACACGCCCATGGAAGACATGGCCAGGAAAAACAGCAGCCCTACATTAAAATCTGCCACCAGCACATTAGGCGCAAAAGGGATCACGGTAAAACTCAGCAGCACGCTGGCCACCACTACGGCCGGCGCAAATACGAACACGACTTTGTCTGCAAACGGCGGTATCCAGTCTTCTTTGAAGAACAGTTTGAGCGTATCTGCCAGCACTACCAGTATGCCAAAAGGCCCGGCCCTGTTAGGTCCGTAACGGTCCTGCCAAAGCGCCAGCATACGGCGCTCCAGCCATATTAAACCGGCTGCGGTATTCAGCAGTACAAAGAGTACGCCGCCAATGACTAACCAGTGATGTCCTGCGCTCATATAATTACGAATTACGAATGATCAATTGTTATAGTTTTCCCAGCTCTGGTACTTCTGCTATTCCTATTCCTTGCAAGCCTACCGGCACGCCGGCCATACCGCGGTGCAGGGCAGGGTTTATCTTTACGGTGAAAGTGTAGGGGTGCCCGTTTACTGCCAGCTGCAACTGGTGATGTTCGGCTACCTCGTAACGTTTGGCATCGTCCGGATTGAGCATGATATAAGGCGCCCCGGGCGAACGCTCTGCTATACCGGGCGTATGTACGCTCAACTCTTCTGAGCCATAGATATGATAAACGGGTACCATCAGCAGGTGGCCGGCCATCGGTACAAAATGCTCCGGCGCATCCGTGAACCAGGGTATGTGGCCATTGCCGTTGCTGTTGCCATTTGGCTCCAGCAGCCGTTTGCCAGGGTCGCCGTCATGCAGCGAGCCGCCTATCTCTACCTGGAATTTGTTGATAGATTGTACGGAGTTCCATCCCGGCCACCAGAAAAAGGGGATCATGGAGGATGGCGGTTCGCCCCGGTAACCTTCCATGGTGAAGGACAATGCGGTATCATCATCCACCGGCGGTTTTGGCTCGCTTACATTAACATTGGCCTGCATAGCGGTGCGGCCGCTGTAACGGTGTGGCTCGCGGGGTATTTTCTGGCCGGCAATGCGGAAATCTGCCGGAGGCGTTAAATGATCTATGCCTGCAAAAACGGGCTGGCGTTTGGCAATGGCCTCGGTTACATCGTCCAGGAACTGCATATGCCGCAGCCTTTCGTTGCCGGTAATGGCGCCCAGTTGTAACAGCCAGCGCCAGCTTTCCTGTATAGCGCCGGTAGCGCCATATACCTGGAAGAAACGTTGCGCCCTGCCTTCATTATTCACCAATGTACCGTCAGATTCTGCGAAACTGCCGGCAGGCAGCAGCACAGTGGCTTTTTCTGCCGTGGCGTTATACAGATGGTCCAGTAATACCAGGTCTTTACAATGTTTCAGGAAATGATCCGCGGTGTGTTTATCCATACGGCGGTATAGGTCATTTTCCAGTACGATCACCGTATCCACTTCGCCATTCAGCACCGCATCTACGGCGGAGTCTAACCTAAGCCCGCCCAGCATTTCCAGGCCCAGCGTATTACACTCCGGCATGGTGAAGCTGAGCATAGCGGGTTTGCCCTGGGCGTGTAATGCCCAGCTAACATCCGCAGCGGCGCGCAGGGATGCTTCGTTGCCCATGCCGTAACCGGCAATAATCAGCGGACGGGCAGCGGCAGACAGGGCGTCTGCTATCTGCTGTACCAATTGCCGCTCCTCTTCCGTAAGATCTGTTATCACCGTTACCGGTGCGCCCAGCACCTGGGCAACGGCAAAACCTATCCGCGCAATATTATCAGGGGCGGCATGATAGGCGCGGGTTGCTATTTCATCCAGCCCGGTAGGTTGTATGTTCAGGATAAAACAGGGGCCATTCCTGTCCTGCATGGCTTCGCGTACGGCGGCATCCTGCCAGGCCAGTACGTGGGCGGCATTCATAGCGTCCTGCGTGGGTTGGCGGCGAACGGCCTGCCTTACGGCCAGGCCTAACATGGGCGCTGTGTTCAGGAGGTCTTCTCCCAGTATCAGCACGGCGTCTGCCGCAGCGGCTTCCTGCATGGAAGGCGTGCGCACAGGGCCTTGCTTTAATATCTTCAGGGCCAGCGTGGCCAGGTCGTGTTCTGTGTGCGTCATGCCCAGGTAGAACTGGTCCTGCCCTACCAATTGTTGCAGCACAAAATTGGACTCGAGCGATGCGCGTGGCGAGCCAATGCCGATCACGCGGCCGCCCGTTAGTTTATCCTTAAGGTGCCGCAGGGCGTCATCCGCCGTTATGGTGGCGAGTGTGCTGTTCCGGATGGCGATCTCCCGGATCCTGCGCGGGCTGTTTACAAACTCATAGCCATAACGCCCGCGGTCGCAAAGGAAATAACCATTTACCGCGCCGTTATAGCGTGTGCTGATCTGCCGGAGAGAACCATACCGTTCGCCGGCAATGATATTACAACCTAATGAGCAGCCCTGGCAAATGGAGGGCGCATAGGTCATATCCCATTTACGGGTATAATGCTGTTTGAGGGTCTTATCTGTGAATACGCCGGTAGGACAGATCTCTGCCAGGTTGCCACTGAATTCGCTTTCCAGTGTTCCCTCCTTGTGCCGGCCAAAGTATACATGGTTATGCGCGGCAAAAACATCCATATCCTTACCGCCGGCAAAGTCTTTATAGAAACGCACGCAACGGTAACACTGTATGCAGCGGTTCATTTCATGGTTGAGGAAAGGGCCCAGGTATTGGTTCTTATAAGTACGTTTGGTGAAGTGATAGTTGCGGTAGCTATGGCCGGTCATCACCGTCATATCCTGCAGGTGGCAGGAGCCGCCCTCATCGCATACGGCGCAGTCATGCGGGTGGTTGGTCATGAGCCAGCCTATCACCTGCTCGCGGAAAGCGCTGGCTTCCTGGTCGGTAACGGAGATGCGCAGCTGGTCTTTTACCGGCTCCATGCAGGACATAATAAGCCTGCCTTTTGTGTCCTTTTCATCTTTAAAGGATTTTACCGCGCATTGCCGGCAGGCCCCTACAGAGCCCAACGCCGGATGCCAGCAGAAGTAGGGCAGGTCAATCCCCAGCGACAGGCAGGCCTCTAACAGGTTCCTGCCTTCTTTTACATCGTATGACTTGCCATCAATGTGAATGATTGCCATAAGGACATTTTTTTTCGTGAACATGCCGTTCAAAATCTTCCCGGAAATATTTAAGCGCGCTCTGTAAAGGCTCCATAGCACCCGGCGCCAGTGCGCAGAAAGTGTTGCCGGGGCCTAACCAGCGGGTGTGCAGGTCCAGCTGCTCCAGGTCGGCAGTGGTACCATGGCCCTGTTCCAGGGCATATAAGATCTTTTCTGTCCAGGGCAGGCCCTCGCGGCAGGGCGTGCAGAAGCCGCAGGATTCCTGGGCAAAGAAGTGTTCCAGGTTATGTACAAAACCCACGGGGCAGGTATGATCATCCAGCACGACCATGGTGCCCGTGCCCAGGCGGCTGCCGGCAGCGGCGATGGCGGTGAAGTCCATCGGCACATCCAGGTGCTCCGTGGTCAGGAAATCTGTAGAAGCGCCTCCCGGCAAAGCGCCGCGGAAGCCGTAACCATTCTGCATACCGCCGGCATACTCTTCCAGCAGCTCGCGCACGGTAACGCCCATGGGCAATTCCCATGCGCCGGGTTTATTTACCCGGCCGCTTACACCATAGATCTTGGTACCTCCATCGCCGGTGCGGCTGAGCGACTGGAACCAGGCGACGCCTTTATTCATGATATGCGGAATGAAAGACAGGGTCTCTACATTGTTTACGATCGTTGGGCGGCCAAACAAACCGCTGATCTGCGGAAAGGGCGGTTTAGCGCGGGGCGTGGCCCGCTTGCCTTCCAGGGAGTTGAGCAGCGCGGTTTCCTCTCCGCACATGTAACGCCCTACACCGGTGTGCAGGTGCATTTCCAGGTGATAGTCCTTGCCTAATATGTTGGATCCTAAGTAACCGGCTGCATAAGCTTCGCTGAGTGCCTTGCGCATAATGGCCGCTGCTTCTTTATAGGCCCAACGCATGAATACAAAGGAGATATCTGCCTGGATGGCATAGGCGCTGATGATCATGCCCTCTATCAACTGGTGGGGGTTACCTTCCAGCAGCCAGCGGTCTTTAAAAGTACCGGGCTCCATTTCGTCTGCATTACAGATCAGGTATTTAGGGCCTTTACCATCCATGGGCACAAAACTCCATTTCATACCGGTGCTGAAACCCGCGCCTCCCCTGCCCCGCAGGTTGCTTTCTTTTACCAGCGCGGTGACCTCCTGCGGCGTCATTTCCTGCATTACCTTGCGCAGCGCCTGGTAACCGCCAATGGCTTCATAAGCCCGGAGATCCAGGGTTTCCCCGTCTTTGATATGTCCTGTTAGTGGCGCCTCTGTCATAAGTTTACAGTTATACTATTCATATTTCATGAGTATACTTTCGATCTCGTCTACTTTCAGATCGCGATACAGATCATTATCCACCATCAATGCCGGCGCACGGTCACAGCAACCCAGGCAGGCATTGGGCAGGAGCGTAAAACGGCCATCCTGCGTGGTTTGCCCGTACTTGACCTGCAGCAGTTCCATGAGCTTACTCCGCAGCCCTTCATATCCCATTACCCAGCAGCTGATGCTGTCACATAAGAGTATCACATGCCTGCCTACCGGGCGGCGGAAAATGAGGTTGTAAAAGGTGGCCACGCTGTCTACTTCGTCTGCGCTCATATCCAGCAGGGTGGCTATGTCTTCCACATTCTCATCAGACACCCAGCGGCGCTGCTCCTGCACGATCTTTAATGCCTCTATCACTGCCGCTTTTTTAACCGGCACCTGTTGCAGTTCGTGTTCGATACGTGATATTTCAGTGGCTGTTAGCATATTTTATCGTTTACTGCTTTTGTTCATTTACCGGTCTATATCTGCCAGCACATAATCCATCCCGCCCAATATGGACAGCAGGTCCGCTACGGTGTAGCCCCGGCTGATATATGGGATCATCTGCATGTGCGGGAATGAAGGCGTGCGCACCCTTACGCGGTAGGGTGATGTATTGCCGTCGCTGATGAGGTAATACCCGTTCCAGCCTTTCGTTGCCTCTATACAGCTCATGGCCTCGCCGGCCGGTATTACCGGTCCCCAGCTTACGTTCAGGAAGTGATGGATAAGGGTCTCAATATCATGCATGGTATACTGCTTCACCGGTGGTGTTGCCAGGGGGTGATGGGATTTAAAATCCCCGGCGGGCATATGTTCCAGGCATTGTTCTATGATGCGCAGGCTTTGCCGCATTTCCTCTATGCGTACCAGGGCGCGGTCGTAACAATCGCCATTGGCGGCAGTGGGCACTTCAAAAGCAAAGTTCTCATACCCGCTATACGGGCGCATTTTGCGCATATCCCATTCCAGGCCGCAGGCACGCAGGCCAGGGCCGGTGACGCCCCAGTCAATAGCCTCTTCGAGGGTATAGATGCCAATGCCTACGGTGCGCGCTTTAAAGATGGCATTCTGCATCACCATCTTATCATACTCGCGTAGTTTAGGGGGAAAGTATTTTATGAATTCGCGTACCAGTTTATCCCAGCCATTGGGGAGGTCCTGTGCTACGCCGCCAATACGGAACCAGTTGGGGTGCATACGGCCGCCGCAAACGGCCTCTATGATCTCAAATATCCGTTCGCGGTCTGTAAACATGTAAAATACGGGGGAGAGCTGGCCCACATCCTGGGCAAAGGTGCCGTACCACACCAGGTGGCTGGCAATGCGGAAGAACTCGCAGAGCATAACGCGTATCACCTGGGCCCGGAGGGGTACTTCTATACCTGCCAGTTTTTCTACGGCCAGCAGGTAGGCCAGGTTGTTCATCACCCCACCCAGGTAGTCAATACGGTCTGTGTAGGGGATATAAGTGTGCCATGACTGGCGTTCGCCCATCTTTTCTGCACCGCGGTGATGGAAGCCGATGTCCGGCACGGCGTCTACAATATCTTCCCCATCCAGCTGCAGGATGATGCGCAGTACGCCATGAGTGCCGGGGTGCTGGGGGCCGATGTTGAGGAACATAAAGTCCGAATCATCACTTTGCCGTTTCAGCCCCCATTCTTCCGGGCGGAACTGCAGGGCCTCCTGTTCCCTGTCCACCTTTTCGTCAAACAGCCGGAAGGGCCCCATTTCTGTAGCGCGGGCGGGATGCTCTTTGCGCAGGGGGTGTCCTTGCCAGGTAGTTGGCATTAAGATGCGTTTTAACAGCGGGTGGCCGTCAAAGCGGATGCCGAACATATCATACACTTCCCGCTCGTACCAGTTAGCGGCGGGCCATATATGGGTAATGCTGGGCAAGTTGGGATATTCTCCCCGCAGGCCTACTTTCAGCCGCAGGAAATCGTTCCGCTCAAACGAAAAGAGGTTATACACTACCGCAAAGTCAAAGTGGATATGACCGTTCTGGGCTCTTTTATACGCACGCTCATCAATGGCCGTGAGGTCATAGAGCATGCGGTAGGGCATATTTACGTCGGATTTCAGGTATTGCAGCACTGCTACAATCTTATCCGCCGGTACCCAGCAGGTGGGCATCGCGTCGCGTGTAACCTGAACCTTGCAGGTTTGTTCCCCAAAACGGGCTTGCAGTGCAGCTATGATACTTTCATTCATATCTTCGGTAGTTGGCAGTTGGCTTCCGCAGCGGCAGCCGGATATAACTGCCAGCCTACAGTAGCCAGCTTATATTTCGTCCGGTGTTTTGAACTGGGTCATTTGTTGCCGTTGCTCATGTAACACCTCCCTCATGGAGATCTTTTCCGGTTTGATCACCCCCTGATCGCCGATCATCCAGCTAAGGGGGCGGATCTCTTTGCCTACGGCATCCCTGAGCATTACGAGCCCCTGCATAAAGGCGTCTGGCCTGGGCGGACAGCCCGGCACATATACATCTACGGGCAGGAATTTATCTACGCCCTGTACTACGCTGTAGATATCGTACATACCGCCGGAGTTGGCGCAGGAGCCCATGGATATGACCCAGCGCGGCTCCATCATCTGCTCATAGAGGCGTTTGATGATGGGGGCCATCTTAATAAAAACGGTACCGGCAATGATCATCACATCGGCCTCGCGGGGCGTGCCGCGGATCACTTCCGCGCCAAAGCGCGCTACATCATATTTTGGCGTCATGGAGGTAGCCATCTCCACAAAACAGCACGACAATCCAAAGTGGAAAGGCCACATGGAGTTACTGCGCCCCCAGGCCACCAGCCTTTCTACAGAGCTTAGTATCATGCTACGCTGCATCACCTCTTCCAGTGAGGTATTGCCATTGACCACGTTTGTCTGATCGTTTGCTTTGTTTAACCACCAATCCATATAGTGACGAATGTTTTATGAAGAATAGCGGGAACGCGCATACAGGCGGCCGTCATTTATTGAAAGGCAGCATGTACAGGCACGTGGCGCCCACATGTATACGTGTGTTGATGCGTTGGATGTAATTACTAATACGATGCAGGAATAACAAATAGACAGGTCCTGATGATCCTTATATTCGTCATCCGAATTGCTCAATTTGTAATTTGATCCCGTTGTCCTGGCTGTTGCAGAAGTTACCAGTCATGTTGTGCTACAAAAATCCAGTCTGGCTGATTTGGAGAATGGAATGCCAGTCTTTGTTGTTAGATCCGTGGAATGAATTAATACCGTTGCTTCCTTATTGATCCTTTTTATATCGCGTATTAATTGTCCGTGTGTTGAGGTTTATCTATGTACCGTTTTATGAGGCGTATAATCTTCTTCAGTGCTATGTTAAGGGTTGATGACCGTTAGTTAGCCGGTTGTGCCGGATTAAAGGGAATGTCCAGGCTGCGGTGTGGTCTTTCCTTGCGGAGCTTTTTATACGCCCTTAAGATCTTTTTACCGTCCGGCCCAAAGTCCAGCGCGCCGTTACGCCATTCGTAGATGAGTACCACCAGCAGGATAAAGATAAAGATGCCGACGCCTATGAAGCCCGCCCAGCCCAGTTCCCCGAATGCGATGACCCATGATATAATGAATACGGTCTCAATATCAAAGATCACAAACAACATCGCTATTAAATAAAATTGGGAAGGGAAACGTAAACGTGCGGAGCCGGTGGAGAGGATGCCGGACTCATATGCTTCGCCGGTAGCGCGGTCTTTATGCCGCCCGCCTAGCATATAAGACAGTCCAAGTATGGTTCCTACCAGTACCAGGACGATGGCCCCAAAAACAATAAAGGGCCATAAGGGTGCCGTTTCAATAACTGAGTCTTCCAAGATATATCGCCCTCCAAGCGATCTTTAAAGTCAGTCCAATAATCTGTCAAAAAACATTAATGCTACGCACGTGGTCAAAACCTGTCGCCTGGGTCATATACCTCAATAAACGCTGTTGGCAGGCGGATATATCCTACGGTCTGGGATATACTGATATGAATGTACAGAAAAAAATTCAAAACAACAACCAACAATTTTATCAGGTATGCGTGCCGTTGATATAACATTCCAGGTTATTGATAATATAACGCTGTTCGTCTATGATAAATTTTACGACGTCCCCGATAGAGATCAGTCCCACCAGCCGTGACTGCTCATCGGTTACGGGCAGGTGGCGGATACGTTTATCCGTCATCTTTACCATACAATCTTCGATAGAATCATTTTCGCAAACGGTAATGGGGCGTTCTGTCATGATCTCGCGGATCATCGTTTCTTTAGATGCCCTGCCTTTAAGTATGACCCTGCGGGCATAGTCGCGTTCGGAGAAAACGCCCAGGAATTTATCCTGTTCATCAACCACCATGAGCGCGCCCACATTGCGGTCTACCAATAGTTTCAATGCTTCAAAAACCGTGTTGTCCGGATGGATAGTGTATACTGCATGCCCCTTGGCCTGCAGTATATTGCGTACTGTTCCCATAACGAGGCCTTTAAGAATGAAATAATAAATGAAAAACCAGTTATTGTAAGTTAAGTGATTTGTATTGAAAAAGCAAGGGGTATGCCCGGATTGCTTTGCGCCATGGCCGGTTTACAGGCCCGGGGATGGCATTTTCTCCCCTGATTTACAATCTTTTAAATATGTGATATGCCCCGCCCGCCGGTTTCATCCGCTACAATCCAATGCTGGCGGAGCTTTGCTCAACTGTGTTTTAAACTGGATTGATCTTTGTTGCGGTATCTATCTAAAGCCTACTGTAGATATGCACATCATTATTGGAGCATCCGGACAGGTAGGGGCCGCCGTAGCCGCCCACCTGCTGGAGATGGAAGAACCCGTTAAAGGCATTGTGCGCGATATGAAAAAAGCGCCGCCATTGCAGGCAAAAGGGGCCGTAGTGGAAAAAGCAGACCTGCAGGACCTCCGCGCCCTTACCCGCGCTTTACAGGATGGTACCACCCTTTTTATTATTACGCCGGAAGACATGCATAGTGAAGACATGATGGGTGATACGCAAAAACTGCTGGACAATTATCATAAGGCATTGGAGGCCTCTTCCATTAAAAAGGTCGTGGGCATTTCCTCTATTGGCGCACAGCATGAAAAGGGCACGGGTAACCTGCAACAGTCCTATATGCTGGAGCATGCGTTTACGGACCTGCCCATTGAAAAGATCTTTATCCGCCCGGCTTATTACCTCAGTAACTGGTTACCTTACCTGCCGGTTATGCAGGAAACGGGCAAACTGCCCACATTTTTCCCCGCAGACATGCCGCTATCCATGATCTCCCCCATGGATGTTGCCGCGTTTGCGGCCGATGTGCTGGTTGGCGAACATGGCATTACCAAGGTATATGAATTGCTGGGGCCTGCTGAATATACGGCTAACGATGTAGCAGAGGCCTTTTCCCAGGCGCTGGGCAAACCCATAAAAGCGCACACTATACACCGTAACCAGTGGAAAAAGGAGCTCCAGCAACTGCATTTTACGGCAGACGCTATCAAACAATTCACCTGCATGACGGAAGCAGTGATCAATGGCAGAACAGCGTTGGCAGGCAGCGGTACGGCTGTGGTAAAGGGGAAAACAAGCCTGCAGCAGTATATTGAGGAGGCTGTTAAAGTTACGGTGTAAGGTATTGTCCGGAAGTGAACGAGGGCTGTGCAAAAGCGGACAATCCTCCTTTTGTACAGGCAATGTATATCATTGATTTTCATCACCCCATGAATGTGGCACCCGGTTGGCAGGAGTGTATGCTTCCCAACACATCCACTTATGCTGAGCCACTACTATAAGACAGGTTTAAGGAATCTGCTCCGGAACAGGACACATTTCTTTGTTAACATCACGGGCCTCGCTATTGGGTTCAGCGCTTTCCTGCTGATCTTTATGGTGCTGGCATATGAGCAAAGTTTTGACAATTTTCACCCAAAGAAGGACAGGATCTACCGGGCAGTGAGGATCAGCAATAACCCTGGAGACGGGGAATACCGCACGGGCGTGCCTTTCCCGGTTACCAGCGCGCTGCGGGAAGAAATGCCGCAGATAGCGGCAGCGGCAGCCATTACAGCAGAATATGACGTACAAGTGATCGTACCCGGCCCGGATGGCAGCGCAATAAAAAAATATAAAGAAGCCAAAGGCGTATTCCTGGCGGAGCCGCAATTCTTTCATCTATTTAATTTCCCCCTTGCTGAAGGCGATGTAAATACTGCCCTCAAAGAACCTAATACCCTGTTGCTCACCAAAGCCCTGGCAACAAAATATTTTGGCGGCTGGCAAACAGCGGTGGGGAAAACGCTGAATGTACATGGGTTAGCTATGCGCATTACCGGCATCCTGGAGAACCCGCCTGTTAATACGGATTTCCCGTTAGGCATGGTATTCTCCTACGCCAGCCTGAATGCCGACATGAATGACTGGGGCAGTATTACCGATGTTAATTATTGTTTTATACAGTTACGGCCGGGGTATACACCCGCGCAGATAGACGCGTTGATGCCTGCGTTTATGTCCCGGCATATCAAGGCAGATCAGCGGGGATATGACCTGCACCTGCAGTCGCTCGAAGATATGCATGCGGATAAGCGCTTCGGCAATTTTAGTGGCCGGACTTTCAGCAAAGACCTGGTGACCGCGCTAAGGCTTATTGGTTTTTTCCTGCTGGTGGTAGCCTGCGTTAACTTCATCAACCTCTCTACTGCCAATGCCATTAACCGCGCCCGGGAAATAGGCGTGCGGAAGGCGCTGGGCAGCAACCGCGGGCAGCTGTTGCTGCAGTTCTTTGGCGAAACGGGCATTACCTGCCTGCTGGCCATGACAGGCGCTATTATCATATCGCTGGCCTGTATTCCTTTTCTGAATAGTTTGCTGGATATAAAACTGTCACTTAACATCCTGAAAGACCCCGCGGCTATCCTGTTTATGCTGGCGGCATTGGCAGGCGTAACATTACTGTCCGGCTTTTACCCGGCCCTCATATTATCCGGTTTTAACCCGGTAAGCGCGCTTAAGGGTAAGATCACGACCAGCGCAGGCAAAGGCGTTTCGCTGCGGCGGGCGCTGGTAGTATTACAGTTTGTGATCGCGCAGGTGCTGATCATTGGCACATTGGTAGTGATCTCGCAAATGAACTATTTCCGGAATAAGGACCTGGGTTTTAGCAAAGCAGCCATTGTAACGGCCTCCATTCCACACGACAGTCTGAACCGCACCAAGTTTATCCTGCTGCAGAATGAGCTGCTGGCGGCGCCGGGTGTGGAAGGTCTCAGCTTTAGCAGCTTTGTGCCTATGGGGGATGGCGGCTGGGCCACGGACATCAGACTTACTGAAAACACAAACATGGTGGTAAACATGAAACCGGCTGATACGGCATACGCTAAGCTGTATAATATGCAGTTGCTGGCGGGGCGTATGTATTTTTCTTCCGATACCATGCGGGAATATGTAGTAAATGAGACCCTGCTCCGGAAAACGGGTCTGGGGAGCCCGGAAGCCGCTGTTGGCAAGATCGTTACCGTGGCGGGCAGAAGGGGGCCTATTGTGGGCGTGGTAAAAGACTTCCATAATCACTCCCTGCGCGACCCTATTGACCCCATCGTGATGACCGCCGCCAACCAGATGTACGGTTTGACCAATATTAAGATAGCGCCGGGCAAAGCCAAACAGGCTTTAGCCGCTATGGCCGCCATCTGGAACAAACTGTACCCTGACTATGTGTTTGAATACAATTTCCTGGATCAGTCCATCGCTAACTATTACAAGCAGGAAGACCAGCTTTCCCAGCTGTTTAAAGTATTTGCAGGCCTGGCCATTTTTATCTCCTGCCTGGGCCTGTATGGCATGGTTTCCTTTATGGCGGGCCGGCGTAAAAAGGAGATCGGCATCCGCAAGGTGCTGGGCGCGCCGGTAAGCAGTATTGTAGTGCTGCTGTCCCGGGAATTCACCATCCTGATCGCGGTGGCGTTCTGCATTGCTGCGCCGCTGGCCTGGTATTTTATGGGGGAATGGTTGCAGCAGTATACGTTCAGCATTCGCCTGGGCGCCGGGTTCTTTGTGGTTACACTGCTATCGTCTGTAATAATAGCCTGGGTTACTGTGGGACATTCTGCTATTAAGGCAGCCATTGCGAACCCGGTGAAGAGTTTGCGAACGGAATAATATCCATCCTGATCATATAACAAAAGCCCGGCGTATTACACCGGGCTTTTGTTATATATGGGTATTTTGACTATTCCAGGGTCTTTGCACCCGTAATGGAAGCGGGGGCGGTTTGGTGCAGGTCAAATACCACTATCTCGTTAGTACCTTTTTTAAGCCAGCTGGCGGGACAATACAGGCGTGTTTGCGGGCCTATATCCCAGTAGCGGCCCAGGTTATGCCCGTTTACCCATATTACGCCCTTTTTAAGGGCAGCAACATCAAAATAGGTATCTCCGGTGCGGGAGAGCTTAAACGTGCCTTTAAGAAACTGTCCGGGCCTTTCTGTAGCGCCGCTGGTGGCACGCAGCTGCTGCACGTACTCGTCCTTCATGGGCAGGCCAAAAACATCCCAGTTCATAAGCGTCATGCCGTTCAGGGTTACCCTGTCTGTGATACCCTTACGGTCTATCAGCTGTTGTGCAAAGTTGATGCGGCCCATTCCTTCTACCAGGATCTCCAGCACGGGATCCTTTATAGCTGTTTTGGGCAGCTCTATGCTGTTCTCGCCCAGGCGGCGGTCTATCTTACCAATGTATTGTCCGTTCAGGAAAACGGTGGCGTAATCATGCAGCTCTGTTACCTGCAGATGGCCGCTTTTATGCCCTATGAGGGTAGTGCGGTACACCATAAAACCATAGTCCTGCGCATAGGCCTCAAACGGCTGCGGCTGTATGGAATGCACGGCCTGCGGCAGCTGCTCCCATACGCTGGTAAAAGGCGTTAGCGGCACGGCAGGGATGGTGATGGTGGGGATGGGCGCTGGTATACGCGGTAATGGTTTTGTTTGATAGGAGCCGATGAGCTTACGCAATGCCATATATTTTTCTGTGGCGTTGCCCTGCTCATTTATTGGCGCATCGTAGTCATAGCTTGTCAGGTCCGGCTCATAACCTTTACCGCCGGAGTTAGCGCCGGCGGTGAAGCCAAAATTGGTGCCGCCATGGATCACATACAGGTTAAAGGAGCGTTTGTTATCCATCAGGTATTTTACATCCTTAAGGATCCCTTCTTTATTGGGCCGTGCCCATTGCTCGCCCCAGTGGGTGAGCCAGCCGGGATAAGTTTCACTGCTGAATGCGGGTACATCCGGGTTCTGGCGGTTAGCAGCGGCAAAATCACCATCAGACCCGCCGGAGTCCAGCCCTATAGCGGCGCCGGGCACGGCGCCGGCTTCCAGCATAAAGGCGGTGGGGCCATCTGCGGTATAAAAAGGCACATCTATGCCATTGTGCTCCCATAATTCCTTAAGGCGGTACAGGTATTGTTTATCGTTGCCATAGCTGCCGTATTCATTCTCTACCTGCACCATCACGATAGGGCCGCCATTGGTTACCAGCAAAGGTTTTACCTGGGCGGCCAGCGCGGCTACGTACCGCTCTACAGCGGCCATATAACGGGGATCCATACAGCGTACCTTGATATCCGGGGTACGCAGCAGGTAAGGCGGTAACCCGCCAAACTCCCATTCCGCGCATACATAGGGGCCCGGGCGCAATAGTACCCACATGCCCTCGTCCTGCGCCAGTTTGATGAATTCTGCTATGTTGCGGTTATCGCTGGCAAAGTCAAAAGTGCCCTGCACCTGCTCATGATAGTTCCAGAACACATAGGCGGCAATGGTATTACAGCCCATAGCTTTGGCCATTTGTATGCGGTGCCGCCAGTATTCTTTGGGGATACGCGCCGGGTGCATTTCCCCGCTGATGATCTGGAAAGGTTTGTCATCCAGCAGGAAATCTGTTTTGGAAAGTGCGAAACTGTGTTTGCTTTGCGCGTTTACATGGGTTAGCTGGCCGGTAAGGCAGGCCAGTAACAGCAGGTGTGCCAGTATAGATTGCTTCATTGTCCTATGAAAAATGTCTGGGGATAAAAATAGTATTCTGTTCAAAGGATAAAAGTAAAAAGGGTTAAACGGTTAAAATTGTATCAGCAAAAGCGAAGGTAAGCGGATGTGCACCTATGCACATCCGCAGATTTATATATCAGATATTTCCTTTTTTTAGTTCCTGCACTGCATAATCACATGCGCGGGCCGTAAGGGCCATGTAGGTAATGGAAGGGTTCTGACAGGCAGAGGAAGCCATACACGCGCCGTCTGTAATGAATACGTTCTTTACGGCGTGCAGCTGGTTCCATTTGTTCAATACAGATGTTTTAGGATCTTTTCCCATGCGGGCGGTGCCCATTTCGTGGATACAGTGGCCGGGAGGCGGCATATCATCATAGCTGGTGATATTTTTCAATCCGGCTGCGTCCAGTATTTCCCTGGCGCTTTCCTGCATATCCTTACGCATGGCCAGCTCATTCTCCTTGAACTCGCAATCGATATCCAGCGTGGGTAATCCGTATTTATCCTTTTTGTTTTTATTGAGGGTGGCTTTATTCTCGTAATAAGGCAGGTGCTCGCCCCAGGAGCCAATGCCCATGGTCCATTTGCCGGGTTCCTGCAGGGATTCTTTCAGCTCCGCTCCTATGCCTTCTGTGCCGTTGCCACGACCACGGCCTGCGCCGCCCTGGTAGCCAAAACCGCGTACAAAGTCTTTACGCATGGTAGCTGCATTGGTATTACGGAAGCGCGGGATATAGATGCCGTTTGGCCGGCGCCCGCTGCTGTAGTACTGGTCTTCAAAACCATCAAACTCCCCGTCTGCGCCCACACCAAAATGGTGGTCCATCAGGTTATGGCCTACCTGCTCACTGTCATTGCCCAGGCCATTCGGGAAACGGTTGGAGGTGGAGTTCAGCAGTACAAACGTAGTGCCCAGTGTAGAGGCATTCAGGAAGACGATATTGGCATAATACTCCACGGTTTGCAGCGTATGCGCATCCAGTACGCGGACGCCGGTGGCTTTGCCTTTTTTCTCATCATAGATCACTTCTGTTACGATACTATCCGGCCGTAAGGTAAGGTTACCGGTGGCGGCTGCGGCAGGCAGCGTAACGCCGTTGCTGCTGAAGTACCCGGTGAAGGGGCAGCCGCGGTGGCATAAGTTACGGTATTGACAGGCACGCCCATTCTGCATGGCTTTGGTGGCGTGCGCCACGCGGCCGATGGTCATGATACGGTCCGTATATTTTTCTTTGATACGTGCGGCCACATGTTTTTCCAGGCAGTTCATTTCCATAGGCGGCAGGAACTGGCCATCCGGCAATTGCGGCAGCCCTTCTGCCTGGCCGCTTACGCCGGCAAACGCCTCTACATAGGTGTACCAGGATTCAATATCCTTGTAACGGATAGGCCAGTCAACCCCATGCCCATCCCTGGCGTTAGCGCCAAAATCCAGATCGCTCCAGCGGTAAACCTGCCGGCCCCACATCAGCGAACGGCCGCCTACGTGGTAACCGCGCAGCCAGTTAAAAGGTTTGATCTCGTTATAGGGGTTCTCCTTATCGTTTACCCAAAACTGTTTGGACGATTCATCGAAGGCATAACACCGGCTCTGGATGGGATAGTTCTCCTTCATTTCGTTGGTGAACTGCAGACGGTGTTTGAACTCCCAGGGCGCCATCATGGCGGTGGTGTAATCTTTTACGTGCTGTACGTCGTTCCCCCTTTCCAGCACCAGTGTTTTTAAACCCTTCTCGCATAGTTCCTTGGCTGCCCAGCCCCCGCTGATGCCTGAGCCCACCACTATGGCGTCATACGTGTTTTCTTGTCCTGCTTTAACGTTGAGATTCATTGTTGATGTGCTAATATGCTAATGTGTCAATGTGCTAATGCTAATATGCTGATATGCTAACGAACGGCGGCAATCGTCCGCATCAATCCATTAGCACATCAGCATATTGGCACATTAGCACATTAAATATTGCCTTTCTTCATTTCTTTCACCGCGTAATCCACTGCCCTCGCAGTTAAGGCCATATAGGTAAGGGACGGGTTCACGCAGGCCGCAGAGACCATGGCGGCGCCGTCTGTTACAAATACGTTCTTTACTGAATGCACCTGGTTCCAGCTGTTCAGGATAGAGGTCTTGGGATCCCTGCCCATACGTGCTGTACCCATTTCATGGATGGCCATGCCCGGGAAGGAACCGTTGTCGAAGGTCTTGATGTCTTTAGCGCCTGCTGCTTCCAGCATTTCTGCCGCGTCGTTCATCATGTCCTTCCGCATCTTCATTTCATTTTCCCTGAACTCCGCGTCGAATTTCAGCACTGGCTGGCCCCAGATATCCTTGGTAGAAGTATCCAGTGTAACCTGGTTCTGCTCATAGGGCAGGCATTCGCCAAAGCCGCCCAGGCCCATGGTCCAGGGACCCGGTTCTGTGAGCATTTCCTTAAAGTCCTTACCTACGCCCATCTCAGCGATGCCGCGCTGCCAACCGCTACGGCTGGCGCCGCCCTGGTAGCCAAAACCACGCAGGTAATCGCGTTTGTCATCACCTACGTTGCGGTAGCGCGGTACATAGATGCCATTGGCGCGGCGGCCAAAGTAATAGTTATCTTCAAACCCTTCCACGGTGCCGGAAGCACCGGTACGGAAGTGGTGATCCATCAGGTATTTACCCAATACACCGCTATCGTTGCCCAGGCCATTGGGGAAACGTTTGGATATTGAGTTCATCAACACAAAAGTAGAGCCCAGCGTAGAACCATTTACGAAGATGATCTTGGCGTAGTACTCCGTCATTTGTTTGGTATGCGAATCAATTACGCGCACGCCGGTGGCCTTGCCTTTCTGCTCATCATAGATGATGGAGTTCACGATGGAATCCGGCCGCAGGGTAAGGTTGCCTGTTGCCACAGCAGCAGGCAGCGTAGAGGATTGTGTGCTGAAGTAAGCGCCAAACGGACAGCCGCGGCTGCACAGGTTACGGAACTGGCAGGCGGTACGGCCGGGCAGCGGCTTAGTGATGTTAGCCACACGGCCCATGGTGATGATACGGCCTTTGAATTTGGCCTCCACCCTTTTCTTTACTTCTTTTTCTACGCAGTTCATTTCCATGGCGGGCATAAACTGGCCGTCCGGCAGCTGGGGCAGTCCTTCTGCCTGGCCGCTGATACCGGCAAAGCGCTCCACATAATCGTACCAGGGGGCCACATCCTTGTAACGGATAGGCCAATCCACGGCGATGCCATCTTTCAGGTTGGCTTCAAAATCGAGGTCGCTCCAGCGGTAAGACTGGCGGCCCCACATAATGGATTTACCACCTACGATATCCGGGCGGTACCAGTCAAAACGTTTTACCTCGTTATACGGGCTGTCTACGTCTTTGATCCAGTACTTCTCATTGTGTTCGCTATATGGATAATCACGTTTCAGTTTAGGATGGGTTTCGCGCTGCTCATTGGTGATCTTGCCGCGGTGCGGAAATTCCCAGGGATCTTTGGTGGCGGTCTCGTAGTCCTTTACGTGCTCTAATTTCTTACCGCGGTCCAGCATCAATACTTTCAATCCTTTTTCGGTCAGCTCCTTGGCGGCCCATCCGCCGCTTACGCCGGAACCAATGACAATGGCATCATAGGTGTTCTGGTCCTGTGCTTTTATATTCAGATTCATGGAATTCGATTTTGTGAGTGGAAAAACAAGCTAATGGCTGTTGGGTTACATTGCCCAGGCCTTATCGCCTTTCTTGTAGGGTACGCAGCCTTCAAACTTACCGGGTACAGCTACATAACGCAGGGCTTCAGTAGCGCCGGGCTTGGAAGTGAAGTAGCCAAGCAGGGTAAGTTCCTTTATAAACTGGAAATAGTGCGTAGGGTCTTCCTTTTGCTTGTTTTCCCGTTTGTTGTATGCCACCCGCTCTTTGTCAATCTCCGTGAGCACAGCGGTCTTTTCCTCTGCGGTCAGGTCCACAAATGACTTTTTATACTGTTTATTACTGGCCTCGTCTACCTTTTTAAGACCATCCAGCAAAATCTGCTGATCCTTCGGCTCATAGCAATCCTGCATCATGGTCAGTATAAACTCGTCTACCTTGGCGGCTTTTGCCCCCGGGGTATTGGTTTGCGGGATAATGGTCTCCGCAATCTCAGCAAGGATAGATTTGGTCTCCGGCGCCTCCAGGGCATAATTCCTGGGCCCGGAACCGGTACAGCCTTCCAGGGCTGCTAACGTGGAAGCAGAAATGGCGGTGCCCAGTAACAGCGCCACATTCTTAATAGCATCTCTTCTATTCATAATAGTAAATTGATTTGACCTTTGGACTCAAGTTTCGAAAAAAAAAGCAGAAAACAAACACCGTCTGTAAAATAATTAATTTCCAAACAACAAAGGGGTTGTTCTCCCATGACAGAGAACACCCCCTTTATTGACGATCCACCGGGCGGATAAGCCCGTAACCTATTCGTTTACATCACGTATTTGCCTTTGCTGTCGATGAGGACAACGGGCAAGCGGTGATATTTCTCAAAATAATCATATGCGGTTTTCAGCTCTACCCAAAACTGCTGGGAACTGTTATCCGTTAAGGATACGCCGCCCAGGTAGTCCATAGACCGGGTATTGCCGAACTTTACAGGATAAACATGCACGGGAATAAAGTCCTGACCGGCATTTTTGGCGTTCACCGCCATAATGTACACCTCTTCTATGAACTGGTCCGTTAAGGGAATACAGCCAATAGTGAGGCAGCTGCCGTGGATATAGATATCGCCTCCCGGGTTCTTGGCGTCGCTCAATACCTTGTCTGAATAATTGGGATAGTTAATGCCCAGGGAGAGGTGATAATTGCTGTTAGGATTAAAATCGTTTATGTAGTAGAAGCCTTCCGGCACCTGGCGGTCTCCCTCCTTACGTTTGGGCCCCATTTTGCCGGACAGGGTACACACCCGGTAAGATTTGAACAGGCGGAAAGTATCGCTCACATTATTCTTTACCCAGATCTCCAGCTCGCTATCCAGCTTAAAGGAGCGGATAAACATATATTTGGCGGGATAAGTAAGCCCTTTCTTTTCAAATTCCTTGCGCAGCGCCTCTTCCTTTTCCTTATAAGCCACCCCTACCTTGGGGAACAGCTTCTGGTTTTCGAGAAAGGATTGCTGGGCCCGTGCCGCAGATACGCCCAACATCAATAATACCACTACAAAAATCCGCTTCATCGTTTTTAACAAAATTTTAAATATATCAGCCGAAGACCCTTGACCCGGTAAAAGCCGCATAGGCGAGGCCGAACATCAATAATGCAAAAATAGCATATATAACAATACCGACCTTACGATTCGCTACGCGTAAAATGTAATGCTGATGGCCCTGAGCGATCAGGTATGCCGTGATGGCCTGAAAAATACCCCCCAGCAGGAACAAGATACCGAATAATGTTTGTACCCTCATAAAACTAACGTGCCATTGGCTTTGATTATTGCCAAAAATAGGGGTTAATGTGCTAATATGCTAATGTGCTGATGTGTTAATGGAAGGATGTGCAAATGTGCCATTGGAAGCCCGGGCGGCAACTGCGCGGGGGCATCATCAGCACATAAGCACATTAGCACATCCGCACATTATTAAAGGTTACCTCTCCGCTCCTGCTCTCTTTCTATCGATTCGAACAGCGCTTTAAAATTGCCTTTACCAAAGGATTTGGCGCCTTTGCGCTGTATGATCTCAAAGAATACCGTAGGGCGGTCCTGGATAGGTTTGGTGAAGATCTGCAGCAAGTAGCCTTCCTCATCTCTATCTACCAATATGCCCAGCTCCCGCAGTGGCGCCAGGTCTTCGTCTATCTTACCTACACGGTCCAGCAGCTCCTCGTAATAAGAGCCCGGCACTGTCAGGAATTCCACGCCCCTGCGCTGCAACTCGCCTACGGTATGGATGATATCATTGGTGGCTATGGCCACATGCTGTACGCCGGGACCGCCATAAAAATCGAGGTATTCTTCGATCTGTGATTTCTTTTTGCCTTCTGCCGGTTCATTGATAGGGAATTTCACGCGGCCGTTGCCGTTGCTCATCACCTTACTCATTAACGCGGAATATTCTGTGGAGATGTCCTTATCGTCAAAGGAAATGAGGTTATGGAAGCCCATGGCGTTGCCGTAGAAGTTCACCCAGGTGTTCATTTCGTTCCAGCCTACATTGCCCACACAATGATCTACGTATTGCAGGCCGGTATCTGTAGGATTATACACCGTCTTCCACTCCTTGTAGCCGGGCAGGAATAAGCCTTTGTAGTTTTTACGCTCTACAAAGATGTGCACGGTATCGCCATAGGTGTGGATACCGCTCCTTACTACTTCCCCGGACTCATCCTTTTCCACTACCGGCTCCAGGTAGGGCTTTGCCCCTCTTTTTACGGTTTCTTCGAAAGCGGAGCGGGCGTCATCTACCCACAGGGCCAGTACTTTTACGCCATCCCCGTGTTTTTCTATGTGCTGGGAGATCTCGCTGCCGGGTTTTAAGGGAGTGGTGAGCACAAAACGTAGTTTGTTCTGTACCAGTACATAAGAGGCGCGGTCCTTTACGCCGGTTTCCGGCCCGGCGTAGGCTACGGATTGGAAGCCAAAGGCTGTTTTGTAGAAATGGGCAGCCTGTTTGGCGTTGCCTACGTAAAATTCCACATAATCAGTACCATTTAAGGGTAAGAAGTCCTGCGTGTTGGTATTCACGGCAGGGGCAGTTGCTATATCCATGTGTTGATGAATTTAGATTGTTTTGGTGTATGATGGGTAATATGTTATTTATGACACGACGATGCTGGCCGGTGTGCGCGCGCTTTGGGAGTGAAAAAGTAAATAAATGCGGAAAACTACCCAAAGGCAGCAGCAGCTGGTATTAAGCCATTAACGAATCCATGGCCAGGGTAGCCATTAAGAAGTAGTATTTGGTATGGCGCTGATCCGCGCGGGAATGATATGTATGCAGATGTTGCATGAAATAGTTGCTAATGCAATAATACGAAAGTATTTGGGATTTGGGGGATTATTTCATTTTAATCAAAGACGTGATCAGGAGATGCAGGTTAACGATGAGGAATTATCAAAGGACACCAATTATCACTTTGATAATTCCTCACTCAACAACTCCCTTACACCAATTCCACCTTCGCCAGCTTATCATTGATATACTTAATCTCTTCCGGGCTCAATTTCACCTCTATCGCCTTCGCATTCTGTATCGCCTGGTTAGCATCCCTTGCGCCTACCAGCGCTACCGTAATACCCGGCCTTTCAATAGTCCAGCGGATGACCAGCTGCGCCAGTGTAGCGCCCTTGCTTTCTGCCATGGGACGTAATTCATCCAGGAAGGCATTGATGCGCGTGATATTCTCAGGACGGTAGAACTTTGAATCCGCGCGGGTATCGCCGGCGTTAAATGCATGACCTGGTTTTACCTTACCGGTGAGGATACCGCGTTGCAGCGGGCTATAGGCCAGGATGCCTTTTTTGTTGGCGATGCAATAAGGCACCAGCTCGCTCTCGATCGTTTTTTCCACCATGCTGAAGGGTACCTGGTTAGAAGCCAGTTTGATGGTCTTTTCCGCTTCCTTCATTTGCTCCACGCTATAGTTGGATACGCCCGCGGCCAGGATCTTGCCTTGCTCCTGCAGTCGCAGTATTGCTTCAAAGGTTTCTGAGATGGGCGTTACCACATCCGGCCAGTGGATCTGCAGCAGGTCAATATGATCTGTGCCCAGTCTTTTCAGGCTATCCTCACATTCTTTGATCACGCTTTCCTTGCCGGCATATTTGTATATGTCGATGTCTTTGCCATTGTTATCCTTGCTTTTAAAGGCCAGGGTGCCGGCGGGAGAAGTAAGGTCCCAGCGCATGCCGAATTTGGTCAGGATCTGCACCTTATCACGCGGTACGCCTTTTAGTGCTTCGCCCACGATCTCTTCGCTTAAGCCTTGTCCGTAAATGGGAGCTGTGTCGATAGAGGTTACGCCATGATCGATAGAAGCCCTGATAGCCTCCACTGCATCCTTGCGCTCCGCCCCGCCCCACATCCAGCCGCCAATGGCCCATGCGCCAAAGGTGATAACAGACACCTGTAAATTACTCTCTCCTAATTGCCTGAATTCCATATATTATGTTGATTTTTTATTAACGAAAATGGGTTTTAATGGCCATGATAAAGGGGCATCAAAGATAATTGTAAATAAACAGTATAAAATCTGCCTAAAAGGTATTTTTTTTGATAGTTATAAGCTATCTATTTGAATAGCCTGGTTACTATGGAAACTATACTGGAACAGATAAGGGATTTTGCCGATCAGGCCCATGGCGCACAGACCCGTAAATATACGCCGGATCGTTATATTGTACATCCTGTACGCGTAATGCAGATGTGCCGGGAATATACCAGCGATGTTACCATGCTGGCGGCCGCTCTGCTGCATGATGTTTTGGAAGATACGCCGGTGACTGCGCAGGCCCTCTATCAATTCCTGCTGACGATGATGGATGAGACCCAGGCCGGCCGCACGCTGCAACTGGTATTAGACCTAACGGATATCTACACCAAAAAAAACTATCCGCGCTGGAGCCGTCCTCAGCGTAAAAAGCAGGAAGCAAAGCGTTTGGCTACTGCCCTTCCGGATGCGCAGACCATTAAATATGCGGATATCATGGATAACTGTGCGGAGATTGTGATACAGGATCGTGATTTTGCCGGCACATTCTTGCGGGAATGTAAGCTGATACTGGATCAGATGGAAGAAGGCAATCCTGTGCTCCGTGGAAAAGCGATCGTCCTGGTAAATGCCGCTTTAGCACAATTGTAACTACCGCCTGACAATAACTGTAACAAACTATAGCTATTGCGAATATTTTAAACCTACGTATTGTTTTGTTATAAAAATCCCTATATTCGCTGTAACGACGCGTTTTAGCACAGATTGTTATATACTCCGGCAATAATTTATTAAACTCAAAATAACCGGCATAAACCGCAACAAACACCTTTTAAATCTTTATTAAACCTTATTACTATCCTGATAAAATGTATCTGGTATGGCATGCCCGCGCATCTGCTTCTATACCAATTATATTTTATCCTCTTTTTCACATCTAAACTACATATCGCTATGAGCACCACCTTCCAAGCACCGCAGCCAGCGGCGGCTACGGGATTTCAATTCCTTACGCCCGCGGCCCAGCAGGATTTTCCTCATGACGCCAATAAACAGGATGCCCTAAACAAACAATGGAATACTAATCTCAATGGTTTTGCCAACCAGGCGATTGTTGGTAATCCATGGAACGCCACCAACTCACAAGCCTTTGAAAACTACGTAAACCCAATTGACACGCCCCTGCCTTCCGGTACCCAGACGGCTGCTATACAATGGAATGCTTTTCCCGGCCGTATCGCCTACTACTTCCCTACCCTTTCCCAGCAGGACGTATACTCCCTGGCCGATACCGGCTATCAGACCAATGGCCAAAGCTTTCCCGCCATCACTACTGACCCCTGCTCCGGCCTTTCAGTCCCCCCACAACCTTATGGTCCGTATGGCCCCCGCGGATGGCAGGATGAATACTGCGAGTGGGCCGTTACCCGTAATACCCAGGGGAAAATAACACGTATTGACTTTACCTGCGAAAATCCAGAGTACTGGAACAGCCTGTGGATGATAGATCCGCAAAAAGTGCTGGAGCTATACCGTTCCACGCTTAACAAACCCCAGATCAAGATAGAAGACCTGTATCTGTACGATTCCAATAACCAGGTAGTCATAGACCCCTCCACCGGCAGGGCGGCCTATAACGCGCTGAACAAATGGAACAGCGGGCCTTTGTCTACTGCAGAGCAGGGTGGGGCTATGCACCTTACCAGCACGCCTAATACCCTGCAAACAGAAACCTGCCTGGCCGCAGCAGCTACGGCACAGCGTACCACCGGTAATACCAATTTCAATAAGCTGATCTGCTGCGCACAATATGGGCAACCACACCGCAACAGTGATCCCAATATAGGCGGTTCAGTAAACCAACTCACAGGCAGCGGCTTTGCTGCTACGCTCACCAATCCTCCCGGCCTGTATATACAGACGCCAGATTTCTCCAGTTACACCACACCGGATGGCGCCAATGCCCAGGATTTCTGGACCATTGTACGCGGTAATGAAACCCTGACTGTAAATGGCCAGGTACTGCCCGGTAACTTTATACTGCACGCTGTATTCGAAGTGCCTGCGGACAAGGGTTATACCGTATCTGACATCAAGATCAACAATCAAAATATCAAATGGGGCGGCCAGGTGTCAGAGACCATCGATATGCATATCATTGCGGATGCCTTTGCAAGTAAAGCACCTGCTGCCCAGCCCTGTGTGCAGAATATTTCTGCTCCTTCTGCGCAGGCACAGCCCTTGCAGATGTTCCACCAGGACATTTTTAACGCCATGTCCCGGCAAACTGTGAATAACCCGGTGAAGGTACCCATGACGCTCCTTAGCAACAGTACGCTGATAGCGCCTTTGGTGGAAGTAGGACAATCCAGCGTGCCCATGGTGATCACTGCTGCTACGGTTGTAGCCAACCCGAGTGATCCCAGCACCTGGCCACAGATAGTGGTAGCCGTGGGCAACAGCTGCCTGAACATCACCATCACCAGCGTGGAAACCGTCAATTATGCAGTTCCCGGTAACACATACCCCTCAGAGGTTACCGCGCTGTACGTGAATGTGGACACAAGCGGCATCACACAAACAGGCTTGCAGTCTGTGGCTATTTTCAACCTGGGTCCCGGCGGCTGCGAGATCCCCATGCCTGCTGTCATCAACCTGGTACCAGCCGGTAGTATTCATCAACCAAAATCATAATACCCATGACTGCACTCGTCGTCTTTATGCGCAAACGTAAAGCCTGGCTGCTGGGTACTCTCATGGCTCTATTGGTTTACCTGGCGTCTGCAAGCCTGCAGATGCCGGGTAAGGCCAATGCAAAGACCTCTGAAGACAGCTGCAAATGCGGATTCCTCAACATCCGGTTTGATTCTATTGTACCCGGTGACTCTCCCTTTTTCATTAACCAGGAAAATGCGGATTGCTTTGGCTGGTGGGAGTTTGTTACCCTTAACTGGCCTACTGTACCCGGCGCCGGGTTTGGAGATCCGGGCGATATGAGCCCGGTGGCATGGGAGACCTATATCGGTAGCCAGGAAATGTATCCGCCTAATGGCGCGCCGCCTCCACCGTGGGGCAGCGCTTTTCAGCTGCCCAGCGGGGCCAGGGACCTGCTGCACACGGATAAAAGAATGGCCTCCACCACCAAGCTGCTCACGGTAACGAATAAGCTCGATGATGTGCCGGTATTTGGTCCCCAAAATACCGGCCAGGCGTTCCCGTTCAGCGGCCCTGCCTGGCTGGGCGCCCAGAACAACACCAATGTATGGTATGAGATAAAGCTGAACCAGGACATCTATAATTTTGTAGTCAGCAATAAATACTATGACGCTAATTACCAGTATGCGGCGGTGCAAAAAGGCATACCTATCGTGTTTCCCATGGGGTCCTATCCCGGACCAACGGGCGCTATTGAGCTGAAAGCCGCCTGGATGGAAGTACCAGACCCCTCCAACGAAAAATGGAAACGGTATAAGCTATCCCAATCTGTGGTAAGGGACGCTGTTACCGGTAAGTACCGTTATACCGTAGTAGCGCTGGTAGGGCTGCATATCATCCACAAAACAAAGCAACAGCGCACCTGGGTATGGGCCACTTTTGAGCATATTGATAATGTACCCGGCGATAAGAACAGCAACGGCGATTATAGCTTTTATAACGATAATTGCCAGCCCAGGACGTTCCCTGTATCTGGCTGTGCGCTAGACAGCCCATCCCCTGTAACGGTTACCTGCGCGGCTAATATGCCACCGCCTTATTATCTCTGCAAAGGCGGTCCTGGCCCGGTACCCATTCAGGTAACCCGGCAAACGCCCATTGACCAGCAGGCGCAGCAGGTGAATGCGGTCCTGCAGGCATTTATTGCTAAGAACTATCCCAGTTCTGTATGGCAATATTACCAGCTGGTAAATGTGATATGGTCTACTAACGCGGCACAGAACCCGCAAAAACCGGATACTGTGCCCATACGCCTGCAATCCATGTTGCCCAGCAGTATTAAAGTAGCCAATGTCACCATGGAAACCTATGCGCAGACCATGAGCTGCACTGATTGCCACCAGTATGGGACCATTGCGCCCACCGCGCAGGATACCGCGCCTAACTGGGCCGCGGATTTCAGCTTTGCTATAGGCCTGGCGCAAAGCCCCAAGGCTGGACGGCTGCTGAAGAGAATAAAAAGATAATCTTTCCCTCAAATGCGCCCCTAAAAAAAGGGGCCAGCCTGAAAGTGCTTTTTTTTCTTTTAGGTCAGCCCCTTTTACGTATGGCGTTGAAAACGCTCCGGGTCTTTAGCCACGCAAAACGGCGCCAGTATGATCCGGCAAAGAATTGTTGCAACATATAATGGCATTGCGATAATAGTCATACATTACCGGTAAAATAACAACATATGGAACAGGAACAAAAAGATTATCAAGGGCTGGGAATGCCCTGGGAAGACGATTACGGTTATGCACAAGCGGTAAAAAAAGGAGACACTGTATGGATATCCGGACAGCTTGGCCATGACGAAAAAGGTGTGCTGCTTCAGGGTATGGAAGCACAGGTGAAACAAACCTATGCGAATATTAAAACATTATTGTCCCGGTTCAACATGACGATGGATGATGTGGTGGAAGAGGTCTTGTATGTAATGGATATGCCAACGGCTTTTGAGGCCCGGAAAAATAACAAAGCGGAATTTTATTCCAACCCTAAGAGCGTAGCCAGTACGATTGTGGTGGTAAGTGGACTGGCATTGCCCGGCCAATTGATAGAGATCAAGATCGTGGCGCGCCAATGATCTGTTCATGGGCTGACCAAAGCCATTTTTTGCTTTTGGTCAGCCCCTGTTTTTATAAGAAGCAACCTATTACTCTGCCCAGCTCATGACGTACGCTTTATCTTCTATGGCCAACGCCTCTTGCGTGATCTGCAGTGGGTGAAAAGTATCCACCATCACAGCCAGTTCCTTTGTTTCCTTTGCTCCTATACTCTTCTCTACTGCGCCGGGATGCGGCCCATGCGGAATACCGCCCGGGTGCAGGGTGATCATACCCCGGGTAACGTGTTTGCGGCTCATAAAATCGCCATCCACATAATACAACAGCTCATCACTATCGATATTACTATGGTTGTAAGGGGCAGGTATAGATAAGGGATGATAATCGAACAAACGCGGGCAGAAGGAGCATACCACAAAGTTCTGCCCTTCGAAGGTCTGATGAACCGGCGGCGGTTGATGCACCCGGCCAGTGATGGGCTCAAAATCGTGGATGGAGAAGGCAAAGGGGTATTCGCAACCATCCCAGCCTATTACATCCATGGGATGATGGGCGTAGTGGATGGGATACATCTGTCCCTTCTTTTTGATCCGGATCAGGAAATCCCCTGCTTCGTCTATCGTGACCAGGTCCTGCGGGGCGCGGATGTCCCGCTCGCAGAACGGCGCATGCTCCATTAATTGTCCGTATTGGCTGAGATACCGTTTGGGAAACCGGATAGGGCTGAACGATTCCACGATGAACAGCCGGTTGCCGGCGTCTTTAAAGGAGATCTGGTAGATGGTGCCCCGGGGGATCACCAGGTAATCCCCATAGCCAAAAGGCAGCCGCCCGTATTGGGTAAGCAGCTCGCCGGATCCTTCGTGGACAAAGATCATTTCGTCCGCATCCGCATTCTTGTAAAAATAATCCTGCATGCTCTCCTGCGGCGCGGCCAGAGAGATATGGACGTCATTGTTCACCAATACCGGTTTACGGCTGGCCAGGAAATCCGGCACAGGCTTGATGTTAAAACCCTGGAAGCTGCGATGTTTGAGCATTTTCTCCTCCGCAACGCGGGGCATACAGGGGTATGGCGTATCCACCCGGATGATCTCCGTGGGGGGATGGCAGTGATATAACAAGGAGTAATGGGAAGAAAAACCTTCCGTGGAAAACAGCTGCTCCGCATACAGGGAGCCGTCCGGTTTACGGAACTGGGTATGACGTTTATGGGGGATTTGACCCAATTTATGATAATATGGCACGATCAATACAATTAAAGGTGAAGAATAAAGAAAGGGGGCCGCAGCGGAAACGGCTATTTTACATACGAATCCATGGCCAGGGTGGCTAACAGGAAATAGTATTTCCATTTCCTTTTATCTATATGGTACGTGAAATTCCTGAAGTAAGGCATAATACCGCCTTTACGTGGCTGTAACAAATATAGCCCATTATATACTATTCCGGCAAAAACGGCATTGCCGGCCCTTATTTAGTATTTATGCTTACTAACAACATTTTATTTGAAAAATTTCAAAACTTTGACAATCCTATTGTTTTTTACCAATAAAATTTCCACTTTTGTTGTCGTAAAGTCAAAATCTTATAATAGTGCTATCAGTATTTACATACACTGCGCCCGCTGCCTGCTCCTTCTCCGGAGTTGGCTTCAGCACTATTACAACAATCTCCACCATTACAACCCCTGTGCGGGGTTAATGTAAACATATGATCTAAAGACCACTCCGGTGGTAGCCCCGCAAGGAAACGGGGAGAGTTCTTTCTACATACCCACTAATTAGATTCTTCACAATGCAGGTATTAAAATTCGGAGGTACTTCCATGGGCAGTACCCGGGCAATAGAACAGGTTTGTAATATCATATTACATCAGAAACCCCAGGGCCGCTTTGTAGTGGTAGCTTCCGCCATGGGAGGCATTACCGATAAACTTATCAAATGCGGTCAGCTGGCCGGTCAGGGCCAGGAGCAGTACAAGACCTTATTAGCGGAGATCGAGGCCCAGCACCTGGACACCATCCGCACCCTGTTCCCTATTACGGCGCAAAGCAGCCTGATAAGCCAGGTAAAGAAAAAGCTGAATGCACTGGAGATCCTGTGCGATGGCATTTTCCAGGTGGGCGAGTTAAGTAAGCGCTCCCTGGACAAGATCATGAGCTTTGGCGAACTGATGTCGTCCTATATGCTGGCAGAAAAGCTAAAACAGCTCAGCGCCCCCGCCGCCTGGAAAGACAGCCGGGAGCTGATCGTAACAGACGCCAATTTTGGCAATGCCCATGTAAACTTCCTGGCCACCAATCACCAGATAGGCGAATACTTCCAGGAGGAGAAAGCAGATTATGTGATCGTGCCCGGTTTTGTGGCCGCCAGCGCAGATGGGGAAACCACTACCCTGGGCAGGGGCGGCTCCGACTACACGGCCGCTATTATGGCCGCCGCCCTTAATGCGGAGGTACTGGACATCTGGACGGATGTTAGCGGTATGATGACCGCAGATCCCCGCCTGGTATCACAAGCCATCCCCATCCCCCATATCAGCTATGAGGAGGCCATGGAGCTGTCACATTTTGGCGCCAAGGTGATTTACCCCCCTACCATACAGCCGGTAATGAATAAACGGATCCCTATCTGGATCAAGAATACATTTGCGCCGGAAGACCATGGCACCCTTATCCATGTGCTGGATGGCCGTGACCGCGGTTTTCCCGTGACCGGTATCTCCGGTATACAGCATATAGCCCTGCTTACGCTGGAAGGCAGCGGTATGATAGGTATCCCCGGTTTTTCCCGCCGCCTGTTTGACGCCCTCCTGCAGGAACGCATCAACGTGATCCTTATTACCCAAAGCTCTTCTGAGCACTCCATTACCGTAGGCATACATGAAGCGGATATGCTGAAGGCCAAAACCACGGTAGACAGCGAGTTTGCACAGGAGATCCAGGAAAAGCAGATAGAGCCGCTGATTGTGGAAAGGGATCTTTGTATTGTAGCCGTAGTAGGCGATAAGATGAAGAACCACCACGGCACCAGCGGCAAGCTGTTTGGCGCATTGGGCCGTAACGGCGTGAATGTACGCGCCATTGCCCAGGGCTCTACAGAAAAGAATATCTCTGCCGTGATCAACCGCCCGGATATTAAAAAAGCGCTGAACGTGATCCACGAAGCCTTTTTTGAAACGCCGCTAAAACAGGTGAACGTATTTATTGCCGGCGTAGGCAATGTAGGCAGCAAACTGCTGGAGCAGCTGGAGCAGCAGCATGGCTATCTGCAACAGGAACTGGGCCTGCAGGTGCGCGTTGCCGGTATTGCCAACAGCCGTAAGATGTTCTTTGGCCATGAGACCATCCATCTGCCCAAATGGCGCGAGCTGCTGCAGGAGCAAGGCGAAGCCTCCGATATGTGGGGTTTTGTACAAAAGATAAAATCGCTGAACCTGCGCAACAGCGTATTTGTAGATAATACCGCCAGCCCGGAAGTAGCCGCCGTATATGGCGAGTTCCTGCAACATGGCATTTCCGTGGTAACCTGTAATAAGATAGCCTGCTCCGCAGACTTTGCCTATTATAAACAGCTAAAGGAATTGGCACGCCGCTACAATGCCTCTTTCCTTTTTGAGACTAATGTAGGCGCAGGTTTGCCGGTGATCAACACCCTCAATGACCTGATCCGCAGCGGTGATAAGGTGAATAGTATTGAAGCGGTATTATCCGGCAGCCTCAATTTTGTATTCAATCATTTTGTGAACGGCGCTTCTTTCCGCGAGGTGGTAAAAGCCGCGCAGGATGAAGGCTACACAGAGCCGGACCCGCGTATAGACCTGAGCGGTACCGATGTAATGCGCAAGATATTGATACTGGCCCGGGAGAGCGGGGCGGTGATGGAGCTGGAAGATATCACCAATCACTCCTTTTTGCCGGCAGCCGCGCTGGAAGCCCCTTCTGTAGCGGAGTTCTATGAGCAGCTGGATGTGCATGCGGACCATTTCCTGCAGCTACGCGAGCAGGCGGACAAAGCGGGTAAACGCCTTAAGTTTGTGGCCAGCTACCAGAACGGGAAAGCTTCTGTGGGACTGCAATCCGTAGCGCCGGATCATCCTTTCTACCAGCTGGAAGGGAAGGACAATATTGTATTATATACCACCAACCGGTATTCCCAGCAGCCCCTTATTGTAAAAGGCGCTGGCGCCGGCGCAGATGTAACGGCCTCTGGCATCTTTGCGGATATCATCAGAACAGTGAGATAGGGTCAATTACGAACAGTTAAAATGAAACACAGTTTACATGAATAGCATAAAAGTATTCGCTCCCGGAACTGTAGCCAACGTAGCATGCGGCTTTGATGTGGTAGGCCTGGCGATGGACGCCCCTGGCGATGAAATGATCATCCGCAGAAGCGAGCAGCCCGGCGTACAGATCAAGGCCGTGCATGGCGCGCGCCTTTCTACGGATCCTGCGCAGAATGTGGCGGGCGTAGCCCTGCAGGCGCTGCTGCAGAAATATGACAACCCGGATACCGGTTTTGAAGTAGAGATCTTTAAGAACATACAGCCTGGCAGCGGTATAGGCTCCAGCGCGGCCAGCTCCGCCGGCGCGGTTGTAGGCGCTAATCACCTGCTGGGTGAGCCCTTTACGCCTAAACAGCTGGTGCGGTTTGCCATGGAAGGCGAGCGCCTGGCCAGTGGCGCCGCCCATGCGGATAATGTGGCCCCGGCCATTATGGGCGGTTTTACCCTGGTACGGAGCTATAAGCCGCTGGATATTACCGGCCTGCATACGCCGGCAGACCTTTGGGTAACGGTGATCCATCCACAGATAGAGGTAAAGACCTCAGACGCCCGCGAGATCCTTAAACAAAAGGTGCTGATGACAGACGCCATTCGCCAGTGGGGCAATGTAGGCGCGCTGGTAGCAGGGCTTTACCAGGAGAATTATGGCCTTATCAGCCGTGCGCTGGAAGACGTGATCGTAGAGCCTGTACGGGCCATCCTGATCCCCGCCTTTTATGAGCTTAAGCTGAAATGCAAGGAAACAGGCGCGCTGGGCGGCGGTATTTCCGGCTCCGGCCCTTCGGTGTTCATGCTTAGCAAGGGCGAAGAAGTAGCCAGGCAGGTAGCCGCTACGATGGATAGCGTGTATGCGCCGCTGGGCGTGGATTATAAGGTGCATGTGTCCCCCATCAATAAAGAAGGGGTAAAGATATTAAGTACAGAGTAATGGCTGATGGCCACTAAAATTCGAAAATGCAATACTTCAGTTTACAGCATAAACAACACCAGGTATCCTTTGAGCAGGCCGTAGTACAAGGCCTGGCGCCGGATAAAGGGCTTTATTTCCCGGACCATATACCGGCGCTGGAAAAAGACCTGGTGGACTTCCTTGAGAACTATGATGATTTTGATATAGCCTACCGGGCTATACAGCCTTTTATAGGCGAAGAGATCCCGGCGGCAAAGCTGCAGCAGATCATACAGGATACGCTTAGCTTTCCTTTTCCGCTGCAGCCGGTTACGGACAAGATCTTTTCGCTGGAACTGTTCCATGGCCCTACCCTGGCTTTTAAGGATGTAGGCGCGCGTTTTATGGCGGGATGCCTGGGTTATTTCCGCCGTAATGACGAGCGCCCGGTAACCGTGCTGGTAGCTACCTCCGGCGATACGGGCGGCGCGGTGGCCCATGGTTTTCATCATGTACCCGGCGTTAGGGTGGTGATCCTGTACCCCAGCGGTAAGGTAAGCACCCTGCAGGAAAAACAGCTTACGACGCTCAATGGCAACATTACGGCACTGGAGATCCAGGGCAGCTTTGACGATTGCCAGCGCATGGTAAAAACGGCTTTCCTGGACCAGGAGCTGCAGCAACACAGCCTGCTTACCTCTGCCAACTCTATTAACGTAGCCCGCTGGCTGCCGCAGATGTTCTATTACCTGCTGGCCGCCAAACAAGCCAAGGCGGCGGGCGCCCAGCCGGATAATATCGTGTTCTCCGTACCCAGCGGTAATTTTGGCAATATTTGCGCAGGCATGATGGCGGCCGCTATGGGTTTGCCTATACAGCATTTTATAGCCAGCACCAATGTCAATGACACGGTGCCGCGTTTTATGCAGAACGGCCGTTATGAGCCGCATACGGCCACGCCTACCCTTTCCAATGCGATGGACGTAGCTGATCCCAGCAATTTCGTACGGATATTGGAGTTATCTGCCAACAGTTTGCCTGCCCTGCAGGAAAAGCTCTCTTCCTACAGTTTTACGGATGTGCAAACAGTAGCGGCTATGCAACAAATCTGGCAGGAATTTGGTTATATGATGGACCCGCACGGTGCAGTGGGTTATCTGGGCTTGCAGCAATACCTGCAACTGACAGCAGGGGCAAATGGCGCTACCGGCATATTCCTGGAAACCGCCCACCCGGTGAAGTTTGCAGATACTGCGCCCGCTGCGTTGCAAACCGCCATTACTATTCCAGACCGGGTGAAAGCCCTTTACAGCCTGGAAAAACAGGCCGTTCAGCTACCGGCGGAATATGCGGCATTAAAAGAATGGATGATGCACGCCTGATTCAAAATACTAAGTTAGGGGGCCCGATGGGCTTCCTAACTATTCCATTCATTTTCAACAGTTTGTCCATATCAAGTCCACATTAAGTCCACGTTTAGTCCACCTTATCTCCACGTTGCATTTATGCTCAACCCCATAAGCACCCGTATCTACGCCGTCTGAACCCCGTATACTCTACCCGCATGCAAACATCTTCACATTTACACATCCGTACATTATTATTATTTTCGCCTCCTATGAAGTACCTGCCTTTATTACTATTTACCCTTTGCCTTGCCTGCCAGCAGCAGAGCGCCAGACGGCCCACAACGCCGGCGGCCGATACCGTGCTGGAATCAACGATGATAAAACCGCTTACCGATTCTATCCGTCAGTTCCCGGACCAGGCCGGCCTCTATTTTCGCCGTGCCCTGCTGCTTTTTAATACAGATCCGGCATTAGCGCTGCATGATTTTGAAAAAGCCGCCAACCTGCAGCCCACCATCACTGATCATTGGGCGGGAGCCGGCGAGTCCGCGCTGGTAACGGAACAATATGATAAAGCCGCCCAATTCTTTGAGAAAGCCCTGCATACAGCGCCTGCCAATACTTATCTCCAATACCGCCTGGCCATGTCATGGATAGAGCGTAAAGCCTATGACCGTGCAGACAGCCTGGCCACCGTTATGGCGCAACAGCCACAAGGTTACGCGCAGGCCTTTTACCTGAAGGCCCGCATTGCGGAAGATCATAAAGATACCCTGCAGGCCATTAGCCATCTGAAAGCCGCCGTAGACAAGGCGGGCCCGCAAAGTGAATACGAAGCCGTAATGGAACTGGCAGACCTGCTGGCCGCCAGACAGGATGCCGCCGCTGCCCGCTATTACGAAATGGCCTATTCCCAGGATCCCGCCAATGCGGAACCTTTGTATGCAATGGGCCAGTATTTTGAGGCCGCCGGCAAACCAAAGGAAGCAACCGTAGCGTATAAACGTTGTATAGAAGCGGACCCCGGTTATGCGGATGCTTATATTGCATTGGGTAAAATGAGCGTTAACGGCAAGCAATGGAAAGCTGCGCTGGGCGATTTTACTCTGGCCGCCAAAGCCAGGCCCACAGACGCTACCGCCTATTATTACCGCGGCCTGTGTTATGAGCAGCTGGGCAATAAAGATGCTGCACAAAGCGACTATGCCAAGGCCGTTACCTTCCGCAAAGATTACCCGGAAGCGAAAGCCGCGCTGGAGAGGATCACGAAATAGATTAGAATCATTAGCTTTACAAAATGGAAAAGAAGCACGTATTAGTAGCGCCATCCCTGCTGGCCGCTAACTTCCTGGAACTGGCAAAAGAAGTGGATATGGTGAACCGCAGCGAGGCCGACTGGCTGCACCTGGATGTGATGGACGGCCACTTTGTACCCAATATCAGTTATGGTATTCCCGTTATTTCCCATGTAAGCAAACATGCGCGCAAAATGTGTGACGTGCATTTGATGATAGAACGCCCCGAACAATATGCCGAGGCCTTTCAAAAGGCGGGGGCCCAACAGCTAACGGTCCATGCAGAGATCTGTCCTAACCTGCACCGTAATATCCAGCAGATAAAAGGACTGGGCATGAAGGCCGGCGTGGCGCTGAACCCGCATACCCCTGTACAGATCCTGGAGAATATCATTAATGATATTGACGTAGTACTGGTGATGGCCGTAAACCCCGGCTTTGGCGGCCAGGCCTTTATTCCGCAAACCCTGCCCAAACTGCGCCAGCTGCGGGCGCTGATCACGGAACATAAAGCGCATGCCCTTATTGAAGTGGATGGCGGCGTTACCGTAGATAATGCAGCAGAGATCGTGGCAGCCGGCGCCGATGTGCTGGTGGCGGGCAGCAATATCTTCTCCGCCCCGGACCCCGAAGCGGTGATCAGGCAGCTGAAAGCCGCAGGTCAGTAATTATTCCGCTAAACTGAGGATGATCTCTTTTGACAGGGGTTTTGTCAGGTATCCTTTTACAAAGGAATAGGAACGCACACGTTCTCTATCATTCTCATCGATGGAGGAGGTCAGTACATAGATCTGGATACTCCTGGAAAGGTTGGTATAAAAGCCTGCATAGGCCTCCAGGAAGTCCCACCCGTCCATTACGGGCATATTAAGGTCCAGCAGTATTACATCCGGCAGTTTGTCCCGGTGTTGTTCATGCCCATGGAGATAATCCAATACTTCCTGCGCGTCAGAAAACGTCCTCATCGCATGGCTGATCCCCTGTCTGTCTATCATTATCTGCGCTATCTGCTGGTGGATTGGATCATCGTCCACGATAAAAATCAAGTTAAGCCGATTCATAGTAGGGGAATATTCAGGGCTTAAATGTAAGCATAATTTGATTCTCAGCCGGGGGTGGTTTGTTTTCATTTTTGGCGGAATGCCTTGTGGGGCAGGCAGTTGAAAACTTGGCACGGATAAACGATTTGGGGCCAGGGAGGAGAACCCATGGGGGCGATGAGAAACCTGTTACAACGAGCATTCCTGTTAGCTGGTCCCTTATTTTTCCACCGTTGTGGATTTTCCATTTCCCAGATTTACAAAGGTTAAATTATCTTTGACCGGCAAAAACTTATAAAAGATGAAAGTATTGATCCTAATGGGTTCGGAAAGCGACAAACCGGTAATGCAGGAATCGCAGAATTTTCTTCAGTATTTCGGCATCACCGGCGATATGGTGGTAGCATCTGCCCACCGTACCCCTGACAAGGTGCGCGAGCTCTGCATCACAGCGCAGGAAAACGGATATGGTGTGATCATTGCAGCGGCTGGTATGGCAGCGGCTTTACCTGGCGTTGTATCTGCCTACACCTCCTTACCGGTATTAGGCGTACCTTTGGACGGCGGTTTACCCGGTGGTATAGACGCTTTATATTCCATCGTACAGATGCCGGCTGGTTTGCCTGTAGGCACCCTGGCAGTTGGTAAGGCGGGCGCAAAGAATGCCGCCATCCTCGCAGCGCGTATCCTGGCCCTGGGCGACAAGGCCGTTGCTGAACGCGTAGAAGCCTTTAAACAGAACGGCTACAGGATTTAGTAATTGCTTAACAAAAAGGGCTGGCGGTTTGCGCGAAAATCATTTATATTACAGATCATTAGCTAAAACCATAGTAGAATTTGACAGAATCAATTATTAATCTGGATAGTATTAACCCTATCGAGTTTTTCGGCGTCAACAACGGAAAACTGGACTTGCTCAAAAAGAAATTCCCGCTGCTTAAGATTCTTTCCAGGGGCACTCAGCTTAAATTATCCGGGGCTCCCGAAGAGGTGGCTACCGCCAAGGATAAAATAGGCCAGATCGTGAAATACCTGGAACGTAATGGCAATCTTTCAGACGGCTACTTCGAACAGATCCTTGGCGACGAGGAGAAGAGCGTAGATAACTTCACCGACCGTAATCCGAATGATGTACTGGTATTTGGTCCCAACGGCCGCACCGTAAGGGCCCGTACCGCCAATCAGCAACGGATGGTGGCATTGGCAGAAAAGAACGATATCGTTTTTGCCATAGGCCCCGCCGGTACCGGTAAAACCTATACGGCAGTGGCCCTGGCCGTACGGGCTTTGAAGAATAAGGCAGTCCGCAAGATCATCCTTACCCGCCCGGCGGTGGAAGCAGGCGAAAGCCTGGGTTTCCTTCCCGGCGATCTGAAAGAGAAGATCGACCCGTACCTGCGGCCTTTATACGACGCGCTGGACGATATGATACCGGCGGATAAACTAAGCTATTTCATGACCAACCGCGTCATAGAGATAGCGCCGCTGGCGTACATGCGTGGCCGTACCCTGGATAATTCATTCATTATCCTGGATGAGGCGCAGAATGCGACAGACCTTCAGCTGAAGATGTTCCTTACGCGTATAGGCGCATCCGCCAAAGCCATCATCACCGGCGACCTTACGCAGATAGACTTACCCAAGAACCAGCGGTCCGGCCTGGAGAAAGCCACCCGGATCCTGCGGAATATTGACGGTATAGGCTATGTGCAGCTGGACGAAGAGGATGTGGTAAGGCACCGCCTGGTAAAGGCCATCATCAGGGCCTATGAAGGCGCCAAGGAAAAGGATGAGCATTAAAGTCAGCTAATTTATTTAATAGTGAACGGTCCATAGTCCGTAGCCATACCGGTTACAGGCTATGGACCGTATAACTTGAACGGGCCGCCAATACCACTCCCCACCTGGTTTTCAGGGCCGGGAGGTCAACAGCGGGAGCCTGGCCGCTGCCATCAGCCAGACAGCACAATTAACACTTCCTTAACAGCGTTTATAGTATGTTCAACGCCTGAATCGGGGGCGTTTCCAGTGGTTGATTGCAGTTGATAAGCGAGGGCGCATAGCTTTCTTTGTAGATTTAGACTTTCCCCCTATTTTTGTTAATGATATTTTAATTTAGCAACTGCATGACCAATTATTTGCGTATTCTTACCCTGGTACTTATAACAGGAATCCTGGGCGGTTGTAAACAACGGGCTACACCACAAGAGGTGGCGCTCGGATTTATGCACGCCATCCAGGTCTCTAATTTTGAGCAGGCCAGGGAGTACGCTACCAAAGAGTCGCAACAGGTGATCCAGCTTTACTCATTCTTTGACGCCCGCAGGAACGAATCAGAACGCGAAAAGATCAGGAATGCCAAGATAGAGGTGATAGACAGTAAGGAAAATGGCGACAAAGCCACTGTAACGGTCCTCAATTCCTCGTCCAAACAAAAGGAGATGTTGCAGCTGATAAAAGAGCATGGTCAATGGAAGATCTCCCTCACCTTTGAAAGTATCATCCCTAACTATATACCACCCGCCAGCTTTGATTCCAGTAACATGATGCCGCCCGATACCCTGATGCCACCCGTACCGGTCAAATAATCATCCTCCATCGCCACCCCTCCCCCCTGTCCAGGCATTTTAAGTTTGGAATGTGGATTTTGCGCTTTATTTTTGCCGGCACGTAAACCGTGCTGCCCGCCTTATGGCCGCCATTACTCCGCCTTTACAGTCGGTGAACAATGAGATCCAGGCAAAGCCGTTGATCCGGCTATATGCTGCAACGGGGCAGCTACCAATGCGAACAGTAACATTAAATTGGAGTAACCATAAAAAAGCAAAGTAGAATATGACAACGAATCCCTGGCATAGTGTTAATCCCGGATCGGATGCGCCGCATATTGTGAACGCCATTATTGAGATACCGAAGGGTTGCCGTGCCAAATACGAGCTGGATAAAGACAGCGGGTTGCTGAAGCTGGACAGGGTACTGTATTCTTCCGTATATTATCCGGCCAACTATGGCTTTATACCGCGCACTTACTGCGATGACCATGATCCCCTGGATATATTGATCCTTTCACAGGTAGACGTAGTGCCGCTGTGCATTATGGACGCCAAGGTGATAGGCGTTATGCAGATGATCGACAGCGGAGAGGCGGATGATAAGATCATCGCGGTAGCCGCCAATGACATGAGCGTGAACCACATCAACGATATAACGGAGCTGCCGCCCCATTTCATCGCGGAAATGCGTCATTTCTTCGAGGAGTACAAGAAACTGGAGAACAAGACCGTAAAGGTGGAAGAGTTCCAGAATAAAGAGGTAGCGGAAAGGATCATCAATGAGAGCATCGTGGCATATGACCGAATGTTCACTAATAAATAAGCTCACACACTTGCATCAATATGGGCCCGGCGGATGCGCCGGGCTTTTTTATGCGTTAGCGGCTTACTCTTTTAATAATCCGTAGCTTATGCGTACGCAGGCCGGTATCTACATTGATGATGCCCTGGTTATCAATTGAATCTATGCGCACTTTGCCGGATGAGTGGATGATCTCATGATCGTTGAGCAGGATACCTACGTGTGTAATACGGCCATCTGCGTTATCAAAGAATGCCATGTCCCCGGTTTGGGCTTCCTGCAGGAAATCTACGGTAATGCCCTGGGTGGCCTGCTGATAGGCATCCCGTAACAGCGGTATTTCCAGCAGCTTAAATACGGATTGGGTGAAGCCGGAGCAGTCTATGCCAAATACGGAGCGGCCGCCCCAGAGGTAGCCGGTATTCAGGAAGCGGGAGGCAATACGCATCAGGCTATCAGCGTTATGGTTACCGGTTTGCAAAGGCTGGATTTCCTCAAATTGTATCTCCGCCTTTCCCCAAACTGTGCGTTTGCTGTCAGCGTTGGGCGCTTTGATCAGGCAACCGTAGGGAATGTACATAGGCCAGCCGTTGATAGATACCGGCGTAACCCAGTGGGGGGCGTAATGCGTGTAGGGAGCGTCAAATAATTGCTGATCAATTGTTTCGAGGTTGTTGGCGGTGGCCCATCCTTCGTAGCCATCGTACTGGCCACGCACCTTCACCCAACCGTCTGGCCCGGTTTCGAGGATGGTAACACATTCGCCCCAGAGGCCCTGGGAGATCATTTCGCTTTTATGGGCATGTTCCGCGCGTAATGGCATAACCGGTACTACGATAATGGCGTATGGCATATTAATTGTATTAATACTATGTTCTTATTTGTAAAGTCTTATAAGAAATTATAAAAATATTTGAACCATTTTTGGATTCATACGTAAATATAGATAATAACACGATGTACCAGCAACTAAGCAATTTATCCGACAAAGAGTTGATCTCCCGGGCCCGTAAACTCAAGGACCGGGAAGCAGAAGGCATATTGTTGGAGCGATACAGCCATCTGCTGGTAGCCGTGTGCCTGCCCTCTATAAAAAATAACCCGGGCGCTGCGATGAATACTGTTTTCCCATCCATATTGCAGCGTCTTAGTAATGGCCTGAAGACACAAACGATCCAGAAGGCCAATGAGTGGGTGCACCAGACTGTCAATGCTTATATAACCAACCCGGACAAGCAAGTGCCCTACTACCCTTCCAGGGAATCGAGAGACCGGTTACATACTGAGAACAGGGTGGAAAAAGCTGCCACCAATACGATAGAGAAACAAGCGCTGATAGCCCAGGTAGAACGGGCATTAGCTAGTTTAAAAGCCGAAGACCGGTACCTGATCGAACAATTTTACCTGGAAAATAAAACCTTTGCCGATCTGGCTGCTCACAAAGGATACACCACTGAAAAAGTGCGCACCCTGCTAAAAAAAGCGAAGAGCAAGCTGGCCATGCAACTCACGAATTAAGCCCATGTCAAATAATACTGTCCATAACGAGAACGAAAAGCTGCTCAAGATCTTTGCCGGTATCCGCTGTCTGAACAGAGATCAGCTGCCCCGCTACCTGCAAGGCAGGCTTACCGATATTGAGAAACACCTGGTAGAGCAGCACCTGGTAGATTGTGATCTTTGTTTCGAGGCCCTGCAGGCATTGCAGCAGGAAGGGCAACTGGAGCAATACCAGGGCCTGTCTGCCAACATACAGCAATACATCCGCGAAAGCATAAAGCCGGTATCCCAGCTGCAGAAAATGGAGCGCTATGTGCGCAAAACCAAGCAACGGGAAAGCATGCTGATCTACTTCTGGCTGGTGGCCTTTATAGTAGGCGGCGGCGCCATACTGTACCTTATGCAACAATACAACTACCATAAACCGGTAGTAGCCCGGCCTGTCATCCCTGTTCTGCCGGCCGCCTCCGTGGCGGCTGCCCCCTTACCTCCCCCCGCCGACAGCACCAGCACCGCAAAACCTGCACCGCTTGCTGCCGCGGCTACGCCGCCCGTGATACCGGTGGTGAAGAAAGATACCGTTAAGGCAGCGCCCCCGCCAGCCAAAAAACTGACGCCTGCGGACAGCGCTAAGAAAGCGCCCCCGCCTAAGACCGTAAAGGATACGGTAAAGCGGGCGCCGGACAGCAATGCGATGGCCAAACCTGCCCCGGCCAGGAATGATACGCCTGCTGCCACAGTAGCCCATAATAACACGCCTAAAAAAGAGGAAAAGAAGGAAGAGAGCAGCAAACCCGCTGCCAGCTCTTCCACCGCCATGGATACGGATGAATTCCTGTATAAGGCGGCGATGGTATACCAGCAGCAGGGCGATCTTAACGAAGCGATCAACAGGTATAAGCGCCTGTCGTCCAGCGGTAACCCGCGCATTGGCGAAATGGCGCGTTACCAGATGGGCGTTTGTTACCGGAATAAAGGCCAGAACGGTAAAGCCCGCCGTATCTTTAAGGAAGTGGTGCGCATGGATGGTAATATGAAACAGGCCGCGCAGCAGGCGCTGGATAATCTATAATGTGCTAATGTGCTGATATGCTAATGTGCCAATGAAAAATGCGCATGCTGTATTGTAAAATTTCTTTTCGTTTTCCGCTGTCAATTTCCGCTATACACTCTCCCCTACTTAACTGATTTTCAATCACTCACACTCCCTCTCGCCTTAACTGATTTTCAACCCTTTACTTTCCACCGCTCCAATTAGCACATTAGCATATCAGCACATTAGCACATTATTTTTATGGAATTACAGAAATTCTTCATCTATCATATAAGCATTTTATCTTTACCCTGTGAATAATAACCTGCCACTGACTGACGAAGATCTATTACGCCGCTATAAAACGGACGGCAATACCGATTGGATAGGTATCCTGTTTGACCGGTACGCTGTGCTGTTGCTGGGTATGGCCATGAAATACCTTAAGAACGAAGAAGATGCGCGGGATGGCGTGCAACAGGTATTCCTGAAGGTACTATCAGACGTGAATAAACACGAAATACAGTACTTTCGGGCATGGATATACCAGGTAATGAAGAACCATTGCCTGATGCAGCTACGGCAAAAACACACCAAATACCAGGAGGAAGTTACTGATAAGAACATGCCGGGTACGGCTACGCTGGAAGATAATTCCGGATACCGGGAAAAGGACCAGCTGCTGGAAGATATGGAGCATGCCCTGGCTACCCTGAGCACTGAGCAACGCACCTGCGTACGGCTTTTTTACCTGGATAAACAATCTTACCAGCAGATAGCGGCACAAACAGGTTATACCCTGCTACAGGTAAAAAGCTATATACAGAACGGTAAAAGGAATTTAAAACAACAACTGGACAAACAAACCAGCCATAAACGTTAATTTGCAATATTGTGAAAGCGGATCTTAACGACATATTTGTAGTAACCGGGCAATGCCCTGCACAACAGCAGCTGCTGGACTATGTACAGGGCAAACTGAGCGCTGCGGAGCAGCATGAGATAGAAAAACATGTAGCGGATTGTGAACTGTGCAGCGACGCCCTGGAAGGATTAGCCGCTATTCAGCAGAAAGAGCGGATACCGGTGGTGGTAAGGCAGATGAAATGGCAGCTGATGCGTAAGCTACGCCGCCAGTCCCGCCGTAAACGCCGGCTGGGGCATAATATAGAGCTGGCGCTGATCGTAATGGTGGTGCTTTTCTTATTGCTGGCTGCTTTCTGGATCTTTTATTTTGTGAATAAAAAATGATGTGCACATCAATATAAAGTCTTATCCCCCTTCTCCTTCCAGTCCTTAAACACCTGCAGCGCCTCCTGGTCCGGGAATGTAATGAACGGTATCTTCTTCTCGTTATGCGGCATTTCTATCTCGCGGTAGATAAAGGAATCATCAAAATCAATAGCGGCCGCATCTTCTTTGGTATTGGCAAAATATACCCTTTGCGGGCGGGCCCAGTAAATAGCGCCCAGGCACATGGGGCATGGCTCGCAGGAAGTATAGATCTCACAATCATGCAGCTGAAAAGTGCCCAGATGCCGGCAGGCATCCCGTATGGCCACTACTTCCGCGTGCGCGGTGGGATCGTTGCGTAACAATACCTGGTTCCAGCCTTGTCCTACGATCTCCTCCCCTCTTACTACAATGGACCCAAACGGGCCGCCATCCCCATTTTCCATTCCCCTGCGGGAGAGCGCCACCGCCATTTGCATAAACCGTCTTTCTCTGTCGCCTATCATATTAGTATCCGTTTATCCAAATTTAAATAAAAAACCCGGGCGAAGAATCGCCCGGGTATTTCCTGTAACTGTATATCGTTATTTATATCGTTGAAACGTGTATACTACACGTGATATTCATCTATATTATTATTTTGCGTTTATTACTGGCCGTTACCATTGTTCCGCACTACTACCACCCCATCAAACACATCCACCAGCACAGGTTTGCTCTTATCAATCTCTCCGGAGAGGATCTTCTTGCTCAGCAGGTTCACCACCTCTTTCTGGATAAGGCGCTTTAACGGCCTTGCGCCAAACTGCGGATCGTAACCCTGTGTAGCCATGTAATCCAGCGCATAGTCAGAGAATTCAAGTATCATGCCATTCCGTGCCATCAACTCTTTGAGCTGTTGTAATTGTATGTTAATGATACCCTTGATCTCTTCCCGCATCAGCGGCTGGAACATGATCACTTCATCCACGCGGTTCAGGAACTCTGGCCGGATGGTTTGCTTCAGCAGGTTCATCACTTCTTCGCGGGTATTATCCACTATGTCCTCACGGTTCTTATCGTTGATCTTCTCAAAATTTTCCTGGATAATATGGCTGCCCATGTTGCTGGTCATAATGATAATGGTGTTCTTAAAGTTCACCACGCGGCCTTTGTTATCTGTAAGGCGGCCATCGTCCAATACCTGCAGCAATATGTTAAACACGTCCGGGTGGGCTTTCTCTATCTCATCCAGCAATACTACGGAGTAAGGTTTACGGCGTACGGCTTCTGTAAGCTGACCGCCTTCTTCATAACCCACATATCCCGGAGGCGCGCCTACCAGGCGGCTTACGGCATGTTTCTCCTGGTACTCGCTCATGTCTATCCGCGTCATCATACCTTCATCGTCAAACAGGTAATCTGCCAGGGCTTTGGCAAGCTCTGTTTTACCAACCCCGGTAGTACCCAGGAAGATAAAGGAGCCGATGGGCCGTTTGGGATCCTGTAATCCTGCGCGGCTACGGCGGATAGCATCTGCCACCGCAATGATGGCCTCTTCCTGTCCTACTACCCTTTTATGCAGTTCATCCTCCAGTCTTAACAGCTTATCTCTTTCGCTTTGCATCATGCGGGTAACCGGTATGCCGGTAGCTTTTGCCACATTTTCTGCAATATCTTCCGCATCCACTTCTTCTTTCAGTAAACGTTTATGGTTATCTGAAAGATCATTCAGCTCTGCAGTATATTTTACTACTAATTGTTCCTGTTCTTTTACTTTTCCGTAGCGGATCTCTGCCACCTTGCCGTAATCGCCGTTACGCTCTGCCTGTTCGGCTTCCTGTTTCAGGTTTTCGATGGCGGCTTTGGCATTCTGTATCTTATCCACTACTTCTTTTTCTTCCTGCCATTTGGCCTTAAAGGTGTTCCGTTCTTCGCCTAAGCGGGCTATTTCCGCATTCAGCTCAGACAGCTTGTCTTCATCGTTTTCCCGTTTAATGGCTTCGCGCTCAATCTCCAGCTGACGGATCCTTCTTTCCAGTTCATCCAGCTCTTCCGGCATGGAGTTCATTTCCAGGCGCAATTTAGCCGCGCTTTCATCTATCAGGTCAATGGCCTTATCCGGCAGGAAACGGTCTGTAATATAGCGGTGTGATAGTTCTACCGCTGCTATGATGGCCTCATCCTTTATTAATACGTGGTGATGGCTTTCATAGCGTTCTTTTAATCCACGCAGGATGGAGATGGCGTCTTCTACGGTAGGCTCATCCACCATTACCCGTTGGAAGCGGCGTTCCAGCGCTTTATCCTTTTCAAAGTACTTCTGGTACTCGTTGAGGGTGGTGGCGCCTATGGCCCGCAGTTCTCCGCGCGCCAGGGCAGGTTTCAGGATATTGGCGGCATCCATAGCGCCTTCCATGGCGCCTGCGCCGATCAATGTATGTATTTCGTCGATGAACAGGATCAGCTGTCCTTCGCTTTCTGTTACTTCTTTTACGACCGCTTTCAGTCTTTCTTCAAACTCGCCGCGGTATTTAGCGCCCGCCATCAGGGAGCCCATATCAAGGGCGAAGATGGTCTTGGAGCGCAGGTTATCCGGCACATCACCGTTAATGATACGGTGCGCCAGGCCTTCTACGATGGCTGTTTTACCTACACCCGGTTCACCTACCAGGATGGGGTTATTCTTGGAACGGCGGGAGAGGATGTGCAGCGTTCTGCGGATCTCTTCGTCCCGGCCTATCACAGGGTCCAGCTTGCCGGCCCTGGCCAGTTCGTTCAGGTTCTTGGCGTATTTCTGCAGGGAGTTATACTGTGTATCGGCGGTCTGAGAGTTAACGGTATTGCCTTTGCGCAGTTCCTTTACAGCAGCCTTGAGGCCTTTTTCCGTAAGGCCGGCATCTTTGAGCAGTTTAGCGGTATCATCGCTGCCGCCTAAAAGACCCAGCAGCAGATGCTCTACGCTTACAAATTCATCTTTGAACTCCTTAATGGAGGAGCCGGCACGCAGCAGGGCATTGTTAGCTTCCCGGCTCAGTGACTGGCCAGGTTCCGCCCCCGCTACCCGCGGGTATTTCTTCAGCTGATCATCCAGCTTACCGGAAATAAAGCCGGTGTTTACATCATTCTTTTTCAGCAGGTAATCTATCGCATTATCATCATCGTCCAGCAGCGCCTTCAGCAGGTGCCCGGTCTCGATGGACTGGTGCTGGTCGTTGAACGCCTGCTGCTGTGCTTTTTGCAGGGTTTCCTGCGACTTGATGGTAAAATTGTTAAGATTCATATAAATAGTTTTCTCCTTTGTGTTGAATTTGATCCGTCATCCATGGCCGGCTTCTAAAGCCGGCCAACAGCTTTCGGCATCTGGCAGGTGGCGCCTGCGGGAATTTCTGTTGCCACTCAACCACACATTGTCTTTATCACAACAGGCCTTATGCCTGTTTCTCCTGGTCACTTCACTTGCTCGTGGCGTTAACTTCACTCGTTTTCACCGTTCATCTTCACTCGCTTCATCTTTTACACCTGGTAAGCTTCTTCTCGCTGATCCGTCCACTCTTCACGTCCATCTCACGTTGTTCCTCTTCACTCCATACTCACTTATCCTCTTTCCTCCGCCTCGACTCATCCGTCTCTTCACATCCCATCCCACTTTCTCCTTGTTCACTCCATTCTTCACATCGCTCTCACTGTTCGCTCATCACATCCATTGCACTGTTCTCTTTCTTAAAGGTACCTTTCAAACTGCACGCCATCCCTGCTTATCCTCCTCACGCGCTCTCGTCAAATCCTGTACTCACTTGTTTCACACTTCACATCAAACACTACCTGATCATCTTCACAAGATACCTGTTCATCTACAACACGCTTACCTTTTCCTCTCGTCACATCTTCAACCTCAAAATCCTTTCCATTCTTCACATCTATCTCCTCATTTTCCTTGCTGCCCTCCCGCCTAAACCACCTGTCTTTTGCTGATTACCGGGATGCAGATCGCGGGAGTAATTGCAAAAGACGGTCCAACGCATTATTTCAGCAATTTTGACATATTGGGCATGTTTTTCCTGCATTTTTTTCAGTTTTATAAGTAAAAGCCTGTTAATCTTTCAGGTAGCAGCTATTATAGGATATATCTTTGCGATGAACATGTCTAAAAAATTGTTGGGATGATCTTACAACAACAATATATGATGGTACAATACTCCAGGGAGATTGTGCTGGACTTTATCGAAACTACAATGGGTAAAGACATTAATACCCCTGTTCCGGTTTATAACAACAAGACCATCTGTGAGCTGCTGGAACATAATGCCAGTTGTTATTTTTACTGGCTGTCTTATTTTGGGCTGCACCAGCCGGCAGAACGGTTGACGAATGAAAAACTTACGACCATCCCGCAGATCCGGCGGCTTTACGGGCGGGTAAATGAGCTGGTGGCTGCTTTCCTGGAAAAATACGGTGAAGACCTGGATACGCCCATTACTCCTGTGCCGGAAGACTGGGGACCAGGGACCGCCACACCATTACAGGCGTTTACGCAGGTGTTGACGCATGAATGCCATCACAAGGGGCAAATTGTATGGATGTGCCGGATCTTGGGTTACGCCCCTCCTGATACAGATGTACGCCGGTCATTCCCCTATGAAGTGTAGCTATCCTCCTTATCTAATTGTTCACCCCGCCATACTTATACCCGGCCCATCCATTTTTAAACAAATCTACCGGGTAGCTGTTTTATATGCGTTAGCCCTATTTACTATATGATGTATGGTTCTTTATCATTTGTTCACCTCTAAAATACAGCTACATGTCTTTTGACTTGCTTAACACTGTAAAAGGATTATTTACCGGCGACGTGATCTCCCAGGCCGCGGGCCAGCTTGGCGAGAGCGAATCCGGCATCCAGAAGGCCATTACCGGTATTGTACCGGCCGTACTCACCGGATTGTTATATAAAGCTGGCTCCCAGGGCGATCCCAGCGGCGCGTTACAGGCTGCCAAAGATGCTACCGGGGCTAACTCTTCCGGCACGTTGATCAGCTCCCTGCAGAATAATGCCGGCGGCTGGCTTAGCAAGGGCACCAGCCTGCTGCAGAACCTTTTTGGCAGCAAAGTATCTACGCTGATCACTTCTATCGCCACTTTTGCGGGTATTAAGGAATCATCTGCCAGCACCCTGCTTAATGCCGCTACGCCGGCTACCCTGGGTACGGTGGGGCAGTATGCGGAAGACGAGAACCTGAATGCAGGCGGCTTCCTTTCCTTCCTTAACAGCCAGAAGGATAATATCCTGGGGGCGGTACCCTCCGGTTTTAACCTGGCCGGGTTGTTGGGCTTAGGCAGCCTTTCAGAACTGGGCAGAAAACTAGGCGGTATTACGGCTGGACTGGGTGATGCGGGCGCCAGGGCTACGGAGTCCATCCGGCAAACCGGCCGGCGCGCCAGTGGCAGTCCCCGCTGGATATGGTCGCTCCTATTGATACTGGTAGCCATTATATTGCTATGGTACCTGGTGAAAGGCTGTGGCGGCAGCACTACCGAAACAGTAGCCACGGATACCATAGCGGCCAATAACATGGCGGATACCGCGGTGGCCCAGGTTGCCAGCCCCGGCACAGAAGTAGCCCGCGAGAGCATTAAAGTATCCCTGCCGGACGGCACCGTGCTCAATGCCTATAAAGGCGGTATTGAAGACCAGCTGGTGGCCTTCCTGAAAGATGACAGCCGGCCTGCGGGTAAAGATGTATGGTTTGATTTTGATAACCTGAATTTCCGCACCGGCAGCGCGGAGATCATGGAGGAAAGCCAGGGACAGGTACAGAATATTGCCGCCATCCTCAAAGCCTTCCCTAAGGCCCGGATCAAAGTGGGTGGATATACGGACCGTTCCGGCGATAGCCTTAGCAATATACGCCTGTCACAGTCACGGGCAGACGCGGTGCTGGCAGCGCTTAAAACCCTGAAGACGGATAACGCCCAGTTACAGGGCGCAGAGGGATATGGCTCCCAGTTTGCCAAAGCGCCGGCTACAGCGCCGGATGATGAGCGGAAGAAAGATAGGCATATATCAGTGAGTGTACGGGAGAAGTAAGCGGTTATTCATTCTTCACAAATACCAGTTTTGCGCGGTCTGCCTTGTATACGTTGTCGTAAAACTGCTGCAGCTCTGCAAAGGCGGTGGCCGGGTATACGCCGGCCTCGCAACTCATGGTGCGCACGTAGGTAACGATGCTATCCTGTACGGTTGCCCTGCTGGAATAGGTACCAAAACGCGTATGCAGCAATGTGATCTTTGGCAGGGTTTCAGTCCGGTATCCTGCAGGTATAGTTATCTGCACGGAGTCAACATCAACAAAGGAAAAGGTGCGCCGGATCTCAGATTCCCGTTGACTTTCGCTGTTGATGCGCATACTGCTTTTATTAAGCAGGTTGGGCTCTATGAACATCCGTTTGCCGCTGATAGCTGCATAGTTCCGGGCTGTTAAGGTCAGGTCTTCATTAATGCCGGGGATGGCGGTGCCCAGCTCTTTCCACTCGTAATGCTGCATATCATAGCTGGGCAGGTCAAGAGAGGAGCCTATCCACTGCTTTAACTGGTCTTTGCTCCACACATGCAGACGGCCCTGCATATCATCCTGTTGTTCGCCGGTCATTACGGTATGCGCCTGCACCAGTACGTTCCCCTCCGGGGTAATGCTGGCGTTTATATGCCGTAATTGCCGGTTCTCGTCTCCCCCATATACGGGCGTATGTACCAGCTTACCGCCTTTCTCTGTTATGATCAGCACGGGACGGTTGGCGGTAAAACTGCCCAGGTAGCCGGCAGGTAATAATTGGCTGGTACACTCCAGCCAGGTGGTATCCTTGCCCATGGGTACACAGGCTATAACGTGATTAAACTGGTTGCTGGGAAAGTCCTGCTCCATATCCGTTCTGCCGTTGCCTGACTTTACCAGGGTACAATAGCCAGTGATGCCCGCCTCTTTCAGCATGGCGCACATATAGTTGGATAGGGCCTTACAGTCGCCATAGCCTTTGGCCGCTACAGCCGTTGCATCAAAGGTTTGCCAACCGCCTATACCCAATTGTATGCTGATATAACGGGTGTGTTCCTGCAGATAGCGGTATAATATTTTTATCTTCTGCCGGGGGTCGCTGACGCCATCGGTCAATTGATGTACGGTTTGTTTGGCAGCTTCCGGCAGTTGATCGCGATCTTTGTTAAGCTGGTACATAAATTTTCCGTATTCCTCCCAGCTGTTCATGTTTCCTTTGTAGGCTTCCATCTCAAAATCGCTGGGGGCCAGCCATACCGCAGTAGTACATGTATTCCAGCCGGGTGCAAACACTTCGTCTGTACGGGCTTTCATCCCTTTTGCCTCCCAGGTGTATATGCGGTTCTCTTTTTCTGTGGCTATCCGGGGCTCGCCCTGGTAGTGGAAAGCCCGGTAACGCAGTTTATAGTTAGCCGGCACACTCACACTGATGCGGCTCTGCTCTACCGCCAGATCGCGCTGGCCCTGCGGCACCCAGTCCGGGAATATGTAGGTATTATTGTAACGCATCGTCACTTCAAATTCCACGGTATAAGGGAACGTGCTATGATAGAAAGCATATTTCTTTGCGCGGTCGTCTGTCGCAATAGAAAAACCATCCGTTAGCCCAATATCTTCCAGGTATCCCTGTTTCAGCTTCTTTACGCTTTTACCGTCCGCATCATATAAAACGCCGTGTATAGCGCGTATTTCCCGCAGCTTATCGTAAGGCACTAACAGGTGCGCATTATCTTCTCCATTGCCATCCAATATAGTGATCACATAATGCCTGGTATAGAGGCTTTCATTGCTGCTTGTCATTGTAAAGGTGATCTCCTCCATGCGTTTTACAGCATGCGCTTTCTCTTTTAATGCGGCCGGGATGGTGGAGGCAGGGTATTGAGGATCGCCTGCCAATGCCGGCAAAGTTGCCAGCAGCAGGCATATATAATAAAACGAGATCAATAGTTTATACATAAAATAGCGTTGGATCGATGTTATGCTTTTTTCTTCAGAACGATCTGTTCCCCTTGTTTCTTTACGATCATATCAAAAAAGCCGCGCAGCGCTTCATATTCATCCGGCCGGAAATTAGCCCGTTTCAGCTTGATGCGGCAGCGGAACTGTATATTCCTTTCTGCCTGTGCGATCATATACTGGAACATGCCTTCATCTTCGTTAAAGGTGACCATAGTGGATTTAGGCAGCTCTTCCACATCATAACCAGCGGGGATCTCCAGATTCAGCGTATAGATTTCGTCCATGGTGCAAGGCATTTCCACCGGGTATTTACGGTCCGGCGATTTAAAAGGGTTTTCTTTGGTCGCTTGTCCGAACATGGGATTGATGTACAACATATCCTCCTCACCCGGCTGCCAGTCGAAGTCGCATTTCACCATCACGGACTTGTCCAGGCTATCCAGGTCTTCAATGGAGGTATTATGTACATTGGTAAAGGCCTTTTCAAATGTTTTGAAGTATTCATCCTTTCCTTTATCACGCACCTGATCACGGAGGCTATAAGAGCCAAAATAGGTGGGCCGTTGCTGATAGGTACCTTTCATGCCGGTGCTGTCCTGCATGATGAGCAGCGCGGTGAATTGCTGTTCCAGCAGGGAGTCCGCATCAAAGCTAACGGGCGTGGCGGCAGCATCCATCACCCTTGCGTGGCCGTTATAGCAGGAGCTATGCAGCTTGCCAAAGCCCAGGGGGTAGCTGGCATCCAGGTAACAGGGCTTACCATCCAGCTCTACCTGCGCTATAGTGTAATTAAAGCGGTCTAAAAGGGGGTAGAGCGGGTTTACATATCCCTCATTGCGGGCGCCGAGCATAACGGGATAGGCAGTAAGGTGGGCCTTACGTAACATAGCCACCAGCAGCAGGTTAATGTCCACTACGTTTCCATTCTTACCAGTATACACGCTTTTAAGCGATGGTTTGTCCATATAGCGGGCATAATGGCCGGTACAGGTAACGTTGTTTTTTATAAAGCTATAAATCCGGCGGGCCTTTTCTTCGTCTGTTGTGGCGCCTTTTGTGAGTGTTTCCACATCATCATTCAGGAAGCCATTGTATTTATCCAGGGCAGCGCCATAGCGCTCTTCCTTCATCATCTCCTCAGACAGCTTGGGCCAGGTGGTCATTACTTGTTTGACCACACCGGGGGACGGTCTTTCGACAGACCGCTGAAAGTCTATCCTACCTACATAGTTGTCCAACGTGGTGATAAAAGGTTCTGCCTTCAAGGCCGGCACATCCTTTGCCACCCAGCGGTACGTGCTTACATTAGCACTCACATTAGAATATTCTGTTTGACCCGTGCTCATGCCAAAAGCCTGAATGTCCCCGCGGAAGGGAAAACTTTTCATGCCATCTTTCCGCGGATCACGTTTTACTTCCTGATACCCCTGTGCAATGAAAATGTAATCAAAGAACTCAGGGATACTTACGGTATATTCGCTCCAAAGGCGGGGATATTCCCCCTGAAAATCCCAGGCCCTCAGCCGGAAATTATTCAGGGAAGTGGTAGTATAAGTATATTCAATAATAGACCCTTCTTTTACCGCGGGCAGGGTAAACTTTTTGGATATCCAATTATCTTCTTCCTCTTTGCTGAATATATCTTTGCTATCCAATTTGGTTTCCACCACTTTACCGTTTTCGAGATTATAAGTACTGGCCTTGAGTGTGGGCATCTTATCCCCGTCCTGGCTATTATATTTATACAGGTATAAGGTTACACTAGCCTCATCATAACCGGCCTTGTCCACGATCTTTACCCGCTTGTGGCGTTTATATACCAGGCGCAGATATTGCCGGTCAGCCTCAAATTCAGAGGAGCCAATATCCGCCAGCACCACAGCATGGGCGCTGGTATCCTGTTCGTAGGCAGTTTTCTTGAAATCGTCCGGCGTGATCTTTCCGTATTTAATGTTGTTCTTTTCCTGTGCAACGGTTGATAGTGTTAACAAACAACCGGTTAGGATAGGTAGTACTACTCTTGTAATTCGCATATGCAGGGATAAATCTGGAACGAAATTAGGATTTTTTTGATTATAGCGTTTAGCACGAAAAGGGGAGTTTCCGCCGCGGGCGGGGGCGGCGGATGTGCTAATGTGCTAATCGGGGATGTGCAGATGTGAGGGTACCGATGGTTGGCAGGCAGGGCTTAATCCCAATCCCATTCCTTAACTTTGCGGCTGCATTATGACGCCAACGGAGAAAAATACCGTCTTTATCAAACAGCAGGCTGCGGCACTGGGATTTGACCATTGCGGCATAGCCCGCGCCACGCAGCTGGACGAGGATGCCCGCCGCCTGGAACAATGGCTGCATAAGGGCATGCACGGCTCCATGCATTATATGGAGAACCATTTTGATAAAAGGATCGATCCCCGGAAACTGGTAGATAATGCCCAATCCGTTATCACCCTGCTGCTTAATTATTACCCGGAGCAACAGCAGCCGGCAGATGCGCCCCGTATTGCCAAATATGCCTATGGCCAGGATTATCACGAGGTGATCCGGGCTAAGCTGAATACCCTGCTGCAACGTATACAGGAAACCATTGGGGAGGTAAATGGCCGCGGATTTGTAGACTCTGCGCCGGTGCTGGAACGCAGCTGGGCACAGCGCAGCGGTCTGGGGTGGATAGGTAAGAATGGGAACCTGATCCACAAACAGGCTGGCTCCTTTTTCTTTATTGCTACGCTGATCACAGACCTGGCGCTGGAGTACGATTCCGCCGCGGGCGATTACTGCGGCAGCTGTACGCGCTGCCTGGACGCCTGTCCTACCGGGGCCCTGGTGGAGCCGGGCGTGGTGGATGGCAGCCGTTGTATCTCTTACTATACCATCGAGCTAAAGGAGCTGCTGATACCGGATGAAATGCAGGGCCGTTTTGATAACTGGATGTTTGGTTGTGATACCTGCCAGGATGTATGCCCCTGGAACCGTTTTTCCAAACCTAACAGCAATGTGGAGTTCACGCCTGTACCGGCTGTGCTGAACTTCCGTACCCGCGACTGGGAAGCCCTTACGGAAGAGAGTTTCCGCGAGCTGTTCCGCCATTCGCCGCTGAAACGGTCCAAGTTCAAGGGCATCCAACGGAATTTGAAGTTTATTGGCTAATTGTGCTACATTTGTTTTATACTTTTTTCGAAGAGTATGTCGAAAATTACGTCAAAAATTACGTCATTAATAGCTGGCCTTTAGTGACAGCATTGGTTCAAGCCTGCACCTTCGCCAATGACCGGCAGTTAAACGAACTACAGTTAACAGGGGACAATATCACAGCCAGGAGCTGTTTCAATTCTTTCTTCAAAACTATCATGCGCGACTAACGATATCTGCTAAGATCTTATGGACCTGAGTGCCATAACGTGGAATTTTAGCATTAAAAAGGCCGAACTCCTTCGGCCTTTCTTTTTACGGATGTTTTTGTATACATTGTATACCATTCTTCGAACCTACCTCTTTCTTATGGACATAAGCGTTTTGACAGCCCCCGGGTTGGGAAGCTCAGGCCCTATGCACTGGCAGACCATCTGGGAGGAACAGCCCGGCTTTAGACGGATAGAACAGGAAAATTGGGACGCGCCCGTATGCGCAGACTGGGTAGCCAGTATAGAGGCAGAGGTGGCGCTGGCCGGCCCGCAGGTAGTGATCGTAGCCCATAGCCTGGCCTGTATTGCATTGGTGCATTGGGCAGCGCAGACCCAATTAAAGATCAGGGGCGCGCTGCTGGTAGCCCCGGCAGATGCAGAAAGCCAGGGTTTCCCGAAAGAAGCTACGGGTTTTACCCCCATCCCCTTACTGCAATTGCCTTTTAAAAGTATTGTGGTGACCAGCACCAATGATGAATATGTAAGCCTGGAGCGGGCGCATTTCTTTGCCGATGCCTGGGGCAGCCGTTTTGTCAATACGGGAGCCAAGGGACATATCAATGCCAGTTCCGGCCTGGGCGACTGGCCGGAGGGACAGAAATTGTTAAAAGAACTGGTATCGGACTGGAATACCTTATAGTTTTCTTTTTATATCTTAATTTTGCAATTCGATTGCAGTACGATTAAATGATATGTTATGGACACAAAGAAAGTGGAGAAAATATCCAAAGCGCTGGCAGATCCTAACCGGTTGTTGATATTGAAGGAGTTGCGGAAGAACCAGGACTGTCTGTATTGTTCAGACGTATATGAGTTTATTGACCTCACACAGCCATCTATATCCCATCATCTTAAACAACTCTCTGACGCAGAACTGCTTATACCGGTAAAAGAAGGGCGGTATGTGAAATACCATTTGAATACGGGTATTATTGACCAGTATGTAGCGTTTTTGCAAGGTCTTAAAAGCTGACAGTTTTTTTACAGTTAACTTATTGAAACATTTCAATAGATCGATAGCTTTGTGACCTGTTGTAAACCATTTGGGTTTTTGGAGTTTCTTATCTATAGAAGTATTTGAATAGGTCATTAGGAGGTAGCGGGATGGTGTGGTGATAGGAAAAGGTCGTGAGAGGCAGGATGGTGAGAAAATAAGAAAAGGTGAGGAATAAGAAAAGGTCGAGAGCGAACAGTAGAGGCTCGGCCGGTTAGGATGGAGCGTGAAAACACTTCGATGGATTGTGAGGGAGAACACAAGGTATTTCAACAGGTTAAATGAGTCTGATACAATTTATAATAAGTGGCTTTGCAGCCTTCAATATATAGAAACATTTCAATGAATCAATTAAATAAGTACCCTTTTATGAAGCGTCAAGTAACACTATTCAAATCCGGTTTATATGCATTGCTACTGGCCACCGGCGGCAGCTTGCTGCTGCAGGCATGCGCCAGCAAGGCCAATGACAAAGAGGCGACAGCTACGGCTGCTGCAGCCACGGCAGGGATACCGGCAGACGGGCATATAGTAAAAACCAGCTCTTTCAGCGATGAGCTGGAGATCACCGGGTCCCTGGTCGCTAACCAGGAAGTAAGCATTGTAAGCGAGCTGCCCCGCAAAGTAGTGCAGGTACATGTGAAGGAAGGTAACGTAGTAAACACGGGCGCCCTGCTGTTTCAGCTGGACGATGCCGATCTGCAGGCGCAGCTGGAAAGACTGCGGCAGCAGGAAAAACTGGCGGCCCTGAACGAGGCCCGTCTGAAAGACCTGATAGAACATGATGCCGCCGTGCAGCAGGATTATGATCAGGCCATCACCAACCTGAAAGTACTGGAAGCGGAGATCCGCGCATTACAGGTAACCATTGCCAAAACACGTATCCGGGCGCCGTTTGATGGCCGTATCGGTATTATCCGCGCCTACCCGGGCGCACTGGTATCGCCCAACACGGAGCTGACCAATATTGTGGACGACAGCCGTATTAAGGTAGAGTTCCAGGTGCCGGAGAAATATGCGCATCTTATCCGCATGAACGAACAGCAGGCCTTTACCGTGGCTTCTGATACCACATTATATCATGCTACGGTAATTGCCAAGGAATCGCAGATTGATGCGCAGACCCGTACACTGCTGATCCGCGCTATTACGCCTAATGCGCAACGCGCCCTGGTACCGGGACAGAGCGCCCGTTTAACGCTGGCCCTCCGCACGGCGGATAATGCGCTTAAGATCCCCAGTCAGGCGCTGATGCCTTCTGCAAAAGGATATGCGGTATACCTGGCTAAGAACAAGGCGGTACAATTCACAGAAGTACAGATAGGACAGCGTGGGGCGTATGATGTGCAGATACTGAAAGGACTGTCTGCCGGTGATACGGTTATTACCAGCAACCTGCTGCGTCTTACGCCTGGCGCTAATGTGGAGCTTGTGACAGTTAAGTAAAAAATACAATACCCGGTGAAAGCATACCCGTCTTCTATATACACCACCATCACCTAATGCGTACTGAGTAGCATTTCACTGCCAACGAATGATCATCAACTAAGAACTTTTTTTTCCTCTTTTATTTATTAAACAATTTTTATGAGTGCCATTTCTCAAATGAGCATCTCCAGGCCCGTATTGGCCGGGGTGATGTCTGTGCTGCTGATACTTTTTGGTATCGTAGGCTATTCGTTCCTGGGCACACGCGAGTATCCTGTAACGGATTCGCCCATCGTAACCGTAACTACCGTATACCCGGGCGCCAGCGCCGATATAATTGCTTCCCAGGTGACAAAGCCCCTGGAGGAAGCCATCGCGGAAGCCAATGGTATCCGCGCTATGTCATCTGTTTCCCGTGAGCAGGTAAGCGTGATCACGGTAGAATTTAACCTGAATGCAGACCTGGAGGCTGCCGCCAATGATGTACGGGATAAGGTATCCAAATCCCGGCAGCAGCTGCCTACGGATATTGAGCCTACCATCGTGGAAAAATCCGGTCCGCCGGAATTCCTGGTATTCCTTACCGTAAAAAGTAATACTAAGAGCCTGGAAGATATCACAGACTTTGTGAACATCAATATCAAGGAGCGTTTGCAGTCCATTCCGGGGGTACGTATCGTAGATACGTATGCCGGCCGTAAACGCGCCATGCGCCTGCGTATGGACCCTGTTAAGCTGGCATCCTACGGACTAACGCCATCGGATATACAGGGCGCGCTGCAACGGGAGAACGTAGACCTTCCCAGCGGCCGTATTGAAGGACAGAATACGGAAGTGACGCTGCGTACCCAGGGAAGGCTGGTAACGGAAGAAGATTTCAATAACATGATCGTGAGCCAGAAGGATGGCGCGATAGTGCGGTTCCGGGATGTTGGTACCGCCGTAATGTCGTCCCAGAACGAGCGTACGGCCATGATAGAAGTGGAAGGCGCCACCGCCCTTTTTGGAGTAGGCACGGGCGTGCAACCACAACGGGGCGCCAACTCCCTGGCTATTGTAGACGAGTTCAAAAAACGTTTTGACGAGATCGTAAAATCTGCGCCAAAGGAGTATATCATCTCCCTGGGTAAGGACTTTACCGTGCCGGTGCGCAACTCACTGTCAGAAGTGGAAGAGACGCTGATCCTGGCCTTTGGCCTGGTGACGTTGATCATCTTTATCTTCCTGCGTGACTGGCGCAGTACGCTGATACCGATCATTGCTATCCCGGTATCTATTATCTCCGCGTTCTTTATTATGTATATCGGCAATTTCTCCATTAATGTACTGACGCTGCTGGGCCTTGTATTAGCCATTGGGTTGGTGGTGGATGACGCCATTGTGGTGCTGGAGAACATCTATAGTAAGGTGGAGCAGGGCATGAACCCGCTGGAGGCCGCGCGGCAGGGATCCAACGAAATATACTTTGCGGTGATCTCCACCACCATTACGCTGGCTGCGGTGTTCCTGCCTATCCTGTTCCTGGGTGGTATTACCGGCCGTTTATTCCGTGAGTTTGCTATTGTGGTGGCGGGGTCTGTACTGGTATCGGCTTTTGTGGCATTGACCCTCTCCCCTATGATGAGCGCCTACCTGTTAAAGGCCGGCGCTACCCATGGCTGGTTATACCGTAAAACAGAGCCCTGGTTTGAAGCGCTGAATAACGCCTATGCCCGTACGCTGAAAGGCTTCTTTAAAGTACGGTGGATGGGATTTGTGTTGCTGGGCTTATCCTTTTTGATAGCGTACCTGCTGGCGCCCCGGCTGCCTTCTGAACTGGCGCCGCTGGAAGACCGTTCCATGATAGGCCTGGCGGTGATTGCGCCGGAAGGCACCTCCTACGAAAGTATGGAGGCCACCATGAAGGAGATCAGCAACTATGTAGCGGATTCTATCCCGGACCTCAACAACAGCCGTACCTATGCCGGTATTGCCGCCAGCGTGGGCACCCTGGTACAGCCGGTGAATGGCGGTTTCCAGTGGATCTTCCTGGAAGACCCCAAGAACCGTAAAAGCAAAATGTCGCAGGCAGATGTATACCAGAAGCTGATGGGCGCTGTACAACGGTTCCGCAACGTGATCTGTATCCCCATCCAGATACCTACCATTGGCGGTTTTGCCACCACGCAGCCCGTGCAGTATGTAATACAGGCGCCGGACCTGCAGCAGCTGATCAATGTAATGCCTAAGCTGATGGGCGAGGTATATAAAAGCAGCAAGCTTAGTTTCCAGGACCCTGATTTTAAGGTGAACCGGCCGGAGATCAGCATCTCTATTGACCGGCAGCGGGCCGCCCAGCTGGGCATCTCTACCCAGGAAGTGGGCCGTACCCTGCAGCTGGCGCTGAGCGGCCGCCGTTATGGCTATTTTATCTACAATGACCGTCAGTATGAAGTAATAGGACAGCTGGACCGCACGGAAAGGTCAGCGCCGGAGAACCTGCGCTCCCTGTTTGTAAGGGCGGGTAATAACGAGATGGTATCCCTGGATAACCTGGTAACCCTGAAAGAAGGGATTAGCCCCCCGGCTATCTACCGTTATAACCAGGCTTATGCGGTCACTATCTCCGCTACGCCCCCTGCCGGTGTAAGCCTGGGCGAGGCGATCAAAGAGCTGGACAATATTACGGCCAAGGTATTGCCCAAGGGCTTTAGCACGGACCTGGCCGGCCAGAGCCGCGACTATGCGGAAAGCAGCTCCAGCCTGCTATTTGCCTTCATCTTCGCTATCATCCTTATTTACCTGGTGCTGGCCGCACAGTTTGAGAGCCTGATAGATCCGTTCATTATCCTGCTTACAGTGCCTATGGCCGTAACGGGGGCGTTGTTGAGCCTTTGGCTTACTGGTCAGACCATTAACATCTTCAGCGAGATAGGCATCATTATGTTGATAGGGCTGATCACCAAAAACGGGATCCTGATCGTGGAGTTTGCCAATCACCGCAAACAGGAGGGCGTAAACGTAGCAGATGCGGTGGTAGCCGCTGCGGTATCCCGCTTCCGTCCCATCCTGATGACCACATTGGCCATGATCTTTGGCGCGTTGCCCATTGCGCTGTCATTGGGCAACTCGTCCGGCAGCCGTACTTCGCTGGGTATTGTGGTAGTGGGTGGTCTGATCTTCGCCGGTGTGCTTACGCTGTATGTGATCCCGGCAGTTTACGCTTATTTCTCCCGTCCTGCCAGGCCCAAAGCAGCAGGGGGGCTTAACGGGTCGCATGCAGCGGCGCCTGCCGCCGTACACCCTGTGTCTGTTCATACAAACGATGTATTATGATTAGTAAAAGATCCATTTTATATAGCGCTTTATTATCGGCCGCCGTATTCCTGTACGGGCCTGCCGGTCATGCGCAAAGACTTTCCCTTTCTTTAGAGGAGGCGGTATCGCTGGCGGTAAAACATAACCGTTCGCTGAAGGCTTCGGGTATAGATATTTCCATAGCGCAGGAACAGCGGCGGGTAGCGCGCAGCCTCTCTTTGCCCACCGCGGGCCTGGGCGCGCAATACGCGCACTATTTTGAGCTGCCGGTATTCTTTGGCTTTGGCGAAAGTGAGGCTGGTAGCGATAAAGTACCTTATGGCCGTTTTGGCGGCAAGGACCAGTTCACCGCTGCGTTGTCTGTTTCACAGCCGGTATATAATCCCGCTGCTAAACCAGCGCAACGCCAGGCGCAGCTGGCAGAAAAAGCTACCCGTAGCGGGCATGCCGTAAAGGAGATCGACATTACCGCGGCGGTGAAACGCACTTACCTGGGCATACTGGTGCTGAATGAAAGGCTGAAGCTACAGCATGAAAGCCTGGAGCGTAACGAGAAAGCCCTGCAGGACGCCCGCTCGCTGCTGGCGCAAGGCCGCGCCTTACGGGTAGATACCCTGCGCGCCTTTACCAGCGTAAAGAACCTGGAGCCGGATATCCTTCGGCTTAACAAAGCGATAGATGTAGGCAAGCTGCAGCTGATCACCCTGATAGGCCTGGATTCCCTGCAGGAAGTATCCCTTACGGACTCCCTGCTGCACCCGGCGGCAACGGTATTACCGCAGGAAGCCGCAGTATACGAAGAAGCCAGGACTAACCGTCCGGACCTGCTGCAGCTGAACCTTAACCAACAGATCAGCGAACAGGGTATAGCACTGGCCAAAGCGCGGCGTTTGCCGGTAGTGTCCCTGGTGGGGCAGTACCAGCTGCAAACGCAGGCACAGCGTTTTAAGTTCACGGACGCTTCCTGGCCCTCTGCCTCTTTTGCCGGCGCGCAGGTAACGGTACCGCTTTTTAGCGGCAGCAGTAACCTCGCAAAGATCAGACAGGCTAAACTAGCGCATGAACAATCCGGTATTGTGCTGACAGACGCTTATGAGACGTTGAAGACGGAAGTACGGCAGGTAGTGGCCAACCTGCAAGAAACTTTTGAAAGGATGCAAACACAGGAACAGGTAAGGACCACTGCGCGGGAAAGTTATACGATCGTGCAATACCGTTACCAGAAAGGTGTGACATCGAGATTGGAGTTAACAGATGCGGAACTGGCGCTTACCACCGCGCAGTTGAATTACCTGGAAGCCGTTTACGATTACCTCTCTGCCCGGATTGAGCTGGATAGGACTGTGGGGAGGCAGTAGCAATGTGCTGATGTGCTAATGTGCTGATGTGTGGCAGTGATGAGGTGCTTATTTGTTTAGTGTTGTTATGTTCAGGGGCCGGATTCTTCTGGCCCTTGCGTTTTGGGGATGAATAGACGCCCTTATTCGCTGCATTGCATCAGCACATCAGCACATCAGCACATCTGCACATCTGCACATAAAAAAAGGCCGGAGGAATCCAGCCTTTTGTTATTCCACGTCATCAATGGCTGATATTATAATCAGCAACTAAGTTTATAATAATTCAGTATGACAGTTTTAGGTAATTACCTGTTATTCAGCTGGTAGAATACTTCATTCCAGCGTAACTCATTCCGGAACTGGTAGAGTTTTGTTTCTTTATCAATGCGAACATACTCAATACCGGCCATGTCTGCAAAATCTTGCATATGGGCCGCGGTGAGATCCTGGCTGTAACAGGTATGATGCGCGCCACCAGCCTGGATCCAGGCCGCGCAGGCAGTGCTCATATCCGGCTGGGGCTTCCACAGCACGCGTGCCACCGGCAGTTTGGGCAGGTCGTGCAGCGGCTCTACCGCATCCACTTCATTCACCAGCAGGCGGAAGCGGTTACCCATATCAATTACGGATGCGTTAATGGCCGGACCGGCTGCTACGTTAAACACCAGGCGTACCGGGTCTGCCTTACCGCCTATGCCCAGGGGATGCACCTCGCAGGAGGCTTTGCCATTCGCAATGGAGGCACAGATCTCCAGCATGTGTGCGCCCAGCACCAGCTTGTTCTCAGGATCAAAATGATAAGTATAATCTTCCATGAAAGAGGCGCCGCCAGGTAAGCCACTGCCCATCACTTTCATAACGCGTACCAGCGCTGCGGTCTTCCAGTCCCCTTCGCCGCCAAAGCCGTAGCCGTCTGCCATTAAACGCTGCACGGCAATACCCGGTAACTGATCCAGGCCGTGCAGGTCCTCAAAGGTATCAGTAAATCCCTTAAAGTTACCTTCTTCCAGGAAAGCACGCAAACCTAATTCTATACGGGCGGCTGTCTGTAATGTACTATAGCGGTCGCCGCCTTTTCTCAAAGGCGCTGCTACGTTGTAGAGCTGTTCGTATTCGTCTGTGAGGCGGGCTATTTCCGCATCGCTTACGGCTTTTACTTTGGCTACCACATCGCCGATACCGTAGCCGTTTACGGAATAACCGAACTGCAGCTCGGCTTCTACCTTATCGCCTTCTGTTACCGCTACCTGGCGCATGTTGTCGCCAATACGGGCAAAACGGGCGCCCTGCCAGTCGTGCCAGCCGGCGGCGGCGCGCAGCCATGTTTCCATCTCGCTGAGAACCCCTTTATCCTGCCAGTGGCCTACTACCACTTTACGATTCATGCGCATGCGGGATTGCATGAAACCAAACTCGCGGTCGCCATGGGCGGACTGGTTCAGGTTCATGAAGTCCATGTCTATTTTATCCCAGGGGATATCCCGGTTAAACTGGGTATGCAGGTGCAGTAAAGGGCGCTGTAATACCTTAAGGCCACCGATCCACATTTTGGCCGGCGAAAAGGTATGCATCCAGGCGATGATGCCTATGCAATTGGGGGTGGTATTGGCTTCCTGGCACACGCGATAGATCTCTTCCGGGGTTTTGACCACGGGTTTGAACACGATGCGCACGGGAATATTGGACGCCTCATTCAGGGAGGCGGCAATGGTCTTTGCATGTGCAGCAACCTGCTGCAGGGTCTCTTCTCCGTAGAGGTGCTGGCTTCCGGTAATGAACCACGCTTCTAACGTTTTCAGTTGGATCATTGTATTATTGTTGTTAGTAGTTTAATGTAAGCTGTTGGCTTTTAGATCTTGCTATTACTTTGCCCGTAATATGCGTCTGGTCCATGTTTGCGCTCAAAGTGCTTGCGGATCAGCGTTTCTTTGAGGCGGGGGGCATCCGGGCGGATCTGTTCCGTGAGCAGGGCCATACGGGCTACTTCTTCCAGCACGGCGGCGTTGAACACAGCTTTTTCGGCGGTCTTGCCCCAGGTAAAGGGGGCATGGTTGCCTACCAGCATCATTTCCACTTCTTTGTAGGAAAGATTCCTTTCCTTAAAGCAGTCCATGATCTGGAAGCCGGTCTGGTGCTCATAATTGCCCTCGATCATCTCGTCGCTCATGGGCGGCGCGCATGGGATGTCTACGGTAAGGTAGTCTGCGTGGGTGGTGCCAAAGATGGGGATATCGCGCTGTGCCTGCGCCCAGGCGGTGGCGTAGGTGGAGTGCGTGTGCACGATACCGCCTATGCTTTCCCAGTGCTTATACAGCACGGCATGCGTTTTTGTGTCTGATGAAGGGCGCTGCGCGCCTTCCACTACATTCGCGTCGAAGTCTACGATCACGATCTGCTCCGGCGTAAGATATTCATATGGCACGCCGCTGGGCTTAATGGCGAAAACGCCCGCCTTACGGTCTACCACGCTTACATTACCAAAGGTGAACAGCACCAATCCCAGCCTTGGCAGCTCCATATTGGCTTCGTAAGCCTGCTCTTTGATGGATTGATATTGGCTCATACGTATAGTTTTTCGGTGAAGGCGCCCAGTTCCAGGAACTTTGTGTAGCGCTGGGCGTAATAAGGTACATGTTCCGGCCGGGGCTCCCAGGTGGTCTCAAAGCCGGATGACATAGCCGCCTGTGCGGCCGCAATATCCGGATGTATACCGGCGCTTACAGCGGCGAACATGGCCGCGCCCAGTGCGCAGGCATTTTCGCTGCGTACGATCCTGATAGGGCGGTTCAGCACATCTGCCAGCACCTGCATAGCGTAACCTGATTTTTTTGCCACGCCGCCCAGGGCTAATACTTCGTGGATGGGCACCCCCTCGTTCACAAACCGGTCTACAATACTGCGGGCGCCAAAGGCGGTAGCCTCTACCAGCGCGCGGAACATCTGTACAGCGTCTGTACCCAGGTGTACGCCGGTGATGCTGCTCTTAAGGGTATGATTTGCATCGGGTGTACGGCGGCCATTGAACCAATCCAGTACCAGCGGGTCCTGGGGCTTGAGGGGCAGCTGTTGCGCCTGTTCTGAGAGGTAGTTGAGCAATTTACTTTCTGCCTTAGCCAGTGCCTCTGCATTTTCCGGCATGAGGGCATATAAAGGCTGCATGATAAAACGCCTTAACCAGGCGTATACATCGCCGTAGGCGGACTGGCCTGCTTCCAGGCCCAGCATGCCCGGTACCACGGAGCCATCTACCTGGCCGCAGATACCTTTTACGAACAGGTGGCCCACTTCTTCTAGGGGGGCCATCAGGATATCGCAAGTGCTGGTGCCTATTACCCTGGCCAGGGAATAGGGCTGTATGCCAGCGCCAACCGCGCCCATATGGGCGTCAAAGGCGCCGGTGCCGATGGTGGTATCTGCCGGGATGCCCAGGCGGGAAGCCCATTCCTGGCTGATGGTACCGGCAGGTACGGTGGCCACTACGGTATCGGTGAACGTTTGATCGTATTTTTTCAGATACGGATGCAGTTTTTCCAGGAAGTCTGCCGGTGGCAACCCGCCCCAGGCGGCATGCCACATGGCTTTATGTCCGGCGGAGCAACGGCCTCTCAGCAGGGTGGACAGCTGGTTATTACCCGTAAGCACGGCCGGGATCCAGTCGCAATGTTCTACCCAGGAGGCGGCTTTTTCCCTTACGGCATCGTCTTTTTTCACGATGTGCAGGATCTTGGACCAGAACCATTCGCTGCTGTAAATACCGCCACAATATTTCGTGTAATCCGTGCCGTTTGCGTGGGCTACTTCATTGATCCATGCTGCCTCGTCGTTGGAGGTATGGTCTTTCCAAAGCACGAACATCGCGTTGGGATTCTCCTCAAAGCCAGGCAGAAGGGCCAGGGGCGTACCCTGTTCATCCACTGCTACCGGCGTAGAGCCGGTGGTATCTACGGAAATACCTTTTACCAGTGCTGCTGTGCCGGCAGGGCATTGGGCTAATGCCTCCTTAATACTGTGTTCCAGCCCTTCCAGGTAATCGGCCGGATGCTGGCGGTATTGCTGCAGGGCGGCATCGCAATACAGGCCCTGTTTCCAGCGGGAATAATAATGTACGGCGCTGCCAACTTCCTGACCGGTGGCGGCATTCACTACCAGGGCCCTTACGGAGTCTGTGCCGAAATCCACTCCTATTACAAAAACGTCTTTTTTCATAACGCTTGCGCTTAAGCTGCTGATTTTTATTGTCCTGATGACATTTATTAAAGTGAGTAAAAAAATTTAATTGACGACGGTAGTGGTTAAATGACGGACCTTAAGTTACAAAAGACCATTTACTATCTACAATAACTGTAAATTATACACTTAAAATAAAAAGTACAAAATTGGGCTTTGTGACGGCGCTATCTGCCGGCAAAGCCTGTAAATCTATCTTTAAGAAAGTCTGTAGAACCTATCTTTAAATTGTTTGCTATTTCAAGTTACCCGGGTCGGCTACAAAGTTGAGGAAGGCGTTGAATTTTGCGCTGTACTTTCTTTTATCCAGTTTGTAGTAGAATGCGCCTCTTTTGGAACTGGTCCTCTCCTTATCCTTCTGCTTTACGAGCAACCCGGTGGATAATACCTTCCTGCTAAAGTTACGTTTATCAAACATGGTATCATACACTGCTTCATAGAGTATCTGTAACTGCGGGATCGTAAATTTCTGGGGCAGCAATTCAAACAAGATGGGATGAATAGCTGCTTTGTAGCGCAGTCTTGCCTGGGCCATATTCACCATGTCAGCATGGTCAAAGATCAGCCTGGGTATTTTCTTCAGGGAGATCCATTCTGCACGGTATTCCTCGCTAAGCTGCTGTTTATAGGCATTGATGTCTACCAGGGCAAAGAAAGCCACGGAGATGGTGCGTTCCATGGGATCGCGCTCCGGGCCGCCAAAGGCAAACAGTTGCTCCATATACACGCCTTCGAGGCCTGTTAATACCTTCAGGATGCGGGAGGCTGCATCATCAAAGCCTTCATCCGGCTGTACAAAACCTCCCATGAGGCTCCACTTGCCTTTTTCCGGCTCAAACCCACGTTTTATGACCAACAATTTAAGGTCCTGCCCATCAAATCCGAAGATAATACAGTCTATGGCTACCAGCATTCTAGTTTGCCGGGAATAACGTGTCATACACCCAGGTGTTTTAGTTTACGCTAATATATGTCACCCGGCTGATATTATGTAAAGAACGCTAAAATTAGTTGGCGGCGTTTAGCGGCTGCCAACCATCCATCTGCAAGATAGATAATAAATGTCAACAGTACAATTAATTTTTACCAACCAGCCACCAGGCTTGCCTGACAGTTTAGGCAACTGTCAGGCTGGCCAGCGCCGGCGAGGTATAATCGTCCGTAAAGGCGATGATATTCTTATAGGCCGCAAACTCTTCCGCGGTATGGGTGGTGGTGAGCACTACGGACTGCATGCCTGCGTTGGCGGCGGCTTCTACGCCTTTAGGCGCGTCTTCGAACACGATACAGGAGGCAGGGTCCACGCCCAGGAGGCTGGCGGCCATGAGGTAGGTTTCCGGGTGTGGCTTGCTGATCTTTACGCTGTCCGCGCTTACAATGGCCTTAAAGTAGTGGCGTATGTTCAGGTTATCCAGGGCAAAGTCGATGTTAAAGGGGATAGCGGCCGATCCTATGGCCATGGGGATACCCTGCTGGTACGCCTTTTCCAGGAACTCCGGCAGGCCGTCTATCAACCGCAGGTGCGGCAGGTATACCTGCTGGTAGCGGCGTTCTTTTTCCATGGCGATATCCGCCATCTGGTCCAGGGTAAAACGGCCTTCGCCAAATACCCTTACCAACAGTTCCTCGTTCTTGCCGTACATCTCTTTTTTTACGGCTTCGCGGGATAAGGAGCCGCCCAGGTCATTGTTGATCACATTATGCCAGGCGTCCAGGTGAAAACCCATGTCGTTGATCATGGTTCCGTTCAGATCGAATATAAATGCTTTCATGCAGCAAAGATAGTCAGATAGTTGTTAGTTGATAGCGGCCTTACTCCTCCTCCTCTTCGCCGGCGTTCTTTAGTTTCATGAGCAGGGAGTAGGCGCCTTTGGTCACAAAAGACGCGCGCGCCAGCTCTTCCCTATCCTGCGGCAATGCCACGTAACCGTTGGCTATACCGCCTGTTTTGAGCTGTACCATTTCAAATACGTTGTTATCCTTTTGTATAAAGGCGTATTGGTTATTCTGGTAACGTACCACAGCTTCCTCCGGCAGGGCCAGCACGCTGTCTGCCGCCGTTTCTATCAGGGCGTTCATGAAGGTGCCGGGGATCAGGGTCTTATCATAGGCCTCGAAATGGCAGTGCACCTGCACGCTCCTATCCGGCGTTACATCCTGCCCTATCAGGATGATCTCACATTCATATTTTTTGGAGGGATTGCTGTTGGTGTAGGCCCATACTTTCTGACCAATGGCCAGTTTGTTCACGTCTTTTTCAAAGACCATCAGGCCCAGGTGGATATCGTCCGGGTTTACGATCTCGAAGAGTACATCGGTGGCGTTCACGTACTTGCCAATGTTTACATTCACCTTGGTTACAAAACCATTGATGGGGGAATAGATGTTTACGTGGCGTGACAGGCTGGCCTCATTGAGGCTGGCCGGGTTTACGCTGATCAGCTGCAGTTTTTCAGACAGCGCTTTCAGCAGGATCTGCTGGCTGCGGTACTCTGCCTCTGTTTGCTGGAACTGTTTATCACTACTGGCCTTACTCTGGTTCAGGGCCTGCTGGCGGGCATATTCCTTTTCCAGGAAACCCAGGCGGGTTTTGGCGGTAAGATAGTCCTGCTGCAGCTGTATGTACTGCTGGTCTTCCATGATGGCAATGACGCTGCCTTTGTTCACGTGCATACCGGGCAGTAGTTTGGTAGACTCCAGGTAACCGCCCAGCGGGAAGCTGATGCTTACAATGTTTTGCGGCGGTACGTCTATTTGTCCGTTTACTTTCAGCTCAGCTGCCATGATACGTTTTTCCGGACGGGCGGTTATAATGCCGGCGTTCTTTACCTGGGCCTCGCTGAGTTGTACCAGGTTCTCCCCTACTTTCTCTTCTGTTTTCTTTTCGGCCGCTTTCTGTTGTCCGCAGGCGGTGAGCAATACAAACGCCGCTGCTGCGATATATGGTTGCAGATAGTTCATTATCGGTTCATTAATGCATGGATGTTAATAATAGCGTTATTCAGGTTGTTGACGGCATCTATATACTCGTTGCGGATGCCGATGGCCTGGTTGATGAGCAGCACCCATTCCAGGTAATTGATCTCGCCGTTGAGGTATTGCTCATTGGCGCCTTTGATCACCGCGTCTGCATGCTGCAGGCCTTCGCTTTCGTAGTAGCTTACTGCCTGCAGTGCCTTGGCATATTCCTTTAGCGCCTGTTCATACTGGGCCTGCAACTGTTGTATGCCGGCTTGGTAGTTATTATCTGCCAGTGTTTGCTGGATCTTCTGGGCGCTGATGCGTGATTGCTGCGCGCGGGAAAAGATGGGGATGCCTACGCCTACCTGTACCGACTGGAACCGGGTACCCGCACCGTAGATTTTATCATCTGCCCCTGTGCCTTTGATACTGGTGTTGTTATACGCCACAAAAAGGTCTGGCAGCAGCTTCGCTTTTTCTACGCCCACCTGCATAGCGCTGACCTGCTGTTGTTGCGCCAGCAGCTGTACATAGGGATGCTGCGCCAGTTGAGCGCTGTCTGCCATGGCGGGCAACTCCATCTTTAATGTGGTGCTGTCCGGCTCTACCGGCATGTTTGTATTAAGCAGTAGTTTAAGCTTTGATTGTAATATGCTGTAGTCCTGTTCCAGCTGTTTAAGCTGCTGGCCTACCTGGCCGCGTTGTGCTGCGGCAGTGGCTTTTTCCACGATGTTGGTCTCGCCGTGTTCGAAACGCAGGGCAGCTTTTTCGAGGAAGGAGGCGTAGAGGCTATCAATATACCCCATCAGCTGCCGTTTGCTACGCAGGTATAATAGCTGGTAGTATACGTTGGTGACCTGTTGGCGCAGCTCTTTTTCTTTTACTGCCACATTCAGTACGCCGCTTTTCCATTCTGCATCCAGCAAGGCTTTTTGCCGGGTGTAGATGGTAGGGAACTGCATGTTCTGCGAGATGCTGAACTTTGTGTCATTATAGGCGCTGTTGATCTGCCCATAGTCGCCGGTGAGCATGGTCTGGTTCATATTCCAGCCGCTGCCTTTGAGCTTTTGCAGATAATCTGCCTGCAGCTGCTCTGAGCGTAAGGAGCGGTTATTATGCAGAGCGGTATCAATAGCAGCCTGCAGGGAGATGGGTGTTTGCGCCTTTGCGGGCGGCAATGCCAATAACAGCAAAGGCAGCAACACAGCGGCTACCGCTGCTTTGGGCGCACGCGGGCGCATTCCTTTTTCAAATAGCATATATAAAACCGGTAATACAAACAGGGTGAGGAAAGTGGCTACGAGCAGACCGCCAATCACTACCGTGGCCAGGGGGCGCTGCACTTCCGCGCCGGCGCCGTTGCTGAGGGCCATGGGCAGGAAACCCAGGGAGGCAACGGAGGCTGTCATCAATACAGGGCGCAGCCTAAGTTTAGCGCCCTGCAGGATGATCTCCCGGGCATCTGTAAGGCCGGTGCTTTTTAGCCGGTTAAACTCTGCTATCAACACAATACCATTTAGCACCGCTACCCCAAACAGGGCAATGAAACCAACGCCGGCGGAGATGCTGAAAGGCATACCACGCAGGGCCAGGGCCAGTATGCCGCCTATTGCGGATAAGGGGATGGCAGAATAGATGAGCAGCCCTTGTTTAAGGGAATGAAAGGTGAGGTATAACATCACCAGGATCAGCAACAAGGCTACCGGTACGGCGATGGTTAAACGTTGTTTAGCCGCTTCCAGGTTCTCGAATGCACCGCCGTATACCACATGGTAACCGGCGGGTAAGCCCATATGCTGATGTACTTTTTGCTGCAGCTCTTTTACAATGCTCTGCACATCGCGGCCACGTACGTTAAAGCCTACGATGATGCGGCGCTGGGCATCTTCCCGCTGGATCTGGTTGGGGCCGTCCTCTATCTCTACGTTGGCTACCTGGTTTAACGGGATCTGGGCGCCGGTGGCGGTGGGGATGAGCAACTGCTGTACATCTGTAAGGTCTTTACGTTGGGTACCGCTTACGCGTACTACCAGGTCAAAACGTTTCTCACCTTCATATACCAGGCCACTGCTTTGACCGGCAAATGCCGCGTTTACGGTTTTATTGATATCTGCGATATTAAGGCCGTATTGGGCAATGGCGTCGCGGTTATAACGGATCACGATCTGGGGCATACCGGTGGCCCGCTCTACATACAGATCGCGGGCGCCTTTTATGCCGTGGGCGATGCCGCCCAGGCGGTCTGCCAGTTTGGCCAGCGTATCCAGGTCTTCGCCATAGATCTTACAGACCACATCCTGCCGGGCGCCGGTCATGAGCTCATTAAAGCGCATCTGTACAGGATATTGGAAGCCAAAGCTAACGCCGGGCACTTCTTCCAGGGCCTTGCCCATTTTTTCTGCCAGCTCGTTAAAGCTGGAAGCGGAGGTCCATTCTTTTTTATCTTTCAGGATCACCATCAGATCGCTGGCATCGAGCGCCATGGGGTCTGTGGGTACTTCGCTGTTGCCGGTTTTACCTACTACTTTCTCTACTTCCGGGAACCGTTCCAATAATATTTTGCTGCCTTGTGACACGGCTGTTACGGATGTTTGCAGGTTGCTGCCGGTGAGCACGCGGGTCTCTACGGCAAAATCCCCTTCTTCCAGCTGCGGTATGAACTCGCCGCCCAGCATACTGAGGACGCCTATGGCTACGATGAAGAGTCCCAGGGCGGCCAGGATCACGGTACGCGGGAAGGACAGCACTTTCTTTAATGTGCGCTGGTAGCTATTACCCAGGCGGTCCATCATGCGGTCTGCGAAGTTCTCTTTCTGCGGGATCTTTTTGTTCAGGCATAAGGCACTCATCATGGGTACGTAAGTCAGCGAGAGCAGAAAGGCCCCTATCAGGGCAAATGTGACCGTTTGGGCCATTGGTTTGAACATCTTGCCTTCGATACCGGAGAGGGCAAAAATGGGCAGGTAAACGATCAATATGATCAGCTCTCCGAATACAGCAGCGTTGAGCATACGGCCGGAAGTTTCCTGTACCAGGCCATCCATCTCCCCCTGACTAAGCTTTAATTGCCTGGAATGATGCAGCCGGTACATACAGCCTTCTACGATAATGAGGGTACCATCTACAATAAGCCCAAAATCCAGCGCGCCCAGGCTCATGAGATTACCGCTTACGCCAAAGATGTTCATTAGGATCACGGCCACCAGCATGGCGAGCGGGATCACGGAAGCCACGAGCAGGCCGGCCCGCAGGTTGCCCAGGAAGAGCACCAGGACAAATACCACAATGAGCGCGCCTTCGAGCAGGTTGCGCTCTACGGTGCCGATGGCGTTTTTTACCATCTTGGTGCGGTCGAGGAAGGGGTCTATCACCACGCCTTCCGGCAATGTTTGCTGGATCTGGCGCACCCGGTCCTTGATGTTGCGTACTACTTCGTTACTGTTGGCCCCTTTGAGCATCATTACCACAGCGCCGGCCACCTCCCGTTCGCCGTTATAGGTCATAGCGCCATAACGGGTGGCATGGCCCAGGCGGATCTCCGCCACGTCCCTTATGAGCAGGGGCATGCCCTGGGCGGTATGTTTGATCACGATCTTGCCTATGTCTTCCGGATTGCCTACCAGGCCTTCGCTGCGGATAAAGAGGGCCACAGGGCCTTTTTCTATATAGGCGCCGCCGGTATTCTGGTTATTGTTTTCAAGGGCGGTAAAGATATCACTGATGGCGATGCCATAGGCGCTGAGCTTTTCCGGCGCTACGGCTATCTCGTATTGTTTGAGGTAACCGCCAAAGCTGCTTACCTCTGCCACGCCTTTTACGCCCAGCAACTGGCGGCGTACGATCCAGTCCTGGATGGTGCGCAGCTCCATGGGCGGGTATTTATCTTCATAGCCTTTTTTAGGCCGTACGGTGTATTGATAGATCTCTCCCAGCCCGGTAGTTACCGGCGCCAGTTTGGGAATGCCCAGCCCTTCCGGTATCTGGGCCTGCACCTCCTGCAGGCGCTCGCTTACCTGCTGGCGCACCCAATAGATATCCACATCGTCATCAAATACAATGGTCACTACGGAGAGGCCAAAGCGTGAAAAGCTGCGCATCTTTTTCATACCGGGTATGTTGCTGGCGGCCTGCTCTATGGGAAAAGAGATAAGCCTTTCCACATCCGGCGCACCCAGGGAAGGGCTTACGGTAATGACCTGTACCTGGTTCTCTGTAATGTCCGGCACCGCATCAATGGGCAGCCGGGTAACTTCATAAATGCCATATGTGATGAGGCCCAGCATAAACAGGCCAACGATCAGTTTATGACGGATCGAAAAACGGATAATATGGTTAAGCATGAGTTTTCTAATGTGCTGATGTGCTAATATGCTAATGTGCTGATAACAGCACTGCATATTTCACAGTTGCATATGTATAAATGTGCGGGCGCAATGATGTAACGTGCAGATCAGATCTTTGTGCCATAGAGGGATGGCCGTACTGTTTTTGCCATTATAAATAACAAGAACATTACGAATAAGCGCATGTAATACAGGACATGCACCTTCATTGGCACATTAGCATATCAGCACATTAGCACATTGTCTTCGGTGGCTGGAAGATATCAGGATGGTAAATAAGGGGATGGAAACGGTTGGTATAGACAGGGTACATAACGACCACCTGCCGGTGTACAACCAGGGCCAGCTGCGGTTCTGTGGGCGGCGGCGGCACGGGGTTGGCGTTTGTAAGGTATTCGTGTGATTTGAAGGGCAGTTCCATATCGCGTTGCCAGTCAGCATCCCGTACATTGCCGCTGAAATAGTGCTCCACTATAAAGCCCCAGAGGGAGCCATAGCGGTGTTCCTGCTGATGTTCCTGTACGTGCATTACAAATACGGGGATCTTGAGCAGCTGGTTACACTCCGTGGCGTTGCACAGATAAATGGTGAGTAATAATATGCTGATGGCTCGCCTCACATTACAAAAGTAAAAAATAAAAAAGTAAAAAGAAAAACGATTGAAGCGGATAGGTGGCTGATGCTTGCTATCGCTGTGCCTTTCTTTTTACTTTTTATTTTTCTTTTTTGCTGTTTACTTAGTACTTCACCGTTTCCAGCCAGGCATGGGCCATCAAACCGGCGCCTGCGAGGCTCGGGTGTACGCCGTCGCCGGTCCAGTAGGAGGCGGCTGCTGCTTTCTGCGCTTTGTCAAAAATGCTTTGGTAGGGAATGAAAGCGGCCTTAAATTCGGTTGCTATTTCCCGGGCTACGGCACGGTATTCATTAAAGGCAGGGAACCACTTATCATCTACCGCTTTTACGTGGTTTACGGCAAAGGGCTCGCCAATGATCAGCTTTACATCCGGCAGTTTTTCTTTAGTGCGGGTCAGTAATGCTTTGTAATCATCACGGTATTTCTGTACGGTACCGTTATAGTTACCGTTCAGCGTATGCCAGAAGTCATTTACGCCTATTAGGATACTCAATACGTCAGGTTTTATATCCAGGCAATCTGCATCCCAGCGTTCTGCCAGCTGGTATACCTTATTACCGCTCACTCCTTTATTGTAGATCTGCAGGTTCTTATCCGCATGCTTTTCCAGCAGCGCGGCGGCAGCAATGAAAGGATAGCCACGGCCCAGGGCAGACGGATCGTTGGGTTTAGCTTCATCCCGTTTACGGCCGACATCTGTGATGGAATCGCCCTGGAAAAGTATAACGGCATCTTTTTTTAGAGGAATATCGGGCGCATTTCCGGCGGGCGACTTGCCAACGGCAGCAGACACGATCTCCGGTATGCTCATAGCCATCATACCGCCTAAGGCTGCTTTCTTCAGGAAATTCCTGCGATCAGATTGTGGAATCATTATTACGTTTTTTTAGATTAACCAGGAAGGAAACAAGATCCTATTCTGTGTTCAAAATACAATTGTTCTTATTTTTATGCAAATACAAATACCATGAACGGTACTTTCCTTAAAAACTACGGCGATATTATATGGTTACTGGCGGGCATTATTGCCGGCAGTGTACTGGGATTGGTATTAGGCCCCAACATCAGCGTGCTGAAGCCTGTAGGCGATATTTTCCTGAACCTGTTATTTACGGCGGTGATACCGCTGGTATTCTTTGCCATCGCCTCGGCGATCGGGAATGTGGACCGGTCGCAGCGGCCGGGCCGCGTAATTGCCGTGATGATGATGGTATTTGTGGGCACGGTGCTGGTGGCGGCTTTTCTTACAATTGTGACCATCTGGATCTTCCCTATCCATCAGCAGGTGGTAGCCTTGCCTGGCTTTGCGGAGAAGGTGCAGCGGGTAAGCGCGGGGGATCAGCTTACGGAGCTGCTGACCACCAGCGAGTTCTTTCAGCTGTTATCCCGTAAGAGCATGTTGCCCCTGATCATTTTTGCCGTACTGGTAGGCACTGCGGTGTTACAGTCCGGCGATAGCGGCGAGCCATTCCGGCGGTTCCTTAACTCCGGTAACGAGGTGATGAAACGCCTGATTATCCTGATCATGAAGCTGGGCCCTGTGGGCCTGGGCGCTTATTTTGCCTACCAGGTAGGCACGCTGGGACCGCAGCTGTTTGGCATCTATGCCCGGTCCATGGCGGTGTATTATGGGTTTGGGCTGTTTTATTTTATCGTGTTATTCAGCGTATATGCGTTTATTGCCGGCGGCGTGAATGGCATCAAAAAATACTGGAAAAATAATGTGGTGCCCTCCCTCACCGCGGTGGGCACCTGCAGCAGCATTGCTACTATCCCGGCCAACCTGGAAGCGGCGCCCAGGATGGGGGTACCGGGTTATATCAGCAATATTGTAGTGCCTTTGGGCGCTACCCTGCATAAAGATGGCAGCAGCATATCGTCTATCGTAAAGATCGCCGTGGTGTTCACCATGTTCGGGCGGTCCCTAACGGGGGTGGATACGGTACTGCTGGCTTTAGGCATTACCGTTATAGTGAGCATTGTAGAAGGCGGCGTACCTAACGGCGCCTATATTGGCGAGCTGCTGATGGTATCTGTGTATGGATTTCCGCCGGAGGCGCTGCCCCCGGCCATGATCATTGGCACGCTGGTGGACCCGCTGGCTACGCTGCTGAATGCCACCGGCGATACGGTAGCGGCGATGATGGTGACGCGTTTTATGAAGGCGCGGCCCGATCCCCACCCTGTCCCGGAGCCGGTTACAGCGGCGTCTTAGGCAAACGCCGTCCGTTCCTCCATATTTCCACGATCTTACGGGTATTGCGTATATCCTTTACCGGGTCGCCGTCCAGCACAATGAAATCGGCTTTTTTGCCAGGTTGCAGGGTGCCAACGGCACTATCAATACGCAGCATCTCTGCCCCGTTGCGGGTAGCGGCGGTGATGACCTTGAGTGGGCTCATGCCGGCTTCTGTCATCAGCTGCAGCTCCAGGTGCTCTGAGAAACCCTGGGCGCGTACCGGCTGTGCGCCCGAGTCTGTACCCATCACGATCTTGATACCGGCGCTATCCATTTTATGCAGGTTCCGTTTTGCGGTGGCAAAGGCCTGCATTTTTTTCTCCCGGGCAGGATCGTTCTGCTGTTGTGTTTTATAATCGATGCTGATAAGCATTTCCCATACGCCCGGTTCCAGGGAGGCTTTAAAGAGGGAATCGTTCAGCCATTCCGGTTGTCCGGCGTAGACAAAGCCATAGTCGTCTATACATAAAGTAGGGATATAGATGGTACCTTTTGCTTTCATGTCATTGATCAGCGCATCATCCACATCCTTATCGCGGATGCTGTGGGCCAGCACATCCACGCCGGCGGCCACTAAGCGGCGGGCATCCTCCAGGTAGTAGACATGGGCCGCTACGCGCAGGTTGTGCGCGTGGGCTGCGGTAATGATGGCCTGGTATATTTCCGGCGACAGCTTGGGCAGGGTTCCGCCGCCATCATCCACCCACATCTTTACAAAATCCACATGGAGATCTGCCAGTTTTTGCACATCTGCGATGGCTTCTTCCGGCGTAGTGGGGCGCAGGGCTTTATCCGCAAAAGGCCCCGGCACGCCGCCTACGGCAGCAAAACCGTAACCGGCGCTATAAAAGGTGGCGCCCTGGAGCTGTCCCTGGTGGGAAGCCCTCAACATGGGAAAAATGCTTTCCCTGTCTGTGCCCAATGATAATACCTGGCTGATACCAAATGCCTGATATTTGCCTAACTGCCGGATAATATTGCTTTGCGTATAATTCTCCGCCCCTGCCTTATTGCCTTTGAGGAGGCCCAGGTGACCGTGGCCATTCACCAGGCTTGGTATTACAGTGCGCCCCTGACCGTCCAGTACCCGGGAGTTTGCCGGCGGCGGTGTGGCGGCTGGTAATATTTTGGCAATGCGATCGCCCTGTATCACCAGGCTTACTTTTTTCTTAGGCGCAGCGCCTGTACCGTCTATCAGCGTAATGTTCTTCAGCACAAAGGAGCGGGTCGCTGTTGCGGCAACCGGTTGCTGGCCATAAACGCTGCATGCGCAGCAGCATAAAAACAGGGATAAGGAGCGGCGTAGGTTCATAAGATATCAGTATGTTGGTACCGACGAAGTTAGTTTTTTCCCTGCTCTTTTAAAAGCCTGTTCCAGATCGGCCACCAGGTCATCTGCTTCTTCGAGGCCTACGGACAAACGGATAAGGCTATCCGCTACGCCGGCCGCCCGGCGTTTCTCGTCTGGAATGGATTTATGGGTCATTGCCGCGGGATGGCAGAGCAGGCTTTTTATGCCGCCCAGGCTCTCTGCCAGTTTAAAATACCGGGTGCTGGTCACAAAGGCTTGTGCCGCCTCTTCCGTATCATCCCGCAGGGTAAAAGACACAATGCCGCCAAAACCTTTCTGCTGGCGTTTGGCCAGCGCATGACCGGGGTGAGACGCCAGCCCCGGATAAAATACTTTTCCTACCGCGGGGTGCTGCTCCAGGTAAGTAGCCACCGCCAGGGCATTGGCGCTGTGCTGTTTTACGCGCAGGTGCAGGGTCTCAATCCCCCGGATAAGCAAAAAGCTATCAAACGGGGATAACACGGCGCCGCAGGCATTCTGGTAAAATTTGATCTCTGCGCCCAGCTGCGGGGTGCGGGTGATGACCAGCCCCGCTATCAGATCGCTATGGCCGCCCAGGTATTTGGTAGCGCTATGCACTACAATATCCGCCCCTTGTAATAAAGGCTGCTGCAATACCGGCGAAGCAAAGGTATTATCCACGCAAAGCCAGCAGTTATGCGCTTTGGCGATATCTGCGATGGCGCTTATATCTGAGATCTTCAACGTAGGATTGGTAGGCGTTTCCAGCCATATGAGGCGGGTAGCCGGCGTAATAGCATTGGCTACGGCCCTGAGGTTGGAGGTATCGACATAATGCACTTTGACGCCGAATTTTGCGTACACTTTATCGAATAAGCGGAATGCGCCGCCATAGATATCATCCACCGCAACGATCTCATCGCCGGCCTGCAGCAGTTTCAATACTGCGTCGATAGCGGCCAGGCCACTGGAGAAAGCGGCGGCGGTATGGCCGCCTTCCAGCTGCGCTACGATAGTCTCTAATGTTTGCCGTGTAGGATTGTTGGTGCGGGCGTAATCAAAGCCTTTATTCACCCCGGGCGCTTCCTGCACAAAGGTGGAGGTTTGATAGATAGGCACGGCAATAGCGCCGGTTAATTCGTCAACGGGAATGGAATGGATCAGTTCTGTAATGGTGCTCATCTTGTTTGTTTTTTAATTGATGAAATAAGTTGTTTAGACAAGTTCTTTTCAGTGAAGGAACGTTTGCCCGCAGACGTTATCAACGGCATGTGCACCTGCCGTATGTACTGCGATATAAAGGCCTTCGTATCAGCCACTAAGAACCACTTTTCAAGAGAGCGCAGGAGGGGTATAAAACAAAAAAGCTCACCTGATAGTCAGGTGAGCTTTTCTTTATTGTGTAGTAACTTAAAGTAAAAACTGCTGACTTATCTTCCCGTCCTCTATGGAACGGATGGATGTAGCACCTTGCTCACCGTGGTACGGTGGCGGGTTGCTAAGGCTTCGCAGGGCCATTTCCCTCTGCCTTTCTTGATAAGTGATCGTAAAGAACTGGTGCAAAGATACGGGCGTGATCCAAAAAACCAAAAAAATTTATGAAAGGTGTTTTTTGACCAGGTGATCATTAACACCGGATTCGTATTCCTGTTAACATCTGATTAGTGCCTTTTTATCATTAAGCATCGTAATCTTGTTATCAACAAATTGTAGTGTAAATTCTAGGCAAAGTTGTTCAACCGCCCATTCCTGGGCGGTTTTTATTTTACAGGAAATTGAATGCGGCTATACGAGGCTACACTGCTGTTATCATTTTGCCGCCGCTATTGTTTCGCTTATCCCCTGCTCGTAGCTGGTAGGTTGAAAATTGAAATGCCTGTTAAACTTCGTTGAGTCAAACACGTAAGGGTTGGTGTTCTGGTATAACATTTCCTGCAGCTCGCCCACAACGCCATCAAACAGGCCTCCCAGGCGCAGCATAAAGCTGTTCATTTTTGTATAAGCGGGTTTAGCCCCTGTTTTTTGCGCGATCAGGGCAGCGTATTCTTTGCCGGTAAGGGCGGGATTATAAGTAGGCATGTGCCATGTTTGGTTATCTGCAGCGGGATCCTGGCCCAGGAGATACATGGCCTTGCCTGAATCCGGCGTATAGGAGTAGCTATGCGGCAGTTCATCGCTACCCAGCCACATACCTTTTTTACCTTTTACAAATTTGCTGATGAGGAGCACATTCAGCATACCGGTGGTATCTGCGCCGGGACCGTAGAAGTCTGCCGCGCGGGCAATGCTGGCGCGGAGGTTACCGGCTTTTACTTCGTCCATCAGTTCCGTGGCGATACGCGCCCGGATCTCTCCTTTTTTTGTGATAGGGTTATAAGGTGTGTCTTCTGTCATGGGGCCGTTCACCAGCCCGTACATATATACATTGTCGTAGAAGATCAGTCTGGCGTTGGCCGCTTTACAGGCGTCGATGGTGTTACGCATGATCTTTGGCCAGGAGGCGGCCCATACCTTCCTGTCATAGGACAATCCTGCGCAGAGGTATACCACCGCGGAGCCTGCCACCGCGGCTTTTGTTTGTTCGTAATTCGTCAGGTCTGCAGCGGCAATATCTGTGCGCCCGCCTATGGCTTTTGGCTGACGGCTGACGAGCTTCACTTCTTTTCCGTTTTGCAGCAATGTATTAGTTAGCTCTTTGGCGATGACCCCGCCGGCTCCGAGAATGGTGTGTATCATAGTATATGATCTATATGGTTAGGAAGACGGGACAAAGTATGGAATATTGCAAAAAGATTTATTTGGAATACTGAACACTGTTCAGTAAGTTTGCGATGTAAATAAATTGACATGGGCATTGCAGACAGAAAGGAACGGGAAAAAACGGAGATGAAGCGGCTGATCATGGACGCTGCTATGCGTATGTTCCTGGAAGAAGGGTATGAAAAGACGTCCATCCGCAATATTGCGGAGAAGATAGAGTACAGTCCGGCCACTATTTACCTGTACTATAAGGATAAGGATGAGCTGTTGTATGATGTGCAGCGTCAGGCTTTTGAGAAGCTTTACCAGGTGTTTGAAAAGAAGGCGGTGAATAAACATCCGTTTAAGCGGCTGGAGGAATTGGGTAAGGCTTATATACAATTTGGGCTGGAGCAGCCGGATCTTTATGATCTGATGTTTATTATCCGCTCTCCGATGAACAAGATCGAGCAGGAGGATACCTGGGAGAATGGGGATGCATCTCTGCAGTTTTTGCTGAGTATTGTTGAGGAGTGTATGGCGCAGCAGCTGATCCGGTTTCAGGACAAACATGTAGCGGCGCTGTCTTTGTGGTCTGTTTGTCACGGGTTGGTATCGTTGCATGTGCGGTGCAGGCTGAAGGTGATGTCGCTGGATGATAACAGCGCCAGTCATGCCATCTACCATGCGTTGGATCAATATCTGCAAATGATAAAAGTTTAATAGGAGATTGCGCTTCACGAAAATTAACGGGGATTTATCTCCCTTTTTTTTACGCCAATACTAAACACTGTTCATTATGTCAACAAAGGTTAATAAGTTACTTGCGGTTATATTAATAATGCCATTCATTGGCATTGGCGCTGCGGAGGGCCAGCAGGTGGCGGCGGCGCGTGCACGGGCTACGGTTGGGGCTTTGGGAGCGAATGCGGTGGCAGGGGGCCGGTGGATGATAGCTGATAGCGCGGAGGCGGCGCGTGCGATGGCAGTAGCGGCTGAAACTGCGGAAGCTCGTCCAGCGGTATTGGACCAATACATCCAGGAGGCCTTTGCCCATAACCAATCCCTACAGCAGCGGAATTTTGCCCTGGAGAAATCCATGTATGCGCTGCAGGAAGCCCGGGGGATGTTCCTGCCGCAGGTAAGCCTGCTGGCCAATTACACAAAAGCCAGCGGCGGCCGTACGATTGACGTGCCGGTGGGCGACCTGATAAACCCGGTGTACCAGACATTGAATGAACTAACTACGGGACCTAAGCTACCGATGCTCAGCAACCAATCCATACAGCTGAACCCTGATAATTTTTACGATGCTAAAGTGCGCACCTCCCTCCCATTGATCAATACGGAGATCTGGTATGCGCAGCAAATCCGCCGGGAAGATATCTCGCGGCAACAGGCAGCGGTAAATGTGTATAAACGCCAGCTGGTGAAGGATATCAAGACTGCTTATTATCAATACTTCCAGGCAGCACGTTCGGTAACCATTTATGATAACGCGCTGCAGCTGGTGCGGGAAAACATCCGCGTAAATGAAAGCATGCTGCGCAACGGCGTGCGTAACAGCACGGCGCTTACCCGCTCGCAGGCAGAACGGGAGAAAACACTGGCGGCCATTACCGCGGCGCAGAACAATCAACAGAACGCCAGGGCTTATTTTAACTTTTTGCTGAACCGGCAGCTGGCAGATAGTATTGTGGCGGATAGCGCAGCATTGGCGATAACGACCGGCGTTATACCTGATCTTAACGGCGGCATCAATGGCCGGGAAGAGCTTGTACAGCTGGACAAGGCACGGAACATTGCATTACTACAGCAAAAGCAGCAGCAATCCACCTTTATTCCCAAGCTTAGCACTTTCCTGGATCTTGGCTCACAGGCTTATAACTGGCAGTTCAATAATACATCGCGGTACTACCTGTTAGGTGTGGACCTGCAGTGGAACATCTTTACCGGCGGACAACGCCGCGCCCGCGCCCAGCAGGCCGCTACAGACGCCTCCACGGCTAAAGCCGCCTATGATGAAACAGCGCAATCATTGCAGCTGGAAATGAATACCGCTTCCAATAATTATCAAACTGCACGGAGCAATTATAACAGCGCGCAAACACAGCTGCAGCTGGCGGAGAAATATTACCGGGATCAATTGAAAGTATATAAGGAAGGACAGCTATTGTACCTCGAATTACTGGACGCGCAGCAACAGCTGACCAATGCGCGGTTGGAATCGTTGCAGGCCTATGCGCAGGTGCAGATAGCGCAGGCAGAGATAGAAAGAGCAGGCGCGAGTTTTCCGTTGGGAAGAGAATGAGTTGATGTGCAGATGAAGGGATGTGCAGATGTGCTAATGTGCAGATGAAAGGATGCGCGAATGGCAGACGAATTATATGATGGATCAAATACAAATACAAACCACTACATAAAATGCTTAAGTATATGAAACCGATCTTTTCCTTACTATTGCTGATAGGCGGCGCAGCGGGCTTACAGTCCTGCGGCAGCGAATCCGCCGCTTCACAGATCCCAGCCACAAGCGCCATACCGGTGCAGCTGCAGGCGCTGAATGCTACCACTGCATCTGCCGCTATCCCGGTATCCGGACAGTTCACTACGGACGATGAAGTGTTGCTCTCCTTTAAAACAGGCGGTATCATTCAACGCATACTGGTAAAGGAAGGCGACGCCATCCGCCAGGGCCAGACCGTAGCCACCCTTAATCCCACAGAGATAGACGCACAGGTGCAACAGGCGCAGCTGGCTTATGAAAAAGCGCAGCGCGATCATCAACGCACCAATAATCTTTACAGAGACAGCGTAGCCACGCTGGAGCAGCTGCAGAATGCAAAGACGGCCCTTGATATAGCGCAACAGCAATTACGCACGGCGGAATTTAACCGCAGTCATTCTGTGATCACGGCGCCGCGTAACGGATATGTATTACGGAAGCTGGCCAATGAGGGACAGCAGGTAACCGCCGGCGCTCCTGTGTTGCAGACCAATGGCGCACAATCCGGCAACTGGCTGCTGCGTGTGGCGGTCAGCAATAAAGAATGGGCGGCCATCCAACTGCAGGACAGCGCTACGATCGAAGTAGAATCTGTTCCTGGCAAAACCTTCCATGGCATCGTAACCCGCCGGGGCGAAGGCATAGACCCTGCCACCAGCGCATTTTCAATAGATATAAAACTTAGCGGCGACAAACCTGCGGCCATTGCCTATGGTATGTTTGGCAAAGCGGTGATCAACGGTCATAATACCATAGACGCCAGCAAAGGCGGTCCCTGGGCCATCCCCTATGAAGCCTTACTGGATGGAGACGGCAACAGCGGTTTTGTATTCATCACCAATGATGGACAAACTGCGAAGAAGGTGCCGGTAACTGTTGCCGGTATGGAGAAAGATAAGGTGATCATCAGCAGCGGACTGGCAGACGCCAGCAATCTTATCATCTCCGGAAATGCTTATTTAACGGATGGCAGCACCATCCGGGTGATGAAAAACTAGCTGTTAGCTATTAGCGGTTTGCTGTTATTATCCGGGGATAAATTGAATGATGTAATTCTTATGATTGTTAAGCCTGACACAGTGGATGATTGGCCGGATAATAACAGTGTACTGCTAATAGCTGATAGTCAACATTCAATAACTACTATTAACCGGCAACCACCGGTGGCTTAGAAAAGCTAATTATTATGAAAATATCTGACTATGCTGTAAAGAACTACCAGTTTACGCTGGTGATCTTTATCATGATCGTTGCACTGGGCATTAGCACCATTATGAACATACCGCGTTCAGAAGACCCGGAAATGCACTCGCCTAATTTTACCGTTATCGTCGTATACCCCGGTACCAGCCCAAAGGATATGGAAGAGCTGATCGTAGACCCGCTCGAAAAGGAGATCTATGGGCTGGAGAACATCCGCAAGATCCGCACCAGCATCAGCGACGGGCTGGCCGTGCTGCGTGTGGAATACAAATACCGCGTGAACATCGACGAGAAATACCAGGAGATCGTAAGAACAGTGAACAATAAACGCCGCGATCTGCCGCAGGATAATATCAGCATCGATATCCAGAAGGTACAGCCTTCTGATGTGAATGTGCTGCAGCTGGCCATGATCTCCGAGAACGCCTCCCGCGACAAGCTGAAGTACTATGCAGAGAAACTGCAGGACGAGCTGGAAAAGCTGCCCGCGCTGAAGAACGTGGAGATCTTTGGCTTACCGGAGCAGCAAGTACGCGTGGAGCTGGACCTGGAGAAACTGGCCCAGCTGAACCTGCCAGTCAGCAATGTGATCAACAGCCTGCAGAATGAAACGCTGAACATTCCCGGCGGCAGCGTAGACGCCGGCAACCGGATCTTTAACATCAAGACCAGCGGTAATTTCCATAAGCTGGAAGACATCAGGAATACGCTTATCAATGCTAAAAACGGGCGTAATCTTTTCCTCAAAGACATCGCCAACGTATACTATGGTTATGAGGACGCCACTTATCAGACCCGCCTGAATGGCTACCGCTGCGTGTTTGTAGCCGCCGCACAGAAAGAGGGTGAGAATATCAGTCAGACACAAAAGGTGTACAAGCCCGTTATTGAAAAATTCAAAAAGACCTTACCGGCTAATATTGACCTGGTGCAGCAATTTGACCAGGCAGATAATGTAAACCGGCGGCTGGGGCATCTGGGCGAGGATTTCCTGATCGCCATCCTGCTGGTAGCCGTTACGCTGTTACCGCTGGGCGGCCGCCCGGCGTTGATCGTGATGATCTCCATTCCGTTATCATTAGCTATTGGCGTGATCCTGTTACAGGCGTTGGGGTATAACCTGAACCAGCTAAGCATTGTAGGCCTGGTAGTGGCCCTGGGCCTGCTGGTAGATGACAGCATTGTCGTGGTGGAGAACATTGAGCGCTGGATACTACAGGGACATACTCCCCTGGAAGCCACTTTAAAAGCCACCAAACAGATAGGCACAGCGGTGGTGCTTTGTACCGTAACGCTGATCATTGCCTTTATGCCGCTGGTGTTCCTGCCGGAAGGCAGTGGCGATTTTATACGCGGGCTGCCGCTGGCGGTGATATTGAGTGTGCTGGCCTCCATGTTCGTATCGCTCACCATTATCCCCTTCCTGTCCAGCAAACTGCTGCGCAACCATGCGGGGCATCCGGACGGCAACCTGTTTATGCGCGGCCTGAAAAGGCTGATACATGGCAGTTATGCCCGCTTCCTGGATAAAGCGTTGCAGCATCCTGTAATAACTATTGTTACCACCGTGGTGGTATTTGGCGCATCGCTTTTCCTGTTTGGCGTGATAGGCTTTAGCCTGTTCCCCGCATCAGAGAAACCGCAGTTCATGATCAATATCACCACGCCGCCGCAAAGTAATCTTGCTTATACTAACCGTATTACGCGGGATATAGAACGGGTGCTGAAACAGGAGCCTGCGGTGAAATATTTCTCCAGCAATGTAGGCAAAGGCAATCCCCGGATCTATTACAATGTGGTACCGGAGAATGAGCATCCTGAGTTTGCGGAGATCTTTGTACAGCTGAAAGAAAACATCAATCCTACCGACAAGCTGGCGCTGATAGAGCAGCTACGGAAGCTATGGACGCCTTATCCCGGCGCAAAGGTAGAGGTAAAGAATTTTGAGCAGGGCCCGCCCGTGGCCGCGCCGGTGGAGGTACGCCTGTTTGGCGATAACCTGGATACGCTGCGTATGCTGGCGGCCAAAGCGGAGGTCATGTTACAGCGTACGCCCGGCACCATCTATGTAGATAACCCGGTAAGCCTGTTAAAAAGCGATATACGGGTAGCCGTACAGCGGGAGAAGGCGCAACTGCTCGGCATCCCTTCCATTAATATTGACCGTACCGTACGCCTGGCGGTAGCAGGCCTGAATGTGGGCCGTTATACAGACGATAATGATAATGATTACAATATTGTGCTGACACGTGGCCGTAGCGGCCGGCCTACGCTGGACGCCTTCAGCAACCTGTATGTAAACAATAACGATGGTAAGCCCTTCCCGATAGGCCAGGTAGCTGATTTGCAGATGGAGACCTCGCCGGTGAACATTAACCACCAGGAGAAAAGAAGGGTGGTATCTGTAAAAGCCTTTATACAGAAAGGTTTCCTGGCGGACCGGGTGATCAATGACGTGATCGGCAAGATGAATAAGCAGGTGCTACCAGCCGGGTACAGCTACGAGATGGGCGGCGAGGTAGAGTCGCGCCAGAACTCCTTTGGCGGCTTCCTGAGCGTGATCATTGTCACCATCTTCCTGTTCATAGCGGTGCTGATACTGGCGTTCAAGACCTTCAAAAGTACCCTGATCGTATTATCTGTGATACCACTGGGTGTAGTAGGCGCGGCCATTGCCCTGTGGCTGAGCGGGAACTCACTTTCCTTTGTGGCCATTATCGGTATGATAGCGTTGGCGGGTATTGAGGTAAAGAACACCATATTGCTGGTGGACTTCACCAACCAGCTGCGTATGGAGGGCAGATCGCTGGAGGCTGCTATCCGCGAGGCCGGGGAAGTACGTTTCCTGCCAATTGTGCTGACTTCTTTAACGGCCATTGGCGGATTGATACCAATCGCCATTTCCAATAATCCATTGATAGCGCCGCTGGCCATTGTGCTGATAGGCGGATTGATCAGCTCTACGCTATTATCCAGGGTGGTGACGCCGGTGGTGTATAAATTGATGCCGCCGAAAGTAGCGCATTAACTTACGGGTATATAAATAGGAATGTGCAGACAGGTGAGGCTATAGTCTTACCGTCTGCACATCCTTTTTTATGTAAATGTTAAATCTTCTGTGCAAGCCCGGCTGTGGCGGCCGTATTTTTAAGGGATCGTTCCGTCCGCCTTAGCAATGGTAATCGGATTTTACTATTTTGCAGCCAGTAATCAGTTGATAGTCATATGATGCGACGTACCTTTTTCCTGCTGCTCTGCAGCCTGGCATGTACCCTGCCTATGCTGCTGCGGGCACAGGGCCAGCCAACTTTTGATCCGGCCTACCAGTTTGTGCAAAGCGGCAACCTGGTGCAGGATAAGAATTTTTACCTGCTTACCCTGTTTGAACAAGAGCCGGTGCTGCACAAGGCCCTCAGTAACAACAAGGCCTTGCAGCAATATTCCCGTGAACACCAGCAGCGGGTAAAGCAACTGACAGATAGCTGTACCAGTGCCGCCTGTTATGCCAACGCCCTGCTGTACGATACAGAGCAGATCAAAACCATTTCCCAGGCACTGCAAACGCTGTATACCCAGCAATCTGCTTTCCGGGAAACCTTACAACAGCACCTGCGGCCCAGCGGCGTTTTTATGCGCTATGCATCTATGCCGGAAGAGGAGATGCTCATCATGCGCTGGCGGGAAGAGGCCCTGGGTCTTAACTATATCCTGACTGCCTATACGAAGAATATAGGCCTGCGCTATCCCCGTATTGACTCCGCCGCCTATGATGTGCGCAGCGCGGCTTATACAGCGGCAGTACAGCACTTGTGGAGCGGGTATAAACAGCAGGATGCCGCTGGCCTGTTCTTTAGCCCGGCCCTGCGTTTTGCCATGGACCTGCTGCAGCTGAACGGGAAAGACCATGCCGCCCGGCATGAGCCAATGTCTGCGACCAACCAGGCGCCGATATCGCGTGTAAGCAGTATCCAGTGGAATGAGTTTCCCTACTCCGTAATATTAGTACTGGGCGCCGGCCCGGACGATGATCAACCCATCAGCTTTATGAACAAGCAACGCTGCCGTACCGGCGCGGAGCTGTTCAAACAGCATAAAGCGCCTTTCCTGATCGTATCTGGCGGGTATGTACATCCTTTTGGCACCAAATACAGCGAAGCCATAGAGATGAAGAAGTTCCTGGCAGACAGCTGCGATATACCGGCCAATGCTATTATCGTAGAACCGCATGCAAGGCATACCACTACCAATATGCGCAATGCCAACCGTATCCTGTTACGCAATGGCTTCCCTGCGGATAAAAAGGTGCTGGTGACCAGCAGTAAGGCGCACCTGATCTATGCGTCCAGCGTGTTCTTTGAAAAGGTATGTATAAAAGATATGGGATACCTGCCCTACCGCAAGATGCGGACACTGAATGATGAGAGCATAGAGTACCTGCCTTCTGAGGAGAGTTTGCATGAGGATCCGCTGGATCCGCTGGACCCGTGATCTAATGTGCTGATGTGCTAATGTGCTGATATGCTAATGTGGAACAATCGCTGCATTTCATTAGCACATTAGCATATCAGCACATTAGCACATTATTATTTGTAGATAATATAATCTGAAGTGCGCAACGCATAACTGGCTGAAGGGCCTAGCAGGCGGATGCGCACTTCGTGTTTTTTATTTTCGAGGTTATAGGCCCAGCACAGCTCATTGCGCCGGGTTTGATAGCTGGTAGGCAGGGCCACGGTGGGCTGTTGGCGGTTATCGATATAGACTTCCATAGAAAGCGTGGTATCTGCCACTGCTTGTTTCTTAAAAACATCTCCGCGCAGCACAAAACCGCTGCCTTCAAATTCAAAGGAGGTATCCTGTATATCTACATTATACCAGGCCGTTCTGGCCACTGGCTCCATCTTTTCAAAACATTGTTCCAGCTTTACTGCGCGGGGCGTTTGTACGGCAATGCTCACATTCTGCGCTCCTACCTTACCGCCCTGGCGCGTTATCATCTGCAACGCATGGTTGTAACTGATCTCATACACCTTATTCAGGGACATGGTGGTATATTTAAAATCGAGCCCTTCTGCTTCTTTTAATCCCATCTTCCATTTTTCCGGGATCCGTTTATACCCCAGCATGGCGCCCAGGATACCGCCGGCGGAAGACGGATTACAATCCGCATCCTGGCCGGCGCGGGTAGCAATTTCCAGGGTACGGGTAAAATCGCCCTTCCCATAGAGCAGCCCCAATACGATATAGGCCGCATTGATCTTGGCATCAATATCAAAAGCCGCATATACACCTTCCGGACAGCCCTTTTCCGCGCTCCATTTCTTTTGCAGCTCAAACCAGGTCTGCCGCCAGTCGTTAGGGTATACCTGGTACCAGCGCATCACATCGGCTATACATTGATAGAAGGTACTACGGGCGGGAATGGTCTTGAGCGCTTCTGTTATCACATAGGGTATATCGTCCGATATAAATGCCAGGGTGTACATGGCGCCTACAAATACGCCGCCATACCATCCATCGCCATAATTCATGATATGGCCCACCTTATCGCTGATGGCGGATGCCAGGTTGGGCATACCGGGGCTCATTAAGCCGGCAAAATCGGATTCTATCTGGTAATCAATATCATCTGCGTGGGGGTTGTTGGTCCAATGACCGGAAGCCGGGGCTTTTATGCCCTGCAGGATATTATAACGGGCAGACTGGTTGGCATGCCACAGCATATAACCCGCATGGGCAAACGCCTGTGCAAAGGAGTCTACCGGGGCGTCCAGGCCGGCGCGCTCAAATACATCTACAAAGGTGAGATCCATGTAGATATCGTCATAGAGGCCGGGGTTTTCCAGCATGGTCTTCTTCAGGTATCCATCGTACCACAACAGGGGCTGATAATCCTGTATAAAAGTGCCATTGAAGCGGAACTCATAGGGGCCGCCAAAGGTAACGCCAATTGTCTGACCGGCCCAGCCGCCCATGATCTTATCCTTCAGCATTGCTTTTGACAGGGTGACCTGGGGTGGTTGGGGCGCTGCACAACTCATAAACAGGTATACTACGAACAGATAAACGGCCGTGTATTTTCTCATACGTGGAATTTTCAGTGATCCTTGTGCTCACAATTTTAGGAAAAAAACGGCAGATCATCCATAAATTTCCCGGTATTATGGGGGTAAAGCGCCTGATCATCTATTAGGCGCGCCATAGTCGTTCCTGTATAGCATATTTGTACCTCCATATTTTGTATCTATGACTAACAAACTACTGACGGCCATTATGGGCCTGTTACTGCTGGCCACCGTTTCTTACGGGCAGTCATCCTTTCATTTCGGTTTAAAAGCTGATATGGACCTGACCAACATATCGGGTAAGGGTATGAAGGGTAACTTTAGCCTGGGATTTAATGGAGGCGCTTTTGCCGAATACAATTTTACGCCCAAATGGGGTTTACAGCCGGAAGTGCTGTTTACGCAGTTTAACAACAAACAGGGCGATGATTTCCTGACGTACTACGTAAACTCCGGGAAAAACGACGCGAAATCGTCTGTAAAGCTGAGTTATGTGACGGTACCGGTGCTGCTTACGTACAACGTGAACGAGATCCTGTCACTGAATGCAGGACCGCAGATGAGCTTCCTTGTGTATGATAATGAAGACCTGCTGTTGCGCGACCGGGCTGCTTTTAAGAAATTAGATTACGGGGTGGCCGCTGGTCTTACGCTACATGTTGCCCAGATACGGTTTTACGGCCGTTATGTGTATGGTATTGCCAACGTGAACGATGTGGATGACCGCTATAAATGGCATAACCAGGAGATACAGCTGGGCATGGGGGTGACGATAAAATAAATAGCTGATACCTACACCGATTGTATAATAATAAAAGCAGCGCGGCTAATGCCGTGCTGCTTTTTGTTTGTATTCAATGTAAGAACGATTATTTCTGTTGCATGGACATTTCCAATGCTTTGGTAGTGGTGTAATATTTGGCCAGCATACCCGGCACTTCCCATTCCGGCAGCTGCCCATCTTTGAGGTATTGCAGGTAACGCTCCATTACCTGGGCAAAATGCGCTTCGTGGCCTACTTTGTATTTGGCGGGTATTACGATCTTCCAGCCCGCTTTGGTCTTTTCCAGTGACAAGCCGGGGTATTTGCTTTCCAGCTGCTGTAAGGCTGCCTGCAAGGTCTGCTCAAAGGCAGGCGCCTTGTTAGCGCCTACCGGCTCTACGTATAAACTAGGCTCAAACTTTTCGTCCTTACCCTGGCGGATCACGAGGTTGCTCTTAGTACCGCGCAGGATAGAGTAATGGGTATCGCCACTACCTTCCGGACCGGCGTATTGCCACAGGGCCGTTACTTTTACATGTACTCCTTTAAGCATGTATTGGGCTTCCCCGTTGGCATGCACATTCAGCACGGTATCCTTAGCGTATTTACCCAGGTAGGCAGGAAAACTATCCAGGCCGGTGATCACGCTAAACTGGGACAGCGTAACGGGCGTGGTCCAGTGGCGGGCGGACTGCAGCTGGATGTCTTTCTGATAATCCAGCACTACGTTAGGGAAACATTCCCATTGCACCAGGTCAACCAGGTGGGTGCCTACATCTACAATAGCATCACCCTGCTGTTCCGGGTCAAAGAACCAGGCCGGCCGTGTAAGGGCCTTACCGGATACATATTTATAGAAGTTATGCACGCTTTCCATCACTACGCCCGGCTCCTTTGCGGTGCCTGGCTGCAGGGTACCAAAAACATCGTTGATGCGTGATAATTCCGCCTGCAGGGTATTGGTGATCTCTGAGCGTTCCGTCATGATATCATACAACAGCACTTTCTTTTGCTGTGCATCCTGGAAGGTTTGCTGCAGCTTATCAAAACCCGCAGCGCTGATGGCCATGGGCTTATCCGCCAGTACGTTCATACCAGCAGCAACCGCTTGCTGTATGTATTCCGTTTTACGCAGGTTATTACCGGCCATTACGACCACGTTGCCTTTCTTCTCCGCCACCATTTTTTCCAGGAAGTCCGGGCCCTTGTAGATATCTTCCTGCCAGTGCGTGGGCGCGTCTGCGCGGGTATTGTACTGGTTAATGAAGTTGAGCTGTCCCTGCAGCTCCGGGCCATCCGGCGCATACACGTGCACCACGGAGTCGATACCAGGGTACATAGATTTCTGTACCAGGGCCGCATGGAAATGGCCGGGATCCAGGGTTACCAGGCGGATAGCCGGCTGGCCGGCAGCGGTGGAATCCTGGTTTTGTTCTTTTGTCGTGTTGCCGGTGTTACAGGCGTAGTTCATCATTCCTAGAAGCAATAGTGATGGAATCAGTCTGTTATTCATGATTTTCGTTTAGTTATCAGTCCAATACATAGGGCCAGCGCTGCGGGCGGGTAAGCAGGGCGTTGGCCGCATCGTCATTCTTAAAACGTTCCTTTACCGGATCCCAGTACAGTTTGCGTTGCAGCTTCATGGCGGCATGATTGAGCAGGCAAACGGTACAGCCGCGGTGGCCTACTTCAATAGGCGTGATGGGCGTTTGGCGCGATTGTATACAATCCAGCCAGTTGCCGTGATGGTCTTTGCTTTCATACAAATGTACACCGTCTGCCGGTATTACGGCATTGAGTATACGGGGATCGCTCGCGTCGAGGGCTTTGGTATTCTCCCCTTTGGCTACCGGGTCGCTGGCGGTGGCCGCATAGTTGCCCCGGGTCACGAAGATCCATCCATCTGCCCCTACGAATTTTACCCCGTTTGGGTATTCATTGCTGGCCAGCACTTTTACGCCGTTGGCAAAAACAGTCTCCGATTTAAAAGGGCCATGTACATCCCAGAGGTTGCCTGCCGGCGGGAATGTTGCCGTAGCGGAGATCTCCACAGGGCCGGTGTATTCTGTATCCAGCCCCCAGTTCACAATATCAAAATGATGTGCGCCCCAACCGGTGATCATGCCAGCGCCAAACTGCTCACAACGCAGCCAGCCGGGCCTGGAAAAATCTGCCTGCGGGTGTACGCGTTTTTCGGTATAAGGCACAAAAGGCGTTTCGCCCAGCCATTTCTCATAGCCGAGATTAGCGGGCAGGGGCATATCTTTCTCTACGGTGCTTTCTTTTGGATCGTCAATAGGCAGGCCTACATATACGGTATGCACTTTACCTATCACGCCATTACGTACCAGCTCACATGCCCTTTTGAACTGGGGCATAGAGCGTTGCTGGCTGCCTATCTGCAGGATACGGCCGCTATGGTGCACGGCATCGCTAAGGGCGCGGCCCTCTGCAATGGTGAGGGAAGCGGGTTTCTGCATATATACATCCTTTCCTGCACGTACCGCGTGTATGGCGGGTATTACATGCCAGTGATCCGGTGTGCTGATCAATACGGCGTCAATATCTTTATTATTGAGCAGTTCCTGGTAGTCTTCGTATGTTTTTACCCCGTCGTAAGGTTTGCCGGTCTTTTTGCTGTAGTAGTCATTTACCAGGCGCTTAGCGGAGGCTACGCGGTTACTATCCAAGTCGCAGACGGCGATGATACGTGCCTGGTCATATTTCCAGACGCCGGGCATATCGTGGCCACGGGAGATACGGCCATTGCCAATAGCGCCGATGTTAATACGATTGCTGGGCGCATTTTTACCCAATACGTGTGCGGGCACAATGGTGGGGAAGCCGGCTAATGCCAGGGCGCCGGCGCCCTTGAGGGTGTCTTTGAGGAAGTTTCTTCTCGTGGAACGAGGCGGGTTATTTTGTTCTTTCATGGGTTGCTATTTATGTACAGTTGATGGTTAGCTATTAGTTTAATACGGCAGCGGATCATCCGGATGTTGTGCTTTTGCACGGGAATAATCCAGCGGCCCGCGCCGGCTTAGTACCCATTGCAGGCCTCCGAGGAGATGTTGCTGAAAAACAGGATCGGCATATACTTTAGCATCATGCCCAAGGGCGGTATACCATTGGCGGCCGCCATCATACTCATGGCACCATACGGAAGGAAAAACATGTCCATAGATCTCCGGTTTCTCTTTATCGTTGACGCCGTTGAGCTCATGCACTACCAACACATGCAGATCCGGGTTTAGTTCCTTTATGAAATAACATTCATCTTCCCATTGCCAGACCTTAGGTAAAGCGGCGGTGGATGGATGCTGAGGATCGATGACCAGCTCCTTCAGGGGCTGAAAAGGTGGATGCCGCTCGAAGGTGCCGCCGATCATCCGCTTAAACCATTCCCATTTACGCTCTGTGCCCACTGCGGAGTGGATGCCTACAAAACCGCCGCCTGCCTCTACAAAATGCATGAGGGCCAGTTTTTGCGCGTCCGTATCAAATACATCGTTATTGGTGTTGGCAAATATGAGGGCGTTGTATTTGCGGAGATTAGCGTCTGTAAAATCTGCGGGGGTATCCGATACATCTACCTTAAAGCCGTATTTGGTCCCTAATGCGCGGATACCGGCTATGGCAGCGGGTATATTCTGGTGCACATATCCTTTTCCGTTGCGGGTATATACCAGCACGCGGATGTTTTTCCAATTAACGGGCGGATCATTCTGTGGCGTAGCGGCGATGCAAAGAAGGCATAGCAGTATGCAACGGGTCCAGTTCTTCATACGTGGTTTTGATTACTAGCGCGGAGAAAATACAACAAATAATCCTGATTTAATAACGGGTGAGGGAAATGGGGATAGCCTGTTTATACAATAAGACAGCAGCAATCCTACAGTGGACCAGCAACACCAGGGGGTGTAGAGCGCTTTTAACATATATACTGAACGCTTCTGATTAGGGATGGCCTGCTGTCTGGTACGCTATTAACACTAGTACCGAACGCTTTTAACCCATGGCGAACCCTAGCATGGAACGCTTTTAACCCGGGTACTGAACGCCTTTGAGCCTGGGGTTTCCCTGGTTTGGAACGCTTTTAACAGCAGTACCCAACGCTTTTGAGCCTGGAGGAGTGTTGGCTTAACGCGATATAAACTGCGGTCCGTAGTTAGTGATATGTTAGTATAACTGCCGGACATACCCTATCCTACATACGACTATCCCCAACTACCCAGCTGTTAGTTTGCCAGAAATGTACGATTTAGTCGAAAAGTGTTAAAAATGTACATTTTTGATTAAAAATGCTCAAAACGTTCACCTTATTTGGCCGGTATAAACTCCCCCTTTACATTTGTCAGACATCAAAAAAATGAAAGATCATGGGTAAACAACGCGGCCCTATTTTTTACGAGGGCACCATTGACGGCCGTACTTACTACAAAAGGGACGGCAAGTATTATGTGAGAAAAAAAAGCAGTCTGAGCGCCCGGCGGGTTAAACGAACCCCGGCATTCCGGCGCACTATGGAGTATGCCGGGTGGATGGCGGCGGCATCTATCATAGGATCCGCGGTTTACTGGAAGCTACCGGAAAAGGAAAGAAAGCGGAAGCGTTACCAGGCGCTTACCGGAGAGGCCATGCGTTTATTACGGGATGGCGTAGATGAAGCTACGGTGCAGGCCCGCCTGGAAGCGGCGCATGTGCGGAAAGAGGTAGCCTGCAATGTACATATTGCACCGGTGGCCTGTGACGCACATTCAACACCTGTGGCTACCGCAGAACTGCCAGCATCAATAGGCGGGCAGCAAAGATCTGAAGAAAAGCCGGTATTAAGCGCTGGTCAACGACTGGCCAGCAACCAGCGAAAAAGCGGAACTATCGTCGTTATTCCTCCGCCTGCGGGTATCAGCCGCCGGCCGCGCGTATTGCGTTACAAAGGAAAATCTGCACATGTTGTTACACTTCAAAGAGGAAAAAAGGCGTCTGGTAACCCTCCCGTTGCAGTACCGGCTTAGACACGTTAAAGACTTTTACGCCACCCGGGGCTTCTCCTGAGAAGGCGCCCATATGGGCATGGCCATGGAAAACGGCGGTAACGCCGCGCCGGCTTAAAGGCTCTGCCAGGCGGGATGATCCCAGGAAAGGGAAGATCTCTTCCGGCTCGCCTATGACGGTATCCTTAATGGGGGAATAGTGCATGATGGCGATCTTTTTGAGCGCATGATGTTCCTGGTCCAGGCGGGCCAGGGCACGGTCCAGGTGGAGGGTTTCATCTACCACCTCCTGTACAAAGGCCTTCATAGCGCCTTCGCCAAACATGGACAACATGTGTTTGTCAAAACCGCCGCCAAAGCCTTTGATGCCTGCAAAGCCTACATTAGCCACTACTACGGACTCCCCGTCGAGCATACGCACCTGGTGGTGCTGCAGCATAACCTGACGGATAAGCTTATGGCGGCCTTTCTCATGATCGTGGTTGCCCAGCACAGCGAGTATAGGAATGGTACAGGCCTTTAGCTCCTCTACCAGTACCTGGGCCTCTGTTTCATCGCCGGTGTCTGTAAGGTCGCCGCAGAGCAGGAATACATCCGCTTTTTTGGAGACTTCCTCAAAAAGCGGCGCCCATTTGCCTTTATCGCCTTCCTGGGTATGAATATCCCCAAGCGCGGCAATGCGTGTTTTTCCGTTTGCCTGTTCCATATCTTATTAAATGGTTTTAATAGTATATGATTTATAGTTCCATTCCTTTACGTCTGTCTGGTACTGGGTTTGATCCAGCAGCGGGCCACGGCACACCTTTTCTACGGGTGCGGGCAGCTCGTATTGCTCCCCTACCCTTTCCATGAGCTCATCCAGCAGCCATTTGGGAATGATATCGCGGTAGTCTGCCGGGTAAATGAACTGGAAGATCAACAACTGCGCCAGCAGGAGATGCCAGTGATGATCCAGGCGCGTTTGCAGGCGTTTCCAATCGAGCTTGTGGCCATAGCGGAGGATGATATGATTGATATCCGCCCCATCGAAGCGTTCGCGGTTCTGTACGTAGATCTTGCAGCGGATCAGCTCTTCCGGCGATAATAGCTTAACATCTACACCTACAAATTCTGCCTGGTGGGCCTCTTCATACCACATTTCATCTACATGAAAGATGTTATTGACGGAGGCGAAGATGATATCTATGTAATACTCGCCCTTGAAGACCTTGGCCAGCCAGCGCACGTCTGTTAATTCTGTGCGGTAACCTTTGGCGGCAAAGAATTTAAGGATGCGCGGGTATTCTGCCGGCTCGCAGAATACGTCCAGGTCCTTTGTATCGCGGTAGATGCCTGTGTAGTGAAACATGGCAAAAGCGCCGCCTAATAAATACCGGACGCCGCTTTCATTGAGCAGCAGCAACGCTTCTTTGTAGAAGGCATGTGCCTCCCCGTTTTGTTTGTCTTGTGGGATCATATATGGGGAACACTCCAAAAGTCATTCCAGCGGGGAAGCGGGCGCGGCTTTGAGCGTATATATGGGAGGATCTTTTTCGGGATAAAAAGCGCTGTAGTTACAATAAATCATCGTGTTTACTCCACTTCCGGCAATTGCGGTTAATAACGGAGATACACGCCACGATGAAAGCCACGAGTGCAACAATTACAAGAAAGAAGAAAATAAGTGTCAACTTTATCATAGGTCCGGTTTATTCCGGGGCAAAGGTCTGTATTTTCTTTGAATTTTTATAGTGCCGGGCTAATAGGCGATCACGCCTTCCTGTTGCGGGATCACCGGTTGAAAGGGATTGTCCAGGAAGGCGCGTACCATCGTATCCATCTCCCGGCCGCCCAATACCATATGGGACCCATTAGTAAACAACAGGCGCTGGCTGTTGGGCATGTAATGATGGATCCTGTCAATATAAAGAGGGCGGCAAGCGGGGTCCATCTCACCATCTGCCAGCAGGGCCGGTTTATTGGAATAAAAGGGCTGTTTAGTCTTTGGATTGATGGGCGGTACTTTCCAGCAATCGCAGATCTGGCGGTGCACATCGTTGATGTGATACCCTTCCATATACGGGTATACATTGTATACCTGACGCAGGATGGATTCGTCATGATAGGCTGTCTGATCGGCACAGTAAACAGAGATGCGCATACCGGAGGCAAAACCGCCGTTGTTGAAAATACCATCCAGCACATCTTTCATGTATACGGCGTGATGGCCTTTGATCATCTCTGTAATGATATAGGGCACTTCTTTGATCCTGGAATAATCAGACATGGTATTTACCAGTACATTCAGCAGCTCGTTGCGGGTATATGCCACCTGTAAGGTATCGGTCGTACCCTTTTCCAGGTAAGGGATGTAGAAGGTTTTGTTACCAATAGCTGTAAAGTAATCCCGGAAACGCTGCCGGAGGTTGCCGTACAGTGTTTTATCCACAGAATCTTTTTCGCAGCGGCGGAACATGATCGTCAGCGCTTCGTTGAAGTTGGCTGGTTCATCTTCATCAATAGGAACAAAAGCAGGCAGGGGCGAGTCCAGGACCAGCGATCGTACCCGGGCGGGATCATGCTGTAGTACGGCCAGCATAAGGCCACCGCTATAAGAGCCGCCCAGCAGGTTTACGGAGTCGATATTCAGGGTGATGAGCAGGTCATCGATATCAGCTACTGTTTCATCTGTATTATAACCAGAAAGGTCGATCCCCTTTGCTTCGAGGGCCTTTTTAGAACGTTGCACTCCCACCAGGATCATGCTGTCTTTATCCAGGTTTTTGCGATAGGATTCCTGTATGGCCTGCACGATATCATCTGTCCACAGCCTGGGCTGCGCAAAATAGGTACCGCGCTGTTCAAAGGCGATACAGTCCCGGTCTTTAATGATCGCATGCCGGGCCGCGCCACGCGCCCATCTAAGGGAGCTGCCGCCGGGGCCACCAGCGGTATATAAAATGGGGTCTTTCCGTTTATGGGGATTAGGGCTCAACGCAACAATAAAAGGCAGTTTGATGGTCTTTCCGTTGCGCTTCTTCCTGTTTTCCGGCACTATGAGGTAGCCGCAGCGTGTTTTGATGGTACTATCTACCTCAACAGGGCATTTACAGGGCTCTATTACTGGCTTATAATGCTTTTGTTGTGCACGGATATTTGTTAAACATGTGAACATGCTTAACAGGATCATTAACCAGCCTTTTTTCATGTGAATCATTTGAGGCAAAGCTATCGAGGTTGCTGCAATAAAACCAGGTAAAAAACGGACAATCTACGGCTTAGGCGCCGGTAGCCGCCGGCCGGTAAATTGTTGCATCTCCTTATAAAAATGGCTCATATCATAGTAGCCGAAATCTGTAGGCGAGAATGTTTTCCTGCCGGCTATGTAGGCGGTTAATGCCGTCCGTGCCCGCACAATGGAGAAGTAATGTTTAGGGCCGATGCCTACTACCTGGTGAAAATAACGGTTGATGGTCCTGGAGCTGGTGAACAGGCGGGCGGATAGCTCATTTACGTTATACTGCAGCCCGCCGGCCCCGTAACAGGCCATGGTATCCTTTACAAAGCGAATGTAATGATCCCGTTGTTTTTTGCGATGAAACTGCGCCAGGAAGTAATCCTGCAGATGGTACATCCGGTCTTCAAAACCATGCAGTTGTCTTAGCTGTTGTAAAAGCCGCACCGGCAGTACCTGCTGCAAGGGAATCAGCTGGTCTTTCATTTTTGATTGATCAATGCCGAATATCGCCTCTAATCCACCGGGAAAAAACTTGATACTGAAAATATGGTCTGCGGGCTGATTAAAGCGCTCCACTGTACTATCGCGGATAATGAGCACATCCTCTCCGGGTTGGATAAGATATTGCTGATCACCCATCGTGAGGTGATAGGGAGCGCCCAGGTTGAACCAGAAAGTGGGCGTCCAGCTGGGGAACATCTTTACGGTAAAATGGTCGCGTCCTATATGGGCCAGGGTAGCTTCGGTGGAGGATTCTGAAAAGAACTCAATATAGTCCGCCAGCTCCTCGCAGGGAGGGCTGAAGTGGTATATTTTGCGGATGTTATCGAAGATCTCGATCATGAATATGCCAATCAGCCTGTAATATATAAAAGATAACGGTTCCCTGCCTGTTATTGCGTTTGTACCCGTCCTTTTTCGTCTTCTGCGCCGGTATCCCGGTTGCGTTTGCCTTTGAGCTTGTCATTACCAAACGTGCGGGTATAAGTCAGTTTTACGGTCCTTCCAAAAAACCGCAGGTAGGTCCTGGTACGCAGGTTGAGCTCCGGGAGATTGGTTTCCGGTCTGAACACTAATGTTTTCAACAGGTTGGCGCCATTTAATACAAATGAGCCTTTATTACGCGGCAGGGTCTTTTTAATCCCAATATCCAGTGTTCCAAACGGCTTGGTGACGGAGATGCCGTTTAAGTTCCGGGACTGATAAAAAGCAGACGCTTCCACAGAAAAGCCTTTGGGCAATTTGAATTTCTGTACTGTGTTGATGTTTAGATTACCATGTTGCAGACGTACGCTTTCTCCCTGGTAGATACCATTCGTCTGGCGGCCCAGGGCGGTCAGGTTCCATTGCATGCTCCACCATTTGTTCACATCTACCGGGGCAGACACTACCAATGCGATCACTCTTGCATTGACCAGGTTCTCCGGGTACAACACCAGGAAATTGGTAACCGAATCTATATGCGGCTGGAAGTTGGTGATGGCGTCATCATCCTGCGTAAAGGACAGGGAGAATAAGAATTTTTTGAAGGTGTAATCGACCTTCACCATATTCGAGATGGCGGGTTGTAAAGAAGGGTTACCTGTTATTAAGGTATTAGGGCTTCCGTAATAGGTGAATGGGGCCAGGGCATTGAATGGCGGACGGGTGATCCTGCGGGTGTAAGATACATTCACTGTATTATCCTCATTTATTTTGCGTGATATGAAGAGCGTAGGAAAAAGATTCCCGTATTTGCGGTCTACAATATCCTTTACCTCCACGGTGCCCAGGTTAGAGGTAGTGTATTCATAGCGGAGGCCTGCTTTAATGGTCGTTTTCTTGTCCACCGTAATATTAAAGGAGGCATAGGCAGCGCCATACTTCTCATCGAGACTGTAGAGCGCAGATGCTGTTGGATCTTTTGTCCAGGTGTTTTGCTGTAATCTTTCAAACGAGATATCATTTGTAAAAGTGGACTTGGTACCTTTAAGGCCGGCTTCCAGTTGCACGTTCTTCCCCAACGTTGTTGCATAATCAGCTGCGGCTACCCATAGGGTAATAGGCGTTAATTTTCCGCTCCTGGTATCTTCCTCAAACAGGAAATTGCCTGCGCCGTCGTAATAGGAGTTGAAGTACTCTACCGGTTGATTGTTGGAATAACGGATATAATCCAGGTTAAGGGTCAACTTTTCATCCTTTGTGAAGTTATGTTGCAGGTTGATATTGCCGCTATAATTCTTCCACCTGTTCTTTTCATTATTGCGGATGCTGATCAATGTATCCAGCTGATCGTCTGTGGTGATAGTATTCGTGTTAAGGGCATTCATCGCGTATTTGTTGTAGTAGCCGGTCAGCAAGCCGCCCAGAACAGTGCGGCTGCTCAACTGGTAATCCAACCCTACCCTGCCATTGCCATTGGTGACGGTGGCGTGCCTGTCTGTATTGGCAAATATTTTGGTGATCTCATCCCCGTTGCTGATCTCGCGGTAGGAATAGATGTAAGGGGTGGTCCTGACCTCTGAAAAAGACAGATCGCCAAATACATTGATCTTACCGCTGCGATGATTCAAGACCACGGTAGCCGCATCTACCACTCCCTGTCCGTACCCCAGCGTGGCTGAATAAGAGCCATTGGTACCATAGTTCTCACTGTTCTTTAATATGATATTGATGTAACCGGCATTACCCTCCGCATCGAAATTTGCGGGCGGCGTGGTGATAAGCTCTATCTTCTCAATATTACCCGCGTTCATACCTGCCAGCATTTGAACGGCGGCGGCAACGGGCATGTAACTGATCTTGCCGTTCATCATCAGCACTACCCCATCTTTTCCGTTCATGGAAACGGCATTATTCTGACGGTCTACCGTCACACCCGGCGAACGTTCCAATACATCCAATGCAGTATTGCCGGCAGCGGTGATGCTATTTTCCACGTTAATGACCAGGCGGTCTATCTTCTGCTCAAATACCGGCTTGCGGGAGGTGACGGTGACGGCGCCCAGTTGCACCGCGGTCTCCGCCAGGATCAGTTTTTCCAGGCGTACCTGCTGCCCGCCATTGATCGTAAAAGAAGGGGTATAGACCTGTTTAAAGCCCGTAAAAGTGGACATGACAAGATAACGGCCTTCTGCAATATTCTCGAACTGGTATTCGCCGGAGGCAGGCAATACCAGGCCTTTTACCAGGGAAGAGTCTGTGGACCGCAATAGCAGCACATTGGCATTGGCTATGCCATGATCATTTTTATCTACGACCTTGCCATGCACCCTTGATTGTGCCTGGCAGATGGTTTTGCCCAGCATAAAAAAAGAGATGGTAAATACCAGCATGTATCCCAGTGCACGTTTTTGCTTATGGCATGCGGAAACCTGCATTGTTATTATTTAACGGATTGTTTTTGGGGAACCTGATAGAAATGGCGTATCCGGCCGCTCTTTTTAGCATGTCCGTTCTTACTGCAGTACCTGTAGGTCTAAATCATTGTGTAATTCTCCTGGGGTTTGACTATAGCTGTAGTTTTTCTGCTGCCCGTCACATGAACCTACTCTAAGTTTGGCTAAAGGAAAGAAAACCTTAACAAAGGTATCTTAATAAAAATCAATCTGCCAAATTTAAAATTCGCTGACGGCGGCCTATACCGGGGGCAGAGCCCCTGAGCGCCTGCATCAAATCCGGGTTTTACTGGTGATGGTATGTTGTGTTAAGCGTGCATTTCAGCAGGCTCTTCTTCGTGCATGGCTTTATCAAACAGCGCCAAGCCTTCCCGCAGATCATCCGCATTCATGACGGGGCACATCTCCACTTTGGCGTTCAACTCCAGGAAGAAAGGCTCCGAAATAGAAGGGATCATGGCGGGGTCCTTAAGATCAAACACCATTAAACAGGCCCTGCAACCGTCGATGGGGAGGAAATAGCTCGCTTCCGGCTGGAGCCGGTCCATGGTAGCTTTCATGATGCGGGCAAGTGACCCGTTCTTAATGGCATTGTTCCCTGCCATTACATCCATGGTAACTCTTAAGAGTGTGCGCATGTTTTGAGGTTTTAGTTGGAACAAAGTTGAAGCTTTTTCCCGGCGCGAAATGTTATTGAAATGTTGTTGCAGAACGGTATCAGCGGATGATGGTCATGGGCGCCAGCTCAATATCTTCCAGCAGTTCTCCATGGCTTAAGAGGTGATTAATGGCATGCAGCTCTGCACTGCGTGCGCAGACCCTTTTTATGACGTTCTCCCGCGGGGCGGCCTGGAAATAACTTTGGGTAACCGCCCAGATAAGCTGATAGTTTTTTGTTTCACTGTATTTCCGTTCGATCTGTGTTCCGTGGATGGTCTCTATATAGTCATCGCGCCAGTTATAATCCGGCATCCAGCGCCGTACAAAGGCAATGGGGAGGAAGAGGAGGATCTCCGGCGCATCGGTTTCGCTGATGCCGTTGTCGCGGAATAACCGGAGGATCTCTTCATCAGTGGAGAGATGTTCACTTTCTCCCAGGAGGACGATGGCTTTCAGCACTTCACGGGCGAAGCTGGCGGAAGTAGCAGCTTCCGGTTGCGGTGGTGCGGCTGGTTTGGAGAAGAGTGATCTGAAGAATTTCATATGTGCAATGGCTGTTGTGCTAATCTATAAGGCATAAATATATATCATTATTGTACGGCTATTGAAAATTATATTTAAATTAAAATTTATATTTATAATTACAGTATAAATGTATGCCGACCTATGAAAATTCTCATCAGGGACAAGAGCCTTACCGGCAAAGTGGCCCAGGAATTTGAGCTGGAACTGGAGGCTTCCACTATCACTGTGCGGGAGCTGATCCGCAGCCGGGTACACCAGGAAGTAAACATATTTAACAGTAACCGTTCCGTACCCTATATGGGGCTGGTAGAACCAGGTGCGAAAGAACTGTTGTTAAACCCTGCCCGCTCAAACGGTCTGCGGCAGCAGGATCCCGTTAAGCAGGCGGAGATTGCGCTGAAAGCGTTTGATAACAATGGCTTCCTGCTGCTGGTGGATAATAAGCAATGTACGGATCTTAATGACGAAATTAACCTGCAACCGGATACTACTATTTCCTTTATCAAACTCACACCTTTAGTAGGAGGATAAAATTCATATCATGCGATCTTTAAAAGGATTAACCGTGCCGCCAGGCAGCGAATGGGAGGAACTGTTTACGCTTTTCCTCGCATTAGATAACCATAATATTATGCCGGATAATGAATGGTATCAGGCAGCGCTTGAAAAAATATCCGCCATTGGTAAGGAGGTATATATTGACCATGTGGTAAAATGGGCCAGCAACAAGATGGATGACCACGAAGCTTACAAAGGTCGGATGGATGAATATTGGAACAAACGTTTTGCAGAAAAGCATACCGGGACTATGGGAAGCTCGTTGGAAACTGCCCTGCAGCAACAAGCCACTACGCCTGACTGGGTGAACCAGGTATTTAAGCTGGATTATACTTATGACCACAATGTAAACCCACTGTATACCAATAGCGGTTACTATTTTTATTATACGCTGAGCGGACGCCTGCTACGTGGCATATTGCATACAGCCGCCCTTTTTCCTGATACGGAACTGATGACGATGGTGGATGCCTTTAGCCGCAGTCATCTTCACGAGTGTATGGACGTTATCCATATATACACCAGGACGCTGCCAGCGGATATCACACTGGCCCGCATATTACGGATACAGGGCAAGATAAAAGATAAGCCCCTGCTCAAGAAAATAGAAGCGGTGATCACTAAGCTTGGCAAGTCGATGAACATGAGCAGCGACCAAATGAAGGAGGCTATGGTGCCCGACTTTGGACTGGATCCCCAACATCGCATACTGTTAAGCACGGGTGGTTATTCAGTTGGGCTTGACCTGCTGCAACACAAGCCTGCGGACATCGTCTGGTGGGAAAATGGGCAGAAACTGGCAAAGCCGCCCACCAGCGCAAAGAAGGAAGCGGATGCTGTACTAAAAAAGCTAAAGGCGGACGGGAAGGTGCTGTCTGAACAGCTTAACATCCACAGAAACAGGATAGAGAACGTTTACCGCCAGCCACAAAGCTGGGTATTTACAGCCTGGTTGCCGCTGTATATAACACATCCTCTTATAGGCGCATTAGGGAAACGACTGATCTGGCAGTTCAGCAAACAGGAAATGCAGTATGCTGCCATCTGGACAGCACAGGGTTTCCGCACGGCATCCGGCGAAATACTCAACTGGATGGATGAGGAGACCACCGTGGAACTATGGCATCCCATCCTTGCAGACGCCGCTCATGTATTACAATGGCGTACCTACTTTACCAATAACGAGATACAGCAACCTTTTAAACAGGCTTTCCGTGAGGTATACCTGATCACAGATGCGGAAGAGACCACCGGTACCTATTCCAACCGCTTTGCCAGCCATATCCTTTACAAAGACCAGTTTGCAGCACTCTGTAAGGTAAGGGGATGGACACCCAGCGATATGGAATATACAGGCCCCAATATCAAATTACCAGCATGGGAAATGCAGGCCAATTTTTCCACCAGGGGCATATACCTTGGCGCAGAGAGCAAAGTACGCGGGTCTGCCCATGTTACTACCGATACGGTGATGTTCCTGCGTAAGAAAAAGATCATCTCCCTTAGCGAGGTACCTCCCATCGTGTTCTCTGAGGTTATGCGTGATATTGATCTTTATGTTGGCGTTACCAGTATAGGCAATGATCCCACCTGGCATGACAGGAGCGAGGAAGAAGGCGGCAGGTACTGGCGTAACTATGCCTTTGGCGACTTATCCGTAACGGCAAAGATCAGGGAGGAGGCGCTGCGGAACCTGGTACCCAGGCTACCTATTGCAGACAAATGCCGTTTTGAAGGAAAATTCCTGGTAGTAGATGGTTCTTTCACTACCTATAAGATACATATGGGCAGCGGAAATATCCTCATGGCGCCCAATGATAGCTATCTCTGTATTGTGCCGGACGGAAAGGGTTTTGCCAATAAGGTATTCCTCCCGTTTGAGGGCGATAGCACCTTGTCTATTATCGTCAGCAAAGCCATACTGCTTGCCAATGACAAAAAGATCACGGACTCAACTATTCTTCGCCAGATAAAAAGAAACTGATGCATCCTTATCTTTCAGACAGGCTGCCCGCTATCCGGGAAGCCTGTCTGCAGCACCGGGTGAAAACGCTGTATGTTTTCGGGTCTGTTATTGACGGCCGCTTTCGACCGGGGGAAAGTGATATAGATATGTGGATACAACTAAAGCGGATGGGCAAAGTGGAGCAGGCCCGTACCCTGATGCAGGTATGGCTTTTGCTTCAGCAGATCCTGTCCTGTGAGGTAGATCTGCTACCCAAAAACAGTATCCGCGGCGTTCATTTTAAACGGTACCTGGAACTTTACCAGGTAAAGATCTTTGACAGCGGGGCATAATTGCTCCGCTGTTTTATTTTCTAAAGTTTTGATAGCCAATCTGGGGAAATTTATTATTTTCCGGAACATCTGATCATCTAACGGGAAAAAGAGTGATATGAAACGGTTATCTGCCTGTATTATCTATATTGTACTGAGCCTGCCGGTTTGCCTGGCACAAACAACCTACACCGCGCCGGTATACCAGGAACTGCCGCTGGGCGCTATTAAACCGGAAGGCTGGTTGCGTAACCAGCTACTGATCATGCGCAAAGGTACCTCCGGCCATCTGGACGAGATCTATGCCAAAGTAAAGGATGATAACGGCTGGCTGGGCGGCAAAGGCGATGGCTGGGAAGAAACCCCGTACTGGCTGGATGGCGCACTGCCATTGGCCTATCTGCTGGATGATAAAACACTGCAGGAAAAAGTACTACGTTATGTACATTGGACACTGGCACACCAACGCCCCTCCGGCTATTTTGGGCCCATTACCAAAGCAGAGCGGGAGCAGCAGCAGACCATCGACCCAGCGCATGCCAATGCCGGCGAAGACTGGTGGCCTAAAATGGTGATGTTAAAGGTACTACAGCAATATTACTCCGCCACCGGCGATACCTATGTGATCCGTTTTATGAGCAATTATTTCCGGTACCAGTTAGCCGCTCTAAAAACTGCCCCGCTGGGTAAATGGACCCAATGGGCGGAAGCACGGGGACCAGAAAATATGCTGACGGTACTGTGGCTGTATAATATCACCCATGACGCTTTTCTATTGGACCTGGCGGCACACCTGGAAACACAATCCTTCCCCTGGAGCAGCTGGATGGGCAACCGGGATTGGGTGATCAGCACTACTACCTTCCGCGATAATAATCTATGGATGAACCGCCATGCAGTGAATGTAGCCATGGGTATAAAAGCGCCTGCGGTTAACTACCAGCGTACCGGTGATACGAATTACCTGCGCAGCCTACGTACCGGCTGGCATGACCTGATGACGGTACATGGCTTGCCTATGGGTATTTTTTCCGGTGATGAGGACCTGAATGGGAATCTACCTACACAGGGCGTTGAGCTGTGCGCTGTAGTGGAGGCTATGTTCTCCCTGGAGAATATCATTGCCACCACCGGCGCCGTGCCGTATATGGACGCACTGGAGCGGATTGCGTTTAATGCGCTGCCTACACAGACCACCGATGATTATAATGCCAAACAATATTTCCAGGTCGCTAACCAGGTGCAGATCAGCAGAGGCGTGTTTGAGTTCTCATTGCCGTTTAACCGGGAGATGTGTAATGTGCTGGGCATGCGCAGCGGGTATACCTGCTGCCTGGCTAATATGCACCAGGGCTGGACGAAATTTGCGCAGCATCTGTGGTATGCATCGCCGGAAGGCGGGCTGGCTGCGCTGGCCTATGGACCTTGTAGTTTGCATGTGAAAGCCGGTAAAGATAGCACCCCGGTGACCATTCATGAAACTACCTCCTACCCTTTTGAGGATGTGATACATTTTTCGCTTGCCGCTTCTAAGACAGTTTCGTTTCCCTTACAGCTGCGTATACCTGCCTGGTGTAAAGAAGCGGTTATATTGTTGAATAGTCAGCCATTACAACGCGCCGCCGGCGGACAACTGGTTACACTGGATCGTAGCTGGAAAAACGGCGATAAGCTTGCGTTGCAGCTCCCTATGGAGATCACCACCTCTACCTGGGGCCGGAACTCCCGGGCGGTGGAAAGAGGGCCGCTGGTGTATGCTTTGCGACTGCAGGAGAAATGGGGAAAGGAACATGATGCGGTAGAAGGGGATTATTTTAGCGTGTATCCTGAAGGGGCATGGAATTATGCGTTGCAAAAAGCGGGGGTTGATAAGCCTGGGGAACAGTTGCATTTTAGCGTGGTGAAGCCGGTGGATGATAGTTTTGTATGGAACCTGGCGCATGCGCCGGTGAAGATCACCGCGCCGGCGAAACAGCTGCCGGATTGGAAGGTGGCTAATGGAGTGGCCTATCAGCCGGTGACGGATAGAGAGGGGATTTATAAAGGCAAGGTGGATAGTGCCGTGCACGAGATCACGCTTGTGCCCTATGGGTGCACAAAGGTGAGGGTGGTGGCTTTTCCGGTGGTGAGGTAGGCTTAACTATTATTCTAATGGCAATGTGACGGTTTCTACATCTATCATAGTTTCGTAACTGCCGTCTTCGTCGGCGGTTGGAGATGTTAACAGCAACTGAATGCTATCCCCCCGGGCGCTTAGCTTTGGATAAAGGTTGCCGGCTAGTTCACCGAAACTATATAGCAAGTACCCTCTCGGTTGCTGACTGCTCATGTTAATTAACACGGTATGCATAATTTGCCGGAAATGGCCTTCCGCCAGCCTCGATGATCCCTGCAGCAACAGCCACTGTTTTCCGCCAATAACGAATACCAGGGGCTCGTTATCAAAGTCTATATCATCCTTGCTATTGATTACCTTCCCTGTTTCGTCATTATATAGGGTGATTAGTTTGCCGTTGACCGTAATGCTGACAAAGGAGCTGTCGAACCCTTCAAACTCGTTTTCGCGGATACCCACGCCATTAAATGTGTAGGTGACATCGGCGTCTTTATTGCGGAAGGTAGTAGTCCGGCGTACTGTTTGGCTGATGGTATCTTCGTTAAAGCTTGTTGTCATCCGTACCCGTCTTTCTACCGTGGAATCATATTTGTATGTTTTATACAGGTAGGTAAAGAATAGCGCGGTATCTATTGTGGCAACGTCTGCTTTCGGCCGCTGCTTTTTCTCTTGTGCTACCGGCGTTACGGTGGTTACATCACCGCTGGCGGCAGACGGCAGCCGAAGACTATCCGCCATGGCCCTGTTATCTTTATGTTGCGGCGCGCAGGATGCCAGCAGGCAAATGACCGGCGCCAGAATTGTCAATATGTATTTCATACTTTATTTATTAAATTATCCTGCCAGTACAATCTGGTATAACTCAATTTTTCCATGTCCGTTTTTCCTGAAATAAAAAACGAGATCAGACTCAGATTCCAGTTCTCCGTCTTGATTATAATCCCTAACCTCATAGGAAATGGTGTGCTCGTGCACATCAACCCGTTTCCTTCCGGCGAAAAATTCCTTTACATCATCCTTTGTTAAAAAGTCGTTAAGCCTGGTCTTGAGAATACGGCCATCTGCTATACCGGCAGTATCTCCGCCCTCCGCTGTTCTTAACAGAAAAGGAAAACCACAATGATCCAGGATCGCGTCAGCATTCTTAGATTTGAAGAGATCTATGATCTGATTGCTTTCCCGTTGTTCCGGTGACAGGTATTCTTTTAATAATTCCGGCGTCAATGGTTCATCGATCCGTACCTGGTAGGTGACTTGTTTTTGTTGATCCAGTACCAGGAGCAGATAGACCGGGTAACTGCCTACAGGTGTGAATGCCATATGATACAAGTCAAAGAGTAAGCAGTTTTGCCCGTTGTAATTGAAATTCAGCAATGCATTAGGGATTATCATGTCTACATCATCGGTGGCGCCCTCCCAGGGAATATTATTTTCATTGAGTAAAAGTACTGCCTTTTTCTCTTTGATACCGGCCAGCAGGTTATTTGCATTTGCTGGTTTAAGGGTGTCATCAATGATGGTAGTAATATTGCTCAGGAAATATAGCTTGCAGCTGAGATTCTTTAATGAATCTTCTATAAATACTGTTTCCAGTGTGTCATTATAAGGGTATATAAAAGCTTTTAGCTCTTTCTTCGCGTAGCGGGGATCAATCATTGATATAACGGAATCAATGGGCATATGATCCTGTGGTTCATCTATGGATATTGTGTCTTCATATGTTGTGGTATTTTCTACGGTAGACGTTGGTGTTGTTAATGTGGAATCGTTGACTGGAGGTTTTGTTGCCGGTGTACCGGAGAGGATCAACTGTGAAATGTAGAAGTAGGCAGCGATCAAGAGGCTGCCTCCCAGGAAAATGACGATAATTATTCCGGCGACTGCTTTTTTCATAGGTTTTATTATCCCTGATTAAATTTTTCGCACAGGGTTTTCATATACTCAGGTGCGTGTTTTCTGTCCTTATCGTAGTTTTGTATGCGGGATTGTATTTCTCCTTTGTATAACCAAAATACCTCCCCGTTACCGTGGCTTAAAATATTATATTTTTCCATAAATCTGAGGAAGTTTTCTTTGTCGATATCGTAGACGTATAAAGGGAGGTTGGGGTACGGAGCCAGCAAGAACTTTATGTATTGAAAATGGGCGATCGCAGGGCCACTCCAATTGGCGAGGAGGAAGATGACGCCGTTGGCGGGAATGGTTGACGGTTCGTAGATTATGTTGGCAGGGTTTGCTGGCATTTCGTGTGGGGTGTTTTCTATCCCATTTTGATGTTTCAGGCTTTCCCTGCGCTTTATTATCTGATATGCAATGTAGTTTATCAAAAAGCCTAACGCCCCAATTATGATGACTATCGCGCTTCTGTAAGGATAACCGTTTAGAGTTGGCGCTACCCAAATGCTGAAGGCGACTATACTCGCAATAGCAATAAGCAATGTCTTACCAGGGAAAAAGTAAATGAGTGCGTTTGAAATCAGGACAAAGAGTAGATAAATGAAGCAATAATACTCCATTGACACTCCCCATGCCACTCCTCTTGAAGTAACCCAGTCCATTTTATGGGCTACAATGTTTATTAATTCGTAAGAAAAGATAAAGAAGAATACCTGAATAATTGGGAGTAATATGTTGATTTTATATTTCATAGGAATAGTGATGCGCATTTGTATTATCCTATCTGTTCAAATTTGATCTGAGGAACGTGATCCAAGTTTACAATTTCATCTGAAAATAGATAGTTTACCGTGTCGGGGACCTGCATTCTTGATAAATGTATCCCCCGATGGGTTTTAGAGCACCATATCATTCCATAGCCCATTTTAGTATCCTTCAAGACAACAATAAATACTGATTCGATCTTTCCTTCTTCAGAAAAAGGAGAAGGAATGTTCTTTTCACCGCTTAGCACTCTTATGATGATTTTTGTCCAGCGCTTGTCCTTTCTCATTGTTTATCGTTTTACCCCGAAATGTTGACTATCTGACAATCTTCGTCTCTCCCTGTGCTTCTCCCTGCTTACTATTCCTGTATATAACAGATTGGCTCTTTGTCATAACCATTCCAGAAAAACCAAAGCCTGCCGCACTGATCACACTTCAACATTCCTTTCATTTGCATGTACAACACCTCTGCATCTATTGTATCAAAAAATTTGTCATATTCAACGTCCGAAATAAATAACCACTCATTTGGATTAGGTATCTCTCCCATAGGTATGATATTACCAAATCTACAGTTCATCTCAGGCATTATATATTATTTTTCATTAGTAACGAGTCATTCTCTTTTTTTTACACATATACAACATCCGTTTTGGGGGCTTTCTGCGCTATTTTTAAGATGTCCTGTTTATCTTTATCACTCAAACTAAACTTACAATTATAAGTAGAGCCGTTCCTGAAACAGACTGTGTAGGTTTCTTTTTCTAGATCGATTTTATAAGCCAGGCCGATTTTAATTACTATTTTCTGGATCTGCGTGTCGTTAACGCTAGTTTTGGGGTTGCAGGCGAAAAGCATTGTTATCAAAAAAAATCTCGTCACAATAGGCTGATTACCAAGTAACAAAATAAGCCCACTGTCACCTAACGATTTTATTTTCAGTATAATTATATTTATCACAGGTATAAAGCGTTGAATTTTGAGGATAATCAAAATTATGCAATAGCTATGATATAAATAATGTTACAGGATATTCTTTCAATTAATACTATTGCACTATAGTATACACATCAAGACTTACCTTCTCCTCTTCCTGTACAAGTAGTCTAACGTGCTCTGCATATTCCCAGCGTACGTGATTTCTTATATGTTCAAGAAGTAAGGGCAGATCGATTTGCTTATACGTCTCCATTACAAATGTCATTTATGCTACTGTTGCTTAATAAATCTTGACCTTCTTTACTCTTTAAAAAATTTTGGCACTTTCACCATCTGCTTGACCCACCCAAAAACGCGTTGATGCCATTTCAAGTTTACATCTCTAAATGACATTGTTAATTCTTGTTCTAAGAAATCAATGAATCTGCTGTACCGGATCTCAACACTTTTCATCCCCTCACCCTCCCCAAAATAATATACAGGCAAGTGTTCATTCTCATCCAATAGAAAAAAAGCCATCTGATACCCCTGATGTAACCAAAAGACAAAAGCATTATCCGGCAACGGCTGTAATGAATTATCTCTGATCAATTCTTTTGCGTACTGCCTCAGAAAAAAAATCTCATCATAAAAGACTGATGATCCAGCCATATATTCTCCCGCACCTTTCCCCATCATTAATAGAAATTCTTTATAAACCGCCGGAAGACTTACTTTGTAAAATTCTTCCACCTTGATCACTTCCTGAGGCGTGCAAGGTTTCAATTGCGTTTTCGTCTTTACAAGTCTAGCTTTAATTTCCTGTAGCTTTTGCACCTTTAAAATCATTAAAAAAGTTAGAAAAGTCTCCATCAGCTGTTCCATTCTTATAAAGATTAATAGGAGACAGCTCCTTGATTTCGAGTTCTAGATCCGGGAACTTAGTCCTAAATTGCTCAAGATTGAGACGACATCCGGGGCACATCGTTCTCTCTGTAACTAACTTCAGTTTTCCTTTTACCGGATCTGGGCCAAATTTTTTTGTAAAATGTTCAAATAGTTTTACTTCTGAATCCCACCCATTGGTTCGAACATTATTCACTCTAAAATTCCTAAAGCTCCTTGATCCGTCTAAAGAAAGTTGTACGCCCTGCGACATATTCTCCCCACTGACTGCAAACTCATAAAATGGCTCACCTTCGACAATTCCCTCCATGTACGCAATATTCCTACCCCTACCAATTGAATTAAATCCTGTACCATTCTTAGAAATACTAGCCTCTCTTATTCCCGATAATCGGGCGATTTCAGACGCATTAGAAGTTATTGGCTTAAAGTTCCATTCCCCACTACCCATATAGATAGTAAATGCAAAAGTTACCGCCTCAGGAGAGGAGACAGCAGAAACGGGATCCCTAATCAACCCAACAGCTCCATTCCAAAGCGATGGTCCAACTACATTCCATTCCTTTTTCAAGTCTTTCAGATATTCACCTTTCCAAGCACTTTCAGCAGACGCCTCGATACCATTCCAAGTGTTAGGAATAAGGTTTAAAAAAGCGATCCCTGCATTATTGGCCGCATTTATATAATCTAATACCGTTCGTTTGCCACTATTAGGAAATGCCTCGAAGCACGGCAATTTCTCAGCCCCATCCAAATCAATATTCCTCAATACATCGTTCTCTGCAAAAGCATATGTACTATTCCATGGATAATTTTTACTGAGGGGATCCACACTCAAAAACCTCCCTACCCTCGGATCATACACCCTCATCCCATAATCCTGCTGGTTCCCCTCTCCCTTCACCTCCCGATCATTCTCCTTCCCATTAAACCCATAACGATACCCACTCTTTCCTATCCCAGCTTTAGTGAACCCATTCAGTCGCTTCTCACGATAACGCCCCCTGCATACAACTCTTCTTAATTGTAATAAATTTATATCCAGAACTCATAATTGCAATCACTACACTCCGTGGGCAACTCCATATCCAGCCATGAATTATTTCAATATTTGCTTCGGGATTTCATTTAAATCCAGTCCACCTTCTATAAGGGAGTTGTATAATAACCTGCCACACTACTTGCTCCACGTATCCTTTCTCATTTATAGCAACTTCAAAACATTTCATTTAAAGATGTACTTTCGATAGCTCCTTACCCTAACCTAAGTTTAAAGAGCCTAATTCAATCTTTCAATCCCATCAGTTTAATATATTCCTCAATATAATAGCCTGGTTTTCTTGCAGTTCCTAGTTTAAAAATACTACCATCAAATTTATTTACTACTATGGGGCCATTCCCTCCTAGCAAATGCATTTCATCCCCCGTCTCCAAGTACTTTTTATTTTGATAAAAAAAAATCCATCCATATTCAAACTCCTTAATTGCATCTGTCAACAATACAAATTCATATTTCGACTTCTCAGATTTAGATTTTAAATATTCGTCTGCAATTTTTATTGCATCTTCTCTTGTTATCATAATTAGCGATTTGTAGTTCTAAAAAACAGCGCATCATACCCCTCTCTTTGCATTAAATTTTTAGTATCTATAACCTGTTTATTGGGCTTTTGTTGAAAATCCAGAAATTTGATCTTCCCTTTTTCGTTTACAACATTGAAAAAATGCCCATCCACGGGAAGCCCGTCAATATTTGCTCTGTGCCCAAAAATAACTCCTGTTGCACCATCGCCAGCCTGCTTCATAAGAGTTTCAATCTCCTTCAGCTTTTCATGGCGCGTTGGCACCTTTAATGGAGAAAACCACATAAAAAAATCTTCGGCGGTCATAGGTTCATGATTTAATGCTATTGCCGGCCTTCCATTCAAAGTTGCATCACCGGCTATTGTACATCCTGCACAATTACTTTCACCCCCAAATCTATTTATATTATATCCACGTCCCCTTCCTCTAAGCATTCTGCCCCTACTGTTTACAAAAATCCCACCGGTACGATTTTCATCAAATTGCTCAAGAGCAGCTTGAGTCCTTTTAGCTCTCAGATCACGCACTTCGTCCTCAAACCGTGGCACCCATTTTCCGCCAATCAGCACATTGTTCAATAAATACTCTTCTCTTCTATGCTCTTCGGCCTGTTTAATTTGCTCTATAGTACTTAGCGGATTTTCTTCATAAGCAGCTCCCGCCGGGCTTACTCCATATCTTGTATACGGAGCCATAGGCATAGGTGTACGTAAGCCTCCTATAATCGGTCTCATAACTGGGGCTGCTTCTCCTTCAGCAACTGGTAGCGCCTCAAGTCCATCTAAATCTATAGCATCTATCGGCCGGTTACTAGCAAACTGATAAGGCGTCAACTCTGGATATTTCGCTGTTATCGGATCCACACTCAAAAATCTCCCCACTCTCGGATCATACACCCGCATCCCATAATCCTGCTCATTTCCCTCTCCCTTCACCTCCCCATCATTCTCCTTCCCATTAAACCCATACCTATACCCGCTCAGCGCCTCACTATTTCCTCCGCCTACTCCTCCACTCTCACTCACATATCCCCCGTCCGCAATCCTCGCATCAAACCTATCATCCCCTCCACTATTAAACCCTTCCGTAAAACTAATCCTCTCCGCTGCTACATACTCTCCCGGCTGGTTCCCACTCCTGTTATTAACAGTCAACGACTCCGGCACACTATACCCATTCACCACACTATTCCCGGAAGACCAACCACCGGCTATTTTATGACCATTCCTGCCCGGCATCAACATCCCGAACGGATAATAATCCTGCGCGGAAGCAATCTTCGCCTCGTAGTGATCCACCGTACTCCCATCAACACTCACGCCCTTCTTCACATCCAACACCGTCACCAGCACATTGCCCAGATGGTTGCTTAATTCAAAGATCTTATTACCGCGCGTAAATGTAATATTTATTCCGGTTCCCAGTCCTGGCATATTTGTGGTAACAGGCAGCACCGTATGCTGTATATTAGTATATAAAGTACTCATACCCAACCTACTACTACCATACAGGTTCGTTTCCGTTTGGGTAAGGTCCCCATTATTAACAGTAGCGTCGCCAACGGTATATACGCTCATGATATTACCACTGGCATCCCGTACGTACCAGGTCTGCTTACCATTTACATTTTTACTGATCCGGTTACCGGTCACATCATACGTATAGTAGATGTTAGTGCCATTGGATTTATGGATACTCTGGATCTTGCCATATACTGTCCATTTAATGGAATCAATGCCCTCCTTAGTATCCCGGATAAGATTCCCGATAGAATCATAGGCATAGTTACCCCCCAATTGACTATCAATATCGTTGTCATACGCCATAGAATCAACCTTATCCTCAATATGATCCAGCTGATTTCTGTCAGATATGTATGCATAGCTAAGGCTATCCATCCCAAGCGGCTTTCCGGCGAATGTCTGGTTACCATTCCGCAGGTAACTGAGTATGTTACCGTTAGCATCGTAGGTAACCCTCTCCTTAAAATCCTCCAGCAGGGAGGGCATCCAGGTATTGGTAGTCTTATTCAGATTACGCAGGGCGTTCATCGCCGTCAGCCTGTTCAGTACATCATAGTTGTAAGCATAGAGCATCGGCTCGCCCAGGGTGGGTAAATGTACGCTCATGGCTGCGATGTTACCGTTAAATAGCGGCCGGAAATTGCTACCGGCATCCACGCCCTCTGCAAAGGGTTTAACAGAACTCTTAATGGGGTTATAGTCCCGGTTACCAAAGTAGTGCAAGGCAAAGCCAAAAGCATCTTTAGCAACGATACTACCACTGGCGCCATCACCGCTCATATCGAAGCCGGGTGTAAGGGCGGTGCTATTCACCCCTTTAAGCCAGCCCTGGAGAGTGTAAGCATAGTCCAGTCCCTGTACCTGCTGCTGTCCCAGTACGGCCCGGGCTAAGGGCCCGTGCTTATAATACTGGTAAAAGGCATCATTTTCCCAATAGATGCTATCATGGCTGGTTTCTACGTTGGTGAGCCTGTTCTCGGCATCATAGCTATAGCGGTGATAAAACGCATCCGGCTCCCCAGGCTGGTAAGCCACTTCGTTTACCTTACCGCTGATCAGATCATAGCGGTATACCATCTTACGCCAGCGGTTACCGGCCGCCTGTAAGGGACTTTTCCTGAAATCCTGCACCAGGGTATCCACATTACCATGGATATCATAACTATAGAAAGTACCCGCTGCATATTTATTGCTATCCAGATCAGTTTTTGTATTGTAGACGGCCGACCAGGACACGCGGTTACGGACATTAGCAGCCAATAGAATATGACCTTCCTCCGCTCCTTCGAGTGGCGTATAGGGCTTGTCATAAGTGGTACGGGTGATCTGTGCTTTGGTGTTTTCGGCGTGCGCAATCCAGCTGGTCAAGGCGTTATCATTACGGCTGATGTCATCACTCATCGTCTCGCCGCTGGAGATCTCCCCAACTTCTATAATACGGCCCAGCGGATCATACAGCGTATAACTGTAAGCCTTCAACGGCGCCTGCCTCGCATTCTGTGAAACAGCCAGTCTTCCCAGGCGGTCATACCAGAACCGGCTCTGGCCGGCATCCGGTGTCTGTTGGGCAATTACCAGGTTCAGCGTGTTATAATGATACTCCGTAGCCATGGTATGCTCCGGTACTTTTGACTGCCCGGCGGCTCGCGCGTTTTTCACCGCATCCAGCCAGGGTTGCGTACGGTTCACGACTACACCGGCCGGCGGGATGGTCTTGATCAGGTTACCTGCCTGGTCATAATAATATAAGGTGTAATGATACTCGCTGGCATTGTATTTCACCTTAAAGTCTTCCAAGGTAGCCGCCTGCAGGGCGGTGTTTATATAAGCACTGTCAAAACTGTTACGTATAGAATCTTTGTAAGCTTTATACAATTCGGTACCGGTGCTGATAGCGAAGAACTCGTTATCCGAGCAATTATTGATGCTTTCTGTTACCGGACCAAAAAGCGGCGTTGCTTTATCACAGAGCAAAGGACCATTATAAGTGGGATATGTATCGGCGGGGCTGCAGATACCTGCACCGGCGCCACATACAGACATGTAAAGCGCCTCGAGGCTTTGAGGAGTGAATGCCGAATGTGGCAGTTGCTCGTTCATATACGCTACAAATTCCTCGCAACGGCTGGCTTTGTAGATTACCTTTAAAACAGGCGCTACATTAGATGGAGCGGCAGCGCCATTAGACCAGAGCGTCATCCCTCTGTATACATTATTCAACGAATCTTCGTTGAGGCGGAAGATCAACCCGTTATAATTACCCCGGAGGTAATCCATATATAAGTCCTTTGCCAACCCGGTACAAGGTTGGTCAGGATAACTGTTGGTACGGTATCCCTCCTGCAATGGCGGCAATGCTAACCTGTTAGCCGCCGTAGTAGCAGGCTGGCTACTCCACGTTGTTACATTTTCGATAACCGGCCCCAATGCCCGTTCAAAAACTCCATAAGTGTTGTCATATCCAATCGCCTTATATTCAGAACCATACCCAAGATAAAAGTCAATGTCATCCGGTTTGCCAGTTAAGGTTAATGACGCGTTTGTAATAACGGCATCCTTTGCCAGCTTAGCAAAACTAAAGGTGATATTATCCCGTAAACGGTACCACCTGGTATCCGTCCATACAACTGCAGCTAAAGCAGCCTGTGAGCGAAATGCTGGTTGCTCAGTAGAATCATCTTCGAAAACCCTGAGGTGCAGCACATCAACTACCGGTATATTCCTGTTCACCGTCACTGTGTCGCCCATGGATGCAGGGTATAATTGCAGGAACTGTTGCTTTAAAGTCTGCAACTGATCACATGTAGTCCCTATCTGGGCTGCCTGTGAAGATAATACACGGGCAAAGGTGGGATTTGACTGCTGCTCGCATTGTTTACGAAAATCCAGGTATTCCCATGCCTGTTTATTGAAACCCAGCCGGTTGTTCATAAAATTGGCGAACAAGGTGTTTTTCTTCGCCTGGGTTTCATCTGTTTCTTCTATTGCCGGCAAATTGCCGGGATAGGTAGTACTGAATAAGTTATACAAGCTGTCTACCGTCTGACAGGTTACACAGATATCTCCCGTATAACACTGCAATGCCGGCGGGATGGTAATGGGTTGGGGAAAATAGCCACAAGTACTATTGCCGTTGCAGGCCGTCATTAGCTGGTTTAACTCGTCATCAGACATGGTTATACGCCTGGTACGGAAAAGGTATGCCGCAAAACTGGTATCCGCGGCTGTTGCATTTGCCCGGTACTCGCCATTCAATTTAGTCAGCTTGGTACATTCACAGTCCGCCGGTTTGCCGTACAAGGTTTTATTAACAAAGGCGGATTGTTTATCATATGGCTTAGGCGCCGTGATCATCTCCCCATTACATACCAGTGGGTTGGCGGAATGCTGACTATTATATTCATTCAGCACATCTGCAAAGCTCTTATACTCATTGGTACTTCCCGGCTTTACCGTACTGGATCCATAAGGATGGTCAATATCTGACCCTTCTTTACAAACCTGGATCAGTTTAGCCTTTATATCTCTCCAGGCATCAGAATTGTACTGGCACGGCGCTACCTGCTGCAACCAGTACTCTGCATAAGCAGCACAAGTGCTATCATAGGATTGCTGTAGGGCCACATTGGCGGCATTTTGAGCAGCGGTACCGTCACTGTTATTCATGTAGCCTATTCCCTGCTGGTTCAACAATTCTATTGTATTGTTAAAATGCGGTTGCTTACCTGCTGCAGTCAGATCGGAGGCTTTAGGCCCCGGACAGGACTGCTGAATTAGACCGTTGATGATATCCCGCTTTGCCTGCAGGTACATTTCACGGAAAGTCCGCCAGGCCATATCCAGCTCACCCTCACACAGGGAGGTTTCATCAAAGGCTGTTCCCGCAATGCTGTATTGACTGGCACAGGCTGTTTCAGATTGTTTACATTTTATAGCGATCACCGCCAGGCTCCATATGGAATAACCATTCTGCTGATAGTTACTCAGCTTCTCTTCCAGCTTGGCTTGCAAATCCGCGCTCTCCAGCGCCAGGGAATCTTCATTTTCCGGCACCGCATGATACGCGGTAAATGGAGCGATAAGCGTATTAGCAGTGGGGTTCAGATATCCTTTTTCCTTTGCCTCAGCGTAGGTATCCACCGCGCCAAATAGCTTATCCCAATTATAACTGCTGTTATGTTTTTCCATCTCCAACAACTTACAATACTCAGGATGAAGCGGCAGCAGGGTTTCTGCCCAGGAAGACTTGAAGTTGGCGGAAAACCGGTCCTTTTCCAGGTTCTGCGGCGCGATTTCGGCATTCGTAATATCATCGTGCACATGGTCCGGGTTGCCCAACTCATCCTTGTATAACAGATACGGGCGCTGGTAGGGGGGCAAGGTATCTGTTCCGGATGTATAGAACACAGACCAGGTATCCAGTTCATTATCAATATTGGCATACTGGCCGGAGGGAGGTGTTACATCCATCAGCATGGCTTTACGGAGGTCCTCTGCCTCGGTTACCTTATTACACAAAGCATCACAATTCTCCTGGGCCTCCCGGTAGGCTAATTGTATCCGTGAATCGGAAGGAATGTCACCGTCGCCGAGAGCATTGATATAACGCGACCGGAACTCATCCAATGTACCTAAACCATCTAAACAGGACTGGCAGGTAGGCACACATTGCATATTTGCCACCAATAAACGCTGCTGCTGTATAAAGTCGTCCAATGTTCTGCAAAGATTGGACGGTAGAAATATGCTATCCCGGTAATAATCCAGCCCTTCCTGGCTGATCGTGAGCCGCTTGGTAATTTCATAGTTTCCTTTTTTCAGGTTCACTACAAAAGTCGTATCAAAGGAAGGAAGCGCGTCGTTACAAGCGCCCAGCTGGATATTTCCCCGTTTATAATTGTACACCACTTTTCTTACCGGTTTTCCGTCCAGCACGAGGTTATAGCTATCATCTGTAATAGTTATCTCCAGGTCATACAGCGCAGGGTAACAAATGATGCTGCCATCCGGTGCGCAGCTTTGTTTTTGCAGCACCGGCGGCGTAAGGGAATAGGAGAACTCGTAATCCGATGGTATAGCCACCACCTGGGATTGCCGGCTTTCCATCACCATTTCTTTTACCACATTGCTTCCTGGCTTTGACAGCACATCCATAGTGCTATACACGCTGTAGGAAGGTAGTGCATCCAGACTAGCGCTATCCGGCAAGCCGGCCAGCGCGGTCGCAATGGTACGGCCGTGCATATCCACATAACTTATGGAGTATTGCCCATTGGCATCCCGGACCATATTTTTGAAATAATGGGTCTTATCCCCTGCTTCTGTTCCAAATAAAGCGTCCAGGTCATTATCACCGGGACTGCCATAATAATATTTGGTTTCATGGTTGCTACCCAGTTTATATACCGGGCCTACTCCTCCCTGCCTGCTGATCCTGCCTGTATTATCCTGAGTATAGGAAGTTTCTGTAAAGGGATAGCCCTGGGCGTCGGGGATGAAACGGTTAATACCATTGTCCCTTTCAGGATTGTTAGGAGAGTAGTAGCGGCTGGCGCCGCTGTCTGCAGACATCTCCGCTGCGCTGGCCGTCAGAAATTCAGTGGAATCGAGCATATGATCATACCCGTCCTTATCGTATTCTCCTCCATTCACGGCCGTATTGAAATTCCGGCTGTACTTAATGATCGTATTGATGGTAGGCGCAGGCAGTACCTGTATAACAGGCCGGCCCTGGTAATCATAATAAGACTCTCCCACAACCGTAGTGCCGGTTGTGTTATCTTTTGTGACCATTTGGCGGCTGCGCAGGCTGCCATCAAAATATTGTACTACTGCTTTGCGTTTGCCGTCTTCGGCATAACTGACATCGGACTGCCAGTTTAAACGGCGCTGGTGCCCAGTGAAGATATAACTACCCAGCCCATCCGGAAAATCTGAGCTCCAGATAGTTTCTATCCGCTGGTTGTTACCATTATCTATTATCGCGCGTACGCGCATATACAGGATACCGCCATTATCGTATAACAATGGTATAGCGTAGGCATTATCCTTAACTGTTACCCGGCTAGCATTATTATCAAATATCAATGCTGCATTGGGATGTGTGCCATATTTTTTCAAGGCACTGGAATCTATATAAGCCCATTCCAGGTCGTATTCATCAGCGCCTATAGCATTATCCCAGGTTACCCGCAGCTCGTCCGTCGAATCCGTATTGGCGGCAACATCCAGAGTGATCTTATGCACAGCGTCGTCTATACAGGAGAGTTTATACGCCGGCTGGGCCTGCAGTTCGTTCTCCAATACAAGCGCCGGGATAACGCCGGAGATGGAAGTAGTAATATCCAGTACTTTCACGGTTACCTCGTGCGCATCCCGGAACACAAAGCTGCTCCTTACCGCATATGCCTTTGCCGTATCATAATTGATCTCGAGCACTTTTTCCGTAACAGAATCGATCGTATGGTCGCGGGTTGTATAAATAACCCGGATCCTGGCGGTGGCGGTGAACTGCGCGGGCAGGTATACGGGCGCATATTCGTTGATCTTAAAAGTAACAATGTTAGTCACCTTATACGGGGTATCCAGCTTGTTTTGCAGCGTTGCGCTAAAATAAGCCGTATCCTGAATGGTGATAGCAGCGTCCTTTACAAGCTGTCCTTTACCGCCGTCCAGCACCTTTTTAAAGATACTGCTCCCCGTTTGGGCCCACGCGCTGTTGGTAAAGGCCAGCAGGACGAACAGCACTATATATTGCCCTATTTTCTTTTGTTTATGCAGGTAATGCATCATATCCTTGAGATTGGGAAATCCTGTTAACATTTTTATTGCTCTTTCAGCATGGCACTTCTGGTCTCCTTGATGGTCTTAATGCCCCTCTCCGTTTCCTTCTTCAGGCGGATCAGGGTACCATCATCGTCGTACTCGTAAAAAGTGGCATAGTTGTTTTCATCCAGCTCTGCTACCAATCGCAGGTTTACCGGGTTATATACAAATGACTTCATATTTGCATTGTAAGGATGGATCCTTACATCATCAAAATATACCGCTGTATTCCCGGTAGATTGCAGGTTGATCGAGATCCTGGTGGCGCTGGTGGGTATATCTACAACCTGCTCTACTCTTTGCCAGCCTTCTATGATATTACCCGCCGGTTTAGCTATAAAAACCTGATTGCCGCCGGGCGTCTCTACTACGATGCTTACCTGGCTGCCGGTATAGCTCATACAATGGCATTCCTGCGCTTCTTTTACCCAGGCGCTTAGCAGCGCCTGCTTTCCTGATATAGGAGAGAATACAGGCAGTAGCGCATCTGCATTCAGGCGTACGCTCTTCAACACCTGGCTGCCATCGCCACAATCGCTTACTGCGGTATTAACAGTAAGGCCGAAGACGTCATTTTCTCCACTCACCAGCGGAGCGCTGATGCCTGCAGATGATCCGCTCTCCACACGCAGGCTATATTTACCGGTGTGTTTCTGTATAGTATCCAGTTTGGCCTTATAGAGGGAGAAATCGAAGTTCCTGTCACCGGAACAGGTGGTATCGCATAGGTTAGGCTCGAAAAAATAATCTTCGAAACCGTCAAAGGCGCTCTCCCGGTAGTGGCTATTCTGTATTACTGCAATGGGTAATGTATGGTCATATCCGTATAAACCGGCATTATAGCGGCCTAAAGGATCTTTGTTCTCCAGTTCAAAGCCTTTGCGGTTAAAGAGGGTGCTTTCGGAATTCCAGACCCAGACTGCATCGTTGTACTGGGGGGACAGCTTGCCAAAGTTATCCGGGCCCCAGAAATATAAGAAATTGCTGGTGGCCCCATCCCTGCGGATATCGGTATGCTGCCCAAAAGCAGCCGACGTTCGGGCGCCGTAATAGGTATATGCCTTGGATGGCCGCCAATTCCCGGCTAATCCGTAGAGGTATGGATTTACGCTGGTATCGGTAATAGCGCTATAACAGATGCCGGATGAAACAGACGTACATGCGTAACAGGAATCGACCTGCAGCTCCGCCACTATGCTGGAAGCCGACCCTGTGTAGGTAATATCGACCCTTGGCCGCTTTGCCGCGTCTGGATACTTATGGGAACAGAAGGTAGCATACGAAAACGGCGTTTTATTCCATGAAGGGGCCATAGCCACTAGCGCCAGTCCCTTGTTTTCATTAGTTTGCCAGTATTGGATATAATTATGTATATCAAAGCTGATATTTTCAAAGCTGCTGTCAATATGTATTTCCGGACGTCCATTTACCGCTCCCCAGTCACCGCCCAGCTGCAAAGTGCCGAAATCTGTTGTGCTGTTACTCCATTGCCGGGGAGGCATTACTATTTTTACCGGGTCTTCCATTTCTTCAGCGGATGTGATATGTGCCTTAGTATAAACAGGTGGCATAAACCCTTCAGGGTAAGCATACAACATAAGATAAGCCGTTTTTATAGTAGCATTGGCAGGTATTCCTGATACACCGGCAAACCTAAAAAAACTGTAAACCTGATATTGCTCAAGGTTCGGTTCAGTAGCTGTATCATAATTATTCTGGAGAGCGGCTACCATTTTCTGGCTCAATGTATCTTTAACAATCTGAGATGATTCCGTATTGGATGTTGTGTAAAAAGGATCTGTAAACAACTTATTTGATGCAATGACATTATACAGCGTCATTCCCTCTGTTACCGGTAGCGATACCCTTATCAGGTCTGCTGCCCGGTAGGTGACCTTAGTGCCATTGCTACAGGCATCGCTTGCCAGCTGATCAAAAGTTACAGGGTTACCATTAAGCGATTTCAATGACACCACGCAGTCCCCAATCCTGGCTTTGTAAATAGCAGCTGTTTGCTCTGTAGTGACCGCGTAAAAAGTCTTATTTATATTGTCGTTTAATACCGCGCAGGAGGTATAATCTACCGTATACCCCGCATCTGTGGCGTCCTGCACGAGGGAGGAGACCAACATATTGTCTGTAGCCGGTGTAAAGAGCCGGTGCGAGGCAATCAGGTAATCAAACAGTGGTTTAAGGCAATTACAGGTACAGGAAGTAGCCCCTGGCATTGTTTGTGCAACAAGTTTTATACTCAGGAGCGACAAAAACAGTACCCCCGTTACCACTTTTCCTATTTTATATATAACTAACATAAGTATCTGATCAATTTATCATGATTAGAATTGCTGTTGCTCTGACATCTCTATTACAATAGGGCCGGTAGCATTCCAGAATTGCGAAGTAGCACTCTTTACAGTCTTTTCATCGGCATTTACAGCCGCAACTACATCTTCCATACGCGCTGCTATCTCTACTCTGTAATTACCCACTGGCAGATTAGGGAATTGAAAATCCGGAAAGGGCGTTCCGTCAAACAATTGGTTAAACAATTCCTCCTGTGTATCTGTGTTTGTAACTATGACCCTGAACTGACCACTTGCTGATGGCGCATTAGGCTTTTTTCTTACTGTAAGGCTAGCTACAGGCACACAGATACCATTTGTGTTGGCGTACCCCTGCGCCTGCTGGTCAATCTGCTGCTGTGCCAAAGCATTCGCCGCGTCTTTCCCCAATGCAAATATTGTATTGGCCGGCACGGTGTACTTTACCAACGACCCTACTAACGAGGAGCAATCATTTTTCCGGAGTACAACGGTCCGTTCGTCGTTACCAGTCGTGAATTCTGTTTTCGACAGAATGATCTCTGAGGGAGAGACAGCCTGGAAACTGGCCCCATTACTATTACAGAACTCCTCTTCATTGCCAACAATAGCATATATACCGCTCTGGCTGACAACAGCTACCTGATAGCTATCATTAGGTTCCATATCAAAGCTGATGTAGTATGGGAATGTTCCTCCCCCGGCATTAATCGGAGGATCTGCTGTATACGTAATAGGTTGATGCGTCAACGTACTGATAACGCTGATACCAAAAGGAAACATTGCATCCGGGGTGTCTTCTGGTAGCCTGCCTCTTACGGTAATTCTGCGGGGTGGACCGCAAGTGCCAATTGAATCGGCATAGTGCTGTCCATTCCTGTCTATATCAGCCTGAGCCTGCGCATCTGCATCGTCTTGACTAACAGCAGAACTATATATCCCCTGACCAACCGTGTAAAGTACTGCAGAACCAGCAACGCCACCCGGGCATTGCTTATTAAACGACTGGCTCTTCCCCTTGTTCTTGTATACGCATGTTCCATTAGCATTGGCATAAGCCTGTCCATTGGCTGCAATGTCTGCCGCCGCCTTAGCATCTGCATCTTCCTGGCTAATGGTAGAACTATAAATGCCTCCTGCTACCTTATAAATCAGAGCAGCTTCCCCGCTGGCGCCATCCGGACATAGCGGCAAGATCTCCCTGGCGGCTGGATGATTTACAAAGGTCCTGATCGAACAATCGTTAATATTATAGGGGGAAGGAATACAGTTTGTTACGATGCCGGCCTTCTTATGGTCTTCCGCTTTCCAGAATTGTTTGAATTCAGTGGCGTTGGCGCTCGTAACTTCGTAATCGACCCTGCTAGGACCTGAACTAACAAACAAAAACACAAGAGGACCACCCACACTTCCCAAATTGAGCACCGGGTTAACGAGCGTCGTTAGTTCTCCCATACTGGCAACCATATTACGCCTTCCGGAACGTATCACTTTCAGGGAAATATCATTACCGCTGAAGGGAACTCCATTTGCGTCGATAAAATAGATATTTGGCGTCCCCCCGTTCATCATATTCCCATCCAGCGCCCATATCTTGCCGCCTGATGGCCAGGTGGCAATATCCGGATTACAGTCAGCACCAGATGTTTTCGGCTTTGACCAGATCAATAGCTCATCGCCGGATGCAAAATAACCGGCGGTCATTGCCGCAGGCAACCCGTGCGTGATCCGCCCCTCTTTCATATCTATATTATCCATGGTAAGGCCTATATTTTTATAAGCGCCTCCCATACCGTCGTACATCCAGGCCGCGGAATAAGTAGTGTGATAAAGCGGATCATTAAATTCATTTTGTGTGGACGTTACAATAGGCTCTCCTGACTCTCCGTCATATAAGGTACTAGCAGTCACGACGCGGCTACCCTTATCTATAGCGAGTACACTGTCGATGATACCATGTCGGTTTATGACCTTGGTAGTAGCAACAGAACGGAACTTAGTTTCATCGCGCTGGGCCAGGTTCAGCAGGCTGGGTATTATAAATGGAAAAACAGCCGCTGCAAACATTTCTGTGTTTATCTCTATGTTATAGGCATTTGTAACAGAATGCTGTTCCCTCATATCCACCATCAATTCTACGTCCTTTCCAATACTAGCAGTTGAATCAACAATAGGAATCTGATCAACTGAAAAGACCGGCAATACCCTCACCGTATTATTCAAATGCTTAAACTCCGCATTAATATCATCCACATGATAAAAATTCTCCGTATACGTGATATAATTATTCGGATCAGCCTCCCCATAAGTTGCCTGGGAACGGATCTTGCCATGCATATCATTCAGCTCTACCTTAAAGCCCTGGCTTACCGCCAGAAAATGTTTGGCGTCAATACGGAGAAAATTGGCCACGGCTGGCTTATAGCGTTTTTTATTATCTGCCAGCTCCGTACGCTCGACAATAGTGGGAAAATCATATGCAGTAAAGAAACTGGTTTCTGTGTACCCATTGGCAGAGCGGGTGTTCTTGGTATGTATAGATCGCACCCGTACCTTACTGTACCCTACTACCGGCGCAGGGAAAAAGGATTCGCCCAGCGGCGCTTCCGTATACCCATCCGTTACCGGCGCCAGGGCTGCTACCTGCTCTGCATATTGTATGGGCACCCGCCAGGGGTTCTCTTCTCCGCCCAGTATAGGCTCATAAGCAGCTACACCAGAGCTGATCGTCTCCTGCACGCCATTTACCAGTTTTGTGGTGGTATACTGGTATTCCTGGCCGTATACAGACTCCTGCTGGCCGGTCATTGTATTCCAGTGGTCATAGGTCACAATACGTTTCACCCGGAGGCCGCCTCCATATTTTTTTAAGAATGGATTGTCAAGACGGATGTAAGTACGATTAAGATCCACCTCCTTTGCCCAGCCTTTCATCCGCGCCGTATGGTCAAATGAGGAAAACATTGTCATCACATTCTCCGTCATTCCTAAAACGGCCTGAACGGCGGAAGCGAGGCTCACGTCATCGCCTACTTCTGACCCCTGGAATGCCTTGGAAGGCAAATTCAGACGTAGGAACTGGATAGCAGCCTTAGCCAACGGGCTGGAGGAGCCGCCGTCTGTTCCGTCATTCTCAATGCCCCTTATCTTGACCCATATCGTATTGCCGTTATCAATAAATCCATATCCGCCCCCAAGGTCCAATGTGCCATAACATGGCACGTACTCATTGCCATTCCCCCACTGATCAGCAGGCATTTTTACAAATAGCTTGAAATAGGCGTTTTGCAAGCCTTCCAGATACCAGGCGTATACCTGCTGTCTGGTTGTTACCCGCCGCGGCACCTTGATCGCCACATACAGGTGGTCCCGTATATCATCCAGCTGCTGACTATACAACCTGTTACTGAGATCGTTTAAACTGTCCGGCGCTGAAGCGGCGAAACCCGCGATCTTAAATAGCTGAGCAGCCCGCTTATTTTGTACATAGCCATAGTCATCGCCCTCGTACGTGATCTTCAGTCGGCCGCCTGCTGGTTGCGCAATAGAATCCAGCGTCCAGGCGGCGGCATTCGCCGCCACGATAGTGCTATCCTGTAACGCATAGGGATATTCCGCATTGGTGATAGGATTAGCAGCGGTAGAACCGGGATTCTGCAAAGGATCTTTATAATTACCCCAACGATCGTATGACTTAATATTATAGTCCGGGTTCTTACTATTATAATAAAAGACATATGGATTACGCTTTCCTTTATCGTCACTGTTGCCGTTATAGGTGAAGAAAATACTGTCCAGGGTTAGCTTGCCGCTGTCGACTGCTGTACCATTAACTCCCCGGCACAGGCGGTAACTATACCGGAAGTGTACCGTTTTAACGGGCGTCGCCTTAAAACCGTTCTTCATGAAATCTGCCTTGGTATAAAGGTTAATTTCCTCCAGTCTTTTTCCTGGCCCGGGCATTTTGTGGCCAGTCCTGTCAATGGCCAACAGATCTTTCCTTTCGCCTACCTTAAAGGTGGCGATCATATTTTTGGACTCAATGGAATGGAGGTACCATAGTTCCTTTTCACCGTATACGTAGTTCCCTTTATCATCGCGGCTGTCTGTACGCAGGCCTTCGCTATAACCAGCACTGTCTGTGTAGGGCGCGCGCCAGCTAAAAGGATTGTGGATGCCCGCTACTTTGGAGTAATTAAACTTCACCGCATCCCCCGGGTCATCATCAGAGATACCATTGCCGGTAAGGTCCGCATAATCCGGAGAGAGTATACCGGTAAGCAGGAAAGAATGCGGATAGGCCGGCACTTCTTCCCGGTTAAAATAATGGTCTATGCCATTTTGGTTTAAAGTTGTATCATCCTCACCAGGCTTATATTTTACCAGGCCGTCCTTTAAATTACCATTTGCCGCGTTTACTGCGAAAGTAGCTTCTTGTTGTTTCAGGTTGTATACAGGCAGGCCATAAACATATCTTCTCCCGTCAGTATTCAGGACATCTATTTCAGACAAGTGGTTCTCTTTTCGGAATCCATTAACCCTTTTCTCTTTTGATATAAGGGTATCTGCTTCCCCCGTTGCATTAAGGCCTATCCCTGCGGAAAAAGTGTCCTTTGCACTGGGTGGGTATAGGAATTCTTTGGGAATGATCCGTCTGGAATGACTGGGGTACTCCCAGTAAAGCCGCACTGCCGCCTTTTTCTTATATTGAAAGTACCGTAGTTCTATGTCGTAGGTTTCACCCGCAACCAGGTTCACATGCGCATGCCCCATTGTTTCTTCGCCTTCCCCTTGTATATCCCAGCGGTTCGATACCTCCTGCCCGTTCATGACCAATACCGCGCCATCGTCACTGTCTGTAGTTATCTCGTAGGGACCGGTGATATCAGCTTTCAATTTACCCGTCCAGGTAACGTAGTAGATGTCTCCCATGTCGGGCAGTCCTGCGGTAAGCTGTCCCGAGCTTTGGAAACTGATCACCGAATCCACCCGGCTGCCTTTCCATGTTTTTATCAGCCCTGCAGTACTAAGGCCACGAAACTTAAGCTCCCCTTTATAATAGTTGCCCAAAAGACCAGTACCGGGAGCAGTAGTCTCATCCGGGAAAACATCATTGCAACCATAAAGGCCAAAGGTATTAGGCGTGTAATTCTCAATATATTTGTTAAGGCCCACCACACTGGCTTCTTTAGCAGTGAGATAACTAATTACTTGTGTTCTTTTATCACGCGCCGTCTTAAAGGCGGTTTCCTTCCTGAGCGGGACCTGGTCTATATAACGCTTGTTCCTATACCGGTCCAGCAAGCCGGTGGTAGTCAGCAAACTGCTGCTGTTGCCCGGCTGGTATATGTCCGCTGTTACCAGGTCATCCCCACCTATTGCATCATAAAATGATCGGGTATTAACCACTTTTTCTGCCGGGTTGCGGAAATATGAAGCCTCAAAAAGTTTATCTGATTTTTTAAAGCCTATGGTAGTAGCCAATGGATTTTCAATCTTCCAGGGGCCCGTTTCTGTGTATGCATCTACAAAATTAAGGTCAACCCCGCCATGCGCGATGTTACCTAATCCCACATCCAGGCTTATGCGGTCAGACCCGCTGCCTGTTTTCATGTAGGGATCGTGGACGAAGCCAATATCACCCCTGTAAGCCCTGAACATTCCACCTGTCCCCTCACCGGTCATTGAAAATACATCATAGGTGTAAGACGGTACGGCAACATTGGGCACTGCCGGTTTTTCCCTGTAAGGGATGTCTTTCTCGCGGTTAAAATCCAGGAGTGCGGCAGGATCTGTAGCGTTCTGATAGTTCAGATAACCATATGCCGGTAGCTTACGACGCTGGTCCTCTGGTGCAATGTATTGTGTAGCCACGTCGCCGGTAACTGTCGCAGAAGGGTGCACTACACCCACTTCACCTCCTATCTTAAACGTAGCGGAAAACATACTGTTAGTATACGGAATACTGATCGTGGGGGTATAAGATGGATAAGCAAAAGAAATTAGGTTGCCTGTGTTACGCCACAACCCAACAGACCTGGATGGCGCCCATATATCACTGGAAAGCTGAAGCGCTTTCATCCCTGTCCGCGAATTATAAGCAGTCCCCAGGGAGAGCCCACCGGAAAAACCACCCAGTTCCTTCGAAATTGCTTCTGTCGTTTTGAATGAGAGAGAAGGCGATAAGGTAACGCCCTCCTGGGAATTATTGGTTAAGGACAAACCCGCGGTAAATGGCCCCTGGCCATGCGCGCCCAGATTGATCGTGGCATCTAAACTGGTTTCAATTCCCCAGCCCCTGTAGGTATTATGAAAAACACCCAGACTGCCGGCTATTCCCTTTTTCACGATCTTATCAATAGACGTACCTACCACCTCTACGCCAGCGCCTAATGATACACCGATAGTCCGGCTATCTTTTATAGATGTTATCTTCTCTATTGAATCCGTACCATTGAATTCATCAGGCAAACCACGCATATTACGCGTAATTGCGCCCGGGTTTAGATTCCAGCCCAGGCCTACCCAACTGGCCTCCTGGTCCATAGTAACGCCGCTGTTATAACCAATGGTAATAGGATACCCGCCTACATCCATCAAAGGGATGGTATAGGAAAAATCTCCGGTGAACAGGTCCACCATATTGGTATTATCAGCCGGATGGAAAGCCTTACTTTCTGGCTGTCCCGGGCCACCAATACTTTCAGCAGCGATGGGTTTGCGCATCGTTAGCTTTTTCCCCGTAGTTGTTACAGTCGCAATATTGACGGCAGGAGTCTTAATTCCCTCTGTATGCCTGACAGACACAGCGGAGATACCCATGCGGTAGTTATCCGCACTATGCCCCCCCCGTGCATAACCTGGCAGTACTACTTCACTGTAAAGTAACACCAACCAAATAATCGCAATTGTTTTCCTACCTCTTGCAGCAAGTGCCAGTATCATGTAAATATTATTTAGCTTAATTTTTATTGTCTATTCTGTGAGGTGCATAGGAATTTCCATATGCCCGAATCGCCGCTGGTGCACATGCCATCAACAAAATGTCCATAATGATATGTAGGTACGAGTTCACAAACAAAGTGATAACATTCATAAGGTATAAGCATGCGGTTACCCGCGTGCCTTTAATTTATATATACAAGCAGAGAAAACGCGGCTATGACCGCCCGGTATAGATGACAATTACAATAGCATGCAATACGTTTGCGTTCTTTCATACGTTCCAGGGATGCATCCTTAAATTGTCATTATTTTGGGTTACATACTTACGGTTTTTTTTCTCTTGTTATTTTGAGTAGAATCAAGGGGTGTGTACTGCTCACCGATTTTCAACTCATAGGTATAGACGATTCATGACAAAGATTTATATATTTTATGGAACATGCAACTTTTTCCTAAAAAAATTTCCATTGGCCAACTCAACCAGTTCAATACTTCCGTTTACTTTCATAAACAAGGCATCCAAAGCAACCAGAGCAGATATTTGCACGTCTTACAATCTATACAAGTACCTGCCCTGGCTTCATCTTAACACCTGGATGGAGCTCACGCGGAACATCTCCATCCAGATGTTATCCGATCCCACTATCAAGGAACATCAGCTGCCTCCTGCTCAATAATCAACGCATTCAGATAAGAGAAATCACCATAAGTAGCGCTATCCACCGGAGAATACATTGCAATCTTTATCTTCCCCTCCGCATCCGGTATCACATTGCCCACCACCATCTGTTGCGTTACATTATCAATAGCGCTCTGTAGAAGCTCCTGACCACCATTAATACGCCATACACCATATCTTGGGCCAGTTACCCCTGATTTACGGGAGGCCACCAGTTTAACCTTATATGATTTTTGTGCATCCAAACCGCTGATGATCAGGTTACTCAGCGAGTCATACTTTTTGCTATAATTGAACCAGAAGCTCTGTAATACAATATCCGGTACAATACCACTGTTATCGCCGGTCACCGCTCCATCTGTATCATTACTATTGGCGTTTGTACCGGTACCGAAACCAGTCCAGTATTCAGGTCCGGCGCCGCCATTATCGACAGTCCATCCGGTAACAGGATCAGTAGCCGTTATATGATTACCGTTTACGGGGCCATATACGTTAAACCATCCTGGCACTGCCGGTGCAGGTGTATTGGAGAAGTTAACCCGTAAAACCATTGCCTCAGCGGCGGTATTTACCTGAACGGTAAAATCATCACTAGCCTGCTTACCACCGGTTGTGGTAACGGTTAATCGGTAAGCGTAGGTCCCGGACACAAGCCCTGTGATGGTGCAAGTAGCAGTTGTAGCATTCGTAATGGTGGAGCTGGAAGGTCCTGACAACTGCATCCATTGATAGCTGTTGATAGTTGCACCGTGGGTATCTATGCCCGGTGTGAGCACTAATCCGCTATTGGGCAATGTAATAGCTGTATCCCGCACCGTAACTACAGGTATGGGTTCTGATAGTTGGAAGGAAAGACTTACACCGTACAGCGACTCAATGTATACCCGGTCACCCTGAGCCAAAGCGGGATAAAAGCGTATTTTCCCGGAGAGGCTGTCCATCATGACGCCGTCATTGAGGTCACGGTACTGGAAAAGCCCGTTACGCCATACTTTTACATTGCCAAGGCGAAAGCCATTGTTGGTGTAACTGGTGTCGCCAGCGACTGGAGTGCCTGTTCCCTCTCCTACTTTGAATTGAACGCTTTTGCCGATACTGGCGCTTTTGTAGGTGATGGTATCCTGGCCAACGATGGCCAGCGCCGTATCGCCCAGGTTTACAAGCTGCAGGCGTTTGAAGGCGGTACGGCCGTTGCCGGTGTTGTATAAATAGCCCAGGGTGTCGCTGGTTTTGTTTTCAATGACCAGTTCACCTTTTTGGACGGTGATGGTATCTTTCTTTACCTGCAGATTGGTTTGGGAAAATGCAGTAAAGGAGAGTAATAGGAATAAAATTCCAAATAGTGATTTACACATGACGATAGATTAAGGTAAGGGATAACGAAATGTCTTACGTGATCATGAATTATCATAACCGATCCTAAACTCCACTAGTATACCATGACTGAATGTATAAATTGCCAAATAGGTTTCATACTGATTATGAAACGTGTATTTTTTTTCTATTCCTTTTTCACTGATTTCCCATTTTTTGTCACGATATATGTTTAAAAACTCAGATTCAGACATCCCTAACTTGACCCCCTTTTCCGTTTCAAACTCCGTAACGTCTAAAAATGACGACGAATCACGTCTATTAAATGAGGAACTATATTTGACATTATATATATCATATTCATATTTTGCGCCCCCGTAAGCAGGATAAAGAATCATGACCTGAGATTTATCCCTATTATAAACTGTAGCGCACTCGCATTCGCCAGGGATAACTACCGGATCAATGGGACCTATTGCGTTTAAAACCGATTTAGGATCAGACAAATAAATTCCACTTATTGAAGAATCGAGCGTCCCAACTGTATCTTTCTTTTCTTCAAAAATATCTTTACGGACATGGGCTGAATCCTGCATTTGCTCTTTCACTTTCAGCAACGAATCAGTAGGTTTAGTAGAAACTGCATTTGTAGCCGTCTTTGTTGGACCTACCTGAACACATCCGATTAACCATAATGATGTAATTAAACAGATTCTGTATTTCATATTGATAAACTAAAAAATAGAAAAATCTTTATTGTTTCACCTTGGGATCCGCTTTACCTTCATTTCCATAATCCGGATTACCCGGTATATTAAAGTAAACATTTATTGTTCCACATCTGTTTATATAACTGTCCAAGAACTTTCCAAGATTAAACAGCACATCATAATTATTTACTCTAATACCTATACATCCTTTCGTGCCAATTTTGTTGACATCGGGATGCATCCTCAAGCCGGTTCTACCATTAAAATCCGGTAAATGAAGTTTCCATCCTAAATTTGAATTAAACATTCTCATTCCTTCCTCCTTCGTCCAGCTAAATTGATTCGCTACATATGAATTATTGGGTGTTGGCCCATTTCCCCATGGGCCACTTGTGAAAGGATACTCATTTACTCGCACTAAGCCTCCATCTTCCATCACTTCCCTCAAATACATATAGCCTTGTATACCGTTAGGCTGGTTTCTTTCTAAATTAATTTTCTCACCAACCATATTTTCTGAGCTACTTACGTGACCGTCGAAATCCAATTGATAAGTTCCCGTACCAAATGCAATTATGTCTCTACCCGTCTTCTTTTCCTGGCCCAATGCATATTCTATTAAGCCGTTTACGTACACATCCGCCAGAAGCTGATCTTTATCTGTCCTCTCGTAGTCCAATTTTGTTAGATTCCTCTCTGTATATTTATTATGAAAAACATTTTCATATATAGAATAATCGGCTTCGCTAATTCTAATATTACGCCTCGGTCCTTGATCGGAAACTATATCCAGGAAAACTCCTATATTATCAGATTTATCGAAAAAAATTGTTGTATCTCCTAATGGATCACTAAATAATAATGGATTATTTCCGAAAGCCGAATAATCACTTATCCCAACTGTTGGACGAGGATCTATATTCCAACGTCTTCCAATTCTGCCATCATATTCCCAAAATTCTGCGGTATAACCACTTCCCCCTCCTTCCACTTCATCACTCTTCTCCTGTCCATTAAACCCATAACGATATCCGTTCAGCGCATCGCTACCGCCACCTTCAGCGCTTCCGCCGTCATATGAACCATCTGCAATAATCGCATCAAACCGATCATTAACCCCACTATTGAACCCTTCCGTAAAATTAATTGTCTTTGAGGCGGCATACTGGCCTGGCTGATTGCCACTCCTGCTACCAATACTCAACGACTCCGGCACACTATGTCCATTCACCACACTATTTCCAGAAGCCCAACCACCAGCTATTTTGTGTCCATTTCTACCGGGCATTAACATCCCGAAGGGATAATAATCCTGTGCAGAAGTAAGATTCGCCTCGTAGTGATCGATCGTATTGCCATTGGTGGATACTGGTTTCCGCACATCAGAAACTGTAGCCAACACATTACCTAAATGGTTACTTAATTCAAAGATCTTGTTATTGCGCGTAAAAGTAACATTTATTCCGGTTCCTAGTCCTGGTATGTTCGTGGGAACAGGCGCTACTTTGTTCTGTATATTGGCATATAACTTGCTTATACCCAACCGGCTGCTACCATACAGACCGGCCTCAGTCCGGGTAAGGTCGCCATTATTTACGCTGGCATCGCCGCTGGTGTATACGCTCATGATATTACCGCTGACATCCCTTACGTACCAGGTCTGTTTTCCATTCACATCTTTACTGATACGGTTTCCAGTGCCGTCGTATGTATAGCTTATAGTAGTACCATTGGTTTTATGAATACTTTGGATCTTACCATACACCGTCCATTTAATCTCATCAATACCTCCCTTACTATCCTGTATAAGATTTCCAATAGGATCATAACCATAATTTCCCCCTAATTGATTATCTATATCATTGTCATACACCGTTGAATCAATTTTATCCTCAATATGGTCTAATTGATTTGTGCCGGATATATAAGCGTATGACAGACTATCCATTCCCAAGGGCTTGCCGGCAAATGTCTGGTTACCATTCCGCAGGTAACTCAGTATGTTGCCATTGGCGTCATAAGTCACTTTTTCCTTAAAGTCCTCTAATAGAGAAGGCGCCCAGGTATTGGTAGCCGTATTCAGATTACGTAAGGCGTTCATCGCCGTCAGCCGGTTCAGCACATCATAATTATAAGCGTACAGCAATGGCTCTCCCAGGAAAGGCACATGCACGCTCATAGCAGCGATATTACCGTTAAACAACGGTCGGAAGTTGCTACCGGCATCCGCCCCCTCTGCAAACGGTTTTACACCACTCTTAATAGAGTTATAATCGCGGCCGCCGAAATAGTGCAAAGCAAAACCAAACGCATCTTTGGCCACTATATTGCCTGCGGTGCCATCGCCGCCCATATCAGAAGCGGATGTCAGCGAGGTACTATTAACACCCTTCAGCCAACCTTGCAGCGTATACGCGTAGTCCAGGCCCTGCACCTGTTGCTGGCCCAGTATCGTCCTGGCTAAGGGACCATGCTTATAATACCGGTAAAAAGCGTCATTCTCCCAGTAGATACTATCATGGCTGGTCTCCACGTTCGTCATCCGGTTCTCCGCGTCATAACTATAGCGATGATAAAATGCATCTGATTCGCCTGGCTGGTAAGCCACCTGGTTCACTTTACCACTGATGAGATCATAGTTGTACACCATTCTACGCCAACGGTTGTTAGTGACCTGTAGGATACTTCTCTTAAAGTCTTGCACCAGTGTATCCACATTACCAAGGACATCATAGCTGTAAAAAGTTCCGGCTGTATACTTATACTGATCAAGATCAACTTTGGTATCATAGACAGCTGACCAGGACACCCTGTTACGGGCATTCGCAGCTGCCAATATATGCCCATCTTCATCACCTTCCAGCGGCGTGTAAGGCTTGTCATAAGCAGTACGGGTGATCTGTGTCTTGGTATTTTCAGCGCCAGTAAACCATTCAGATAAAACATCATCGCTCCGGCTGATATCATCACTCATCCCAGCACTGCTTGTGATCTCCCCTACTTCTACAACGCGACCAAGCGGATCATACTGTGTATAACTATATGCATCCATCGGCTCCTGCTTCGCATTCTGCGAAACCGCCAGCCTGCCCAGGCGGTCATACCAGAAATGGCTGGTGCCCGCATCTGGTGTTTCCTGTTTGATCACTTTATTCAGGGTGTTATAATAATACCTGGTTGCCATTGTATGTGCCGGCACTAAATAATTACCTGCCGCACTTGCGGCTTTCACATCATTAGCCCAGGCCTGCGTACGGTTCACCACCACACCTGCCGGCGGGACTGTTTTTACCAGGTTTCCTGCCTGATCATAATAATATAAGGTATAGTGGTACTCACTATTGTTATAATTGACTGTAAACAGCTCCTTGTTCGCTGCCTGCAATGCAGTATTCAGGTAGTCTTGGTTAAAAGCGTTACGTACAGAATCCCTGTAGGCATAATACAGCTCTGATCCGGTACTGGTCGCAAAGAAGTCATTATCAGAACAATTATTGTTATCGCTTGCAGCTGCAGGAAATACCGGCGATGCATTACCACAAAGCAGCGGGCCGTTGTTGAAGGTGTAACAGTTCTCGTATCCCGGGCAATTGATAATACCCGGCGTTACGTTAGCTGCCTTAGCTACTACCGAAATAAACCGAATCGTATCTATCAGTTCCCACTCACCATATTCATAGTCCAGTTCACTCATGATACAATTCTGATAGCTATTATTTGCAGGTACGTCGCCGCAACCGGTTTTGCCCTCCGCATTAGTAAGCAGCAATAATCCTTTGTTATCACTTCCCCCGACGCCAGCAATCGTGCCATCCTCATTTTGGGTAAGGGCATATATGGCCTGCACTCCATCCGCTTGTATCAGATTTGACCAGGCCAGACCGTCACCGTCCTGATTTGTCCTATGTAAGACGATATCCTGGGGTGATTTGGCGAGCACCTGGGCCGCGATTGTACTACCATCTGAATTGCGGTTAATAGCCAACCAGGAATCCTCGTTGCCGGCAGGTACTGCCACCTTTTTTGCAGACAATATAGTACCTTGTTTATCCAGGTCTAATATTGCACCAACGCCATCCTTATTTCCCCAGTCAGTTGCGTTCAATACATTGATCTTATAACCATTATTATTCTTAAATATATTAAGAAACCAGTTTGTTCTAGAATCAAGATCATATTGTCTGCTGAATACTACCTGGCCACTTTCCATCTCTATTTTCAACAATACGCCATTGTAGTTGCTACCATAAACAGATGTACCAGCTGCCACCAATGTTCCATCGTCATCTAACAGCTTTAAGGTGGGATCCGAATTTTGTGTTCCTATTCTTTGGGTCCAAATAGTATGTCCTAAACTATCTAACCGGCCCACCATCCAGTCTCCCACTACCCTTTCGAAATTAAACTCACCGGCAAATGCATAACCATCTCCGATCGGGAGGATATCCATCCCTTGCTCCCCATTAGTTGTTTTAAAACCTATCGCACGGCTCCACTGCACCTCTCCGTTCACATCCATTTTCACGATAAAAGCATCGCTCACATGACCTGCTGAATAAGAAGATGTAGTAGTACCAATAGCAATATACCCGTTATCCTTAGTAGGTCTCATGCGCACAAAATCATCATTCCCTGTTCCGCCATAGGTTTTTGCCCACTGGAAGTTTCCAAACCTGTCTGTTTTAACGACATAAGCATCCTTGCCTCCGTTACCACTACCTGTTGTAGATCCTACCAACAAGTACCCATTATCCGCTGTCTTTACAATATCACTGAAAACATCCGTGGCTGACGCCCCCGTAGAATATGTCCGTAGCAATTGACTGGGCGTACACACTACCGTATCCCTCGAAGATGTATGCTGACAGCTATCCCGGAACTTAAGATATTCCCAGGCCTGTTTATCAAAGCCCAGGCGATTGTTCATATAACCGGCAAACAGTTGGTTCTTCTGCAGCTGAGTGGTATCTGACTCCTCCACGCTTGGTACTACATCCGGATAGTCATGGGTGAATATTGTAAACAAGCTGTCCACCACATGACAGGTAGCGCACCCGGGCCCTGTATTACACTGCATCAACGCAGGAATTTTCAATGGGGCATCTGTGTAGGCGCAATTGGAAGCGCTATTGCACGCATTTATCAGTTTGTTTATATCTGCGGAGCTTATAACTACATTCCTCGTGCGTTTAAGATAGGCAGACAAGTCTACGTCTGATAACCGCTTATTTGCCACAAATTCCTTTTGCAGCTGCTGTAATTTATCACACTCACAATCCGCCGGCTTGGTAAAACTTGGCTTATCCGCATAAGCAGGCTGCCTGTCATATGGTTTCGGCACCGTTATCATCATCGCGTTACACCCAAATGGCTTACCTGGATGCTCAGTGTTATACCTCCCTATCACCTCTTCGAAACTGTGGTAATCATAGCTGCCGCCTGGTTTTACCGTACTGGACCCATAAGGATGGTCAAGATCAGATCCGTCCTTACATACTTGTACCAACTTATCTTTTACTTCATTCCATTCTGTTGTATTAGCAAAGGCACAAGGCGCCAACTGCTGCAGCCAATATTCCGCATATGCTTTGCAGTTCTCATCATACGCTTGTTGCAAAGCCGCAGTAGCAGCAGCTGCTGCAGTGGTGGCATCCCCATTGTTCAGATAACCCAGCTGTTGCTGATTCAGGGCGTCCTGTGTATTGTTAAAATGCAGTTGCTTGCCGGCCAGATCGGATGCGGACACCTGACAAGCGGCATTTATTTTCGCATTAATGATATCCCGCTTAGCCTGCTGGTATAAACCACGGAAAGCCCGCCATGCCATATCCAGCTCACCCGGACACAGACTTGCCTCGTCAAAGGCGGCCTGCGCATTTCCGTATTTCACCATACAGGCATTGTCAGACTGGGGACATTTTATTGCAATTACCGCTACACTCCACATGGAGTAATTTTGCTGGAAATTGGTCAGTTTACCTTCCAGCAGACCTTGTAATTCCGCGCTTTCCTGCGCCAGGGAATCCTTATTATCTGCTACCAGGTTGTAGCTGGTATAAGCCGGATTAGCAGTTGGGTTCAGGTATCCCAGGGCTTTCGCTTCCGCATAGGTATCCACTATTTCAAACTTCCGGTCCCAGCGGGTACTGGCCGCATGTTTTTCCAATTCAACCAACTTGCAGTATTCGGGGTGGAAAGACAGCAATGTCTCCGCCCAGGTATCATTGAATTTACTAGCAAATTGGGTGGGGCTCAGTTGTTGAGGCAGTACGTTGCTGTTACTGAGCTCATTATAGGCAGAATCAGGTTGGCCGGTCTCATCGCGGTAAATTAACGCGCCACTCTGATAATAGGGCGGATGATCATTACCGGTGCTATAAAATATAGAATGACTATCATTTACATTACTGATATCGGCATATTGGCCAGAAGGAGGCGTCATATCCATCAGCATGGCCATCCTTATATCATCCGTCTCTGATAACTTATTACACAATGCGTCACAGCTGGCTACGGCGTCATTATATGCTACCTCGATATCCTTCTCATAGTCCGCTACATTACCGCCGGAGTCGATCCTGTTCATGTAGTGCACACGAAAACTGTCCAGGCTTCCTATACTTGTCAGGCAAGACTGACAGGTAGGCGTACATTCTATATTTGCCACCAGCGCAAGCTGCTGACTTATAAAATCGTCCAGCGTCTTACACAGGTTAGCCGGCATATATACATTATCCCGGTAATAGTCCATCCCTTCTGTGCTAACCGTGAGCTGTTTAGTGATCTCGTAGCTGCCTTTCTTAAGGCGGATAGTAAAATTGGTATCCAGCACCGGCGCTGCATCATTACAGTTCCCCGCCTCAATAGCGCCTGGCGTATAATTACGCACAATAGCTTTAAAAGGCTTCTTATCCGGCATCAGCTGGTTCTGGCTATCATCGGTGATAGTGATCTCAAGATCATACAAGCCATTATAACAAACAGTATTACCATCACAATCTTTTTTCTGTAATACCGGCGGCGTAAGATGATAATTGAACGTATAATCGGCATCAATGGTCACGGCTTGTGATTGGCGAGTTTCCATCACCAGCTCCTTCACCATATTTTTACCGGGGCCGGAAAGGTTGGCCGTTGTATTATAAACGCTGTAAGAAGGCAGGGGGTCCAGGTTAGCGCTATCCGGCATACCAGCCAGCGCGGTAGCGATGGTACGGCCATGCATATCCACATAACTTACGGAATACTGGCCGTTGGCGTCACGCACCATATTCTTGAAATAGTGCGTCTTATCGCCGGCCTCCGTGCCAAATAACGCATCCAGGTCATTATCCCCCGGGCTGCCATAGAAATACTTTGTTTCATGGTTGCTGCCCATTTTAAAGACCGGTCCTAATCCTCCTTGCCGGCTAATGCGACCGGTATTGTCCTGCATATAGGAGGTCTCAGTAAAGGGGTAGCCGCCGGCATCCGGTATAAAACGGCTGGAGCCATTATCTTTATCTGGATTCTCCGGTGAATAGTACTGGCTGGCGCCACTACCTGTTGACATGGGCGCCGCACTGGCTGTCAGGAACTCATTGGGGTCTTCCAGATGATCATACTGATCCTTATCGTACTCAGCGCCATTGGCGGCACTATTAAAATTCCGGCTATACTTAATGATCGTATTCAATGTAGGCGCAGGCATAACCTGTACTACCGGCCGGCCCTGGTAATCATAAAAAGACTCAGCCACCACCGTTGTATTAGTGGTATTGTCTTTTGTAACGGTTTGCCGGCTATGCAATCCTCCGTCGAGATATTGCACGACCGCTTTCCGTTTACCGTCTTCTGCGAAACTGATATCTGACTGCCAGTTCAGGTTACGCTGATGGCCAGTAAAGGAGAAACGCCCCAAACCGGTGGTGAAGTCAGAGCTCCAGGCAGTTTCCACCCGCCGGTTGCCGGGCTTTTCCTGTACGGCGCGTACCCTAAAAAAGAGCACGCCACCATTATCATACAATAATGGCACTTTATAGGCATTATCACTTATAGTAACCCTGGTGGCGTTATTTTTGAATAACAGATCCGCATTGGGCGGCGTACCATACCGGCCCAAAGCGGATGAGTCAATATAAGCCCACTCCAGGTCATATACATCTGCTCCCGTAACTGTGCTCCAACTGATCCGGATCTCGTCCGTGGAATCGGTATTGGCGGTATTATCCGCATATATGCTATTAATAGCATCCGCTGTGCAGGATAATTTATATACCGGGTGTACCTGCATCTCATTCTCTATCATAAGCGCCGGCAATAGATCCGGTATGGATACGGTCATACTCAACACCTTCACCGTAACCTCGTGCGCATTTTTGAACACAAAGCTATTCCGGGCTGAATAAGCCCTGGTGGTATCATAGTTGATGTCCAGTATTTTCTCGTCAATGGAATCTACTGTATGCTGCGGCGTGATATAATAAATACGCACCTTAGCACTAGCCGTAAAGGGAGCCCGCAGGTATAACGGCGAGTATTCGTTGATCCGGAACGTAATTACGTTCATAACGCTGTAAGGCGTGTCCAGCTTGTTCTGAAAAGTGGTGCTGAAGAAAGCGGTATCCCGTACCGTGATAGCCGAATCCTTCACCAGTTGTCCTCTACTGCCATCCAGCACCTTCTTAAACACTACGTTATTTCCGGTCTGTGCATGAACACTGCCGGCTGCCACTAACAACAGGCACAGTGTTATCCATCTGCCAATTTGTTTCCGCAAAAATTGCTTCATATCTTTCATAGATTGGGAGATCCTATAAATATTTTATAATCCTGGTAGGCGGCCGTTACTTTGAGATCGGTTCCCTCACGCTGGAAGAAAGCCTGCTCATCGAACCGGTCCTGACCGGGTGGGGTATCATCATAATTTTCAAACACGGCCTGCACGGTAGCGTATTCCTCATATCCTTCACCGGGTGTTGCATCGCCTCCGGCAGCAGCATCCATAAGTAGCGCAGTCTTCACCACGTACCGCATGGCCTGTAGATGTCCGGAGAGCGTATCTACTGTTATCTGCAGGCTTTTATAAGGCGCCCCTGCCCGGAAGCTGATCTGTACAGTTTTCTTACTGCCCTGATAGGATATACCACAGTCTGTCACACCTGCAGTTTGCAGGGCAGTACGGATCGGCTGTAGCAGATCGGCGCTGTTTACTGCGGTATCAGATTTGGCGAGATACATGATCTTATCTTCCGCAAACAATATCACATTGTACCGGCTGTTGTGTATGGACTCCGTATTTCTAAGCAAACAGCGGGAGTCAGCGCCTGACAACTCTATCCTGCCTTTCATCGAATCCAGCACTTTACCTGGCGTATGCTCATTGCTATAGGTATAGACTATATCAAATGACATAGGCCGGGTATTATAACCATGCTGTATCTCTTTTATAGCCTGCATGGCCAGGTCAATATTATGATCTGCCTGCGCCGCAGCCGGCAGATAGGCCGCCAGCAAAACCATCACTCCAGTCAGTAAAACATTCCGGTACTTCATATACTATTGCTCTTTTAACAATGCGCTTCTTGTTTCTTTAATTGTTTTTATGCCTCTTTCTGTTTCTTTCTTCAAACGGATCAATGTGCCATCATCATCGTACTCATAGAAAGTAGCATAGTTATTTTCATCCAGTTCTGCCATCAGACGCAGATTTATGGCATTGTATACAAACGACTTCATATTGGCGTTGTAGGGATGCACCCTTACATCATCGAAGTATACAATGGAACTACCGGTTGACACCAGGTTAACAGATATGCGAGTGGCGGATGCCGGCACAGCTATTACGCCTTCCACCCGTTGCCAGCCATCAATGATGCCGCCAATAGGTTTGGCGTTAACAATTATATTACCCCCGCCGTTCTCCACCGTCAGGCTTACCTGGCTTCCTGTATAGCTTTGGCAGTTGCAATCCTGTGCTTCTTTTACCCATGCGCTTACCAGTATTTCCTTACCAGGTATGGGTAAAAACCCAGGCAATATTGCATTCGCATCTGCTCTTATGCTTTTTAAAGCGATATTCCCATCTGCGCAGACGCCAGTGCCTGTATTGAAATTCAGACCGGAGACATCTGTATCTGCGGCTACCAGTGCTGCGCTTATACCGGCTGATGAGCCGGCATTCACCCGCAGACTGTACCTGCCGGTATGCTGCTGGGTAGAATCAATGTTAGCTTTATAGGCAGAAAAATCGAACCGTCGGCCTACGGCGCATGTCGTATCACAGATAACAGGTTCAAAAAAGTAGTCCTCAAATCCTTCAAAAGCAGACTCCCTGTAACGGCTGTTCTGTACCACCGCTACTGGCACGCTATAGTCATAACCATATAACCCGGCATTGTAACGGCCCAGCGGGTCTTTATTTTCGAGCTCGAAGCCTTTACGGTTAAAGAGGGTGCTTTCTGCGTTCCATACCCATCGGGTGGTATCCACAGGGTCAGATGACCAGGCCCCGGCGGCATTTTTCCAGAATGCGGTAAAATCTGTGAAGGCGCCATCTGTGCTGATGTCTGTTTGTTGCGTGTCACTAACTTTCGCAGTCCTTGTCCCATAATAAGTGTAAGAACGGGCAGGCCGCCATTCGCCCAGCAGGCCATAGAAATATGGGTTCACGCTGGTGTCCGTGATGGCGCTGTAGCAGTCTGTTACAAACGGCGCAAGGTCTACTTCCACATCATCTATAATTGGGTCGCGGCAGATATCAGAGTTGATAACCACATGATAGGTACCTACTGTGCTAGGTTTTACGCCAGTAACCACCGGTGCAGGGGCCGTGCTGGAAAATCCGTCGGGACCGGTCCATTGATAGGTATCGGCGGTAGTCGGTAGATTGATCACACTGAGGTAGATGTTCTCTCCTATGCAGTACTGCGGTTTATCAGACTTTGCTACTTGTGCGGTAATAAGATCTATTATCTTGATCGCTTGCGTGGTTTTTGCACCACAGGCATCCACCACTTTTATAATATAGCTCTTATCAACTGTTAATGTATAACTACCATTTGAAGCAGAAGTACTGAACCGGCCGCTGGTGTTAGAAGCAATAGGCGTACCATTCTGTCCCAGTTCGGCCGGTATTATGCTAAATGTGTACGGAGGCACTCCATTAACAGCAGCGGTCCTGATGTAGCCGGAATCATCCGGCAAACTGGGGCAAACCCAACCAAATGTATGAATCGTATCTACCGCTAATGTTTTATTCTCATAAACAATCGTCTTTACATTTACGCCAAAGCTATCGACGCTGGTGGGGCTCGCGGACATTCCGACAGTATACACACCAGGCAAGGGTAATATCAGCGGCGTATCGATCGGTACAATTTTGGAGCTATAACCGGGAGGACCCGACAATATTTTAAAATAAACAGGCTGACTGTTATTTTTATACATAGCAGTGCCAGACCGAACGACTGCCATTCCATTACAGGTTGGCTGCAGATCGTAGGTCCAGTTGTAACGGTACACATCCGTCTCTCTGACAGTAATTGGAACATTATAAGTGTTACAACCATCTGTAACCGTAAAAACATAATTCCCAGGGTGAAAATAACCGGATTTGGGCGGCAGTGACACCTGTACCGGATGCACAGAGGTCGCGGACGAAGGAGTTCCTTCATAGAAATAATCGGACGGGCTTAGCAGTTTGATAGTTGTATTGGCAGTAAAGTTGCTGCCGTTCCGTAATATAAAGAAAGACGCGGCGCCATCGTTCCCTGCCGGTCCGGTACTATGGGCATTGGCTTGCGCCCTGTACGGATTGGGCGCTGCATTTACTATCCAATTGGCATTTTGATATACTGGATAACCATCGGATGAAGTACAGGTAACGGTATAACTACCAAATGGGAGCCCAGCCGTTGTTCCAGACTCTAGATCTGAAATTGTATCATACTTCATCTCACCCGTGCTATTATTTTTGAAGCTAACAAACACGGGCGGGCACACAATCTCTCCGGTAACAAAATAGTGCGCATCAAAGTTAATATTGCAATTATTGGATGATGAAAGACTCAGTGAAGGAAAGCCCAGAGGTACATCTATCGCCACCTCTTCTCCGCAGGGCGATTTGATGAAAACAGTTACTTTTTTCCCATATATGTCCTTAAACGTTAAACCGGAAGGCAATGGAAGGGTATCTCTTATACCCGAATAGGTTGGTTTATAGGGTATTTTATCTCCACCATCAAATGACATACTGGAAGTTAAAGGCGTACCCGGCTGCCAGTATGAGGCGCCGTCATCGCCAGGTAAGGTAGGGGAAAGCATCTCCATCCGGTTGCAGGTAGCCGGTACTGGCAGCAAGTTAAACGGATGAATATCCATTTGTGACATCGGCGGCATTTCAGTGATATCTATGGTCTTAGGAGGCATTCCCTGGCCACATGTGTCCGTTACGGTTACCGTATAGGAACCAGCCGATAGATTATCAATAACGTACGTTTTATTATAGGTAACAAATGTGGTAGGCCCCGTATAACCAGCTGGCGCATCGATATTTATTGTATACGGCCGGCGGCCGTCCACTATGGTCACACCGATTTGCCCTGTGCTGCAGCTGTTCAACGTATTTCTTTTACGGCTGGTAGTTGCTGCCATTAGCTGGTAATTACCGGGAACTGTAATATTTTCAGTACTCGATACTTCCACTGATCCGTTGCAAACGCCCTTAACAGTCACTGAATAATCGCCAGATGGCACATCAACGAATGTATCAGAAGATTGATCACCCACGTTGATCCCCCCGGGTGTTTGCGCCTGCAGGCTATAGCGGAGACCGGTTATTGATCCGGCATCTGGCCCCGCAAGGCTAGCTACTATCCTACCATTCCTTGTACAGGTAGAAGAATCTGCTGACAGTTCAATATGCCATTGGCATTGTGCCCTGACCTCTGCCGCATAACACATCAACAGCACCATACATAACGCCGCAACAGCCATTGACTTCTTTATAACCCACCGTTTTATAAACATGTTAATTCGTTTCATCATTGAATATTATTGCTCATTAGGGGCGCAGATAAGCCTGGCTTTGCGTGCGTCATCTACCTTCCAATGTTGTTTAAATTCTGTGACAGCGGCATTAATGATCTTTGAGTTATTGTCTATCACCAGGTGATAGGCGCCTCCGGCATCCTTCTTCAGCGGGTTTGCCATCATGGTTACCTCACCGGCAACAGCGCTGATGTTTTTCCTGCCGGAGCGGATTATCTTCAGTGAAATATTGTAACCGGTAAAGGGCGCACCTTTGGCGTCTACAAAGTAGATATCCGGATCGCCTCCGCTGATCGCCGTTGCATCTACCGCCCACAGCTTACCGCTTAAAGGATAGGTAGCAGGCCGTGGATTGCAATCGTCGCCGGATGTTTTAGGGCTGGACCAGATCAGGATCTCATCCCCGGATGCAAAGTATGCCGCCACATCAGCAGCCGTCAGCCCACGGGTGACCTTCCCCTGCTTTATATCAATATCTCCTGTTACAAATCCTACATTCTTATAAGCGCCGCTCATGCCGTCATACATCCAGTCTGCAGGATAGGTAAAATGATAGATCGGGGCATTATACTCATTCTGGGTACCCGTCAGCACTGGCTCTCCTGATTCACTGCTGTATAACATATTGCTGGTAGTTACCCGGCTGCCCTTGTCTATTGCCCGTACGCTGTCAACGATGCCATGGCGGTTCACCACCTTGGTTACTGCTACGGACCGGAACTTGTTTTCGTCCCGCTGGGCAAGGTTCAGGAGAGATGGTATCAGCCAGGGCAGAATACCCGCTGCAAACATGTCTGTATTCAGGTTCACGTTATAAGCGTGGGTTACCGCACGCTGTTCCCGCATATCTGTCATTAATTCCACATCCTTGCCAATAGAAGCCGCAGGGTCTATTGCACCCTGCAGAGTGATGGCTGGCACGGTATTGTTAAGGTGCTTAAACTCGGCGTTCACATCATCTACATGATAAAAGTTCTCTGTATATGTGATATAGTGCTCAGGATCTGTTTCCGGGTAGGTGGCTACAGAACGGATCTTGCCGTGCATATCGTTCAACTCTACCTTAAATCCCTGGCTTACTGCCAGGAAATACTTGGCGTCAATATGCAGAAAACTGCCCAGTGCCGGTTTGTATTTCCGCTTCTGATCCGCCAGGTTGGTCTTCTCCGTGAGCGTGGGAAAATCATAGGCGGTATAGAAATTAGTTTCCGTATACCCGTTGGCAGAGCGGGTATTCTTTGTGTGAATAGATCTTACCCTCACTTTACTATACCCTACAGCCGGCGCGGGGAAAAGTGATTCTCCGAGCGGCTCTTCCGTATATCCCAGGTTTACCGGCGCAAGAGCAGCCACCTGTTCGCCATACTGTTTCACCGGTACCCTCCATGGGTTCTCCTCTCCGCCTAAGACCGGCTCATATACTGCTACGCCGGAGCTGATCGTTTCCTTTACATTATTTACCAGCCTGGTAGTAGTATAGAGGTATTCCTGTCCGTATACGGATTCTTTTTGTTTGGTCATGGCGCTCCAGTGGTCATAGCTCACAATGCTTTTTACACGTAAGCCGCCGCCATATTTCTTAAAGAAGGGATTGTTCAGCCGGATGAATGTCCGGGACAGGTCAACTGTCTTTGCCCAGCCTTTATTGCGGGCGGTATTATCAAAGGAGCTGAACATATTTATAATATTGCCTGCCATACCCAGCACCACCTTTACCTGGTCTGCTATACCTGCGTCATCGCCTATATCAGAGCCAGGATATGCCTTGGAAGGAAGGTTTAAACGCAGGAATTGTATGGCCGCCTTGGCTAAGGGGCTGTAAGGCCCTCCTGCGTTTCCGTCGTTGTCTATCGATTTGAGCTTTACCCAGATGGTACTTCCGCCGTTGATGGAGCCATAGCCCCCTTCCAGGTCCAGCGTGGCATAACATGGTACATACTCGCTGCCGCTACCCCACTTGTCTGTTGGCATCTTTGTAAACAGCTTAAAATAAGTGGTGTCCAGCCCCTGCAGGTACCAGCTATATACTTCATTGTTGTTATTCACCTTCCTTGGCACATTGATACACACATATAGATTATCCGCTATATCGAATGTGGTCTTCGCGTCATATAAATTACTGGAGAGCGGGCTTCCGGTAACCGGCTTTGTATTGGAGAACCCAGCTATCTTAAATAATTGCGCGGCCCGTTTATTCTGCACATATCCGTAATCATCACTTTCATAGGTGATCTTCATCCGTCCTCCCGCTGGCTCTATGATAGAATCCAGCGTCCAGGCGGCTGCATTATTTGCGGCCAGCGTACTGTCCTGCAATGAGTAAGGATACTCGGAATTTGTGATCAGGTTAGTAGATGAAGATCCCGGGTTTTGCAACGGGTCTTTATAATTCCCCCAGCGGTCGAAAGATTTCGCATTATACCCGGGATTGTTCTTATTGTAATGGAAAACATATGGATTGCGTTTTCCTTTCTCATTACCATTATAGGTAAACCATATACTGTCCAGCGTAAGTTTGCCGCTGTCATTTACCGCGCCATTGATACCCCGGCACAATGTATAGCTGTAGCTAAAATGCACTGTCTTTACAGGAACGGCCTGCAAACCACGCGCTCTGAAATCTGCTTTATTATACAGGTTTATCTCTTCGAGTTTTTTAGCGGGCCCGGTATGTTTTTTACCGTCCCGGTCTATTGCCAGCAGGTCTTTCCGGTCGCCCAGCTTAAACGTTGCGATCATATTCTTCGACTCAATAGAGTGCATATACCATAACTCCTTTTCGCCGTAGATATAGCTACCCTTATCATCCCGGTTATCCGCTCTCAGCCCCTCAATATAACTGGCGCTGTCTGTGTAAGGCGATCTCCATCCATAGGGATTATGTATACCGGCTACCCGCGTATAATTAAATTTTACGGCATTACCCCGGTCGTCGTCGGAGATACCATCACCGGTAAAGTCCATATAATCCGGTGACAGTATACCTGTAAGCAGGAAGGAATGCGCATAGGCAGGCATTTCCTCCCGGTTAAAGTACCAATCGGTACCGTTCCTGTTGGTGGTACTGTCATCTACACCCGGCGTATATTTCACCAGTCCGTCCTTTATATTACCATTGCCGGCATTTACTGCGAACGTGGCTTCCTGTTGTTTCAGGTTATATACAGGCAGGCCATATACATATCTCCTGCCATCATTATTCAGTACATCTATTTCAGAGATGTGATCCGCTTTGCGGAATCCGTACACTCTTTTTTCTTTTGTGATAAGCGTATCCTTTCCTCCATCCAACGTAACGCCTATTCCTGTGCGGAAGGTATCCTTGGAAACAGGCGGATACAGGAAGGCCTGCGGAATGATGGTACGGGGATGACCATTGTACTCCCAGTATAGTTTAACACTTCCCAGTTTCCTGAACTGGAAATAGTCCAGCTGTATATCCACAAACTGGCCCGCTACCAGGTTTACGGTCGTTTTTCCCATGGTATTCTCGTCTCCGGCGCCCTGCACATACCAGCGGTTTGTCATCTGCTTGCCATTCAGGTATAATGCTGCACCATCATCACTATCTGTGATCAAAGTATATGTACCAGTTTCATCGGCCTTTAAACGGCCTTTCCAGGAAACGGAATATTCGTCTCCCAGGTCCTCTGGGGAGCCGGCTTTTATATCTTCAGTGCGGGAAAAATCTATTTTACTATCCAACCGACTATATACCTTATGCCAACCCTGCGTCCACCACATAATCCCTTTAAAGTAGTCGCCTAACAAACCGGTTCCGCTTGCATTGGTCTCATCAGGAAAAGTATTGTCACAGTTCTGCATGCCAAAGGTGTTGAGCGTATAGCTCTCTATGTATTTTGACAGCCCTGTCTCGCCGGCCTCTTTTGCCGTGAGGTAAGTGATCACCTGTGTCCTTTTCTCCCGGTTTGTTTTAACTGCGGTCTCTTTCTTCAGCTGTACTTTCTCTACAAGTTGCTGGTTTCTGTAACGGTTCAGGTAATTGGTGGTGGACATGGTGCTGCTACTGTTACCAAGTTGGTACAGATCTACTGCCACCAGGTCGTCCCCGCCAATGGCATCGTAAAAAGATTTATCATTTGCCGTTGCTTCACCGGGATTGCGGAAATAAGCCGGTTCAAATAGTTTATCCTGTTGCTGGAACCCGATGGTGTTAGCCAGGGGATTTTGACTGGTCCAGCGGCCGGTTTCACTAAATGCCCGCACATAGTTCAGGTCTACGCCACCATGCACAATATTGCCCCAGCCAATATCAATACTGATCTTACCGGATTGATCTTTCGTTTTCATATAATGGTCATACACAAATCCAAGATCGCTGCGGTATGCACGGAACATTCCCCCGGTTCCTTCGCCGGTAACGGAGAAAACGTCATAGGTATAGGTAGGCAACCCTATATTGGGCAGATCCGGTTTCTCGCGGTAGGGTATTTCTTTTTCCCGGTTATAGTCCAGCAGCACGTCCGGAGAAGTGCCATTCTGGTAATTCAGGTAACCGTAAGCCGGGATAGAGCGGTGCTGATCTTCTGGCGCTATATACTGGTTTGACATATAGCCGCTTACAAAAAAACTGGGATGTACCAGCGTAATGGCCCCGCCTATTTTAAGCGTTACCGCGTACATGCTGCTGGTATATGGTAAATTGACAGTGGGCGTAAAAGACGGATAGGCAAATGACATCAGCGTACGGGAAATGCTGTTACCGCTGGTACGCGGCTTTTTACCTTCTTCGCCCTTCTGTCCGCTGGTACCTGCGGAAAGCTGCAGGGCCTGCATGCCGGACCGGGAATTATAACCGGTACCTATGGCCAGGAACCCGCCGTAACTGCCTTTATCTGCTGCACGTTTTTCTTGTGCATGCAAGGATAAGGAAGGCGACAACGTTACGCCTTGCTGGGAGTTATTAGTCAGCGACATACCCGCCGTTAACGGGCTGGCGGCCTTCGCTCCCACATTGATGCTCACGTTTACGCCATATTCGAGGCCCCAACCCCGATAGGTATTGTGAAACACGCCCAGGCTGCCGCCCAGGCCAATAGGCACGCCTGTCACCTCTACATCCATACCGGATGTTACGCCGATCGTTTTACTATCCTTAACAGAAGATGTTTTCAGAATGGAATCTGTACCGTTAAAATCGTCTGGCAGGCCTCTCATATTACGGTTAATGGCGCCGGCGTTGATATTCCAGCCCAACCCTACCCAACTGGCTTCTTCGTCCATGGTAATGCCGCTGTTATAGCCGATGGTGACAGGGTATCCGCCAACATCCATCAGCGGCAGGGTATAGGAGAAATTACCAGTAAAAAGATCCACCATATTGGCGGTGTTGGCAGAGTGGAACGAATTGCTTTCCGGCTGCCCCGGACCGCCGAAGCTTTCAGCGGCAGCGGGCGCTTTCATCTCTTTTCTCTTTGGAGTAGCGGTGACAGCCGTCATATTAATGCCAGGCTTTTTCACTGCTTTTCTGTACATGTTGACAGATCCGGCTGCACCTATGTGATAATTGCCAGTAAAGCGTGCCCCCCTTGCATAAGCGGGCACCACTATATCTCCGTACAGCAACAACAAGCAGATGATCGCAATCGTTTTCCTAGCTTTTGCAGCAAGTGCCAGTATCATGTAAATATTATTTAGCGTAAATTTTTATTGTTTATCCAATGGCGCATATATGAACTTCATGCTCCAACGCTCCTGCCGGGAGTTGACCAGGCGGAACTGGTAGCTTTTGCCTTTCTCCAGCCGTGCGCTGCGTTTCAATGCCAACTCCAGCAGGTTCTCGCCGGCTTGCAGCGAAAGGCTACCTGTTTGCACCACTTCGTTATTATCCTGTAGCGCTATGATCTCGTACTGCACTTTTTTATCATTGGCTAAGTTGCTGTAGGAAACCTGCAGCGGACCGCTGCAATTGATCACGGCGCTCGTCAGCTCTTTTTTCAATTGCACAAAACCGCTGAGGTCAGCTCTATTATTTACCTGCTTACCGGCGATCCGGAAGGTCCATACCTCTGTTTGCGCGGCAAACCGGGGACCGTTGTTGGCGATGATCGTCCAGGCATATAGTTTAGCTGTATCCAGTGTCATAGCAGACGCAGGATAGTTGATGAACAGGTTCTTATTGTGCGGCGCCCGGAACACCGGTATATTCTGTTGTATAGCTTCCGGCGCGGATTGGCCCGGACGTACTTCCACCAGCTTTAACTCATAATTCAGGTCATTGAAGATATTCAGCGGAGCCGGGGGTAACCAGGTAAACTGGGGTAGTCTGGATTCCAGCATACTTTCATTAGCGGGCGTATTTAACAATGGCGGACTTACCGGTTCTACTGTGAAGGGAATGCAATCTTCTGCTATCAATCCGCCGGTATGGCTGGTTGACACCACGCTATAACAGGCCTGGTAATTACCTGTTGTCAGTAAGCCATTGGTATTCCTATCTACAGCCGCAGAGAGATACTCATATTGTATGGGCTCTATGTCCGTTGCCTGTAATCGCCGGCCGCCTTTATTCAACACTATGGTCCGGGAAACGCCGGTTAATAGCGGCTGGTTGGTTTCTGCATCCGACAAACGCAATACCATCTTTACACTTACCGGGTTAGCTGAAGCGGACGTTAGCACAATATTCCATAATTGTGATTTCTGCATGATCCCAACCGGCGGTATCTGCACGGTCATGCTTACCTGTCCGTGCATTTGCAGCGCGGTCAGCATAACCACCGTCCATAGGCATAGGTACTTCTTCATCATTCTTCTTATTTAAAATATCTTTGTATATGTAAGTCTTCCTGTATTATTCGGCACCAGCTGCTTAGCGGCGCCAGGCACAAATCCTTTATCCGCCATCAGAGAAACCTCTCCCAGCCTGGGTATATTCACACGTGTATTACCGGAATACCCCAGCTGTTCTATGTTAAATTGTGTTTGCCGGTTATATTTTGCACCGCCTCCTATCTCCAGCCAGTTATTTATTTTATACTGCACATTTCCGTCTATACCATACAGATCATAATCCTGGTTGGTAGCGGCTGACAAAGAACCGTTGAGTGTAAATTTTCCCAGGAACACCGTATGGTTCAACAGGATATTCTTGCTATTGAAATACACGAAATTGCTGTCTGTCTGTTTATTATAGAACCGGGTATAGGAAAAGATGGTATTCATCATCACGCCATTGTATTCGTAGAAATGACTAACAGACCCAACCAGTGTGTAAAAAAGGTTCTCTGTGTATTGGTTTTCACTAAGCTTTATGAGCTGGGAACTAGGCATATAACCCACCGCAACTACCGGCCATTTTTTTATCCGCAAAGTGGCTTGTATACTTTTGAAGATGGTGTTTGTCTTATAGTCTACATTCTGATACAGGCTGGTAAAATCATTCTGGCGGATGGAAGCAGATAATGTAAGCTGCTTCCTGAAAAATGGCTGATCTACCCGCAGTGACCAGGCGCTTTGCGAAGAGCCGGTAGTATACAGACTAAACGACTGGAAATTAGCGCCCATCTTTTTATACATAGCATTGATACGGGTGCCCGTCAGCGGGACAAATGAAAACGAGCTTACAGAGTAGGCCTCGTTGGAACGGTTACCCAGCTCCAACATACTGCCCATTGTGCTTTGTTTATCTGTGCTGCGCGCGTAATAGGGCAAGGATGATTTAGCCACCTCTCCTACCAGGTAGTTGTTCCGGTTCAGCTGCCACTTACCCTCCAGGGACACGCCCATTATATTGTAGTTGGGGGCCGTCTGCGGGTTGGTACCAGTTGTATCTGTATTAAAGTTGTATAGCTGCTTTTTACCGGTATACCATGTAAAAATGATGTTATTTCCTTCCCGCATGCCTGTACCCACTCTTATCAGGTTCAGGTACTGTCGGGACCTGTTCTCATTCACGATAAAATTCCGGAAACGGTAATCCACCATACCGGTTGCGAATGCTACATAATAGGATGGGTTGTATTCTGCCTGCACACCAAGGATGCTGATATCTTTTGCGGTTAACTCAGAATAATCCACAATGGTACGGCCAACACCTACAGATCTTATAGCCAGCAGGTTCTTGTATCCTTTAGGCAATACCGTATCCGGCAGGTTCATAGCATGCAGGTTATCAGCCAGCTCCTTATTGTTCCGACTTTTCATGAGTACGTCCAGCAGCTGCGTGTTATTAACCCCATATGCTTTCTGCTTCCCGAGGTATAACTGATCCAGGCCGGCCAACTGTTTTTGCAGAGAATCCAGCTGCTGTGCCGCTGCTGCCCTTTCTTTCACCAACCTGCTCATGGCGGTATCTGTCTGTGACATTTTAGGCCGGTCTATCGGCGGCCAGCGTTGTGCCAGGTTAATATCCTGCATTCCAAAGCCCGCAAGACGAGATAGAGAATCCTGCACCTTTTCATACAACGCCCGTTCTTTAGCTTCCACTATCTGCTGTACACCGAAACGGGCAGCTATGCTGTTCTTTAACTGGTACACCTCATTGGCTTTCTGTTCCCATTGCGCACGTAAGGCCTTTAACTCATCCAGCTGTTGCAACCGCCCTGCATCCCAATGCCTGGCCTTATCTGCCAGCATATTCTTAAAATCACTGTTGGTATACTGAAGGTTAATGCCCGTGATATTCCTGAAAAGGGATGAATTACCCATATTGGTCGTGAAAGCCACCCGGAGCGGGTACTGGTTCCTGACGGTAATGTCCAGGAAAGTCTGCACCGTATGCTGGTACACATCGTTTTCGATATAGGGCGTGTCTACATGGGATTGATAGTAGAGATCATACGTAACGTTACCGTGGATAACAAGGAAGGGTGTACGGGGTGGCAAAGCTATCACCTCCCGCCTTTTCCTGATCGTAGGGACAACTGTATCCTTTCTGAATAAAGGGTAGCTAACAGCCGTCACTCCTTTACAGCCGTCCTGTATCAGATAAAATCCGGTATCCTGCTTCGTTTGACTGAATCCTTCACGTGCAATCAGCAAAAACACCCATAATAATATGTAGGTACAGGTTCTCAAAACAATGTGTTAATATTCATTTCTTAGGTATAGGCATGCGATTATCCGCATGTTTCTTGTTAATATACATGAACACAGAAAAAACGCGGTTATATCCGCCCGGGAAATATGACAATTATAATAGCAGGCAATATACTTGCACTTTTCACACGTTATAGGGATGCAATCTTAAGTTGTCATTATTTGGGTTACATAACTTTCGGTTTTTTGTCCTCCTGGTATTTGAGTAGAGTTAAGGGTTGTACTGCTCACCTTTTCAACTCATAGGTATAAATGATTCGCGACAAAGATTTATATATTTTGTGAAACATACAAATTTTTTTACTGCATTTTTTTATCATTGACGCCAATCATTAAAATAACAGGGCGGGCGTCTGCATATAATATGCAAACACCCGCCCATGTTATACGTCAATCCCTCCTCCCCTACTTCATCCCATACAACTCATTAAACAACATCTTAAACGTCCCATGCGACTGCCCCCTGAACGTGATCTCCGGCCCAAACGCATACAACTTTCCACTTCCCACCGGTGCTACAAACGCGGCCACGCCATTTTTCAGATACGCCTGTCCCCAGGCCCAGCCACTACGCAGTGGTTTATCCGTTGCAAACCATGCAATAGGTTTAACTCCTTTATCCGCCGCGCCTGCATCTAATTTAAACACAGGACTATTATCAAAATTAATATCACTCACAGCATACATCCCCCACGCAGCGCTCTGCGTACTATCCACCGCTACCTGCAGCACGCTGCCGGGCACAAAATACTTAGCCCCGGGCAATGGCTTTTCTTTACCTTCTTTACTCATCTCCGTCAGCGCACTATGCACCGGCAGTCCTAAATGATACGCCAGGTTAGTACTACTGCCAATGGTCACCACCGTTCCGCCTGCCTCCAGGAATTGCTTCAGCTCCGGCACAGATTTCTCGATCGTCATCTTACCAAGCGTATGACGAAACTCTTCCGGTACATCTTCCGGATTAGGATCCCGCATAGCAAACCCACCACCACGGCCGCCTTCCGTAACGCCTGCAGGCGGTGGTATAGCCCGGGTAACAAATACGATCACATCGTATTGCTTGCGGAGATCACCGGCGTCAATATCCTGAGGATACACCAGCTTAAACGGAAAATGATATTGCTCCATGATCCAACGCACCCAGCCGGAAGGAATAGAACCGCCATAAGTATCCCATAAAGCGATCCGCATAGCCGTTACCGGTACTGCTCCGGCCGGCTTTTTACTTACGCCGGTAGCCGCAACGCCGAGCGTAGTGGCAGATTGTTGTAGCAAAGCTTTGGTTTTACCGCCAGCGGGTATAAAGAAAGAACCCGGCGGCATACCTTCCATACCCTGTGGCAAACGGAATACTTTTACGCCTGCTTTCAGCAGATCGTTCACCGCAATAAACGCGTTATTCTCATGCGCGCTTAATACATATCCCGCAGCGCCATCTGTAACGGCCGCCTTAGGCATATCCTGTAACTGACCATACGGCAGCTTTTCAAACGGACCGCTAAAATCATCCAGGATACGGTCAAACTGTACCCCCATCTGGAAAGCCAGCGTCCAGCCGGCAGCGTCATACGGCCGGATGGGAGGACCGCCCGGATACAGGAAATCATTGGGATGATCCTGCGGTTCAAACATATCCAGCACATGTGGACGAAAAGCCTGTGCAGCTTTTACTACATAAGAACCTGCCGGGTATGTTTTACCGGCTACGGTAAATTCAGCCGTTGCCTTCTGTATGCTAATACCTGTTTTAATAAGTGCATTAATAAACTTAGTCGCCGTGGCAAAATCCGCCTGGTTAGCCGGCAGGATATACCCACGCGGATCACGGTTCACAGGGTTCTTCAGCACATCATCATAAAACTTCATAGAGATAGCGCTGCCTCTCCGGGACCATCCATAAGGATCGCTGCCATCATCCGGCGCGGCGGCTTTGCTATCGTCTTTACCAGCCTGCTCTTGTTTATAGGCAGCGGTAATAGCATCAGAGCGTTTGGGTGATAAGGTCCAGGTATCTTTATTACCTCTGTCTATCGCGTTCTTACCCATCTTGTAAATATTGAACAGCACTTCATCCCGCTGACGCGCGGCATAATCCAGCACGGCATAATTCAGCGATACCGAGTAATCGATAGAGCGGCGGAAATGCCAGTCATCCGTAGGCAGCACCGGGTTAGGCGTAGCGCCGTTGGGGATCAGGCGGTTTGGCACTACCGGGATCTTTTCCGGCGTAGGGTTGCCAATGATCTCCGTCAGCAGGCCTATCATGTTATGATATTGGGAGGTGGTACGTAAACCGCCGTTATACCAGGTAGAGAAGCTGGAGCCATTGAGGCGGGTAAACCCTGGTTTGTCCTCCGCATTCAGGCGGGTATACATGGCCGCGCCCAGCGCATCAATACCGGTGATCATCAAGGGATCAAAAAAGTAATTAAAAGGGTCACGGTAAGGAGGCCCAGCCAGCACAGAACCTTCCGGCCCGCGCTGGTGATGGTTGTACATGATCTGCGGAAACCATTCCAGGAACAGCTGGCGCCCCATATTGGTGCTTTCCTTAGTATTCATCATGTAGAAGTCGCGGTTATTATCATGACCAATGTATTTTTCATACAGGCGGGGTATCTGGTCAGTGGAGCGTTTCTTAGGATCGCTGTTACGCATATACCAATTGGAGACCAGCTCCTGCCCATCGGGGTTGGCATGGGTAAAAAGTACGATCACATTGTCCAGGATCCGTTTGGTCTCTTCATCGTTACGGCTCAGCAATTGCCACATGGTTTCTATCAGCTGATGGGCGCCCACTACTTCCGTAGCATGCAGGCCGCCATCTATCCATACTACGGCCTTGCCTTCCGCAGCGAGAGCGCGGGCCTGGTCCATACTTAGGTCTTCTGCGCGGGCCAGTTTCTGCGAGATCTCTTTATAGTGCTCCAGTTGCTGCATGTTCTGTGCAGCAGAAACGATCACCATGTATTGGTGACGGCCTTCTTCCGTCATACCAATATCTACCAGCTTTACGCGGGCGGGATCCGCCGCAGCCAGCTTTTTGAAATACGCTTCCGTTTGGGTATAATTGGCAAGCTGGTAATCATCGCCAATATCAAAGCCGAAATGCTCTTTTGGCGAGGGGATGTGTTGCGCAAAAGATGGCGCGCTCAGGCACAATCCAATGGCAGTAAGGGTGACGAGGAATATACGTTTCATGGGCTTATAATTTGAGACAGGCGCTCATTATTTATAGAGTTGGTTGAATAACAGTTTAAAGGTGCTGTGCGACTGTCCACGGAAAGTGATCTCCGGGCCAAAGGCATACAGTTTTCCTTTGCTTACCGGTGTGGAAAAAGCCGCCACGCCATCTTTCAGGTATTGCTGTCCCCAGGCCCAGCCGCTATGTAACGGTTTAGCCGTAGAGAACCACATCAGCTTTTTTATGCTGCCGCCATTGCCGGTTAATTTAAACACCGGGCTACGGTCAAAATATACATCATTTTGCGCAGGCATACCATAGTTCTCCGCAGCGGTGGTATCAAAGTCTGCGATGAGCAGGCTGCCGGGTATGTAATATTTATTGCCGGACAGCGGCTTCAAAACGCCTTTGTCATTCTTTTCCAGCAAGGCGCTTTGTACCGGTAAACCCAGGTGATAGGCCAGGTTGGTGCTGGTGCCAATGGTTACGATCTGGCCGCCTTCTTCCAGGAACTGTTTCAGCTGCGGCACAGAAGTATCTGCGGTGATACGTCCCAGCCAGCCGCGGAACTGTTCCGGCAGCTCTTCTGGTTTAGGCGGTTTGGGTGTGTTACCGCCTGATCTGGCAGGCGCACGGCGTTTGCCCGTATCCGGTATAGCGCCGGTAGGGAAGATGATCATATCATACTTCTTCTTTAATCCGCCGGCGTCAATGGCTTTGGAATAGATAAACTCCGCATTGAAATGGTATTGCTCCATTAACCAGCTCATCCAGCCGGCCGGGATGGAACCGCCATAATTATTCCAGATGGCGATACGCATAGGCGCCAATGGCGTCATTCCAGTGGGTGCAGCATCTGCATTGCTGACGGTAATACCAAAATCCGCGGCGTCTTTTTCCAGTATGGCCTGCGCTTTGGCATTAGCGGGAATATAGAACGCACCGCCTGCAGGCAAACGGTATACTTTCTGGCCGGCCTTTAGCAGATCATTTACTGCTATAAAGGCATTGTTGATCTTTGGATCTATGAGGTAGCCGGCTTTGGCTACGGTAACAGATTGTTTTGGTGGTGATTGTAATTCGCCATAAGGAACGGCTTGCAATGCGTCGTTAATATCGTCCAGCACACGGTCATATTGTACGCCCATCTGGAAAGCCAGCGTCCAGCCGGCAGCGTCATAAGGGCGGATGGGAGGACCGCCGGGATATTGAAAATCATTCGGATGGTCCTGGGGCTCAAACATGTCTATTACATGCGGGCGGAATGCCTGTGCGGTCTTTACCACATAGGAACCAGCCGGGTAAGTTTTACCGCCTGCGGTAAAGTCTGCGGTGGCTTTATGTACCTGTATACCAGACAGGATCAATGCATTGATAAACCGCACAGCGGTAGGAAAATCTGCCTGGTTGGCCGGTACAATATACCCACGGGCATCGCGTAGGGAGGGATTCTCCAATACGCTGGCGTAGTATTTATTAGCGATCGTATCTTCCCGGCCAAAAGAAAACTCACCGCCTTCGCCACCGCCGGCATCCGCCTGGGCCGCGTCGTCTTTTTTCTTAGTATCGTTCTTTGCCAGTGCCTGTATGCTGTCTATATACCGGGGATAAAAGGTCCAGTTATCACGGCTGCCGCGTTCAATTGAGTTTTTACCCATCTTGTAAATGTTAAACAGCAGTTCCGCTTTATAACGGGCGGCATAATCCAGCACCGCATAATTAAGCGATACGGAGTAGTCAATAGACCGGCGGAAATGCCACACCTGCGGTGTTATAGGATTGGGCGTAGCGCCATTGGGGATCAGGCGCTCCGGCACCAGCGGCACCGTTTCCGGCGTGGGGTTGCCAATGATCTCCGTTAACAGGCCCACCATGTTATGAAAATAGGGCGTAGTGCGTAAACCGCCGTTCCACCAGGTAGAGAACTGGGAGCCGGCGCGCTGGGTATAACCTGGTTTACCTTCTACATTCAGACGGTTGTTCATGGCCGCGCCTACGGCGTCAATGCTGGTCACGATCAGCGGATCATATACATAATTGAAGGGATCGCGATAAGGAGGGCCTGCCAGTACGGAACCTGCGGGGCCGCGCTGGTGATGGTTATACATGATCTGCGGTATCCATTCTACAAACAGCTGGCGGCTGATGTTCTGGCTTTCCTTCATGTTCATCATGTAAAAGTCACGGTTGTTATCATGGCCCACATATTTTTCGTAGAGCCGGGGAATGTTCAGCGCGCGCTTTTTAGGATCGGATTCCCGCATGTACCAGTTGGATACCAGCTCCTGGCCGTCCGGGTTGGCATGGGTGAGCAGGATCACATCATTTTGCAGGATGTTCATGGTTTCCGGATCTGTACGGGTTACCAGCTGGTACATGGTCTCTATCAGCTGGTGCGCGCCTACTACTTCTGTAGCATGCAAACCGCCGTCGATCCAGATAACGGATTTACCTTCGGCGGCGAGGCTGCGGGCCTGATCGTCCGTTAGCCCCTGCGCATGCGCCAGTTGTTGAGAAATATCCTTATACCGTTTTAATTGTTTTATGTTTTCGGGGGATGATACGATCAGCATCCACTGATGCCGGCCTTCTTCCGTCATACCGATATCCACCAGCTGCGTTCTATCGGAAGCAGCCAGCTTCTTAAAATAGGCCTCTGTTTGTGTGTAGTTCGCCAGTTTATAATCGTCTCCTATATCAAAACCAAAATGCTCTTTGGGCGATGGTACGGTCTGCGCCCAGGCCATGGCCCCACTTAGCAGTAAGGGCGCAAGCAGGCGGTAAAAATTATTTCTCATAAAGTAGAGCGGTTATAGATCATGAATTAACAAATACGTGTTTATTTGGCAATGCCTGCTTCCGCGAGCAATAATAACAGCGTACGCTGGATAGCCAGGTAACCGTTATCATTTACCCACCATTCCTGCAGCGCATGGGCATTGCCACCCCGGCCTCCGCTGCCAAGGGTGACTGCTGGAATGCCCTTCGAAATAGGAATATTGGAATTGGTAGAACCTACTCTTAATTTGGGCGTTCCGCCTACAAATGTCACCGCGGCTTTTGCGCGCTGGATCAGTGTAAGGGAACTATCGAGCATACCGGAAGGCCGGTCGCCAATCAATGCTACATCTACCGTCAGGTCAGCGCCGGACTGTTTCATCTGGTTCTCCTCCTGCAAGGCGCGCTGTACGGCTTCCTGCAACAGTTTATCTACGCCGCCCAGCCGCTCCGGGCTTTCTGAGCGCATATCTACTTCCATCCAGGACTCAAAGGGGATAGAGTTCACAGAAGTACCACCGCCTATCACGCCTACGTTATAGGTGACCCTTACGCCTTCCTGCCGTACAAAACTGTCTGCCGTTACTGCCCAGTAATGAATAGCGCGGCCCAGGGCATTATGCGGGTTGGCCAGTCCAAAAGCACCGGAGGAATGACCGCCCGGGCCTTTGAAGGTGATGCGGTAACGGTGAGAGCCTAAACCACGGTGGGTAACGCTTTCCATATCCCAACCGTCAATAGCAATATAACTGTCTATTTTACCCGGCCCTTTATCACTGAACAGGTTCTTTACGCCGCGCAGATCCCCTTGTCCTTCCTCACCTGTTACGCCACAGAACAATACGTCCGCATCTGTTTCAATGCCTGTTTTTTCCATGGTCTTTAACACGGTGAGCACGATTGACAGCGCCCGGGTATCATCCACAATACCCGGTGCTGCCAGCGTGTCTCCTCTATGTTTCACCGTTACATCGGTCCCTTCCGGGAATACTGTATCCAGATGCCCTTCGAGTACGATCGTTTTTTTGCCGTTCCTGCCTTTCCGTTTTGCGATCACATTACCGGCGTTATCGATCCATACGGAGTCTGCGCCGGCCGCCTTCATCATAGCGGCATACTTTTCCGCGCGTTTCATCTCTTTGTAGGGCGGGGCGGGAATTTCTGTTAAGAGCAGATGGTCGCTCAGGGTCTGCGGCTCCAGGTCGATAATGGTCTGCATGGCCTTTTTTACGACCGGCCTGGCGGCCAGGGCTGAGATCTCAGCAGAAGGCCCGCCTTTCTCCTGCGCATAGCCGGCAAAACCGGCCGGTAAAACCATCGCCGCGAATAATGTTGCTTGTATGATCTTTTGCATAGTATTGATGCTTCCAGTTTAAATTACTGATTTTTAAACCTAACGCCTACACGGCAATCGCCTGGTTCTCCCCTGGCCTCATCACACACATTGTTGAAGTAAGTTACAGTACGCCGGCCGTCATCCAGGTTCAGTATAAATTTAAACAGGAAATAGTCATTAACCTTCACATCTGCCAGGTTTACCTGGTTCATGGCAGCCAGCTGGGCAGCAGTAAAGGAGTAATTCTTTGGAAAATCCTTTACGGTCTCATATAAATGGTCCGTAGTGCCTACAATACTGGGCAGCGGGAACTGCGCAATATTGGGATACTGGTTGCCCGGCTGCGAGATCACCAGGGGATAGGCCGGTACGCTAGCCTCAGCTTTGTTATAGCTGGCATACACCTCTATAGAGGTTACCCTGGCTTTGCCAAAACCTTCCCAGTTCAATGAAAATGCAAACTGCTCGTTGGCCAGGTCCGTATCCTTGAGGTTAAAGAAAGCCACCTTACCTGCCTGCCGGGTAGGCAAGGCCGTTTTAGTAGTGTCTACGATCACAATGGGCACCGCGGTGTATTGATAATTTTCCCATTCGTAGTTTACCTTTTTACAGCCGTGAAAACCCCATGTGGCTATTAACAGTACGAGCCCTATATGTTTTATGCTTAGTTTCATAATCAGTATTTATTGTTGAATGCTATTTATCCCAGAACACCGGCGTGGTTTGCTGCGCGGTCTGTAGCTGGCTGGCGTTGCCTCCCAGGCTGGTATTGGCCGTTAACTCTGTTTCTGAATAATACAAGCGCAAGGGAAAAGTGTTCAATGGCGACAGCAAAGTGCGCAGCACCGGCAAACCCGTTCTCCGGTAGTCGTTATAGGCTTCCATGCCGTTACCATAATTGGCTATGTATTTCTGCGTCATCACCAGGTTTAGCTTGCCGGCGGCATCCGCGGCATCGTATTGGTTTACCAGGTTATCCGCAAAACTGTTGATCAGCGCGGGGCTTAATGCAGCGCCGCCGTTGGCGGAGGCATACGTGCTTATACTGGCCAGGCTGGCAGTGATACCGTCGCGGAAATTCTGCCGGGCGTCATCGCCGGTATTCAGCGTAAGGGCCGCTTCTGCCCGGATGAATTTTACCATCGCATTGGTGATATAAGGCATGATGCCTGCACCGCTGCCATCCGTCACCCCTACTACCTTCAGGGAGCCGATGGCGCCGTCGTTCGTAAGGAACTGATTGGTGCCGGGCAGGTTATTGATGGGCGCATTATCATACAAACCGCCTGCAGGGTATATGCCAAAAGTAGAGCGGCGGCTCTGGTCTGCCGGGGAGGCCGTGCCATCGCCCGGGTTACGGCCGTAGTAACCATTGCTGTTGTTAGAGTTGTTCAGGCCCGCTGTGCCGTTCTGCCGGATCACATAATAACGCAGGCGCGGATCATCCGCATTGAATAAGAGGTCTATCAGCGACTGGCACATATAGAAGTTCTTACCTCCGCCATATTCTGAGCGGTGCCAGGGATGCCGGTTATTGGGATTCTGTCCCGCGCCAAACCGGAACGTATAGTCCAGGCTGTTGGAGTTGGATGTGCCGCCTATCAGGGTAGACGGGTCAGCGATCAGCGCTTTGATCTGTGTAGTGGCACGGGCCGGATCTACCAGGCGGATCTGGTTATAGAGCTTTAGCTTCAGCGATTTGGCCATGCTGATCCAGGCGGACTTAGCGCCGTTATAGATCATGTCTGAAGTAGCGGGTATCAGGGTACCTGCGCTTACCTTGCCCGCATCTGCAATGCCTTCGTCTATCAGCGTAAGCACACTTTCGTAGATAGCGGCCCCTTTATCAAAAGCAGGGCTTACATTCTCCTGGCCTTTCTGTGATTCTGTATAGGGTATATCCCCCCACATATCCACCATCAGGCTTACCAGGTAGGCTTTTTCCATTTTGGCAATGGCTACATAACCCCATTGTTCTTCTTCCGTACCGGATTTGATAACGGTTTCCAGGTCGTTCAGCGTTTGGCTGTAGAAGCCATTCCAGGAGTCGTCAAAACTGGTGCCTGCCTGCTGGTACCGGCTTAAAGCAGCAGAAGAAACCGTGTGCTGCATAAAAGTGCCGGTACCGCTGTTCAGCTGGTACATATTGGCCGCCATGGATACTTCTGTAGATGGCAGCAACAGGGCCAGGTCTGCGGTGGTGGGGTTGTTGGGATCTGTATTAATATCCACGAACTTGTTACAGCCCCCGGCCACCGATATTAAACCGGCTAACCCGCATGTATATATTATATGTTTGAATTTCATCGTCATATCAGATTAATTGAGTCATCAGAAAGAACACCGCAGGTTTACGCCATAACGCCGGGTAGTTGGCACCGCCAGGTTATCATAGCCCTGTGAGTTGCCTACGCCCAGTGAGCTTACTTCCGGATCAAAATTGCTATACTTGGGGAAGTTGGGCGCGTTGTACCAGAGGTTACGGCCCGTGAGGGAAAGAGCGGCAGATCCAAAAGGCGTTCTGGCCAGCAAGGTTTTCGGGAAATCATAGCTCAACGATACTTCCCGCAGGCGGAATACCGTCGCATCAAATATGGAGCCTTCTGCTACCCCGCCGGGGCCCATACCACCGCTAAAGAAATGATCCTCATAAGAGATGGCCACGTTATTGGGGATCTTTTTACCGGTGGCGTCACGCAGCGCGGTAAGCGTATTGATATCTCCCAGCACGCCGGGCGCTATTATCTGGAACTCGCGGTCCTCCGTATCCCTGGTCACGCCGCGGGCCATCATCTGGCCTACCGTGTTGGAATAGATCTGGCCGCCCTGCTTCCAGTCAAACAGTATGCTTAACGACAGGTTATGGTACTTAAACGTATTGGTAAGGCCCAGCATAAAATCCGGGTTAGGATTACCAATGGCCTGCAATGCGCCGGATTGCAGCGGTTTACCGGTGTTAGGATCGATCAGGATATTGCCTTCCTCATCGCGGGCATACGCCGTACCCTGTATAAGGCCATAAGGCTGGCCTACGATATGTACGCTGCTGGTGCCGTTGGTGCCTCCGTAGCTAAAGCGCTCGTAACCGCCCAGGTCCTTGATCATATTACGGTTGCGGGTAAAATTGGCGTTGATATCCCAGTTAAATCCGCTGTTGGTTTGTATGGGCGCCAGGTTCAGCCCTATTTCCACGCCTTTATTGGTGGCTTCGCCCAGGTTAAGGATCTGGGTGGTGTAACCGGAAGAAGGCGCTGCCGTTACCTCAAAGATCTGGGAAGTACTTCTTTTATTATACCAGGTAAAGTCAATGCCAATACGGTTATCAAAGAACTGTAATTCAGACCCCAGTTCCAGCTCCGTAATAAACTCCGGTTTCAGGTTGGCATTGGTAAGCAGGTTGGCCTGCGTAACTACGTTGTAGATAACGCCGCCCGGAGGCGCAAAAGGCAGGCCCACATTGGAGGGCGTAACAGAAGATCCCAGGATGGGATTGATCTGGTAAAAGCTTTGTGTCTGGTAAGGAGAAGCTTCGTTACCCACCCGGGTATAACCGGCCCTTACCTTACCAAAGTTCAACACCTTTTTAGATAACTTCAGTGCTTCCGTAAATACCAGGGAGCCATTCACGCCGCCGTAGAAATAGCTGCGGTTATTGGCCGGCAGCGTGGAAGATACGTCGTTACGGCCTACCAGGTTCAGCGAGCCCCAGTTCTTCCAATCCAAAGTGATATCTGTAAAGAAGGCGTAATAACGCTGCTTTAACAGGTTCCGGTTATTATTAAGCTGTATAGGCGTTACGGAACTGGTATTGTTCATATCTATCAGGTCCGCTACGATGATGTTGTTACCGTAAAATGCTTTGCGGTCTGTTAAACGCTGGTTTACGTTGTTGCCCACAATAGCGCGGAGTGACAGATCAGTAGTAAGCGGGTGGGTGACCGTTAACAGCAGGGTATTATCCAGCTCCTGCCGGTAGATATTATCCGATGTGATGCTGCCGTTCGGATACGAGGACGAGCCTTTGCCCTGCACGCTCAGCCGCCGGTCTGTATAAGCGTTAAAACCAACCGTGTTCTGCACGTTCAACCAGGGGAAGGGATCAAACCCTAATACCAGGTTGCCATAGTACCGGTCCACGGAGCTGGTGGAAAGACTGTGTTTTACGGACCAGTATGGGTTATCTATCCCCGTATAATCATATACGTTACTACCGTCCAATGGATTTTCATAGGGATAGTTGGTCAGATCATAGCTGGTGGGCGTATACATTAAGGCAGACATGATAGAGCCGGTAAGACCGCCAACAGGGGGCGTTTTCTGCCGGGTCATCACGTAGTTGATAGAGCCGCTGGCATAAAACTTATTATCCAGGCGGATATTACCCCCTATGTTCATGGAGGTACGGTTGATCTCATTATTAGGCACAATACCATTATTCATAGTATGGGAGAACCCGGCGTTGAAATTGCCTTTTTCGCTGCCGGACGAGATCGTGATGGCATTTTCATATACGCTACCCTGGCGGAAGAAATTCTTCACATTCTGGTCTGCATAGGATTTGTAAGGCACCTGTATGGGCGTAACGCCATCGGCCTCATAAAACTGCGGAAACACATTCGCCCCAAACTGGCGGGTAAGCTGCGCCGGTACGGTAGTACGCGTAGGCAGCATACTTTTCACGCCGGGAAAAGGCTGGCCCCAGGAACCGTATACCCCGTGACGATAGTCGTTATTGGTGCCTTGCCCATACCTGGTCTGGTACTCCGGCAGGCCCGCCACATCTTCAACAGAGTAAGAGGTGTTATAGGTGATCTCCAGGCCTTTGCGGCTTTTCTTTTTACCCGCTTTGGTGGTAATGATAATAGCGCCATTGGCCGCCCGGGAGCCGTACAGCGCCGCTGCGGCCGCGCCTTTCAGCACCGTCATGCTCTGTATGTTGTTAGGGTCCAGGTCAAAAGCGCGGTTGGTAACGCCAGCGCCGCCTACGGTGGTACCGCCCACATTGGCAAAGCTGGAGTTATCAAACGGCACCCCATCCACCACAAACAGCGGTTGGTTATTACCATTCAGCGATGAGTTACCGCGGATGGTGATGTTAGTGCCACCACCCGCCACACCGCCGGCGGATTGTACATTCACGCCCGCTACTTTACCGGTGAGCGCCCGTATGGGGTCCGGTTCAGATTTCTGCGCGAGTTTTTCTGATGTAACGGTGCTCACAGAATAACCGAGGCTGGTTTTCTGCCTGGCTATTCCGGCAGCCGTTACCACTATATCCTGCAGCTGCTTTACGGCAGCTTTTAGTCTGATGGTTTCTGCGGCGGCGGCGTTGATCTCTGTTACGCTATACCCGATGGCGGTGATCACCAGGGTAGCGCCGTTGTGCACTTTCAGGGTGAATGCGCCGTCAGGACCGGAGGCTACGCCATTATTGGTGCCTTTTTCCACGATGGTGGCGCCGGGGAAGGGTTCCCCCGTTTCGCCCAGCACCCGGCCTTTAAGCAACGTATCCGCTACGGGGCGCAGCGCCGTGATATCATTCACCGGCGTGCGCTTATCTGCCGTGCCGTGATTTTCTTTAAGGATAATATAGCTGTCGTTCACGACGAAGCCAATATCCTTGCCCAATACCTTGTCCAGCACTTTTCCCAGCTCTTCTTCATTGGCGCGGGCGGTTACTTTCCTGTCCAGCGGTATCTCGCTGGAACTGTATACAAACTTTACGGATGCCTTGCTACGTATCTGGTTCAATACCAGTTTCAGGCTCATATCATCCGCCTGCAGCGTGATCTTTTTACTGAGGATACCTTGTGAATAAGCTGCATTGGCATAGGAGATGCCAGACAATAACATGCCTGCCATCAATTTTAATGACGTGATCTTCATGCATTTGGTCAGAAAGGCATTTGTCTTTAATGTAATGTGCATAGCCCAATTTTCTTTGTAGTTCTGGTTGAATAAGACAAAAGGATTCCCCTCCGCGGCGAGACGCGGTTTTTCAATATGCGGACAGGCATGCCATGCCCTGTTACGGTTGATGGATAACTGTAACCGGCTGACAATAACTGTCAACTAAAATGCTTCCCTAATAAATAAAAATGATTCCCGTTCGTTGGCTGCCTTATTGCTGTCGCCGGCAGTGATGGCTGTTCGTAGCTCGCAGTGTTACAATCGTCATAGGCGCGATGTTTTTAAGGGTGAATGTTCCGGATTGTGGTTGATACAGGTTCATGACTCTTTTTTAAGTTTTAGCGAAATAGACTTTCCATTGATCTCAACATCCAGGTTGAGCGCCTGGCAGATCATTTCCATTGTATTCTGTAGTGACTGGTCTGTAAAATCAGCCGTGATCAAACTGCCCGTGATGGCTGCGTCCTGCAGCGCTATGTTCACTTCAAATTTCTTTTCTATCCTTTGTACCACTTCCGACATGCGCACATCGTTAAACGCCATATCGTATTCAGTGCCTTTTGTGATCTCATGTACAGAGGCGCTGTTCCTGTTTTCCCGGGCTATCACCGCGGCCTCTTTATAGATGGCCTGCTGGTTGGGATACAGGATCACCTTGCCGGACTGTGGCGCGCTCAAAGCGATCTTACCTGTTAGTACCGCTACATGCGTTTCATTACCGCTGCTACGGATATTAAAACTGGTGCCCAGCACCGTAGTGGTTAAGCTGCCGCATTGGATCTGGAAAGGATGGGCGGCATCCTTTGCCACTTCAAACAGGGCCTCTCCTTCCAGGGTCACCACCCGGTTACCCTCGCCAAAACTGACCGGAAAAACAAGCTTGCTGTTTCCCTTTAGCCATACGATCGATCCATCCGACAGAATATGCTTTTTGATCCTTCCTTCCGTGCTTTGCATGGCGGTAAGCCTATGCGGCGCCACTATATCCAGCAAGCTGTTTTTGAACAGGGTTCCCGTTATTACCAGACAGGCTACAGCGGCGGCAATCTTCCAGCTCCGGGCGCCGGTGAACATACGCTTTACGATCGTGGGCCGCTGTGCTTTTTCAATACGCTTTACCAGGCGGTTATATCCTTCTGTACGGGCGGTCTCCTTTTCCTGCTCCGGCATAGCGGCAAACGCATCGTCTGCGGCCATACCATCCAGCCACTGCTCCAGTTGGGCAGTTTCTTCCGCATTCAACGCGCCATCCAGGTATTTGTCAATCAGATTTTTCAATTCGTTATTCTTCATCAGTTCTTCTAACTTGGAGTTTATGAGGGCTTGGGTATTGGTGTATATATAGTAAGTACACTCAGCGGCAGCAAACACCTACTCCAGTTTAAAAAATCTTTAAGTTTTTTTATTAAAAAGAGGCGGAAAGGATCAGCAGGAAGCAGATATAGTGGCCCAGCACCATTCTCAGCTGGCGCAGCGCTTTGGTGAGATGGTTTTCCACTGTTTTGCGGGAGATGTTGAGGGAGGTGGCAATATCATGTACGGACAAATGCTCCTGGCGGCTCATGCGGAATACCTGCTGGCATTTTTCCGGCAGCCGGGAGATCTCTTTCTCCATGGTATTTTTCAGGTCTGCAGCGGCTATATGCTCTTCGTTGGAGTTATCTGTTAAAGCGCCCTTATCAACCGCCGCCCGGCTAACGTAGTTGCGGCGCACATGGTCTGCCTTCAGGTAATTGAACAGCTGATACTTAACGGCGGTATGTAAATAAGCGGAAAGCGAATGGGTAAGTTCCAGTGTGGCCCGTTTCATCCAAAGGGAGAAAAATACTTCCTGTACGATCTCTTCTGCCACTTCCTTGTTTTTCAGGCGGTTGTACACATAGCCGTACAGTTTAGGCCAGAATTCATTATAAATGGCTTCGTAGGCGGCCATATCGCCTTCCTTAAGCAAAGCCGTATTAGCAGCTTCGTCGAATAAGTTATATTTATTTATAATATCCAATAGTTTTGACCTATTCTGCCTGGAATACTATAAATAAACAAAAAATAGACGTGAAATCATAGTATAAAATGTGGATGATAATACTATCTAAAAAAATAGTATCGTACATCCGACACATATATTATATACTACTGCTTTTATCCTTCATTTTAACGGGTAGAATCTCCAGTTGGTCTTAAAGTCCTTGCTAAGCGGCTGGTTGGTAAGAATGGCCCTCACCATTTCCACCGGCATATTATTTTCGTGCAGTACAGCGTCGTGGTATTGTTTGTAAGTCATTTTGCCGCTTTCCACCAACTCTTTTTTCAGGGCATAGAATTGCAGGCCGCCAATCATATATGCCAGTTGATACAGCGGGCTGTATCCCAGGCCCGGCACAAAGGAGCGGCGCACTTCGCCGGCGGCATTGGCTTTTTCATGCCCTACCCTGTCCACCAGGAAATCTATACATTGCTGCGGCGTCCATTTACCCAGGTGAAAGTTAAGGGAGAAGATAATACGCGCGCAACGGTGCATACGCCAGAACAGCATGCCCACCCGGTCTTCCGGCGACTGCGGGAATTGCATATCCCATAACAGCAGCTCCCAGTAGAGGGACCACCCCTCTGTCCAGAATGGCGTATTAAAATTGCGGTAGGTCCGGTAGCGGCGGTTCATGAATTGTTGCAGGTGGTGCCCGGCAATGAGCTCATGATGTACCGTAGCGCGGGAAAAATGCGGGTTATTGCCGCGCATGCTCATCAGCTTATCATCTTCGCTCATATCATCCGTAGGATAAGAAATGCTCAGCGTTTCGCCACCGGTAAAGAAAGGGTTCACCAGCTGCCGCTCCGGCGTCATCATGATCATACGCCAGCTTTCCTCCGCCAGCGGCGGAATAGTGACCAAATCATGCTGATGCAGGAACGCTACAGACTCGTTATATAATTTCATGATGGCCTCCGGCTGTTTGCCGGCTGGCACATAAGTGTTCTTTACTTTTTCCAGCGCCTTTTTCCAGTCGTCGCCAAAGCCCATTTCGCGCGAGGCTTTCAGCATTTCCGCATCGCACCAGGCAAACTCCTTATTGGCGATCTGGATCAGCTCTTCCGGCGTGTAGGGGATCAGTTCATCCTGCAGCTGCCGTACCAGCTCATCCCGGCCTATGGGGAAACCCACGATGCCGCTGCCATCCTCCTTACTGCCCGGCGCTACTTTCTCCTGCGATTTCCAGGCGCCGGCGTACAGGCTCAGGGCGCTGTCCAGCTCTTCATAAGGCGCTGCCATCCACCAGGTATACTGAGGATCGTAGCCGTTGTAGAACTGGTGTATACTGTGCAACGCATCCTTCAACCCTTTTACGATACCTTCCGCCCGCAGGATCAGGTCTATATTAATATCCTTTTTATCCCGCAGTTGTTTGGTCTTCTGGCGCACATCCGCGGTCATGCCATGAAAGTCGGCCGCCAGCTGCTGCGCGTTCTGTTCCGTGCCACGGCGGCGGACCTTCTCCACCGCATAGATCTTATCCGCAAACGGAAACCAGTCATGCAACCGGCCATATTCCGTTTCTTCCTGCTGCAGGTCATGCAGCTGGCTTTGTAATTGTTTATGGAAAAGGATGTAATCTACCCGCGCACCGGTTGGCAAGGCATCGAAATTAGTTTGTTCCAGCTGCTGCAGGTAGGTGGTGTTGAGTTTTTGCAGTTGCTGCCGGCGCTCCGGCGAGTTGCCTACAAAATAAAAGCGCCCTATGCTGCCTTTGTCCGCATTGTATTGGACCATGATGTTATTTACCTCGCTGGTCTGCTGGTACAATACATTTTCTTTTTGTTGCGCTTTGCCGGGCAGGTAACAGCCGGCTGCCAGCAACAGGCAGCATACGTGGAGTGCTTTCATGTGATGATCCTGGTTTTCTTAGCGCCGTTGGGGGCGGAAAGGTGTTATATCCATAGAGGCAGGAACGTTCTGTACCAATTCGCTCACGAGTTTGCCGGTACCGGCGCCCAGGCTGATGCCCAGCATGGAATGCCCGGTGGCAATGGTCAGGTTCCTGTATTTATCTGTTTTTCCAATATAGGGCAAACCGTCTGCGCTGCAGGGGCGGTAGCCATACCATACTTTATCTGCCGCAGGCATGGGAATATCATATGCCGGGAAATACCGTTTTACAGATTCCAGTATGCCCTGTACGCGCTGCATACGCGGCGGCGCATTAAGGGAGGTGATCTCCATGGTGCCGCCAAAGCGGATCTTATTGCCATCCATGGGGGAGATAGCTACCCGCGCCTCGCTGAGGATAATAGAGTGGAACAATTTATAAGGCGCGTTCTCAAATGTAACGGAGTATCCGCGGCCGCCTACCATCGGCAGGCGCAGGTTCAGCTGCCGGGCCACTTCACCGCTCCATACGCCTGCGGCCAGCACCACATGATCAGCGGCATAGATACGCTCTCCGGCCTTTACGCCTTTGAGCTGGTCCCCTTCTGTTATGAACCCCGTCACGGACTGGTTCATTTCAAACAACACGCCTTTTTGCCGCAACCAGCCCAGCAGGCTGCTCATCAGCTTATTGGGATATAACTGCGCATCGCCGGCAAAGTACAGCGCGCCCAGCGCGTCTATCTCCGCATGCGGCTCCATGGCCTGCAGCTCCGCTTTATTCAGCAGGCTGGTATCCAGGCCCAGATGCTGCGCTTCTTTTAATGTTTCTTCCGCATGCCGCATGCTTTCTTCTGTCTTAAAGAACTCCAGCATGCCTTTAGGCTCATAGGCAAAGTCCATATCCGGCAGCTCCGCCCAGCTTTCGTACATCCGTTTGCTCAGCAGGGCAATATCCCGCAGCGGTACGGCAGAACGCTCCACGTGGGCATGGGTAGCGCTTTTCATGAACTGCAGCCCCCAGGAGATCAGGTCGCGGTTTAAACGCGGCTGTATATAAAAAGGGCTTTTGGCGTTCATCATCCATTTAATGCCCTGTTTTACGATACCCGGGGTGGCCAGCGGCACAAAATGGCTGGGACAAACATACCCGGCATTGCCGTAAGAGCAGCCCTGCTGCATATCGGTACTGTCTATCACCGTTACCTTATAGCCTGCTTCCTGCAGGTAAAAAGCGCTGCTAAGGCCTATAATGCCGCCGCCTATGATAATTACTTGTTCTGCCATGTGGTTGTTTAAAATAGCCTGCCTTTAGATCACCTGTAACCCGTATGCATACGGATCATCTTCCGGGTCGATGGTAATGGTATTATAGCCGTAGATCCTGGCCCAGCCTTCAATACTGGGACGGATAGCGGGCTTACCGCCAACAGTGGTTGTTTCTTCTATCCTGCCTATGAATTTGGAACCGATGATGCTTTCATGTATGAATTCGTCCCCCGGTTTTAGCAGGCCTTTGGCATACCACTGCGCCATACGCGCAGAGGTGCCGGTGCCGCAGGGCGAGCGGTCAATGGCCTTATCGCCATAGAATACCGCGTTACGGGCGGTGGAACTGCTATCCAGTACGGCGCCCGTCCACAATATATGCGAGCAGCCATTGATGTGTGGATTGTCCGGGTGAACGAACGTATATTTTTCATTGATGCGTTTACGCATTTCCCTGGCCCAGGTGATCAGGTCCGCGGCGGAATAATGTTCCAGCCCTTTGAAGTTTTCCTGCACATCTACAATGGCGTAAAAATTACCGCCATAGGATACATCCACTTTCAGCAGGCCCAGGTCCGGGCATTCCACTTCCAGGTCCGTAGCCTCCAGGTAAGATGCTACATTGGTGAGCTTTACGCTCTTTACTTTTCTGCCTTCCTGCCGGTAGCTGATGGTTACCAGCCCCGCAGGGGCTTCCATCCGTACCACGCCCTGGGTTTTAGGCCTGATCAGCCCTTCCTCTATGGCGATGGTGATGGTGCCAATAGTGCCATGGCCACACATAGGCAGGCAGCCGCTGGTCTCTATGAACAGCACCGCTACATCATTAGCCGGATCATGCGGAGGGTACAGGATGCTGCCACTCATCATATCATGGCCGCGCGGCTCAAACATCAGCCCTTTCCGGATCCAGTCATATTCCCGCAAAAAATGATTGCGTTTATCGCTCATGTTGGCGCCTTCCAGCACGGGGCCCCCGCCGGCAACCAGCCTGACCGGGTTGCCGCAGGTATGCGCATCTATACAAAAAAAAGTTTTCTTTGACACGGTCTATGTAGTCGTTAATTGTTAGTCTATTCAAAAATATTCAGAACCGGCCAACCCACCATTGCAGGTATTGACCAAAGGTTTACAAAAATTAACATAAATACTTCAGTTCTCCTGGCAGAAAGCTTAAAATATGGTGCATTTTATGCCGGCACTACTTTCCGCTGTTTGCCCCATACAAAATAATACACGGGTATGCCCAGCAGCACCAGCCCCAGGCCGGGCCAGGTATACATCGGTTTATACGCCAGTAAGGCCAGGCAGATAACCGTAGCCGCTACTATATAAAACAGGGGCAAGATCGGGTAACCAAATGCTTTGTAGGGCCTTGGCAGCTCCGGCCGGTTACGGCGCAGCCGGAAGATGCCGATGATCGTAAGGATGTAGAAGATGAGCACTACAAAGATCACATAATCCAGCAGCTGCCCGTATTTGCCGCTCAGGCAAAGCAGGCTGGCCCATATGCACTGCAGCCATAAAGCCTTGGCAGGTACGGCGTTTTTATTGAGGACGGCCAGCTGTTTAAAGAACAGCCCATCATTGGCCATGGTATAATATACCCTGGCGCCGGCGAGTATCAGCCCGTTATTACAGCCAAAAGTAGAGACCATGATCAGCGCGGCAATGATAAGGGTGCCCACGCCGCCAAAGATGTGCACTGCGGCTGCTACCCCTACCCTGTCACTCTCTGCAAAAGCAATTTCGTGCAGGGGCATCACGCTCAGGAACATGAGGTTGGCGGATACGTAGATGATGGTCACCAGCAGCGTGCCCAGGAACAGGCTAAGGCCAATATTACGCTCGGGGCGTTTGATCTCGCCGGCGATGAAAGTAACGTTGTGCCAGGAGTCACTGCTGAAAAGCGTGCCTACCATGCTGCCCGCCACCGCGCCCAGCGCCGCCATGCCCACATAGGGCGCCGCGCCGGAGGGCCCCAGGTTTTCCAGCCGGAAACCGGTGGCCCAGTTCCGCTGCCATACGTCTTTGCGCGCCGCCAGCAGCAGGCCAAAGATGATGAGCCCAAACAGGGCGGCTATTTTGGTAAGGGTAAAACTGGTTTGGATGATCTTACCTTCTTTTACCCCTAAAGTGTTGATATAGGTAAGGAAAATGACCAATAAAATGGAAGTCAGCTGGGCGGCCGTGATCTGCATAAAGCCCAGGTCAACTAAAATATGTTTATCGCCCAGGGCGGGGAAAATATAGGCTGCAAATTTTGCAAAGGCCACGCCTACGGCCGCAATGGTACCCGTTTGTATCACGGTAAAAAAGCTCCAGCCATACAGGAAGCCCACCAGGGGGTTAAAAGCTTCTTTAAGGTACACATACTGACCGCCTGCTTTGGGAAACATGGCGCTCAGTTCTCCATAACTAAGGGCGGCGGTAAGGGTTAAGATACCTGCCAGTAGCCATGCCAGCGTAAGCCAACCGGCAGAGCTAACGTTGCGTACAATGTCTGCGCTTACGATAAAGATGCCGGAACCTATCATGGAGCCGGCCACGATCATAGTGGCGTCCAGCAGTCCGAAGGAGCGCTTAAAAGATGTTGGTTGATTTGCTGACATAGATCTCGTTTGGGTAACAGGCAGGGCCTGGGTATATATGAAGGGCCGCAGGCGTACATACGCTTACGGCCCTCTTATTTACGCTTTTGTAAATTCCCCGTCTACCAGCCGCCAGATGCCCAATGGATTGGCATGTTGCAGGGCAGGCGGCAGCATGCCGTCAAAAAATCCCTGGAAACATACCGGGCGCACCCAGCGTTTAATGGCGCTGCTGCCTACAGAAGTGAAACGGCTGTCTGTGGTGGCCGGGAAAGGCCCGCCATGCACCATGGCCGCGCACACTTCCACGCCTGTTGGCGGCGCATTCAGGATAACACGGCCTGCCAGCGAGGTTTGCAGCTCAATAAGATCCGCATGGGCCTTTACATCCGCCTCTGTACCCGCAATGGTAGTGGTTAGCTGGCCACGCAGGCTTTTTAACACGGCTTTCATCTCTTCTTTATCCTCGCATACTACCAGCAGGGAAGAGGGGCCAAATACTTCTTCCTGCAAGATATGATTCTGCAAAAAATCCTTTGCGTTCACACGGGCTAGTACCGGCTGGGCTTCCAGCTCCGCCGCCTGTGCGCCTTCGCTTATCACGCTTACGCCCTGTTGTGTTAACAGCTGGCCGCGGTTATGTACATATGCCTGCTGTATGCCGCCATGCAGCATTTTCTGCGGGGCGCATTGGCCAATGGCATCGCCCAGCAGCTGTGCAAACTGGTCCAGTGCCGGGCTGCGCAGCGCGATCAGTAAACCCGGGTTAGTACAGAACTGGCCCATGCCCAGGGTCACGGAACCGCCAAAGGTCTGCGCCAGGGCGGCGGCATTTTTCTCCAGCGTATCCGGCAGGAATACTACCGGGTTAATGCTGCTCATTTCGGCAAATACGGGTATGGGTCTTTCCCGTTGATTGGCATAGTCAAACAAGGCTTTACCACCCGCAAAAGAGCCGGTAAAACCTACGCCCGTCGCTAAGGGGTGCATGACCAGCTCCTTACCTATCTCATTGCCCGGTTGCGCTACGTGCTGTACGGTATACGCGGGCATGTTTGTTTTTTTGATGGCGGCTTGCATGGCCTCAAATACCTGCAGGGAAGTATTCGCATGCGCCGGGTGGCCTTTGATCACCACGGTAGCGCCGGCTGCCAGTACGCTGGCAGTATCACCGCCCGCAGTGGAGAAGGCAAAGGGGAAATTACTGGCCCCAAATACCACCACCGGACCAATGGGCAGCAGCATTTTGCGGATATCCGGCCGGGCGGGCGTACTATTGGGGTTAGCGCTGTCAATCACCGCTTCTACCCAACTGCCCTCGCGTACCAGGTTGGCAAACAGCTTTAGCTGGTTGGTGGTACGGGTAAGCTCCCCGTTTAAACGGGCCGGGGGCAGGTTGGTTTCCTGTCCGGCAACGGTTACCAGCGGCTCGCGCCTGGCTTCGATCTCAGCGGCAATGGCTTCCAGGAAGGCCGCCCTTTCTGCGGCCGGTACTTTCTTATACTCTTCAAATGCAGCAGCGGACTGCTGCAGGATGTTGTTTACGTCTGTCATGGATAGCGCTTTTACATGGGTGAAAGGTGAAGTTAATAAAACTACCCCTAAGCGCTAAGCGCTTCTATGGAACGGTAGTCCGGTAATTCCGGACGGTTCACCAGCGCAGTGTTGATAACAGAAAGGATCCGCTCGCGCTCCTTACCGGCCAGGGTGAGGCGCGGCGCGCGCACATATTCGCTGCCCAGGCCCGCCTGGGTCTCTGCCAGTTTAATATATTGTACCAGTTTGGCATGCAGGTCCAGCTCCAGCAGGGGCAGGAACCAGCGGTAAATAGCTACGGCCTCAGCCATACGGCCGGCTTTTACCAGGCGGTAAATAGCCACTGTTTCTGCCGGGAAAGCGCATACCAGGCCGCCTACCCATCCGGTAGCGCCCAGCACCATCTCTTCCAGGGCCAGGGTATCTACTCCGCACAGGATCTTAAAGCGGTCGCCAAAATGGTTGATCATCCGGGTTACATTGGATACGTCGCGGGTAGATTCCTTTACCGCCTGTATGTTTTTATGCGCCGCCAGCTCCTCAAAAATGTCCAGCGTCACATTTACTTTATAATCCACCGGGTTGTTATAGATCATGATAGGCAGGTCTGTAGACGTAGCTACTGCCTTGAAATAAGCGGCCGTTTCGCGGTCATCGCTTTTATACCGCATGGGCGGCAGCAGCATCAGGCCTTTAGCGCCCCAGGCTTTGGCGTCTGCGGCCTGTTTAATGGCGGCGGCGGTAGCTCCTTCCGCAATATTCAACACCACTGGTATACGGCCTTCCACCCTCTCCACGGTGTATTTTACCAGCGTTTCCTTTTCAGCGTCGGTCAATGTGCTGGCCTCACCCAGGGAGCCGCCCAGGATAATGCCGTCAATACCGGCTTCCAGCTGTGCCTGCAGGTTCCTGTCAAACAATGGAAGATCCAGTTCATCATTGGCAGTGAACTTAGTAGTGATTGCAGGAAATATACCTTTCCATTCAATAGACATATAACACTAATTTTTTTTCAAAAGTATTTCAAACGGCACAGGCTTACCTACCCGATTATAATCAATTATTACCTTATATTAACCTGTTTTGAGTAGGGATGGGGTAAAATTTGTAATATTGATGCAAGGGGTAACCATTTGATGCTTGCATTTATTTACCAGTATATTCCGTTATGAAGTATGCGGCGCCAGGGATACCGCCTTTTTACAAGAACATCCGCTAACGACTTTATCAACCAATTGCCGACACGTATGAAAGTGCTACAGTTTACGATACCTGTGCCGTTGGACAAATCCATCATTGTACAAAAAGATGTGCTTCCTTTTTTCTATCCGCACCTGCACCGCCACCAGGAGATACAGCTTACCTGGATCCAGAAAGGCGACGGCACGCTGGTAGCGGATAATAACATGCATGCCTTCCGCTCTAACGAGATCTACTGGCTGGGCGCCAACCAGCCTCATATCTTTAAAAGCGAGCCTTCTTATTTTATGCCCAAAAGCAAAAAGAAGATCGTTGCCTGGATGTTCTTTTTTAATCCTAACGGACAGCTGTCGGCTTTTTTTAACCTGCCGGAGCTTAAGCTGCTAAAGAACTTTGTACAACAACACCAGTCCGGTTTTAAACTACCTCCGCAGCATGTAACGGAAGTATCTAATAAAATGCTGCGCATAGCGCAAAGCGCCGGGGCAGACCAGCTGATGCATTTCGTAGAACTGTTAAAACTACTGAGCAGCTACCAGGAGCTATTACCGCTGAGCGCCAGTAATAAAACGCCTATGTTCAGCGAATATGAAGGGATCCGCATCGGCAATATCTATAACTATATCATGCAGCAGTATGACCGGCCTATTACGCTGGAAGACGCGGCCAAACAGGCGCATATGACGCCGCAGGCTTTTTGCCGTTTCTTCAAGAAACATACGCTGCACACCTTTGTATCCTTCCTGAACGAGGTGCGTATCAACGAAGCCTGCCGTAAACTTACAGATGGCGCTTATGATAATATCGCCACCGTAGCGTACACCTGCGGGTTTAACAGTATAACGAACTTTAACCGGGTATTTAAAGGTATTACCGGCCAATCACCCAGCGAATATGTTAATAGTTACTTCCAGAACGTAGAACACTAAACCCTTTAATGGAAACGCCATGTTACTTTACACTACCATCCGCCGCCGTTCTTTACCATGCGGGATCCTGCTGCTGTTATTGATCAGCAGCGCCTGCCGCCTGTATGCGCAAGGTACAGCGGAAGACTACCGCCGTGCCAACGACTGGGCCAACCGCACCAAGGATAAGCTGTATTATGCCCCCTTTAGCTTTAACTGGATAGGCGACAGCCACCGCTGCTGGTATTACCAGCAAACGCCAAAAGGCAAGGAGTTTATACTGGTAGACGCTGATAAGCGCAGCAAACAACCCGCCTTTGACCATAGCCGGCTGGCCACCGCCCTCAGCTCCCTGCTGCACCGGAACTATAAGGCCTACGAACTGCCGTTCAGCAATATCGACTATAGCAATAACGGGCAAACGCTGTTACTTAACGTAGGCGATACGGCTTTACAATGCCGCTTATCAGACTATACCTGTAAGATAGATTCCATCAAACAGAAAGGAACACCGCCCAACCGGTACTGGGGCAGTTCAGCGGATGACCAGGCCAATGAGCCGGAAGTATCGCCGGATAGCAACTGGGTGGCGTTTATCAAAAACTATAACGTATATATCCGGAATATTAAAACAAAAGCGGAACAACAGCTAAGTTATGATGGGTCAGAAGGTGAGTTTTATTCCACCTACATACAATGGTCGCCGGACTCCAAAAAATTAGTGGCCAATAAGGTACGGCCTAATAAAAAGCATCTGCTATACCTCATTTCCTCCTCACCGGAAGACCAGCTGCAACCCAAACTAAGCACCCGCGAGTACCTGAAACCCGGCGATGCACTGCCGGTAAGAACGCTGGCGCTTTTCGTAATAGATAGCAAACAGCAACTACCCATAGATCCCTCGCTCTATAACCAGCAATATAGCCTCAATAACCTGGCCTGGCGTAAAGATAGCCGAGCCTTCACCTTTGAATATAATCAGCGCGGGCACCAGGTGTACCGCGTGCTGGAAGCGGATGCTGCTACCGGCAAAGTAAAAGTGCTGGTAGAAGAGACCAGCCCTACTTTTATTGATTATAGCGGTAAACGCTACCGCTATGATGTAAAGGATGGCCAGGAGATCATCTGGGCCTCTGAAAGAAGCGGCTGGAACCATCTGTATCTGTATGATGGTAAAACCGGCCAGGTAAAACACCCTATCACCAGCGGTAACTGGGTAGTGCGCTCCGTAGTAAAGGTGGACGAGCAGGCACGTACCGTCATCTTTGCCGCCAGCGGCCGTGAGGCCGGCCAGGACCCTTACCTGCTGCAATATTATAAAGTGGATTTTGACGGCCAGCACCTGGAGCCGCTCACCAGTGAGAATGCACAGCATGCCGCCAAATTCAGCACAGACTACCGCTACTTTACAGACGCCTATTCCCGGGCAGATCTGCCACCCGTGACCGTACTGCGCGATGCGAATGGCAAAGTGATCATGGAACTGGAAAAAGCAGATATCAACGCCCTGCAGCAAACCGGCTGGCGTATGCCGGAAGTATTCTCCGCCAAAGGCAGGGACGGGCAAACAGATATATGGGGTATCATTATCCGGCCAAGCAATTTTGACGCTGCTAAACACTACCCGGTGATTGAGAACATCTATGCGGGCCCGCACAGCTCCTTTGTGCCCAAGACCTTTTACGCCGGTATCCGCGGCATGCAGGAACTGGCAGAACTGGGTTTTGTGGTGATCCAGGTAGATGGTATGGGCACCTCTAACCGCTCCCGTGCTTTTCATGATGTATGCTGGAAAAACCTGAAGGACGCCGGCTTCCCGGACCGGATCCTGTGGATGAAAGCCGCAGCAGCTAAATACCCTTATATGGATATCACCCGTGTAGGCATTTATGGCACTTCCGCCGGCGGACAAAACGCCGCCGGCGCCGTACTGTTCCACCCGGAATTCTATAAAGCGGCAGTGGCCTCCTGTGGCTGTCATGATAACCGTATGGATAAGATGTGGTGGAATGAGCAATGGATGGGTTATCCCATAGGTCCCCAGTATGAAGAATGTTCTAACGTAACCAATGCCTGGCGCCTGCAGGGCAACCTGATGCTGATCTTAGGCGAAGTGGACGATAACGTAGACCCCTCCTCTACCCTGCAGCTGGTGAATGCGCTGATCAAATCCAATAAGAACTTTGATTTTGTGATGGTGCCGGGTATGGCCCACTCTTCCGGCGGCGAATATGGCGAACAAAAACGCCGCGACTTCTTCGTGAAAAACCTTTTACAGGTAACGCCTCCTTCGTGGAATGAGATAAAGATGGATAATAAATTATTGGGAGCAAAATAACGGCGTTTAACATAACAAGGAGGCCGTATCAGCAGCTGCTGATACGGCCTTGTTTTATCTGAATTGTCCCCTTTAATCAATATTAACGATCGCCGTTCTTGGGTATGTAACATTATACTTCAGCTGCTGCTTTTCCTCCGCGGCCGGCTGCAGCACCATCTTCCAGGTAAGCATTTGGGTAGATTCCTCCAATTGTCCGTTACCATAACTGATACCGGAAATATCCATGGCTGCATTGCTGCTGATGGGCAGCTGATCTTGTATAGTTATGCTGATAGGCGCCTGCTTGTTATTCTTAACGCTTAAATTCCAGGCGCGGGCTACGGTGATATTCTTGCCTAAAAAGCGCTTACGGCTGTAATCTTTTTCCATAGTGCGGCTTACGCTTACCTGGTTATCCCTGCCCAGGGAGATCAGCAGCGTATCGCGGGAAGATTGCAGGTCCAGCAGTGATTTGCCCAGGTAAGTGTCTTCATAAAAAACACTGGCTTCTCCTTCTAACAGGTTCAGCGATTCCCAGTCTGTAATGCCGGCCACCAGGAACGCCGCTTTCTGCAATTTGGGCACCGCATAATATTCATAACTGGCAGGCACTTCCAGTTCTTTTACGCCTACGGTATAGGGCTTGCCATCCGGCTCAATGGTATAGGGAATGGGAATATCGTAATAGAAAGTAGTGGGTGTGTATTGCTCGCTTACATCCGGGATGGTATTGGCGGAGGCTTTGCGTGTAACGTTAGCTTTTTTCTCAAATGTATCTGCTTCCGCGCCAGACAGCCTGCCCTCCCCTGATACGCCATACCCTACTACCACCACTTCATCCAGATGTCTTTCATCCACCTGTAGTCCCACCTGCAAAAATCCACCGCTGCTTGGGATCTCTTTACTCATATACCCTATATAGGAAAACACAAGCGTTTGCTCTCTTCCTGTTGATGGCAGATCAAAATAACCACCCGCATCTGTAACGGTGCCTAAGGTAGAGCCCTTTACTTTTATAGAGGCGCCCGGCAGGGGTGAGCCCCTCTCGTCTGTTACGCGGCCTTTTATCTCATTACTGCTGAGTGTACGCTGTATTTCCCTTACCCTGCTCAGCTCATCATAACTGCTATAGGTACGCAGGTACCAGGGCTGCAGCAGCGGCCGCACATTGCCCTCATCCGGATTACCGGTGCTTAGCTGCAGTTTCACCTTGTTCCATACCTCGCCGCATTGCTGGAATACTTTGGCTTTAAACGTGATATCCAGCGGATGTGATATATCCTTTACCCGGATATCATAAGAGGGCAGCCAGCCCGCATTCTTTACCAGGTAACTTACCGTGCATTTACCGGTGGCCGCCGTTTTGGACAACACATCCAGGATAATATCGCTGGTAGCTGTTTGCTGCTGGTTATGCAGGGCGGCCAGTTGTTTACTGATCTTTAGTTTTTCTTCTTCTAAGAGCCGGATCCGCTGTTTAATATCCAGCTGTTTTTCCAGCACCTCTGCCAACCGCTGGCGTTGCAGGTCCAGGACCTCTTTCAGATCCGCGGCCTTAATCCCATTGGTACTGCCGCCTATATCCTGGTTCTTACCCAGCATGGCTTCCTCCTGCGTATATACCTGCAGGTTGCCCTTCTCATGGGCGAGCTTGTTATCCAGGTCTTCCTGCTGTTTCAGCAATGCGGCTATCTCTTCACGCTGCTGCTGTTCCCGGATGAAATTAGGCTGATAGGATACAGATAACAACGTAACATTGCCTTCCATTTTTACCTGTATGCTTTTTTCCTCCACATCGGGGGATATAGCGGAGAATATAACTTTATTATTACCGGGTGTTAAGGTGTACTGCATGCTGCGGGTCACCTGCGCCCCTTTCAGGAAAATGGTCACCTGGTCAATAGCGCTGGTTGTTTTAGAAGCAGTTTGCGCGTAGCTGTGGTGTAGTGTCAGCAACAGTGGGAGTAAATAGGCAAATCGCATATGTTAGAGTTTTGTGAAAGATGCAGCGGAAGGGGTGTTTTCCATAAAATTGCATAAAAATCATGTAAATAACTCTTAATCAGTCATTAACGAAACACCTAATTACAATTTCCGGCTCACCACTATTTCCCTTTTCCCCGGCGGACCGGGCTGTTTTGTTACCTGTAAGCCCGCTGACTGCATGGCCCTTCTTACCACACCTTTACTACAATAAGTAACCAGCGCAGCTCCGGGATACATACGCGCAGCCAGATGCTCAAATACGGCAGGGCTCCACAGCTCCGGTTGTATCTCCGGCGCAAAAGCGTCAAAATAAATAAGATGATACTGTTTTGTTACCGGGGCGGACAGGTATTGCGCTAATGACAGCTGTCTTTTATAGAGCGTAAATAAAGGATGCAGGCCCATTTCCTGTTCCCAGGGCGCTTCATGTAAGCTAACCAGGTTACAGTTGGTGGCAGGTATATTTAATAAACTGTCATAGTTCAATGCCTGTACTTCTGCTGCTGATAAGGGATACAGCTCTACCGTCTCATAATATACCGGCTGCTGAGCGGCAATAACTTCCTGTAAGGTGAGGAGCGCATTGAGCCCCGTACCAAAACCCATTTCAAATATATGCAGGCAGGTATGCTGCTGCAGAAGCGGGCGCAAACCAGCCTGTATAAATATATGCATGCTCTCCTGCAATGCGCCATGGGTGCTATGATAAGTAACTTTTGTACCGGACAGGCCAATAGTATGGGATCCGTCATCCGTTAACTGTATGTGCCGTTCCATGATGCAAATATAATAGTCCGCAGCATGCTACGCAGTTGCATACACGGCACAAAAATGTGGACACAGTCAACAAGGAAACAGGGGGATTGGGTGTAGCTTCTACAAAAAGCTATGTTAAAAACAGGTTGGCATAAAAAAGAACAACTTTTTTAAACCCTTACCAGCAAAGGGTCGTAGGGTATTTTAACAAAACGTTTTCGATTTTGTGCAGGGTTTTTGTCTTTTCTACTGGCATTACCAGAAGTATGGTTCACTTCAAAATTCGTTAACCATAAAATTGAAAAACAATGAGAACACAAATGTTGAGATTCGGCCTTATTGCTGGCGTAGGAGCATTACTGCTTACACAAGTAAACGCCAAGACTGTCATGAGCGCAAACAAATTGTCCGGCGACACTGCATCCGTTGCCAATGACACCGCCTTTCTGAAAGGAGACACCGCTGCTTTCGCTAAGGACACCGCGTTCTTTGCAATGGACACAGCCGCTATGTCAAGCGACACCGCTATGTTTGCAGCTGATACTGCAGCATTTGCGAAAGACACTGCAATGTTCGCAGCTGACACCGCCACTTTCAAAGCTGACACTGCTTTTGCAGTAGATACAGCAGCTTTTGCAAAAGATACTGCTCTTTTCAGTAAAGACACCGCTGCTTTTGCACATGACACCGCATTCTTTAAAGACACCGCCTCTTTTGTAGTGGACACCGCTGCTGCCAGGGACACCGCTGCTTTTGCCCGGAAGGATACTGCCTTCTTTGCAAAAGACACCGCCCTGTTTAGCAAAGACACCGCCACTATGCGCGATACTGCCACTTTTGTAAAGGATACTGCTTCCTTTGCTAAAGATACGGCCACTATGCGCCGCGACACAGCTGTTATCCGTGATACCACTGCAGCGCAGCAGGTAGATACAGCCGCCACAAAGAAACATGCTAAGCACAAGGGGATGAAGGATGCCAAACCAAAGAAAGACACCACGCAGCAGTAACCTGAAAAGGTAACTGTAGCAATAAAGTGTAAAGGTATTTTCCTCCGGAAAGGCAGTGTATAACACTGCCTTTTTTCTTTTTATGCCTTGGCCAGTTTATAATTAGGCACATTCGTTAATAACACGCCTGCCAGTATTATCAGCAGCGCCATGATCTGCAGCCAGGTGATCTGTTCATTGGCGAAGATCCAGCCAACAAATACCGCCACTACCGGGTTCACATAAGTATGCGTGCTTACCAGCGCCGGCGGCCGTATGGTGATCAGCCAGGTAAAAGCCATATAAGCCACCAGCGATCCCATGGTAATAAGGTATAAAAGCCCGCCCCATGCGGCAACAGGTACTGCCGCAATGGAGAAGCCGGACCACTCGCCGGTAAATGCCGCGGTCAGCCCGCTAAAGAGGCCCGCAGCCAATAGCTGCAGGCCGGTTGTCAGGGTATTGGAATGGCTGTGATCAATTTTATTTTTTGCATATAAAGAGCCTACCACCCACAGAATGGCGCCCAGCAACAATACCAGGTTACCAATAAGCAACATGGCCCCATCATTTGTTTGTTGCGTACTGCCGCTGGTATAGTGGAAGAACAATAACATACCCGCAAAACCTACCAACAACCCCGTAAGTACCCAACGGTTCGAGAAATAGTTACCCCATTGCTTTTTATCCAGCAATACAAAGAAGAAAGGCTCTGTAGCCATTATGATGGCCGCATAACCGGAGTTAACATACTGCTCTGCCCAGGTAACCAGCCCGGTGCCGCCTACCAGCATTAAAATACCGCTTACGGAACTGTTGCCAATCACCGCAAGCGAGGGCAGCTTTTCACCCCGCAGTAAACACCAGGATATTAAAAGGGTACCGGCAATAATGCCGCGGAAGGCCGTTAGCACAAACGGCGGAAAACCCTGCAGGCCAAAGGCAATTGCCATATAAGTAGTGCCCCAGATGATATAGATGGCAATAAATGCCAGGACTACCAGCCATTGAGGCGATGCTTCAGTTCTCATACAGATGACGGTTAGGTTCGGTGATCAACACAATTACTACCAGTAAAATAAGCTTTACTGGTGTAAATGTACATCATTCTTTCTTACCACCAAAAGTATTTTTACTGGTAAAAATGCTGTATCTTTCGTTTCGTAATTTATGAGCAAAGAGAGAAACATAGCCAACCTGCCCCTTGATGGTGGAGCGCTCTGCTTTCACTTCATCAACACCGTTGACTCCTGGCGGGATGAGCCCCGGCATGAATACTTGGATAGTTATGCCACCGTGCTGGAATGGAGCCATAAAGTGAACATCCTCACCACAAAAAGGATTGCGGATCTGCGGCAGTATGCCGCCGGTCACCCCGGAGCGGCAGCCGCCGCGCTGGAACAGCTGAAACAGGTAAGGGAAACACTGTACCGCTTTTTTTCCGCCTTGGCAGAAGGGGAAACAGCTGCCTTACCGGCGGCGGAATTGCAGGCATTTAATACGGCGCTGGCCGCCGGCCTGTCCAGGATCCGGTTCACCATAAAAGCGGCAACCCCACAAAAAGGCGCCCATCTGCAAAAAGACCAATACCCACAGCAAAGCTGGCTGGAGGAAGACACGGACCTGCTGGCCCCCCTGTGGGTGGTGATGAAATCTGCGTATGATGTCCTCACTATGGAAGATCCTGAACGGATCAAAACCTGTGGCGCCTGCGGCTGGATGTTCCTGGACCAGACCAAGAACAATAAACGCCGCTGGTGTAATTTAACCTGCGGCAGCATAGAGAAATCGAAGAAATATTACCAGAGCAGGAAGCATAAAGAAGCGGAACATTAACTATGGCAACAACACTTATCATTGGCGCAGGAGCGGCAGGCCTGATGGCCGCCAGGGAACTGACAAAAGCCGGCAGGCAGGTAATATTGCTCGAGGCGCGTGACCATATAGGCGGCCGCATGCACGGGCATACCGGCGCTGAATTCGTGCACGGCGACCTTCCGGTAACCATTGGATTATTACAGGAAGCCGGCATCCCTTATAACGCTATTACCGGCGTTATGTGGCAATATGTTAACGGACAGCTATCCCCGGTGGAAGATTGGATCATCCCCCACTGGCCAGACTTTGTAAAAGCGTTGCGTTCGCTGCAACAGGATATGCCGCTACAGGATTTCCTTACACAATATTTCCCCGAAGATAAATATGCCGACTTACGCGATATGGTGCTCCGTTATGCCTGCGGTTATGATACCGCCGAACCGGCAGATGCGAGTACAATGGCCATGCGCGAAGAATGGCTCTCTGAAAAGGATGCGGAACAATACCGCATTGTTGGCGGATATGACCGGCTAACCGCCTTCCTGGAGGCAGACATCCGTACAGGTGGCGGCGTGATCAAATGCCAAACGGTTGTAAAGGAACTGCATTGGCAGCCAGGGCAGGTGACCGCCGTAGCTACAGATGGGCTACAATACAACGCCCAGCATGCCATCATCACCCTGCCCTTTGGCGTATTACAAGCGCCCGCAGGCGCGCCGGGCAGCGTGCAGTTTGTGCCTGCGCTACCGGCACAGCAGGCCGCTGCCCAACAAATGGGCATGGGCGGCGTGATCAAGATCTTACTGCATTTCCAAAAAGCTTTCTGGGAAGAACATCCCGTAGGCGATGATGGCTCGCCTACGCCAGACCTGTCTATGATCTTTTCCAAAGAAGCCGTACCTACCTGGTGGACACAGCAGCCGGAAAGATCCACGCTGCTCACCGGCTGGCTGGGGGGCCCCCCGGCCCGGGAATTAAAAGACGCCAGCACTGAACACATTTTGCAGATGGCCCTGGCTTCACTGGGCGCTATCTTTAACATGCCCGTTACTGCTTTACAATCATTGCTGCAAAGCCACGATATCATTAACTGGACCGCGGATCCCTTTACCAGGGGCTCCTACACCTACCCTACCGTACAAACCAAAGCCGCGCTGCCGGTGTTAAGCGCACCCGTAGCGAATACGCTTTATTTTGCAGGAGAAGGGTTTTATGAAGGCCCGGAAATGGGCACGGTAGAAGCAGCGCTGACAAGCGGGAAAGCAATAGCCGGCAAGATCTGTGAGCTGGTTTGATCAGCAACGCATATTATCCATTATATACAATTACCAACCTATGTTACAAACGCTCTCACAACCCTGGCCCTGGTATATAGCCGGACCACTGATAGGGTTGATCGTACCGGCTTTATTGCTCCTGGGCAACAAAAGCTTTGGTGTTTCCGCTAACCTGCGGCATATCTGTGCAGCCTGTTTACCAGCCAACATTCCCTTTTTTAGCTACGACTGGAAAAAAGAAAGCTGGAACCTCTTCTTTATAGCCGGTATTGCTATCGGCGCTTTCCTGGCCACTTACGGACTCGCCAATCCGCAGCCCATACAGGTGCATCCTGCCCTGGTCCGCGAGCTGGGCGGTTATGGTATACATGATTACAGCAATATCATCCCACAAGAGCTGTTCAATTTTAGTTCACTGCTTAGCATACACGGTTTTATCATTATTGCTATTGGCGGCTTCCTGGTAGGATTTGGTACCCGTTATGCCGGCGGCTGCACCTCCGGGCATGCTATTATGGGGTTGGCTACCCTGCAATGGCCATCGCTGGTAGCCACCTGCTGTTTTATGGCCGGTGGATTTTTTATGGCAAATGTCATCCTCCCATTTATACTTCAACTGTAAACGATGTTCAATACTAATACCGATTTTGAAGTACAATCACTGGATATCAACGCTATATCCGTAGCAGAGAAAACAACGCATTGGTGGGACCTGCTTAAATATACCGCCATCGGTATGTTACTGGGTGTGATCTTTATAAAGGGAGAGATCATTTCCTGGTTCCGTATACAGGAAATGTTCCGGCTGCAAAGCTTTCATATGTATGGCGTAATTGGGTCCGCGGTAGCGGTGGCCGCGTTTTCTGTGTGGCTGATCAAAAGATTTCATATCAAAACTATCCACGGGGAACCGGTGGTATTCTATCCCAAACAATTCAATAAAGGGCAGGTAATAGGCGGGCTTATCTTCGGGTTTGGCTGGGCGCTCACCGGCGCCTGCCCGGGGCCTTTGTTTGGATTACTGGGGGCGGGCGTGCCTGTGGCGATCGTGATGATCGTATGCGCCATTGCGGGCACCTGGGTATACGGTTTGCTGCGGGATAAATTACCGCATTAGCATTAAACAGAGATCATTCCCTGGTGATGGCTCCACAACCGGGCATAGACCGTATTCCTGGCCAGCAGCTGACTATGTGTGCCCTCTTCTGCCAGGGCGCCATCTTGCAGCACCACGATCTTATCCGCGCTGATTACCGTGCTTAAACGGTGGGCAATGATCACAATGGTCTTACCGGCATCCCGTAACAGCTGCATGGCATTCTGCACGTACAAATCTGAAACCGGATCCAGGGAAGAGGTGGCCTCATCCAGGATCAGGATCTCCGGATCCCGGTAAAGGGCGCGCGCAATAGCAATACGCTGGCGCTGCCCGCCGGAGAGGTTTACGCCATGCTCGCCCAGCAGGGTATTAAAACCATGCGGTAGTTTCTCAATAAATTCCAGTATGCCCAGTTGCTGGGCAACGCGCAGCACCTTCTGCATATCCGGCTCAAACTCGCCTATGGCAATATTTTCCGCCACGCTGCCGGCAAAAAGGTCTATTTGCTGCGGCACTACGCTTACCTGCCTGCGCAGGCTCTCATGCTGTATATAACGGATATCTGTATTGCCAATGGCAATAGCGCCTTCTTTTAAAGGATAGATATTCTGCAGCAACGACATAAGCGTGGACTTACCGGAACCGCTCTCCCCTACGATCGCCGTGATCCTGCCGCGCTTCAGCTCCAGGTTAAAATTGTGAAATACGTCCAGGCGCGCCCCATAGTTAAAGGTGACGTTATTGAAAGTGATATCGCCGATCATTTCCGGCTGTAACACTACTTTTTGTGTAGTCTCTTCCTGTTCCAGGTCCATGATCTCAAACAGCCGGTCTGCCGCGATCAGTGCATCCTGCATGCTTTTATTGGCGGTAATAAGGCTCATGGCCGGCCCGGTGAAATATCCCACCAGGGCGTAAAAAGACAACAGCTCTCCGGGGCTCAGCTGCCGGTCTATCACAAAAATGGCCCCTATCCACAACATCACTACCACAAAGATGCTGGTGGTAATATTGGCGGCGCTGCCTATATACAGGTTGCCGATGGTAGACCGGTAAATGGTTTGCAGTAAACGTATAAAACGATGCTCTGTTTTTGTATTGGCATGTTCCTCCAGCCCAAAACGTTTAATGGTAGCGGCGGCATTCAGGGATTCCACCAGCTGGCTGCCCAGTTCCGCGTTATCTTCCATCAACCGCCGCTGCAACTTTTTATTCACCCGGTTACTTACCTGGTAAATGACCAGGTAAGCGGGAATGATGGCCAGCATAATAAGCGCCAGCTTCCAGTAATAGGTGAACATGAGCGCAAAAGAAAAGATAACAATGAATATGTTCACTACCAGCGTAAGGGCTACATCATTAATGAATACGCGTATTTTAACGGCATCATTCACCCGCGAGGTGATCTCCCCCACCCGCATCGTATCAAAGAATTGCTGCGGCAGTTTCAGCAGGTGTTTATAGTAGCCTAATATCAGCCGGGCATCCAGCTGCTGGCCGGTCTTAACGGCAAAAATGCTTTTGAGGTTACCGATAAAGAATTGCAGCAGCAGTATCAGCAACATGATAATGCCTAAGAGATTCAGCAGATTACGGTTACCCTCTACCAGCACATTATCAACGATCTTTTGTACATAGATAGAAGTAGAAAGCCCCAGCACCGTATAGACCATCGCGCCAAAAAGGGATTGGGTCAATACGGAGCGATGCGGGCGCAGCAGGAACCAGAAACGCTGCAGATGGGAGATCTTTTCATTACGTGGCGTAAAATCCTCTTCCGGCATCAGCAGCACGAGCACATTGGTCCATACCGCCTTAAACTCCTCATGTGTTTGCCGGTGAAACTCCCCATCCATGGGGTCCATGATCACCACCTGTTTATCTGTTACCTGGTAAATGACCACAAAATGTTGCAGCACGCCGTTTATCACTACATGGGCAACAGCAGGTTTAGGGATATTGGCCAGCGCTTCCAGCGGGCCTTTTACGCCTTTGGCCTGGAAGCCCAGTTTCTGTGCCGCTTCTATCATGCCCAGCACATTGGTGCCTTTTTTATCTGTGCCGGCATACTGGCGGATGCGGGCTACCGGCAGCTGCAGGTTATAATAAGTGGCTACAGAGGCCAGACAGGCGGCGCCGCAATCGCTGATGTCGCGCTGTTTTACTTTGGCATTGCGTTTTAAACTGGCAGCTAGATTACTCATATAAAGGATTTCAGGCGTTAAACGCTTTGTTTCTCCCGGGCGTTCTTCCCGTTAGGGTTCATCCAGTCGTCTGCTTTATCATATAAAAGCTGGAACAGGCTCCGCTGTGTAAGTATAAAACGTGCCTGGAAGGTCATGCCTTTTTTGAGCATGCCTTTTACGCCATTGCGGGTACGTACCTCCGTATTGGCAAAGCTGCATTTTACCTTAAACGCCGGCTGGTTGTTCATGAGTATAAAATCATTGTCAATGGATTGTACAACGCCGTCCACTACGCCCCACTCGGTATAGTTGAACGCGTCTACCTGGAATTTAACCGGCATACCGGTCTTCAGGTAACCAATATCTTTGGGGCTTACATAACATTCCGCTACCAGGTTAGAGTCTGGCGAAATAATACCCAGCAGTTCCCCTGCCTGTATATAACCACCGGTATACTTGCCGGTGAACTGTTGCAGCGTACCGCTTACCGGCGCTTTTATCACATTCCATTCCTTTTCCTGTTGCAGCTGCCGGGTATCTGCATGCAGGCGGCTGCTTTCTTCCTGCAGGCGGCTCAGCTCTTCCTGCCAGGCGCTGCGTTGCTGCTGCACGGCAGATTGATAGGCTGCCTGACTTTTTACATACTCATATTGCCGGTCTGCATACTCTTTTTTTGCGATCACTTTTTCTGCAAAAAGTTTTTCATACATCTCCATATCCGCCTTTAGCTTATTAACGGTGGCCAGTTGCTCATTAAGGGAGGATTGATAGCGTTGGTATTGCTGCTGGTAAAGAGCGGATTGCAAACCGCCGCCCCGGCCGGTAGCCAGCACCGTAAGATCATGGATGTATTTATCGCGTTGCTCCAGCTCCCAGGTATTCTGTTGCAGCTTGCTGTTGCTTACCTCTTCCTGCAGGCGCAGGATCTCCTGCCCCTTGCTGATCCTGGCGCCATCGGACACCAGCACTTCTGCGATGGTGCCTGCCACCAGGTTGCGCAGCTCATGCTTTTCCGTTACAGGCCTTATGAGGCCGGCAGATTTCACAGATACATCCACCTTTATAAATGGCAATGCCGCCAATGCGGTCAGCACGGCGGCAAGCACAGTGATATAGATCAATTGCGTGCGCACCTTTACCCTGGGCAACCAGGTGTAAGAGGAGTGTTGCATAACTTCAATCGGAAACAGCTGTGGCATAGCAGTGTTTTGTATTTACGCCAATTTCACTTCGGCCAGTAGTTCTGTAGGAGCAATCTCCAGGATGCGCGCCACCTCACAGAGGCGGTCTACGGTCATAGGTATCTTTCCTGTTTCCAGCTTGCTATAGGCGTTCTGCGATATGTCCAGGTGCGCGGCCATATACTCCTGGGAGTATTCCTTTTTTCTCCGTAAGTGCCTGATCATGATTGCTACCTGTTGGGTACATCTTAGTTTTTCTTCCATACTACGCTGATTAAATAGGAGATGGATAGTACAATCTCATTTCACTAAATAGGGTACGACGGTCTAACTATTAAACAATTGTATAACAGATATTTACGGGTAAACACTTTATACGGATTGCAGGACAAATACATTTTTATTTTTTTTACTAAAAAAAGATAATGAGGTTAGTGATTCACGATGGTGATTGATTGGTGTAAGACCACCAAAAGCAGGCGCCGGATACTTGTATAAAAAGGGAAGCGCCCCCATCCACTTGCGCGGACCGGGACGCTTTACATCCTTCGCTTAATCTGGTAGCAATGCTACGCAGCTAAACAAGAATATCTACTATGGTACTCAGGAATGTTCCGCTGGTAGTAGTAACATTCTTCACTACGCCAATAACGTTGGCCACTTCTGGCACTAAACGCGCGGTAAGGTCTGTTAAAAACCCACCTCCCTGAACGGCTGATAGTTCATCCTGGGATAGTGGGACCAAGCCTTCTGTCAACAGCTGTTTCATGGTTAAATTTTAGGTTACAACAAAATGCCCAAGGGCCGGATAACCTTTCGCCCCAGAGGAACAACAATCCATTGCAAAAGAAAAAACGTAAATGACTAAACGAGCCAGGTGATGGCATTCTTTACAATAACGCCTACAGTACCAACAATAGCGGGTACACCCTGTACCAGGCTTACCGCATTGGTCAGCAGGTCTGATAATAAACCACCGCCTTGTACTTCCGTTAATTCCTGTGAGGTTAATTCTGTGAGGTTTTCAGTGGGGAAGTTTTTCATAGTTTGATTAATTTTTATGGTTACTTTTTTGCCTACTCTATTCAAAGCTTTTCGGCTGCCGCTTATGAAAGGAAAATTGCAACAAATTAGCATGCCAAACAAAACCCCTTAGTTTTAAATTATAGCCATCAGTTCTAAAACGAGATATTTCATATAACTAATAATGAACAAAGGATAATTAATCTTCATAACTGCAATTTTTGCACGCATGATGAAGCTGCTGATAGCATTGGGTTTACAAGGCAGTAAGCAGTTAAGTAACGTTGTTTGAAAATGAATTTGCGTGGAATGCCCTACATATTGTAGTTATCACACGATAGTGTGTATTAAGTTATTGTGATAAAGGCGCAACGATGAGTACACAAATTAAAATTATATTTTATGTAATAATTTTCCAAAATTGCGGTTCCAAATTCATTTTTTAATCCTTTAACTATCCTATTGCATGGCGGGAACCATTTACTTTGCCACTTATCCTATGCCGCTGCCCACCGCGGGTTTTCAGGCCTTACTGGAGCAATTACCTGCTTACATGCAAAAGAAGGTAACGCAGCTCAGAAGATGGGAAGACGCCCACGCCTCTCTCTTAGGTAAACACCTGCTGCTCACTGCCCTAAAGGCACGGGGCAGCGCAGATACGTTGCTGCAGCTGCGTTACTCCGGCTATGGACGCCCTTTCCTGGAAGGGAATATGGATTTTAATATTTCGCATGCCGGACGGATGGTGGCCTGCGTAGTAGCCCCGCAGGCAAGAGTGGGCATCGACGTGGAGCAGATCCGCCCGGTACAGATCGCGGAATTTAAAAGGCAGTTCACTGACCGTGAATGGGCGGCCATCAATAACGCGCCCAACCCGGTGAATGCCTTCTATTCTTTCTGGACCTGTAAGGAAGCGGTATTAAAAGCAGATGGCAGCGCCCAGCATGGCGCTTTGCCCAATATGGATGTAACAGATAAAAAACCGGTGGTACTGGATGGACATACATGGCATCTACACGAGATAAAAGCATTCAGGGACTATGCCTGCCATATTGCCGTTGATAAAAAGGGGGTGGAGTTTAACGTGGAGGAGGTAAAGTTCTGATAAAACAGGAAGGATGGATAGCTATGTTCAGCTGCTATCCATCCTCCATAATTACATTATCTTTTAATCGCGCAGGCTTAACAGGTATTTGATACTCTGCGGCACCTGGGTTTCTACGTTGCTGCTTTCGTCTTCTATATAATAATGCTCAATAGCGGAGCGTTGAGCGGCCTTCAGCACAGCCGGTATATTTATCTCGCCGGTGCCTAAGGTTACATCATTCTCGCTGGAGGTGCCACCGGAAAGATTGCCGGGTACCCCTTTCTTCAGATCCTTCACATGCATAAGGCGGAAACGGTTACCATATTTCTTTAACAGCGCTACCGGGTCCTGACCGGGGAAATGTACCCACAGGATATCCATTTCAAAGCTTACATACCGCGGATTGGTCTGCTGCATGATATAATCGAACAGCGTACCCTTTTCATAGGGTTGGAACTCAAAGCCATGATTATGGTATACCAGTGTTAAGCCGTATTGATCTTTCAGGATCTTGCCCACGCGGTTAAACTCGGAAATGGCCTGTTTGGCCTCATCCAGCGTTAAACCGGTTTTGCTATGCGGAAAGCCTGCTACGCGCACAAACTTGGCGCCCAGCGTACGGGCATTTTTTGCCACCTCGTCTGTCTTACCTGTCAGGTCTTCATAACCCACGCCAAATGAGGAACATTTGATACCTCTTTCATCGATCATCCGGCGGATATCCGCAGCTGTTTGTCCAAACAGGTTGGAGAACTCTATATCCGTAAACCCGGTCTTTTTTACCAGGTCCAGCGTGCCTGGCATATCCGTGGCAAATGCTTTACGGTAAGTATAAGATACAACGCCCGGATGTTGTTTTAGCAGGGGGCGGCCTGTTTGAGCGCTCAGCGGCAGATGGTTATACAGCAATCCGATCAGTAAACAACTAAAAAGCGCTAGTTTCCTTACAATCATAAGTGGCAATTTATATGGTTAGGCCACTAATATAACAGTTCTGTTGTAAAGATCATAGTGGAAAGGCGGACGCCCCTGGCAGCCCTTTGCCACCGGCGCTTAATAAGCAGCGGTAAAACGCCGGCGTATATGGTTGGACTGCTCCAGTTCATCCACGATCACAATGGCGGTATCTTCCACGGAGAGCCGGCTTCTGCCGTCTTCATCAAATACCGGCGTATCCAGGCTGGTACGGTACAAGCCGGTACGCTCGCCGGGATGTGCGGGGCTCATTTCAATGGCAGGGCTCAGGAAGGTCCAATCAAGGTCCTTTTCCTCTTTAAGTATATTCAGGTAATCGCGCGCGGCCGTAGCGCCGTCCTTAAACTGCGCCGGGAAATTGGGCGTGTCTACCAATTGCATACCGGGGGCTATTTCCAGGCTGCCGGCGCCGCCGATAGTGATGAACCTTTTTACGCCGGCCTTTTTTACGCCAGCCTGTATGGCTTTGCTGCCGGTCATAAAATCTGCATAGATATTAGGATTGTCCCAGCCAGGGTTAAAAGCATTGATCACCGCGTCCATGCCGGATACCAGCGCCGCCACAGCATCCTCATTGTATACATCGCCTTTTTTAACAACCAGGTTGGGATGCTCCGTAGTGATCTTTTCCGGGTTACGTACGATAGCGGTTACCTGGTGACCACGGTTCAGTAACTCCTGCAGGATATGTGCGCCTACAAAACCGGAGGCGCCTATCAATGCGACTTTTTTGCTTTCCATATTATAGTATTTATACTGTAACTTTTAACATTACAGTACAAAAGTAGGGATATTTATATGAATCTTCCAAGTCTTTTATTTTATCCTTTCCAACACGGTAGATCTATAAAAAATAGGATGCACTGGTTACCCGGTACATCCTATTGTTTATTACACGATCAGTAAATAGCTTATTGCTGTCCGCTGGCTTGCTCGCTGCGCGGACGGCGGCGGAAATTGTTGCGGGAACGGTTGCCGTTACCACTATGGCCGCCGGAATGATGGCCTTCAGCACGGTTTCCATCAACGCCGTTTCCATTAGCGCGGTTACCATTAGCATGGTTACCATTACGGTTGCCACCCTGGGAACGGTTACCGTTACCATTAGACGGGCGGCGCTGTTGTTGCCGCTGGCCGTTACCCTGGGTCTGGGCAGGCGCCTGCGATGATACAGCGGTGTTATTACTATGCCAGGGATGTGTGTCCATCACCGGTATATTACGGGCGATCAGTTTATGGATATCGCGCAGGAAAGCCCTTTCTTCCGCATCGCAGAAGGAGAAGGCGGTGCCATTGGCGCCGGCACGGCCTGTACGGCCAATACGGTGCACATAGGTTTCCGGTACGTTAGGCAGCTCATAATTGATCACATAGGCCAGTTCATCGATATCAATGCCCCTGGCGGCAATGTCTGTAGCCACCAGTACCCTGGTTTGCTGTGTCTTAAAATTTGTTAAGGCACGCTGACGGGCATTCTGGGATTTATTACCGTGAATGGCTTCCGCGGTGATACCAGACTTGTTCAGGTCCTTCACTACCCGGTCTGCCCCATGTTTGGTACGGGTAAACACCAATACGGTCTTTATATCCCGGTCCTCCAGCAGGTGCAGCAAAAGGTTCTTCTTATCTCCCCGCTCTACAAAATATACCCATTGTGTAATGGTTTCTGCGGTGGAGGAAACAGGCGTTACCTCTACTTTAGCGGGATTATTTAAGATAGCATTGGCCAGTTTCTGTATTTCCGGCGGCATGGTAGCAGAGAAGAACAGGCTTTGACGTTGTGCGGGCAACAGGGTAAGGATGCGTTTTACATCATGTACAAAACCCATATCCAGCATACGGTCTGCTTCATCCAGCACAAAGAATTTAAGCTGTTGCAGGGAAATGAACCGTTGTTGTATAAGATCCAGTAAACGGCCTGGTGTAGCAATCAGTATATCCACGCCTTTTTTCAGCGCCAGCGTTTGCGGATGCTGGGATACGCCGCCAAAGATCACCAGGTGTCTCAGGTCCATATTTTTACCGTAGGCGGCAAAGCTCTCTCCTATCTGTATGGCCAGTTCACGTGTAGGGGTCAGCACCAGCGCTTTAATGTTGCGTTGTGCCCTGGGCTGTGCGCCCTGTGATTGTTGATGTGTATGTAATAATTGTAATAAGGGCAGCGCAAAAGCAGCGGTTTTACCGGTACCGGTTTGCGCGCAACCCAACAGGTCGCGTTGCTCTAATACAATGGGGATAGCTTGTTGCTGTATAGGGGTTGGCGTTGTATAACCTTCACTTTCTAAAGCGTTCAGCAGCGGGGCAATGAGCCCAAGTTTCTCAAATGACAATATTCAATATTTTATAGTGATTTAATAGTGGTAAGGCTATCAAAGAATGAGGATTGATACGTTACCTGCCTTACTCAATACCTGCATGATTTTCTGATGGTTGGACCTACAAAAGCAGATGAGGATGTGAATAAAAGTGGTGCAAAGATAGTACAAATATCCGGGATTGCGCCGGGCATGCGTTTTGTATTTGATAGTATGCTAAATACTATTGTTATGAAAGTGATACTACCTATCATAGCTTTCAGCTTTATTTGCCATACAATTGTTGCACAAAGTCCACAAAAAGCCGCTTTACCGGCTCCTTTTGCCACTAAATCCACCAAAAACTTCAGCAAAGTCATCGGTTGGGAGAACGGGGTAATACCCCGGGCGCCCAAAGGTTTTGTGGTAACCCTATATGCGGATGGGTTACAAAATCCCCGGTGGACCTATGTAACGCCTAATGGCGATGTGCTGGTGGCAGAATCTAATACCATCAAAAACACGGTCATGCAGGTAGGCGCCGTAGTACTAGGCGCCGCCAAAGCAGAGAATATGAAGAAAAGCGCCAACCGGATCTCCATCCTGCGGGATACTACCGGCGATGGGCATCCGGATCTTAAACAGGTGTTCCTCGAAGACCTGAACCAGCCCTTTGGCATGCTGATCATGGATAACCAGCTCTATGTAGCCAATACCGACGCGCTACTACGTTATCCTTACCAGCCTGGCCAGCTAAAGATGGACTCCGCCGGAGAAGTACTAATGGACCTGCCTGCAGAAAAGCGCAACCAGCACTGGACCCGTAATATCATCACCAATGCGGACAGCTCCCGGATCTATATCGCCGTAGGCTCTGTAGATAACCTGGGCGATAATGGAAAGGAAGTCAACCCGCGCAGGGCCTGTATACTGGAAGTGGATAAAGATGGTCATGGCGAGCGCATATATGCGTCTGGTTTACGCAATCCTGTGGGCATGGCCTGGGCGCCGGGCACTAAAACACTATGGGCAGCCGTGAATGAACGGGATGAACTGGGAGACGACCTGGTACCGGACTACCTGACCAGCGTAAAAGACGGCGGCTTCTATGGCTGGCCTTATTCTTATTTCGGACAACATGCAGACCCGCGTATTGAAGCGCCCCGGCCAGACCTGGTACAAAAAGCCATTGTACCGGATGTATCCTTGGGCGCGCATACCGCTTCTTTAGGCCTGGCCTTCTATACAAAGACCGCTTTCCCCAAAAAATACAGGGGTGGCGCTTTTATAGCCCAGCATGGCTCCTGGAACCGCTCACAGCTGGCCGGTTATAAAGTGGTATTTGTTCCTTTCAGGAATGGAAAACCAAGCGGTAAGCCGGAAGATTTTCTGACGGGTTTTACCGCCGGCAAAGACAATGAAGTACATGGCCGGCCCGTGGGCGTAACCATATTGCCAGATGGCAGTATGCTGGTAACTGATGATGTGAATGATAAGATCTGGCGGGTGGCTGCAGTCAAATGATCCCTTTAGAGCGTATCCAGTTCTTCCTGTATATTCTGACGGGCCTGTGTTTCATATAGCTCCCGGAAAAGGGTAGTACGGAATACCGGCGATTGCAGGAAATGGGTTAACACCTTACGCCGGCCAGGGTTATATACCAGCTCCGGATATATGCTATACTCTTTTCTTATTTGCTGCGCATACTTCCTGTACGCTGCAGCCGGGCTACCCAGGATAGCCATATCAAAATCAAGGAACAGCGCCAAGTCGCCGTCTTCATCATTGCCACTATGTGATTTGGTAGCCCGGATATAGTCCATTACCAGCTTAGTATCCGCAGGCGGGAAATTTGTTTGCTCCAGGAACTTGCCGGCAGCCAGTGCGCTTTTCTCTTCGTTATCGCCTTTTAATACATTGTAAACGACATCATGAAAGAAGATAGCCCATTGTATAATTTCCGGGCGGCGGATCATATGGGCATACTGTTCCTGCAATTGCAGCAGAGTATATATATGCCGCAGGTTGTGATAATGCCGGTTAGTGCTACCGTAGGCTTTTACCAGTTGATCAAATTCCTGTTGGATCAGGGCTTCGTTGGTGCAATAAGGGGTGGCCAGCTTTATCCAGGACGCTTTTAATGTATCGAAGGTTTCCATGATTAAATTATGCGCCGGTAAAATTAGGGTTTTTATCTCACCGCCGGCTCCAACAGATCCCACAGATTACCATACAGGTCCTTAAACACTGTCACCTTACCGTAAATCTCTTGTACCGGCTCCCGCACAAACACAACACCTTTCTGCCGCATGGCATCATAATCACGCTGTAGATCATCAGTATACAGGAAAAGGAACACCCGGCCACCGGTTTGGTTACCGATACGGCTGCCCTGCGCTTCATCTGCCGCCTGGGCCAGCAACAGGCAACAACCATTTGAACCGGGCGGCGCTACCCGTACCCAGCGCTTGCTGTCAGAAAGCGCGGTATCTTCTACCAGGGTAAAGCTAAGCTGTTGGGTATAGAAGGCGATAGCCTCATCGTAGTCTTTTACGACCAGTGTAATATGGGCAATGTATTGCTGCATAACGGCGCTGTTTTATTACGGATGGATAAGCCGTATTACAGCCAGATCATCCGTAGGCATTAATCCATGATGATGCTCAAGATACTTCAATTTTAAATGCAGCATATCGTCAGAACCGGTTTTGCTGCTATCCACCAGGAGATAGTGTACAGGGTCTATATCATCATCTGTAGGCTTAGTTTGCAGATTCGTGAAGGTACTGGCTCCATCGGTGGCAATACTGATGTCTTTTATTCCACTGACCTGTAACGTTTGCTGTTGCCCGGCATACCATTCCTCAAAATCCTCAGACAAATGATAACCGATATAATCAGGTTTGTTATCCTGGTCATATTCCGTGATCACGCCATTCAGCGCTATCACGCCATCCCCTATCGTTACAATCAGCGCCTGATCCTGCTGGGTATCTGCCAGCAACAGGATGAGGGTGGATAACAATTCCTTTTTGTCCAGTAATAGTTGATTCTGTAGTGATTGCAGTTCGCAGAACAGTTCTTTCAGGATCGTTTTAAGCTGTTCTTCCAAAGATATCGTGGCGGCCCGGGGATTGTAAAACGCCTCATAGCTTTTAGCCTTGGCTATTTTCCGTAGCACCCTGCCTGTCAGGGTAGCTGCAAAATAGCTGTCAATTCCCATGGTACAACCATCCATTACAGCGCATAACAGCCTGTTGGGGCCAATATGGTCATAAAAAAGATAGTCCTCGCAGTGATGTAAATGGTATTCTCCTCTCCGGAGCGTAGTGTAAATATGCATGCAGGATGCAAAAATACATTATCTCACCCCAAATTCATACACCGTGGTGGTTTGATAAACCGCTCCCGGGTTTAGTATCGTATTAGGAAAATCCGGATGATTAGGGCTATCCGGGAAAGCCTGCGTTTCCAGGGCAATAGCGCCATGTTGTACATAGGGCTTACCTTGCTGGCCAGTGATGCTGCCATCCCAGAAATTGGCCGTATACACCTGCATCCCCGGCAGATCAGTAAACACTTTCAGCCACCGGCCGGTGCCCGGATCTTCCAGGATGGCGGCAGGCTGGTCTTCAGTCCCGCTGTTTAACACGTAGTTAAGGTCAAAACCCATATCCCGGGGAAAAGTACCTAACCGGTCCCCTATCCTGTCCGGCTCCGTAAAATCAGCGCCGCTGCCGGCAACGGATACTATCTGGCCGGTTGGTACATTCTGGGCATTCTTTTCTGTATAACTGCCGGCATGCACCTGTAGCAGGTGATCATGGATCAGCGGCTCCTCGAAACCGGTGAGGTTGAAATAGCTATGATTGGTAAAGTTTACAGGCGTGCGCTGGTCGGTTACGGCGGTATACTCCATGATCAGCTGGTTATGCTGGTTCAACAGGTATTTTACCGTGGCGGTCAGGTTGCCGGGGTATCCTTCTTCCCCGTCTTTACTCATATATTCGAATATAACGCCGGTATGCTCCTCTTCACGGATCTGCTCTTTCAGGGACCATACCTTCCGGTTAAAACCTACCCAGCCGCCATGCAGGTGATTTTCCCCGTTGTTCACGGACAGTTGCCTGGTTTGCCCGTCCAGTACAAAACGGCCGCCGGCAATACGGTTGGCATAACGCCCTACCACACAACCAAAATACCAGGGATTGTTGGCATAATCCAACGGTTGTTCAAAACCAGCGGCAATGTTCTTTATATTACCATCACGGTCCGGGGTGTAAACAGCCATTACGGCACATCCCAGGTTGGTAATATGCACGGTCACGGTCTCATTCTTCAGTGTTACCAGGTACAGGGCCGCTCCATGTAAAGCGCCATGCGGCCTGGCAGTAAGCGATAATGTCTGCTGCTGGGTATTCAATTTCGTCTGTTTTTAAAAGGTTAATCACCTAAGGGAATGCATTTTACCAGTATCGCATCTTTCACCGGCACTGCCAGCGAAATGGACTGCTGTCCACGCGATACCTGCCCTAGTGATTGACCGGTCAACAAGTCTTTCAGTTCATATCTCCCGTCAGCCAAGCCAATATCTTTCATGTGGATGGTTTCCCGGAATTCCTTTTGCGTAGCAAAGTTAAACAATGCCAGCATGGTTGTATCGCCTTTCAAATAAAAACTTAACTGCTGGTCCATTGTTTCTCCGTCTGCCATACGTAAAGGGGTAAATACTTTAGGCTGACTGAAGAACGCGCAAAGCTCCGGGTTATTTAAATAACGTTTTGCCCTTTCTGCGGCTACCTTATCCCGCAGGTCTGATCCATCGCCCAGTATGCTGCCCATCACCATCATGGCATACAACCGCACTTTTATCTCCTGCTCGCTGAGGTCCGGATTCTTCTGGAAATGTTTCATAATAGCCACGTCCAGGTTAGTATAGGGCCATAGCGTGCCCTGCATCCACCACATATGGGAGCCGGTTGCCAATGATGACTCCGTGCTGCCCCAGCCGGGAAATCCCGGTTGATCATCCCTTAGATGAGAATATACATCCGTAGAAACAAAACGCGTATGCGCATACTGATGCGGGAACATGGGCGATATGGCCATGGTGATAAAGATATCCGGTCCCATAATGGAATCCATCAGGGATTTCAGCATCTTCATGCCCTGGTTATAGGCCTGCATGCCGGTGCGCACATTTTTATCATAGCGGGTCACTGATTCGAGCGAACCAGCTGTGAGGAAGTCGATTTTAATAAAGGAAGCATTAATGGCCTTTGCTTTTTTTAGCTGGCCAATGATATATTCCTTTACGGCCGGGTGTGTAGGGTCAATGGCGAAAGCGCCCCAATCCCCGTCTTTATAGGCAATAGGCTGCCCATCGCTGCCTTTTAATACCACATCGCGCAGCAGCGTGCTGGTGCCGTTCAGTTTGGTCTGGTCCATATTGTTCTTCCAGGTCCAGACCGCAAAAGGGATAAAATAAAAGCCTAATTCCTGGTTGCGTTTTTTTGCATATTTACCTAGAGACGCCAGCAGATCGGTGGTGTAAATATTCTGATCATAGGAATCAATGCTCAGCACCGGCTTTGCATACTTATTGAAATTATCCAGGGTGGCAATAAGATCAGATACCTTGGCCACACCGGGCGGCATCATTACCTTCTCATACCCCAGTACGCCCTCTACGCCAAAGCTGTTCCAGTAAAAAGGCGCATATCCTTTCCACTCCAGGCGGCCGGACTGTTTTACATTCACGTTGCCGTAATTCACAAAATCCTGGCGCGTATCTGCGCTTGCTGCCAGGTAAATAACCGGCGACTGTATCCGCCCGCCCTGCAAAGTACCGTGCGGCGCATGATCATGCGTGCCATCCAGGCCGCCGTAAGCGGGCGGTAATGCCTTGTTATCCGCGGTGGCCGCTCCGCCATAGATGTTAAAAGTATCCAGCTCTCCTTTGGCGAGCGCTGTGTGGTAAGCGATACCGGTCTTCCAGGTATCGTGCGTAATGCTGCCGGCTACCAGGCCGGCAAATGTATTGTTGTCATATAATGCCGAAAACTCGTAACTAACGCCGCTGGCAGCTTTTGCGCCCGCCGCCGGCCATGCCTGTGTTAATACCTTCACCCAGTTATCATTGTCAAAAGGCACGTCGAGGATGCGGGGCTCCGTCCCGGGTATAATTACCCGCCCTTGTACTTTGGACGATACTGCCAGGGGCGATATGTTACGGGTTTCCGGCAAGGCGCCGGGCGCCTTACCAGTAACTGCTTCTACACTGATTAATAGAAATGGCTGGTTTTCGTATAGGATAATATGCTGGATCAAACTCACCGTCCGCCGGGTATCTGTATGCTCCACCTGCACGCTAAGTCCTTTGCCCAGTGTACCTTGCACCGGCGCGGTAGCGATATGATGCTCACTAAAATCAGCGGTACCCAGGTACCCCGCATGCACATCTTCCACATAGGCAGTAGTATTCAGCAGCTGTACGCCATTCTTAAAATAATAGCTCAGCTTTCCGGACGTATGGTCCACTACCAGCCTCACCTGTCCGTTAGACAGCACTGTGCTGTCTTTTGTCTCCTGTACATCCTGTGCTGTTGCTGACTGCAGCAAAAAGCACCCGATGATAAATATTAGTGATCGTCTCATATGCTTTTACAGGCGGCCGCGAAAAGCCTATATTGCTATCTCGCTTTTCGCAGCCGCGGATTTAGTAGCCCGCGTTCTGATCGGCCCGGCTCAATGACTGGTTATTATCAAACTCCCAGGTAGGTATAGGATATAACAGGTGTTTTTCCTGGATATTGGGCGCGCCATCCGGGTTATAATCCTTCACGGCCTGCAGCAAGGTGCCGGTACGTTTCAGATCAAACCAGCGCCAGCCTTCAAAACCCAGCTCCCGCATACGCTCCACCATGATCTCCTTACGCAGCTGATCCTGTGAAGGCGCGCCATGTACGATCTCATAGTTATCCAACCCGGCCCGGGTACGGATCCTGTTCAGCTGTTGCAGGGCAACAGCGGTTCCGCCTAATTCGTTCTCCGCTTCTGCATACATCAGGATGGCGTCTGCCAGTCGCAGGTAATACAGGTTGCGGGAAGAATAGGATCCAGACACAGAAATGCCTTTGGTAATGTCAAATTTCTTCATGTGTGGTTTACCTACGTCTGACCACCAGGAATAATCAACAGGGTTGCCGTCTTTGTCGAAAAACTCCCAACGGAAAGAAGCCGCTTTGCGCTTGTCCCCTGCTTCAAAACTGTTAAAATAATAGTCCGTAGGTATGATCACGTGACCGCCGCCGCCAGGCAGCGCCAGGTCATTGACCTGCCAGGAGCCCAGGTTGTTGGCCAGATTGCTTGTATTATTATTTTCATTGGAGAACTGTACCTCAAACAGCGACTCTATATTATTTTCATTGGTTTCCACATACAGGTCCGCATAGTTATCCATCAGTTTTACGTTAGACGCGGCTAATAGTGGCTCAAGCGCCGCTTTCGCCTTGTCATATTTTTTCTCTGTAAGATATACTTTACCCAGCAGTGCCATAGCAGCCTCTTTTGTAGCAGCGCCTACCTGTGTCCCGTTTCCACCTTTGCTTTTCAAATTCGCTGCCGCAAATTCCAGATCCTTCTCGATCAGTTCGTATACTTGCTCCGGGGTACTCCGCGGCAAGCCGCCTTTCTGGTCAGACACTTCGCTCTTTTCTTCCGTGGGCAGGGGCACACCGCCATACAGCTGCACCAGGTAAAAGTAAAAGAGCCCGCGCATAAATTTTGCTTCGCCCAATCCCTGGTTCTTCACCGCATCCGGGGCAGCCGCACCAGGTATATACCGGATAGCAGTGTTCGCGTTGTTAATGCCCCGGTAGCAGATCACCCAAAACCATTGTATCACATCATTCTGGCTGGTCATCAACTGCGAGTAAGTGTTCACCGCGCAGAAGTTCTGCCAATAAGTGCCCCAGGTAGGCACAAATAGTGTGGTCTTTGCCTCATCGGTGCCCACCATTCCAACTATTACATAATCGCTTCTCTTTAAGTCCAGCAGCTGGCGGTAAAGACCTACCACGCCCGCCTTAATGCCTGCTTCATCTTTATACAACGCCTCTGGCGAAACAAATACTTCCGGCGTAATATTCAGTTGTTTGGAGCAACCGGAAAGAAACAGGCCGGCCATGATAATGCAGATCGATACGACCTTGCTTTTTTTAGAATATTTATATGCAGTTAACATTTGATTACAGATTTTAGATTATAAACCCAGGTTTACGCCTACCAGGAAAGTGCGGTATCGTGGATAGATATCCGTTTTCTGGTCTGTGCTGCCATTAATTTCAGGATCTATGCCCCGATAGCTGGTAAACAGGAAGGGCTCCATAACCTGTACATAAGCGCGGAGGGACCTTACTTTTAACCTGTTCAGCAAATTGGGCGAAAAATCGTATGCCATGGTGATATCCCGCACGCGGATAAAATCCCCTTTCTCTGTCGCATAACTGGAGGAGCCATTACGCAGCATGCGCAGGGAGGCCCCAAAAGCATTAGGCCGTGGTATATCCGTATTCGTATTGGTGGGGGTCCAGTAGTTCAGCCCTTCTTTTATGATCACATTGCGCCCCTGTCCCATATACAGATAGTCTGTGTATGCCCTGTCGTATACGTCATGCCCATACATGTAAGTCGTAAATACGGTCATGGACAAGCGTTTGTACCGGAAATAATTCCATACGCCGCCCCAGCCTTTAGGCGTAGTGCGGCCCACAATGGCCCTGTCATAGTCATTTATTACGCCATCCTTATTCAGGTCTTTTACCCGCGCATCACCCGGGCGGCCACTGGGATTCAGCGTAAAATCATCACCCTCCTGGTAAATGCCATCAAACACGTAATCCACTATCAGGCTGTTAGGCGCCTCTCCCACTTTCAGCGTAGGGCTGAGGGAGTCGCGGCCAGGTAACAGGGAGGTGATCTTTGACGTATATTTTGACCAGTTCAGGTTTATCTGCCAATCGAAATTGTTGGTTTTTACCGGCCATAATTTCAGGCTTATATCTATGCCGCGGGTATTCAGCGCCGCAACGTTGATCATTTTATTGCTGAAACCCTGTGAAGGCGCTAAAGCCTGGTTCAGTAGCAGGTTATGGACATTTTTGTTATAAAAATCAAAACTAGCCTGTACCCTCGAGTTAAAGAAGGCCAGGTCAAAGCCGGTATTGAACTGACGCTGGCTTTCCCATTGGAGGATGGAGTTGCCGGCATTACCGCCCAGCTGGTAGCCGGAGGTTTGGCTATTACCGTTATAAGGATAGGCGGAGGCATCCATACGGGTATAGATCTTATCGTATGTAATATCCTGGTTGCCTATCAAACCGTAGCTTACGCGGATCTTGGCATCGCTCATCAGGGATTTGAGCTTGTAACCGATAAACGGCTCGTCTACCAGCCGCCAGGCGCCACTAACAGAGGGAAAAAACCCATGCTGGTTTTCCGGGCCAAAATTGGAAGAACCATCATAACGGGCCGTGAAGTTAAAGATGTAACGGTCTTTAAACTTATAGATCACCCTGCCCAGCACGGAGTTGATCACCCGGTTCCAGTAATCGGAGTTGATGTCGTCCCTGCGGGAAGCCGCTTTGATATTTTTATAGGTCAGTACATCTGTGGGAAAGCCGGAAGCCTCCTCATAGTTCCACTCCTGCCTTCTTTTCTGGTAGGTAAAGCCGCCTAATATATTCAGTGAATGCTGTTCGGAAGGATTGTAATCATAGGTAAGGGTATTTTCCCATACCCAATCCCGCCAGCCAAAGTTCTCCACTTTGGCTACGCCGCCTTTTACAAACCCGTCGCCGGACGTGTTGCGCGGCAGGTACTGGAATTTCTGCTCCTTATACACATCCAGTCCCAGGCTGGAACGGAAGTTCAGGTTCCGTATTACCTTATAATCAAGGAACAGGTTACCCAGGAAACGATCGTCTACGGCCTGGTTCACAGCATCCCGGGCCATTGCTACCGGATTATCGGAAACGATATTGCCGCTGCCGGGGTCCAGCTCTACAAAAGGCCGGCCCAGGGAATCATAGATAGGCCGCAGCGGGCTTTGCGTAACAGCGCTGTAGTAAGTGCCCTTACCTACGCCGTTTGTTTCTACGTGCGAAAAGTTGGTATTCAACCCCATGGTCACCTTATCCGTTACCGCGGATTCCATATTGCCTTTCATGGAATAACGCTTCATGTTCGAGTTGATGATAATACCATCCTGGTTCAGGTAGTTGCCACTCAGGTAGATCTTATTGCGGCCAATACCGTTAGATATGCTCAACGTATGGCTTTGCATAGGCGCCACCTGGGTAATAGCGTCCACCCAGTCGTAGGATTTACCGGCGGCCAGGCTTTGCAGCTCGCGGAAGCTGAATACCACAGAATCGGTCTTAGGATCATTCAGCGGCCATGCGTCCGGGTCTTCATCGCTCAGCGCTATACGGCGCAGCTTTATATAATCCTGCGCCCCTATAAAATCGTAGGAGCGGTATATTTTCTGTACGCCGTAATAGCCGTTATAATCTATGCTGGACCTGCCGGACTTTGCCTTCTTGGTGGTGATGATGATCACCCCGGCGGCAGCCCTGGAACCGTAGATGGCAGCTGCGGAAGCATCTTTGAGCACATCAATGGACTCTATGTCATAAGGGTTGATCTCGCGTATATCACCGCTCAGGATCACACCGTCCACTACATAGATAGGCGATCCCCCGCCTTCGATGGAGTTGATGCCCCTGATCTTGATATTAGTACCTGCGCCTGGCTCAAAACCGCCATTGGTGATCTGTACACCCGGTACCCTTGCCTGCAGGGCGCTATTGATATTAGTTACCGGCATCTCGCTCAGCTCTTTACCGGATACGCTGGATACGGCGCTGGTCAGGTCCTTCTTTTTCTGGGAACCATAACCGATCACCACCACTTCATTGAGGCCGGAAATATCTGATTCCATGGCCACCCGGATAGCGGTATCCGCGGGTGATACTGCAATGCTCCGGCTTTTGTACCCCACATAGGAGAACAAATAGGTGGTTTTACTTTGTGCTGCCGGAATGGTGAAATTGCCATCGGCATCTGCCTTTAATGATAATTTTTTGTTCGCTGTGTTGGTAATTGTAACAAAGGGAAGTGGTTTTTGGGAAGCTGCGTCCGTTACCCTCCCATGTAGCATTTTTTCTTGTGCATTCGCCGGTATGTATAGGCACAGCGATAGCAGTAAAAGGTAAAAGGATGTATAATTTTTCATAACAAGAAATTTTTGACATGACGGCAGGCATTGCCGTCATACATTGCCCCATCGTGGATTTGAGCCAAAATTCGTGATTGGAAATAAGACTAAGAATAGTGGTTTTTTCGGTAATGATGGATTTTTTTGCGGTAAGTGTACTACTTTGCAGTTTAGAGGGTTCCTGCTTAATTTTAACGTATGAGAGATAAAACAGCGAGAAAACGGGAAGGGTTTGAAGGGCAACGGCTCATCGTATTGCCTAAAAAGATCAGTACGGATTTTCTGACCAAAGATCCCATTACCCGTCAGATCTATGTTACCGATATAGGGTACTATCCTAAGGCCAAAGGGCATTATATGAAACGGGCAACAGGCGTAGGACAGCATATCATCATCTACTGCGTGGAAGGTAGTGGTTGGGTAGAGATCAACCGTAAGCGGGTAGAAGTGCTGCCTTCACAGTTCATTACCATTCCCATGAACACCCCGCATATCTATTCCGCTAATGAACAGGATCCATGGACTATTTACTGGATCCATTTTAAAGGAGAGCTGGCGGCATATATTGTAGAACTGATCCTGCAGCATGCCAAGAACTATAAGCCATACCTGCCCTATAATGAGCATCGCATCAAACTATTTGAAGATATCTATAGTAACCTGGAGCGGGGTTATACAGCAGACAACCTGCGGTATGTGAATATGATCTTCTATCATTTTCTCTCGTCATTACTGTACGAGGACAAATTCAACTACGTAAAACATCCAGATGAAAAGGATGTGATCGCGGCCACGCTGGACCTGATGCAGCAGCAGATCCATACCCGTGTTACGCTGAATGAGTTTGCGGAATTTGCCAACCTGTCCGTATCTTATTTCTCCACCATTTTCCGGGAACGTACGGGCTACGCGCCGGTGGAGTACTTTAACCACCTGAAAATGCAGAAGGCCTGTCAATACCTGTTACTGCCAGACATTACCATTAAAGAGGTAGCCAGCACCCTGGGAATGGATGATCCGTATTATTTCTCCCGGATGTTCTCCAAGCTGATGGGCGTATCTCCTAAAGAATACAGGAAAAGGAACAAATCAGGATCTGTTAGCTAGTTGTTGTTCCCATTTTTTGACAATAGGGCCGGCCACACCGCAGGCTTCCAGCAGGGCGGTAAATCCGTCTGTCATTGTCCAGTCTACGGCGTATACCATAAATTCATTGCCGGTTGCTATCTTCCCATCAAGCTTTCCCGCATTCAGCAAACGGGCTACTTTCCTGAGCATTTCCGTTGCCAGCGCGTAGTCATTGCGTTTTTCCACTTCTGCCATAAAAGCCGCCATTGGCCGCTCAAAAGGCTGTCCATAGATCATAGCGCCTTCTTTATCCGGATAGGTGATCCAGTCTTCAAACAGGCTGTCTTTAGTAGCTGCCTCTTCTATCTCTTCCCGTTGCCTTTCCGTGACCATACAAAGATAGGGCGTGTATTGATTGATCTCCTGGTAGTGTAGTTCCAGGGCTGCCAGTGGTTCCCCTGGCGCGGCTTCTTCTACCGCGCTGATAATATCAGCGGCCATCTGCTGCGCCACCTGGTCTCCCAGCTCTTCCAGCGTAATATTATCAGGTTTCCGCACGTACAGGTAGCCAACGTTCTCATCATCATCAAATATGGCCCTTACCTCCTCCAATTCGCCGGCGCCATCATAGCTATATTCTTCCTTTGAGGTCATTTGCTCATTACCTGGCAGCACCTGCAAACAGTCTGCGCGCTCCAGCCGGTTACCGGACCAGTGATATATTTTGCATTCGCACAGCAGCTCCCGCTCATTCAGGGCGTTCAGCACAATTTTTTTGTCCGCTCCGCGGAAATCTTCTCCCTCACCACGGTTATCCAGGGTCAATGACTGAAAGGTTTCCTTTCTGCCATCGTTATAAACAATACGCTGTATACAGGAAGGCAGGCGGGATTGCAGGTTGTACTCGGTATATTCAACCAATTCCGCTGTATAGGTATAATGGCCTTTTATCACTTCCTTTCCACCGGGCTCCGTCACGGTCAAATAAACAGGGCGGCCGGTAGCATCCATGGCATAGGCGTATACCGAACCGGGGCCAGGGGCCGCCAGTAGCGGGCCGGCCGGTAAAAATTGTTCCGGGCTGTATTTCTCCAGTTTGAAGCGAAAGTTTTCCGCGTAAATAGTCTTTACAATATTATCCGCTGCCGGCATAGTGGCGGGCAATGTATCATATGCGGTCAACCATCTGTCCAGCAGGTCCTGCTTCAATTCGTGAAGTGTCATTTGCGTATGTCTTAGTCGCTAAAGATATAAAATCAGTGCTGCATAGCAAATAACGTTCACTATTATTTAACGGCCAATACGGAAAGCGTATCCGGCTGCTATTACTGCGGCGCCCGTATTATTCTTTCCATTAATATCGTTCTTCTGAATATTGATAAACCCGTAGTTACCGCCACCTTCTAAGAATACGCTGCAGCGCTTCCATCTGTAAGCAATACCTATGTGCCCATCTATACCGGCATTGATGGGGCGTATTTCATCCTTGATATCTTCCTTACGGTCAAAAGACTGGGCGCTGGGAAGCATAGGTTGCATATGCGTTTCATCCAGGTAGATGTTGCTGGAGCCGCTGGTAATGTTCTTTGCAGATACCCGCAGGCTCACAAAAGGGCCCAGGGCAGCATACAGGTCCCAGGGACCATTGGGAAGAAAGTGATACTTAGCCAGCACCGGCAACATCAGGTAATTGATCTTAGCCGTGCTTTTATAGTCGGCATATAAGTATTGGGGCGCTGTGCCCGGCGGGAACATGGGTTGTAATTCCGGCGGTACGGAAAAGGCCTGATTACCGTTTTTCTTACCGCCTTGCGCTGAATACCGCAGTTCCGGCTGTATAGAAAAACGGCTGGTGATATGGAACTCCGCGTGTATGGCAATATCCGGTCCTAACCGGGAACCATAACCGCTGTTAATGGGATTTGCGGAAGAACCGGAAGAAAGATTGGGGATGCTAAGGCCGGCTTTAATACCCAGGTCTATCTGAGCCTGTGCGGTGTGGGGATGTAGCAGCAATAACAATACAGCAAAGCATACCAAAGAAGCGTAATTTTTCATAAGGGTAAACTTTAGTGAGCTGAGGTTAAGTAATATGTATATATAAAGCTACGATTATCCCGGGATTATTCCATGATAGCGGTCAGTAGCCACCGCTTAGCTTTTTTAGGCCTCATTTTATGATATAGCAGTTACGGGCAAACGCTGTCGTTTAAAAAAACATACCCGATAGCCCGTTATGCTATAAAAAAGTGTCTTTACTACAGATGGATCATCATAAAAACGCGCGTTTAACCTGTGCCTTAGCTGTCGCAAAATCCTTATGTTGATCGACCCAGTTGTTTTATCAACCAATGTCTAAACGGCCGGGGGCAGTTAGCCCCTGGCCTTTTTATTGAGGTAGGAAAGGTCCAGGGTGTTAATGATCTCCTCTGGCGAAAGATCGATCAGCAGCTTCCAGAGTGGCAAGCCTCTTTTCTTTGCCCACAGGTCATAACAGGCATTGGTCACAGCGGCCAGCGCCAGGTGCAGCACTATACGGGGTTGCGGTGCACCGCATCGCTGCCAGTGCCTTCATCCAATGGAAAACGTGCGTCAAACGTGAGGATATCCTTGATCATGATGTTAGCTTACCAGGGTGAAATTAAAACGATCAGTAAGCCCGTAAAATGATCAATCCTTTCATTATGATGGATTATCCCATTCAACCTTCGCGGCGGCTGGCAGCTTTATACTGCTCCGGCGATACATTCATATGCTTTTTGAACAACCGGGAGAAATGATAGGGATCATCATACCCAATGGCCTCTGCCACATCCTTCACCTTCAGGTTGTCCTGGTACAGCAGCAGGCAAGCCTTCTGGATCTTCAGATGTATGAAATAGTCGATAGGCGGCATACCGGTGGCCTTGCGGAACAGCGTGGAGAAATAAGAAGCGGACAAATGGTGCGCGGCGGCCATATCCTCTACCGTTAGCTTTTCATGCAGCCGGCTGCGCATGTACAAAATGGTTTGGGTGATAGGATTTTCTACTGCGGCTGCCTGACGTTGCTGGTGTTTATCAGGGAATATAAAAGTGGATACAAAATGGTACAGGCAAAAATTAGCATTAATAAGATTATCTGTGCTATAGCCCATAGAAAGGCTTTCATACATATTTTCCCAGATCTGCAACCCTTTCTCGTTCAGCGGCATATCCTGCGGCCCGTCAAATGGGGCTATGTTCAGGGATGTGTTAAACCCGTCCATATCCTGTCCGCTGAAATGTACCCAGTAAATAGTCCAGGGGTCTGCCTCATCAGCGCCATAACTCAGGTGCAAGCTGGTAGCAGGGATAATAACATACTGGTTGGGCCCTACCGTAAACTGGCGTTTGCCAATACGGTACCAGCCTTTGCCACGCAGGCAGTAGATAAGGATATTATCCTTACAGCCATTTTTACGTAAACGGTAATGTGCTATTGCTTTGGGAAAGTACCCGATATGGGTAATATAGATCTGGCTAATGGCCGCATGGCGTTTTGCATGCTGCTGGCATACCGCATCGGGCAAACTGATCAGTTGCTGCCCTTCAAACCCGTCACGTCGCTTGTGTTTCTCCATATGCTACCATCGCAGCAGCGAACCTATTTATTCACCAGGAAGTACACGATCCTGCATATATTTTTGGTTGATCCGGTATGGGGCCCGCCTGTCTGCAGTCGCAAAATATGCTTTTCCTGCGTTAATCCGTCGCCCAGCAGCAAATACCAGGGCAGGTACAGGTCCTTACTCCATTCCGTATACACGTCTTTTTCTTTCATGGGTTGCCCGTCAATACTATATTGAATAGTACCGGCATCCGGGCCGGAGAGCACGCCAATACCCACCGCGCGGCCCGTAAAGGTAAATTCCAGGGAGCCGCCGCTGCTATCGGATACTAATACCGGCACGTGTACAAAACCCGGCCGTGTAGCGGTATTATCATCCGGCTGCCAGGACTCCACCAGCTGAAAACCATTTTTGTTGGTGGCTTCATGTATATCCGCATAGCTGGCATACTGGTAATTAAAGCTATCTGCCGGCATAGGCAGCTGTGCAGCTATCAGCTTTGCCGGTACGGGCCTTTTAAATGCGCCATCCAGCAGCTGACGGATGGTATTAAAATACAGCCCCTGGCCAAAAGGTGAAGGATGCAGGTCCTTAAAATCATCCTGCCAGGTAAACTCACGGGCATTGATACGGTCCGTGATCTCCCGCGCCAGGTTTATAAAGGGCAGGTGGTATTTACGGGCAATATCCGCATGCACCTGCACTTCTGCCGGTATTTTACCCGCCTTGTAATCCGCCATCTTATCCGGGTCTACAAATGCCATCAGCACAATATTGGCATCCGGGTTGGCAGATAACATATGCCTTACAATACCTTCCAGCGCGCGGCGCTGCGTGGTCTCATCCGTGCCATTCACATGGTCATTCACGGCAGACTCTATAAACAGCAGGTCCACTTTTCCTTTGTCCAGTACATCCCGCTGAAAACGGAAAGCATGCGGCAGGCTTCCCAAAGAAGGAATGCCTGCCGCTATAAAATTGAAATTGGTACCCCGGTATGTATCTGATAAATATTTGCATACCATATCCCGCCAGCCCTCCATATGCGTAATGGAGCCGCCCAGGAAGGCTACAGTGGCCTGCTTATCCTTGCGGATGCAGTACCAGGCATTATCCAGGTTGCCATTGCGTATAATATAGTCCTCACTCTTCAGCGGCGCCGCTACACGCACCGTTTGCGCACCGGCTGTTAAGCCGCCCAGCATGAACAGGCACAAATAAAACAGTCGTTTCATTACGGTTTATATTTCGTCTATCTGCAAAACTACGCTGGTCCGGTGTGCATTCACATTCGGATTAAAACCTATTTTCATCAGGAAGTCGCCGGAATAGGTCTTATCTTCCTTAATGCCAGACTTAGTTCCAGGGTAAAGGTTTACTTCCCTGATCTTATATTTCGCAGCAGGTTTTAATCCTTTCATGCGTATGGGTGCATGGCTGCCTTCCCCATACCGGTTATTGACCAGGTAATTAAAGATCACGCCGGAAGATTGTTTTTCATCCAGGTACAGGATAGCAGCTACGCTGCTCTCCCTTGGGTTTGACAAGCGGTATTGCTCGCCCTGCCAGATAATGGACTTCACCGCATCGTATGTTTTAATCGCCTGCTGGCAGAACTGCAGATCCGGTGCGCTTAATTTGCTGACTGCAACGTCAAAGCCCAGCTTACCCATCATGGCTACATCTGTACGGAACTTCAGCGGTTGTTTGCCCCAGTCTGTTACGTGGTTGGAGCTGCTGATAGCTGGGTAGAAATAAGAATATTCCCATTGCATAAAAATACGTTCCATAGGATCTGTATTATCACTGGGCCAATACTCCGTGAAGTATTGCAACGCCGCATAATCCACGCGGCCCCCGCCACCGGAGCACAACATCATCGGCACTGTTGGGTATTTAGCCCTGATCTTTCCCAGCACCTTATACAATCCGCGCATATACTCAATATAGAAATGCGATTGGTTTTTGATAGTAGCGGAATGCGCATTATAGATCACCGCATTGCAGTCCCATTTAATATAGGCCAGCCCGGGGTTCTTTGTGAACAGGCCATCTATGATCCCAAATACAAAATCCTGCACCTGTGGGTTGCTAAGGTCCAACACCAGCTGGTTCCTGAAATAATGCTCCTCGCGCGCAGGCTCCCGCACTACCCAATCCTTATGCTTTTCATAAAGTTCGCTCTTGGGATTCACCATTTCCGGTTCTACCCATATGCCAAACTTAACGCCGTCATTGCCGGCTTCCTTTACCAGCGATGCGATACCGTTTGGCAGCTTGCTTTTATTCTCCTGCCAGTCGCCCAGACCCGCATGGTCATCATTACGGGGATACTTATTGGCAAACCAGCCATCATCCAGCAGGAACAGGTCTACGCCTAGTTCCTTGGTCTCCTTTAACAGCTGGAACAGTTTGCTTTCATTAAAATCGAAATAGGTGGATTCCCAGTTGTTCAGCAAGGTAAGCCGCGTGCCTTTACCATCCAGCAGCTTATAGTTCCTGGCCCAGCGCTGCAGGTTCCTGCTGGCGTTGCCTTTGCCCTTGTCAGAGAATGTATACAGGAAAGCGGGGGTGGTAAATTCCTCGTTAGGCTGCAGGGTATAGTCAGACGCGTAGTTATTAATGCCGGCAATAATACGCAGGTTATCCTGCGGATCCAGTTCCAGGTCTACCCGGAAATTGCCGCTGTATTCAAGCGCCCCGTATAACACGCTGCCCTCATCTTCCGTTGCGGGTTTATTCATGGATACCATGAACACAGAAGGCTGGAAAAGGTTAGCCCTGGTACCCAGCTTTGTATCCAGCGTGTGGATGCCGTGCGTGATCTTAGATTCTTCCGGCTGCATTTCCTTTGCCCAGTCTCCATGGTATTGCGTAAGCCAGAAGCCGGCGTCTGCCTTCAGGTGCAGGTTGGCAGAGGCAAATTTGTGCAGCACCACATTCCCTTTTTCTTTATGGCGGATGGTGCTCCATTGTTCCACCACATCTTCCTTAAAATAGGTTTTGTAGTATAAGGTTACTTCAAGATCGTATACCGGATCTTTCAACACAATGCTCAGCAGGGATACATTATCGTCTGTTTTGGTAACCTGGTGACTTACATAACGAAGGTCCAGCGAGTTGTTGCCATCTGCATGCGTAACCGTGATAGCCGGTTCTGCCAGGTTGCGGGAGCCGGCCGGTGTATAGGCGGCATTCAGCACCTCGGAATAATCATTGCTCTGTTTGTAAACGCCTGGCACAGCATCATATTCCGCGGGATCGGCCAACTTTTCCCCAAAATAGATCGTGCTAAGGTCCTTGTGATCATTTACCTGCAATACCAGCGCATTATGCGCTGTTTGCACGGGAATATTGATATGCTGCGCCTGCGCCCTGGATACCCGTACCTGGGTACCCAACAATACGAGTGATAACGTGGTTAAATATACTTTTACCTGCATGTGTTATTTTATTCCTATCGTAAATAGTTTAACGGTATCCAATATATATTTTCAGGCGGATATTTTACAATTTCGCCGTCATAATTTGCTTTATTGCTCCATTTATCCGCACTTTCACGGTACGCGGCTGCGGACTGGCGATCTTATAACTGGTGATCTTCCCATTTTTCCAGGCCATACTAACCGTGCAATTGCCGCGCGCTTTAAGACCGCTAACGGAGCCGGCAGATTTCCACTGGTCCGGGATAGCCGGCAGCAGGTCTATAAATCCGGCGTGGCTCTGCAACAGCATTTCCGCAATACCGGTTTCGCCGCCAAAATTGCCATCTATCTGGAAAGGCGGTCCGGCAGAAAGCAGGTTGGGATAAACACCGCCGCCAGCGCCGTAGTTCATATTTGTTTTCAGGGTAGGCTTCATCAACTCTTTAAACAGTTTAAAAGCCCGGTTGCCATCATGCAGCCTTGCCCAGAAAAGTAATTTATAGGCAATAGACCAGCTGGGGCCATCGTCTCCTCTTACCTCCAGTGTTTTTTTGCAGGCCTCTGCCAGATCAGGCGTAGTTTCCGGTGTGATCAACCCGGCGGGGAATATGCCGTACAAATGCGATATATGACGGTGCTGCGGCTCTGCCTCCTTATACTCCTCCATCCATTCCATTAACCTGCCATCGCTGGCTATCCTGCCGGGAGGTGGTACATGCTGCAGCTGCGCTTCCAGCTTTTTGCGGAAGTCCGCATCTATGCCCAGGTCTTTGGTGGCCGTGATCACGTTGGTGAACAGCTCCCGCACGATCTGGTTATCAATGGTAGGGCCTACGCATATGCTGGCGGATTTACCATTTGGCAAATAGAACCAGTTCTCCGGTGAGGAAGAGGGCGAGGTGACCAGCCAGCCGGTTTTATTGTCTGTTACCAGCATGCTGCTATAAAACTGTGCGGCGCCTTTCAGCACCGGGTAAATATCCTGCAGGTATTTTTTATCATTGGTAAAAGCGTAATGATCCCAGAGGTTGCTGCACATCCAGCCGGAGCCGGATTTGGTGATACCCCAGGAAGCGCTTTCGCCCGGTTCTGTAAAACCCCATACATTGGTGATCACATGGGCCACCCATCCTTCCGCATTATAATAGGCTTTAGCAGTACGCTCCCCTGGTTTTACCAGCCCCTTTACCAGGTCTGCCAGCGGTAGGTCCAGCTCCGGCAGGTTGCTAACCTGTACCGGCCAGTGGTTCATCTGCACATTTACATCCAGGTGGTAATCGCCGTTCCAGGGCGTTTGCACCTGGTTAGCCCATAAGCCCTGCAAATTAGGCGGCAACAGGCCTACACGGGTACTGCTGATGGTGAGGTAACGGCCAAATTGAAAAAACAGCGCCGGCAAGGCATCATCGCTGGCAGGATCGCTACGGAAAGCAGCCAGCCTTTTATCCATAGGCAGCTGTTCTGCATGGCTGGTACCCAGCTGCATATTTACCCGGTTAAATAACCGCTGGTAATTGGTGATATGCTGCTGTTGCTGGGCCACATACGGCTTTTGCATGGCGGCAGCTAATACCTGTTTGGTTTGCTGCTCAAAACCAGGGTTCCTGAAGTCCGTACCCATGGAAAGGTACAAGATCACTTCTGTGGCGTCTTTTATCACCAGTGCATCCTTTTCCGCAGTTAATGTGCCGCCGGTCAGTTTTGCCTGTACGCGGGCCATATAACGCATGCCAGGAGTATCTGTGCCGCTTTTAAGCTGACCGTACAACTGCAGTTCCTTACCGGTAGTTTTTGTAGCAAAGTTTTCCGGACGGTCCATGCTTACGCGTATATTCAGCTGTCCTGGTTTGCTGGCGCTAAGGCGTACAAAACCGGCATCGTCGGCAAAGCTGGTAAAGTATTCCCTTTTATAAGTAATCCCGTTCAACTGGAAAGTGGCAGCTGCCACGGCCGTCTGCAGCGATAGCTCCCGCTCATAACGCTTAGCGGTGGTGTCAGCTCCTTTATAGTCAAACTGCAGGTTAAGCGTGCCTAATACCTGGTAACAGCCAAAAGGCACATCCGCAGAGCCCTTACCTGTACAAACAAACGATTTATCCATGATAGCCTGGGCCTCATTGTTCCTGCCTTCCGCCAACAGTTGGCGTATCTGCGGCAATAACTTATAAGCATCATAGTTGTTCGCGTCCTGCGGTGCGCCGGACCAGAGGGTAATATCGTTCAACACGATCTTTTCTGTATGCACGCCGCCATCCGGCATCATGCCCAAACGGCCATTGCCCAGCGGCAATGTTTCTTCCCATACTTCCGCCGGCTGGGTGTACCAGAGGCGCAAAGGAGCCTGTTGCTGTGCAACTGCGGTTACAGATAAGCCAAGAAAAACTACTACTCCTGCAAACCACCGCAGGCTACCGGAAAAAAATTGCTGTACGTTCATCGTTTACTATTACTGTTTAAAAATAAAACCTGGCCGGCTATATGCCAACGGGTAAGATAAAAAGCAGCCCGGAGATAATGTTAGGTTAAATATACCGCGAAAACCGTGATGACCCGGTTGATCACTATCGCAATAAAAATATCAGGATAGCTGCGAACAGGAAATGGGGAAATCTTCTGTCATGATGGATTATACTACTATTTCAATAAAAAGACATTCCCCGCAGCAGCTTGCCCGGCGGGGAATGGCATGATCCACTAAATTAATATCAGTTTAGATCAAATGAGTATCAGTTTACCTGCAGGCAACAGCGCACGGCCTTACCAGGGCAGCGCACCCGCTGCATTAAAGAACTGTCCGGTTGGTCCTTCCTCATCCAGCATCGCATAACGCGCCACTATACGCGCAGCATCTGCCGGATCTCCGTCTGCTGTAAAATTATTCAACGCCGTGCGGGTATACCCGGGGCAAACGCTGTTTACCTTAAAAGCCGTATCCTTCAGTTGAAAGGCCAGCATCATGGTATACAGGTTCAGCGCTGTTTTAGAAGGTACATAAGCGGCGTCCTTAAATGCATAATACATCCAGGCTGGATCCTGGTGCAGCGTAAGCGAAGCTACTTCGCTGGATACATTTACGATCCTGGGCTGTGCAGCCTTTTGCAGTAATGGTAACAGTGCCGTAGTGATACGGATAGCGCCCAAATAATTAGTGGCAAACACCTGCTGCGTATTCAACACGCCATCCTCTCCTGCCGGCGCCGGAAACTGTCCCAGGATACCAGCATTATTGATAAGCACATCCAAAGTAGCTGTTTTTGCAGCAACAGTTTGCGCTGCTTTTTCTACAGACAATGCATCCGTAACATCCAGCTCAATAACGTCGCAGGATGCCAGCCCCTCCGCCTTTAATGCAGCTATCGCATCAGCGCCCAATGATGGGTTCCTGCTTCCCAGGTAAACAAAATACCCCTGTTGTAATAAATGTCTGGCGGTTTCAAATCCTATGCCTTTGTTAGCGCCGGTGATCAATGCCTTTTTCATGTGATAAATAATTTAGTCTGGAGCAAAATAAATGCAGGCTTCATTCGTCAACAACCCAAATCATGCTATGTTCCAGAAGCCGGAACTTTCCAGCATACAATTATCCATACATGTATCTGTATCTGTTATTCTTTCATTCTTTATTGCGCTGGCTGGTATTGGGCAGTTTTTTATACGCGCTGTTCCGGGGCCTGAGGGGATGGCTGGGAAAAAAAAGAAATTTCCGCGCGGCAGACAGCGCGGCCCGGCAATTGGCGGTAACAATGGCGCATATACAGCTGCCTGTTGGTTATGTGCTGTATTTCAATAGCCCGGTCATCAGCTATTTCCGCACGCACTATCATGAAGCGGGATTGCCGTTTGATTTCCTGTTCTTTGGATTGATCCATATCATCCTCATGACCTTATCCGTGGTGTGTATTACCACTGGCGGCGCGGTTGCCCGGCGTAAGATCGACGACGCCAGCCGCTTCAGGGCCATGACGCTCTGGTTTGCAGCCGCTTTGCTCATTATTTTAATTGCTATACCCTGGCCGTTCTCGCCCCTGGCGCAACGGCCGCTGTTAAGATCCTTTTAATTATGCTAAGTTTTTTCCGGACAAAGATCGGACGGCTGCGACTAATAGCCCTCCTGGAAGGTATTTCCCTGCTGGTACTGGTATTTATTGGCGTGCCGCTAAAATATATATACCAGGCCCCTGCCCTTGTAAAAACAATAGGCCCCGTGCACGGACTGTTGTTCCTGTTATTTGTGTTGAATACGCTGAGCGTAGGCGTAACCTATCAATGGAACTTCCGCACTACAACGTGGAAAGTGCTGCTGGCCTGTATCATCCCGTTTGGCACTTTTTATATAGACAGGAAGATCCTGTCTAAAATGCCACCGGTGCAATAGTTACTTTCCCTGCTGCTGCGCATAAGCCTGTAACAGGTCTGCCACTGGTATCCCATTTATCTGCATACCCGTGATGGTGCAATCATGTAACCGCACATGGCTCAGATCACAATGCAGAAATTCGCTGCCCTCCAGGGTACAATCCTCAAACTTCAGCGGCCTTTGTCTGGCGGCAGGATCATACAATGGATGATCTGCCGGCGGCATGCCAATATTGTGGATATAAGCGCCGCCCAGCTGAGCGCCTTCAATTTCAATGTCGCTCAGGTTGGCGTTGGTGATGATCGCATTGGTAAGACATACATTCTCGAGGGAGAGACGTTTTACAAAAACATCTGTAAAGCTAACTTCTTCTATGCCGCCGGTTTTCAGCGCCAGGGCGTCCGGCGTTTGGGTGATGGTGATCTTGTCCATATCCTTTTTTCCCAAATGTAGAAAAGGCCCTTGGCCTGTAAGGGGGGTATCAGCGACAATACCGGGGTGTTTTGCGTCTCACCTGGCCACTACCGTAATAATAGAATCAAAGCTCTCCGGTTTGGCCTGTTTATTAGACGGGTCCGGGATCCAAACGCCATCCACTGCAAACTTATAGGTGTAGGTACCAGGTTTTAGCGCGATGGTAACCACCCATGCGCCATTTTCCCAACGCATGGGCGTGCGCAGATCGTTCCAGTCATTAAAGGTACCTCCCAGGCTTACATACCGGGCATTGGAATAGGCCTGTAAACGGAAGGTGGTGGGCACGGCCGCGCTATCCTTTGCGTTTTCCGGCAGGTTCTCAAGGCGGCGGGCAATCTGTCCTACCTCCTTATCCGCTGTATCCAGGGCAGCGGCTTTTTCAAAAGCGGTAGCGGCTGCCTGCCGCTGTCCTTCCCGTACTTCCGCTTCTCCTAATCCCCTCCAGGCGGCAGCGCCCCGGGGATAGATCCTGGTATTCATTTCAAATACCTGCCGGGCCGTAGCGCTGCGTTTCAGTTCCAGCAACCGGTAACCAATGCCGTTCATCTTATCTTCCGGGAAACGGGTAGTATCCTGGTAGGGAGCGCCCGGCTGCATATAAGGCTGCATGGCTTCTTCAAAAGGCAGGTCCAGCAGGCGGTATATCAGGGCTATATCCTGCAGGCTGGCATTGTCATTGTTCACCCATTTTTCTGCTGGCTGTTCATGATTAAAGAACATCCGCAGCAGGTCCGGCGCGATGACCAGTCCTGTGGAGCTATTGGCAAAATATACCAGCCCCTCCTTTTTATCCGGGTAACCAAACAGGAAGGCTTTAAAAGTGCCATTATCCCCCCATTGCCAGAAGGCAGGGGCATTGTCTGCAAATTGATACCCCACGCCCAGGCCCCAGTAAAGGGCATTATTATCCTTGGCCACCCGGCTGTTAGGCTGCGGTTTAAAGACCTGTTCATAAGTACTTTTCTTTAATCCTTTGCGGTTCAGCAGGGCAGTCAGGAATTTGGCATAATCAGTAGCGGTTGTTTGCAGGGAAGCGGCGGTATTTGGCTCGTTGGGCTGCCAGCGGCCGCTGGTCTGCCCTACATCTGTATGCGGGAAAGCGGCGTCCGCATTATAGGCCTCCTGCCAGATAAAGCTGCTACGGCTCATACCCAGGGGGCGTAATACGGTTTGCTGCAGATAATCCTCTATGGTTTGCCCGGTGATCTTTTCCACTACCTTGGCCAGCATCACAAAACCTTCGCCGGAATAGTTCCAGCGCTCGCCCGGGTTATATTTAAATCTTAAGGTATCGCCGTTACGCCAGTTGGGCAGGCCGCTGGTATGGCTTAGCACCTGCCGGGCCGTGATCTGCCGGTAGCGGGCATCATAGGCAAGGTCAGGATAATCGTAGTAGTTATACAGGGGTTTGTCCAGGTCCAGCTTGCCGGCATCCACCAGTTGCAGCACCCCATAGGAAAATACGGCCTTGCTCAGGGAAGCGGCGGAGAAGATGGTGCCTGCATCTACCGGTTCTTTGGTATCTGCGCTGCGGATGCCCAGGCTATAGAGCTCCGCTACCTGCCCGTTTTTTACATATGCCAGGGAAAGCCCTGGGATATGGGCTTGCTGCATGAGTTGCCTGATGGCCTCTTCCCGGGATTGTGAGCAGGCAGCAGCCGCCTGCAGCAGGATGAGTACAGGCAATAAAAAGAACTTCCTCATGTAAAAGGATTTATTATAAAAGACGCCCCTCCAAAAAAAAAGTTGCATTGACTAACGCTTTACCGCATACTCTGCCAGCATCACACCGGCGGCAGATGTTTTTACACCGTTGAATGTTAACCCTACCCTTTCTTTAATATCCTTGAAAAGCGGTTTGCCGGCGCCTAAAATAACGGGATGAATAGCCAGGCGGTACACATCCACCAGCCCCAGGTTCATAAAAACCGTGATCAATTGTCCGCCGCCGTATAACCATATGTCTTTACCGGGCTGCTGTCTTATTTCCTGTACGCGTTCGGGAATGTTATCGTTGATGAAACTGGCATGGCCATCGTTGCCGTTTTTTGTGCGGGAGAATACGTATTTGTTTTTGCGGTTAATGACCTCGCAAACTTCTTTCATAGCAGCGGGCTCATTTTCGCCGGGCTGGTAGTTGCCCCAAAGGTCATAACTGATACGGCCATAAAAAATATCGTCAATACCTGCCAGGAAATCCGTAAAGATCTCCCCAGTGTCGCCATCCATATTACACCAGTCAATCTCTCCATTGGGGCCTTCTATAAAACCGTCAAGGGTTACTGCTAAATCCAGAATGATCTTTCTCATTGTATATAGGTTATCTGTTTGAATATAGGTTATCTCTTTGAAAAAGATACTACTTTCTACAATGGAGGACAATAGCTAACTGCTGCCTTACCGGACCAGGTTCCGGTTTTGCCGTTGGCTGGCAGGCCTGGTTTGCTTGCTGAAAATATCCTGTTATTATTGGCTAAAGGTTCGGGCTTTATTTTACTGTATTAAGATCCTTGATTCACTATTGGCCAGCAGGTCAAGCACATCTTCCGGCGTACCGGTGAAAGGACCGGAAGATTCTATCTTCAACGTAGCCATGGCGGCCGCAAATTCCCCGGCCGCCTGGAAACCTGCGCCTTTGCTGCGCTGGTACAGGTAACCGGCCATATAGGTATCGCCACAACCGGTGGCGTCTGTTACAACGGTTGGCGCATACGCCGGTACCTGGTGAAAGATCCCATCGCTGTAGATCACAGAGCCCATACTCCCCAGGGTGATCACCACTTCCTTTACGCCCCAGTCTGCCAGCACTTTAGCGCCTTCCGTCACATCCTTATGCCCGGTAAGCACTTCCATTTCGTATTCGTTCACCTTCAGGATATGGATATATTGCAGCGCCTCTTTTTTGGCCGGCCAGTCGATAGGTATTACATTATGATTTTCCACTTTGCGGAGGTAACCCTGGGCATCCAGCGAGATCTGCCCTCTCTGGGACAGGGTCTTGATCAGTTCTACCGGAATATCATCCGCCAGCAGGGGGCCCAGGTGAAAGATCCTGGCCTGTATAGGTTGCAACTGTTCTACTGTAAAGGGATCTGCTTTTTGCAGCACGCGCTGGGTGCGGTGGTCCTGGTTTTCAGAATAGATGTTCTCAAAGTAAACGGTAAATTCGCTGGGCAGTGCCTGCACACTGATGCCTTTAGCCTGCAGCGCTTCCACCACATGCATTTCACTGGCCGCCAGGGCGGTTACCAGCGTATATTGCACATCCATATTGCGGATAGCATTCGAAAAATAAAAGGAAGTGCCTCCCGCCATATGTACCACTGATTTAGTGGTGACAACCTTATCTAACGTAATATGCCCAACGCAGCAGATATCGTACATGAACTTGTTTTAAATAATGAATTCCCCTAAACGATTGTTTGCAGGCTAGCGGCAAAAGTAGCCAATTGCTCATTTATTAACAATTAAATAAAGCGACAGGCACTGCAATGCGCGCTAAACCAATGAATTAGTATTTTTGCAACATTACCACGTTACATATATGAAGTACCTCCTGCTCCCCCTTATCTGCCTGCCCATGCTGCTGGCGGCACAACACAACGCCCATCCGGCCGCTGCCGGTAGTAACCAACACAGCTCCCATTCGGCCGCGGCAGATAGCAATATTGTTGACAATATAGACCCGCAACCTTTACTGGCCCAGGCCTTACGCCTCCAGGAAGCCCTGGCCTTCCTGGGCAGCGCCCTTGCGCCGGCAGATGTGCAACATTTACAGGCCTTGCAGCGGCAGGCGTTAACACCCGCAACCGCAGCAGCGATCCAACGGCTGCTGGACCCGTATTGCCTGGCCACGGTAGAGATCAACCCGGAGGCCCGCGTAAAGGTGAACCGGGGCCCTGCAAAAGCCAGCCTGATACAGGGCGGCTGGACCAGCTTCCTGGTAAAAGTGCACAACGAGGCCGGCGTAACGGCCCGGCTGGAGCCCACCAGCGCGCATGCCTCACCGGCCCTGCACATCTCTACCTCCGCTGCCCGCGCCCTGCCTGAGAATAAACTCTCCAAAGGGCAGGTACAGAACCGCTTCCTGGAGCTGCAGCTATACCGTAACAGGCCTTTGTTGCCCAGCCTTTCCGGCTTTGCGCTGGAATATGCCGTACTGCAGGTGTACAGTAAAGACGCGGGGCAACGGGAGGCGGACCTGGGTTTCCATATTGGCCAGGGCACCCAGGACATTGGTTTCCGTAATAGCATTCCCTTACTGTTTAATATACGCCCGGCCGTAAAAGTGATGCTGGATATAAAGGATGAAGACGGCGCCCCCGCCATGGCATCGCTCACCATCACTGACGGCATTGACCGCGTACGCGATAGCGCTGCCAAAACCGATTACCGGCTTACGCTGGCACAGGAAAATTACCAGGTCTATTCAAAAGCATTGACCGGCATCTATCCCCTGCCCTCCCGCCGGGTAGCCGCCTATGACGAATACCCGGATTTCTTTTTCCAGCCACAGGTATACCGCCAGGATGGGGAGCATATTATGCTGGCGCCCGGCCACTATACGGTCAGCTTTACCCGGGGACCGGAATACCTTACACAAACCAAGGAGCTGGTGATACCGGAAGGCGTTACCAGCGTAAAGGCCTCTTTCCGCCTGCAACGCTGGATCAATATGGCCAAACTGGGATGGTACAGCGCAGACCATCATGTACATGCGGCCGGCTGCAGCCACTATGAAAGCCCGGAAGAAGGCGTATCGCCGGTAGATATCTGGCGGCAGGTACTGGGCGAGGACCTGAATGTAGCGGCCGTACTGGCCTGGGGACCAGGCTGGTACCATCAGAAACAATATTTTACCGGCCAGGCGGATACCTTATCCACCGCCAGCAATATCATGCGTTACGATGTGGAGGTATCCGGCTTCCCCTCTTCCCACTGCGGGCACCTGGTGCTGTTACGGCTAAAGGAAGATGACTACCCCGGTACCAGCGAAATTGAGGATTGGCCCAGCTGGACCAAACCTGTGCTGCAATGGGCAAAATCACAAGGCGCGGTGACCGGTTATGCGCATTCCGGCTGGGGACTGGCGCCCATAACGCCGGCAACAACGCTGCCCAATGAAGTACTGCCCAAAATGGACGGCATAGGCGCCATGGAATATATTGTAACGGTAACGGAAGGATTGGTAGACTTTTTCAGCGCGGGTGATACGCCGGCGCCATGGGAACTGAATATGTGGTATCATACCCTGAACTGCGGGTTCCGCACAAGGCTGAGCGGCGAAACAGATTTTCCCTGCATCTTTGACGAAAGGGTAGGTATTGCCCGCAGCTATTTTAAACCGGCCGCCGCCCTGGATTATGATGGGTATGTAAAAGCCCTGCAGCAAGGCAGATGTTATGTATCGGATGGCCGTTCCCATATCATTGACTTTGCAGTGAACGATGTGGAACCCGGTACCGGCAACAGCGAACTGCAGCTGAACAAACCACAGGACCTGCGCATCCGCGCAAAAGCAGCCGCCTGGCTGCCCATTCAACAGGACGAAGAAAGCAATGCCATCGCGCATCGCCCATCCTGGGAATCCCCCTACTGGCACCTGGAACGCGCCCGTATCGGACAATCCCGGCAAGTGGGCGTAGAGCTGCTTATTAATGGCGTACCGGTAGATACGGCGCCCCTTACGGCAGATGGCAAACTGCAGGAGCTACAGTTCTCCTATCACCTGGAGCACTCCGCCTGGGCGGCATTGCGCATCCTTCCCAGCGCCCATACCAACCCGGTATTCATTATTGTGGATAAACAGCCTATACTGCTACGCCAAAGCGCGGAATGGTGCCGTAAAACGGTGGACCAATGCTGGAAAATGAAACAAGGCAATATCCGCACCAGCGAACAGCCGGCCGCGCAGGCGGCCTATGACGCGGCGCGTAAAGTATATGACGGGTTAATAAAAACAGCCGTGCAATAGGCAGCGCCATCCAATATTTATCCCGCCACGTGCTCTTCGCAGCTGATGATCCAATGAATGCCAAAACGGTCCGTGAGCATGCCCAGCCAGGTATCCCGGCATACTTTCAGGAATGGCAGGGCTACCTCCCCGCCGGTGGAAAGCCGTTTAAAGAACCAGGAGGCTTCATCTTCGCTATCTGAATTAATGGAAACGGAAAAATTCTGACCGGGAATACCGTCGCCTTCTGCCGCGGGCCGGTCGCTGCCCATTAAAACGGTGTCCGGTCCTATGGGAAGGGATATATGTACGATCTTCTGACCTTCGCTGTAAGGGACATTTACATCATCATCCAGCTCGTTGAACCGTGTTTTCTGATAGAAATTACCGCCAAATACGGACCGGTAAAAATTGAATGCCGCTTCGCAATTCCCATCAAATACCAAATAAGGGTTTATTGCTGCCATTATAAATAAATGGTTAGTTAGTAAAATAGTTAGCCGGAATGTGCTCATGCAGGAGTTGAACGGGAGCGCCGTTCATACCGTATCCGGTAATGTAAAGCTAGGATGGTATGCTTAATTCAAGGGGTTGTTACCGCGACAATAAAAGGGGCCTTTGCGACATCCCTTATACAATGGTCACCTTGATGCCCATATCTTCCAGGGTCTTTAATATATGTGGGGAAATACCCTTATCGGTGATGATCTCATCCACGTCTTCGAGCCCGCAGATGCGGCCAAAGCCTCTTTTGCCAAACTTACTGGAATCTGCCAGCACAATGGTCTTTTGCACAGTACTGATCATTTTCTGGTTCAGGTGGGCCTCCATAATATTGGTGGTGGTGAGCCCAAATTCTATATCAATACCATCTACCCCCAGGAACAGCTTACTGCAGGAAAAATCTTCCAGTATTTTCTCTGCATAGGGCCCCGTTACGGAAGATGAGCTGTTGCGCAGCAGGCCGCCCAATTGAATCACCTCTATTTCCGGGAACCGGAGCAGCTCCAGGGCCACATTCAGCGCAGCGGTGATCACGGTCAGGCTGCCTTTGGGGTGGATGTTGCGGGCCAGCGCCAGCACCGTGGTACCGGAGGCGATGATAATGGCGTCATTGGCATCTACCAAAGCGGCGGCAGCCAGGCCTATATTATCCTTCTCATCCTTGCGTATCTTTTCCTTTTCATTGACCGGTTTATCATTGGTATAGGGATTATTGACCATGGCGCCGCCATGGGAACGGAATAACAGCGCCCGGTCCTCGAGCAGCTTCAGGTCCTTACGGATCGTTACCCCGGATACATCCAGTTCTTTACACAGGTCAACCACACTGATGTATCCTTTTTCGTACAGTTTATCCAGGATGAATTTATGGCGTTCAGCAATATTGATCATAGACATAACACATAAAATTAATGGATTAAAGACTGCCGCAATGTGAATTTTTTACCCATCCGCATTAATTGCTGCCGGAAGGGCCCGGTTCCTGAAGGTGTGGCGGCTGCGCCGCCGGCCACCGCTCATCCACTTTCAATTGATTTCATTTCAAGCTTCCATTGCCGGCAAATTAACCCTTTCGAAACCAATACTCTCCAAACAATTGGCGGCAATATTCGTTAAAACGATCATTTTCAGCACATTATTATCAAGTAGCCCACTTTCTCCCGCTTAACCAAAATATTTTTGCTTTTTCATATTATTTTATATTTTGGTTTCGATTTGTTTTATTTTGCACCATTAATTCCACAAAATAAACACAATCGAAAGTATTTAAAAGTGGCAAAATAACAAAATGAACAGAACCGACTTCGTTGCACACATACAAAAGACTCCTTCCGCACAATGGGATATGATCATCATCGGGGGCGGCGCCACGGGTTTAGGCATTGCGATGGATGCCGCTACCCGGGGGTACAACACGCTCCTGCTTGAACAGGCAGATTTTGCAAAAGGCACCTCCAGCCGCAGCACCAAACTGGTGCACGGCGGGGTGCGCTACCTGGCCCAGGGCGATGTAGCGCTGGTAAGGGAAGCCCTGTATGAAAGAGGGCTGCTGCTGGCCAACGCACCGCACCTGGCCCATAACCAGGAGTTCATTATCCCCCAATACAACTGGTGGCAAGGCCCGTTCTATACCATTGGCCTTAAAATATATGACCTGCTCTCCGGCCGCTTAAGCCTGGGCCGTTCCCGCCACATCAGCAAAAGCGAGGTAGTGGCAGAACTGCCCACCATTCGCCAACGGGGATTAAAAGGCGGCATTGTGTATCACGACGGGCAGTTTGATGACGCCCGCCTGGCGGTGAACATTGCGCAAACCGCCGTAGAGAATGGCGCCATATTACTCAACTATTTTAAAGTGACCGGCCTGCATAAAGATGGCAACGGCCGCATAAATGGCGTACAGGCCCAGGACCTGGAAACGGGCCGCAGCTACAACCTGCCTGCCAAAGCCGTGATCAATGCCACCGGCGTTTTTGTAGATGAGATCCTGCAGCTGGATAATCCTGCCGCCCGCCGTATGGTACGGCCCAGTCAGGGCGTGCATGTGGTCCTGGACCCATCCTTCCTGCAGAGCAAAAGCGCCATCATGATCCCTAAAACGGAAGACGGGCGTGTGCTCTTTGCCGTGCCCTGGCATAATAAAGTATTACTGGGTACCACAGATACACCGCTGGACGAACATAGCCTGGAGCCGGTAGCGCTGGAAAAGGAGATCGATTTTATACTGCGCACTGCAGCCAACTACCTGTCCCGGCCCCCGGCCCGTACAGATGTGCTGAGCGTATTTGCAGGCCTGCGCCCGCTGGCTGCCCCGCAAAAGAGTACCGGCAGCACCAAAGAAATATCCCGTAGCCATAAGATCCTGGTAGCGCCCTCCCGCCTCATTACCATTACCGGCGGTAAATGGACCACCTTCCGCAGGATGGCGGAAGATACCGTAAATGAAGCCATCCGCACGGCCGGCCTCCCGGCGGCAACCTGCCGTACCAAAGAACTGCATATACATGGTTTTGTACAACACCCTTCTAACCGCGAGCCGCTAAACGTGTATGGCAGCGATGCACCGCTGCTGCAGGCGCTGGCAGCCCTGCAACCGGATTGGGGGCAGCCCCTCAGCACCCGCCTGCCCTATATCGGCGCACAGGTGATATGGGCAGTAAGACATGAAATGGCGCGCACCGTAGAGGATGTGCTGGCGCGCCGCCTGCGCGCCCTGTTCCTGGATGCAACAGCAGCGCTGGAAATGGCGCCAAAAGTGGCCGCCCTCATGGCACAGGAACTGGGTAGGGACGAGGTCTGGCAACAGGCACAGGTAAAAGCCTTTGCAGATATGGCCGCCCATTACATCCTAAAACAGAGCAGCCCGCAGCAACAGCAGCAGGTAACAGCATAGCAGATATAAATTCCATCATCCACGTTGATAAACAGGATACGCATGAATCAGTACATTATGGCCCTGGACCAGGGAACTACCAGCTCAAGAGCCATTCTATTCGACAAAGCCGGCGCTATTGTAGCAGTGGCGCAAAAAGAATTTACACAACTATTTCCCGCACCCGGATGGGTGGAACATGACCCGGCAGAGATCTGGAGCAGCCAGATAGGCGTAGCTACAGAAGCCATGGCCAAGGCGGGATTGGAAGGCGCTAATATTGCCGCCATAGGCATCACCAACCAACGGGAAACCACCCTGGTATGGGACCGCGAAACCGGCAAACCCATCCACAATGCCATTGTATGGCAGGACCGCCGCACCGCCGCTTACTGCGACAGCCTGAAAGCAGCCGGCCATGAAAAAATGATCCGCCAGAAAACCGGGCTGGTGATAGACGCTTATTTTTCCGGTACCAAAATAAAATGGATCCTGGATAACGTTCCCGGCGCACGGGAACGCGCCAATAAAGGACAGCTGGCCTTTGGCACGGTAGACGCCTGGCTGGTCTGGAACCTGACCCATGGCGCCGTGCATGCTACCGACATCACCAATGCATCGCGGACCATGTTATTTAATATCCACACGCAAACATGGGACCCGGAGCTGCTGCAGCTGCTGGATATACCCGCTGCTATACTGCCGGTGATCAAAGAATCCAGCGAAGTATGCGGACAAACCGCACCTGGCATCTTCTCCGTACAGATACCCATTGCTGGTATAGCCGGCGACCAGCATGCGGCCCTGTTTGGGCAGATGTGCACTGCGCCCGGTATGGTAAAGAACACTTATGGCACCGGCTGTTTTATGCTCATGAATATTGGTGACCAGCCTATCATAAGTAACAATAACCTGTTGACCACCGTGGCGTGGAAAGTAAATGGGCAGATCCAGTACGCGCTGGAAGGCAGCATCTTTATTGCCGGCGCTATTGTACAATGGCTGCGCGATGGATTAGGCATTATCCGCTCCTCCGCAGAAGTGGAAGCCCTGGCCGCCGGCGCTCCGCAAAATGAAGGCGTATACCTGGTACCCGCTTTTGCAGGCCTGGGCGCGCCGCACTGGGAACAGCACGCCCGTGGCACCCTGGTAGGCATGACCCGTGGCACCACTGCCGCGCATATTGCCAGGGCCGCGCTGGAAAGCATCGCCTATCAGACCATGGAGGTATTACAGGCCATGGAAGCAGACGCCAATATCAGTATTAAGGAGCTGCGCGTAGATGGCGGCGCTACCGGCAATGACCTGCTGATGCAGTTCCAGGCAGATATCCTGCACACCAAAGTAGTGCGGCCGCGTATCACAGAGACCACCGCTATGGGCGCTGCTTACCTGGCAGGACTGGCCACCGGCTATTGGAAAAACCTGGAAGAGATCTGCAGCCAGTGGCAAGAGGAGAAAAGTTTTACGCCCGCCACGGAACAAACGCACCGGCAGGAATGGATCAATGGCTGGAACCGTGCGGTAAAAGCAGTAAAAAGCTGGGCCGCCGCCAACTGATCCTTTTATCAACTTAACCTTAACTCAACCAAATACGATGCACCCATTTTTAGCGGAATTCCTGGGCACTGCTTTACTCCTGTTGCTGGGCAACGGTGTGGTAGCCAATGTAGTGCTGAACAGAACAAAAGGTAATAACAGCGGATGGATAGTAATTACCACCGGCTGGGCGCTGGCGGTATTTGTAGGCGTGGTGCTCGCAGGCCCGTTTAGCGGCGCGCACCTGAACCCCGCAGTCACCATAGCCATGGCCGTAGCCGGCAAATTTGCCTGGACCAGCGTACCTGCATTTATTGCAGCACAGATGCTGGGCGCTATGGCAGGCTCCTTCCTGGTATGGATGAACTATAAAGATCACCTGGACGAAACGGCAGACAATGGCCTGCAACGCGCCGTATTCTGCACAGAGCCGGCTATACGCAATACCACACGCAATTTCCTGTGTGAGGTGACCGGCACTTTTGTACTGCTGTTCACCATCTTTTATTTCACCACCGCAGAAATGGGCGTGGATAAAACGCCGGTAGGCCTGGGCTCCATTGGCGCACTGCCGGTAACCCTGCTGGTATGGGCCATTGGCCTGTCACTGGGCGGTACCACCGGTTATGCCATCAACCCGGCCAGGGACCTGGGGCCACGCATCATGCACGCAGTATTGCCTATAAAAGGCAAACAGGGCAGCGACTGGGCATATGCCTGGGTGCCGGTAATAGGCCCGCTGGCAGGCGGCGCGCTGGCAGCCATATTATACCTGGTCATATTGAAAATGTAATCATAATGTACGTACGCATATAATCAATTATCAGCCAAACAGCGGGCAGAAAGCTTTCAACAGACGGGCTACTACGCAGCATTTAACGGATTGTCAACGATAGAGCGGGGGAACACAAACGCTCCTTTTTGGTACAGGTAGCATTTAATATCACTTAATAATAATTAATCAAAGCCGGGATCACATAAAACGGCTTGAGGGGATTCTATTCCGAAAATAAAATAGTATGCAGATGAAAAAATGTACAGGCATTGCGCTAAGCGCATGCGTAGTGGCAGCCATTTCCCTTGCTGCCTGCAGATCCACCAAAACTGCTACAGCCGGCAATAAAGGCTTACCGTCCTTTTATAAGGTGGGGCACCGCGGCACCCGGGGACTGATGCCGGAAAACACCATCCCCGCCATGATCAAAGGCATTGAAGCAGGCGCCAATACCATCGAGTTTGATGTACATATCACGAAAGACGGTCAGGTAGTGGTATACCACGATGCATCATTCACGCCGGCCTATACCACCAAACCGGACGGCAGCGATATAACGCCTGCTGAACGGAAACAATATACTTTTTACCAGATGAACTATGCAGATATCCGCTCCTTCATCATCGGTGAAAAGCCCTACCCGGCCTATCCGGAACAACAACGTATGCGCTCCTATGCCCCCTTGCTGTCAGATATGATAGACGCTGTGGAAGCATATACCACCGCGCATCACCTGGCCCCGGTATACTACTTGCTGGAGGTGAAATCATCCGCCAAAACAGATGGGGTTGAACAGCCGGAACCGGAATCCTATATGCATACGCTCATGGCGGTTAAGCAGCTGGCGCCTCTGGGCAAGCGCCTGTTTATCCAATCCTTTGATATGCGCCCGCTGCAGGTACTGCATCGCACCCATCCGGATGTAAAACTGGGATTTCTTACAGACGATAAAAAAGGCACATTCGAAGAGCACCTGGCGCAACTGGGTTTCACACCTTTCTTCTACAACCCGCATTACCAGCTGGTAACACCGGAACTGGTGGCCAAATGCCACGCAAAACACATACAGATCGTTCCCTGGACCGTACAGGAGCCGGCAGAGATGAAAGCCCTGCAGGCCAAAGGCGTAGACGGCATTATCACTGATTATCCAAACAGGTTTAAAGCGGCGAACCTATAAACTGATTGTAGGGCACAAGCGTACTACGCCAACCAAAATATAAATCCATCAAAAAAACAAACGTTTATGAAACTGCTACGAAGATTCCACACATTGAACCGGTACAGGTTCCTGATGTGCTTATTGGGGATCATTTGCATTACCGCATTATCCCTGCAGGCACAGAACCTGCCTGTTACCGGAAAAGTAACGGCCGTTAGCGGCCTGCCATTGATTGGCGTAAACATACAGGTGGCCGGCACCTCCAACGGCACAGCCACCGGGGCAGACGGGTCCTTTAAGCTCAATGCTCCCGCCGGCGCTACCCTCAAATTTTCATTTATAGGCTACCTGCCTAAAGAAATAAAGGTCAGCAACACCAATCCGCTGACCATCACGATGGAAGAAGACGTGCAAAAACTGAATGATGTTGTGGTAGTAGGTTATGGCACACAGAAAAAAGCCACGCTTACCGGCGCTATCACCACCGTAGAGATGATAGATAAAGTAGGCCAGCCGCTCACCAACGCCAGTAATGCCTTACAGGGCGTGCCCGGCGTATTTGCCAACATGAGCAACAGCCAGCCCGGTGTAGACCGTAGCACCATCCGCATCCGCGGTGTGGGCACCCTGAGCGGCAACGACCCGCTGGTGCTCGTAGATGGTATCGAATACTCCATGGATGAGCTAAACCCGAATGATATAGAAAGCATTACCGTGTTAAAGGATGCCGCGGCCGCCATATATGGTTCCCGCGCAGCCAATGGCGTGATCCTGGTGACCACCAAAAAAGGAAGGGGCGACGCCAAAGTAAATTACAGCTACTACTATGGCATACAGAAACCCACCTACCTGCCGGATATCATCGATGATCCCATCCAGTACATGAAACTGAAGAACCAGGCCAATATAAATGAGGGTAAAGCCCCGGATTACGCCGATGCGGATATAGCGGAGTATGAAGCCGGCATGAAAACAGATCCTATCACCTACCCTGCTAATAACTGGTATGATATTGCGCTCAAGAACGGTATCATTAAAAAACACGATATCAGCGTAGCAGGCAGCGCAGAAAAATACCAATACCGCCTTTCACTTGGCTACCTGGACAGGGACGGCATCCTCTTTGGCCCCGGCAACCATGAAAAGAAATATTCCATAGGCCTGAATGCTTCCATGAACGTAAGCAAACGCCTGAAAGTAGGCGTAACGCTGGACGGTTATTACCGTAATTATACCCAGCCTTTTTATACTGATACATGGAGCTACCTGTCCCGTGCGCTGCCTATCTTAACAGATACGCTGGCAGACGGCCGCTATGGCAACTCCTGGCTGCGCACACCCGGCCGCAACAACTGGGAGAACCCGCGCATGCTGGCCTACAACGGCCTGTATACAAAAGTGGTGCAACGTTTCCTCTCCACCATATTTGCGGAGTATAAGCTGCCGTTTGATATCACCTACAATATCAAATTCGGCGTGGATAAATATGATGGATTACTGACCGGTTTTACGCCGCGTATGCAAACCTTTAATCCCAAGACCGATGCCGCTATCAACTGGAACGCGCCTGCTACCGCGCCCCGCTCCTCTAAAGAGGATTTTAATAACATGAACATCCACTTCTACAATACCCTGAACTGGCAACACCAGTTTGCCGGTAATCATAACGTGAGCGCCATGTTCGGCTCCAGCTACGATAATTTTGATGCGGACAACTGGGCCACCAGCATGTACGGTTACCTGGACCGTACCCTGGATGCCTTTGACGCAGGCACCGTATGGAACGCTACCAACGGTAATGTAACACGCGATGTACTGGAATCTTATTTTGGCCGTGTGAACTATGACTATGATGGCAAATACCTGTTGGAACTAACTTTTCGTAGTGATGGATCATCCCGCTTTAACCCGCAGAAACGCTGGAGCACTTTCCCCTCTGCTTCTGCCGGCTGGCGTATAGACAAAGAATCCTTTTTTAAGTCCAAATTCATCAACCTCCTGAAATTGCGCGTATCTGCCGGCCAGATGGGTAACCAGGCCGTAGCATTATACAGCAACAAATCCACAGTTGAACTGGGCGAAGATTACAGCTTTGGCGGCACGCTGAATTCCGGTGCGGCCAACAAAAGTTATGCGGACCCTGATATCCATTGGGAAACCACTACTACTTACAACGCAGGCATGGACATTAATTTGTGGGACAACCGCATTGGTCTTACCCTGGATGCCTATAAAAAACGCACCACCGATATCCTGCGCGAGGTGAACATTCCCGCACAGATAGGCAACCTGGCTGGTCCCAAACAGAACGTAGGCACTGTAGACAATACCGGTGTTGAATTTACCATGCAATACAAGGATAATGTAGGCGCACTGGATTACTCCCTTTACGGCAGCGTATCCTACAACAAGAATGAAGTGGTGGATCTGAACGGCGAGATCATCTACGGCAGCGATGGTACTATTACCAAAGCCGGCAGCATGATAGACGCGTTTTATGTGCTGCAGGCCGATGGCATCTTCCAAACACAGGACGAGGTGAACCATCATGCCAAACAAAGCGTAAATACCAAACCGGGTTATATCAAATTCAGGGATATTAACGGCGACAATATCATTAATGGCGATGACCGTGTACTTGTGAACGCCTCTCCGCAAATGCCCAAGTATACCTACGGTTTTGGATTTAGCCTGGGCTTTAAAGGCGTATCGCTGACCACCGCCTTCCAGGGCATTGCCGGCGTAAAGGTATTGCCTACTGCGAACCTGGCCTACCCGTTCAACAACGGCGCCAACGCCACCAAAGAATGGGCTACCGATGCCTGGACGCCTGAAAATCCCGGTGCACGCCTGCCTATCGTAACTACCAGCACCGGCTCTGTGGACAATTACCAGCGCTCTACCTTCTGGATCAGGGATAACTCCTACCTCCGTATGAAGAATATACAGCTGGGTTATGCGCTGCCGGAACGCTGGCTGTCTAAAGTAAAGATCAGCAAGCTCTCCATATTTGTAAATGCGCAGAACCTGTTTACTATTTCCAAATACAAGGACTTTGACCCGGAAGCTATCCTGGACCGTACCACGCTGTACTCCTACCCGATGCTGAAGACCTATAACGGCGGCCTTAATGTGACATTCTGATAATCCAATAAAACACGTATACAATGAAAAAGATACATATGCTTATCACCTGCGCAGGTTTCCTGGCGGCAGGCTGTAATACCAGCCTGCTGGAGGTTACTCCGCATGACCGATATACCGAAGCCACCTTCTGGACAACACCCGAGGCAGCAGCCGCCGGCCTGGTGGGCTGCTACTCCGTGTTGCGCAATGATGGTATTTACGGCGGCAAAGGCAGCAATAATGCCACCGCCCTGTGGGATGAAAGCCTCTCCCCCAACGCCTACAATTACAGCAATTCAGAAAGCTTTAATACCATTGCCTCCGGGCAACAGATGGCCAGCACCACCAATATCATCACAGACCGCTTTGGTGACAGCTATTCCGGTATAGGCCGTTGTAACACCCTGCTGGCAAAAATTGACGGGGTGGAAGGAATGGACGAAGCCGCAAAAGACAGGATGAAGGCGGAAGCGCGCTTTCTGCGGGCGCTGTACTATTTTACGCTCACCACTTATTATGGCGGCGTACCGTTGATACTGGACCCGCCAGACCGCGCCGCACAGGCCAGCCTGCCCCGCACAGAACGCGGCCAGGTAATAGCAAAGATCCTCTCTGATCTCGATAGCGCCGCCATGGTACTGCCAGACAAATTTAGCGGCGCAGACCTGGGCAGGGCCACCAAAGGCGCCGCCATGGCATTAAAGGCCAGGGTGCTCCTATACGAGGCCAGCCCCTTGCTGAATACCGCCAACGATGTTACCAAATGGCAGGCAGCGGCAACTGCAGCCAAGGCGGTGATGACCATGGGTTATACGCTGTTCCCCAACTATCGCAGCCTGTTCCTGAAAGCCAATGAGAACAATAAGGAAGTGATCTTTGACGTGCAGTACCTGTTCCCTAACCAGGGCAGCTCCTTTGACCTGATCTGTACACAGTACAATACCAATGCGCCGTTGCTGGGACTGGCCCAGGCCTATTATATGAAGAACGGCCTGCGCACCAGCGATCCCGCCTCCGGTTATGATGCCGCCAACCCGTACCTGAACCGCGATCCGCGCCTGTATGCCACCTTTACCTATCCCGGCGATGTGTACCGCGGCCAGAAGATAGACTCTACCCGCTTTGCCATTACCGGTTACGGCATGAAGAAATACAGCGTATATGATAGCATTAAACCGCCAACAGACCAGGCTGACATTAAAGGCGGCCAATCCGAGATCAACTTCATTGTGCTGCGTTATGCGGATATACTGCTGATGTATGCAGAAGCACAGAATGAAGCCGTAGGCCCGGACGCTACCGTGTACACCGCCCTGAACCAGATCCGCGACCGTGTAGGCATGCCGCACTTCCCGGAAGGGCTGACCAAAGAGCAGATGCGCACGGAAATACGGCATGAGCGCCGTATAGAGCTGGCCGGCGAAGGACTATACTATAACGATATACGCCGCTGGAAAACCGCTGAAACGGAATTGAACACGCCTATTTACAGCTGGAGCGGCAAATACCTGGAGCGGCGCTCCTTTGATCCCAAACGGGATTACTGGTGGCCCATCCCCCAGATAGAAAGAGACCTGAATCCTGCACTGGAGCAAAACCCATTATACTAATAGTGGGGAAAGGGGGCTGGTAACGCAGCCCCCTTTTAGTTTTAGGCTCCTGACCGCTTATCCAATCTGCACCAGCTTTTTTACAGGTATGTGTTTATATTTGCTGGATGCAGTAATACAGCCGGCATTCCACCGCCGCAAAGGATCTACGCTTATACTCCCCTGCGGTGGCCCGCTGATATTTATTTATTCACTTTTTACAATCCATCCTGAATGAACGGAATTCGTAAACCATTGTACTTTCAATTACTGGCCGGGGCGGTTGCGCTCCTGCAAGGCGTTGCAGCAATGGGGCAAGCTATTGAGCGGCCCAAACTAGTAGTAGGCATTGTAGTAGACCAGATGCGCTGGGATTATCTGTACCGTTACCATGACCGCTTTGGCGCGGGCGGTTTTAAACGTATGCTGAATGAAGGATATTCCTGTGAGAATACTTTCATCAGCCACCTGCCTTCCTTTACCGCGGTAGGGCATAGCACCGTGTACACGGGCAGCGTGCCGGCTATCCATGGCATTACCGGCAATGACTGGACAGATCAGCAAACCGGCCGCCATTGGTACTGTACAGAAGATACTACCGTACAATCTGTAGGCAGCACCACCAAAGCCGGCGCTATGTCGCCACGCAACCTGCTGGCCTCTACCATTACGGATGAGCTGCGGCTGGCCACCAATTTCCGTTCAAAAGTAGTAGGCGTATCCCTGAAGGACCGCGCCTCCATACTGCCCGCGGGCCACACGCCCAATGGCGCTTTCTGGCTGGATGACAGCAACGCCAGCTTCATTACCAGTACCTTTTATATGAAAGAGCTGCCGGAGTGGGTGAAACGTTTTAATGACCGCAAAGAGCCGGAGCAGCTGATGTCTAAACCCTGGACTACCCTGTATCCTATCAACACTTATATACAAAGCACAGAAGACAATAGCCCCTGGGAAGGTACTTTTGGCGGCGAGACAGCGCCCGTATTTCCGCACAACATGCCGGAGATCTACAAAAAAGATCCCGTGAGCCTGCGCTCCACGCCATCCGGCAACACCCTCACGCTGGATTTTGCCAGGGCAGCCGTAGAAGGTTATAACCTGGGAAGCGGCACGGTAACAGACTTCCTGACCATTAACTGCGCTTCTACAGACTACGCAGGCCACAAATTTGGTCCTAACTCCATTGAGGTAGAAGATGTGTACCTGCGGCTGGATAAAGACCTGGCCGCCTTTTTCGCCTTCCTGGACCAGCGCGTGGGTAAAGGCAAATACCTGGTATTCCTCACTGCTGATCATGGCGCCGCGCACTCTGTAGGTTTTATGCAGGAACATAACATACCGGCGGATTTCCAGAAAGACAAAGACCTGCTGGCCGGCCTGAACAACTTCCTGCAAACACGTTTTGGCGCAACAGGGCTGATCAGCAATGCACAGAATTATCACTTAGGCTTTGACCAGCACAAGATCGAAGCCGCCCAACTGGATTATGATGTGGTGAAGAAAGAGACGGTTAGATACCTGCAGGCCCTGCCAGGTATTGAGTTTGCCGCGGATATTGACAATATTGGCAACAGCCCGCTACCGGAGCCTATCAAAACTATGGTGATCAACGGCTACAACCCTAAACGCTGCGGCGCTATTATGGTGATACCGGAACCAGGCTGGTACTCCGGCTTTGAAAAAGGCACCACCCATGGTAACTGGAATGCCTATGATGTGCATATCCCCCTGGTGTTTATGGGCTGGCATGTAAAACATGGCAATTCCAATGCTATCACACATATGACGGATATTGCGCCCACTATTGCCGCTATGCTGCACATACAAATGCCCAACGGCTGCGTAGGCAAACCGGTGGAAAGCGTATACGTGCATTGAAGCCTGCATAAAAAACAAACAGCTTTGACAGATCGCACACCGCATCCGTCAAAGCTGTTTGTTTATGAAAGTAGTATTACTGCCTTTAGCTTTTCGGTTCTTCGAATTGGTAGTTCACCATCCAGTTGATCCCATACTTATCCGTGAACATACCAAAATAAGCGCCCCAGAAGGTCTTTTCCAGCGGCATTTGTACCTTGCCATTGGCAGAAAGCCCGTCAAACAGGCGTTTGGCCTCTTCTTCGCTGCCTGCGCTGATGGAGATATAGTAGCTGTCGCCCTGGTTAATATCCCCAAAAGAAGCCGGCCGGTCGCTGCCCATCAGGTAAGTACCCTGCCCTATAGGCAGGCATACATGCATAATGCGGTCGTTCTCTTTTCCTTCCAGCTGATGCTCCTTGGGACCATCGCTATACTTCATTTTTCCGCCCATGTACTCCGTACCAAAAACGGATTTGTAAAAGTCGAACACTTCACCGCAGTTGCCGTTAAAGTGTAAGTAAGGATTGACTGCTGCCATGGCTGCAATTTTTAGGAGTGAAGAAATTAAGGATGCTCCAGTATAGTTTTAAGGTCGGTAAGTCCGGTCTGCAGGTCTTTACCCAATACTTTATCCATATCCATTACCAACAGCATAATGTTCATGGGGTAAGGCATACTGCTGCTCATGCCCCATTTTACCGTGGTCTGGTTGTCAGATACTGGGGCTGTGCTTAGATAGGAATCTGCCCGGCCAGCCCAGGGCCTGATGAAACGCAGCTCATAATCTATCCGGCCATCGGCTGTTATCTTTTTGATCTCCTGCTCGCCGGCGCCCACATCTTTCTTGCTGTCCCAGGCAGACACAAAACCTACCGTGGCATCTGTACCGCGGTACTCCCTTTTCATGCCGGGGTCCATCTTTGCCCACACGCTGAAGTTATCCTGGTTTTTCAGGTATTTGATATAATCAAACACCTCCTGCCGGGGTTTGTTAATGGTGATCTCCCTTTCCACCGCATAGTTCTTGCGGCTGAACAAGGCAATGATCAAAGGGATAGCGATCAGGATGACAATGACGATCAGGATTCGTTTCAGAATTTTCATGGTATATAAGGTTTAAGTAAATAGTGTACAGTCCTACAAATATAGGCCAGGCCACTGGTTTGAGCCGGGTGCGTATACGACATTTTAAGGGGTCTTTGCGACAGTTCAGGACTGCGGCATAGTACTGTAATACAAGATCCAGCTCATCCCGAAGCGGTCTTTCAGCGCGGCTATCTTGCCTGCAAAAAATTCGTGGGGCGCACGGATCACCTGACCGCCGGCAGCCAGCTTTTCAAAGAAAGTATCCATCTCTTCCGGTGTGGCGCAGGTTAAGGACAGCGCCACGGCATTCCCGTTTACCAGCGCATCGCCATCCGGGCTGGGCATATCAGAGCCCAGCAGCAATACCCCATTTTTGATAAGGGCCGCATGCAGCACGCCTTGCTGTAAGGCCGCCGGCCATTGGTCCGCCATGGGCGATTCGGCAACGGTTTGCAGGGTCAGCTCGCCACCCAGGCAATCTTTGTAAAAGCTCATGGCTTCACGGCAGTTGCCGCTGAATGATAAGTAAGGATTAATTTGCGTTGTCATGATTCATTGTTTGTTGTTAACATACTAAAGGCATCAACATCCAGCCTGTAATGCAAAACTATTATCCCCCCGGTTATGGTAAAGGGGGAGAACACGACAATTAAGGGGGGGATTATGACTTCCTGATACAGGCTATCACCACCAGCACCAGCGATACAATACAGGCAATGGTACGTACCGTATGCAGGCTATTCCAGGGGCCTTCAAACTTTAGCCGCTGCGCAGCCAGTGCCTCCGGTGTGGCGCCGTTTATGGAGAATGCGTCCAGTCCGTTATTTAAGGGCACGTTGCCCACCATGGTAAGCCCAAAGCCGCCAACAATATATATAAGCGTGGCGGCTACCAGCAGCCAGAAACTGGCGCTTGCCGGCTGGCTGTAATGCAGGTAGCTGCAGCAGGGTAATAACAAGGCCGTGCCTATAAAGCTAAGAAAGAAAACGGGGTTCAGGATAGCCCGGTTCATGGCCTGTATGGCAGCCAGGTACTCCCGGTCCGGCAGGCGGCCAATACCCGGGATAACGGAACAGGACCAGGCATAAAACAGCCCGGCTATTAGGGCCATAAGGGTAGCGGTAACTGCAAGTACAATGTTGGAAAGTGTCATGATCAGCTGTTTTAATAATGATCCTACAAAGATGGAAAGGCGGGGTAAATGAAAATAGAACAAAACCGCCAGCATAATTACAGTTCCCTGTCGGTTTTGTTCTATTTCCGGCGTAATGGCGCCTGTAGCTTTGTGTAAAATTCAAACTGATGAACACAAAAAAACATACCCTGGTATTAGGCGGCAATGGCAAAACAGGCAGCCGCATAGCGCAAAGGCTCACCCAGCTGGGATGGCCCGTACGTATTGGTTCCCGCTCCGGCAGCCCGGCATTTGACTGGGAAGATCAGCGCAGCTGGATGCCCGCGCTCGAAGGCATGGAAGCTCTGTATATCTCCTTTTACCCGGACCTGGCCATGCCCGGCGCGGTAAACGACATCCGCGCGCTTACGGATCTGGCGGTGCAAAGCGGCGTACAACATGTAGTATTGCTCTCCGGCCGCGGAGAAAAAGAGGCGCAGGACTGCGAGCAGATCGTGATGCAATGCGGTATACCCTGGACAGTAGTAAGGGCCAGCTGGTTTAGCCAGAACTTCAGCGAAAGTTATTTACTGGATCCGGTGCTGGCCGGCCATGTAGCCCTGCCCGCCGGTAATGTAGGCGAGCCCTTTATAGATACAGACGATATTGCAGACGTAGCCGTTACCGCCCTTACGCAGCCAGGTCATACTAACCAGCTGTATGAAGTAACCGGCCCGCGCCTGCTCACCTTTGCGGAAGCCATTGCCATCATTGCAAAAGCCACCGGCAGGCCCATTCAGTTTGAGCATATACCTATAGAAGCCTATACAGCCACTCTGCGGGAATACCAGTTGCCGGAGGACCTGGTGAGCCTTATCACTTACCTGTTCACAGAAGTGCTGGACGGCCGTAATACCTATGTAACGGGGGATGTGGAGCGCGTGCTGGGCCGGCCCGCCAGGGACTTTGCAGACTATGCGCAGCAAACTGCGGCCAGCGGCGCCTGGGCCGTGCCCGCCTAAGCCTGCCGCCAGACCGTGCTGATAAGCTGTTTGCCAGCCCTGGATGTATGCCGGGGCTGGTCTATTGCCGCAGGTATTGGGTTACCAGCATCAGGATCATGGTGCGGAAGCCTTCAAAAGAGTCTGGTTTGGTGATGATCTGCGTAGCGCCAATACGCAGGCATTCGTCAGACAAACGGCCGTCATTATACGTGGAGTAGATCACTACGGGGATATGTTTCAAACGGGGGTCGCTTTTTATCACCTCCAGCGTTTCCTTGCCATTCATCTGGGGCATATTCTGATCCAGCACCACCAGGTCCGGCAGCGCCTCATCCTGCCGCAGGAGCTGCACGATCTGCAGTCCATTGTCCACCGCATCAAAATGGAAATGATAATCCGTTTTCAATTCATTCAGTATTTCACTGAAGATCATTTTGTCGTCCTCATCATCCTCCGCCAGTAAGATCCTTTTAAATCCTGTCATTTTCCCGGGTTATTTATCCTGTTCCAGGGGTAATATGATAATAAATATGGAGCCCTCCCCTGCTATACTGTCTGCTGTAATAGCCCCATTATGTTTCTCAATGATCTTTTTTACGATAGCCAATCCAATGCCGGTACCCTCATATTTATCCTTGGAGTTAAGGCGCTGGAACAGGTCAAAGATCTTTATGCGGAACTGCTCATCAAAACCAATCCCGTTATCGCTGATCTCAATGCGGCACCAGCGGCCGTTATCATCTTCCGGCGCGTCAAATTTCCGGGCCGCTATCCTGCAGGAGCAGATGCGGACCACCGGCGGCACATCCGGCCGGTTAAACTTTAATGCGTTACCTATCAGGTTCTGGAATACCTGCTGTATATGCGAGCGGATCACTTCCAGCGGACAAATATCACCGGCTATGATGCTGGCATTCTTTTCCTTGATGATCACCTCAAAATCTTCCCGCACTTCGCGCACTACCTGGTTAATATCCGTATGCTCAAACCCGGAACTGTCAGCGGACAGTTTGGAGAAATGCAGGATATTCTTCACCAGCGCCTTCATGCGGGTGGCTGACTGCATCACTTTACCCAGGTACATCAGCGTATCTGCCGGCAGGTTCTGTTCGTGTTTGTCTTTCACCATCTTGGTGAACATATGGATCTTACGGAGTGGTTCCTGTAAATCGTGTGAGGCTACGGAGGCAAATAACTGCAGGTCGTTGTTGCTGGACTCCAGCTCGCGGTTGATCTCCTGGAGCTGCAAGGTGCGCCGCTCCACTTTTTCTTCCAGCACCTCATTCATCACCTTTTGCTCATGCACATCCATATTGGTGATCACCCAGCTGATCAGCCTTCCTTTTTCATCCATGCGGGCTTTGGCCCGCAGCAGGTTCCAGCGCAGGTTGCCGTTGGCGATGCGTACCCGCACTTCGCAGTCAAAATCTGACTGTGAAACAGCAGCCTTGTCCCAGGCTGCGGTCAGGCGTCGCAGGTCTTCCCCGTGTATCACCTGCTGCCATCCTTTGCCCAGGGCATCATCGTGATGCAGCCCTGTGTAATATTCAAACTGCCGGTTCACAAAATCTACGCTGCGCGATGGATTCGCCGTCCACACCATCAGCGGCATAGACTCTGCCAGGAAAGTTTTCTCGGCAATATTGGCGGCGATCTCCTGTTCTGCCTTCCGCAGCGCTGTAAGGTCTAACATGGAGCCCAGCATGCGGTAGGGCACGCCAAACTCATTATGCAGGATATAACCGCGGTCCAGGATATGCGCATACTCACCGTCTGCCCGGCGAAAACGGTATTCCAGGCTCCATTGGCTGTTATTATCATTAATAGCGCCATAGATGCTTTCCTGCACCTGTGTCCGCTCATCCGGCGCAATATTCTCCATCCATTGCTTACGCGTCATTTCGGAGGGTTCGTAGCCAAACATCTTGGCAAAGGAATCGCTCCACCACATTTTATCCTGTGTAAGGTCCCAATCCCATAGGGTATCATTGGTCGCGCGGGCTACCAGGCGAAAACGTTCCTCGCTGAAGGATAGCTCCCGGGTGCGCTCCCTCACTTTATCCTCCAGGTCCTGGTTCAGCTTTTTCAGCGTTTCCTTGGTTTCATTCAGTTCGCTGTAGCTCCGGCGTATCTTCTTCTCCGCCTTTTTCTTATCCGTAATATCTGTGTAAGTGACTACCAGGCCATGCGGCATCTTTACCGCTATCAGCTCAAACCAGCTATCCTGCTCGCGGAAATAAACATCTCGTTGCAGCGTGGTATCATCCTTTACCACTGATACATATTCCTGGAACAGGTCCGGAGTGGCCAGCTGTGGCAGCGAGGCCCTCAGTCCTTTACCCGTCAGGGGCGTTTCTTCATTGCCAAATTGGGCATGCGCATGACTATTGGCTGTTTCGATCGTAAAATCGCTGATCACACCCGGCGTATCAGACACCGTGCGCAGCGCAAAAATAGCGCTGGTGCTGGCATTGAACACACTGCGCACAATATTGTTCAGGTGGGTGATGGTGGTGATATCCACAAACGTGATGATGATGCCGGCGTATTTATTATCCCGCGTAATGTAGGGCATGATACGCATAAGGAAATTCTTTCCCTGTTTCAGCGTTACTTCCTTTTCTATCACCTGCAGCGATTGCTGCACATGCCGGATATCATCCGCCAGCTGATCATATTTGATATTACTGGAGATATGCCCGATAGGCCGCCCCAGATCAGTATCAATAAAATTGATCATACGGGCAGAGGCCGGGTTAAATTTGCGGATGTGCAGCTCCTTATCCAGGAAGATCTGGGCAATATCTGTGCTCCTGAAATAATTGTTTAGATCATCATTCAGTTCTATCAGCTCCTTGATCTTGAGCTGGTGCTCTGTATTGAGCGTATATAATTCCTCGTTGAGGGATTGCAGCTCTTCATTGGAGCTTTGCAATTCTTCATTGGAGGAGAGCAGTTCTTCGTTAGAGCTCTGCAACTCTTCATTGGCGGTTTCCAGGTCTTCTACGGCCAGTTGCAGGCTTTTCCGCGTCTCAGACAATTCCTGCTCCAGGCTATGCAGGTAGTCGGAGTCAAGCGTAGGTGTGAATGCATGCGCGGGCCTGTCCTGCGGCAGCTGCGCCTTGCTGATCACCACCAGCGTATAGTCGTTATCCATTGCGCTTACCTGGGGGTTGATAAGCAAATTTACAGCGCGCAGGTTATCTTCTTTGCCAAACACAATGTTATGCAGCTGTATCTTCTCGCGTTCTTTCCAGGCTTTGCGCACCTCCCGGTTAAGGATCACGGACAGGTCCTGCGGCAGCATGCGCATCAGGTTCAGGTTCAGCACGCGCTTGGGCAGGGTAAGCAATTGCTCATAATTGCCCATGGTCTCGCGGATCTCGAAATTACGGTCAATATACAGCGCAATAAGCCCCATATCCTGTGTTAACGCGGTGCGCAGGTCGCTCCAGAGGTTTTTCTGCCCTTTGGTGTCCAGCACCTGTTCACCCTGCAGGGAGTGACCGTTTTCGCTACGTATGATTTTTACCGGCGTGGCAAAATTATCGCCAAAATGCATGCGGGGTTTAATGTCTGCTATCTTCCGGAAGATCTTCCATTTGGCGCTTACCTGTTGCATACTGCCACCTTTACCATAGGGCGGGTTTTCGCTGGGGCCCAGGAACATGAAGCCTTCTTTATTGAGCGAAAAATGCAGCATGGCATAGATGCGGTCCTGCAGGATGCCGTTCATATAGATGAGCATATTGCGGCAGCACACAAGATCATTCTTGATGAAAGGCGGGTCTTTGGTAATATCGTGCCGCGCAAATACGATCTGTTTACGGATGCGCGGGGTTATCTGGTAACCTTTCGATTTACGGGTAAAATACTTTTCCAGCAAAGCTGCCGGCACATCTTTATCAATGGTCAGGGGATATATGCCGGCAGCGGCAATATCCAGGTTAGCGGTGTCTATATCAGAAGCAAAGATCTTCACTTCCATACGTTTGCCCGCCGTTTCCAGAGCCTCATCAACGGCTATGGCAACGGAATAAGCTTCTTCCCCGGTGCTGCAGGCAGTTACCCATATCTTCAGCTGGTCCCCCTCCCGGTTGGCGATCAGCTGCGGCAGCACCTTTTGCTGCAGCACCTGGAAAGCCTCCGCATCACGGAAGAAACGGGTAACCCCTATCAGGAAATCATGCGCCAGTTCCTTACATTCTTCGGAATGCTCCTCCAGGTATTCCACATACTGCTGAGGATCATTAATGCCCAGCTGCGCCATACGTTTGCTGATACGGCGCAGGATAGTAGGCGTTTTATAATAATGGAAATCGTGCCCGGCAGCCTTATGGATGAGTGAAAAGATGTGACTAAGGGTATTATCATCCGGCTCTTTTGTCTGCGTGTCCGCATCCAGCTGGTGTATCTCTTTTACAATGGCTTCTGCTATACCTGCGGGGGAGGCTACCACATCCGCATACCCGGAGCTGAGGGCACTATTGGGCATGCCATCAAACTTAGCCGTAGCAGGGTCCTGCACCAATACCTGCCCGCCATTTTCCTTAACGGAGGCAATACCCCGTGTACCATCTGTACCCGTACCGGAAAGGATCACCGCCACCGCCCGCTCCTTTTTATCCAGGGCCAGCGAATGCAGGAATACATCAATAGCGTTGTTGGGTACTTTATCATGCGTTTTATCAGACAGCAGCAGCTTGTTGCGCTGTATGCGTATCTGTTTATTGTTGGGGATCACATAGATATAATTTTTCATCACCGGCAGGTTATGCGTAGCCTCCAGCACCTTCATATGGGTGCGGCGCGCCACCAGCTCCACCAGCAAACTCTTATAGTCCGGTGACAGGTGTTGAATGACCACAAACGAAAGATTACCCGTTTGCGGCATATTATCAAAAAACTCCTGGATAGCCTCCAGGCCGCCGGCAGATGCGCCTACCGCTACAATGTAATGTTGGTGCTTGCTTTTCATAGCTCATTCTTACCCATAGTATCCCGCGTGAGGAATTCAAAAATAAAACTGCGGAGGTTCTCTGCTGCGATCAACTCCTCCGGCAGCCATGGCCGGGAAAATCCTTTCACATGCTCCTGCCATAATTTAAAGGAATGGCGGGGATGATAGATCTTGGGGTTCTCATCAAAGAAGATCCTTTCATCGGGGTTACCGCCCCAATTAGTGGTTTTAACAAACTCTTTCCTGAAAAGAAGGATGTAGGTATCCTCCTCCGCCTGTACCGGTATGGCCAGCAGGCCACTGGCTATCTCCTGGAACTCTTCCGTAATATCATATACTGCGGGCAGGGAGTCCGTATCAAAAACCTTCCGCAGCTGTTTTACATGCAGCCATAACAACAGGTCTTCCAACTGAGCTGCATCCGGTACTTCTCCCGCATGATAGGTCTTATTTTTATAAGTGATGACCACCCCGCTTGCGTCAAATAAAGTCATTATATTAGGCGTGCCATTGAGCAGGCCGGCGGCCAGGCTGGCTGTTTTATAAAGATGTTCTATCAGTTGTGTATATATATTATTTAACCGGGAAGAGAGATCATGAAATTGCTGGTGATGCAGCACGCTGATACGGCCGGAGATAACACCGGATAACAGCTCCAGCACAGACCGCAGCTGCGGGTCTATAGTACGGGCTGTTTTATGATGGCAGGCAATAAGCCCCCATAACGCATTATCCTTAATAAGCCTTACAGACATGGAAGCCATCACATGCATATTCTTCAGGTATTCCACATGTACCGCCGCCACCGCGCGCAGGTTACATTCAGACATATCCAGGAAAGTATGCGTTAATGGGTTGATGACCGGATACAGTTTTACAGGCTTGAACTCGCGGTCCGGGATAAAGCGGTAAGGATTCCGCAAATACATATCACGCGCCGGTTTGGGTATATCAGAGGCCGGGAAGGTAAAACCGATATAGGATTCCATACCGGGCTCCATGGCCTCTGCCAGTACATTACCGTTCCAGTCCTTATCAAAGGTATAGATCATGACCTTATCGAAACCAGACAGCTTTTTAATTTCCGTTGCCGCCGTATGGCAAAGGGCGGCTACATCCTGTGCCTGTTCTATTAACCCGATCGATGTTTTGATCTGTTGATACAGATGGGTAAAGGTGGCTTCTTCGGCCACCAGATCAGGACTATGCTCTACCTCTGCCAGCAGTTGCTGGCCATGTACATGCACCATAACGGCACAAGGGCGTTCCTGTAGCTTCCAGGTTGCCGCCAGTTTATTACCATCACTTTGCTGCGCTAATTCCAATAAGGATTTATAGGCTTCGTCATTTATCAGCCCGTTGATGGATTTACCCGGTAACTCCCGGAAGGGTACGCCCAGCAGGTCGCCGGCATTTTCACTCACTTGTACGATGGTCAGCGTAACCTTGTCCAGCACCAGGAGTGCGCCATACTCCTGTACGGTATTAATGATATGAATGGGGATATTGCCGCAGAATTCCGAATCATATTTTGAAAACTCCATTTGACTCATATAGATCGGCCCAGTTACTAAATGTTAAAAAAGTTTGCCTGGCAGCATCGGCAGCCAGTAGTTGATCATCTTTCCCTTCCACACTGTTGAGGTAGACGTGGAATTTCTTCCACATTTGATGAACAGCATCACCATAACCGTTAAAGAAAGAGAACCCTTCCCCGGCTGGTATCGCTAGCTGCCCGCTGATCATCCTGGCGATGATCACGCCTCCTAAAGTAGATCCTTCCAACACATAGGCAGCGCCTAGAGCCTGTGGCCAGGAGCGGATCTCCGGCGTTTGTACCGCATGGTCTTCCATCGGGGAGGTATCCCCCATAAAACGGATGTCTTGTAAAATGGCAGCAGACTTCCTTCTTTCGTCTATGTCGGGTACGTTATCTATCGACAAATATTGATCCATTTTGAGCTCAAGTGCATGATAGTAAGCGTAGAACATCCTTAACAACGCAATGTACTGCTGCGGGGTACGGATACGTTTGATCATACCGATCAATTTCTTTTCCAGGCTGGCATGTTCCGCTTTCGTATAGTCCTTCAGGTGGACAGCGAATAAGTGTTCCGTCAAGATGCTAACAATTTATGGTTCCGTGAATATGTATAAATAATACAAGTTTTTTGCCTGTAATTTTAGCGGGCAGGGAGGGATATGCAGGACAGGAGCAAACATTTAAGCCTGTCATCATATTTAATTATTAAAAGTGCCGGAAAATTAATAAGTTCATCATCAAAATCATAAGGTCATGATAAAGAGAAGCTTATTAGTTGCGGTGACTTTAGTTGTCGCCGTTATCCTCTGTTCCCTATCCTTGCCGCAGGATCCACCCAAGGCCAAGAACCTGAAGGTGCTGCCCAAGAACATCAGTCATGAGGATCTGGAGAATGTTATGCGCAATTTTAAGAACGCCCTGGGCGTAAAATGTGGCTTCTGCCATGCGCCGCAAAAGGACAACCCGCAAAAGCTGGATTTCGCCAGCGATGAGAACCACCACAAAGAGATTGCACGCGGTATGATGAAGATGACAGCGCGCATCAACAAAAAGTACTTTAAAGAAGGCGAAGCCATGACGGTGACCTGCTTTACCTGTCACCATGGCAATGAAGAGCCCAAGTCAAGCCCGGAAGTTGCCGGTGACGCAGGCGGAGAGAAGAAATAAATACGTGTCCATATAATCTGGTAAGAGGATGTATCAACGAGCGGTACATCCTCTTTTTATTTGGATCCTGCCAGCGCACACTCTTATAGAACCCTGCCGCCCGGAAGAAAAAGCGTTATAAACCCTGCCCAACCCTTGTATCTTTGAAGATATATCGATAATATCAGGGCATTTATGAATAGTACCTACTTTGCCAGCCTGGTATACCGTTTATAACCGATCAAATGCTGGTACGTTTCGCTAAAGATTAAGCTGATCTTACCGGCATTATTTGTGGTACAGTTGCTCCAGCTGGCGGAAGATCTTTTCCATCTCCGCATGATCATTTACGGGAGCGGGATTTGCAGCGATCTCACGGCGCACATAACGGATACGGTTATCTGTAAGCGGGTGGGAGCTCACAAACTCGGGGATCTTAAGTTTATGATCCAGCTTTTGCAATTCCTGCATCAGCTGCAGCATGCCTTGCTGGTTAACATGATTGCTGCGCATGGTGGCCAGCCCTTTTATATCCGCCTGCTCCTCATATTGGCGGGAGTAGGTAAGGCTGTATAGCGCGCCGGCATTGGAGAACAATGCGCCGGTAGCAGCGCCGCTGTTACCGAAGGCAGCGGTCCATACCAGCGAGGTGCTCATATCACGGCATAACTTATGAACAGAATGGCGGCAGGTAATATGCGCCACTTCGTGGGAAAGCAAAGCGGCCAGCTCCTCTTTGGTCTTCAGCCTTTTTAGTAACGCGGTATACACCACTATATAACCGCCAGGCAGCGCGTAGGCATTCTCTATTTTACTGGGCGCCACCGTAAACGTAAGGGTATCCGGGGCATCCCATTTCATCTGGGCGGCAAAACGGGTAAGCAGCTGGCTGGCAGCTGTATCCACCGGTTCATCCATACTGGCGCGGGCCATATCTCCCAGCTCCTTATCAAAAGACAAAGGCAGCCTGTCCACCACGCGGTCTGCACACCAGGGCAATACCCAAAAATGGGCCGCCAATATAATACCGGCTATTGCCAGCAATATGAGAAGGCTCGCTTTTAAGCCACCACGGAGCGCCAGCTCATGTAAGCCGGCGCCCCGTATGTGCTTATAGTTTTGCAGGAAGTCTTTTACAAACACCGGGTCGCTTACTTCCAGCGTACCGGCATCCGTTCCCGTGCCGGTAATGCGGATAAAGTTACGGTCCACCAGTTCCATGGTGATCTCTGTAAACAGCCAATGCAGCTTTTTGGCAGGCATAGCGCCTCCTATAAAGTCCAGCTGCAGGCTCTCCGTAAAAAGCTGGATAGTGACAGGGGTAGCATTGGCTACCTGGTGGTTGAAATAAACTCCCTTGAACATGCGTAATTAGATAATACTCAGGTCCAGCATATCTGCCAGGTTTTCGCCGGTAGAGTTCCTGTATTCTTCTTCTGTCTGCCGCAGTTCTCTCAGCTCCAGATCACCCCGGATCTCCACATGGTTCATGACGAACTCTATGGTGCGGATCTGTATCCAGGCATAGGCGATGCCAAAGGTGAAAACGAGCATCAGCATGTTTACGATAAGTAAGCCTGCCAATTCGCCGCCGGTAGCGGTAGAACGGCATTCCAGCACCTTGTTGTCCTTGCTGGTGAGGCGTATGTTATCGATGTAATAGCGGAAGATATCCGCCTGCCACCAGAAAGAATAAATACCCAGCGTTAAAACAGTTAGAATACACCCTTTCAGGTTCAGTTTAAAATACTCCCAGCCGTCACCATCGTAGAAGAACTCTCCACTACCAAAACGGAGATTACGCAGCAGGTAATTGCGTATGTTCATCGTCATCCAGGAGCCGTAGATACCAGCGGTAATAAGGGTGAGCAGCAGTTCTTTCGCCCACAGCTTAATGAATTCAGTCCTGTCGCCACGGTAGCCAAAACGGATGGCTCTCCAGGAAGTGCGGGACCAGTGGTAACGGTTGGCGCCATGTATGGCATAAGGGATCAGCAGGAACACGATAAACACGTAGGTCAGTGCAATGAGCGTACCACTCACCGGCCCCGTAAGCCCCAATGCTCCGATAGCAAAGGCAAGTATATAGTATCCCACGATAGCGGCTACCACTATGATGAATCCTTTGAACATCTCGTTACCGGTGCCGCTCCATTCAAACCGGGAACCCTCCATCTCTGTGGAGGAATACAGGTATTGCAGCCTTTTGGCTTTAGCCCAGGGATAATAAAGCCCAAGGGTTATAATGGTCAGCAGCATGTTTACAATGAGAATACCAAAATAGGTACCACCGTCGCCTTTAAATGATATTACAGGACGGTTAATGGGATTGCCCGAAGGGCCGTACTCTTGTTGCATAGGGGAAATAGGTTGTTATATAATGAAAACAAATATATTAAATATTTCCATTTTAACTGTCATGATAACTAAAAAAGGCTGCCCCTTGTATTAAGGAACAGCCTTATCCGTTAGTTATGAAGCGCTTGCGCACAAATTAATTAATAGAGTCTTCCGCCCGGCGGCACAGTTTTACCTGGTTCGATCAGTACTACATTCCCATCTTTATCCGGTACGCCCAGGGTAAGCACTTCAGATATAAAGGGCCCTATCTGCCGCGGCGGAAAGTTTACCACGCATAATACCAGCTTATCCGCCAGCTCTTCCTTTGTGTAGTTTTGCACGATCTGGGCGGATGAGCGTTTGATGCCGATCTCTGGCCCCAGGTCAATGCTGAGCTTAAAGGCCGGTTTCCTGGCTTCCGGAAAATCCGCCACTGCTATGACCTTGCCTACACGGATATCCAGTTTGTTAAAATCGTCTATTGTAGCCATGACAAATTGTTTCAGCGGCAATATACTGTTTAACCCACATAATACTCTACTTCATGGGCTTCCCATAACACCGGCACTTCCAGCTTATGCACCAGCTTGTCCAGCGCAATGACCGGTATGGCGGCCTCCCGGCTCTTATTCTGCCGGTGCAGTTGCTGGTAAGGGCTTTCTATGTACACGATCTTTACCCTGGCGCCATATGACAGGAACAATGATATCAATTGTTCCCGCATCATACGGGTGGTATTGGTCGCATTCCACACAAAACCGGTTTGCTTGCGCAGATAAGCCCTGGCCAGTTCCTTGGCCGCCTGTATCACCTGCCCGTTGCCGGTTTTATCCGTAGCGGCTATATCATGCTGCTCCCGGATCCCATCCAGCGAGATCACCGGCCAGTGTTTGTAATTGCGTTGCACAAACGTATCCTTACCGGCGCCCGGTAAACCGCTCATCAGCACCACCTCTGTCACAGGCTGCTCAAACGGCATATATTCCAGGTAAGCATCTTCCCGTTGCAGGTAATGCATACGCGCGTGGGATGAGGTAAAGGGTTTGGCAATACCCCAGCAGCCATACTCTTTGCACAGCTCTTCAAAACAATCCACGCGGTATAACATTTCCTGCTGGTCCGCGCAGCAGCGGCCCAGCACATCTGCCCGCGCCAGTAGCGCCAGCCATACGGTATTCACTTCCAGGCTGGCTCTCACCAGCGCTTTTACAGGATCCGGTTTTTCAAAGATCCAGAGCGGCAGGCCATGATAACGTACCAGGGCGCTTACCTGTTCCCTTATTTCAAAAGGCGCCGGTATCTCTGTGTACAATATCCGGCGGGCTGTTTGTGCGCCCTTGCGGGCGTGGCCGTTGGATGTGATGCTGCCGTCCGGCTCTGTCACGGTGGTACTGTGCTTCTCCACATCATGCAGCAGCGCTGATGCCCACAGGATCTCCTGTTCCTGCGGGCCAAGCGCCTGGTAAGCAGTTGCCTGCTCCAGTTCCTGCAGCACCATTTGCGTGTGAATGGCCACGTTCCCTTCCGCATGGTGGATAGGGTCCTGTGGCGTTAACGCCATGACCCGTACCCACTCAAAACGTTGTTCGAGATAAGCCCAGTTTTTATTGTCTGTGATGGTCCACATGTTTACCTCCTTCATAATGCAGGGGGGCGCGTTGCCAGTGACGGGTCCAGTGTTCGTCTGTTTTCACGTGCCCCTTCCTTACGTACTTAAATACATTTTCCGGGAATGCCGCTACCGGGTATTGTGCGGCATTGCGGGTAACAATACCTTCCATCGTTGCGGGCCGGCCGCTGTGCGCATCATGCGCATCAAAGGCGCCGGGGCCGGCTACGATCTCCAGTACTTCTTTTTCAAAAATTGCCTGTTGTAACGGCGGCGTAAAGACCTTTATTTCCGGCACGGTAGGCAGGTCCAGCATGGCTGCATAATACCGGGTCTCTTCCCAGCTTAGCCATTGGTCATGCTCCCGTACGGCAAACACATAAAAATGATGATCCAGCTGGCGATAGGCGATGGAATGCACCGCGTACAGGTTTTCCAGGAATATTTCCAGGTTGCCCAGATCATGTTTTATACTTTGCCAGAAACGGCGTATGCTCTCCGTCCACGGTGATGTGGTGGGCGCTGCATGCGAACGCGCAAACACGCCCAGGCGGGAAAGACAGTTGTTTTCCCCGTCCAGTTTCTCCGTATGTACCAACGCGGGTATGCGGCTCAGGTGCTGCCAGTAATCGTGTTGTATGCGATCATCGCTGGTGGTGCCGGGAGAGAACGGATAATGAAAGGTGCGGCCGTATTTTTGTGAAATAGCCATGTCCTGAGGTTTAATATCAACAAATAAGATACCTGGCCGCCTGAGAAGCAGCCTTGTTTACCTTTTATATGTTTGTGATATTACATGGCACTTTGTATGATAGATTTTACATAATGGGGGCAAAGATATACAAATTTCTTTCAGGGTTATTTTTTTGTATATTAAAGAATTAATAATACTCCCATGAAAACATTATGGATGATCTTACTGCTGCTGGCCCCCGCATTTGCCCATGCGCAAACAGACAGCCTGGCCTCTGCCGTATATCCGTGGAACAGTGAAAAGCCCATCATCTCCGGCAGTACACTGGACCTTACTACCTTATATGCCTACACCGTAACACTGGCGGCCAACAAAACATGGAAAGCGCCTGCACAGGAACAGGCGCTGGAAAAACTGGTGATCGTAAAAAGCGGGAACATGCACCTGCAGGCTGGCCAGGCTTCCCAAACCATTGGCCCCCGCAGCCTGGCGCTGGTAATAGCAGGCGATGCCTACAGCTGTAAGAATACAGGTAAGGAGCCGCTTACTTTTTATGTGCTCAACTATCAAACGAAAATACCCGGAAACATACAACGCGGCCGCGATGCCGGCGGCTCGCTGATTAAAGAATGGAATACGCTGCCGGTCACCACTTCCGACAAAGGCGCGTACCGCCCTTTATTTGACAGGCCCTCCGGCCTGTTCCCCCGTTTTGATATACATGCTACCCAGCTAAACCCAGGTTATGCCAGCCACCCGGCACACACGCACCGGGTGGAAGAGATCATCCTGCTGATCAAAGGCAAGGTGCAAATGCAGACAGGCGATACCTTTCATGATGCCTCAGCAGGCGATATTGTTTTCCTGGAGGCCAATGTGCCGCATGCAGCCAAAAACCTTTCCAGTGAGCCGGCGGAGTATTATGCTATACAGTGGCATGTAACGCCGTAGGCATTGGTTGGCGGTACTCCTTTAGCTTAATGGAACTGGCCACTTTTAAGGGCAATGTTACCATCATATCCTTCCAGGGCGTGTAAGGTAGGATCTTCCATAGCTGATTACTCATCCACTGCCTGAATTTAGTCTTGGGCACAAACCAATCCACGCCATCTGCCAGTCCCTGGCAACGCAATACAAATTCCCGCATCTGCGCGTCGTAGCTGGCAAATGCTTTTTCATGATCGCCGTCTGCTTCCATCAGTTCGCCGGCCAGTATATAGGCGCCAATAGTTGCCATGGAGGTGCCCATGCCAGACATGGGAGAAGCGCAATGGGCGGCATCTCCCAACAGCGCGATGCGGCCTTTATACCACCGGTCCATTTTGATCTGACCGATAGAATCGAAATAAAAATCATGCGCTTTGTCCATCTGCTCCAGCAGGTAAGGCACCTCCCATGCCTCGCCGGAAAACCTTTCGCGGATGATCCGTTTTTGCTGTTCAATATCCCGGTAATCATACTCCAGCGAGTCTTCCGTAAAGTAAAAAGAAGCACGGGCCTCTTTACCGTTATCTGCGCCAAATATGCCCACCCGTTTACCCGGCACGCCGTAATACACACCATCCATACCCTGGTCCATAAAATTGGGCACGGTAAAGATGGCGATATACAGCCCCATATGTTTTATATAACTGGCCTCTGTACCAAATGCGATAGATCTTACCCTGGAATGCATACCGTCTGCGCCAAACACCAGGTCAAAACGGCGGGGTTTGTTGCGCTGAAAACTTACCTCCACACCGTCGTTGTGTTCTGTAAGTGAAGTGATCGTATCATCAAAAATATATTCCGCCTCATGGCGGGTGGCATCATACAGCACATTGGCAAGATCGCCCCGCATGATCTCCAGCTCGCCGCTGGTAAAGCCGTCCGGGAAGCTGGCCTTTTTGCGGTTATCCTTATCAACGATCGTGATCTTGCCGGCGCGGGTCTGGCGACGGCGTATCTCTTCATCCACGCCCATCTCCTTTAATAAAGGCATCACCGCGCCTCGGAAATCCACCGCATGCCCACCCGGCCGTATGCCCGGCGCACGCTCAATAATGGTCACCTTATATCCATATTTCTGTAGCCAGTAAGCCAGTGCCGGGCCGGCTATGCTGGCCCCCGATATTAATACAGTATTTGTTTTCATGTTGCAAAGCTAGGCAGCATGTTTGCCTGGGGCTATAGCAGATAGGTTAACGCAGGGCAAAAAACCGGTGAAGACAGTTTTTGCACCGGCAAAAAATGTATTTTGCGCCACCAAGCATAAAAACGACCATCACCCATGAAAAACATTGTTCTGGCCAGCACCTCTACCCTCTATGGAGAAGCTTATCTCGCCTACCTGGCGCCTGTTATCAGGGAGCTTTTCGGCAACAAGCCAGAAGTGATCTTTATTCCTTATGCACGGCCCGGCGGCATTTCCCATGACGATTACACGGCGCGTGTGTCCACTGCTTTTGCGGACTTTGGCGTTCCCGTACGCGGCCTGCATACTTTCCCTGATCCGCAACAGGCGCTGCGCGAAGGCCATGCTTTTTTTACCGGTGGCGGCAACACTTTTCTGCTGGTAAAACAGCTGCATGAGCTGCATTTGATGGATGTGTTAAAACAGGAAGTAGAAAAAGGCAAGCCTTACCTGGGTACCAGTGCGGGCAGCAATATTGGCGGTATTAATATGCAAACCACCAATGATATGCCTATTGTATACCCGTCCAGTTTCCGGACCATGGGGCTGGTACCGTTTAACCTGAACCCGCATTACCTGGACCCTATCCCTTCCCTGCCGCATATGGGTGAAACCAGGGAGACCCGGATATTCGAATTCCATACGCAGCAAAACACACCGGTAATTGGTTTACGCGAGGGCAGCTGGATAAGGGTAAAGGGCGATGTGATCACCCTGGAAGGCACACAGCCCGCGCGGATCTTTGAGCAGGGCAAAATGCCTTATGAGCTGGAAGCGGGGACTGTTATGACTACCATTTCACAGGTACATCTGTAATATCTATTCTTTCTTCAACAGAGAAGGGAATGAATGCTTAGCCATTCATTCCCTTCTCTATTATTAATCCTTCCTGTGATCAGCCAGCTATCAGCAAACCCAGAAAGTAGCACCGCAGGAGATATACTGCGTAGTGGGCAGCGTGCGGTTCTTTTCTGTTTGCTGATCTGCGCGGCTCAGGTTAGCCAACTTGATCTTTACCAGCTGTAATTTCTGTGATGTTTTCTTTTTCATAGTCTGTGTCTGGTTAAATGGTGAATAATATTCAATTTAACACAAAACACCACAGGATTTACTCCCGTAAAAACAGGGTTTTTACGGTTATTCTTTGGGTGAATACACTTTGATAACGCCATCATCCTCGCTGCTCACGATCAACAGGCTTTTCTTGGTAGGACTGTCATTGGCAGATACGAACAGCACCCCTTCCGGCGCATCGCCTGTTTTTAAGATCTGCAGGAAAAGCGGTACGGAGGGTGTGGAGATATCATACACCGCTACGGCATCAGACCTTTCCATACCTACAAAGGCAATGGCTTTACCGCCTACATTACCAATGGTAATGCCTTCCGCTTCTACGCCTTTATCATCGCTACGGCCATCGTCATAATAACCTGCTCCGTTGCATTTTACTTCCAGCTCATTTTTGCTATCGTACAGCAGGGTACCGTTGGTACCATTCCATACGCTAAAGGATCGCGCACCAAAGGAGTACAGGGACTCGTACAAACCGTCTGCATTCGCATCGCCCAGGTAAGGCGTTACGTTCAGGCGGCCCAGGTTCTCGTCTTTCTGCAGGGTAGCAGCATCCGGGAATGCAGCGGGATCCAGGTGAAGATCTTTTATACGCACGGCTTCATCCAGTGCATCGTACTCGCGCACATCGCCTTCGTTTACGGTGTACAGGTAAGGCGTGCCGTCTTTTTCAAATACGGCAATGGCGTCCGGCATATAAATCCCTTTTACCGGCCACTTCTTAAAACTAATGCCACCGTCTTTATCTGACAGGTCTACTGCATTAGCATCCAGGTTATAATCTTTAAAGCCCAGGGGGAAGATGTCCGTAGCCTTTTGGGTAGCGATATCGATCTTTGCGATGGCATTGTTCTCCTGCAAGGTGACCCAGGCAGTTTTAGAATCAGCGGAGATAGTGACATACTCGGGCTCCATATCCTGGGCAAAAGAGGCATTCAGGCCAAACACGCGCAGGCCTTTCTGCTGCAGGGCAGCCTGCTGGGAAGCAAAGGAGCTGAAATCCACATTCACCACGCTGTAGTTGTTATCTACGCTGATGATGGACACAGAACCAACCGGATCTGCCGTATAGTCCTGGCTGGGCTCACCTTCGTTAGCAGTAAGGATGTATTTACCATCCGGGCTAAAGGTGATCATGTCCGGTAAAGCGCCGGTAGGGATGGTCTTGATCTCCGTATAATCGCTGGTCTTATATACGGTCACATGGCCGGCGTCCTGTTTGTTAGCCGCCTCTATGGCTGCCGCCAGCTTGCCGTTGTTTACGCTCAGGCTGTTCACCGCGCCGCCAACCGTAATAATGCTATGGATCACCGTCATTTTGGAAGGATCCGCAAAATCGATCACATCGATCTTATTGGGCTGTCCTTCTTCATTATTTACCACAAACAGGCGTTTGGTAGCAGGATCATAGGTGCTGATCTCAGCGGCGCCGGCTTCCTCGCCAATATCAATGGTACCTATCTCCGCAAAGGTTGCGGGGTTTTCGCCACCAGAAGGAGGTTTTTGGCCACCATCTTTATCATCTTTGGAACAGGCGCATAGTACAGCCAATGCCACAACGGGCAGGAATTTTTGGAAATTCATACTTTTTAGTCTGATATAGGTTTGATAATAGACCGTAAGGTTAGCACCTTTGCGCGAATCGCGTGTAAAATTTGGGTTATTTTAATGTTAACAAGCGTCAAACACCGGCTGGCTGCGGCTGGATGGTAAACGCCCTGGCGGGGTTCTCCACGGTAAGCATACGGATATCCGCCTCCGTAAAACCATGTTGTTTTAACAGCGGCACGAACGCAGTAAGCAGGTAATTATAATTCCTGAATTGACCACCGCCGGGTTGCCCTACATTATACCAACCAGCATCGTGGGAGATAAGCGTTTGTTGTAAAAAGCCGTGCTGTTTGAGCCGGGTTAAGCGGGTAATATAATCCTGCGCATTTTCTTTACTAAGGCCATCCAGCGATACCCAGGCCCCGGCGCCGGCCAGCTGGTCATGTATGGCCAGGTCCTTTTCATTCTGGGCATGTATCCAGATCCAGGCGCTAAGCGGCACCTTCATTTCTTTTAGTATGGCCGCCTCTTCCTGTGCAGCGGCGCCATCGCCGGTATGGATGCCAATGGGCAGACCAGTTTGCCGCCAGGTAAGCGCAGCGGCAGTTACCAGCTTACGCTGTAAGGGGCTTAAGGGCCCCTTATCCATACCGCTTTTAATAAACCCCGGTTTAATACCGGTATCCCCTATCCCGTTCTTCCATTCTGCCACCCAGCGGCCGGCCAGTTGCTCCGGCGTTTCCTGCTGCACATAGGCGGGCAGGTATTTATGAGCGGCAGCGCCATATAAACCGGTATTGGTGATGAGATGCAAGCCGGCCGCCAGGGACAGCCTTTGTAACAGGCGGGGATTGCGGCCCAGGAAATTGGGTGTGCACTCTATAAGGCTACGGCAGCCCTTTTCCCGCAGGGATAAGAGGTGCGGTAGTATAATGCGGTAAGCTTCATGCTCATCATAGCGGTTGGGCGAGACCTTATCTGCCCCAATAAAATCCACCAGCACATGCTCATGCGGCAAGGTAACACCCAGCTCCGAAGGCCGTATGGGACCATTCACCGTCATGATGATACCCGCTGCCGGACTTGCAGCAGCAGCTTTGAGCCAGGCGGCTATGCTGAAAACGGCGGGGGCGTATGTAAGGAAATGCCTGCGGGAGATAACGTGGAGCATGATAAGCAGTTTAAGGAAGCGCTATAGCAATATAAGTAAAAACAGTAATTTTACCTGACTGGATGTTCTTTTAAACTGTATTGTAGTCAATTATATGAAAGTTTTAGTTACCGGAAGCACCGGCCACCTGGGCGAAGCGCTGGTGCGCACTTTACGCGAACTGCCTTATGAAGTGGTGAGCCTGGATATACTGCCCTCCCCTTTTACTACGCATACCGGTTCTATCGTGGACCGTCATTTTGTAAAACAATGCCTGCAAGGTGTAGAGGTAGTATTACATACCGCCACCCTGCACAAACCGCATGTGGGCACACACAGCTTACAGCAATTTGTGGATACCAATATCACCGGCACACTGAACCTGTTACAGGAATCGGTAGCCGCCGGCGTACATAGCTTTGTTTTTACCAGTACCACCAGCGTATTCGGAGATGCACTGGTACCACCCGCTGGCATGCCCGCGGCATGGATCACAGAGGAGGTAACGCCCGTTCCCAAGAACATTTACGGCGTTACCAAAGCCGCCGCAGAGGACCTCTGCGCACTGTTCTACCGGAATAACGGACTGGCCTGTACCGTACTGCGCACCTCCCGTTTCTTCCCCGAGGAAGACGATCATAAAGCCACGCGGGATGCGTACGCAGATGCGAACATGAAAGCCAATGAATACCTTTCCCGCCGCGTGGATGTGGAGGACGCCGTAAGCGCGCATATTGCCGCAATAGCACGTACCGGCGAAATAGGTTTTGGCAAGTATATTATCAGCGCTACCACACCGTTCTCCCAGGCAGACCTGGCGGAACTGCGGAGTAATGCGCCGGCTGTGCTGCAACGTTTAATACCGGAGTATGTGGATCTGTACCAGCAGAAAGGCTGGCATATGTTCCCCGGCCTGGACCGGGTATATGTGAATGAACGCGCACGCAAGGAGTTGGGCTGGCAGCCAAAGTATGATTTCAAGTACCTGATAGCGCGTTTACAGGCGGGAGAAACGGTGCAAAGCCCTTTAGCGAAGGTGATAGGCGCAAAAGGGTATCATGCGGAGACATTTACGGAAGGACCGTACCCGGTATAACGAGTTGTGAAACATCATCCTTTATTCACATACCTGATCATACCAAATGCCTCCGTAAACCCTGCCTGCCGATAAAACGGCTCCAGCGTTTCGCCCGTTATAAGCGATACCAGCGCCTTATCGGCGCCATGCGTATCCAGCCAGCCGGTAAGCGCCTTCATCATGGCTGTGCCTATGCCTTTCCGCTGCCAGTCCGGATGCACCATTACATCCTTTACATAATAATAGCTAAGATCATCCCCCATTAATAGAACACAGCCTATTACCATACCGCTTTCCGCATCTGCCGCTATCACGCCCGTTACAGCGGGCGCTATGCGCGCCCTGGCTGCTTCGTGCGTTAAGGCAGACCATCCTACCGCTACAGATAAACGTATATAATCTTCCGCAGCTGGCAATTGCATATGTACTTTTACAGCAGGCGGCCGCACCGCATCAGTGGCCCGCTTATCCTCCACCGGACCGGCAAAACACACATAGTAGCCATTATTATCCCGCACGGCATATTGATGCATGCCCCATGGCTGCTGTTCCAGCCGCGATACAATATTGGCGTTCCGCTGCTGGTGCAGGGCATACAACGCGTCAACATGCCGCACACGTATCCAAACGGAATACTCCTTTGGCAGGGGTGTAGTTCCGGTATACTGAAAGAACTGTACATGCGCGCCGTGCCAGGAAACAGCGCCTAATGTAGGGGGATCGTCCCAGGTCCACTTATTCGGGAAACCAAGCACTTCCTGCCAGTAACGGATGGTCTCCGCTACGTCTTTTACAGGAAAGCAGGGCTCTGCATGGGAAAAGACGGGCTCCTGATGTTCCATAACCGTTGTTTTGGGGGTGAAGGGATACCGATGATCACTAAATTACGCTGATATTCCATTAAGTGTAAAAAATACAGGGAAAATCGCCTATTTTACCCATAGACCATTACACATCGTTATGAAAGCACACTTGCCCGCTGTATTACTGCTCTGCGGATTATCTGCCCTCTTTTTAACCGCCGGCGCTCCCGCACATACCACTGAAGAACCCGGAAAAGCGGGAGAAAAACATTATCTCTACGTAGCTACGCCCGGCATACGCGACTACCTTGGATTTGGCGGCCATGGCCTGCTGGTGTTCGATATGGACAACAATCACCGTTTTGTGAAAAGGATCAGCACCAAAGGGCTACATCCCAACGGCAAACCATCCAACGTAAAAGGCATTGCCGTAAGCATTCCGCTCAACAGCATATATGTAAGCACACTGGAATCCTTACAGCGCATAGACCTTACTACGGAAAAAGTGGTATGGGAAAAATTCTATGAAGCCGGCTGCGACCGCATGTCCATCTCGCCGGATGGCCTTACCATGTACCTGCCTTCCCTTGAAAATAAATTCTGGAATGTGGTGGATTGTAAAACGGGCGATGTGATCAAGAAGATAGAGGTATACAGAAGAGCGCACAACACCATCTACGGTCCTTCGGGCAAACGGGTGTACCTGGATGATCTGGCCAGCCCCTGGCTCTATATTGCGGATCCGCAAACAAATAGTATCGTAAGCAAAGTGGGCGAATTTAACAACCACATACGCCCCTTTACCATCAACGGTAAAGAAACCCTGGTGTACGTAACGATAGACAGCCTGCTGGGCTTCGAAGTGGGCGATCTGAAAACCGGCGCTAAGCTGGCCCATGTGGAAGTAGAAGGCTGGGAAATGGGACCGGTAAGGCGGCACGGCAACCCAAGCCATGGTATTGGCCTTACGCCGGATGAAAAGGAGCTCTGGGTATGCGATGGCCATAATATGCGCATGCATATCTTCAAGGCCACGCCTCCTTACCAACAGCTTACCACCATTCCTTTACAGGATATGCCGGGATGGGTAACCTTCAGCCTGGACGGCAAATACGCCTACCCCTCCAGCGGAGAGGTAATTGATGTAAAGACCCGCAAGATACTCTTAACCTTAAAGGACGAGTTCAATAACAGTGTGGCCAGCGAAAAGATGGTGGAGGTTGAGTTCAGCGGTAATAAGGCCACCCGCGCCGGCGACCAGTTTGGCGTAGGGCGGGTGACGCAATAGCCGTTACGGTCAGGTAGATTTCTTGGCTTTACCTAAACCTATCTTAAAGTTATCCGGCGTGCCGGTAACTTTGATGTTCATAAAACGTACTTTCTTGTCCACGTCCCGGTATTCGATAGCGTCTACCTGGTCGGGGTCTACCTCTTCCTGCTTTCTGCCAAACAGCGCCCGGAAGCCTACGGACGTGACCATTTTCATGGGAATGCGCATGTAGTATTCCATCTGCAGGTTCAGCGACTGCTTACCGGATATTTCCATAAAGCCCAGGGAAGAGTTGATATTCATATTGGGGATGGTCAGCGCGCCGTCCTGGAAAGTAAGTTTGTTACGCAGGGTATCAAAACGTACCATGTTCAGGTTCTTATCCTTAAAATAAGACGACATGGCCTGTATGGGCGCAAAGTTTATCAGCACGCCATTACGGATATCTACATCCAGCTGCGCTTTGGAATGGTCTATCAGCGGCGTAAGGTCCGGATGCACCTGTACATAACTGCGGATGGTACCATTCAGCCGGCCTTTGATGTTTTTATTGATCACATAGTCCTGTCCAAAATAATCCAGCTTCAGCATCATTTTCTCGATGTTCATATCATCCACCTTAATACGGCTGGTGAGGTAGATCTTTTCAGGATTGCTGCCGTTAAAGTGACCTCTTGCGGCCAGTTTACCTTCTGCTATCTCCATCATCAGCGTGTCCAGGTACAGATGCTGATCTGCCTGCATGCGTACATTGCTGGACAATTTCTTGATCCAAAGGCGGTGGTATTTGATGGTAGCCACGTTAACAGTGGCTTTAAAATCAATAAAAGGTATCTGGAAGATGTTGAACGCATCCGCATGCGTGGAAGTCTTATTCACCGCCGCTGTGGCCACTGGTTTGGTGGGCATCTCTGATATGGAAGGCGCCGCGGCAGGATCATTGGAGGCAGTAAGCTTGTAGTTCGTCAGCTGATCCACATCCAGCAACCGGGAAGAGAAGAGCAGGAAATTCTCCTTCTTCCTTTTAACGGTATCCTTACCCGCGTACAGGCGCATATTGATATCAAAATCACTGCGGCCTACCTTACCCTTCAGCGTGTCTATCCGGATAAAATTATCGGCCCCTATTTTTACGTTACCACTGATGCTATCCAGTTTAAAGGCGTGTTTCTTTAACTCGCCGGAGATATTGGCGATCTTGATATTGGCAAAACGGAAAACAGAATCATAGCGCAGGTCTATCTTAGAGCGCAGCCAGATATTGGTAGCCACTTCTTCATGATAATCCCCGGGCACATATTTACGGCTCATACGGCCCAGCACATCATGCATGGCCAGGCGCTGGGATTTCAGGTCAAAGGCCACCTGGGTACGCCCTCTCATCACCTTATTGAACCACAGCGCGTAATTATTAACGCGGCCGCTGAACTTGATATCGCTGCTATCTATACGGCCGGCAAAATTGCGCAGCAATAAAGAGGTATCGCCGATGGTGAGCTCCGCGCCAAAATCATGGAAGGCATGCGGATAACGTTTAAAGGAGGCAAACAGCTTCTCTATCTTAAACTTGCCTTTGGGCAGCGGGTTGGGATGCAGCAGCTCATTCACAGATGTTTCCAGCGACATACCGATGTTAAACCCATAGATCTCTTCCCTGCCCTTCCGGCGTTTGGCAGTATCCGTGGGGGATTTAGCCAGGTCCCGCTTCGCGCTGTCTGATCTTGCCATCAGTTCCTTTAGCACTATCTTGTTACTGTGGGCATTAAAGGTTACCAGCACAGATTTGTCCTGTGCATGGAAGAGCGCGGGCAGATCGCTCAGCGAGCCTTCCATATGAAAATCTGAACTGCCTACGGTAAAGGCCAGGGAATCCAGTTTTACAAAACCACCTTTCATATCTGCATGCAGGTTCAGATGCTCCACATTATACGGGTAGTTGGGTATACGGAACGTAAGATTGCTTACAGTCAGCTCACTTTGTATGCCTTGCGTTAGTTTGTTCATGGATTGCTCCGGCACGCTGATATCCACCAGTTCCTTAAAGTTCATCTTAAGGCGGATACGGCCGGTGAGGCGCTGCAAGTCCTTAATGCCCAGGAAATCGCCCAGGAACTCCAGTTCCAGGTCAGAGTCCACCTGCATCAATATCTTAGGATCAGAAAAATCACGCATGACAAAACTGCCGCGGAAAACGCCTTTACCAGGCCTTGCATTCATATTCAACAGGCGCAGCTCCGAGGTTTTCAGCGAGTGCTGCGCGCCATTGGTGTAAAAACCTGTAAAGGCCAGGGAATCCAGTTTTTTATCGGAGTCTGTATTATGCAACCAGGCGTCAGCAATGGAAAAGGATAGTTCTATCAGCGGTTGTTGCCCGCCTTCCAGTTTACCTTTTACCTTACCATCAAAGGACAGGTGACCGTCATATTTGAAATGTTTAAGCTCTTTGGCCACATCTTCCGGGGCAAAGGAAAACAGTTGCTTAAAGTCCGGCTTATCCCCTTTTATGTGGAAATCAATATCATTACCATGCAGCAGGTCTGCCGTGCCGGTGATATCGAACAGGGCTTCTTCCAGCTTCACTTTACCCTTGCCCAGTTTTACCAGTTTTAATGGTTTGTTGTAGGAGACCTGTATATTGGTTTCCACGTGTTTATGACGGAACAGGGAGGTATCTTTCGGGCTGGTATAGTCCACCACCATTTTACCGTCCAGGTCTGCGTTGATCAGCACACTGTCTATACGCACAGCGGCCTTTATCTTTTCTATATGCGTAGCGATACGTTGCCCGCTCTGCTGATCCAGGTACGTGACCCGCATCTCTTTCAGGATCACCTTTTTAATATCGAGGTCCAGTTCGGTGGAAGTAGTATCTATGCTGGTGGAGGTATCCGGCTTCATTTCGCTGGCCTGCACAATGTTCAGATTGCCCTGGTTGTCCTGTACCAGGTCCAGATGGCCATTCTTGAGGACAATAGCCTTTACGCGGTATTGCTGTTTCAATATATCCGGCAGGCTAAAACCCACGTACATACGTTCCGCCTCATAGATAGGACGGCTTGTTTTTGCTTTACTGGCATAGAACTGTACATTCTTAAGCCCGATGGAGATATAAGGGAAATTCTGTACAAGGGAAATATCGCTGCCGCCTAAAGCCAGTTCTCCGCGTAGTTGTTTGTTAAGCTCTTTTACGGCCATCTTCACAAGCCGTTGTTGCTGGGTGAACAGGATAGCAGCAGCAATGCCCACCAGTAACAACAGGGCAATAATAGGTATCAGTATAAAACGAAGTATCCGTTTGCGTGTTTTACGTTCCATATAATTGATCGGCCAGCAGGTATTTTCGGGCCCAAAGATACAGTACTGCTAAATAATGAGCCTGTTAAAATGGGCCCAACCTTTAACGTATTGGTAACCAGATATATTTTATGGACCGTAACGGAATTCCCCCTTTATTTAGCCTTATTTATCAAGTTTATTGCCGTAAAATATAAGGACGTATCAGCACTTTGATACGTCCTTTTTATCAGATCCCTTTTACTTCTCCCCCATCTATGCGCAATGCGTTGCCGGTCATCCAGCGGGCGGGTGGCGACACCAGGAATGCGATCAGTTCCGCCACATCTTCCGGTTCCCCATAACGGCTTATATGGGCTTCCTCCAGGAATTTCCCGGCTGCTGCTTCCATAGAAACGCCATTTGCCTGCGACCATTTGGTGAGGAAGGATTTGCGGCGCCCGGTCATAACGGGACCGGGAGAAACGCTGTTCACCTGTACGCCATCCTTGATGCCCTGGTCAGCAAAGGCCTTGGCCAGTGCGATAATAGCGGCATTAATAGTGGCTACTGCCGCAAAAGTAGGTTTGGGCGTAAAGGCGCTGGTACCGGAAATAAATACCACTGCGCCCTTGGCCGCTTTCAGGGCCTCCCAGGCTTTGATGGCCAGGCGGCGTGCGCCATGCAACTTCAGTTCCGCGCCATCATTCCATTGTTCATCCGTCATTTCAAAAAGGTCGATCTGCGGCACGGCGCCGGCTACATTCACCAGGGCGTCTATCCTGCCAAACTGCGCCAGTGTTGCCTGCACTATCTGCTCTGCCGCCTGCGGCAGGCGCAGATCTGCGGCTATTGTTAAGGTTTGCTTACCCTGCGCTTTTATGGCAGCAGCCGTTTCCTGCAGGCCATCCTCATCACGGGCTACCAATACTATTGCGCCAAATGTTCCGGCTAACTTAAGCGCCGTAGCCTTGCCAATACCCTGGCTGGCGCCCGTTACAATTACAACTGAAGTTTCCATGGTTTGTTTTTGTTGATGTAATAAATATTTAATAGCCGGGTTTACCCGGTATTTCCGGTCTTAAGTACAGCCCCAGGCAACAGCAGATCAGCCCCAGACCCAGGTAGGGGAACCAAAAAGAAACGACCATCGCCAGGAAGAACAGCGAGATGGTAAAAAAGGACCGGATATGCAGCAGCTTCCTGGTACGGACAGCTGCTGCCGTTGGCCTCCTGACGCCCAGGCATTCCCATGCCAGCACCAGGTAGGTGACGTTCACCAGCATGAACACGCCTGCATACAAGGCTACCGGTACCGCCGCCAGTTTGCTCTCCGCTATCCAAACCGTTAAAATGGGGATCAGGGACACGCTGAACAGGTGCGCAAAATTGCCCCATATTAAGCGGAAAGAAGCCCCCTTGGCGTACTTTAACAGGTAGTGGTGGTTTACCCAAACGATGGCGATAAAGAGATAGCTTACGGCATAACTGATCCAGGTAGGCCACAGGTGGAACAATGCCCCGAATGTGGGCTCCTCCGGCTTTTTTAATTCCAGCACCATAATGGTGATCACAATGGCAAACACGCCGTCTGAAAATGCGTTTACGCGTTCCGGCGCAGACTCTTCTGGTCCGTGCATTTTTTTGTCCGTCGTCATAACTGCTCGTTTTTAAAGGTGATCTTATACCGCCAGCCATATGGCGTCCATAAACCATTTCCGGTGATCAAAGAACTGGCCGGCCGGTTTAAAGGAGGCGTCAGCGGCTAATTGGTCCATTTGCGATACCGTATACTTTTGGGAGATCTCCATAAAAATGTGCTCATCTTTGGCAAAACGGATGATCTCTTGCCCATTGATCTCCACTTCCTGGTCTGTACGGCTTACCAGGTAGCTTTTACAGCTGCCTGTTTCCGGGTCGTAGGTAGGATAATGCTCAAACGCGCTCAGGTCAAAATTGGCGTGCAGCTCCCGGTTAATGCGCCTTAACAGGTTCAGGTTAAATTTCCGGGTAATGCCCTCCCGGTCGTTATAGGCCGCCAGTATCGTCTTTGGATGTTTCTTCAGGTCTATACCTATCAGTGCCATATCCCCCGGCTGTAAATGCTCCCGCAGCTCCTGGCAGAACAGGGCCGTATCATGCACCGTCATATTCCCCAGGGTAGAGCCCAGGAACAAGACTACTTTGCGGTTATTGGAAAGCCGGGCCGCCTGCCGTAGCATATCAAAATATTCCCCGTTCAGGCCAGTCATGCGTAAACCCGGTAATGTTGCGGGCAGCGTTTCTTCCAGCTGGGAGATCACATTCCGGGAAATATCTATCGGCATATACGTAAAGTCAGCGCCTTGTTGCAGCAGGTGTTGTAACAGAAAGCCGGATTTTGTAGCATCGCCCGCGCCCAGCTCAATCAGATCAAAACTACCTCCGGGATGCGCAAGCGCACTCGCCAGCGCCGCCGTTTGCCGCATAAAGATCTCCAGCTCGCAGGCAAACGGATAATAATCCTCACATTCCATGATATCCTGGAACAGCTTATCCCCCGCGGCGTCATAGAAATATTTGGATTGCAGGTATTTAGATGTTGCGCGTAAACCGGTGATCACATCCCGGTAAAATTTTGTGTTGATCTGGGTGGTTGCGCACACTTCCGTTGGCGCTATTATCCTTTGTTGACTTTTCATGTTCAAAACCTGTTTTATATAAGGGTACTATTTTGCCAGCCGGATACCGGTAAACTGCCATCTCAGCTCAGGCTGAAAGAAGTTCCGGTAGCTGATCCGGCTATGACCGGGAGATGTTACTTCAGAAGCCCCTCTCAGTACCTGCTGACTTACCATAAATTTGCCGTTGTACTCTCCAGCGCACCGGGCGCTTTACTAAAGCCCGGATAAGGCAGGTAGGCGCTTTCTGTCCACTCCCACCGCTGGCCCCAGTGTAGCTGCGGGGCAGCTACTTCCCACTCCGCCTCCGTAGGCAACCGCATACCTCTCTCCCACCGTTTGATCATCTGTCATAAAAAAACATTTTCCTATTTAGACGGATAAACAGCACAACCCTGACAAAGCAGCCGCCTCCGGAGCCGCCGCCTTGCCACGGTTGTGCACTTGAACTGCTATTTATTCAGGTAATTTCTCCAGGAAGCTGCGGATGGCAGCGCCTATTTCGCGTACATGCGTTTCCAGGGCAAAATGACCTGTATCGAAGAAGGTGACGGTTGCATTCTTTATATCCCGTTTAAAGGCCTCTGCGCCGGCAGGCAGGAAAAACGGATCTTTATTGCCCCATGCGGCCAGGAAAGCAGGTTGCTTATCCCTGAAATAAGCCTGGAAAGTGGGATACAGGGCCACGTTAGAGGCATAGTCCTTAAACAGGTCCAGCTGGATATCTACATTACCGGGCCTATCCAGGAAGTGTTGATCCAGCGTATAGGATTCCGGGGCCACCAGGCTGGTATCGCTTACCCCATGCTCATACTGCCAGCGGGTAGTTTCTTCGGTAGCCATCATCTTTAATGCATTACGGTTCTCTGCGGATGGGTCGTTCCAGTATTTCTGGATGGGATTCCAGCCATCGCTCAGGCCTTCCACATAGGCATTACCATTCTGTGATATGATGCCGGTGATCTTTTCCGGGTTGGCAACAGCCAGGCGAAAACCTACCGGAGCGCCATAGTCAAATACATAAATGGCGAAACGTTTCAGGCCCAGCTGATCGATAAAACCCTGCATAATGCCGGCCAGGTTATCAAAAGTATATTTAAATGTTTCGTAAGCCGGTGCATCCGAATAACCAAATCCCGGAAGGTCCGGTGCGATCACATGATACTGGTCATTTAACAACGGTATCAGGTTCCTGAACATGTGTGATGAGGTGGGATAACCATGCAGTAACAACACGACGGGAGCGCCTGCCGGCCCTGATTCGCGATAAAAGATCTTTACGCCGTTTACCTTAATGTCACGGTAGTTTACAGATTGCGCGTTCATAATTTTTTGCTTTTTTAATGATCAATAATTGAACTCTCGAAAACAGACAAGTTGGTTTAAGTAAGTAGCAAAAAGAAATCAGCGGCCGTTTACGAATTTCCGGATTTTTTCTGCTATTTCAGTATGGTATTCTTCCAACGCCAGATGGCTGGTATTAAAGGCATGGAGCTCAGCGCCGGGCACATCCTTTTTGATGGCTTCCGCGGCAGATAGGGGAAAGAAAACATCATTTTTGCCCCATACCAGTAATATGCGCGGTTGCTGGGTTTTCAGAAATTGCTGCCAGGCAGGATATTCCGCCAGGTTGCTGCCGTAATTGTACAGCAGGTCCAGCTGTATTTCCTGCTGTCCGGGACGGTTCAGGTAGTAAAAAGAATTGTTATAGCCGTCTGGATTGATCCTGGAGGCATCCTCTGCCCCGCTGAGGTAAAATAGCTTGATACCATCCAGTGTAGTTAATAAGGGGCGTACCAGTTGCTCTGTTTCTTCGTTGCGGTTCTTCAGGTACGGCTCTGCCGCCTGCATGGCTGGCCCTAATCCTTCAAAATAGGCGTTGGAGTTCTGGAGGATCAACGAGGCAAACAGCGCTGGCTGGCGCACCGCAATCCTGAAGCCCACTGGCCCCCCGTATCCGATGGCGTACAGATGCGGCTTTACAAGACCCAGCTGGCTGATGAATTTCTCTATTGTTACTGACAGGTTATGAAAAGTATACTCATATTCCTGCCGGCTGGGAATATCGCTGTTGCCAAAGCCGGGGAAGTCCGGCGCTACGAGATAAAAATCGTCTTTCAGGTCATTCATGAGTTCCTGGAAGGCGCTGGAAGAAGAGGGTACGCCGTTTAGGAGAATGAGGTGCGGCTTGGTCCGGTCTCCTGTCTCCCGGTAAAAAATGTTGATCCCATCAACATGCTGCTGCTTGTAATGCATGGTTTGTTTTTTCATTGTTGCAGATATTATATAGTGGTGCTTACTCCGTGCTGGCTATCTGTTCTATCTATATTGTTCACTTAATAAACAGACAGGTTGGTTTTTTACAAGATCAAAAATCAGATCAGCTTTTTTACGATATCCCGCGCCCTCACAATAGGCCAGGTATCGCTGTGTACCTTGTTCCCGATCAGGGCGCCTTCGAATAAGGTATAGATCTCATCGGCCAGCCGCTCTTTATGGATGGGTTGCAGTATTTCCGCAAACAGCTGTCTTACGGTATCCTTTTGGTATTTGACCTGCTCCCGTATGCGCACCGCATCTTCCGGCAGCTCATATACGATGTTCAGGAAATTGCATCCAAAGAAATCCTTTTGCTGTACCAGCCCCTCCAGGTAATCAAATATGGCCACTACTTTATCCCGGGGCTCATTTACCTCATCGGCTGCCGCCTTAAGGGCCGCATGGGTCTTTGCCCCGGTTTCCTCCAGGTATGCCATCAGTAGGTCTTCTTTTGATTTGAAGTAATGGTACAGTGAAGATTTTGCGATGCCAGCTTCGTCCACTATCTGGTTAATGCCTGTGTTGCTGTAGCCCTGTCTGTAGAACAAACGGGTAGCAGTGCCCACAATTACCTCTCTGATCGATTTCTTTTTCATGTGTCAAAGGTATAGAAATATTTCCAAAACAGACAAGTCTGTTTTTAATTATTTTTAAAATAACGGGAAGAAAGAGGATAGCAGAAATGGCGGGGGTATAAAGATCAGGTGGAGGTGTTTGTTAAGAAGACCGACAGCTGCGTTCTAAACTAATGTTGATGGATGCGTTCTAATAAAACGCGGCTGATAATCGCCACAAACGGCATGATCACGGCGGCTTTGACAATACTGCATCCGCTGAAGAGCGAACGCTAAAAAGCCAGGACGGTTAATGATGATGGTAATTGATGCTTACAACAGCTTGTTAACAATATTACGTGCGGATCTGATGGGCCATACATCATCATGTACTTTGTTACCTATCAAAGCCCCTTCAAATAGCGTATACAGCTCGTCGGCCATGGCTTCTTTCTGAACGGGTTTCAGAATGCGGGCAAACAGGTTCCTTACATTGTCTTTTTGTTTCTTGATCTGTTTCCTTACCCGGACCGCTTCCTTGGGCATTTCGGAAACTATATTAAGGAAATTACAGCCGTAATACTCTTTCTGCTGCACCAGATCATCCAGGTAATCAAATACGGCCAGCACCTTATCTTTGGGATCCTCGTGTTTATCCGCGGCTGCTTTCAGGGCGGCGTCCGTCTCTGCCCCTGTTTCCTCCAGGTATACCATCAACAGGTCTTCTTTAGACTTGAAATTCTGGTATAAAGAGGTTTTTGAAATGCCGGCTTCCTCAATGATCTGGTTAATGCCCGTTCCGTTGTATCCCTGTTTATAAAATAAACGTGTTGCTGTATCTATGATAGTCTGCCTGATCACATTCTTTTTCATGATGCAAAAGTATGGCAATAATTGGAAACAGACAAGTCTGTTTGGAATGATGTCTCTCCCGGTGGCAACGGGCTGTGGCAGGTCATCTTTAGAGCAGCCGGCTGGAGCGTTCAGAAGATAGTGGTTTTTAATACATAGCGGGATACATCAATAAAAGCCAGGTATTATTTTAATCCTTTTTATGTGGCTTATGCTCCGCTTTTTTATGTGTGGAATCTGCCTTTGTTTTCTCCTCCTCTTTCATGGTCCGGTCTACATCCGGTTTGGTCATGGGCAATTCTGTGGGGGGCTTACTTTTTTTGGGGGCCTTCTTATACTTTCTTTCCTTTTGTTCCTTTTGTGGCTTTTCTACGTTTTGCGCATAGGCGCTTATGGAAAAAGCAAGCATAGCTGCCAGCAGGCCGGTGGAGATCTTTTTCATGATTGGGGTTTGTAAGACTAAGATACGCCCTTTTTACGGCAGAGCGATCATCCGGCAGCCCGGGGCTTTGCCTATTAGCTTATTCCACCCAAATGATACTATCATCACCTAAAACAGGTTCACCAACTGATACTATATTACCAATAATGGCTATTCCAACCTTTAACGAACCTAAAGCGAAGGAAAAGGCAAGGTAAAGCTTTAGCAAAATGGGGTAAAATAACATTAGAAAGGGCCGGTTTGAAAGTGACAGCACTTTCAGACCGGCCCTTGCGGTACTCTAAATTTAACGTATTTTCTCTACTCCCTGCCAGGCATATTACGCGGGTCTGCCTTGGCCTTCAGCTCATATTCTTTGGGCGGCTCCGCAGATAATAGGTTGCGCACAAAATAATCCCAGCGGCGGCGCATCATATACGGGCCAAAAGCGCCGTAACCGTGCGGGCTGTTGGGGAATATCACCAGGTCATAGTCCTTATTGGCTTTTTCCAGCGCTTCCACTACCAGCAGGGTATTGTAAGGCGGCACATTGTTATCCATCATCCCGTGGGCCAGCATCAGCTTACCTTTGAGGTTCTTTGCGTAGTTCTGGTTGGCCTGGGCGGCATAATCGGAGTTGGCTACCAGCCCGTTATAACGCTCGCCCCAGTCATCCTCATAATTGCGGTTTTCATGGTTACCAGATTCAGAGATCCCTACTTTAAAGAAGTCCGGGTAGCGGAACATCGCCGCCGCCGTGGCAAAACCGCCGCCGGAGTGGCCCCAGATACCAATACGGGTAGTATCCATATACTCATACTGTGCGGCCAGCTGGCGGATGCCGCCTATCTGGTCCGGCAGGGTGTTTTCTGCCATATTACCATAGCTCATATCATGGAAGCTTTTGGAGCGCAGCGGGTTGCTGGTGCCTTCCAGTATTACTACGATAAAGCCTAGCTCCGCCAGCGCCTGGTGATCGCCGCGGGAAGGGCTAAAGTACCAGTTACCGGCTATACTGCCGCCCTGCGGGCCGGGGTAGATATAGTCGATCACCGGGTATTTCTTTTGCGGATCCAGTTGCGTGGGTGTGAATAACATACCATAGATCTCTGTTTTGCCGTCATGCGCTTTTACGGAAAAAGGTTTGGGCGCTTTCCAGCCGGTAGCGGTCAGGCGGGACAGGTCCGCTTTTTCAAGGTTAACGGCCAGTTTGCCGCTCATGTTGCGCAGTACTGTCACCGGCGCTACATCCGGCTGAGAATACGTATCAATAAAGTAATCGCTGGCAGGGGCCAGGGATACCTGGTGAATACCTGCTTCCGGCGTTAACAGGGTAAGACCCTTGCCATCAAACCCGGTTTTATAGAAATGCGTGAAATAGGGATTGCCCGGCTCACGACCATTGGCCATAAAATACAGCTGGCGGTTCTTTTCATCTACCTTGATCACCTTCGTTACTACCCAGTCGCCCTGGGTGATCTGGTTCTTCAGTTTACCGGTGGTAGCGTCAAATAAATAGAGGTGGCCCCAGTTATCGCGTTCGGAGTACCAGATAATTTCGTTGGAGGCTTTGAGGTAACGCCAGTTAATAGCGCCCTGGCCGGACTCAAACTGGGTAGCCACGGTCTCTTCCAGTACCTCGCGTACAGCGCCGGTGCCGGCGTCCGCAATCCGCAGCTTTTCCTGCTTATGGTCGCGGGAGGTGGAGAGGAAGGCCAGCTGGGTATTATCATCGCTCCAGTCTACATCATCGAAGGTGCCGCTGCTGGATATATCATCGCTCAGGGAGGCGCGGTGCGGGTCCGGCGCTGCCTGTATATTGATCACTTTAGCGTTGTCCACGTCAATGATCACGCGGTGGATCATAGCAATTACGGAGTCGCCCGGTAAGGGGTATTTCCAGGCCTTTAAAGTAGGGGTACCTACGTTGGTGGTCACCAGGTACATTTCGCCTACATTACGCTGATCCTGTTTAAACGTGGCGATCTTACGGGAGTCGTGCGACCAGCGCAGTACCGGACGGTCGCTGCTGCTCCAGCCGGCATTGTCTGTGGCATAGCCAAAGTCCTTAATACCGTCTGTAGTGAGCTGTGTTTCTTTACCGGAGCTTAGATCGCGCACCCACAGGTTATCTGCCTTAATAAAAGCAGCGCGTTTACCATCCGGGGATACTACGGCGTTACCGGTGGGTACAGGCCCTCTCCTGCCGCCTGGCCGTACGGCGTTACTGGCCATTACAGCCGTGCCGTTATCCTGGCTGCAGGCATAACTTTGAAGATCGCATTTCCATTGTTTGCCATCAGTATGGAAGATGATGGACTTACCATCCGCAGCAAAACTAAAGGACTGGAAGGGCAGCATAGCGGCGGTATACTGCTGGCCGGTAGCGGCAGATAGCGCCGTGGCCAGCTTCTGCTGGTCAAAAGCAGCAGCGCGGGTTCCCTTGGCGGGATTCACCAGTATGAACTCGCTGCCCTGGGCAGTTAATACACGGTACCAGAAACGCCCGTCCGGCAGCCAGTTAGGCACAACGCCGTTATGATCCACCAGTGGCTCGGTGTTATAACTCAGCATGCGCTCCGCCTGTTCATAGTCTTTTACCGTTAATGCCTGGTGTTGTTGGGCATAGGTGGCCATCGTAGCAGCCAAAAATGCTGAAGTCAGTGAGAGTCTAATCATTATCAATGCAAAAAAACTGTTAAAGATGGTTGATTGAGCGCGGAATATACAGGAAATTATCACATCCGCATGGGGATATTGTACGAGTGGTAAGCGGGCATGGAGAGGCTTACGGGCTAACAAACGGCCTTAATAAACAGGGCTCAGGGGTGCAGGATGACTGCACTATACGGGGCGCCGCCAGGTAAGGTCAGCGGCGCGGGTTACGGCTATACGGTCCAGGTGGGCTATACGGTTGGAGCTACAGCCAGGTACTGGTGAAACCAGTCTGTGGTAGCTTCCATGACCACATCCATGGCCTGTCCTTCTACGAACATCTGCCCGGCGCCGGCTATCTCCAGCAATTGTTTGGGGCATTGCAGGTGCTCAAAGGCGGAGCGGTTGTGTTTTAGCACGTGATGGTCCATACTCCCGGCTATCAGCAGCGTAGGCGCTTCTATCTCCGGCAACACATCCGTTACCAGGTCCGGGCTGCCGCCGCGGCATACGATGGCCTGTACCTGCGGCCGTTGTGAGGCGGCTTTTAAAGCGGCGGCCGCGCCTGTGCCGGCGCCAAAATAGCCCATGCTCAGCTGCGCGGTGCGGGGATTGCTTTCCAGCCATTCTGTTACGGCCATCATGCGGTCTGTCAGCAGCTTAATGTCTACGCGCGTATAATAGTAGGCAATATCCTCCTCGTGGGTAAGCAGATCCAGGAGCAGGGTGCTATACCCCTCCTGCTGCAGTTGATAGGCTACTTTCTTATAACGTTTGCAAAACCGGCTGCGGCTGCTGGCGTGTGCAAAAATGACGATAGCATTGCTACCCTGAGGCAGCGTTAACTCTGCCTCGAGGGAAGCCCTCCCGACAGGTATCCTTACGGTATCATGAAAAAAGCGTTTCATATAACAAAGCTATGAAGTGTTGCCCTTTCGGGTAAATGACGGTGATCATACGGAAATATAATTCTCATCAGCAGGCGGCCGGTTATCAGGCGTACCGGCACGTGGCCGTGTCTATAAACAGTATGCAGGTCCCTTTAAAACAATGTAAATGATTCTTATATATCTATAACCTTTAAACTGGTAAAAATGTTCGGAGATGGGGAAAAATCCAATGCCGGCGCGCTTATTTAGCAGCAGCGGTAATACCGCCTGGCCATCGTGGCACAAAATATGTAATTAATTTTTGCCCAACAGCTTAATCTTCACTCTAAACCTGTAATAAGATGAAGTCCGGTCCTATCATTATTATAGAAGACGACGCTGATGATAAAGCTATTATGGAAGATATTATAAGGGATCTGAACGTACGCAACCAGCTCATCTGGTTCAGCAACTGTGATGATGCCTGGCAATACCTGAAGGTTACCACAGAGCAGCCCTTTATCATCTTCAGCGATGTGAATATGCCACGGCAAAGCGGCATTGAATTCAAAAAGCAAATAGATACGGATGAGCACCTGCGGAAGAAAAGCATTCCCTTTATCTTCTATTCCACCGCGGTGAACCAGCAGGCTGTAAATAAAGCCTATACAGAGATGACGGTACAAGGCTTTTTCCAGAAGCACAGCACATATGATACCATGAAAAATGATCTTAAACTGATCATTGACTACTGGACCGTTTGCAGGCACCCCAACACCATATAATAATTATTTCCGTCCTCTCGTCACCAGGAAGATGATAAAGCCTATCACGACGGCCACTATCAGTATGCCTGTCCATACGCCGGCCTTAAAGATACCGCCTATTACTTCGCAGCTGCTAAACATCATTGCCATTAAAACCATCATGCCATAAGTAACCTGTTTCATAGATCATTGATTTGGTGATATAAACATGGTTTGCATATTCTATGCCGGTTTAAGGAACATGTATCAGCGCGCTATTACTATCGTTTATTGGGTAAATTCTTCTACAATCCGGAACTTATTACTCAGGAGATAACCGCCTGGATCTTAAATACACCACGGTCCTGTTCAGGTAAGGAAACAGTGCGATCAGCAGCAGCGTGCCCACCAGCACTACGGCCATCCATTGATAATAATCCATGGCAAAACGAAGCTGCCCCTGGCCGTTAATGGCGTTTACCAGCAATTTACCGGAGGCCCTGGCAGCCTTGCCGGGCAGCATACCCCTTGTTTGCAGTGCGCTTGCCTGTGCGCTCATTGTATGTAACACCGGGGAATCTATTTTGGTAAGATGATCCTGGAAAGCGTTGTAATGCCGGCTTCTTGAAAACAGCTCTGCGTAGTTGATGATGGCAATGCTTACACAAAAGCCCAGGTAACGCATCAGTAGCAACATAGCGGAAGCAGAAGGCCCCATCACCACCGGCACGGATGAAATCGTGTATACGATCGTAGGCGTCATGATCATCCCTACTCCTAAGCCCTGTACAAAAAGTGGGATGAAATATTTATCCGGATCTGCCTGCACATCAAACAAAAAGAACATATGCACATGAAAGACCAGCAACAATAAAAAGCCGGGCAGCCAGATATAACGGATCCGTTTTTGTAACAGGATCATACAGCAGGATATGATTGCGCCTGTTATCAGCCCTGCCATATTCAGCACGTTGATGTAGGATATATGCATGGGATCAAAGCGTAACACGGTAGCAAAAAAACTGTTGGTGATACCGGACGCAAAGCGGCAGATGTACATCACAAAAAGCACCAGCAGCCCTATCTTGCAATTACGGAAACGGAATACGCCCAACTGCAGGTAAGGCCGTTTCAGGCTGCGCTGACGAAGCGTATACAATATGGCTAATCCCCCAACGGCCAGTGCGCTGTACCGGATCCGGAGATCTTCCAGCCAGTAATATTCCTGGCCATATATACATATATAACCAATAAGACAAAGCAGGGTACCATAAAGGGTAAAGCTCTGCCAGTCCAGCTGGTACAACGGGAACCGCACGTTAAGGCGCACATTGTTCATAGACAGCAGCAACAGGCACAGACAGGGCAGGTAAGAGAACACCGCCGCTTTATACACGGTATTGAAGTCATAAGCGTCAATCAGGTCTGCCGTCACCAGGTTGTTAAACGGCACTGTACATAACAGGATACAGAAAAACACGGAAAAGCCCACTTCCCTGGCGCGTTCACTGCGCAACCGGGTAAACATTAATGCCAGCGACAGGTTCACCACGCAGGAAAACAACATGCCCTGTATAAACCGTACCGGAAAAAAGATATACAGCTCATGGGTATAATAACATACCAGGCAGGCGATCATCTGCAGGAAAGTAAAGAGGATAAAATATTCCTTTGCCGCCAGGTAGCTGAAAAAACGGCGCTCCAGGCCGGCAAACCCGGCGTAGCCCGCATAGAACAATGCCACGCCAAATTGTATATCTGCCGGCTCGCCGCCATAATAACCCGCCGCCGCGTTGATGTTTGCCAGGGGCAGGAAAAAGAGCACGATACTGGGCAGGATCAGCACAAACAATATCACTTTCACCAGCCAGTCCGGCGCCCATTGGCGGAAGATGGGAATACCGTTAGTCATGCTGCTGCTTTTTAGGGATGTACACGTTCACGTTCATCCCAACCTTTAGCACATCAATATCTTTACGGACGCCATCTACACGGATGCGGACGGGTATACGCTGTACGATCTTTACATAGTTACCGGTAGAGTTATCGGGCGGCAGCAGGGAAAAGCTGGAACCGGTAGCCGGCGAGAGGGAGATAACGGTGCCTTTAAAATCCTGGTTGGGATAGGCGTCTGCAATGATCTTTACGGCATCACCTACACGCATATGCGCCACCTGCGTTTCTTTAAAATTGGCCACTACCCATTTGTCTGTTTCATTATTTACGATAAAGGCCAGCACTTCCCCCGCATTGATCATCTGGCCCGGCTCTACGGTCCGCCTTCCCATACGGCCATCGTAGGCGGCGGTTACCACGGTATAGCTTACATCCAGTTTGTGCCGGTCCAGCAGGGATCTTAGCCGGGACAGGTCTGCCATCACTACTGTTTTCTCTGCCTGTATATCCTCTATCCGGGAAACGGCCGCACCGTAATTATCCTGCGCGGACTGGTATTCGCTGTTGTCTACGTCCAGGGTAGATTGTACATTCTCCAGCTGCTGCCGTGTGGCGGATTCCTCGTTGAACAGCTGCTGGTAACGGTCATATTCCAGCTGTTGTTTCCACACTTTGGCCTTACTGGCCGCTATCTGGGCTTTTGCAGCGCCGGCGGTTTTCTCCAGCGTATGCGTATTGCTTTCCAGTACCTGCAGCTGCGCCATGGATTTTTGGATAGCGGCCTCCGTTTGGGCCTGCTGCAGGGTGTATTCCCGGTTATCGATCAACAGCAATGTGTCGCCTCTTTTCACCAGCTGATTCTCTTCAAATTTTACGGCTACGATAAACCCGCCGGCCCTGGCAATTACCGGGTTTACATATTCCTGTACCTGGGCGTCATTGGTTTCCTCATAGATATAGTAGGCCCATAAGGTACGTACGCCCCAGATGGTCAGTGCTATGATGACAAGACCCGCTATCCAGCCGGTGATCTGGGTGATGATCCGGTCTGTAACTGTGTATTTCTTTTTCATGATAATTAAAGGATGCCTGTAATGTTTTGAAGCAGATAATATTTGTGCTGTGCTTTGATCCTGGCGGCAGCCAGCTCAAAGCGGGTCTGCAGCACCTGTATATCTGCGTCCAGCAGATCGGTGATCAGGGATGTATGATTGAAATAGGTATTCCGCATGATACGCGCATTCTCTTCTGCCTGGGTCACATTCACTTCTGCTACGCTTATCTGGATCAAGGCTTCTTTGTAACGCAGGTATGCCTCTCTGACCTGTTGGCGTACTTTATCTTCCATATCCTTATGCGCGGTCTCTTCCCTTTCCAGCTCCAGCCGGGCGGCCCTCAGCTTGTGCGTGTTATGGTACAGGGCGGAGATGGGATACGAGACCTTTACCCCGCCTATGCCCAGCGAGTACCAGTAAGGATTGTATGGGTACAGGAAGATCTGCGGATTGGCATAATAAAAATCCCCATAGATACCGGCCCTTGGGCGTGTATTGGCTTTTATCTGGCGCACGTGTATTTCGCTTAAAGCCGTTTCCTGTTCTGATACATGATAAGGGAAGGAGTGCCGGAGCGCATCTGTGAGCCATTGTTCATAAGGAATACCGGCGTCCTGGTCTGCCTGCAGGTCCAGGGGTTTTATCACCCGTTCATCCGGTTCGCCCATAATGATATTGAGCTTTTGCGTGGCGATGAGGATATCGTTCTCTATCTGTACCAGTGTAAGCTTGCGTTTGGAGAGGTCCAGCTCTACGCGCAGCACATCGCTTTTTAGCACGGTGCCGTGTTTGTAGAAGGCTTTGATCTCTGTGAGCTGTTTTTCCTGGTCTGCTATATCCTTTATGATAAGCATGCGGAAAATAAAGGACTGTTGCAGCTCCAGGTACAGGGCGGCTGTTTTGTAGCGGATCTCTGATACCGCCTCATCCTCCCTGATCTGCGCAATCTGGTGCAGGGTCTTATCCTCCGCAATTTTCAGGTTGAGCTTATTACCGTTATAGATATCCAGGTAAAGGTCTGCCCCTACTTTATACAGGGTATGGATCACTTCATGCTGGGTGGGATGGGAGAACAGGCCGTGCTCATAGATGGGGATATTGGTGGCTTTCTCCATACTGGCCATTACGCCCAATTCCGGGTAACGTTCTGTTTGGGCATCCCTGATCTCTTCGCCGGCAATACCGGTTGATAGTTTTTTGATCTCAATAAACCGGCTGTGGGCGGCTGCTTTTTGCCAGGCTTCCGGCAGGGATAGGGATAAAGTATCCTGTTGACTGTAGGTCCTGATGCTCACTGTCATCAGCAAGACCCAAAAAAAGACAATGTTTCGCTGTTCCATAATGTTATCGGGCAGCAAAATTATAGCAGCAGGGCTTGTCCTTTTTCGCCTAAATAGTCAATATGTTCATCATTCCGGCCAAATTAAAAATTAACTTTGGGGCATGGGATTAATCGCTTCATTACCGGATATCAACAAACAGAAGAACGCGGTATTTGTGATGCATGAGAAGTCTGAAAAGCTGATCCCCCTGCATACGCATACCAAGGGGCAGCTGAGTTATACAGAGGGCGGTATTGCTTATATCACCATCGATTACCATACCTATGTGGTGCCCGCCCGGCATTATTTCTGGATCCCGGCCGGCATGACGCATGTGTTACGCGTTGGCCATTCTGCCACGGTGTTACGCTCCCTTTATTTTTATGATCATGATGATGACCGGCATCCTTTTTACAGTCAGCTGGGTATCTACCCCGCCAGCGAGTTGCTGATACAGATGATCAATTATTCTGAGCGGTGGGATGGCCGTCATGTGACCAGCAAAGACGATAATTTTGAGTTCCTGGTGGCATTAAAGAACCTGCTGCCGGAGCTGAATAACAAGGCGCTGCCCATTGTGCTGCCTATTACGGACGATGAGCAGATGCAGTCCATCATCAAATACCTGGAGCAGAATATAGGGGAAAAACTAAGCCTTGAAAGTGTAAGCCGCCGGTTCAATATGAGTGAGCGGTCTATGTCCCGGTTATTCCAGGCCAATTTAAAGATCTCGTTCCTGCAGTATCTTAAAACCCTGCGGATGGTGAAGGCAATAGAGATGATCTTAAAAACAAACCGGCCGATAGGCGATATCGCTTTCTCGGTCGGTTATAATACCATTGGTTCTTTCAGTGATACTTTCCGGGAGTTTACGCACTCACGCCCTTCGGATTTCCGGAAGGGTTAGTGCTTAGCTGGGCCAGTGTATAGCCGCCTATTGCCATTACCAGGTCACGCACGGCCACGTCCAGGTAATGCCCGCCTGCCAGCAGCTGCAATGCGATACAGATGAGCCAGGCCATTACCAGGTATCCACCCGGTTTAGGGCGTAGCAGCACCAGTACCCCGGCTATGATCTCAATTACGCCTACCACTTTCATAAAAACGGACGGATCGATGGGGATCAACCCTTTATTCAGGTAATCTGCCCAGTTAGTGAGGAGGTTCGTAAATTTGTCTAAGCCGGCCACTATGGGTACTAATCCATAAGTAAGCTGCAGCGTCTTTTGAAGCTGTTTTAAGGTTGCCATAATCAGTATTTTTAGTCTACCCATTAGAGGAAACAGGGTGAAAAAGGTTACAAAGTTTTTTTTGCCGGATGATTGTAACCTTTTGCCGCTGCCTGCATCTAAAGACGTATATGACCATACAACCGGACATCATCACCAGCGACTACTCTGATGAGCAGCTGCTTGCCAGGATCCTGGGAGGCGAAAAAAAGCTTTTCGAAGTGATCATCCGCCGGTACAATCAGCGGCTGTACCGGGTAGGCATGTCTATCCTTGGCAACGATACGGAGGCGGAGGACGCCATGCAAACTGCTTATATCAGCGCCTATGAGCACCTGGCCCAGTTTGAGGGCCGTTCCTCACTGGCCACCTGGCTTACCAGGATCATGATCAACCAATGCCATCAACAGCAACGCAAAACCCGCCCTGTTAACAGTAATGTTGAACCATCTGATAATTTTGTGAATATGCAGACACCGGCACATGTTTTAGCTAATAAGGAGTTGAGCGCCGTTCTGGAGCAGGCCATTACCCGGCTGCCGGAAAAATACCGGCTTGTTTTTGTGTTACGGGAAATGGAGGATATGTCCGTAAGGGAAACCTCCGCCGCCTTAAATATAGAGGAAACGAATGTGAAGGTGCGGCTCAACCGGGCCAAGACCATGTTAAGGGAAAACCTGAACAGTTATATGAAGGATCATGTGTTCAGCTTCCATCTTAGCCGCTGTGATAAGGTGGTGCAACATGTAATGCAACACCTGGGAATTGTATAGGTAAGCGCCTCTTTGCCGCCCCTTTCTATAAATTTCTCCCCGCCCCTTTTTTTAGCCCCGGAAATTCCCTAAAATTGGGGGGCATGCCTGTAATGATCACCGACCATGACCTGCTTAAAAAGCTGAAAGAAGGGAACGAGCCCGCTTTCAGGGAACTGTATGCCCGGTTTAGCAGGCAGGTGCTGGCCTTTGCGTATCATATGACACATTCCTCCATTGATGCGGAGGATATTCTCCAGGAAACCTTCCTGCGCCTGTGGACGGGGCGGGAACAGCTGCCGGAGGTGCTGCATGTGGGCAATTATATCTTTACCATTGCCCGTAACAAGACGGTAGACCACCTGCGTAAAGTATCCCTGCAGCAAAGACTGCTGGACCAGGTATGGGCCAATATCTCCGAAAGCTCCAACGAGCTGGAGCTGCAGCTGGAAGCCCGGGAAAGCAATACCCTTATCCGCCAGGCGCTGGCGCAGTTATCCCCCCAGCAACAGACCGTTTTCCGGCTAAGCCGGCAGCAAGGCCTTAGCCATGAGGAGATCAGCCGGCAGCTTTGCCTGTCCAAAAGCCGGGTAAAAAACCTGCTGGTAGAGATCCTTAAATACCTCCGTACCTACCTTTCCCAGCACTCCCTGTTGCTGCTGATCCTTTACCTGCTGGCTGCTACCATGCTCCGCTAAAAATATTTTAGATTTTCACGGTCCTTCTTTTCCGCCCATCCGTCTTTATCTATATAAGGAGTTCCACTATGCCGAAAAACGGTTCCCGCATCACGTATCTATTGCAACGCTATGCCAGCAAGACCTGCTCCCGTGAAGAGCTGGAAGAGTTATTCGCTTATATAGCCAGTCAGCCGGAAGACAGCACCCTCCACGAGTTTATGGAAACAGCCTGGCAGGAGCAGCAGCCTGGCGCAACAGTGCCGGATGTAGACCTGAACAGCGTATACCACAACATTATTCCCACTACGCCTGTTAAACGGGTGTTCCCCTTCCGTTATGCCGCAGCAGCCGCATTATTACTGGCCGTGGCCACACTGGCTTTCCTATGGCAACGGCCCAACCGTACATCGCCCCAGGACCTGCCGGCCATACAGCAACCGGTTGCAGTTATTTCGCCTGGCAGCAATAAAGCGGTGCTTACACTGTCCAACGGCGCTACCATCACCCTGGACAGCAGTGGCCAGCAGGTGATCAGTGGCGGTAACGGCAACCAGATCACCCAGCAGAACGGGCAGCTGGTATATGGCGCAGCCGCCACGGCGGATCATATCCAGTACCATACTTTAAGCACGCCCCGGGGCGGCCAGTTCAGGCTTACCCTGCCGGATGGCACCAAGGTATGGCTGAATTCCGCCTCCTCCCTCCGTTATCCCACCGCCTTTAAAGGCGCGGAAAGGGAAGTGGAGCTGCAGGGACAGGGGTATTTTGATGTAGCACAGAACGCCGCACAGCCGTTTAAAGTCAAAGTGAATACTGTGGAAGTACAGGTACTGGGCACTGGCTTTGATATTATGGCCTATGGCGATGAAGCCACCATTAATACCACCCTGGTCTCCGGCGCGGTACAGGTAAAAAGCGGCAATAACCTGCAACGCCTGCAACCCGGACAGCAGGCCGTATTTAACCAGCAAAGCCATGCGCTGAGCGTGCAGGAGGCAGATGTAGATAAGATCACCGCCTGGAAAAGCGGCCTGTTTGTGTTCAACAATATGACGCTGACGGCTATACTACGTGAGGTGGCCCGCTGGTATGATGTAGAGATAGCGTATGATACTACGCCCAGCACGGAATTATATGGCGGCGGTATTTCCCGCAGCCTGCCGCTGGCAGATGTGTTAAAGCTGCTGGAGGCCAACGGGTTCAATCATTTCAGGATAGCGGGCAGAAAAGTGATCGTGCTGCCCTGAGTACAAGAAGATATACACAACCAAAATACAACAACCAGGATCAGAAAAAAACCGGCCCCGACTGCCATCGGAAACCGGTTGAACATCTGGCATTGAATAATCGCTGAAAGATCAATCATTTACCAAACACCACAAAAGTATGCAATTCAATTGTAATGCTTTAGCCCGCTATTGCCGCGGGCTATCAACCAAAATTTCCCGTGTCTTAGACCGGGACTTAAAAAGAAAGCTCATTATGCAGATCAAAGGAACCGCATTCCTGCTCCTGGCCACCTGCCTCCACGTTACCGCCGCGGTGTACTCGCAACGGGTCACGCTGTCTGTGAAGAACACGCCGCTGCAAAAGGTGTTTGCCGCCGTGATCACACAAACGGGCGTATCCATCGTGTACTCAGAAAAAGTGCTGTCCGGCGCCCGTCCCGTATCTATTAATGTAAAGGATGTATCCGTGCAGGAAGTACTGGAGCTATGCCTTAAACAGCAGCAGCTTACCTATACGCTGGAGGGCAACAGTTTTGTGATCAAACGTACCCCGCCGGATAAAGCGCCGCCCAACCTGGCAGATACCACCATTACCGTTAGCGGTACCGTTACCGGCGGCGGCTCGCCATTGCCCGGCGCTACCATTATGGTGAAAGGCAGCGGCAAAGGCACGCAAACCAATGAGCATGGCCAGTTCCGGCTGAGCGGCGTACCGCCCGGCGGCACGCTCACCATCAGCAATATTGGTTTTGTGACCAGCGAAATGCCCGTGCCTGCCAGCGGCACGCTGCAGGTGACCTTAACGGAAGACACCAAAAACTTTAACGAAGTAGTGGTGGTAGGCTACAGCGATAAAAAGAAAAGCGAGCTTACCAGCGCCGTTAGCGTGGTATCTTCAGAAAAGCTGAAGGATGTGACCACCAACGATGTGGGCTCCATGCTGCAAGGCAAGGTAGCCGGCCTGCAGGTGATCAACAGCTCCGGCGTACCTGGCAGCTCCGCAGAGATCCGGCTCAGGGGCGTATCATCTGTAAACGCCTCCCAAAGCCCGCTGTATGTGGTGGATGGCATCATTGGCGGTAATTTTGACCCTAATGACGTTGATAACATCACCGTACTGAAAGATGCCGGCGCTACCGCCATGTATGGCTCACAAGCCAATGCCGGCGTGATCATCGTGACCACTAAAAAAGGCCGCAGCGGTAAAACGCGTTTCGAAGCCAAGGTGACCACGGGTTTCCGTCAACCGGATTTTGGCAAGATGACCATGATGGATGGCCCGCAATTATATGAGCAGCATAAACAGTTCTACCGTGATTACATTCCCGGCGCTGCGGATAACTCCTATAAGATAGACCTGTTAAAATTTTACGAAGAGCGCCCGCGCGACCTGCGTAACCAGGACTATAACTGGCTCAACGCTATGTTCCGCAGCGCGCCTGTGCAGAATGTATACATCGCCGCCAGCGGTAGTAATGAGAAGAACGAATACTATAGCAGTATCTCCTATTACAATGAGAAAGGTACTTTCCTCAATACCAATTTCCAGCGTATTAATGTGCGCGGTAACTCCACGCATCATTTTTCAAAGGCAGTAAGCGTTACCAATAATATTAACCTGAGCGCCTCTACCGGTAAGAGTTTTAACTATGAAGATGTGTATTACGCCTACCTGAACCTGCCCTGGGATAATCCTTATGACGCCAATGGGCAGCCGGTGTATGTGGATGGCAACAGCCCGTTCAAATGGTGGTCCAGGGATAAGGTGAACCCTATCCATACTATTCAGAACTCCAACCATCCTTATAAAAGCTTTAACGCCAATTATGACCTGAACCTGAATGTACAGATCACAGACTGGCTCTCCTTTTCCAGCAACAACCGCGGCGCGGTGAGTTATAACAAGGCTACGGATTATTATTCTCCCCTGGTGGCCGGACTGTATAACGGACAAGGTTTCCTGAATGAGCTGGGCACCCTGAGTTATGGCGTGATCTCCAACGATCTGCTGAAATTCAATTTCCGTATGGGCGATCACTCCATCAGCGGCCTGGCCGGTATTGCCATAGAGAACAATAAAACGGAGGTGGTAGGCGCATCCGGTAAAGGGTTACCGGAAGGGCTGAAGGTGCTGAACGTAGTATCCAATACGCAGCTGGTGAACGGGTTTAATGATCAGACCATCCTGCAATCCTTGATATCACAGGTAAGTTACGGGTATAAGGAAAGGTATTTCCTTACCGGCTCTTACCGCGTGGATGGCTCAACCAATTTCCCCGCCGCTAACCGCTACGGCTCTTTCCCGGCTATCTCTGCCGCCTGGCTGGTAAGCAATGAACCATTCCTGCAGCAGAACAGTATTGTAGATAACCTGAAGCTGCGCGCCAGCTATGGCGTAACCGGTACGCAGGATATTGGCTCTTCCCGTTACCTTGGATTATACGGCCTTAACAGCCAATACAATGGCGGTACCGCCGCTACGCCTTTACAACTGCCCAGCCCTGACCTTACCTGGGAAAGCAAACACCAGCTGAATGCCGGTGTGGACCTGGGCCTGTTTAAACGCGTAAACCTGACGGTGGATGTGTATAACAACACCACTAAGAACCTGCTGCTGCAGGTATCCCAGCCGCTGTCCATCGGCTTTGAGCAGCGTTGGGAAAATGCCGGTGAGATCATCAACAAAGGCATTGAAATAGGCATTAACAGCGTAAACATCAAAACACGCAATTTTGAGTGGAGCACTGATTTTAACATCAACTTCAATTCCAATAAGCTGCAAAAACTGCCCAGCGATATTATCCGCACGCAGCCTACCTGGAGCATTTCCCAGATCTACCGCGATGGCGGCAACCTGTATGAGTTCTATATGCCCAAATGGCTGGGCGTAAATGCGCAAACAGGCGCCCCGCAATGGGAAGTGATCAACCGGGATGCCAGCGGCAAAGAGATCTCCCGCGAGGCTACTTCTAACTACGCCAGCGCCACCTACCAGGAAGTAGGATCTGCCCTGCCAAAATTCCAGGGCGGCATCAATTCCCAATGGAAGTACAAAAACCTGGCGCTGAGTGTGAACGCTTATTTCCTGTCCGGCAACAAGGTATTCAGCAATGCGCTGCGCTTTGTGATGAACGACGGTATAGAGCCTTACTATAACCAGATCGTACTGCCCAAGGATTACAGCACCTGGACCAAACCGGGCGATAATGCCACAGAGCCCAGTCCGCAGAATGCGGCCAACGCCACGGAAACCTCTACCCGTTACCTGAAGGACGGCAGTTTCCTGGCCATTCGTAACATAGCGCTCTCCTACTCCCTGCCAAAGCTGTGGGTAAGCTCTCTGAAGCTGGATGATGTGACCATTTCGCTCACCGCAGATAACGTATATACATTCACGAAGTTCCTGGGCCAGGACCCTAACACCACCATCACCAGCGATGCGTATGTGATGCCGGGCCTGTCTGACTTCAAGTATCCCAACAACCGCCAGTACCTGTTAAACATTAATGTCCGGTTCTAGGAAAAAAACTATTATCATGCGTACAAGATCCATACTCACCATACTATGTGCCGTGCTGCTGATGACGGGTTGTCTGAAAGACATTAACCCCAGCGACGCGCTCAATACCGGCGATCTCACCGGCTCCACACAAGGCCTGCAACAGGCCCTGAACGGCGCTTATGCCTTATTCAAGGACCATGTATCCTTTAACGGCACGGTAGACGGTAACAATATGTACCTGCGCCAGTACTTCCAGCTCAGCGATTTTGCCTCTGACGATATCGTGTGCGGACAAAGCACCACGGACCCGCTGTATTACAGCTTTTCGCTGGACCATACCGCCACACAGACCAATAGCCGTTATTTCTGGTATATCTCTTACAAGATCATCAACGACGCCAATACGGTGATAGAATCCGCGGCGAACATTGCCAACCCATCAGACCAGGTAAGACAGCTGGTAGGCGAATGTTATTTCCTGCGGGCTTTCTGTCATTTTAACCTGGCGCGTTTATTTGCCAGGCCCATTACGCAGGACCCTAACGGCGCCGGTATTATCCTGCGTACGGCTACCAGCGATCCTGCTTTAAAGGCCCGCGCTACCGTGAGCGAGGTATATGCCTCCGTAATAGCAGATGCGGAAGCCGGCGCAGCGCTGATGAACCAGCCGCGCGGCGTACAGTTTGGCTCTAAAGAAGCCGCCTATGCGCTGTTATCCCGCGTGTTCCTGTACCAGGAGAATAATGACAGCACTACTTACTATGCTGATAAAGTGATCGCCTCCAACCGCTTTAGCCTGGAAACAGCCGCTACTTTCCCGCAGCTGTTTGCCAATGCCATGGCCGGTAAGGAGACTATTTTCTGTGCCGCCTTTACCCCGGCGGACGATTATGGCAAAGCAGGCTCCATTGCCTCCATGCTATACTCTGACGGCAACTCCGGCTGGGGCGAGGAATATGCTTCCCAATCCCTGCGGGATACCATGGCAGTGCATCCGGAAGATGTGCGCTGGTCTTATATAGAGCCTTTAAAAGACGCCAACGGCGCCCTGCAAAAGAAGAACGGAATAGAGATCTATTATATCAAGAAATTCTCCGGCCAGGGAGGCAGCCCTACCCTAAGCTCCCCCATCCTGTTCCGGCTGGCAGAGATGTACCTGAACAAGGCGGAAGCCGCCGCTAAAAAAGGCAATGCCAATGAAGCGCTGGATAATGTGGACATGATCCGTAAAAATCGAGGACTGCAGAATGCTTTATACAACCATGTGCTGCCCGCCGGCAAAACCGCGCTGGATATCGTGCTGAAGGAAAGGCGTATTGAGCTGGCCTTTGAAGGCCACCGCAATTTTGATGTATACCGCAACAAGCGCAATATGAACCGCACCTACTGGGGTTATCATTTGCCGGGGCTTAAAGAATCAGACATTAACCTGGCAGTGGCGCCCGCCAATTACCAGAACATGATCATTAAGCCCGATGCGGCCCGTATCATCTATTACATACCGATCGATGAAGTGCAGACCAACAAACTGTGCCAGCAAAATCCTTAATCATTAATCCGTATTATCATGCAACTCAATAAATATATATACCTGAACCTGCTGCTGGTGATAATAGCAGCCGGCTGTAAAAAAGATGATACAGCGCCCTCTGCGGATATCGTGTATAAGGTAGATATAGTGGACCGCACGGTTACCTTCACCAATGAAACGGAAGGCGCCGTATCCTACAAATGGGATTTTGGCGATGGGGAAACCTCTACAGAAACCAGTCCGGTGCATACCTATCCCGGCAAGGGCAAGTATGTGCCTACACTATATGCCACCAACGCAAGCGGCCAGGTAGCAGAAGGCTCCACGGTGATCCATATAGCCAAAACATCGCCGGTAAAGCTGAATGACAACAGTTTTGCGGATTGGGACGCCGTAACGGATAATGTGGTACAGCCCGCTCCCGGCGAAACTTATTTTAAACAGCTCAAAATTGATTATGACGCTTCCTATATATATCTGTATTTTGAGGTGAATAGCAAAGAAGCCAATGGCGATATCTATGACTTTTACCTGGATACGGATAATGACGCCACCACCGGGTTCCTGTCAGGAGATTTCCCCGGTATGGGCGCTGATGTACTGATGGAAGGCACTATATTCGGTAACTGGCTGGATGCTTTTAACCACTCTGGGGCGCAGAATGCGTTTTCCTTTGATCCTACCGGGGTTACGGAATTTTATAGCCTTGGTTATAAGGCGCAGGATGCCGGCGTATTCAAATTTGAGATGCGCATTTCCCGCAGCAAGCTGAAAGGGCTGGCTGCCACCACGGCGTTTAAGATGGGCATCCAGGCGCTGAAAACAGGCTGGGCCGCCCTTCTTGGCCAGATACCGGCTAAGACCGGGGCCGCCATTGAGGTAACCTTCGAATAACCATTCACGTTATATGACCCAACTGAAAGCAAACGGCAGGCTCCTGTCGCTGGATGTGATGCGTGGCGTTATCATGATACTGCTGGCCGGCGAAAGCTGCCGGGTGTATGAATCGCTGCACGACCTGGAGGCAGGCAGCCTGTTCAAGGGCCTACTGACCCAGTTCTTCCACCATCCCTGGCATGGCCTGCATTTCTGGGACCTGGTACAACCCGCGTTTATGTTCATGGCTGGTACGGCCATGTATATAGCCGTTGAGCGCAGGCGCGCCAAAGGCATCCCGGAACGGGACACATTCCGCCATATTGCCCTGCGCAGCCTTAAACTGTTCCTGCTGGGCACCGGCCTGCACTGCATATATGCGGGACGGCTGGTATGGGAACTGTGGAATGTACTCACCCAATTATCCTTTACCACCCTGGTGGCCTACTTCCTGATCCGCAGCCCTTTTAAAATACAAATAGGGGTAGCCGTGGGTATGGTGGTCCTGAATGACGTATTATATAGGACAGTACTGATGCCCGGTTTTGACCAGCCCTTTACGGAAGGCCATAATTTTGGCGCTTATATGGATACCCTGCTCATGGGCAAGATCAACCGGGATGGCTGGGTAACCATTAACTGTATACCCACCGCCGCGCATACCATACTGGGCGTAAGCGCCGGTAAGCTGCTGATGGGCCCCTGGACGAATACCTATAAAGTAAAAACATTGCTGATAGCGGGTGTGATTGCCCTGGTCATTGGCTTTGGGCTGGACCTCAGCGGTATTTCACCTATTATCAAAAGGATCAGTACCGGGGGCTTTGTATTCGCCTCCCTGGGCTGGGTAACATTAATACTGGCGGGGCTGTACTGGTGGATAGATGTAAGGGACCATCCAAAATATACCTGGATAGCGGTAGTAGTAGGTATGAATGCTATCTTTATCTACCTGCTGTTTGAAACGGTAGGCGGGCAATGGCTCAATGGCGCCGTGGCCATTTTTGTAAATGGCTTTACCGGCTGGCTGCATATACCGGCGGCCATACAGGCGGTATTATCCGCCCTGGCCGTATGGGCGCTGGAATGGTATATTTGTTATTGGTTGTATCAGAGAAAAATATTCTTCAAATTATAAACACATGAGAAGGAGAGAATTTTTACGGAACACAGCGGTAGCAGGCATGGGTTTTTCCCTGCTGCACACACCGGCACAGTTGCTGGCTGCTGAAAAGAAAGACAAGGTAAGATTAGGGCTGATAGGCGTTGGCGCCCGTGGCCTGGGCCACCTGGAGCTATGCCTGCGCCGCAGTGATGTGGAGGTGATCGCTATTGCGGACCCGGATACGGACTACACCATTCCCAAAGCGCGTAAGCTGATCGACAAAGCCTATGGCGCCAGCCGCAAAGTAGCGGAATACACCAACGGCCCGGAAGATTTTCATAACCTGCTTAAACGGGATGATATTGACGCGGTGATCATTGCCACCCCCTGGGAATGGCACAGCATACAGGCCATTGCCGCCATGAAGGCCGGCAAAACGCCTGCCGTAGAAGTATGTGGCGCGGCTGATGTACAGGAATGCTGGGAGCTGGTGAACACCAGCGAGGAAACCGGCATACAGCTGTTTGGTATGGAGAATGTATGCTACCGCCGTGACGTAATGGCGGTGCTGAACATGGTGCGGCAAGGCCTGTTTGGCGAGCTTACTCACCTGCAGGGCGGCTACCAGCACGACCTGCGCGAAGTAAAGTTCAACAACGGCAAACAATATTATGGCGGCGGCGTAGAGTTTGGAGAGAAAGCGCTGTCAGAAGCCAAATGGCGCACCAACCACTCCGTGCACCGCAACGGCGACCTGTATCCCACACACGGCCTGGGCCCGGTGGCGAATATGATCAACATAAACCGGGGCAACCGGCTTATTACGCTTAGTTCCATGGCCACCAAAAGCCGCGGCCTGCATAAATATGTTGTAGATCATGGCGGCGCGGACCATCCCAACGCCAAAGTAGAGTTCAAACTGGGTGATCTTGTAACCACCCTGCTTAAGACCTATAACGGGGAAACCATTATGCTCTCACATGATACCAACTCACCCCGCCCCTACTCGCTGAACTTCCGTGTACAGGGCACCAATGGCCTGTGGATGGATGATGTGCAATCCGTTTATGTAGAAGGCAAAAGCAAACCGCATACCTGGGAAAAAGCAGGCCAGCCTGATGAGGATGGCAGCTATATGAACCGGTATGATCACCCGCTGTGGAAACGTTATGCCGCGGATACTGCCGGTGCTGGGCACGGCGGTATGGATTGGTTTGTGATCAATTCTTTTGTGGAGAGTATTAAAAGAGGTACGCCATATGCGCTGGATGTGTATGATCTGGCCACCTGGTATGCTATTACGCCGCTGAGCGAGCAGTCCGTAGCGGAAGGCGGGGCTTTGCAGCATATCCCGGATTTTACAAGAGGGAGGTGGATGAACAGGAAGCCGATATTTGCGTTGGATGAGGCGTATTGAGCCTTTAATGATAAAAAAATGGCGCTGATATCAGCGCCATTTTTTTTCTGTTATATACTCAACCTTCTACAGTTCCGTAACACCGTACCGCAAACACTGCCGCCGGTACATCTGCCGACGGATGCTCCAACTCCAGCGTTAGCTGATCTGTGGTAATGGGCTGCTCCAGCACCACGCGGTTATACGTTTGATAGTTATCCTTTTTTGCCGCAATAATATTCCCCGCGCCATCTTTAATACGGTACTCCCTTACACAGAACGGCATCACTTTTTCGGGGTGCGACATCAGCACAGATTCCATGGGATGATCATAGTCCGCATCAAAGAACAGATCGATCTGGCTGATCTGCTGCGGCTTATCCCAGCTAAGCTGCAGCTGTGGATGCGGGTCGTTCCAGTCTGCCACCCAGGCATTGGGCGCATTGGTAGGGCGGTTTATGCCATTACGGATATTCTCTGCTTTAAAAAGATCGATGCCGGTATCGTATTTCACCGCAATGTTCTGGCCTTCCGGGCGGCGCTGCGGGCACCAGAATTCAAAGGCTTCCATGCCAATATCTTCCGGCGGGGTTTGTTTGCCATAGTTGGATACCGCTTTGTTTACGCTGTTAAAAACAGATAATACGCCGGTTACCCGTTTGTCTGTATGATGCAGCTGTACCAACGGATTTTTCATAAAAGTGATGAACGCGTATCCTGGTGCTGCCATGGATGCGTTGAATTGCAGGCGCATACAGTTCCTGCCGGGGTGTATGTCAATGGTTTGTTTGGCCAGCGTAATATCTGGCGTATGGTTACCGGGTTTGCTGCTGATGCGTAGTTCAACGTCCAGTGTGGTGGCTGCTGCCGCATCTGCATGGAAGATGAAAGGCGCTATCTCGCCTTGCGGTAAAGGCAATAGCTGCGCTACGGACAAGCTAAGCGGTTTCAGGAGCGGCTGACCGGGAAATTCTTTCAATACCAGTTCGCTGGAAGCTTTGATAGTGGCGGTATGCACCAGGTCCTGCGGATCCCGTAATTGTACGCCGGGGATATGCTGCCCGGTCCTTAACAGGCGTTGCTGCAATGCGGTGATATGTCCTTTGCTGATGATCTCTGCGGGGAGTATGCCCTGCTCCTTACAAACAGCGGCTGCTACTCCCACCGCCTGCGATACATAGGCTGCTGTAGCCATTACCCTGCTGGAAGCAAAGGCCACATGCGATGCGCTGATGATACGGCCGCCCAGGAAAAGGTTGTTGATATTACGGCTGTACAGGCAGCGGTAGGGTATCTGGTAAATACCTTTGCTATGCCATTGGTTACAGCCGGGCAGCTCGCTGAATACGCCGTCTGCCGGGTGCAGGTCTACGGACCAGCCGCCAAAGGCTACCGCATCTGCGTGTGTGCGTTGCTCAATGACATCCTGCTGCCTCAGCATATAATCGCCCTCAAAACGGCGGCTTTCCCTTTTACCGGGTATAGCCCCTACCCATTCAAGCGTGAGCGTTTCCGCCTCCGGGAACCCGCCGGAGTTCTTGATATGGTTCCATACGCCGTACACCACTTTCCATAGCTCCCATTTTATGTCTTCCGTATCGTGCACCGTATCCATACGGCCGCCGTATTCTATCCACCATAGCTTACAGCCAAAATCCTTTGCATTGAATGTTTTAAAGCGGGGGATCTTTGTGATATCTGTCAACGCAAACTCCGGCGGAGTAAACGTTACCGGCCGGCCGGTATCCTTGCTGTAGAAGTAGAGTGTGTGGCCCAGCAGCTCTCCGTATTCAGCGGAGGGCGCAAATAACTCTCCAAACTCCTCCCGGCTTTCCGCGCCCATACGGAAGGCCGCGCCGGATAAAAAGCCCACTACGCCGTCGCCGGAGGCGTCGCAGAAAAACGGGGCAGTTAAAGTATATTCTTTCTGGTTCTGGCTGCAGAATGCTTTCAGGGATTGGATGGTGACCGCGTCTTTTTTCTCTACCGCATATACGGAGGTATTTAAGAGCAATGTGATATTAGGCTCGCGTTTCACCTTATCGAGCAGCACGGTATCAAATATCACCGGGTTGCCTTCCGGGTTGCGGTAGGTATTTTCGACCAGTATCTCATCTACCAGGCCGCCTTCCCTTGCCCAGCGGTTATTGTTGCCCATATGGGAGGTTGCCCCCAGGATCCAGAGGCGCACTTCGCTGCTGGCATTACCGCCCAATACCGGCCGGTCCTGTACCAGTGCTACTTTTAAGCCTTGCCTGGCGGCGGTGATAGCGCAACATACACCTGAGAGGCCCCCGCCTGTTACAACAAGGTCTGCATGGATATTTACCTGGGGAAAAGAACGGCTGTCTGTTGTTCCGGATTTGATCATCGTTGCACAATTATATTTTATCGGAAAAAGTTGTTCGTTATTGTTGAATGGTTTGATGCAGCACCGTAAAACCGCCAGGTTTTACCAGCGTCAGTTCTGTTGCCCCTGCTGCCACCGGCAGTGTTAGCTCCTGGCTTTGACCCGGCTGCAGCGTTTGCAGCGGTACCGTGTGGCCGCCGTATTGTAGCTGGTAATGCCGGAGGGTATAAGCAGGAAAGTCCGCCCGTGCTGTTACCCGGATACGCAGCTGGTTGCCACTATTGCTGATGGTGATCACAGCCGGGGCAAATTCCTCCTGCCATACCTGGTACACGGAGCGCAGCGTGCGTTCCGGCGATACCAGGCCCCATGCCCGGTAGCCATCCGCATCTGTGCCGGGATAGCGGCTCATATAGTCATTGAAGGTCCATACAGAAGCGCCAATGAGATAGTTACAGCGGCGGAAGTCAGCCATGGCTTTCCTGAAATACGCGATACGTTTTTCTTCCTTGCCATCCGCCGGCAGGCGCATACCAAATTCGCTGATGTATACCGGTTTATCCGGGTACAGCGTATGGATATGTTCCAGGGCTTTCAGATGGTCGCCATAGATATTGGTGCTAATGAAGTCCACATAGCGGGAGGCCTCATCTTCCGGCTGTTTGATATTATCGCGCCACACATGAAAGCTGGCGAAGGTGATAAGACGGGTGCTATCCAGGGTTACTGCAAAAGCACGCATATCCCGTACCCAGGCCTGGCCTTCCGGTGTATGGGAGGGAAATTCATTGCCCAGGCTATAGGCAATAATACAGGGATGGTTCCAATCCCGTTGTACCATTTCTTTTAACTGGGATTGGTATTTAGCGCGCATCAGCGGGTCTGCCATTTGCCGGGCAGTCATTTGCCAGTTGCCCGCTTCTGCTATGATCAGCATCCCATGTTTATCTGCCCAGTTCAGCAGCTCTTCTGATACCGGGTAGTGACTGATGCGGGAAAACTCCATGCCCGCGTTTTTGATCAGGGTAAGGTCTTTTTCCAGCACGGCGGCTGGGTCAATAGACCCGTAGCCGGGATAATCCAGCGGGCGGTTACAACCGCCCAGGCGTACCGGTTCTCCGTTCAGCAGTAACTGCGCATGACTGATCTCCAGCTGCCGGATGCCAAATCGGGTACGCATGGTATCTGCTCCGGCAATCACTTCTGCCTCGTAGAGGTTCGGCGCGTCCACACTCCATAGGCGGGCAGCGGGCAGCAGCCCTTCCAGTATTACTGTTCCTGGATCTGTTTTAGATACCTGCTTGAACGTGATGTTCTTTTTACGGCCATCCTGGTAGATGTTTACCTGTACGGGAGCCTGTGTATGAAAATCTTTTAACCAGGTTTGCACCTGTATAAGGGCGCTCCCTTTTTTAAGGTCTGGTTTCGCGTTTACTTTTATACGTTCGATATACGCCGCCGGGCGGGTGATCAATTGGACCGGCCGGGTAATACCGCCAAAGTTCATCCAGGCGTATAACTGCGCTGCATTGGTACGTTCTGTGGCGTCACTCGCTTTAGCCCCGGGGATGGTGGTGGTATCCCAGGCATTGTTTACCATTACGGCCAGCGTGTTACGGTCTTTTTTTAGCAGCTGTGTTACCTCTGCTTCAAAGGGGGTGTAACCGCCTTCATGGGTGGTGAGCAGCTCCCCGTTCAGCCATACTTTTGTTTTATAGAATACGGCATCAAAATGCAGAAAGGTGCGCGTGCCCTTTTGTACAGCCGGCGTGGGAAAGTGTTTAAAATACCATGCCGTCCCGGTGTAGAAGAAATAACGTTTATCTACAGAAAAACTATGCGGCACGTCCACCTTATCAAAGTAGGCGGATTCAAAACCTGCTGCCTGCCATTGGTGCTGCTCCCCAGTTTGCAGCGGATCGAGCGCAAAGGTCCAGGCGTCGTTCAATGATATTTTGCCTGTTTGCTGCGCGGCAGCCAGCAGGGGGAATAGCAGTAAAATGGATAATAGTTGCCTCTTCATGCTACTGTGTTATTTTCAGGGTTATTCATTACCTAAGATCACGGTTTTGCCTGTTTGCGTAGCGCCCCGCGTATCTACTACAGACAGGCGGAAGGACACCGGTTTATGGCCTTGCAGCGGCACTGTGAACTCAAACGGATAAGCAGTATCATTTAATGTTTGCTGCCTGCCCGCAGCATCTGTATACTGCAATGCGGCGCTGCGCACTTTGTTATCATCATCTTCCAGGTACACGTACAGGCGGCGGCCATAGTTACCCAGTTTAAACAGCATGGCTTTTGCATGGCCGGTTTCCAATGCTGCATAGTCCTTGCTGTTATCCCCGGTAGCTGCCAGTATCTGCTGCTGGAAGGAGTTTGCACGGAATACCGCTTTGTGCAGGGCTATTGCCTGGATACCATTGGCCGGCACAGTAACAGCAAACGTGCTGTCTTTTGCCGTTTTTACCCATAGCGGGTTTACGGTCACCGTGGCGGTTACCGGCTGATTGGATTGATTGGTGAACGCCAGCAGCAGCTGGTCATCTTTGCGGGCGGCGATATAATTGAGCTCCACATTGCTGATGTGCAGCAATCTTGCCGGCATCCAGAGCTGCACCTCCTTTTCATCATAGAAGCTGCCTTTTTGCCGGCCATACATCTTATCCTGCAGATAGGCATACCCTTCTATATACTCCGCCGGAAAATTGATCTGGCCCTGGCTGCGCACAAAAACATCCGTTACCAGGTAATCCAGCAGCATGGAAGCCATGGGCAGGATATGGTTATAGTGGAAAGAGTTTACGCTTTGCTGTTTATGTGTGTGCAGCGGAAAATCTGCTTTCTCGTAAGCGGTGGTGCGCTCCGTATTAATATGATACCCGGGAAAGCTGCGGTAACGGCCTATGACCGCGGCCTTGGCCACATTCAGCAGGAACGTGTCTTTAGCATAATAGCCCAGCCTTAGCATCCAGGGCGCAAAATTGGCCATAAAAATGCCACGGTGGCCGGTGGCGGTACCTGACGATTCCGGCGTAAGACCGGTTTCTGATAACCGCCAGGCAGGCACCTGCTCTTCCGGGCAATACATTTGCTGATGCCCTTTTGATTGCAGGTACCAGTACATGGGCGCTTTACCGCCTTTGTTTACGGTGATCAGACTATCCGGAATGGCAGGGCACATCCAGGTGAACATGGTATAATGCCGGGCGCCATCAACGGCCGCATACAGGAAAGCAGTATCGTTCGTGAGCTCATATAGTTCTGACAGCTCTATCCAGCGGTCTGTATACGAAGGCCAGAAAAAGAAGCTGCCGGCAAAAGGATCGTTAAAAGCCGTTTGCGGCTGGTATACCCGCTGCTGCAGGTAACGTTTGGCTTTGGTAACAGCGGTTGCCAGGTAATGCTGATCGCCCGTGGCTTTATAGAGGTGCATAGCATTGATCCAGTTATCTCCTTTTTCTTTTACGTCCAGGTTGCGTACACGGTCTTTACCGTATTCCTGCTGCATCATTTGCAGGTAAAAACCGTTCTCTTTACCAAATACATTATACAACGCTGCCAGCTCTGACAAGGGCGCTACCGGGCCTTTTAATTTGCGGGAAGGGCTTTGGATCTGTTGATTGCTATCCAGGCTAAACAGGAATTTCTCGCGGGATAGCATAAACTCCATGAGCGGGTAGGCCCTTTTTTCAAACATAGCGGTATCATCCCGCACCAGGGCCAGCTCCAGCGGGTTCAGGCTGGATACATTCTTTACGGCCCCCGGCACATCGGTGGAGTAAGCGCAGCCTTTGAGGCTGTCTACAAACCAGGCGTAACTGCTCATGGCATAGTCTACCATATTATCCAACGCGGTGTTGAGGGATGCGATATCGTTATGCCGGTAGTTATGGAAACCAAATACGGTTTGGGCTATCTGCTGATAGGTAGCTGTAATGTCGCCGGGCGTGGCTACCAGTTCTAAGGCAAAATGGAAAGGTTCCCCGGCTTTCATTTTTGACAGGTAACCGCCGGGTATGGGTGCATATACCTGGGGCTGCAACTGTCCTTCTTTATTGCGTAAGGCCACGCCAAAACGGCTATTGGCTAATACGGGCAAGGGTTGGAAAGGGATATATTCCGGACCGGCCAGCGCACCGGTGGTCACTGCGCCATCGTATACCAGCGTGGTGGGCAACGGGGCTAAAAAAGCCGGCGTAAGATAGGCTGCATCCGGGATCCGTTTTTCCTGCCAAATCAGCGGCTGCCAGATGGCGGCTGCCCGTGCTGGCGATAGCACCGGCGCGCCGGTGTAACCAATGCTATAATAACCTGCCTGTAAAGGGGTAAAGGTATACCCTAATACCGGGTATGGTTTGGCGGATAATACTACGTAAGCGGATAGCGTAAACCGGTCATTAGCGGGGAAATGGAAGAACAGGGTGTCCTGTTTTTGTTCCGCACTGTTTGCTTGTATGGAGATGCTTTCTCCGGCGTTGAAGATATTGGCGGTACGCGCTTCTGCTTTACTGCGTAGTATCTTATCATCAAACCCATCACCGGCCACGCTGTTGCTGACCTGCTGCTGCCGGAAATCAGCTTTGCTGGTATCTGTTACTTTCCAGGTAAGTACATTATATGCTACTTTTTTTATGCCAGCCGGTTTTAAAGCCATACCCGGATCAGCGGCATTGTATAATACTACAAAAGAGGGCGTGAATGTGTAGGTGCGCCCGGCGGCAGTAATGACGATCTGCTGCCGCTTAGCAGTAACCTGCGCCTGTGCGGTTGCAGCCCAGGCAAACAAGAGCAGGAGATTAATGTATAATAGCTTTTTCATGTATTAGTTTTGATGTTTGCACCGGCATAGGTATGTGTATCACCAAACCACCTGTTGCGGGGATCATGAATTGTTGCCGATCCTGTTTGCGGAGATTTGTTCTCTCTGTCACAAATGCTTTTCCATCCGGGCTGTCTTTGACCAATGTACTTTTATAGATTCCCGCGTCTTGCAGGAACCGTGGTTGCAGGGTAAAACGTTGTACGGTATCTGTTCCGTTGATGACCGCCACATACCAATCCTTTCCTTTGCGCCTGGCAAAAGCGGCCATTACGCCAATATCGCTGCCCGGTAATACGATGGTCTCATCCCAGGTAACCGGCAGGGTCTTTAGGAAAGGGAGGATAGGTGCATAGGTACTGTCTTCCAGTAAGGTCAGCGGGCTTTCTGCTATACACTGGAATGAAGAGTTAAAAAGGTAACAGAGCGCCAGCTGGTGCGTAAGCGTGGTATTGCCACGGTTGCTGAAAAACCCGGGTGTATAATCCCCATTCCCGCATACAAACCGTGTAAAGGGCAAGGCGGCATTATGCCAGGCCGGTATGGGCTCTTTCATAATATTGAGCTCCATGCCACGGATCCCCTCCCGCGTCATTTCATTGGGGTAGGTATGGCTTTCGCCGGTGGGCGCCTGGCAGCCGTGGAAGTTTACCATCAACCTGCGGGCAGCGGCTGCCTGTAGCAGGCCTTCTTCAAAGTTGATGAGGTCCATGGCCTCGCTGTTCATAAAATCTGTTTTAATGCCTACCGCGCCAGCCATGGCTACGCTATCTAAAAAGACGTTGCGCTGTACGCTATCCCTTATTTCCTTTGAATGTTTCCATACCCATACCCCTACACCGGTTTGCGCAGCGCTGTCGCAAAGGGATTTTAACTGTTGCCATTTATGGGGCCATTTGGTTTCCCAGCCTTCATCTATAAGCGTATATTCAAATGAGAGCGCTGCCGCTGCGTGGATGAAACGCAACTCTTCTGCAGGCTCCATATAATGCGTATTGCGGGTGATCCAGCTCCATACGCTCCTGCCGGGTTTTATATACGTTTTATCCGCAAACAGAACAGGATCAGGCTGCGGGTTTAGCGCGGCGATCACCTGGTTATTTACCAGCCCGTTCAGGTTATTGGCATACAGTATTACGCGCCAGGGTGTAACCAGTTTACCTTTTACGGCAAAACCTTTGTCGCCTTCCGTAAAGTTCACCTGTAAAGTATTATTACCGGTTGCTTTTAAGCGCATGCCACTGTAGTTATATAAGGCGGCTTCTGTTAATACGGCATATTGTTTATGCGGCAATTCGATCACCAGCGGTTTACCTTGTACCGGGCCTTGCGAAGACACGGTGGGCAATTGCTCAACGGTGGTACGCTGCCACAGGCCGGCGTAGGATTGCAGCTTCCAGCTGCTGTTGCGCTCAAAATACCATACACCTGCGGCGGGTGGCAGGGTAAAACTGGTCAGCTCCTGTGTCACCTGTTTATCTTCCGGCCCGCCGATCACATAACGGAAGGCGGCGCCGTTATCAAACATGCGGCATTCCAGGGTATAGGCCCCTTCTTTTTCCTGTACGGTAATAGTATAGGCGAGGCTGTTGGCATGGACAAAAGGCCGGTGGGAAATGGTTAGCTGCCGCACCTGCGTACCGGCTGTGCGGCCGTTCACCTGTATACCCAGCTGCGAGGGAGCGATCAACAACTGTGCGACGTGTTGTACCTGGTACAATAAATAACCGTTGCGGGTAAACAGTTTTGCAAGCAATTGCTGATGCGGGCTTTTCAGCAGCAGCGTATCTGCCGCGCGTACATACAACGGGCATAAAAAAGCCATGGCTGTTATGCAGCTTAGTAAATGTGTTCTTATGATATTGTACCAGTTGTTTTTCAATGCTTCAAATTAACGGCCGCAGCCCCGTATGTTCAAGGTTCCCGGCTACAAAAAACGGATGGGAACATTCCCATTTACCGGGAATGTTCCCATTATTGTGGCAAAGGCGTTCCCCTTAAAAGTATCTTACCGATGTACGCCACCGTGCGGTCATATTTATCCGGATGCGCGGTGATATCTTCCAGCTGGGCGTTGCCCAGGATCTTATGTTTATCTGCTTTATCCGCGCTTAGCCGGATGGTAACGGTATGGTTACCCGGTTCCACGGTAATAAGCTCATGCTGACCGCGGTAGCGGTTATTACAATAGTTATTAAAGCGGTTAATGAGCGGGTTGCCGCCGTTATCCACCGCTTTTAACAGGCGGGTGCCTTTAATACCCCGCTCCGCCACTTGCATAGCCTTCCCATCTACTTCGATGGTCAGTTGTCCCATTTCCGGACCGCCAATATCAAAGAAGCCGAACATGTTGCCTTTAAACCGGAAGGTAAAAGACGCGCCGGGTTGCTCCGCTTTCATCACGTAAGGGAACCATCCTTTAAACTGTTGCAGCCTGGAGCCTGCGGTCACTTCAGGGAGCCAGTCCTTACTAAAAGTAGCCAGCTGTTGCGGGTCATACATACCGGCGTCTTCCCAGTTATCTGCTATCAGGGGCGCGGGTAAGGTACTGTTGTCCTGGTTGCCGCTTATGCTCATCCGCCGCATACTATCAAATGCCCTGGCAATAGCCTCTGCGTAGAGGTTGCCGCCTGCTGCCAGGGGATGAATACCATCCGCAGAAAAAACGATCCGGTCATGGACCTGGGCAGTATCTCCTTTCCAGACCAGTTTGCCTTCTTTTTCCAGCAAGGATGCCTGCATACCCAGCTGTACGGAGGGGAGTTGGTAATAAGCCGCTATCTTTTCCAGCCCCTGGATGTTTTCCGGGATGCTGTCTGCCGCATATATTTTCGTTTGCCCGTTATAAATGGTATAGATGAGGCAAATGTCTATAGCGGGATCATAACGCCGGATCTGCCGGATAATGCCTTCCATACCATCTGTATATGCGCCATTGGCGGCAAACTCTATAAATACCAGGTCTGGATGGTGTATTAGTAACTGTTCTTTTAATCTACAGGCGCCCAGGTCTGTACCGGTGCCAGACACGCCGGCGTTAATGCCTTTCATGGTCACCGCCGGGAACATGGATTGGACGTAGCGCATGGTTTGCAGGCGGTAACACCAGGAGCCCTGCGTAATGCTGCCGCCTATGAAACCAACCCGTAGCGGCTGCCCGGCGGCTGCTTTCTTAAAGAAATGCGGCAGGCCGTTGCGCAAGGTATACTCTCCTGTCTGGGTAAAACCTTCCGGTGATACAAGCGGCACCTTAGCCGCATCCACGGTGAAGAATAGGGGCGAAGCGCCTTCCTGCGAGGCAGCGATCAGCCGGTTCCTTTCTGCGTCGTCTTTAGTTTGCGCAGCTGTTGTTACAGCTAGCAACAACAGGTATATGAGCAGGTATTGTTTCATTATTGATCTTACTTTACGTTTATTATTGTGCACCATCAAATACTACGGTTCCTTCGTCTGTTTCGCCGCTGTCTGTTCTCAGCTTCACTTTCACGGTTACTGCTTCCTGCGCGTTCAGTGGGTGTACAGACCATTCATAGGGATAGCTTGTAACGGTTGTTTCTGTGTTGTTCACCAGCACAGTGCATTGCAGCGCGCCGGCCGGTTGCGATTCCAGGTAACCATAGATGCTGTCCCATCCAAATGGGGAGCGGATACGGAATACATAACATTTACCTATGCCCGCTCCCAATTGTAATACCTGCATGCCGTTCTTTACCGGCGGTATGGGCTTGTTGGCGGTCTTTGCCGCCAGCGGAAAAGAAATGACCGTATAACCGTGCGCAGGTAGCGTAACTGCCAGCTGGCGTTGCTGCATGGGTACCTGTTTCTTATCGGTCGCATAAACAGTAGCAGGGGTATTATCCTTTACAGGCGTCTCCGCTCCCATTTGGATATGGGCAGCGGACTGGCCAGATGATTCATTCAGTAGTATGAGCCAGAAACGATCATCGCCCACTGCGGTCACATAGTTCAGCGCGGGGTTATCGATCGTTAGCAGCCCTTTTTTCATCCATAGATGTACAGTGCTATCACCCATTATAGTTCCGGTGCCGCCGCCAAAGACCCGGTTGTTGAACCATACAAAACCATCCTGTTTACCGTAAGGAAAATACACGTTGCCACCGGAACGCTGTATCGCTTCCGTTACCAGGTAATCCAGCGTAAATGCCAGGTGTGGCGGAATATGATGATAATAAATGGAGCTTACATCCGGGCCTTTGTAAGGAAAATCCGGCTGCATGGTGATGTTGGTAAAACCGGTGGCGTAATAACCGGGATAGTTGGTAAAGCGGCCTATTATGGCATTGCGGGCGTAAGTCTCAAAGATCTTACGATGATCGTAGCTATACAAACGCAGCAGATGCGGCGCCCAGTTGCTCATGAATACATGCCTTACCAGCTTACCCGGATCAAAGAAGGTGTAGGGCTGTTCAAAACCCAGGCCTACGGGTGATACCAGGCTCTCCGGCACTTGCTGCTCCCGCACATCGCCCTCGTGGCGGGGAAATCCAAGACGGTAATGCAACGCGCCTTTCCACCATACGGAAGTATTGCCCTCGTAGGCATTACCGGGGTGGATGGTTTGCAGCGTGTCTTTTATCGCGGGGTATACCCGTACACCGGCCAGGGTATGGAAGGCGGTTGTTTCCGCCGCTTGCAGGAAGCGGGGATCTTTTGTGAGATCATAGAGGTCCAGCAGATCCCACCAATAGGCGTAAAAGGAAGCGTTGTAAAAAGGCTGTTTGCTTAAGGGCGTGGTTTGCGCACCATACACCGCCCGGGTTATATACGCCGCCGCATCCCGTACGGTAGCATCCAGCCAATGCTGGTCTTTTGTTAAACGGTAGGCTGCCAGCTCCTGTGTCCATTCCGGTATCTGTACGGAGTAGCCGTTGGCCAGTCTTATCTTATCGCCGGGCAGGGCTACCTGTTTTAACCAGGGATTGGCCCTGCCTAACAGTTGATCTAATCCCTCATAATAAGCGGTGGTGAATTGTGTGTTAAAAGGGCTTAGCAAAGCGACCTTCTTATTAACGGCATGGCCTGCTACAAAACGCTGGTACCCCCATCTAAACCCGTTACGCGACAATGTATATTCAATAGCCGGCAATGCCCGGCTGGTATAAAAACTTTCATCATGCGCCAGCACGGCGGCAGATACGAGGGCCAGCGGCGCTGCCTGTACTACGGTAATGAGCTGCGTTGGGTCTGCTTCTATATCATAAAAACCTTTTAGTACCGGGTCCCAGCCGGCGGCGGTATCATTACGGATAAGATCTGTGATGTTGAAGGCTGTTTCCGTTAATGAAACTGCCTGTGTGCGGTAATCCTTTACGCGATAGATGCTGTCTGAAATATATTCCAGCGCATCATTCCAGTTGGCGGCCAAAATACCCAGCGCAAAATGGCGGGTAAGGGATTGCCCGGCCTGTACCTGTGAGTCGTTTAAACCTAATATAGGCGAACAGCTGACCGGCTGCACCTGGTTCCGTTCGTTTTTAATAGTAAAACCCATGGGCGAGGTATATGCCTGCGCCCAGTCCAGCGGAAAGCTGGCAGGCGTACCGCTGATGAAGCTGGTCATCACCCCGTTACCTTGTTTAACTTCTGCCATGGCCAATGGCTGTGGCATCATAGCGGAGGGCAGCAGTATGGGTTGCGCGGGGATACGCTGGTACTGGAACATGGGCGGCAACTGTATATTGGTCACCTTGTCCAACGGGAGCTCATTAAAGGCGGATACCACCAGGCTATAATACCCTGTTTGTTGCGGTGTATATGTGAGCGTTAACTGCAGGTGACTGGCCCCGGCATTTAGCTGCCAGGTACCTTGCAGGGTATCGCCATCTGTTGTTTGATAGGTGACCGATAGCTTGTTTGCTGATGCTTGTTTTACCGCTATGGGCCGGCAGGCTTTTAGTGTACCTGCCAGGAAAGGATTGCGCAGGCTTTCCGGCGCCAAAACGGCAAACTTTTTTCCGCGGCTTAGAAAACTGCCATAGGAACGGGTACCGTTCCAGGAAGGGAAGAAACTGCCAAACCCGATCTGTGGTTTGACAGCGCTTAGGAGGAACACGCGGTTCCCCTCGCTTCCCCCGGCTATAGGAATCCATTGATTGGCTGTGTTGTGAGCCGCCGCCTTAACAGCGCTACGTGCAAAGATGCCGTTGGCGTTCTGTACAAATTGCAGGCGCAGCCGTTCATTGCTGATGGCCGCCACCACGCGGGCCGTTGACGGGATCGCCGCAGGCCCGGCAAAGGGTGGAGGCGCAGGAGGTGTATACGGCGCTGTTAATGGTTTTAGTTTATACCGCCGCAGCTCCGCCACCGGCTGCGCGTTGGGATCAACATTATCTTTAGCCAGGAAGATAGCATCGCAACGTCCAAAATTGCCGCGGGTATCTTCCAGCGTTAGCACATTTTCACCCGCGGTGAGTATAGTACTGCCTATTTTCTCCCAATAGTACCCTTCTTTGCCATGGCGGCCTGCCTCCTGTTCCACAGGTTGCTCATTCACCGCCACCCTGAACAGGCGGGTACCGGGTTTGTTGGCCGGATAATCCACCGCGCGTACCCATACCGTGTAGTTGCCTGCTGTTTTAACAGCGATCACGGTAAAGGCCGGCGCAGCCTTGCCGGAGAAAACACGCAGTATGCTGTCGTTAGAAGCTTGCATACCAGCGGCCCTTTCTGCCTGCCATCCGCCTTTAAACTGAAAATCCTCCGCTTCCACCAGCATAGGCGTTTGCGCCAGTACTGTTGGCATATAACCTATACCGGCAAACACTGTGAGGAATAGATATATTGCTAAGTGCGTACGCATGGTTTATTGATAGTCTATCTCTATAACATTCAGTCCGTAAGATGGTAGCTGCACATGGAGCGTGGCGCTGTTTTCCAGTTGCCGCCGTTCTCCGTTTGCGCTGATATTGTACATGCGTAAGGGTTGTAAGGTCTGGTGATCCATCACCCCGGCATAATTGACCTGTATAGTCCCCTGCTGCGGGTCATCATCGTCATTCAGCAGTAGCAGGAACAGTTTATGTTGTGTAGTATTAATAGCGCAGTAATAATCCAGGTAAGGGTTATCCGTTTGCAGCAGGCCTTCTTTCAGTAAAAGATTGGCAGTAGTGCCGTATATATTACCCGGCGCAAAGCCGTAGGTTTGGTGCGGCCCAACCTTAGGAGCAATAAATCCACGGGGAAATACTATTTCACCGTGAGAGCGCAGCTCCATTTCTGACAGCAGGTAATCCGTGATCCAGCCTATCTGCCACCAGGCATGGTGTGGGTAAGGGCCTGCCCCTTTATTCATCACATCCCAATAATAAGACGCTACCCCGGTGGCCGTATCTACAAACGCATCCCGGCCCAATGCGCCGGCCCTGGCCATATCCAGGAAAAGAGAGTCGCCTGTTAATGTAAACAGCCGTACAAACATACCGGCATGGCTGGCCAGCAATATAGGGCCGCGTTTATTGGCGGAGCCCATGATACCGCCATGCTCAAAGCTGAGGCCCGCCTGGCTGATCTCCCAATCCTGCCGGGGCGTCCCATTCACTGTTTTTGCGGTATTGTTGGGAATAGGATGTGTGTAAATGGAAGTAGTGTATAACTCGGCGGTGCGGATAGCTGCCTGCAGGTATTTATCTGCTTTGGTCAGCGCATACAGATCCAGCAATGCCTGTGCGCTTTGTCCGGTGGCAAAGTCCGGCGCAAACCGGGTATCGCCGCATACGCCCAGGAAATGCCCTTTGTCTGTGGCATTCTGGATATACCAGTCCGCACCGCGTTTAGCAGCGGCCAGGTATTTAGGATCGCCCAATATTTTATAGGCTACCAGCAGCCCGTAGAAAGTAGGGCGCAGGTCTTCTACCTCGGTAAACATTTGCCGGCCGGTACCCTGATCGTAGGCTACGGCCCATTGCCCGTTTTTACCCATCCAGCTTAGCAGGCGGTCTGCGGCTATTTGCAGCGCATGTTTTACAGCGGTATCGCCGGGGTTGAACAACAGCATATTGCCCATATCCAGCATCATGTAATAGGTAATCGCAATAGGCTCTACATAGGGGCCCCATTCTTCAGAGAAGCGTTTGCTCTTGTACAGGTAATATTGTCCGGCGGCAGCACCGTAGAAAAAGCCAGCGCTATCTTCCTGCTGCTGTAGTTTAAAATTGCGCGCATAGGGTAATCTTGTTTGACGCAGGATGGAATCGCCGGTAACGGTAGCCAGCATCCACATGGCGCCGTAGTCTGCATTCTTCATCGCGTCCTTATCAGAACCGTATACGCCACCCAGGTAGGCTTGTGCGCCTATTTCTTTCCCTTTATAGTTCTCCGTATGCCACATGGAGGTCTTATCATCCACCACATAACGGTGCATGGCGAGTATACGATTGGTAAGGGAGCGTTTGGTTTGTTTAAGCGTTAGCCCGTCATGAAAGTGGTAAATATCGTTGACTGCGTGTTTATATACCTCATACCAACCCCCATAGCGCAGGGTATAGCGGAAATTAAAACTAAGGGTGTCGCCACTCCGCAGGTAAGAGCCTTTTTCGCCCAATACAGGATGATATGCCGTAGGCGTAAGGGCCGCCTGCCGGTTCATGAGGGATAAGCCCAATAACCAGTCCAGCTGCGTATTGGTGTTTTGTACCCAGGGGTCGCGGCCCGTACCCGGCTCCGGTATTACGGCCAGGGTGAAACCTTGTTTGGTATTGATAAAGGGCGATAGGGTGGCGGCCGTTCTTTCCCTTACGATCACCGGTTTATCAGGGATACCTTGCATATATGCATAGGCTTTTATCAGATCATGTGCTATGGCATCACTTTGAAAATAGCCGGGAATGCCGCCCCATGCCAGCATATTTTCCGGTATGGTAGCCAGGGTGGGCGTTGCCAGGGAATAATAACCATCCTGCCTGGCCTGCAATTTCATATGCACCTTTATATCCCCGGGGGACTGTTTGTCCAGTTCCCAGGCGGCGGTGATGACCGCCTTCTCATTTTCTGCTGCAAAAATGAACGGACCGGTAATGCCACCCTTCATAGCGGATGGATAAAACTGTATGGCCTCGCCGGCGGTATTCATAGGCACGGGTCGCAGCGCCTCTTCCCATACACCGGTAACATACTTGTACTGTGGCTCCGGAAAGTTTATTGCCTTGCCCTGTTTATCGTACAGGGTTAGCGGCGTATTACCTGGTTTTTCTTTTGAATACAGCAAAGTATACTCCCCGCTGCAATGCGGGAACGTACGCCACTTTTTACCATCTTTTACGCTGATGCTTTGCAGCTGCCATTGCCCTTTATTATTGGCCCAAAGCAGCTGCAGGGAACCATTTGACAGCATAACACCCCTGACAGGGCTTGTTTGTGCAGCGGCTTGCCTGTAATACCCGCAGGCGGCCAAACATACGAATGCGATCGTTAATAACTTTCTTACCGTCATATATTAATTCAGTACGCTTTCAACTATCTCTCCTACCCTGGCCGCCTTGATCTTTCTGGCTGCCCGTAAGGGTAAAAGCGCAATCAACAGAATGGCTGTAGCAATACCGGCTACTAGCGGGGCGCTCTGTTTGGAAAAGAAACATAAGCCGTATAACAGCAACGCAATAAAGGCCAGGGAAAAAGCGATCACTTTTAAACCGAAACGGTTCTGCTCCCGCACGGCTACTTCTTCTGCCGCATCTATCTGCAGTACGGTTGCCTTGCGTTGTGCCTTTACTTTGCGTAGCCGCAGATATTCCATGCTGACATGTCCCCGGGAACGGGCGTACGCCTCATACAATACCAGCATCAGGAATGGCAGCCCCACGCCCAGCACCATTTCATTGGCGCGGCTTAACCCATACCCAATGGTAAAGGGGAGCAGCATTTTAAATACCAGGTTTACGCCAAGCGTTATACAGGTAATATACAGGGTTGCCTTCCCAGTTAATCTACGGGAGAAAAGCGCCCATATAGGCGGCGCGAGCAACGGCCCACCTGTAACGGCGCCTATGCTCAGGGTAAACTCTACAATGCCGCCAATATAAGGCACTATCAACGCAATGCCTATCATGCCCAGGCCAAAGAACCAGGAAGAGGCCCGCGCTACCTGCATGAGCTTTTTATCAGAAGCATGCGGATTGATACTGCCTTTATAAATATCATTGGTAAATACAGCGGATACTACGTTGAGGGCGGTATTGGCAGAAGCGGAAGTAGAGAAATACATGCCTGTAAGTATAAGGCCCATCAACCCCGCGGGCAGCACATGCTTACAGATCATAAGATAAGCATTTTCCGTTTCCAGACCGGTGAGCCCGGGGTTAATGCTCCGGTATAACATAGGCGGCAGCATCCATAATACCGGGCTGATAATATACAGCGCCGCAAACAGGTAAGCTACCTTACCGGCCGCCTTTGGCGTATCTACGCTGGTATAACGCTGTACAAAGGTCCAGTTGCCGCCTATATAGAAAACATGATATAAGGCAAAGGCCAGGATAAAGCCCCAGGAGTATTCGCCATTTACCACGTTAAAGAACCCTTCCGGCGAGAAGTGCAGGAAATGGCTCATACCACCGGAGGCGTCAAAAGCCAGCGGGATAATGATCAGCACCGCCGCCGTTAAGATCACAAATTGCAGGATATCCGTTACCATTACCGCCCATAAACCGCCTACGGCAGTATAGGCGATCATGAACAGTCCCAGCACCACGGTACTTGGCATGAGCGGGAAACCCAGTGAAGCGCTTACCAGCCTTGCCACGGAATACAATACAGAGCCTTTGATCAGCAAAGACACCACCATAAAAATGTAGATGTAACTTTTTTGCACCGTAAAACCCAGCCTTTCGCGGATAAACTCCGCCGCGGTGAGGTTGCCGGTGGCTTTCCATTTGGGGGCCAGGTATAAACCGGTGACCAGGCCGCCAATACACATGGTCCATTGTATGGTAACGGCCACCCATCCGTATTTATAAGCAATGGAGCCCCAGGCCACAAAAGTACCCGCGGAGAAAAAGCTCATAAACAACGAGAGGCCGCCAATAAACCATGGCACTGATTCGCCGGCGGCAAAAAAGGATTTCAGGTTGCGGCCTGTCCTCGAAAAGGAGAAACCCACCAGCATGATGAATAAAGAAAACACTACAATTACGGAAGCATCAATTACAGGGCTCATCAGATGATAGTTAAGGTCAATTCTTTGGTTAAACGCCGGGCGCCGTTATAACGTACGCTGGATATTTCAAACGTTATTTTATACGTGCCCGGTTTGGTATAAACGTATTTATAAGACGGCAGCGTGGTGCTGATATTCTTCAGTGCTACGCCGGCATCCGGCGATACAGAGGTTACATCAAACCCTTTTGAGATCACCCAATCCTCATTATCGCCGGTGTTCTTGCTGCTGGGCATGAGCAGCTGCGCGGTGGTGATGGACCATACGTAGCCGGGATTCTTAAAATCCACCACCTTCCATCCGGCGGTAGCCATGGTGGCCAACGGGCTCACTACGCTGTCTTCTGACACATTATTGGCCGTGAAGGTCCGTACTACCCAGCGGTTCTGACCCTGTGGCTTATCATAATCCGTATACCGGAAAGCCACATAGATCAACGAAGGGTGTTCCTGGTTGGTGAACTCCTTCAGGCTAAGGACCCCGGACGGCGTATTATCCTGCCCGGTGGAGAAAACAGCGCGGTCAGAGATATCCGTCCAGGTGGCCGCTTTCACATTTGTGGTATCTGTAATGCCGTTAAAGTTATTGGATACCATCAGTTGCAGGTTCTCGCGGATCATACCAAACTGCACCAATGTCTTAAAATCTATCTGCAGGTCATTATTAGCCGTGGTACGGTTCCGGTATTCGTATTTATGGCCGGGTTCGCCGGAGTAAAAAGTGATGTTATCCGGGTTGCCTGTTAACAGAAAAGTGACCGTATCCCCTGCTTTATAGGTGAGCGCATCTGTGGAGATCTCCAGCTCCGGGTCTTTCACCTTTTCCTTGGCGCAGGCGGCCAATGTTATTACAGCTATCAATATATAAAATGAGTTCCGCATAATTAAACGTTTAAGGTCATTACTTACCAACCCGGGTTTTGTGTAACGGTATGGTTAATAGTAAGCTCTGTGGTTGGGATAGGGAATAATACGTTCCTGGCAGTTACATTCTTAGCCGCATTGCCCGCATACTTATAAGCCGCAGGGGCGGTAGCCGCAATATCCGGCACCAGCGATTGCATGTTGGACACATATAGCCCCCAGCGGATAAGATCGTGTTTACGCGCACCTTCAAAACACAGCTCGCGGCCACGCTCATCCCGCAGCGCTGCCTGAAAACTTTCCTTGCTCAGACCGGCCGCCAGGTCTACTGCCGCATCCGGCGTATTTACCGGTTTACCGTAGCCTCTTCTTCTCACCATGTTGATGGCATTATAGGCGTCCGCATTGGGGCCGTTCACGGCATTCTCCGCTTCCGCTTTCATGAGCAGCACATCTGCGTACCGCATTACCGGGAAGTTAGTCGAGTTGTACACCCGGTTCTTAGGCGATTGTGTTTCATACTCGCGACGCCATTTACCGCAGGTGCGCTCATAGATCTGTGCAGCGGTGTAGAACGATTTTGTAGGCACGCCACCGGTCACCACGTATTTATACGGGGCAATGGCCCAATCCCGGCGCGGATCGTCCGCTGCAAACAGGTTAAATAACCTGGCTGTAATATGCAGCGCCCCGCCGGAGTAGCCGATATTATCATCCGGGCATTCCAGGCCGTTTTCAATACCTACCGAGCCGGCCAGCTGTACCGCGCCTTGCTGATTGCCGTACATGCCTATTTCCCACAGGCATTCTTTTGGTTCATTAATATCCCTGGAATGGTTGATGAAGATCTGGCTATAATCCGGGTTCAGGGAATGTTTGCCAGATGCGATCACTTTATTGACATAGGTAAGCGCATCCTGGTATTTTGTTGCATCGTTCAGGGGCGCACCGGCCATGGTCAGGTACACTTTGGCCAGGATAGCCTGCACCACCGTGGTGGTTATGCGCTCATTATTGGTATAACTGCTGATATCATTTACCAGCGGCTCCGCCTCTTTCATGTCCGCTACAATTGCCGCATACACATCCGCTACGCTTGCACGCGGCAGGGCCGCTTCTGTAGGTGATTTAGTGGAAGACAGTTTCAACGGCACCCCGCCAAAATTATCTACCAGTATGAAATAGTAATATGCCCTTAGAAAAAGCGCCTGGCCTTTGATGGCATTTCTTTTCGCCTCGTCCATTACCGGTTTGTTCACATTCTCCAGCAGCAGGTTGGCCCGGTCTATGCCCGAATAGGCCACTTCCCACAGCTTGCCTACATCCAGCTGTCCGGCGTCAAACTCCATTACCTTCAGCTGGTTTACGGTAATGCTTTTGTAAAAGAACTCATCGCTGATCACCAGGAAGCTGAATAAACCCCGGCAATACATCCTGCCAAAATTATCTATGAGGCGGTTATATACGCCGTTCAATGCGCGGTCCAGGTCTGCTTCTGTGTTAAAGTAATTGTCCGGCGTAACAAAGTCTTGCGGCGCCGTATCCAGGAACTTGTTGCAGGCGCTAAAAACGCTGCTTGTAAGCACCAATAGTAAGATGATAGATCTCTTCATGATCGTAGCGTTTTAGTTCGTTAAAAGGTCAGGTCAAGCCCAAAGGTGATCGTTCTTGCTTTGGGATATGCGGACCAGTCAAAGCCCGGCGTAAGGGCAGATTGCCTTACAGATACTTCCGGATCCAGCCCGGAGTAGCTGGTCCAGGTAACCAGGTTCTGTGCCGATGCGTAGATCCGCAGGGACTTGATGCTGACCCTTCTCAACAGCTCAACAGGCAGGTTATACCCCAGGGCTACTGTTTTCAGGCGCAGGAAAGACCCATCCTCTATGGTACGGGAAGAATATACCAGCGGCCCCTGCCCGCCTACTTTGTATAAACTGTTGTTCTGGTTATCCGGCGACCAGCGGTTAGCGTAGGAAGCAAACATATTCAGGTATTGCCGTTGTACATCGCCGTTCTCAAACTCTATACGGTTGGCATTCAGGATATCATTACCGTAACTCCACTGGAAGAACACATTCAGATCAAAATTGTGGTAAGTGAAATTATTGGAGATACCGCCGGTATGGATAGGGTTGGGATTGCCCACAATGGTGAGATCCTGGTTATCCACCTGGTTATCGCCATTGATATCCTTGTACTTGATATACCCCGGTTGTATGCTGGCACGGGGGCTGCCATTGTTGGGCACATTGCTTTTTAACACATAGCTGCCATCCGGCTGCTTGTTAAAATCACTGTACTGATAAATGCCATCAAACATAAAGCCGTAGAATAAAGCAATGGGATGGCCCGGAATAGCGATATAGGGATAAGCGTTGTTGAAGTTGCCCCAGGTGATCCGGGAAGCGTAACTGGGCTCGCCTTCATTCAGCTGCAGCACTTTGTTACGGTTAAATGAGATATTAAAACTGGTGGACCATGAGAATTTTCTACGTTGGATATTCATCGTGTTGACCGTAAACTCCAGCCCCTCGTTGGATACCTTACCTATGTTACGGATGCCGCTCAGGTAACCGGTAGAAGGCGCCAGGGTGGCATTTAACAGCAGATCGCGGGTATTCTTCTTGTAATAGTCCGCGCTGAGCATGATCCTGTTCTTAAAAAAGCCCAGGTCCAGCCCGATATCCGTTTGCGCGGTAGTTTCCCATTTCAGCTTTGGATAGCCCAGGTTGTTGGGAATAATACCCTGTGCTGTTGAATTACCAAAGCTATACCCGGAGTAAGGGAACAGTTGTAAAGAGGTGAGATAGGCGAAATCAGACACACGGTTGTTGCCCGTTAAGCCATACCCTACACGCAGTTTAGCATCAGATATAAACCGTACCGGTTTCATAAACGATTCTTCTACGATACGCCAGGCCACCGCACCGGAGGGGAAGTACGCCCAGCGGTTATTATCCGGGAACTTAGAAGAACCATCCGCGCGGAAGGAAAGGGTGAGCAGGTAGCGGGATTTATAACCATAATTCACGCGGCCCAGGAAAGACATCAGCGCATTGTCTGATTTTGCTGTGGGGGCGGTATTGATGGTACCTTCATCCAGGCCGCTGATGCCCAGCAGTTCATTGGGCACCTGGCTGGCAGAAAAGCCGTAGCTGTAGGCGGACACTTTCTGCAACGTCATACCGCCCATTATATTCAGGTTATGATCCCTGTTGATGACCCTTGCATAGGTAAGCGTATTCTCATTGAGCCAGCTGCTTTTTTCCGCGTTGATCACGGAACCGTTCACCCCCAGGTTGCTGCTCTTGGGATTACCCAACCGGGTATTGGCATTATAAAACAATTCTCTCCTGATGGCTTCTTTGGTAAGGCCGCCCGTTACCCGTAAGGTGAGGTATTTAGCCGGCGTATACTCTATATAGGCATTAGCGATCATGGTATTGTTGAACACCGGGTTATACTCATTCTGTGTAGAGATGATCGGGTTCATACGGTATTCGTTCAGCGGGTCCACATCCGGGTCAAACGGTTCTGTGATGAGCGAGCCATCTGCCGCAGAATCGCCAGTCACCGGGCGGTAGCCCCACACGCTGTACATAAGGCTGGACGTAGGCCCATTGCCGGTGGTATTTGAAATGGTGCCAAAAGTTCTGGTAGCGGTGTAGTTCACATTCACGCCCGCTTTGATCTTATCGCTCACCTGCTGGTCTACCACTATCCGGCCCTGGTAACGGCGGAAGCCGCTGTTGATAATAATGCCGTCCTGATCCAGCAAGGAACCAGACAGCGCATATTTGGTACGCTCATTACCGCCTCTTAAAGACAGGCTGTGGTTTTGCATGAATGCTTTACGGAATACCTGGTCCTGCCAGTCAACGCCTGCTACATTCCTGTAATCCTCCAGGGTTTTACCGTTATTGAGGTATACCGGTGTATAAAGGGTAGGATTCAGATCCAGCTGGTATCTCACAAACTCGTAGGGGCTCATCATCTCCTGCTTTTTAATATTCTGCTGTGTGCCCATCCAGGTTTGATAGGATACTACCGGCGCGCCGGTCTTTCCTTTTTTAGTGGTGATGATGATAACGCCGTTGGCGCCCCTGGCGCCATAGATAGCCGTAGCCGAAGCATCTTTTAATACTTCGATAGAAGCGATTTCCTCCGGGTTAAAGATGTTATTGGAAGGGTTTTCGATAGGGAAACCGTCCACTACATAGAGCGGGGAGTTTTCCTGTGTTACCGAGTTATTGCCGCGGATCACCACATTCAGCGGTGCGCCCGGCTGTCCGTCATTGGCGGATACCTGTACGCCGGCTACCCGTCCGCCCAGGGCCTCTTCAAAAGAAGGCACCGGCGCTTTAGTGAGATCAGCCATCTTCACCTCCCCTACGGAACCGGTAACATCTTTACGCCTGACGGTACCATAACCGATCACCACTACATCATTCAGGCCCCTGATGGCGGGCAACATGGTGGTGTTATACACGCTTCTGCCGGCTACCGGTTTTATCTCTTTACTCAGGTAACCCACATAAGAGAAAAGCAGTGCAAGACCGGGCGTTTCAGGCAGGTTCATATTGTAGATCCCGTCTTCGTTGGTGATGGCGGATACCGCGCCATTTTTTACGCGAACGGTTACGCCTACCAGTGGCGTACCTTCCGCATCCGTGATCTTTCCCGTGATGGGTCTTGTTGTTTTTGCAGAGGACGCAGCCGGCTGTTGCGCACGGGCGTCCATCCCCAAACAGATGATAAAAAAAGAAAGCAGTATGTATCCCGCTGATAAGACAATACTTTTATGCATACCCCCAAACTTGTTTTAGTTTTTGATTGATAATACGGCATAGGCCCCCTTAGGGCAGTTTAAGCAGCGACATGGCGCATGAGTGAAGGAAAAGGTAGGTGTACAGGTGTAGGGATCATCTGCCGGGAGCAGATCGTTAATAACGTTTTTTTCATATCGTGTGAATTTATTATTCCAAAGATTATAACTAACCCTTATCCGGGGAACAAAAAAATGGATGTTTTAACATTGGGAACATTCCCAATTAGTGGGAATGTTCCCAAATATGGAATTATTTTGTTTCTTTATGGCAGGCACTTAAATCACCCTTGATGAAGCGGCACCAGGTAACTATCGTTGACATAGCAAAGCAGCTCAATCTTTCCAAGTCCACCGTTTCGCGGGCCCTGACCGGGCATCCCAGCGTACATGCCGCCACGCGGCAGGCCGTGCTGGAGCTGGCGGAGCAGCTGGATTACCAGCGGAATATGCTGGCCATTAGCCTTATCACCAATAAAACCAATACCATTGGCATTATTGTGCCTGAGTTCTCCAGCTCATTTTTCCCGAACGTGATCATAGGCGCGCAGGAAATAGCCAGTAAGGCCGGGTATAATACGGTGATCTGTCAGTCTAACGAAACCTACGAAACAGAGGTAGCCAATACCAAAGTAATGCTGGCTAACCAGGTAGATGGGTTACTGGTGTCCATCACTAAAGAAACAAAAAACTTTGACCATTTAAAGGTGTTTCAGCGAAAAGGTATTCCCATCGTATTCTTCAACCGGGTATGTGACGATATGGATGTGCCCAAAGTAATTGTGGATGATTTTGATGGCGCTTACCGCGCGGTGACCCACCTGATCGAAAGCGGCCGCAAACGGATCGCTCATCTATCCGGGCCGCCGGCTTTAAAAATAAGCGAGAAGCGGCTAAACGGCTATAAGGCAGCCCTGCGAAAAAATAATATAGAGCTGGATGAGGAGCTGGTGATCCCCTATGATCTGAGCCTGGAGAAGGTGCCTATCTATGTGAACCATCTCCTTAACCTTGATAATCCGCCGGATGCTATCTTTGCTATTAATGACCCTACGGCCATAGAGATCATACAGGTGATCAAAAAAAGAGGGTTGAAGGTGCCGAAGGATATTGCGGTAGTGGGTTTCAGTAACGATTATGCATCCGGGCTTATTGACCCGGCGCTGACGACGGTATCACAGCCGGTAAAGGAAATGGGGAAAACAGCGGCGCAGCTGTTGCTGGACCAAATGAACCGGGATGTAGCGGATTGGAAGAGTATAATAAGGGTGTTGAAAACAGAATTGATTGTGAGGAATTCGAGTTAGATATATTTTTATATTATGAGATGATAAAATAACATTTAGGACAGGACCTTTGTGATTACTCCGGCACTTTAATTTTGCCAACACCCCTCAATTTCCTAATATTAAACCATGAAAATAGCTACTTATAACGTGAACGGCGTAAACGGCCGCCTGCCGGTACTGTTGCGCTGGCTGGAAGAGACCCAACCTGATGTGGCCTGTTTACAGGAGCTGAAAGCTCCACAGGAAAAGTATCCTTTACAGGCTATCCAGGATGCGGGCTATGAATCTATCTGGCATGGGCAGAAAAGCTGGAATGGCGTAGCCATTCTGTCGCGTATAGGGACGCCGCTGGAAGTAAGGCGTGCGCTGCCCGGCGATCCGGAAGACCTGCACAGCCGTTATATAGAGGCCGTTATCAATGGTATTACCATTGGCTGCCTGTACTTGCCTAATGGCAACCCGGCGCCGGGGCCTAAGTTCGATTATAAGCTGGCCTGGTTTAAACGCCTGCAGGCGCATGCACAGGACCTGCTGAACCAGGATATGCCGGTGATACTTACCGGCGACTACAATGTAATGCCAACAGAACAGGATGTATATAAACCGGAACGCTGGGTGGATGACGCCCTGTTCCGCCCGGAGACACGGGAGGCTTTTCATACGCTGGCTGCCCAGGGCTGGACAGATGCCATCCGGACACTGCACCCCAAGGAAACCATTTATACCTTCTGGGATTATTTCCGGAATGCGTATGAACGGAATGCCGGATTGAGGATAGATCATTTTCTGCTTAGCCCGCAGCTGAAGAAACGTTTAAAGGCGGCGGGGGTAGACAGGCATGTACGGGGATGGGAGAAATCGAGCGATCATGCGCCTACGTGGATCGAGCTGGCGGAGAAATAAATATCAGCCTTCTAAATAAAAAAAGGGTGTATCAGCAAATAAACTGATACACCCTTTCTGTTTCCCTATCAATATTCTTTTACATCTTAATAAACGTCTTCGCCACCAGACTTCCCTTCACCAACATCCTGATCACATACACACCTGCGGGCAGCCGGCTAATATCCAGTTTATTATCATAAGCAGGCACCGCATAACGCTGACCCGTCATTTTGCTATAAACAGGATATACCGCCTTGCCGGACATGTTAACACCATCCGCAGCCACCGTGAGTGTATTGCTGGCCGGGTTAGGATATATGTTCAGATCTACCGCTGCATCAGCGGCAACTGCCTTATCCAGTACCAGGCTGCCGCCGGAAGCACCATTGTTAGCTTCGAACCAGTTGATATTCCATCCTCCCGTAACGGCAAACACGCGTAAGGTTTGGCTACCAGCAGACAGTGTTACCGTAGCGGTTTGTGTGATCCAGGTCTGCCAGCCATTAGTGGCGGGGATATTTACGGTTGCCAGGCTACTGGCGCCGGAACGCAGCTGCAGCTGTCCGCCGCCGGGGCTGGCTACTCTGAAGCCGATGGTATAGGTACCTGCTGTTTTTACGTTCACTTTGTAATCCATCCAGTCATTAGCGTCTATGAAGCCTACGTCTTGTATGCCGTTTACATCGGCGGTGTTTTCCAGCTGTATGCCGGTCATGGCGTCATATTCTTCTGACTGTATGCGGCCGGGTAAGGTCTTACCTGCCTGCGGGTTGGCATTGTTGATGAATGTAAGATAGTTGAGATTAAAGCCGCCTGTTTCCATAACGATGCGTAATACCTGTACGCCGGTAGTGAGCGCAGGGGTAGTGACAGCTACCGTTTGATAAGCCTGCCAATCACCGGTATTAGGCACATTGATAGAGCCGGAGATGTTTACGCCATTCAGCTCTACATGGAAATGAGAGCCGTTGTTGGGAGAGGCTACGCGTGCCTGCAGCGTATAAGCGCCGGGGAGGGTAACATTCACAGTGTAGGCGATCCATTCGCCATTGGCAAGACCACCCACATCATAACCGCCTTCTGAGCAGCCATCTAGGTCTACTGCTTCTGTGGGGCGATATTGCCAGGGCTTGGATACGGTGTCTGCATCGAAGTAAGCCAGGTTCTGACCGCCCAGGTCAAAATCTTCTGCTTCCAGTTTGCCCGGCAGGGTGACTGCGCTGCCGTTGAAAGGCGTACCGCTGGCCACTACAAAGGTTACTGTTTTTGTACCCGTACCGCTGGCATTGGTAGCGCTCAGCGTTACATTATAGGTACCCGGTTGTGTGGGTATGCCGCTGATCAATCCAGTAGTGGTATTAATGCTAAGACCCTGGGGCAAACCGCTGGCGCCATAACTGGTTGGGTTGAAACTAGTCTTTACCGTATCTGTAAACGGCAGGGCTGCCACTGCCTGTATGGTAGCGGCATGCTCTATCACCGGTTTGTTAACGGAGAAGTCGAGGTAGTTGATATTAAACCCGCCATTTTCAATTACCACACGTACCACGTGCGCACCGGTAGCCAGCGATGGGGTTACCGCGCTTACGGTTTGCCAGGTCTGGTAGCCCCCGGTATTGGGCGTATGGATAGTGCCGGAGATATTTGCGCCATCCAGCTCCACATGCAGGGAGCCATTAGCGCCGGGGTCCGCAACACGTACCTGTACGGTATAGGTACCAGCTGTAGTGATGTTTACGGAGTACTTGGCCCATTCTGCCGGTTGTATATAACCCATGTCATAACCGCCTTCTGAGCAAGCTTCCAGATCCACGCCTTCATTGGGTCTGAACTGACCGCCCTGGTTAGCCGTGTCCGCATCACTGTATGCAATGCCTTGGCCGCCGTTATCGTATTGCTCTGCCTCTATACGGCCCGGTAGTGTAAAGGGGGTACCGTTAAAAGGCGATTGCCCTGCGGGTTTGTTCATGGTCAGCACCAGGGTCTTAGTACCGGTACCATCCGTATTGGTAGCGCTGATAGCGATATTAAACACACCGGATGATACGGCGGTACCGCTGATCAATCCCGTTTGTGTATTGATGCTTAGCCCATCCGGCAGGCCGGTGGCGTTATAGCTTTGCGGCGTATTAGTAGCCGTGATGTTGTACTGGAAAGCAGTACCCGCTGTACCGGTGGCAGTGGTTGCGCTGGTAACTACCGGTACCAATGTGCCGGCTGCTGTTACAGCGCTAACCGTGTTGGAGAATGAGCTGTTGCCTACAGCGGTAGTTGCGTATACGCGGTAATAATACCGGGTAGTAGGCGTAAGGTTCTTATCCTGGTAAGTGCTAGTATTGGCCGCAACGGTAGCTACATCATTCCAGTTTATACTATCTGTGCTGCGCTGGATCTTGAAATTGGTTTCGTTGGTACGGTCTGTCCAGTTGAGATTGATCTGGCTCTTAGAGGCAACGGTAGCGCCCAGGTTCACCGGCGCAGCCAGCACACGCGCAATTACTTCCGCTATTTTGCGGGCGCCGGTGGCGTTAGGATGGATGCCGTCGCTCTGGTACCATTCCGGATGGCCTTGTAATGGCGTGTTGAGATCAATAAGGCCCGTGCCTTTCTGCGCAGCGATCTGTTTCACCAGCGGGATCACGCCGTTGGTAATGATGCTGTCATTGATATCAAAGTTCATGGAGAAGGCCGGGATAGGCAGGCAGATGTAGATAAACGGATGTGATGGCAATGACCGGAAGGTATCGATCAACTTTCCGTAATCGGATACAAAATCTGCTTTGTGCACCCAGTTGTAGTTCTTGGCATCGTTAGAGCCCAGCTCTATGGTAACGATGTTCGCATTGAAATTAAGCGCCAGCGGGTAATTGGGCCGCTGTACATAGGGAAAATCCGCGCTGGTCATTAAGGTAGCGCCACTTTCTCCAAAATTGCCCACGTTCCAGCCATTGCCCAGGATAAGGCCTACCTGGGCCGGATAAGCTTCTGAGGGGGCTACGCCAAAACCGGCGGCTACGCTGGCCCCTATCTCGGCCACTTTAACCTGTGCCCGGCTAAGGGACTGGCATAACAACAGTACGGACGTAAAAAATAGTACGCCTAAACGTTTCTTTTTGTAATAAGGTAACATTGTTCAAAGGATTTAATTGATGGAATGGATAAATATCTGGGTTAAAAAAGGTTAAGGTTTTCCGGATCTAAAGCTGGTCAATTGTGGTATAGTTTTCACTGTTCTTTAAATACGGTTTTCAATATGGTTCTATAGCAATATTAAGCATATATCGGGAAATTTGCAATATGGGATAAGATGGAATACCCTATTTTGGGGATGGTACAGACTTATAACGGCAGCTATGAGGAATGTAAAAAAAACCGCCATAACGGCGGGTTTTTTATTTATAAATCTATTTAAGATCAGGCTACGCCACCATTAACAGCGATGTCTTGTCCATCGATCCATTTGGCGTCGTCGCTGGCCAGGAATACCACCACTTTGGCAATATCTTCCGGTTCGCCCAGGCGGTTAAAAGCGGCCATTGCTTTGTTGCGGTCAATTACTTCCTGTGGTTTTCCTTTCAGGAACAGCTCTGTATTGGTAGGGCCGGGAGATACGGTGTTTACATTAATGCCCCTGGCGCCTACTTCTTTGGCAAATACCCTCGACATTTGGTCCACCGCGGCCTTAGTAGCGGTATAGGTGCTATAGGTAGGCACCATTAAACGTTTGATGGTAGTGCCAAAATTGATGACAGAGCCATTATCTGCCAGGCGGGTAGCGGCTTCGCGCAGGGCATAGAACACGCCTTTTACGTTGATATCGAACTGGCGTTCTACATCTTCATCTGTAGTATCCTTTAGCAGCTTGGTGATCATGATACCGGCATTATTTACCAGCACGTCTATCCTGCCAAAATGAGCGATACCGGCGTCAAACAGGGCTTTTACCTCTGCGGATTTGCTTACGTCTGCCTGTACGGCGATAGCCTCGCCGCCGTTGGCTTTAATTGTTGCTACTACTTCTTCTGCCGGGCCCTGACTGCCAGCGTAGTTAACGATCACTTTTGCACCGGCTTTTGCCATATGCAGGGCCATCGTTGCGCCAATGCCACGGGAGGCGCCGGTAATCAGGACTACTTTGTTAGTGAGAGTGCTCATAATATGCTGTTTTTATTTTTGTTTGATTTGATGATACAAAGCTACTACTGAAGCAGCCCCTTTGGGGTACAAGAATTATAGGAAGAGGTGCAAAATTTAAAGGTAGGGGTAAAATATAAAGAAAATGCTTAAGTTTAGTATAAGTATATCAACCACGTATGAGAGCGCTCCTTTTAATTACCGGCTTACTATTGCTCATTGCGGTAGAGATCCTGCGCGTATACTTTATTATGCCGTTCCCCGGCAGTCAGCAGGGAGATACTATCAATATTGCTTACTGGCTGCATAAGAACATTAACTGGTTAAGGTTGCTGGGTGGGTTACTCATCCTGTATCCCATGATCCATATTTTCCGTCATTCGCGGGTATGGAAGAAGATCGTGCTGGTAGCCGGCCTGCTGTTATATGCAGCGGTAGTTTACCTGTTTAACTTCCGCTTCCTGGCGGATAAAATGTTCCTGCCGCCCAACCGGCAGGATTATGCAGCCGCGGACAACAACCGCATACCGGCGGAAAAGCTGGTGATAGGCGTGGTGATCAATAACGAAGCGAAAGCCTACCCTATACAACTGATAGGCTACCATCACCAGGTAAGGGATACGGTTGGCCATACGCCGGTAATGGTGACCTACTGCACCGTATGCCGCACCGGCCGGGTATTCAGCCCTGTGATCAATGGCCGGGAAGAGCAATTCCGCCTGGTGGGTATGGATCATTTTAATGCGATGTTTGAGGACGCCGGCACCAAAAGCTGGTGGCGGCAGGCCACCGGCGAGGCTATTGCCGGCCCGCTGAAGGGCAAACACCTGCGGGAGCTCCCCTCCCACCAGCTTAGCCTGCGGGCCTGGCTGCGGCTGTACCCCAACTCCCTGGTGCTGCAGGCAGACACCACTTTTAACGAGCAATATGCACAGCTGCACCTGTTTGACAAAGGCACTATTAACAGCGGACTTGAAAAAAGGGATCCCGCATCCTGGCGTTTTAAGTCATGGGTGATCGGTATACGCCACCGGCAACATGCCAAGGCCTATGACTGGAATGAGCTGACCAGTAAACAGCTGATCCAGGACTCTATACCGGATCTGCCCCTGCTGATCGTGCTGGACGGGGATACCGCCTCCTTCCGTGTATGGGACCGCCGGGTGAATGGCGCCCCGCTGCAATTTGTGAAAGGGCATGGCATGGATGTGTTTACAGACCTTAACACACAATCTACCTGGGATGTTAGCGGCCGCTGTATTGCCGGCCCGCTGCGGTCACAGATCCTGAAGCCTGTACAGGCCTACCAGGAGTTCTGGCATTCGTGGAGAACATTCCATCCAAATACGTTACACCAGGAACTACAATAAAGATGCGCTTATAAGCGCAGGACAAACAGGAACAATGAAAAACAAACACATTTGCGTGCTCACGCTGATCAGTCTTTTTATGGCTGTACCTGTCCATGGGCAGGACCACTATATTCCCACGGCAGCCTGGTACCTTCCCGGCATCTCCTATGAAGCCTCCTCCAGATTCCGTTTCGTGACCCAGCTGGGGTACAGTGAATACGTGAAGGGCTTTCTTGCTTATCCACAGGCGCTTTATGTGCCTAACAAATACCTTACCCTGGGCGCCAGTTATTTTTATTACCGGTCTGCCCTTATTGCCGGAAAGCCCTATACAGAGCACGATGTGGTGGGGAATGTCATAGGCTGCTTACCGCTGCGGAAAATTGTGCTGGAAGACAGGAACCAGGTCTTTGCCGCGCTTTATAGCAGCGCCGAAAAGCGTCAGCTGTACCGGAACCGTTTACGTTTACTCGTACCTTATACCCTGTTCCGCAACCAGGGGAAGGCCTATGTGTTTGATGAAGGGTTTTACCTGTTTAACGAAGGTAAATGGTACCGTAACCGGGTGGCCATTGGCAATAGCTTTGACCTGCAGCGATGGCTGAACCTCGATGTTACTTATATATGGCAGTCAGACAGCTTTAGCGGACGGCTTAACATGGTGTTTGTTGCGTTAATGGTACAACTGAAGCGCAAGCATTGATCCTGTCTATTGCCCCCTTTGTATGCCCCAATGTTTATTGGGCTGGCTGCCCATTTCCAGTATTAAGGTTTTGCCGGCGTTGATATCGCTTTGCCGTATATAAAAAGCAGATAAAGGCTGCCCTCCTACCGTGGCGGACTGCACATACATATTCTCCGGCGAGGCATTCCTGGCCACGATGGTAAACTGTGCCGCTTTATAATACTCAGGTTGCAAATGGATGGTAATGCTGCTGAACACCGGGCTGCCAATTTCATATTTAGGGTCCGGCTCACAACCGCCGTTCATCTGGAAAAGACCCATTTTCATAAGCACGCATAAAGAGCCCATCAGCCCCTGGTCTTCATCCCCGTTATATCCAAACTGCGGGGAAAGATCGCTGTACACACTATCCAGCACGGTACGGCTCCAGTACTGTGTAAGCCATGGCGCGCCGGCGTAGTTAAAGATAAAGGCGGCCTGCATATTAGGCTGGTTGGAGTAATTGATCCAGAGGCGTTTGTTATTCACAAAGCCGCCGGGCAGTTCCGGATGCTGATCACAAAAGCCATATTGCCTTGCCACCTCAAACTGTTGATTCAGCCGGGTTATGGCGGTATCCTTTCCACCCATCAGCGTAAAAAGCCCTGGCAGGTCATGCGGTACAAACCAGGTCCATTGTGCGCCATTGCCTTCTTCAAAACCATGCTCATATTGCAGCGGGTCATAGTTGGCGCGCCAGTTGCCGGCACGGTCTCTGGGGACAATAAATCCAGAATGCGGGTTATAGAGATGCTGATAATTCTTTGCCCGCTGCAGGAATAGCTGCGCATCATCCGTTTTGCCCAATGCCGTGGCCAGCTGGGCCAGGCACCAGTCCTGGTAAGCATATTCCAACGTCATGGCGGCGCCATCCTGGTGCATGCCATAAGCGGTATCAGATACAGGATAAGGCACGTAACCATTGGCTATATAATGCTCAACGCCGCCGCCTTTTGCCGTATTATGCTCATAACCGGCCTTGCTCATCATACCGCCGGGGAAATGATCTTTCCGCAGCCCTTCATAAGCCAGGTGCATATCAAAACCCCGTATGCCCTTTTGCCAGGCAGATACGTAAAAAGGCGTGGTCTGCGCGCCGGTCATTACATAGGTGTAATTGCCACCGGCCGGGCCGCGGGGTATTAAGCCGCCGCTTTTATAATATTCCAGGAATGCGTTACAAAAGCTTTCCACTATCTCCGGGTATACTAAAGACCATAAGGTGTTCAATGTCCACTGCGCGCCCCAGAAGGAATCTGAATTGTACATAGGGAAGCGCGGATGGCCCGCAGCATCCAGGGGTACCTGTTTAAGGGCGCAGGCAGCGCCGGTGCAATCTGTCCATTTACCATCCACATCAGAGATCACGCGCCGGCCCTGCAGGGCATGCCACAGGTCCGTATAAAAACGGCGTTGCTGTTGCAGGCTGCCGCCCGTAAGCTGGATCCTGCCCAACAGCTTATTCCATTCCTCCTTTGCAGCAAGGGCCACTGCATCAAAATTCCAGTCCGGCGCTTCGTGCTGCAGATTAGCCGCAGCAGCTGCCTGGCTGGTATAGGATAAACCAACTTTCATTAGTACCTGCGCCGTATTGTTGCCCGTTAGCTGTACCAGCAGTTTGCCCTGCTGCCCGTTCCATTTAAGCGGCGCGGGCGCGGACTTACCATTTTGATATAACACCAGCTGTTGAATGGGTTGTTGGAATTGAGCGGCAAAATAGACCGTATAAGGTTTGGGCCTTCTTGAGGTAGGGCCATTGATAACATACCCCCTGATCTCCCGGTCGCTGATACGCTCAAAACCACCGGTGATGATATTGGAAGGCCCCAGCAGGCCGCCCAGTTCAAAGATCACACCGCGCTGTTTATTTGCGGGGAAAGTATAGCGGTGGAGCCCTGCGCGGCTGGTAGCCGTCAGCTCTACTTTAGTAGCATAACGTTCCAGCACTACGGCATGATAACCGGGCGACACCGTTTCATTTTTATGGGAGAAAGGCGAGGCCGCATTCCGGAACAGCTCCGCATACCCATTGGCAGAAAACGTTACGGGCATCACCGCCACACCGGCCAGCTGCCATTCATGGATATGACTGAAATCGCTGATCGTATCCACCTTATACCGGTAGCCTGCATCCCAGTCGCCCCCGGCATGATTATCCGGGAACAGGCTCACCATACCAAAAGGCCTGGCGGCGGATGAAAAGTAAAACCAGCGGGAGTTTTCCGCATCCAGCTGCGGGTATACCAGGTCTGCCGGTTGCTGTTTTTCCTGTGCCGCCAAGGGCAGAAATCCTGCTAATAAAGCAGGGAGCAGCCATCTTCTTTTTCCAGTCATGTGCATCGCTTTAAGATAGGCAGGAAACGTTTAATTGATATTGCCGGGCCCTGCCATACAATTGTTAATTTTACAATTATAATCGGTTTCTTACAATTATTATTTTGTGCTGAAGACCGGTTGCCCGGCACATAATGCACGGGCTGCTACATGGCTTAATAATCCATCTTTTTGAAATGTTTGTCCATTTACGATTTGTGTTAGTATGACTAGGTTTACAACTAAATAATTCCACCGAACGAAAAACAATAAAAGGCTCAATTCCACATGGGACAACGAAAAACGTCTTATAAGGGTAATTAGTACCGTCAATCCATTTTCTAAATCCAATTTGAACCACCATGCACAGCGCCACGTTCCTTATTTGGAAAAAAATTCCATTCGTGCCCATCCTGTTGATTGTCTTTCTGACATTAAACAGCTATGGACAGCAGCAGGTTACTGTAACCGGTGCGGTAACGTCAAAAGATGACGGCGCCCCGCTTCCCGGCGTAGCCGTTACTATTAAGAACACCAACCAGGGCGTTGCCACAGACGCCGACGGCAAGTTCTCCATCCGTACCAGTTTGGGAAGCACGCTGGTATTGAAAGCCCTGGGCTTTGCGCCCCAGGAAGTAAGCGTTACCAGCCAAAAATTGAGTATCGTGATGGAATCATCAAAAAGCGATCTCAATGAAGTAGTGGTGATCGGTTATGGTACTGTGAGGAAAAAAGACCTTACGGGCGCCATTGCCAATATCAAGGGGGCAGATATAAAAGCGCAGGGCGTAAGCGATGTAACCAAATCCCTGCAGGGCCGGTTACCGGGCGTAACGATCGAATCTGCCGGCGGTAACCCGGGCGCAGGCACCCGTATCCTGATACGGGGCGTAGGCACCTTGGGCGACGCCGCTCCCCTATACATTGTAGATGGTGTGCAGGTACCCAGCATCAATAATCTAAGCCAGCTGGATATACAATCCATAGATGTATTAAAAGACGCATCCGCCGCTGCCATTTACGGCTCCCGGGCCGCCAACGGCGTAGTACTGGTGACCACCAGGAACGGGAAGAGCGGACCTCCTGTTGTACAGGTGAATGCCAACTATGGGATACAGAACCTTGCGCATAGAGTGGATGTACTGAATGCAGAACAATGGGCTAACGTCAGCAATGCTGCGCATGACGCCGGTGGCCTGACAAGGCTGGACATTGCGCAGAACCCATCGTCCCTGGGCGCCGGTACTGACTGGCAGGATGTGATCTACCGGACCGCACCTGTACAACAATACCAGATACTAACCAGCGGCGGCGGCGATAAAGGCACTTACAGCATATCCGGCAGTTATACGGATCAACAGGGTATTGTAACGGTAACTGGTTATAAACGTTACAACTTCCGCGCAAAATCAGAAACAACCAAAGGCCGGTTCCGGTTTGGTGAAACCGTATTGTTAACGCGGGAGAAAACGATCAACATGGCCGGTGGCTGGGGTGGCCAGGGAGGTAACCCTGTAGGCTCCGCGGCCAAGATGATCCCGGTATTCCAGGTTTATGACAGCAGCGCGCTGGGAGGATTTGCGGGCGCTTATGGCCCAGTGGTGAACGTGGCCAATCCGCTGGCGCAATTACATCTGGAAGACATTAATACCACGTCTTCCAATGTGCTGACAAATGTATTTGGAGAAGTGACCATTATCCCCGGCCTCACTTATAAATTGAATATGGGATACACTGCCAATTTCACCACGGATGAGGATTACCAGAAACGGCATACAGTTGGCACCCTATTTACGCATGCCACCAATGATCTTAGCCTGACCAAAGAAGAGACCCAGCTGCTGTTGCTGGAAAATACGCTGAATTACAGCAAAACATTTGGCAAAAGCAGTATCCAGGCCCTGGCAGGTTATACCTATCAGAAAACGGATTACAGCTACCTGTTAAACGCCCGCACTGATCTGCCGGATGGTTTAAGGAATATAGACGCCGGCAGGGGCACCTCCACTAACCAGGGCAACGGCCTGGAGAGCGCCCTGTTATCTACCCTGGGCCGTTTGATCTACTCCTATGACGACCGGTACCTGTTAACGGCCAGCTTCCGGAGGGATGGATCCTCCCGGTTTGGCGCCGCTTACCGGTATGGCAACTTTCCTTCTGTTGCCGCGGGCTGGAATATCTCCAACGAAAAATTCTTTTCGTCACTCACCAGCGCTATTCCCGTGCTTAAGCTAAGGGCCAGCTACGGGATACTGGGCAACCAGCAGATAGACGATTACCAATATAGCGCAGTGATCTCCTCCAATATTAACTACGTTACCGGCCAGGAGCAGCAAAAATGGTTTGGCGCCATACAAACGGCTTTTGCCACGCCCAATATTAAATGGGAGAGTACCAAAACCTCTAACGTGGGCGTAGACGCCGCCTTTCTGAAAGGCCGCCTTACCCTTACAGCAGATTATTTTGTTAAAACCACGAGCGATGTGCTGTTAAACGTACCCATACCCGGCTCTACCGGCTCTATCAGTGACCCGGTGGTGAACGCCGGCCGGCTAAGAAATAACGGCTTTGAGCTGGGCCTGGGTTATGCTGACCATGCGGGCAAATTAAACTATAGTGTGTTTGGCACTTTCTCCAGGGTGAAAAATAAAGTACTGGAGTTGGGCACCGGCTCCCAGAAGATCTTTGGCGGACAGCCCACCCACCACGGCGCATCCAGCACCTTAACAGAAGCCGGCGGGCCTATTAGCGCATTTTACCTGATAAAGGCAGACGGCATATTTAATTCCCAGGAAGAGATAGACGCCTACGCTAAAAACGGCGCCCTGATCCAGCCCAACGCGGCGCCGGGCGATATTAAATTCCAGGATACCAATGGCGACGGTCAGATCAGCGATGAAGACAAAGTGTATGCCGGCAGCCCTTTCCCCTCTTTTGAATATGGCTTTGGCATCACCGCCAACTACCAGCATTTTGACCTGAATGCCATTTTCCAGGGAACACATGGCAATAAAATCTACAACGGCCTGCGGCAGGACCTGGAAAGTATGAGCCTGGAGTTCAACTATTCTACCGCCACGCTAAATGCCTGGACGCCGGAAAAACATACCGATATACCGAGAGCGGTGACAGGCGACCCTAACATCAACGACCGTACGTCTACCCGTTTCCTGGAAAGTGGCTCATATCTGCGTATGAAAACGCTGCAGATAGGTTATACCATTGGCGATCCATTGAAGAATAAATTGAAGATCAGCTCCCTGCGAGCTTATGTAAGCGCGGACAACCTGTTCACTATTACCAACTACACAGGCTATAATCCGGACCTTGGCAGAACAGGCAGCATATTTGACCGCGGCGTGGATTTTGGCCATGTGGCCTATCCCATTGCCCGCACTTTATCTGTAGGACTGCAATTAACTCTTTAGAAAAAGTAATACTGATCACGTATGAAAAACATTATCATTTTTATAGCGGCAGCCAGCCTGGCCCTGGGCTGTAAAAAAAGCACCCTGGAGCTGTTGAATCCCAATCAGCTCACCACAGAGACCTACTGGAAAACGGAAACGGATGTACAAAGCGCCCTGGCGGCCACTTACGGCCTGTTAAGGGATGTGAACGGAGGTTTCTGGGGCGTGCGGGGTATTGAGACCAGCAACGGCCGGGGCGATGATTTCTTTATCCGTAATGACGTAGCAACATTATACCAGCTTTCTACTTTTACCAATACGCCTGATAATGGCCCGGTAAATGATATGTGGAATACCTGTTACAGGGCCATTTTCCGCGCCAACCAGATCATGGAGAATGTTGACAAAGTAAGCGAGCTCTCTGCAGATGCAAAAGCGGCTTACGTAGCGGAAGCTAAATTCCTGCGCGGGTTAAACTATTTTATCCTGGCCATCAATTTTGGCGATGCGCCTATTAATTTAAAAACAGCGGCTACCAAAGACGATTATTTTGTAGCGAAGTCCCCGGAAGCGGATGTATGGGCACAGGCAAAACAGGATTTTACGGACGCCGCCGCCGGCCTGCCGGTTGCCTATGATAAGCAATGGGTAGGCAGGGCCACCCGTGGCGCTGCTATCGCCTATCTGGGCAAAGCCCAGCTATATACAAAGGACTGGCCGGGTGCTGCCACTACACTGGCAAAGCTGACAACCGCGCCTTTTAACTATCAGCTGATGCCGCAGTACGGCGATAACTTTGTGGTAGCCCACGAAAACAACCAGGAGTCTGTATTTGAAATACAGCTGGGCGATGTAGGCGGCACTGACCCATGGGCCGGCGAAAACTCTGCCCAGGCCCTTGGCGTTACCACCGCCCAGGAGTTTGCGCCTGCGGAAGTGGCCGGCTGGTTTGAAGTAAGCCCAACGGATAAGCTGTTCAATGAGTTTAAAAAAGAAAAAACCGTGGACAATGATTTTGACCCGCGTATGTATGCTACGCTGATATGGGATTATCCGGGCGCTACTTTTTACACCAAACCATTCACCAGCTTTAAATTGATTTTTGGCTACAGTTCCATGTTCAAAAAATACCAGAACTATACGCAGAAAGATGAGATCACGGGCGCCAGCGGCGCATCCAACTACACCTCCAGCAATAATGAACGGGCCCTGCGTTATGATGATGTGCTGCTGATGCTGGCAGAAGCGCTTACCATGCAGGGCAAACCGGGCGAAGCTTATCCATTTGTAAAACAGATCCGCGACCGGGCCAAACTGGCGCCCCTTACCGCCGGCCTTACCCAGGATCAGATGATGGCCGAGATCAGGCACCAGCGTATGCTGGAATTCGCACGGGAAGGCCAGCGTTTCTATGATCTGAAAAGATGGGGATTACTCAAACAGGAGATCACCAATAGTGATAAAGTAGGAAAACAATTTTATGTAGCGGGTAAACATGACTATTTTCCCGTACCGCAGCAAGAAATGAATTCCAATCCCAAGATGGTGCAGAATTCACATTGGTAATTTAAACGACTGATCCAATTGTAGGTATTATGAAGATAACAGCCATCTTTTCTATTAGTACATTTTTGCTACTGGGCTCCTTATTGGTAGCCCGGGGCCAGCAATGGACCGCCACTCCGCCCTTTAAGGAGGAGACAGACCTTTCCGGCGACTGGCGGTTCCGCACAGACCCCCAGGACAAGGGCGAGCAGGAGCAATGGTACAAACAAACGCTACCGGAAACGGTAAAACTCCCCGGTTCTATGACCACCAACCAGAAAGGGGATGATATAACGGTGAATACACCCTGGACAGGCAGCATCTTTGACTCCAGCTGGTTCCATGACCCGGCGTACAGCCAATACCGTATAGCCGGAAAAGTAAAAGTGCCTTTCTGGCTGCAACCGGACAAATATTACAAAGGAGCCGCCTGGTACCAGCGTACGATAGACATACCCGCAAACTGGGATGGCCGCGAGCTGGAACTATTCCTGGAGCGCTGCCATTGGGAAACAAAGGTATGGATAGACGATACCTATGCAGGTATGCAAAACAGCCTGGCTACCCCGCATGTATATACGCTAACGGGGAAATTGGCTCCAGGCCAGCATACACTCAGCATCCGGGTAGATAACCGGGTGAAGGATATAGACGTTGGTCCCAACTCGCACAGCATTTCAGACCACACACAGGGCAACTGGAACGGGCTGGCCGGCCGGCTGCTGCTAAAAGCGAAAAACGATGTTTACATCAGCGATGTACAGCTGTATCCGGATATAGCCGCCAAAAACGTTACCGCGCTTATAACGGTGCGTAACAACAGCGGCAAGCCGGTAGCTGCCAATGTGAGCCTGCAGGCGATGGCGCAAACACAGGGAGCTGAAACTTTACAGCAGGTAGCCGCCAGTCAGCAGGTGGATACCAGCGCGGTTATTAAAGTGGTATATCCTATGGGCCAGCATCCCCTGTTATGGGATGAGTTCCATCCCAATGTGTACCAGATGACGGTTGCAGTATCTGCCGGAAAGCCGCCGTATGATATCCGGCAGGTGTTATTTGGTATGCGGGAGTTTGCCACCAAAGGCACGCACTTCACAATCAACGGCCGCCCCACTTTTTTGCGGGGCACGCTGGAATGCGCGGCTTTCCCTAAGACAGGTTATCCGCCTACGGATACGGCCTCCTGGATGCGTATATTCCGCATCTGCCGGTCCTATGGGCTTAACCACCTGCGCTTTCACTCCTGGTGCCCGCCGGAGGCCGCGTTTGAAGCGGCAGACCGCTCCGGCTTTTACCTGCATATAGAATGTTCTTCCTGGGCCAACCAGGGGGCTGTTATTGGCGATGGGAAACCGCTGGATGCATACATCTATGAAGAGAGCCGGAAGATCGTGAAAGCCTATGGCAACCACCCCTCTTTTTGTATGCTGTTATACGGCAATGAACCGGCCGGCAAACACCATGTGCAGTACCTCACGGATTTTGTAAAGTACTGGAAACAGCGGGATAGCCGCCGGTTATACTCTACCGGCGCCGGCTGGCCCATCATCAGCGAAAGCGATTTTAACAGCACGCCCGCGCCCCGCATCCAGCAATGGGGAGAAGGGCTGAAGAGTATCATTAACAGTCAGCCGCCGCGTACGGATTATGACTGGTCTGCCATCATCAGTAAATGGCAGCACCCTACCGTAAGCCATGAGATCGGCCAATGGTGCGTATACCCGGACTTTGACGAGATCAAACAATATGATGGCGTGCTTAAAGCCAAAAACTTTGAGATCTTCCGCGATCAGCTGCAGAAGAACGGGATGGGTAAACTAGCCCATGATTTCCTGCTGGCCTCCGGAAAATTGCAGGTATTGTGTTACAAGGCAGATATTGAGGCCGCGTTGCGCACGCCTGGTTTTGGCGGTTTTCAACTGTTAGGGCTTTATGATTTTCCGGGACAGGGCACCGCATTAGTAGGTGTGCTGAACCCCTTCTGGAGAGATAAAGGTTATGTTACCGGCCCGGAATACAGCAGCTTCTGTAATGCGGTAGTGCCGCTGGTACGGCTGCCTAAAATGGTATACCTGAGCAATGAGCATTTAAGCGCGGATGTGGAAATAGCGCAGTTTGGCCCGGCCGTATTAACTGGCGCTACGCCCTCCTGGCAGATCAGTAACAGCGAAGGGCAGGTGCTTTTTAAAGACGATCTTCCCAAAAAGGATATTCCTTTTGGCAATGCCATCAACCTGGGACAGATCAACACCAGCTTATCATCCATCACCAAACCATCCCGGCTTACACTAACGGTTGAAGTGGCCGGTTATAAAAACGCCTGGGATATATTTGTTTATCCAGCCTACCTGCCCGCTGCTGACCCGCATATACTGGTTACGCAGGAGCTGGATCAACAGGCGCAGGATGTGCTGAATAGTGGCGGTAAGGTATTGTTATCGCTTAAAAAAGGCGCGCTTAAAGCAGACAAAGGAGGCGATATCGCCATCGGATTTTCCAGCATATTCTGGAACACCGCCTGGACAAAACAGCAGCCACCGGTAACGCTGGGCATCCTTTGTGATTCAACGCACCCCGCGCTCCGGGAGTTCCCTACGCAAAGCTTCAGCAACTGGCAATGGCAGGATGCTATGTCGCACGCCGGCGCGATAAAACTGGATGCTGTTAAAAAGGGTTTACAGCCCATTGTAAGGGTGATAGATGACTGGGTAACGGCCAGATCACTGGGGTTGCTGTTTGAGTGTAAAGTAGGCAAAGGCAGCCTGCTGGTGTCCGGCATAGACCTCGTTACAGACCGCGCACGTCGGCCGGAAGCCAGGCAGTTGTTATTCAGCTTACAACAGTATATGCATTCCAAAGATTTTAAGCCGGACGCGAAGGTGGATCTGGCGCAGATCACCGCGCTGTACCAGTAAACAAACGCGCTGAGGGCTGTTTAATACACGCCTGTATACAACGAGGGCGTCTCTTATGCGGAGGCGCCCTTTCTTTTAGCTTTTCTTATGCTGATTTTTATAAGAGGCGGGCGATTTCCCCATTAATTTCTTAAACAGGCGGGAGAAATAATAGGGATCCTGGAACCCCAGCTCCGCACATATCTCCTTAATGTTACGGTCACTGAAATAAAGGTACTGGCAGGACTGCTGTATTTTAAGCTGGCTGAAATACTGGTTGGGAGAGCTGCCCATTTTGGTCTTGAACAATCTTGAATACTGAGATACAGAAAGATGTTGCTGCCTGGCCAGCTGCTCCAGCGTGAACATCTGCCGCAGGTTGCGTTTCATAAATGCAATGGAGTCTGATACCACATCATCGTCCTGGTAAGCGGGATTGATCTCCTTAAAATAAATAAATGATGAAATGTAATTAAACAGCTTGATGTTGGCGATCTCCAGCTCTTTTTCATCAAAGCTGCTCTCCAGCAGGGATATGATCTCTTCAAAATCCCGGATCCGTTTTTCATCGTAAGGGATGGAGAGCATGCGGGTCTTATGCTCATAATACCTGGCTGTTAACAGATCCGCCGCCTCTCCTGTAAAATGCACCCAATAGATGCTCCAGGGATCATCCTGTGCGCTTTTATAGTGATGCGGAACATTCTTTGGGATGATAAAAAAAGTATTAGGCGCCAGATCAACGGTTGTTCCCGGCAGCTGGATCACCCCCTTCCCTTCTGTACAATACAGCAGGATATTCTGGTGGCAGCCTGCTTTCCGCTCCCGGTCGTGATTTACGGCATGCGGATAAAAGCCCATATCTGTGAGATAGAACCGGTTAATCAACCCATTCTTAATAACGTTCTTTCTGATGTTGGGCGGAAGCACGATCATCCGTTGGCCGATGAACCCTTCCTTGATCTTTTTTGAAATACTTTCAACACTATTCATAAGATCAATATTCTTTCATGAGTGGAACTGTATACAATATCACTATTTAACCATTAAGGCCGTTACCGGTAATAACATTGTCCATTATTGTGCGAAAATAGTCCATCCATAAAATATATTTTGTCAACCGATCGGTTGCATTTATATTTGCAACCGATCAGTTGCTTATACAATGAGGAGAGATGTATTCCAGGCCATTGCTGATCCTACCCGGCGGGAGATCATTGGCGTTATTGCAAAGGAATCGCTTACGCTAAATGCGGTGGCGGCCACTTTTGACATGAGCCGGCAGGCGGTATCCAAACATATAAAGATCCTGGTGGAGTGCGGGCTGATAGAGCTGGAGACCCAGGGCCGGGAGCGATATTGCAAACCTCGCCTGGAAAAACTGGGCGAGATATCCGGGTGGATAGCCCAATACCGTCAATACTGGGCCTCCCACCTGGATTCCATGGAAGACTACCTGAACGAAATACAAAAAACTGCTAAACCTAAGCAACATGCCACAAGAAAGAAATAGCCCTACCGCAGACCGGGAACTGTATATTACCAAACTGGTGAATGCGCCTGTTTCCCTGGTGTGGGAAGTCTGGATCAACCCCGAACATATAGCAAAATGGTGGGGACCAAATGGTTTCAGGAATACAATAGAGAAAATGGACATGCGCCCGGGCGGCGAATGGGAGTTTGTTATGCATGGACCTGACGGCACTGACTACCGGAATAAGAATGTATTTACGGAAATAGTGAAGGAAGAACGGATCGTATACGAACATGTAAGCGCGCCCAAACATACCGTTACTGTGACTTTTAGCGCGCAGGGCGCACAAACGCTGATTACCTGGCATATGGTGTTCCCTACCAGAGAGGACCTGGAACAAACGGTACGGATCTTTAAAGCAGACGAGGGCCTGCGGCAGAATACAGAAAGAATGGCCGCTTATTTAGCCAGCATACAAGCTGCGTAAAATCACCATCATGCGATACATTATCATCCTTATAACTTTAACCATGCTAACAGCAAACAGCACTTACGCACAAACCGCCAATGCGGGTCACTATGCAGATATAAACGGCCTGCATATGTATTATGAACTACATGGCGAGGGACCGGCGCTGGTACTGATCCATGGCGGCGGCTCTACCATCAACACCAGTTTTAGCCAGCTGTTACCCGCCCTTGCCAGACATTACCAGGTTATTGCTGTAGAAATGCAGGCACATGGCCGTACAAACGACCGGAACCAGCCGTTGAGCTTTGAACAGGACGCAGATGATGTTAGCGCACTGCTGGATCATCTTAACATCAAAAGCGCGGCTATCTTTGGCTTCAGCAATGGCGCTACTACAGCTTTGCTGATGGCTATACGGCATCCGCAACAGGTAACGCGGGTAGTGGCAGCCTCCGGTGCATACAAACGCACTGGTTGTGATCCCAGGTTCTGGGAAGGTTTTCAGCACGCGAGCCTGGACAATATGCCGCAGCCATTAAAGGACGCCTACCTGCAGGTAGCCCCCGATCCTAAAGGCCTGCAGACCATGTTTAACCGGGATGTGGAACGCATGCGCAATTTTGAAGACATGAAGGATGAAGAGATCCGTTCCATTACTGTGCCTGTACTGGTGCTGCATAGTGATCACGATGTATCAAGTCCGGAGCATGCCGTGGAAACATACCGCCTGTTACAACATGGCGAGCTGGCCATATTACCCGGCGGCCACGGCGAGTACATGGGCGCAGCGGAAACCAGCCAGGCAGGTAATACCATGCCAGCCGCCACGTTGACTATCTTAACCACATTCCTCGATAAGCCCATCGCAAAATGAACCCGGCAGCCAATTTAATTACGCAATTCAATCATACCATAGACCAATGGATCGCTTTCCTGGACGACTATACGCTGGAGATGTTATGCCAGCCGCCCCGGGAAGGATCCTGGTCACTGGGACAGGTATACAGGCATATCATAGACGATACCAATTACCAGGTGGAACAAATGCTGGCAGCAGCTGCCAGCACCGCTAACAGTGAAGGAGAAATGCGGCCGGACGGGCAGGCTATGTTCCTTCGTAACAGTTTTCCGGACATCATGATAGAAGGCCCTGCCACTGGTTCCTATATTCCGCAGCCGGCAGATAAAGTAATACTGCGGCAGGAGTTGCTGGCGATCAGGAAAACAGTGAATGACTTACACACATCCACAGATCTGAATGCTGCTGCCGGCAAAACGGAACACCCGGGCTTCCGTTTCTTTAGCGCGCTGGAATGGCTGCAGTTCGTAGAAATGCATATGCGCCATCACCTGCGGCAAAAGCAGCGGATCGATGGCGCATTGTTGCCCGGCGAAAAAGAGCAGGGATAGCAGCTATTTTTTTAATAAGGTGTTCTCATATTTAATGGTTTTTCCCTGCTCATCAGCATACCCTTTTAAAGATGTAGCAGGCGGTAATTTCTCATGCTGATAGCTGGCTATTATTGGCAGGGTTTTGACAATCATTAATGCCGTATGCAGATCGTCCAGCTTCAGGGTACCTGCCTCTATTGCTTTTAGTAAAGCCGTGTGTTGTGAAACAGACATATTATACCTATCCTCGCTGGCGGTTATCAGGTCTACAATGCTTTTACGCAGCACGGAGTCGCCGATCCGCTCAGAAAGCGAAGTGGCGCTTCTGTAATAATCCTCATTCTTGTTGCTATACCAGTTAAAGACTCTTAAAGAGTCCTGCTTGCTATCTGACAAGCTGTCCAGCTTATCTTCCAAATGTTTTAACGCAGGGGTGTTCCCTTCCAGCTCTTCATACAAGCTCCTCACTATGCTTATGCCTCCTCTTTTTGATGAAAGAAGGTCGTACGCGGATGACCGGCTATCATCCAATGCCTTAGGAGTAGGATGCGTAGTGGTCTTTTCCTGCGGATGGGACCGCGTACAGGAGGCCAAAGCCAGCATCAAACATGCGGCGATAATTATGGGTAGTTTCATATAGGGATATATTAAGACATAAATAAGTTAACCGGTTATTTTGTCACCACTTCTATCCGGCCGCCATTCCTGAACAGCTCATGCGGCACAAAGTATCCGTTCAGTTCCTTTCCGTTCACTTTTATAGCAGTAAGCGCGCGGCCTTTACCGGTTTTGGTGAGGGTAAGCAGTTTACCGGTGCTGGTCTTCCACTTTACTTCATCAAACAGCGGTACGGTTACCAGGTATTCCGGATCTGTAGCAGAGAAGGTGTACAGGCCGGAGGCGGTGAACACATACCAGGCAGACATTTCCCCGGCATCGTCCATGCCGCATAATGCGAGGCCATCATCCCCTATGCCATAGAGGGTATTGAGGATAGTATCGATCATCTTCTGGGATTTTTCCGGTTTGCCAATGAAGTAGTAAGCAAAAGGCGCTTCATGATCCGGCTGGTTACCGTGGCAATACTGGCCTATCATGCTCTCTACGTTGCGGGCAATATAATGCGGGTTCCAGGGCAAGGTAAAAAGAGAATCCAGTTTTGACTCAAAGCCTTCCTTACCGCCGTACAGCGCTATCAGACCCGGCATATCGTGCGGGGCAAAAAATGATACCTGCCAGGCGTTGGCCTCCCGGTACATATATTCATAATACGGATACTGCGGGTTAAAGGGTGTGATCCAGTCGCCGTTTTCCAGCCGGCCCCTCATAAAACGGGTGGCGGGGTCAAACATATTCCGGTAGTTCTTTGACCGGGCCATGAGCAGGCGGTAGTTGGCCGTATCGCCCAGCTTTTTGGCTATCTGGGCCACGGAGTAATCATCGTAGGAGTACTCCAGTGTCTTGGATACGCCGGCATGCGCTTTTGTTTCCACGTTAGGGTTGGTGATATCCGGGTCTGAGATGTATCCTTTTTCTTTATACTCTTCAATGTATGGGCGGGCGCCGCCTGCAACATTCGCATTTTTTAACAGGATGGCATAGGTACCTTTTACATCAAACTGATCGATGCCTCTCAGGTAAGCGCCAGCAATGGAAGAAGCGCCATGATCGCCATGGAAGAACGTAGGAATGAATCCTCTTTTGTCGCCCACATCCTTCATGGATTTGATCACATCCAGCGTTACATGAGGAGAGATCAAACCCAGCAGCACGTCCTTATTACGGTAGGTATCCCACAGAGAAGGCTCTGTATAATAGTTAAAGTCTGCTTTTGCTACTTGTTTTTTAGCGTCTGTGAACTCGCCGTTCACATCGCTGCGCAGGGCCGGCCACAGGAAAGAGCGGTACAGGCAGGAATAGAACATCCGCCGTTGTTTGTCCGTTCCGCCTTTTACCTGTATGGTTGATAATAAGGTCTCCCATTTTTGATTGGCCTCGTTACGGATCTGGGTGAACGATTTACTACCGATCTCTTTTTCAAGGTTCTGTTTTGCGTTCGCCGTGCTTACAAAGGATAAACCTATTTTCAGCTCCACTGTTTTTGCCGGGCCATCTGCCAGGTGCACCACGGCAAAGCCGCTACGTTGTCCTTCGTCCTTTTTCTCCAGCTTTGCTACCGGCGTGTTCAGTACTGCGTAGAAATAGATCTTTTCACCTGTTTGCTGGTATCCCTGCAGGGCCGTGTTGCCTACCTGCTCAATGCTCCAACCGGAGATGCGGTTGTTGGCCTTTGCCAGATCAAACAGGATCTGGCGGTCCTTGTTGTCTTTATATTCATATTGATGATAACCGCAGCGCAGTGTGGACGTTAACCGTACATCCACATCGTAATCTTTCAGGTAAACCTGGTAAAAGCCGGGCGCGGCGCTTTCCTGTTTATGGGAGAACCGGGAGCCAAATGTGCTGCCGGGATGCGAGAGCGGCAGAATGGGAATGTTGCAGAGATTCCAGTGACCTTTGTTGGTATGCGTAAAGCCGTAGATCACACTGTCTTCATACTGGTAACCAGCGCCGGACCCGTATGCGGTAATAGGGCTCAGCTGCACCATGGCATTGGGCAGGGAACTACCGGGAAAGGTAAGACCGGCCCATGAGCGCCAGTCCTTAGGCAGCTCATACCCCAGGATCTTGGGGTCTGTCATTGGCGCGGTACCAATGAAGGTGTTTACATATTTTGTATAACTGGTGGCTGACTGGGCTTTAGCGGTGGTCACAGCTATCAGCATCCCTAACGCGAAGGCGGAAAAACGGCTTATTGAGTACCTCATTTAACGTGAAAAGTTTTCGTCCGCGTTAAATGTATAAAAAACACGTCTAAAATTATAACCGCCCTTACTATTAAAGGGCGGTAAATACTGTTATTAATCAATCATCTATCCTGGACCGGTCTGCTTTCTTCACCCACTCTTCCAGGCGCTCCAGGTCGGCAAATATGGGGCTTAGCAGGTTAGCGAACTTTTCCTGATTGGCCTGCGTATCCGCAAAGGCAAAAAAGCCGCCTGCTTCTGAATCAAATTCGATATGCGACAACAGTTCCGGATCCAGCGCCTCCACTATTTGCGTGGCATGCGCTTCCCAGCAATAACCGTTGCCTTCGTAATCATTTCTTTCAAACAGATAATAATAGGGATAGAGGTCTTCCCTTTCAATTTCAACGGCTATGCTAAACTGTCCTTCCATATCATGCAACTGGAAAGGAAAATATGGCTCCATGCTTTCTCATTTTTGCCCGAAAGATAGCCAAAATATGTTTTTCCTATTTCTTTTCTACAATAGCGGTTGTTACGTAATACATTTTTGTAATAGCTGCCGTATCAAACAAAGGCGCTTCATTGGCTTTTAATAACTGCTTCTGCCAATGCTCTGTAGGAACCACCTTTAGTTTTGCCTGCTCATTTTTCAACACCAGCGGCATGTTAAAGCCGCCTACACAATTAGCCCAGCGGTATGACACTTCTTTGTGAGCCTTATCAAAAGAAAGCTCCAGCCGGGGGATCTGGATGGTGCGCAGGTATTGGTCAAATACTTTGTTGTAGTTATAATGCGCGTTCTGTGAGATATAGTTTTCGATCTGTTGTGTAGTGACCGTCTGGTGATAGAAGGTCTTATTCATACCCCGCAGCATTTGCCGGAAAAGGGTATCGTTATCGATCCCATGCCGGATAGCATGCAGCATGTTGGAAGCTTTGGGATACATATCGCCACTACCCTGCGCGTTTACATTATAAGGGGGAATGATAGGCCGGTCATTATGGATACCGCGCCTGATGCCGGCATTGTATTCATTGGCGGCATCCTTGCCAAAGATATAATCGATGAACAGGGTTTCGCTGTAATTGGTGAACCCCTCGTGGATATACATATCCGCCAGGTCTTTACTGGTGATATTATTGCCAAACCATTCGTGCCCGCTTTCGTGGATAATGATAAAATCCCATTTCATGCCCCAGCCTGTGCCGGAGCCGTCCTTGCCGTTATAGCCAAAATGGTATTTATTGCCATAGGATACGGCGCTTTGGTGCTCCATACCGGAATGGGAAGTTTCCACCAGCTTATAACCATCTTCATAGAACGGGTAAGGGCCAAACCAGAACTCCAGGCTTTTGAGCATATTATGCACCTGTTCCGGCATATAATCTCTAGCTTTATCCAGGTTATAATCCAGCACCCAGTAATTTACATCCAGCGGGCCTTTTTCACCGGCGTAGGTTTCACTGAAGTTCACATATTTACCGATATAGGGGATGATGCAGTAGGTGCTGATGGGATTTACCACCGCCCATTTATAGGTAGTACTGCCATTGCCATTCTCTTTTTTAGACTGCAGCCGGCCGTTGGCCACTGCCACCAGTGTATCCGGCACGGTGATGCTAAGGGAGGCTCCATGATCCGGCTCATCGCTCTGATGGTCTTTACAGGGGTACCAGACAGAAGCGCCACCACCCTGGCAGGTGACCGTCATCCAGGGGCGGCCGAGAGAGTCCTTGGTAAAGGTCCAGCCGGCAGACCAGGGCGGACGTACCGCCACCTTTACCTGGCCATGGTAAAATACGGTCAGTTTACCTTCTGTTGCCTTTTTTTGCGCGGGCGCCTGCACGTGCCAGGCATTCCCTTCTCTTGTAAAGGATAACCGGGCGGTGTTATTTAATAAAATGCTGTCTATCTCCATGGGCTCCTGCAGGTCCAGCTGCATGGGCAGGCGGTTATTATCCTTTACCACTTTGTAGGTAATGGTGCTGGTACCGCTGATGGTCTTGTTATTATAATCCGGCGTAACAGTAATATCATAACGCATTACATCCCACCAGGCGCGTTCCGGGGTGATGGTACCCCGCAGGGTATCTGCTTTGGTAAAGATCCTGGCTGCCGGTGTTTGCGCCTTAGCTGGCTGCAGGAGCAGCAGGCACAACAGACCGGTGATCATTGCTTTTATAGACATGGTGCTCATAGCTGGTGTAAGATGTTGCATAAGCACTAACTTAACTATTAATGGTTAACCAGGCTTATCCGCGTTTGGCTGAAACTTTACGAAAATTAACCTTATGGCCACCTGCCAAATAATTCATTCAGATCCGCATACGGTTTAGCATCGTCCGCATAACTGAATGTACCTTTTCGCAGTATCTCTTCTGCCGCTCTGAAAAAAGCGCCATAGGCAGCCCTTACAACGGATGAGCCTACGCTTACGCGTTTTATGCCCAACTGCTGGAGCATATCCAGGGACAATTCCATTCCGGAGATCCCCATGATCACGTTTACGGGGCGGGGCGCCACGGCTTTTACCACTGCCGTTATTTCTTCTGCGGTTTTGAGGCCGGGCGCAAACAGCACATCAGCGCCGGCATCGGCAAAGGCTACGAGCCGGTTGATGGTATCCTTCAGATCCAGCCGGCCGCGGATCAGGTTTTCTGCGCGGGCGGTTAAGGTAAATGGGGTGGATAGGCTGCTGGCTGCTTCCACGGCTGCCTTTACACGTTCTACGGCCAGTTCAAAAGGGTAGATGGGATCTGCAGGGTTACCGGTGGCATCTTCAATGGAGCCGCCAGCCAGGCCTGCCTCCGCGGCTAATAATATGGTGGCGGCGCATACTGCCGGGTCATCTCCAAAGCCGTTCTCCAGATCGGCGGATACCGGCAGGCTGGTGGCCTGGATGATGCTTTGGGCGTTCCGCAGCGTTTCTTCGCGGGTAATGGCCGAGTGGCCATCCGGTTTGCCCAGCGAGTAGGCTAAACCGGCGCTGGTAGTAGCGAGCGCTTTGAAGCCAAGCGCTTCCAGCACCCTGGCAGATCCTGCATCCCAGGGGTTGGGCGTTACAAAAATGCCGGGTTGCTGATGAAGGTTCCGGAACTGCCTGGCCCTTTGCTCCCATGTGGTATTATTCATAATATGGATAATTTAAATACTATCACACAAGTTAGAACATCACCAGTATAGAAAAGTCAACAATACGTGTCGGCAACGCAACAGTCTGGCAGCGGCCATTATCCTGCCGCCGGCGCTGGCCCGGGATTTGACCTTTATAATGGATTAAAATGATGTGATATGCCCTGGTATAACGGAGATTACCCGCCATCTTATAAAAACCAGCCGATAAAGCTGCGGGAAAAAGCCGTGGAGATAGCCAATAAATTACTGGAAGAGGGCGTGGAAGAAGGGGAAGGGATTGCCATCGCCACGGGTCTGAAACGCGCCAGGGAGCATTTCAAAAAACAACCATCATCACCCAAAAAGAAATAAGATGCATTTATTCCGGTCATTGGCTGGCGGTTTAGCCGGCGCTATTGCACTCACTATTTCCCATCAGCTGCTGAGGCGTTATGTAAATGACGCACCGCGGATGGACCTGCTTGGCAAACAGGGGCTGGAAAAGCTGATCAAGGCTTCCGGCCGCCGCCTGCCCTCACAGGCAACCATGTATGCGGGAACGCTGGCGGGCGATATTGCAGGTAACGCCTTATATTATGCCATGGCGGGTATTAAACCCAAAGCCGGTTTATTGACCGGCGCCGCACTGGGGCTGGCTGCCGGCCTGGGCGCAGTAGCCTTGCCAGATAAACTGGGCCTTGACCCGGTATACAGTAATAAAACGAATGCTACCAAATTGCTGACCATTGGCTTGTACCTCACGGGCGGGCTCGTAGCCGGCGCTATGTATACCATCACCGCAAAAAAGACCACATGCAGGACCAAAGCTTTAAGATCAAGGTTGGGGAACAGGAATATATTGTGATACGGTCATCCGTACCGGTTGACGAACGTATTTACCGGATAGAAACGGGTTGCGAATACCTGTTCTCTATACGCTATAACGGCCCAGGCAACTGGGAGCTTACGGACAGTAAGGTGGTACCTATTGATGATGACCTGGTGCCGGCTATTGGCGCAGCTATTGAACAAACGGATGTGGAAACCTTTATGGCCTGATCTTTTACATGCAGCAGATAAAAAAAAGCCTATTCAGATCGGGTACCAGCGGTCTTGTATTACCCGTACCCAATAAACAGTTTTTCCCGCCTGCCTACCAGGACAAAAGCCGGCTTTGTTATTACAGTTCCCTTTTTAACAGCATAGAGGTTAACAGCTCCTTTTACAAAATACCGCAGGGCGCTACTGTAAAAAAATGGGCAGACAGCGTAACGGAAGATTTTGTATTCACTTTTAAACTCTGGCGGGAGATCACCCATGTAAAAGGATTAGCGTATAACCCTGCTGATATTCCCCGTTTTCTGGACGTGATCGACAATGCAGGCCCTAAAAAAGGGTGCCTGCTGGTGCAGTTCCCACCTTCGGTAACAGTGGATCTGTTTGCGGAAGTGGAGCAGCTGCTGGAGATCCTGCAGGATAACACCCGGGCGCATGACTGGAAGGTAGCATTGGAATTCCGGCACCCCTCCTGGTACATAGGCGAAGTATATGAGCTGGCAGACGAATATAGCTGCAGTATTGTATTACATGATATCCCAAAATCGCGGAACACACAATTGAATAAACAGGCCGGCTTTGTGTACCTCCGTTTTCATGGCCCCACGGGAGATTACCGGGGCGGTTATACCGATGCATTCCTGCAGGAGCAGGCAGCCCGGATTGGCCAATGGACCAAAGCGGGTAAGGCAGTATATGTATATTTTAATAACACCGCCGGCGATGCGGTCAGCAATCTTATGACGCTGAATAAGCTGGTGGCGGCTACGGGCACATAACTATGCCCCCTCCTCCTGCTTGAGCGGCAAGACAATAGTGAAGATGGCGCCTTCGTTCTCTTTTCCGCTGGCCTGGATAATGCCGCCATGCCGTTCTACGATCTTGCGGCACAGTGATAAACCAAGGCCGGTGCCTTCAAACCGGTCTTTTGAATGCAACCGGGAAAAGGCCTGGAAGATCTTCTCCGCATGCTGCTGGGCAAACCCGATCCCATTATCCTCAAAACTGATCCTGATATAGGGTTTGTGCCCATCTAAACCGGCTGTCCGCGCTTCTTCCGGCAGCAGCTCCCGGGCAGACATCCGGATGAGGGGCGGGTTATCAGGCCGGGAGAATTTCAGGGAATTATTGATAAGATTAAAAAACAACTGCGAAAGCAGCACGGCCGAACCCGCTATAACAGGCAGGCGGCCGTATTGAACCGCGGCCTGTTTTTGCTGGATCAGGATCTCCAGGTCGCTCTCGATCTCGCGGATAGTATCATTCAGATCTACCTGCTCTGACATGAGCGCGGTACCCTCGAACGAAGAATAGGAAAGTATACCTTCTATCATCGTATACATGCGGGTGGCAGCGCGTTCCATTGAATTTATAAAGCCTACACCCTTTTCGTTCAGCTGCCCGTTGCATTCGCTGCGCAGGAGATTCGCGAACAACTTCATTTTACGCACCGGCTCTTTCAGATCGTGGGAGGCTACATGGGCAAACTGCTGCAGGTCTTCATTAGAGCGGTGCAGGGCACGGGTGCGCTCTTCCACCAGTGCCTCCAGTTCTTCCCGGCTGCGTTTAAGCGCTTCTTCTACCAGGCGGATCTCTGTTATATCCCGGGTAGTGCCCGCCACCGCCTCCACTTCTCCCCTGTCATTCAGCACCGGAACAAATATGTAATCGTAGATCCTTTTGCCAAAGACGGCATGGGGAAAGGAAACCTCCCCGCGTATGGGTAACCGGGTAGCGACCACCTGGTCAATCTCCCGTTCGTGCATTTCCGCGTGCCAGTCTTCATAACCATTTTCACGCAATCTTTTCCCAACGGCCTGGTCCCAGGTTTTTCCCCACATGGTCAACAGGGCTTCGTTGGCATAGGTAAAGCGGTATTGCAGATCGAATACATAGATCAGGTCAGGGGTATTATTGGTAACCGTTTCGTAGAGCCGTTTGCGCACATCTGATTCCTCTTTTGCTAACCGGAGCGCGTCTTCCATCTGCCGGCGGGCGGTAATATCGCTGGCTGCGCCAAACCATTCCACTATTTCACCTTCCCCGTCAAATATTGGCACTGCGCGGGAGAAGGTCCAGCCCGGGGTGCCATCCGCCCGGAGCACCGGGTGCTCCAGCTCAAAAATGCTTTTGGTGGCAATGGCTTCCGCTATGACCTTTAAAACACGCTGCTGATCCTGGGGCTGAATATATTTATCCAGCCAGTCATCGATCGGTTCTCCCGTATTAGACAGGAAACCCCGGCCTTTCAGCTCACGCATCACCTTCCAGTCAGGGCTCATCCGGTACACCACCTCTGAGGTAGCCGTTACCAGTGCCCGGAACCGCTCTTCGCTTTCGACCAGCGGATCCTGGGTTAACCCGGAAAAGGGAGATGAATGATCGGTTTCTCCTGGCTTCTTCGACTTCATATAGCTAAGATATTTCTGGAAATTAATAAATTCCAACAATTATTGTTCCAGCCAATGGTACCCCTCATTCCGTGGTAGGGTGTAACGTTTATATGCAGTTGCAGTAACGTTGCTAAGCAGTAGCGATGCAATTACGCCCCGTAAGACAGCCCCGGTCAGCCCCATGACTGCAGAACCCGGCATTTAGGGCCGTTTCTTTGAAATTCATAATTCTTTCTTTGCTATTGCTATCAATCCCGGGCGGTATGCGCCGCAACTTTGTACCATCAAACAGCTAATAACAAAGCATATTATGAAAACGCAAAAAACATGGTTTATCACCGGCGCCTCCAGGGGTTTTGGCCTGGATATCACCGCCGCAGTACTGGCATCCGGCGACAAAGTAATAGCAACCGTACGCAGCCAGCCGGAACAACTGGCCGCCAGTTTTAATAACCACCCGGACCTGTATGTAGTCACCCTGGACGTTACCAACGAAGCCCAGGCAAAAACAGCTGCGGAACAGGCTATCAGCCATTTTGGCCGTATTGACGTGCTGGTGAACAATGCCGGTTACGGCATCCTGGCCGGCGTAGAAGAGGCCACCGCTGAGGAGGTAAGGCAAAATTACGAGGTGAATGTGTTTGGTATCCTCAATACGATCCGGGCCGTGTTGCCGTATATGCGGAGGCAGGGCACGGGGCATGTGATCAATATATCATCTATTGGCGGCCTGGCTGGTTACGCCGGCTGGGGCGTATATGGCTCTACCAAATTTGCCATAGAAGGTTTAACGGAAGCGCTGGCGCAGGAACTGGCGCCCCTGGGCATCTATGCCACCGTGGTAGCTCCCGGGTTCTTCAGGACCAATTTCCTGGATAAATCCTCGCTTATCAGAACGGCAAACGAAATAACCGATTACGCCGCCACCGTGGGGGCCGTACGGGAATTTGCCACCCAGGCTAACCGTCAGCAGCCCGGCGATCCTAAAAAGCTGGCGCAGGCCTTTATTCGCCTGGCCGCCGCGGAAAAACCGCCGGTACACCTGCCGCTTGGTACAGATACTTACCAAAAATTCTACGAAAAGGCCAAAGCCTATGAGCAGGAAATGGAGGCATGGAAGGCCGTTGTTACCAGCACTGATCATGAAGATGTAAAGGCCACAGCCTGATATAACGTGGATGTTACGGGGCGGCAGTATCAAAAATATGATACTGCCGCTTTTTGTATTATTTTCCGCCTTATTTATCCGCTATGGAAAGGCTACTGCAACAACTGAAGGACATACATCATTTAAGTACGGAAATACAACAACAGCTACAGGAGTGTTTTACTAAAACAGTACTGCCAAAAGGAGAGTTCCTGATCACGGAAGGAAAGGTTTGCCGGCACCTGTATTTCCTGGAGCAGGGCTGCCTGCGGGGTTTTTATAACCTGGATGGGAAGGAGATCACCCATTGGTTTGGATTTGAGAATGATTTTGTGACCTCTTTCCACAGTTTTATTACCCAGGAACCAGCGGTGGAGAACATACAGCTGCTGGAAGGTTGTATTTTATGGGCCATTTCGAAAGAGTCCCTGGCTACCCTGCTGAACACCTATCATGAAGCAGAGCGGCTGGTGCGGATCGCTTACGAGAAGTATTACATCCGGCTGGAAGAGCGGTATGTGAATGCCCAGTTCAGGACCGCCACGGAGTTGTACGAAAACCTTTTACAACGCGCGCCCCATATTATAGAAAGGATCTCCCTGGGTTATATAGCCTCTTACCTGGGCATGTCACAAGAAACCCTTAGCCGTGTACGTAGCCGGCTTTAACAATTACGTTACCTGTTTTTGACTATTGTCAAAAGATGTCTGCTACCGGGACTATAGCTTTGTGTTCATAATGTTACTCTATGGAACACAAAACCACACAACAGCCCTCCGGGGCCTTTATTGCCGCCGCCTGGGTAGCCCTTATAACCGGTGTAGTCGCTTTTATCATCGGTTTATGGAATGCAGAAATGCAGCTCAATGAAAAGGGATATTATTTTACGGTATTGATGTTTGGCCTGTTCTCCGCCGTTTCCGTACAAAAAGCCGTACGTGACCAACTGGAAGGTATCCCTGTTACCAACATCTATTATGGCCTGGCCTGGTTTTCCGCTTTATTATGTATCGTACTGCTCACAGTAGGCCTGTGGAATGCTGATATGAGCAAGAGCGAGAAAGGATTCTATGCCATGTCATTTGTGCTGAGCATGTTTTCCGCCATTGCTGTGCAGAAAAATACGCGGGACATGAAAGCATCGCAACCACAACAACGTCCGGATAATGAACAATACCATTAATGGCTTCCATTGCAGATAACCGCTGAGCGCTCCTTTTGGAGCGCTTTTTTTGGCTGTAAAAAGAAGGCCGGTCATTGCGACCGGCCTTTATTATTAGTATGCATATTTACTATTTAACCGCTTTCACCTCAAAATCCTCAAATGTTACCGGGAAGCTTTTTTTGCCCGGCGCTGCGGCTACCATGCCTATCTGCGCTTTTACATTGGGCGGAAAATAGGCCAGGCGTAACATATCATATTTCTGACCATCGAATGAATATTTTATTTCCACGTAATCGCCTTTTCTTAACAGCTTCAGCCAAACAGCAGCGGGGCTGTCATGACGGGGCACTACGGACCAGTCAGACACTTCGCGGGTTACCACGGCGCTTACATTCTGCACCCCATCCACATATTCTATACCGGTCTTGATCCAGTTCTTATTATCGATCCTGATCATTAAACCGGCCTGGTGAAAGAGCTCCTGGTAATGACCGCTGATCTTTACGCTGGCTTCAAAATCGCCCTCCTGTTCCTGGTAATAAAAAGGGCCGTTATCGCGTATAAAACCGTAGTGTGTAACGCGCCAGTAATCTGTGGCCGGGTCAATAGTGGCGTCCAGCTTTTTTGCGTTGCCGGACCATTTAGCAGGTTCGTTATACCATTTCATAGCGGGTGATTGAGCAAACAGGTTACCAATACAAAAACTAAGTACAAAAACAACTAACAGGCTTTTCTTCATAAATGGGTTTGTTTAAAATAACGGCCAAAGTTAATCTATTTTGGATGCCAGCAGGATGGTGCTGGCGCCAAAGAGGGCAATTAATGCAAATGACCAGCGCAGGCTCAGTGCTTCCGCTATAAAACCGATGAGCGGCGGGCCTATGAGGAAACCCAGAAAGCCCACGGTAGATACGGCGGCAATAGCCACGCCAGGCGGTAACGTTTTGGATTTACCTGCTAATGCCAGCACCAGCGGCACAATGGAAGAAACGCCCAGCCCCACCAGCAGGAAACCCAGCGTAGCCGTGATGATACCGGGGGCAAAGATGGCGAGCAACAACCCCGTTGTACTGATAAGGCTTGCGCATTGCAATACATGCTTTGTACCAAAGCGGGTTACAATACCATCCGCCAGGAAACGCCCGCCGGCCATAGTGCCCATAAAAGCAATATACCCCACGGTGGTCAATGATTCCGGGGCCTCTACTATCTTCTGGAAGTATACGCCACTCCAGTCGAACATAGTGCCTTCTGTTACCAAGCTGGCAAAGGCGATCAATCCCAGTAGCAAGATCTTACGGTCTGGCCGGGCAAACAGCGGCTGCGCTTCTGCCGGCGCATCTTCCGGCAGCAAAAACCGCCAGCCGGTTAATACCAGTAGCCAGCACGCAAGACCGATGATCCAGAAATGCTGCCATACCGGCCAGTTGAGATTAACGGCCAGGGTACCCACCGCCACACCGGTAAAACCCGCCAGGCTCCATAAGCCATGAAAAGAGGCCATCACGGATCTGCCATACAAGGCCTCCACCCCTACCGCCTGCGTATTCATGGCTATCTCAAATACATTGTTCATAAACCCAAACAGGAACAGGATAATGACCAGCTGCCAGATCTGCGTGGCCAGGCCTATCATCCCCAGCATAAAAGGGAATAACAGCCCCGCGGCAATGAGCACGCGGCGGCTTCCCAGGCGGGTCACCATCCAGCCGGATACGGGCAAACTAACCATCAGGCCTATGGGCAATGCAAACAGCACCCCTCCCAGCCCGGCATTATTGAGCCCAAAATGGGCTTTCATATCATGAATACGGCAGGCCCAACTTGAATAAGTCAGGCCTGCGATAAAGAAAAAGATACATACCGCTATGCGATAGGTACGTTTCAGATCAGTGGTTAATGAAAACATAAGCAGTTATTTATAATGGCGCTGCATATTGTCCTATATGCTGGTAAATGTCGTCATAATCGGAGATCTTCACAATATCTTCCAGGTGCGCTAATTTCTTATTGGCAATACCGATGAATTGAATGCCCATATCCCGCGTGGCCAGGTAGTCCCAGTTGCCATCCCCTACATAGGTAATGTCTGACAAACCCAGCTGCAGGCCATGCCGTTCATTCATGCGGCGGATGGTATGCCCGATGATATCCTGCCTGGCCAGTGCATCCTGGGCGAAAGAAGCTGCTGTACAACCCTCAATATTAATGCCGGCGCAGCGCAGCTTAAACAAGGCAGACTCCCGCCAGCCACCGGTGGCCAGCCCTATGCTGAGCTGCGGTTGCCGGCAGAGGAAGGCCAGCGTGTTGCCGGCTTTACGGATCTCGCGGATACTATCCGGCTGGCTTTGATAAGCCTGTTGCAGCAAACCGCAAAAATGGGCGATGAACCGCTCCCGCTCTTCCGCGGTGAAGGTACGGCCCAGTCTTTCCCGGAAAAGCTGGTCAATGATACCCGAGTCTGTGGTGTTTTTGTAATAACCGTAATTGGTCTCAAAATCCCGGAAGCCAAAAGTTTCCTCTATGGCGCGGGTATAACAATGATCGTCTATTTCAGTGGTATCGGTCAGGGTACCGTCTATATCAAAAATGATGTATTTCATAACAAGGCGTTTAAGAGATGCGTATTACAGATTTGAGGCTGCTGATATTGTTGCTCCGTTGCCGGTTATCCAGGTCACAGCCCAGGTCTTTAATGGCGGCGCTGAAATTATCCAGGTCGTACTCATGGGTGATGATCTTCTGCAGGCCCAGTTTTCCGCTGTTGATCAGGTCCACTGCGTGCCGGAACGTATCCTGTGAATCGATAGAACCGATAATGGAAATACTGCGGTCCGCAATCTCCCTTGGGTTGATGGTCTGCTGGTTATTACGCAGGCCCATGAGCGAGATCTTACCACCATCTGCGATGGCCTTGATGGACTGCTCCAGCAGGCTGGCGGTGGTATCAACGATAAGATCGTACTGGTCCTTCTGTGGCACAAATGCGGGCGCGATGCTCCATCCGCCGGAGAGGATATTGTTCTGTTCTATGAGCTTTATCCGCTGTGGCGATGCTTCGTAGATCACGCCATCCTGTATGCCGTATTGTTTTAAGGCCAGGTAAAACAGCAGCCCTATGGGACCGCCGCCCAGCACAGCGGTACGCATAAAAGGCGTAACGGCCAGTTTTTTTACGGCTGTTAATACACAGCTTAGCGGCTCTGACAAAGCGCCCTGTTCAAATGGGATATTATCCTGCAGCGGATAGATAAAACGTTGTGTGGTCTTAAAGTACCGCGTAAACGTGCCGTCTATGGAAACGCCTGCTTCTGTAGTTGATTTTAAGAGGCAATGGTTGCGCAGCCCTTTTCGGCAATTTTCGCAATAGCCGCAGTAGTAAGTAGGATCAATGATCACCCGGTCGCCAATGTTACAATTATCAACGCCGCTGCCTTTGTCTACCACTACGCCGGCAGACTCATGGCCTATGATCACCTGTGGCCGGGCCAGGTATTCGCCGGAAATAATACTGAGGTCCGTACCGCAGATACCCGTAGCGCGCACCTCCACGATCACCTCGTCCGGCAACATGATAGCCGGTTCTTCTTTCTCTTCTAACCTGATATCCCAGGGATTGTTATATACGATCGCTTTCATGGATATTTATTTTACAGCTGGCTGAATAATTTGTCTAATCTTTCGCAGATCTCTGCGATATCATCGAGGGTGGCAGTAAGCGCAGGCCTTACCTTCACCACGTTCCCAAATCCATAACGGGAGCCGCGGAGGATAAGGCGATGATCTTCCAGGGCCAGATCGATGATACGGTTAGTGAGCTTAACATCCGGGGCGCCTTCTTTATCTACGATCTCCAGTCCCCACATATAACCAACGCCACGTACATCACCGATCACATGCCCGTATTTCTCCCCGAGCTGCTGCAATAGACTGCCCAGCACTTTACCATTCTCCCGCACAGTTTCCAGGAAACCGTCCCTGGATACTACTTCCATTGTTTTTTGCGATGCGGTGAGCGAAAGCAGGTTGCCGCCGGATGTATAGGAGTGCTCGAACTTTTCCAATACGGCCAGCTCTGCGCGGTACAGGATGGCTGCCGCCGGTATGCCAATACCGCCCAGCCCTTTGGCCAGGGTAATGATGTCTGGCTGTATATCAAAATGCGCACTGGCAAACATGTAACCTGTTCTGCCAATGCCTGTTTGCACTTCATCTGCGATGAGCACAATATCCAGCTCATCACAAATTTTGCGGATGCGCTCAAAATACCCTTCCGGGGGAATGATGTTGCCGCCGTTACCAAGAATAGGCTCCATGATCATGCAGGACACGTTGCCTGCGCTGGCGTACTGCGCGTAATCATAGATCGCTTCTGTACAGAGGTAACCACAGGCCGGCGCGCCTTTGGCGGCGTAAGGACAACGATAACAGTAAGGGGCCGGCACAATACCATTCTGCGTGACCATGGTATTGGAAAACGATTTACGGCGGAAGGCATTTCCGGAAATACTGGTGGCAAACAACGTCTGTCCGTGATGGGACAGCGAGAGGCTGATGACCTCATTTTTCCCGTTGTACTTGTTGGCGATCTTTACGGCGCCTTCATTGGCGGTGGAGCCGATAATGTCACGCATCCAGCCGTCTGTGATGTGCTCCGGCGCGTGCTCCAGGATACTGTCTAATACATCCTGTGCCAGCTGGCCGGTGAAAGAGGATGATACGTGGATCAGGTCTTCTACCTGTGTTTTAAGGGCGTCTACGAGCTCGGGATAACTGTAGCCTAATGCGAGGTTAAAGGTGCCGGACACGGCATCGATGTATTCTTCCTGCGTTGGCGTGTAAAGGCGGATGCCACTGCCTTTTGTAAATGTTACATTGGACATGGATAAAGGTTTTTGAGGGTGAGGTATGCGTTTACGGTGAATAAAGGCGATATGCTATTGCTGCGGACAGCGCATGCTATTACCAGGGTCTTTCATGGTTTTGTTTTTCATCAAAATATGGAAACTAAATGCTTATGTACACTACGGGTTACATAGGATAAAGTTGGATACTGCTCATATACAATTTTTAAAAATGACGTAGAATTTGTAACGGGTTAAATACGGGTCCTAAAATAAAATCCATTCCGGATAATTTATTTTTTTTGTTTTAGAAAAATGAGGTACTATAAATAACAATGGAGGGTGATCAATGTTTTGTAGTCACTGCCATGATGTGCGGGCTGAGGGCAATAAGATCTTCATTTGATTCTATTAATGCTATAAGGCGTTGCACCTTATCGTTATAGCGCTGATCGCCTATCTTCTGCTCAAGATCACCGATCATCCAGCCAACGCTTTCAATAGCGGTCAGTGATACTAAGTCCAGGCCGCTGTCTGCTATCTCCTGTTTTATCTCTGCTGGTGTATGAAAGCTGGCGGTGGTAAAGTATTGCGGGTTGTCAGTGGTGTTTACATGTATTCCGGTTTTCAGGTCTTGTATTACCAGTTTCTCAAATTCATCATCCTGTATCAGATCATGCCGGAAGCCATCAAATAGTGACGCATAACGGGAGATAACTGCTGCTAATAAAACACCGCCTTTTTTCAGCACTCTTTTAGCTTCTATGAGGGCTTTAATACGATCCTGCCGTTCTGTAAGATGATATAGTGGGCCTAACAGCAGGACTATATCAAATTGATCTTTTTCCAGATCAAGATGGGTGGCATCCCCTACGCTGCAGCTATCGAGTTGTACATTATGCTTATGCGCGTATTCACTGGCCCAGGCGATATGCTCCGGGCTCAGATCAACTAGGTGGACATTATGTCCCAGTTGTTTTAGCCAGAAAGAATATACGCCGGTGCCGCCACCAATGTCTAAAATATTCAGTGGTCGGGATGTTAAATAACGGCTGATGATCTGTTTTGTTCTCAGGCCTTCCAGCAGGAAATCGGGTTGTTCCAGCCGGTCCTTTTCCATTCCTCCGGCGTAAAATTTCAGGATGGTATCTTTGTGCATGTACTAATTTAATAAATTAAGGCGATTTTATGCACGGGTCTTCCTCAAGCAAACGCAGGGCCAGGTTATTGCTGCTGGCTGCTGGCAAGGGAGTTATATGAAAGTATGATGGTACGGGAAAATAAAAGCTGTTTCATTTTAGAAATTTTTACTCCGGTTGAAATTACGAAGCAATTAGGCATGATCAAAAATCAAAATACATATCTTTATAAAAAATAACACTAACAATATCCCTCCTATGTTTCAAAATAAGAATAGCTGCTTGTACGGTCTGGTATTGCTTATCTCATTATTTAGCTGCAGACAACAAGCCGGCAACACGGAGTTTGAAGGAATCATTACTTATAAGATCATTTACAAAGACTATACCTTAGGGGATTATGGAGATACCTTAAAGGTTTTCTACTCCAAAGGCAATATGATCAGGGCATATAATACCAAAGACCCCAAGGGACTAAGAAAGGAAATCTTTCTGGCTAAAGGCCCGCGGTATTTTATGAACATAGGACCTTCCGATACCCTTTATAGTTATGATATCACAAGTAATAACTTGGTGTTGACCGATACAAAGAAGTTGCAAAGCAAAAAGATACTAAATTATACCTGTGAGCGGTTTGATATGTATGCGACCCTTACAACTAAGTCCGGGGCGCCTGTATTCACAGCGCAAAGCACCACCTTTTCCAGGGATGCGCTGAAAGTAAACCCACTGCATTTCAAAAACTGGCGTTTTGGTAACTTTAATATTTATGTGGAGCACGCAGGATCCCTGCCTTTGCGGTCTGAGTCTACAACAAAGTACAGTGACAAAACCAGCATGGGGACTAAGATCTATGAAGCCGTTGCAATAGCGCCGCAGCAATTAGATCCTAAGATGTTTGAAATAGATGAATCAATGGTCAGGGAGTTTGTTATGCCGCAATAAATATAACCGGCTATTTCTCCCTTACATAGCGCTCAATGATCTCGTGATCTACACCAGCGCCTTCTACCTTTTCTATTCCTTTTTGCGTGAGCGTATCATTACTGATATCAACCGTAAAGGTAAAAGTCTTTCCTTCCCAGTTCCGATCCGAATAGTAATCCAGGTGCTCTGTGTAGGTAACGCCTTCCAGGGTATAGCTGCCGCCGCCGGCGTCGAAATGGTTGGCGGAGTCTTTAGGCGCGTCAATATCGTGCTTCAGAAAAGCAAAATGGTGGTCGTTGATGATCTTTATCATCCGGGTGCCCTTTGTATAGTCTATAGTGACGGTATCTCCTTTTGTAATGGTGGCGCCGGAGATCAACCGCCAGGTGCCGTTAATGGGCTGGGTGACGGTAACAGATGCATTACAGGACAACAGCAGCCCAAAGGGCAGCAGCAACATAGGTAAGAACGTGTGTTTCATGAGATAAATATAAAGAATAATCCTAGTCTTTACCGGTACATGATGTCCGTTCTCAGTAACTAAATGATCTCTTTTCTACTACGCCAATACGTTGCGTAGGCCCCACCTATTTTTGCCAGGCAAATCCAAATTACCGTTAACCTTAAAAAAACTGAAGTATGACCCCGGTGTATTTATGTTCCCGTTTAGCGGGTTGGTTCTTCCTTGTAACCACGTTTTCCTGTGAAAATAAGGACAGCCTGCTGCACAGCGCCCCTCCTGTTAAAGCCAATACCTTATCAACAGTAATTGCGTACAATGGAGAGGCTACAGTTCCCCTTTCCTGGTATCAGCTGGAGTTGAAGCTGATAAAAGAAAGCAAGGAGCACAATTTCCTGATGACCGCCCGTACCATTGCCTATACCGGCATTGCCTTACGTGAAGCCGCCGGCGCCGGCGCTTTTGGTATCCGCCGTTTAGGTGGCCCGCAAGTGTTTCCAACACCAGAGAAAGGCAAAAAATATATTGCTGCTATTGCCGCCAATAGCGCCATGGCCAATATCATGCGTGGGATATTCCAGCATGCGGGTATGGAAAACCAGCACCTGATCACGCAGCTGGAGAATGATAACCTGCAATTGTTAGCGGGTAATTATTCCCAGGAAGAGATCCTGCGCTCCGTTAATTTTGGCAGGCTGGTAGCTATTGCCGTTTATCAATGGTCTAAGACGGATGGCAGTTGAAAATAACTGCGCTATAAAAAAGCCCCCCGTAGCAATAATAGCTGCGGGGGGCTTTTTAGTTGCAGGAGTAGGCATTAATGCGCTAATGCCTTTTCCAGTTGTCCGATCTTTTGCTGCTGCGCTTTTATCTGTTTATCCTGTTCTATCAGATGCAGGCTCAGTTCTTCTATTTTCTTCAGCAGCATGGCCTGGTTCTTTACCAGGTCCAGCCCGTCTTTTTCCACTTCTTTTGCAGACGGGATCTCCGGCAGGTGATGATGCTGTAAAATGAATGCTTCCAGCTGAGGCAACGACATCGCCGGGCGGTCTTTCTCAAATACATAGTCCGGCCAAAGACCTGCGGGCACCTCTATTTTAGTAAGGGACGCTCCCACTGGCCGCCAGTTGGCCACTCCGTTAAAGTCAGACATGAGCACATACCCGGGAACAGCGCCGGTAGGTATCCTTAACCCGGTAGCGAAAACACGGCCATTTACCTGCAGTTTGTCGCCATTATCCTCTGCGGTACCAATCAGGGTGTTACCGCCTTGTGAATTAAAACGGTTCTGTCCATAAGTGTTTTCTATACCAATATGGGTAACGCCGTTCAGGTTATCCAGCTGAGGATTATAATAGATACCACGTGCGATATAAGTATTACCGGATGTATTGGCTATTGGCGGGTCTATCAGCAAAGTGGCCACTTGTTTTCCACTGGAAGAGCTGGGGTTACCCCATCCCTGCCGGATACGTACAATGCTGGCATCATTAAAGAAATCACGCGTTTGGATCTGGGAGCCTTCAAATACCCAGTTAGCTTCCAATGCGCCAAAAAAAGAAGATTGGAAATGTACGGAGGATATTTCGGAATCATCCAGGCGAATGCCCTGGTGCAGGCCCATTAATTGGGTTACATTCATGCCCTTGGTAATCGAAAAGTTATTTATCTGCATATGGGATGTTACCCGTGCAATGCCATCTACATCCAATTTAGCGCTGAGATTAGGAACACTGTTACCTAACTGCAGGTTACCGCCGGATGTAAGCGTCATCTGTGTAATATTGCCTGTTTTGAAGACGATGGGCATTTCATCTATGGTGCCCAGGAAGCTGGGCGCGTTATTGATAGTATTACCAGAAGTGGACCAGGCGCCGGTAGCACTGCCGCCCCCATCATTTACCAGGATCACGTTGCCACTGCCGTCTACCGATAATACCTTGCCATCTCCGGTAGTGGCCGGGGATGCGCTGGTCAGCTGCATCAACTGCAAACCACTGGTATTAGCTACCGGGCTGTTAATAGATACGCGGTTGGCCGGGGATACCGTACCAAAGCCAAAATTGCCGTCAGCGTCCAGCACCAAACGCATGCTGGTAGCATTCTGATCCCAGATAAAGAATTTATTGGCTACGCCAAAATGCGGTTCAAAAGCGTTGCCTGCACCTATATGGTACTGGCGGCCGGTGCCTTTGAAGCCCAGCATCGTATAACCGTCGCCCAGGCCATCTTCCAGCATGGCTACCGGGTTATAATTACCGCTTTGATGTTTATATACATGCAGGGGCGCTAATGGCGATGCAGTGCGGATACCCAGGTTACCAGCGGCGCCGTCCAGGATCAGGTTATTGGCGCCCAGGTTCAGGGTAGTAGTGCCGGTAAGACTGCCCCCCAGGGACACGGTGGCAGCGGTACCGGTACCACTGGTGCTAAGGCCGTTACCGGATAAATAAAGCTGGGCATGCAGGCGGCCGGAACAGGCCAGGCAAAAAAGGGCGATAACAAGGAAACGGTTCATGGGATAAGAGATTGGGATTAATCGTGATGGTTATTTTGATATACCTAAAATTATACAAAGTTTTTAATCGTGCGGGAGGCTTTTGTTGTCTGATATAGTTAAATACGAAAAAGAAATTTTGCATGCAATATTAAAAATGCATAAAAAAAGATGCAACTTTAAGCAGTGAACAATTGACCCGTTAAAACCCGTGTTCCAGTTTTTGTAAACCTATCTTTAAAACCCATGAGCCCATACCTCGCGTAGTATAAACATCCTATATCATTGATCTAAAACCCTCATAACAATGAAAAACCTATTCATCTTTGCATTCCTTGCTAACATTATCCTATTGGGGCCGTTACAGGCACAAAACAGCGGACCTATTGCGTACTGGAAGCTTGACGAAAGCAGCGGCAACACAGCCGCAGACAATTCCGGTAATAACCAGAACGGCAGCCTGACGGGCTGTACCTGGCAACCCACAGGCGGTAAGGTAAACGGCGCCCTGCGTTTTAATGGCAGCTCCGACCTGGTAAATATCAACACCGCTACCGGCTCCGCGCCGGCGCTTTCCGTAGCGCTTTGGTTAAACGCATCCACCGTTAAATACCAGATCCCCATTGACAAATTACCATCCAATGGTACGGCGGGATGGTCTGTAAAAATGCGTGAGAACGGAGAGATATGGATCCGGATCGGCAGTGAAGGCAATCATTCGGACCTTATATTATCCAATGCCTATACGGCCAATACCTGGGTGCATCTGGCCTTTACTTTTCAGAACGGCAACCTGGCCGCGTATATCAATGGCGCCGTTGCCGGCACGCAGATAAACATTCCCCAAACAGTGAATAATACTACTACGCCGCTACGGCTGGGGATCTCCACCATTAATGGGAGTGAAGCATTTGGCGGATTGCTGGATGATATCAGGATCTATAACCGGGTGTTGAGTTATGAGGAGGTTATGCAAATGAATGGCATTACCCCGCCGGTATTGCCACAGGTTGGCGACCTGACCATGTGGTATAATACAGAGTCCGGAACGGAGTTCACCAATGCCTTACCTATCGGCAACGGCCGTATGGGCGGTATGGTCTATGGAAATATAGCCCAGGAACGGATCGGGCTGAACGAAGCCACGGTATGGAGCGGCAACCCCGGCGCCAATAACCGGGCAGGCGCCGCTAATTTCCTGGCGGAAGCCCGGAGCCGGATCTTTGCGGGCGATTATACCGGCGCAGACAACCTGGTGAACAGCAACATGATCAGCTCAGGGAACCAGGCCTACCAGCCGGTGGGCAACCTCACCCTCAATTTTGCAGGTCATACGCCCGGCAATTACTACCGGGAACTTGATCTTAAGACCGCTATTGCAAAAGTTACCTATGTTTATAACGGCGTTAACTACACGCGTGAGTATTTTGCCAGCTATCCTGACCAGGCGATCATTATAAGGTTAAGCGCAGATCAACCGGGAAAGATCACGTATACCGCCGGTATGAATACCCCGCATACACCCGGCAGCGTTGCGGTACAGGACTCTAATATGCTGATCCTGAACGGGCAGGCGGATGCTATCCGGTTCCAGTCTCGCGCCAGGATCCAGCATGATGGCGGTACTATCACCAACAACGGGTCCAGCATTACCGTAACCGGCGCCAACAGCTCTGTTATTGCCCTTGTTATTGGCACTAATTTTAACAGCTACAATAATGTAAGCGGCGACCAGGCCGCCAGGGCCAGTCAATATGTTGCTGCCCTTGGCTCAAAAACATATACGCAAATAAAGCAGGACCATATTACGGCTTACCAGCAATTGTTTAATCGTGTTACGTTTAATCCCGGTCCGGCCAATACTGCTTTTTCCGGTTATCCTACCAATCAGCGGATTGCCACATTTGGTCTTTCCAATGACCCGCAGCTGGTAAGGCTGTATTATCAGTTTGGCAGGTACCTGCTTATCTCCTCTTCGCAGCCCGGCTCACAGGCGGCGAATTTGCAGGGCGTTTGGAATGACCAGATGAGCCCACCCTGGGGTAGTAACTATACAACCAACATCAACACAGAGATGAATTACTGGCTGGCAGAATCTGCCAATCTGCCGGAATGTGCCACGCCGTTAATTGATAAGGTAAAGAACATGGTACCGCAGGGTAAGCTCACTGCGCAGGCGCACTGGGGCGTGAACAGCGGATGGGTAGCCCACCATCAGACAGATCTCTGGAACCATACTGCCCCTATGGATGGCCCCTGGGGCTTCTGGCCTACCGGCGGCGCATGGCTCACCAAACATCTGTGGGAACATTATCTTTTTGACCAGGATGCCAGCTACCTGGCGGACGTATATCCTACGATCAAAGGCGCCGCAGAATTTTTCCTGGCCAGCATGGTAACAGAAACCGTGAGCGGTAACAACTACCTGGTGACCTGTCCCAGCCCTTCGCCGGAGATCATGTTTAACGGCAACTCCTGGTTGAGCTTTGGACCTACTATGGATAACCAGATCATCCGGGATGTTTTTAACGCCACTTTACGTGCATCTGAAATATTGAATATAGACGCCTCCTTCCGCAGCCAGCTCACTGCCGCCATTGCTAAATTGCCGCCCAATAAGATCGGCCAGCATGGGCAATTGCAGGAATGGTTCTATGACTGGGACAACCCTGCGGATCAGAACCGGCACGTTTCTCACCTGTACGGTTCTTTCCCCGGCAACCAGATCACCAAACGCGGTACGCCTGCTTTTTCAGACGCCGCCAGAACAACACTGATAGAGCGGGGCGATCTTAGCACCGGCTGGTCGCTGGCATGGAAGATCAATTTATGGGCAAGACAGGAAGATGGTAATCACTGTTATGATCTGATCCGCCTGTTACTAACACCTGCCAGGACCTATAACAACCTGTTTGATGCGCATCCTCCTTTCCAGATCGACGGTAATTTTGGCGCGGTATCCGGGATTGATGAAATGCTGCTGCAGAGCCAGAACGGAGAGCTGCAATTATTACCTGCCCTCCCATCTGTATGGGCCAATGGCGTTATTAACGGCTTAAGGGCCCGTGGCGGGTTTGTAGTGGATTCCATGATATGGCGGAACAGCCGGCCGCTGAAGACCGTCATTACCGCTAATAATGGCGGCGTATGCAATGTGCGCTACGGGAATGTGGTGAAGCAATTCAATACTGTTGCTCATACCAGTTATACGCTGGATAGCTCGCTCAACGTGATCAGCCAAACCAGTGGCGCCCCTGTTATCTCCGGCAGCGACAGCAGCTCCGGTACAGCCGGCAATACTTATACTTATGCCATTGTAGCCAGCAACAGCCCCACCAGCTATGGCGCCGCAGGTTTACCCCCGGGTCTTACCATTAATACCAGCACAGGCGTGATCAGCGGCAAGCCTACGACCGTTGGCAGTTTTAATGGCACTATCAGTGCGGCCAATGCAAACGGCCGCAGCACCAAAAAGCTGGTCATCACTATTAGCAATGGCCTGACATTCACGCGCACCGGCGCTGCCACTAAACTGGCCATGGCGGATGCCGGCACAGAGAAGGATACAAAGCTTGCCTACTGGCCAACGCCGGTATCGCGGGAATTCCATATCCGTATGGATGGTTCCTATACTATGGTGGAAGTGGTGGATGTTCTTGGGAGGGTACGCTACCAGGATAACGCTATCAAAGGTGCTACCGCACTTAACCTGGACCTTGGCCACCTGGAAAGCGGGGTTTATTTTGTGCGGCTGCGTTCTGGTGATCATGCAAACACTATACGTATCGTAAAAACGCGGTAGATTTATTATAACAGGACGGCTGCATCATATCTGGTGCAGCCGTCCTGTTTTGTGTTATGCCTCCAGTTTGCGGGCCAGGTAAACAGCAGTGCGGCCGCCCTTTGCCGCCGCTACCTGCTCCGGGGTTCCGGCGGCCACTATTTTTCCGCCCTCCTCCCCTGCGCCGGGGCCGATATCAATGACCCAATCACTTTCTGCAATGACGGTCATATCATGTTCTACTACTATGACGGTATTACCCGCTGTTACAAGGCCGTTCAACTGTGTCATTAACTTCTCCACGTCTGAGGGATGCAGGCCTGTAGTAGGCTCATCCAGCACATATAGCGTATGCCCGTGCTGGGCGCGTTGCAGCTCTGTGGCCAGCTTAATTCGTTGCGCCTCTCCGCCGGACAGTTCCGTGGCCGCCTGACCCAGGCGAAGATAGCCCAACCCTACCTGCTTAACGGTGTCCAATGCATGATAGATAGCCGTATCCTGGGCAAAGAAATCTGCCGCCTCATCTACCGTCATATTCAGCACATCCGCAATATTCTTGTCCTTATAGGTGACCTCCAGGATCTTTTTGTTGTACCGTGTACCGTTACAGGTGGGACAAGGCGTATACACGCTGGGCAGGAAAAGCAGCTCTACCATCACAAAACCTTCTCCCAGGCAATGCGGGCAACGGCCTTTGGCCACATTGAATGAAAAACTGCCGGCGTCGTATTTACGTGATCTGGCCATTTTAGTAGCCGCGTATAAACGCCGCACATGGTCAAAAAGGCCGGTATAGGTAGCCAGGTTAGAGCGTGGTGTGCGGCCTATGGGTTTCTGATCAACCGTTACCAGCCTTTTTATACCCTGCATGCCGGATACGATCCTGCCTTCCAGTGTTTGAGGGGACAGCTGTTCCAGGCCCTCTGTTTCTTCACCGGCGGTTGTATCCCGTGGCATGCCCAGCTGCTCCGCCACCAGTTCTACCAGCACCTGGCTTACCAGGCTGCTTTTGCCTGAGCCGGATATGCCGGTCACGCTGCTAAAAACGCCCAATGGAAAAGCCGCCTCCAGTTGGTGGAGGTTGTTTCTTGTTACGCCTTCCAGTTTTAGCCAGTCCTTTGGCTGCCGGTACTGCCTTTTTTTACCGTTTGTTGCCGTATTGCGGAAAAAATATTTTGCTGTCAGCGACTGATTTATTGCCCGTAATCCATCAGTGGGGCCGCTGTACAAGATCTCTCCACCGCCGACTCCCGCGCCGGGGCCTACATCCACGATCCAGTCTGCATGGCGGATCACATCTGTTTCATGTTCCACCACAAAGATGGAGTTGCCGGATGCTTTTAGTTTGTCCAGCGCCCGTAACAAGGCTTCGGTATCCGCAGGGTGCAGGCCGGCGGAGGGCTCATCCAGCACATATACTACGCCAAAGAGATTGGAGCGCACCTGTGTGGCCAGGCGCAGGCGCTGCAGTTCGCCGGGAGAAAGTGTAGGCGTTTCCCGCTCAATGGTCAGATAACCCAGCCCCAGGTCCATCATCACATCCAGGCGGGCCAGCATATCTTCTGCAATGCGCCGGTAACGATCTCCTTTTCCGGGTGTTTCTTGTCAATCTTATGCGAGCTGGCATATTTAGCGAACAAACGATGCAACGCGGCCAGGGGCAGCCTGGATAACTCCGTTATATCCTGTCCTGCAAATTTTACAGCCAGGGCTTCTTTACGCAAGCGCTTTCCGTTGCATAAGGGACAGGCGCTGCTGATCATGTACTGCATCACGCGTTTTTTCATGAGCGCGCTCTGTGTATTGGCAAATGTTTGCAGTACATACCGCCGCGCGCCCGTAAAGGTACCCATATAACTGGGTTCCAGTTTTTGTTTGCGCGCCCTTTTCATCTCCTCTGCCGTAAAACCGGAATAGACCGGTACGGTAGGCTGCTCTTCTGTAAACAGGATCCAATCCCGGTCTTTCCGGGGCAGGTCGCGCCAGGGGATGTCTACATCATAACCCAGGGTCATCAGTATTTCGCGGAGGTTCTGGCCGCCCCAGGCGGTAGGCCAGGCGGCGATGGCCCTTTCGCGGATGGTCAGCGAATCATCCGGCACCATCGATTGTTCTGTTACTTCATATACCCGTCCTAAGCCATGACATTGCGGGCAGGCGCCTTCCGGCGTATTGGGTGAAAATCCTTCTGCATAGATGATGGGGGCGCCGTCCGGGTAATCGCCTGCGCGGGAATATAACATCCGCAGCAGATTGGACAGGGTGGTTACGCTGCCAACAGAGCTGCGGGTACTCACGGCGCCCCGCTGCTGTTGTAATGCGACCGCAGGTGGCAGCCCCTCGATGTTGTCCACCTCTGGTACCGTCATCTGGTGAAATAATCTCCTGGCGTAGGGAGACACAGATTCCAGGTAGCGGCGTTGCGCCTCTGCATAAATGGTCCCAAAAGCGAGCGAAGACTTGCCGGAACCGGATATACCGGTAAAAACCACCAGCGCATCCCGCGGGATATCGAGAGAAATGTTCTTAAGATTATGCTCACGCGCTCCCTGTACGCGCACAAAGCCGGTAAATTCACTATGACTTTTCTGTTTGTACATGCGGCAATTTAAACAAAAATCAAGGTTGTGATAAGTTGGCGTAGACTTTTGGGGATGCCAATATGCGGAAAGTGAGGTTGATACGGCCGGCGGTTTCCTGTTTGGTCTTGGGTACATGATGCTCATAGTGGTCCTGCATGGTATCGCCCATCAGCAGGAGGCTGCCATGGGTAAGCGGGATCTGCAACTGGTTCACATCTTTACGGGTCTTATGGCGCACTTTAAACAGCCGGGTAGCGCCAAAAGTAACAGAGGCAATGGTATGATGCCTGCCGTCTGCAGGAAGGGTATCGCTATGCCAGGATACGGAATCGTTCCCATCCCGGTAGTAATTGAGCAGCACACCGTCAAAGCTGCATTTGCAATGCGCCTCTACCAGTGCTTTGATCTCCAGCAGGGGGGCTGTCCAGGGCAGGCCGTCTCCGCCGCCGAACCAGGCGGTCAGCCTTGGATCCGGCAGCATCTTATCATACATTTTACGCGTGCGCTGCCGCCAGGGGGTACTGTCTTTTAATATTTGAAAATAGTGGTCAGCTGTGGATCTTGGGAAGAACTGTTCCCACAGCTTCAGCTCCGCACCGGGCAGCTGAAAATCAGTAAATCTTCTTTTTCCTTCGTCAAATAAAGCCGTCTCCTCAAATAGATTCATACCACAAAGGTACAGAAAATACTAAAAATATTAGCAGGCTGGTCAAACAAAAATGCCGGCTTAAAGAACCGGCATTCTATTAGCCCATTACAAAGGGATATTTTTTTCAATTGTTCAAAACAGCTTTTCACATAAAACATGCATTACGTTTGCGCGGCCCCCTGCCTGTACCCCATGGGACTGCATTGCGTATGTTTTTTGAAATAATTACAGAAGTGCTGGCTTTCGGCAAAACCCAGCCGGTAGGAAATTTCTTTTACAGGAAAATCTGAATACCGCAACAGCGATTTTGCTTCCGTAATTGTTTTTTCTGTTATCCAGGTGCTGACGGATCTGCCCGTTTTACTCTTTATCACATTATTCAGATAACTGGGATGCAGATTAAGCTGGCTGGCGTATTCCTGCACCCGGTATGCTTTGTCCAGTATGCCCTGACTAAGCTCCCGGTAGTGTTTTTCCATTATCTTTTTAAAATTGCTCACGATCTGCGAAGATCGGTTGCCTTCCAGTATAGGGCTGTAATCCGTCCAGAAATATTCTTTGATCTTAATAAGGATGGCAACAAATAAATGGCCGATCAGTTTATTACGTAATGGAGAACCGGAGAGATAGGCCCGCTCAATCTGCAGGTACAATTCTTCGAACTCACGGAACTGCGCAGGCGGCAGCACCTGTGGCGGCACCAGCTCTGACAGGATGAAAGAAAACTCGTCAAAAACATTGGCATGTACGTTCTCTTTCAGGAAGCTTTCACTTAAGGTAACAAGATAAAGCTCCTTTACCTCATTCATCGTGAATTGTTTGATATGCCCGGGATTGTTGAAGTAAACGGTGCCTGGCTCCGTGATAAAAGCATTGCAGTCTGAAGAGCAACAGCCGGAAGCGTTTTTTACGAACACAAAGGAAAAGAAGTTGGCCCTGTATACCGGCGACCGGTAGCCGCGTGGTATAGGGAAATTGCCCAGGTTATAGATGGAGAATTCACTATTGGGCGGCAAGCTGTCAAGATTAACCCCCATTTGATCGTACAGCTCATATACTTTATTAAATACTAACATTGCTGCATGGTGCAGTGGCATATCCAAGCGGTTTAAATTTGTAATGTAAATAAAGGGCTCACATTGGTTCGTTAACATACTGGCCTGCCTTAAGGGGGATGGCAGTCAGATTGTTCACTGGTGTTATACTGGCGGCAAATTACTTTATTTTGGGGTTGGCCGGGCAAGGTTTTACATACCTAAATGCCTGTTTTACATATCTATTTTGCCTGATTTTATGTATGTTTGAGTGCAATTCATCTAACCTGTACCTATGGAAGAAAAAGATTCGATTTTCGACGCGGACTTTGAAACTCTTGCCTTTCCCCGTAGAAAAAAGCTGTTACCCTGGTGGATAAAGACCTTTGCCTGGATCTTCCTCATACTATCTTTTTTTGTACCGGTGGCGTTTGTGCTCAGCTTTCTTGGGTTTAGTTCCCAAATGGAATTATATGGCATAAAACCGGAGAGAGCCAGTTCGGTGCTGGGGCTTATCCTGATGGCGCTCTTTGTGTTTAAAGGCATTGCGGCATTTGGGTTATTAAAAGAACGTGATTGGGCAATAATCGTTGGAATGACAGACGCCGTTATTGGTATTGTTATCTGTACTTTTATGATGATCATGCACCCCTTCGGAGAAGGCAACGGGTTTACGTTTAACTTCCGGCTGGAATTGGTGTTGCTGATACCGTATTTGATAAAATTAATTAAGATAAGGGTTCCATGGGCACAGTCGCGTGGAAGGAATGTTGTTTAATGCTGGTATGTCCATAATAAAGCCCTCGGGGCAGTTCCTGAGGGCTTTACCAAGGCAGTCCTTTGTTTGCTTATTTCTTTAGATCCGTATCAATAACGGAAATACCAAATTCCGGGCTGAGCTTTTTGTACAGCGCCTCCGGCTCAACGGTCACTATGGCCTCCAGGGTGGGAGAAACAACAGCTTCGAGCAGGTGCCCGCCGCGTACGGTACCGTCTTCTGTGCCAAAATTAACATGCCCATGTACCACCGGCGTACCGTTATACAGCGCAATATCCCCTACCAGGGAGGTGATCTCCGCAAAATTATCGATCTTAAATACTTTGAACATTTGCCGGGATTTATCGTACCAGCCGTATTTTGATGAGATGGCGTCTCCAATGGCCGTAAAATGGGCGCTCTGTACCTTGTATTTTATGGCAAATTCCTTTAGCCCGGACAATACCTCATCACCAGCAGCAAATATGACCGCGTATGTTTTGGTAGTGCCGTTATCGCTTATCAACTTAACTTTTACACCCGGCGATCTGCCGGTAAGCGGCGGTTTTACAGGGGATACATATTCCTGTTCCTGGGCATTAGCGGATAAACACACTAACATGAAACCTAAAAAGGTGATGGCCAGCGCCGGCCGGATTGACAATCTGATCTTCATGTGATCTTACAATTGAACGAGTGAGAGAATATTAGACCTATCAAATTACCCCTGATAAGCAGCGGAGAAAATACGGCGAATTTTTATTAATTTCTGCATCCGCTGTATTTTAGCGCTAATAAAAGCCAACTCATCGCACCATGAAACTGAAAGATTTTGCTGTAGAGCGCTATTTTGCCAGGTATGAGTTTACCACGCACCATCAGAACGCCAGCTCCCCGGTTTCCAGATCCATACGCGTAGCCTCCGGGCATCCGTTAGTAATATAGGGGTTAGCAGTGACGGGGAACACCCCTTTATGAGGACTTACTACCACGCGGCCTGTTGCAATACCGTCCAGCGCATCCATCAACCTATCCTTGCTCTCTTCATTGTGAGCGTTTATATAACCGGAGATCGCAAAACCTTGTCCATAACGCTCCAACGGAACCAGTGCATCGCCCTGGCATTTATATATTTTCCCGTTCATACACAGGCCCCACGGATTTTCTATCAACCTGCTACTATCAGCGCCAATGGCATACACGAGCAGCTTCCCGAATATGTTCTGTTTGACCTTAAAACTGTCTATAGCAGGCGCATTGTCCAGGAATTGTTTGTAGGTAGTGTACACCCCGTGGGTATAACCGGGTGAGGTTAAAATAGGCGCCTGGAAACGCTGCTGTTCCGTTGCAAGCACACCTGCCAATGTTTGCGGCGACCATTCATCTGATGGTTTGCCTGCCGCCTGGGCACTACTCTCCTTAAATAACAGCCGAAGGATATCGGCAATGTTGTCATCATGCTTATTTTTTATGCCCCCTCCTCTTTTAGCAATGGTGCGGTCAAAGATGGTCAGTAAGCGGTACTGGTCCTGGCCGGCAGACATATAAACAGTTGCTTTTAACTGGACATATGCCCTCGAAGGAATCATCCCCTCACTGATCCGCAGTTCATGCACGATCCACAACAGCTGTACCCCGGTATCTTTAAAGACGCTTTTATATTGTGCATCCACAAAATCCTGTAAATACTGCTGCCATGGTTTATCTGTAACACCGCTGACCAACTTGCCCATGGCGCCCACTTCTACAAATCCCAGCCGGCTGGTATCACTGCATATGGGGATTACGCGGATCCCGCTTACGGATACCGGGGGCAGTTCCAGGTTTTTACCTGTATCGGCAGATAGACTGATGATCTTTACCCTGTCTGCAACGGGGAGTTTATTTTGCGTTTGGGCATGTGCGGCGCTGGCGCAGGTAAATAGCAGGGCGGCGGTAACAAAAGACTTCATAGGTTCACAATTATCAGATCAATGGATTTTATGCGTCAAATATAAGTGTTTTTAATTATAAATACCGCCGCCCCTTATCTCAATTTACCCTTCTTTTCTCCTCTTCCGTAGCCGTGTTTCTTTTCCTGGAGGCTTCGATCTTTTTACCAAAACGGTAAGAAAATGAAACACTTATGCTACGAGTATCATTACCCACCCGCATGCCGTTATGCTGATCCAGGTAATTATTACTTAAACGGTATGGATTGCCGTTTAAGATATCGCTGCAATTGAGCTTTACGGACCCCTTGTTATGCAACACCGTTTTGCTGAACCCGATACTTATATCATTGTTGCTGGCTACATATAAAACGCCCTGGTTAATGGGCGACCTGTAATAGGTCTGCAATTCTGCTTTCAGACCAGCAGTTTTACTCAGCACAAATGATTGTGTGGCGCTGAGCTCTGTAGCCCAGTTATGCGAGGTATAATAACTGGTGAGGAAATCCGTACCCTGCTGCCTGTAAAATCCGCTCAGGGTGAAGTTGGCCTCCCACCAGGGCGCCGGGGTCAGATTTACCAGGAAAGTGAGGAAAAAGTCGTGGATATATCCAAGATTCAACTGCGTGTCATAAGAGGTGTGCTGTACATTATCCTGTATGTTTACATTGCTGAATAACCCCTGCATACCAGAGTAGGATGCAGATACAGTATAAAGCTCCTTTAGCGTATAATTCATTTCCGCATTGGTGGTAATATAGGGTTGCAAAGCCGGGTTGCCCTGCTGAAAGCTGTATGGGCTGCTGTAAGCCCGGGCTGGATTCAGCTGTTTATATTCCGGCCGGTCAATACGCCGGTTGAAGTTAAAGGCAAACTGGTGATCATCAGAAGCTTTATAGCTCAGGGAAACCGTAGGGAACAATTTCAGGTAATTGTTATGGTTCACGGAATCCAGCGTAATAGCGTTGCCTGTAGTGCGGGTATATTCCGCCCGGAGCCCTGCCTCTATACTCCACTTGCCCATATGCGCATTGGCGCTGGTATAAGCCGCCGCTGTGTTCTCACTATATTTAAAATGATTGCTACGGCTAATATCATATACGGGTTTACCGCTGCCCATCTCGTAGTAGTCAAACTGGTTATCGGTATGGATGCCGGTATATTTTACTCCAGACTCCAGGTTCCATTTATTTCCCAGGGCATAGGTATAATCCATTTTTCCGGACCATATATCAATATTCTGAAATGAGGGTGTGTAAATATCAAAAGACCTATAGGATGCGCCATCCGGCAGCACCGTATTGGTGCTCACGTAAGTGCCTGCGCTATTCCGGTACGGTACATAGTCAAGATCTACGTTAAGGCTTTTGCCTGCGCTGTCCAGCTTTACTTTATAGTTTACGTTATAGCTGTACTGGCTGGTGGTCCCACCAAGCTCGCTATGGGTATTGAGCGTGGAATCTGCCTGTGGGCGATGGTTATTAAATACCGGGTTAGTAATGTTATACGGGCTGCTACGGTCCGCATTATAGCCGTTTACCAGTACGCCTATCACCTGGCCGGCGCCCAGGTCATAATCCGCACCCAGCTGGTAGCTGTGCGCCCGGATCTCCGGCACTACGGTACGGGTATTTTCCCAGTAAGCATAGCTGTTGGGGGTTTCGAAGATCGTATATCCTTCTATAGGGCGCCGGATCTTTTTATCGGAGTAGCCATAGTTGCCATAAACATTCAACTTATCCTGCCGGTAATTGAAGGTAGTGCCGGCGTTATAGCTGCCATAGGAAGCCTGTGTATAGCCTGCGTTCACAGTACCATTGAAGCCGTTAGCCTTTGGTTTTTTTGTGATGATGTTTATAATGCTGCCGCCTTTTGCATCATACCTGGCAGATGGGTTGCTGATCACCTCTATCTTGGCTACCTGGTCCGATGGCAGGCTGCTTAAATAGTTTACTAAATCTTCACCGCTCAGCTGTACGGGCTTATCGTTCACATAAATAGTGGCGCCCTTACTGTTGGCGGTTACCTGCCCCTGATCGCCTGTTTGTACGCCGGGGGCTTTCCGCAGAGCGTCCCATACGTTACTGCCGCTGGCCAGTATACTATTCTGCACATTAAATACAGTACGGTCTGCCTTATGCTCTACCTGTGGCGTATGGCTAACTATTTCCACCGCTTTAAGCGCTGTTTGCGTTTCGCTCATTTTTAGCCAGAGGGTATCTTTTGGCAAGCTAAAAGCCCCGGACAGTTTACCATAACCTATTAGGGTGGCGGTAAACTGGTAAGGATCATTATTGAGGTGGTTGAAGACAAATCTTCCCTGGTCTGATAACTGTTGATCCACCTGTTTACCGTGCTGGTATAACATGATAGTGACCACTTCCAGCGGATTGCCTTTAAGGTCTGTCACCAGTCCGCTGATCCGTTGCTGGGACATAACCGGTATACTAAGCAGCAGGAGGAATAAGAAATATAATGTTTTCATGTCGTTGAATTTTCTGATGCAAACCTATACATAGGCTGTGTAAACGTCGGTTAAGCTGCGTTAAATACCGTTAAATCGTAGCGCGGCCACTGGCATATGCATCAAATTTTGCGAACTTTGGATCATGAGATCATTTTCAGCAAAATATGCTTACCCTTTGGTGGTGCTTTCTTTACTGGTGAGCATTGCGTTACAGGTAGCCTGGTTACGCCAGCTGTTTGTGGAGCAGCGGGCCCGTACTTTTGAAGACATTGAGGAGCTGGTAGCCGTAACAGCAAAGAACAATATCTATAAGTATGTGCAGGCAGAGCCCAGCGATAAAAGCACGTTTCAGCAATTCCTTTTATCGCCGGCCTGGATGCAGATCAGACAGGGTTTTGACGATGCTTTCGTAAAGGGAATGTCGCGTACTTTTTCTGAAGACCGCGGGCCAGACAGCTCTGTGATCGAGCTAAAATTTACTTTTTACACAAAGCCCAGCCACCGGCCCCATGGCACACAGTTCTGGCAGGATCTTCCTATGGACCAGAAGCTGCGGGAGGATAGCCTGTCCCTAATACAGATGAACAAGACGGTAGAAGCCGGGCTCCGGAAGCTGGGCGTTACCGCGCCGCACTATTACCTCTTACAGGATTATGCAAATAATAGTACCGATGTCAGTCATCCGGAGGCACGTAAAGCCGCTTTTGTGAGCAAACGCTATTCTTATAATCTCCAGCACCTGAAAAGGTACCAACTCGTAGTGAGCGCTGTGGATGGCCTTGTATGGTATAAAATGCGTTATTATGCAGCCTCCAGCATACTGATGCTGTTGCTAACCGGCGCTGCCTTTTATTTTATATTAAAACTTATGCGCAACCAGCGTTTGTATGCAGAAGCACGGGTGGCATTCACCAGCAACATGACGCACGAGATCAAGACCCCTATTGCTACCGTAGCGCTGGCCATTGAATCTATCAACAAGTATGACCTGATCAATGATCCTGTAAAACTGCAAACCTACCTGGATATCAGCCGGCAGGAATTGCAGCGGCTAAACCTTATGGTAGAAAAAGTGCTTAACCTGAGCCAGGAAAACAGCGCGGAACAATATCAGCTTAAACCGGCCCTGTACGACGTACAAACCGGCCTGCAGGAGGTCATCAGCTCCATGGAACTGCAATTTGCGGCTAAGGGGGCCAGCTGTACCTTTACTCCCTGGCAGGAGCCCTGCTTTGTTTATGCAGATGCCGTGCATTTGACAAATGTTTTTTATAACTTGATAGAGAACGCGGTGAAATATGCCGATAAGCCTTTACAGCTAAATATCACCTGCAGCTGTAACGACACTGAAGTAAAGATCAGCTTTACAGATAACGGCCCGGGTATTGAACCTATTTACCACGACAGGGTATTTGAGCGTTATTTCAGGGTGCCATCCGGGGGCGACCGGCATAATGTAAAAGGATCCGGCCTGGGGTTAAATTATGTAAAACACATCATAGAAGCGCATAAAGGCGCCATCCTGTTAAAAAGCGAAGCAGGTAAAGGGAGCACATTTATCATCAATCTACCGGTAGCAGCATGAGTGTTAAAGTACTATACGTTGAAGACGAGCCTTTTTTATCCCGCATTGTAAGCGATGGTTTAGCCAGCAGCGGGTACCAGGTTGAACTGGTAGCTGACGGCAGCCAGGTTATGCAAACCTTTAGCAGGTTTAGTCCTGATATCTGCGTATTGGATATCATGCTGCCTTCCAGGGACGGTTATGAGCTGGCGGTAGAGATCCGGGGACAATACCCATCCCTGCCCATTATTTTCCTAAGTGCCAAATCGCTTACAGAGGATGTGGTAAAAGGTTTTAAAAGCGGTGGCAACGATTACCTGAAAAAGCCCTTCAGCATGGATGAATTGCTGGTACGTATGGAAGCCCTGCTGAACAGGATACCTGCCAGCGCCGGGGCGGGTACTCAAAAAAACACCGTATATACATTTGGCCCCTGTAAACTGGATACTGTACAGCAAACCCTGACTACCTCAAAAGGGGTACATGCCTTATCCTTCAAAGAATCTGCCTTGCTTGAACTATTGATCCAGAAAAAGAATGATACCCTCGAAAGACAAGAGGCATTATTAAAGATATGGCAGGATGATACTTACTATAATACCCGGAGCATGGACGTATTCATGGCGCATTTGCGCAAGCTGTTAAAAGATGAACCGGGCATACAGATCCTGGGGCTGAGGGGTGTGGGGTACAAATTGATCTGTTAGTACCAGACCGGACACTGCAATGTAGCATGCCCGGTCCGGTTTGTGGAATATATTTTACGGTTGCTCTTCCTTGTCCGTATCATTCTTATCCTCCTTATCGCCAGCTTCTGCAATTTTCTTGACAATAGAAGATACAGGCCCTTCCATCTTTTCCTGTGGATCAGGCCCCATTGTTTCAGGATCAGGCTTCACGGGTGAATGGTGCTTTTTCTGCTCCTTCTTAGCCTTCTGTTCAAGTTTTTTCTTGTCAGCCATAATACACTGTTTACTGTAATACGCGTTAAAATCATGCCATCATAGGGTGATTTATTGCTTTTATTGGAAAGGGCTGTTACTTTTGCGATCTGGAACGGCATTCTGCCATCTTTATAGACAGCCGGGGAATTGACATATGATAAATTTTAACACTGAAATAGGCGGATTCAATTTTGAGTTCAAGACGATGAATATACGGGAATGGAAATTATTCCAGGTATATGTAAGCATTGAGGGCGTTAAGCGCCGTTTTCATATGGCCGGCAATGAGCAGGGTTTCAGCATCACAGATAGTTTCCCGGAGATCAAAGCGCTGGAGCAGGAACTTTCCGATGCCATACTACAGCAGAAAAGAGCTACGGTCTAATCAGCATTACCACTATTTAAGGGAGATAAATAAATCTCCGGCACTAAATCAACTTGTCCAATTCCGCCCGTTATCATGGCTGGTTAACACCCGTATAGCTTATTATCTGGATAGTATCTTTGCAATACCATCAACGAAACACGATATGGTAAAGAAGATGAAGACTGCGGAATTTATTGCTTTGTCTGCCTGCTCCATGGCGCTTACGGCAATGGGCATTGATATTATGCTTCCTGCATTTGCAGCGGTCAGGATCCATTTTCATCTGCCTGCGTCTTCTACGGACACGGCCAGGATCATCTCATTCTTTTTTATGGGTCAGGTAACGCAGATCATTTTTGGCGTGTTGTCTGACCGTTATGGGCGCCTGTCCATCCTCCGGGTTGGATTTCCGTTCTATATTATCGGTGGCGTCGTTGCCGCTTTTGGCCCCAGCCTTCATATCATATATGCCGCCCGTTTTTTGACGGGCATGGGCGCTTCCGCCGTTTTTATGTCAACCATTGCGGCGGTGAGGGACCGTTTTGTCGGGGATGAGATGGCGCGGATCATGTCGCTGATATTTACCATTTTTCTATTTACGCCGGTAGTGGCGCCTTTTCTGGGGTCCGCCATACTGGCCATTTCATCCTGGCAGGGAGTGTTCCTGGCGCCTCCGCTGATGGCGGTGATCGTATTTTGCTGGTCGTTCCGGCTGGAGGAATCCCTTCCACGGGAACACCGCGTACCGCTTGATTGGGCAAGCATTGGAAGGTCTGTCAAAGCGGTATTAAGCAACGGGGCTTTTCTGCGGTATACCGGTATTACCACCATTCTTTTTACGGCTTTAAGCTCCTATGTGGCCAGCTCAGAACATATTGTAGGAGAGATCTATGGCAGGCCAAAGCTGTTCCCCTGGATCTTTGCGGGCACCGGGTTACTGATGTCCGGCTGTACGCTGTTGAATGCCCGTCTATCCGCTTTGTATGGATCACGGCGTATCATCAGGTGGCTGTTGAGCATCTATACTTTAATAGGCGGTTTGCTGCTGCTTTGCACATTTATGTCAGGCGACCCGCCGGCCATGCTTATATTCTTTGCGGCCGTAGCTATTATGCTGGGTATTAACCTTGCTGTGGAGCCTAATAGCAGTTCCCTGGCACTGGAGCCCATGGGGGATGTGGCGGGCATGGCCGCGTCTATTTATGGCACCGCCTTCTTTTTCTTAGGCGCCACGCTGGGGTCATTTATCAGTCATTTAATGCACCATAAGGTACTGCCGCTTGTGCTGAGTTTCTTTATCATGGGGGTGGCGACCGTGTTGCTGGTATTTAGCGATGTTCGCCCACTGCGTGAGAAAGTGACCAGACAACAGGTATAATACAATACATTTTCATATAAACTCTACTTGTGAAAGCAATACAATTAACGCAATTCGGCATACCTCATTTACAGCTTACAGACATTCCCACGCCTGCCATCGGTGAGAGCGAAGTATTGGTAAAGACCACTGCTGTAGCGCTTGAATATCATGATCTGATCATAGTGGAAAACAGGATACCCTTTGGCATACCGCTTCCACTCGTCCCGGTTTCAGAGGGAGTAGGTATAGTCGAAAATGTTGGCAGTAAAGTGACCCGCTGGAAAAAAGGCGACCGGGTGATCATCCCGTTTATTTCCCGTTGGCAAGCAGGAAAGAACACGCCCTATAACGACCAATTGAGAACCAGCTTTACGCTTCCCGGGTTGCTGGCGGCATACAGCGTGCAACCGGAAAATACGCTGGTCCGCACGCCCGGTAACCTTACAGATACAGCCGCAGCCTCATTGGCGGTTGCAGGGCTGACGGCCTGGACCTGCCTGGTTGAACAGGCTAATATCCGGGCCGGACAAACCATTCTGGTACAAGGTAGCGGTGGCGTTTCCCTGTTTGCGATACAAATAGCCAAAACATTCGGGTTAAAAGTGATTGCCACCACCGGCAGTCAGGAAAAGGAGCAGCAATTAAAAGACCTGGGCGCTGATGAGGTGATCAATTATAAAACATTCCCTGCATGGAGCCATGAAGTAAAGCGCCTGAACGGAGGATCCGGCGTGGATGTAACAATGGATATGGCTGGTACTGATACTATTGAGCAAAGCATCCTTTCCGTAAAACAGCATGGTTTTGTTGGATTGATAGGCCTGCTGACAGGCACTAAGCTGACCATAGACCTGATCCCGCTCATTACAAACTATATCCGGCTGCAGGCCTATTCTGTGGGTAATGCCCAGGAATTACACGACCTGGTGCGCGCCATTGAAACGAATAATATTAAGCCTGTTGTGGACAGCGTGTTCCCAATCGAAAAAGTGCAGGACGCTTTCCATAGATTCAAATCAGGAAAAGCATTTGGAAAGGTGGTCATTACATTCTGATATTGAACTATTTGTTATCATAAAAAAGGTATGATCAATATCTAAATTATTAACTTGCAATAGTTAATATCTTAAAACAAGGCTAATGGATATTGATGCTATCATTGATAACGTATATGTGCTGCCGGAAAAGTCAAGGGAGCGCCTGAAGGCCAATATATCAGAAATAACCTATCCCAGGGGGCATTTGCTGTTTAAGGTTAACAAGATAAGCTCCCGGATCTATTTCATAAAAACGGGCATTGTGCGCGCCTACGCAGAAACGCCAGATAATGAGATCACTTTCTGGTTTGGCAAGGAAGGCGATACCGTGATCTCCATGAAAAGTTATGTATATGACCAAAAAGGCTATGAAAATATAGAGCTATTAGAACCCTGTGAGCTGTATCAAACGGACGCAGAAGACCTGCGCAAGTTATTTAATGAGGATATCCATATTGCCAACTGGGGAAGAAAGTTTGCCGAGCAGGAGCTGGTAAAAGTGGAAGAGCGGCTTATTTTCAGACAATGCAGAACGGCGATGGAACGCTATAAAGAGCTCATATCCACAGACCCTGCATTACTGCAACGGGTACAGCTGGGCCATATTGCTTCTTACCTGGGCATGACGCAGGTTAGTTTAAGCAGGATCAGGTCTGAACTAAAATAGCCGGCTTATTTTTTATCATTTGTAAAATTTTTACCCGTTATAACTTGCGAACTTGCAGTTATAAAATCAATTACTGTGAACTGGATCATTTTAATCATCGCGGGCTTGTTTGAGGTAGCCTTTACCTCCAGCCTGGGCAAAGCAAAAGAATCAACAGGCACGGCCATGTATCTGTGGTATGGCGCTTTCCTGTTTTCATTAACAGCCAGTATGCTGTTGTTAATGAAAGCCACCCAGAGCCTGCCCCTGGGAACCGCTTATGCCGTATGGACAGGCATTGGCGCGGTAGGTACCGCCCTGATAGGGATCTTTGTATTTAATGAGCCGGCTCATTTCTGGAGACTGTTTTTTGTGGCAACGTTAATAGGCTCGATCGTAGGATTGAAAGCTGTTTCTGAATAAACAAGCGGCATAAACACCGTTCCTTCATAGGCTGAAACGATGTTTATGCCGTTTTTTTTAATGAAAATACTGCCGCAGGTCTGCTTCGTACACCCGGCCGGTTTCATCAGAAGCCAGCACGATCCACGGAGCATCCGCAGGGAATGGCGCCCTGGATACTGTACAATTGTTAACCCTTGCCTGCAGGGAGGCGTCCGCCACAATCACTACCTGTTTCCTGACCAATATTCCGGCCCTGGTGGTATCTATCTCTGCAAATTCAATACGGTCTTTATTCCTGCCGGTTTTATCATAGATGGTATGCCCTGTCAATAATAATCCGCGCTGCGCCACGGCGATGATAACCGGACGGCTGGGCTCTGCTTCCGCCGTGCGGGGCGCATAAGGGAAGTTTGACCATACGCCGGCGGGGTTGCGTACCCGCAATACCAGCTGGGGACAGCTATTGCTATCAATGCTGTTCTTACTGACCATCCATACTGTTCCGTCGGCCGTTAGCGCGGTATGCAGGTGATCATCCGCCGTTTTATTACCCGCTTCCACAATCCCCTGCCCTTCCCAGTCATTGGCGGCATGGCCGTTCCGGTGCAGGCGGTATTGTACCGCATCCTCCTTTTGGTTGGACCAGCTAACCATCACTGCCCCGGGCAGGGCCGTAATTACGCTGATATCGTCCTTACCAATGCCGCGCTTCATGCTGATGGCCTGGCTCCAGGCGCCTTTAGCACCAGCATGCCAGGCGTATACAGTGGTGGCGCCATCCGCCGCCACCCACCATTCTCCGGCGTCATCCCTGGCTATAGTGGCCGTTTCAATATCCTCTTTTGCGGGCGTTTTTAATACGGCCAGTACCGTAGCCTTCCATGGCTTATCCGGACCAGATGAGGTGAGCCTGAATACAACCAGTGAATCCTGCGCTACCCCTACGGCTGTAACACCATCCTTATCCGCCCATACATCCGCCCTGCCGGGCACAGCTTTCAGTGAACCGTTCACTTCCGGATGTTCTTTCCAGCCACCGGTAGTGCGCTGCCACAGCGAAGGTCCGTTAGACCGGGGCAGCAGCGCCCACCAGCAGTTATCCTGGAACCACAGTTTTGATTGCGGTTTATCGGCAGTAGGATTGGCGGCGTCTACTGAGAAAACCGGTCTGTCTGATGGCGCTGTTTGCGCATACACGCTGCTACTGAACAGGGATACGCATAACAGTGATATTTTTATGATCCTGTGCATATGTTTGATCGTTTATTTCGCGCCGGGGTTTTGGTCTATTTTAGCAGGGTTAACATCGATCTGGCTTAAAGGCACCGGCAATACCAGCTGCGCAGGCATCAATCCGCCCTGCACTTTTGGTCCCAATACGGCAATAGCCCTATCTGTTCTTACCAGGTCAAACCAGCGCTGTCCTTCAAAAGCAAATTCCACTCTCCGCTCCTGCTCCATCGCCAGCCGGAAATCCGCCTGGGAAGCGATCCGCAGGGCCGGGTTGGCATTAGTGGCCGTTTTTTCCGGCAGGCCTGCGCGCTGCCTGATCCTGTTTAGCAGGCTAAGGGCCATACCATCCGCTTCAAATGAAAGCTCGTTCAGCGCTTCCGCATACATCAGCAATACATCCGCATAACGTAATACCGGCCAGTTATCATTTGAGCCGCCACTTTTGATGGACTCATCATGGAACTTGTATTCAAACCGGCCCTGTAAACCTGTTACCGGCTGGCCGTTTGCATTTGTATAACTTTCCCGCAGGGAGGCCGCTTTCCGCAGATCGCCGCTTTCATAGGCAGCGATCAAATCCTCCGTAGGGATGTTATAACCGCCACCCGTAGTAGAGAAAGAAAACAGCGGGTATTGATAAGGGAAATACCTTTCCGTAAAGTTAGCGCCTGTACTGGTGGATATGCTGGCCAGGAACTGAACGGCAAAAACAGATTCCTTGCTGTTCTTCTTTTTGGCATCCCACAGGTCTTTATAATCCGGCAGCAGATCGTATTGCCCGGAGCTGATCACCTTATTGAGTATATCCTTTGCGCCGGCATAATTATGCATGGTCAGGTATACCTTGCCCAGCAAAGCGCCGGCTGCCCCTTTGGTGGCCCGGCCTTCCTGCCCTGTCACCTGCAGCGGCAGTACGGCTTCCGCAACAGTGAGATCGGTCACTATCTGCTTATATACATCCGCCACATCCGCCACATCCGCACGGCCAAAAGAATAGGCTTCTTCGATGGTCTTGAGGCTTTTGGTGACCAATGGCACTTTCCCAAATACGCGTACCAGGTTAAAATAGAATAATCCTCTCAGGAACTGCGCCTCCCCTGTTATCTGCGTTTTTACATCCGCTGAGATACCGGCGTCCACTATCCTGTCAAGGATCATATTCACATCCCTGATGCCTACATAGTTATCGTTCCAGATGCTTTCAACGATAGGGCTGGTGGGCTGTACGTTGAACTGGGTAAGATCATAATAAGAGAAGCGGGTACTGGCTGTTGTGCCCATCTCCGTATTATCTGACCGCAGATCACCTACCAGCTGCATATTATCATCATACTGGCCACTGGTCTTTAAGGTAGCATAGGCGCCGTAAATAGCATTCAGGAAATCATCCTGCGTTTTGTAAAAGTTCCCCTCATTTGCATTGGAGATAGGATTGAGCTCAATAAAATTCTTGGAACATCCCTGTATAATAAGGCCTATACATAACAGGCTCAGAAATTTGCGATTAAGTTGCTTCATTGCTGCAATATTTAAAAAGTTACATTGAAACCTGCAGAAAAGGTTCTTGCCAGCGGGTAGTTGAAATAATCAACACCGGGCGTAAGGGCGCTATGATAAGAGCTTACCTCCGGGTTATATCCTACGTAGTCAGTAAATGTGAAAGGATTCTGCGCGCTGAAATAAACCCTGGCTGCAGACATGCCTATATGACCGATCAGCGCAGCGGGGAAATTATAGCCCAACGTGATATTCCGTATGCGCAGGTAAGAACCATTCTGCATGTAGAAGCTGGAGGCGTCGCGCCTTACGCCATATACGTCCGTAATGGCCTTGAAGACTTTCCCGTTGCCTGGTTGCTCCGGCGATCTCCATCTGTCCCGGGCAATGCCCAGGTTATTGGTCCTGCCGGTCATTGACAGGGACTGCCGCATGCCAAGGTCCATGATCTCTGCCCCCTGCACGCCCTGCAGCATCACGCTCAGGTCTACATTGGCAAAGGAAAAATGGTTGGTGATGCCGTAGGTAAAATCCGGTTGATAGTTGCCGAGGATGGTACGGTCTGCCGTTGTGATCTGGCCATCTCCGCTTACATCCCGTACGATCGGATCGCCGGGTCTGTCTGTGGACAGGTGGGCATGATGATCTATCTGATCCTGGGTATTGTACACGCCGTCAAAGATGTAACCGAAAAAGTTACCGATGGGTTTTCCCACTTCTGTGATATGTGAATCCCCGCTGGTGCTGGCTATGATGGGAGCGCCATCAGCGCCTAGTTCCAGCACGATGTTCCTGTTCAGGGAGAAATTGAGGTCTGTGGACCATTTGAACTTGCGGTCAATATTCCTGGTATTGAGCCCTATTTCCAGACCACGGTTCCTTACTTTTCCTATATTTTCCAGCGAGTTCACCAGCCCTAATATGCTGGGCACCGGCACGTCTAGTAACAGGTCGTTGCTCACACGCTGGTACAGGTCTACCGTAAGATTGATACGGTTGTGCAACAAACCAGCCTCAATGCCTGCATCTGCCTGGGCTGATTTTTCCCAGCTCAGGTCCTGGTTAGATAAGGTGGAAGGAGAGATCCCGGAAACATGTTTACCGCCTATTACATAATCGCTGTACCCCAGCAGTCCAATGGCGCCATAGTTGGCAATATCATTGTTACCTGCAAGCCCATAGCTGGCGCGTACCTTCAGGGAACTTACCCAGGGCAGGGAGAAGAATTTTTCGTTCGATACCATCCAGCCCAGGGACAGGGAGGGGAACACACCCCAGCGGTTGTCCGCACCAAACCGGGAGGAACCATCGCGACGGATGGTAGCCGTAGCAAAATACCTATTGCTGTAAGAATAGTTTACCCTGGCCAGGTAGGACAGCAGGGACCATTCTGACCGGAGGGTACTGCCACCGGAGATCTGTCCGGCATTGAGCGTAGGTACCAGATTGTTGGGAAAATTAGTAGCGCTTAGGGACACCATCTCTGTAGTGGCTTTCTGCGCGGTAAAACCCATTAAGACCTCAAAATTATTTCTCAGGCCCGCGTTGAAATTATAGTTCAGCGTATTCTCTGACAGCCAGCTAAAATCCGTCCGTGAGTCATAAGAGCCTGATGCCTGCGTTACCTGCTTTACCTGTCCGGGATTGGCCGGCAGGTCATTTACGTAGCTGTTAAAGAACTCGTTAATACGGTCTGAGTTATAGTCAAAGCCCGCCATGGATTTAAACTTCAGCCCCGGCAGCAACTGTAGCTCAGCCGCTATATTAGCGGTGGTGCGGTTACGGTCGTTCCTTTTATTATCCTCGTTGATGAATGTCATGGGGTTCGCTACCTCAGATACGCCATAACCAAAACCTACAAACGAAGGATAACTGCCGTCCGGGTTCCTGGTGCCGTAGATGCCCGGCGTGTTGATAAGGGTACCCAGCACGCCATCATTGAACTGTCCTTCGTCCTGGGCCATTTTATCATTTACAATGGCGGTGCTGAATGCGCCGCTTATATGCAGGACCTTCAGTGGCTGTGCATCTATATTTCCCCGCAATGAGTAGCGTTTAAACCAGGAGTTCTTTATTACGCCATCCTGGTTATAATAAGCGCCGGAGAGCATGTATTTAAAATTATCTGAACCGCCGGAAACGGACAATTCGTTATTGTTCACCGGGGCGGTCCTGAATACCTCGTCCTGCCAGTCTGTTCTCACCCAGTCTTTCTGATCATATAAATAGGGAGAGATCTGGTAAAGCGGCGATCTTACGCTATTGGGATCGCTGGCATGCCCACCCAGGTATTCCCATGCGTTGTTCCTGGCCTCTATGGCAAAATCCACAAATTCCTCCGGCGAGAGCAGGTCGAGCTTTTTATTTATCTGGCTCAGGCCCACGTAAGAATTCAGGGATACTTGTGGTTTACCGCTTTTCCCCCGTTTTGTTGTGATAATCACCACGCCGTTAGAGCCCCGTGAACCGTAGATGGATGTGGCGGAAGCATCTTTTAATACGCTGATGGTCTCAATATCGCCCATATTAAAATTGCTCAGGGATGATTCTTCCAGCGGAAAACCATCTACCACATATAACGGCTCGTTACCAGCCGTTATTGATCCTGTGCCACGTACACGTATGGATAAACCCGCGCCCGGCGCACCGGTGATCTGGCTTACCTGCACACCCGGCAGCTTACCCACCATGGCTTCTGTAAGGTTAGCGCCGGCTGCATTTTTAAGGTCTTTTTCGCCCAGCGTTGCCACGGCGCCTGTTACTTTTTCTTTCAGCTGTGTGCCATACCCTACCACCACTACTTCATTCAGTTTGGTGTGGGACAGCTCCAGCCGGATCAATAGCTCTTTACCGTTACCGGGCCTTATCTCTTTTGCCTGGTATCCGGAAAAAGATACGATCAGTAAGCTACTGGCAGCGGCTTTTATATGAAACCTTCCTTTATCATCCGTGAGGGCTACATTGCCGTCTTTTATCCTTACCGTGGCCCCTGGCAGCGGAAGGCCGGTCTCCGCTTCCACCACCCTGCCGGAAATATCCGTCAGCTGCTGGCTACCGGTGGCCTCCATTTGCACGGAAATCGTTTTGTCATTCACGGCAAAGGATAGTCCTGCGGTCCGGTGCAGATAATCGAGTACGTCCTGCAAGGATGTTTCGTCGAACTTTAGATCATCCACAGATACCTGTTTCAGTTCCGAAGGATCATACAAAAAAGAATACCCGGATTGTTTCCTGATGGCGTTGATCACCTCATCCGCAGTGCTATGCGGCAAATGCAGCGTGATCTTTTTGTTCAGCTCCTGCCGTTTTTGGGCCATAAGGCTGTTTGCCGGCAAGCAGGTAAACAGGGTAAACCCTAAGATCAAATAATAAGCTCCCAGTTTCATCTATTTAAATTTATTTTTTCAATGGCAATATTGTCCCTTCAGCCCCGGGGGGCCTTGCATTTACCTTATCCTTTATTATTTACAGATCAGCTTTTAGTAGATAGTATATCCCCCGTCTTTTGTGTGGCTGAATTTCAGATTGTGTACGAAGAGGACAGACCTCAACACCACAGGGAGCGTATCCCTGTCAAATTCTCCCGCTATATATTTATCCTGTATAAGCTTATAATCATAGTGAATAGGCACATGGTATAAATGGCTTAACCTGTTCAATGCCTCTGGCAATGGTATTTTATTCAGCACGATCTTACCGGTGACCCATGCCGCGGGATCCGCTGTGATAAAATTGCCTACCGTCATACTGCCGGATGCGTGCGTATACAATGCCACCTGTCCGGGAGTCAGTATACAGGTTGTATCGGCTGCATGAATGGCTACTTTACCATTGAGCAAGGATACACGCACTTCTTCTTCGCCGGGATATGCTTCCACATTATACGCTGTTCCTAATACCTGCGTGGTAACCGCGCCGGCTGTTGTATAAAAGGGATGGGCATTATCCTGCTTTATGTCGAAAAAGGCTTCCCCTGTTAGTTTTACCCGGCGTTCCTTTTTACCGAAATCCCGGGCTATATATACATGTGCGCCGCTATTCAGCCACACGGTGGACCCATCCGGTAATGTTGCCTTGTAGGGTCTTAACCCTTCATTGGAGATGCTATCCTGGTAGGCCAGTGCACTACCGCCTTTTGCTCCGTTAAACAGTCCCACTCTGAAAAAGAAGGTACATGCCACCAGTATCGCCAGTGTTGCCGCCACTGCCACCCGGTAAAACCATTTACGGCGGGCTGCCAGCCGCAGGGGATTAGCCGCCTGTATATTATCCCCGAGCCTTGTCTTTAAGCGTTGTGCCATATCTTCCGGCATCCGGCCGGATGTTTCCTGCCAGTCTTCCCAGAGCCATACCTGCATCTGCCGGCTGTTCTCTTCATGCTTCAGCCATTCTTCCACCAGGGCAGTTTCTTCCGCTGTACATTCTCCGCCGAAATACCGGACCGCAAGTATTTTATCTACAGAATTGTTCAAGTATCGTTTTTAAAGATGAACAAAATTGTTCCCATCTCATTTACGTATGAAGTAGACGGAGGGTAGTATTCGCCTGCGTTGGTTAACGATTTGGTAATATAGGAGAACTTAACAATTCCGTAACAGTGGATGTATAACTTTGCTGCGATGTCTGCAAATCCACATCCATACCGTCTTTTCAATCAGTTATTCGAAGCCACAAAGGACAAGCTTTATGCATTTGTACTGAAGCATACGCGGGATAAACACGAAACGGAAGATATCCTGCAGCATTGTTACATGAAGTTATGGGAGCACCTGGAGCAAGTGGATATTGCACGTATAGACAACCTTTTATTCACCTATGCCCGGAATGTGATCATAGACCAGGTAAGAAAAAAGAAAGCTTCTATCATTGTATTGGAACCAACGCTTGCGGATACAGATCTGCGGGCTGACAACACTTCTCCTGAAAAGCAGCTGGATCTGAAAGAGCTGAAAGCGCAGGTAGGATCTGTTATTGATAAATTGCCGCCCAAAAGAAAGCAAGTATTTATACTTATCCGGATGCAGGGTATGAGCTATGATGAAGTATCCAGGCAGCTGGGTATTTCAAAGCTTACTATCAAACAGCATATGCACAAAGCGTTGCAGTTCCTGTGGAAAGAAACAGGGCATCACTATGTTCCCTGCCTGATAGCATTGTTCCTGGCTGCGAGGTTGATCTGATCTTACCCTTCTTACTAAATTAGACATATAAGCCATATATTTGATCCCCGGAGTACCCTATTTGCCTCCCTTTGCGATATCCTTAATGTAAATGTCGTCGTGAATGTTACTCCTATTTTATCATCCCTCAAACTATTACAATGGCTACAAAAACCGTTCAATTTACTGTAGAGGTCAGGAATCTTGTAATCACTTCAGGCCTTTATGCGGTCCGGGGTATTGTCACCGGATATACTGACACTGTTCGCACAGAAACATTCCAGGGAAATACGTTTACTGTTCCAGTGAATGAAAACGAATCTGAGTATTTTTCCGTAACTGTTTTGATAAAATCATTTACAGTCAATGGCGCCGCCCATGGCATACCAGAGAAACCTATCACGCTCCTGGCCACTTTTTATTTACCAGCTGTGAATGCTGCAGTAAAGATCTGCCCGGAGTCATCGATCGCATCTATCTACACATTTGCCCGTATGACGACTGTTGACAGCCGTGGTAACGTAGAGATGAATGGCAGCATGCGCAATATGAAGATCGCGTACGGCATGAAGCAAAACATTTACAAGACAGAAGGCGGCGTGGCAGATATGATCAAACAGTCCCCTAATGGATTTGAAACTAACAGTTACCCGATGTTCAACTCGCTGTGTAACCTGTTTTATTACTGCCTCATGAACCCCGTGTCAGACACGGGAAAACTTTACTATGACCAGTTCCTCGCATACGCCTGGCATGAAGCAGATACCCCAAATACCACTTTCCTTGGCGCGGTAAGGAACATGTTGTATGAGCCATTCGAGAATGCGGACAAGATCTACCTGATGCTTGTTAACAAGGAGGAGATCTATAAAGATTCACTGATCTCCATGAATATCGCTGATGCCCGGAAAGTACCAAACCAGTGGACGCTTACCCTAAAGACCAATTTATCCGGTTCAAAGAATTTTATACCCGCCGGTACCGCTTATGTGGTATTTGACGCAAATGATAATGCCTGGGTAGCCAATAATTTCAGGGCCGGTGGCGGCGATTCCGGCACCCATTGCCTTGTTTACAAACACGACGCTACACCCGCAAGCTTCTCCCCGGTGCAAGGCGGAGGGCTGTTAGGCGTAGGTTTTGGCGTGGCAACAGACCCGAAAAAAGAATATATATCTTTTGGCAATTTTGGCTGGGGAACTGAGTTTAATAATCCGCAGGAAGGGAGCATTTCCCGGTTCTATTATAAAGACGGCAAGCCGGTAAGCCCATCCAATGGCTATACGCCAGGGCTTTCCCGCGTGCAGGGCATGAACTATGATACATCCGGTAACCTCTGGATGGCCTCTGTTGGCTGCCAGGATCCGTTTGCGCCCGCCCCCACCGTCCCTTATGCATTTAAGAGCGAGCCCAGTGCGGTGGTGGTTTACCTGAATGGTGAGCCTACCGTTGAAAATATGCTCATTTGCGACGAGTTCCCTATTAAGAGATCGGGTGATTCAGATGAGATCCTGTCTGCAAGAACACCTTATCTTAAGGTATTTCATGTACTGCCTGACAATAAAGGGAATGCCTATGTTTCCTGTATAGGCAACTATGATAAGGACGTGAAAGAGAACTGCGTGGCTTCTGCCGTATACAAAGTAGCGATGGAAGGCAAGAAGCTGGTGGTAAAAAATGCCTGGTACAGTGATTTTTACAGCGATGTCAATAAACAGTACGGCTTTGAATCGCTCCGTCAGCTGGCTATTAATGCCGACGGCGACGTAATTGTAGTGGGCGTTGCCAGCAGCCGGGCTACTATATTGAGCAATGATCTTTCCACCGTGAAGGGGTATTACAACATCAATACATTTAATCCCTGGGGCATAAAGATCGATAAACAGCAAAACGTTTTCCTGGCCAATTTTGGGCCCGACAACGCGCCGCCGGCAGCAGATAATACCTTCGATATGGATAGCCCCTTTGGCGTAACCATGCTGCGCAACCCTTCTGACCCGGCATCCGCACGACTGCTTACTGTACCCTCAGGCGGTGCAGAAGTAATGCTGGCTAATGGTCACCCGCTGTACGGCACGCAAACCAAACCAATGCCTCCTGGTTCAAAGCTGGAACCCGTTCGTATGGTATCTTACCAGCCCATTATGCGGCTTACCTCTACCAATATAGACGGTGCGGGTAACCTGTGGTGCATGAATAACTGGAAACCTGCTGCTATAGTGGATGTTAAGGAAAACCCGGGCGGGGATGGCGTGGTGATCTTCCTGGGGATCGCGGAGCCGGAATAAACATATAAAATCTATCGTATATTCGCGGCGGGTAGGTAGCTCAAATGGAAGAGCACCTGCTATGCAGGCAGGAGGTTGTTGGTTCGATTCCTTCCCTATCCACTTTATAAGTATAGCTATATGCCGGAATTTTCGCAGCAAGAGTGGGATAAGTTCTATGAGATCTTACAGTTCCTGGGTAAACACCCTTTTGATTCCCCGGACACGGACCGTTTAAAGGGCCTGGTCACTAAAATTCACAAAACGGCTAAAAAGAGTATAAAACAAGCGGCGGCGGCCAGTCGTAAGGCGGCAAACCTGACAGCTGTGCAACAAACCACTGTTTTTAAGCTTTCTGTCAGGCGATCGCCTGCCAATACCATTCCCATTCCGCTGCAACATGCACTGCCAAATGCGATCGTCTGTTATGCCTGCAGGATCCTTTACAGGGATCTACACCATCATTACCACCGGTTATGCCCGGACTGTGCGGATATCCATCTGCAAAAAAAAGCGCAACGGCTGGAACTGAACGGCAGAACGGCTATCGTTACGGGCGCCCGTATGAAGATAGGGTATGTAACAGCGCTGAAACTGCTGCGGGATGGCGCTACCGTAATTGCCACCACCCGCTTTGCGGCAGATGCGCTGCTGAACTATAGCCGGGAACCGGATTTTAATAGCTGGAAACACCGCCTGTTTATTTATAGCCTGGACCTTATTTCCATTCCACAACTCGAGCTATTCCTGCAATATGTACAGGATAATTTTACCAGCCTGGATATGATCATTAACAATGCGGCGCAAACCATCTCCTACCCTGCGGCCTATTATAAACCGCTGCTGGACAAAGCAGCCGCGCTGGGCGCTGTTGCACAGGATGATCAATTACGGATGCTCGTGAGCCCCATGATGACCGCTCCGCTTCAAATTGAGGCAAATGAGCAGCTGCTGGCGGCACATACATTCTTTCCCGCACACAAAACAGACACCTTCAATCAACCGCTTGATCTGCGTACCAGCAACTCCTGGACAATGAAACTGGAAGAAGTGGATACAGCGGAGGTACTATCTGCCAACCTGGTGAACAATATAGCGCCGTTCATGCTGAATAGCCGGCTGAAACCCATGCTGCTGCGCTCTGCATTTGCGGATAAATATATCATCAACGTCAGCTCTTCCGAAGGGCAGTTCAGTTACAAGGGGAAAACCATCTATCACCCCCATACGAACATGACAAAGGCCGCCTTAAATATGATGACCCGCACCAGTGGCCAGGACTATGCTGATGACGGTATTTATATGAATAGTGTGGATGTAGGCTGGGTATCCACCGGTAACCCCATTGAAAAACGCAGCCGCCTGGAAGAGAAAGGTATTATTCCGCCCCTTATGCTGGACGACGCCGCTGCCAGGATCTATGATCCGCTCTGCCGGGGCATGCAGGGCGAGGTATTGTTCGGGAAGTTGTTTAAGGACTATGTGGAAGTTAGCTGGTAATTAGCGCGTTCACCAATTCCACCGCCTTTGCGAACCGTTGATCCCAATCCCCCGATATTTCTACATAAGAGATCCCGTATTGTGTTAACACCTGCCGGTGTGATGCATCCAGCAAATTCCGCTCTTTCTCGCTAAGACGTGTACCATCCTGGTAATAAGGCACATCATTATTCAGATATAAATAAAGTGCAGCTTTGTTGGCAGCAAAAACTGACGGGCTTATCTGCAATGTTTCGTTGAAGGTAAAAGCAGCGTATGAGATGGTGGTGTGAATATCCGTATCAATGATCAGCAAAGGGCTGTTTCCGGCCATCATTGCTGTTATGCTGGCAGCATGCGCATCTGCCACCTTATACAGGTCCTGCACGCTAAAATGATTCGAATCCGGGATCAGCTCACGGCCCGCCTCCATTACCGCGTTTGCATTGAAATGCGCTGCCAGCTTCATGGCCAGTGTAGTTTTACCGGTGGACTCCGTTCCCAGCAGCACGACTTTGGTAATATAACTCCGTTTTACGGCATCCGGCAAATACTCCCAGTAAGTCCACAGATCAGCCCTGATCTTAGTTGCGGACACCGGGAACAGATCCTTTTCCATATTGAAAGGGATATGCCGTATACCCATAAAACCTGCCACCAGGTCGCCATAAGGCTCTGAAGTGACCACGATATTCCGGCCTGGCAATAATTGGCTGAATTGTGCCGCCCACAATTCAGCAACACCGGCATCCGTTTCGGAAGTATTTGGCAGCAGTGTTTCATCATATTCAAAGACCGTTACCCTGATCCGTACACTGGCTGCAAAAGAGCTTTCTATCCAATGCTTCCGGGTAGCGGCGGGTATTGTTTCCTTTGTGCTGCAACAAATAAGTACCGTAAGCTCATCGCAAACAGACAGGGCAAAACGGATCATGGCCTCATGACCCTTATGAAAAGGCATAAATTTCCCAAATACAAAACCCCTATTCATATACCAGTGCTTTTTTCCATGCTACGAGGCCCAAAATGGCCAGTCCCAGAAAGATCAGATATTCCAATGACAGGAAATAGACTCCCTTAACAAAATAAAGCGTTACACATATCACATCTACCGCTATCCATAATACCCAGGTCTCTACCTGTTTTTGGGCCAACAGCATGGTAGCCAGGATGCTGGCCATCATCACAAATGAATCGATATAAGGATAGGCGGCCGGCAAAAGAAAATAGCGCGGCAACCAAACATGTAAACGGCTGATCACACTGCCAATGGCCAATGCGCCTATCAGCAACAAAATACTATACCAGGCAATGCCATTGCGGGATAAGCGGCTCACGGGCAGCGTAGCCGACCTTGTTTGCCAGTTATACCAGCCAAACAGGGTAACCACCAGGAAATAAACCTGCAGGAACATATCCGCATACAGCTGTACCTGGAAGAACAACACAAACAAGGCTATTTCATTGATGATGCCTGTGGGCCATGTGAGTACATTCGTTTTGGAAGCATAATAAACGGATATCAATCCCGATATCACCCCTATCAGCTCTATATAGCTGATCTGGTAGCCTATTATCCCGAATGCAATATGATCAATATTAAAAAAGCTCATCAGAAAGTATATTTGAAAGCAACATATACATTTGCCGGCGCCTGTACAAAATAGCTCATTGATCCATCTGCCGCCAGGGCGCCATTGTTGTAATAACGCGCGTTGGACAGGTTATTGATGAATAAAGTAACAACATATTGCGGAAACGTGTATTGTATCCTGGCGTTGAACAACGTGTAATCCCGGATAAGGCCCATATTGGCAAAATCGATATAAGAGCTGCTTTGATACCTGCCGGAAATGCCCGCCAGGAAACGCTGGCGCTGGTAAATAATTTCCTGGTTGATGATCAGTGCCGGCGTCAGCACCGGTTTGAAAGCACCCGTTTGTTCCGTGATCTTGCTGTAGTTCCAGGAACTATTATTAACCAGGCTAAAAGACCTGCTTAACTGGTAGCTGGCAGATACTTCCATCCCTGTTCTGAAGCTGCTTTTAACATTATCAGTGAGTACCAGGCCGTTGGGGCCTATCTGCCCGTTGAGCACGATCTCATTTTTGAAGCGCATATAATAAGCATTCAGCTGCAGCGCCCCGCGATTTCCGCGGATCCGGGCCCCCAGCTCCTGGTCCACCACAAACTCAGGGTCTTTGTTATAGATCAGTGGTTTTAACAGGCTATCTGCCACCAGGTCGTCATTGCCTCCAAAAATATCATTCCGGGTAGGCTCCCGGCCGGTGCGGCCAATGCTGTAGTAAATGCTGGCCTGTTTGCTAACGGCATAACTGATACCCGCTCTGGGATTCAGGAAATGCCATTCCAGCCTTTCCAATGGCACGCTACCCCTATATTGAAAACCGGCATAACGGTATTGCAGATCCGTATAAAAAGTGAAGCCGCCCAGGTAGTATTCAAGTTTGCTAAAGGCGCTTAGTTCCTGTTTATAGCCGCTGTTCCGGTACAGCTCACCCGCCACATCATCTACCCCCTTATGCTGCCTGGTATACCAGTTACCATGGATGCCGGTGGTCCATTTGTTATGTGTATGCGTTAAGGTGTAATTGCTAAAGAGGCCCACAAAATGAGAGCGGAAGTTATAGTGAAACAACTCGCCATTGGAAGGCAGACCTATAAAATTGTTGCCGTCAAAGCCATACCCGCCTTTCAGGTAGGTATAGTAAATGCTGGAGATGATGCTGGCATGCATTGAGGGGTGCCATTGATGCTGCAGCTGCGCCAGCCCCTGGAAAAATGCGTCCTTCTCCGCTTTTGTATTCGCATTGGTTTTCCGGTTAATGGAAATGAGGCTGTCAGCCACCGGCAGCCAGGCCATCCCATTCCTTTGATGCCCGGCCATAATGTTAAGCTTCCAGATACTTTTATCATAAAACAGGCCCCCGCTGGCAAACAGGGACCGGGAGTTATTGAAGGCATTTTCCTTGTAGCCATCCGTATACACCTGCGAGGCGCGCAGATACATAGCTCCATGCTTTTTAAGACCGCTTTTATACTCGCCAAAAGCCCGCAGGCTGTTATAGGACCCATATCCCGCGCCCAGCGTAAAGCCTGCAGAATCCGTAAGATCAGGCGAAAAAAGCTGCACACTGCCGGCATAGCTGGCTACGCCATTTTGAGAAGTGCCGGTACCGCGCTGGATCTGCACGCGGCTAATGGAGTTCAGTATGTCCGGGTAATTGGAGAAATACGCGCCCTGGTCTTCCGGCTCGTTCAATGGCATCCCGTCCAGGGTGGTATTGATCCTGGTTTGATCGATACCGCGTAAACGGTAGTAGGAATATCCCTGTTGGCTGCCCGCATCGGAATATACGGTGATAGCGGGTGTTTCCGACAACAGAAAAGATGGTTCCTGGCCAATATTCTTTGCCTGTATAGCCGTTTTGCCCAGGTTCAGAAAACTAACCGGGGTAGCTTTATTGGCTTGGTAAATAACTATTTCATCCAGGTGTTTAATACTGTCTGATTGTGCATAGGCGCTCATGCCACCCAATAGGCAGAACAGGGCCAACGTAAAAATTATCTTCATATAAATATTAAGCCCACCTCAATTAGGAGATTACCTGGGGTGATATTGTCCCATGAGTTAAAATTACAATATTTATTTAATTGGCCAATTGTCCTGGTTTGAATAATTATATATAAAAAGCCGGGCGCCCCAGGAAAATATCCCAGGGCGCCCGGCCACAGATATGCATAGTCTTAATTCTGCGCGTCTATCGCCTCCTGCAAATTATCAATAGGCGGTTTGTTGAACTCATATCCTGAATAACCGAAGTTCTGGTTAAGCTGGCCTTCCCTGTTGGCGTTTATTTCCGCCTGGGATATGGGCCACAGGATGTGGTAGGGACTTGCCGTGAAGGTAGCGCCATACACGGTCTTTACGCCTTTATTATAAAAATTGTTATACTTCGTAACACGTTCATACCAGTAGCTGCTTTTAGACAGATCCGCCACGGTGTATGTTTTGCCAAATTCATCCGCCTTATGCGTGAGGGCGAAGATATAGGATACGCGGCTCAGTTCCATATGCCGCAGCTCTTCATAAAAAAGCTCCCTGGCCCTTTCGTCCATGATGGTTCCCATGGTAATATCCGCAGCTGAATACATTTTTGTGCAATGCGCCCGGCGGCGGATGGTATTCAGGTCTTCCGCAGCAGCGCCCTTATCGCCTTTCCAGAAATAGGCCTCTGCACGCAGCAGGTAGGTTTCCGCCAGCCTGTATATGTACCAGTCAGCGGCGCCCCCGCTATAGTTATCCACGGTCTCGCTCCGGGGTGATTCTATCCACACTTTATAATGCGGCCAGTCATACCAGCAGCGGATGGTATCTGTTACCAGCAGCTTACCAGCGCTGTTATATTTCTCCAGCGGCTTTCCATAATACGGATCTCCGGATGTGAGCAGGGAAGGATTGTTATACACCATGTCTTCCATCCGCATCCAGTTACCGGTAGTGGAGCTGTGGCGCAGATCGTCTGTATCATCCCAGATACTGTTGGTGCTGTACCAGGTGGGTCTTAATATGCCAACACCCCGGCCATAGGTCTTGCGCAGATCAATCTTATCATGCGTTTGGGTATAGCTGGTACTTGTACCGGACTTGCCGGAAGGGGTATTGATCAGCTGATTGCCGGTGCCTGAAATAAAGGGCAGTACGTTCCTCATGACGATCAGATCCTGCCGGCTGTTGGCAAAATCTTCCCGGTCAATAATATTATAGATCGTTTCCTTATTGGTAGCAATGGATTTGTTGGGGCCACGGTGCAGGTCCCAGATCACGTTCCTGGTGATGTTATGCACGGCTGGCATGGGGTTTACAAAGGTACCAAACGGCGCCTCCATCAGGGAATATCCGGAACTGGTGATAAGGCTGTTAGCCACCGCTATAGCTTTGTCGAATTCCCCAACGGCCAGGTAACATTTGATCAACAGTTGCTGACAGGCGCCTTTGGTGACCATTCCAAAATCGCCGGTAGCCGGTACATGTTCCACCGCAAACTCCATGTCTTTTACTATCTGTTGCAAGATCACTTCCCTTTTGGTAGAGCGGAAATTGAATTTGGGAGAGGTGATCTCTTTTGTGAGCAGCGGCACATCCCCAAAATCAAATACCAGCCAGAGATAGCGGAAAGCGCGGTGAAAATATGCCATGCCCAGGATCTGATCCCGTAAAGTAGGGTCCAACCCAGGTACCTTATCCACGTTGGATATGATGGTGTTTGCATATTTAACGCCTTTATATCCTTCAAACCAGAAAAAATCAATTTTATTGGTATTGAGATCGTTGTTATTGGAGGTAGGCGTGATCAGGGCATTTAAGTCCTGCGCCGGCCCGGATTTATCGGTAGTGCCGATGACAGCCACATCTGAGAAAATGAGGTCTGTGACAATGGGCGCCGCCTCTCCTGTCCATACATGGCTAAGGTTCCTGTTGCAGCTGGTAATGGCAGCCTCCAGCCCTTCCCTGGAAGTGAAGGTGATAGTAGGCTCATAAAAGGACAGCGGATCCGGTTTCAGCCAGCTTTTTGAACAGCTCATTGGCAGTTGTACAGCTATCAGCAGTAATAAAATCCTGGCAGTTTTATATAGTGTGATCTTCATGTTGAACTCTGTTTAATACTTTTAAAAAGTGGCAGTAAGCCCTACTGTATAATACCTGGGCATCAGGTCCGTAGTTTCAGGATCCCAGTACTCCCATTTCCTGGCCCATACTATTGCATTGCGTACGCCTGCATAGATCTTGAACTGGCTCATATCCAGCCTCCGGGCTATAGCTGTGGGCAGCGAATAAGAGATGGATACATTATCCAGGCGGATATATGTTTTATCAATTGCGCGCTTAGGCGTTATATTCTGCACATTAGTGGAGTTGAGCCTGGCGTAGGTATCAGACGGGTGATCCGGCGTCCAGTATTTCCGCACATAGGAGCTGCTCCAGGTGGTGCCTGCGCCAAAATTATTCAGGTAATCATCAGAAATTGCCTTATGCCCCCAGTTAGCGTACATATTGAAGGATACTTCAAAGTTCCTGAACAGGGTGAAATCATTGCGCAGCCCCCAGCGAAAACGTGGGGTGGTGTAACCCAGGAACTGTTTATCTTCATTCGTATATTTTCCGTCACCGTTCACATCCTCCACTTTCACATCCCCGGGTATTTCGCCGTATTTGGCAGCCTGCTCCCTTTCGCTTTCCTGCCATATGCCCTGTACCTTATAATCCCATATGGTGGCAATATCATGCCCAATGAACCATTTGTTGGATATATCATCAATCTCCCTGGATCCCGTTACTTTGCCGTTGGCGTCTACCACATCCTCATACGTATAGTATAGGTGTTTGATCTGGTTCCTGTTAGCGGATAAATTGAACGTGGTGGTCCATTCAAAGTTCTTCCTATCCATGTTCAGCGAGGTAAGCCCCAGCTCGAAACCCTTGTTCACCACTTCACCCAGGTTGGTAGTTACAACGGTGAACCCGGTAAAATCAGGCAGGTTCTGGTCCATGAGTAGGTCTGTAGTTGGCATATTATAGAACTCCAGGTTACCCGTGATACGGTTCTTGAGGAAACCAAAGTCCAGTCCTATGTTCCAGGCTGAGGTAGCCTCCCATTTCAGGTTGTAGTTGGCCATCCGGTCCACGTACAATTGTGACAGTTCATATACTGTGCCATCCGGCTGCACGTATGGATAACGCCCGGTACCAGTGGTAAGGTTAGATAAGGCCTGGTATATATCGATGGAACGGTTACCGTTCATGCCCCAGGACAAGCGCAGCTTGCCGGTGCTCATGGGCGCCCAGTGGAAAAAGCTTTCGTTGGCGAAATTCCACGCAAACGCCAGCGAGGGGAATGTAGCCCTTGGATTAGACGCGCCAAATGCGGAGTACCCATCCCGGCGTATAGACGCGGTTAGCATATACCGGTTATCGTATGAGTAGAACAAGCGGGCCATCAGCGCATCGCCGGTGCTTCTACGGTCATCACTGCTGACAGTGGTCTTTAAAGGATTACCGGCGCCCACGTTATGAAAGCCCAGGGCGTCTGTTGGGGAAAAATCCCTGGCCACGATCTTATCTTCCCATGACCGGTGCTCCTCCGCATTCTGTAAGAGCGTTACCTTCACGCTATGCTTTTTTGCAAAAGTGTAGTCCCATGAAATGATGTTATCTATCTGCCAATCAAATTTCTTTTCATTTTCCCGCACCACTTTGCCATTATCCGTCCACAAGGGGTTCAGCGCAGACTCGTGATACCTGTAATAGAACCACTGCATGCGCGGGGAGAAGTTCAGCTGGTAAGAGATATTAAAAGGCAGTTTAATAGTCTGGTAAAGGGTGGTGTTTAAAACGGTAAATCCCCTTTCATACTGTTTATACTGGTTATTGTAAGCCGTACTTGTACCATGGTTCACGCTGGCTCCCATGGGATAGGGATCCAATATTCCGTTGGAGTCATAAGGTAGTGCAAAAGGCGAATTATTGATGATCTGGCCTTTCCAGTCTGTAACGAGGTTGCCGTCGTTGTTATCCGGGTCCCGGTCTGTACGGTCCTGGAAATTGATGTTCACGCCGGTATGCATCCACTTGTTCACCTTTCCGTCTAATTTGATGTTACCTCTGTAGGCGCGGTATTTATCCCCCACCACAATGCCCTCGTTATTCAGGTAGCCCAGTGACATATAATAATTGACCGCATCCTTATGCCTGCCGGAAAAGCTTACGTTATAGTTCTGCTGTAATCCGTGCTGGAAAGAGTGGTCGAACCAGTCATAGGTCTGGCCTTTAGCATAGTTTGCCCGCTCTTTGTCAAACAGGCCTATACGCTGCAGCCAGATATCGTCCGGGCTGCCGGTGAGGGCGTCATAAGCCAGCCAGTCATCCATTGAAATACCGTATTTCGCCAGATTTTCGGTCGTGGGTTTCACATATTTTGCCGGGGTGGCCCACCGGGAGGTACTGTTAAACAGGTCCGTACGGTAGTTCAGGTAGCCCTGCGCGTCATACACGGGCCTTTTTTTGCCCAGCACGCCTACACCGGTACTGGCGTCAAAGCGGATGGTGGGTTTATCTGTTGCGCCTTTTTTCGTGGTGATGATGACCACGCCGTTAGCCGATTTGGCGCCATAAATGGCGGCGGCGGAGGCATCTTTCAGCACATCAAAGTGTTCTATGTCCTGGGGATTTATTTCAGAGAGCTCTCCAAAGAATATAACGCCATCCAGCACAATGAGCGGGTCATTGCTGGCCTTCAGGGACCGTTGGCCGCGTACCTGCATTTCGCCCCCGCCTTTTGCGGCGTTATTCTGCTGAACAGATAGCCCCGGTATGCCACTCCGCAGCAGGTCCTGTACGGAGCGCGGGCTTTCTTTTTGCAGTTTGGCCGTCTTTAGCTGGCTGATAGCGCCGGTAAGATCTTTCTTCTGCATGGTGCCATAGCCCACTACCACCACCTCATTCATGTTTTGCTGCTGGTTCTTTAGCTGCACCCGCAGGGAGAAATCGGCGCCGGCCTTGAGCGTATAACCGGAAATAATTTGCGTTTCAAACCCAATGAAGGAAAAAGTAAAACTGTATCCAGCTCCCGCGGGTAAACGGTTAAAGGTAAAAACGCCGCTGCTGTCTGTTTGCACAGCAGCTGAAAAATTGTTTGTTGCATTTTTAACGGTAACGCTCACTCCCCAGAGCGGCACTCCCTCCTCTTCGCTTCTTACGATGCCGGTAACATCCGCACGGCTTTGCGCACGAAGCAGGAGCGGGAAAAGGCAATAGATCGCTAATATGCCCAGCAGGGCATACGTGGAATTCCATTTTTTCATGTTTACGTGTACTATCTAGTTAGGCAATAGAAGATCTGTCGTTGACTTAAGCAACGTCACAGGAAGTTGACACCCGTATATTTTGGTTAATTTTTCTTTTTTATGATATAACTACCGTCTTCTTTTTCAATGACAAGATTGTTGAGCAGACCTATATCTTCCAGTATATTTTCCAGGCTGTCTGTTTTATGCATCCTTCCTGAAAAATACTTAGTGTGTATGTCTGACGGATAGTAATAAATATCTACCTGGTAATAGCTGCTAAGCTGATCAAATACTTCTGACAGCGGCGAGGTATCAAAAGTGTACCAGTCCGGCCTCTGCACCGTGCGGGCATTATTATTGGCAATACCTGCTTTAACCAGATGCTCCGCGGGTATATGGCGTGTTACGCTGGCCAGCATGGTGTTTTTATTATACGTCAGCTCATCGCCCGGTAACAGGATCACCTTTTGCTTCCATGTTATCTGCGTGGTGTCAGCCGCCGCTACCTGCACTTTCCCATCATGCACTTTTACCTTTATTACATTACTTTCCGTAAATGCCTGTACCGTAAAGGAAGTGCCCAATACCGTTGTTAACAGCTTGTCTGAATACACGGCAAAGGGCCGGGCTTTATCCGTGGCAGCGTCAAATAAGGCCTGCCCGGATAAAAAAACAGTCCTGTCTTTTTCTGATACAAATGGTTCATAATACCGGATGCTGCTGTTTGGCGATAATGTTACGGCAGAACCATCCTCCAACATTATCTTCATCAGCGTATCTGTAGTATTCCTTTTTTCCACCATCTGCTCCGTTCCGCCCACAGCGGCTCCGTTCTGTGCCACAAAGGCTTTTTTGCCGGATGGATATAACCACAGCAATCCCACTACCAACCCGGCAGACGCCGCAGCTGCCAGCCAGGCCGTTTTAACCCTTCTGCCTTTCTTAAAAGAGTGCCTGCTTACCGTTTTAAATAATCTGCCGGAAAGTGCTGGATCCAGCCCGTCTTTTGCCTCAAAATTGTCCCAGTCCTCATCCGTCATATAGTTATTCCATTCTTCAGGATTATTCCGAAAATATTCCAGCACCAGCGCTTTCTCAGCCTCACTGCACTCATTCCTGAAATACTTGTCAATTAATTCCCGTTGTATCATTTCCAGTTAAGATTATTGGGGCCTTCTTAATTATATCGTGTGAAAAAAGGGCATCCCCTAATGAGAAGAAAAGTTTTTTTTACCGCAGCAGGTATACCAGTAGCAGGAGTGTCAGAATATTGCGCAAATGCTTGATAGCGAGGGTCATATGGTTTTCTACGGTTTTTACGGACAGGGAGAGCAATTCGGCAATTTCTTTATAGGATTTAAATTCATAGCGGCTGAGCTCGAACACTTTTCTCCGGACCGGGGGCATCTTATGGACCAGTTGTCTTATCCGTTGCTGCAGCTCTTTTACCTCTACCGCCTCCGCGCTATTGGACGTATCAGCTTCCGTAGGCTTTTCCTGTTGCTGTAATTTGCCTCTGACAGCTTCTTTCCGGAACAGGTCAATGGTAGTGGCGCGGGCAATATGGAATATGAGCTTAGCTACCGGCTCTGACTCGTTCAGGTGCTGCCGGTAATTCCATAATTTAATGAAGGTGATCTGGGTAACCTCTTCCGCCATATATTCAGAATGCGTCTTGGACAGCACATATAGGTACACCTTTCCGTGATATTCATTGAATAATTCTTTGAAAACGGAAGCATCCCCTTCTTTCAATGCAGCAATCGTGGTAAACGTGGACATGATCTAAATATGAAAACCGCTATTGCCTGGTAAAATACAAAAAAAACAACAGGTTGCTAATGTGTGGACAATTATAGCACAAACGTACCAATGCTTTTAATTATCTTGCATTTACCGCTTCAACACAAGCACCTCAATTACGTTGAAGCACCCAATCACTTTCTCTTAACCTAACTATGTGAACTATGCGCAACCTTTACCCCCTATTGCTGCTGCTCCTGACGGGAATGCACAGTTACAGCCAAAACACCTCGCTCAGCCCCAGGTATACAACGCCAGACAGCGCGCAGATCCTGGATTTCCGGTATGGCAAGGTGTTAACCGTTAAACAAAATGGCGCTACAGCCACCTACCGGTTGGCAGATATAGCCACCGGCAACGCAATTACCGTTCCTTTTACGGGCAATACAGCCCCAATACCCGGCAACCCATACGGATATGTTTTCCGCGGATGGGTAACGCCTTATGGCGCCCTTATACAAGCACCCTCCAGCTACCTTGGCCCCTATACTACTCCCTTATATGAGTATAACCAGGGTACGGTTACCCAACTTACGCAAGTAACAAACAGCGTAAGCACGGCGGGCGATTATGTGTTGTGGACAAGCACCGACTCAGCCAGCCATGGGCTGATCCTCCGCAACATGGCCAGTCATCAGCAGCAGCTGATAGCAGATAGTGTAATAAGCGGCTCTGCAGTGGCCGCTAACGGCCTGGTGGCATATGCAACCCGTGGCGATTTTAGCAGCGCGCACCTGTACCGTTATCAGAACGGGGCAAATACCTTAATTGACCAATGGGAACTTCCGTATCCTAATCCTGATTATCCACCCCAGTTCTATAGCATCAGTACAGATGGCGAAGGCATTGCTTATCTGAGAAGCCCGGATGAAATTGGCTCCCGCGTGTACGTATACAATCACGATTCCGTTAGCTATGTGCTCACCCAGGGCGATTACGGCGGCTATGCTGATTTTCCCATAGCCAGCTATGGCGCTCCGCTGATCAACAACGGGTATGTAGGCGGCATCCTGCTTTCTGCCCCCTACTATTATAATGTACAAGGGCAGGTATATACGCGCGATCAGCAGGGCGTGCTGCGGAATGTGCTACCCATACAAACAGGATCCGCTGTTGGCATCGCCAACATGCTTGCCATTTCGCCCCAAGGTGATATTGCCGTAGCCGCCAAATCCGGCAATAATTATGCAACCTATATCATTAACCAGGATGGCAGCGCGGTAAAAAAGGTAGCGGATGAGAGCCTGCGGGCGTATTATGAAGATAGTACCTGGTTTGTTGCCAGCGACCGGACCATATATGCTGTTAACCTGGATACCGCTGCGCGGCATTACATTACGCCTATCACCAAACAGGTATACACCCATAACCGGGTACCCATTACATCCGCTGATTTCCTGTCGCATTATATAGGCCCTGACAGCGGCATGGGGCGCCTGGAAAAGATCCAGTTCCTCTCCCTTCCTAAAAAGGGACTGCTTGTTGCAGCCAATAACCAGCCGGTATACCCCACCAACATCAGTTTTAACCGGGATATGCTGGACTCACTCAAATACAGCGCTTTTAGTGTTCCGGGCAAAGATACCATCCGCTGGCGCGCGTTTGATGGTTTAAAGTGGACAAACGATACTTCTATTTATGTGACAGTGCTGCCCGCGCCGGATACCATCACGCCTTTTGAGCGTACCACGCTGGCAGGTAAGCCTATCCGGTTCTGGTCCGTAAACTTTAAACAGCATTTTACGGGCAAGCTGGCCGGCATCCGCATCAACCGCCTGCCTGCTTACGGTAAGCTCACCATTGGCGGCAAACAAATTTTTTATGAAAGAAGCCGGGATATTACCCTGGCAGAGATAGATAGCATGTATTATACGCCTAACCCCAATATCATTGGCGTAGATACTTTACAGTGGATGGCTTATAATGGCACAAGTTATACGCCCAATGATACGCCGGCCATTCTACGCGTATTCCCGGAACTGAATACACCGCCTATTTTAAGAACCGTAGAAAGCAGCTACAGCCAGAGCGGAGCGGCCGATACTATTCTTATTTCTAATTACCCCAGGGCACAGGCATATACCGATGTAACGGCAGTGGTGGATAATATACAGGCGCTGCCCATTGCGCCCGACCATAGTTTTGTGATAGTACCATCGGATCTTAGCGTGGGCGCACATCAGCTGAAGGTGTTGTTCAAAAACCGGCTGGATAGCATTAGCGTATTAAAAAGCTTTACCATTACCAGTCCGTTTGCCCCTATGATGGTAGGTGGAGAACTGCACCGGCCGTTAACGGCGGAGCAGGGGGTACAGGTATGGCCTAACCCATTCAGCGGGCAGTTCACGATCAGCGGGTTGGATGCCAATAACAACTATACGCTGCGGTTGTATGATGTACAGGGACGGCTGGCGCTTACTGAGCGCTCGTTTAATTTAAGCAGGAAGGTGGTGTTACCAGGCGTTAACAAGGGAATGTATGTGCTGGAAGTGTATGATGATAAAAATAAGAAAGTGGTAAAAAGTATACAGCTATTGAAGTTGTAGTATATAGTAGCCCTGCGTATAAGCTTACGCAGGGCTATTTTTCTGACAACTAAAAACCTCAATACTCATCACTGGTAATCCCAAAACCCAGGTTCATATCCGCCGTATACTCCGGTTGCTCCTGCACGGCTGTCATCACAAATTCAAACGTAGGCTCCAACCCCATGCTTTGCCTGGTTTGACCACCCAGCACAGTAACCGTATACCAGCCATTGGGCAGCGCTATATTGGCTACCCGGTGCTTTTTTAGCAAGCGCACCTTTTCCGCTGTATAGTCCCGTAAATAGGGAATGGTATACAAGTAGACGCTTTCATGGGCTACCTTAAGAATATACCCCTCCCTTTTTATCTGCAGATCATTGCCTTCTTTCATTAACTCAGGGGTTTCTCCGGAGAGGTTGAAATATATGGTATATGGGTAATTTTCAATACCCGGTAATGGCACCATAATACCTTCTTTGACAACATTATCCCCCTCCTCACTGGTTGTAAACTCCGTTACCAGGTCATTGGGCAGGTGGTGCTCCTCTTTATACTGCAAAAGCAGATCAGGATCTCCCAGGATGAAATAATTAACAAGGTCATTGAGAACTTCTTCGAATTTTACGACAGCCATGGTTTAACAGTTATACGGGAAATTACATAAAATATTTTCCTTCCGGGGTATCCGGCTAATTCCACCCTGGACCCCGGCCCTTGGCCCATACTGGACCCCTAACCATCTGCACATTGCCTGTAGCTTTGTATATTATGCCACCGTTTTACCATCTTATCGTTACGGACCGTCATCTGAAAGTTCCCATTGCAAGACAGATCAGCAATCAGATCGTAAACCTGATCCGTGATGGCGTTATTGTGCCGGGGGCTGCCCTGCCGGCTACGCGGTCATTGGCGGACTTAATTAAGACCAACCGGAAAACGGTGGTAAGGGCTTACGATGACTTGTTAAGCCAGGACTGGATAGAGGCGCTGCCCCGCCGCGGATACCGGGTTAAGCAGGACCTGCCGGTACTTAAACCAAGATCATTTCAACCACCCAATAAGTTTGCCGCCGTTACTGAAATACCGCCCGCGGTAGCCGCTAATGAGGATATCTATGCCCTGATCAGGACCACGGTACCGGAACACGAGATCATTGTTAATGACGGAATGCCGGATCACCGGCTGACGCCTGTGCATGATATGCTCCGCGAGCTCCGCAGACAGGCAGATAATATTTCACTGGCCCGCTCCATGTATTACCTGGATGATGGCGGAGCCCCCACCCTTAAAGCCGCTACGGCCAGCTTTATAAACAGCTCCCGGGGATTAAATGTGAACGACAGGAACGTTGTTATCACCAGAGGGGCACAAATGGCCATCTTCCTGGCAGTTTCACTATTTGTTAAACCGGGTGATCATGTTGTGGTAACTGATCCCAATTATATTTTCGCAGACGAATCATTCCTGCATGCCGGCGCCATCATCAACCGGGTAAGCGTGGACGCAGAAGGTATGGTGGTAGAAGAGCTGGAAGACATTCTGCAGCAGCGGAAGATCAAGATGTTATATATCGCGCCCCACCATCACCACCCTACAACAGTGACCATGAGCGCTGAAAGACGGCTGAAATTATTACAGCTGATCAACAAATATGATTTTTATGTGATCGAGGACGATTATGACTACGATTTCCACCATGAAAACCGCCCGATCCTCCCGCTTGCCGCAAGTGGCCATGGCGGTAAGATCATCTATGTAGGCTCATATGGCAAACTGGTGGGCCCCACCGTGAGGATGGGATTCCTGATCGCGTCGCCGGAAGTGGTAAACCAGGTAAACCGCCTGAAGCGTCTCATTGACCTGAAAGGCGATACCCTTATGGAGTATGTGATTGCCGACATGATAGTTTCCGGGGCACTGGACAGGCATATTAAAAATACCAACAAAATATACGCTCAGCGGCGCAAGCTTTTTTCGCATCTATTAACCGAATACTTAGACGATGAGCTGCATTTTGAGCCGCCGCAGGGAGGGCTTGCTTTATGGGTAAAGCTGGCTGCGCGGCATGATCTAAAGCAGGTCATGAGAAGAGCCGGTAACAACGGGCTTCATTTACTGGGAAGTTTTTGCCTGGACCCTGACAATCCTCATGGCAATTCCATCCGGTTAGGATTTGCATCCCTTTCTGATGAGGAGATTGCCCAGGTGGTAGAGGTACTGCGCACCGTGTTAAAGTAGCGCGGGCAATTCTCACTAATTCACTGGACCATCCCGGACTGCTATAGCTGGACCCCGGATCACAGCATAAGCGGCAATATCTTTACGCCGCTTACTAATAAATAGCAGACTAACATGAAAACCGTAAAGGCGTTACTTTATTATCTTGGGATCAGCAACGGTGTAACCGGTATCTGGGCACTCTTTTTCCCCAAGCAATTTTACACCAGCTTTCCAGGGTTCGGGTTTCACTGGATTGATATTATGGGACCATTCAGTGATCACCTTACCAGGGATGTGGGCGCGTTCTTTTGTGCGATAGGTTCAATGGCCATTTTTGCTGTTATAAGACCAGCTATAAATAAAATCAGGCTAGCCTGCTATTCCAATCTTGTTTTTGCGGTTCCGCACCTTATTTATCATTGTTACATGATCCATATGTTCCCTACTGCCGCGGATAAGTTCTGGGGAATTCTGGCGTTGGCACTGGGTGCAATTGCGCCGGTTATCATCTTGCTGAAACTGAATGTAACAAAATCCATCTGATGAAAAAGAGCATCTTCTTATCCGCCATAGTATGTTTACTGGCAGGCGCCATCACCGCATTCAACACCATAAAAGCTGATAGCGGAGAACTATCCCTGAATTTTAAACATGTTGTAAATGGCGTTCCCTTAAAGCTTAATGATAACAGCGCCCACTACGCCAACGCAAACAACGACGAGTATACCGTCAGCACTTTCAAGTACTATATAAGTAATATCACGCTTACCACCACAAAAGGAAAAGATGTAGTAATACCAAACATCTGTTTCCTGATAAATGCGGCCGATCCCGCCTCACTTAAACAAAGCATAACGGGCGTACCAGCCGGCAAATACAAGGGTATTAGCTTTACTATCGGCGTGGACAGCGCCCGTAATTTTGCCGGCGCTCAAACGGGCTGCCTTGACCCGGCTAATGGTATGTTCTGGACCTGGAACAGCGGATATATATTCCTGAAACTGGAAGGGTACTCACCGCAGTCAACTGCCAAACTGCACAAGCTTACCTTTCATGTAGGCGGTATAAAGCGGCAAAATACCCTTCGCACTTTTTCGCATTCGTTTAATAAACCGTTGCAGATACATGGAAACGAGCCGGCAGCAATATCCATCACCACCGATGCCGCCGCCCTGTTCAAAGGGCAAAACCTGGTAGACTTTGCAAAGTTGAACTCCACCATGGGCGGGCCTAATGCCGTGCTCATAGCAGACAACTACAAGAACGGGCTTTTTTCTATAACAAATGTGCAGCAAGGTAGGTATGAAAATTAAACTATTGGTGTTTGCAGCGGGTTTGCTATTTATTGCCGGCGTTAATACATTTAGCGGCCTGGCAGACAACGCGTTCAATACCGGCGACACCGTATTGTTTAAAACACCGGAAAATTTCCCATCTCCGGTGTATACGTTCCAGGGCAATCCGCTTACTTTAAATGGCTTTAAGCTAGGCCGGGAACTGTTCTACGACCCGATCCTGTCTAAAGACAGATCAATATCCTGCGCCAATTGCCACCAGCAATTTGCAGCGTTTGCCCAACTGGATCATCCGGTAAGCCATGGGGTGGATGACTGCCTTGGTACCCGCAATACCCCTGCCCTGTTTAACCTGGCCTGGCAGCAGGAGTTTATGTGGGATGGCGGCGTCAATCATATTGAAGTATCGCCGCTTAATGCGCTCACGAGCGATTGCGAGATGGCTAATAACTTACCGGAGATTGTGGACCGGTTAAAAAAGTCTGATAAATATATAGCGCTTTTTCAACAGGCTTTTCATACCACTGACATCAACTCCCAGTTACTGCTTAAAGCGCTTACACAATTTACAGGAACGCTTATATCTGCCAATGCTAAGTATGATAAGGTGATGCGGCATGAAGAGGGCGCACAGTTCGATAGCGAAGAAGCAGCCGGCTATACTTTGTTTAAAGCAAAGTGCGCAGCCTGCCACCGGGAGCCGCTGTTTACAGACCTTTCGTACCGTAGCAACGGCCTGGACACCCGTTCTGATGACGCCGGCAGGGATACCATTACACACCAGGATGCTGATCATGGGCTGTTTAAGGTGCCTTCCCTGCGGAATGTGGAAGTATCCGGCCCTTATATGCACGACGGGCGCTTTGACAATTTAGCGCAGGTGCTGGAGCATTATAATGCCGGAATGGCCAGTCCGGACAATCTGGACCCGCTGTTTAAACCAGCGACCAAACCGGGCATCACGTTAAGCATGCAGGAGCAAACGCAACTGACCGCTTTTCTGAAAACATTGACAGATCACGAATTTTTAACTGATCCTGCATTCCAGGACACCCATAAAAACAATGAACAATATGAGTAAAAGAGTAGTTATCCGGGAGAAAGAGCCAAAGGCCTATGAGATCATGTTTGAGTTTGAAAAGTATCTTTCCAAAACCAATTTAGCGCCCTCCTTAAAGGAGCTTATCAAGATCAGGGTTTCTCAGATCAACGGCTGTGCATTCTGCATAGACCTGCACACGAAAGACGCCCGGAAAATGGGAGAAACGGAACAGCGGATCTTTGCGCTGAGCGCATGGCGGGAAACGCCGTTTTTTAATGAAACGGAAAGGGCGGTGCTGGCGTTGGCGGAAGAAATTACATTTATACACAAAGGCGTTTCTGACGAGACTTACCAACAGGCCGCCAGACTGATGGACGAACAAACACTGTCACAGGCCATCATGGCAATTATTGCTATCAACGCCTGGAACAGGATTGGTATTACCACACACCAGCAGCCCAGTTTAGATTAACGGATCTGCGCATAAAAAAAGGGAGTTGCCACATGATGACAACTCCCTTTTTTTTGAATGCTAATATCATTCCGGAGCGATGAAAGGTTTGCCTTTGTCGCCAATGAAAACAGCGAGTAATTTAACGGGTTTGGTCTTGCTCAGATTCTTCGTGGACCCGTGCAATTTGTTAGGCTCTTCATAAAAAGCATCGCCGGCTTTATAATGATACACCTTACCGTCAAATGTAGATTCAAATTCGCCTTCTATCACATAAGCGAAAGTAGGTATCGGGTGACGGTGGCCGGGAGACACTTCACCTGGCTCAAAAGTTACCAGCACCATTTTCACTTCCTGGTTCTTCAGGGAGGCCGTATTTAACAATTTTGTAAGCACTACCTGCGGTGGCGTTTTTGTAACGTCGTCATGCTGTTGTGCCTTTACGGAGGTGATGAAAAAGCCGGTAATTGCCAATGCGGTCAATGCTAATTTTCTCATGATCTTTAATTTTATCAGGCAAAATTAGCTGCTGCGCTGGACCCGTTCAGGGTCCAGTTATGAAAGAGTGGATGGGCCACGGGCTGGCCCCTACTCTGCTTTAAGGCTGTTTACAGGGTTCACAACAGCCGCTTTTACCGCCTGGTAGCTTACGGTTGCCAGTGTGATCAGCAGTGCGCCGATGGCCGCGATCGCAAATATCCACCAGGATAGTTGTGTGCGGTAATTGTATTGCAGCAGCCAGCGATGCAGGAAGTACCAGGCCAACGGAATTGCGATGGCACAGGAGATCACCACCAGCCCTACAAAATCTTTCGACAGCATTTGCCAGAGATTGAAGACAGACGCGCCCAGCACTTTGCGTATGCCGATCTCCTTTGTACGTTTTTCCGCCACAAAAGACGCCAATCCAAACAGCCCCAGACAGGAAATAAAAATGGCCAGCACCGCAAAGAAAGTGATCAGATTACCAACACGCTCTTCGTCGTTGAATTTTTTGGCATATTCTTCATCTATGAATTTATATACAAAGGGACTGCCGGGATTGTACCGGGCAAATACGGCTGATATTTTGGCCAACCCTTCCCGCAGGGGAACACCGGGTTTGATGCGAACAGTGATTATCCGGGCCCAGGCAGGGTTAAGGTGAAAAATAACCGGCAGTACGGGCGCATAGGGAGATTCCATCACCATATCCTTTATTACACCAATGATAGGATGATCCTGGCCAAACACACGGATGACCTGTCCTATTGGTTCCTTAAAGCCGGTGAGTTTAACAGCAGATTCGTTTAATATAAGCGCGCCGGTATCGGCAGGGTAACTCCGGGAAAAGTCGCGTCCTTCCTTTATGGTCCAGCCAACTGTATTACCAAAATCATGAGACACGGCAATGGTGCCGGGGCTTACTACAGTGGCAGGATCCTTCCCTTTCCAGTCGATCAGGTTATTAGACCATACTTCTGTAGTGGCACTGTTAGACTGCGCCATATCTGCAACGGCGCCGGTTTGCAGTAGCTCATTCCGGATGGCGTCATAATGTTCCTGCCCTTGTATATCCGGCGTATTCATATCAATTGTGATAAGGCCTTCGCGGGTATACCCCACCGGCCGGTGGCGCGCGTGCTGTACCTGGCGGTAAACGATAAAGGTGCTGATCATTAGCGCTATGGACACCGTGAATTGTATTACTACCAGCGCTTTGCGGGGAACTGCCGCAAAACGGCCTGCCCGGAAAGTACCTTTCAGCACCTTTACCGGTTCGAAACCGGAAAGGTAAAATGCCGGATAGCTGCCGGAAACAAGCCCGGTCAGTAAAGTGAAGCCCAGTACAAACAACCAGAACAGTGGAGCGCTCCAGGGAATGGACATCAATTTATCAGAGAGGCCGTTGAAGAATGGCAGGGATAGCTGCACCAGCAAGAGGGCAATTACCAGCGCCAACAATGCCACTGTCAGCGATTCGCTGAGGAACTGCCCGATCAGCTGCCCGCGGAATGAGCCAATGGCCTTGCGGATACCTACTTCGCGGCTGCGCTTTTCACTGCGGGCGGTGGAAAGGTTCATAAAATTAATACAGGCCAGCAGCAGTACAAATATGCCAATGGCGCCTATCAGCCGTACCATGCCGATACGGCCACCCGTTTGAAGACCGTCCTTAAACTCGCTGTAGAGATGCCATTTTTCCATAGGGATCAACACCAGCGCCTCCTTGGTAAATGTAATATGCACGGTAGGCACAGTTGCAATCTTACGGTTCACGTTATCAATATTGGCATGGTCCGCCAGCTGTACAAACAGCCGGCACATATGATTCTCCCACTCCGTTTGCGCCTTTTTTATCCATTCCGCGCCATTGACATATCTGCGCCAGGGCAGCAGCAGCTTCACGTTTCGATGCGTGGTATTATAAGGCAGGTCTTCATAGACGCCTGCCACTTTCATATCTATTTTGTTATCCAGGCGAAGTATCTGGTTCAGGGGATCAGCATCGCCGAAAAGCGCCCTGGCGGTTGATTGCGCCAATAGCAAAGAAGAAGGGTCTTTTAATGCGTCCGGCGTGCCGCTTACCATTTTCAGGAACATATCAGGAAATGCCTCCTGCGCCCATACGCCTGTTTGCGAGATCTTTTTATCACCTGTGGCCAGGATATGCGCCTCTTCGTACGACACCAGGGTTACGTGTTTGAAATCGTCCGCATACTTATCGCGGAGCTCATATCCCATCGGTATGGAGGCGGTTCCCCCTGTATAAACAACATTATCAAACGTGGCCTCTACCATTACCTGTGCTATCCGCTTATAATGCCTATGATAGGTATCAAAGGAAACCTCATCCCAGATCCAGAGCCCGATCAGTAACGCCACCGCCATGCCGGTGGCCAGGCCCGTAATATTGATGGCGGAGTATAATTTGCTGTGCCGCAGGTTGCGGAAGGCAATCTTCAGGTAGTTTTTCAGCATAAACGTTTCATTATAAGGCAGTGATGTAAAGGGAAAGCGAACAATGTACCAAAGAGCTAAGTTATTAGTGCTCAATAGTGTTTTAATGATCTTACTATTGGAGTTGTCCGGAATCGGACACTGGTGTTCATTAATGAAAACAGGACAAGCAGTAAAATACCACTTGTCCTGTTTGGAGATATTATCTGCCGGCGTTATTAGCGCGCTGTTTTTATCTCGCCGCCTTTTAAATTTATCAGGCCTGTATATACCTGGCCGTTTTTAAGCACTATGGCTTCCACCTGATGGATGTCCTGGTTAATATTATACTTACCCAAACGGGACATCATATTAATTTTTGTGACGCCATTTTTCTCTGCTGCCTGGAATTTAAGCAGGCTATAAGCGCCGGTTTTAAAACCCCAGCCCTCGCCGGCATCCCAATATAACTCGCCACTGGCTTTACCCTGGGCATCCAGGCATATAAACAGGGTTAGTTTGTCTATTGACTGTTCATTGGTATGCTGGATAGTTTTTCCTGCAGGAATAATGCTGCCGCCCTTGAGCAGCAGTTTCGCCTGATAGGGATCAGACTGATCGCCATCAACCAGCTGTAACGGTTCCCAGATCCCTTTAGGCAGTTGCGGGTCTTTGGCAAAAGAAGGTATCACCAGCAGATCTTTGCCGAGCAAAAATACCTGGTCCTCTGCCCTTAGCCCTGGATCTGCAGGATCGTCAAAAAACACGGGACACATTAACGGCAAGCCGGTTGTATGTGCATTGTAGAACAAGGTATAGAGGTAAGGCAGCAAACGGTATCGCCGTTCCAGCGCTATCCTTGACGTTTTTTCAATATCTGCGCCAAATGCCCAGGGCTCTTTGTCATTAGTGCCCGCGCAGGCATGGCCCCTGGCAAAAGGCATGAATACGCCAAAGCCCAGCCATTTTGCCCACAGATCTGCGCTGGTATTGCCTAAGAAACCGCCAATATCCGGTCCGCTAAAAGGCTGTCCGGATAAGCCAAGCGTAATGGACATGGGTACGGATACTTTCATAAACCGCTCATCGGCATAGTTATCCCCGGTCCAGGTGGCTGCAAAACGCTGCCCGCCCAGCAGGTTAGCCCGTGTTAAAATAAAGGGCCGTTTATCGGGTTTGGCAGCCATCACCCCCTCCCGGGTTGCCTGCACCATCAACCTGCCAAAAGCATTATGGTATAACAGGTGTGGCCCTGCCGGTAAGCCGCCGCCACCACGATGAGGCGTGTTATACGGCATGGTGCCCAGCCGCAGCTCCTTAGGGAAGTCGTTATCATTCACTGCAGGTTCATTCATATCATTCCAGATCCCATCCATACCGTTGGCCAGGAAATCACGATACAAGCCGGCCCACCACTGGCGGGTGCGGGGCATGGTAAAATCCGGAAAGGCGCAGTCGCCCGGCCATACTTTTCCATGGTATTCTTTTCCGGTGGTATCCTTCACCCAAACGTCCTTTGCCGTACCTGATTGATACACGGCGTAGCTGCTATCGAACTTAACGCCGGGATCTATCATAAACACGGAATGAAAATTCTTTGCGTGCAGGTCTGCATTCAGCTGCTTAGGGTTGGGGAAATTCTTTTTGCTAAAGGTGAATACCCGGTAACCTTCCATATAGTCGATATCCATCCAGATGGCATCACAGGGGATCTGTTTTAAACGGAAGGTATCCGCAATCTCCCTTACGCGTTTTTCCGTGCCATAGGAGAAGCGGCATTGCTGGTAACCTAAGGCCCACCTGGGCGGCATTTCAATAGTGCCGGTTAATTCCGCCAGCCCTTTTACTACATCCTGCGGAGATTTCCGGTCTATCACAAACACCCGGAACAGGGCGCCTTCCGTATTAAATTCGATCTTATCCGGGTTGGTGGTCAGCTCAGATTTCCAGGGGCTGTCAAACAGGATCCCAAAGGCGGTGCCGTCTTTTCTTACGCCCAGTACCCAGGGGTGGGTTTGGTAAAGCCGCTTGCCATCGTCTGTACCATAGGCGCCGTTATCTGTGTTCCAGAGTTTGATGGTTTGACCATTCCTCAGCAGCGGGCCGGTTACTTCTCCTCCCCCATACAGGCTGATCTCGCCTTTCAAACGAACACTGGCATTTGCCTTACCATCTGTTAAGGAAAATTCAGGGATGATGCTCCAGCTGGCCGGCACGGCGGCATGTATGGATGGATTGCCCTGTAGCATCAATGACGGCGTTTTGGATGCATCAAAACCGGCCGGAATAAAGGCCGCAATTGAATTGCCTACTAGGCCGGATTGTTTGATTGGAATATCCTGCGCATAAGACGCGGACCATAGAAAGAACGCAATAAAAAACAGGTAATATCTCGACGATCGTGTCATGAAATAACTGGCAGTTAGGTGAATGAATTGAAAAACCTGCTGCCCCATACCATAACACGGTTGGGACAGCAGGTGGAATGTTAGCACAAAGGACTTTAGTAGCCCGGGTTTTGTACAAATTGCGGGTTGGCGCCCATAATATCGCGGCCTATCGGGAATATGATCGTGTGGTTATCTGGATCTGGTTTCTTATCCCACCAGGTGCCGGTAGTAAATACGCCCCAGCGGATCAGATCCGTACGGCGGCGGTTTTCGCCAAAGAACTCGCGGCCCCATTCATCCAGCATCTCCTGGTCAGTGAGCTGGCTGCCATCTGGTTTATACAGGCTTGGAGAACCGGCCGGGTAGTTGCGCTGGCGCACGGCATTCAGCAGAATTGCGGCGCCCGCCTTATCGCCCGTGCGGTATTTACATTCCGCAAGCGTATAATAGATCTCTGACAAACGCACCTCTGCATAGGCGGATGTAATACGGTTAGGATCAGGTGTAGGATACAGCGGATATTTCAGGAAAAATACACCGGAGTTATGGTCCGCATGATCCATATTTGATGTCTTATCCGAAATTTTTGTCCCGGGTTTTGCATCAAAGAACCATCCCACCTGGTCGCGGATAAACAGCGGGTAGTTGCCCTTATTGCCCTTCACAGAGTCCGTTACCAGCCGGCCGTTCACCTGGTGCTGGTATGGCAGGTAGCCGAAAAGGAACATGCCTTCACGTTTACTGTTGCCCAGGTTCTTGTACAGTTTCAGGCGATAGTCATCGGGGTAATGCTGGAACTTAACAAAAGGTTTGCCCAGTTTAAAGCTATATTCAACGCTATCTACATCCCTGCCGGGTTGCAGCGCGTATTTGGGATTGGACTGACCAAAGTCCGTAAATCCGCAATATAAGGGCGCGGCATCGTAGGTCAATGCCCAGAAATACATACCGCCATCATACTGCCAGTGCGTACGCGCCAGCGTGGATGGGAAGCCATAGATCACTTCTGACTGAGGGCCGGTATTGGTATAATCAAAAGGCGCATCCCAGCGGGTATCCAGCTGATAGCTGCCATATTTGCCGTCTATGATATCCTGGCTAAGTTTGGCGCAATCTGCAAACTTGTCCTGGTTAATATACACTTTGGCGTTGAAATACAGGCGCATCAGCAATGCGGCTGCGCCAGCCTGTGTCCAGCGGCCAATGCTGTTATTGGTGGTTCCGTCAATGACCAGTGCTTCGCGTTTAGGCAGATCCGGCAGGGCTGCCTTCAACTCTGACTCAATGTAGTTAAAGGTTTCTTCCGGAGTTGATTGTTTGTTGCCCTGGGTGGTATGTTTTACATCTGTTATGATCTCGATATTACGGTAAAAATCAAAAGCCCTTAAATATAACCAGGCCCGCAATGTTCTAAGCTCCGCTTTAAAATCGGCCAGCTCTGTTGCCGTAACATTGAGTTTAACCGGGTCTGTAATACTTTCCATATCCTGCAGCGAGTTGGTGCAGAGTACTATACCCTGGTAAAAAGCGGTCCAGGAATCACTGGTGAACCTATCTGTTGTATTCCAGGTGTGATAGTGCATGCGCTGGTAGTAACCCCCATCCTGCCAATCGCCCTGGCGGTTAAAGGTGCCTATCTCGTCCGTGCTGTTTTCCTCAACGGAATAACTATCGCCTCCCTGTATGCTCCAATAAGAGTGCTCAAATGGCCGCAAAAAATCCCTGATCACATCATCGCGCCTGGTAAGGAACTGTGACTGATCCACTTTATCATAAACATGCTCATCCAATTTTGTGCAGCTTCCCAGCATCAGGGCGGCGGCCAAAGTGGCGTTTGTTATATATTTCTTATACGTGTTTTTCATACTGTACCGGTTGATTGTTTAGAATGTTGCCTGTATGCCGCCCAGCATCTGGATGGTAGACGGGTAAAAGTCCAGCTTATAACCGTCTTTTATATTGCCTTGTACACCGGGTGTTAAGCCGTTCACAGGGTACAGGTCCGGGTCGCCGCCTGTAAAGCTGGTAAAGGTATGCAGGTTGCTTACGGCTGCATAGATCCTTAGCGCCTGCAGGTATTTAGAGTTGATCTGGAGGTTATAACCCAGCGTTATGTTGTCGATCTTGACAAAAGAGCCTGACTCCAGGTAATAATCTGAAGGACGCAATGTGGTTCCCGCCTGTGTGATCTTCGCATATTTGTTGCCCGGATCATAGGCTGATTTTAAGGTATTGGAGCCGGCTTGCGCAACCGGGGTACCTAAGTAAAACGCCCGCATGTTGAACAACTTGTAACCAAAGTTGCCGCGAAGGAAGATGTTAAGGTCCCAGTTCTTATACGTGAACTGATTACCCAGCGAGCCCGTGAATTTAGGCAGACCATTGCCTACAAACTGGTAATCATCCCTGCTCGTTTGGTTGGCCGGTACAATCGTTCCATCTTTTTTATAAGCCAGCAGAGAGCCGTCTTTATCTATACCCGCGGATCTTAACATATAAAAATCCCCGATACGGTGGCCTTCCTGCAAACGCTGGATCTCACCGGGCGTACCTGGCGAAGGCAAACCAGCCACATCCTGGAAGGGAGCGCCCTGGTACAATGCATTGGAGAAGGAAACGAATTTGTTACTATTATAAGCGGTGGTAAAGGATACGTTATAGTTAAACGCCCTGTTCCGTATTACCGCTGCGCTCAGCTGGATCTCCAGGCCGGAGTTCTTCATGGTTCCTACATTCGTAAATGTTTTCGCCTGCGCGTTCGGTGGCAGCGGCACATTATAGTCGCCCAACAGGTCTTTGTTGGTACGTACATAATAGTTCACGGAACCGGATATACGGCTGTCAAATATTTCAAAGTCAACGCCTACGTTAAAGTTGATCGCTTTTTCCCAGCCCAGCAGGGGGTTAATGTTCTGTGAGGGGCCATATACCTGGTAAGGCACTCCGTTAAAGGTGAAATAACCGTACCCGCCATATAAAAGCAGGGATTTATAGCTGTCAAAATCCTGGTTGCCCGTTATACCATAGTCCGCCCTCAGTTTCAGGTCGTTCAACCAGCTGATCCTGTTCTGCATAAACCCTTCATCAGAAATACGCCAGGCAACTGACACCGCCGGGAAATTCCCCCATTTGCTATTGAGGCCAAATTTTGAGGAGCCTTCGTGGCGGAGGCTGGCGGTCAGGATATACTTATTATCAAAATCATAGTTTATCCTGCCGTAGAATGCCGCCAGTTTGGAATCATTCTGGGTAGAGGATACTGCATCCTGCCCATAGCCCGCGCCGCCGCCATTATAGGTACCTGAGCCCAGGTTGTTCCACTGGTAGAAATCAAACGGGATATCGTAGTTATGAGCTTTGAATTGCTGGTAGTTGAAGTAGCTGTAAGAATAGCCCCCGAGTACCTTAAAGTGATTCTTTTTAATATCGAGCGCGTAGTTGACCGTCCATTCCAGGTTCCGCTGATCGTTGTCTATCTGTTCCTGGGAGGCCTCGTTTGTTTTAGTGGTCAGATCGGAATGCACAACGGTTGTCAGTGTAGACGGGCTGAAATTCAGATTCTTGTAGGACGATTTGATATTAGATACTGTTACCGTAGAATACAGATTCTTCAGAAGATTCACCTTCAGGGAGCCGCTCATATCCAGTTCCTTTATCTCTGCCTCGCTCTTTATAAGCTTGGCCCTTTCAACCGGGTTATTTGCGTTGAAGGGCTGGTTGTTAATAAAATTATATCCCACGCCATCGTAGACAGGTATAGTAGGGTTCAGCGTGATCGCATTGGTAAAATTGCCCTTGTCAGCGTTGCTGGTATGCATATACCGGGGCGCCACGTTCAGCGAAACCGTATATACATCGCTTTTGGAGGTATGGTTCAGGTTCACACGGGCGCCATATTCCTTTTTATTGGCGCGCAGATCGATCCCGTTGGCATACCGGTAGTCGCCGGAGGCAAAATAGTTATCCTTTGCCGTTCCGCCGGAGATCTGTACCGTATGTTTCTGCGCATAGGCCACGGAACGGGTAACCGATTTTATCCAATCCGTGTTACCTCCAAAGTCGGTAGCCTGGGATTGCGGCACATTCACCCGGTACTTACGGAACTCGTCGGCTGTAAGCAGATCCGGCGCCATGGTCAGTTTATCCATGGTGAAATAGCCGTTGTACACCAGCTTTGATTCGCCTGTGCCTTTTTTGGTAGTAATAATAATAACGCCATTACTACCACGGGTACCATAGATAGCCGAAGCGGCGCCGCCTTTCAGCACGTCAATAGACTCTATATCATTTTGGTTAATATTATCAATATTACCACCCGGCACCCCGTTTATAACGTACAAGGGGCCCAGGCCCGCGCTGCGGGACGACACTCCGCGCAGCTGGATATCCGGCATGGAGTTCGGATCTGCAGTGGCGGTGTTGGAGATAGTCAATCCCGCTACTTTTCCCTGGAGAGCCATCAGCGGGTTATTGGCAGCGACGGTTTTCAGATCCTTGGCGCTCACGTGTGTGATGGCGCTGGATACCTCTTTCCTGGATAATGTACCATAACCCACACTTACTACCTCAACGCCTTCAAGATTCTGGCTTGACGCCGACAGCTTCACTGTTATGGCGCCCTGGTCGGTCACAGGGATCGTCTGTGTAGTGTAATTAAGAGAAGAAACGATCAACTGACGGGCATCTGCCGTCAACGTTAACCGGAAAGTACCATTTCCATCAGTGGCGGTACCCGTACTACCGCCTGCAATTCTGACAGTCGCCCCGGGTATGGGAGTACCGGTAGCGGCATCAATCACTTTTCCATCTATGACCCTGTTTTGCGCAATTGCCGGAAGTACGAGGGCAAAAATGAGCGCGAGAGTACTCGATAATCGTAGAATTTTTGTTAGCATAACAAGTCTGCTTAATTGGTTCATAAACGCGGACATTCATCGTTCATCGCTGCAGCGGATGATTGGTGACGCCAACCGCCGGTCATGGCGTTTTTATTGGCGGACCAAATTAAATCACTAATGAGGCGTGTGATCCCCTACCGGCGCCGCCCGGTACGAAAATCTAACCGTTTCTAAAATTATTTGTTTGATAACCAATTATTTATTTCGATCATTGCACTGGAAAATCTAACGCTTCGGGAGGCGTTTTTACTGGGTTATTGAACAAAAAGCGGCTATTTTTACCGCAACAGCATACGGAAATTGGTTTTCAGGCAGTATGGCCAAGGGGACAAAAATGGTCAGGCCACTGATTTTAGAGCGGGTTAAATTAATTTCGAATCGGGAAACATCATTTGGGGGACCACCGCTATATACGGCGGGAAAATTACGCATTACCTTAAAATTAGATCGCTGATCTATATGAATAAAGTATTATCTATTCTACTCCTTCTGCTTATATACATTAATGGATTTTCACAAACCAGTAAATCTGACAGTCTGCTAGGGGTGCTGAAATTTGAGCTGACCAGGGAAAACGCCTACAACCTGGACAAAGAAAAACGGATCAACCTATTGCGGTTTGAACTGCTGCAAACGGACAGCGCGGATTTTGATGCGCAGTTTGACCTCTATTCCCGGATCTTTGAAGAGTACCGCTCCTTCAAATTTGATTCTGCCTTTGCTTATGTGAGACGGATCATCCGCCTGTGCACCAAATTCGGGAAAGAGGACCGCCTGGTCCGGAGTAAGCTCCTGCTGGGAACTACGCTACTCAATTCCGGCTTTTTTAAGGAAGCTTTTGATGTTACCGGCGAAATAGACACGGCGATCCTGTCCCAGGCGCTAAAAACCGAATACCTGATCCTGCATGCGCGGCTGAATGCCGGTATTGCAGAATATGATAATGACGCTTACTTCTCCCCCAGCTATCGGAACCAATCGGAGGCCGATTTTAAAAAGGCGGAGATCGTTACCCCTTCCAATGATTTTGAGCAGACCATTAACCAGGCCTTCCTGCCGGATTCCGTCAGGCATCAAAAATTAACGGCGGACTATTTCTATGATTATATTATCCGCCGGCGCCTGCCGGAACATACTGTTGCCATGGTGGCCACCCGGATCAGTTTTGCCTACACGGGCCGGGACCGGGTCCGTTTTCTGGCGTTGGCCGCCATCAATGATATCCGTTCCTCCACCAAAGAAACGCTGGCCATATTTTTATTGGGACAGGAGCTGTTTAAAATGGATAACATCAATGACGCCTATATCTGCATGCAGGAGGCCGCCCGCAATGCCAAATTCTATGGCGCCAGGAACCGCGCGGTACAGATTGAATCCATTCTGCCGCTGGTCGCCAGTAAACTGATCGATCAAAAACAACATGAAAAGGATAAGTTGCTTATTGGCCTGCTCCTGTTTTTGATCGTTGCCGTGGTATTATTCTTCCTGCTGGTGATCTACCGCAGGCAAATTTTACGGATCAAGGCCAATGAGCGGGTGATAAAGGAGAAAAACAGTGAATTGGAAACCGTGAATGGGAAGCTTTGGGAATCTTCTAAGATCAAGGAGGAATTGATCGGGTTGTTCTTTAAGACCTGCTCATCATATATAGATACCTTAGATAAAATTAAACATCAAACCCTGCATAATATCAAACTGGGGAAATATAAGGATGTTGGCCAGTTTTTAAACAATGTGCATATAGACGAGGAAAAAGGGAATTTATACAACATGCTGGATAGCGTATTTTTAACGATGTTCCCCAATTTCATTGCTTCTTTTAATACGCTGTTGAAAAAGGAAGACCAGATCTGGCCTAAGTCAGGAGAAACATTGAATGCTACGCTGAGGATCTTTGCCCTGATGCGGTTGGGAATAAGCGAGCATGAGGCCATTGCCAAGATACTGGATTATAGCGTTAGTACGGTGTATACGTATAAAACGCGGATCAAGTCGCGGGCATTGGTACCGGCAAATGATTTTGAGCAGAAGATAATGGAGATCAAGTTTATTGATAGTAATCAGTATTGAGCAGGTGTTAACGATTGCTGTCTTCCGTTTGTTTATTCCAGATCCTTGCTACTTTTTCGATTTGTGCGCTTGTCATCTGTTGCGTCCGGATCACTGTCCGTACGCCGTGTATCATTATCATTGAAGCTTTTCCTGTTTCTATGAAGTATCTGAAGTCCGATCCGTTGCTCAGTTTAATACGGCCGAATGTAAATATGCCGCACCTATGCCCTTTAAACTCACCGTAAGACGAATCTGCAGCATCCAACAGGTTGCCCGTTATTTCAATTCCGTGTTCCCTCGTAATTAATTTTTGCGTTGTCAAAATACTAAAATTGTCATGGTCCAGAATAGTAGAGCAGATTATTAGCTCATTTTCCAGGTATTCCATTTTAAAACCAGGGTAGCTAGCTTCGAACTCCGCATTGGATGGATAAAATTTAGTCCATTTATAGTCGTAAGGCTTCATTGTGCTCCTTTTGATCGCAGCAATGCAGATGTTGTGTATCGATTTGTCTGATTTTGTCATATAATCTAATACTATTAGATTCAACGATCAATAATGCTGGAAATAATGCTGCCCTTTTTTAGCGTAGTTTCAACAAAGTACATTGAACGCAACGGTGATGATGATTTAAAATCGGTTACGGCAATATCGCTAAAATTTCCTCCTTTATTAATAGGCGCCTTAGGGCTGGGATGGATCAGATCACCCATTTTCAGGTGATCCGATCCGTCTTTAAGCTTTATCCATTTCCCATTATTATAATCATAAACTATAATGCGGGCGTTTTCTCCCTCGTAACAGATCAGATAATTTATGAGACGTATCCTTTCTCCGTTCTTTCTTACTTCAATAACTGACCAATCCTTATTTCGCCAGTCAAAATCCGTACTGATCTGCTCCAGGAAGAGCCATCTCAAAGTTTTATCATTAAGGCTGCCAGGTTTGATCACCCAGATATCTGACATTGCGGTTAATGTGCTTTCATATAATTTCCTTTCATCCTCGCTGTCTGCCTGTTTTACAGCAGCATTCAGGGCGGCCAGGCTAATCTTATTCCAGTGATAGAATAAGTTGTAAATACCTGGATCCGACGAATAAAACACCCCTAATATACAGCAATAGCAACTGAATAGTATGTTCATTGTTATTGGGTAACAGGCTTCTGATATTGATAATCATACTGCTTCAGTATCTTACCATCCTGATCCCGGACCAGTTTTAACCTGCCGAAACCATCATACTCATAGGTATTTGTTCTGCCAGCCGGATCTGTAATGGTATTCACGCCATATAACGGGGAATACGCGTAAGTGGTAATAAGGGCATTTTTTAACCTTGCATCCGTACGAAGCGGAGCAAGAAAATTCTTTACTGCCACATCTGTAGGGCTTACCTGGTTACCGAAGCTGGAAACGGCGGCTGCGCCTCCAAGCACACTCTCAACAGTGGCGTAATCAGCATTTTTGATCTCAGCTATAGGAAACTGACGGTTATAAGCCCATACAAAACATGTTGCCATCCCATTTTCCTGACCAACCGATTGAGGGTTTTCTTTGTTGTCATATGCATAGTATCTTAACCGTACATCCACAGGATTAGCCTGGACTTGTGTCTGAACCGTTTGCGGCAAAATAGAAACGGCGTTATTAGGCCAGTTTTTCTTGTAGTTGGTCGATAGCTTTTGTTGCATCACCTGGTTCACCTGTTGTTCTGTTTCTACAACAGGATTGATCATATTGCGGTTAAGCATATCCTGGTAAGGATCTGTTTGTCCGGCCGCCACCTTATCTGCCGGATAGGTATAGATTTCGACCACCGGCTGGTTCTTGCTATTTGTGAAATTCTTTTTCTTCACATAATAGTAATTGGGATCATATTCATTGCCGGTCGTAGTAGTGATAGTTTGCCCGGTTGCAGGATCCCGCTCTGTCACAACGGTGCTTTCAATATCCGTTCTGCCTGCCATGGGCAGATAGTCATTATATAAAAAAGCGATGGCAGGGTAATTCGCCACTTTAACGGAAGTATACCCTGCGTCAAAACCATCTGGCACATTATATAACACCGGCGCGATGGAATAGGAAGTAAAATTATGCAGCACTGCCTCGTCTGAATAATTGGGCATCAATTTATCCGTATAGTTATAGGTGGTGGTTTTAACTATATTATCATTTGCATCATAAACTACCTCCTGTTTTAGAGATCCAAAAAGCCATGTGGCATTTGTTGCCGGCACAAATGGGAAATTACCGTTTGAACCGGTGCTGGCAGAAGAGAAAAAGCGCTCGATCTTACCATTGCTCTTACCATTATTTTTCAAATATTCAATGGTACGCCTGTAGGCGACAGGGCTTCCTGCAGTATACATAATATCGTAAGCAGAGGTACTTTGACGAAGACGGATCAACGGCGGCCCTCCCATATAAGTCTGGCCAGCCGACACTGACACATTCAGCAATCCTTCATAACGTGTCGTGTTGGTATAGGTGGGATAGGTTAAAAGGGCGCCTGAAGAAAGCCCATCCAGCCCTTTATATTCATATTCCCTTACTGAAACCGGGGTTGCAGAAATGCCGTCATAGTCAGAGATTTTCTTTGCCCGCAGCCCTCCAACATATGGCTGTAAGTGGCTATATTCTATGGTGTGCGATGTTGCTGGCTGCTTTTCTTTCCATTTTAAGTAAACTGTTGCACTATAATTGGGAACAGTAAGCATGGTGTAGTAGAAGCGTATAGTGTATTGTGTACCCTTTACAAGGGTGGGAAGGTTGAAGGTAATAGAGGACGATTGACCAAAAATAGTGGTAAAGTCCCTTGAAACCAGAGGAATCCCGTTAGGCTGCAATATTTCAAATCTTAATGCGCAGCTGCCATTACAGCTCCCTGAGCTGTTGGGTTGCAGTGTCATAGTAAACTCATTGGCATCCGGTTGCTCTCCATTGAATGTAAAATAGACATCCTGGTAGGAAGGCGTAGTATTTTGGGTGAACAAGGGATAGGATTGCACCTGGTCAATGTATGGCGGGCCTTCCACCACTACAGAAACATACTGGGTTAACCAGCCATCATAAGCCTCATTGGGCTCCATTTCAAATTCAGTCCAGCCTCCGGTGGGATACACCATCCTGGTTAGAGAGCCAGCCCGGCAAGCACTCGAGTCTGTATCCCGGTTAACGCCCGGCAGTTCGAATAATCCACCAACACCCGCGGGAATAATTTCATGCGGGATCCTCCGTTCATGTTCCGAAAATATCCAGCCGGTGGGATAGCCCCAATGATCCTGATGATTATCCAGCCGTGGAGGTAAATAAGGTTTATAAAAAAACTGGTAGGGGGCGTCTTGCACTTCCGCATTTAACCCGGCAAAGGGAATAACTTTTGTTAGCGTGGCCCTGCTGTTACTCAAGGAGTAATCCTGCTGGAGTATATATCCCCTCCCCAGCTGTTTATTAGGGTCCTGTATTAAGATCCTCGAAAGCAGATAATCCCCCGGCAAGTCAGTTCTTTGCGTAGTATTGTAAATGAATTGAATATTGAGCCCCTGCGGCAGGGAAATCTTTTTTAGCCTTTTTCCATAAACTTCCTGGTCATGGGCAGAATATGACCATAATACCCCAGGCGAGAGGGTTGGGACAAGATCAGTTGCCTCTGTTTCTGTTATAGATGTAGTATAACTGTTAATATGTGTATCGTCGTATTCCAGGGTAATATTATCCTGTCCGGATGGCGACTGAATAGCTGTCAGATACCAGGATGAAATAAACTGGCCATGCAGCGGCGCGCCGCCAAGCCATGTAACTTCATAAGCGCTGAAAGTATATTTAACGCCATTTTCGTCGGTGATCGTAAACTTTGTGATCCCCGCATCTCCACCAGGCACTGAGTTGGGGGTTATCTCTTTTTCTATCTTCAGCTTCTGCGCATCTATCATTAAAACATCGCCGTTCCTTCCAATAACAAACCTTCCGGACCGGCCGTTAAAATTAAAGTTGAAAAGGTCCTCTTCAATATCAAGTACCCTATTATAGGCCCTTACAAAAGGAGAGAACGAGGGGGAATTGTGAGGGTCGTTACCCGTTGCGCCATCAAAATATGGCGTATTCAAAAAGCCAGCGAAAGATTCGTCGGGAAGGCCCCTCATTACCCTGGATATCACACCACCGGCATTCAGCGCCCAGCCCAGGCCAATATTGGAGGCAACTTCATCTACTCTTACTCCTCCCTCATGATAGTCAAGTGATACCGCCAGCGATAGTCCGTTGTTTTTTCCGGCATATTGGTATATGGGAACGTTTATCTGCGGAATACCTGTTGCAGGCCCTACCGGTATATTACCAAATTTGGCAAAGGCGGCGGCGTTGGGAGCTGGCGGCGCCGGGTTGTCAAATGTTGGGTTAAGGTTATTAGGTGTTGTCTGGCTAAAAGCGGTTGTATAAAGCACAACCAGCAAACATGATATAAGGAACTTTCTCATCTTCTTATGTGTCGTAAGGATTCATTTTTTATTCTCTTCCTGTAACTGCCGGATCATTTCCAGCTGTGCGTCACTATTTTTCTGGAGCTGGATGATGTACAGGGTTAACTCCTCCACCTTCTGCAGCAGTTTCTTATTTATCTCGCCCAGGTCCAGGCCGTTTTCCAGCACTTCCTTTGCAGAAGGGATATCCGGCAGATGTTTATTTTGCTTTACAAATTGCTCAACTTCGGCCAGTGGCATAGGCGTATAATTATTTTCAAATACAAAATCTGACCAACCTGTTTGTGTCACCTTCACTTTTGTGGAAAAAATATCTCCATTTACGGCCAATTTAGCCTGTGGATTGGCGGTCCCTATTCCTACATTACCATTCGAGGCTATCCGCATACGCTCTTTACCAGCTGTGCCCATTGTTAAACTCATATACCGTTCGCCTCCAACAGACATATAGCCGGAGAGGTCGATAAAGGTCTTGGTAGCCGGGTTGCTGCCCCCGCCTGCACTCAGCCTTAAAAAGCCATCATCGCCCAAATGAAATCCTGTACCGCTGATCCCCCTTATTTCCCCTGTTATTGTTCCACTACTAACAGCCGGCCGGGGCATTGTATTATCCAGGCCGGACGCTATGTTTATCCCTCCATTAACTGAGAGTTTACTGGTTCCGGTAGCAGACATGCCTATGCCTACGGTACTGGCAAAATAATTGAGGCCTGATCCATTGAAATAACCTGAATTTGTGTAGGATACCCCTCTTCTGTTAACGTACGGGTCTATAACTGTTTTATAGCTATTATCGATATAGGTAACCGGGTCCTTGCCTGCTGGCTCTTTATAAGGCAACGGCTGCTGTACGCCATCATATACTGTTGGGTTTACGTTATTATCAGACTTGCAGATATAGCTGGTACCTCCGCCCCTTAACCAGATAATTATAACCCCGGCATTATTTGCCGCAGTGGCATCCTTCCAACCTGCAATAAACGTACTATGGGCGGTATCAACACTATTGTCCTGGTGAATATCCGCATCAATGAAATTTGACTTGCTGCCCCAGTTCGTGGTATGGAACCTGAACCTGGCAATAACGGATCCCCGCCAGTCTGCATCGATGTGCACATTGGAACGGCCTAACTCTACTTCCGTGGCTACGTTCGCGTTCCAACTCTCATCAAAAAAAGTAACGGGATAAAATTTATCCAGATCTCCATTTACGGTAATGGTTTGTGCTGTCTGCGCAAGGATGATCTGAGCGAAAAAACAGCAAGGCAAACAAACGGTTAAGTATTTAAGAAACTGCATCATAGGTATAATATGTATAGGGTGTAAAATTGAAGCATGGGTACGCATACAATCTGCATTGGTTGCAATTATATCCCGCCTCAATTTAATGGTGCTTGTCCTTGGTACGTGCTCGTCATACGGTCCGCGTTAACAACTGAAAAAAGTATAGGTACAGTGGGTAACAACATCACCCTCCCGGGACACTAACACAAAGGAATATATTTTTTCTTAAGGTTGCAATAACCCTTTTGATATAATATTCGTTCATATATGTTCATGGAATAATATATCCATTTCCCCGGATGGTATTTAATATAAAAACACCTTTGAAGTAGTAAAAGGCCGCCCCAAAATCAGTTTTGAAGCGGCCCGTTATCAGCCTACTTCCCTAGTGCAACGGCGCCGCCGTCCACGAAATAATTATGGCCTGTCATCCACTCGCCGCGGGGAGATACCAGCAATGCCACCATTTCCGCTATTTCATCCGGCCGGCCTATTCTACCTAACGGCACTGTCTTAAACAACGCCTCCGGAGGAATGCCCATGGCGTCCGTGATGGTTTTACGTACATCGTTACCACCTGGCGTATCCACCATACCAGGCGTTACCACATTCACCCGGATCTTGGCCGGCGCCAGCTCTGCCGCCAGGCCAAGCGACCAGGCATTCAATGCAGCTTTTGCTGCGCCGTAATGCAATAAAGGAGCGGGAAAAGGCCCAGCCCCTCCGGCGGAGATATTTACAATAGCCGCTGCCGCCGACTGTTGAAGGAAGGGCATTAAGGCCGCCGTCATCCTTACGGCGGACAAATAATTAATGCTAATGGCATCCTGCCACTCTTCATCTGGAATGGCAGCCGTGCCTGGCAGCAATGTTCTGGCAGCGCCAGCATTATTGATGAGGATATCAAGACCGCCCAACCGGCCGACCGTTTCCCGGGCCAGCGCTCTTGCGCCTTCATTGGTGCTGATATCCCCTTTGATAAAGATCGCGTTCACCGGCGTATCTGACGTTTTGCTGCGTGCGGATACTACCACTGTTGCACCGGCGTCTAAAAGCCGTTGTGCAATAGCGGCGCCTATGCCGCGGGAGCCTCCCGTTACCAAAGCTTTCTTTCCCTGTAATTCTTTTGTTAAGTCCTGCATTGTATTTGATTTTAATTTCAATGCAAAACTGAGGAGATATGAGGCCTTAAAAAATGAACTAATTCACTTAATTCGTGTGAATTAGTTCACATTGTTTGATGAATCTGTAGTTTGCTGAGCTGGCGGCAGGTTACGGTTACGTATTTTAGACAGGAATTCCCTGGTCATGCCCAGATAAGAGGCGATAATATATAAAGGGAAACGTTGGAGTAACTGAGAATATCGCCCGGCAAATGTTTCATACCTTTCTTCGGCTGTCTGGCTGATATTGGAGAGTAATCTTTTCTGTGCGTGGATGGCGGTAAGCTGGGAAGTAACCCTGTAAAAACGTTCAAATTTCGGATACTGCTGCATCAGCTGCTGTTCCGCCTCATAGCTGATCTGCACAATCGTGCTGTCTTCTACAGCTTCAACGAAAAAAGTACCCGGCTCCCGTAAGATAAAGCTGGCCGGATCGGCAATCCACCAGTCCTCTATCGCCAGGGAGATAGTATGCTCCTGCCCGTTATTGTCAGAAATGAAGGCCCTTAATGCGCCTTTTAATACATAGTTACGATATTGACAGATATAACCTGGCTGGTGTATGTATTGCCTCTTTTTTACTTTGGTAACCTGCAGCAGGGAGATGAAAAAAGACTCTTCCCCTTCCGTTAACGGGATGTATTTCTTTACGTAATTCACCAGCGGCGTTAAATCTTCCATAGACAAGTTAAATTAACACAAAGATCGTATTTATGGTATCAATAATTACCCGGCATTATGGATTTTACCAGGTAAATGCATCTAATTTTAAATCTAAATGGATGAAAGAACTATCCCTAAAGTACCTGGCCATTGCCGCCATTAACATGGTAATATTAACCCTATTGCAAGCATTATGGACGGACAAACTTGAATTGATATTAAATAATTGGTTCCGGCCAATAGAGTTTTTAAAAATCTGGGGCGCGACGGTAATATCAGTGTCCGGAATATGGTTATTCTTGTTATATACGAAAAGGAGAAGTATAAATTCCGTCAAATTTAAACTAACGGGCGCCATCATGGTCACATTAATAGCGTCATCGTATCTATATACAACTTATATACAAAAAGCCGTCCGCAATATTCTTGTAAATGAAACACACCCAAAAAGCACCATTAGCAAAATAAGGTCCGGAAATCTCCTTGCAAATGGCACAATGGCGGATGGCTTATCGCTATATGAATACCGGGAATTAGCGGAGATGAATCGATTCCCACCGGTTCCTGACCAGGCCCAAAACATTGAATACAGTTATCAATATGACGGGTTTCTTCCCGATTATAGTTTTACCTTACTGTATGAACTGCCCAAAGGGGTTAAGGTTGATTCATTTAATTACACAGAAAAAGGAATTTCGAGAAATCAGTCGGTTGATACTTTAGAAAATACGATACGTGTAATATATACTGAAGTGGTGTATTGAAGTTCACATCCTTATTCGTCAGATAGCGAAGCCTTGAAAGCATTTGCGCTTGCATTTAAATCAGCTTGTGAAGATAAGACATTGATAATGGACCTGTTTTCAAAGGCGGAGTTAGATTAACACCAATAAACCGGATGAAATCTGTTTCAGACGAGGAATATGCCAGCCTGCAAACAGCTTAATTCCGCCCCTGGATCTGTACCTGGCTTACGTATTGACCGCACGCCCGCGCAGAATGTCGGTAAAAAAAACATAAGCAGCCCCGCAGGGCAACTCACTGTCTAGCAAATAAAAAGCACCTATTGAATAAAGTTCAATGTGTGCTAAAAATTAATAATAAGTTTATAGGTCACTACCGGTTTATGGCGCTATATTTGCAAAGCCATCGTTAACTCATCTATTTGAATTGTTTATGCAGGAAAGCTCTACCAAAACCTTCAGCGTTCGTTTCCCCGACATATATCAGCGTATACAGGCCATGTGGGAAACCATCAGGGGTGAACATACGCAGGAAGACGGATCCTCCTCTTTGGCCGCCATTGGCCTCAATGAAGTCAGTTTTTACGACAAATTCCCCGGAGCAGACCTCCCCTCCCGTTTCCGGCAAGGCTGTATGGAACAGCGTGGCGATGTGGAACTGATCGCAGACAAGACCTTGCCCCTGGCCGGCCTGGCTTCGTATATCCGCACCGTGAAGTCAGACGAGTTTTACTTTTATTTCGGCCTGGTACAGATTAACAATGAATACTGCTATACAATTACCGGCGATTGCGGGGTGAAAGACCAGGCCTTCTACGAACCGCTGTTCGACGAGATCTGGCAAAGCCTCCAATACTTTGGAGATCCCGGAGAAGAGTTTGCCAAACAGCAAGCCGCTATCGATGCGATGTTTGCAAAGTATGCGCCAGCTACAAAAGAAGCAGAAGAAAAGAAAACAGCGTCTCCCTTCCACATTCCGGCGGATGGGCAGGATTCCTGGGAGCTGGGCGGTCATCAGTTCCGCCTCCTGCCAGACAGCAAAGTACATATCTCTGAAACAGATGGGGCCCTGTATGTAAGACTGGATGGTGAAATGCCAGGTTATAGCGATGACGCGCACGGACATCTGCTGAATGATTATGAAGACGGCAAAGTGTATCTCCAGTTCTATTTCAAAGGGATCTACAATAACGGCACCCCTACCGGTACATTCATTTTTGAGCAGGAAAGAGATGAAACATACCGCTCTTATTTATGGAAAGGCGGCTTCCCGTTCTCCTTCAATTTTAATGGTACTGCTACACTGCAGGATGGCTGGCTGGGCATCAGCGGGCATTTTGACAATTACCTGCTGCAGGTCGCCAAACGCCTGCCCGTAGAAGAGCTGGAATGGACGAAGTACCGCTTTCTGAGCGCCGAAGAGCTGGAAACCGCTACGCCGGACATTGTGCATCATATTCAGCTAACCAATCCAGACCCGGCCCTGCTGAACGATACGCTGCATCCATTTACCGAAATGGAAACATTGACTGTTTTCTATTCGTCAGACAATGAAGCCGCCACCAGTCTGCTGGAGGTACCCACAGCGATCAAGGGATTTATGTCCCTCCGCGAGCTGAACCTGACAGGCATCCGCGGCATAGACAGCCTGCCACAATGGATCGGTGACCTCAAAGAACTGGAGCGCCTGGACATCGCAGGCAGTCAGATAGCGGACATCCATCCTTCCATTTTTCAGCTGCCGAAGCTGCAATACTGCTATCTGTCCAATAACCGACTACAATCTATTCCACCAGTGCTGCCGGATACGCTGAAAACACTGGTACTGGAGAATAATCAGCTCACTTCATTACCTGCGTCTTTGTCAGCGCTGCCACAGCTAAGGCACCTGAATATTTCCAGGAACCCGCTGCAGGAGCTGCCACCAGGATTGGAAAAGATAGCAGATCTCAACCTGGAGCTGGAAAAGAAAATGTCCCTGCTGGACTATACCTATCACGGAGCCAATGGCAAAGGCGTCATTCCTTATGACGGTACGATGTTCCAGGCCATTAATGATACCGGTCTGCGTCAGACGCTGGAGAATGCGGTCAAAGCCCTTCAACTGGGCGACTATCAACAGGGGCTGCTGCAACTTGCCCGTCAGTCTGTTGCCCTTGCCACTACAGCGCCAGATGATTATGCCAACACAGGCAATCACCGCTTTGGCGGGCTGCCTGATCTGCCGCCGGATATCGCCTATCCTTCCTTTACTGATCAGAATGGCCATGAGAAAGGCCTGCAATTCATCGCACAGCTGAATTGCGCGGATATCAGCCATTTGCAGGATTATTTACCGCGAACAGGCATGCTGTACTTCTTCATCCAGGATCAGGAAGAGATGGGCCCCAAGGTCATCTATTTTGATGGGGATCTGACCACCCTGCAATCCGCAGCCGGTCTGGATATTGAAGAAGATTACATTTTCGATCAGAACGGCATTTACACACCGTTCCAGGCAGCGGCAGACAAATACCCCGGCATACCGTTCTTCTATAATGCACGGGATTATTTCCAGGATAAAGCCCCTGAGCTGGAGGCTTTGGAGGAGATGTACGATGAAACGAAAGCATTGAAAGAAGCGCTATATCCTTCCGTTAACCCGGTACACAGTGTTAACAGTTATGTATTCAAACAGCACGATACGCCGGAAGCAGAGGCCGTGAATGCGCTGAAAGGCAAACCGGAAGATTGGATGGTGTTGCTGCGCGTAAGTAGTGATGACAATACGGGGTTTAATTTCTGGGACGCGGGGGATATTTATTTTATGATACATAAGAGTGATCTGGTGCAGGGGGATTTTTCGAATGTTTATTGCGGGTTGGAGAGTAGTTGATAGCTATACGTTAATACCCATTTGTTTATTAGCTGATTGCCTGGTCCAATTCGTTCCGGATAAAATTTACAGGGCGGAAGCTCAGTTTAGCCACCACTATTATAATATCCTCCTCCAGCACGCTGCGGCCACAGCGCTCCTTCGTCAGCGTCAGCAAGTGCCGCCAGGTTACAAAAGGCGCCGGAAAATCGTCATCCGTAAATTCAATTCCCAATTCAGCTTCTAGCCCCATGATCAATTCCAGGAAGCGGGCATACCAGTTCTGCTCGTCTATCATGGCACGCGTTTGTGCTATTGTTTCCTGAGAATTGATTGCTATATGGCCACAGTGCTCACAAGCGATCTGCGATAGCAACATATCTGATACCTGGAAACAAGATCTGCCGGCGCACTGTTTACATGTGAGTAGAAACGGCCCCATATATTATTTTGTTTCTTCGTTATCCTTACACATTTGGAAAAGTAGAAGGCCACGCTGTAGCCGGAATTCTCTTAACCATGCATCTGCTCTTTCCCCTGACCATATCTCTATCTACAATACTAACTACAATTCCCTTATCCCCATTGGGAAAGTTTACCCTATCTCCCTGGTGCCGGTAACCGTCAAGAATAACCTGTTCGGGAACAGAAGACAGCGTTTCCTCTGCAAGGAATGGTGACGGTGGAGGGCTTGCATAACCTGGGTAGCTATGCCGTTGAGGATCTGTAAAATCCTGCCCCATATGATGAACAGGGGGAGCCTGGTATGGATGAGTTAAGGCAGACTGACGGCCCATTTCTGTCTGGTAGGCCTGTTGCCCCATACGTTTAGGACGCGCGCCGCCCGTGTTCCGGTAATCTGTGGTCGCTGTATTATCCAAATGAAGGTCCTTATTTGATCCGCCTCCCTGATCTAACCTGAAGTGAAGGGAGTCTGGTCTCACAATTCCCATAGGCCCCATCGCCGGGTTGCTATTGATCTGCGTAAAAGGCATTCCGCTTTGGACAGCTTTTTTTTCAACTTCATTATAACGCCAGCTTGATATACCTCCTTTTGTTTTTGTTGAATCGCTTTCGTCTGTATAAGTCCTTGCATCATTGTCAAAGTTTCTACCGGGATCGTCTGTACTTTTTTGGTTTTGGTCCAGCTCAAAAGGATGGCCTCTAACCCTATTTGTCACAGACGGTATACCCGCATATCTGGTTTGACTTCTTTTCACATCATGAATATAAGCGCCATTGTTCGTAGGCTGAATATGCATGCCAAGATTTAATCCGTTCTGGTGCATCACCAGAGATGGCGCCCCAGGATCACCAAAGGTAAGTGGTGAAGTAGGCTGCGGCGGCTGCAGCTGATTCTGGTAAAGCACATATTCTGAGCCATGGGCAGAAGGATCCTGCCTGTGTCCCCAATAGTGGCCCTGTCCTGGAGGAGGCATCATTTTTTCAGGGATCGCATGGGCGCCTGATGCGTTTGTTGAGATCTGGGAAGGGCCTGGTTTATAAATTGTTAAAAACCGCATATCCTGGGCCATTTCATGCCCCTGCTGTAGTTGTTCAGGAGAAAGTTTGTGTATGAAGGGTGTAAACACCGTTCCGGCAGGCACTTTTCCCGCCAGTTCCTTCAGATAATTGATCAAATGTGCTTTGTCAGAGAAAACATAGATCTTGGTCCTGTCGTCGTTAAGTGTTACAAATTTTTCATAGAGCCCGTCTTTCTTCAAATCGTCCACAATATCTGAAGGAGTTGCATTTGTTCGTGGCAAAGGATTGTTACCAACGGTGATCGCCCTTTGTATTATGCCCTCATCATTCTTAGTATCCATTTTTTGAAGTGGCTGAACCGCAGGTTGAGATACCCCTGAAGCATTATTATGATATGCCGCTGCCCGGGAAGAAGCGGATGAGGCGTCGTTACTTTGGCTTTTATTGGACATGGTATGGAGGACCGGGCTATTTATTGTAATATACGCTAATTTCTATAAAATAGTTTTGCCGTAGGCGATTACATGCCTCCAATTGCTATTGGCCTTCGGGCATTTTGGACCCATCTCCGGGAAATGTATGCATTGTTCAGGCGCCGTAAGTGCTCCATCTTTGCAGGTGCATAAGATAAGATAAAATGAAACATTTTCAGATTCCCGGATATGCAGACGTATCATTACAGAACCGTCAATATTTTGACTTTTACAAAAAGCAATTGGGCAGCCTGCCCAACCTGTATGCGATGCTGGCGCATTCTGATACGGGGCTGGACGCCTATCTCCGCTTTCATGATCATAAGCAAAGCCTTACCATTCCGGAAAAAGAGATCATCGGCCTTATCGTTGGAACGGTCAATCAATCGGTCTATTGCCTGGAAACCCATGTTATGATCGCCCGGTTGAACGGTTTTACCGATGAGGAGATCAGGGAGGTCAAGGGAGGATCGGCACGGTTTAACGAACGTTACCATGCCCTGGCACAGCTGGTCTTTAATATTATGAGCACTAAAGGCCATCCGGCAAGCACACAGCTGGAGGTATTTTTTGAAGCCGGTTATACCAATGAAAGCCTGGTTGATGTGATGCTGTGCATCGGCGATAACATGATCACCAACCTGCTTAGCTGTACCATGCAGGTCCCATCCGACTTTTCTCCCGGCCAGGTTTAAAGTAAACGGCATTATGCGCTCTGGCCGCGATCAAAACGCTGAATGGGCACATTGCCAGGTAGTTACAGTCTCTTTTATTCAAATTTATAAATTAGCTTTGATGCGCCAGGAGCCAACCTGGTTCCGGTCACCAACTTAATTGAATGACACAGATTTTTCTCCATAGTCCGACCAATGCCCAGTTCAGGCTGGTTTATGATGAAGCTCATTTCGACCGCGTTTTTTATGGAAAAGACAGGAAGGATAAGCTGCTTACTATTGCCTGGAACAAGGGAAAGGACCAGCAGGTCAATATCGACAACGTGGTTTATTTGTTTCCCGCCAACACGATCCTTTGCCTCATGGTCAACGAAACCTTTCATTTTGAAGATCCGTCAACGATCGTAGCCTGGCAGTTCAACAAGGAGTTTTACTGTATCGTCAATCATGACAAGGAAGTAAGCTGTGTGGGTTTTCTATTTTATGGCTCGTCTCAAAAGATGTTTGTCAGCCTCAATGAACATCATCAGGAAAAGATAGAAGCCCTGCAACATGTCTTCCTGGACGAGTTTTCCACCTCGGATCATATCCAGGGCGAAATGATGCAGGTGCTGCTCAAACGTTTGATCATTATTGTTACGCGGCTGGCCAAAGAACAATATATTACCGAAAAAGAGCTGACCGGCGACAAGCTGGACCTGGTCAGGAAATTCAACCTGCTGGTCGAGAACCATTACCGCAAAGAACACCAGGTCAAATTCTACGCGGAGCAGCTTTTCAAATCTCCCAAGACACTGTCGAATATGTTTGCGCTATATAATCATAAAAGCCCGCTGTTGGTGATACAGGAAAGGGTATTGCTGGAAGCCAAAAGGCTGCTTTTTTATACGGAAAAAACGTCCAAAGAAATTGCAAATGACCTGGGCTTTGAAAACGCCAATCACTTCAGCAAATTCTTCAAAAAACACACCGGCAAGGTGCCGACCGAATTTAAGAAGGTCAGCCCGGTTGCCTAATTCTATGCTCCGCCTTTATCGCTAACCGCCGGTTCTGGCCTGGCATCTTACCCATTCCCCCCTTCCCATGCCTATTTCGGGAAATTGGGACCATTCTTCGGGCAATCCGGGTATTGCCCACCCTTCGTTTTCATCTGACCTTTGGAGTATCAAAAAAACAGCAAAAAACACTTCAAACAATGGAAACGCTCACCACTTCTACTTTGTCTCAGGACGCTCCACAAACCGCACAAAGCAACTTAACCAAACTGGCCGCCTGGATAAGCGAAAAAAATCTGCCCTTCCTTATTACCAGTATTACTATGATCGTGATGCTACTTTGGGCAGGTTCCTTTAAAATGACCAGCCCGGGCGCCGAAGGCATTATACCACTGGTGTCAAACAGTCCCTTCATCAGCTGGCATTTCAAATTATTCGGGCCTTATATCGGCTCAGACATCATTGGCCTTACCGAAATTATTGCCGCCCTCCTTTTCATCACGGGCTATTTCAAACCCAAAGCCGGCATCCTTGGCGGCCTGATAACAATAGTCATGTTTTTCATTACCAGCACCATGCTTATCACCACACCTGACACGATAGTAAAAGTCAATGGCATGGGGTATATGAACAACCTGGGCCTGTTCCTGTTCAAAGACACCATCTCACTGGGGGTATCTTTTTACCTCATCAGCTATTTTGGTAAAAAGGCTATCCTTTCCGAAAATAAAAAATAACAACCCATCGCCGCAATTTGAATCAACAAAAACAAGCAAAAATAACGATATGAAAGCTTTCCCAATTCCAACCAAAGATCAGGTGTCTCCCGCTAACCAGGCTATTTTCGATAACCTGACTAAAGTGGTTGGCCGCGTGCCCAACTTATACGCCACCCTGGCTCATTCAGAAAACGCACTGGGCAACTACCTCGCCCTGCAGAACGGCAAATCATCCCTGCGGGCTAAAGAACGCGAGGTAATAAATCTCGTAGTCAGCGAGGTGAATGGATGTTTATACTGCTTAAGCGCCCACACCGCTTTGGCCAAAATGCAGGGTTTTACTGATGAACAAATATTAGAGATCCGCCGTGCCGCGATAACATTCGACTCCAAACTGGATACGCTGGCTAAACTGGTTAAAAGCATCACCGAAAACAGGGGACATGCGGACGGGGTATTGCTTGACAACTTTTACGCCGCCGGTTATAATGAGGGCAGCCTGGCCGATGTGGTGATGGCAATCGGCGATAAGATCATTACCAACTATATGTTTGCCTTAACTGCCGTCCCCATCGACTTCCCGGTAGCACCTGCGATCTAATCATAAAGATTCATTCACGCTCTATTCATTTCGATATGGAAACTTCAATGATACCTGCATACTTTGAACGGTTTGGCCATCTGAATATGAGCCGGACTGCAAATGGCATATTAACCGTACGTTTTACCACCGATAATGGTCCGATCGTATTTACCGGAACTGACCACCGTGATTTTGTCGAAGCCTTTAGCCAGATAGCCCAGGACCGGGATAATAAAGTAGTTATCCTGACCGGGACCGGTGATGAGTTCTTTGCGCAGATTGACGGCCCGAGTTTAGGTGATATTACGAACCCGAGAGACTGGGATAAGACCTGGTGGGAAGGTCAGCAATCATTACAAAACCTGACCAGTATTGGCGTACCTGTAATTTCAGCCATTAATGGACCAGCTACCGTCCATTCGGAATTTGCTTTAACGGCTGATATCATCATTGCAAGCGAACAGGCGTATTTCCAGGATTATCCCCATTTAACCTTCGGCATCGTGCCCGGCGATGGTATGCAAACCGTCTGGGCCAGGGCGCTGGGCGAGTACCGCAACAAATACTTCCATTATACACAACAAAAGATCACTGCCCGTGAAGCGAAAGTCCTGGGCGTAGTTGCCGAGGTATTACCCGATAACGCATCGCTGATGGACCGCGCAAATGCACTCGCAGCGCAACTGCTCTCTATACCGGAACTTACGCGCCGGCACATGCGGGCTATGTTTGTTGCACCGCTCAGGAAAGCTTTGCTGGAACAAGTAGGTTATGGTCTGGCTGTCGAAGGCATTACGGCTACAGATCTGAGGATCGCGGCGGAGGAAAAGAACAGGTAGATACGTTAGGGGATATAGTTTCAATTCTTTTCGCATTTAAATCAACGCGTGAATGGCATAGAAAGAGGGTGTCTCAAAACTAAAGAGACACCCTCTTTCTCATCGTATCCTTATACATTTGGAAAATTAGAAGGCCTGACCATATCTCTCTGGTACTTGATTGTTGATTGCATTTAGAAACCATACATACCACCGGAAACGGAGATGAGTTCACCGGTGATCCAGGCTGCGTCATCAGAGGCGATAAATACAGCTGCTTTGGCGATATCCTCCGGCTGCCCCCTGCGGCCAAGCGGTGTATTGGTAATAAACATCTTCTCGTAGTCACTACCAGGAGTAACACCAGCACTACGTGCACCTTCAGTATCCGTCGCCCCCGGGAGGATAGAGTTGATCCGAACGTTTCTTCCGCCGAGCTCTTTTGACAAAGCTATGGTGAAGGCATCTAATGCCGCCTTGGTGGAAGAGTATAAAGAGGCTGCCGGAAGCGGGTACTTGCTTGCTCCCGAACTGATATTGATAATATTCCCCCCTTTATCGCCAAACAGTTTCAATGCTGCCTGAGTGGTGAGTACCGGCCCTAATACATTGACATTATAACTCTGGTGAAAAGCTTCTACTGATATTTGTTCAATAGGCGCGTAACCTTGTGCAACAGCGTTATTCACCAGGATATCCAATGTACCGAAGGCCTTTTCCGTTTCAGCAAACAGCCTGCTTACATCTGCTTCGTTTGAAACATCGGCCTGTACAGCAATGGCGGTACCGCCATTATCGGTGATGGCTTTCACCACCTTGTCAGCGCTTTCTTTGCTGGAGGCGTAATTCACAACAACTTTTGCGCCTGCTGCGGCAAAGTATCTGGCGATGGCTGCACCAATCCCTTTGGACGAGCCTGTTACTATTGCTACTTTATTTTCTAATTTGCTCATTTTCCGAAAGTTTAAAAGATTTAAAGGCACGGCTTCTAATTCGTGCCAGTGAGGATAATTATTTGGCGAGATAGGTCATACCGCCATCAACAAGGAGTTCGGCGCCAAGCAAAAACGAAGAATCATCAGAAGCCAGGAAAACCGCCGTTTTACCGATGTCAGCGGGTTGCCCGATCCTGCCTATCGGCATTACGCCTGCGAAGTGTTTTTTTACCGCTTCAACTTGTTCTGCCGGAACAAACTTGTCAAATGCCGGTGTATCTGTCGTACCGGGTGTGATGACATTTGCCCTGATCTTTCTATCTAACAAATCATTTGAAAAGGATTTCGCAAAAAAGATCACCGCTGCTTTTGCAGCGCCATAAAGCCCGAATGAAGGATACGCCCGATGTGCTGCGTTTGACCCGATCAGGATGATAGAACCACCATCATTCATATAAGGGAGCGCTTTATTGACAGTGAAGAAAACACTTTTCAGGTTCAGATCTAACAGCTTGTCATAGTCGGCTTCGCTGGTATCTGCGACAGTTCCTGTAGTTCCAGCACCTGCATTAGCAACAATCACATCTATCTTGCCCAACTTTTCAGCAGTATCTTTAAAAACGCTCTCTAACTCAGAAAGATTGGTGACATCGGCATTAAGGCCTATGAAATTGTCCCCCAGCTGCGCCACCGAACTTGCTAAAGTTTCCTGGTTTCTGCCAATGATCGCACCTTTGGCGCCTTCATTTTTAAATGCTTCAGCGATGCCAAAACCAATACCGCTATTACCGCCTGTAATCACGGTTACTTTGTTTTTTAACTTATTCATTGTTTCTTTTTAAATGTTGCGACAAAGGTAGAGGGTCCAAGTTATTTTAAGTAACTTTGTACTGAAAAGTAATGGTAACACCGGTGTAACTAAGTAACATATGAAGTGTGCAATAACAGCGTTTCAACAGGAACAAAAAAAGAGAACCAGATCAGTTCAGGATGCCATGTACGCGCTAAATGGCAAATGGAAGATCTCAATTATTTCATCGATCTGCTGCTTTGGGAAAAGACGATTTTCCGATATTTTAAATGACGTGGAAGGTATTTCCAATAGGATGTTGAGTAAGGAGTTAAAGGAACTGGAAATAAACCAGCTCGTGAAACGGACGATTTTAGATACGCAGCCTATAACAGTTCAATATGAATTGACGGAGCACGGCAATACACTGCAAACCATTATCAGCAACCTGGCAGAATGGGGTGTTGTACACCGTAATAAAATCACCGGTAAAAAGGTAGAATCGATTGAAACTTCTTGTAATGAAAAAATAGATGTATGATGGGAATTGGCTGTTCAATTGCTATCAGCAACCTTATATGTAGGTGATCTCTACATCTGGAGTTAAACGGCATACGAACCACTGGACTCCATGAAACAATCCGGTTAATTTATGCGTTGGATAAGGCTTCCAGTGGCCCAAAAAACAAACAAAGTGGGCAAAAGCCCACTTTGTCAAGTGATGTCGGGATGACAGGATTCGAACCTGCGACCTCGTCGTCCCGAACGACGCACGCTACCGGACTGCGCTACATCCCGAAATGGGTTGCAAATTTACTCTTTGATTCCAAATATCAAAAAAATATTTCCTCCAGGCGCCTCCATTCCCTTCAAAAACACCCCGTTTTAACCCAGTTACCTAATCCGGCACCCAAGGACTTGTAAACCTATTTCAGGACTAGACCACTTATAGATAACCGGTATATAACCCGTATCTGACCCGTATGTAACCCGTATATAACCCGTCCCTTTATAGATACGGCTTATCTACCGCTTATATTCCTTTTTGCTACGAATTAAAAACCCCTTATATTGCTATATATCAACCATTTATTAACCGTATACACCCCAGTAATTACATGGCTATTCTTAAAGAAGGTATAGACTTCACCGGCAGCATCGGTAACATGACTGCCTACAAAATGAAAGGATCAGACAAGATCATCCTGCGTAAAAAAGGCGGGGCATCAAAAGAAAAGATCCATAACCACCCCAGGTTTGAGCTTACCCGCCTGAACATGAGCGAGTTTGGCGGCTGCGCTAAAGCCGTTAAAAGCATCCGGAAAACACTGTGGTATGTGAAATCCCTGGCGGATCACAACTTTACGCCCTCGCTTACGGAGTTATGCCTGTACATCCAAAAACAGGACACACAGAGTAAACGGGGTAAGCGCAACGTATACGTATCCCGCCACCGCCCGCTGCTGGAAGGTTTCCGGCTCAATGAGCAAACAAAGTTCGGGGATGTGGTAGCCGGTACGCTCGCCTGTACCATAGACCGGGAAAAGGCATCAGCCACTATACAACTGCCTGCCCTCCTGCCCGGCCTTAACCTGCAGCTGCCCTGGAAGCAGCCGCTTTTCCGCTTTATTTTTACCCTGTGCGTCGCAGAGGACGCCATTTTTGACGCCAGACCCGGATGGGAAAATTATCCGGAACCGGAGCAACCTGCTATTGCCCATCTGTATACAGACTGGCATATGAAGGAGGAGCCCTTTGACGCACGTAAGCTGGCACTGGAATTAAACCTGCCCACGCCATTGGAAGACCGGCATACGCTTATTGTAGCCGCAGGCATTGAAATGGGCCTCCCTGTCTCCCATAATTTCGTCAAAACAGTAAAGTATGCCGGTTGTGCGGAAATACTGGCAGCGGGTTAACAGCTCGGGCCTTAGAACCACCATCTAGTGGCCCAACAATACTGCCGGCAAATTAATGCATAATCTCCAGGGCGCCCATCCCGGCGATAATTATTACTTTTAGTTCATGAAAGTACTAGTCATCGAAGACGAACCCGCCCTCCAGACTGCCATCCGGGAGTACCTGGAGCAGCAGGGCTATGTTTGCGAGACAGCGCCGGACTTTCCGCAGGCGCTCACCAAAGTAAATGACTATGATTATGACTGCATCGTAGCGGATATAGGCCTGCCCAAAGGCAATGGGCTGGATATTGTACGGGAGCTCAAAGTACTGGAGTCCAGGGCCGGTATAATAATCATTTCCGCCAAAGACTCCCTGGAGGATAAGCTGAACGGCCTGGACCTGGGCGCAGACGATTATCTCACCAAACCATTCCACCTGTCAGAGCTGAATGCCCGTATTAACGCCATCCTGCGGCGCAAACACTTTGATGGCAATACCACCATCCAGTTCCAGGAGATCCGGATCCTGCCGGCCTCCAAAACGGTGCTGGTGCATGATACGCCGGTGCTGCTTACCGGAAAGGAGTACCAGCTGCTGCTGTATTTTATAGCCAACCAGCGCCGCGTAGTAACAAAGACCGCCCTTGCGGGGCACCTGTGGGGGGATGTATACGACCAGGCAGGCTCTTACGATTTTATCTACACGCATATCAAAAACCTGCGTAAGAAGCTGCTGGAAGCCGGCTGCGAGGATTATATCAAAACGGTGTACGGCACCGGCTACCGCTGGTCTGATCAGTAAACCGATCGTTATTTATGAAACTGCTTACCAAAACCACCATCTACTTTCTGCTGATCATGCTGCCGCTGCTGACCGTCAGCGCCTTTTACCTGTTTTCGCAGTTTAATAAGCAGATCCGGCATGAAATAGATGAAGAGCTGCTAAACGACCAGATCCAGTGGATACGTTACCTGGATACGGTGAACCTGCGTAGCATGGTGTTTCACTTCTCTACGCCGGAGTTCAGCCTGCAGCCGGCGGATGGGGCCACGCAGCAAAAGCCCGTAGTACAAAGCGTAATGCTGTACCAGGAAGTAGAAGGGGAAAAAGTGCCTTACCGCCAGCTTACACAGCTTATTCCCATACAGGGTAAAACCTACCTGCTCACCCTCCGTAAATCGCTGATAGAGCGGCGTGATCTTATCAAGAATATCTTTTTTGTGATGATGATCGTGTTTGGCGGGCTGCTGGGTTTTATTCTGCTATTGAACTGGTTATTGAGCAAGCGCCTCTGGCGGCCTTTCTATCAATCCCTGGAAAAAGTACAGGGCGTACAGCTGATGCAGCTGGGAAACCTGCGCTTCTCCCCCACTTCCACGCATGAGTTCAGCCGCCTGAATGCGGCCTTGAATACGATGGCGACCCGCATCCACCGGGATTACATCAGCATAAAAGAACTAACGGAAGATGCCGCCCATGAAATGCAAACGCCCCTGGCCATTGCAGAAAGTAAGCTGGAGGTGCTGCTGCAGGATGAATCCCTAAGCGAGGCCCAGCTGCATGCTATTGGGCAAAGCACGGAGGCCCTGGAAAGGCTAAGCCGCCTTAACCATTCCCTGCTGCAACTAGCCAAGATAGAGAATCATCAGTATGATAAAACGCAGTCCCGCAGCCTGCAACAGGTTACCAACCAGTACCTGGGCCTGCTGGATGAGCTGATAAAGGATAAACAGCTTACGCTGGATACCAGGCTGAGTGGCCCTGCAGCCTGGCAGATGCCGGATGCGCTGGCGGATATGCTCGTGAGCAACCTGCTGGGTAACGCCATCCGTTATAACTATACGGGCGGCCAGATCAGGGTACAGCTGGATGATCAGCAGCTTGCTATCAGCAATACCAGCGATGCGCCGGCCATACCGGAAAACCAGCTGTTCCAGCGCTTTAAAAAGGGTACGCCGGTAAGCGATCATTCCAACGGGCTGGGCCTGGCCATTGTGAAAAAGATCTGTGATACTTATAACCTGCCCATCCGTTACCAGTTTGAGAATGGCGTGCATACGTTCACGGTCTTCAGATTCTCTCCAGATTCAACCGCTTCTTTTGCAGCGTAGGGTTCATGATCCTACGCAAAAAGTAAAGCATGAAACAACTGTTCATAACCCTAACAATATTCATCTGCTGCTTTGCCGCACAGGCCCAGCAACTGACCCTTATTGTAAGGGATAGCGCCAGCCGGCAACCCCTGCCCGGCGTTTCCGTGCTGAATACCGGTACCCAAAAAGGCGGCGCCACCAGTAACACTGGCATTTTTTTACTGAACCGGCAAACCAGCGGCAGCGCACACATGCGTTTTTCCTTTATAGGATATGAGCCGGCCAGCCTGGAAATCTCTTTTCCCTGGACGGGGGCAGACACCATTCCCGTACTGCTGAAAGCACAGGGGGAAAACATCAATGAAGTGGTGATCAGCTCTACCCGCACCAACAGCCGCATAGAAGACCTGCCCATGAAAGTGGAAGTGCTGGGCCAGGATGATATGGAGGAAGAAAGCGGCATTAAACCTGGCAATGTAGCCAGCATATTGGGCGATCTGTCTGTGATACATATCCAGAACACCTCTGCCGTTAATGGCAACAATGCCATCCGTATGCAGGGACTGGATGGTAAGTATACCCAGCTGCTGCGCGATGGTATGCCGGTGTACGAAGGTATCAGCGGTAATTTTGGCGTACTGGCCATTCCGCCGCTGGACCTGAAGCAGATAGAGATCATCAAAGGCTCCGTATCCACGCTGTATGGCGGCGGCGCTATTGCGGGCATGATCAACTTTATTGCCAAAACGCCCGGCCCGGAGCCGGAGCTGACGGTATTACTGAACCGCAGCACATTAAAGGAGAACAATGCGAATGTATATTATGCAGAGCGTTATAAAAATACCGGTCTTACCCTGTTTGCAGGGGCTACCGTGCAGGATGAAAGCGATGTGAATAAAGATGGTTTCAGCGATGTGCCGCGCCTGCGGCAGTATACCCTGCACCCGCGTTTCTTCTGGTATGTAAACCCAAATAGTACGCTGGTAGCCGGTTACACAGGTACTATTGAAAGACGTGCCGGCGGTGATATGCAGGTATTATCTCATGAAGCAGATAACATCCATCAATATACGGAAGTGAATAACAGCCAGCGCCATAGTGTGGACATACAGTTCACCCGCCGGCAGCTCTATGGCGGCACACTGACCATCAAAGGCGTGGCCAGCCTGTTTCACCTGGATAATACCGAAGGCGGCTTTGGCCTGCGCGCCAACCAGGGCAACCTATATGCAGAAGCAGCCTATAACAAAAAAAGCGGGCGGCATAATTTTGTACTGGGGCTGAATGAAACCGGCGAAAAATACAGGCGGGCCAAAGGCGACAGCACCCTGCTGAATAATTATACCTATAGCACTACCGGCTTTTTTGCGCAGGATGGTATTGATATTACGGACAAACTGCTGGCAGAAGCAGGTATCCGCCTGGACTATCACAATGTATACGGCTGGTACCTGCTACCCCGCCTGGCCCTCGTGTATAAGCCTGTAGAAGGCCTCTCCCTGCGCCTGAGCGCCGGTACCGGCTATAAAACGCCGGCCATCTTTACCATGCAAACACAGAATATCGCCTATCGCGATCTGCTGCCGCTGGCAGGTGGCATGGAAGCAGAAACCAGCCAGGGGCTGAACTTTGACGCAGGTTACCACACTTCCATAGGCCCGGTGGATGTAACGCTGAACCAGGCCCTGTACCTGACCCGTATCTTCCACACCATATTGCCGGTATTACAGGCGGATGGAAAATATCTGCTGGCCAATCAGCCTTACCATGCCAACAGCGCCGGTACGGATACGTATCTACGTCTGGAATACGAGCACCTGGAGCTCTACCTGGGTTATAATCATACTACCTCCAAGTATCGTGATCCCGCCCATACTTTTGTACCCTTTGCACCGCGGGATAAATTTGCCAGCACCCTGGCCTATGAAATACCGGAAAAATGGCGCTTTGGTATAGAGAACAGCTGGGTAGGCCATCAATACCTGTACAATAACCAACTGGCGCCTGATTACTGGTTTTGGGCCGCGATGGTCTCCCGCCAATTTGGAGAACATTTTACAGTGGTGCTGAATTGCGAAAATGTATTTGATGCGCGTCAGGGTAAACATGAGGCCTTATATACAGGCAGCGTTAGCAACCCGGTGTTTCAACCTTTATGGGGGCCGATAGATGGCCGTATCACCAATCTTTCTGTGAAGTATACGTTATAACATACAGAACAAGTTATGCACATGCTGCGGGTTTTGTTGTTTATTTTAGTAAATTTATTTCTCCTCGTTTGATCAGTACCAGTAAGGACACAATTACACACGAACGGATGCTCGCATAACACAATTTATTGGTTTACCCCTAAATGTAATTAGTACATGATGTCTGACCATTTACACACGGCGGAGCGTATTGCCGCTCCCCTGGCGGAGCATTGGTTAAGCAGCGACCTGGAAGCATTGCTTACCACCCTGGACGATATCGTATTTGAATTAAATGAGCAAAAGATCTTTACGCGCGTATGGTGTAATAATGACGCGTTGTTGTTCTGTCCGCGGGAAGAGATCACCGGCCGCAGCGTACATGCCGTATTAGGCCCGCAGAGCGCTGTATTTTCCTCCCTGATAGATGAATTATTGAGCACCGGCGAGCCCCAGGAACTGGAGTACCAGGATTACCGTCCCGGTATGGATAAATGGTTCCGGCTGCGTATCACGCTTATCAAACGCGGGCTGCAATACAGCGGTAAACATGTGATGGCTGTCATCAAAGACATTACCCCTTACAAAAGGGCCCAGCTGGAACTGATCCATGCCAAGGAAACGGCAGAAAAAGCCGCCAGCGCCAGAAGCGAGTTCCTTTCCGTGATGAGCCACGAGATCCGTACGCCCCTGAACGGTATTATTGGTATTGCCAACCTGCTCGAAGAGACCACGCAACACGGTTCCCTGGTACATAGCCTTAAATACTCCGCCCATCACCTGCTGGCCCTTATTAATGATATACTGGATTTTAGCAAGATAGACGCCGGCAAAGTAGAGCTGGAACAGATACCGCTGGACCTCAAAAGCCTGATCAAGGATATTGAAAGCAACTATCAGCCCCTGGCAAAATCAAAACATATACGGCTTTATACTTCTATTGATCCCGACCTGCCGGATAGGCTCACGGGCGATCCGGTAAGGCTGGGACAGATCCTCAATAACCTCATCAATAACGCTATTAAATTCACCCATCGCGGCGGCGTTTTTATAGAAGCACAGCTGCTGAGCGAGGACGCCGGTACGGCCACCATCAGCTTCTGTGTGCGGGATACCGGCATTGGTATTGCACCGGAGATGCAGGGCCGCATCTTTGAAAGCTTTGTACAGGCGCAGTGCGCTACTACCCGGCAACATGGCGGCACAGGCCTGGGACTGGCCATTACCAAAAGCCTGGTAGAATTGCATAACAGCAGCATTGCTGTAGAAAGCGAGCCGGGGCAAGGCACGGCTTTCCGGTTTAATATCAGCTTTCAGCTGCCACCCGTTGTACCGCAAGACTGTCCACCGGATAATCAACTGCAGCTGCAGGCCTGGCTAAAAGATAAACAGCTGCTGGTAGTGGAAGATAATTCCATCAATGCCATGGTGCTGGTATACCAGCTGCAACGCACGGGCGCATCCACCGTTACGGCCACCAATGGCAGGGAAGCGGTGGAAAAGATGCGCCAGCAGCATTTTGACGGTATTATCCTGGACCTGCATATGCCGGAAATGGACGGTTATGATACCATCCCCTTCATCAAACAGCTGCAACCCCAGGCTTTTATTATTGCGCTAACGGCGGATGTGATACCGGAGGTAAAAGAAAAGCTGCAACGCCTGCAGGTGAATGCCATCCTCCATAAACCCTATGATGCGCCCGCCCTGTACCGTACCCTATGCCGGCTGGCGGATGTATGAAGCCTGTACACTTTAAATAATTTATCTGTTAACTTTGCGCCTTCAGCTAATTATCAATCTAATTAATGATGGCTACTACACTGAGTGAACGGGACCTGCAGGTGATCTGGCATCCGTATACGCAAATGCAAACGGCGCCTGCCCCCATTGGGATCGTGCGCGGAGAAGGCGCTTCTTTATACGATGAGGAAGGCAACCGTTATATAGACGCTACCTCCAGCTGGTGGGTGAATATACACGGGCATGCCCATCCCTATATAGCGCAACAGCTGGCCGCACAGGCCCTACAGCTGCAACACTGCATCTTTGCAGGCTATACGCACCCTACAGCAGTGACCCTGGCGGAAAAGCTGCTGCCCATACTGCCCGGCCGACAAAGCCGCGTGTTTTATTCTGATAACGGATCTACGGCGGTAGAGGTGGCCCTTAAAATGGCCTTACAATACTGGCATAACAAGGGCGTGCAACAGCGGAAAAAGATACTGGCTTTCCACCACTCCTACCATGGCGATACTTTTGGCGCGATGAGCGTAAGCAGCCGCAGCGTGTTCACTGCGCCTTTTGATGAGCTGCTGTTTGATGTGCATTTTATTGATACGCCTTCGGCGGACAATATAACGGCACTAAAGGCAACCATCCAGTCACTGGGAACGGATGCCATTGCCGCCATTATATTTGAGCCCCTCTTACAGGGCGCGGGCGGTATGCTGATGTATGAAGCATCCGCACTGGACCAGCTGCTGAGCTGGTGCCAGGAGCAGCAGATCCTGCTGATTGCGGATGAGATACTGACAGGTTTTGGACGTACGGGCAAGAACTTTGCCATGGAGAATGTAGCTACGCCGCCGGATATGATCTGCCTCTCCAAGGGATTAACAGGCGGCGCCATGGCGCTGGGCATTACTACCTGTACCGCTGCTATCTATGAAGCTTTCTTATCAGAAAATAAATTAAAAACGCTTTTTCACGGGCATTCCTTTACCGCCAATCCACTGGCCTGCAGCGTAGCATTGGCCAGCCTGGACCTGTTCCTGGATCCCAATTGCGCACAGCAGCGGCAGCGGGTACAGGCGCAGCACGAAGCGTTTATACAACGGCTATCGGCCTCCAGTGCGGTAAAACAGATCCGTTTGCTGGGGACTATACTGGCTTTTGAGATCGTTACGCCGGGGCAGGATACTTATACGAACCAGCTGGCGGATGAGTTGCACCGGTTCTTCCGGCAAAAGCGGATCATGCTGCGGCCATTGGGGAATACGCTGTATATACTGGCGCCTTATTGTATTACGGATAAGGAGTTGGGCGAGGTGTATGGGGCGATCATGGAGTTTCTGGAGCGGTATTGATACATGTAATGCGCTAATGTGCTGATAAGTATATTACCAGCACATTAGCACATCAATACATTAAGATTTTACGGGCACTTCTACTTTTGTTTTATCCCACTCCACTACCAGTTTATTGGCCGGTAAGGTGATGGTCAGCTTTTCTACCGGGCTGCCTACAGTAGTGGCAGGCGCGGTTACCTTTAATACATCGTTGCCTTTGATCTCATTGTATTTGAAGGCGCCCCACTGTTTCAGCGTGCTATTCAGGATAAAGGTCCACTCGCTTTTACCAGGGATGGCAAACAGCGTGTAGGTACCTGCTTTTACCGGTTTACCCCCAAATGTGGCGTTTTTGGCAAAAGTGATCTCTGTAGCTTCGTTAGCGCCAAGACGCCAAACTTCGCCATAAGGCACCAGTTTACCAAAGATCTCCCGGTTCCTTTTGGAAGGTTGGCCGTAGCTTACCTTAACGTCCTTGCCTTCGGCGGTGATACGCGGACTTTTAGGCGCTTCTTGTGAGAATGCCATGTAGGAGGTGGTGCCTAGTATGGCCAGGAATAAAAAAATCTGTTTCATATAGTTGCATTTAATTTAATGGCTAAAAACCGTGCAGGAATTTACAGCTATTCAACAGATATACCCGTACCACTCATCCAATTTCAGGAACGCTTATATTACCTGCATTATTTATTACGCTCACAGCGCTCTTTTAGTTCAGTAAGGCCCTGTTCCACCTGGGGGCCCATAAGACGGTCCGCCATAAAACCACGGAATTTCCACCAGGGCAGCCAGCCCAGTTTTGTCACCAGGTACCAATGGATAACGGTACCGTCTCCATTTTTAGTGGGTTTTATCTCCAGTCCGGAGCTAACCGGCCTCATATCATTATACAGTAGCTCATAGTATACGCCTTTAGCGGGCTCGCTGCGTGTGATGGTCAGTTTACCGCTAGTAACGCCTTGTTTTTTAGGATTGGCCCAGCTATACCAGGCGCCGGTACCGTAAGCCGGTTCAGAGAACTCCAGGGAATTAGTAGCCTCCATTTTAGTCCAGGGGTTCCATTGGGACCAGGTACGCAGATCGTTGATCTGGCCGTACACTACCGTCATAGGCGCATCAATAACGCCGGAACGCTCTACCACCGCCTGAGAAGGAAATAATAGGGAAAGCAGGGAGATCAGTATAGCAAAACCTACTATACTTATCAGTATAAGTTTGATAAAACGCATGCGCGAATTTACATATAAAAGGGGAAGCTAAAGGGGGATAATGTTTGTTTAACAGGGATGGTTGCGGCGGAATGCCTAGCCTCGTGAGGCAGTGGCCAATTGTTGCAAGCCTCTTTCAAAATCTTTTCCTACCCATTTATCCATCATCAACCCCATCAGTTTGCGGGCGGGATGCTGCCCTACCGTCATTTCCATGCCCCAGGTAACCCGGGTGCCCTCTCCTGCCGGCTCAAAGCGGAAGTATCCTTTGCTGCCGCCCTGTTCCATAAAGTTGATATTAGTGGCAATATATTCATAGGGTCTTGACTCCGTGATAATAAGGCTGCCTTTACCTACATTACGCTTTTTGCTTTCCCAGCTATAACCGGCGCCGGCGCCGCTCTCCTTTTCACCGTAGGTGATCTTCATCTCCGGGTCCAGGTTATGCCAGGGCGACCAATGCTCCCAGTTGCGCAAGGTATCTACCTCCCGGAAGACCACTTCCGGACGGGCATCCATGAGTAAGGACCTCTCGATCTTTAAACGGGAAGGCAGGTAAAGGGAGAAAACGAATAGCCCCAGGATCAGTGCCGCTAAAGCACCCAAAATGAGATACAGGACTTGCATGTAGTCAATTTAAGTAAAAAAGCAAAAATTAAAAAGAAAAAGACAGCCGCCCTTTACTTTTAACGCTTGCCCCTACCGGCTATTCCCACTTGAATACTTTGATGGTGATGGCATAGATGACAATGCCCCAGAGTACCATTACGCCCAGTTCCAGGCCAATGTTCCAGAGGTGCAGCCCTTCAAAGGCCACTTTGCGGAAAGCATCGTTCAGGTAAGTGAGCGGCATAATGCGGCAGATGGGCTGCAGCCATGCAGGCAGGGCATCCACAGAAAAGAAAGTACCCGCCAGCAGGAACTGCGGCATGGTGATGATATTGGCAAATAAAGGGATCGTACTTTCTGTACGGGCCACACTGCTTACCAGGAAACCAAATCCCATAAAGATGCCCAGGCCAAATAAAGACAGGACCAGCATCTCTGCAAACGTAGCCACGCCATGCACCAGCGTAAAACCAAAAGCAAAATACCCCAGGCCAATGATCACGATGGCGCCAAATAACTGGAACAATAAGCGGGACACTGTTTCGCCCAGGATGATATAGGTACGTTTTACCGGTGTGGCAAAGAAACGTTTTAATACCAGGGTTTGCCGTAAGCTAAAGAACAGGAAGGCGGTGGTAAATACGCCGCCGCTGAGCAGGGAAAAGCCCAGCATACCGGGCAGCACAAAATCGATAGTGCGGTATACCCGGCCCGGCACAACCGCCGTGCGGATCTCCGCTACGGAGGGGCGTTTGTAGAACTCGTCGTCCGTACGGTTGATCACATCCTTTAAAATAGATTGGAATACCTGGATCTTATCTGCACCGGCGGTGGATGTACGCACCGCTATATCATAAGCAGGAGCGGCCGTTTGTGCGGCCTTGCGGGTAACGTGTACGATGGCGGTGATACGGCCTTTGATCATATCGTCCTCCATTTCTGCAGGCGACTCATACACCAGCTTCACGCTTTTGGCGGCGCTCAGGCCCCGGAACAGTTCACTGGCCGTATCCGTACCGGGGGCTACGCCCACCTTTACGGTTACCGCGCCATTGCCGATGAAACCGAACACCAGGATAAAGATCAACGGGAAAACTATGCTAAAAACCACGGTGGAAGGGCTCCGGAACATCGCCCGTAAACTGCCTTTTGTAATGGCCATCATGGCCTTCCACTGACTGTACTGCACCGCCATAAATACGATCTGCTTTAAAAAAATTGCGTAAAACTAAGCTGTTTTATGCCATTTCCATAAAAAATCCCGGGGGGAGCCCGGGATTTAAGAAGATTTTAATGCAATGTGCTGATTTGCTGATCTGCCAGTATGCTGATAAAAATGCAGGATCTCCGGCTTTCATTAGCACATTATTTTATTAGTAGATCGAACGGCAGGCGGGCCTGTATTTCGCCTTCCATTTCCTGCAGGCGTTTGATCTGCTGGTAAATGCTGTAATTGGCGCCCAGTTCCTTTTTAACGTAGCTGGCGCTGGCATCGCTGCCAAAAGTCTTCATCAGCTTTTCCAGCGGCTCTTTCACCTCCGGGTACTCCCGCAGGCGGTAAGAGGATACTTTGGCCATTTTGGCGGCGCAGGCCACCGCTTCGTTCAGGCCGCCGATCCGGTCTACCAGGCCTAACTGTTTGGCCTGTACGCCACTCCATACACGGCCCTGGGCTATGCTGTCCACCACGGCTGCCTGCAGCTTACGGCCGGCTATCACCCTGGATTTAAAGGTGCTGTAAATGCTGTCTATCGCTTTTTGTATAAACTGGCGCTCCGTTTCCGTCATAGGGCGGGTAGCGGAGCCCAGATCTGCGTACTGGGCCGTTTTTACCCCGTCAAAGGTAACGCCCAGCTTATTTTTGAAGAAGTTCTGCAGGTTGGCCATCATGGCAAACACGCCAATGGAACCAGTGAGGGTATTGGGCTGTGCAAAGATGGTATCCGCCATGCAGGAGATATAGTACCCGCCGCTGGCCGCATAATCACCCATGGATACCACTACCGGTTTGGCCTTTTTAGCCAGCTCCAGTTCGCGCCAGATGGATTCTGAAGCCAGGGCGCTGCCGCCGGGGGAGTTCACCCGGAATACGATGGCTTTGATGCTTTTATCTTCGCGCAGTTTGCGGATCTCTTTGATATAGTCCTCGCTGGCGATGATCACATCTTCATTGCCGGATTTGCTCACGATAGAGCCCTGGGCATAGAGTACGGCTATCTTGCTATCACCGGAGGTAGATTTATAATCTGCTCCGCTCTCATATTTGGTGAGGGATACAAAGTTGATATCGTCGCCTTTTTCCAGGTTCAGCTGTTTGCGCAGCTCATCCATCACCTGGTCGTCATACCGCAGGCCGTCTACCAGCTTTAGGTTCACTGCATCGTGGGCGTTCTGGATCAGTCCTTCGTTGGCGTAGCGGTACAGAGTGGCGGTATCCAGGTTACGGCTTTTGCCGATGTTAGCCAGGTAGTGGCCATACAGATCGCTCAGGTAAGCGCGGGTCTGGATGCGGTTAGCCTCCGTCATCTGTGTTTCGCGGAAAGGCTCCGTAGCGCTTTTAAAGCGGCCATCGTAAAAGATCTGAGGCTGGATCTCCAGCTTTTCCAGGGTGCCTTTCAGGAACATGATGGTAGTGGAGAAGCCTTGAAAATCCACGCCACCTTGCGGGTGCAGGAAGATCTTATTGGCGGTGGAGGCCAGGTAATAAGCCTGCTGGCTCATCCCCTCCCCATAAGCATATACGAATTTACCGGATTTGCGGAATTGCAGCAAGGCGTTGCGCAGCTCTTCGCTGGTGGCAAAGCCATTAGGATTACCGTCTGTTTTAAGATAGATCCCCTTAATATTATCGTCCTTGGCGGCATGCTCGATCATACGCACGGCGTCGTATAAGCCGGGCGTTTCACTGGCGTCCCTTTGCAGCAGGGCGCCTATCGGGTTGTTTGTTTTCTGTTCACCGTAAGGCTGACTGGTTTCCAGCACCAGCACGCTGTTTGGGTCGATCACTACTTTTTCAGGGGCCAGGGCCTTGCCTATCATCGCCAGCATAACGATGATGCTGATAACCCCAAAAACTATTAATGCCAGCAGGGATGCAAAGAAGATCTTGAAGAAGTTACGCATATGAATCAGATTGGTTGTGCTGTCTTTAGTTGCAGCTTGTTAAATTGTCCAGTAACCAATCACAACTGTTTTTTTCAAAAATAAGGAATATGGCTACTTTTGCGCCGATAAATATACATGAATACTGCAATATTACTTATAGGTGGCAATTTAGGGAACCGGACAGCTCATTTGCAGCAGGCGGTACAGCTGATAGATCAACAAGCTGGCCAGGTAACAAAGGTTTCTGCCTTGTACGAAACAGCGCCCTGGGGCAATGTGCAACAACCGGATTACCTGAACCAGGCATTGCAGATAACCACTCCGCTGGAGCCACTTGCCCTGTTACATGCCGTGATGGAGATAGAACGCGCTATTGGCCGTATACGGCAGGAAAAATGGGGCGCCCGTGTAATAGACATTGATATCATCTTCTATAACGATGCGATCGTATCCGTGCCGGAGCTGAAGCTGCCGCATCCGCGCATGCAATACCGCCGGTTTGTGCTGGCGCCGCTGAACGAGATAGCGCCGGACTGGATACACCCTGTGTTGCAGCAACCGGTGAGCGCGCTGCTGGAAGCGTGTAAGGATGATCTGCCGGCGAATAAAATTAATTGATGTGCTAATGTGCTGATATGCTAATGTGCTGATGGAATAGACAGCCTGGCAATTCAGCACACTAAACACATTAGCACATTAGCATATCAGCACATTAGCACATTAAAACCCATGAATTACCGGTTCATTACCATAGAAGGCAATATTGGCGCTGGCAAAACCACGCTGGCCAATATGCTGGCGCGTCATTATCATGCTAAACTTATCCTGGAAGAGTTTGCGGACAATCCTTTTTTGCCTAAATTCTATGAGAAGCCCCGGCAGTATGCTTTTCCACTGGAGCTGTTCTTTATGGCGGAACGTTATAAACAGTTGAAGGATATGCTGCAAACGCAAGACCTTTTCAGCGATGTGGTCATATCCGATTACCTGTTTATCAAAAGCCTGCTGTTTGCGCGCATTAACCTGGCGGAGGATGAATATAACCTGTACCAGAAACTGTTTGAGATCATTAATCCCCAGCTGGTGCAGCCGGACCTGCTGATTTTCCTGAATGCCCCGGTAAGCCGCCTGCAGCAGAACATCAGGAAACGCAACCGTTCCTACGAGCAGCAGATCGAGGATGAATACCTGTTGAAAGTACAGCAGATGTACACCCAATACCTGAAACAACATGCCGTACGCACGTTGATGATAGATACCACACAAATTGATTTTCTGGCCAACCCGGGTCATTTTACGCTGATCTTACAGGCCCTGGAGAAAGAATATGCGCCTGGCATCCATTACCTGGAGGCCAACGGGCAGTAACCCATTTACGCGATGCGGTGAGCAGCGGGCATTTCCCATGATATAAAGATTCTCTATGCGAGGATAAATATTATTGTTTAGCTCTATATCGCAAAGACCATTACTTTTGTTCTACAGTTGAACAGTGAGGAAAGAGATGATCCCTGAGAACGGCATTTGGAAAAGGATTAATAGATAGCACGGACTTAGAAGCACGAGGGAATTACGACAAAATCTTTTGCCAGCGTTAGGGTATTACGAATTATTAGTTACCAATTACAGCGGCGCTTCCGTAAGGCAGCAACCGCAGGTCTTGATGGGCAATGGGATATAGAACCATTAGCAATAGCCAATAAGGTGAACAATGAAAAAACGGCTTGCCTATCATTTGTAATTTGTAATTGATAATTCGTAATTTTTTTATGCCTCCTCCTGTGCGGCAATGCTGCTGGCGGCAATGAAACCGCTGGTCCAGGCATGCTGAAAGTTAAAGCCCCCCGTTATCCCATCCACATCCATCACCTCTCCCGCAAAATACAGGCGCCGCGCCAGTTTGCTCTCCATGGTGGAGGGATTGATCTCCGTTAACCGGATACCGCCGCAGGTCACAAATTCCTCTTTAAACGTTGTTTTTCCCTGTACGGGTAATTCCATGGCGGCCAGGTTTTTCACCAGCTGCTGCTGCGCTTTGGCAGGCATATCCGCCCAGCGGGTGGCGTCTGTGATGCCGGACTGCAGCAGCAGGAACTGCCACAGGCGCTGCGGCAGCTCAAAGGGGTTTTTATTGAACATTTTCTGCGGGCCTAATGAAAAGCGCAGTGCCTGCAGCTCTTCACGCAGGGTATTTTCATTAAAAGCGGGCGTCCAATTTATAAGGGCGGTGAAGCGGTACTGCAGCTGCTGCAGATCGCGGGCGCCCCAGGCGGAAAGGCGCAATACGGCCGGGCCGCTCATACCCCAGTGGGTAATAAGCACGGGGCCCTGCTCCTGCAGTTTAGCGCCGGCCACCTTTACATGGGCCAGGGGCACGCTTACCCCCATCAGGGCGGTAATGGCATGGCCGGGCGTATTTAAGGTGAACAGGGAGGGCGCAGGCGCTTCTACCTGGTGGCCGGTAGCTTTTAACCAGGCAAATTTATCTGCCTGGGCATACCCGCCGGCAGCTACGCAGAGGTAATCTGCCTGCAGGGGCGGGCCTTGCTGGAGGGTTAGCTGCCAGCGGCCGTTTTCCTGTTGCTGTATAGCCGTAACATCCTGGTGCAGGGCCACTTTTACCTTGTACTGGTCCGCCTCCCGCAGCAGGCAGTCGATAATGGACTGGGAACTGTCTGTAACGGGGAACATACGCCCGTCTGCCTCTGTTTTCAGCATTACGCCCCTATCGGCAAACCATTGAATGGTATCCGGCACAAAGAAGCGGCCAAACGCCTTTTTTACAAAGTGCTGGCCACGTGGGTAGTGTTTGGACATGTAGGGGATATCAGGGGCAGCATGCGTAACATTACAGCGCCCGCCGCCGGATACCTTTACTTTAGATAACAGTTTACCCGTCTTTTCCAGCAGCAGTACCTCCAGCTGTGGGCACAGACGGGCTGCATTCACGGCGCAGAAAAAACCTGCCGCGCCGCCACCGATAACGATGAGTCTTTTTTTCATATCCGCCGCTCCTTCCATTCGTAATCCGTAATTGGTCATTCGTAATTATTTCCCTTGCCTTAAAATTTTCTTAAAATAGTTTAGCTGCCTGCAATAATAGCTAAAGCTATTGTATTCTTATATTCTATAACCTATATAGCATATTTTTTGCTATTATCGCATTTTAAATTTCTTTGCATGCAACACCTACGCGCCGTTTTGAAGCAGTTGCGTTTGCAGTGGTGGCTCCCTGCCTTTACGATAATGCTGATCAGTGCTTTTGCCCTTTTGCCTGCTGACGATTGGACTGACCGGGTGGTAGAAGCCCTGGACGAATTTGCTAACCGTTACCCACAGGAAAAAGTATACCTGCACCTTGACAAGGACTATTATGCCTCCGGAGAGACCATCTGGTTCAAGGCCTATATTACCCTGCAAGGCCTGCCCGATACCCGTGCGACCAACCTTTATGTAGAACTGGCAGACCGCAGCGGCGCCATTGTACAGAAGAAATTGTTTGCGGCCGGTAATGCCGGCGCGCCGGGTAACCTGGATCTGCCGGAAACGCTGAAACCCGGTATGTACCAGCTGCGGGCCTATACTTCCTGGATGCTGAACTTTGACCAGGCATTCCTTTATTCCCGCACCATCGAGATCTTTGACCCGCAGAAGCGGAATAACCCGCCCACCCGCGACAGCGTTAGCTCCACCGCGTTTTCCGTACAGTTTTTCCCGGAAGGCGGCGATATGATCATTGGGCAGAATAATATAGTAGCTTTTAAAGCCATTGACCAAAGCGGTTATCCTATAGGCGTTAGCGGTATAATAAAGGACAGCAAGGGCCAGAAAGTGGCCGCTATAGAAACCCTGCATGACGGTATGGGCCAGTTTGAGCTGATGCCCGCCAAAGCCGGCGAAACCTATAGCGCAGTCATAAAAGCCGCCAATGGACAGGAGAAAAGCATTGCCCTGCCGGCCGTAAAGACCACCGGCGCGGGCTTGAAAGTATATAACCGCGGGGCCCGCGTATTTTACCAGGCGATGGTAGCCAACCCGGCAGATACTGCTTATGATGAACTGCTGCTGATTGGCCAGATCAACCAGCAGCTGGTATATAAAGCGCCGTTAAAGGTGTCTGAAGGCCGTATCAGCGGTTTTGTGCCTACGGCATCCATGCCATCCAGTATTATGCAGCTGACCCTCTTCAGCAAAAGCGGCCAGCCGCTGTCTGAAAGGCTGGTATTCATCAGCAAACCGGACCGTCTGCCCCTGGCCTTACCGGATGACGCCTCCATTGATACGGAAGAACGCGGCAAAAATACCGTGGTGCTGAAAGTGCCGGACAGCCTGCAATCCATCCTGTCCGTAGCCGTTACGGACGCAGACCTGGTGGTAAAGGACCCGGATCAGAACACCATCGTATCCAACCTGCTGCTTACCTCTGACATGAAAGGATATATCCATAATCCGGCCTGGTACTTCACAGATACCTCCAAACTGGCCACGCAGGCCCTGGACCTGGTGATGATGACCAATGGCTGGCGGCGTTTCAGCTGGGAGAAGATCCTGAACAAACAGTTCCCTGATACCCGTTATCCCTATGAGCAGGGCATTTTGCTGAAAGGCACCGCCTTTACCAATAACGGCCGTTACCAGCTGGCAAACGGTAAAGTGGACTTCATCATTAAACAGATGACTGACAGCAGCACCATGATCGCCTCTGCCCCTACCAACAGCATGGGTGAATTTACCCTGCAGAACATGGTATTTGCAGATACCGCCCTGATCTACTACCAGGGCAATGATGCGCAAAAACGCTGGAAAGACGTTACTGTGAAGTTCAATACCCATTTCTTTGAGAATACGGCATCGGTAGCGGGGCCTTTCCCCTTCCGTATACCGCCGGCCATCGATAATAATACGCTGAAAGCTTACCTGACCACCGCTTTTGACGCTAACAGGGTGAACCGGTCCATCAATAGCCGCACCATTTTCCTGAAGGAAGTGAACATCAGCGAGCGGAAAGTGACCAAGGAAGAGTCTATGGATAAGAAGTACGCCAGCGGCTTGTTTTCCGGCGGCGATGGGTACTCCTTTGACATGACCAAGGAAAATGCCAGCTATATGAACGTTTTCCAGTACCTGCAGTCAAGGGTAGCCGGTTTGCAGATCACCGGGGACCTGAACAATCCTTCCCTCTCCTGGCGCGGCGGAAGCCCTTCCCTGTACCTGAATGAGATGCCGGTGGATGTATCCATGATCAGCAGCCTGCCTGTAACGGATATTGCGCTGGTGAAAGTATTCCGCCCGCCGTTCATGGGCGGTATTGGAGGCGGCGCGGGCGGCGCTATTGCGGTATATACCAAAAAAGGCGGCGAAGGCGGTGATAATACCGTACGCGGCTTTGAGATGTATAAGAAACCGGGCTATACCGTAGTGAAGGAATTCTACTCACCGGATTACGCGGTGCATAAAGAAGTGCATTCCCTGCCCGACAAAAGGATGACCCTTTACTGGAACCCGAACCTGCCAATCGATACCAGCACCCATACTGCCAATATCGTTTTCTACAATAATGACTTCTCCAGGCATTTCCGTGTGGTGGTAGAAGGTATTGGCGCAGACGGGACGGTAGGCCGGGTAGAAAAAGTATACTAACCCCCGGGTATAAGTTGTTAGTCGTTAGTCGTTAGCCATTAGTAAAATCAGATACAATAAATATCTTTATACTAATGACTAACGACTAATTATTTTACGTTATGACGAATCATGTGTTATCGATTGCCATAGATATGGACGAGACCATTGCAGATCCGATCACCAAAGCCCGGGAATGGTATTACCGGGATTATGGTAAAGTATTCTCCGAAGAAGAGCTGTATGGCAAAACCCTTTCTGAAGCATTACCCATTGATCATAAGGGCAAGATCCTGGAGTACCTGAACACGCCCGGCTTTTTCCGCGACCTGGCCGTATATCCGCATGCGCAGGAGGTGCTGGAAGAGCTGAACAAGAAATACAAGCTCTATATCGTATCTGCCGCTATGGAGTTTCCCCACTCCCTGAAGGATAAGTATGACTGGCTGATGGATAATTTTCCGTTCCTTACCTGGCGGCAGTTTTGCCTGTGCGGCGATAAGAGCCTGGTGCAGACAGACATCATGATAGACGATCTTATCCGTAACTTTACGCATTTTAAGGGTAAACCGTATCTGTTTACCGGCCATCATAACGTACATATACAAGGGTATGACCGTATCCTGAACTGGGAAGATGCGGCGGCCAAATTATTGTAACCATTATTGTGCAAGCTATGCGTATATTAAAACGCTTACTGGCGGCCTGGATCTACAGTATATTGCTTTATTGTTTGCCGGCAACGGCACAAAAGCTGCAGCCAGGCTTTGACCCCAAAGAATATGAACAGCTGCTGCGGGTAACGGCCCTGCAGGGAGATACTCCCTGGACAAAGCTCGTGGTTCCCTACCCGGACAATTGCCGGCTCATATACCGCTCGCCGGTAGTGGGCATGCTGAACCGCTGGGATCTATGGTTGCACGAGGACCATACGGCCATCATCAGTATACGGGGTACCACCGGCACAGCGGTATCCTGGCTGGCGAATTTCTACGCCGGCATGATCCCTGCCATGGGCACACTGCAGTTAAATGACAGCACCCGCTTCCCTTACAAACTGGCCAGGGACAGCGCGGCGTATGTGCATGCCGGCTGGACGCTGGGCATGGCCTCCATAGCGCCCGATGTAGTAAGCAAGATCAAAGAATACCATAAGAAAGGCATACGCAACTTCCTCATCGTTGGGCATAGCCAGGGAGCGGCCATTGCCTTTTTGCTGCGCTCATACCTGGAGTACCTGGATGACCCGGACTTTCCCAGGGATATCCTGATCAAGACCTATTGCAGCGCTGCGCCTAAACCCGGTAATCTGTACTATGCATATGACTATGATTTTATTACCCGTGACGGCTGGGGCTACCGGGTGATCAACCCACGGGATTGGGTACCCGAAACGCCTTTTTCCATACAGACCACTAATGATTACAACAGTGTAAATCCGTTTGTGAACCTGCATAAAGGGTTGAAGAAACAGCGGTTTTTTATACGGTTGGCTGTGAACTATATGTATGGCCGGCTGGACCGCTCCAGCAAACGGGCCAGCCGCCGCATGCAGCGGGTATTAGGCAAACTGGCGTATAAGCAGGTACATAAGACACTGGCGGAATATGGCCGGCCTGATTTTGTGAACAGCCATAATTATACGCCCGCAGGATCTCCCATTATACTGTACCCGCAGGATGGGTATGACGCTAAATTTCCGTTCGATGGTAAGAACCTGTTCGTGCACCATATGGTGGCGCCGTATGTGTACCTGCTGAAACAGATCTATAAGATAGACTAACGTATGTATAAAAAAACGGTAGCGCAAACGAGATCCGTCTGCGCTACCGCCATCACTAACTAATACTTACTTATTTCTTGCCATTGCCGCCGCCATGGCCTCTTCCGCCACCACGTTGTTTCTTCATTTCTTCCATCTTCTCATTGTACTTTTTGAACTGGTCATCGGTCAGGAAACCTTTTACTTTGGTATCGCGATCGTCACCCAGTTTTTTGAACGCATCCCTGTCAGGACGGTTGCCAGTGGCTTTTGCATCTGCGCGCAGCTTTTCCATAGCTTTATAGAACTCGGTATAAGCGTCGTTCAGTTTAGTTTTCTGATCGTCTTTGAGGGCCAGATCAGGAGACAGTTTTTCTACTGTCATCTTTGCCCTTTCTTCGGGCGTACGGCGTTGATGATCGCCCTGATCCTGTGCCTGTACTCCAACGTAACTGGCGAATAAGCACGCCAATGCTAACATAATCCTCTTCATGATGATTAAATTTATATTTTAAAAAATGGTGTATGTATGTCTGTAATTGGTTAACGTCGCGGGTTGCGGGGATGGAGGTTATCCCTGCGGAAAGGAGCGGTCATCCGGTATACCACCTGGTGGATGAGGGTATCAAAACCAGGGCGCTGGGATGAGTCGCACAGGTTACGTACCTGCTGAAAGTGGTGGAAGGTCTGCAGATCAATGGCAGCCTGCCTGCGCCCGATCTCTGCCGCGGCCAGCTCCAGCACGGAGTCTGTAGTTTCCGGTGTATACAATAACCGGTAAAAGCTATCCTTGGCGTTGCGCATATCGGTGAGCAATGGTTTCATTTTTGTCCAGTGCTGATCCCGGAGCTGCTGATAGGCGCCCAGCTGCTCTTTTGAAAAACCGGCCTTTTCTTCCAGTATCTGTACCAATCCTTGTCTGCCTGGCTGATCATGTTTGCGGGAGCCATTCTGTTTCATGTTAATGAACACCAGCAATACAATCATGTTGGTTATTAACAGCACTCCTACAATGATCAGTAACACCTTGTTTTTAGCTATTGCCATTTCACTCCATTTTATCGTCATCGTATATTGTTGGAACCTCCAACCGGTATTCCTCTGCAAATGCCTGTAAGGAAGCCTGGTCTGTGCCTGTCGATTGCTGTTCGAACTGCCGTATCAATACAATGCTGTTCAGCAGCAGGATAATAAAAAGCCCTGTAATGGCTACGGAAGGCCGTGCTATCCATCCCAGCACGCGCTCCCAGGCGCTGCTGCCTTTCTGTTGTAAACGCGCCTGCAGACGGGTAAAAAAGAAATCTCCCGCAGCTGCCCTGTTTGCGCCATCGAGGCTATTCATGGCAGCGTTTACTTCATCCCTTATTTCATCTTCTCTTTTCTTCACGGTATACAGTTTAAAGATCCTGTTTCCTTTCTCTGTTCCTTACTATTAATTAGACGCCATTCTTTCAAAAAACCTTCGCTATTTTCCTTCTTCCGAATAATATTTTTCCAGTAGTTTGCGCAAATTAGCTTTAGCGCGATGCATAAGCCCTTCTACGGTGGCCATGCTCATATCCATTACTTCTCCTATCTCTTTTGCAGGCAAACCTTCCAGTTTGTGTAATACGAACACGGCCTTTTGCCGCTCCGGCAGCTGATCCAGCGCTTTGAACAATACGGCGGCCCGCTCTTTATTCTCCATTTGCACGCCGGGGTGGTGAAAGTCCGGCGCTGCGTCTGCAATGGCCTCCTGCCTATCCCCAAACAAGCTGGACACAAGGCCCCAACGTTTTTTGCGGTTCCTTTTCTTCACAAAATCCAACGACTTGGTAACCGCAATGCGGTACAGCCAGGTAGACAGTTTGGCGTCTCCCCTGAAAGAACCGATGGACTGGTATACCTGCACAAATACTTCCTGTGCCACATCCTCTGCATCCGCCTCATGCTGTACAATGCCTAAGACGGTATTATACACCATATCTTTCCAGGTTTCCACCAACTCCCTGAAAGCCGCCTGGTCTCCTTTCTTTAGCGCTTCCGATAAATCCTGTTCAGTGAACGAGCTCATTTTTTTTAGCTGCGTAGCTTTTAGCTTTTAGCCGTTAGCCATTAGCTGTTTAAGAATTAGTCCGCGTGATAACAGCTGTTGGCTGTTGGCTTTGGGCCTTTAGCGTTTGGCTGTTGAATAATTAGTTCGTTAGTTGATAGTAGCTGTTAGCTATTCCTGCCTCGTTCTGCCGCCGCCCATACCACCGGTCCTGCCACCACCGCCGCCAGGCCTTGTGCCATCGGGTGATAAAAAGAGCCCGTTGGGATGCCGCATCATGTTCCTTTCGTCTTCCTGTTGCTCTGTTGTTTTATCGGTCTTATAGTTCTTGATCTTGTAAGTAAATGTAAGCATAAAGTACTGTTTCAGTACCTGGGTCTGCACGTCCTCCACATAGGTTTCCGTAGTGGTGCGGGTAATGCTGCGGTTCTGGTTCAGCAGGTCAAAGATGGTGAGGCGGATGTCTGCGCGCTGATCCTTCAGGAACTTCTTACCGGCGCTTACATTCCACAGCCAGTACTGCTGGTTATATCCATCTGTTAAACCGCTGTACAACTGGTTGGTAAGATCGTTAGAGAATACCCATCCGTTCTTTGACAGCAGGTTTAGGCGTAAACCGGCGGCAGAAGAGAAATAGGTATTATTCAGCGTGGGCTGTATACTGTTCTTCAGATCGTTGAAGTTAGCGGAGTAGGACAGCGTAAAATCCACATACTCGCTGATATTGCTGGAGAGCACTACGCCCAGGTTATAATTATAACTGTTAGAGGTATTGGTGATGTTATTCACGATACCCGGCGTACGTGCCCAGGTAAAGCCTGCATTCAGGTTCACATTGGTCTTGATGGGCTGCACGGGCATACCAAAAGTCAGGAAAGACCGTACGCTCCAGTAACCATCCATATTTACCGGTTTGGACAGCTGCGAGCCTTTGAACAGCGTAACGGTGTTGGTCAGCGCAGAGTCTTTAGAGGCAATATAGGTGGCGTTGGTCACATAATCTTTTGTGTTCTGCACAAAGATGTTGGCAAAAAAGCTCATGCCCTTATCCGGTTTGGTATAGCTATACCGGGTGATCAACTGGTTGGTAGCCTGCTGTTGCAGTTCCGGGTTACCCGTAGAGATAAACAGCGGGTTGCTGTTATTGATCACGTTCTGCAGCTGGCCTATGGACGGGTTGCTGGTAGATACCCGGTACATCAGGCGCAGGTTGTTATTATCGTTAAACTTCCAGCGTAACATGGCATTAGGCAGCAGGTTGCTGAACGTTCTGCGCACATCTGTATTAAGCGGGAAGGTCTGGTCGCTATTCAGTTCTGAATACTGGTAAGAAACGCCTACGGACAACATCACGTCGCGGGTACCGTAACGGTAGGTAACGCCGCCATTCTGTGTTTTATAGGTATTCTCAAATACGTTGGATAAGCTGGTATCCGGCAGTATGTATTTACCGGTGAACTCATCAAAGTGGAAGGTTTCCTGGTCCGCATTATTCTTTGACCAGGAAGGGTTATAGTTCAGCTGTAATTGCCCATGCTGGCCAACCGGCTCTGTATAGGCAACGTTAGCGGAGATCTGGTAGCCATTGCTGTTAGGGCTGGATTGCTGCCGGGTAGAATCATTCAGGCCCGTTTGTCCTTTAAAATAAGTATTATAGGCAGTCAGGTTACGTTCTCCGTCCTTATCATTTAAGCCCAGGTTAAGACCTACGGAGATGGTACGCCCGCGTTTGCTAAAGGCATGGCGGAACAGGATACCTGTGCTGGCGTTATAACCGGAGGTGCTGCTGTTCTGATAGTTCTCAGAGCGGCTTACCAGGCTGCTGTCCGGCAGGGAGTTTACACCGTTTGTTTCCGCATAGGAATTGTATTTCTGGAAGCTCACATTGGGCGTAAACAGCAGGCTGTTGGCGGAATCTATCTTATACTCCACGCGCATGTTAATACGGTGGTTATAGTTCTTGTTGCTGGTTATCTGGTGCTCATTATACAACTGGCTGGAGTCCCCGGTAAGGAAGGTGCGCCTGTTGGTCAACTGATCGTTGGCGTTATTGGTATTGTTAAAGAAGTAGCTGCCGCTGGCGGTTATTTTTTTACCCCATACATCAGAGAAGTTTACGCCAATGGAATTGGTTTTGGTAATACCATCCTGTTGACCAACGAGGAAGTTACCGGCGTTACCGCCGCCACCTCCACCGCCACGGCCACCTCCGCCGCGACCACCTCTTCCACCACCACGGTTACCGGCAGCATTGCCTACCACACCCAACAGATCCTGGGTAGAGAAGTTCTGCTGGTTAATGTTATTGGTAATACCGATGATGGAGATCCGGCGGTCGCCATTAAACAGGCTTACGTTGCCGCCTGCGGAATAACGGTCGTCTGTGCCATAGCCGGCAAATACCCGCCCGAACTGGGAGTTCCGCATCTGGCCACGTGTTACGATGTTAATGGTCTTGTAGGAGTTACCATCATCAAAGCCGGTGAACTGGGCCTGATCGCTCAGGCGGTCAAATACTTCTATCTTATCTATCACTTCTGAAGGCAGGTTACGAAGGGCGGCCGTAGCATCGTCCCCAAAATATTCCTTACCGTCCAGTAATACTTTCTTTACGTCTTCGCCCTGTGCTTTTACGCCTGTGCCATCTACGGTAATACCGGGCATTTTCTTCACCAGGTCTTCCGCGGTAGCATCCGGGTTGGTTTTATAAGCGCTGGCGTTATAAGCAAGGGTATCCCCTTTCTGTTGTACCGGAGGTACCATACCGGTGATGGTCACGCCTTTAAGAGCTGTGAACCCACGGTCCATCATGATAGTGCCAAGGTCCTGACGGTTGGCATTCACCCGGATGGTCCTTGTTATATTCTTATATCCCAGGAAGGTCACGGACATTCTGTAGGCCTGTGCGCTGAGGTTAGGGATGGTAAATACGCCGTTACCGTCTGTAACGCCGCCTACTATCTTGGTAGAATCTTTTACGGAGGTAAGCTTTACCGTAGCGCCGGGCAAAGCGAATTTCTCTGTCTTATCCTGCAGCACCCCTTTTAACAGCAGGTCCTGTGCAAACACCGCCGGCGCAGCGGTCAATACTAAAAGCCCCGTGAAGGCGATGCGTTGTACTATTGTACTCATCAGATACGATTATACCTTATTGGACGACGGATTAAAGCAGAACCTTTGCTCTATGAAAAAAAATTTTAATGATTTAACGTGGTATGGACCGCCGGCCATCAAGTGATCGACGAAATGGCTTCTTTTTACTGCCAGCCGGCAGGGATCAACTGCGGATGGTTTTATTAAAAAAACGGTTTAACATCCGATTAACCATTAAAGGATTTTTAAAGTTTAAGTTTGTAAGGCACGGTTATCAAACAGTGTATTTATCAAGTCACATTTAGTTTTCGCAGCATAGTTACTCGTCCCGAAAGGGAGGGGAGCATTATCAATCAGGGCGCAAAAAAGGGGCACCGTTACCGGTACCCCTTCTTTTTTTGCGTCAGGTGGAGAACCACCTCCATGAAAAAAAGGCCGCCTCTTATGGCTGAGGCGACCTTTGACGGTTATTTAGTGTAAGTATGACCCTCCGTTTATGGCGGCGTGGCACACTTAATCTATATTAATCCTTGAGTTTATGCAGGAAAGTAGATAAGCGGAACAGCAGCTCGTCCTGCAGGCCGGCACGCAGTTTGGCTTCCTCATCGGTAATGCCTAAACGGCGCAGGCGTTGATAATGTACATAAGAGCCGCCTATCAGTTCCAGGCATTCCTGGATCTTTTCTTTGATCTCCACTTCTTTTGAGCGTTTATCAAATTCTTTCTTGGTCAGGATTTTATCCACGAAGTAGAAATTATCCTTATCCTCTATCCAGTCTGTGCCTTCGCGGTGCTGGGGTTTATATACCTCCAGGTAGCAGCTGTCCAGGCGCAACATCTTGCCAAACTCGGTGCGTATATCTATCACGGTGGGCTTACCGGAGGCGGGGCCTGTCATTTTCTTCTTAATCAGGTTGCTGATGGCAACGCCCATTTCGCCGGCGCTCATCAGGATCTGGTTAAGCTCTGAGAATTCCAGTCCGATAGTGATACGGGTATAGCGGTTGCCGGTCCTGATCTTGCCAAACAGGTGGGGGGCTGCATGCTCATCGAACACGATGTCCTCTACATTCAGTTTGGCAATAGTGCGGTAGTTGGGGGTATACCCTTCTTCTACCGGCGTAGGCCTTTTAGCGGGAGCTTTAGCGGTTACCTGGCGGTGGCTGAACTGGATAAAATCATCCACGAAACGCAGCTGTTGCTTACGCAACCTGGCGTACATTTCATGGGTGGAATAATTGCTGATCTTGGTGAGGAGCGTCAGGTCGTTCCAGCTATCAAAATGCTGTACTTTTTTGAGCTCATCCAGTACGTCCACGGGGGCCATATTACGGCGGTAGAGCAGTTCGCCCACCAGGAATATGGCGTAATCATGCACCACATAACCCAGCTCAGGCAGCACGTCGTAGGGACTGCGTTTCTGATCGCGGGCGAGGTTCAACACTTCAACGTCTGACATAACCGGTGATAATAAATATGTTCTGGCTGCGGAGCGCAGCTTTTTGCTTACGTAGTCCAACAGGTGATCGTTCACCTGTCCATGATTCACAAAATCGTGCAGGATCTGTACAAAACGTTTGGATGCGGGAAGCCCAAACTGCGAAAGGATATCGTTCTCCATATCCCCCACGTCTTCTTTTCCTGGCTTCACGTGCCCATCCAGTTGCTGATAACGGTGATAATACTCCTGCAATTTCAGTTTTAGCTGATCCATATATGCTATATTATTTTATTATTTATACATTCATTAACAATCCGATCCGGCTGCTGCATAGCAATAGCCAGTTTTTCAAATACTTATAGTTGTTATAAGTACACAATCAATAACTGATTCATCATCAGTGAAATAATGGGTAGCGGGCTAGTAGTAGGTAAGTTTATATCTAAGGGAACCTTTGGGTTAGGTATAGTGTTTATCCCCTTGATTTTCAACTCATATTAATAGAAAAGCCCAGCAATCCGCCGAGCTAGTAAGTAGATTTTGCGAATGCAAATATAAGCATTTCCCCCGGAAAAGCCAACCGGAAGGCCGTAAAAACGGCCGCTTATCCCAAAAAATCAGCCTGTTTGCGCGGTGGTCATTGAGCGCCAGGATAATAGCCAGATCTGCTTATCCCAAAAAAATTGCGTGACCCGGCGGGCATGGATTACCTTTACCGGATGTCTATCCAGGCGGTACAATATGACAAAGGGGCTTATGTAGGGCAAAAGGTGCAGGAGCGGCATTTTGGGCCTATCATTACCACGGAAACAGTGTTCCCGGAGGGTTTATCATCCGACTGGCATTATCACAGCAATCCCCATTTTTCACATATCCTATCCGGCGGCAGCCGGGAAATTAGACCGGGTAGCGCGCAAGTGCAGGGAGCAGGCGCCGGGCTGTACTATTATCCCGGTATTGCGCACCAGAATGTGGATTACCGGCCAGGCACCCGCATTTTTAACATAGAGCTGGAACCGGCATTCTTTGATCAATACGGCAGCCTTATACCAGGCGAGTCCCTGATGCTGGGCAATCACCGTCCTATTAATACCAGCGGCCTGTTGAAGATCTTAAAAGAGCATTATCTCCATGATACCGAATCCGGGATAGCCATTGCGCAATTATGCCTGGGCCTGGTGCAGGATCATGCGCCCGCAGAGAAATTGTATCCAGAGTGGACGGAAAAGATCCGCGAGGTACTGAATGACCAGTGGGACGCGCCGTTGACACTGACACAACTGGCAGAACATTTATCACTGCACCCGGTTACCATCTCCCGTTACTTTACCCGCTATTTTACCTGTACGCTGGGCGAATATCGCCGGCGTGTAAAAGTAGAGCGGGCCTTGCCTATGGTACGGGAAGGCCGTTTATCGCTTACTGAAATAGCTTATAGCTGTGGCTTTGCGGATCAGGCGCATTTTACCCGCACTTTTCAGCATATTACCGGTTTGTTGCCCAAACAGTATAAGCACCTCTGACAGTCCCCCTCCTGAAAAGGCCGCTTATCTCCCATTAAAAAATTCCTCCAGGTTAAATCCATTCAATTCTGCGCCGGTATGCCCCGCTAATTTTGCCGTATGCAAACTGCTACCATACGGCTCATACAACCACAGGACGATCCCCAGCTGGCCATTATTATCCGGCAGGTGCTGACGGACTTTGGCGCCAATAAACCCGGTACCGCCTTCTTTGACGCAGGCATCGATCACATGTATCGCAGTTTCTGCACTCCTTCCGCCGCCTATTGGGTGCTTACGCAGGATGAGCAGGTACTGGGCGGGGCAGGCATCTACCCTACCCCTGGTTTGCCCGCAGGTTGCTGCGAGCTGGTAAAATTATACCTGCTGGCCGCTGCCAGGGGAAAAGGGCTGGGTAAACAGCTGCTGGAACAGTGTTGTATAAGCGCCGGGGAAATGGGCTTTACACAGCTGTACCTGGAAACGCTGCCAGAGCTGTATACCGCCATCCCCTTGTATGAAAAGATGGGTTTTGTTCACCTGTCTGCGCCGCTTGGGCAATCCGGCCATTATGGTTGTTCTGTTTGGATGATAAAGGATCTATAAAGCAAAAAACTACACGACATGTACCTTAAGCGATGGATTGTGTGCGTCTTGTTATTATCAGCCGCCAGCACCAGTTTTAGTCAGGCCCGCAACGAGGCCCTTCAGCGGGTATTTGAAAATTATTATCAGCAGCGGCTGGCGCTGTCACCGCTGGACGCCACTTTTAGCGGCGATCACCGGTATGATGATCAGTTACCGGCGGAGGGCGCCGCCAATACCGCCACCATGGCGCAGTTTTACCGGCGCTACCAGGATTCGCTGCGTTTATTCCAGCGGGAAAGCCTGGATATGACAGACCGCATCTCCTACGATGTGCTGCAGGCGCAGCTGCAAACCGGGCTGGATGCGGCAAAGCTGCACCTGGAGTACCTGCCCATTAACCAGTTTATCTCCACCCCCGCCCTGCTGGGCATGCTGGGCTCCGGCGCCTCCGCCCAGCCGTTTAATACCGTGCATGATTATGATAACTGGTTTAAACGGGCACAGGCCGCCGTACGCTGGATAGATACCGCCATTGCCAATTTTAACCAGGGTAAGGCCGCCGGGGTTGTGCTACCCAAGGCACTAGTGATAAAACTGATCCCGCAAATGGCGGCCCTGGCCAAAAATGACAGCAGCAACCTGTTCTACCAGCCGTTAGGGAAGATGCCGGCCTCCTTTACGACTACGGAACGGGCGCATATTACGCAGGGTTACCGGGAGGTCATAGGCGGGCAGCTGTTGCCGGCTTTTGACAAGCTGACCAAATATCTGCAACAGCAATACCTGCCAGCCGCCACTACCGCCTCCGGTTTGTATGCCCTGCCTGGCGGCAAGGAGATGTATGCCTATTGGGTGCATTATTATACCACTACCGACGAGACCCCGGAAGAGATCTACCAAACAGGCCTGCGGGAAGTAGCCCGTATTACCGGGGAGATGGAAGCGCTGAAAAAGCAGGTAGGTTTTAAGGGCAACCTGCAACAATTTTTCCACTACCTGCAAACGGACAAAAAATTTATGCCTTTTACCACCCCGGAGCAGGTGCTGAACGCCTACCGCCAGATCTACAAAAAGATCATGCCGCACCTGCCGGAATTGTTTGACGTTCGCCCTAAGGCAGGCTTTGAGATCCGCCGTTTTGAAGCCTTCCGGGAGGCCTCACAGGCCGGCCCCGCCTATACCATTGGCTCTATTGACGGCAAACGGCCCGGGGTGCTGTATGTACCCGTACCGGACGCCCGCAAGGTGAATGTTACTTTTTATGGCCTGGAAGCCACTTTTATGCACGAGGCCATCCCCGGGCATCATTACCAGATATCCCTGCAGCAGGAGAACACGGCGCTACCTACCTTCCGCCGGCAACCAGCCTTTAATGTATTCCTGGAGGGCTGGGCCCTGTATGTGGAGACGCTGGGCAAACAGCTGGGCTGTTATACGGACCCCTACCAGCAGATGGGGGCGGTTAATATGGAAATACACCGGGCCATACGGCTGGTGCTGGATGTAGCCCTCCATACCGGTAAAATGACGCGGGAACAGGCTATTGATTATATGATGCAGCATGAAGCAGTGAGCGAATCCATTGCAGTGGCAGAAGTGGAGCGTTATATGGCAGCCCCGGGACAGGCGCTTTCCTATAAAATGGGGTCTTTGAAGATCCTGGCGCTGCGGGATAAATACCAGCGGTTACTGGGAGCAAAATTCAGTTTGCGTAAGTTCCACCATGCGCTATTAACGCAGGGGGATATGCCACTGACAGTATTGGAAAGCTATCTTGACAAGTGGGCTGCCACATTGTAACTGCCAGTTTGTAATGGTACTGTATTTGCTGCTGAACTGGTATGAAAACACGTAAACTAACAGTACCCTATAAGGGAGAAGCGTACGATGTGGACATAGCCATCGTACACAAAAAAGCGGCAGAGTGTAGAATTACCGCCTGCGTAGCCGGACAGGAGATACTTTTTGTATCCAATAACAAAAACTGCAAGCACGCGGTATACCGTGAGAATATTATAGCAGAGGGTTTGATGGATGAGATAGGGAAACGCATTTGCGAGGAATGCCTGTAAGGTGTTTATACCGCCGGTTTAGGCATTCTCCTGATCTCATCCTTCAGCCATTTTGCAGCCTGGTCTTCCAGGGGCCGGCTGGATTGCCCCTGTATTAACCGTAAGCCCCATTTCCTGCCCGCCAGCTCAAACAAAGGCTTATCCTCCGTAATAGTCCACAACACATGGGGCTTATGACAAATGAGGAAACGGCAATCCCAGGTAAGGTAAAAAGGCTGTAAACGGCCGTTATACATGTTATGCGGGTTAGTTCCCCCTTCCTCCTGCGGCTCATCCTCCTTTTTCTGCAGCGGTTCTCCAAAAACCCAGAACCAGATGTTCTGCAGTTGATGAATGTATTCCACATACCGTACTTTTTCATAACCGGTGAACTGTAGTATCCAACGGTTGTTGTTACCGGCTTTAAGGAAAACGGGCATGCCATTATGGCCTTTTGTCCAGTTATTGAAATCGCCACCGCGCACCAGGTTAAAACCCAGTTTGGTGAGCCGGTTGGCTTGTATACGAAGGGGCTCTAATTGCAGGCACAAATGAGGCAGTATGGGGTAGTGATGCTCCGTTACTTTTACCACTTCCCGTCCCAGGGCAAAGTAGTTACCCAACCTGGCCTCCTCTAATTCCACTGGCATAAACTACAGGTTAATTTTCTCCGTAAAACTAATATTTTTAGCAAAACAAAGAAAAACCGTTTGATCTATGGCATCCCGTGTTTACAAAAAGGTAATATAGTTATGCAGATATAGATATGAATTTCTTTTATATTGTAGTTTCATCCCAACCTAATCTGATCATTTTATGAAAACTTACCAGGAACATTTTGAGGAGAGCTGTGCGTTGCGTGACAGCTATTGGCAAGCTGCGGGAGCGGTGGACGCGGACGTAATGGCCCCCGTAATAAACCCTGCGTTCATGGGCGGCCCCGCCTGGCCATCCCTGCGGCAGGCTTACCTGACCATACGCCGGCCAGAGACGACCATTATGGCCAGCGACGGTTTAAGTGATCCTTATGAGGATATGGACAGCAACCCTGACAATGCGGAGTACAATGGCTTTGGACTGGAAGTCTATGTGGTAGCCGAAAAAGTGACCGGCAGTATACAGGGTACCTGGGAGCTGCAGCTGTTAATGCAGGCGGCAGAGATCCTGGCGCGGCAAGGTAATGTGGTAAGCCTGCTGGATGAGCTGACCTACATCACCACAGAATTTTACAATGTAGATGTACCAAAGGAGTTTGTAAACAGCGAGGGCCGTATAGGCGCTATCTTTGGGCTGCCGGATGAGCAACTGCCCGGCATGCTGGAACTTTCGCTGGAGCCGGTAAAGATGGTGAATGTAAAGTTGCTTACCCTGGCAGAGCTGAACTATATTGTTGAGCATGGAGAGGCCGGCCGCATGAAGGTAGCGGAGCTGCTGATCCAACAAGGTAATGCCACCTTATCTTCCCTGAGCAGGCCATCTGTAATATAATTACCCGTTTACCTGGAGCGCACGCCGTAATAGCCGTTCATAAGCATATCAAAAACAGCGGCCGGCAGCATACATTTGAGCGTAGGTATCATGGTCTGGGCCAGCCGGCCGGAGAAGTAGCGGTGCGCCGGGTTACGGCTTTCCACGATGCCGCAGAGCTTTCTGGCCAGCCCTTCCGGGCCGGGCGCCGCGTACTTATCCTTTTTTGCTTTGGATACCGCATTCTCGTAATCGCGCTGCAGCCCCGGATCATCCAGCACAAAACCCGTTTTGCTGTCGTTATGGGCAAAGCCTGATTTAAGATCGCCGGGGTTAATGACCACTACTTTTACGCCGGTAGCGCGCAGTTCCATACGGAGGGTATCTGAATACCCTTCTATAGCGTATTTAGAGGCGCTGTACATGCTTTGATAGGGCCAGCCGGATAAACCCGCCAGGGAGCTGATATTTACGATAAGCCCCTGCTTTTTGCCGATCATACCGGGTAATACGGCGCTGCACATACGAACAACGCCAAAGAAGTTCACTTCAAACTGTTTTTTTGCCGCAGCTACCGGCATGGTATAGGCAGGGCCTGCGCTGTAATTGCCCGCATTGTTCACCAGCACGTCCAGTTTACCTTGTGCTGTAATGATCTTTTCTATTGCGTTACTTACTGAGGCATCGTCTGTCACATCCAATTGAATAGGGCGGAAGGGTACTGTGCTTATACGTTTCAGATCGCGCGTAGAACCGTAAACAATATGGCCTTTGAGGTGTAATGCAGTGGCACAGGCAAAACCGATACCGGATGATGCGCCTGTAACCAGGATCACTTTCTTCATTTACTGATGCAATTAATTTTTCTGATGCAATTAATTTGATACAGTAAAGCTAAAGGCAATTGAGCAGTCACAACATCACCAAACCCGGGTACCCCGGGAAAAAGGAAACCGGCATGCGCCAGGCCAATAAGCGCATACCGGATATTTTCAATAAACGACGGGTTTCCAGCAAGTGTGAGAGTCGGGGTTATTACACAATGGTTTGTTCTTCTGTTCTATGTCTGTTAGTCTATTGTTCTACTGTTCTATATGGATAATATATTCTATAACACGGCCTCTACCAGGAAAGCGCCTTTCCTGCCAATGGCCTTACTGAAATGCTGATTAAAATCTTCCAGGGTGGCTACACAGCTAGCCTCCAATCCTATTTCCGCGGCAATTGTTTGCCAGTGCCAGCGCTGCCTCACTGCTTCCGCAGCGTGTGAATACATGACCATGGTAATATCCAGGTTGCCGCGTGCGATGATCCTTAATGCCAGCAGATTATCCATAGCGCTGCCCCCAGCGGCCAGGCACAAGACCTTTCTGCCAGGGCTTGCAATGGCCACGCCCAGGCTAATGCTGAGCATACTGCTCTCCGGCCCTGCCGCCTGCCACAGATAATCATGGAAGCGGCCGTCGTGGGCCAGGTTTGGATAAGGCCAATGAGCGGACAAGGATTCATCACAGATGATCGTATTCTCCGGCAGGTGCCGGGCTGCGATCCGTATAATATTTTCAGGGGTCAATGGACCATCCTGGGGCGCCGCCTGCAAGGATTGGGTTAGCCCAGGCGTGCTTTTAATAACTTCCCTCCCCGTCATGTATAGCCTATCTTTTGATTTAATAACAGGGGCAAAAATAATTTGCCGGAGGAAGCTATCCTATCACCAAAAGCGGTGATCAGATACCAATACGGGGTTATACAATACGCTGGTTAATGGCCAGCGCCACCGTTTCGGTAAGCGAGCCTACGCCCAGCTTTTCGTAGATGTGTTTCATGTGGCTGCGTACTGTCTCGTAACTGATATTGAGATCGCCGGCAATCATTTTATAACTCTGGCCATTGACCAGGCAGGCGATGATCTCTTTTTCGCGGGGTGTAAGCTTATAATCCACCACTTTATCTTCCGTTTTAGATGCATTCTGCTGCAGCACGCGGAATACTTTACGCGCAATACCGGGGCTCATGGGCGCACCGCCAGCCAGTACATCCTTGATGGAATCGATCAGCGTGGTATTGATCTGGCCTTTGATCACGTAACCGGAAGCGCCGGCGATGATAGATTCATAGATACGCTCTTCGTCTTCAAAAACGGTCTGCATCAGGATCTGCACGGCGGGCACTTCTTTTTTGAGGCTTTTTACTGCTTCAATACCGTTAACGCCGGGCATTTCAATATCCATTAACACTACATCCGGCTGGCATTGCAGCACATCTTCGACACAGTTTTGCGCGTTTTCAAAAACGCCTACCAGTTCAAACAAAGGATCTGTGCCCAGCAGTAAGGCAATACTGTTCCGGATACTACTGCTGTCGTCAAACATCGCTACTCTTACTTTCATACTTTACGTTTAAATATTAAATATTAACCGGATGGCGCATCCCGCTCCGGGCGCGCTGTTTATATCCAGCCGGGCATTCAGTTCGTCTGCCCTGTGTTTTAAGTTAACCAATCCGTTCCCCGACAAGGATTCCAGGCGGCGCTCCGGCGCTGACGCCGGGTCAAAGCCCGCTCCGTCATCCTTTACTTCCATCTCGATGACATTATGCTGGCGCAGCCTGATAGCGACGTCCAGGTTGCGGCAATTGGCATGTTTGATGGCGTTATTAATGGTTTCTTTGAGTATGAGGTAAAAATTCTTGCGCACTACCATGGCCAGGCTTGTTTGGGCCAGCTTCTGATCCGCCTCCAGGGAAAAACATATACGTTTGGCGTCGCATAAAGGTTGCGCGTAGGCCCTGATCCTTTCCACAATACTGGTAAAATTATCATTGCGGGGATTAATCGCCCATACGATATCCGCCATTTCCTGGATCATACCGGTAGAGGATTCCCCTATGGCCAGCAGCACTTTTTTCAGATCGTCCGGTTTATTTTCTTCGTGATAGATCTTGGCTACTTCGCTGTAAATGCTGATGCTGCTAAGGGTAGCGCCCACATGATCATGCAGGTCCTGGGCAATCCGGTTCCGCATGGCCTGGCGTTTAAGCATTTCCTTGATGCGGTATTGATAGAACAGGTATCCCAGCGAGAACACAAACAGGAATACGAGCAGGTAAAACCACGTGGTACTCCAGAAAGGCGGCAGTATTACAATGGCCAGGGTTTCGAAATGCTGCACCTTACTGCCCCGCCAGTTGCTGGCCTTTACTTTAAAACGGTATTTGCCGGGCTCCAGGTTGGAGTAGCTGGCCACATTCTGTTTGCCGGCGGCTACCCAGCCTTTATCATACCCTTCCAGCATATAGGCATAGTTGAGATTATCCCCGCTGTATTCCGGCGCTGCATACTCTATGGAAAAATAGTTCTGGAAATGGTTAAGCGTGATCTCCTTCTTCTGCAGCAGCTGGTTATTGGATTTGTCAAAGATCCTGAAGTCTGTGAAATATACTTTGGGCTCATTCCAGATTCCGGCTACTTTATCCGGGCTGAAACTGAGGTAAAAATTCTCTCCGCCCGCATACAGCGTGTGATCCTTATCCTTGTATATGTAGCCCATGATGCCGCCATTGGTCTGGAGGCTGGGCAGATCATAACAGCTATATGTTTTGGTAGCAGTATCATATTTATGCAGGTGACCGTTGCAGATCATCCAGATATTGCCCTGTTTATCCGATTGCAGGCCTTCTGTAAGGTTGCTGGATTCCGCGATATGCATGAAGCTGCGGGCAGAGGGCTGGTAGTAGTTTAAACCGCCGCCATAGGTGCTGATCCAGAAATTGCCCCTGCCATCCTGCTGAATATCATATACATCGTTATTGCTGATAGAGGCATTGTTGCCCGTATCATAGGTGTGATATTGTATAGGGGTAAGGTCCTGTGGCTGCCATTCTCCCAGGCCGGATTTGTTGGTAGCCAGCCAGAGGGCGCCGCGGGTATCGCGGTAGAATTTCCGGATCATATTATCCCGGATATTGAAATGCCGTACGATGTTCCGGGTAGTATCCACGCGGGACACCCATTTTTTGTCTACCAGGTCATAATACGCGAAATACCTTCCGTAAGGCAATACCAGTAGTACCGGGTGCTGCGCGATGGTATCCCGTACTACAGATACAATGCGGGAACCGGTAAGATGGCGCATAAGCGGATCATTTTCCGTATTGGGCAGCAGCGCTACGGTATTGGTACGCTCATCATACCTAAACAGGGAATAATCCGTGCCTATATAGAAGCTGCCATCCACATCCTTATAGAATTTAGTGACGGATAATTCCTGGCCTTTATAAATGATCTTACGATGCTCATATGCGGCGCCATCGCGGCGTTGCACATAAATACCATCGCTGGTGCCTATCCATAGTGTATGATCTTCATCCTTATAGAAATCGTATACATACACGTCTACATCCTTACTGGTTTTAGGGAAGACATGCTGTTCAAAAGGCGCAAACAGGGGGTTCAGGTAGCTGACGCCCAGGTTAGTGCCTATCCATACGATACCGCGGCTGTCTATATATACATCATTCACATGGTCATTGACCAGGGATCCATCTGCCGATGCACTATGCACGTAGTGATAAAGGGTATCCCTGTTCCTGTCGTACACGGTAACGCCCTGGTCTTTACCCGCCATCCAGATACTGCCTGTCCTGTCTTCCGCGAATGCAGCTATTTCGTCTGATGGATAGGCTTTCTCTGCCGCTGCACCGGCGGGCTGGCGATATACGGTATTGCTCCAGGAGCTAAACCAGTAGTTCTGTTTGCTGTCTTTAAAAATGGCCGGGATAGCCAGATGGGGCAATCCGGCATAAGCGCCCTGGTAACGCTGATCTTCCCGTGACCGGAGAGTACGGGTATTGATCTTTAGCAAACCACCTTCTGCCCGGCCTGCCAGCAGCGTATCGCCGCTATCCATAAGGAGGGAGAGGATGCAGCAGGATGTATGCTGCTGTACGGGCATATCGAATTTTTCTGTCTTTTTATTGAACCGTATGGGATTGCTGCCGGTGGTGGCCAGCCAGAGGTTACCCAGGTGATCTTCTGCGATCTTATTCACCCCTTCGCCCGGGAAATTGGCGGAATCACGGGCATTGTAGACGTATTGTTTGAATTGCTGTGCTGCGGGCAGGTTGTAGTTATAGCGGATGAGGCCCGCATCTTCTGTGGCGATCCATATAATGCCGTCCTTATCTTCATAGAGGTCGTTAATGGTATTGCCTGCAATACCCGGCTTTTTGTTATAAGGCTCATTCTTAAAAACGGTAAAATAGCGGCCGTCATAGCGATTCAGGCCATCTTCCGTGCCAAACCACAAAAAGCCGCGCTTATCTTCCAATATGCAGTTTACCTTGTTATGCGACAATCCATTCTCGTGCCTGAGCGTCTTAAAAAAGGGTAAAACTGTCTGGGCGCCTGCGGAAATGGGTACAAACAGGAATACAAACAGGACAAAGCGGATATGGCATAACATCTCCTGGTTCTTAATTTTCATTGTTCTCTAAGTTGTAACCGCGCTATCTACCTCGCAAAAATATCTCAATGCCTCCGGGTGCATTTTGTTTTGCGGTTCTATATTGTTTGTTCAATAGTTCAAAAAGTTGGCATCAACAAAAGAAGGGGGCTTCTTTTCCTGATACAGTTTGCTCAGATCTTAAGCATCTCTATCTGACATATATCTGATAAGGGCCGGAAAATACCTGAAAAACAATGCTTTCAGATACCCATTATACTACGATGATCTTGTGAATATGGTTTCCCCGAAAGGTTTTAAGACTGCAAATATAATGGTGTAATTGAGTATCGCGCAATAAAAAATAATAAACCTGGCCGTAAAACGGCCAGGCGCATACGATTTAGGGGTTATTTAAGGTTAAACCTAATGCCACCGCCACCATCACGCAAGGAGGAGTAGCCCGCGTACAATTCCAAACGTTTTGTTAAAAAGAAGCCCAGGTAGATGCCGCCGCCCGCCGTGAAGCGGCCATTATAGTCATAATAATATTTTTCGCCATAATCGTTTACGTAGTTACTATAATGGGTACGGCTACCCAGGGAGAGGCAAAGCTCTATATTGAAGCGGTCTGTAAAAAAGCGACTGTAACCAATATCCACGGTGGAAGTAAGGTAACCATGGCTGGTTTCTGTATACCCATCCTCCAGCACCGGCTCTCTGTATATGCCTCTCATCCGCAGGGGGCCAACGGTATATGCGAGATGAACACGCCCCTTATCAGACTGAAAGGTAAGCTCCAGGGTGCCGGTTTCGTGGTTGTGAACGCCAAGGCCTACACCCATGACATTTTGAGCATTCAAGGCTGCCGGGGTAACCGGGAGAAAGAGGAGGAGTAACAGATGTTTCATGCGCATAGGTTTGTAACAGGTGTAAATATAGAGCAATTAGATAATGGATAACGCGGCCCGGGGATAAGTATAACAGTATTTAACGGGGTATAACATTGGTTAACGGAGGGACAAAAAAATGAGGATGTATCTAAGACACATCCTCATTAACAAAAAGGCTTTATTTACTTAGCCAAGTCCGTAAACCCGATATCATCCAGGATGATCACACCGGATTTAGACCTGTCAAAGATCAAACGGACGTTATGCAGTTTGTCTAATACAAATTCCGGGTGTTTCTTTTGTAAAGCATCCAGGTTAAAATAGAAGAAGTCCGGGATGGACTCTGCATCATCATTTGAGTTCAGGTATGCGAATTTTGTAAGTTTCTTTTTTATCTGTGGCTGCAGCGGCGCACAATCACTAAGGGGGAACCGGATCTGATGCCCCTGTTGATCTGTTAACTCGAGGGTAAAGTCGATGGCTTTCTTCTCCCCTGCTTTTTCCTGCTTAGCATCTTTTTTCTCCGCTTTCTTTTCTGTAGTTGATTGCTTACCTTTTTTAACATGGCTGGCGCTTTCATCGCTTTCCGCCAGGCTAAAGACCAGGGATTTGCCAGCCAGCTGCAAGGCGGCGCTATCCGGTAAGGTAAAGGTATAAGTGGCCGGCAGGGAATCTGCCCCTTCCCTATCCCATCCAATAAAGGCCGCACGGGTAAGCTCACCATCCCACATCAGTTTATGCATGGCCTCGCGCCAAACGCTCAGGTGCTCTGCCGTGATGGATACGCCGGGCATACTGGCTGTTTCCAGGTTCAGGTCTTCTTCATAACGGGCAAGGAAAGCAGACTGGCTGTTCTCAAACTGGTTAAAGTAGATCTGTTTAGGCAGCCATTGACGGCCATAGCGGTAGTCCTCAAACAGCGGTTTATAAGCGGAGTCTCCTTTCAGGTTCAGATCCAGGAAGGCGCTGATATATACTTTGGCGATCTGCTGCTGATCTGCAGGCGGCATTAAATTGGTGATGTTATACAGGTTAGCATAAGGACTGCTTTGATCATACTTTCCCCAGGCAGTGCTGAACTGGCCATGGTTGGCGTGATGTACATACAGACCCGCTTTAACGCCGTTAAAGGAGGGAGAATACTGGATACGGGTAAAAGGGCTTAAACCACCGTATGACTGCATATCCATATCATGGGTACCCTGGATCACGAAATAGTTGATATCCTTTAACGGGGCCAGTATAGCGGCAGGTTTATACTGCCCGTCCACCGGTGCAATGGCTACATACGCTTTTATGTTAAAGTTGAAATGGAAGACCTCATTGGCATTATCCGGGTAGCTGGGCAATGTGTTAAACAATGCCGCATGGGACATGGCCTCGCCGCCCCTGGAGTGGCCCATTAAGGCGATACGGTCCATATCTACCCGGTGGTAAAAAGGGTTACCTGGCTCTTTGTTCCATTTTTGCCAGAGCTCCAGGTGTTTGAGCATCAGCCAGCCCCGCACGCCGTTCTCATTTTTAAGACCGCCCCAGGGCATGTCTGTAAAACTGGTATTCATAAAATTCTCATCCACGGAGGCCACGATATATCCCCTGCTGGCCAGCAGCTCTGCCAGGTAATCATACCCTCTTTCTGACCAGTCCTGCGCAAGGTGGTTACCATGCACTACCAGCACCAGGGGCGCGGGGCCCTGTAGATCTTCCGGGTACCATACCATAGCATTCAGCGGCAGCTGTGTTTCATCAAACCCAAAGAACCAGGTACGCAGCTTACCAAATGTGCCGGTCCAGGATTTAAGCATAAAGGAAGCGTCAACAGTAGGCGTTTTTATTTTAGCGTCTTTATCATACATCGGGCGGCGCTTATCCTTTCCTGAGCCATAGGTGAGGAAAGATACTTTATGGCCCCCCGGTTTGGAAGGATCGCCAACGGTAAGCGGCGCGGGCAGCGCGGCCTGCATTTTATAATTGGTGACCGGTTTAACAGGCGTACCGGGATACAGGAACAGGTAGAGGCCTATGATGGCGCCTGCCAACCCGGTCAGCAGCGCTGCGAGGGTGATGATCTTTTTAGACCGCGGCCATGCTGTGCCGCGATGCCTGCGCCAGGCAGACAGCCCGCCCACGATCAATGCCGGGAACAGGATCAGCATGATCATGTATGTCCAGCTGGAAGGCCCCAGGCGGTAGAAGAAATAAATGAAAAAGAAAGTGAACGCAATGCCGAATCTGAAATAAAAGGGCGTTCTTCCCACCACCGATACTACCCAGCTTATCAACCATGCCAATAGCAGGATGGGAATAGTATAGGCCAGCAGGGTTAGCAGATAATATCCAAACCCAACTCCTTTGGGCAGCAAACCATCTGCCATGGTAAGGATGATGAACAGTAAGGCGGCGGTCAATATAGCTATACCACTGGCTTTGAGTGATATCTGACCTGGTGTGATAAATGAGATGGCAGCCTGTAACCGTTTTTTGAACCGGCCCCAGGCAGAATTTTGGTTGTCCTGCATAAGCGTACTTTATGATGCCTGTAATAGGTGTATAAACGTAGGGGCACAAAATATATAATTATGCGCAAAAAAAAGGCTAACCTTCCCGGTTAGCCTTATACGATGGTCAAATCCCCTGTTATTTCAGCAGGTCCCTTGCAAAGAACACATGGGTGGTAATGGAGGAACCACAGCCGCAGCTGAGTACGTGCACCACAATGATGTTACCACTGGGCAGCGTGAGGCTGCCTTCATAATTCTGGCAGCCGTTGCTGTCGCCCTGGTAGGTGAGTACGATCAGGGTAGGGCTGGCGGTGCTGCCGGACTCCTTTACAAAGGCGTGGGCTACATTGCATGCTGCAGATGTTTCCACGCAGTAATACTTACCGCCTAAAGCGTCGTAATAGTTACAGCTGTAATCGGCGGGTTTGCCGGTGGCAGGTTTGCTGGCAGCCATGGCGCTGGTAAATTGGTACAGGCAAAAAAATGCGCATAAAAAGGCGGATAGGGCTAAGGATCTTTTCATAACTGTTTGGTTTGGGTGTAGGGTTTGTGAATTGTTTAAGGTAAGGGATGCCGGGTGTGATGGGACCGCAGTTGCCGGGGAGGATGGTGTACCAGGCAATTACTTGTAACTTTTTTTTGTTAGCATTTGGAAATAAAAAATGATTTACCTTATCTTTGCAGTCCCGAAAACAAAAATGGTGGCCATAGCTCAGTTGGTTAGAGCACTAGATTGTGGTTCTAGGGGTCGAGGGTTCGAACCCCTTTGGCCACCCAAAAACGGGAAAAGGCTTCTGGTAACAGAGGCCTTTTTTTATGCCCGTTTGTATAGCCGGTAGCGGGCAACCGGCAGCTGGATCATCTGCCTGCTTTATGCCGGTTTGTGTACATGGCGGCCGGTACCGGAAAGTAAATCCTCCCGGCCGGGTCTACATCCCTGACAAAACCGGTTTTTTTCCCTTTCTTTGCGCTCTCAAAACTGTCAAGCAACACAATGTCTATATACCTGATCCCCTTTTTCACTGCTTTTGCAGGATGGTTTGCTAACTGGATAACTATCAAGCTGCTATTCCATCCCCGGGAGCCTAAAAACCTGGGCTTTATGACCCTGCAGGGCATTTTTCCCAAACGCCAGCGGCAGCTGGCAGAAAAGCTGGGTAAGCTGGTGGCAGAAGAGTTGTTCTCGTTTGACGACATCCGCCAGAAACTGACGGACCCGGAAAAGATCAAAAACATTATTCCCCTGGTGGAGGATCACCTGGAGCAGTTCCTGCGCGTAAAGCTGCCCGCGGCTATGCCGGTACTCTCCATGTTCATTGGCGACAGCACCATTAAACAGGTAAAAGATGTACTGGTAAAGGAGCTGGATACCCTTTTCCCTATCATGATAGACCAATACCTGCAGAATGCGCAAAAGGAGCTGGACCTGGAACGGATGGTTACTGAAAAAGTGGCCGCTCTCTCCTCAGATAAGCTGGAACAGGTGCTGCAGGAAACCATGTCCCGGGAGCTCCGGCTCGTGGCGGTGTTTGGCGGAGTAGTGGGCTTTATCATCGGCCTTGTCTATTTATTGTTGACACTGGCTTTTTAATACAGGTGTAGCACAATTCCTCAAATCGTTAACTACTGTTAAAACCTCTCACCGCCATTTTTTGTGATTTCCTCGGCGCAAAACCCCCTTTCGTCATATTAGACGATTATGCATACAAAATGCATTTATTTTTGTGCCCGATTTGAGCCTGGAACAGATTGTTGAACCACCCAACAGGCTGCACACCGTCGATGGCCTGGAAACAACATACTAAAATTTACAGAATAGCATATAAAGAGAGAATAACTGATGAAAAAATGGTACCTATTACTGGCTGCCGTCCTGTTGGGACAGATAGCCTTACATGCACAGATACCCGTAATGCCGGCCACCGGCACAGGCGGTAAACCCGGCGCCGCCGGGCAACGTGCGCTGCCCCAGATTGGTCACATCTACGGTAAACTGGTGGATGCGGACACGAAAAAGCCGGTTGCCTATGCGGCGGTAGCCCTACTGAAACTACGCGATTCCAGCGTGGTAACGGGTATGCTCACCAAGGACAACGGGGAATTCAATTTTGAGAACCTGCCCTTTGGCACCTTCAATATGCGCATCACCTTCATGGGTTATGAAACCGTGATGAAACGGGTGGCCATCGGCCCCAAGACCATAGACCAGGACCTGGGCAACCTTCGCCTGCAGCCCAATACCAAGCTGCTGAACACCGTAGAGGTAACCGGCCAGAAAAGCGCGTTCACGATGGGCATTGATAAAAAGGTGTTTAACGTAGACCGCAACCTGGTAAGCGTAGGCGGTACGGCACAGGATGTCTTGAAAAATGTGCCCGCCGTGAATGTGGATATAGACGGTAACGTAACGGTACGTAACGCCGCTCCCACCATTTTTGTTGATGGCAAACCCTCTACCCTTACCCTGGACCAGATCCCGGCCGATGCGATCGAGAGCGTAGAGCTGATCACCAATCCCTCCGCTAAATATGACGCGGAAGGTATGTCCGGCATCCTGAATATTGTGCTGAAGAAGAACAAACGGGCTGGCATCAACGGTATGATAACAGCAGGTATAGGCACCGGCGATAAGTATAACGGCGGCGGCAATATTAACGTACGCCAGGGCAAGCTGAACGTATTTGCCAACTATATGATCAATGCCAACCGCAACTGGGGTGACGGTACAACTGACCGTACCAATTTCTTTGGCGGGGATACCAGTTTCCTGCACCAGCAGAGTAACAGCACCAGCTCCCCTGTATTCCAGTTTGGGCGGGCCGGTATTGATTATTACCTGGATAACCGGAATACCATCTCCCTGTCGCAGGCAATTGTAGACGGTAGCTTCAAGAACCATGAGGACCTGCGCAGCACTTTTAATAAAGGCGATTCCCTGAGCAACCGTATCAATAACAACAAGTTCGGGTTCCGTAACTACACCACCCAGCTGGACTTTAAGCATACTTTTGCCAAGCCCAACCAGGAATGGTCTGCCGCGGCTTACTATAACTACAGCACCAACGACCGTAACGGCGACTTTAACACGCAGGGGCTTACGCCAGAGGGCGTGCCCGCAGGCAAATCCGTGCTGCAGAACAACAATTCTGACGGTAAGACCACCTTTATTACCCTGCAAACAGATTACACGGACCCGGTTGGTAAAACTGGCAAACTGGAGCTGGGCCTGAAGACCACGCTGCGTAATTACACCAGTAACTACAATGTGTTTGACCAGGATACCACTACCGGCCAGTACAATTTTAACAACCAGTTATCCAACGACTATAAGTACAAAGAGCAGATCTATGCGGGTTACGCCAACTACTCCGGTACTGTTGGCAATTTTGGCTACCAGGGCGGTTTACGTGTAGAGCAGTACGTATATTCCGGCGAGATCCCCAGCGAGGGCAAGGAATTTAAGCCGACCAAGGCCCGGCCGGGATTTTTCCCCAGCGTATACCTGTCGCAGAAGTTCAAAGGCGACCAGGAACTGCAGCTGAACTATTCCCGCCGTGTTACCAGGCCCAACTTTTTCCAGCTGATCCCTTACCGTGACTATACGGACCCGCTGAACCAGCGGGAAGGTAACCCGAACCTGCGGCCGGAGTATACCAACAGCATTGAGTTCTCTTACGCCAAGAACTGGAAGAACAGCAATGTACTGGGCTCCATTTATTACCGGAACACCAATAACCTGCTGTCTACCATTGCCACGCCGCTGGGTAAGGATACCCTGTTAACGACGTATGTGAACGCTAACAAGAACAATTCCTATGGCGCCGAGCTGACCGGCAAGAGCACTTTCTTTGGCATCTGGGATGTAATGGGCAATGTGAACCTTTACCGTACAGAGATCTCCGTAACGCAGGACAACCAGACCTATTCGAACAGCAATTTTAGCTGGCTGGCCAAGATCAACTCTGATACCAAGCTGCCGGCTAACTTTACGCTGCAGGTGACCGGTACTTACCAGTCGCCCACGATTGCCCTGCCCAACTCTGGTGGCGGTGGCCGTGGTGGTGGAGGTGGCGGTTTTATGCAGATACCCACTTCTGCCCAGGGCACCATCAAAGGCTTTAGCTATGTAGATATAGGCCTGAAAAAGGATTTCCTGAAGAACAAGATGGCCTCGCTGACCCTGGCCCTGTCTGACGTGTTTAACACCCGCCAGTATGAGCTGAACCAGGTATCGCCGGCTTTTGCCCAGGACTATATCCGCAAGCGTGAGTCCCGCATATTGCGCCTCACTTTTGCATATCGTTTTGGCAAGTTTGACGCGCAGATCTTTAAACGTAAAAATACCAAAGCAGACAAGGAGAACCAGCAGCAGAACATGGGCGATCCCGGTCAGAGCTTCTAAATATTCACCCGATTGCATACACTATAACGCCGGTCCTCCATGTGGGGACCGGCGTTATAAATTGTAGACATTCTCCCCAAATTGCCCACTGTCGCTACATACTGCCTTTTACCCCCTGAACCGCCTATCTGTCCTATAGCCATTCATCATATTTAAAAAACCGTTAGTCCCTTACTGGGTATTTTTACCCCACAATGCTATCATTCCACTTGATCATGAACAGACGCTTACCTATAGTATGCGTGTTGTTGTGTTGCTATTCCTTTGTGATGGCGCAGGACAATAACAGTAGTACGAAGACGAAGGTTTCGGGAAAGGCACAGGATGCAGTAAGCAACAAGCCGATTGAATTTGCCTCTGTGGTGCTGCTGCACCGCAAAGACTCCAGTGTGGCATATGGCCAGTATACTGAAACGAACGGCAGTTTTAACTTTGCCGCGGTAGCCCCTGGGGATTATGTGCTGCGTATCACCTTTTTAGGATATAACAAGCTCGAGAAAGGCCTGCATGTAAACAAAGGCCAACCAGCCCTCGCCGTAGGCGCCCTGAAGCTGCAAACAGGTGGCAAACAGCTGGATGCGGTGGAGATAAAGGCGGAAAAGCCCGCTTTTTCCATGCAGATAGACCGGCAGGTATTTGACGCAGGCAGTATAGTGACCGCAGAAGGCGGCACGGGTGCGGACATACTCAAAAACATTCCAAGCGTAGATGTAGATATAGACGACAACGTATCCTTACGGGGAAAGAGCGTGACCATCTATGTAGATGGCAAGCCCTCCCCATTTGGAGACGCCAAGACAGCGCTGGCCATGATACCTGCAGCCACTGTAGACCGGATCGAGGTGATCAACAACCCCTCTGCCAAGTATGAGGCGCAGGGCGGCGGTGGTATCATCAACATTATCCTGAAAAAGGATAAGGCTATCGGCTATAACGTAATGGTGAACGGGGGCTTAGCTACTCGGAAACAGTATAACGGTAGTGTGAATGCCAGCCTGCGCATGAAGAAATTCAATTTCTTTGGCAACTACTACGGCCACTATGGCGAGCAAAGCGGTAGCGGCTACAGCAACCGCCAGAACAAAATACCGGACAGCACCAACACCTTTTTCTTTACGCAGGCCAACCGCAGCAAGAACAGCGACGGCGGCCATGGGGGCCGGCTGGGGCTGGATTTCTATATGGATGACCACAACACGTTCACCCTTTCCGAAGGCATTAACTACAACAACGGGTATAGCCAGGACGATTATCTGCTCAACTACCTGGATGCCGCACAACAATCCATCCGCACCGGTAACCGGAACAACAACAGCCATTATTATAATACCAATAATAATACGGCCTTTAATTTCCGGCACACCACCAATAAAGAGAACGAGGAGTTGACCGCTTATGTAAGCTATAGCAATAACAAAGGCGAGAATAACAGCGACTACCATACGCTGTATGCCAAACCCGGCAGCGGTCCGGAAGCAGACCCGGACCAGCAGACCAACCTGGGACTAACCCATAACCAGTTCTGGAACCTGCAATCCGATTACACCACGCCGGTAGGCGACAAAGGCAAGCTTGAAGCCGGGGTGAAGACCACCTTCCGCAATAATAATAATGATTACGATGCAAGGCTGTTTAACTGGGACACCCAGCAGTTCGAAAAAAGCAACGATCTTTCCAACGCCTTTAAGTATAACGAAAACATCTACGCCGGTTATGCCAACTTTTCCGGGGCCCTGGGCAACCTGGGATACCAGGTAGGCGCCCGTGTAGAGCAATCCCAGTTAAAAGGATATTCGTTTACCCGGGATACTTCTGTGAACAATCACTACCTGAACCTGTTTCCCAGCGTGTTCCTGAAATATAACCTGCCGCGCAACCAGGATCAGAGCCTGGTATTCAACTACTCTACCCGTGTGGACCGGCCGGTTTTTGATCAGTTGCTGCCTTATGTAAACAACTCAGACCCGCAGAACCTGCGGGTGGGCAACCCCAATCTGAAGCCCTCAATCACGCATAAGTTTGAGATGAACTATTCCCGGTACTTCCCGATATCCCGCGATTTCCTGAATACCGGCGTATATTATTCCCAGGCGAATGGCGATATAGACCGCATCAGTACCCTGGACTCCCTTACCGGCGTAACCACCACCATGCCGGCCAACCTGGCCACTGACCAGGACTGGGGCGCCAACTTCACTTACCAGCTGCATTTTTACCGCTGGTGGGACCTTACCAGTAATTTTAACCTGGAATACAGCCGGCTGACGGGGAAAGGTAATTTCAGCAATATCTCCAACGAGTACCTGAGCTACGGCGTGCAAATGAACACCAATTTCCGGCTGCCGGGTAACCTGAGCATACAGGTGCAGGGGCACTACCGTTCACCACGGGTAACGCCGCAAGGCACATTTAAGGCCTATAACGGCGCGGATCTGGGCATACGCAAAGAGCTGCTGAAGAATAAAGCGCTGGCCATTTCCGTAAACATCTCTGACCTGCTGAATACGCAGCAGTACAGCAGCCACTACGAAACAGACGCATTTATACAGGACTATGAACGTAAGCGCACTACCCGTTTTTTACGCATTAACCTGCGCTACCGCTTTGGCAAAATGGACCCGAACCTGTTCAATAAGAAGAAGAAAGCCACGGAAGACCCGCTGGAAGAAGATCAAATGCAGCCGCAACAACAGGGGAAACAACAACCGCAGCAGCAGGGAAAAGAAGGGGAACACAGATTATAGAGAGAGTCACTTTATGGTAATATCAATAAAAAGGGTGTATCTGTTGATACGCCCTTAGTTTTTTATGATTTTTTGCCGCTGAGCATGGGCACAAATGAGAAGTTATCAAAGGTTTCCTGTTCGTACTCATCCTCCCCTACTTTGGTAATACGCAGCATACGCTGGATATCCTGGGCGCCCACAGGGATCACCATCCTGCCGCCGATCTTAAGCTGTTTAAGCAGCTTCTCCGGTATCTGGGGAGCGGCCGCGGTTACCAGTACTTTATCAAAGGGCGCAAAAGTGGGCAGCCCTTCGTAACCATCTCCATAAAAGAAGCGGATGGTGGGATAGCGGGATTTAAAAGGGAACTGTTTTACGAGGTCGAACAGCTTTTTCTGGCGTTCGATAGTATAGACATTGACCTTCAGCTCTGCCAATACGCAGGCCTGATAGGCACTGCCAGTACCTATTTCCAGTACTTTTTCAAAAGGTTTTACTTCGAGCAGCTGGGACTGATAAGCTACAGTATAAGGCTGGGAGATGGTTTGTCCCTCGCCTATCGGGAAAGCCCGGTCTTCATATGCAATGCCGTCAAAAGCTGTATCAAGGAAATAATGCCTGGGAATGTTGTTGATGGCCGCTAGTACATTTTCGTCTGTAATCCCTTTCTGCCGGATGCTATCTACCAATTGTTTACGTAATCCTTTTTGTTTATAGGAGTCTTCGTACCGCCTCATAGCCGCAAAATTAACCAAACCGGTCAATTTTCAATGATATGTGGAATACTTGTTTTACTAACATTAGGAAGGCGGAGGCTGACGAAAAACGTTTTTTCCTCTTTATATTTGACCACAAATAAATTAGGACCATGGATACCATTATTGAAAACAAAGTAACGCAATGGCTGGAAGGCGGGTTCGATGCAGACACGGTAGCCGCTGTTAAGGAGCTGCAGAAAGGCAGCCCGGATGAGCTGGCTGACGCCTTTTACCGTAACCTGGAGTTTGGCACCGGGGGCTTGCGCGGCATTATGGGCGTAGGCACCAACCGGATGAACAAATATACGGTAGGCATGGCCACACAAGGCTACGCCAACTACCTGAAACAGGCCTTTACCGGGGATATAAAGATCGCCATTGCCCATGACAGCCGTAATAACAGCCGCTACTTTGCAGAAGTAACGGCCAATGTAATGGCTGCCAATGGTATTAAGGTATTCCTTTTTGAGAGCCTGCGCCCCACGCCGGAGCTTTCCTTTACCATCCGCCACCTGAAATGCCAGGGCGGCGTGGTACTGACCGCCTCCCACAACCCCAAGGAGTATAATGGCTATAAAGCCTACTGGGATGATGGCGGACAGCTGGTGCCCCCGCACGACAAGAACGTGATCAAGGAAGTAGAAAAGATATCCTCCATAGATGAGGTAAAATGGAGCGGCGGCGAAGCCAACATCAGCCAGATAGGCAAAGAGGTGGACGAAGCTTACCTGCAGATGCTGAAAGGCCTGTCCATTAACCCGGACGTGATCGCCAGACAGCACGACCTGAAGATCGTATACACACCCATACACGGTACCGGCATCACCCTGGCGCCAGAGATCCTGAAGCGTTATGGCTTTACCAATGTACATATCGTAGAAGAGCAATCCACCCCGGACGGCAATTTCCCTACGGTAGTATATCCTAACCCGGAAGAAGCCGAAGCCATGAGCATAGGCCTTAAAAAGGCAAAGGAACTGGATGCCGCCATACTGCTGGGCACTGACCCGGATGCAGACCGTGTGGGCATTGCCGTAAAAGACCTGAAAGGTGAATGGGTACTGCTGAACGGTAACCAGACCGCCGTGCTGTTGTTTAACTATATTATCGAAGGCCGTAAGCAGAAAGGCCTGGCAGGCCCTACTGACTTTGTAGGCAAAACCGTTGTTACCTCTGACCTTATAGACGTGTTCGCAGCTAAACATGGCGTACGCTGCTACAATGTGCTGACCGGTTTTAAATGGATAGCCGATCTGATACGCCATAAAGAAGGCAAGGAAAAATTCATATGCGGCGGCGAAGAATCCTACGGTTATATGATCGGCGACAATGTGCGCGATAAGGACGCCATTGCCTCCGTAGCCATGATCTGCGAGATGGCCGCTTACGCTAAAGACCAGGGCCGTACACTGTACGAACAGCTGGTAGACATCTATGTAAAATATGGCTACTATAAAGAGCAGCTGATCTCCATCACTAAAAAAGGCATGAAAGGCGCGGATGAAATTGCGGAGATGATGCGCGGTTACCGTGATGCGCCCCCGGCTACCATCAATGGTTCCAAGGTAGTGAAGCTGTATGATTACCAGCTGCAGCAGGTAAAAGACCTGAACACCGGCGCTACCCAGGCTATAGACCTGCCCCGCTCCAATGTGTTACAGTTTATACTGGAAGATGGCAGCAAGATCTCTGCCCGACCGTCTGGTACTGAGCCTAAGATCAAGTTTTATTTCAGCGTACGGCAGCCGCTGGCGTCTGCGAAAGACTTTGAGCAGGTGAATGGGCAACTGGATGAACGTGTACAGGCGATCATCAAGGATATGAAATTGAAATAAATTAAAAATAAAAAGCAAAAAGAAAAAGTCGATCGTAGCGGTTTCGCTGGATCGGCTTTTTCTTTTTGCTTTTTTATTTTTTACTTAAACGAGGTAGGCGGATCTGATCTCCTCTCCTTCCACATCCACCATCACCATATCCTGCAGGGTGGTAGAAAGGGAATAACCCACAAAATCTACGGACAGGGGGAATGATTTATGCCGGCGGTCCACCAGCACGGCCGTCTGGATCTTACGCGGCAGGTATTGCAGGAAAGGTTTGAGGGCGTACAACATGGTACGGCCGGAGTTAGCCACATCATCTATCAGGACGATCACCTTATCTGTAAGGTCCATATCTGTGGACAGCTTTACTTCCAGCGGATGCTGTTTATCCAGCCGCAGCTCTATGAGATGTATTTTAAAAGGCGCGATCTTTTGCAGGATGGCCGCAATCTTCTGAGCCATGATCAGGCCACGGTCCCAGATACCGGCCAGTATGATTTCCGGCTCTGCGCTGTTGTGCTCATATATTTCATAAGCGATACGCTCCAGTTTCTTTTGTATGATATCCTCCGTGAGGATCACATTCTTTGTAGCCATAAATGTACTTTACTGGTTGTAAAAATAGTCTTTCTTTAAAAATTACTTACATTGCCAATAAACCGTAAATTAGTAGTATTACGAATTACTATTATAAATAGTAGGCCGTAAAAACGTCAAATCTGATCTATGCATCTAGTACAGCAGCTCCTGTTTGTCATCGCTTTTGCCGCGGCCGTTTACCTGTTTACCCGTAAAGCGCGGGAGATCAGGCGTAACATTTTGCTGGGGCGCGATGTACAGCCCTATGACAATCCCGCGCAGCGCTGGCGCAATGTATTACTGCTGGCCTTTGGTCAAAAGAAGATGTTCAGGAATCCACTGGTGGCAGTACTGCACTTTTTCGTATATGCGGGCTTCCTTATTATTAATATAGAGATCCTGGAGATCATCCTGGATGGAGTGTTTGGCACCCACCGGCTCTTTGCCCCCCTGTTGGATGGCCTTTATCCGGTGCTGATAGGCTGTTTTGAGATCCTGGCCGTACTGGTGCTGAGCGGTTGTGCTATCTTCCTGGTACGCCGTAATTTCCTCAAACTCAAACGTTTTATTGGGCACGACCTGGACGGGTGGCCCCGTTCCGACGCCAATTATATATTGATCACGGAGATCGTGCTGATGGTGCTGTTCCTGACCATGAACACTGCGGACCTGGTGCTGCAGAGTCGCGGAGCGGACCATTACGTGGCGGCCGGCCCTTTCTGGATCTCCGGCATGTTAACGCCCATCCTCAGCGGCCTGTCTGATGGCAGCCTGGTAGCCCTGGAACGCGGTTGCTGGTGGCTGCACATTTTGGGGGTGCTCGCTTTCCTCAACTATCTCCCCTATTCCAAACACCTGCACATCATACTGGCCTTCCCCAATGCCTATTATGCCGATCTGCGGCCTAAAGGCAAGATGGAGAATATGCCAGCCATACAGAAAGAGGTACAGTCTATGCTGAACCCGGAGCAGGCCACGAACGATACGGCTGTGGAAGGCATTCCTAAGTTTGGCGCCAAAGACATACAGGACCTTACCTGGAAAAACCTGCTGGATGCTTACAGCTGCACGGAATGTGGGCGTTGTACCGCTGCCTGTCCGGCAAATATCACCGGTAAAAAGCTGTCTCCACGTAAGATCATGATGGATACCCGGGACCGGGCAGAAGAAATAGGCCGTGTCATTAACAAACAGGGAACATTCCAGGAGGATGGCAAGGCCCTGCTCCGCGATTATATCTCTGAAGAAGAGCTGCGCGCCTGCACCACCTGTAACGCCTGCGTACAGGAGTGCCCGGTGAGCATTAACCCGCTGCATATTATCCTGCAGCTGCGGCGGCACCTGGTAATGGAAGAATCCAGCGCCCCGGCGGAATGGAACATGATGTTCAGTAATATCGAGAATAACATGGCGCCCTGGAAATTTGCCCCGGATGACCGGGACCAGTGGGCGACCGGCAACTAACCATCAACAATAACGCATCAGCGGCGGTAGCCATCGCCACTGTAAATAATATAAACGCATGACCATAAAAACAATGGCCGAATACGCCGCCAGCGGCGAAACACCAGAGGTGCTCTTTTGGGTAGGCTGCGCCGGCAGCTTTGACCAACGGGCACAGAAGATCACCAAAGCATTTGCGACCATCCTGGATAAAGCCGGCGTACGTTTTGCCATACTGGGCAAGGAAGAAAACTGCACCGGGGACCCTGCCCGCCGGGCAGGCAACGAATTCATCTTCCAGATGATGGCCCAGAATAATATACAGGTGCTGAATGGATACGGTGTACAAAAGATCGTAACGGCCTGCCCCCACTGTTTTAACATCATCCGCAATGAATACCCGGAACTGGGCGGTAACTACGAGGTACTGCACCATACCACTTTCCTGCAGCAATTGATAGACGCCGGCAAGATCCGGCTGACGGACGCCAGCTCTTTCAAAGGCAAAAAGATCACCTATCATGACTCCTGCTACCTGGGCAGGGCCAATAATATCTATGAAGCCCCCCGTAAGGTGCTGGAAGCCCTGGACGCGGAACTGGTGGAAATGAAACGCTGCCGCAGTAAAGGCCTGTGCTGTGGCGCCGGCGGCGCCCAGATGTTTAAGGAAGAGGAAAAAGGCGATACGCGCATCAATTTTGAGCGGGGCCGGGAGGCGGTAGCCACCGGGGCCAGCGTGATAGCGGCCAATTGCCCTTTTTGTATGACCATGCTAACTGATGGCGTAAAGGAACAGGGCAAGGAAGACAGCGTACAGGTGCTGGACATTGCCGAGATAGTAGCCCGGCAACTGGGCGATTAACGGTAATATCGTAGCTTTGCAGTATTATGATGACACAACAGATACAACAATTATTGCCCGCGGACTTCTCTCCGTCCTCCCGGGTATGGATATACCAGAGCAACCGCCCGTTCAACGAACGGGAATCTCTTGAGATCAATGAGCAGCTGCATCAGTTTGCAAGCCAGTGGCTATCGCACGGCGATCCTGTAAAGGGATATGGCCAACTGTTCTTTAACCAGGTCGTAGTACTGATGGCAGACGAGAGCGCCACTGGGGTAAGCGGTTGCAGCACAGATGGTTCTGTACGGCTGGTGAAGAGCCTGGAGCGCCAGTACGAGGTAAACCTGTTTGACCGGCTGTTGCTGGGCTTCATAGTGAAGGATAAATTACAGCTGTTACCGATGGCGCAGGTAGCACATGCTTTTGAGAATGGATATATCAATGAGGATACGCTGTATCTGAATAATACGGTGCTGACCAAGCAAGAATTAGAAGAGAAATGGCTGCAACCTGTAAAGGATAGTTGGGTGATGAAAAAGGTACAAACCGTTTAAAATATTTCTTACATTTGAAATCCGGTTCATCTGTAGCAGGATGGACCGAAAAGCGGAAATAGCTCATTTGGTAGAGCGACGGCTTCCCAAGCCGTAGGTGGCGGGTTCGAGACCCGTTTTCCGCTCTGAAGAAATTAAACCTGTACGAAAGTGCAGGTTTTGTTATTTATAGCATCATCCCATACAATAAATCCCCGCGCTGACATTCTGTCATTTTTCCATTTAATTCATTACTTTTGCTATTCTAAAAATTTCTGACTGGAAATGCTGGAACAGGTTACTAAAGTGCATGACGAGAGCCGCCAGGGTGAAGCATTCGCCCCGGAAAGCGCTGCTGACCAAACTTATCAAAAGAAATTCTATATAGAAAGCTATGGTTGCCAGATGAACTTCAACGATAGTGAGATCGTGGCTTCCATCCTGAACCAGGAAGGTTTTGGCGCTACCCGCAATTTTGAGGAGGCCGACCTGGTGCTGCTGAATACCTGTTCCATCCGCGACAAGGCGGAGCAAACCGTACGTAAGCGTTTACAGGAGTTCCGTAAAATAAAACAAAGCAATCCTGGTTTACTGGTGGGCGTGCTGGGCTGTATGGCCGAGCGCCTGAAAGCCAAGTTGCTGGAAGAGGAGAAACTGGTGGATATGGTGGTAGGCCCGGATGCGTACCGCACCCTGCCAGCGCTGATAGAAGAAGCGGAAACCGGTCAGAAAGCGGTGAATGTACTATTGAGCCGGGAAGAGACCTATGCAGACATTAACCCTGTAAGACTGGATAGCAATGGCGTAACCGCTTTTGTATCCATTATGCGGGGCTGTAATAATATGTGCACTTTTTGCGTGGTGCCCTTTACCCGCGGACGGGAACGCAGCCGCGATCCCTACTCCATTATACAGGAAGCGACAGACATGTTTAACAGGAATTACCGCGAGGTGACCCTGCTGGGCCAGAATGTGGACTCCTATTATTGGGTGGGCGTTTCGCCGGAGAACGGGCAGGAAGAGACCATCACCTTTGCCAGCCTGCTGGAAAAAGTAGCCCTTATCAGCCCCCTGCTGCGCGTGCGTTTCAGCACATCCCATCCCAAGGATATCACAGATGATGTACTGCATACCATGGCCAAGTATGAGAACATCTGCAACTACATTCACCTGCCGGTGCAAAGCGGCAGTACCCGGGTATTGCAGCTGATGAACCGTACGTATACCCGCGAATGGTATATGAAGAAGGTAGAGCGCATCCGCGAGCTCCTGCCGGACTGCGGCCTGTCTACCGATATTATCACCGGATTCTGCACGGAAACGGAGGAAGACCACCAGGATACGCTGAGCATGATGGAGTTTGCCCGCTACGACCTGGCCTATATGTTCTTCTACTCTGAGCGCCCCGGTACGCTGGCTGCACGCCGCTACCAGGATGATGTGCCGGAGGAAGTTAAAAAACGCCGGCTGTCCGAGGTGGTGGAATTACATCGCCGCCAGGCATTGGAGAGCATGCAAAAAGACCTGGGTAAGACGTTTAAGGTATTGATAGAGGGAACGTCAAAACGTTCGGAGCAGGACCTTTTTGGGCGTAATGACCAGAATAAGGTGATCGTTTTCCCCAGGGAGCACTATGAAAAAGGACAGTATGTGCAGGTAAAAGTAACAGATTGTACGGCGGCTACCTTAATAGGAAAGGTAGTGTAGCCTGATGATATTTAAAACATTAAGCCGGAGGCAGCTGATATGGAAATACAGTCGATTAAGAACAGATTTGGCATTATCGGAAACTCACCTGCATTGAACTATGCCCTGCAGGTGGCGGCACAGGTAGCCAACACAGACCTGACGGTAATGATCTTCGGAGAAAGCGGTGTAGGTAAGGAAGTATTTTCCACCATCATCCATGCGTTAAGCGCCCGTAAACACAACCCTTTTATTGCAGTGAACTGCGGCGCGATCCCCGAGGGTACTATTGATTCAGAATTATTTGGCCATGAAAAAGGCTCGTTTACCGGCGCGGTAGATAGCCGTAAAGGCTATTTTGAGACCGTGAACGGTGGCACCATCTTCCTGGACGAAATTGGGGAAATGCCCCTGGGCACGCAGGCGCGCCTGCTGCGCGTACTGGAGACCGGGGAGTTTATCCGCGTGGGCTCCTCCAAGGTACAGAAAACGGATGTACGCGTAATAGGCGCTACCAACCGTGACCTGCTGGAACAGACCCAGCATGGTAAATTCCGTGAGGACCTTTACTACCGTCTTAACACGGTGCCCATCCGGGTACCATCCCTGAAAGACCGGAAAGAGGATATCCCTATGCTGTTCCGCAAGTTCTCTGTGGATTTTTCAGAACGTTACAAAACGCCTTCTATACAGTTGGAGGACGATGCACGTAATATGTTGGTTAACTATCCCTGGCCGGGTAATGTGCGCGAGCTGAAGAATATGGCGGAGCAGATCTCTGTGCTGGCCCAGGATAAACTGGTAACGGCCCAGGAGCTGCAACGTTTCCTGCCATCGATCCCGCAAACCTCCCGCCTGCCTATGCTGGCGGCGCCTCAACAGGGCACGGGTGATTTTGCCAGCGAAAGGGACATCCTCTACAAGCTGTTCTTTGATATGAAAAAAGACGTAACAGAGTTGAAGAAGATGTTCTTTGACATTCTGCAGAATCCGAGCCTCGCCCATGCGGCCCCCTATCACCAGGAAAGTAACCACGAACCGGTGCTGCATGGTTATTCCGGCGGAGAAACGGCCAATGTGCTGCCTCCCCCCTCTCAGCATCAGCATATCATCCTGCAGGATCATAAGATAGATCATCACGAAGAAGTGGAGGAAACGCTGTCTATTGCCGATAAGGAAAAAGAACTGATCGTAAAAGCGCTGAAAAAACATAAAGGAAAAAGAAAAGACGCCGCCCTTGACCTGGGGATCTCAGAAAGGACCTTATACCGCAAATTGAAGGAGTATAACATTGGCGATTAATTTACCTTTGTAGCCACCATTAATTTATTCATTACTCATTTTACGCATAATGCTCAGACTACTGAAAGGAACTGTGGCGGCCGTATTGCTGTTATCGCTGGCCGGCTGTTCCATTAAATACTCCACTACGGGCGCCAGTATTGACCAGGGCGCCAAGACGGTGAATGTGCGTTTTGTGGAGAACCGGGCGCCTATCACCAACCCTACCCTAAGCCAGAAGGTAACGGAGAAGATCCGTTTGAAGATACAGTCACAAACCAAACTTACCCAGGTGAATGAAGAGGGCGCGGACTATGAGTTCCGGGCTACCATCACCGGTTATAATTTCTCCAACGCCGCGGTGACCAATGTGGACCAGGCGGCTACTTCCCGTTTGACGGTGACCATTAATGTAGTGTTCATTAAGCGGGTAGGCGACAAAAAGGGCTGGACCCAACCCTTTTCCCAGTCTGCCGACTTTGCTGCCAACCAGCTGCCTAGCCAGGTGGAGAACCGTTTGTTAGATGAGACGATCATCCCACAGATCACGGACGCTATATTTAACCGGGCTTTTGCAAACTGGTGACAAACAGATATTTATTTTTTTCATACTTTAGCAGCTTATGACCGCAAACAGGATCATTCAGCATATATTTCAGCAACCTGCCCTGCCGCAGGTAACCGAAGCTGCATTGGAAGAACTGGTATCAGACTACCCGTATTTTACGGCAGCCCGGCTGCTGCTGGCGCAGAAGAATTATGACCGGTTCCCGAACCTGTATGCGCCTGCTATAAAGAAAGCGCAGTTATACAGTAGCAATCAGCATTATTTTTACCAGTTTGTCACCGGCGACCTGGAAAAAAGGACGGCGGCGCCTGTTGCTGCGGCTGGAAATCAGCCTTTTACCGTACCTTCATATAGCGAACCGGAGGCAACAGCACCTACGGCGGCCACTTCAGGTAACTGGTGGGACCAACCGGTGGAGGAAGCAGCACCGGAAGTGAAAGAACCAGAGGTGTCCGCATCCAGTACCAATGGAAACTGGTGGGAGCAGCCAACGCAGGAACCAGAGCTGGAAACCAGCACGCCCACGGCGGCTACTACAGGCAACTGGTGGGACCAGCCGGCGCAAGAGCCGGAACCGGAAGTCAGCAAACCGGCGGCAACAACTTCAGGCAATTGGTGGGAGCAACCTACCCAGGAGCCTGAACCAGCGGAGAAAGCTCCGGAAGCGCCCCCATCCACCACTGGTGGCAACTGGTGGGAGCAACCGGCGCCCGTTGATAATGAAACAGTTACAACAACAGCTATAACGAACGACACATTGAATGTTCCTCCCGCTGCAACAACTACCGTAGCCGGAGAGACTGCCGCCTCCAGATCAGAGCAGGCAGAAGAGCCTATCAGGATATTCCCCCTTGAAATACCGGAAGAAGAAACCACGCTCACCTTCCAGCCATTGTACTCGGACGACTATTTCGCGTACAAGCGGTTGAAAGAGCCAGAGCAAGCGGATGAACTAAATGAAAAAGGGATGGCAGAAATGAGAAGCTTTACGGACTGGCTGCGGGAAATGAAAACAGGGTTTGCGCAGAAAGCCAACCGGGACTGGTATCACCAGCAGCTGCAGCGTATCTACGAGGATGAGGCGCCTGAGGTGTCTGAAGCCGTGGAAAAGGCAGCTATGGAGTCCATTACACTTAATGATGATATCGTATCTGAGACACTGGCAGAGATCTGGGCACGGCAGCGCCAGTACCAGACCGCCATCCAGATATATCAAAAATTAAGTTTGCTTAATCCCAACAAAAGCGCTTATTTTGCGCAAAAGATCCAGGAACTGCAGGCGCATGCGGTGCAGTCCGAAACTGGTAAAATTTAACAGGAAATACTTATATACTTATGTTATTACTCTTTGGTATTGTGATCATTCTGGCCTGTGTACTGCTTGGTTTCTTCGTGCTGATACAGAATCCTAAAGGTGGCGGCCTGTCCGGCACTTTCGGTGGTTTCGGCAACCAGGTAATGGGTGTTCGTCAGACCACCGACGTACTGGAAAAAGGCACCTGGGTATTGGCTGCCATCATAGCAGTGCTTTGTCTTACTTCTTCTTTCTTTGTAGACAAGAACGCAGCTACCGGCAACCAGACCAAAACCATCATGGAACAGAATGCCAGCAGGCCTTTACCGGCTCCGGCCACGCCGCTGCCTGGTACTCAGCCGGCCCCCACTAAAAAATAAACGCCGTTTATAAACTATTTTCAGCACCTCGCCGTTAAAAGCGAGGTTTTTTTATGTGAACGAACCTATGAAAACCGGTTGTTAACTATTAGCTTTCAGCTGTAAAGACCACAGCGGGTTAAGCATCAACCATTGCACCCAGTGTCTGGGACAGCAATGCTGCGGCATTGACCTCTTTGTTATCACGGTCTGCAGGCTATAGATCAAACAACTGCCAACTATTGCAATCTGAATTATGGCAAAGAAAAAAAGCAAATCCAAGCAATCAAACAAAGGAAGATGGATCAGGCGTGTATTGGTGCTCATTTGTGCGCTGATAGCGGGCGTAGCGGTATACGTTGGCTATCGTGTATTTGGGCCTAATACCAAGGCATTCAGCGACAAGAAGTACTTTTATGTGCGTACAGGCAGCACCTACCGCGATGTGCTGGAGGCGCTGGATGAGCAGGAGATCGTACGCAGCCGGACCAGTTTTGACTGGGTGGCACGGCAGCTGGACTACCCTTCCCGGGTGAAAGCAGGCCGCTACCAGATAAAACCGGGCATGAGCAATTTTGAGATAGCAAGGCTGTTGCGCTCTGGCAAGCAAGCCCCCGTAACGATCGTGATCACCAAGCTACGCACCAGGGAAGACCTGGTAAGGAAACTTTCCACCAACCTGGAGGCTGATTCCAACACCCTGCGGGCACTGACGGAAGACCAGGTATACCTGCGCCAGTTTGGGCTGGACTCCAACACGTTTATGTGCGCAGTGGTGCCCAATACTTACGAGTATTATTGGAATACCTCTGCAGAAGCGGCTTTTACCAAACTGGAAAAGGCAAAAGAGGAATTCTGGACAGAAGCGCGCAAGGATAAAGCCCGTCATCTGGGGTTGACCATTAACCAGCTTATCACGCTCGCCGCCATTGTAGAGGAAGAAACCAATAAAAACGACGAAAAACCCCTGATAGCCAGCGTATACCTTAACCGTTTCCGGAAAGGCATGCCGCTGCAGGCAGATCCCACGGTGAAGTTTGCCTTACAGAATTTTGCTTTGAAAAGGATCCGCCAGGGGCATCTGGAATTTGACTCTCCGTATAATACTTACCGTTATAGCGGCCTCCCTCCAGGGCCTATCTGCACCCCCTCTATCAAAACGCTGGATGCAGTGTTAAATACACCGGAGACTGACTACCTGTATTTTTGCGCGAAATGGGATTTTTCCGGTTATCATGCCTTTGCCGCTACTTACCAGGAGCATTTGGAGAATGCGCATAAGTACCAGGCGGAGTTGAATAAGAGAGGATTATAACGAATGTGCTGATATGCCAATATGCTAATGGATTATAGGAAGATCAGCGATACTAATATCTGGTATTAATAACTGGCGGTTAGCTGTTTGTGATTGCAGGGGATCATTGGTCTTATTGCAGATACAAAAAGCTAACCGCTATCGTTCTCTGCTATGGTTAAAAATTCCTAATTTTAGGCGTCGTTTTTCACTTTTATGCTCAATCCTAAGGAACTGTTACACCGCACAATGATTGTCCGCACGCTGATAGCTATCAGCAAAAGACTGGTGCTGCCAGGCTTTGAAGGACTACCCCTGTATGATGTACTGAAGTTTTTCCTGAAAGAGACCAAAAGTAAAAGCCTGGGCGACCGGGCGGCGGCTATTTCCTTTAACTTCCTGCTGGCTATTCCGCCATTTTTCATCTTCATTTTTACATTAGTGCCGTTTATACCCATGCGGCATATAGAACCAGCGTTGTACCGGCTGGTGGAAGATGTGACGCCTAACTACAACACCTATATGATCATACGGAACATGATACATGATTTCCTGTATACAAACCGTACAGGGTTATTATCTATCGCTTTCCTGACAGGCTTTTTTTATTCTTCCAATGGTCTGATGGGCATCATGCGTTCCTTTAACAAAACGCAGCCCGGCTTTAAACAGCGTAAATGGTGGCAAACCAGGCTGCTGGCCCTTCAGCTGACTGCTGTACTGGTACTGCTGCTATTACTGACCCTTATCCTTATTGTAGCACAGGGTACCGTTCAACGTTATCTCTTTAACCTGCTGAATATCCACAACCATTTTATACGTTCCAGCATAGATGCGGTACGCTGGCTGTTGATCGTGCTGTTGTTCTTTTCCATGCTGGCCGTGATCTATCGCTTTGCGCCGGCTACTACCAAGAGATGGAAGTTTATAAACGCCGGTTCCACATTTGCCACTGTGTTAATGATCCTGCTTACGCTGGGGTTCTCCTTTTTTGTGAACAACTTTGCGAACTACAACAAGATCTATGGCTCCATAGGTACGATCCTTATACTGATGTTGTTCCTTTATTTCAATTCTTTTATACTGCTGATAGGTTTTGAGCTGAATGCCAGTATCCGTACGCTCAAGGAAATAGCGGCGGAGCGGCTGGTGGAGCATCCGGTGGAAGTGAGAGGGCTGTCGTAATTGATGTGCTAATGTGCTGATGTGGGTTAGGGCCCGTAAACCATCATATGATCGTCGCATTTTTATACCGGAGCCCAACTATTCAGACCGGGTAATGTATTGATGAATAAGCTTTTATTTCGGGAATCTTGTCAACCCATAGAAACGGCGCAGTGTGTGCAGACAGCGTTCATAAATAAATTATCATCATTCGACATATTAACATTATCTTTATTTTAAATATTTTTGCCATATACCTATAGACTGGGCGCCCAAAACCTGCAACATGAAAAGCAGCTGTATTTTTTTAATCTGTGTTCTATTTATCCTTACAGCCTTCCGGCCGGTGGAAGCCGGTCTTGAAATAGGCGCACCTATCCCTAAATCAGAAGTAAAGCTCCATGATATCAGCGGCCGGGAAATTACGTTGAATGCTGCCCGTGGCAGCAATGGGTTATTGGTAATGTTTTCCGGTAACCGTTGTCCATATGTAGTACGTAATCAGGGCAGGACCACTAACATATGCGCCTATGCGCTGAAACACCAGGTGGGCGTGATCCTGATCAACTCTAATATAGCATTGCAAGGCGGTGAAGAATCCCTGGAAAATATGCAGGCTTATGCCGCACAGCAGCAATATACCTGGTTCTATGTAGTGGATAAGAAAGCGGAAATAGCGGACGCCTTTGACGCGGGGCATACGCCGGAATGTTTCCTGTTTGACAAGAACGGTCGGCTTTCTTATAAAGGCGCAATCGATGATAACCCGGGTAATGCGGAGGCGGTCAAAGTGCAGCATCTTCTTAATGCGCTCAATGATATGCTGGCAGGTAAGCCTGTAAAGGTAAGCACCAGCAGCACGATGGGATGTAATATAAAGCGGTTTTGAGAACAGCTGTTAGCCGTTGACGATATCGATCACAACACATGCACCCTGATTGATCCAATAAATATAAAGCCCGCCGGTTTAAACACTGGCGGGCTAAATTTTTTGTCAAGGTTATTGTTATTACTTGCGGGGATATTTACTGTTGTAATCCTACTGCACCAGGAATACCGCATTGCTGAACAGCAATTTCCCATTTTCCCAGAAGCTGCGGAAGAGCGGGTCATCTGCCAACATAATGAGCTTTCCATCTCCTATCTCCTTTACGCCAAACAAGAGGCCATCTTTCAGGCGGGCGCGGGTATCTACGCCTACAAAGCCGCTCAGGTAGTTGTCTTTTTTTAGTACCCCTACATTCCAGCCATCATCGGTAAGGAACTCATAGATATTATCGTCTTGTTTAAGGGTGTAGTAAGTATCCGGATAACCTAAAGCAAGGGGATGCGTATTGTCCAGCTGCACCCTGTATATAGCGCCGGGGATCTGTTGCCGGGCACTTTCGCGCTCGCGGTTACCGTATGGTTTGATAACAGCGTATGGGTCTTTTTTGGTGGCGCTGTCGCTATCTTTTCCCTTTTTGAGATGAATACCCCAGTCGCCATCAGCCAGGCCGGCAAGGGCGCCTTCGAGGGCAATGAGCCTGCCGCCGCCTTTTACCCATTCCCGGAGGCGGGCTACCGTATTTTTATCTTCCAGGAAATCGTAATCGCCATCCGGTAAGATAAGCACATTGATGCTGTTCCAGTCTATGCGGCGGAGATTGCGCACATTTACCAGCGTAAGGGGATAATCGATCTGCTGCTCAAAGAAGTGCCATATTTCCCCGGCATTCAGGGAAGATACACCCTCTCCTACCAGCATAGCTACGTGTAAAGGCTGTATGTAGCGCACTTTATCGGAGCCAAAATCTGTTCCTTTGTCAACAAAGCCGGTGGTCACCGCATCGAGCTGCATCTTTGCCTCGTTCGCGGCGTTCGTGATAATACCGTCAAAACGGGCGCCCAGATCCGTGTTACCGGAACGGGGTATGATGAGCGTACCAGCCGGGAAAGTACGGCCGGCGGTGGTGAACGGCGCCTCTGCGTAACGCACCTTCACATGCTGGCGTAGTAATGCCGTAAGCAGGCGTACATCCTTTACACTGTTCCAGCGGGCCAGGTAAGCATAAGGTTTAGTAGCTGCCAGGGCCGTGTTATTATTGGCCGGCAGGGAGTCTGTTGCGGGGCTTAGTTGCTGCCGCACAGCATACGCCGGCAGGCCATATGCATAGGGTACCGCCCAGGCAGTAATATCGTAAGTAACGGAATCTGTTAACCGGGACTGTGGCTCGAACAGCACTTGCAATAAGTTAGAACGTGGCTGAAAAGCGCTGATAACCATATCTTCCCGGCTGATGTCGAAGCTCTCCGTTTTGCCATTGAAATAATTGAGGCCATTGGCTTTGGATACATTGGCGCCGTAGCCAAAGCTGATATTATTGCGACGCAGCAGCGTAGCCAGGCTGGCCAGCTTTTCGGTATTACCAGCGGCCTTTATTACATATGCTTTATAGGGGCCATCCGGCGCGGTAACGGCATCACGGAAATATTTACCAAATTCCTCCATGATCTTTTGCGCTTGTCCGGAAGCCATTTCCAGGGTAGACAGGCCGGTGGTAACATGGTGCGCAATACGGTCCGTGAGGGTGAGGGTATCGTTATCTTCTTTGAGCACGGCCACGCCACCGCGGCCCCCTCCACCCTGCTCGTAGGTCATGCCAATGGCGCCGTTGTAGGTGGGATAGGTATCCCCGTAGCTGGGATAAAACAGGTCAAAACGTTCTTTGGTAAAGTACAGCCAGCCCTGCTCATCAAAATACTTTGCATTGTTTTTCCCGATGAGGGTTTGCATCTCGCGCTGCCAGGGTTTGATCACATCATGGAAAGGCTCTGCGGCAGGGGCAAAATAATAAGGCTCATCGATGCCTTGTTCATGAAAGTCTACGTGTACCTCGGGCATCCATTGGTTATATACGGCTACCCGCTGCTGGGACTCTTTTTGTGTTTGCCAGGCCCAGTCGCGGTTAAGGTCAAAGAAATAGTGGTTAGCGCGCCCACCTGGCCAGGGCTCATTGTGCTCCCAGGCATACCGCAAAGGATCCGGCGGTATGCTCTGTACCTGGTTGTAGAAGCTCACATAACGCTCCCGCCCGTCGGGGTTCAGGCAAGGGTCGATGACAACGACTATATTCTTTAACCATTGCTGCGTTTGCGTATTATTTTTGTCTGCCAGGAGGTACAGGGTGCGCATGGAGGCTTCTGTGGATACGGCTTCGTTTCCGTGGACGTTGTAGCTGAGCCATACGATTACGGGATTATTCTGGCTGCCGGTGGATTTACCGGTAGTTAAGGCGAGGTTCTGCTGCCGGATGGCATCTAACTTAGGGAAGTTCTCCGGGGAAGCAATGACAGCCATCATGAGTGGGCGGCCTTCATAGGTGGTCCCGTATTGCTGGAGCTGCATATTGGGCGTAACCGCGGCCACGGCCTTAAAGTATTCCAGTACCTTGTAATGGGGAGTGAAGCGCGTTCCCAGGCGGTAGCCCAGGAATTGGTCTGGTGTGGGCAGGGAATGGGCGGTGGCGCTTAAAACCCCGGTGATTAAGGTGATTGCAAGGAATAAGTGTCTTAACATACAGGCGAGTGGTTCAGTGTTCTAAGATAAGGATTAGGTGGCAATCGTTCAATAAATAACGGGAGTCCCATAGGCGTTGCTACCGCAACGGTAAAATACGTCAGGTTATCCCATCCATCACCCGGATCATCACTTGAAAAATTATAGTAGATCTCTAGTGTATAAAAAAAGTCCTTCTCATCATCCTTATTTTCTATTTCTACATGTTCCCAATTAAAATCATGTACATGTATTTGCAACATATTTCCCCAATTTCTAATAATAGAATAAATCAATCCGATTGAAGATAAAGCCGTGCAGGCATTATATAAATTACTCTAATTGTATGCTTAAACTAAATAAAGGCATTCTCTATTTAGCTTCTATTTTTCCAATAAATTCTTCGCGTAACGCTTGTTCATTAAATATCAGCTCAACTGTAAAATCTTTCTCTCTTATATAATTAACAAAATCCTTATCAAGTTTATAATTAGGGCATTCCTTCAGATAGTATTGGTAGTAGGAAGGCCATATCCATATACCATCTGATAAGTAGGCATGTGGTGCAATATGCTCTTTTGTTTGTAAATCCACAAAATGCCCCATCCATCCTAATACCAGCTTACCCTTTTCCAAATAAGAGACAATGTTATTTATTAGTTCTACAGCAGCATTATTTTCGGCTAGCTGATTATCAAATGGTGTTGCCCAAGGATAATTATCTAACTCTTTAATAAAGCCTACAAATCTCATTTTATATTTTTATTACTGTGTTATAAAGCATTCCCCAAGCTCCCTGCAGATCGACAGCTTCTTTAACCAGGCATTTTCAGTAAAGCCCGGGCGGCAATTGACCACATTGCCTACGTATAATTTTGAGATAACTCGAATCGTAAGTAAGCACTACCTCGCTATCCAAATTTGGAGATAAATCCACCAACTCTCCAGTTTGCAGATCCAGGTTTAATATTCCAATTAACGCACTATCATGGTCATCAGCGTTATAAATCCGGATGCCTAGTGCTGAGTCACCAGGTTCACTAACATGTATTCTATAGTCTGACAGGTGCAAGCCGGAATCCGGTTGGTAACTGCTTGTTTGAAACATCAAGTTTAGCGCCTGATCGCACTCCATAGCACTGTTAGCTCCTGATTGCTCTTTTGTGGTATCAGCCTCCCTGGTAATTGAATCAATCTGGCCAGTTGCAATAATTATGCTATCGCCCGCTATAGCAGCTTTTTTACCCTCGGCCGTCTCATTACACGCCCAAACACTAAGGCAAAAAAACAAAAACCAATATCTATTCATTTGAAACTTATTAGACATCCGTTAACGCAATGGCACTGCATGATCATGAATTATCATAACCAATCCTAAACTCTACTAGTATACCGTTATTAAATGTATAAACCGCCAAATAGGTTTCATACTCATTATGAAACGTGTACTCTTTCACTCCCCCCTTTTTACTGACCTCCCACTTTTTACCGCTATATATGTTTATAAAATCTGCTTCAGACATCCCCAATCTGATCCCATTTTCCGTTTTAAACTCCTTGACGTCTAAAAATGATGAGGAATCACGTTTATTAAATGATGAACTATATTTGACATTATATACATCATACTCGTATTTCCTACCTCCATATGCGCGATAGAGGATCAATGCTTGAGATTTATCCCCGTTATAAACAGTCGCGCACTCACATTCACCGGGAATATCTACCGGATCAATGGGACCAATTTCCTTTAAAACCGACTTAGGATCGGACAGAAAAATCCCATTTACTGAGGAATCCAGCAATCCTAACGTATCCCTTTCCTCTTCGAAAGTATATTTAGGGACAGGTATTGAATCCTGTACTTGCTTTTTTTCTTCAGGCAATGTATCGGCTGGCTTAGTAGAAACTGTATTTTTAGCCGTCTCCTTGGGATCTACCTGAACACATCCGATTAACCATAACGTTACAATTAAACATGCTTTATATCTCATATTAATAAACTAAAATCCCTTTTTTTTTCACCTTGGCGTCCGCACCCAGGACTCGTGCTGCAAAGCCAATACCTTATTCTACAAATAATCCTAAGTCCTCTATTTGTCTTTTTAATTGTTCATTACCCAATATATCCAACCCATTACTATACATGTAATAATCATAACCAAATCGTATCGCACAATTATCGTCCCAAAACAACTCACACCATGCATATTCCCGTAAAATTAAGGTCATCAACGGAGGCAACTTGTCTACATCCAGTATCATCCCGTCGTGTAACTCCTTATACAGAGAAAGATAGTCGACAGGCACCTCTCCCTCACTATAAGGTTTTTCTACATTATTAGTGCATACACGACTACATCCCACCTCCCGAAGGAGCAACAATGCTGCCGCAATATATTGCGACTCCACTTTTAGATATGTATCTTCCGTCAACACTCCATCCTTGAACGTCTTTCCTATGTCATGAAAAGATGTCCAATCATTTTCCAAAAACGCCCCATTCGCCGATCTTAAACGGGGATCATACTTGGTAATACGCCGTGCTGCAAGTCTCCAATTATCCATAAACTAACAGGTATATATTTGCCGCTATTTATCCGACCTTAAATCAAACTAAGAAATCGTAAACAATACCTTTTGCCTTCTTTAATATTTCCCTATCAAGTTTCCATAGGTATAAATTTTCAGCAACCCTTTTAATATTGCCAAGAAAATTATTTGATATGACATCTTTCAGCGAAACACCTTCTATTTCCTTTTTAAGTTGGGTCAAATGAATTAAATTTTCCATATACCCCCCGGATATATCCAATATTTATTTTTTCACTGTTAGCACTCCAGTTTTTCATTCCCTTTTCCGACTCATCAAAGAGCTTGCTAACATCTTTAGAATGTGTCCAATCAGCTATAGCAAAAGAAAATATCCATTGGTCCATTTTAACCGGATAACTAAATCCATACTTGATATCAAAAAACGGGAGGACTTCTTTTATAAATAACGTGAGATCAAACATTCCATCAGTCTCCCCGTTAAGACAAACCGTCAAGGTTACATGACGAGAAATCTCAAATTCAACAGCAACTTTACGATCAGCTGACCGTATATCTTCATCATCTAAACTAAAATTACAATTTCGTCTACCCTTACCTGACGAAGCTTCTTTTCGATAGCATCAACTGATCCATATTTCTCTTCACAATGCTCGTCATAAAACCCTGCTTGTTTAAAACTCACATTCAGATCTTCAAAAAAATTCTTGATGATTTTGAATAAATCATAAGTTAGGGACCGTTCAAAATTATAGGTATAAAACACGTAACATTTCGCCATATTTTCTTCTCTTTTTTGTAAAATCACCGTACCATTTAGAAGGTAATATACATGATCTTGTTAGTCTTAATGGCTATCCCTAACAATCTAAGCATATCCTGCAATATCTCTTTCTCCCTACCACTGCTGATCGTTTCCACATAACTGCTCAACCGTTCAAAAACCCTCAACTTCTCCTCTGGTGAAACAATCCAGTCATCTTCTCCGGGGCCCAACATACCGTCAATCTCTTCATTAATGATATCCAGCGAAGCACCCGCATTTAAGATATAAACATCCTTTTGACTTAACAGCAACACGTTGGGATGTGAGCGATTCTCGTTCATCCAATTTATTGCTTTCTCATAAAAGTTTTCCTGCTCCTCATCAAAATTCGCGGGAGCAACAAAAACGGGATACATATGTTCGTTGATTGTATTCATACCACATCAGACCAAATAATACCCACTATAATAGCGGCTACCATCATCAAAAAGCCAACTACGCCATTAATAAAACCATCTTCCAATACATCGCGGAACCGCCGCCTGCATCCCGTACATAACCAGCGAACGGATGCGCCTACGAATTTGACTGCCGAGGCCAGGATCTCTTCAACAATGAAGTGCATAAGGGAGGATTAAAAGGTATAGGCAAAAAAACACGGATAGGCAACCTCCCATCCGTGTTAAAAATATACTGAAATCTCCATTCTTACAAATTCAACTCCAGTCTCGCAAACAGAAAACGCCCGTTGTACCCGAACTGGGTAGCCCGGCGGCTATACAGGAACTGGTTATTATTAGTATTATTGGGATTAGACACTTTATCCGGATAGATATCAAACACATTGTTAGCGCCGATACTCAGCTTTATCGCCGGTGTAAAACGGTAACCCACAGCTACATCTGTTACTACCTTAGGTTGGTAGGTTTGGAAGAACGCCGGATCAATGGTCGCTTCTTCTACGCTACCAAAATAAACATTCCGCACAAATACATTAAAGCGTTTAATGTTGTATGTGAGGGTAAGGTTTATCTTCTCCCTTGGTACGCTGCGCTCCAGGTAAATGCGGCTGGCGCGGCTGAAATAAATGTTCTCCTTGCCGGCCAGTTTTGCGGATGCCTTTACGTCGCCCACTTGTTGGGTATAGGAGTACGTGCCGGCCAGGTCTGCCCGGAAATGGCCTGCGCCCAGGCGGGTGCCGTAGGTCAATACCAGATCCACGCCCCTGGTCTCTGAGTTAATGGCATTGGCGAAGAACGCAGCGCGGTTGGCATTAGCCAGCAACAGCAGCTGGTAGATCTCCTTATCCACCGGGGAGGCATTGGGGGCATTGCTGCCGGAGAATTGGTCTGTGTATACGATACGGTCATTTATCCGGGTATAATAACCATCCACCGTAAGATTGAACTTACCAAATGCACCGGTAAAGCCTGCGCTGAGGCTTTGAGACTTTTCCGGTTTAAGGGCCGGTATGCCCAGCAGCTGCGCCGGGCGGCTGTCATTGGTGAAGGTGCCTACTTCATAGGCCACGCCATCCACAAACAGCGTAGAAGTACTGGAATAGAAGCGCTGATGCAGGGACGGCGCGCGGAAACCGGTGCTGCCGGAGGCGCGCAGTGCGGTGTTCTCGCTGAGCTTATAACGGGCGGTGAGTTTGCCATTGAGCGTAGAACCGAAATCGTTATAGTTCTCAAAACGCAGCGCCCCACCCAGGAGAAAAGCGTTGCTGATGTTGGCCTCAACATCTACATATCCGGCAATGGCGCTACGGGCGGCATTTACGGTATTCTCCGGGCGGAAGCCGGGAAATACCTGGGCGCCGCCTGCACGGGCGGTACCATCTGGGCCAAATTTGGTGTTAATGGCGCCTTGCGGATCAGGTACGAGGATATCGTTGCCATTAACATCCTCCCCTATTTTGGTAGCGCGGCCATAGTCCGTGTAGGAGTTCTCCGCGCCGGCTACCAGTTGGTAGCGCTCAAAGCGGTATTCTGCGCCAAACGCTACATCCAGGCCCTCCAGCACATCAAAGCGCTGGGAGAAATCGAGGTTGGTGGTGTTCTGGGCGAATACCGGGCCGCCTGCATTGAAATGAGTAGGCGAGGCTTTTTCTAACGAAGCGTTAAGGGAGTTCTCCACGCTAAAGATGAACTGGTTCTGGCCGTAGGTATTGCTCACATCTACTTTCCATTTACCCAGGTTACCGCGGATACCAAAGGCCAGGGATTTGTCGTAGATGTCAGAATGGATCTCCGGCAGAAAGCCAAGCGGGTAGATATCCAGCACATTGCGGCTATCGCTGGGCAGACGGTATACGCCGGCCGCCTGGCCGTTGCGGTAACCCAGCCCACCGAAGAGGTAGAATTCCGCATCGTTCTCCATGGGAATACTGGCATTGACAAATAGCTGGCCGCTGCGCAGTTTTGACTGCCCTACCCGCATGCGGATATCGTCGCGGGTTTTGTTATTGGCCAGCAGAAATGAGTCTGTACGGTCTGCCCCACCTGGGTAGGTGCGGTAGATGGGGCCCTGCCAGGGGCCGGACCGGTTGGTGTAGTTGCGGTAATCGTACGAGCCGCCAAAGTTGATGAAGCCACCTTTATCGCCTACGGGAATGCCATAGTTGACGGCGGTTTGCACCGTTTGTCCGTCGATGTTATCTACGGACTGCGGCGTAACGTTAGCACCGGTAGTAACGCTTACGTTTAAACGATTCACGCTGTTCTTGAGGATGATGTTTATCACGCCGGCAATGGCATCGGAGCCATACTGCGCGGCGGCGCCATCCCGCAGGATCTCAATACGGTCAATGGCGGCCGTAGGGATGGCGTTCAGGTCTGTACCTACCGCTCCACGGCCAAAGGTACCGTTTACGTTCACCAGCGCGGTGTTGTAACGGCGTTTGCCGTTTACGAGCACCAGCACCTGGTCTGGCCCCAGGCCACGCAGGGAGGCAGGATCGATATGATCCGTACCATCCGCCACTGTTTGGGTACCGGAGCTGAAAGAGGGCGCTACATAGTTCAGGATCTGGTTAACAGATACCTGCGGCGCATCTGCCGCTACCCGTTTAATGTCAATAACATCCACCGGCACGGGCGTTTCTGTTTGCGTGCGAGGCAGGCTGCGGGAGCCCAGTACCACCAGCTCATTCATAGTAGTGCTGGAAGAAAGGGCTGCATCCAGCTGCACGGTTTGGCCAGCAGCTACGGTAACAGGCTTGCGTTGTGAGGCATAGCCAATGTAGCTGAAGGTGACCGTATACGTGCCGGGACTGATGCTGAGGGAATATCCCCCGGCGGCATTGGTATAGCCGCCTTTGTTTGTACGTTCGATCTGTACGGTGGCGCCGGCCAATGGCGCTTTGCCGTCTGTTACAGTACCCTGGATCATGCCGGTTTGTGCCTGTGCGTGCGAAATATAGGTTATCAGGCAGGTTAACAGCAATAAGGAGGGTCTAAAGCTGGGCTTTGGGCGTTTCATGAGGGTTTAGATTTGGTTATATTCTAAGATACGAAAAACAGGGCGTTGAAGCCGGCGGCACATAGACAGTAAAACGGAAAAATGTAAGGGTAAAACGGAGCGTGAAAAGCTAAAGGCTAACCGGTTTTTATGTATATTAGACCTAAACGAAACGCTACTGATGCGCACAATTACTATGCTAATAACTGCTTTGGTGATAACCTTATCTGCCAGGGCCCAATCCGTTGATCCTTATCAATATAATATCCGGAAACAGATGACGGTATCGCATGGCGCGGTAGTATCCGCACACCCGCTGGCCAGCGCCGCCGGTGCGTCCATACTGCAGGCGGGCGGTAATGCTGTAGATGCAGCTATTGCCACGCAGCTGGCGCTGGCGGTAGTATATCCTACAGCGGGTAACCTGGGTGGCGGCGGCTTCTTAGTAGGGCACCTGCGCAACGGGCAGAACATAGCCATTGACTACCGGGAAATGGCGCCGGCTAAAGCGCATCGTGATATGTACCTGGATGGCAGCGGCCAGGCCAATACAACGCTTAGTCAGCTGGGGCACCTTTCCCCTGGCGTACCTGGCTCCGTGGCGGGTTTCTTTGCCTCCCTCCGTTATGCCAAACTACCCATGCGGCAGCTGATAGCGCCGGCCATCCGGCTGGCGGAAAAAGGTTTTGCCATCAGCGCGGCAGAAGCCCACAGACTCAATAGCGAGGCAGCGGACTTCCGCCGCCTGAATACCCAGCCCAATGCTTTTGTGAAAGAGACGCCCTGGAAAGCGGGCGATACCCTTATACAAACGGATCTGGCCAATACCTTAAAACGTATCCGCGACAAAGGCATGGCCGGTTTCTATGAAGGCGAGACCGCTCAGCTGATCGTTGCGGAAATGCAGCGCGGCAATGGTCTCATCACTACAGCAGATCTTAAAGCCTATAAAGCAAAGGAAAGGAAGGCGGTCGTGTTTGCATATAAAAAATACACCATCGTGACCATGCCCCTGCCCTCCAGCGGCGGCGTAGCCCTGGAGCAGATGATGGGTATGGTGGAACCGTATCCTATTGCCAAATGGGGCTTTCATTCTCCCCAGGCCGTACAGCTGATGATAGAGGTAGAACGCCGCGCTTATGCTGACCGTGCAGAACACCTGGGTGATCCTGATTTTGTGAAAGTACCCGTAGCGGCGCTCACAGATAAAAAATACCTGCTGGAGCGTATGAAGGATTATGATATGCACAAGGCAGGCTCCAGCGTGGCTGTAAAAGCAGGTGCAGTAGGGCCGGAAAGCGAAGAAACCACGCATCTTTCCGTAATGGACAGCGATGGTAATGCGGTATCTGTGACCACCACCCTTAACGGCGGTTATGGCAGCAAAGTAGTGGTAGGCGGCGCAGGCTTTTTCCTGAATGATGAGATGGACGATTTTAGCGTAAAACCAGGCGTTCCCAATATGTATGGGTTGGTAGGCACAGAAGCTAATGCCATTGCCCCGGGCAAACGAATGCTTAGCTCCATGACGCCAACTATTGTATTACAAAAAGGCCGCCCCTATGTAGTAACCGGCACGCCGGGCGGGGCTACCATTATCACTTCTGTATTTCAAACGTTGATGAATATACTGGAATTTAACCTGTCTGCCGCGGATGCAGTGAACGAAACAAAGTTCCATCACCAGTGGTTGCCTGACCAGGTGGATGTGGAGCAAAAGTTCCCCACGGAGCTGATCTCTTCACTGGAAGGAATGGGTTATAAGGTGATACCCAGGAAAGGGTCTATTGGCAGAACGGAAGTGATCCGGGTGAATGCACAGGGGAAGATGGAAGCAGTAGGCGATAACAGAGGGGATGATAGTGTAGCAGGATATTAATTATTAGCAACTAAAAATATTTGTCTTATGTCACTGGCAACTATTTACCTGGATAGCATCAAAAAGCGGTTTATGACCTATAAGATGCTGGGGGATCAGACACTGGCAAGGCTGAACGAAGAACAATTACACTGGCAGCCGGACGGCAGCTGCAACAGCATTTACCTGATCATTAAACATATGAGCGGCAATATGCTCTCGCGGTGGACGGATTTTCTGACCAGCGATGGCGAGAAACCCTGGCGGAACCGCGATACGGAATTTAATGAACAAACAGCTTCTAAGTCAGAAATACTGGCCATGTGGGAAAAGGGCTGGACCTGTATGTTTGATACTTTTAACAGCCTGCAGGAGGAAGATCTTGAAAAGACCATCCACATACGTACAGAGCCACTGATCGCCCTGGATGCCATCAACCGGCAGTTGTCACATTTACCTTACCATGTGGGACAAATCGTGTATATTGGCAAAATGCTCCTGAAAGATCAATGGGAAAGCCTCTCGATCGCGAAAGGAAGATCTGATGATTTTAATCAACAAATGGCCTCCGGCAATAAATAGTCTCTTTTTTATATGGCTCAATTGAAACGCTTATTACCTGTATGGCTGCTTGTAGCTGCTGTTGGCCTGCTATCCTGCAATGGCAATCGCGCCAACCACTTATTACTGCACAAAAAATGGCGGGTGTATGATGTGCAGATCCCGGCCGGCGATCCTTATGATATTACACAGGTAAGCCAGGCGGTGGATCTAAAAAAAGGTTATTACAGTGATGTGTATTACCAGTTCCTGGATGATAACCTGTTCATTGCTACCATTGCCGGGGTACCGGACTCCGGGAAGTACTCGCTGCTGAGCAACGGCAGCATTATCAGCGTAACAGCCAGTAATGGCCTGCGGAGCGCGGAGCACCTGGTATCGATCGTACACCTGGATGAGCAGCTGTTTGATATGAAGGTAAAGTCCGGCGATTATAATTTTGTGTTGCGGACAAAAGCAAGCCAATAATTTAGCATCAATAATTACGTATTACAGATGGATTCAAAAGGATCGATGAAGATCGTTGCTCCTCTCATTTGTAACAGATGATCCATCATCAGTAATTGAAAAACCCTCACTATGTACCCCTTACAGACTGATATTACACCAGGCAGGACAGCCATGATCAACGACAGGAGTTGTCTTTTTTTCTCAGGGTTCTCTTACCTGGGCATGCATGTACTGCCAGCCTTCCGCGAGGCCTTTAAGGCTGGTATGGACCTGTATGGCCCGGTATTCCTATCCTCGCGGGTAGCCAATGTGCGCCTAAGCATTTATGAAGAGCTGGAACATGCGCTGGCCGTATTATTCCGGCAACAGAGCGCGGCGGCTTTTTCTTCCGGATACCTGGCGGCGCAGGCGGCCATCCATTATGCCCATCAGTTTGGAGAGATCTTGTATGCCCCCGGTACACACCCGGCGCTGCGCGTGTATGGCGCAATACTGCCGGATCTGCCCTGGGAGGCATGGACGGCACAAACGGTCACAAAGATCAACAGCGCCCCCGACCATACATATGTGATAGCAGCAGACGGTGTAAATCCGCTGACCAGCACTGTAAATGACTTTTCATTTTTATCGGCAATAGAAAGAAAGGTATTGGTGGTGATAGATGATTCCCATGGCGCCGGCATATTGGGGCCGGAGGGAGAAGGTACTGTACATGCGCTGCCGGTACATGGGCCGCTACGTTACCTACTATCTGCATCGCTGGCCAAGGCTTACAGTGTGGAAGGCGGACTGGTGGCCGGGCATGCGGCGGATATTGCCGCCATGAAAAAGCATCCCTTCTTTACTGCCAGCACACCCATGATGCCAGCCAATGCTTACGCCTTCCTACAAAGTAAGTCCTTATATGCTGCACGCCGTCAGAAGCTGCAGCTCAACACACACTATTTTAAGCAGCTAACTGCTCATCATCCTATTGTATATAATCCTCATCAATTACCGGTGTTCCTTTTGCGGCCACCGGCTGCCCACAAGCCTGGTATTGAGCAATACCTGCTGGAGCATGATATCATCATCTCTTCTTTTTCCTATCCTCATCCTGACAGCCCGGCTATTCACCGGGTGGTGCTTTCCGCGCTGCATGAACAGTTTGACCTGCACACGCTCAGCGAACTGATTACTAATTACGAGGGACGCCACTGAAGCGCATTATGAATGCGATGTTTTTTCCCCCCACACCTATCCTGTGAATAACCTGTAGCGCTTGTTTTCCCTTGTGCTTTGCCTTAACCCAAGCGCTTACTTTGCTAAGAGGTGATGTCCGTTCCGCGCATATATAACTGATCGCATTCATAATGTCGCTTTATGGCGTGCCTGAAACGAGCCGGGCCTGTAATCAGCTGCCGGCTTGTTCTTTATCTCTAAGGATAGCTGCTTGTTCATTATCCATAAGATCACCATTATGGTTGATCAACCGCATATCATTACGTTCTACAGCAAGGTATTGACGGATACTGTCTGCATTGGCTTCTACCAGGGCTTCATCCCAGGTGATGCGTTTACCGATACGGGCAGCCCTGGCAGTATGTCCGTTATCTAAAGCTTTCTGCTGTTTGTCCTGCAGGAACTGCAGATCACTTAACAGGCCCTCTTTTTCTTTAACGAGATCAAATATCTGTGTTTGCTGATCTATGATGCTTGCTTGCAGCTGGTCATTCTGTTGTTGCTGCTGCTGGATCTCTATCCGGTTCAATACTTTATCAGTGTGTGCATCCCTTCCGCCGGTGCCGGCAAAAGCGCCGGTGGTGATCATGGCTGAAACTGCCATCAGACTCATCGTTTTCATACTATCTGTTTTTCTGAGTTTCTTAATAAAAACGTCGGTACTAAGACGGACGGTAATGCCATGCGTTTAATAGACCATTGGTTTTTAAGGTGTTCTTAATTTATGTTAAAGGAGTGCTGGGGTTATGTTAAAAGAGTGTAAACATATTATCTTTAGGCAAATTTATGTATGCGTCCGTTTATCCCTTTGATCCTATGTGCCATATTGTTGCAGGCATGTAAAGAAAAGCCGGCTCCCTCTTCTCTATTATGGCGGGTAACTGGTAATGGCTTAACACAGCCTTCTTACCTGTTTGGAACAGTACATGTACTAAGCAGCCGCGACAGCATATTCCCGCCTACTGTAATACGGGCCTTGCACGATTGCCGGCAACTGTCGCTGGAAGCCGGCGTGGATGATTCCATAGACAGGAAAGCACTTCTAAAATTGGCCCTTGGGCCGGAGGGTTATTCCTATAAGCGCCTGTTTACAGCAGAGCGGTACGAAAAACTGAAACAGTTCTTCCAAACGCGGATGAATATAGATATTGCTAAGCTGGACCGCTTAAAGCCCGGCCACATCTATACGATGGCCTCTGTAGAGTTACTGGCGCCTGAGAAGAGCCATCCTTTCCGGATGGATATGGATCTGCTCAAAAAAGCCCGGTCAGGCCATATGCCAGTGAAGCATCTTGAACGTGCAGAAGATGTCATAACTACCCTGAACAGCCTGCCTGACAGTCTTACGGCGACAGTGATGATGTACATTGTATGCTATCCTGATTTCATAAAGGACCAATTTAAACAAGCGCTGGCTGCTTATCGTGAACAAGATATTGAACAGCTATACCGGCTGGGACGTGGCAATTGGCAAGTCGATAAAACGAGCCCGGTAATGGAAGGCCGTAATCACAAATGGATCCCTGTAATGCGGCAGCAGATGCAGGAAGCGCCTACTTTCTTTGCATTTGGTTGCGGCCATTTGGGCGGGCCGGAAGGCGTAGTAAAATTACTGCGGCAACAAGGATACACGGTAGAGGCGGTCCGTGAATAAATTCACTAAGCGCCCCGCACAGCTTTATTCTTTATAGATCTTCACTTCTATCTTCCCATCCGCAGTCACACTGCCACGGTACATACCAGCAGTATTAAAAGGCATAGCTATATTCCCGTTCTTATCAATCGCTATCAGCCCGCCATCGCCGCCCAGTGCGGGTACTTTCTGCATGATCAGCTCATGTGTGGCCTGTTGTACGGTCAGGCCCTTATATTCCATCAGATCACTTACGGTTTTGGCTACACAAAGGCGGATGAAGAATTCGCCCCAACCGGTGCAGGAAATGGCGCAGGTGGCATTGTTGGCGTAGGTGCCGGCCCCAATAATAGGCGCATCTCCAATACGGCCAAATTTCTTGTTGGTCATACCACCGGTAGAGGTAGCAGCGGCCAGGTTGCCCTGCTTATCCAGCGCTACCGCGCCTACGGTGCCAAACTTGCTATCCTTGTTCTCTATACCCAGCAGGGAGGTTTTATGATCATCGTGGTCCAGCTGTGTTTTGGCGGAGTCTGCGGCTTTTACCCGTAGCAGGCCTTTCCAGCGGTCTTCCGTGTAGAAATAGGAAGGGTCTACTATCTCAAGGCCGGCCTCTTTGGCAAACTGCTCTGCCCCACGGCCTGCCAGCATTACATGCTGGGATTTCTCCATTACCGCGCGGGCGGCCGTGATAGGGTTCTTAATGACCGTTACCCCGGCCACGGAGCCGGCAGCCAGCGTTTTACCGTTCATGATAGCGGCATCCATCTCATTCTTGCCTTCATTGGTAAACACGGCGCCTTTACCGGCATTGAACAGGGGATTGTCTTCCATCACTTTAATGGCCGCTTCTACGGCATCGAGGCTGGCGCCGCCGCGCTGGATAACGGCATAACCGGCTTTGAGGGCCTGTTCCAGTCCGGCCTTATAGGCGGCTTCTTTTTCGGGCGTCATATTGGCTTTGAGGATGGTGCCGGCACCGCCATGGATCACCATTACATACTTGGGCGCTGCGGTAACAGTATCATTGGGTATGGCGTTCGTGCCTGGTCCGGTCATCATGAGGAGGGTTGTAACGAGGAATGTAGCTAACATGCTTAAAGTTTTCCTAAAAATAATGATAACAATAATAGGATACAGGTTTATACGTTTTGCCCTTAGGATTTAGTTATTTTTGCCGGATAAATGTAGGTTGAGCTGAAAAAAGTACGCAAAATATTATCCATTGTCCTGCTTTCCTTGCTGGGCATCATCATATTAACGGGCATCCTGGTCAATATTCCTGCGGTACAAAACTGGCTGGTGCAGGAGGCCACACGGCGATTATCCGAACAATTACACACCAAAGTTGAGATCAAGGGCGTAAGCCTGGGATTATTTAACCGGGCCAAACTGGAGGGAACTTATATCGAGGACCGCCACCAGGATACCCTGCTGTATGCCGGTGTGCTGCAGGTGCGTATCACGGACTGGTTCTTTTTCCAGGAAAAGCCGGTGCTGAAGTTCATAGGGCTGGAAGATGCAGAGGTGAACCTGGTAAGACGCCGGAACGACTCCCTGTGGAATTACCAATTCATTATAGACGAATTTGGCTCCTCTAAACCTGATACCAGCAAAACACCCGGGAGCAGCAAGGGCATATCCCTGGACCTGCGGAAAATAGACCTTAAGAACATCCGCATCAACCAGATAGACGCGTGGGTGGGCGAAGATATGCGGGTGGCGGCCAAACGGATCTATGTGGACGCCAAGAACCTGGACCTGCAGCAGCATAATGTAGATATACAGGAATTATTACTGGATAATCCTTCGTTTACCGTATCCCGTTACGCTTCTTCCCCTTTGCGGAAACGAAGGCATAAAAGCGGCGCCCAGCCTACCACCGCCGCCGTAGATACCAGCGGCCAGCTGCGCTGGAACAGCAGCAACTGGAAATTGCTGGTAAAAGACCTTTCCATCAAAAACGGGTTAGTAGGCGTATATGACCTGGAAGACAGCTCCCGCCCGGAGCCGGGATATTTTGCCCCCAACCATATTGAATTTGGCAAGATCAACCTCACCCTTAGCAATACCAGCCTTATAAAGGACAGCATTATAAGCGATCTGACCCTACAAACCAGGGAGCGCAGCGGGTTTGAGGTAAAGAAGCTGACCGCCAGGTTTAAGATGTCGCCGGTGGAGATGGAGTTCTCACAGATGGACCTTATCACCAACCGGAGCCACCTGCGCAACTATTACACCATGCAGTACACGGACCTGAGCGATATGAGCGACTATGTGGACCTGGTGTTTATGAAGGCGCGTTTTGTGAACAGCACCCTCTCCTCTGATGATATTGCCTATTTTGCCCCTCCCCTCTCCGACTGGAAAAAACAGATCTCCCTGAATGGCGTAGTGGAAGGGCCGGTAAGTAACCTGGACGCAGACAGCATTAGCCTGCAGGCGGGCAATACCACCAGCCTGAAAGGCCGTTTAAAAATGCGCGGCCTGCCGGAGATAAATGAAACGTTTATCGATTTCCAGGCGGAAGACCTGGTCACCACGGGTAATGATGTGCGCAGCATCTTTCCGCAGGTACGCGACGTACAGCCGCTGCAGATAGACCGCCTGTCAGCTATCCGCTTCCAGGGCAGCTTTACGGGCTTTATCAATGACTTTGTGGCCTATGGTAAGTTCCAGACCAACCTGGGCAACCTGAACTCTGACCTTAACTTTAAAACCAGCGGAGACGTGCCGGTCTATTCCGGGAGCCTGACCACTGCGAACTTTAATGTAGGGACCCTGCTGGATGTGCCACAGCTATCTACTATCTCCCTGAGCGGGAAAATAAACGGCGAAGGCTTTAACCTGCGTACCCTCAAGGCTACGGTAGATGCGGATGTACAACAGATCTCCCTGTACGACTATTCCTACACCAACATTAAGACCCAGGGAGAGATGAACCGTAAGTTCTTTAATGGCTCCCTCACGGTGAATGATCCCAACCTGGATATGGACTTTGCAGGCACTATTGACCTGAATGATACGGTGCCCATCTTTAAATTTAACTCGGAGATCCGCAAAAGCAACCTGAAAGCCCTGCACCTGACCAAAGACTCTATTACCCTGCAAACGCGGGTAGAGCTAAACTCTGCCGGTAGCAATATTGATAACTTTAACGGTATGGCCCGGGCCTACGATGTATCGCTGTACAAGAACCAGACCCGCGTAGACTTTGATTCGCTGAACATCAGCACCCGCATGGAAAACAATACCAAGGTGCTGGACGTAGTGGGCAGCGAGATCACCGGGTATGTAAAGGGTAATTACAACGTATCGCAGCTAATGGCCGCTTTACGGCTGTTCCTGAATAAATATTATCCCAGCTTCTTCCCTGCGCCCGAAACCCAGGATATACAGGAGAACTTTACGTTTGCCTTCCAGTTCGGCCAGGTGGACAAGTTGATAAAAGCCTTTACCAACGATGTAAGCGGCTTTGACCAGGCCAGGGTATCCGGCGCGCTGAACACCCTCCAGGGCAATATCTCCCTGAATGCCGCCATTCCCCTGGCCAGCTATAAAGGGTACAGCGTGCAGGACCTGCAGGTGAAGGGAGCCGGCAATTTTAACAAGATAGATCTGAGCACCAGCATGGGCAAAGTCTCCTCCGGAGACCGTATCTGGCTGCAAAACCCGCTGATACTGGCTAGTTCCGGCCAGGACACCTCCTTTATAAAAGTGGATATGCAGTCGCTGGACAGCAACTCGCTGGATGGTTTCTATGCGCGGGTGGTGACGGTGAACGAAGGCGTAAAGATCAATTTCCTGAACAGCGCCTTTACGGTAAATGAACGCCAATGGAATGTGACACCAGGCAACGAGATCTACTGGAGCAAGGACTTCCTGACCATACACAACCTGAAGGTGACCCGTAATGACCAGAGCCTGACGGTGGAAACCAATGAATTTAACCCGGATGAAAACCGGTTTATCGTCACCCTGAAAGATCTGAACCTGGCAGATGTGATCCCCTCCCAGCTGGTCACCATGCCCATAGAAGGCCAGGCCAATGGCGTGATCAACATATCCGACCCTATGCACCACCTGGACATAGACGCGGACCTGACAGCCAGCAACTTGAAGCTGAATAACGATACCCTGGGCCTGGTAACACTGAAGGGCGACTACCGGCAGCAGACAGGAGAAGCCACCTACGAAGTACTGTCCAAAAACATCGGCCGCAGTTTTGCCATAAATGGCATCGCCGGCCTTACTAAAGAGAATAATAAGCTGTCTGGCACCGTAGACCTGAACGGCGCCTCCATAGATCCCCTGAATCAATACCTGGGGGATTACGTGACGGATCTCTCCGGCCTGGCCACCGGTAAGCTAACGGTGAGCGGCACCACCAGCCAGCCCTCTGTAAAAGGAAAGGTACAGCTGGACAGCGTGGGCATTAAGGTGCTATACCTGGGCACCACCTATAAGATACCCCGGCTGAATATCAACGTAGATGATAACCTGATAGAATTCGGCAACTTTAATATCCTGGATAAATTCAATAACAGGGCCAGCGCCAGCGGGTATATCTCCCATGACCATTTCAGTAAGCTGAATTTCGACTTTGACGTAACGGGACGGCAGTTCATGTTCATGAATACCTCAGAGGCCGATAGCGACCTGTTTTATGGGGATGTGCTGGCGGATGGTAAAGTATACTTCTCCGGCCCGCTGAACGACATGCAGCTACATATACTGGCGCGCCCGGTAAAAGGCACGCATTTTTACCTGCCTATGTCAGACAGCAAGGATATTGGTAAATACGACTACATCACCTTTAAGACCTACGGCACAGAAATGCAGCCAAAGAAGAAAAAGAAGGACGATGTGAACCTGAACATACGGCTGGACATTGCCGCCAACCCGGATGCCCAGATAGATGTAATACTGGATGCCACCACCGGCGACGTGATCTCTGCCAACGGGAACGGTAACCTGCAGATCAATGTGAATACAGACGGGGACTTTACCATGTTTGGCGATTATGAGATCAATAACGGATCGTATAACTTCACCTTCCAGCGGCTCACCAGCTGGAAGTTTGATATCACCAAAAGCAGTACCATCACCTGGAACGGCGATCCGCGCGAGGCGCGCATGAACATCACCGCCAAATACAGCGTACCCAAAGTAAGTCTGTACAACCTGGTGGGCCAGTTAGGCTCCGTGACCAGCGATAAGCTGGCTACCCGCCAGGAACGTGTTGACGTGGTAATTAACCTGCGGGGCGAGATGATGAAACCGGATATAGCCTACGAAATACAGCTGCCGGATGTGGGCTCCCTTTCCTACGAGAGCGGCGTGGCGGCCCGGCTCCGCGAGATCAACCAGGACCAGAACAAAGCCCTGCTGCAGATGTATGGCCTGCTATTGTTTAACCAGTTCATACCGGACGATAATACCGCCACCGGCGGCGCCAGCGTAGTAGGTAAGAACAGTGTGGGCCAGGCCTTGTCTGCCCAGGCGTCTGCCATATTAAATAATATCACCGGCGCTATCCTGAAAAATAGCGGCATAGGCGTGAATGTGAACTACCGTGCCTACAATATCGGCAACCAGGATAATACCAATTATGACCGTAACCAGCTGAGCGCGGGCATTACCAGTAACCTGTTCAACAACCGCGTGCGGTTGTATGTAGGTGGCGACTATGACTGGGGCCGCACGGCCAGCAGCGCCAGCTCGAACCGCTTTGCGGGCGACTTCCGGGTAGAATACCTGCTGACCCAGGACGGGCGTGTGCGGGTGAACGCCTTTAGTAAAACGGATTATGATGTATATAACCTGGTGAACCGCAATAAGGCGGGCCTTGGTATATCATATGTGCGGGAGTATAACCGGCTGCGGGAGCTGTTTGAATCGCGACGGCCATCAAGACGGATGCTGGACTCCATGCAGCGGCGGGCAGCGGTGGATAGCGGCAGGGCGCGGAGCGAGGATTAATTAATAGATGCATGTGAAGCAGATGCAGCAATACAAGTTTGCAGCGGCGTCTGGAAAATATATTTATTTTTACGAACACAGGAACAATGGGAACAATACTTTCTTCAACAGGTGAGCACCTGGTAGGATTAAAGCAGGCAGCAGGTTTAGAACTGGGCACGCCAGTGCAATATCCGGTCTATACGGTGTTATTCATCCCTGCCGGCGAAGGCAAGTTCCATGCGGACTTTGGCACCTTCCCCTTTAGCGGGCCAACAATGTTGTTCTCCACCCCTTTCCAAACGCTCCAACTGGCATCTTCGTCTCCCCAGGCCCCGGTAATGCTGCAATTCCATGGCGATTTTTATTGCATTGCCTATCATCATAACGAAGTATCCTGCAACGGCCTGTTATTCAACAATGTATATATCAGCCCCATGATAGGGCTTAATAATGAGGATGTACGGAGTATAGAGCTGATCCTCTCCCAGTTTGAGGAAGAGCTGCGCCAGCCCTCGCCCTCAGAAACGGTGTTACAGGCCTACCTGCAGCTATTACTGGCCAAAAGCAGCAGCATTAAGCTGCGCGCCATGGCAGACGGATGCGGACAGGCGGGTAAGGACGAGCAAATGGAGCGTTTCCGGGAACTGCTGGACGAAAACTATCTTACGTTGCACAAACCCAATGACTATGCGGACCTGCTAGCCATGTCGCCCAATACCTTTACAAAACGCTGCACACGTTATTTTAAGAAACCGCCTTCCCGGTTGATCCAGGAGCGGCTGATCCTGGAGGCCAAGAAACAGCTGCACCTTACCCGGCGTAGCATCAAGGAGATCGCATATGCCCTTAACTTCGAGGATGAGTTCTACTTTAGCCGCATGTTCAAAAAGTTTACCAACGTATCCCCCCAGGCCTTCCGCGACCGGACAGGTATCTCCATTGTAGCGGACCTGACGCCCCAATAATGCAGGCAGATATGTCCATGTAATATCCATCGACGTCCATGTTCCAGCCCTGCAGGCTGCAGTACCTTTGTTTCATAAAGATTATCACCTTATGAAACAGTCTCTTATACAGTCTATCGCTAACCTGGATCAATTTGGCAAAAAGGCCGTACGGTTTGGTATTGTAGTCGTATTCCTATGGATAGGCGGGTTAAAGTTCTTCGCCTATGAAGCGGATGGCATTGTACCCTTTGTAGCAAATAGCCCGTTTATGTCCTTTTTCTATCAGCATCCTGCTGACTACAAGACACATATGAATAAAGAAGGGGAATTGATACCAGCTAACCATGCCTGGCATGAGGGGAATAATACATATGGATTTTCAATAGGGTTGGGCATTTTCCTGGTAGGACTGGCCGTGCTGATAGCATTATACCGGGTAGTACCCCTGGTTAGTATGGTAGCCAGCGGGCTCATATTCCTGATGACGCTTGGAACTTTATCCTTCCTGGTGACCACACCGGAAAGCTGGGTACCGCACCTGGGAGATGCGCAGTGGGGATTCCCCTACCTGTCTGGCAGGGGCCGGTTGGTGATCAAAGATATTGTGATCCTGGGCGGCGCTATCATAACAATGAGCGAAAGCGCCCGGTTGTACCTGCAGCGGCGGGAAGCAAAACGATAATGTTGAAGTTTGTTCAGGGTTTTTTATATATACAAGCACAAGGGGATGTCAGTTTTGACATCCCCCTTTTATTTTATAAGCCATGCCGTTGCCGGCTCCTGAAGTCTTTACTAGCTCCGCAGGATCTCGTGACCCAGTTTATCGCGTTTAGTCTTGAGATAGAATTCGTTATGCGGATTGGGATGGATCTCGATGGGCACATTTTCAACGATCTCCAGTCCATAACCAGCCAGGCCTGCCCGTTTGCGGGGGTTGTTGGTCATGAGGCGGATCTTGCTGATGTTGAGGGCGCGGAGTATCTGGGCGCCAATGCCATAGTCGCGTTCATCCATCTTAAAGCCCAGCTCCAGGTTGGCCTCTACGGTATCCCGGCCTTCTTCCTGCAGCTTGTAGGCGTGCAGCTTGTTCAGCAGGCCTATGCCGCGGCCTTCCTGGTTCATGTACAGGATAAGGCCTTTACCTTCTTTTTCCACCATGGTCATGGCAGCATGTAGCTGTTCGCCACAGTCACAGCGGAGGGAATGGAGGATATCGCCGGTGAAGCAGGAGGAGTGCACGCGCAGCAGCACGGGCTCATCCTTTTCCCAATCTCCCTTCTTAAGGGCCATATGGGTATCGCCGGAGTTGATCTGTTTAAAGGCGATCAGCTCAAAATTGCCGTATTTGGTAGGCATCTGTACCCTTACCTGTTCTTCGATAAGGCTTTCTGTACGGAGGCGGTATTCTATCAGGTCCTTAATGGAGATAAGCTTCAGGTCAAAACGGGTAGCGATCTCACGTAACTGTGGTAAACGGGCCATAGAGCCGTCTTCGTTCATGATCTCTACCAGTACGCCGGCGGGCTCAAATCCAGCCAGGCGGGCCAGGTCAATGGTGGCCTCTGTATGGCCGGAGCGGCGCAGCACGCCTCCTTTCTTTGCTTTAAGCGGGAAAATATGACCAGGTTTGCCCAGGTATTCCGGGCGGGTAACGGGATCAATCAGGGCCTGTACGGTTTTGGCCCTGTCATGGGCGGAAATGCCGGTGGTGCAGCCGTGCCCCAGCAAATCTACGCTTACGGTAAAGGGAGTTTGATGGAGGGCGGTATTATCGCGTACCATCATTTCGAGGCCTAATTCATCACAACGTTCTTCTACCAGGGGGGCGCAGATAAGGCCCCGGCCGTGTATGCTCATGAAGTTGATGATCTCCGGGGTTACGTTGCGGGCAGCGGTTACAAAGTCTCCTTCGTTCTCACGGTCTTCATCGTCCACCACTATCACCAGTTTCCCTTTTTTTATGTCTTCTATAGCTGCTTCGATTTTGTCTAGCATGTTAGATCAGTCTGTTGAAATAATGGGCAAAGTTAGGAATAAGTTGGCAGTTTGTTGCAGGCGTCAGCCAGGCTGGAGGGGTTACATAGAGGTAAGCCCCATCTGAGGAAGCACCAATGTGCTGACTGTCCGTTGAATAGCATCACAAAACATTTAATTTATTAGTTATCAATTATTTAATAGCCTTCTTTATTAATTGCTCTCCTCCCCTGCTGAATACTTGTATGCTTTATACGTAAGCGCCGGTCCCCGCGTTGCTCATTGACTCTTTCCTTGTTGTAAAAAGGTATTTCGCCGGTACCTGACCCGTATCTAACCGGTAGATAACTGGTATCTTTAAAGGGACGGCTTATATACGGGTTATATACGGGTCAGATACGGGTTATATACCGGTTATCTATAAGTGGTGATCGTCCTGGGATAGGGTGGTCTGGTCCTGGGTCTAGTCCTGATATAGGTTTACACGGATTGTCAGAAGACCTGGTCTGATCCTGAAACAGCTTTACAGCCTCCAGGTCAACCTTCTATACACATAAGAAATAATCAGATTTGAAAAGTTCTAATTTATCGAGTGCCCTGTTTGATTAATGGAATTTTATCATCTTATAAATTAAAATCCGCTTAAATAATGGGCTTTCAACTGAGGTAATCTCTACAGCTTAACAATTTGTTAATTTCCCGTTAAAATTCGGAATCGATTATTTCTCAATTTTGCTCCTAAATCAAAATTGTTTGAAAATGGGATTTCGCAAAATTCTACTCACAGTTTCCCTCTTGTTGAGTGTAATTATGTCCTATGCACAGGTTACGACAAGTAGTCTGACCGGTGTTGTAAAGGACAGCAAAAATGAAGGACTGATAGGCGCTACGGTTAAAGCGACCCACGTACCCTCCGGTACCGTATACGGTACCATTACTCAAAATGAAGGCCGGTTCACCATTCCCAACATGCAGGTGGGCGGTCCTTACAAAATTGAGGTTACCTTTATTGGTTATGTTACAAGGACTTATAACAACGTTGGCCTGGAACTGGGTGTTCCTGGCAAACTGAATGTTCAGCTGGAGGATAATTCCAAATCCCTGAACGAAGTAGAGGTGATCTACAACAAGAACGCCATTATTTCCAAGGAAAGACAAGGCACCATGACCAGCTTGTCCTCACAGCAACTGGCCACCCTGCCCACTGTTAGCCGTAATATCAACGACTTCGTAAGGCTGGTGCCTCAGGCGCAGCCCAGAAGGGACGCCAATAGCGGCAGCACCATGGGTATTTCTTTTGCCGGCCAGAGCAACCGCTATAACCAGTTTACCGTGGATGGCGCCAATGCTACAGACGTATTTGGCCTCGCAGCCAGCGGCACCAACGGCGGACAGGCTTCCATTAACCCCATCCCATTTGACGCAATTGAGCAGGTACAGGTGATCCTGGCCCCCTATGACGTTACCCAGGGCGGTTTCACCGGTGGCGGCGTGAATGCGGTTACGCGTTCTGGCTCCAACGATTTCCATGGCTCCGTATATGGATTTAACCAGAATCAGGGTTTTGTAGGTAAAAGCGCTGATACCAAAGCTAAATACGGCGATTTCCATGACTGGACCTATGGCGCACGCCTGGGTGGGCCCATCATCAAAAACAAATTATTCTTCTTTGTAAACTATGAAGGTGAAAGACGCAGCGCTCCCCTGGACTTCCAGCCTGGTACCGGCGTTTCCTCCATTGATACAAAAGTGCTGGACGATCTGAGCGGTTACCTGAAAGACGAATCCAAACACCCCGGATGGAGCTATGATCCAGGACGTTATAATGGTATTGATATCCCTAAGAAATCCGACGCGGTATTTGCCCGTGTTGACTGGAATATTAACTCGAAAAACAGGCTGACCATCCGTCACAGTTTTGTGAAAGGCAGTAACCTGATCATCAGCGACAGCCGCACCGCTATGAGCTTCCTGAATAACGGTTACAACTTCAACACCACCAACAACTCTTCAGTAATAGAACTGAACTCTAACATATCCGCCAGGTTCTCCAATATGTTGCGTGTAACTTATAATGCTACCCGCGATAACAGGCAAACGCCTGGAGATCCCTTCCCGGCAGTGACCATCAACGAAAACGGCGCTACCTACAGGTTTGGTACTGAATTCAGCTCACAGGCCAACTCCCTGAAACAGAACAACTACACCATTACTGATAACTTCAATATCTATAAAGGTAAACACACCATCACCGTAGGTACTGATAACCAGTTCTACAATACCAACAACGTGTTCCTGCAAGGTGTGCTGGGTAGCTATACTTATAATAGCGTGGCTGATTTCAAAGCCAACGATAACCTGGTTAGCTATTCCACTAACTACTCTACCAAAGGTCAGGGCGACCTGGCTGCTTCTGTGATGCACGCAGCACAGTTCTCCCTGTATGCACAGGACGCTTTTGATATTGCCGATAACTTCAAACTGACCTATGGCATCCGTGCAGACATGCCTGTTTTCTTCAACAAGCCTGCTGCCAACGATTATTTCAATAGTTCTGACCTGGCCAAGAATAACGGCGTAGCTACCGACAAAATGCCGAAAACGCAGATTCTGGTGTCCCCCAGGATTGGTTTTAACTGGGATGTGATGAAGAACGGTACCACCCAGGTACGCGGCGGTGTTGGTATCTTTACCGGCCGTGTTCCGTTTGTATGGATCTCTAACCAGTACTCCGGTACCGGTGTTGCCAGGATCAGCTACTCTGCTAACAACGCAGCCGCTGTTGAAGCAGCAGGTATCAGCTTTAAACCCGGCGCTCCCTTCCAGCCGGCATCAACCGGTGGTACACCAGTGCCTACGGAAATTGACCTCACTGCCCGTGACTTCAAATTCCCCCGCGTACTGCGCGCTAACCTGGCTATAGACCAGAAACTGCCGTTCGGGTTTGTGGGTACCATTGAAGGTATGTATAACAAGACCCTCCAGGATATCCTGTTTACGGATCTGAACCTGGCCCCTTCTACCAGCACCATTACCATTGAGAACAGCACACGTCCTTTCTACGGCAGCAAACGTATAGATCCCCGTTTTAACCAGGTACTGCAACTGGGTAATACCACCAAGGGCTATGCCTATAACGTAACAGCACAATTGCAGCGGTCATTTGCTAACGGTTGGTCTGCCAGCCTGGCCTACAGCCTGGGCCACTCCTACGCGCAGAATGACGGTACCTCTTCCGTGGCGCTGTCCAACTTCCGTTTTGCGTATAACATCAATGGCCTGAACAACCTGGATGTTGCCAGGAACAACTATGACCAGGGTTCCCGCATCATCGGTTACATTGGCAAACGCTTCAAATACGGCAAGTTCTCTACTAACATCGGCCTGGTTTACACCGGTCAGTCCGGCCAGCCGCTGTCTTATGTATACTTTGGCGACGTGAATGGTGATGACGGTACTACCGCTACTTCTGCCAACACCTCCAACAGTGCTGACCTGATGTACATACCTACCAGTGCAGCACAATTTGCTACCCTGACCACAGGTGGTAAAACATATACTCCGCAGGAGCAGTTTGCTATGTTCCAGGATTATATCAATTCCGACAAATACCTGAAGGAGCATCAAGGTAAAAACACAGAAAGAAATGGCGACCGTCTGCCCTGGGAAAATCACTTTGACCTGAAAGTTGCACAGGATTTCAATTTCATGAAAGATCACACGATCAGCCTGACCTTTGACATCTTTAACATCAGCAACCTGCTGAACAACGATTGGGGTCATGCTTACTATCCCGGCAACTCTAACCAGGAACTGCAGCCGCTGAACCTGACCAAATCTGATCAGTGGATCAATCCTACTACGCCTACCTTTACCTTTAACCCGCAATTTGGGGTAAACCAATATACCAACAAACCTTATAGCTACGCCAACTTCCTGTCTCGCTGGAATATGCAGATAGGCCTGCGCTACAGCTTCTAAGGCTTATTTCAACATAATTGCTACAGGAAGGGTACTTATCCAGCGATAAGTACCCTTCTTTCTTTTTATAGCCCTTAAAGGATGCGGTTAGGGGCAATGTAATCCCGCCTTTTTTCCCTATTTTTAATAGGTGACAGAAAACTACTACAAATGGCATTCGCCCCACCTGGACAGGGAGTTCGAGATGCTGGTGTTCGGAGATGAAGGATACCCATTGATCCTGTTCCCCACGTCCATGGGGCGGTATTATGAACATAAGGACAGAGGCCTGATAGCAGCGTTGAGCTGGTTTGTAGACCAGCAACTGGTGCGTATCTATTGTCCGGACAGTATAGACAGCGACAGCTGGTATAACAAACAGATCCCGCCTGCTGCCAGGGCCTATAATCACACCCTATACGATAAAGTATTGTTGCATGAAGTGCTGGAGCGCGCTGTGCAGGAAACCGGCGTACAGCGGGTGGCCGTGGCGGGGTGTAGTTTTGGCGGCTATCATGCAGCCAATTTTGCCTTCCGGTACCCGGAAAAAGTATCTTACCTGTTTAGCCTGAGCGGCACGTTTGACGTGCGTTCCCGGCTGGAGGGCCATTATGACGACAACGTGTACTACCATAACCCATTGGACTATATGCCGGATAATGCGGACGCGGCGCTGTGGCGTATGGGCATCATTCTGAGCGTGGCGGATAATGATGTGAACCGGGTGCAGAATGAGCGGCTGTCCCGCATACTGGCAGCCAAGGGCATCAGCCACTGGCTGGATGTGCGGCAGCAGGCGGTGCATGACTGGCCTTTGTGGAAAGAAGTATTACCCTATTATTTGTCGTTGATAAAATAGCGCAGAGATTGGGTAAATTGCGTGCGGAAACCGCGATCTACATTAAAGCGATTATAATTATTCAAAAATATTGACCGATGAAAAAGATAGGCGTACTCTTTGGCCGGGAAAGCATCTTTCCGAAGGCATTAATTGACAGGATCAATGAAAAGAATGTGCAGGATGTCACCGCAGAGCCCATCCTGATCGACAAGGTGATACAGGGAGAGGAAAACGGGTATGCCGTAATACTGGACCGTATATCCCACCACGTGCCGTTTTACCGTGCCTGGTTAAAACATGCCGCCCTGAACGGCGCCGCTGTGGTGAACAATCCTTTCTGGAGCAGCGCCGATGAGAAACTGGTCAATAACGAGCTGGCCCTGAGAGCCAGTATAGCCGTGCCTAAAACGGTATTGCTGCCCAGTTACGAACATCCGCCGCACACGGCCGGCGAGAGCTTCCACAACCTGGCCTATCCTTTTGACTGGGACGCCATATTTGCGTACACTGGTTTCCCGGCCTACCTGAAACCCATTGCAGATGGGGGCTGGCGCAATGTGCACCGCGTTACCAACCGGGAAGAGCTTTTTGCCCAGCACGCCACCACCGGTCAGCAGGTGATGCTGCTCCAGGAAGAGATCCCGTTTGAGGAATATTACCGCTGTTACTGCATTGGCGGGCAGCAGGTGCGCATTATGCCGTATGACCCGCGCCGCCTGCACCACCATCGCTATGAGGCCGATTTTAAGCCCAGCGAAGCGTTGGAGCAGATCCTGATAAAGCAGGTGACCCGCCTGAACCAATACCTGGGATATGATTTTAATACGGTAGAGATGGCCATGCATAAAGGCATCCCCTATGCGATAGATTTCTTTAACCCCGCGCCGGATGCGGATGTACATGTTATAGGCGAAGCGCATTTTGAATGGATAGTGGAAACCAGCGCGCAATTCCTGATAGATAAAGCCCTGGCGCATAAACCCGGCGCAGAGAACCTGACCTGGGGAACCTTCCTGCAAGAGGTAATACAGCCGACAGCACCGGCAGCGCCTGAAGAGAAAAAAGCGCCCGCGAAAAAAGCAGCGGCAGCAAAGCCCAGGCCGCCCAGGGAAAAGGCCGTGAAGGAGAAAGCGGTAAAGGAAAAGGCAGTAAAAGAGAAAGCGCCGGCAAAGAAGAAGCCGGCGGAAGGGAAATAATGAACAGCTGAATGCAGGGCAGTATTTTTATAGTGTAGGTCACATGGTGGATGTGACTTACATTTGTAATCCCTAATAAAAAAATATGTTCCAGCATTTCACGCTCGGTATTGAGGAGGAGTATATGGTGATGGACCCGCAAAGCCGGCAATTGTGCTCACATGAGCAAAAGATCGTAGAGCAGGCCCACAAGGTGATACGGGATAAGGTAAAGGCGGAGTTCCACCAGGCAGTGGTGGAAGTGGGCACACAGATATGTACAAATATTGAAGAAGCCCGTGAGGATATCTCCCTGTTGCGGAAAACCATCCGCAACATTGCCGGAGACCTGGGCTATAGCATAGGCGCCTCCGGCACGCATCCTTTTTCGGAATGGGCGTTGCAGCTGATCACAGACCATCCCCGGTATTTTGAGATCGTGAACGAGATGCAGGACGCTGCCCGCTCCAACCTGATCTTTGGCCTGCATGTGCATGTAGGTATGGAGACCCGTGAAATGGCCCTGCATATCGCCAATTCCGTACGGTATTTCCTGCCGCATATCTTTGCCCTGAGCACCAACTCCCCTTTTTGGGAAGGCCGGAATACCGGCTTCAAATCTTTCCGTGTTAAGGTATTCGACAAATTTCCCCGCACCGGTATACCGGATTATTTTGGCAGCATAGAGGAGTATGATAATTACATCAAACTGCTGATCAAGACCAACTGTATTGATAACGCAAAGAAGATATGGTGGGACCTGCGGGTACATCCCTTCTTTAATACGGTGGAATTCCGCATCTGCGATGTACCGCTGACCATAGATGAAACCTGTACGCTGGCAGCTTTGTTCCAGGCCGTATGCGCCAAGGTGTATAAGCTGCGTATGCAGAACCTGAATTTCATTATCTATAACCGGGCGTTGGTGAATGAGAACAAATGGCGGGCATCGCGTTATGGTATTGATGGTAACCTCATTGATTTTGGTAAGGAAACAGAAGTGAATGCGCGGTCGCTGATCTATGAGCTGCTGGATTTTGTGGATGATGTGGTGGATCCCCTGGGCTCCAGGGCCTTTGTGAACAATACGATCAGGATCCTGGAAGAAGGCACGGGCGCGGATAAACAGCTGCAGGTGTATGAGCAGACGAAGGATCTGCTAGCGGTAACTGATTTTATAGAAAGGCAGTTTCTGGCGGGCGCGTAAGATCTTTACTATTGTTATAACGGGCAGCTCTGCAAAGGGGGCGCCCAGGTTATTCCCCACCCCACTACTCCTAACACTATTTCTTAACTTTGCACCATGACTATGCCTGTTAAACAGCACTGGAGAGTAGCGATACTGGATATGTATGAAGGAGTACCCAACGAGGGTATGCGCTGTATCAGGGAACTCTTAGCCGCGTATGCTGCAGAAAATAAGCTGGACTTACAGACAGATACCTACGAAGTGCGATTGCAGCAAGCCGTACCGGACCTTTCTTACGATATCTATCTTTCCACAGGCGGGCCCGGCAGCCCGGTGGACAGTGCAGGCAGCGAGTGGGAACAGGCATACTTTGGGCTGGTGCATGACCTGTTACAATGGAATGAGCGGGAAACTGTGAAAAAGCCGATGCTTTTTATCTGCCATTCCTTTCAGCTGATATGCCGTTATTTTGAGCTGGGGCAGGTATGCCTGCGCAAATCGCCGGCATTTGGGGTATTTCCCGTGCACCAGACGGCAGCGGGACGGCGGGAGCCGGTATTTCACCGGTTGCCGGAGCCGTTTTATATCGTTGACAGCCGCAACTGGCAGGTGATAGGTCTGCGGGAAGATAAATTAAAAGCCATGGGCGCGCAGGTATTGGCCATTGAAAAAGACCGGCCACATGTGCCGCTGGAAAGGGCCGTAATGGCTATACGCTTTAACGACCATTTCCTGGGAACCCAGTTCCACCCGGAGGCGGATGCGGCTGGTATGCGCAAATACCTGCTGCAGGAAGAGAAAAAGCAGCACGTGACCTACATCTATGGCGAAGCAAAATACGAGAGCATGCTGGAACAGCTGACGGACCCGGGCAAGATCATGCTAACGCATGACCGGTTCATACCGGCTTTCCTGAACGAAATTATTTTCAGACCCAGGACGACAGGCCCCGGCCCGCTGCCCGTACCACTACAATAGTACTGGCGGCCGGCGATACGGCCTGCGCACTTTGACCGCATCAAACTATGGTACCCGCATTACGTACTTACTACAACGAGCAGTTTACCACCGGTAAATACCAGGCATTCCTGGAAAGCCTGGCCCACGAAACAGGGGAAGGGCCTGCCTTCCGGGTAGCGGAAACCCCGGTGTTCGTGCCGGCTGCCCTGACGAGCAAACTTATACAGGCCTGTGAAGAGATCGTGGAAGTGATCCTCCGGCCAGACTTTAAAGCGCTTACAGAAGATGCTATACCCCCTTCCCTGAAAGTAGCCGGGGAAAATGAGCACCCACATTTCCTGATCATAGACTTTGCTGTATGCCGGCAGGAGAACGGCGAGCTGGCCCCCCAGCTGATAGAGCTGCAGGGCTTCCCTACCCTGTTTGCCTTCCAGGAGTTGATGGCCCGGCAATACCGGGAACATTTTGCCATCCCACCTACGGTAGATAATTTCTTTAACCAGCTGAACAGCGACAGCTATTTTAACCTGTTACGGGAGCTGATCATAGGGCCCTATGATCCAAAAGAAGTGATACTCCTGGAAGTAAAACCCGATGCGCAGAAAACACGGATAGACTTTTACTATACCCAACAACAATTGGGCATTACCCCGGTATGCGTTACGGAACTGATCCAGGAAGGCGCTAAACTGTACTACCTGCGCAATGGCGAAAAAACGCTGATCAAACGCATGTATAACCGCCTGATATTTGATGATCTTCTGCGGCAAAAGGAAAGCCTGGGCGCGCTGCCTGATCTTTTTCAGCACCTGGATGTAGAGTGGATCACACATCCCAACTGGTTCTACCGTATCAGCAAGTATATGCTGCCACTCATCCACAGCGAATTTGCGCCCAAAAGCTGGTACCTGCACAAGCTGCCTGTAATACCAGCTGACCTGGAGCATTATGTGCTGAAACCATTGTTTTCCTATGCGGGCCAGGGCGTGATCATCGATGTAACGCAGGCGGATATTGACAATATTAAAGACCCGGAGAACTGGATCTTACAGCATAAAGTACAATATGCCCCGGTGATCTATACCCCCAGCGGGCCGGCCCATTGCGAGATCCGTATGATGTATATCTGGCAGGATGGCAGTCCCCGCCCTCTGCTGGTGCATAACCTGGCCAGGATCAGCAAGGGTAAGATGATAGGCGTAAGTAATAATAACCAGGATACCTGGGTAGGCGGCAGCTGTTGCTTTTTTGAGCAATAGGGCGTATAACAGACAGGGATTGGGCAAAACCGCATATTCACTGCGTGGTAACAGGCTAAATTTATATTATTAACTTACGCCTAAATCCTGAATACCCTTATGTTTGGAATCGTAGCCCTGGACGTTGCCATCAGCCTGATCTTCATTTACCTGCTTTACAGCCTGCTGGCCTCCATTATACAGGAACTGATCGCCCGCGCTTTTAACCTGCGGGCACGCTTGCTAACAAAAGCCTTACGCCGTTTACTGGACAATGATTCCCGTAGCAGCTGGTTAGGCAAACTGGGACAGTTCACCATCTTTACCTGGTTTTATGAGCTAATATGGAGCGTGGTCTTCTTTTTTCTACCTTACCGGAACAGCCCTTTTCTTAAGAAATTCTATTGCGAGCCGGGTATCCGTTCCCTGGGGGAAGATCTGGCGGCCAGCCGGCCATCGTATATCAGTCCGCAGTTATTTTCCCAAACCCTGCTACATTTGCTAAGGGGACCGGGATATGACAGCAGCACCCATGAGGAGGCGGCGCTGGTCAAACAAAACCTGGAAAGCGGCGTGCCCCAGCTAAGTAATGATACCCGCAGCCATTTACTGAACCTACTGGAAGACGCACAGCGGGATATTGGCCGGTTCCAGGCCAAAGTAGAGCAATGGTTTGATGAAGTAATGGCCCGCACCAGCGGCTGGTACCGCAAGCAGATCCAGGTGCTACTGCTGATCATAGGTTTCATCATTGCCTGGCAGTTCAATGTTGATTCCATTGCCATTACCCGCATTCTGACCAAGGATAAAAAGGCCCGGGACGAGATGGTGCAGATGGCTACCACACATGTAGCGCAATACGGGCAGTGGAAAGACAGCATGCGCCAGCATATGATCATACAAACGGATACGATACATGCCGGCGACAGCCTGATCATACGGCGGGATACCATTTATCAGGCCTCCCCGGACCTGGTTATGCTGGACAGCCTTTACCGCAGCATGGCCAGCGATGCGGCAGATGTGCAGAACATACTAGGCATACACCGGGGCCCCTGCCGGGACACCAGCGATACTACCCTGGCGGGCGTACGTGCGCGGATTGATACACTGGCGGCAAAGCTGCTATCCCCCGCAGAACAGGTTAAATACCGGCAGGCCATGCAGGCAGCCGCCAGCCGCGGCGTAGGCTGTTATACGCATCCTTACCAGCAGAACGGCTGGCTGATCTTTGTAGGATGGCTGATCACGGCCATGGCGCTGTCATTAGGCGCTCCTTTCTGGTTTGACCTGTTGAATAAGATCGTAAAAGTTAGAACGGGCGGACCGCAGCCCGGCAATGTAGTTGAGAAGAAGAAGTAAATCCACAATATATGCAACGCACCAATTTTTCATCCGGCGCGCCCTGGGAAAATAAAGTAGGCTATTCCCGGGCAGTAAGGGCCGGCAACGTAGTAGAAGTATCCGGTACGGTAGCGGCGGATGGGGAAAAAGTAGTGGGGGCCGGCAACGCCTATGAGCAAACGAAGTACATATTAGCCCGCATAGAAGCGGCATTAGTAGCTGCCGGCGCCAGTTTACATGATGTTGTGCGCACCCGTATGTTTGTGACCGATATTTCAAAATGGGAAGAGGTGGGCCGTGCGCATGGGGAATTTTTCCAAAGTATTAAGCCGGCAACGACCATGGTGGAGGTGAGCCGGCTGATAGATCCGCGGTTCCTGGTAGAGATAGAGGCCACGGCAGTGGTAAGCCATTAGGGGGAAAAATTGCAGTATGCAACCTGCCGGATGGTGTATAACATCCGGTAACCGGCAGCACACTGCAAGTTATATTTAGATGACCGGCAACTATTCTCTGCCGAATCTCTCCTCCCAGGCCAGCATACCGCCGGTGAGGTTCTTAATGTTTGTAAAGCCCATTGTTTCCAGGATCATGGCAGCCTGTCCGCTGCGGTTACCGCTGCGGCAGTATACGATCACTTCCTGGTCCTTCAGGTCTTCAATTTCGTCTACCTGCATAGCCCTTATCTCACCCAGGGGCACCAGGGTACCCCCGATATTGAATTCCTCATGTTCGTGAGGCTCGCGCACATCCACAATATTCAGGGCGTCTCCATTGTCCATACGCTGTTTCAGTTCTTCAGGCGTTATATTTTCCATGATTATATGTTTATCTGTTATTTATCGTCTGTTTAGTGGCTGCTATCCACAGGGGCCGCAGGCGGCGCTGCGGAATCTGCTTTTACCGGTTTTACGGCGCCCAGCCAGATGTCCACACTTTCACCGGCGCGCACCATATTCAGCTCTCCCAGCGGATTTCTGCGGGCAGGCACCTGTTGGGTGATAAAGGCGTTGGCGGTATCAGACACGCCCGCGTCTATCAGCACGGTGCCTACGCTCAGGTTACTGGCGTTCAGGGTTTCCCGCGCTTCCAGGTAGGTCATGCCCACCAGGTCCGGAACGGGGTTCTCTACGCTGCCGGTACCACTGCTTAATACCAGTGTAATATTACTGCCTTCCGGGATCATTTTGCCTGCCTTCACCAATTTACCATTCAGGCGTTGTTCCAATACGGTATTGGTGGCAAAGTCCGGCTTATAGATAGTATCCCCCACATTGAGGCGGCGGCTACGCAGTGTCATTTCCGCACTGCGGAAGGTAAGGCCTTCCAGGTCCGGCATAGCCACCATGGGCGGTACCACCTTATTTACGGTGAGGTAGATCGTACGTCCTACTTTTACTTCCGCGCCTGTTTCCGGCTGCTGTTCCCAAACGGCTAATGCGGGGATGGAGTCCATATAGATGGAGTCGCGCACATCTGCCTCAAAGCCAGCTTTTTCCAGTAGCAGGATGGCTTCTTTCACGTTCTTATGACGTACATCTGGCACAATGAGCGTATCGTTGTGACGGGTAATAACGCCCAGCAGGGAAAAGAACAGGATGGCAAGCACGATCATTAATCCGATGGCTACCAGCAGGTTAAATCTAAAAGAGCGTTTCGTGATGGTTTCAAACACGGTATTTGTACTGTTGTTTTAAAATTTATGCGGTAAAAGGCCTTTTTGACCTTTTACTCAGGCTTTCGCTAGGCATTCTTCAATCAGCATGCCATAAAATTCCTGCAAGGTACGACCGGAGGCGCGCACCTGCTGTGGCACCAGGCTATTCTCAGATTGACCGGGCATGGTGTTCACTTCCAGGAAATACAGTTTGTCAGTGGCTGCTTCCCAGATAAAATCCACGCGCACAATGCCCCTGCAATTCAGCTTGTTATATAATTCCGCGGCGGTTTGCTGTACGCGCCGGGTCACCGTATCCGGCACCTGTGCCGGGGTGATCTCCTGCGAAACGCCGGGGGTGTATTTGGCCTCATAATCAAAAAACTCCTTGCTGCTGATCACTTCCGTAATAGGCAGCACAGTAATGGCGCCATTGGTCTTAAACAGGCCACAGGTAAGCTCCCGGCCTTTGATAAACTCTTCGATGAGCACCTGGCTGTCCTCCTTAAAGGCTTTTTCTATGGCAGCAGGCAGCTCTTCCGCCTTATTTACTTTGGACATGCCAATGCTGCTGCCCCCTTCTGCCGGTTTCACGAACACAGGCAGGCGAAGCTGCTGCAGGATGGCAGCGGCATCAAAAGGCTGATCCCTGAAGATATGAACGGATTTAGATACGTTCACCAGGTTCAGGGCGGCTACGATCTTATTACAATAGCTTTTGTTAAATGTAAGGGCGGAGGTAACCATACCGCAGCTGGTATAAGGGATGCCCAGCATTTCGAAGTATCCCTGCAGGCGGCCGTCTTCGCCGGGTGTGCCATGGATGCCGATGAAAACCGCATCGAAACGTATTTTGCTGCCATCCAGGGTCAGGGAGAAATCGTTCTTGTCCACATCTACATTAGCGCCATTTGCGCCGGTGTAGGTCCAGCTTTCGCGGGTAACCACTATTTTATAAACATTGTATTTACCGCTATCCAGCTGTGCTTCGATCACGGCTGCGCTTTGTACGGATATTACGTATTCGCCGGAATAGCCACCGGCTACCAATGCTATATTTTTTTTCATAAATACCTTTCCTATAAGCGGGTAAAGATAAAAGAAAAAACCTTTATTTCCTGATAGTAACGCCCGCAGGCTATATGGTAGTGTATTGGGTTGGCTTATTGGTGCAATGTTGCCTTTTTAGCAAGCAGCTCATCTACCGTTTCCTGGTACATCTCATCCGGCACGCAGCAGTCAACGGGGCAAACGGAAGCGCATTGCGGCTCAAGCGTTACAAACGATACATTCGTCAGTTATTTTTAATGCCATGGGATAAATAGTTTTGTGTTCTACGGCTAAAAATAAACGAAAAAAGGAGAAAAGTCATTAAGACCTTTCTCCTTTCCCTATTATAAGCTTCCCTGATACGTTATATATGCAGTTTCTCTTTCTTAGCCAACAGTTCGTCTACAGTTTCCTGGTACATTTCGTCCGGCACGCAGCAGTCTACCGGGCAAACGGCAGCACATTGCGGCTCTTCATGAAAACCCTGGCACTCTGTACATTTATTAGGAACTATATAGTAAGTATCTACGCTGATAGGAGTGTTTGCCTGGTCGGCATCGATGGTGGCGCCATCCATCAGGGTATAGGACCCTTTTACGGTTGTACCGTCTGCCATACGCCATTCAACGCCACCCTCATAAATTGCATTGTTGGGGCACTCTGGTTCGCAGGCGCCACAATTAATACATTCATCTGTTATCTTAATTGCCATAGTATAAACTTTTTGTTTAAGTGGTAAGCCATTAATTTTGTTAACAAAAATAGAATTTCCCGGATTAAAAAGTCTAAATATTTCTAACGCTTACATGAACAAAACAGAAAAAGTAGCCGCCCTGTTGCAATTACGCGCATACCTCCAGGAAGACAGCGCAGCGCTGCAAACCGTTAAAGAACGGGCCTTTCAGGCCAATGGGTGGTTCACCCCTGCTTTCACAGATATAGCTATTCAAAATATCTGCCAATATTATCTGGATGAAGGGCTGTTACAGCAGTGGCTGGACGCCTATCCCCCGGCAGCGGGCGCGCCCCGGACGGTGGGCATCGTAGCGGCGGGCAATATACCCCTGGTTGGCTTCCATGACTGGCTCTGCGGTTTTGTGAGCGGGCACCGGGTAAAACTGAAGCTCTCTTCCAAGGACGCCCTGCTGATGCAGCATATCCTGGACAAGATGGCCGGCTGGCTGCCTGCGGCGGCTGAGCAGACCCAGGTAAGCGATATGCTGAAGGATTGCGATGCCTATATTGCCACCGGCAGCAACAACTCCGCCCGGTATTTTGAATACTATTTTTCCCGGTTCCCCCACATTATCCGCCGCAACCGCACCTCCGCCGCCCTGTTAACGGGCGAGGAAAGCCCGGCAGCGCTGGAAGCCCTGGCAGACGATATTATGCTGTATTTTGGCCTGGGTTGCCGGAATGTGACCAAGGTATTTGCGCCGGCCGGTTACGATTTTAATCCGCTGTTACAGGCCCTGGAGAAGTATAACTACCTGGAGGACCACCACAAATACAAGAACAATTACGATTATAACCTGGCCTTGTTGCTGCTGAACGGTACTCCTTACCTGACCAATGGCAGCATACTGCTACAGGAAGCGGATTCGCTGTTTTCGCCGCTTAGCGTGCTGCATTACGGGTATTATGAAAATGCGGCCTCGCTGGCAGCTTCCCTGCTGGCTAACCCGGACCTGCAATGTCTTACGGGGCAAGGATTTGTGCCTTTTGGACAAGCGCAGCAACCTTCCCTTACAGATTATGCGGACGGGGTAGATACGAGAGCGTTCCTGGCAACGTTATAATAGCAGCATTCTGACGCTCAGGAAAGCACTTATCACTTTTGGTAATCTGTTATAACTTTTTGTGATCTGTCGTCCACTTTAGAATGGGAAAAAATGGCGGCCGTGAGTCAGGCAAAAGGGCTGGCGGATAACATTCTGTCTGTTGGATTGTTATTCTGACAGGTAGGAAGAGGTATCTTGTCAGGTTGGAAAGCAGCCGTCTTAACTATTCATTAAAGTTTCATATAAAAAACTGTTAAAGTGATCCGGCTGCAATTCCATTGATTAAACCGGAGCCTTAAATTTGTAATCCAAGGCATGTAAATTGATAACATACCTAGTGATAACATGTCTACGTTAACAATAAATAACCAGATATATGAAATTTCGACAAATTGCTGCGACTGTGCTTATTAGTGCGGCCACTGCCTTTGCCAGCATATTTGTTTACAGCAAATATCAACTACCCCGGCAGGCAGGTCCCTATCAGAATGGCTCCAACAACATCCCGGTAAATTATACCAGCTATATGCCTGGTACGGATAACAGGAATATTGCCCCTCCTACTGATTTCCAGTCGGCAGCCAAGATCGCCCTCCCTGGCGTGGTGCATATCAAAACGAAGATCAATCCCAAACAGGTGACCAATAACCTGCAGCGGAAAAGAACCATATTACAGGACCTTTTCGGGGACGACTTCTTTGGAGATGAGTTCCAGGGTGAAGGCGGCGGACGCCGTTACTACATCCCGGGCCAGATGGCTTCCGGCTCCGGTGTACTGATCTCTGACGATGGTTATATCGTAACCAATAACCACGTGGTAGACCAGGCAGATGAGGTGGAAGTGACCTTAAACAACAACCGTAATTTTAAGGCAAAAGTGGTAGGGGTAGACCCTAACACGGACCTGGCGGTGATCAAGATAGAAGCGCATGACCTGCCTTACCTGCTGTATGGCAACTCTGACGATGTGCAGATAGGCCAGTGGGTGCTGGCGGTAGGTTATCCGCTGAACCTGGAAACAACCGTGACGGCGGGTATTGTAAGCGCCAAAGCGCGTACCATCGGTATCAACAAACGCACGCGCCGTTCTGCCATAGAATCCTTTATACAAACGGATGCTGCGGTAAACCAGGGTAACAGTGGCGGCGCCCTTATTAATACAGCCGGCGAGCTGGTTGGCATCAACTCTGCCATCGCCTCCCCCACCGGCGCTTATGCAGGGTACTCCTACGCTATACCGGTAAACCTGGTGAAGAAAGTGGTAAATGACCTGATGAAGTATGGTAATGTGCAAAGGGCTTACCTGGGCATCCAGTATGTAGACCCGATGGGCCTTTCTGAAGACGAGCTGCGCGAGCGCGGTATCAGAAGGGATCTGGACGGCGTACTGGTACAGGATGTGCCTACCAGAGGCGCAGCTGCTACCGCCGGTATCCATAAAGGCGACATCATCACCAAGATCAATGGCGTATCCACTCCTTCTATCCCGGAAATGACGGAACAGATAGCCCGTTACAAACCCGGCGATAAGATCAGCATCAGCTACCTGCGTGATGATAAAGAATATACCGTGAACAATGTGCTGCTGAAGAATGAGGATGGCACCACCGATATTGTGAAGGTGAGCGTACTGGAGAAACTGGGCGCAGACCTCATCTCCCTGCAGAAAACGGATGCAGCCCGCCTGGGCATACGTGGCGGCGTGTTTGTAAATGATGTAGGCAGCGGCCTGCTGAAGAAACAGACCAATATGAAACCCGGATTCGTGATCCTGAAAGCCGGCGGCCAGGCAGTTGCTTCTATTGAAGACCTGAAAAAGGTGTTCCAGAAACAGAGCAAAGTCCAGCTGGAAGGCATGTACCCTGATTATACAGGCGTATACTACTACAATATTGACCTGAACGGCAGCGCCGAAGAGTTTTAAATAAAGATTGTTTTTATATAGGTTTTATAGGTTAGGGAAGGGAACCTCCGCTAGAAGCGGGGGTTTTCTTTTTAATTACGAATTACAAATGGGGTGCAGAGGAGTTAAGGCCGTGAATAGGAGATGGACGACGACTGGGGGATTGGCGGGTGCAATGGGCACGGGGTAATGGCCTGCGATGATTAGCAGGGCCGGGCCGGAAATGGCATACGGATCATTGGCCGGATGGCGAATGCAAAATGCAAAAGCTGCAGGCTGACAACTATAAATTGATCACCCCTTTCAGCTGGGCAAAGAATTCGTCTTTTTTACGGGAAGAGATGGGGATATTCTTCTGGTCGCTCATCACCACGGCGGTGCCCAGGCCCTTAATGATCTTCACAATATGGTGAATATTGATCAGGAAGGATTTGTGCACCCGGTAAAAGCCCTTGTCTGCCAGCATTTCCTCGTATTCCTTCAGGGATTTGGAGATCAGGTGGGACAAGTTATTGGTGAGCTGGATCTTGGTATAGCTATCAAATGCCTCGCAGTAGATAATATCTTTGAGGTCTATTACATTATAGCCGTCGTTTACCGGGATCACTATTTTGGAGAAGGCGTTATCGTTGTTCTTTACAAAGTCCTTTAAGATGGAAGCCAGTTCATTGAGGCGGCCTTTCTTACTTTTCTTTACTTTTTCGAGGGCGTCTTCCACTTCGCTCACCTTAATGGGTTTAAGCAGGTAGTCGAGCGCAGCGAATTTTATGGCCTGCAGGGCATACTCCTGGAAGGCTGTAATAAAGATCACCTCAAAATTTAGTACGGGAAACATTTCCAGCAGCTGGAAACCATTGTGCGGGGGCATTTCAATATCCAGGAACAGCACGTCGATGGGGTTGTTCTTGATCATTTCCGCCGCTTCATGTATGTTCTGTGCCTCTCCTACTACTGTAACATCCTTACAGTAATTTTCCAATATATTTCTTAAAATATGGATGTTGCGGACTTCATCGTCTACAATCGCAGCTTTAATAATACTCATAACATCTTAACAATGGGAATCAGAATTTCAACCAGGGTACCCTCTTTGTTGCCAAACCCAGACTTAAATTTATCAATTATTTCTAACTTTCCAACACTTCCATTAAAAGATTTTATAATCTGCAGCCGTTCCCGGATCACACTCAGGGCCGTAGACTCGTGCTTTACGAGCCTGCCGGTTTTAATGCTATTGGAGTGTTCCCAGCCTATCCCGTCATCGTCTACGGAACAATACAGGAGGTCGTCCACCATCTCGAGTTTTATTTCCAGGTGGCCGGCGCTGCTTTTGGGAGCAAGGCCGTGTTTAATGGCATTCTCCACAATAGGCTGAATGATCATAGGCGGTATGTACACCGTATAATCCTTTAATTCTGGTTCAATATCAAAATGATAAGTAAAGCTATGGGCAAAGCGGATCTTTTCCAGCTCCAGGTAACGGGTCAGGAAGGCGATCTCTTCTTCCAGTGATATATAGGATTTACGTGAGTTGTTGAGCATCTGGCGCATGAGCGTGGCAAAATCTGCCAGGAAGTTCAGGGCCTGTTTCTCCTCTTTTTCGAGGATCAGATGCTGTACGGAATTCAGGGAGTTAAAGATGAAGTGCGGGTTCATCTGGTTGGTAAGCGCTTTGGCCTCCAATTCCGCAATGCGGCGGTTATATTCCGTTTTCCGTTTTTCCGCCTGTTTAATACGGCGAACAATATAGCGCAGGATGGCGAGTATGCACAACATCCCCATCAGGATGAGGATGCCCCTGGCCCACCATTGCTGGTACCACTGCGGCAGGATGCTGACCGAAAGAGATACCGGCTGGCTCCAGTCGCTTTTATATTTGCGCGCCCTTAACAACAGCTTATAGCTGCCGGGTTGCAGGTCCGGGAAGGGGATGATATTACTCATGGTGGTCGTCCACCCGCTGGCGGTATCGCTGGAGAAATTATACTGGTATTCTACCAGGTCCGGCAGATCAAAAGCAATCGCGCCAAACTCCACCTCAAAGGAGGTTTTCCGTTTGTACAGGTGTACAAAATTGTTAGCGGGCAGGTAGGTGGTATCCCCATAGCGGATAGCGCTGAGGTATACAGTAGGCGGCACCGTATCTACCGGTATATTATGATCATTAAAGTAACAAAGACCATTGGAGGTGGCGATATAGAGCATACCCTGCTGGTAATATACGCCCCGGGTATCGTCGGACATGAGCCCGTCGTTAGAGGAGATATTACGGGTAATGGCCTGCGCGCCAACATCGATCACTGATACGCCTTTGTTGGTGGCTACATACAGGCGGCCAATGCCATCGTAGTATAATTGCTGGCAGATATCGCTGGCCAGGTTATCTGCGGTGCTGATATGTTTTACCACGTGGTTATTCCGCACCACATAGATGCCCTGATCGCTGGTGCCTACCCAAAGGAAGCCTTTGATCCATTTCAGGTCCTTGATGCTTTGTTTCAGGCGGTCATCTTCCAGGTAAGCGGGGTATACCTCGCGGGAACCGTCTGTACCATAATACAGGCCGCTGTTGGTGCCCAGGAAATAGGTGGTATCACTGTCTGTACAGGCAATGGAAGTGATAAGCGGCTCCTGCCAGTAGATACTGTAACCATCCAGCAGCGCGATCTGATCCTTGGCGGCTATCCTCACCTTGCCGGACGGGGAAATGTCCACATCCTTCAGGTTGTTCAGGGATTCCAGCAGGGATACCCGCTGCGTGGCGGTATTGAATGTATACAGGCCGTTGTCCGCCGCCAGGAGAATATCATCATTCCGGTAAGGCAGCATGCTGAGTACGCTGTTACGGCCGCTGGAAGTATCCAGGGTGTACTGGCGCATTTTCCGGTTGGCGTCCATAGTATTCAGCACACCGGCGTTCTGGCCTATCAGCAGCATGCCCGTCTTACGGTCGCGGTAAATGCTGAAGATGGAGTGGGAATACAGACCATTGGTATTATCCAGGTAGTTAAAGTAAAAGTTCTTATAGGGGATATTGTACACACCATCTCCAAAGGTGGTGATCCATATATTACCGTCCCGGTCCTTGAGCAGGGAGGTGATATAGTGATTATCCAGCAGTTTGATGATGCTGCGGGAGCCTTTAAAGAAATCCTTGATCAGGAAAAGGGCGCGCTGTGTGCCTATCCAAAGATTATCGTTCTCTAAGCAAACGTTGGTGATCTCGTCTGTAATACCCCAGTCGCGTCCGTTGAAGAAACAAATGGCGTCTTTGAGGGTGTAGCTGTATACGGTATTCTTTACAATGATAACGGGATTGCCGCGGATGCGGGCCACAAAGGTCTCATCATCCAGGGGGTAGGGCGACAGTGGAAAGATCTTCTGGTCGCCGTTATTGGCGTCTTTTAGTGTGCTTAACTGAAAGTAGTTGTGCAGCGGTTTAAAGATCTCGTCATTGCGCAGAAAATAGAAGATATCTGCGCCATTAGGCCCCAGTTTGTCGTAGGTTGTTTTTTTAGTGTCGTACTGGATGATACGGTTGTCCGTATTGAGGAACCAGATATTGCGGCTTTTGTCCTCGAAGGCATATTGCATGTAATGCCCGTGGCTGTTAAACAGCAGGGAGGAATCATTCTCTGCTGAATGGATGGTATAGTCTCCATAATAAGAGGGCATACCGTTAAGGGTGAAAAACCAGATGCGCCCCCTGGAATCGGGGGCCAGTTTGATCACATCATTATCGGTAAGCCCATCTTTTTTGGAATAGTTCCGGAACCGTTTGCCATCGAATTTGCTCACACCTGTTGGCGTAGAGAACCAGATGAACCCGTCTTTATCCTGCACGGCCGTATACACGGTAGCGTTGGCCAGGCCATCCTTTACGTTGTAATTACGGATCATGAGCCCCTGCGCCAGGAGGTGATTGCCTGTGCACAGCAGTAATGTTAACGCCAAGAGTACGTAACGGGCCCGGAACATCGGATCAAAAAATGAATTAAGAATTAATAATGGGCAGGAAAAATGCTCCTGCATGTTGTTGTAACGCCGGCCCTGATGCCCTGTTGCTAGCTCAATTATCCCCCCTTAGTATGCACGGGCAAACAGCACTCTTTGTGTAGAGGGTTTGCCGGTAAGGATACATACGCCTGCTTCCTGCGGATTGTTCAGCGGGATACAGCGGATGGTAGCCTTTGTGCGTTCCTTGATCTGTTCTTCTGTTTCTGCGGTGCCATCCCAGTGGGCTGAAATGAAACCGCCTTTTTCATCGAGCAGTCTTTCAAACTCTTCGAAGGTATTGGCCGGAGTGATGTGCTCATCGCGATAGGCCTTGGCCTTGTTGTAAATGTTCTGTTGTATCTCTTCCAGCAGGTCTTTTATCCGGGCGGTTATACCGTCCAGGGAAAGGCTCATCTTTTCCTTGGTATCGCGGCGGGCTACTTCCGCCACGTTATTTTCGAGATCGCGGGCGCCTATGGCGATACGCACGGGCACGCCTTTGAGCTCGTATTCAGCGAATTTCCATCCCGGACGGGCGTTGTCGCTATCGTCGTATTTAACAGAGATACCGTTGCTTTTGAGCTCTTTCACGATGGCGGCTACGCGCTCATCTATCTTTGCTTTCTGTTCGTCATTTTTATAGATGGGTACGATCACCACCTGGAGGGGCGCGATGCGGGGCGGTAATACCAGGCCGCTATCGTCGCTGTGGGCCATTACCAGGGCGCCTATGAGGCGGGTAGAAACACCCCAGGAGGTAGCCCATACATAATCCAGCTTGTTTTCCTTGTTGGAGAACTGCACGTCAAACGCTTTGGCAAAGTTCTGGCCCAGGAAATGGGAGGTACCGGCCTGGAGGGCCTTACCATCCTGCATAAGGGCTTCGATACAGTAGGTGTCTACAGCGCCGGCAAACCTTTCAGAGGGGGATTTTACCCCTCTTACTACGGGCAGGGCCATAAAATTCTCTGCAAAATCGGCATACACCTCCAGCATACGGGTGGTTTCCTCCACCGCTTCCTGCGCGGTGGCGTGGGCAGTATGCCCTTCCTGCCAGAGGAACTCCGCCGTACGCAGGAACAGGCGGGTACGCATTTCCCAGCGCATTACGTTTGCCCACTGGTTAATGAGCAGCGGCAGATCGCGGTAAGACTGTATCCAATCTTTATAGGTGTTCCAGATGATCGTTTCGGAGGTAGGGCGGATGATCAGCTCTTCTTCCAGTTTTGCTTCCGGGTCTACTATCACGCCTTTACCGTTGGGATCGTTCTTGAGGCGGTAGTGGGTAACTACGGCGCACTCCTTGGCAAAGCCCTCTACGTGGCTGGCTTCCTTGCTTAAAAAGCTTTTGGGGATGAGTAAGGGGAAATAGGCATTCTGGTGGCCGGTATCCTTGAACATCTTGTCCAATACATCGCGCATACCTTCCCATAATGCAAAACCGTATGGTTTTATGACCATACAGCCTTTTACGGGGGAGTAATCTGCCAGGCCGCCTTTCAAAACCAGGTCGTTATACCATTGTGCGTAATCTTCGGAACGGGACGTAATTTCTTTACTCATAAAACTTTTGCTGCGCCTTTTCTGCCACTGTGGCTACAGTCAGGAGCCATGGGCCTTTGGCTTAATTTTTGCTAATATTAAAAGGAAAAATCTTACAAACCTACATGAAAATCAGTAAGGCGCAAACTGTTTGTTAAAATAATTGAGTAGAACTGATTAACAGTGCTTAACAATGATTAACTAGGGAGATGTAACATTTCGTCTTAAATTAGCGTTAAAACATTAATATACTATTTCCAGTAAAATCGAGTAAATTTACTATATATTTTCAGGTTGATTAAAACTCACACACACATGAAATCCATACTATATACCGCGGCGGGCGCCTTGCTGATCCTCAGCAGTTGCTCAACCGCTTACAAATCCGCTCAAACCCCGGATGATGTGTATTACTCTCCGAAAACCGAGCGCACCGCCTCCTCCAACAATAACAACCGTCAGAACCAGAACCAGGGTCAGACCAGTGTAGCGGCAGCTGACGATCAGGATGGCACTTATGTTACCTATGATGATGAAGATCAGGGTGATTATGCAAAAAGACTGGACCGTTTCCATAACTCTTCCTATAATGGCGGTTACTATGCCGACGGTACGCCTAGTGTAGTAAATAACTATTATGGCGGCGGTTATGGTGGCTATGGCGGTTTCGGATATAGCCCGTACAGCTATTGGGGCGGTGGTTTTGGCTCCCCCTATTTTGGCAGCTACTGGGGCCCTTCCCTTAGTATAGGTTTAGGCTTTGGCTACGGCTGGGGCGGCGGTTTTGGTTACAGCCCGTTCTATAGTCCTTTTTATAGCCCCTGGTACAGCCCCTATTACGGCGGCTACTATGGTGGCGGTTATTATGGCGGCGGTTGGGGCCACTACCCTTCTGCCTACTATTCAGCGCCTAACCGGGTGCTGCGTACCCGTGGCGGTTTTGCCGGTTCTACCTATTCTCCCGGCCGCCGTGTAATAGGCAGCACCAATACCGGTAGCGGCGATTACAGGCCCAGAAGGATCTTCACTACGCCTAACAATGGCAGCGGCGGCAGCAATGGCGGCACTTATCAGCCCCGTCGTATCTTCCGTTCTTCTCCCAGCGAAAGGCCGATGGTAAACCCAGGTAGCAACAATGGCGGCAGCGCTCCCAGAAGGATCTTCAGCAGCCCAAGCAATAATTCTTCCACTCCTCAGCGTACATTCAGCGCTCCCCAGCGTACCTTCAGCGCACCTTCTTCCACCCCTTCCAGCGGCGGCAGCAGGTCTAGCGGTGGTGGTGGCGGTGGTGGCCGTACCTTCAGAGGCCGGAACTAATACATAATTATACGGACCATCCATATAAAAAATTATACCCTGGCATCAAACACCAGGGTATTTTTATAAACCCATGCTATTCTAAAAACATTAAAGAATGATCAAAAAAGTAACGTTGTCCATTGCACTAACTGGTTTATGTTATGTAGTGAACGCCCAAACGATCAACGACGCTTTACGTTACAGTTCCACAATGCCCAGCGGATCTTCCCGTATCCAATCTACCGGCGGGGCCGCCGGCTCCCTGGGTGGAGATTATAGTTCCATGTTTGTGAACCCTGCAGGCGTAGCGTTTTTCAAAACCAGCGAAGCCGGTTTTTCCCTTGGATTCCAGAATGCCTCTAACAAAGGCACTTATCTTGGCACTACCGCCAGCGACAGTAAAGGCAACCTGTATATCAACAGCGCTGCGTTTATATTTGGCGGCGCCAAAAAGAACCCTAACAGCAAATGGGAGAACTTTTCCGTTGGCCTGGGCTTCAACCGTACCAATAATTATAATGAGCGGGTATACTACCGCGGGGTGAATAATAAATCCTCCTTTTCCAATACCTACACGCTGGAGCTGAAGGGACTGGATCCCAATGTATTGGGCGATGCTCAGTATGCGCACGGATCTGAACTGGCGGACGCCACGGGGCTGATTGGCCCTGTAGTGGATGGTAACAACCAGCCGACAGGGGAATGGGGAACCATAGCAACGGGTAGCCTCACCCAAGAAAATACCATTACCTCCAGCGGCAGCGCCAATGAGCTGAACCTCTCCTTTGGTGGGAACTATACTGATAAATTCTATATCGGCGGTAGCCTGAACGTACCTACCTACCACTATGAGCGCAGCCGCGCCTTCCGGGAAACCAATACTTCTGATCCGGCTAACGAGCTGAATTACTGGGACGTAGTGGAAGACCTGAAGACAGACGGGGTAGGCTTCAATACCAAATTAGGTATCATTTACCGCCCATTACCGCCTTTAAGGCTGGGTCTTACCTTCCAATCCCCTACCTGGGCCTCCTTTACGGACAGTTATGTGACCAGCATGCTGGTATCTTCCAAGGACCAGGGCGTTATTACCGCTAATTCTACGGAGACCAATGAGGGCTATGCGGACGAGTCCCGGTATAATGTAACTACCCCGCTGAAGGGTATTGCCAGCGCCTCTTATATCTTCCGCCCGGCTGGCGGCGACGCTACCAAACCTTCCGGCTTTTTAACCGTAGACTATGAATACATGGACTACTCTGCCATGAAGATGCGGATGAAAAATGGCGTAGCTACCGATATACAGGACAGCAATGACCGCAACCAGGCCATTGATCAGACCTACCAGGCAGCTTCCAATATACGCGTAGGCGGCGAGCTGAAACTGAATGTGTTTGCGATCCGTGCCGGGTTTGCCTACTACGGTAATCCCTATAAGCTGAGCGATCTGGATGGTTCCCGTAAATATTATACCGGTGGCCTGGGTTACCGTAATAAGGGTATTTATGTAGATCTTGCCGTGGTATATGGTAATTATACCAGCCAGGACCAACCTTATACTTTACCGGTAAATAATGAAGGACTCGTAACGCCGGCTCCCGCAGATATCAAGAGCAGTGTTACGAATGTGACAGCTACGGTAGGGTTTAAATTCTGATGTGCAGATGAAATAAACGAAGAAATCTTAATACTGAATGTGCTGGTATGCTTAATGCGTATCAGCACATTTCTTTTTGGAGGTATTGCAGAATGGCCTCCTGATCACGGGCATCGAACCACTGAAAGTCTTTGTCTTTACGGAACCAGGTCAGCTGGCGTTTAGCGTATTGGCGGGTATGGGTCTTAATAAGGTCCTGGGCCTGGTCTAAACTGTTTTTTTCATCCAGGTAGTCAAATACCTCCTGGTAGCCTACTGTTTGCAGGGCATTATGGCTGCGGTAGGGTAATACGCTTTTTACTTCCGCTACCAGGCCGGCTTCCATCATACGGTCTACCCGGGTATGGATCTGCTGGTGCAGCAGCTCTTTGGGCAGGGTGATAGCGATCTTAATGATACGGAAATCGCGGGGCGTACGGTTGGCGCTCCGGAAAGCAGTAATGGAGCGGCCGGTGGCTTCCAGCACTTCCAGCGCCCGCATAAGGCGTTGCGGATTCTGGGTTTCTGCAATGGCATAAAAGTCCGGGTCTTGCTGTTGCAGCATTTGCTGCAGCCAGGGCAATCCCTCCTTTTCATATTGTTTGCTAATGGCCTCGCGGATGCCGGGCGGTATAAGTGGCATATCATCTATGCCTTCCGTAAACGCTTTGATATACAGCCCGGTGCCGCCGCACATGACGGCGACCTCTCGCTGCGCAAAAATGTCCTGCGTATACTGCAGGGCCAGGCGCTCAAAAAGGCCTGCGTTTACTTCTTCTTTAATAGAGTGGGAATCAATAAAATAATGCGGTACTGTCTGTAGCTCTTCCGGCGAAGGTTTGGCGGTGCCTATGCTTAGCTCCCGGTAGCACTGCCGGCTATCCGCAGAGATAATAGCAGTATCAAACAACTGCGCCATCCGTATAGCCAGGGCCGTTTTGCCGGATGCGGTAGGACCGGCGAGGACAATGACTGTTTTTTGCATTTAAAAATCCTCTTCTGCGCCTGTTTCTTCTCCTTCTTCGCCCATGCCATCGCTTTCTCCATCATCCTCCCCTTCTTCGCCAAAACCGTCAGCAGGCAGGCCCTCCTTATTGAGGTCGTATTTCTCTTCCATCTCCACCAGCTTATCGCCGATGAGGCCTTTAGTACCGTACTGGCTGGGGGCCAACCCTTCCTTGCGTACGCAGGTAGGATAGGCAACCTTGGCGTTCTCGTCTTTGGTGATACCGATCAGCTCTACCAGGAAGGTCCAGCTTTTGGCAAAATCATAGAGGTAGATGAATTTCTGGTTAGGATCCTTTACTGCTGCAGCAATAGGCGTTTCCACCATCAGCAGGGGCTCTGCCTTGCGGGGCGCGTTGTCTTTTTCAAGGATGATCTCGCGGCCACGCTGCCAGTTATCGTTGCTGCGGAAAAAAGTAGCTTTATGTTTACTGTCAAACTCAAATGCCTGTAAGATGGTCTGATGAAACTGTAAAAAGGATTGATTGGGCTTTATCGCAATATCCCTGTATACGCTTTCATCTTCTTCCCAGTAAACTCTGAATTTCAAAACCGGCATGACAAATATATGTTATAGGTTTTATTAATGCTTTGGCTAAAAATTGGTGCAACTTAATGCAATTTACCATTTTTATTTCACTGGCTTCAGGTTCATTGCGCTTGCCGCATCCAGCATAAAGGCGTAAGCCGCATCATATGTGTTGGGGATGATCCCGTCCAGTATGGCTTCGCGGATGGCGTTCTTCAGATCGCCTACCTGTTTGCAGGGCGACAGCCCAAAGGTTTCCATGATCACTTCGCCGGTTACGGGCGGCTGCCAGTTGCGGATGCGGTCGTTTTCCTCCACTTCTTTCAGGCGCTCCCGCACCAGTTCAAAGTTTTCGAGGTAACGTTTCACCTTCGCCTTATTCTTGGAGGTGATATCTGCCTCGCAGAGCATCATGAGGCCGTCTATATCATCGCCGGCATCAAAAAGCAGGCGCCGTATAGCCGAATCCGTAATATTCTCTTTGGTAAGGCTGATGGGGCGCAGGTGCAGCTCAACCAGCTTTTTTACCAGGCGCATGGGCTCGTGCTGGGGCAGCTTAAGCCGTGCAAAGATACGGGGCACCATCTTCCCTCCCACCGCATCGTGACCATGGAAGGTCCAGCCATGGGCGGGCTCAAAACGTTTGGTAGCCGGTTTGCCTATGTCATGCAGCAGGGCGGCCCAGCGTAACCACAGATCCCTGGTATTCCGGGATATATTGTCCACTACCTGCAGGGTATGGTAAAAATTGTCTTTATGGCCCTTGCCTTCCAGCATTTCCACCCCCACCAGGTCTATCATCTGCGGGAAGATGATCTTCAACAGCCCTCCGCGGTACAAAAGGTCCAACCCTACAGAGGGTTTAGTGGAGAGCATGATCTTATTGAACTCATCGGTGATGCGTTCCTGTGATACTATTTTTATCCGGTGAGCATTGTTCTGTATGGCTTCAAAGGCTTCCGGAACAATGGTAAACTGCAGCTGGGAAGCAAAACGGATAGCCCGCATCATACGCAGGGGATCGTCGCTAAAGGTTTGCGAAGGCTCCAGGGGCGTACGGATGAGCTGTTTTTCCATGTCGGCCAGCCCGTTAAACGGGTCCAGCAGGCTGCCATAGTCTGCCTCGTTGAGGCTGATGGCCATGGCGTTGATGGTAAAATCGCGGCGGAGCTGATCATCTTCCAGGGTGCCTGCCGTTACTTCCGGGTTGCGGGAATGATCACGGTAGCTTTCTTTACGGGCGCCTACAAATTCCACTTCCAGGTCGTTCCATTTGATCTGCGCGGTGCCGTAAGTTTTGAAAAAGGCCACGGGCACATTTTCGCCGGTCATGGCCGCCACTTTATGCGCCAGGGCTATACCATCGCCCACGCATACGATATCCATGTCTTTTGTTCTGCGGTTAAGCAATTTATCGCGCACAAAGCCGCCGATCAGGTAGCAGGGCACACCCAGTTCCAGGGCAGCCATGGCTATCTGTTCCAACACTTTCCGCTCCTGCAGCGTACAGGGGATGTCTATAGGCTTTCTGCTGATCATATGACAAAAAGATATAAAAAGCGCAAAAGTATTTAATAATTGAGAATTAAGAATTAATAATGAAGAATTAGGCAGAAGCGCGCTCAGAATGAAACACTTGTGCCCGGACCGGTCATTCCCTGATTATATCCATTCTGCCATCCTGGTGGATCTTTATAATACGGGAAGGAGGTTTACGCTCCGTATCCTGCTGCCGGTGCTGTACTACATAATTCACGCCACGGCGGATAACAGGGCTGATATCTGCAAATACGCCCGGCGCCGGCTCCCCGCTGATATTGGCAGAGGTGGATACCAGGGGCTTACGGAAGCGTTTGATCAGGTGGCGGCAGAATTCATCCTGTACTATACGTATAGCCACGCTGCCATCTTCGTGCACCGCGCTGGGGGCCAGTCCCAGGGCGCCGTCGTAAATTACGGTGGTAGGACGGTCGAAACCGTTGATAATATTGGCAATATCCGGATGAGGATGGGCAATATGTTTCAGGAGATCGCGCACATCTGCCAGCAGGATGACCATGCTTTTACGCTCATCCCGCTGCTTAAGCGCAAACACATCTTTAACCGCCTCTTCATTGGTGGCATCGCAACCAATGCCCCATACGGTATCTGTAGGGTATAAAATAAGCCCGCCTTCGTGGAGCACTCTAAGGCTGGCGGTGATATCGTTTTCGAAGTCTGACATACGTTTTTATTTGATAAAGAGGCAGCCCCTCTCCTGTTCTTGTTTATAGTCCTTTATATACTTCCATCATGGCGGCGGCGCATTTATCCGCCGTAAAACGCTGTGCATGGGCCCAGCCTTTTTCCCTCATATCCTGTGCCAGCGCCTGATCTTCTGTTACCTGGCGGATAGCCTGCGCAATAGACGCCGGCTGCAGGGGATCCACATACAGGGCCGCATTGCCCGCTGTTTCTGCAAAGCAGGAGCCCCGGGAGGTAATGACCGGCGTACGGCTCCATAACGCTTCCAGGATAGGAATACCAAAACCTTCAAATATAGAAGGATAAAGCAACGCCTGCGCAGCCTGGTATAACAAAGGCATATCCGCATTAGCCGGGCGCTGCCGCTCATTGAGCCATATGATCTGCTCCGTTAATCCATTCGCAGCTATATAAGCTTTTACTTTCTTTTTGTAGGCGCTACCATCGCCTAAAACCACCAGCGGCATATTAAACCGGCCTTTCAACTGCTGCAGGGCCTGTACAATGCCCAGTAGATTCTTACGTTCAATTACGGAGCCTACATACAGCAGGTATTGCTCCGGCAGCCCGTACCGCTGTTTCATGGACTGCAATTCCTGCGGCGTATGCGGCACTGCAAAAGAAGGGTCGCAGCTTTGATAAACAACGGCTATTTTATCTGCCGGTGTATTATAATAGGTAAGCAGGTCTGCTTTTGTCTGCTCGCTGATCGCCACCACTTTATGTGCATGCTCACAGGCATATCTGGCCTTGCGGCGGTAAGTCAGCACATCTATAGGATTATATTGACCGGGGTATCGCTCAAAGATCAGATCGTGCATAGTAACCACCGTCTTTACCCCGCTGTGGTGGATACCAAAAGGGACCTCATGGCTAAGGCCATGATATAGATCTATTCCATCGCGTTGCAGATCGCCCACTACGTATTTACTGCGCCAGGCAGAGCGGAACCAGCGGTGCCATTGCTTTTGCGGCAGCACTGTTTGCATACCAGGGTAAGCGGCGGTGTTGAAAAGGCCTGTTTGCTTAGGCGCAAAGAGATAATAGTGGTGTTCCGGGAAATATGTAGCCAGGGCGCTGATCAGGGAACGGCTGTAGTTGCCCAATCCTGTATTATTCTGAAAAGCCCGTTTGGCATCGAAGGCGATGTTCAACTCTGCTGATTTATTGGTTTTACGGTGTGTAACGGATAGGCAACTAGCGTTGACCGTTAATACCGGAGGGCAAAGTAAGCAAAAATTTTGCGAGTGCAATATGGGCATCTCCACTGGATAAAGTCCCCTCACTATTTTATATTTGTGCAAAAATTATCACCAATGGAGCTAAAAGAACTAATCCAGGCCGCTTATACCGATCGCAAATTATTAGAGGAAACTCAGTATTCAGATGCGATAAGGGCGGTGATAGAAGCTGTAGACAAAGGTAAATTAAGAGTAGCGGAACCCACCGACAATGGCTGGCAGGTGAATGAGTGGGTGAAACAGGCCATACTCCTTTACTTCTGCATACAGCCTATGGAGACTATGACCCTTGCGCCTTTTGAGTTCTACGACAAAATGAAGCTGAAGAGCAATTTTAAAGAGCTTGGCGTGCGCGTAGTACCCCATGCAGTAGCCCGTTACGGCGCTTATATTGCTAAAGGCGCTATCCTGATGCCTTCTTATGTGAACATTGGCGCTTATGTAGGCGAAGGCACTATGGTGGATACCTGGGCAACAGTAGGCTCCTGCGCCCAGATAGGCAAACATGTGCACCTGAGCGGCGGCGTAGGTATTGGCGGCGTACTGGAGCCCCTGCAGGCCAGCCCTGTAATTATTGAAGATGGCTGTTTCATTGGTTCCCGTTGTATCGTGGTAGAAGGCGTACATGTGGAAGCAGAAGCGGTGTTAGGCGCCAATGTTGTGCTGACACAGTCCACCAAGATCATTGACGTTAGCGGCAGCGAGCCGGTAGAATACAAAGGCCGTGTACCAGCCCGCAGCGTAGTGATACCGGGTACTTATACCAAGAAATTCCCCGCGGGCGAATACCAGGTTTCCTGTGCCCTGATCATTGGTCAGCGTAAAGCATCCACTGATCTGAAGACCAGTTTGAACGATACATTGCGTGAATTTAGCGTAGCAGTATAAAGATCTTATTGAAGCCTATAGCGGGTAACCTGGCATGGTTTCAAAAAAATTTGGAAGTTTTAAAAAAGTGCATACCTTTGCAATCCCTAACACGGTAAATGGATTGCCCAGATGGCGAAATTGGTAGACGCACTGTGTTCAGGTCGCAGCGTTCGCAAGGACGTGCTGGTTCGAATCCAGTTCTGGGCACCGCTAAAAGGTCGGAAGAAATTCCGGCCTTTTTTGTTTTTGGGGTGGTTCATATCTGGTCCTGTATGACTCTGGTCTTTGTTTTCTAATATCGCTTATACGCAGACATTACGCAGTCCATTAAAATCAAAAAAGCCACAGTACACTAAAACGGTACTATGGCTTTTCCGCCTTTAAAGAACTTTATAAACGTGATTTGCCCGGCTATTTAACCGCCAAAATGTCCACCTCTTCAATCGATGGGGCTTTAGCAAACAAGTCCGGCGCTATGGCCATTAGTTCTGCAGCTAATTCGCCATGCAAATGTGCGGTTCGCGCTTCTGCTGTCTCAAAAGCATCGAAAACGCCAAAAGTGGAAGGCCCCAGTTGTAACCCATACCAATTGACAGTTAACGGCTCTTTTTGAGCCAGGAATAGTCCATTTTTAATAAACGCAGCCGCTTCCTGTTCTTTCCCGGGCTTAGCCTCTAAGCGTACCAGAAATCCAAATTTTACCATTTTGTTCTTTGTTAGATGATTAGAAATAATGATTCAATATTTTAGCCTGAAGTACCTGATGGATCTGCTATTGTTCTGGTGGTGATTTGAGATCTCTTCCATTGTCTGCTATTTCCCGGGGTGTTGGTCAAGCACTGCTTTGTGCCCAAATTGACTGATAAGGTATAAGGAGGCCCCAAGGTTCAGCACATCTTTGAAAAGAAATAGCCCTAAGAAGCTCATATAGTTAATCCCATTTACATTAACCAGCGCCCCGGGAGTGGTAATTAACATGGTACTGGTTACGAAGAACATCACCACCGCCACTGCTCCGCCAACCACGCCAGCCTTCGGTTTAAACATGCCGGTGATGATCAGGATGGCTGCAATAACCTCAGTAAGCCCGATCAGATCGGAGCCATGATAGACGCCAAAAAGCTTGAAATGCCAGCTGATCAGCGGACTGTTATCCACCAGTGGAACAATACCATCCGCACCGGGCGCCGTCATCTTATAAGAACCGGCCCACAATAACATCACGATCATACCAGTGCTGATCACAGTGAAAGGGAGATTTTTCCGGGTTATCCAGTTGGCCAGTTTGATGATCATACCCTGTCCTTCTGCATGCACATCTTTATCTTCGGAGATGATGGCTGTGTTTTTCATTGTTAACCTTTGATTTTAATTTCAAAAAAGTTTTACCAGGGTAAAAAGTTGGGAGTTGTCAAGCGTCTTCATGCTTATATGTTTAATATTGAAACGCTTTCTATGCCTCAAAGCTAAGCGCAAAATCTACAGCAAAACCGATACAGTAATCATCTAAAAAACCATAACAGTTGACGTCATGGGCACGATGGAGATATTATTGGTATAAACTAAAAAATGATACCTTTGAAGGGGGAATTCCTTTATTTGAATATTTGAAGGACATGGATAAAAAATTCAAATACGAGCAGATTGTCATCAAGATCGAGCAGCTTATTTTGAAGCTTAAGCTTAAACCAGGCGATAAAATACCTTCTGTCCGGTTCGTCTGCAAGGAGCTCGGGGTTAGCCTGGCTACTGCGGTACAGGCTTATGCGATCTTAGAGTCAAAAGGCATGATCTTTTCAAAGCCAGGCTCCGGCTACTATATCAGTGCCAATTCAGATACCCGTTTACAGACCATCAGGGAGCAATCATTTGTTACATATCCTTCATCCGTAGAGATCAATACGATGGCAAGGGAGATGGTCAAAAACCCACGTAAATATGGAGTAACGAATTTTTCCACCCTTGCTCCTGCAAATGAGCTGCTTCCCATAGCACGGCTTAATAAAGCCATGCAGGCTTCCGTAAAAGAGCAAGCGCTGGACAATCTCCCGTATCCGTTCCTGGAAGGACATCCCCGCCTTATTAAACAGATATCCCTGCATACATTTGAATGGCAACTAAGCCTGGCGCACGATGAGATCCTGGTTACAAATGGCTGTATGGAAGCCATCAATCTTTGTCTTGATTTCTTAACCAAACCAGGAGATTTAATCGCCGTCGAATGTCCTACTTACGGCGGGATCCTGCAAAGTATGGAAGCCAGGGGATTGAAAGTGATTGGGATCAGCGTGAATCCGGTTACCGGTTTAAACCTCGATGAGCTTGAGAAAGCATTGTCTGCGTATAATATTACGGCTTGCGTCTTTTCGCCAACCTGCCATAACCCCCTGGGCTGTTCAATGCCGGATGCCAATAAGATAAAGCTGGTGAACATGCTTAATGAAAGGAATATTCCCCTGATCGAGGACGACGCACTGGGAGAAATTTACTTCGGTAATGTCAGGCCGCTTCCTGCTAAGGCATATGACAAAAATAATAATGTGCTTTATTGCTCGTCGTTTTCGAAATCACTCTCTCCCGGTTACCGGATAGGATACGTTTCCGGAGGTAAATATCATACTGAAATTGAAAAGCTAAAGTTTGCCGCAAACATATCCACCAACACCATACTGCAGGATACAATTGCCCGCTATCTGGAAAGCGGGACTTATAAACTGCACTTAAAAAAATTGCGCATAGCGGCTCAAACCCAGATATTAAAGTACCGCGACGCCATCAGCCAATATTTCCCAACGGAAACAAGGGTTTCGATCCCGGCGGGAGGTTATAGTTTGTGGATCGAACTGCCAGATAAAATTAACTCACTTAAGCTGCAGCAATTAGCTTTGGAAAACAAAATTGCATTCTGTCCCGGTCCTATATTCTCCACTTCAGAAGCCTTCCATCATTATATCAGAATCAATTGCGGTCAATTATGGACGCCTAAAATAAAACACGCCCTTCAAAAATTGGGCGATTTAGTAAAATCACTGAGCCACAGCTCCGAAAATGCTACTGCGGATCTAAAGACATTAGCAAACATTGGCGGGCCTGTTTCAATTGGCAATGAACTTAACCAACCTCCATCTCCGGCAATTTAAACTCCTCTCCCCAGCTCCTGCCCAATTATCGATTTAATTTACAACAACAGTGGTATGACATTTAAAATGACGCCAACTGTTATGGTTTTTTATGCAGCTACTGTATCAGGTTTTATAATGATTTAGCCCTCAACTTTGATCAATTCAGAAGCTGATAAATAATTGCCCCGATAAGCATGCTGAAAATCCAGCAGAACAAGGTTTAAAAGCACTCAATCGGGATAACGCAAACGAGAATCGATAATAAACAAGAAAATATTTAATATGCAAACACAATCATCAAACGGAGCTGACTTTCACAACTCCAAACTTTTTACTCCGGTAAAATTAGGCGCCATAGCCTTAGATCACCGCATAATAATGGCTCCGCTTACCAGGCTAAGAACCGATATGCCAGGTAATATCCCCAATGATATGATGGCGCAGTATTATGGCCAAAGAGCGACAAAGGGAGGGCTAATTATCTCAGAAGCAACAGTTGTTTCAACAAATGGGCATGGCTACTTAGGAGCCCCGGGCATTCACACCAGGGCACAAATGGAAGGTTGGAAAACGATAACTAGTGCTGTCCATGCTAAAGGTGGAAAAATATTTAGCCAGTTGTGGCATGTTGGCCGTCAATCCCATAGCGATTTGCAACCTGACGGTGGCCTGCCTGTAGGGCCTTCGGAAGTGTTTCATGAGAATTTTGCAATTACCGCGAATGGCTGGGTTCCTGTAACTCAAAACCGTGCATTAACGATATCGGAAATACATGCCATTATTAAAGATTTTCGCAAAGGTGCAGAACACGCAAAAGAAGCCGGCTTTGATGGTGTGGAGCTCCATGCCGCTAATAGCTATTTGATAGACCAGTTTTTACAGGATATCTCCAACAAACGTACCGATCATTATGGTGGCCCAATTGAGAACCGTGTCCGCTTTTTGTTAGAAGCGCTTGAAGGATTGGTTGCTGTCTGGGGTGCTGATCGTGTTGGGGTACGTATCACACCAAACGGAACCTGGGGTAATATGGGCGACTCTAACCCGGCTGCGCTATTTGGTCATGTTGCTGAACGCCTGAATGAGTATGGATTAGCCTATCTGCACGTAGTGGAGCCTCGTATTCTGAACAATATTGAAAAAGAAGAAGCATATGTGGAACCAATTGCTGCGGGCCAATTACATCGGATTTTTAAGGGCCCTATCTTGTCTGCTGGTGGCTATACCCGTGAAGACGCTGAAAAAATCCTTCAAAAAGGCGATGCAGCGGCAGTTGCCTTTGGACGTTTCTTTGTTTCGAACCCTGATCTGGTAGAGCGTTTTAGAAACGGATATCCATTGAATGCTTACAATCGTGCCACTTTCTATGGCGGAAATGAAGAGGGGTATATTGATTACCCTTTTTATCAGTCTGCAGTTAACGCATAATTATAGCTCCTTGAATAATAGCATTCCTATTAACATCCAATTTTGATCTTTAATTATAACAAACCATTAAATGGAACAAGTTAAACACCACCTCAGACCCACCATCGTGCTTGTGCATGGAGCCTTCGAAGACGCATCCATTTGGCATGTAGTGATTCAGTTGCTCCAGCAAGACGGCTACCCGGTCGTTGCCTTTGCTAACCCACTGCTGGGCGTTGCCGCTGACGCTGCCTATTTGCGCAGTTTATTGGACAAGATCGACAGCCCTGTGATCCTGGCGGCACACTCTTACGGCGGAGCTGTCATCACCCAGGTGAGCGCAGACGAGCCGAAGGTCAAGGGCCTGGTCTATGCGGCCGCCATTATTCCGGCAGCAGAAGAAGCTGCAACCAATTTGCTCGAACGGTTTCCCGGGAGTACATTCCCCACGTCTGTAGAGGCAACCTCCTATACCCTGCCTGACGGAACCAGCGGCACGTATCTTCTTTATCAGGCCGATAAGTTCCATAATAACGTTGCTGCCGATGTGCCCGCGAGCACGGCCGCTCTGATGCTCGCCACTCAGCGCCCCATGAACCTGGCGGCACTGACTGAGATCGTGACATCCGCCGGTTGGACGAACAAACCGAGCTGGCAAATCAGAACACTACAGGATCTCGCCATTCCCCTGGACGAGCAAAAGTTCGAAGCAGACCGGGCGCACTCCCATGTTACCGAGGTCAACTCCTCACATGCGGTCACCGTTTCTAACCCGGATGTCGTTGCTGAAGTGATAAAACAGGCCGCCCGCGCAGCAGAAGAGTAAGGGCTTCCTGAACGGCATTTCACCAAAATGGCTGTTCGAAAGTGAGTAAATGATCCCCAAATAAAAGCACTAAAATCCTTCATAAGTTATGTATGAGAGGTTTTTAGTGCTTCCTGATATGAAGTACTTCATTATAATAGCTATGACTTTCAAAGATTAGCAATAAAATCGCTTCATTTTAATATCTTGCGCTGTCATTGTATTTGAGTATTGTTTGCGCAGAGAATTATGGATTATACAATAGCAGGCATCATTGCCATCAGTTTCATCGCTACTTTAATAAGATCAACATTTGGATTTGGAGAGTCCCTGGTGGCGGTTCCATTATTTATCCTCTTTCTGCCAATTGAGATTGCGGTTCCCCTGTCTGTATTACTGTCTGTTTTGATAGCACTGATCGTTGTAGTACAGGACCATAAACAGATCCAGCTTAACAGCGCCAAATGGCTTATTTTATTTGCACTCCCGGGTATCCCCCTGGGGCTTGCTATCCTGCTGTATGGTAATGAACTACTGGTAAAGGTGGGGCTTGGAACGCTGATGATCCTTTATTCCCTGTATGCGCTGCTGGGGAAACAGGTTATCAAACTACAGCAAGATAACATGTTCTGGCTTTTTATTTGCGGCTTTTGCTCTGGTGTTTTTGGGGGCGCCTACGGCATTAATGGCCCTCCTTTGGTGGTATATGGCAATATGCGCCAGTGGAGCGCCAAACATTTCAGGGCTACTTTACAGGCTTATTTCTTACCCGCCAGTCTTGCAGGATTAGCAGGGTATTTTATAAAGGGCCTTTTTAATCCAACATTACTGAAGTATTTCCTGATAGCACTGCCTGCTGCTATCCCGGCTGTGTTCCTGGGCCGTTATTTCAATCATAAGCTAAAAGACAGCGCATTCTTTAAGTATGTGTACATAGGATTGATCCTGATAGGCATATTTTTGATCATCAATACGCTATACGCCAGATCCAGCTGAACAAGATCAGGCATCTTCCAAACTGTACCGGATATCATCCAGCGCCAGGATCTCCAGGTAGCTATCATACCCTACCAGCAGGAAATGTTTGAACCCTCTTGCAGCAAGCGGCTTGTAAAGATCCTTCTCTTCAAACCATGTTGTATTCACTACTTCATAAAAGTATGGATTTGGGCAGATCCCTTTTTCCTGGAAAAGAGGATCAAACTGCTTCCAGTCAAACGCGTCTTCGAGGAAATTACCGTCAGGGCCTTTTATTTCATATTCATTGTAATGATGTTCTCCAAAATTGAAATTGAAGAACCTTATCTCCGCAAAAGAGGGGAAACTGATACTTACCCGCTTTTGCATGCCATCCGCTAGTTTTACAATGGTACCTGCGACCAATGTATCTGCTTCTGCCCCTTCTATGTTTATTCCATAGGCGCTGGCCTGCCATTCAACGGATACCGGCGCCAGTTTCAGTTTTTCTTTCATGGTTGTATTTTTTATTCGCATCCCCTGGTTAGCACTTCGTGCACGATCGTTCCTTTTTTATCCTCCGTGATTTTTATGGAATTGGATGGCGGATCTGATTTCAGGTGTGGCGGCACTTTCTCGTAAGGTACAAAAATAGCGTCTGTTGGATTCTTTTTGCCAATTGTAAGCGCTGCCAGCCCCCTGTTATTTAGCGTAACTATTTCACCAGAAGGCGTTTTAGTATAGGAGATCAACAGCACATTCGGGTCAAGATCTCCGCTGGCTATCGACTCTCCCACAGCACGAACAGACTGCCCTCTGATGGCGTCATGGGCCTGTGAACCGATCTCACTGAAATTAGGCGCGCACCTGTTCTGACCGAATTTTATATTATCCGGGAAGTCCGTAATCTCTCCAACTTCAAAAGGATCAAAGGACGACAGTCCTAAGATATCCACGCTGGTATTCGGATCTTTCACATAACGGTATAACCGCATACCGCCGGAAAGTCCGATGGGGTCCTGGCTGATGTAGTTACCCGTTCCCGGATCATAATGCCTGAACCTGTTATAATACAGCCCTGTCTCTTCATCCTCATACTGGCCCGGGTATCTGAATGGTACCAGGTACCTGTCTCCTTCTAACTTACGCACGTTCCCATAAATATCCAATTCGCAGGCCCACACTTTATCGCCGGTTTCATCATAGGCCTCGCAGGGCGTGCCTAAATAGTCTGCGATAATGGAGTATTGTTTACCATTAATGAGTTTGGCTGCGGGGGCAATACTGCTCTCTTCAAATACCCAGGTAGCCAGCGACTCTGGCGGCACGGGCTCCGGATGGTCCTGCACTGCCTCTCCCAGCTCGTTTATGCTGATAATGGGCCTATCCTTTGCGGGATAAGTCCATTCATGCAGTGGCACATTGCCATCCCATACAAACCGCGTTAAACGGCTCTTATGTTGTTTTTCAATACGCCGGCCCATAGCATCATAACGGAATGCTACGTGACTGCCATCCGGGCGGATCACTTTGCTGAGCATCCCGTTACCACTCCATTCATATTCCCAAACGGCCGTACCCATAGGGGCGGCGGCTACGATCTTTTTAACCAGGTTGCCTTCATCGTCATATATAAACCGGGCATCCTGCGTTTCCTGCAGTTTACCACCCGGACCGTATTTCCGGTCGCCCCGTGTTTGAGTACGGAAAAGATTACCGGCTTTGTCTGGCAGCCGGTAGTCATACTGCCCGTCTTCATATTGCGCCCAGGCCAGGTTGCCAAAGTCATCATGACCAAAGCTCACACCGCCCCTGCCCAGGGCATTAGTGATCTGTTTCAGGCGTTGGCTGGCATCCCAGCGGTACTGGCGTTGCCGGGTTACCCGATCCCCGCTGATGATAGTATGAGCGCCGGGCATACCTGCGCGGTCATAGGACCAGCCGCTTTTAATGCCACCGGGCAGTGTGCGCTCTATTTCCAGGCCCAGCAGGTTACGTTCCATATGCGCCATCCAGGGGGCGCTGCCCTCGCCTGCCTGCGCGGCTATGCCGGTAAGGTTGCCGGTAATATTCCAGGTTAGCTGTATATCTGCTCCCAGACTGCTTTTAATATGACTCCTTTTGCCCCCCTTTCCATACCGGCTGCCCACGGTATAGCCATCCTGCCATTCCTCCGTTACGCGGCCCAACATATCCCGCTGCAACCGCACGGTACTGTGCTCATTGATGGCTTCTACCAGCTGGCCGTTACGGTCGTAGCTAAAGGTCTCCCAGCTGCCATCACTATACTCCGCCCGGGTCAGGCAGCCGTTATAATCGTATTCATACTCCGTCCACCGGTTGGCGGGGCGTTGCACCCTGGTCACCTTACCTGTTGCATCCCGGCGGTAGTGCCGGGAGATACCGTCAAAGCCTGTTTCCTGTATAATATCGCCACGGCCGTTGCGGGTAAAGCGGTACATGTCGCCCTGCTCATTCACCAGGCCCATAAGCTGTTCATCCCGGTTATAGATGAAATGTACCTTTGCCTCGTTCTCCTCCCTCATTTTAAGGCTGCCTAAGGGCGTATAATCAAATTTAACGTGGTGGTGCCTGGTTCTGGCTTGTATCACGTTTTCATAAGCGTTATACTGCAACTGGATATGGTTGCCATCCGGCAGTTGTACTTCTGTTACCCTGCCCAGCACATCATACCGGAAATACTGCTCCTGTTGCAGCGGATTGGCAGCCCGGATACAGTTACCCCAGGCATCATATTCCCAGGCCGCACGTGCGCCATCCGGAAGCTTAACAGCAGCCAGGTTATCGTCTTCGTCATATTCCAGTACGGTGATCCTTTCCTGCTCATCCTCTATTTTATGCAGCTGGTTGCGACTATTATAACGGAAGATGAGAATGCTTCCATTGCTTTCAGTAATGGTATGCAACAGCCCTTTATGTATGCCGCCCTTATAATAGATATAAGTGCGGCTGCCGCCCTGCGGGTCCGTGCCCAGCGTGATGCGGTCTTCCAGGTCATACTGAAAACTGATGGTACTGCCATCTGGCTGCACAATATTGGTGCGGTTACCCCGCTCATCATAACTATAACCGGTAACATTAGCCTCTTCATCTATATCGCGATAGACCTCCGCGTCATCCGTGTATTCCGTAAACCGGGAATTGCCCAGCGGGTCCTTGATCTGTGTAACCAGGTAGTCCGGCGTGTAATAATAAGTAGTGGTTTGTCCCTGTGTATTGGTGACCTCGTTATAGCCCTCTTCCGGGTGATAGCTGATCCATCCTTCCAGGATGCCGCCATCGCCCCAGGTGTGGATACAACGGCTTTTGTTGTCATACTCCCAGTAAAAGGACTGGCTATTGCGGTCAGTTTTAGCGATCATCAGATGATCCTGATACTGGACACAGGTGGTCTGATCAAGCGCATCTGTAATGGCGTTAAGGTCTCCTGCCTCATTGTATCCATAGCGTACCAGCAAGCGTTCCTTGTCCCGGTGCCGGGCGGTTACGCTAAGCATACGTCCTTCATCGTCATTCGCTATATGCAAATGCCGCCCCGCGCTGTCAATAACCCGCAATAGATGGCCTTTACTGTTATAATGGAAACTGATCAGAAAGCCGGCCTCGTTGCGGATGGCGTGCAGACGGAATTCCGGATCCAGCGGATGCAGGCGGTGGAAATCGTAGTACAGCCGCTCCTGGTGGTCGAATAGCTGATATTCATCCAGGTCCGTGCGGCTGAGGGTTAACCGCTCCGCACGGTTATAATCGCTGTTGCCGGTATAGGGCAGGTATTCGAAAATAGCGCTGCGGCCATCGCCCAGTAGCAGGGCGGTAACGGCTTCTTCTCCCAGCTCCAGCAGGCGCAGATCGTAGCTGAAATGGGTGCCATGCCCAAGAGGGCCGTGGTGTACGCTATCACTATTCCAGGAGCGGCTCCATTTAAGCGGAATAGGCCCCGGCAGCTCAAAATCAGTACCGTCATATATAACTATACCCTGGATGAGGTCTACCGGTTCAAAACCCAGCTTACAAAGGAAGCGGCTTAGCTTATTGCTGCTGCCCATCATTTTCTGCCGCGCATGATTAAAATCCGCAATGGCCTGCTTCATCCTTTTGGATGCTTTGCCTAGTTTCTTCAGGCCTTTACCCAACCCTTTCATGAGCGCCCCAAAACCAAAGGACATCACCAGGTTGAGCAATGCGCCGGCCCAATCCGGTACATAAGGCCCACCCACCATTACCGGCTTACCAAAAGATAGGGGAATGGAAAAGGACGTAGGCAGGTACATGCTGGGAATAGGCTTGAACTTTTTCCCCGGCTGCAGGGAAAGGGGAATACCAATATCATTGCAGGTCATCAACATATGCCCGGAGGGGCTCATGAGGTTACCTTCCACCTTTACTTTTTTGCTGCCAAAGAAATTAACAGAATCATGGCCGATCATCGGCGCCAGGAGAAAGGGACCGCCCATGGGAATATGGAAAAGGATGATAAAGATACCGCTGGTATCGCTTTTACCGCGGGGCACATGGTTGATCTTTGTAGTAGCGCCCAGGAAGGGGATATAGTCCATAGGATCTACCACAAAACCAATATATGGATGCGGCAACGGGATAGGAAAACCGAATAGGATCACAATATGAATGTCGAGCCCAATGACGGGTGTAAAATGTTTGTTACTGACCAGCATGGCGTACTGATTTCGGGTTAATGAGTTAACAGGTAACGGGGTAAGGAGGACAGGCTTAGCGCCGGAAATAAGGGTTCAATATAGGACTTTTTGTGAAAATGGATAGTGTTGCCTTGTTCTTGAAAAGTTGGCCTGACGGGGATAATTGGTGCTGGGATTAAAAAAAATTTGGAATTTTGAATCTGATATTTATCTTTGCGCTCCCTGACACAAATCAAGGATGCCCAGATGGCGAAATTGGTAGACGCACTGTGTTCAGGTCGCAGCGCTCGCAAGGGTGTGCTGGTTCGAATCCAGTTCTGGGCACTAAAAGGCTTGAAATCTATGATTTTCAGGCCTTTTTTGTTTTATTGGTGCGTCAGTTTTTAGCGCTTCCTGCTACTGTAAAATGAAGACTAACTTCTTCCAGGATATCACTTCACAGCAATTATACAATCACCTCCTTTATATTCACTGGCCCCCTCATTGATCCAAATCTGGACCATTAGATCAAAAGATCAAATAGATAGCTTTAACCACAGCTATAAAATACCCGGCCCTTCGTAATAATGCGGTTTAGAATAATCTGCGTCCGAAGGACGATCAAATACTTCATTTTTAAACTATAAAAACGTTATGACAATAATTACAAAAGAGCAAAAAGCGTTGACATTAGTAAATGTATTTACCGTAGCACCTGAAAGGCAGGAAGAGCTCCTGAACTTTCTTATCCGGAATACTGACGAATTTATTTCAAAATGTCCTGGTTTTATTTCTGCGAGTTTCCACAAAGGCATTGATGGAAAAAGTGTTGTCGTATATGCGCAATATGAAAACATGGACGCATTCCAGAATATGATCAAAACAGAAGGTGGACAAAAAATGGTCGAAGAAGGAAGTAAAATTGCAACGTCGGCTCAACGCAGTTTATGTATTGTTTATGACACGAGAGATGCACAATCTAATCTATAAAGCTACCATTCTGCAGGATATACTGGTGAGACGGTCCCACACTCCCTCACCTCACAAGCACCGGCCTCACCGCCTTTTCCCAAATCGCATACCCCTCCTTATTCATATGCAACATATCCTTCACAAAAAGCTCCGGCCTGGGCCTTCCCTCTTTGTTCAACATAGGATGAAAAATATCAATAAACCGGCAGTTCTGCTCACCGTCAAAGAACTGTTTTAGCTTTTTATTCGCCGCCCCTGCAATAGCAATATATTGCTCTCTTACTGGACTAGGTTTCAAAGAAATATAGGCTATTGGTACGTTTGGTAAATGCTCCCTTATTTTTCTATACAGCAGTATGGTCCGCTGCAGGATGGTATCTGAGGTCACCGTTTCATCCGGCAGATCATTCTCTCCCACATAGATCACGATCTGTTTGGGTTTATAATCGAACACCAGCTCCGGCAGATATCTTATGATGTCATTGATAACCGTTCCGCCTACGCCACGGTTCAATACATTAAAGCTGGCAAAGTCGTGTTCAAGGTCATCCCATTTACGTATAGAAGAACTGCCGATGAACAGCACAGGGCCAACCGGCGGCTGATAGATATGATCATATTTCTTGATCGTTTGCACATCGTCCCAGAATCTTGGCTTTTCCTGCGCATTTGCGTTTAACCCTGCTGCAATGCTAAATAAGAGAAATAAAATTAGCTTGTTCTTCATAACCTATATTTTTCAAGTTGTGTTAGTTCCAGATATCTAAACACCGTTACGGTCCAATTTGGCATCATCAAAAATATGCCAGCAGGTAATATAATATATTTAAAAAATACTCAACTGCTTTTCCTTATCCAATAGGGCCACCCGGCCCGTTTAACCCAAATTTAATAATACGATAATGTTCCTTATCTTGAAGCTAAGCCGTATAGTTGGTAAACTTGCGGCCGGAATCACAGGACTTAATCAACACCAACATGCCGGATCACGGTAAAACAACAGATATGGCACTCGTTTTTCTGCTAAAGAAAAGGGACCATGCTGCCTTTACCGAAATTTACAACAGATACTGGAAAGCGCTGTTCATCCATGCATTTAAGATCCTGAAGGATGAAAATGAAGCGGCAGATGTAATACAGGACCTCTTTACCGCCATCTGGAACCAATCAGAGGAATGGCATATTGAATACAGCTTAAAGGCCTATCTGTATACCGGCGTACGCAACCGTTGTTTAAAAGCTATCGCCAAAGGCAGCCGCCGGGAAGCCTTTGTTGACGAGCTGACCTCCGCCTTTGAAGAAGGCGTAAATACCACAGATCTTACCCTCCATTCCCAGGAATTTGAACGCCGTTTAAAGCAGGAACTGCAAAAACTGCCGCCCCGGATGCAACAGGTCTATATTAAAAGCCGCGAACAGGGGCTTTCCCACAGGCAGATCGCAGATGAAATGGGTATCGCTGAAAACAGTGTCAAAACCACCATGCACCGCACTTTAAACTCTCTCCGCACAAAACTGGCGCCTTTCCTTACCCTCGTACTTTTCTTTATGAAATAATTTTTTCCCGGTTGATGTATACCAACGATTAATTAAGGGGTCTTAACTATAAACGGTACTCAAACTGTTTATACTATGGATAAAAAGGACATTGAGGCACTATTGGATAAATACATCAAAGGGACCTGTACACCGGAGGAAAAGCTACTGCTCGAAAACCTGTACGATGAAGTGCTAAAAAAGCAAACAGGCGATCCGGAGCATATAGATTACCCCAGCACCGGAGCAGCCATCTTTGATCAGCTTCCCAAACCGCAGCCCCGGTCAATTGTCAAAGTGCTGCGTTATGCAGCCGCGGCCAGTATCCTGATATGTGCGTCAGCCGCCAGCGTATTATTACTTATAAACAGGAAATCAGACAAGCGCGTTACATTGGCCCAACAACAAACGATTGTTCCCCGCGGCAATGTAGCTACGCTTACCCTATCCAACGGAAAACAAATTGCGCTGAATGATACAACTGAAGGAGAAGTGGCCACACAGTCCGGTATTCATATAGCTAAAACAAATAATGGGCAGCTCATTTACTCCGTCTCCGCAGATAATACGGGTGATGAGCCGGCGGGTTTTAATATAGCCGCCACTCCTAAAGGCGGACAGTATAAAGTGCAACTGGCGGATGGCACCATGGTGTGGTTGAACGCGGCATCCTCTTTAAAGTTCCCGGTCAGGTTTGCGGGCAAAGAGCGCGTGGTGGAACTAACGGGGGAAGCCTATTTTGAAGTGGCCCATGAGGCTGCCAGGCCATTTGTTGTAGAAACCGTCAATGAAAAAGTGCTGGTCTTAGGCACCCATTTTAACATAAATGCTTACAACGACGAGCCCATTGCAGTTACCACCTTATTAGAAGGCAGTATAAAAGTACAATCCACCTATACGGGCAAAGCGTCTGTACTTACACCCGGCGAACAGTCGCTGCTGGCCAGCAGTCAGTTCACCATACAGGCTGCGAATGTAGAAGAGGCCGTTGCGTGGAAGAATGGTTATTTCCGCTTTAATGACGAAAAGATAGCGGACATCATGAAAAAGCTGGAGCGCTGGTATAATATCGAAGTCAAATATGAAGGAAAACCATCAGAAGAACTGTTCAATGGCAAAATATCACGCTTTAAGGATATCAGCCAGGTGCTTCGGATGCTTGAAAAAACAGAAGGTATTCACTTTAAAACTGAAGGAAGGAGGGTCACCGTCATGCCATAAACACTACCAACTTATCTCGTATTCCAATAAAAAAGGTCACCACGGGTGCCACCGGGATGACCATTGACCTGGAATGTTAACAATAACACTATTAATTAACGTGAAGGATATTCCTATTGGGATGGGTCTGTCCTTCGCATATCCAGACTTCAAATGTACTCATTTTACTTTAACAAATCAGTACAGCGATTATGCTGTATACGTCAAATCGTATTGATTATGAAGCTTACCACCTTGCTAATCATTTTAACGATGCTCCAGGTTAGCGCCGCCTCATTTGCGCAAAAAGTAACCTTATCAGAAAAAAACAGCTCTTTAGAAAAAGTATTTGACAAGATCAGCACGCAAACGGGATATGATTTCCTCTTTACCAGGAAGGCCATGGAAAACACAAAACCCGTTAATATTCATGTAAAGGACGAGGAGCTGGCGGTAGTGTTGCAGAAAATTTTCGAAGGCCAACCATTGAAATACAACATGGAAGACCTGTCTATAGTGGTTACCCGGAAAGAGGCCGCTACGCCGCCGCATACATCCGCTTTTGCTGATGTTTCCGGAAAGATCATAGATGAAAAAGGCGTAGCGCTAATAGGCGCCACTATCCGGATCAAGGGCAAATCAAACGGAACGGTTTCCAACGCGGATGGCAGTTTCACCTTACAGAATGCGGCACCAGGGGATATACTGGTTATTTCCTATGCGGGGTTCGTGACGCAGGAGGTGAAGGCCAGCGATGTTTCTTCTCTGACGATCACCCTTAAAGTAGATCAAAAGAAGCTGAATGAATATGTGGTTGTAGGGTATGGCACCGTACAACGGAAAGACCTTACCGGCGCCGTGTCATCCGTCTCACCCAGGGATATTGACAATATGCCGGTTACCAGGGTAGACCAGATGCTGCAGGGCCGTGCCGCCGGTGTGGATGTTAAATCCACCAATGGCGCACCCGGGTCAGGCGCCACCATCCGGATCCGCGGCTCCCGCTCCATCACGGCTACCAACGAGCCTTTATATGTGATAGACGGGCTTATTGACGCTATTAACCTGAACACTATCAACCCGGAGGATATTGCGTCCATAGATATCTTAAAAGACGCTTCCGCCACCGCTATTTATGGCTCAAGGGCTGCTAACGGCGTGATATTGATCACTACCAAAAAAGGAGCGCCCAACCAGAACAATACAAACGTCAGCGTAATTACCGGGGTGCAAACATTGCCTAAAACACTGGACCTGATGAATGCCCGCCAATTTGCGGAGTTCATTAATGAATCCAGGATAGATCAAAACCGTGCCCCCATCTACCCCAATATCGATTCTATTATTGGCGTAGTGGGCGAAAAAGGCACCAACTGGACAGACGCTACCACCCGCCCGGCCGTTTACCAGAGCTATAATGTGTCTACTTCCGGCGGAACGGAAAAGATGACCTATTTTATCTCCGGTAACGTGATCGATCAGCAGGGCATCATCAATAATACCGGCATGAAGAAATACCAGGGCAGGGTAAACCTGAACAAAAAATTCTCTGACCGTATTGATATGGGCCTTACCATGAATGCGAGCCATTACCGTATTGACCAGGGTAATGTTAACTATGGGTCCAACTCAGGATGGGTAGGTTCTATGATCACCCTGCCTCCTACTATGCCCCTGCGTAAGCCCGATGGTACCTATGAATCCTACAACCCCATCTGGTATTCCGGCGGCATTATGGATACCCCTCCGGTAGTTGCTGAAATGACTGAAAACTATAACACCGTAAACGATCTGCAAGGTAACTTGTATCTGCAGGCGGAGATCATTAAGGGGCTTAAGCTTAAGTCAGCCATAGGTACCAGTCTTTCCAATAACAAGTCCGTCTATTTCCAGCCTTCCAATATACCCAGCAAGGTGGCAACGAACACGATGACCGCCAATGCCTCGTCCAGCATGGGCACCTCTACCTATGTATTGAATGAGAACACGCTTACGTATGACCGCAACTTTGGCGACCATCATATCAATGCGCTAGGCGGCGTTACATTTGAGCACCGTCAGAACAGCACCATGGGTATTTCCGTAACCGGCCTTACGGATGATATCATGAAGTACAACAATTTTGGCGCGGCCGCGCAAGCCAACCGCGGCATCAGCTCCCAGGCAGAGGAAAATAACCGTCAGTCTTACCTGGGCCGTGTAAATTACGATTACAAGGCACGGTATTACCTGACCATGACCGGCCGTTATGATGGCGCTTCCAATTTTGCCGCAAAGAACAAATGGGGCTTTTTCCCATCCTTTGGCGTAAAATGGAGAACCTCTGCTGAGCCTTTCTTCCAGCACTCCGCTATCAACAAAGTGGTAAATGACCTGGCCTTCCGCGCCAGCTACGGTAAATCAGGCAACCAGGGTATTAAGAACTATCAATCACTGGCTACGCTTAGCCCTAATGCGGGCAGCTATGTCTTTGGCGGCGCGCCTGCGTTAGGATATACGCAACTCATAGTAGCTAATCCTGACCTGACCTGGGAAACCTCCACACAGCTGGATATAGGCACTGAACTAAGCCTGTTTAACGGCAGATTGAACCTGGATGCGAACTATTACAGCACCAAAACAAAGAACCTCCTCCTGGAAGTGCAGATCCCGCAACAAACAGGATTTGTTTCCCGGCTGGTGAATCTTGGCAAAACGGAGTCCAAGGGTTTTGAGTTCCTGGTTTCAGGCGATGTTATCAGAACCAAAGATTTTAGCTGGAAATCCACCCTCACACTATCCACCAACACACAGAACGTACTGGATATAGGTCCGCTGGATATGATATCGCTGGATAATAACGGCTATGGCGCCAATACCAACTACCTGAAAGTAGGCGTGCCTATCGGGGCTAATTTTGGCGCAGAATATGGCGGCGTATGGCATAACCAGCAAGAAATTGACGCCGAACTGGCAAAGCCTGCCGGAGGGCGTACCCTGGTATCCCCTTCCGGGTTCTACAAACCGGGCAAACCGCGTTATGCTGATCAGAACGGGGATGGCCTGCTGAACGTGAATGATTATGTGTACCTGGGAACGCCCAACCCTAAACTCTTTGGCGGCTTTGGCAACACGTTTACCTATAAGGATCTATCCCTCGATATCTTTTTCCAGTACAACCAGGGAAATACCATGTATAACGATATCGAATTCTTTATGGGAGCAGGCGCAGAGTACACCAACCAGTTTGCCTATATGGTTAACCGGTGGACGCCGCAGAATCCCAATTCAGATATCCCGGCAGTTAACTCCCGCGATAACGTGCCCAACTCAAGATTTCTGCATGACGCATCCCTGATCCGTCTGAAATCACTGCAGCTGAGCTATAACCTGAAGCGGTTCATGCCCAGGGCTATCAAATCCGCCAGCATTTACCTGACCGGCACCAACCTGCTGCTCTTTACGAAGTATAATGGCTTTGATCCTGAGGTTAACAAAGAGAACGATAACTCTACCATCCGCGCAAAGGATGATGGTACTTACCCGAATGCCAGAACATTTGCTTTTGGGATCAATGTTGGTTTTTAAAAACACAGACTCATGAAATTAGAGAATATAGCAAAATACCTTATTGCCGGTACACTGTTGTTTTCAGTTGCCTGCACAAAAGACCTGGAAGAAAAGCCGCTAAGCATCATTTCACCGGACCAGTTCTACCAAACAGAAGCGCAATGTATCCAGGGCGTGAACGGCGTATACTCCACGCTGCCAGATATTTTTGGACAGGAAGATCTGTGGAAGTCCATTGAACAGGGAACAGACCTGATCATGTATGTGCCTACCAATGATTTTACGCAGGAATATACTTTTACCGCCGCATCGCCGGGAAACGTTACCGGTCTCTGGACCAAATGTTATAAGGCTATTTCTAATGCCAATGTAGCTACCAGTCGTATAGCGGTTGCCCCTATCTCAGATGCCATGAAGACCCGCTTAACAGGGGAAGCAAAGTACCTGCGGGCGCTTTACTACTACATCCTCGTTAATACGTTTGGCAATGTGCCACTGTGGACAAATGAAATGACCGTTGATGAAGTAAGCCAGCTGCGCCGTACAGACGCCAAAGAGGTGAGAGCGCAAATAAAGGCAGATCTGCTGGACGCTTCCAACAACCTGCCGGCCACCTGGGGTAAGAGCGATGTGGGCAGGGCTACTAAAGGCGCTGCATTAGCATTGCTGGCCAAAGTATACCTGTTTGATAAGGATTGGGGAAATGCACAAAAATATGCGCAGCAGGTAGTTGATATGGGCATATATGACCTGGTAAGCTTTGCAGATGTGTTTGATCCAAATAACAAGTTCAAAAATAATAAGGAGTCCATCTTTGAGATCCAGTTCCTGCGGGACCCTGCTGCCAATACCAATACAAAGATCAATTACTATTACACCTGGTTTATGCCGTTGAAAGACGCCAACAACAAGACATATGCCGGCGTTGATTTTGGCACTACCGTGTTGAGGGGCTATGAAAACTATTACCCTTCTGCAGTATTCGTGAATATGTTTGAAGAAGGAGACAAAAGGAAAGATGTTACATTGGCTACTACTTTTGGCGCCCAGCCATTTACCCGGTTCCTGAAGCCCAACCGCCCCTGGTTTGGCGCTAAGTTCTGGGACCTGCAGGCCAATGACCGTAACAGCGGCAAAGACCTGTATTTCCAACGGTATTCCGATGTGCTGCTGATCCTGGCAGAGGCGATGAATGAGCAGAGCAATACAGGTGGCGCGCTGCAGTGGATCAATAAGGTACGCCTGGATCATGGCGGATTAACAGAACAGTTGGCCGGCCTGGGCCAAACAGCCATCCGCCAGCAGATCATGAAAGAACGGGCTATTGAGTTTGTAGGTGAATTCCAACGTAAATGGGACCTGGACCGCTGGGGCACCCTGGTAGACGCAGTAAGATCCGTTGCGGAGGACAATCCCAAAGGCGCACAGAATGTAAAACCAACGCATGTTGTATTTCCTATTCCGGATGCCGAGATCCTCAAAAATCCTAATTTATTGCCTCAGAATGAAGGTTATTAATATTGATTGTATGCAAGCCCGGCGTTTATGCCGGGCTTGTTTTTTTAAACCCTTATATAACTATATCATGAAGCCTCTGTTTATTCTTTCTTTCGCATTGATCTTTACTAGCTGCAAACAGGAAAGTTTGGTTGGTATAAACAATCAGACCCAAACCGCCCTCCCATCTGATCAGCAAAAAGCCATGGTAGCAGCAGCTGCTGATGACTGGGTATGGACCGGTAACCAGGCCAGCAACCAAATTGAGATCTATGATCCCGCCGTTGCAGACTGGAATAGCGCCAGCGCGCTTAAATGGTCCTGGAAACCAGTGACCACGAAAGGGTATTCCCAGTATGCAGTTGACCATTGGGGCCTGCCTACGGATTTTAAAGTACGCACCGTAAGCACATGGGGCGGTAATCACCTGGTATCCTCCTGTTCAAACGGGTTGGTCACTATTGCAGCCTATCCCGCAGGCACAAAGAAATGGGCGTATAATCTTGGTTTTAACCCGCACGGCGTAGAACTGCTGCCGAATGGGAACATTGCCGTTGCAGCTACTGATAAAGACTCTGTACTGCTTTTTGCCTCTTCTACCGGAACGGATAACCTGGTGCATGCAGCGGTACGGCTTAACAAGGCACATTCTGTGTTATATGATCCCGTGGAGAATATCCTTTGGGCAACCGGAAATGATTTTGTGATCGCCATGCAGGTGGGTGGCACCAATTCCGCTCCTACTTTAACAGAGCTGCCCGCAAGAAGAGGCCTGCTGAACACCACCAGCAGCGCTAATCCTTATGGCCATGATCTGTCAAGGGATCTGGGCGATAATAATATCCTATGGATAGGTACCAACGGTGGCGCTTACTCGTATAACAAAACAACTAAAGTTTTCACTAACGGTCCTGGCGGAGCAACCGGTATCAATAAAACAATGATAAAGGCCATCAGCCGGCAGAACTCGGGTTTATTCGTGATCACCCGCCCGGATTCAGAAAAAACAACTGAATTACCGGATCCCGTGACTGATCCTACCTGGTGCACCCGTTATGTTGATTTTTACTCCAGTGCCGGCGTTTTCCAATACTACAGGACAAAAAGCGGCGCTAAATTTTACAGGGCAAAGATCTTCCGCACGCCTTATTAGAAATGTGCGTGCATGAAAAAAGGGCCGTCTTTTTCTTTTAAGACGACCCTTTTTTCTCTTTAGTTGATCGTTAAATCAGCAGGCAGCCGCATATTCCAGCATTACCTTGCGGCTGTCTGGATAAAAAGCCACATGTTCCTTGTTAAATGATGCTGCTTTTTGCCTGAAAAGGGCATGTTCTTCCCGATGGAAAAATGTAAACGCATCGATATATTCCTTCATTAACACCTCATCCGCATCTTTAGGCTGGTACTGATGTACCGCCGCTACCACCGGCCCCAGGAACATTGCGCTGTTTGTGCGCAACGCATCTCCTTTGCTAAACTTAAGTATGATCCCCAGCGTCTCGAACAGCACCTGGCAAATAAACAGGTAATTAAGCAGAGCATATTTTTCAGGATGTTTATACAACGGAACGTTCAGATCCGTGAGCTTATCTGACCGGCCGCTTAAAAGAAAAGCTACCAGGTCTGCCGCCAGGATGATCGCGTCCTTCGTTTGGCCGTAGGTAAAATACAGGCGGGCCAGGTTATGGTATTGTTGTACCCGGCCAAACAGTAAATGCTCAAACCCCTGCTGTTCCAGGGCCTTCATGGTATCCATCGCCTGCCTCACCATGATCTCGGCGGCGGCCATTTGACCCGTTTTATGCAGGTAATAGGCTTTTTTGGGCAGGTACTCATCCTGCACCACTAACCATAGATAGGTATCCGGAGATAACTCCCGGGCATAACGTTCCCCTGTCTCAAAATAATAGTTGGCCAGCCCTACCCTTCCGGCTTTGGTTTGCATAAGCCCCTTATAAAAATAGCCGCTCAGCAGGTGCAGGGTATGTTTGTCTGCTGTGGCAAGGGGTTGTACCAGTAAACCATGGAAATAAGCTTCCATGTTAGCAGATGTTTCGCTGAGTGATTTTTTGGTTGCCAGCTGGGTCATTGGAATAGCAGGTTAGCAGTGAAGAATATTATCTGAGGGACAAGCCGGCGCCGGCCGCCACCCTGGCGGACAGCTGCCGCACAAACAGGGGGCAATCTTCTATACCCATAGCCAGCTTATCTGCATGGCCCCCGCAAAGCGGCAGGTACAGGCAATCACGGCAAGGAGAGGTAGTATTGCTCAGGCGCTTTACATGATCTGTGTCATAATAGACCCTGCCCGCCTCCAGGGATGCACGGCTTAGCATATAACGGATGTCTTCCGCATCCCAGCCAAGATCTGTACGCTGCATGCTGTCCTCCATGGCGGCTCTATAATAGCGGTGCTGCGGAGCCGGCAGCCAGTTGCTTTTTACCTGGTTAACGGTCAGGAAATGCAGCAGCGGCTCCTCCTGCTCTTCCGTAATAAATTCCAGGTGTACATTCCGCTGTGCGGATAACACGCGCAAAGTGTCTACTAAATCCGGGGTCCAGCGCTCCCAATCGCCTGCTCCTGCCAGGAACACGCCATGGAGTATGGCGGGCGTTGGGCCGCCTGGCGCCTGCATTTGCTGTAACAGGGATTGTAAAGCGCTGGTAAGGCCGGATGGCTGTTGGGTATGGCTGAATACCACGTATAGTTTATTCAGGATAACAGATTGCAGCCGGGGTATGATGAGCTCTATGCATCCTTCATTGATGGCCAGCGTCTGCAGGATAAACTGGGTCTTAACGGGCGGCTGCCATGATCTTAACCAGGCATCCAGCCCTGGCAGCCAGTCCCATTCCATGGGGTGCGGCACTACCAGTAAAAGCCGTACAGTATATTTAAAGCCCTTTACGCTGCTGGGCGGCATGGCCGCCAGGGCCTGGGTGATATCCTGCTGCAGGGAGGTATAACAAAACTCCTCTCCCTTTGCCGGCGCGCGGAGCGGTATGGTAAGGGACTGATCACGTTCATCCGCTGCGCGCACCAGGTTGCGGGTAATGATAAAATCTGTTTCCGCCTCTTCATCCGGCACCAGTATTTCCATATTCAGCAATATGGCCACCAGCTTATCCGGCAGCTGTAAAAAAGCGCCTTCCTGCAAAAGGGCTAAAAAATGGCTGGAGATCCGCATTATTTTCCCCGTGCGTGTGGAGAACAGCAGGCGGTCCGCATCCGGTTTATCCCTAAAGGCCGGTATAGGGATCACCATTACGTATTTAGATAGTTTCAGTTTCATAGTACCGGATTAAGCTACTACGGTCTTGGCGTAAACAATTTTCAGGAATTTGTTTAATACCGCCTCTTTTTTGGCATGTTCGCTAAAATTATACACACAGTAGTCCTTCCCATCATGTTCCACTGCCTGCTGGGAGCATCCACCGTTGCAGATAGGCATGATAGGACAGCTCAGACAGGGCTTGTTCTTAAACTTTATATTCATCCGTTTCTCATACTTCTCATTCCAGGTAATGGAGCCATCTTCATTCAGCTGGCCTTCCTTAGCATCACTGGAAAAATTCCTGGCCGTGCATTTGAACACTTCCCCGTTATAGTTGATGGTGGCCTGGTTGCGGCGGTCTCCATAACAGGAGTTCCGCACATTATCCGGCAAACCACCGGTAACGGCATTGATACCATGTTTGTGAAAGATCTGTAAAAGCTCATCTACCCGCGTGCCCAGATCTTCCTCTTTTTCCTGCCATACTTTATGGAAAGTAACCACCAGGTTCTTCCTGAACTCTTGTTCCAGCGGTTGCAGGTCCTTAGCTACCTCTTCCAGGTCCGTAAGGGTATTCTTGGAGTAGTTGATGCGCAGTGTTATATGAAAGCCCGCCCGGCAAAGTTTAATTACATTTGCTACGATCTCGTCATAGGAGCCTCTGTTAGCGCTTACATAGCGCACGGTATTATGCATTGCCTTGTTGCCGTCCAGGGTGATCTGGAAGCTCATGATATTGTACAGCTTAAACCGTTCGATCATTCTATCATTGATCAGGAATGCATTGGTGGTAAAGCTGGAAGCGAATTCCACGTTACGTTCCTTACATAATTGCGTGGTATAGGACAGCAGCGGATCGATCACTTTATCGAAATACAGCAGCGGCTCACCGCCAAACCAGTCTACATGTAATGTCTTTAGTTCTGGTTTGTTCTGTAGTACGGAGGTGATGTGTTTCTTTACATTGTCCAGTGTGGGCTCCGTCATCTTGGAGTCTTTGATATGGGTCTCATAACAATACCAGCACTTGAAATTACAATTCATGGTAGGGTTAATGATCAGGTGGTAGAAGGTCTCATTACTATCCACGCTCTCGCTGATCTTTCTTACCTTATCCACCTCGTCCACTGCATCTTCAACAATAAATCCTTTTTCCCATAGTACTTTATAGAATTTGGGGTGATAGGCAGACAGTCCCTCTACGTCTGCCTCTGCCTTGGCAGCATCCATCAGCTGCTGCAGCATAGGCTCAACCAGCAGGAACTGATTACTGAAAGCGTTATACAACACAACTTTATCCTGGTAGGGAATGATGTTATTAAACTGGCTGAACTTCATAGCAACGGGGTTTATTTTGGTCAAAAAAGGAAATACAGGATAGGGCAATGCCCTATCCTGCCAATCAGGCGCCGCATTGGCTTTGATTGGTAATCTTGCAGCTGATGCCGTTGATCTCGCTGCCCGGATCTGTGAACTGCTCCTGATCAATTTCAGAAAAGCCGCCTTCGATCTGGCCTAATTCATTTTCCTGCAGGGGATCTACCTGGGGAGTTACGGGTGCGTCCTTTTTGGGTGCTGACATGTTGTGTGGGTTTTAAGGATTAAATATTATTTAGTGCTTTCTGTGGTTTTACCGCATTGGCTTTCATTGGTGGTAGAACAACCGATGCCGTTGAATTCGCTCTGGTCCTGGGTGAAGTCCTGGCTGATCTCAGAGAAACCGCCTTCGATCTGGCCCATTTCATTCTCCTTCAGGGGCTCTACCAGCGGAGTAGATTTGCTGTCTTTGGGTACTGACATGTTGATGTAGTTTTAGGATGATTAATTATAAATGAGTTGTTAAGCGCAATGGCTTTCGTTAGTCACTTTGCAGCTGATACCATTGATCTCGCTGCCTGGTTCTGTGAACTGCTCCTGATCGATCTCAGAAAAACCGCCTTCGATCTGGCCTAATTCATTTTCTTTCAAAGGGTCTACCTGGGGAGTTACAGGGGTGCTCTTTTTGGGTGTGGACATGCTGGGTAAGTTTTTTAACTAAAAGCCTACTCTGGTAAGGGTTTTCGGCATCCCCCTGTAGAAAATATCCTATTCAGTGGTTGCGCCGCAGCCAGACTTATTGGTCGTTTTACAGCTAATGCCGTTGAATGCGGATTCCTGCTCATCCTCTATCTGGGAAATTTCGGAAAAGCCGCCTTCAATCTGTCCCAGCTCGTCTTCTTTAAGCGGGTCTATAGCCAGTTTTTCTTTTCCTTCCTGGGGGAGTTTCCCCTTTTTGGGTGTTGACATGTTGGGTTTGTTTTTTTTGGATTAAAGCCTACTCTTGTGAAGGGTTTTCGGCATTCCCCTTTGTTGCAACAAGTTATTTTGAGATGGCTTACTTATCATTCAGCCGGTTCTTTTCATCGGTATTACTATTATCCATTTTCTTCACGGTAAATACCTTACCCATCCTGAAATTGTAGGTTAGCTGCAAGACCACGCTCTGTGTCTGCCGTTTTTCCCGGCTTGTTATATGGTAGTGATCATAGGCAATCGTGGAACGGATCACTTCAGAGTTAAACAGATCATTCATGGCTACTTTGGCGGTAAGCCGGTCTTTCCAGAAGGATTTCTGCAGCCCTGCGTCCAGGCGGAAATACCCGTCTATGACAATATTACCCTGCGTGAACTTTGACAGGTACAGCGCGGTCATGTTCAGTTTCAACCCGCCGGGCAGCTTAAAGTTCTGGTCCGATTGCAGCTCCACGCTGGGCTGGCTGTTCTGAAAATCCTGGTATCGGTATTTCACCACGCCATATACCAGCTCATTGGTCATAGACCACCATTTAGACACCGTAATAGGTACATACAGCACGGCACTGTAGGCATGGCGGGTATCCAGGTTCTGCGGGGTATACCGGATGGCCATGCTGTCGCCCTGGCGGCCGGGCAGCATGATCGTCTGTATCACATCACTCACCTGCTGGTATACAAATGCCAGCTGGTACCGGTTATGATAAGTATATCCCAGCTGTAAAGAATGCGCATACTGCGGGCGCAGATCAGGATTACCCTCCTGGGTAGTATAATTATCAACGTACACTACAAAGGGGTTCAGCTGGCGGTATGAGGGCCGGTAGATCCTCCTGGCGTATGACAGCGAGAAATAGTCATCCTGTTTGTTCAGCACTTTTTGCACATTGAGGCTGGGGAACCAATCCAGGTAATTCTTCTTAGTGCGCTTATCCATGTTCACCAGAAGACCGTCCGTGGCGGTATACTCTGCGCGTAAACCCAGCTGCACCGCGGTCTTGAATATGTTGCCCTTGTAGCTTACAAATCCTGCATAGATACTTTCCCGGTAGTTGAACTGGTAACTCCGCGCCTGATCAGTTGTCCACCACCCTTCCTTATAGTTCTCAAACAGGGCGCTATTGTCAATGCTGGTATTTACCAGCTTTCCACCCAGGGTAAGCGCAGCTGATTTTGACAGGGGCCGGGTAAACTTTACATCTGCCGTATAGATCTTTGATAACGCGGGTATGGTATTACGGTACGAGGTATCCTTGACTATATTGGTGATCTCATCATAGTAATCCGTTGCCGCGTCGTTGATCCGGGATATATCGCTTTTGGTGTAATCTGCTAAGATGACCAGTTTTGTCCCGATGGAATCCAGCTTCAGGTTGTAGTTGAGCCCCAGGTTCTCATAACGGTTATCGCTGGACTGCGGAAAACTGCCCCGCAATAACACCTGGTCATTCTTTTCTCCTGATATGGCCGTTGTGCTTTGTGAAGGCGCGGCCAGCGACCTGCTGGAGCGGGAGTATTCAAGGGCCAGGTATTGCCGGCTGCTGATATCGTACACGCCCCCTATCCGGTAACGGTAGCCGGAATAATCTGGCTTGCCGGCGGCGCTATAATTATAGCTATAACCTGCTTTATCATACGCCCGAGATGCAGACTGCTCATTGTATCCTTTCTCCCAGCTCCGGTTATAGCTACCAAAAAAAGACAGTTTATCCTGCTTATAGTTCAGCTGCCCGCCTTCGTTAAAACTGGCATAACGCCCCTGCTCGTAGCTGCTGGTCAGGAAACCGTTGAGGCCATCCTGTCTTTGTTTTTTGTATACAATGTTTATCAGGCCACTGCCGGATGCATCATATTCTGCCGGCGGGTTGGGGATCACTTCAATGCTGGCTATTTCGCTTGCTTTCAGGTTGCTGAGAAAATTCACCAGCTCATCCCCGGTTAACTGGAGCAATTTACCATTCAGCATCACCCGTGCATTACCCATACCGTTTATGCTGATGTTCTCTCCCATCACAAATACGCCCGGCACCATCTTAAACAGTTCCAGGGAAGATTTACCGGCGGCTAGTGGGTTGTCTTCCACATTCATTACGATCCGGTCAATCTTGCGGCTTATCAGCGGCTGGTTGCCGGCTACTACCACTTCTTTCAGGTTGCCTGTTTTCCGCTTCAGTATGATCTTGCCCAGATCCAGGTTGCCGGCGGCGGTGATGGTCTGATCCAGGATCTCGTAATTTAACTGGAAAACCTTTAGTACAAATATGCCCTCTTTATTTACCGCTAATGAAAAGACCCCGTTCTCTGCGGCGGTAGCCTGCGCTACGGGAGTGGTGGTGTTGTTACCGGCAAATAGTACGGCGGTAGCGAATCCAACAGGGTTACCAGCTTCATCCACGATGGTACCCTTAATATTATTTTGCTGGGCGTTAACAACAATGGAGAAAAGCAGCGTTACTATATGGAGGATGAATCTTTTCATACGGGAGGGTTTGGACTACATTATCTAAATTCTATTTTCGGCACAGGTATTCAAAAATTATTAGACAAAATGACCAGCATACGCGACAAAAGATACCCGGTTCAACTACCTAGCTCCAGCTGGTTCTTTATAAGATGATAGTAATGCCCTTGCAGCTGCACTAATTCATGGTGTTTTCCTTGCTCTACTATTTCACCTTTATGCAGCACTACAATATTATCCGCGTTTTTAACGGTGCTTAAACGATGGGCTGCCACCACTACCGTTTTGCCTTTACAGAAATCGTTGAGGTGCTGGATGATCATTTTCTCGTTATTAGCGTCCAGCGCACTGGTGGCCTCATCCAGGAAAATATATTCGGGGTTCTTATATACTACGCGGGCGATGAGTATGCGCTGTTTCTGTCCGCCGCTGATGCCTTTCCCATCTGCCCCTATCTTGGTATTTAATCCCAACGGCAGGTCGCTTACAAACTGATGCAGGTTAGCTACGGTAAGGGCATTATCGATCTTATCCGGGTCCGGGTGCTCATCACCCATGATGATATTACCGGCGATGGTATCCGAAAAAATAAACCCATCCTGCATAACAATTCCACATTGATTGCGCCAGTACTTCGGACTGATATTCCGGAAATCCATATCATTCCCTATCAGGATCCTGCCTTCGTTGGGGGCATATGTTTTCAGCAACAGTTTAAATAAAGTGGTCTTACCGCTTCCACTGGTACCTACAATGGCCGTGGTACAACCCTGGAGAATGGTCATGTTGATATTCTTCAGGATAAGCTGGTTACCGGCGCCGGGGTAAGCAAATGATACATCGCTAAAGCGGACGGTCCTGGAAACAGGCAGATAGCCGTGTAAATTCATCTCTGGCCTTTCTTCCTCATCCAGAATATGGATCTGGCCCAGCCGTTCAATACTGATCCGGGCATCCTGCATTACCTGGAGAAAGCCCGCCATTTGCATAATAGGGCTGTTCATCTGGCCGATGATGAACTGTATGGCCATCATATCGCCTATGCTTAATTTGCCATGCAATACAGCGGTGGCGGCCAGGAAAATGATAATGATGTCTTTTGTCTGGTTGATGAACAGCGCGCCCAGCTGCTGATACTGGTTCAACGACAGGCTTCTCAGATTAAGCCGGAACAGTTTGGCCTGCACCCTTTCCCAATCCCAGATCTTTTGCGTGCCATTATCATTGATCTTTATTTCATGGATGCCGTTAATGATCTGCAGGGTTTTTGCCTGGTTCTGCGCCCTTGTCTCAAAACGTTTAAAGTCCAGCTGTTTCCGCTTATTCAGGAAAACGATGAGCCACAGGAAATAAATAGCGCTGCCTGCAAAGAATATACAAAAGATACTGACGCTGTAATGCAGCAGGATACCGCTAAATACAGACAGCGTAAGCAAAGAGAACAGCGTATTAAGGGAGCTGCCGGTAAGCAGCGCTTCGATCCGTTTGTGATCTTCTATCCTTTGCAGCAGATCCCCCGTTAGCTTGGTATCAAAAAAAGACAGGGGCAGCTTCATGAGCTTATGCAGGAAATCAGACAACACCGTTATATTGATACGGCTGGTGATATGCAGCAGCACCCAGCCCCTTACCAGGTCAATAAAGAACTGGCCGGCAGTCAATACCAGCTGGCCGGCAAGGATCAGGTATATAAAGCGCAGGTTATTATTTTCTATGCCAATATCAATGATGCCTTTGGTAAGGAAAGGGAATATCAACGAAATAACACTGCCCGCCAGGATGCCCAGGCATAGCTGGATGACCAGCTTTTTATAATGCCATACATGGTCCCACAGATACTTTAATCCCAGCCCTTTCCTGGGCGCCTCATCCTCCCGGCGGTAAAATACAGGCGTAGGCTCCAGGTGCAGTATCACCCCTACTGCTTTCTGGCCCTGGTAGGTATAGGCCCAGTTCTCCAGGAATTCGTCCCGGGAATATTTCACCAATCCCGATGCCGGGTCTGACACATACACCCTGTTGCCGCTTACTTTGTATACTACCACAAAATGATTCCTGCGCCAGTGTGCAATACAGGGCAGCACCGCATTGTCAGACATCTTATCAAATGTAACTTTACCGCCCACGGCCCTTATGCCCATGGATTCCGCCGCTTTCGAAATACCCAGCAGCGATACCCCTGTTTTGCCAATATCAGATAACTTGCGGATGTTTTCAATGTTTAACAGTTTACCATAGTATTTGCTGATGATCATTAAACAAGTTGGCCCGCAATCCATCATGTCATGTTGCTTATAATGCGGAAAGTTCAATAACATGTGGGGTGGATTTTAAAAAAGTTTGCTATTTGTTTGACTTTTTCTTATAATTTAGTTGTTAAAACAACCAAAATTTAACGCAACCCGAAATTCCCTTCGACGAATGTCATTAAGTTTTAGACGTAAAACCCTTCCGGGCCCATCCCAACCCGGTCAAAACATATTGAACTGGTTAACATCATCGGGATTTGAGAAATTCTATACCCCCCGTGTCCGGATCTACGCGCATACGGTGATGTGGGTGCTGCATACCTTGCTCTATACCCTCACTTACCTGGTGCTGTTCCCGGATTCCCTTGGCGTGGAACTGATCTTTGCCTTACGGAACACATTAGGCGCAATGATCTTCTTTTATCCGATATTCTATTTCATCATCCCCCGGCTGCTGCAGCGTGGGCGTTTCCTGGTTGGTATTATCCTGTTGTTCCTTCCCTTTCTTGCCTGGTGTATCATCAATTACTGGACCGCCCTATTTGTTGATTCCGCATTTACTATCCACAATGAAGAAGTAAAGCTGCCCGTAAAACGTTTGGTGCACGGCGGCTTCTCTGAGGCGGTTTCTATTAGCCGCGCGCTGCAATATTCCCTGGCCATTATTATGACAATTGCCCCAAGTATGTCCGTAAAGCTGGTATTGGATATTATCCGGGCTACCACGCGCACCCTGCGTCTTGAACGGGATAATTTGAACCTGGAGATCGATTTCCTGAAATCGCAGCTCAATCCCCATTTCCTTTTCAATACCCTCAATAATATCTACGCGCTTTCCATCAGAAATGACAAGCTGGCGGCGGATCTGATCCTGAACCTATCCAACATGATGCGGTATACTTTATATGATTCCAATACCCCGATGGTACAGCTGTCAAAAGAAGTTGCCTTTCTCAAAAACTATGTGGACCTGGAAAGTATCCGATATGGCAAAAAGGCGAGCATCCTGTTCGAATGCGACCAGGAACAGATCCAGGAGCAGCAGGTAGCCCCTTTATTGATGTTCCCTTTTATTGAAAACGCCTTTAAACATTCCCATAACGCCGCTATTGATAAATGCTGGATCAAGGTATCCATACACGTGGATGGCGACCATCTTTGTTTCATTGCCGCCAACAGTAAAGAAGAAACACCGGTAAAAAAAAGGGAAGTAGGCGGTATAGGTATTGTTAACTCAAAAAAGCGCCTGGCGCTCCTTTATCCGGATAAACATTCACTCGTTATTGACGACGCCTCAGATCAGTTCAAAGTAACCATGAAATTAACAATCAGCTGATATGGAACAGAAAATTAAATGTCTTATAGTGGACGATGAGCCCTTTGCAAGGGACCTTATGATTAGCTACGTAGAAAAGATCCCCTATCTTGAACTGGTGGCATTCTGTGAAAATGCTTTTGATGCAACAGACATCCTCCAGCAACAACCTGTCGATCTTCTTTTTACAGACATCCAGATGCCCAAGATCAATGGCATAGAGATGATCCGCTCCCTGCCTAACCCACCACTGGTCATCTTTGCCACCGCTTTCCCGGACTATGCGATAGACGGGTTTGAGCTGGATGTGATAGACTACCTGGTAAAACCCTTTCCTTTTGAGCGCTTCCTGAAGGCGGTGAACAAAGCGCGGAATAACATCCTCCAGAAAAGACAGGAACCGGTAAAAGGGGCCCTGGCGCAACAGACCGCGCATTTTTTTGTGAAAGACGGTTACAAGCTTTCTAAGATCCTGTTTGATGATATCTACTATATAGAGGGGATGAAAGACTATGTAAAGATCGTTACAAAACAAAAGAACGTGGTCACCTACATGCGGATGAAGAATATTGAGGCCAGCCTGCCGGCAGACCTGTTTATCCGTATCCATAAGTCCTATATTGTACAAACCAATGCTATCCGGTCCATTATGGGCAATACGGCAGAGCTGATCAATAATGAGTCCATCATTATATCCAAGCAGTATAAACAGGAGCTTAATAAGCGGCTTGGCATCAGCAATTACGGTGGTGATGAGGAATAGCGGCCTGCCGGACAGGGCGGTTCGCCTGAAATGATCCATTTGGTCGTACAACTGCTTCTTTTGGTCTAAAAGAAATGCCGGAAATATTTTCTATCCGCATCTTTGGGTGGTAATAAAAACAATTTATAACCCTTCCAAAAAATCAGCTATGAAAAAGACAAATGTTCCCTCACAGTCCCTGATGCTTGTCCTTGACAAAGAGATTGTCTCCAAGGCAGATCCGCGTACCATTGAAAACATCAACCCGGATAAAAATGCCAATGCCAGCAACCGGATCGAGGATACATCTTTTCCTACTACCTCCCCTACCACCATCATCATCCAATAACAGGCCAATCCAGGGAAAAGCTCACATGAAATACAGATGCGCCATAGTAGATGACGAGCCCCTGGCGCTGGATCTCCTGGAATCCTATATCCGGAAAACAGCGGGCCTGGAGCTGGTGATCAAAACAGATGATCTGCAAAAGGCGGAACAACTGGTAGAAGACAAGCGGGTAGACCTTATATTCCTTGATATTAATATAAGAGGGGTGGAAAGGGAAAACATTACCCGGCTGATACAGAAAGACTGTTACTTTATTATAGTTACTGCGTACCCGTTGTCCTTTATTGAGGATATCAGACTAAACACGGAACACGGTTATCTTAGCAAACCTGCCAGTTTCACCCTTTTTCTCAATGAAGTTCAACGGGTTACGAAAGAACGCCAGCGCTGAGCTGCCAGATCCGGAAGTTTGTGATTCCATTCATTTCGTCGTAAGATCAGTCATTTTTGTCGAAAAGAATTTCCCTCCCGGCCGTTTTTGGAAATATTGCAGGTAAATTTCAAAACCAATAAAAACGAACAAGATGTTTACAGGATTATTCAGGCGTAAAGAGATTACGCACAGCAATACGGATCTCCTTTCATCAGAAGAGTTCAAAGCGTATAATGAATATGAGCTGTCTAATGTATTGGGCGGAGGCGAAGAGAACCGCCCCTACGTACCGGCTTACCATTTTATGGACCAGGCGCAGGATGAAACCAATATGGCCGACAATATGTAATTTGTTCACACGCAGTAGCAGGAGTACGGTGAGCGGGATGGTTTCACCTGGAGGCGGTAATGGCAGCCAACAGGCACAGCGGAAAATGACATGAAGGAACTTGATTTGCAAAACTTACCGTACCATGAAGCATTTATTACCATTTGACTTCTACTTATTAAGGATACCGCTTTTACCCTATAGCCAGATCCTGCAGCTTCACCGGCAGTGTAAGGACGAATATGCGCTGATCCGGGAAATAAAGGCCTTGTTTGGGAACCCACTGTTACAGGAAGCCATTTACCTGGCCACACCAGAGCTTTATGCGGAGATGATGAAATGGCTGGCGGACGATGAGCCGCAGTATACGCCCAGGCAGCGCAAGCTGGCGCTCTCGCTCTATAAATACCTGCTCCGGATGAGCACGCGCTGTACTCCCTATGGCCTGTTTGCCGGCTGCGCGGTGGGTTATGTACACAAAGCCGGCACCCAGCTAAGCGCCGCCCATGAGTGGCAAAAAATAGCCCGCCTGGATATGAATTATCTCACCGCCATATCCAACGAGCTCATAAAACGGGCCGATATCAGCGCCCATATAAAATTCTACCCCAATACCAGCCTTTACATGATAGGCGATACCTGGCGCTATTTCGAATACCAGGTAAAGGATACCCGGCGGCATTATTACCTGAGCACTTTCTCCGATAGCCCCTATATCAACAGGATCATTACTGCGGCGGCAGCCGGCGCCGGTATCCATGAATTGGTACATACGCTTACCTCCGCAGACATACCGGAGGATAATGCCATTATCTTTATCCATACCCTTATACAGAACCAGATCCTCATATCTGCCCTGCACCCTACCATCACAGGGCCAGACACGCTGGGCGCCATCATAGACCAACTAGAACAACATCATATTAATAACGACCTGACCGCCGCAATGGCCGGGATCCGTGACCTGCTGGCCATGCAGGACAGCGGCGTTAAAGGCTACATGTCCGTGCAGGACATCATCAAAACACATTTTCCGGAGGTATCCGGAAAAGACCTGATACAGGTAGACCTGTTCTTTAATGCCAGCGCCAACTATATTAGCCGCGACACCATCGAAAAGCTCGCCCGCCAGGTACAACGCCTGGCCGTGCTGGGTATAAAGCCTGAAAATGCAGATCTCCAGGAGTTCAAACGAAGGTTCCATCATAAATACGAAGAACAGGAAATTCCACTAATGGTGGCGCTAGACAGTGAAACCGGCATAGGCTATGGCATTGTTTCCGGTGAGAATACCAGCTTTACCCCGCTGATAGATGACCTGGTCCTGCCTGGCAGTAAAAAGAACGCACAGACAGAATGGACCCCTTATAAAAAACTGGTGCTGGAAAAATTTATTGCCGCACAACAGGACAATACCTATACCATAGCATTAACGGATGCGGACCTGGACAAGCTGAATACGGCCACCGGCGCGCCGGACCTGCCGGCTACCCTGTTCCTCATGGGTAGCTTTATTGCCTCTTCGTCAGAAGCCCTGGATAAAGGCGATTTTAACCTTGCCCTGAAAGCCTGCGGCGGGCCAAGCGCCCTGATCCTGCTGGGAAGGTTTGCCGCCGGTAACCCGCAACTGGAAGCCGCCCTAAAGGATTGCGCCCTGTATGAGCAGGAAATGCATAAGGATAAGATCATCGCAGAAATAGTGCACCTGCCGGAAGGCCGCACAGGCAACGTGCTGTTAAGACCGCAGCTCTATAGTTATGAGATCCCTTTCCTGGGCAATGCTTCCGTACCGGAGATCTTCCAGATACCGGTAAGCGACCTGTATGTAACGGTGACGAATAACCGGGTGGTATTACGTTCTAAACGGCTCAATAAAGAGATAGTGCCCCGCCTTACCAGCGCCCATGATTTTACCCGGGGCCTGCCGGCCTACAAGTTCCTCTGCGATCTGCAAAGCCAATACCATACCTGGGCTATCCAGTGGGAATGGGATTTTCTGCAGGAGCAGCCCTTTCTTCCCCGGATCACCTATCAACAGCTGATACTGATGCGGGCCCGCTGGTTCATTACAAAAGCGGAATTTGATACCATTACAGATACCACTGATGCAAACGCCTGGATAGACGCCCTGCGGCAAAAATACCGCCTGCCTGACAAAGTAGTATTATCCGAAGGGGATAATGAACTACTGGTAGATCTTAGCTGCCAGTTTGCGCACCAGCTGATAACCGATAAACTCCGTAAAGAAGACATCATCCTGTATGAATACCTGTTTGATGATGATAGCCAGCTTATCTCCGGTAACAATGGGTTGTACACCAACGAGGTGATCATCCCTATCCGTAATACGGGCTTTCAGTCCAGGTTACCCGCCGTTCCGGCCCAACGGCGCAGCGGCACGGTTAAAAGGGCCTTCCCACCCGGCAGCGAATGGCTGTATGTAAAGATCTACTGTGGCACCAAATGGGTCGATAAGCTGCTGACCAAAGTACTGCTTCCACTGGTGACCTCCCTGCTGGAAGAACAGGTGATCGAACAATGGTTCTTTATCCGCTACCAGGACCCGGACAATCATATCCGCATCCGTTTTTACAACGGGCATGATCCGCATTTCAGCGAAGAGATCACCACCCGGATAAAAGATCTTTTTGCCTATTACCTGGAACACGGCATTGTTCAAAAAATACAATACGATACCTATATACGCGAAATTGAGCGCTACCAGGAGCCAACTATACTGACCAGCGAAGCGCTTTTTTTCTACGACAGCAACGCCGTTATTCATCTCCTGCAACTGGCCCACACCGGCAATGCGGAATACCAGCGCTGGCTGTTTGCTATAAAAGGGGTAGACTGCCTGCTGGATGATTTTGGTTACACGCTGGCGGAAAAACTGGCCTTCCTTACCCGGGAACAGGCTTTGTATTTCCATGAGTTCAATGGCAATGCCGCCCTTACCGTACAACTGAACAACAAATTCCGCGACAGCAGCAAGATCATCGCCTCTGTGCTGGAAACCTCCCTGGAAACACTGCCGGTATCTGCAGCCGCTACGGATATCTTTAATACAAGATCTGCCGCCAACCGGCAGTTATATCAGCAGATCATGCAGCTTGCCGCACAAGGCGTGGCAGGGCCGGATATAACGGAGCAACTACTGCCCAGTTATATCCATATGTTCCTTAACAGGATCTTCGTGGCTAACCAACGCGTGCATGAACTGGTCATACATCATTACTTAATGAAATACTATGCATCCTGTATTGCCAGGCAAAGAGCCCGTGCAACCGCCGGATCATATCTAAATAAAGACGTTATATGATACAGAAAAGCGCTTATCAACATTCCTTTGAAGTACAGGAGATCATAGGAAAAACGCCCGGCTGGATGGTGAGATGGGGCATCACCGCCTTATTCAGCACCTTATTTATGCTCTTATTAGCCAGCGCATTTATAAGTTACCCTGTGGTGATCACCCCTGATGTACAACTGGTACTGACCCCGCCATTGTTCTATGTACAACGGGAAGCTGGTGAAACGGTCACCCTGCAAAAAACTAATGGCCCGGTAAATGCACAGGCCGTGCTGGCCGTTGTTGCAGACACCAGCGGTAACAGCCGGTCCATTATTGCGCCCTATGCCGGCGTGGTGGAGCCTTTTGGCGCTTTCCAGGGCAATGATACGCTGGCTGTTGTTATCCCGGGACAGGCCCATTACGAGTTCAGGGGAACATTGCCTGCCATGTATGCCAAACAAAACATAAAAGGCGCCAGGGTGAATGTGATCATTGCGAAGAACCGCATTTCCGGTGAACGGGTGGTCTTGCAAGGCACTATCCATGATATATCACCGGTGGCAGTTAGCGGGCATTGTCCTTTCTGGGGCAGTTTGGATCCCGTGTCTGATAAAAAGCTGGGACAAGCGGCGGTGTTGTCTGGTGTTTGTGATGGCGTGATAGAGATCACGATATCTGAAAGATCAGTGTTGAAAAGGATTATATCGGGGGCGATAATTTAACACTCAATCCATATATGGATCCATGATATTTACCGCCTGATGACCTTCCTTTCTCCATAACTGGCCCGGGTTAATGCTCCCCTCAAAAACATTGCTGTATATCACAATGTCATCATCGTCACGCCCTAATTTGTAGGCAAGCGACATGCGGAGCTTCGCCTTTATGCTCCCTATATAAACAGGGCATTGCAGCTGCCAGTATTTTTTGGATCCCAACTCAACTTTATAGTAGCTGTTTCCGCACCAGCTCGACGGTATGTATTCAATATCTTTCCATTCGCTATTAATGCAAGCCTGCATTTTCAAGTACAGCCCGTTATCCTGCGTATCAAACAGGATACTGGTGTCCGTATTATTATAGATGGAAACGCTATACCCACTATACCTGTTTTCGAAAGTATCCCGTGAGCTGGTCTGTACCTGCAGACAAAGACTACCAGCTGGCATGTTCGTTCCAGCGCTGATCTTCCGGGGAAGTGACCATCCTTCATTATAAGTTTTATAGACAGCCGTTTCACCCATTTCCTGTGCAACATAGCCATACGCACGTTGCATGTAGTCAATATCAAGCAAGCGCAGCCCCATATCTGCTTTTTCCTGCCACACGACTTTACCGGTCCGGTCAATATAGGCGATGCTGTTATCTAACACACAGCGCAGCAACCCGTTTCTAAATCCGGCCACATCATAGTTCTCAAGGCAAGGCTGTAATATAACTTTGCCACTGCTGTCCGCAAAGCCAAAAGTGGATTTGCCGGTGCGGGTTGGCAATCCTTTAAAGAAAAAGACACCACCTACAAGCCCCGGCTTCATTATTTCATTAAATTTTGGCTGAATAATATAGTTAGCATTGGTATCGATCACGCCCCATTTAGAGTTCGTCTCAACAAAAGCCCTATTATTTACAAACCCATCATTCAGCAGCCTGTCGAAGCCTGCCGTTAGTATTTTGCCGTCCCCCGTAATAACATAGTGAGCATATCTCCTGCGGATAAATGATCTATTCCCCCGGAATGGTAATATGGATTCAAAGGTGCTGTCAGCATAGATCACGTTACCTGCTTTATCCATTATACCATAGATAGCTTTATGACCAGATATGTACTCCTCGAATGTTAGCTTTCCTGAAGACATTTCCATATTAAAATATGTCTGGCTATCCCCTTTCCGGAATAACTCCCTGCCGGCGGGATCCAGTAAGGCACTTATTTCTTTATGATGGACTGTATCCAGTACAGCGGCCTGCAGATATCCCTCACCAATCTCTTTTATTCCGCGATACTTTCCCACGGGAACAATTACAGCACCTTTTCTATTAACAATGTACGCACTATCATAAGATGGCGAAATGATAAAAGAACCTCCCTTAACCGGGGTAATATCCGTATAGAGGGTATCAATGATAAAATGACCACTGGTGTCAATTACACCGTATTTTTTGTTCCGGGATTCTATCATGGCGTTACCATCCAAAAACGCGCCCGCTTCGGCGCAATCGATCTCTAAAATAACCGTTCCGTCACGGCGGATGTAATTTGCTTTTGCTCCTTTATAGACTACCGCTATGCCTTCAGAAAAAGGCTGTGCATAGTCATATACCGGTTGTATCACCCACTCCCCTTTCGGGTTTATGTATCCATAATAACCACCTTCCCTTACACTCGCTACCCCCTCGGAAAATTCTTCCACAGCATTAAACCGGGCAGGTATGATCACCTTTCCCTGGTTATCAATATATCCAAATTTGTTATTCTCCCAATATGGGAATAGTGGAGCATGCGGCTCTATTCTACAGCCGAAAACCGACAGCAATAATGCCCAGCCGGCCATTAAAAAGTTTTTCATAGTACAGGGATCTATATATTAATCAGCTACTAAAACGTCTCATTCAAATTCAGGAAAAACCCTTTCGTCCCATACCTGCCCCATGCATAATCCAAACACAGGTTAGTACGCGTTGCTTTATTAAACAGCACACGCAAACCTAAACCGGCAGCCGGTTGCCATACCTCAAACAACCTGGTGCCTGATTTATCATTCGCAGATTCAATATTTACAAAAGTCACACCGCTGAAAAGCTTATTCCTGGTTATAGGAAAACGGTATTCCGTTTCTGAATAAAAGAACTGGGTACTTTTAAAATAACCGCCGGTATAACCGCGGCCGCTACGAAAACTGGGATCCCTGGTGGTACCTGGCAGTTCCAGGTAGGGCACTGCGCCGGCTACTACGCCGGAGCCCCAGCTCCAGAATGCGATCACATGTTCCGGTGTACGGGCTGATAAGCTAAAATATTTCCGGAAATCATAGGTAAACTGTAATGAGTTCTTTGAGCTGCCTACCCAGGTTTGATTCACACGGAAACCTCCGTCTATATACACCCCTTTATAGGCACGGTTTGGATTGTCACGCGTTGTATACTGCACATTGAACAGGAAACCGCTGGCCACATAGTGGTCCTGCGGAAACCCATACCGTTCATTGTAGATCTCAAACGGTGTTAGTATAGAGTCATATTTGGGATTGTTGAGATGCCTTCTCATTTCAAATTCTACCCCTGCGCCCAGGAAAAGGTTATGCCCGATCTCTTTATATACCTTTTCGAAGAACTTATAGTATTCTGAATGCCATACATAAGGTTTCCGCTCCGGGTTAGTCAGTATATAATCTTCCGGGCTTTTATTGGAGGCCTGCCCTATGCCCAGCCCAAAATCCGGCGTAACGGATTTGGAGGCAACAATGCTACCCTGCAGGTTCCATTTATTGCCTGGCGTAAAGATGTTATGAAGAAAATAAAAGTAAAGAATGCCTTTGGTGGTAATGGAAGCAGATGTGGCGGCCGTGGACATATAGGTGTGGGGCACATTCCCCAATACCTTACCTGCAACTGCCTTTATGCCTATCTGGAACCCGATGGTGGGGTTGGCGGCTATATTAGGCACTACGGTGATAGCAGACCTTTTTCGCGTAGAGTCAGCTTTCCGTTTTGGCCGGAGGATATCGTTCAACATATCTCCGAAATCGTATTGCTTGCTAAGATCGGCGCGGGTATCCACCGGCTTTTCCTGCTTACGGATCATACCTTCCTGCGAGGTATCGGCAGGCGTTTTTACCTGCGCGTAAGCATGGGCGCCAAATGCTACAGACAGTAACATTAACAAAAGCCTGTATACCGGAAAAGAACGTTGCTTTATATTCTCTGATTGCATGGTAACTGATCTACAAAAACCGGGCGCGAAGATACAACATTTGTCAATTGCGCATGGCTGTGACCGATCTTTCCCGGAGGTAACCAGCTTTTACCGGCTCCCCTAAAACGGGCATATGCCTACGGGTTATTTGCAACAAGGTGTTGAAAATCAGTAAAAAAGCCCGTAAGCACATACCAACGCAGCGCTTACGGGCATTATTATTCTTTAAGCATTAAGGCGCCACTGCTGCTGCGGGCTTTGCCTGCTTTTTGGCCTCCGTTTTGTTTAAAAGATGGGGCAGCATGATCTCTGCCGTCTGGAGGGCGCCTTCCACCCATCCCTGGGCGTCTGAGTAGGCTTCGCCACAAATATACAGGAGACAATCGTCCATTGGATGTACGATCTTATCCCTTACCTCTGCGCTCTTTACCCCAATGTTCCAGCTATTCCATCCGCCACCATAGGGATCTTCGCCCCAATCGCGGAAAGCGGCGTCTTTTACCGCCGGGCAATAATCCAGGTTGTGCATCTGCTGTAACTGACGGGCAACTTCCTCCACCATACGCCTGGGGGCCTCGTACATGTCCCAGGTCTGGTTGAGGCCATCCTTTACCCCATTGCCGGATTTGGCGCCTTGCTCCCCTTCTCCAATGAAAGGATCAGCGAGTTTTGGACGGCCCCCGCCTTTTGACCAGGCCTCACTACGCCTGGGCCTTAAGCCGTCCCAGAAACCAGTATTGTTACCGTCATCATAACTGGCCAGCAACATAGACCTTCCGCCGGTGGCCGGGGTACCATCGCTCTTGGGCCAGTAATAGGTTTGCCGCAACGGCAGATCCGTAACAGAACGGCCGGATTCCAATGGCACAAACTTGCCTTCTGCATTGGTATATCCGGCAATACGCCACCACGGGCTCATATAGGTAGTGAAAAGCTTAAATAAGGGGCGTGGGGTAACGCTGCTGATAAGGGATTTGATCTGCTCCAACCTTGGGCTTTCTGGCATCAGCAGGTCCAGCGCGCGGCGCGGCATAGCCAGGATTAGCTTGCCCGCGTTGATGACCTCTCCGTCACTAAAAGTCAGTTCAAACGGGCCACCTTCAAATTTGAATTTCGCCAACTGCCGGTTCAGGCGTATATCGCCACCGCCGGCCTTGAACAGATCGGCCAGTGTAATAGGCACCTGCTGAAATCCATTCTTAAACCCTTTATATTTTGGGTTAATACCAAAATCAGATAAGTACCAGGGAATAGCGTCTGCCGCATTCCAGTTCACCAACGTGGAATCATACCCGCCGGCATCCATGCTGAACTGGTATGCCTCGCTGCTGATAACGCGGTACAGCAGGTTCCAGAATCCCCATTCATTCAGCGGAATGTCGTCAAACTTGGCATTTTTTGCCATTTCCCGGCGTTCTTCTTCGGTATGGCCGGGATCTGTAATGCCGGGCACTATCTGCTCAATGGCATTTACGATGATGGTACCAGGTCCGTTCCCATTTTCCAGGAAGGAAAGGTTATAAGGCACTTCATCTGGCTTTTTGGTAAAATCCGCCAAACGGAGGTATATGCCCCGCAGGAATGCAATGTTCTGGTCCTTATCAACCGGGAAATCATAGGTGTCTATCGTTGGCTTACCCGCCTCCTTTAATATTACATTCAGGTCTGCAATGAGCTTTACAACCAGGTGCTGGGTGTTCTCCAGTATACGCATACCGCCCAGTTCCGCCACCATATCCGGGATATTGGGTGGTCTTACGGAGAGCAGACGGCCGCCTATATGGTCGCTTCCTTCGAATACGACGATCTTTTGACCGGGAAATTCTTTTTGCAGCTTCCAGGCGCTGTACACCCCGGAAACGCCGCCGCCTACGATGGCGATGTCGATTTGTTCGTTTGACATGATAATGGTTTTTAAAAGATTGAGGGAATATTAGACGGCATTACCCCATTGCCGGATTCCATAAAATAAGCCTTCAAAGCCTTTTTATGAAAGACGTCCAGTACGGGCTGATTAATATAATGCCGGGTTGTTGCTGCTGTTTTTGCCGTGGTGGGCGGCGTTACCGGTGTATTAGCCGCGATGCGCATATCCAGCACATAGGAAGATGCGTTGCTGAGCACATGATCAATCGCTTTTTCTATGGCTGCTTTTACGGCGCCCGGCGTTTCCACCACTTCGCCCTGCACCCCGCCAAAGGCATTGGCCAGGCCCACAAAATCCAGTTTGGGTCTTTCCAGGCGCAGATAGTCAGGGTCCATTGTTTTAGGCCTCCAGTCATAACCAGGGGCATGGCCATAAGCGCCTACCACCTGCTGCAGCCCCAGCTGCAGGGTATGGTATTCCTGGTTATTGGTGATGATATAAAGGATGGGAAGCTGCTCATGCGCGGCAGTCCACCAGGTTTGCGGGTAAAACAGGGAGGAGCCATCCCCTACGGCATTGATCACGAGCCGGGTGCCTATACCCTGCGCGGTCTCCTTTTCCAGCTTAATACCCAGGGAGGCCGGCATTGACCAGCCCAGGGAGCCGCCGGCTACGCAATAATAGCTGATGGGTTTTGCGCCGCCATCGCCAAAGGGCAGATAGTATTGGAAAGGTGCGCCATCAGATACCGCTTCGTGTACATACACAAAATCATCTTCCAGGCCACGTGCTTCAATACCATCTTTTAAGGCTTTGGCGATCACCACGGCCCAGATATCCTCCTGCTGCATGGCTTCTTCCAGGTAGTTATCCCATTCCGCCGCACGCTCTGCCGCCATAGCTTTCATATGATCATTCCGGGCGGGCGCGCCTGCTGGCCGCTGCGGCTTAATGTAGTTATTTAACACAGGTAGGGTGGTCTTAATGTCGCCAAAGATAGCCGCTTCTCCGTAATAATTCTTGGCAATATCCCAGGTGTTATTGGTCAGGTAGATCTGTTTTACGGACGGTGGGAACAAAGGGCCATCGGAGTATTTATACACCGCCAGCTGGGCCTGTGCGCCAAAGCCAACCAGGAACGCTACATCGTGTTGCTGGAACACGGCCTGTACGCCTTCCTGTGAGCCCGGCAGCTCTCCCTGCCAGTGATAGTCATTATTGGGAAAATTAGCCACACTGCTAAAGGTCTGTAACACTACCGGCGCGCCTATCAGTTCTGCCAGCTCCTGCAGTTCCGGCCAGGCGTCTGCATAACCCACCGCATCCCCCGCTACTATCACGGGGCTGTTGGCGGCGGCCAGCATGTCAGCGGCCTGTTTAATGGTGGCGTAATCTCCAATAAAATGCGGTGAGATCCGGGTCACCCCTTTCAGCTTATCCGTGTCTTCGATGGCCACCATGGTAAAATCCCAGGGAATGGAAACAAACACCGGGCCGTTGGGTGGCGCCATAGCCTCCTTAAAGGCCCGTTGTAATACCAGGGGGATCTCATCCGGCGTGCGCACTTCATGCGCCCATTTAGTGTATTGCCGGGCAATATCCACCAGGTTAGAGGCCAGTAAAGGCTCCTGAGTTACCAATTCATTCTGCTGCTGGCAACACAGGATCACCAGCGGCATCTCTGACCGGTAAGCATTAAAGAGATTACCAACACTGTGCGCAATACCGGGTGTTACGTGCACTACCAATACGCCGGGGTTACCCGTCATGCGGGCAGAGCCCATGGCTGCGCCAATGGCAATATTCTCATGGAGGCATTCAATGTACCGTACCCCGTTTTCCGGGTAGGAAGTGCCGTCGATGATCGGGATCTCATTGGTACCGGGCACGCCAAAAATGTAGTGGATGCCAAGGTCCTTTAGCGCGTCAAACACGTAATCACGTGTCCAGCGGGCGGGTGTGGAGGTCGATAGCGGTTTCATAGTAGTGGTTTTCTTTTTCTTTATATGGTTATTTGTGGATCGTGTGGCGATGTTACAATGATCTGATATTAATATGGTCAGTGTATAGAATAACAAAGTTTCCCACCGGTGGTTCTGTCATTAACAAAATTTTCTTGCTATATAAAAAGACCCGGCCGCGCCTGCAATCGATAGCTACGCGGCCGGATCATCATTGAACCAATGTCTCCTCAAAAAATAACGTGTAAACTTAGTGCTTCACTGATACCTGTCCCCTGATCTCACCTCCGGGATAGAGTTTAGTGTGGATGTTAACATAATACCTGCCGGCCAGCAGGTCATCTTCCTGGTCTTCTGTTAATGTGTCCTTTGCAGATAAGGAGCCGGTAGCGTTCATCGGGAACCCGGTGATGGGTATCTCCACGGGCGCATTCTGGCCTGGAGTAGCGGGGCCATGGAAGTGCATGGCAATCGGAGGACCAGTTATCTTTTCCCAGCTAAGATCATAATCGATCACATTGGTCTTGCAATTGTAGGTGCCTTTTAATTTTGCTGTTCCGGGGCTGTTGTTGGGGGGAACTTCCTGTGAGCCGCTTAACGAAGCGCGTACTTTCATTTCTTTTCTGAAATCATCATGCTTCTTACAAGCACTCAGACCGGTAATGCACGCAATAGCAGTGCCTAACGCCAGTACTCGTACATGGCGGATCGAAAGTGTGGAATAGGTAAGCATAACAGTACATTTACTATTATTACGCACAGAAATGTAAAAGGTTTTCAACTTTTAGTAATTTCTTTTTTGCAGCAATCTCTACTATTGGCGGGCCTTTGCACCAAATACACCTTATTTTATCTTAACATTGCACTGTGTATCAATCAGATTATGGCAGCAAGTAACGATCAATTCTATTCCAGGCTACCTGTTAACCGCATAACACTCCGTGATCTGCTGGAGGAGGAACACCTGTTCTACAAGATACCGGATGACTGGCATGTGATCATCACGGACATAAAAGGCTCCACCTCCGCAGTACAGAACGGGCAGCATGAAACCGTAAATTATATTGCCACCGGCAGTATTGTAGCGGTTTTAAATATCACTTTCAAGACCAATACCACTATTCCTTTTTTCTTTGGCGGCGATGGCGCTACCTTTCTTATACCTGCCAGTGTTAAAGAGGTGGCGTTATCCGCCCTCCAGATCCATAGCCAGCAAACACAGGCGCAGTTTGGCCTTACCTTACGGGTGGGCAGCGTAGCCATCAAAGATATTTATGCCGCCGGCCATACCCTTACCGTCAGCAAGTTCTGCAGCGCTGGTAATTTTACCATTCCTATTGTATTGGGTGATGGCCTGTATTATGCGGAGCAACTGATAAAAGGGCCCGATTACCTGCTTACGGCGCCACCAGCCGAAGGAGAAGAGCTGGATCTTAGCGGTATGCAATGCCGCTGGGACCAGGTACCACCTCCCCTGCTGCACTATGAAGTGGTGACCTTAATTGCTGTGGCAACCGCCGGCGCTCAACAAGCGGCCGCCTACGGTAAGGTGATTGCCTATATCGACGATATCTACGGAGCGCCGGAACAGCGGCAACCTATCTCTGTTTCAAAACTTAAACTTACCAGCTCTTTCCAGCAACTGGGTATGGAGATGCGTACCCGCTTTGGCAGCATGAAGCTGTTGCAGCTGTTATATGCCTGGTGTAAGAACAGGTTGGGATACTTTTACTTTAAAACCAAAACCGGCAAGACCTACCTGAGCCGCCTGGTAGAGATGTCTGACACGCTGGTGATAGATGGTAAGATAAACACAGTGATCACCGGCACCGCGGAACAACGGCTGCAATTGCAGCATGCCCTGAGTGCAATGGAGGATGCCGGGGAGATCGTATACGGTTATTGCGTAAGTAAAGCGTCTGTTATGTCATGTTATGTACGCGACCTGAAAGATGACCATATCCATTTCGTGGACGGCGCAGAAGGCGGATATACAAAAGCTGCCGGGGTATTAAAGCTAAAAGCTATTGAGAACAAACAACACTGAATTAATTACCTGCTTTTAACCCCACAATACCGGCTACTATCAATGCCAGGTAAAAGAATTGCATGGGATGCCACGCCTCCTTAAAGATGCTGATATCAACCGCCTTCACACCTACCAGCGCAACACCCATCCAAATGGCCAATGCGGTAGATGTGGCAATCTGTTTGGTGGCCAGCGAAAAAAAGAACACATTGGCTATCCCAAACAGTATATAACCTATTAAGGGCGCCAACACCAGCAGGTGCTCCCGGTTAGTGAAGTATGCCTGCCAGCGTATGGCGCCTATTTTTTTAAAGTCCAGGAATTTGAGGGAGAAGGTCCAGGCAATTTCAAAAACCGCCGCAATAAAAAGATATACCCATGCCATAGCACTTATTTTCCTTGTGTAACCGGTTCTACGTTTGCGTTGGGTTTCAGCAGCTCCTGCTGCTGCCTGCCCAGCCATTTCATGATGTTGGGCCGCAGATGATAGTATTTATTGAACCACTTGTATCTCAGCAGATCATCTTCCGATATCCGCTTTACTGAAAACACATGCTGCACAAAATAATCTTTAGGATACACATACGGTAAACCAAACACCTCCGGTTTTTTATCGGGCAGGTAAGCGGTTCCAAATAACCAGTCCCACACGGCAAACTTAGTGGAGAAATTAGCGTAGAACACTTCCTGGTAGTCAGCGTGATGCCATTGGTGCATTTCCGGTCCATTGATAAAATACTGGAGCTTGCCGGATTTCACATTTATATTGGAATGGATATACATACCCCATACCGCATCTATCAACGCCTTAATGGGCACTACCAGGGGATTGGCCCCCAACAGGATAATAGGCGCAAATTCAATGGTCTGGTTGATAATGATCTCCACAACATGTGAGCGGGAACCTGCCAGCCAGTCCACTTCAGTAACGGAGTGATGCGCTTCATGCGTGCGCCATAGTATTTTTGAATGGTGTTGCCAGCGGTGAAACCAATAGATATACAGGTCATGCGTTACCAGGAAGAATAACACCTGCGTCCATAAAGGCCAGTTGGCGACCAGCTGCAGGGATGACAAGTGCCAGGTACGGTCAACCGGTTGTATGATGTAATCGAAGATCAGGATCTTCAGGAAATAGCTTTGAATAATGGTATACCATACCAGGTCTATCCAAAATCCCTTTCTGAAAAAAGGAAGTCCCTTGGTGTAAGGAAACTTCCTTTCCAGGATCACCAGCACCACTACCGTTAATAGCAGGATGCTGGTGGTATAATAAACTATATTGTCCATGTAAGTAGCTTTACTTTGCGGTCTCTGCGTCCGGGGTGATCACGCGGCGTAATCTTTTCAATGCACCCATTTCACTTTCGTATACACGTTTGATACCATCGCCCATAGCCATTTCAGCGTCGCGGATATCGCGTACCAGCTTATGCATTCCCTGCGGCTCTACAGAAGCGGCATGATCAGAGCCCCACATAGCGCGGTCCAGGGTAAAATGCCTTTCTACAAAGGTGGCGCCCATGATCACAGCTGCCAGTGTGGTAGCCAGGCCGGTCTCATGGCCGGAGTAGCCGATAGGTGTATTAGGATACAGCTGTTGCAGGGTGTTGATCATTTTCAGGTTCAGCTCTGCAGGCGGACAGGGATAAGCGGAAGTAGAATGCGCGATCATCATATTGTCCGTGCCAAACTTCTCTACCGTTGTCTCGATCTCGTTCATGGTAGACATGCCGGTGGATAAGATAAAGGGCTTACCGGTGGCTTTCACCTTTTCGATCAGGGCGTGATCGGTCAGGGATGCGGAAGCGAATTTGTATACACCGGGATTAAATTGTTCGATAAAATCAACGGAGGGCTCATCCCAGCAGGATACGAACCAATCGATGCCACGATCTTTACAATGTTTGTCAATAGCAGCGTATTCGTCATAACCCAGTTCTACCTTGTGGCGGTAGTTAATATAGGTCATGCGGCCCCAGGGGGTATCGCGTTGCAGATGCCACTGGTCCCTTGGGGTACAAACCTCGGGCGTGCGTTTCTGGAATTTCACCGCATCGCAACCTGCGGCTGCGGCTTCGTCAATAAGTTTCCTGGCAATTTCAAGGGAACCGTTGTGGTTTATGCCAATTTCAGCTATGATGTAAACAGGCTGTCCCTCGCCGATAGATTTCCGGTTGCTCACCGCAATTGTGTTCATAAGATATAAGTTTTTTTGGTAGGTTACTACGTTCGGCAAGCGATCAACCATTCTGCAAACTCACGGAATGCACCATAACCGCCTTTTTGCTGGCAATGGAAGCTAACCAGCTCCGCTACCTGCGGCATGGCGTCGCCCGGACAGGCAGAAAGGCCCACCAGCTGGATAATGCCAATGTCGTTCACGTCGTCGCCAATAAAGGCAATCTCTTCTGGCAGCAGCCCGTTGCGTTCCAGGATCACGGCCAGTAAACCGGCTTTGTCCTTTATGCCCAGGTGCAGCTCAGTAATGTGCAGTTTCTCTGCCCGTTTTGCTACGGAGCCGGAGGTTTCGCCGGTTACAATGCCTGTTTCAATGTTACAGCACTTGCGTAACCGCTCTACACCCATACCGTCGCGGATGGAGAAACGTTTCATCACTTCGCCTGCTTCGGAATAATACACGCCGTTGTCAGTCAGTACGCCGTCTACATCTGTGAGCAGCAGTTTGATCTTTTTCGCTTTTTCGATTAATGTTTCATTCATGTTGTTGAGATTTTAGATGGCAGTCCACCCACCGTCCACTACCAGGTTGGCGCCGGTCATGTAAGCGGATGCATTGCTCGCTAAAAATACAACAGCTCCTTTATAATCTGCCGCTGCAGCCATTTTACCCAATAAGGTCTTAGCGGCATAATTCTGTATAAAAAAAGTATCCTGGTTGTTTTCTACGCCACCGGGCGAGAGCGCGTTGACCCGTACATTCCGGTTGCCCCAGTAAGCAGCCAGGTAACGGGTAAAGCCCAGCACCGCGGCTTTGGTTACCGGGTAGGCAGGCGACTTATAAAAAGTCTGCTCGCCTGCGGCATTGCGGTAAATGCTTTGGTCCGGCGCTACGATACCGTAGGTAGATGCAATGTTGATGATGCTGCCACTCCCCTGCGCGGCCATCACGGCGCCCATTACCTGGGAGCAAAGGAACATGCCGCTTACGTTCACATTCCAGGAGCGGTTCCATTGCTCCAGCGGGTAATGCTCAAACATGGATTGCTCCTTTGCCATCAAAGGATTTTCGAACATGTCGTTAATGGCGGCGTTATTCACCAATACATCCAGGCGGCCGTACTTTTCCAGTATGCGGTCCCGGGCGGTCCACAGGGAGGCCTGGCTGGTAACATCCAGTGATATGGCCAGGTGCTCCGTTCCCAGTTCATTTACCAGCGCCTGACAGGCGTTTTCATCCAGGTCTGCAGCCACTACCCTGGCGCCGGCTTCTGCCAGCGCTTTACAGTGCTGTATACCCAGTAAGCCGCAGGCCCCGGTTACCAATGCTATTTTGTCTGTTAAAGAAAAAAGCTCCATGCTGCGTAACTATGCTTTTACTACCGGTTTAGTATTAAAATTGCTCACCTTACGGAATACAGCTTCCACGGGTTTGCCCTTCAGCAGGTCGCCTACGTTATTATCTGCGATGGCCTGTTTCAGCAAGGGCAGCACGTCTTTGTAGGCGGCCAGCGTATGCTCAATATCTTCGCTGGTATGGGTAAAACTCATGTTATGGAAACCGGACCACAAGATGCCGCGTTTAAACAGCTCCTGCTGCACAAAGGATTTCAGCAGCAGTGTATCCTGACCCGGTGCATTAAATGTTACCATAGAGCGGCAATCGTAACCAGTGCAGGAGGTGCATTCTGCAACGCCTATTTCCGCTGCCAGCTGGTTATAACCGTCTTTCAACAGTTTGCCTTTCTGCGCCAGCACGGCCGGCACATTCTTTTCTATCATTTCGTTGATGGTAGCCACGGCTGCTGCCAGGGATAAAGCTTCGCCGCCAAAAGTGGTAAAGAAGAATACCTCTTCATTAAACAGCTGCATAATTTCTTTACGGCCGGTCAGCAGGGAGATGGGCATGCCGTTGGCAAAAGCTTTGGAATAACAGGCCAGGTCTGCCTTTACATTAAAGTACTCCTGTGCGCCGCCTACTGCTATGCGGAAACCGGTCCACATCTCATCAAAGATGAGCAGGGTGCCGTTGGCTTCGCATACCTCTTTCAGCTGCTGCAGGAAATTATCTTTAGGCTCCGCAAATACAAACGGTTCCAGTATCACGCAGGCGGTATCTTCATCCAGCGCCTGTTTTACAGACTCAATATCATTGTAGTCAATAGTAGAAGTCAGCGCTGCTATCTCTTCAGGGATACCGCTGTTACGGCTGGTAACGGAGATATACCAGTCATGCCAGCCATGATATCCGCAGCACAACACTTTTTTACGACCGGTAAAGGCGCGTGCCACGCGTATAGCCGCACTGGTCACATCCGCGCCGGTTTTGCTGATACGGAGCGCTTCCGCGTTGGGGATAACACGGTGTACCAATTCCGCCAGCGTTACTTCCAGCTCATGCATCATGGAGAAAGTAATGCCGTCTTTCAGCTGGGCAGCAATGGCGGCATCCACGCGGGGATAACAATAGCCCAGGGATAAAGGGCCAATGCCCATGTTATAATCTATATACTCATTGCCATCCACATCCCACACATGCGCATCTTTGCCTCTTTTCAGGTATTTAGGCGCTACGCCGGTAACATACTGCCCGGGGCCTTTGGCCAATGTTTGGGTAACAGGCGTCATAATATTTACGGCGCGTGCATATAATTTATCTGATGCTGTAATTACAGGATACTGCTCGTTAAAGGAGATGGTGTTAGGCATGTTGTTTGTTTTTTGCATGAATAAGCTGCAGCTGCGCGGAAACAGCAGTTGCAATACCAGTTGGCGTAAAACCTTCGAAGGCCAGCACTTCGCCCAGGAGGCCGGGTTTAAACCAGCGTTCTTTGAGGGCCAGCGGGAATATGGTAGTATTATGCGGTTGGTTGATCAGTGTTTCTGCTACAATGGAGTACAGGCCACCCGTCTGGAAATGATCTTCTACGGTCACCAGCAGTTTACTGTTGGCGGCGCAACGCCGTATACAGGCTTCGTCCACCGGTTTCAGGGAGCGCATATTCACCAGTCCTACACTTAGTCCTTCTTTTTCCAGCAGCGCTTTTGCCTCCAGGGCATTGCCGAATAAAAAGCCGTAAGTAAGCAGGGTCACATCTGTGCCTTCGCTGATCACTTCCGCTTTTCCTGGTTCAAAATCCATATGCTGATAAGTGCCCTGTTTATGGTTAATACGTACATAGGACGGTGCGGGCGATTGCCAGATGGCTGGCAGCATACGTACCAGGTCATCCTCATCCGCAGGACAGAATACCTCCATACCAGGAATGCCGCGCATGAGCGCTACATCTTCAATAGCCTGGTGAGTGGGCCCATTACCATCTGATAAGAAGCCGGGGATATAACCGCTCAGCTTTACCGGCAGGTTGGCAATACCAACATCCGTGCGGATAAATTCAAAGGCGCGCATGGTAAGGAAAGGCGCCAGCGCATGTACCACAGGTATGCGGCCACGCAGGGCCAGGCCTGCAGCCATGCCTATCATTGTTTGTTCAGTGATACCGGTATCAATAAAACGGTTGCCTAACAGGCGGGGCGCACTGCGCACCAGGGCCCTGTTCTCGGCCGTCATTACTATAAAGCGCTCATCCGCGGTGGCGGTCTGTACCAATAGTTCTTCGTAGTTCATTTAGCGTACTGTTAAGCTTTCCGATTCAATAATTGCGGCGGCGTGGCCATGCAGCTCTTCAAACAGCTGCTGTATCTCGTTATCATTAAAGGCGCAGAACCAGCGGTCGGCTCGGGCTTCAATGCTGGGCAGCCCCTTCCCGCGTACGGTATTGGCAATGATCACATTCACTTTATTATCGCTGAAAGGCACGCCTTTAAAGGCCTCTTCCAGTTGTGTATAGTCATGCCCGTCTACTACCTTTACTGCGCAACCAAATGCGGTAAACTTATCTGCCAATGGCTCCAGGGGGATCAGCTCTTCTGTGCGGATGTTAGCCTGGAACTGGTTACGGTCTACGATAATGGTCAGGTTGTTCAGCTGGTAAGCATTGGCGACCAGCAAGGTTTCCCATACGGAACCTTCATTCAGCTCCCCGTCTCCGGTAATGGCAAATACCTGGTTAGCCTCTCCTTTCAGCTTACAATCCAGCGCTACGCCTGCAGCCACAGCCGGCAGGTGGCCCAGTGAACCGGAGTGGAACTCTACACCGGGGATGGCCCTGTTAGGATGCCAGTAAATGCTGTCTGTAGATTTCAGGTGCTGGGTAAGCCTGTCCGGCGAAATAAATCCCAGCTCTGCCAGCGTACCGTACATGGCCGGCACATCATGCCCCTTGGAAAGAAAGAGATAGTCGCGTGCAGGATTGTCTAAATTATCTGCATCTACATTCAGTAGCTCGGAGTACAGGAATACCATTAGCTCCACGCAGGACAAAGAGGCGCCTATAAAGCAGCCGCCCCCGGCTGTCATACGTATAATGTGCTCCCTTACCTTTAAGGAACGGGCGGTGAGCTCCGACAGTTTGTCTTTTGTCATATTTCGGTTGTCAGAATTTTTGTTTGTTGTGGCGTGATGGTCTTTAGCTCGTCAAGATGGTGCCGGTACCAGTTTACGCCGGCCCATTGCCGGTTAATGGCGTACATCTCTTCCCTTTCTGCCAGCAACACCAGGATATCTGTCACGGTAAACTGCGGGTTAGTTTCGTACAGCGCTTCGTATACCGCTTTAATGAACAGGTAGTCTTCCTGGTAGTCGATGGTAAAACGGAAATCCATGGAATAGTCAGGGTGGCCCTCCATTACTACATTACCAATACGGAACCTTTCCGGGTGCTCCCATATATAAGGTGTGGTGTGTTCCCGTTCCAGCTGTTTATCCGCCTGTTTCCAGGTCTCTTCCAGCGCGGCAAAGGACATCACTTCCACATCATTACCATCCGGGTAACTGGCCGGGTGCAGATTGCTTACATAATCGTACTGTGCTTTATTGTCGAGATAAAAACCGATCACTTTATCTATTACAGCAGGGTCTATGAGCGGGCAGTCGCTGGGGATCTTGATCACCACATCGGCTGCGTGTTGCAGGCCAACCTGGTAGTGCCTGTCCAGCAAGTCTGCCACATCACCGCGGTAGCATAAGATGCCTTCTTGTTCGCAGGTGGCCGCAATAATATCATCCGCAGGATCAACGGTAGCCGCTACTACGATAGTGCCGGTTAAACTGGCTGCACGTACCCGTTCCACCTGCCGTACAAACAGCGGGCGGTCCAGGATGGGCATCATCACCTTACCGGGAAGGCGGCTGGATCCCATGCGGGTTTGTATTACCGTAACAATTTTCAAATGGCGCTCAGCTGCATTAGGCATATTGCAATTCCGGTTGTTTGTATGTTTTCAGAAAATCTGCCCGGGTACCTTTGTACTCTATATAACTGCGGCAGATGGCTGCTATGTTGTAAGCGGAGGCGCCGCCATTCTGTATGGGGGCCAGGCGCTTTAACTGGGTCACGTCAAAATAGGAATGCACTTTTTTATTGAGGGCAATGCCCATATATACAACGGTGGAGTATTGCGTGATCAATTCTTCACAGTTGGCGATCATATGGCCGGTATTACCCTCGGTAAACACCATGGCGTCTGGCGCCTGCCGTTTTATTTCCGCAATGGCCCTTTCTTTATCCTCATTAGGATGCAGCTTAAAGAAAAGCGGACGGCCGGCGGCGATCTTTATACAATTGGCGATGGTGGCATCACGGTCTTCCCGTCCATGCAGCTCGCGTATATCAGAAGTAGCTACCAGCACATAACCATGATAAGGGAAATCGTTATTATTATGCAGGGCTACATGGTCATAGTTAGGTATGCCGGTCACAAATATGCGGGCCGCATCCGTGCCATATTGCGCAAATTGTTGCTTATACCCTTCAGATGCCGCACAATAGATATCGCATATATTGCCGCTGCCATTAAAAGCGGTATTCATGGCTAATACATGCGGCAACCGAAGGCGGTGCACGATCCTGGCCCAGGGCGTTACCGGATCTGTCATGCCTTCCTGCACAAACACTGTCTTTATCTTCCGGAGGCTTTTAGCTACCTGCAGATCCGTGCAGCAAACTACCAGGTCATAATTATTATTATATACAGCGGTTGCGTAGTCATTGCGCAAACCGTTATCGGAGAGGTATTGATCAGAGCGTTGCTTAAAATTGCCACCACCTAAAATGGTATGATCGAGCCACCCCTTTTTAACCGCCCATTTTATCAACACATCATCACTGTAGACCTGGCTGAAGTAACAATCATATTCCGGCAGCTCACTGGCGATCTGGTGCATTTGGGTGGCCTGGTTCAACGATCCAACCAGGAAAAGGATCTTCCTTTTTGACATATCAGGTTCTGTTTAACCATGTTATTCAATGAATAACAGGTCAGCTACTTGTTCCGGTTACGAACAATGTTCAAACGTAGGAATTCTTAAAACAGGCTGTTAGTGGTATAAGGGAAAGTTACAATAAGATAATATTGGCGTAACAGAGATTACACAAACATAATATTGCATTAATGATTACATAACATATGTTATGTATATGTGCTACCTTGTACTGCCGGCTTTGATTAATTTTACGTACAAATAATAACTATGGCAGCACAGTTACAGGAACATATTGCAAAGACCGTTTCGTTAACGAATGAGCAGTTTGCGTATGTGCTTTCTCATTTCACCCCCAGGTCTTTTAAAAAAGGACAGGTGATCATCAGCGAAGGCAGCCGCGTGGAAGAGGAATACTTTGTATTATCCGGCTGCACAAAGGCCTTTTATATCAATGATGAAACAAAGATGTACATCCTGCAGTTTGCAATGCCCACCTGGTGGACTTCTGATTACCACGCGCTGTATAGCCATGATAAGGCCACCATCAATATAGATTGTATCACAGATGCGGAAGTGCTGGCACTGTCCAATGACAACCGGGAAAAGCTCTGTGCGGAAATGCATGTGATGGAACGTTTCTTCCGCCTCCGCACCAATAAGGGATATGTAGCATCCCAGCGGCGGTTGTTATCGTTAATGAATAATGATACGCGTAAAAGGTATGAAGAGCTAATGGATCAGTACCCCGCTTTATATAATATGGTGCCCAAACACCTGATTGCCGCCTACCTGGGCGTTTCCCGGGAAACCCTGAGCCGGTTATACAACGGATCCAAATAGTGATGTACGTCACGTAACCGGCAACCCGTCCCTTCGTTACTTTGTGCTGTAAAAACAAAACATCACTTTTAAAACCAAACAAAATGTCAGCTAAAAATTTTGCTATCGTAAGCACACAAAGTAATATTGAATGGGTAGGCCGTAAGGTAACCGGCGCCCACAACGGCACTATCGCTATTAAAGAAGGCAGCCTTACGCTCCATGACCAGCAGATCGCCGGTGGCGCCTTTACCATAGACACGACCTCCATCCGCATACTGGATGTTACCGATCCGGCTACCAATGCACAGTTTGCAGGACACCTGGCCTCTGATGACTTCTTCTCCTCAGAGAAGTATCCTACCGCTAATTTCGAGATCACGGCCGCTACGCCTGTTAACGGCACATTATACCGGATAGAAGGCCAGCTGACCATCAAAGGCATTACCCATCCCATTGCTTTTGACGCCAACGTGCAGCAACAGGGCGATACCCTGCAGGCTACCGGCAAACTGGTGGTAGACCGTACCAAATACGAAATGAAATTCCGTTCCGGCAACTTCTTCCAGAACCTGGGCGATACGCTTATCTATAATGATTTTGACCTGGATGTACATATTACCGCCAAAGTTGCATAAGTAAACCGCTAAAAATTAATAGTTATGCCGTACATTAAAATAGAGCTCACCAAAGAAGGCGTTACCCGCCAGCAGAAACAGGCGCTTATCAAGGGCGTGACTGACCTCATGACCAATGTGCTGAATAAAGATCCGCAACTCACGCATGTAGTGATCCAGGAAGTAGAACTGGACGACTGGGGATTTGGCGGCGAGCAGGTATCTGTGTTACGTGAACAAGGTATCACAGCGGATAAAAAGTAAACCATCAAAACAAGCTATTATGTGGTACAATACCAGGGTTACAAAAATGCTGGGCGTGCAGTATCCTATTTTCCAGGGGCCGTTTGGCGGTAATTTCTCCACTATTGAGCTAACAGCCACGGTATCCAATGCAGGCGGTGTAGGCGGTTATGGCGCCTACACCCTCTCGCCGGATGAGATAGCCGCGGCAGATAAAGGGCTGAAACAGGCCACGGATAAACCGTATAATATCAACCTATGGGTAGGCGATACAGACGCCGATGGCGGCGCCGTGGCTGCTACGGCCATGCAACAGGCCCAGGCCCTGTTAATGCCTTATTTTGAAGAGCTGGGCATCCAGCCGCCAGACAAGCCCTTATCCTTTTCCTCCCGGTTTGCCAACCAGGTAAATGTTATCCTGGACGTGCGGCCGCCCGTTTTCAGCTTTGTATTTGGTATTCCCTCCGCAGATATATTGGAACAATGCCGTAAACTGGGCATCATCACCGCCGGTGGCGCCACCACGCTGGATGAGGCCATCGCACTGGAAGCAGCAGGGGTAGATGTGATCGTAGCCTCCGGTTTCGAAGGCGGCGGGCACCGCCCTTCTTTCCTTGCCCCGGCAGAGCAGTCGCTTGTTGGCACCTTTGTGCTGATACAACAGATCCGGGAAAAAGTACGTACGCCCATAATTGCTGCCGGTGGTATTGCCAATGGCAGGGGGATTGCGGCGGCACTGGCCCTGGGGGCCGATGGCGTACAGGTAGGCACTGCTTTCCTGGCTTGTGAAGAATCCAATGCGCTGAATATTCACCGGGAGATGTTGTTCTCCGATGTTTCCCGTCACAGCGTGCTCACGCGGGCATTTACCGGCCGGCTTGGCCGCGGCCTGCGCAGCCGGATCTCTGAAGAGATCCGCGGAAAAGAACAGGACCTCCTGCCCTTTCCACTACAGGGCCAGTTAATGTCTTCCCTGCGGCAGGCGGCTATCAAACAGCAGCAATGGGAATTGATACTTTTCTGGAGCGGACAGATAGCGCCGGTACTAAAACACCGGAAAGCAAAGGAATTGATGGAAGCGATGGTAGCGGAAACGACGGCGTATTTTGATGAGGCCAAACAGTTGAGCTAATAACAGCGTTCCCTTACGAAAAATAGGAATAACAATAAAATAACAGGTTATCTTGTAACCGGCTGCATAAATTCGCTTCTAATACGGAACCCATAAGCAGAACATGAAACCTGGCATTCCTCTAAAAACAAAGATCGGCGCTCAATTGCTGAAGATCAGCCCCTTTAAGGAGGTGATCAAACCTACCCTGCCGCATAAGCACCCGGACTACTTTGAGCTGATCGTGCTAAGTGACGGAGCCGGCACGCACCTGATCGACGATCACACCTACACGGTTACCCCTCCGGCCATTTTCTTCCTAAAACCAGGCCAGACGCATTGCTGGGACTTTACCCGCATACCCAAAGGTTATGTACTGCTGTTTAAGGAAGAGCTGTTAAGCGCTGATCTGCTGGCAATCGTTTACGGGTTGAATACCATGATCAGATTATCACATGATGACACGTATTTACCACTCCTGGCCCTGTTCTATGAAGAATATAAAAAAGCAGAATCTGATCTGAAAGTGTTGACGGGTTATTTACAGCTATTGCTACAGAAGACAGCCATGTTGGCATTGCAGGTTTCCCAATCACCCGCAAACGTACTTTACTACCAGTTCAAAAGCCTGGTACATGCCACAGAACCGGGCTCCAAAAGAGTGCAGGACTATGCGGCGCAACTGAATGTGTCCACCCAGCAGCTCAACGCCGCCTGCCGCGAAGGCGCCGGTAAAACGCCTTCCATGGTGATCAATGAACGGCTGCTGCTCGAAGCTAAGACCCTGCTATCAGCAACTGATCTGTCTATAAAAGAAATTGCGCTCGTACTGCATTTCAGTGACACCTCGCATTTTGTCAAATTCTTCAAAGGCGCTGCGAACCTGACCCCTGGCGCTTACCGCGAGCTGCTGGCCGGGAAGTCAAATATACCGCACAAAACAGCAATCATACCGTAGGAAGCCATAATGCCCGCTTAATTTTGAGCTTTTGCTTTACCAATGAGAAGGGTCTTTTGTTTAACACTGATATTATTTAAATGTTATTTTGTTCTTGCGCAGACTGCCGCTATCAAGGGCCGTATCATAGACGGACAAACCCATCAGCCTATTGAGTATGCCAGCGCAGCAATTTTCAAAACTGCTGATTCCAGTCTGATCGCAGGTACAGTGAGTAAGACTAATGGCAATGTTGAGCTCAACAAACTTCCAGCAGGGCATTACCGCCTGAAAATTGTCTTTATTGGCTACCGGAATTTTATCAAAACTGACCTGCAGCTCTCTGAAGGGCAACTGCTGGATCTTGGCGATATTATCTTGCAGCCCTCCGATCAGCTGCTTAAAGAGGTGAGCGTAAAAGGCCAGCAGGCTGACGCCGTAACCAGGATTGATAAACAGGTTTACCGGGCAGGCCAGTTTGAAGCCGCCAAAGGCGGTTCGGCCATTGATGTGATCAAAAACTTGCCATCGGTATCCGTCAACGGGGAAGGGAATATAAATATGCGCGGCTCGGATCGCTTTATGGTCCTCATTAACGGCAAACCGGTCATTACGGATGCGCAAACAGTATTATCGCAAATGCCGGCCAACGTGGTCGAGAACATCGAGGTGGTAACCTCCCCTTCCGCCAAATATGACCCGGATGGCAGGGGCGGTATCCTCAATATCATTACCAAAAAGGGCGCAGTAGACGGCATGACCCTGGCACTGAACGCGCAGGGAGGCCTGCCCAGCATAGATGATCATGGTAATTCACGTAAGCCCTTACGTTTTGGTGGCGATGCCACGCTGAATTATCGTAAGGGTAAATGGGACCTTTCCGTCAGCGGTAATTATAACCGTAACGACAATGCAGGTTACCGGGAAGGTGATGTGTATACTAAAAACCTGCCAGAAGGCACAATCACCCGCTTCCCATCAACCGGTGAACGCAGCTTTAAAAAATACAATTATGCCGGGCGTGCCACCGCTAATTTTACGGCAAATGCCGCCAACAGCTTTTCCGGTAGCCTGTTCCTCGGTCAACGCTACCAGGACAGGATAGCCGACCTGTTATATCATAACACGACCTCCGGTCTTAACAGCAATGATCTGGTCAGAAGCACCACCTATTTTAATTCCAATCTGCAAACCAAAGAGGGTAGCTTTACACTGTCAAGCGTTGACTACACGCACACCTTTGATAATAAATCAACATTGACCGTAAACCTGGTGTATGAGCACGCCGGTCTTCATGGCAGCACCCGCAACCGTAACCTGCAGTATCCAAATACCGCCGATACGTTACAATATGTGTATAATCCATATAAACGGCCGATCAGTGGCTATCGCTTTAAATTAGATCACAGCCTGCCACTGGGCAACGGGAAATTGGAAAGCGGTTACCAATTACGCTATGACACCCAGGACGGACAGTTCGATTATCTGGTGACACCGCCCACCTCACAGCCGGACGCCAATAAATTTCAGGGAAGTTTCCATGCTCAGAACATGATCAACTCGGTCTACAGTCAGTATTCCGGCAAAAGCGGCAAATGGGAGTATAATGGCGGTCTGCGTTACGAATATGCCACCAGGACAGTCGATCTTTCTTATGATCCCAACCGGCATCAGCTTGATCTTTCTAATTTATTTCCCTCCGCCTTGCTGCAATACAGTATCAGCGGGAACTGGAAGATAAAAGCGGACTACGGTAAACGTATTAACAGAACTACTAATCTGGAACTGAACCCAATTCCAGAGCGGGAGCATTCGGAAACGCTGGAGGAAGGCGACCCTGATCTTCTACCGGAGTTTATTGACCAGGTGGAGTTAGGCATTAACCACACGTTCAGCACCGGTAGCTTTTTTGCAACGGCTTATTATCAGCATGTCAAAAACCCGATCCAGCGTCTGAACAGCGTCTATACAGACACTATTCTGAACCGTATATATACGAATGCAGGAACGGCCAGACAGATCGGCTTTGAAGCCGGCACTAACCTGCAGCTGACAAGCTGGTGGTCATTTTATGCGGGGGCTAATGTTTTTAATTATCATATTAGCGGGGACATTCATATACTGGGCGAGCCGGTAGCCGTTAACAATCAGCGCTGGGCTTATACTTTTAACGCCAATACTACCTTTCAATTAGCGAAAACCTGGAGCGTACAGGCCAATGTCAATTACTTGTCCAAACGGCCAACAGCCCAGGGTGAGGATGCGGCTTACTTCATACCCAATACATCAGTGAGGAAAACCTTTATGAACGGACGCTTCGCCACCACCCTACAGTGGCAGAACATAGGCATCTTCAATGCTGCCCAACAACGGATCACTACCTCCGGTACAGCATTTTATACGACCACGAATTATATCTACGAAACTAATATCCTGCTCATCAATATGAGTTTTAATCTGAACAGGTTTGCCAGTAAGCTTAAACTACCCAGCAGTGAGTTGAACGACAGGGAATTCTAACCTTCGTGATCCGGCAGATAAGGATAGTAATTGCGCCTGTACCTAATTAGCAGGCGCTGTTTCTGCCTGTGGCTCCGGTTGGGGCTTTTTCTCTTCCTCGTTCTTTTCCACCATCCAACGGGTAAGCTTATACTTAGGCAATTGCTGATCCACCTTCTTCTTGAGCCATTTGGATACCAGCTCAAATACGATAAAACCTATGACAATGGAAACGGTCCATTCCAGTTTGGTATAGGTGCTTTTGGTAACGGCTGTTTTATGCCCAAAAGTGCCCCATAGATTCCAGATGCTCCGTTTAGTGAAGAAATGAGCTACCAGGCGGGTGGATGCAGTGCCCACTACAAAACCCAGGAAATTGCCCACATAATTACCGTAAACATATTCTACAAACTTTCTAAGTACCTTATTTTTCATAGGAGGGATATTCGCACACTAAACTAGTATTTAATCTGAGAAATACCAGGCAGGGCAAAAAAATTAATGGTATTGAAAAGGGATACCTCCCCTCTCAATACCATTACTATTTAGATAAGCTTCCCTATACTAACGCCTTATTTACCGGAGCTGGCTGCAAAACATCCACCCATTCAAAGCTGGGCCCCAGGTTAAATCCTGGTTTACCAGGAAAGGCAGTGCCGCACAATTTTTCTGCTGCCAGCCTCAGGTCAAACATCACCCCAATGGTGGCCGGCAAATAACCGGGGTGGCCATTGAATGTGCGGTGCAATCCGTTCAGCAGTGAAACATAACTGCCGTTAAACTCATCCAGCCGCCTTCTTTCTTCCGTACCTGGTGCTACCATGTTTGCTTTGGTATTGGGAAAAATAGGCCATACATCCGCCGGGTTAAAGGGGATCTCCGGCCCGGTAAAGGAATACCCATGGGGTGCATCAGGATCTTTTACCAGCTGGCGGCCTTTATACAGTTCCTGGAACTTATAGTAGTGGGCAATTTCCCCGTCAAAATCCGCCGGAGAGGTGGTAGTGCCTTCTCCCTGTTCTACAATAATGTTGATGGCCTTTATCGCATCTGTTTTTGTGAGGATGGGATAAAGCAGGTCTTTGGAAAAGAAGCTGGAAGTTACCTGTTTGGCAGGATCGCCGGGTAAATGTTCCGGGGCCAGCTCTGCCAGTTTTTCCTGTAAGGCCTGGTAAAACTCGCCAATGGTTTTATAGGTATCCGTTTCCACCGCCCGGCTTTTTAGTTCCAGCGGGTGCTCCGGTTCTTCGATCTCCATGAATACTTTGTGCACCAGTTCCCGCGAATATCTTTCCAGTCCTACTTCCAGCTCTCCGCCAATACCCATAGGCAGGTGGCATTTATAATCCGGTATAAAATCCTTTTTGTTGATATCTGGCGAGCCGCCAATAGCATTCAGGATATTACCGGCAATGGTCATATGCAGCATCTCTTCTATCACCACGGAATGGATCACCGTTCTGATATAATCACCGGTACCTGGCTTAAAGGAAAACATAGCCGTCAGGTAGGGCGGTATAGTAGAATGTTCCAGCTCAATAGCATTTTGAAAAAGCGGGAAAAGCTCAGGTAATTTACTTGCCTGCTTTGCGCGATGTATGAATTGAGGATTTATTTTAAGCATATAAGTGTCGTTAATTAGTCATTGAATATTTTATCAATATTAAAAGGCACAAAACCGGCGCCGTTCTTGGCCCTTACGGCATTCTTAAGCCGTTCCTGGTTAATGGTGGGCGCGGCATCCGGTTCTGCGGGGGAAGCCAGCAGTTCTCCCGGTAATATCAAACCGGCTTTTTCCTGTTTGGTGGCTACCACCGGGTTTTCCAGCCATTTAAGGATAGTGAGCCGCTTATTCTCTGACAGATCACGTGTAACCGGCATATAGATAGGATCATGGATATTCTGGCTAAAGGCAAATTTCAGGATATCTCTTTTGGTGGCCATCGCTACAGGATCTGCCAGGTTCACCAGGTATTTGCTCATAATGGGATAGAGGTTAGCGAACTGGGTCATAGTAGTGGCTATATCCGACCATTGAGGCTCCGCGGGTATTTCAAAATAATCACGCAGGTGAATGAAGATATTATCATTGGCCAGCGGGCCCATAGCGGGGTCCTGCGGCTGGGTATCCAGCTGATAATCCAGTATATAGATCTGCCCGTCTATATACAACCGCGGGTTGTCAATGCGGTTGCCGGTTAGTGGCAACACAGCGCGGCCGTATTTATCTGTTTTTACGGTGGTGTTAAAGCTAATGCCGTTGGCAGGGTAATTGTTACCAGGCAGTTCACAAATGGGATTGGTAGGGCCTACGGGTGTAATGGCCGTAGGTTTTTCCAGGGTAACTGTCAGGGCTACATTCTTCATTGGCTGGCCCCACTGATAAGCGTACAAGTGTAGCTGGTTAGTTTGATTATAATCCAGCCGGTTCACAAAATTATCACATCTTACCACTACGCCATTTATAGCCTCCCTTGCAATAATGGTATATTGTCCCAGGCCAGACGGGCGTAACAGCACAAGTTGATGGTTTTCCAGCAATGCTGCCGCCTCATTGTTAATATTGTTGAGCGTTACAATGCCGCCGGTATTATTTAACCAATCCGGTCCGCTTTCATAGGGTACCTCTCCTATTATCACCACGCTATTACTATTGGTAGTGACCGGCGTAGTGCTGAAGGAGTCTGTCACCGCTACTTTACTTACCGCCAGGTACAATTTTTCTTTGAGCACAATGCCTCCCATGGAATCTGCAATAGGGAAAGAGCTGCCAAAATCTACCGATACGCTTTTTCGCGCCGCATCAAATGCGAAATTAGTGTTGCTGAAAAAGATGATAGGCAACCCATTATTTACCTTAGTTACATAGATACCATACAAACGCCTGCAGGCGGCAAAAGTATCCGGCTCCTCTTCTTCCCAGGGCGCTATTGTTCCCAGTATACGCCCCATGGAAAAACGGCCGTCTGCGGCATGGGCATAATAATACCCGTATGCATTCAGGTTAATGCTGATCCTGTTCTGCTGAGTCGTAGCCTTTAGCTCCGCCAGGAAAGGAGATCTTTCCGCCAGCGGTCCCCAGGTGATGTTTTCCACCACAGAGGTCCAGGTGCCGCCAAAAGGCTGCCCGTTTACCTGACCGCCGGTTTGCTGCCGTGTTTGCAGGTCGCGGAAACCGGTGGGTCTGATATCCCCTTCCAACAGCGTTTCATTGTTAACCGATACCAGCCGGAACTTTACGCCCCATAATTCCGAGGAGCCTTGTTCCTGCGGATCAAGGTCTACCATTTTACCGGTATTACGGCCTTCCGCGCCGCGGATCAGTTTGCCAATTACAATATCTGCAGCTGGCTCCGTAAGCGTTTGTCCATTTTTGAGGGACACTTTTTTAACGGTGCAGTTCTGGAACTGGAAAGTAGCGCCGCCTTCCGGGTTCCACCAACCATTGCTGGCGCCTTGTCCAAACTCCTGGAAAGAAGGCTGAAAAGTAGCATTATTGTAATGGGCCGGATCATTGTTTACAGTGGACACATCTGACAGGAAATCGCCGGAGAACACCAGATGGGTTGCATTCAAATAGGACATGTTAGATGATTATTGAGGGTTTTTGAAAACGGTAAAGTAATACAAACAATCTCCGCCGCCAAAATGTTGAAGCAAGGCAAAGATTTTTTATAAGCATAATGCCGCTTGAACCAGCAGTTCAAGCGGCATTATTCCTTTAAGAACCGGTATCTTATTTCTTTTCTTTTATTAATTTCTTTGCTACATCCGGGTAGTTGGTGATCACACCATCCACGCCCAGGCCTACGATATTTGCAATATCTTCTTTCTTGTCGATGGTCCAGGGAATGAGGTTCATACCCAGACCATGCACCTGCTCAACCGTAGCGGCTGTTACCATCGGGAATTCCGGGCTGTATACATCCGGTACAAAACCTAAGCGGTTTATATTATCCTGTACGCTGCCGGTATTCTTTACGCCTACCAGGTAAGAGGTGCGGAAGGCGGGATAATGTGCATGCAGGTACTGCAGCGCGCGGATATCGAAAGACTGGATCACTACCCTGTTCACAATATCCTTGTCGTTGATCACTTTTACTACCAGGTCTGTGAACGGACCAGGGGCGGGATGGTATACATTATCACCACGCAGGGATTTTACTTCGATATTGTACTTCACCGGTTGCAGCCCGTGTGCCTTTACATAACTTTCAACAGAGTCTATCACTTCCGCCAGCAGGGGTTTATAGGTTTTCTGCTTACGCTGCTTCGGGAAATAGGGATTAGCCCTGGAGCCCGCATCGTATTTACGTACGCTGTCATACGGCATGGTGTAGATGTTGTATTGCAGCTGGTTCTCTTTGGTGATATCATCTTTCCCCTGCGGTGTGCGCATAGTAAAGTCCATGAACTGGTCATGGGAGATCAGCACCTGGTTATCTTTAGAGATCACCGCATCCATTTCCAGGGTATTTACGCCCAGCTTTACCGCATTAATAAATGCGGTGATGGTGTTACAGGGGCATAAACCGCAGCCCCCCTGATGGGCTTCCAGATCTACCTGTCCTTTTTTCACAAACGGCTCGCGCGGGCCGGCGGGAGCTACGGCTGCAACGGCAGGCTCAGTGGCAACTACTGCTTTTGTGCCGATGGCGTCCTGCAGGCTGGCAGCCGGAACGTTTATTTTAATACCGGTAACGGCGGTACCTTTTGCGCGCAGGAAGACGATCTGCCCGCCATAATCGTCTACTGAAAAGGAGTCTGCCTGCAGCAGGGTAAGGGTGGCAGATCCCAGGTTGGAGCTTACCAGCAGCTTATTACCCTGCATTTCTACCAGGGCTTCAGTAATGGAGCTGCCATCCTGGAAAGTGTATTTGCCTAAATACTCGCTTAACGGCGCCTGTACCACTGCTTTGGTGCCTACTACATCCTGCAGGCTGGCAGCGGGTATATTCACTTTAATACCGGTAACGGCGCCGCCTTTTGCGCGCAGGAAGATGATCTGCCCGCCGTAATCGTCTACGGAAAAAGTGTCTGGCTTTTGCTGGGTAAGCGTAGCGGATCCCAGGTTGGAGCTAATTTGCAGCTTGTTACCCTGCAGTTCTACCAGGGATTCAGAGGCGGAGCTGCCGTCCTGGAAAGCGTACTTACCTAAATACTCACTTAAAGAGGCCTGTTGCGCGTGTGTTGTTAACGCTACAAACAGCCCGATAAATAAAAAAACGTACTTCATGTTCCTGTCTGTTTATACTTGACGCGGGGAAATTACCGCAGTAACGGCTGAGCCACAACAAACTGTAATGAAATTATTGTTATCGTTTTTGTAAACGCGCCAGATAACCGCCACCGGGAGCCATCCGGATCGTCAGGGTGCTATCCCGGTTTACCGTAAGGGTATCTATCCGGTAATCTGACGGGTAACGGTCTGCATTTACGCCATCTCCACAGCGGGTAAGGGTATAGCTGCCTGGTTCCAGGAAATGCAAGGGTATCTCCAGGGTACGGGGCGACCAATCCGTCATAGCGCCAATATACCAATCCGTGCCGCTTTTCCGGGCCGTTACTATATAGTCTCCCAGCCTGGCGTCTGCAATGACCGTGGTATCCCAAACCGTAGGTATACTGCCCAGCAGCTCCATATAGGCCGGTTCCAGCAGGCCTTGTGAGGGATTACCGGAAAACAGCTGTATGGGGCTGTCATACACCACAAACATAGCGCCCTGGTGGCAGCGGGTCCCCATAGACATGACCTTATCCCCTATGGGCCGGAACGTTTTCTCCGTGGCGTTATCCATAATACCCGGCTCGTAATCCATGGGACCGGATACCATACGGATAAAGGGCAGCAGCAGGTCATGTTCCGGGGTTACCTTATTGCTCCAGATATTATACTCAGATCCCAGCACGCCCTCGCGAGTAACCGCATTGGGCCAGGTACGGTTAAAACCGGCCGGCTTAAAAGCGCCGTGAAACATGATCATGAGCTGATGTCTGGCACAGGCGGCGGCTATACGGTGATAAAAGTTCACCGTTTTCTGATCGTCCCGGTCCATAAAATCCGTCATGATAAAATCAACGCCCCATTTATTGAACTGCGCCAAAGCAGGCTCCAGTTGCCGGTCAAGGGTCATGGCCAGGGTCCACATGCTTAGGCTAATGCCTTTTGCTTTGGCATAGGCCGCAATCTCGTCCATATTAATGGCGGGATTGATCTTAAAAAGGTCTTTATAATCACTCCAGCCGGCATCCATCATAATCCGGTTAAAGCCAAAACGTTTGGCAAAATCGATGTAATATTTGTAGGTACTGGTATTAACGCCTGTTTTAAACGGCACATTAAACAGATTGATACCGATGATCCATTCATCGGTTCCCTTCCCGGGCTTGATCCAGGATACATCCTGCAGGCGGGATGGCGCCGCCAGGCGGTATACCAGGTCATTGGCCGGCAGCTCCTTGTCCGTGGCCGCTATCACTAGTACCCGCCAGGGAAAGGCCCTTGTGCCGTTTGTGCTGGCCAGGAACGGCGCACGCGCTGTAACGATCAATTGCGGGAACTCCCCTTCTGTTACGCCTTCCTGTAAGGGATACGGCGCAAATTTACCCCGCAAGGCAGCGCCGCCTGTGCCGGTCAGGAACATACCGGGATAATCTTCCAGGTCTGATTCTGTGATCAGCACCCTGGGCCCGTTAGCCGGGGCTACCAGCAACGGGGAGAAACAGAGATTAGCAGCCGTAAGGCTATCCATGGGCTTCAGTTGGTACAACTCTTCAAAACTGGTATGAAAACTGTCTACATTTTCCCTTTTTACCACTTCCGGGTAATACATCTTATGTGGCTGCGGAAAATTAAACTGGGCTGTTTCCTGGTTAACGGTAATGGAGTCTTTTATATGGGTCACAAACCGGTACGCCACACCATCATCATACACCCGGAAAATAAGACTGATGGGCTGCCGGAAACGGATAGTGAGCTCATTGTAATGATCTGGGATCTGCCGGCGTTTTTCCGGTACCGGAGAAAGGATATTTGCCTGTACAGCGCGGGTACTTACCCCGCGTACAGACCAGTTAACCGGCAGGTCGCTGATCTCCAGTCCAATATGGGAAGGTGTGAGCAATGGCTGTCCTTCATAAGAAACCGCGTAACTAAGTCCATTGCCGGCCTCAATATGCACCCTGATCTTTTTATCGGGGGAGAGCAGATCCGGGATGGTCACGCAGCGCGCGCTTACATGCAGGATTAAAAGGCCAATAGCCAGGTAAACCGTTTTCATGTAAATGATTTGCTTATGAATGTAAGCAATCTCCGGGGTTTAGCGGTCAAAATAGCGCAACTCCACACGGTAAACCCCATCCTCGTATTTACGGGTATAAGTGCCATAGATATGCTGATAGGCGCCCGATCCGCCAGTGATAGGAAAATCATGGTCAGGGGCGATCGTATCACCAGGCGTAAGGTTAAACACGCCTGCGGCGGTGATAATACCATCAGAGAATTTGAAGGTGGTAGTAGTTACGCAATCATATTGACCGGTGGTAAAGTTCAGGTACATGCTGGAAGACACATCCTGTACAGCCATGGTATCTGCAGGCGTTTTATCGCTGTGGCAGTTAGCCAGGGCCTGTTCCAGCAAACCGTTATATACACCCGCCTGCGTTTGCTGATGATTGTATAAAGTATCGAATTGTAACTGTATGTCGTGGTGGGTATAATTAAGCGAGATCAGGACCGGTTCCGGCCGCTGTGACTGCCTGCAGGCGGCAAGGCCCAGCAGCAGTACCACCGTGGTAGTAAAGGTTCTCATAGTAGTGTGTATTGTAAATTACGGACAGTAAAATAGCATATTTGGCGGTATCTTTACTGTATGACACTTCTGAAAGCAATCACAATAGCCACGGAAGCCCATAAAGGGCAATTGGACAAATACGGCGCGCCTTACCTGGGGCATGTAATGCGGGTCATGAGTATGGGCAGAACAGAAGAAGAAAAGATCTGCGGGGTATTGCACGATGTGGTGGAAGATACAGACTGGACCTTTGAACAACTGGCGGCAGAAGGTTTTGGAACAGAAATATTGGAAGCCCTGCGCTGTGTGACCAAACTATCAGACGATGAAGATTATGATCATTTCGTTGCCCGTATACTGCCCAACCGCCTGGCTTGCCTGGTGAAACTGAATGACCTCACAGATAATATGGACATACGCCGTATGCCTGCTGTAACAGAAAAAGACATAGCACGCCTTAACAAATATATCAAAGCCTACCGCCAGGTAAGCGATGCTATCCGGCAGTAGCCGCCTGTGTTTTTTTCACCTTTACATTCCTGATAAAGACAAATGCCATCAGCGCGCCCAGGAAACCCAGCAGCGCAGATATGCGCATGATCTTTCCATAGGCGGATATAAAGCTGTTATGGTAAGCAGTGGTTACCCGTTGCTGCTCCTCTTTATTTAAAGATGCCGGCGGCTTTGCATTTCCCAGCTCCACAGCCTGCGCCAATACCTCCTGTTGTGCGTTATTACTAAGCGGCACCGCCTTTATCTCCTGTTTTAACGCGCCGGAAAAGAACAGCACTGCCACCGCGCCAAAGATAGCATTGGCAAATACGCCGGCTATACGCGATAAGGCATTGTTCACCCCGGAGGCTGTGCCGGAATATTGATCGCTTACCGCGCCCATTACTGCAGCCGTTAACGGCGCAACAGTAAGGGACATACCCAGGCCAAAGATCAATACGCCCGGAAAGAAAGTCGTAAAATAAGCGGACGGACCAGCGGTTTGTTTTACAAAAGATAAGATCAGCAGTCCCACGCCTGCCAGGGCCGGTCCAGTGATCAGCAGGAACCGGGGGCCGTATTTATCTGCCAGGTTACCGGCAAAACGGGCAATACCTACCATCAATATCGTAAAGGGTAAAAAAGTAAGACCGGATTGTAGCTGGTCATAGCCCTGCACCTGCACAAAATTTAACGACATAAACAACATAGCCGCTCCCAGCCCTGCATACAGGAAAAACGTAAGCAGGTTGGCCCCGGTAAAAGTAAGATTGGTAAACAGGGTAAGCGGCATCATGGGGTGTTTGCTTTTACGCTCTATGAGCATAAAAACTACCATTAACACTCCTCCTGCCACCAGGGCGCTGATCACCTGCCAATGCTGCCAGCCAAGCGCCGGCACCCGCAAAAAGCCAAACGTAAACAGGCCCAACCCCAGCATAATAGCCAACGCGCCGGAAAAATCCAGGTTATGATCCAGGTTTTCATCACTGCTCTCCTTTACCTTCCACCAGAGGAAACACAATGCTGCCAGGCCGATAGGCACATTGATAAAGAAGATATACCGCCAGTACCCTGCATCTGCCAGGGCGCCGCCCAATACCGGCCCGCCAATGGTAACCACCGTGGTAAAAGCAGACCAGGTGCCTATGGCCTTGCCCCGCTCCTTTTCGTGGATAGAGGAAGAGATAAGGGAAAGACTGCCGGGTATCATCAACGAGCCGCCAATGCCCTGTATCACCCGGAATATGATCAGCTGCAATACATCCGCAGATATGCCACAGGCAGCAGAGCCCCCAATAAAAATGAGAATGCCGGTCATAAAGATCTTTTTCCTGCCCAGCTTATCCCCCAGGGAGCCGCCAATAAGTATCAGCGCCGCCAGCATCAGCAGGTAGGCATTCAGGATCCAAAACAGGTCTGTAGCGTTGGCGTGCAGGCTTTGCTGTATGGAGGGTAATACCACATTCAGCGCGGTGGCATCAATAAAAGCCATTGCAGAAGCCATGATAGCCGATACCATGATCCATTTTCCCGAAGCGCTTGAAAGTGACACTGTGGCCATATGTATGATTTAAGTCGTAAAAGTATACTACTTTTATGTTACTGACGTTGACATATACTACATCTTAAAATAAATTTAAAAAATGGAATTTTCGAAGGATTACACGGTTAAAGATGAGCACATAGACGTGCAGGGGATCATGGATGGTTTGTATTACCCGTTCTATATGGAATGGTGCAGGCACGATTTTATCCGTGAGGTATTGGGCTTTGACCTGGAGGAGCAGGCACATAAAGGGGTATTTATGGTATTGTCACAATACACTATCAAATACCTGCGGTCACTGAAAAAAGGCGATCAGTTTACGGTAACCTGCACCCTGTACGGTGATAAGGCCGGACAGCCCAGGCTGCATTTTAAACAAACTATAATCATGAACGGGAAGGTAATGACCTCAGCGGTTTTTACCGGCACCTGCATACCTGCTGCCGGCGGCAGGCCCTATCTGCCGGAGGCTATCAGCAGCCTGATCGCAGAAGCGCCTAAACTGGAGTTTGAGGGTATTAAATAAATGCCCTGCAGTGAACATGATCAAATTATCAAGGGGACCTTCCGGGGTCCTCTTTTTATTACCGCTTATTCGTTGGATGGATCGGCAGCTTTCCACATCATATCGTAGCGGTCCAGGCCATCATCATAAAAACCCCTGGTAATATTGATCACCACAAAACCCAGCTTTTCAAAAAAGGAATAGGAATGTTGCGTGGTATCCAGCACAATCCGGCATTCCGGACATACTTTCCGGATAGCGGCAAAACGGTGCAGGAACAACGCTTTACCAACACCCTGCCGGTGCATGCTGTTAGTCACCAGCCCCCATGCCATGGTAGCTTCCTGTTTATGCCGGTCTACGGCATAACCGCCACAGCCGATCACGTTATTGTCCTGTATCGCCACAAAATACTGTTCCAATTCACTGATCTCCCCGGCGGTGACATGCGCCTCCAGCTCATCCAGCCAGTCTTCATAGTCCGGCAGCTCCGCAGCGGCAAAGAAGCGGGGCATATTGCTTTTGAAAGCATCTATACAGCCTTGTTTATCGGAAGGTCTATAAACTCTGATGATCATACTGTAAAGCTACAATAATCAGGCTTCTGTTGGGGGCGCGACTATTTTCAGGGGGATGGTAATGGAGGTCCAGATATTATCCGGCAGTTTGAGGGTCGCGGCACGGCTGTCAAAAGAGACAACACCACGTTTTATAATTGCTTTATATTCCAGCCCTTCCTGTTTAAATGCGGCCCAGTTAACCGGCGTATTTGATATGAATATTTTCACATAATCATAGATTTCAGTAATGCCTCTTTCTCTTACTTCCGGATCGATGGCAACCCTGATTGTGTGATCAGTTGCTTTCTGGCCGGGAAAAGACATCCATACGCCCCCATCTCCTTTAGTTAAATGATCCATGCCACCGGATATAAATTCCGGATGGATGCCAAAGGTACTATCAAGATATGCCACGGCGATGTAGCACTTTTCTATTGCAGTAGCAGTATTGAGAGATATCCGGCATCTGAAAGCAGGCTGCAGCCCCTGCTTATAACTAAGCGTGAGCATATCGGGATTGTGGTACTCAGTGCCTTTTACCTCAACTTCCTTGTTTACTGATAATTTCACACCTTCAAAGACCTCTACTTCTACATTCAGATCTTCTTTGGATATGCCGCTATGGCTATTATTAAATTCCAGCACGCCCTGCCATTTGGCAATATACTCCATCTGTTTAATGAACTCATATTCCGACGGCTGGTAATCAAATACAGGTTGCCGGGCGGCCCTGTCATTCATCGATGATGTGTTTCTGACAAGATAAAAAGTTCCTGCCATGTGCCTGATGATAAATTTAGACTGCTGCACGTCATCCACTATATCAATATAGTAAATATCGTGCTCTTTGATGGCGCGGTTTAAATACAACCGCATAGCCGGATCAATATCCTTATCGTACGCGATCTTTACTTTAGGCAACGCATTTTGCACCAAATGCCCCTGGAATACCCTGGTTGTATTATCTTCCGCCATATCAGCTATCAGCGAATAAGTGGGATATACTTCCGATATGGATACTTCCCGGTTATCATCCAAACGGAGCCACGTTCTCATAAAGTGGAGGGAGGGCCGGATGCCATGCAGGGCTCCAGCGCTTATCCTCCAGTTGTTTTCTTCCGGATCAAAACTAACCAGATAACCCGTTTCCTTGTCCTTACGGCTACTCAGCAGCGTATAACCCAGCGCCCGTCTGGGTTGTGCATATGTCCATGGCACACCACGTTCCGGCGTTTGGGACAAACGTAGGCGGAGGCGATCGAACAAATCCTGGTAGGCGATTGAAGTGCCGCTATCCGCCAATATGTCTTTGAGCGACTCAAAAAAATAATTATTGTCCGTAGGCTCACCATCATCAGACCCTGTCCGGAGCGGCCCTTGCAACACAACCAATGAACTTTCCTGTTCAGGATGCAGCCCGAAGCTTTCGTCCAGATCACCGGTGGCGGTGCGGTATTGATGAAAGTCCATGATCACCAGCAGGTGTATCTTTTTCCCCTCGGCTATCCTGTTCAATTTGCGCCACACCGTATCAGCATTGTCCTTCTGGGAATTGGCGCTGCGCTCAAATACCTCATCAGTATCATTCTCAAAAACACAATCCGCGAATGCGGGATATCTTGACCGGTTTATAAACCCAATGCCTGAATAAAAGAACACACATATGTCCCCATCTTTTGCCTGGCTAAAGCTTTCCAGCATTCCCATTGCCGTTGCCCTTGCGGTAAACATTGCCTGGGGGGTCGTCTTCAACGGTACGCTTGTGGCATCGCTATACCGCTGCAACCACTCCTCGAAATCCTGCGCATTCTTCCTGCAAAAACGGAGCCCCTGGTCTGGCTCCAACCGGCTATCGTCAATCCCCATTATCACCGCATATATCCGTTTCCCTTTCACCTCCGGCGGTTTTTTAACCGCCTCCTTTTGCTCTCGTACTTCTTCCTGCTCCCATTGCCAGGGTAACGGCGCATCTTCCCGCTGCCAGGGCGCTGTATACAGCCGGAACTTATCCCGCTCCTCATCCTCCGAGATATTCTGCGACCAGCCCGCCAGCGGATCATACTGTATCAACCGCCCTTTTTCTATGATCGCCTCAAACAGTTGCACGCCAAAATCAGCGCCAAACCTGTCCGTTACCAGCCTTTCTGAGCCAATGGCCATACGCGCGCCCAGCTGGGCAGCCCGTTCCGCAAAGTATTTGGAGCGGCAGGTATTGGCAATGAGCAGGTGTATACGCTCCTGGTATTCCATCAAAGGCGCAAAATCAAAGATGGTCATTACCCCACCATCTGCCAGCACCATATCGCCCTCCCTATCCAAACCGGAATAGTAGAACAATTCTATACGGTTGCGATACTCAATATCCATCATCACCGCGGAGAGTGCCGCTATATCCGGGTCTTCCAGCACCACTACTTCAATACCGGCTTGCTCTGCCCGTTCCTGCAACACAGCGTCAATACGCGCCTTCTCCTCGTTGAGGTATTTCAGCCGTTTAAGCTGATCGGAAAACACCAACAGAAAAACTGGTCTGCGTTGTTTGGCCCGTTCCTGCTTTTCCAGCGCACGGATCAGCGCACGGGCGCCCATATCGTCCGGCAGGTCAAACTCGCTTTTAAACGCGTCTATGGCCGTTGTTAACGCCTCGTCCGCGCTGTCTGAATAATACCCCAGCCCCCGTAATAATGATTCCAGCCGCGCCGGTATCCTGTCCTCTGGTATCAGGCCGGCATTCAGCGCCAGCGGCGATGCGTATAACTGCGGGCGGTGAAACTCCCGGATATCATCTTTATAATAGGTCCGCAACCGCGGCGTATTCTCGAAACCATTTATGGTAAGCCGCATCCAGTCCCGGAGGCTTACCCGGCCTTTCTGTTTTTTCAGCTGCCTTACCAACTCAAAGGTGAAGAACGAATAATGCTGTTTTTGTTCAACGAGGACCTGCTCGTTCAAATGGGGCGACTGATCCTGTGTACAGCTGGCTATAATGGCATGCTCACAGTCTGCTACAATATCCATCCATTGCGGCGATCCGGAAAAAGGTGTTTCCAGTATGAGTACCTGTTGTTTTGCACGTATCTTTTTGGCGGCTTCCCGGAACTCTGCCTGTGAAATGCCACCGCCCAGGTCATCTGCCTCCGTATCTGCGCAGCGCAGGTAACACACTTCCTCATGTTTAACCGCATTGCAGGAAAAATAATACAGCACGCTATCCTGCTCCCTGGCGCTTTGGGCTATCTGTGACAGGGCCTGCAGCACCTGCTGCTGCGTAGCGCTTTCGCCCTCCAGTACCTGCAGCAGCGCCTCATCATACAGATGCTTTATACAGTCCGCCATCAAATGTGCATCGTTGCTCCTCATTATCCGGTTTGCTTCCGTCAAACCTGCATAACGGTTCTCTGTACCTACGATCAGCCCCCATAATACCGGCGGCGGGCTTTTGGTTTCCAGCTGTTCCATTACATTGCCGGCCACTGTTACCGGCAGGCCCTGGGTGCTGTCTTCGCTTAATACCTGGTCCATTTCATCCAGGTTCTCCAACACGGACAGGAAACCTTCCGTATGTTGCTGTATAAGCGCCCGGCCGGCTTCCAGCCATTTGTTCTGCTTATCGTAGATGGCCAGCAGGGAGGTATCTCCCTGCCGGATGCGCTTCAGCCGGTCAAATGTCCTGGAAAATGCGTCGATAGTGCGCAGCAGATCGGTCTCCCGTTGTTCCTTTGCGGCGTGGTACATTTTATACTTCAGCGCATCCGCTACTTTTGCCGGCTCTGAGTAAGACAGTGCCTCCAGCTGCTGTGTTTCCGTATATTGTTCGCCCCATAGCTGGCCGCCGGGGTTAGGTTGCTGATAGTATTCCTGCAGAAAATCCGCTACCTGCGTAATGGGGCTAAAGCCCCTGTCTGCGCCGCCGCTGTCTGCTGTTTCTATATGCAGCCATTCCAGGAAAGCCAGGCGTATCTCATGGTGCATTTCATACAGCTCAAAACCTACTTCCCGGCATAAGGGGGACAGCAGTACGTCCGCCACGGCAATACGGTGTATCGTCACCGGTTTCCCGTTCCAGTAATATCCGTTAAAATTCTGCCATAGCTTATACAGCAGATCCGGCGTAAGCAGGCCTGGTACAGCGGCATAGGCGGCCATCAGGAAATGGCCATAGTAATAATCGCTGTAATAGTCTTCCACATAACGGTCATAGAACCATTCCACCTTTTGCAGGTCTGTTGGCGACAACTGTTTTATGGGGAAGCTGGAAGGTAACATGTTTACATATTTTGCTTAAAGATGGTACGCAGGGTGTCCTGGAAATTATATACCTCCTGTTCAAAAACAGAGGCCATCTGTAATACCTCATTCTGTATACTGTCTGCCGCCGTTTGCGCCCAGCGGTGTTTGGGCACCGGGTTTAGCCAGATCACATGCGCACAGTTGCTGTACAGGAAGTCCAGGAAATGTTTTGTTTGCTGGCTACGCTCCGCTACCCGCGTGGGATTGGTATTACCCCTGGCTGCGCCGGCATCGCTGATCACAATGGCGATGGTCACATTACGGTTCGCCTTGACCAGCGCCTCCTTGATCTTTACCGGCTCTGCCAGGTTGGGCTTGCGGTATACATAACCCAGCGGACAGTTCTGGAAATAATATACCGGGGCCCTTGGATGCCCACCTTCATGGCGGGCCGTATAAATAAGGCGGTTGGTGAGCTCATGGAACGGCGTCATAGAGCCCCTTACATCCGCCAGTATGATAAGGGCATCCTCACGGTTACGTACGCCCGGCCGGTACACCGGCTCCAGGAACAGCCCTTCCTGCGCTATCTTAAATGTGGTAGCCGGCACGTCTATCTCCTGGGTAGATACGCTGTTCTCCTTATTACGCAGGAACTGCCAGCCTTTTACCATGGTACGCCGGGTAATGGAAAAATACTCGTCTGTATGCAGGAAGGTGGTAGCGGCAAAACGTTTTTCATCGTGCACAGCTTCAATACCGTTATACAACAGGGGCGTTTTATAATACCAGGTCTTAGGCTCCGGTGGCGCGGCGCCCTCCTCTTTCAGCAGATCATCCATCAAATCATCGTCTATATCCGGGGCGGGGGGCGGCGCTTCCTCGTCTTCTTCCTCCGGTGGCGCCGGTGGTCCTGGCAGCTGGCTATCCCGGGGCGCCGCTGCCGGTTTTTGTACGGGCCTGGCAGCGATCAATGCCTGTTTCAGCAGGTTTTGCTCCTTTTCCACCGCCAGATCCAGCAGCTGGTTAAACCGGGCCTCATCCCGTATATCCTGCAGGTACAGGATACGGCAGAACTGTTTGAACGCGCGCAGCTCTTCATCATAAGGTATATATCCCCTCTCCAGCGTTTGCAGGAACAGCCGGTATTTATCTATTCCGCGCTCATAACTGAGCGTGCGGTCTATCACCTGGAAAAAATGCCAGAAAAGGAGGTGGTTATTTTTCATGCCAGGGCCAGTTTGTCTTCCTGTTCTTTTTTCTGTTTATCTTCTAATTCCTTCTCCCGTTGTACCACGGAAGCATAGGTTTTTAACAGGGCCTGGTAATACAACGGCAGCACTTCAATATCTTTTTCCAGGTCCATGTCCGGCTTGTCCTTCAATTCATAATTATAAGCCCGTAGCCAGTCCAGCAGCTCGCTGGTGGATACGCGTTTATTGTCTGATGGGTTATTCCTGATCTTATCCCGCAGGTCATTAAATGTTTTGATGGCCTTGGCCACAAAACTGCCCTGTTTTTCTACCAGGCCAGGTATGTGCGCCTGTATGATCCGGGTTACCTGCTCCTCGCTGGGGAATTTGATGTACATAAACAGGCATCTGCGCAGAAAGGCTTCCGGCAGCTCCCGTTCATCGTTACTGGTAATAAAGATCAGGGGCGGATAACGCGCTTCAATGGTCTCACCGGTCTCTGATGCGGGGATGGTAAAACGTCTTTCATCCAGCTCCAGCAACAGGTCATTGGGAAAGTCAATATCCGCCTTGTCTATTTCATCGATCAGCAGGATAGAAGGTTTGTCTGCGGTAGAGGTCAGGAAAGCTTTTGCCAGCGGGCCAAAGCTGCGGTATTGCTGCAGATCTTCCTTGTCTTCACCGTTGCCGTTCTTTGCCAGCTGGGAATTACGCAGGCGCGCCACATGGTCAAAATGATACAGGCCTTCTACGGCCTTGGAGGTAGATTTCACCTGCCATTCAAAGAAATGGTTCTGGTACTCGGGCCCATACCAGTCAAATGCTACAGATTTGGCCAGCTGTGTTTTGCCGCTGCCCGGCTCCCCTTTTAGCAGCACAGGGCGTTGCAGGATCTGCACCAATCGCACCAGCTCTTTCAGGTTCTCATCCGGGATATAAGGGGCGATAGGTTTGCTTTTTATGATCAGGGGTTTTCCCAGCCCATCCTTGCGGGGAATGAAATTGCCCGTACCGGTAAACGCATCGTAGGCAAAATCGCATACAGGGCATTCTGGTTCCGCCGGCATGATAATATGCCTCCCATCGCTGTCTTTTGTCACAAACCATTTTGATACGCCCGGTAAAACCGGGTCCTCATTCGGATACGCCCTTATCTTGATCTGATTATCTGACATACACAAGGATATTATTGATTTAAAAATGCCATAGTTTTTTTGTAAGCTCCATTTCGTTTACACCCAGCTGGCGGCTGATCTCCAGGATAAAGGTCTCAATGTCGCAGGACTTCTTACCGCCAAAATAATCGTCCAGGTTCAGCTTCTGGAAATTCCGGGATTTGATCCCTTCGCCGGCAGCACAGGCGTCCTTGTGCCATCTGTTGGCAAAACCTTTTTGCAGGTCGCCCACCGGCCGGGAGATGATCACTTTGGGCTCTTCTCCCATGATAGATACAAAATCGGGACGAGAAAAGAATTGGTTGTTGCCACTACGCGTGTCCCCTATCACCAGGAACAGGCTATTAAAGCTGGACTGTCTGTACTCTACCCTAGCTTTTGCTTTATTCAGCTCGTCCTGCAGCTCTTTACAGAACTGTATGATCATACTGCTTAAATTGCCGGACTGAAAATTATATCCCAGGTAAATGATCAGGGGCTGAGCGGTTTCCTCATCCAGCAGCAGGCGGTCACAGATATAGATAGCGCATTGCTGCCGGATATCATGTTCCGGCGGTATCTGCAAAGTGTTTGACAAGGCTGTCCAGGTATCGTTGCCGGTTTTATCCGGTTCAACAACAATAGGCGAAGAAAATACAAAGTTAAAGCCTTGCTGCACCTTCAGCTCTTCAAAAAGCACCTTGCCCTGCAGCTTATGGATATTAAAGTTCTTGCACACGGTGGTGATGATGATAAGATCTTTCTTTCCACCTTCATCATAATGTGTGGCAAGGTCTATTCTCTGCTCAAAGAAATTCAGGTATTTGATAAAGGTTTCAGATAGCTGATCCACCGGCGGCACATCCGGGTCCTTTAGCCGGAACATAAACTGGCTGTCTCCACATTCCTTCAGGGGCTGATACCTGATTTTCTGTACATGTTGTATGGGGCCGGATTTATACTCATTGGACAATATCTCCAGCTGTTTATCAAACTCCTTTTGCAGTTTTTCTTCCTGTATAAAAAAACCGGGCTCCGTATTTTTCTTTAAGATGTTATACAGCGCATTTGCAAACGGGCTTCCTTTTTTCCCGTCCAGCGCCTGCTGGTGCATGGAGGCGGAGGCCAGGGCATAACGGGAGAAAGTGGTGGCGTTATCAGAGATCTTCATACCGTGGGTAACCACGCCTGCACAGCAACAGTCCAGTATCAGCAGCAGATCGCGGCATTTTTTCTTTGCCAGGAAATTGTTAAACTGCTCAAACAGGTTCTCGCACCGCAGCCAGGTTTTCTTTTTCCCGGTATCCGCGTCAAAAGGCATCAGGTACCCTATCGCGTTATTATCAACATTATCGCCATGTCCGGCAAAATAGACCAGCAGGTTATCATTCTCTGTTAGTCCGTTGTCACCTGCCAGCAGATCCAGGTGGGCATATATTTCGTCCAGGTTTGCTTTTTCATTATACAGGCATTTCAGTTCAGGGGTATCATAAGGGATCACCTCGTCTTCTTCATAACCGTCCAGGAAAGGCGGCGCCGTTTCCGGGCGGGTAAAGCTGTATTTATCCAGTAATACCTTTACAATGTTGTTAGCATCCTTAACGGGATTCTGTAAGGCACGCAACCCATTTGCCGGTTGGTAACTATCCACCGCAATCACAAACAGGAAATACCTGCCCGGCGGCGCAGCTGCGCCGGTATTGCCTTTTCCCAGGCCTAATGCACGTGTGGTCAGTTCGTCCATCCCTGCTGTGTTTATGCCACCATGGTCTCTTTAAGGTAAGGGGAGGCATAGGGCGACTGCAATACTTTTTGCCGGAAAGCGGCATCCTCTACCAGGGCCTTTATGCCTGCTTCATTACCCAGGTCAATGGTAGAAACAAGGCCGTAGAACTGCGGGTCTGTATATAACAGGTCCAGTAGCTCATGCGCCAGCGCCTCCGGTTCCGGTTTAGGCCCATTGGCCCGGAACAGCTGGCGGTTGGCAAAGAAGGAGCTAACGAGCTGTGTAATGCCCCATATGCTGGATTCTGCCTCCGGCGCTTTTTTAAGCTCCTGCTCATCCGGTACGCCTACCTGCAACGCATCATACGCTCTTAAAATACCGTTGCCATAATACTTGCGCCATTCCGGGAAAGCGGCCTCCTTTGCGGCGGATCTATACAGCGCATAACGCACGGCCTCTACTTTTTTCCATTGCTGCCCTTTTTTATAGTATCCTTTTGCTTCCATAGCATCACGATGGTGGGCTATCCAGATGGCTGCCGCCGCTGCTACCTGTGGCGTAGCAGAGGAGGTGCCGCCGCCGCTGCGCACAAAGGGATGTACCGTAGAGGCCCAGGGCGTATTGGGCGTATAAGCGGCCAATGCCCGCGTCATGCGCGAGGCAGGCCCCCAGGAGCCCTGCATATATTTGGTGGTGATATTAAAACGGCTTTGCTGCAGAAAGTTCACATCATAAGGCTGGTGGTTATACATGGCGCCCGTGGCAGCTATCACCCGCTCAAATGCCGCGGGGAACATCACACATTTGGGTAGCAGCGCCCCAGGGCCTTTATACCAGCAATTGCTGGCGGCGGTGACCATCACAATACCGGATTCATATGCCCGGTTAATAGCCCTCGCCATACGTTTGCTGGGTTTACCCGCCATGGACATTGAGATCACTTCGCATTCCTGTTCTATGGCATAATCCACCGCCTCACAGAAGTTGTTGGAGTTAAAGATCACTACAGACTCTGACACGCGCATGGGGATCACTTCCGCAAAAGGCACGCCGCCTATATAACCTTCAAACTCGCCAAAAGTGGCGGCTTTATCTGTTTTATAACCGGCCAGCAGGGTAATAGTGCCTAAACCATGCCCATCCTGTCCGGATTCTATCAGGTCTATAGCGGGGTTCTCATCTTCCCCGTTTATGAAGCTGCGGGCCGCCTCCCGGTTCAGGTATACCGGCAGGCAGGTATGTTGTATATAACCGGTATCAATATGCCCTACACGTACATGCGCTTCCGCATTTTGCGCCAGTACAAAATCGCGGGCCTTTGTCAGTTGCGAGTGCGCATCATCCAGGTGCCAGCCTATGCCCACCTTGCCCTGCAATAAGGAAGGGGGCCATTCCTGTATATAATCCGGGTTATTGGCGTCGCCCTCGCGGCTGGTCTTTTCCCGTTGTGCGGGGTTCACGGTGATCAGGGGCTCTACGCTTACAGTATAGTGCAGGGCGGCCAGCTGTGTTTGCAGGGCATGCGCAGCGCTCCAGCCCAATTCCGCGGGCATGGAAAGCACTTCCAGCGTAAGCGCGGTACCAGTAGGCGTTTTTTTATGGCTAAGGATATTGACATCTGTACCGCCTGCAAAATCGCCTTTAAGGTCCCCTTCTATTTCCGTTAATAATACCGCGGGCGTTTGCAGGGCCAGGGTATCCCATTGTTCCGGCGCGGCTACCGTACGGGTGGCCGGCTCAAACAGTATAGGATCGCGGTGACCGGTAACGGTGGCCGCATTGGGAATATCTATCGCAAACGGAAAGCCGTAGTCAAAAGCGTCAATAATACCGCCATACTGGAAAAAATTAGGCACGGGGAACTGATAACGGTTGCGCACGGCTGCCATCAGCATCTCACAATTGGCGGTGGCATAGGCCGGGTCTGGCAGTATGCTCATAAACGCTTCTGTGAAGATGCCGTTATTGGCGCCATCCAGTGTTTCCTGATCATCCTGGCAAGCAGCCAGCAGCTTTACGGCTGCTTTTACGCCGGCTGCCTGTTTTTTAACGCGGTATTTATCCTGTATGGCTTTATAGGCGTCTTCGTTCTTTTCCAGCGTGCGTTCCTGTACTTCGTCTGATAGCTGGCGGGATAGGATGCCCCTGGCGCCGGCAGCAGCGGCCATGCCCTTACCCAGCAGGCGGCTCAGGTCTGTATCCGCTACGCGGGTAATCGTACCGGAATGGCAACTGTCTGAGATCACGAGGATCCGGGCGCCTTCCGGAAAAGCCTCAAAGGCTTCGTAGAGCTCATCATCCAGCAACTGGCGATCATACAGGCACCAGGTCTGGTCATTACGCTCATTATCAAAACCAGCCGGTTTATCATTGGGCATTACGCCGCCATGACCGGCATAGGTAAGCAGCAGTATATCGCCCGGCTGCATTTGCCCGGCACAGCCGGCCAGGGCCTGCAGTACGGCATCTGCACGGGCTTCGCCATCATGCAGGGATAACGCTTTGTATCCCTGTTGCTCCGCATAACTGCGCCAGAAAACGGCGTCGTTCACGGCTGCCCTTAGCGTGGGCACGCCGGGATAATGTTGTTCGTCAAGATGATTAAGGCCAATATGGATGGAATAACCCGTCATAATGCAATTTTTTTTGGGGTAGATGGTGTAAGGTTAGATGAGACCCCGGTGATCCGGATATGATTGGTAAATATTGTCCAGTTTACATCATTGTCCACGGCCACGCTTTTCTTTGCAAAGCCTATTCCCCTGGTGAGGGGCGTTTCCAATGGCAGCTCTTCCTGCTCAAAACTGGAGAGCTGCAACGGTTGGGTAGATACAAAGATCTTCAGCAGGTCTGTTATTTCGTTAATCCCGTAGGTGTAGTATAACTCGTCCATATTCACGGGGATGGTATGCTGCTCTTTTCCCGTATCGGGGTTAATGAATTGCAGGGTAATGGGCGCCCCTCCCTTTACCAGGCGGGAAGCGCTGGCATCTATCAACCCCTCAGCTATGCCGTATTTGCTGCCCAGGTATAATACGCCTATAAAACATTCCGTTAGTGTAGCGTTATCTGCCAGGGCTACACTCAGGCGGAAACCCGGCGCTTTTTCATGCCTGTAACGCAGGCGTATCTCTTCATCCGGCCGCAGGGGAATAGGAGTACCGGGCAACTCATCTGCGTTTGCAGCGCCCAGGTCCTCCCCTTCTATGATCTCCAGGGTAAATACAAAATCCGTATCCTTTATGGTAGTATCCACATTACGCATTTCTGCCACGCTGCACCAGCGGCCTATCTGCTCTGCATCCCCCAGGAACTGCGCTGCGTCTTCCGTACGGGCAAATAAAGGCACATCGCTATCACTGGCGGTAAATAAGTATGCTTTTTCTGCTGTCAGCCGGATCAGGTAGTCATGCACTTCCCGCTGCCCATGGAAATCAAGATCCAGGTAAAACGGGGCCGCTTTTTCATAAGCAGCCTGCAGCGCCGCCATCATCCCGGCATCTGCCTGCAGGGATTGGGCCAGGCCTATATTCAGCCGGGCGCCGGCCATCTGTACGATCACCGCTTTATAATCTTCCCGGCTGTTATCAAAAGCAGCCATGCCGGCTTTGTCCAGCACCGATGTAGTAGCGCCGGTTTGCGTTATTTTAATGGTTTGATCAACACCCATGATCTTTACAAGGGTATCCGCGCCGCCGGTGGAAGGGGTAATGCCATGCATAGCGCCGCCATGGAGTATCCAGTTCTCTTTGCTAAAGTCGTAACGTACCTCGTAGCTGGCCTGGTAAGGGATCAGATCTGCGCCCAGGAACTGCAGGTCCTCATCTTCCTTCCGGGTAGCGGATATTACGGGATGCTGCTGTGCATAGCGGCCTGTCACCGTAACGGCCAGGTTCTGTATAATGCTGCGGTAGCTGCGGGCCGTGCCCCCTGCGCGCAGGAAAGGGATGAGCCGGGAGGTGAACAATCCGCCCGCGCGCGTTTCTGCCGCTTTCTCAAAATCCTGTGCGGAAGATAGCTGCACATAACGGGCTATTTTAATGGAGGCCTTGCCATTCTTTGGCTCGTAGAAATTACGCGGGTCATTAAAACCCAGGTATTGGTCCAGCGGCGCCTGTACGGCAGAGGGGGCTTCCATGCGGTAGCGCAGCTCCTCATCTTCCGTTGCTATGGCGCGCATATTATTGCCGGAGTGGCAGCAGTCCATGATCACCAGGCAATGCACATCCTTTCCTTCCAGCGCATCCCAGATAAGATAGGCCAGCTCTTTATCGATGAGATCGCGGCTCTGACTGGCCGGATCGCGGCTGTCTACACATACCAGCGTTTCGTTCTGTCCGTCTGATTTAAGATGGCTGAATTCGGCAGGCGCCTTTATCTGGGAGCCATGGCCGCTATAAAAAAGCACACAGATATCGCCGGGCTGCGCCTGTTTTAAATGACTGAAAGCCTTTTGTGTAATATGCGCAAACGTAGGCGCTTCATACTGGATGGGAACCGGCAGTTTGCTGATCCGTTCTTCATCTGCCTGGTTGGGGGCCAGCAGGTATAAAGGCGTATATTCAAGCGGGGATTGCTGCTGTGCGCAGATCTCGCGCAATAAAGCGTCTATTTCCAGCACATCTTTTACGCATCCCCTTAACGCATTGCTCATGTAATTATTGATCCCGATAAGGGTCGCAAATAGTTTTCGCGTGCTCATGAAAGGAATAATTAACGGGGTTCAAGCTTTGAGGTACAACATCCAACCATACATCCCTATTAGCCATAGGTATACATACAAACAACACTACATAAAGTAAAGCTATTTTTAGCAGAATACGTTCATATGAGCAAAATTAGATATGGGGGAGAGCGCGCTACAGGGGGGATGAAGGAAAGCGCGTTAACGCTTTCCTCCGGATGTATAGGGCCCAAACACTTGCTTCACCTGCTGTCCCTTCTTAAAGGAATCCAGCACAATAATATTGTACGAGGCGCCGTCCGGGGCCACCCGTACTACAATATGGCCTGAAATGCTTTTGTACGAGTTTTCCAGCGCAGGGCCTATCACCAGTTTGTTGGCCTCCAGCATATTGGTGGCAAACAGATCATGGGGGTAAGGATTGGTAGCGCGGGAGGTAAGCCGTATCAGCACTTCATGACCGGGATGGTCGCTGGACCATACCTGCTCTATCCATACGCGGGGGCGTAATGTCTGGATATAGTGTATGTTCAGCGAATTCCGGTTGCCATGGTGGCTCATGGTCGCAATATCCACCTGCCCTACTGCCGGGGCCACCGCGCTTAATTGTAGTCCGGGTAGCCGCGGTCTACCAGCTGGTGAATGGGAATACGGTCCCCCACCCCGGTAATACCCGTGAGGTAGTATTGCCCGGAGGCAGCCGCTTTTGCGCCTTTGTACATGCCGCCAAAATGATCGTCATGGAAATGCGTGATCATGGCGTAATCGATCCAGGCAGATGGATTAACGGCCTTGATATAGTCCGCTGCTGATATATTGCCCCGTATTTTGCATTTACTGCAGGTAGGATTAGGTACCGCAATATTAAGCAGGAGTAACGGGAGCATATATTACTAAATTGTTAAGGGGATTTTTCACCCCAGGGAGCTATATGACAATTATCATAGTCTGTACGGCCCGCACCCGGTACCTTTGAACTACTATCAATCCCTACTATATGACACATGCCGAGATCCTCAAAAAAGTGCAGTGGAAGGACCTGAAGCAGCTTTCTGTAAAAGAGATGCTGATCGAGAACAACCTTACCATCCCCTGGCTCCTGGCTTCCTGGATACTGGCTTATTATGGTTATTATATTGCGGCCCTGCCCTTCTCCGCTTTCTTTTTCCTTACCGGGTTAAGACAGGTGCATAATGGTTTCCATCAATCGCTGGGCACCAATAAATTCCTTACCTGGTTATCCCTGTACCTGAACAGCATATTAATGATGACGTCTATACACGCTGTTAAATTCAATCATATCCGGCATCATAAATATTGTCTTTCTGAAGAGGATTATGAGGGCAAATCCGCTGGTATGAGCTGGTACGGTGCTATCCTGTATGGCCCGGTGCATATGTTCCTGATCCATAAAGTAACCTTACAGCTGGGTAACCGGAATTATGTAAGGAATGTGCTGATAGAACTGTTATCCATTGCCCTGGTAGCTTTTGGCGTGTTTTATTTCCAGATCCATTTTCTCATGTATCATATTATCGTGATGGTGTTTGGCGAATTCCTGATGGCCTTTTTTGCGGTATGGACAGTGCATCATGATACGGAGCACAACCCAGCCTTAGCCAGAACACAGCGCAGCGGCTGGAAGAATAAGATCACTTTTAGCATGTTCTATCACCTGGAGCATCACCTGTTCCCCGCGGTGCCTACCATCAAACTGCCGGAGCTAGCTAAACGTATAGATGAAGCCATGCCGGAACTGGAAAAGAAAAATACTTTCTGATAAGGGAATGCTTATAATAAAAATGGGCTGGCCAATTACGATTGACCGGCCCATTCCTGTCTATAAGGTTTACTGCTTTACAAAAACCACTTTAGGCAACATGGCGTGTACGCCTACATTGCCATCCACCAGTTGCGTAATATTCACATCCACCGCTACGCTGCAAAGCATATAAGCATCTGCCTGGGACAAATGTTTTTCCTCCATCAGGTAGCGGATCATTTCCCGTACGGCTATATGGGTAGCGGCATTGAGGTCGCGGTCGCAACCCATGGTAATGATATGGGTAGCAGTTTCCGCGCGGGGCCAGCCTATCTTTTTGCCTTTATGTACAATGAACTGCAGTTTGCCCCTTAAGGAGGTTTCAATAGCGGTAATATCTACCTCTCCATTCCCCTGGGCAGCATGGCCATCGCCAATCTCAAACAGCGCGCCTTTTATATGCACGGGTATAAAAAGGGAAGAACCAGCCACCAGCTCCTTATTATCCAGGTTGCCGGCGTGTACCCACGGTGGCGCACTGTTCCAGCGGCCGGCCTCCTTGGGCGGGGCTACGCCTGCGCTGCCAAAAAAGGGACGTAACGGCACAGCTATACCATCTGCAAAATGGCCCAGCATTTTTTCCTTATCCAGGGGGATGATCTTCATTTTGCGGTCAAAGATCTCATCTGACAGGAAACCTGCTTGTCCAATAGCATTATAACCATAGGGAATGGCCAGTTCGATGGTCTCAAAACGCACTTCCAGCACATCGCCGGGTTCCGCGCCGTCTATATAGATAGGGCCGGTGAGGATATGGCCGCCGGGGCCTTTATCTTTTACGACCTGTACATCGCGCAGCTCCTTCTCCACTTGCGCGGCAGGCAGGCCGGCGGCTTCCAGCCTTTCCGGCGAGGAAGTGATGAGCGTGTGTACCTGCACGTAGTCTCCGGATTTTACGCGCAGCGCCGGCGGCATCTCTGACCAGTAATGGCCCCAGGCTACTGTGGTGGGCGTGGGCTCCAGTATATAAGGGCTGGCGGAAGTGCCCTGTTGTGCGGCTGCGGCTAATGGCAACATGGCTAAAAAGAGGGCGGTCAGGCGCGACCGGGATAGCGGGAACATGTGTCTTTGATTTTGGTTAAAACAAATATAGCTTTTCCGCTATACAGAAGCAAGGAACGGCAAAGGCTTGCCTGGTATATACCGGACAAGCCTTTGTCTTTGATCTTACCTGATCTAAGCTTTCTTAATATCTTCCCACAGGCCCAGCAGGTTGCCCTCACTATCTGTAACATAGGCATAGTAACCTGTGCCTTCAATTTCCTGTTTGGGTTTTAACACCTGGCCGCCGGCGGCTTTTACCTTCTCTGCATATTCATCAATAGAAGGCACATTTACCGTTACCTGCGGCGTTTTTACCACCTCGTCACGTTTTACGATGGCGCCGTTAATAGCGCCCGGCTCCTTGGGTATAAAGGTGGTCTCATCCACCTCCACCGTTCTGGCGCCTGTGTATACAGACCCGTCCTGTAAAGGCCAGTCCTGTATTCGCCAGCCGAAAATATCGCTGTAAAATTTCCTGGCCCGCTCAATATCATCCGCGGGGATCTCGAAATGAACTACTTTTTGCATGGCAGATAGATTTTAAGCTAATTTAGATAAAAGCGGCGGGATACAAGCCGCAGCGGTTTCTGCGGCTGCAGCCCTGCGGTTTGGCCAGCGCTGGATAACCGGCGTCAGCTAAAGGTAAAAGGATTGCCAGACGTTATATGGGTTACCTTTATACCCTGCAGTTTAGGCTGCAGCCAATCTACCAGCCATTCCATACCCGGCTCTTCGCTTTGCGAATGACCCAGTACGATCAGCGCTGTTTTAGCGCCCAGTTGCCGGCTATCACGTATGTATTCCGCGGTTTCCCATTCGTGCACTTCGCCTACGATCAGCACATCCGGTTTTTCTTTTTCTACGATGGCGATCTGCCGCTGGCCGCCAGCTGCGCCAGGCATCAGGGCAATCCGCTGGCAAACCTGGGCGGGGTCGCCAATAGTACGCAGCTGAGTGATATCTAAAGAACTTTTAAGCGTGGTGATGATGTCCGCAAGCGGTGTGGCTGGCAACTGCAGGATCATCTGGCCCGGCTTATAATACTGCAGCCAGCCGGTTTTGCGTAGTACGCCATAACCAATACCATCCGGCCGGTAAGCATGCCAGTAGTCATGGAAACGCCATACAGTAATGTTATGTTTTTTGAGCAATGCCTGTTTTTGTTTTACCACTTCATTGCCTGGCACCCAGTTCACATCATCCTGGTGATTATAGAACGTAGGTTCATGTGCGATGATGAAATTGGCATTGCGTTTGGCAGCTTCTTCTATTACCTGTACCGTGGCAAACATGGTGGTTACGATACCCGTTACCTGCTGGCTTGCGCCGCCGCTTTTTAACGTATCCACTGTTTCTTTAAAGGGCGCACCGGGGATCTCTTTCAGTATGAGGCCGATGATATCCTGTACGGTATAAGGCTTTTGCAGCAGGCTGTTTTGCGCCGCCATGGCTACGCCTGGTATGGTCAATAACGCGGAAGCGCCGGCGGCTTTTAGTGCGTTGGCAATAAAGGCCCTTCTGGCCGGCAATTGAGGAAGATCCATGAAGCAAAGTTTTACTTTGCTAAAATAATGATTAAACGCAAAGGGCGGTATAATAAAAAAGCTCCGCTGCGCACAGCGGAGCAATCCTAATACGTAAGGGGCTATCAGGGCTTAGGATGACAATCACATTTTGTGTAATCTGAGTAACATTCCTGTACAGTAAGGCAGGTACGGTCCGTACCACCGGTACCAGGATAATTGCAATCATCCGCATAAGATTGCGGGCAAGGAAGGGTGGCAGTACCTTCTTCGCACCTGCAGAAAGAGCAGGGAAGCGTGCCGGAGCCGGCGCCATACAGATTAGACTGACGGGATTTACTTAATGAGGCAACCACGATCTTGCCAAGATGGAGTTTTTTCTGGGTCTGTTTTTTCATTTGTTTTGAATTTTAGTTAACTGTGAGATAAAGCATGGTCAATCCAGCATAATACGGGCAACTACAGCAAGTATAGGTTTTGCTGCCGTAACGGTACAGTACATATTAAAGGCATTATCATCCCTCCCGGGTTGGGTTAATTTTCCTTTAGCTGAATTGATGATTGAAATTTTCCTATATGATTCCTTTTGGGTGTTAAACTTATTTTGGGGCTCATTTCAATTATGCGGACGTGAAGGTAAATACTTTCTTTTGTCTGAAGAAAAATATTTGTTGTCCGGTTTAGTAAAACCAGCCTCTCCTACCCTCTTATCATTCCTTTTAGCTTTTCCCTTATAAGTATAAGACACAACCGATTGCAGGACTAGACCCAGCCTATTCCAGGCGGATCCCTACTTATAGATAACCGGTATATAACCCGTATCTAACCCGTATGTAACCCGTATATAAGCCGTCCCTTTATAGATACGGGTTATCTACCGGTTAACTACGGATCAGCTACTGATCAGTTAGGGGATATCTATCACTGCATCATGTCAAAGGTATTAACCGGAATTTCCTTACCTTCAGTTACAGCAAGCTGCCCTGTTTAACCCGATACCCCGGATCAATTAAAGTCCACAGGATATGAAAAGCGTTATCGTATGCCTATTGTTATGTGTAATGCAGGGCGCCATGGCCCAAAGCAGGAAGGAGTTCAAAGCAAGGATCAGGAATGGTTATACCACCGCATCTGGCTGGAAGATCAAAAAAGGCGATACTATTCAAATTGGGAAAGGCTCCCGGGAGAACGGGTCCTTTGCGTTTATTTACAGCGCGCCGCAGGATAGCGCTATGTTATACCTCAGGTATGGGGAGTACGCATCGCCGCAACTGCTCAGATACCGGGACCGGCCATTTGGCACCGTACGTTTGCCGGCAAAACGCGCCGGCAGAATGGCCAGGGTAAAAGGGCTGATCTTTACCGGCGGCAAAAAGGACGAGTACAAGGTAATTGCCGTAGCGGGCATGAAGACCATGACCCCTTACTGGATAGAGATAGACAGTGCGTTATCAGTGGGCGAGATCATACCGCCCAAGGGTTTGGGATTATAAATGGAATCAGGCCGGCTCAGACTTTAACGGGAAGGTAACGGTGAATGTACTACCAGCCCCTTCCTCGCTTCTTACGGTAATAGTACCGTTCATGGCTTCCGTCAGGTTCTTTACGATAGCCAGCCCCAGGCCTATGCCACCCAGCTGTGACTTAAACCCGCTGGAGAGCTGGCGGTATTCCTGGAAAATAAGGGGCAGCTCCCCGGAGGAGATGCCGATACCCTGGTCTGTGACCTCTATGCCAAAATGACTGGCATCCACAAAACAGGCAACAGACACCACTGTACCTGCCGGGCTGTATTTTAAGGCGTTCATGAGCAGGTTGTAGATGATCTGCGTTAAGTATACCTTATCCGCAAAAACAACCGGCGGGAACTCCCGGGGCACCTGTTTTACGACGGAGATCTCTTTGTCCAGAAAAAGGGCGGACATGGATAACAGCACATTATCCAGCCACTTCCTGAAATCGAAATGGGTTTCCATAAGTTGGTATTTTTGCTGGTTTTCCTGCCGTACCACCTCCCGTACCCGCTCAAAGATCTCATTCAGGTTATTAGCGGCAGAAAATATCATTTGTAAAAGCTCCTGTACAAATTCCTTGTCCCCGCTTTCTATCTCCCGTTTCAGGAACGTAGCTGCTGTTACCACCCCATTCACCGGCACCCCTATCTCGTGCATGGCGGTATGAAAAATAGATTTGAGCAACTCGTAGGAAGGCTGTTCCGGCAATTCTTTCTCAGACGTACGCATGGGATAATTTTTTGATGGATGCTAACGCTCCGGCATAACCGGAAACAAGGCAATTTCATTTGCCGGGAACGAAAAGGCAATAAGGCGTTGGTACTATTTTTATACGTACAAGGCAGTAGTCTCCTTTACCAGTAAGGGTTTGCACCCCACGCCAGCGGCGCGTGGGCTATGTTAAGTTTTTTATGCAATGGATGGCAGAGGCGGGGAAGGGATCAGGCCTGCAGCTTATTGATAAGCTGTACCTTGTTAGATACATTAGTTTTTTCAAATATGTTTTGGGCGTGTTTCTTGACGGTCCGCTCCGCAATAAAGAGGTTATCGCCTATCTCTTTATAGGAATGTCCCTCACAGATCAACCTGGCAATGTCTACCTCCCGGGTGGTGAGGTTATACTGGCTGCAGTTCTGTTCAAAACCGCCGGAAGCCGCCTGTTTAAGATCCAGGTTCTCCACTTTCTGCAGGGCTTTGATGGTATTGTTCAACAGGCTTTTTTTCTGGCGGAGGGCATTATCCAGCACAGAATTGATCTTCTGGATCAGCTCCTCCATCCGGAAGGGCTTGGGTATATAATCCAGGGCCCCCAGTTTCAGGCCCTCCAGTTTATCCTTACTGGTAAATTTGGCAGAGAGAAAGATAAAGGGGATATGGTTATAGTCCGGGCTTTCTGAGATGATCCGGGCAAATTTGAACCCATCTACCTTATCCATCATCACATCTGAGATGATGAGGTCCGGGGGTACGGGATAACCTTTTACCTTTTTAAGGGCCTCGTTGCCGTTAAAGGCCACACATACATTGTACCGCTCCTGCAGCTTTTTTAACAGGTAGCTGATCATGGCCTGGTTATCCTCTACCAGCAGGATGGTTTGGCGGCGGGGATCGTAGGCGGTATCCCGGATGTTAAAGTCCGATACCTCCAGGCCGGAGGAATCGCTGATCTTATAGTCCGACACCACGGCCTCATTCCTGGCCAGCAAATGACGGGGCAGCGTTACGACCATCCGGGTGCCTTTTTTCTGCTGGGGGTTGCTCTCTATGAAGATCTGGCCGCCCAGGCCGTCCACGATCTTTTTTACCATTGGCAGGCCCAGGCCCATGCCCTGCGCGCTTTTCTTTTGTATGTTGATCTGGTAGTAGGGCTCAAAGATCTTTTTCTGCAGGCCGGGCTCAATACCAATGCCGTTATCCTGCACCATGAGCCGCAGCCGGTTACCGGCTGTCTCCAGGGATACGTTGATCTCCCCTCCTTCTTCCGTGTATTTAATAGCGTTCTCAACCAGGTTTACCACTATCCGGCTAATGGCGTCCGGGTCGGCTTTCATCAGCACATCATCCTCCACATCTTCTTTAAGGGTGAGCTTTTTTTTGCGGGAATAGTTGCGGAACAGGATCAGGTTATCTGTAAGCACCTGGCTAACGTTCATGACCTGGGCATAGTTATATACAGGCAGGCCCTTGTCATACCGCTCCAGGTCAAACAGGTTGCTGATATCATTATTCAGCTTGGACAGGTTCCGTTTAACGATCAGCAGGTCCTCGTTATACCCGTGCTTCTGGATGTATTCCTCCAGGTAATTATTCATAAGGGTGATGGGCGTTTTGGTCTCATGTACCAGGTTCACAAAGGCATTGGTCCTTTGCTCGTTGGATTTTTTAAGCTCCGCCGTTTGTTTGTTAACCTCTTTTTCCAGGTTAAGGGCGTATTGCTGCAATTGCTGGTATTCTGCCTTTGATTTCTGCACCGTTTGGCGCATAAGGGTAAAGTTCAGCAACAGGTATACCACATTATTGAATACCCCTACCACCCAATTGGGCTGCCCCAGGAATACGCCTACCACCGGCGAAGTACACCAGAATACCAGGGAGGCAAAGATCCACCATCTTTCACGTGTACGGGCCTTGTTCGTCTCCGTGCGCTGTGAGATGGCGATCATCCGACCCAGGTCTATAAGCGCATATACGGCGTAAGCGCCGGTACAGATATAGGCATATAACAGGGTATGATCCAGATTGCCAGTGATGGGGAAATAAATAGTATAAAAGACAATAAAGGGCACCACCAGGAACAGGAAACCATATTTACGGTGAAATTCCAGGCGGGGAAGACCGGTGGTCATTACACTGTAGAACGGCATGTATGCAGTAACAAGATAGCCAAAGCCCTGGTTGATGATGATCTGCAAGGTATAAGGCAGGGGGATGTTCTTATCCGGCATCTCCACCAGGTTCTCCGCCATATTATACAGGATCAGCGCGCCTACCAGGATAATATGCCACAACCTTTCCTTTTCATGGCGGCGGGCCAGGAAGGATACTAACTGGTTCCAGAAGATGACTATTTCCAGCAGGATAATACAAAAGATCACCAGGTTAAGCTGGATATGGAACAACAACATACGGTGTTTTTATAGGGGCGCTATGGCTAAGTTACGATAGTTTGGGCTTACGGCTGTTTTTCGCAGTGGAACTGCTGCGGGATGGCCTGCATCTCCTTCCATATAGGATGCCCGCTTTCCTGCGGGGATACCTGGAAGAAAATAGCGGTACGGCCTGCTGCCGCGCAGTATTTGATATCTGCTACACAATGTAATGTCATTGGGCGCTGCGCCATATAATCCAGCATATCGATGCGGCCGGCATATCGCGTGCCGCCCGCTGCGCCCGGTTGAGGGGCCAGACTAACCCGCACGGGCGTTAGTTTTTCTTTTGGGATGTTACGCCGTTCTATGTTCCGGCCTATCAGGCCTTCGTAATACGCGGTCAGGTATTTTTGCAGCGCGGCGGCATCCGGAGCGGTTTTTCCTTCTACCCACCACAGGTATACATAAGTCCAGTAATCCGCTTTTCCCAACTCGCCCCATCCGGGTGCAAAGCGGACATGTTCTACGCCTTTTAAGGATATTGCCGGCGCAAAATCCGGCGGCAGGGCAAATACTTCGGAGGTCCAATTGGGAGGGGTTGGCAGGTAGTAGGGCGGGTTCCAGGTACGTGGATCCAGGATCTCCAGTTGCTGCTTGAGCCATTGTATACATTCCGGTTCATCTACAATAGACATGGCGGTGGGAGTACGGCGGCCGTCATTACGTTTACCGGGGCGCGTAGCCGCTACAAATTCCACTTTGTCATTACCGGCCAGCAACAGGCGGTTCACCAATTCCGTGGCATCCGGGATATCGGTATCATACAGGCTATTACGTTTTTCTGTTAGCTGCCAGTTAATATCCGTATCATAATACAAGCGCAGGGCGGTATGCCGCAGGTATAACTCATTGCCGGCGGTATCTGCCAGGTTAAACGGCGTGAGCGCCTGGTACAGGGACAGGTTATTCTTTAGATCACCAATGCCCTGCCGCAACGCGTTGGAAATGAACCGGGCATCTCCGGTCATTCCGGGATCATAGCTTTTGCTGATCTGTCTTTCACACCATTGCCACATGTTTATTAGATCCAGTGAACCATCTACCGTGAATATGGCTCTCGGCCGCACTGGAAATTTTTCCGGGTGTTGATAACATAATTCTGTATACCGTAACAGCGTGCTGCCGGCATAACTATAGGCCCCTATTGCGATCTTACTGGTATCAACCTTAAAACGGTTTGTTACATGCTGCAAAATGCTGCTGATACGTTGGGTAGTAGCAGTATCCAGGTATAGTGCTCCTTTTACGGAGGCTACTATGGTCAATATTTCATTGGTGCAGGTTACCTGCGGCAGCCGGGTTTCCGGTAATATACTTTCCGGCGGGCCAAAGCTGCAGAATAGTACCAGCACGCCCCTTATCACCGGGGATTCAGGTGGAATGGCTAAGTAATAGTTGGTAGCGTCTTTTGTATCAAAAACGATCTTTTGGCTGTTCTGGGCAACAGTGCTGGGGGCCAGCAATATCAACAGGGATAATAACGGGATCAGGCGCTTCATGGAATTTTAACGGGTTATTATAATGGCAATGTAGGAAAAATACCGGGCGCAAGCTAGCAATAATTTGGCTTATATTGCCTTCAGACACGGGAAAGGCTATGTTATTATTTACAGTGGAAGGCACTTTTAATGTACCCGGTCAGGGGCTGCTCATTGCCCCCGATCTTACTACCGGCAATGAGCCTGTAGGGAAGCGGGTATTGCTCATCCGGCCGGATGGCACTTCCCTGGAAGCGCCCGTGGCAAAAATTGTTGCTGTCTGGGGAGGGCCCAACAGCAGGAGCTCCCGCCACATCATGTTAGAAAGCAGTGTTAACAGGGCCGATATCCCCATCGGCACGGAAGTATGGTTACTCTACGAGTAACTACCTTTCTGGCGCGACAATTGTGATCCAAATACAGCGAAATCTACAGATTATGACCGATACGCGTTGGTATGCATTTTCCTGTATAATTACTGTTTTGCTGCTGGCGGCCTGTACTGCCTCTAAAAAAGGCCTGTTTACAAAGAAAACAGCCCATGAAGCTTATGCCGCCCGTATTACAGACGCCGGCCTGCAACAGACAGCGCTGGGTAATGCCTGGTTTACGGCTGCGCAAAAAGCGCTGGCCCGCCCGCTCACCGTTACGCTGCCTTATAAAGAGACCGGTTATTTTGCCGCAGAAAAACCGGATGCCGCCGGCTTTATGTTCAGCGCGCGCCGCGGCGAGCGGATAGACATTGCCGTAAGCGCCCAACCCGGCGGCCGGTTCCTGTTATTTGCAGACCTCTGGCAGCTGAATACGGGTACCGGCGATCCTACCCTGCTGGGCGCTGCCGATACCACTACCTGGCAACTACGGCACGAGGTGGAAAAAGACGGCCGCTTTGTACTGCGCCTGCAACCGGAGCTGCTGCGCGGCGGCAACTATACGGTTACCATCACCACGGCCCCTACCCTCGCTTTTCCCGTACCTTCCAAAACACGCTCCCGTATTGGCAGTTTCTGGGGCGATGCCCGCGACCAGGGCGGCCGCAAACATGAAGGTATTGATATCTTTGGCACATTCCGTACGCCGGTAGTGGCAGCGGCCAATGGTTATATAAGCCGCGTAGGCCTCAATAACCTGGGCGGTAAAGTGATCTTTATGCAGCCGGAGGGTAAAGACTATACGCTGTATTACGCCCATCTGGATTCTCAGCTGGTACGCTCCGGCCAGCAGGTAATGACGGGCGATACCCTGGGGCTGATGGGTAATACCGGCAATGCAAAAAATACGCCTACGCATTTGCATTTTGGTATTTATACCACGGGTGGGGCCATGGATCCCATGCCTTTTGTAAATGTAAACCGGACCGCACCGGCGGTGATCAGCGCCGATACCGCGCTCCTGCACAATAATGTGCGAAATAAAATGGCCGTATCGTTGCGGTCATCTCCTGCCGCTAATGGTACTCTTATTACCAAACTACCGGCTAACCAGGTAATGCAGGTACTGGCCGCTACAGATAAATGGTATAAAGTGCTGTTACCGGATAACCGCGAAGGGTTTGTAGAAAGCGTTACGCTTTCCGCGGAGCCCTACCGCAGCATCACCATAAAAAATGCCAGCGCCCTGTTAGCCATACCGGACAGCATCACCGCGGTACAGACCACTATTCCGGCAGGCGCCAGTATCCGCATACTGGGCGCTTATAATGATTATGATTTTGTGCGCTTCGAAGCCTTCAATGGCTGGATTAAACGTTAGGAACCATGCAAGCGAAACACCCACTCAGTAAAAAATCGCCCAAACCCAGTAAGCTACCCTTGTTCGTTTCCATAGGACTGCTGGTTGCCCTGGCTATCTGTTATTGGCAGATACCGGGTTTCCGGCATGCTTTACAGGATGCCTGGCGTATGCTGACGAATGATAATGAAAAGGAGTTCCGCCAATGGATCTCGCAATTTGGCTTTGCCGGCCCGGTGATCCTGGTACTGGTAATGGTGGTACAGATGTTCCTGTTTGTGATCCCCAATGTGCTGGTGATGATGATCGCTATCAATGGCTACGGGCCTTTCTGGGGATCTGTGATCTCTTTTGTGGGCGTATTTGCCTCCTCTTCCACCGGTTATATGATCGGCCGTTATCTGAGCCCCTCTACGGTGAGCCGTTTTGTGAGTGAAAAGAACCAGCATAAGATCAGCTCCTTTATTAAAGACTATGGCGTGGCTGCCATTGCCATTACGCGATTATCTTCCCTCTCTAATGATTCCCTGGGTTTTGTTACCGGGCTGTTAAAGATGGATTATAAAAAGTATATACTCGCCACCATGGGCGGTATTACGCCACTCATCGTATTGCTGGCTATTTATGGTAAGAATGGTAAAATAGAAAAAGCATTGATATGGGTAGCGGCTATTTCGCTGGCGGGGCTGATCGCTTATATCATCATTGATAAAAGAAGAAAACATAAAAAAAAGCCCCTTGCCGAAGTTGGTTAATATCCTTACCATCAACGAATCCGCATCAATAAAAAATGGCTTCGGACAGTGTTGTAATACTTATTACAAACCATTCGAAGCCAGCTGAAAAGAAGATCTATATAATTATCAGGGTTGCGCGTACCAATTGCGCAGGCGTACTTCAATACCTTTATTTCCTTCGTCTACTTGTTTTTTGAACGCGGTAATATCGCTTAGGCCGCCCTGGCCACGGTAGTGGTAAGGGTATACCACTTTGGGCTTAAAGGCCAGTACTGCATTGGCCGCCTCATTTACATCCATGGTGTAAGGCAGGTTCATACATACAAAGGCTACATCAATATCTTTTAGCGAACGCATTTCCGGTATGCCCTGGGTATCGCCGGAGAGATAGATATGTTTACCGCCTACTGTTAATACGTAGCCGTTGCCCCTGCCTTTAGGGTGACGGGACTCCGGGCCCTGTGGCAGGTTATACATGGGAATGGCGTTGATAGTGATGCCTGCCTGCGTGGTATTATCGCCGTTTTTCAGCACCACTGCTTTGGCTTTATCCGCTGCGCTCATCTTATCCACTACTGCCTGCGGCGCCACTATGATGGTGCGGGCCGTTTTTACGGCTGCCAGGGTAGCGGTATCAAAATGATCGCCGTGTATGTCTGTAATGAGGATCAGGTCCGGAGCGGCCAGTCCTTTAAAAAGCGGGGCGCCGCCGGAAGGGTCGGCATAGATGGTAACGCCCTGCATGGTCAGCACCAGGCTGGCATGCTGTACGGGCTGTATAGATAACGGGCCTTTGGCGGTTTCCAGCACATCCGCCTCCGGGCGTTGTGCAACGGCATTAACAGCCGCTAAGGCAAGGCATAGAACCAGGATACTGCATTTCATACTACGGTTAGTTATGTTCGCCTAAAATTACGCAAGTTTCTGCGTACCGGCGATAAGTTTCGTATAAGCGCGCACGTAACAAACGGCTCAGGCCGTTGGGGCTGCTAGCGGGCGGGACTAACACCACCCCAATCTTCCGGCGCTACGTCTGCAATGGATTGCGAAAACGTCCAATGGTGGCCTTCCAGGTCTGCTACGGAATATTGCCGCTCACCATAGGGAAAATCTGCCGGCGCCGCCAGGATGTTAGCGCCCTGTTGTTTTACATGTTCATAATGGCCGTTTAGATCCAGCACGCGGACCATGATGGCATGCCGGTCTTTTTCTCCCCCGGCTTCCTGTCCGCTCAGGGCAATGCCCCCGCCGCCAAAAGCCAGCTGCGCCCGGTGGTTGCCTACGCGCCAGCGCTCTGTAAAGCCAAAAGTGTTGCAAAGCCAGTCGATAGCGGCTTCCACATCTTTATATGCCAGCACGGGAATGATGGTGCAATCTGGCATGGAACGGTTCGTAAACTGGTTCATACAGCATGGTTTAAGGGAAGAAAAATTACGCAAATTTTCCCCTGTTTACCTACCGTTAAACACATATGCCAGGGGCTGACCAGCATCATGATAATTTCCAGCGTATTTATTACAATATTTGTTAAATTCGGTGAGGGAATGCCCAAAGCGTTATGAACACCACAAGCGACAGGATCTGTAACTGCGCACGTTATTGAACAAGAGTCACATCAAACCGGGAATGACATCCGCACCACATTGCTGCAGAACGGACAATGCACTACTACATCCATCATTTTGCACCCACTTAGTCTACATTTCATCAACCAAATAACACACTGTATGCAAAAAACTTTGTCCACTATTCTCCTTTCCGCCATTCTTTTATTGTGTATTAAAACCGGCGTACGCGCGCAGGGCTGTGTAGCCATACGTGGCAGCGGCCCCTCCTGTATGTTATTACAGGGCGATGATGAGCACGCGGATAAATGGCTTTTTAACATGGGCGCCCGTTATTTTAAATCGTACAAACATTTTAAGGGCAGACAGGAGCAGAAGGAACGGGTAGAACTAGGCACAGAGGTGATCAATCACCAAACGGCCATAGACCTGGCCTTAACCCGTATACTGAACGAGCGCTGGAGCGTAATGATAGATGTGCCGCTGCTGGCCAATGCCCGCTCCTCCCTGTATGAGCATGGGCTGGTAAATGGGGTGAACAAGTTTAACCAGCGCTACAGTATGCACTCCTATGGGCTGGGCGATATCCGCGTGGCGGTGTACCGCTGGCTGCTGGACCCTAAAAAACATACCCGGGGCAATATACAGGCCGGTTTAGGTATTAAGTTCGCCACGGGCGATTATGATTACCAGGATTACTGGCATAATGTAGGCCCCAACGGGGCCAAAGAGCTAAGGACCGTTGACCAGTCCATACAGCTGGGCGATGGCGGCACCGGCCTTACGGCGGAACTGAACGCCTACTATCACCTGGGCAACAAACTAGGCGTATATGCCAACGGTTATTACCTGCTGAACCCACGGGAGCAGAACGGGGTAAGGACCTACCGTGAGACCCTGACGCCTGCCCTGGCCAATGAGGCCATTTGCAGCGTGCCGGATCAGTATATGTTCCGGGCCGGCGCAGGCTTTACCTCCCGGAATTTCACCACCTCCGCCGGCGTACGGCTGGAGGGTATACCGGTAAATGACCTGGTAGGCGGCAGCGGCGATTTCCGCAGACCCGGTTATGTATGGTCTGTAGAGCCGGCAGTCTCTTATGCCATCAAAAAAACAAGGTTATTTGTCGCTGTACCAGTGGCCTTTGTACGCAACAGAACGCAGAGCGTAACAGATAAGGAAAGAAGCACGCCTACCAATAAGGTGAACGGGGATGCGGCTTTTGCTGATTATGTAGTGAATGCCGGGTTTTCCGTGAAGTTTTAATCTAATGGGGATGGCCTCCATGATCTATGTGGAGGCCATGCCTTATGCCACTACTGCTTCGTTGTTATATTTGTTCCTGTAGTCTATGGGTGACAGGCCGGTGATCTTTTTAAATACGGTGCGGAAAGATTTGGTATCCGCATAACCCACCTCGTACATCACTTCATTTACGTTCTTCCTGCTGATCTCCAGCAGCTTTTTGGCGGCCTCTATTCGTACGCGCTGTATGTATTCTGCAGGCGTGTTATTGGTAGCTTTTTTAAAGCGCCGGTCAAAATGCCGGCGGCCAATAGCGAATTTATCCGCCAGCTCATCCACCGATAATTTTTCTGTGAGGTTACTCTCAATGAATTCCTGCGCTTTGCGGATGGGCTCATCCTCGTGTTTCTTTTGCCCGTTAAACATAATAAAGGGCGACTGGCTTTTGCGGTCTATCTCCAGGGCGAAGTATTTGGCTATTTTAATGGCTATTTCACGGCTGGTATATTTTTCTACGATATAGAGCAGCAGGTTCCAGTAAGAGGTAGCGCCGCCGCTGGAATAAAGGCCACGTTCCTCCGTGATGATACGCCCATCCACCAGGGTCACCTCCGGGAACATATCCCGGAACTCGTCTGCCAGCACCCAATGGCTGGAGCACTCCTTACCGTTCAGTAGACCGGTGGCCGCCAGCAGGAAGGCGCCAATGCAAAGGCTGGCTATCTCTGCGCCCTGTTGGTGTTTGGCAATGAGCCAGGGTATATACGCCTTATTGATCTCTACCGCATGCCGGGGATCGCGGCCGCCCAGGGCAGGTATAATGATCAGGTCTGTATGTTCCACCTCCCCGATCAGCGCATCCGCATGCACAGAAAAGGAGCCGTTGATCAGCTTAACTTCCGGGGTCAGGCCTACCAGCTGTACGTTAAACAAAGCCGGCTGGCCGGTAGCCTCCAGGAAATTATTCACGGTATCAAACAGATAACGCGGGTCACCGATGGCCACAAGCACGGCTTCATTGGGAATAATGATGGAAACATGTTTCATCCTGGTAAAAGTTTAAGTGTTCATTTTAGATGGACCCTGCCGCAAAAGATCACGTGGAAACAAGCGGCGCCAGGCAAAGCCCATTGAGCGATCTACACTGAGGGCCGTAAATTACGAAAAAAGTCGAAACCGGCCCGCCTGTATGTCCGGTTTGCCCTCCCTCTCTCCTGCCCGTATGGGGTACCTTTGTCTCATGCGGAAGGTAATTGTATCTATGAACATCACCCTCAATGGTTTTATGGCCAGCGCAGATGGCGCGCTGGACTGGCATTTTCCTTTCTGGGACGGGGAGATGTCTGCGTGCATATCGCAGCAGCTGGATACAGCGGATACCATCCTGCTGGGACGGCGTAGCTACCAGGTTATGGCGGACTACTGGCCCTGTGCCGCGCGCGATCCCCTGGCCAATCCCACCGACGCTTCCATTGCGCGCCGGATGAACAGCTACCGCAAGATCGTTTTCTCCAATACCCTGGAACAGGCAAGCTGGCAGAATACCCGGATCATGGGCGGGGATATAGGCAATAAAATACTGGCACTAAAACAGCAACCCGGCGCGGATATGATCATTTTTGGCAGCGGCAGCATTGTACAATCGTTCATGCGCCAGGGGCTAATAGACGAGTATATGTTATGGGTGCACCCGGTGATCCTGCAGGAAGGCATGCCTTTGTTTAAAGATATACGCTACAATACCAATCTACAGCTGCTGCAATCCAAAGCCTTTAGCACAGGCGTGGTAATACTTTACTACAAAACGAGGTTACGGGTAGTAAAAAGCAGCGTATAAATGTAGACTGAACCATTCATTGCGTTTTCCCTATTGTCGCAACTTCCGCAAATTTCCCCTTTTTATCGCCGCTCCGGTATATTTCCTTCTGTTACCCGACCGTTTCATAAAATCCACACCAGCGGTTTGTGCAGCAATGGCCACACAGAGGGGTTTACCGGCATGCATGCTTTTTGCACATACCTATTGACAACCAAATTACGGGTAACGGCTAATACAATGTTTATGAAGCAAAAAAAGACCACGCCCATACAGGAAAACCTCTACAAAAAGTGGTTCCTTGTAGCGCCTGGAGTATGGGGCATTAAAGACATAATGGTCAATGTATATCTCATCCACGCCAACGCCGGCAATCACTGGGTATTGGTGGATACCGGGCTTCCCACTGCCGCGGCTAAAATACGGCAGGTGTCTGCCCACCTTTTCTGGCCACAGACCTCCCCCTCCGCCATCATTCTTACGCACGGGCATTTTGATCATACCGGCTCGTTAAAAAAGCTGGCTGAGGAATGGGACGTGCCGGTTTATGCGCATTACCTGGAAGCGCCGTATCTCACGGGCCGCTCATCTTATCCTCCTCCGGACCCTACTGCGGGCGGCGGATTGATGACATTACTTTCCTGGTTATTTCCAAAACATCCAAAAGATCTGAATGGGCGTCTTTTATTATTGCCGGAAGATGGCAGTATTCCGGGATTACCTGACTGGCGGTATATACATACGCCGGGGCACGCACCGGGGCATATCAGTCTTTACCGTGAACGGGATGGCGTACTGCTGACGGGGGATGCAGTAGTAACTACACAGCAGGAGTCCTTATGGTCCGTTATCACACAGGCGAAGAAGCTGTGCGGTCCTCCAAGATATTTTACGTGCAATTGGCATGAGGCGCAAAGAACCGTTCAGAAACTTGCAGACCTGGAGCCATCTGTAATTGCCAGCGGCCATGGAAAGCCAATGAAGGGCAATACAATGAAAGCCGCCCTGCACCGTCTGGCTGCAAACTTCGATACGGCAGCCAGACCATCGTCTGGCAGATATGTAAAAGAAGCGGCTGTAGCTGGTGTAAACGGCGTTGAATACCTGCCTGCACCCAATACCTCCCAAAGATGGCTGAAAGTAGGAGCAGCACTGGCCTTGATAGGCATTAGCGGATTGCTATACCGGTATACGAAGAAGAAATAAATGCTACATATGGAACCGGAGAACATCCTTTGACAACACAGCTGTGGCAAATGAACAAAACAATTAATGAAGGACAGTCTGTTTAACGTTTTCATTAAATCCTTAAACAGAATTCTCAATATTCCATTCCTAAAAGGTTTAATAATTCTTTTAACGGATAAGCATTACGTGGTAGTTTTATATGGGCGGCGAGCGGCACAGGCCCTGTGTAGTAGATCTTTTTGCCGGCAAATGTGCGCGCACATGTAGTTACAAAATGCTGGAAGCCTTTATCATCCAGCGAATTGGTAATACCTGTTACAATATAGTCAGGGTTTGTAATGCTGGTAACACGCTCCAGGTTATCCTGCGGAACAGCTTGTCCAAGGTAAATGGTTTTATAACCTCTTGCGCGAAAGGCGTAATTGTAAAACAACAAAGCCAGTTCATGCAGTTCCGGTTCTGGAAGGAATAACAGCACGGTGGGCGCATCCCTGGCAGGTACTACCTGTAACATCTCTGTAGCCAGGATCAACTTTTGCCGTACAATATTGGAAATAAAATGTTCCTGTGCGGGATTGATCGTTGCTGTTTGCCACATTACTCCTATGCGCTCAAAGAAAGGGAAGATCACATGGGCTACCGCCTTCTCAAAACCCATATTGATCACTACTGTCAGAAAGGTTTTATTGAACTGCGCCTCATTCAGTTCTATCATACTTAACAACAAACTTTCCTGGAAACCATCCTCCACTGGTTTTACCATCGTAAGCTCTGATAAACGGTTGATGATCTCATTGGGCGTCATCTCACTAACGGCAGAAATGCGGTAACCGTTCTTTAGCAGCAGGCTGATGTTGAGGATGTGGCGCAATTCTTCACCGGAGTAATAGCGGATGTTGGTGCCAGTCCTTTCAGGGCGAAGCACGCCATAACGTTTTTCCCACGTACGGATGGTATGGGCCTTGATGCCGGATAGCTTTTCAAGGTCCTTGATGGAATATTTGCCTACAGGATGAATAGTCATACGTTCTTTAAGCAGGTTTTTCTGCGTGTTTATCGGGCATGTATACGCAGGTGAAGTATATTTCAAAAATAATTTTATTTATTGAAACAACTGGCCTCAACAATCTGTTTATAGTATTACAGGGACTTCCAGCGTATAGTCCTGAACTTGTGCAGGTTATCTTTCTTTTTTCAGCTTTGTTCAATTTTTTTATTTAAACATTAAACACTATTTTTGAATCAGTTAATTCCATGTCCATGAAAAATTACTAAGAGCGAGCCCTTGGAATAACGACACCATATTACCATCAAAGCAATACGCAACCTACGAGAGATAAGCATACACTTTTAATTAAATGACCATAGTAAACCATGTAGTATGAAAGTATAAGTACTAGCAGCATTATTAGTACATACCATTTGCGGCCCGTGGTTCAGGGTATATGCAGCAGCTATTTTTCATAAGATCATTATATCCGGCGCTAATAAGCCGGGCAAAGATATTTATGCCTTCCTAAACGGGCGGTAGACATTGTGTATCCTATGAATACCTGTTGTTTAATGGGCATACTCCACAGTTCGATGGGCAGGGACAAGAGCATAGATTAAACGGGGAGGTCATCGGGCCACCCTTGTTCCCTGCTACTTTTAAAAGGGTTGATGCAACCCAACGAAACATCCCCATACACTTTGGTGCATGGGGATGTTCATTTAAGTGTATCCTGTTAATAGTTGCCTACCTGTACATTGTGTATCTACAAGATGTTTTCTGTTATATATTTTGCGGTCATTTCTCCGGCGGGCATACCTGCATCAGCATCACTGCGCTGCTGGCTTCATAAGACTGAATATTCCCTGTTGGGCAGGGTACCTTATAATTCCGGTAGGTAAGACCGCGCGTTGCATCGCGGTTGCCCCAGGCAGTATTAATATTCCTGCGGATCCAGGGCAGGTATTGCGGCTGGTTGGCATCTTGCACCAGCATCAGCATATACTGACCAAAGATAGCCTTTAATACGCCCTGCTCATTCCAGTCGCCCTCTGCTGGCAGGATGCCGTTGGCGTCACTCATGCTCTGCTGCGTGTAGTCTGCCGCCAGCTTTGCCTGCTCCAGGTAAGCGGGCTCATTTGTTTCCTTGTATAATAACACCGCTGCGCCAATAAAAGTACCCTGGTTATATGTGTAGTCAGACCAGCCTTTGTTGCCTTTGATATTGTTGTCTGCTACCCGGCCCTTAGCAGGATCAAAGAGATTATTCAACGACCAGCTGTATACATCCTTTGCTTTTTGCAGATAGGTCTTATCCCCGGTGATCTTATACAGCAGCATAGCGGCTATTACCGTGGGAAAATTGATGCAGGAATTTTTACCGCTGTGGTTAAAGTCCCAGAACATACCGCCCGCTACAGGATCGTAAGACTCGTCCCATACCCTTTTGAAACCAGCTTTTGAAAGATCCAGATACTGTGTTTCATTCGTGAGCTGGTAAGCCCTGGCCAGTGAAATGATCCACCACATCATATCATCATAAATGAACCATACCACTTTGTTGTTCCAGTTATACTGGTCATAGCGGCGATAGCCACCGTTAAAGATATCTTTGATCAACTGCAGCTGTGCAGGATCTTTGGTGCACTTGTAAGCGTTCATGGCCATATCCCAGTAAATGGCCTGTGTCCAGATGGCGCCAATGGATCTCTTTTCCGTTGTGGCGTAGTACAGCTGGTCTGCCGGGCTGTAGAAATACGTATTAAACGTATTGAAAGCGGCCGTGGCATCCTTATCTGTAAACGATACAACGGGTAATGGCGCGGGACCAGCCGGCCCGCCACGGCCGTTACTTTTGCCGCAGGCGGTGTATAATACCAGGTTCAGGGCCATCAAAAAGGATAGTCTGTTCATCTGCTGTTATTTATTCATGTTAGATACAATACTGCTTACCATCCCGGGTTCTGCACCAGTTCCTTATCGTTATTGATATCATCCGATGGGATAGGGAAAAGATAATGTCTTTTATTGAACACGCGGGTTTCAAAAGCCACTACTTTTAAAAAGTCCGGCAGGTCTGCGCTTATGTTTAAACCATACATAGGGCCATTCTCCGTTTGCTCTGCTATTTTCCAGCGGCGCACATCAAAAAAGCGGTTGTTTTCAAAGGCCAGCTCTACCCGGCGCTCCTTGCGGATGGCCTCCCGCATAGCGGCCTGTCCGGCGGGCACGGGCAATGTAGCGGAGCCGTATAAGGGAATGCCAGCCCGTTCGCGGATCAGGTTCAGGTATTTTAATACGTCTGCACTGCCTGGCGCGGCTTCGTTCAGACACTCCGCATAACTCAGGTAGACCTCTGCCAGACGCACCAATATCAGCGAGCGGTTGTTTATATCCCATGCGCCCAGACCCATAGCCTTACGCGCTACATAACCGGTAGGTGTATAATCGCCGCCGCCCGTTTGTTTGCCGGAATTGCCGGTGTTATATAAACGGGTGGTGATCTCACCGTAAGAGGTATTGAGCCAGGTACTGCCATCATAGGTAATGTTTACATAAAACCGCGGCTCCCGGTGCGTCCATTGGTTGTAAATGTTCTTGGTATGGGTATCATAGGGCGCCTGGAAATCCGAGAAGCCGCTGCTTACATAACCAGACTGCGGATCGTCTATGCTTCTGCCATTCTCCATAAAAAAGGCGTTCACCATATTCTGTGTAGCCCCCAGGCCGCCACTGCCGCGTACATCCCGCGAGCTGGCCCCGTTATGGTAAGGCGTTAACTCGTACTGGCGCGAGCCCAGCGAGTTACCGGGACGGGCCAGGATCACTTCCTTATTCCAGTCTGTGAGTATCACATCACGGCAGGAAAGATAAGGGTCAAACTCGCCGGCGGCGTTGTTCTTTTTAAACAGGTCATAAGTACCGGGTACAAACTGATCGATGAAGGCCTTATAAGCGTCTGCTGCTGTTTTCCATTTATTGGCGTCGTAGGTTTGATTGATCAGCTGTTTACCATCCAGGTTCTTCAATGCTGCCAGGTCTGCATTGCCGTTAAACAGGGGGCTGGCGCCATACATCAGGGCATTGGCACGGAAAGCCAGCGCAATCCCTTTGGTAATACGGCCATAATCCTGGTCATTGGCGGGTATTACGGGCAGGTTTTGCGCGGCCGTTGCCAGCTCGTCTGCAATATAGGACACGCATTCATCTATGGAATTACGCGGTATCTGCAGGCTGGTGTCCACAGGGGCCGGACGTTCCCCCATCACTACCACGGGGCCGTAGATACGCATCAGGTAAAAATAATACATGGCGCGTAAGGCCCTGGCCTCTGCTTTGTATTGCGTGATGAGGTTAGGTGTAAGGTCTGTGATCTGGTCCGCATTCTCTATAAATACGCCGGCAGCGCGGATGCCTTTGTAAAAATTGGTCCAGTAATCCCGTACAAATCCGGAGTTGGCGTCCCAGTTGCCAATGTTCACATCGTTGGATTGCACAAAGCCCCATACATAATCCGCCTCGTCACAACCACCGGTCCACAAACCACGGTTCTCATTATCGCCGGGGTTGCGTTGCCCAAATTCATCGGGTATGCGGGCGTATACATTGTTCAGGAATTTCTGCGCCGTGTTCCAGGTGCGGAAGGTTTCTTCTATGGTCAGACGGTCATCCGGTACCTGATCCAGGTATTTTTTACAGGAGGCCAATAGCACCAGGGCCAGGCATGCGTATATCAGTTGACGAAAAAAGTTCTTCATACGTAATTAAAATTTTAAGTTCACACCCATAGATATTGTGCGTACGTTGGGATAAGAAGACCCGTTATTGGTATTCAGCTCCGGATCCCAGAGCTTAAACTTGCTGAACGTAAGCAGGTTAATGCCTTGCAGGTAAATGGAGGAATTGCGGATACCCAGCCTGCGCAGGAAATTAGCCGGTAGGTTATAGGCGATCTGCGCAGATTTAAGGCGCATAAAACTTACATCCTTTACCCACCAGGAGCTGGCTTGTGTATTGTTCTTATTTTCTGCTTCGCCATATGCCAAACGTGGGTAGAAGGCATTGGGATTGGGATTCTCTGGCGTCCAGCGGTCTACGGCTATTGCATAGGCATTCGTGAGGCCACCGCCGCCGTTAAAGGGAATGATGGCAGAACCAGACAGCAACCGGTCCGCATCTGACAGTCCCTGGAATAGCACCCCTATGTTAAAGCCTTTATATCCTATATTAAACCCAAAGCCGTATACAATGGCGGGTACATCTCCACGGCCAATCTTTGTCACATCGTAAGCATTGATGAGGCCATCACCGTTCAGGTCTTTATACTTGATATCACCGGGTTTTACCATGGAGCGGTCGCCGGGCACAGCGCTTTTGGCTATTTCGTCATCACTCTGGAACAGGCCTTCTGCTACATATCCATAACGGGCCAGTATGTTGTTACCGCGGTGATCCATCCATGGAAACGCCTGCGGCGGACGGTCGTCTTCTATCAGCTTGTCTTTGTTATAGGTGATATTGCCCCGCAGGGAAATGTCCACCTGCCCTATTTTAGCAAAGTACTCCAGCGACGCGTCAATGCCTTTGTTGTCCACTATACCCAGGTTGCCATACTGCTGGTTCTGCAAACCCATAAAGTTCACGTTGGAGGCCCGCTGCAGGAAGATGCCTTTGCGGTGTTCCTTAAACAGGTCTACAATAATGGATAAGCGGTCGTTGAGCGTGTGCAGCTCCACGCCCAGGTCCTGTTTGTTGGAGACGGACCAGCGTACATCCGTAGCGTAACGGTTGATGCTGATACCGCCTTTATTCCCCGGCTGTTTACCAAAAGAATATCCCAGGTCGTTATCATTGAGCTTGGTGATGTACAGGAACCTTTCATTGGTACTGCCTAAACCGGTATTACCATTGGAGTAACGGAATTTGAGGAAGCTGATCACCGGTTTTATGCCCTCGAAGAATTTTTCGTTGGATACCAGCCAGCCTATGCCCACCGCAGGGAAAAAGCCAAAGCGGTTACCGGGCGCAAACAGTTCAGAACCGTTATAACCAAAATTAAATTCCGCGAAATAGCGGTCGTCAAAAGAATAGGCGGCTTTACCGGCATAACCCAGGTAACGCTCCGGTATGGAGTTGATGAAATCACCGGCCAGCGTATTTGTTTTATCGCTGGAGTAGAACAGCCCTAAGCCGGTTACACGGTGTTTGCCAAAAGCCCGGTCATAGTTGATGGCCGCTTCCGTATAGAACTGACGGGTGGTCTGCCGCTGATCATCTGCTTTATCAAAACTCAGGTACTCATCCCCCGTAAATGTTTTTACCAGGTTAAGACTGCCATCCGGCTTATAGGGGTTAGTCTGATCCGGGAACCAGGTATCTTCCCGTTTGGAGCGGATAATATAGTTCTGGTTATAGGTATCAAAGGCAAACATTGCGGTAGCGCTGAGGCCCTGCGCAATAAAATCCAGCGCCTGTGTAGCCCGGAGGTTGGAATACAGCTGGTTCTTAAACTCATTGCGGTAGCCACGCCGGGTAAGGTCCGCATAAGGATTGCGGAAGCCGCCGTTGGCAGACTGTCCCGGCACCAGCCCGCCGGGGTACATGATGGGATAAGCCACGGGGGCGGCATCCATAGCGCTCTGGAAAATATCGCCACTGTTGATACCGGGATAGTTGCCGTTGGAGAAATAACCCTGTAAACCTACATCCAGGCGGGTGGTTTTGGTAAGCCGCAGGTTCAGGTTACTGGTAAAGTTATAGCGATTGTATTTTAAGGAGGAGTTGTACCGTGCCAGCTCATCTGTTTTCAGGAAACCTGTCTCGTTAAAATAACCCAGGGAGACATAGTACTGCGCATTCTCCACGCCGCCGCTGGCATTGAGGTTAGCGCTGCGGGTATGGCCAAATTTATTGAATACGGCATCCATCCAGTTCACATCCGGATACAGTAAGGGATCTGCGCCGGATCTTGTTTTATCTATATACTCCTGCGAGTATTTTGCATTCTGGTTACGGGTGGTAAGCGCTTCGTTGGCGAGGTCCATATAGGTGATGCCATCCAGCATCTCCGGACGTTTAGTAAAGGTGTTCACGCCTTCGTTGTAGTCGAAGTAGATCTGCGGTTTACCTATCTTACCGGTCTTTGTTTTGAGCAGTATAACGCCATTAGCGCCACGCACACCGTATACGGCGGTACCGGCAGCATCCTTTAGGATGGTAAAGGATTCAATGTCTTCCGGCGAAATGTTGTTGATAGAACGTTCCACGCCATCTACCAGGATCAGCGGCGTGGCTTTGTTGCCGTCTCCAAAGGTGGAGATACCGCGGATCCAGATATCGGCGCCGCTTTTGCCCGGCTCGCCGGAGCGCTGCACGCCTACAACGCCCGCTATACGGCCGGCCAGCATGGTAGAGATGTCTGCCGCCGGCTGCTTGAATTCCGTTGCTTTAATAGTGGATTGCGCACCTACCAGGCTTACCTTACGCTGGGTGCCAAAACCAACCACCGCTACCTCGTTCAGGGCACGGCTGCCAATCTTTAACTGTACATTAATGCTGGTTTGATTGCCAACTGTTACCTCTGCGGTTTCGTAGCCAATAAAACTAAATGCCAGCACTGCCTGCGGCGATTGTACGATCAGCTTAAAGCGGCCGTTATTGTCTGTGGAGGTCATGGTACTAACGCCTCTTACCGCTACGCTTACGCCGGGCATGGGCTGCCCTTTCTCATCCGTTACGATACCTGCTACTACGATATCCGCGCGTTTCCCGGCAGTCAGGGCGCCAGGCGTTGTTACCGGCGCACGGCTGATGACCACAATGTTGTTGACTTCCTTAAATACCAGGAATTTGTCTTTGAGCAATTCCTGCAGTACCCTGTCCAGTCTTTCTTTGGAAAAACGCCGCTCTGCAATGGGATAAGCGAGCAGCAGCTGTTTGTCATACGCAAAAGTGACTTTGGTTAATTCCTGCAGTTGTTTGATAGCGGATTCCAGGGAACCGCTTTTTAAGGTGATGGTGACCGTGGTGGCTGTCAGCACCTGCCCGGGCCCCGCATATGCAGGAAAAAAGGACATGGTTAACAGCAGAACAAAGGCCAGCGTTCCTTTCCGGAGCTTTGTGTGCATTGTTTTCATACGTGAATTTGTCTTTTAGTGGTCGTATGAAACCTTGACGGTTTCATACATGCCTTACGTGAAGGGAGGATATTTAAATTTTGGTTTTATGTACGTGGATCATTCGTATAACAGCACCTGGTTGCCGTTGCGTTTTATCTTTAGCTGGTGGATGGCAGCCAGTACTTCTATAGCGGCAGCAGGCGGCATATCCAGCTGCAGTTCTGTGGTATACCTGTTTTTTGTGACGGGCGCCTGCGTGGTGATGATCTTTATGCCGAAGTTCTTTTCCACCAGCACGCTCATCTCCTCAAAGGATACATCGTTCAGCAGCAACTTACCCTGGGTCCAGGCTATCTGGTCTGTGGCCAGGGTTTGTATGCTGGTATGGCCGTCCTGTTTATCGTACACCAGTTCCCTGCCTTTTTCGAGCAGGCTGGCGCCTGTTTTACCGGCCACGCTTACTTTACCTGCCACAACCGCCACGCTTAGCTTATGGATGCCGGTATAGGCGCTTATATTAAAAGCGGTGCCTAAAACAGTAGTGGTGAGGGGACCGCTTTCCACAACAAACGGGCGGCGGGTATCGGGCGCCACTTCAAAGAACACTTCCCCGTCTACCAGTTGCAGCCTTCTTTCCCGGTCCCAGTCCTTTGAGAGCAGCAGGGTGGAGCCGGCGTTGAGCGTAAGCGAAGTACCATCCTGCAGGCGAATGGTGCGGCGCTCCCCGTTAGCGGTATGATAGGCGGTATATTCTCTGGCTTGCGGGCCCCGGAGCAGGAAATAGGCCATACCGGCCCCCAGCAGCATCAATACGGCCGCGGCGGCCCTTACCCATGGCCGGCGATAGAAAACCCTGGTTACCCTGATCTCCGGTTGGATCATGCGCCAGATCTCTGCGTGCAGCTGGCGCTCTTCCTGTGCCGGCAACTCCGCGGGCACAGCGGCGTCAAAGGACGCGTACCAATCGTCTATAGCCCTGGTCTCCTGTGCAGCAACCTGTCCTAAGAGGTAGCGTTTCAATAGCTGTTTGATCTTGCCTGTTTCCAAATGGTATGCGTTTTTATTTTCCTTATATCAAAAACCATTGTTTGGTACCAGCCGGTACCCGGATTTTTTTAAAAAAAGTTTTGCGGAGGGAAAATGCCGGTCTGCAACAGCCAGGGACAAAGAGGACAACCACCCGGCCGGCGCCAGTGGAAAAGATGGGTTAGGGTAAATTTGCGGGCTACCTGTTGTGCATACAGTACAGGCAGAATAATACAAGGGCCCAGGCTCCCGGCGTTTGGGACTGCAGGGAGGCGCGGAGCCGTTTCAACGCTTCTGTCAACTGGTTCTTCACCGTTTGTTCGGAAAGCTGCAGTTGCTGCGCTATCTCAGTAATAGAATAATCTTCTTCGCGGCTCATCCGGAAGATCTGCTGCATACGGGCGGGCAATTTGCTGACCGCTGTCTCTATCCGTTGTTGCAGTTCCTTGGTTTCCAGCTCGTTTGAATATACTTTGTCAAGGATATCGAAAAAGGAAGGATCCCTGATCTCTGCACTGTTAAAGGCATAATGGCTGATGACCCGGTATTTGATGGCGGCAAACAGGTATCCTCCTATATCTGCGCCAGCTTTCAGCTCAATATGCTGTCTCCTGCGCCAGAAGGTGATCATCACCTCCTGCACCATATCCTTGGCATCATCCTTATCTACGCGTTGGCAGGCCTTTATATAAAGCGCTTTCCAGTATTTATCATATAATACCTTAAAAGCGGCCGTATCATCCCCTTTTACGGCCCGCAGCAACTCGTCATCACTCATCAGGTTTTCTTGCATAATGATCGGGATCAAACGTACCTGACAAAAATAATATTCTGCGTTTATTGCAGGGCATAAAAAAAGCGGCCGTTGACAGGCGGCCCTTTTATGTGGGTAAAATAATTAATACGAATAACTGATATATACCCGGATATTTTAGGGGAACATTATCTTTGCCTCCTGTTAATACATCTATATGAAAAAAAGGCTACTCTCCTGTTCCCTGCTATTAGTGTTATTTTCCGGCTTGTTTACGGGTTGTGAAACTGCGCAGCAGATCATGAACAACCTGCCGGCCGCTACCAGCGGCGGCCTTAGCTCCGCACAAATTGTGGCGGGCTTAAAAGAAGCGCTCACCATCGGTACCCAGAACAGCACCAACCGGCTGTCTGCCGTTAATGGCTTCTTTGCCAATGCTGCCCTGAAAATACTGATGCCGCCTGAGGCGCAGAAAGTAGAATCCACCCTGCGCAGCGTAGGTTTAGGCAGCGTGGTGGATAAAGCTATCCAATCCATGAACCGTGGCGCAGAGGAAGCCGCTAAATCCGCAGCGCCTATTTTTGTGAATGCCATCAAATCCATGAGCATTACAGACGCCGTAGGCATTTTAAAAGGCGGTGATTTTGCCGCTACCAATTATTTTAAACAAAAAACTACCAGTGCGCTGACCACGGCTTTCCGTCCGGCAATCGAGAGCGCGCTGAAGAAAGTGGATGCTACCAAGTACTGGGCAGATGTGTTCACTGTATACAACAAGTTCTCTAAAACGCCTGTGAATACAGACCTTACCGGTTATGTGACCGATAAAGCGGTAGCAGGTATTTTCCAGGAGGTATCACTGGAAGAGCAGAAGATCCGTAAGGACCCGGCCGCCCGTGTAACCGACCTGTTGAAGACCGTGTTTGGCAACAAACAAGGGACTACAGTTGGACAATAAGTAAAAAAATTAAAAGGGAAAAGGCTGTCTCAAATGTTATGAGACAGCCTTTTCTTTCACAGCTCAGCGTAAAAGCGTTGTTGACGCTTCAGGTTATTCTGGTTAATGCGTTTAACGCCTGCATGGCTTTGTCTGTCGCGGCTTCCGGCACAAAGATGTGATCGTGGTAAAAGGCTGCTACTATGTTGCAGCTGATGCCTTCATCCGCCAGGGCTTTTGATACAGCGGCGGTTAACCCTACTGCTTCCAGGGAGGAGTGCACCGTTAAGGTGATCCAGGCCGCTATAAAGGAATAGGCCAACCCCTGGGCGTCTGCCAGGCTTTTGCGCACGATCACCGTCATGCCTTCTTTTTCCCGGAAAAGGCAGATCAGATCCCTGGTCTCCAGCTCCGTATCGTGACCAATGGTACAGAACACGTACTCACCCTTGTTCAGTACAGGCTGCATAGTGCGGAGCAAGGTGGCCAGGTTGGTTTCTCCTGTCATAACGGTACATTTTAATGAATACGATCGTTTCACTAAAATTACCGAAAAGTATTACCATTTACCACCGTGGTGGCCATGGCCGTTATCGTCTTTCTTATCCGCCACCAGTTTCCATATCTGACCGGTATTGCCGGAAGGGCCAGCCATACTGGATACTGCCAGGTACAATTCACCATCCCAATCCTGTCCAAAACCTTTCAGATAATGCTGCAGGTTATCAGGGTAGCTCTTTAATGTGAGCTCTTCAAAATCCCAGAGGCCGCTTCCACCACCCGGTGTGGCCATAAACAATTCTGCATCTGCCATATTTTCTGAGCGGGCAAAGGAACCAAAGATATATTTTCCGCCTAGCCAGGGGATATCATGACCGCGGTATACGTTACCGCCTATGATGGTAACTGCCCTTCCGCCCTTGGGATTTTCTGCATTGTTCAGTTCAATTACCGGGTCTATAAGCATATTGCCAAATGTATCTTTTACGGGGCATCCGGCCAGTTCCATTTCATTATCGGCTGCATTAAAGCAATGCGTGCCTTCTTTTACATTCCATCCATAGTTGCCTCCTTTTTTAACTACATCAATTTCTTCATACAGTACTTGTCCTGCATCGCCCAGGTATAACCAGTGTGCGCCGCCCATATCAAAGGAGAAGCGATAGGGATTGCGGAATCCGTATGCATATATTTCATCTTTACCCTGCTTGCCTACAAATGGGTTGTCGCCCGGAATGGCATAGGGGTTTCCGTGGTTCACATCAATACGCAATACATTGCCAAACAGGTTGGAATCTATATCCTGTCCGTTACCACCGGCATTTGTCTTATACCAATCCATCACATGGCCCGGCGCAACATCGTCTGCGCCTCCGCCATCACCTATGGAAATGTACAGGTAGCCGTCCCAGCCAAATGCAAGGGTGCCGCCGTTATGGTTAGACTGCGGATCATCGAGCTGCAGTATCACTTTCTCTGTGCTCATATCGGCCTTGTTGGGATTACTTGCATCCACTTTAAATTCTGCGATACGGCTCAGGTTGTTCCATGCACCACCTCCCTGTGGGCCACCAGCGCGCGGGGGGAGCGTGTAGTAAATGTAAAACTTACCGTTATGCCGGTAGTCAGGATGAAAGGCCAGACCCAATAGTCCGCGTTCATCATAATTACCATCCAATGCAACCATCTTGCCGCTTACATCGAGGAAAGGCGTTGACAACTTATTGCCATTGTCATCTACGATCCAAATCTTTCCTACCTGGTCAATGATAAATAAGCGTTTGCTGTTGTCTGGCGCTGTGACCACTCCAAGCGGGGATACAAGGTTATCGGCAATAAGTTTTGCATCTACCGTTTTAGAGGGCCTGTCATCATGTTTTTTACAGGCAGGTAAAACAATCAAAACAGCCAAGAATATTGTCATTAAAGGGCCGGCAAAACTGCGTAGCAGCCCGCAGTTGGCATTAGTGGAATTGATCTTCATAAAGAATTGATTTTAGATTGTTAAAAAATCATCAATTGATTAAGATCATAATAGGTAGTGAGGAAATTACATGTGATCTTCTTACCGCAGTACAGCTCGTTGATTATGCTCCTGGTTTCTTAGCTGGTCAAGAAAAGATATGGTGTCAGCATACAACTATAATACGCCAAAAAGTGCGCGATGGTTGCGCAAATCCGATAAAATATTTTTTCATAGTACAGGCTGGTACGCAATACCACCCTGAGATTGGCGCGATCACCACCCCTTTGGTGGCGGCAATGGCCGTAAATTTGTAACAGTTAATTCATCACCAAAAACATTATACTATGTTAGGTCAAGCAAAAGCATTCAGCAGTTTTTCCACGAATGATATCCAACAGACCAAGGCGTTCTACGAAAAGCTGGGACTGAATGTAAAAGTAGAAGACATGATGGGCGAGATGCTGATCATGCAACTGAATGGTGGGGGCACCGTACTCATCTACCCTAAGCCAAATCATGAACCGGCCAGTTTCACTGTCCTGAATTTCCCCGTACAGGATGTGGAAAAAGCAGTGGACGAGCTCACGGCTAAAGGGATCAAGTTTGAACAGTATAAAGATCTTAACACGGATGAGAAGGGTATCTCTCACCAGGATGACTTTGCAGTGGCATGGTTTAAGGATCCCGCCGGCAATATCCTGTCTGTTGTAAAAGACAAATAATTTATGCCTGTATATCCTGATGAAAAAAATAACCCGGTTATGATACAGCCGGGTTATTTTTTGAATTAATGCCTGTTTATCAGGTATCCAAAAAGCCCATGTCTTTCACCATCCGGTCCCGCTGTAAAGAATAATTGTTTGGGATCAGCCATCGGCACATTGTTCTCCAGCGCCCACAAACCGGGTATGCTGATCGTACGCCAACCGCTTTTTAATGGTCCCAGGAAAATACCCTGGAGGCTATACATGTTAATATGACCATCTCCAAAATTGCCGATGAGGATCACATCTTTTACCGGACAGAAGCCAGGCGCCGCTACTGCCATCCCCCAGGGAGAGTTTAATGCCCCCCTGGTGGCAAAACGTTTTACAAAAGCGCCATTGGGCCTATAGACATCTACATATCCATTACCCATACCTGGTTCATCATCTTCTTTTTCCGGTAATTGCTGTTTAGCGTAGGTTACATATAGGTATCCGCCTATATTCCTGATATTAAAAGGCGCATAACCGGCGGGGATACCCGGATCGTGGAAGGGTTTACCCGTCACGTATTTAAAATCCTTATCAAACACATCGATCTTAGCTCCTCTGAAATCGGTGGCATAGAGGTAATTCTTTCCGCCATCCTGCGCCAGCGCCAGGCCTTTGTACACCGCATGCCAGGGCGATCTGTCTGCTACAAGGGTAGCCGTGTTACCACCGCCCCAGGCAGCCAGGGTACCTTCTTCCGTGGCAAAAATAAAGCGGCTGGGCGTGGCCGTTTTGTCCTGCCAGATAGCAAAATCCGTGGTATTATTAAATACCTGGCCGGTGGGCGATCCGCCGGTGGAATCTGTGGGGGTAGGGATCTTTACCGGCGGCCTTACATCGGCCCCGTTCCTGTCATAGATGGTGCTTACGCCGGTTTCTGCAGCGGAGATCCATAACGGACCAGAGGGCGCCACGGCAATACCCCAGGCATTCACCAGGTTGGAGTCTAGCCTGGCAGCGCCAAAACCAGCTACATCCGCCACCAGGTTCACCTGTTCGTAATCATTGGGAAGAAAATGTTGTTCGATCTTTTTGCAGCCCGTACCTAATAACAGGCACAGCCCCATCACACCGGCTTTTAACAGCGGTGGATCGTTGAATAACGTTGGCTTCATTTTTCCGGGTTTTAAAGGGTACTACAATAACAATAGCTGTTGTTTCATATTCCGGTGGAAATCATGATCATGGGTGATCCAATTGGAGTTAAATCCTTAATAAACAAGTTGCATTCACGATAGCAGATCCGGGGCATGAGATCAGGAATTCCAATAAAAGCTGGCAATCAAGTAAAGTAAGTACGGCGCGGATGATAAAAGCGTTGCCAATGGTTACACTTTTATTTAAACCATATCGGCCCCGGCAATAGATCAACAGGGTTGCCCTTATGCAGCCTCAGGGGGAAATATGGCAGCTTCCCCCCTTTTGTACTGTGCGATGGGGGTGCAGTATTGTTCCTTTGCTGTGCTATCTAAAGCCTCTGCATATGAAACATTTACTGATCGTTACCGCGCTATTGTTTTCCGCGCTCACCAGCTGCACCAAGGATAACAGCCCTGTTGAAAAGGCCTACCGTTACAACGGTGTTATGAAAATAGACGAACGGAACAGGACCTACCTGCTTAACCTGCCGCCTGCTTACTATGATAATGACACTACCCATTTCCCACTGGTTGTGGGCATACATGGCACTGGCGGCAGCGCCGCGCAGTTTGAACGCGATTATCATTTTACAGACAAAGCCAATGCGTCAGGCTTTATTGCTTTATACCCTGATGGCATACCCAGTCATGGGCCGCTGGGCGTACGCACCTGGAATGCCGGCGCCTGCTGCGGCCCGGCGCTGGATGAGCAGGTGGATGATGTAACCTTTATCCGCACGCTGATCGATAAGATCCAGACTGATTTTAAGGTAGACCCCAAAAGGATCTATATCGCCGGCATGTCCAATGGCGCTATGTTAACCTACCGGCTGGCCTGTGAGCTGTCTGATAAGATCGCGGCAGTGGCAGCCGTGAGCGGCCCGCTGTTGACAGTGCAGCCTTGCCAGCCGGTGAGGCCCGTGCCTATCCTGCATATCCATTCTGCCCTGGACGCTAAAGTGCCTTACCTGGGCGGCGTGGGTATGGGTGGTTACTACTTTCCACCGGCAGATTCCGGGCTGCAGGTATGGGCCGGTTACAATGCCTGTACCACAAAACAGCTACTAACAGATAACGGGAAGTACAAGCTTACCCAATGGTCCGGCTGTAAGAATGAGGTGTTAATGCAGCTGTATGTTACGGCAGACGGCGGCCACTCCTGGCCGGGTGGAGATAAGCCACGCGAGAAGGCGGACCCGCCGTCCACAGCCATTAATGCCAATGATGTGATATGGGACTTCTTCCGCCAGTATACGTTACCATAGCCTCTTTCCCCTTGCTGTATAACAAAGCCCCAAACAGGCCATGAGTTGGCTCATTAAAGAAAAGGCCGCATTGATGCGGCCTTTCAATGAGAAGAAGTGTATGAGTGTTATACTAGAATATATTGAACTTCACCCCTACTTGTCCGGTAGTACCGGTGTACAGGGATGAATAGGTATACTGCGGCTGATACATAAACGAGCGCTGCGCCTGGTTCAGCAGGTTATTGGCATTCGCGAACAATACCACTTTCTTGGTCAGGAAGAAGTTCACGTTAGCATCCATATAAAATACCTTATCGTAGTAAATATCTCCTTTGTGATCCGGTAAGCTACCAGTCACTGTAGAGAAAGAAGAAGTATAGTTAAAGGATACGCGCGCGCTGAAGCGGTGTACTTCGTAAGCCAGTGACAGGTTCACGATATCATCCGCAGTGCCGGGCAGTTCCGGTTCTCCTTTTTTGGTAAAGATCCAGTTATGCGTATAGTTGGCATAGAGGCTCAGGTGGTTGAACGGCTGGGGCAGGAAAGACAGGTCATGCTGGAAAGCGATCTCCATACCAACCAGGTCTGCTGCGCCTGCGTTCACAGGCTTGGTCCTTGCCATTATATCGTCATTCTTCTTTAAAGGATCGTAGTAACGTTTGTAGTCGGCAATGGTAGCGGCATCTGCGGTGCCGGATGCAGCCAGCTCCTCTGGGCTAAGCACATATTGCTCTACTTGTGAGAAACGCACATCATCCTTACGGGTAACGGTATAATCCGTGATGTGTTTGTAATATATGCCGCCGGAGATCAGACCTGTACCACCGGTATAGTATTCGCCCAACAGGTCCAGGTTGTTGGAAAGCGTAGGCTTCAGATCCGGGTTACCTTCTGATACTGTTTTATCCTTGATGCTTACGTTCATCTTAGGCGCAATGCTTACATACGGCGGACGGGAGATAGTGCGCGTATAGGCAAAGCGGCCTACGATCTTTTTAGTAGGGTTCCATTTGATGTGGAAAGCGGGCATAAAGTCCAGGAAATGAGAATTGGAAACTGTCTTCTCTGCGATGGCATCCAGCCTCTTATTGTAGTTAAACCCTTCATAGTGCAGGGTGCTGTACTCTGCGCGCAAACCGCCTATCAAGGACCATTTATCGCCCAGGTTCTGGGTGCTCATGATATAACCAGCGGTAATCCCTTCTTTACCGGAGTAGTTGCCGGCCAGCGCATCGCGCTTATCATCCAGTTTCAGGAACTGGTCTGTGCTGCCGTTATAGTTCATATTGTTGTGCGATACCCATTCCGTAGTAACAGTGTTCCCTACTTCATATTGGGAATGCGGGAACAGGTCCTTGCTCACGTTCTCCATGTGCGTACCAAAGCTTTGCCAGAAGCGCTGCCAGTCAATATAGTCCGTTGGATCTACCGCTTCGCCGTTGGCTACTTTCTGGTCATACTCCGCTTTACGTAAAGGATCAAATCCAGGATACCAGGATACCTGGTTCAGGATTGTGCTTTCTTTGGTCATGCCACGGTACTTACCGCCAAACTTAATGGTATTGCCATATTTACCTTCTGTGATAGGGATGCTCACATCTACCTGGCCCAGGTACTGGCGGGTATAGGAACGTTTGTCTGCGCCGCTGTAACCATCCATATACCAGGTATCCACGGTATCGCTATTGCTGGTGGGCCGGCCTTTCAGGTTTTCCAGTACATTGTCTATACCGGTACCGCCAATGGCTTTAATAAACCGGGGATCCGTATAATCCATCTGCGCCAGCTTCTCGTTCTCGCTCTCCAGCTCCAGGCTGCGGGAGTTGGGGTTATCGCCTCTGTTCTTCATGTAGGAGCCTTTCCACTCTATTTTTACTTTACCCAGGATGTGCTGGCCTTCCAGGCCAAAGTTGATGATCTTCTGCGCTATCTCTGCCCCGTTTCTTTTATTCACGCCGCCATTGATGTGGCGCTCCAGCTCCGGGTTATAGATGGGGTGCATATGGTCATTGGTACGGTCTACATAATATTCGCCGGTGTTATCGTCGATCATATCGCCGTTATCGTCTTCCACATCGTCACCTTTAGGCGTACCTCTTTCATAACCGGGCGCGCGTTTCCAATTGGTGGGATAGTCTGCGCCGATATCGTCCACTTTAAGGGTGTATTCCTGCCTCCAGTCGCGGTAGTTGTTATAGATACCGGTAAAGGTGATGATATGTTTTTCGTTGAACTTATAGTCTACACCCAGGGTGTAGCTCTGGCGGATCCTTTCCATCAGGATCTGCTCCATGTTCAGATACTTGGGCATAAAGTAGGTATTGCCATCCACCCATTTGGTATCGCCCCAGTCGCTGCCGTGCATGTTGGAGCCCAGGTACTGGCGGTAGTAGGAAGCGGAAGCCATTACGCCCAGTTTCTTGTCCTTACCAAAACGGTCGCCATACACGATGTTGCCGTTGTAGGCTGGTTTCTGGATCATGAAGGAGTAACCGGTACCGGCCGTAACAGATAGCAGGCGGGTATAAGGCGCTTTACGGGTAATGAGGTTCACCACGCCGCCAATGGCGTCGCCATCCATATCCGGCGTGATGGCTTTGGTCACCTCCACGGTCTGCACCATGTCAGAAGGAATGGCGTTGATGCCCACAGAGCGGTTATCGCCCGTGCCGGACATGTTAGTACCGTTGATGTTGATGGTGCTTTTAGAGGGGTCTGTACCGCGTACGCTGATGAGGGAAGCCTCGCCCTGGTCTACCTGCACGTAGATACCGGGCACCCTTTTTAATGCGTCGCCGATGTTGGGGTCCGGGAAGCGGCCTATCTGGTCTGCGGAGATCACGTTCACGATCCGGTTGGAGTTCTTCTGCTGATTCATAGCTTTCAGGGTGGCGCTATTGGTACCACCTATGACGATGGTTTGCAGATCATGGCCCTGACCCGCCTGCAGGATGATATCCAGTTTTACGGGCTTGCCGTCCTTTACCACAACAGTAGTGTCAAAAGGTTTAAAACCGATATAGGACACGGATACCTGGTGTGTGCCATAAGGAACGTTCAACAGCTGGTAGCTACCAATAGGGTCTGATACCGTATTCCTGGACAGCGCCTTGATCACGATGCTGGCGCCGGGCAGGTTTAGTTTGTTCTGGTCGATGACCCTTCCTGAGATCAGCCCTTGCGAAAAGACTGACAGGGGAACTGCTGCAAATAGGCAAAGCAGTAGTGCAGATGTAAAGATTCTTTTCATGGTTCGCATATGGGTTGATTGAATTTTTTGACAATACGGCATAGGTGTCCCCTTGCAGCCAGCCCCTGTTAATTTTTTGGACCGGCCGTTAGTTCTTTTTAAGCTGCATAGCGGTAAGGCCTACACGCTATGCAGCTGTTCTTATTAAGTTGATAGGGATGATGTTACTTACTTGCTCACTGTTACTTCGAATGTATCCTTCAGGCAGCTATATGGGTCTGTTACCTCATATACTGTTTTACCTGCTTTGGCGGTTACCTGAATGCTCCTGTCTGTTGCACTGCTCTTGTTCCATTTATAGTTGCCTTCAAAGGAAGCGGTGAGCGTTACGGTCTCCCCTTTCTTTGCTCTGATGACATTATGTTTGTTTACGTCCTTCATCATTACAAAATGATCCCTGATCTGGCCATCTGCACAGATCCATTTCAGTTCCAGGCGGTTGCCGTTCACTTCCAGCATGGAAGCGCCCCCTATCTCAAAGTTGGAATAGTAGAAGGCGTCATGCGGGTAAGTAGGCTGGCTGCGGCCGGAGGCGCCTGCGGAGCCGGTTACCACGTATACGGTACCCTGGTTGTTTTCGTCTTTGATATAAGGGCAGGAATTAGCGCTGCCATCATATAAGGCGGTAGAGTGGTTCAATACGTGTTTTGCAGAGTCGAAGGTATTTTCCATACCATAGTGCCCCTTCATCAGGCGGGAGCGCTCGTACAGGTGGCTATGACCGCAAAGGATCAGGTCTACGCCGTAACGCTCCAGGATCTGGATAAAGTTTTCGCGGATCTTTACCAGGTCGCCTTCATGGTCAGAGTTATGGGAGCCCATGGTATAGGGAGGATGGTGCCAGTAGGCGATCACCCAACCACGTTTCTGGTTCTTAAAAGCTTCCAGGTCTTTCTTGATCCATTGTACCTGCGCGCCTGCTGTATCGTACATGCGGGTGGCCTGGTCTTCCTTACCGTAAGAGTCCAGTGACAGGAAGTGGATGTTACCTATATCAAAGGAATAAAACGCCTGTGTATGGGAAGGCACGCCGCCAGCTTCTCCTTCCGTAGGCATGGAGAAGTTCTTGTAATAGGCAATATCGTGCGTGGTTTGCGCGGTAGCTTTAAACTGATAGAGGTCGTTATAGTCGTGGTTACCGGGTGAAGGATACAAGGGATATTTCTTCAGCAGGTTATCCTTGTAGATGTTGAAGAATTTCTCCTGAAATTCCGGATCCTGGCCATAGGTGTAGGCATTATCCCCCAACAGTATCCATGCATCCATGGGTTTATCCGCCACATATTTTTCCACCTGGTCCCTTACATCGCGCTGGCGGGTAGAGTTGTTACCGCAGTCGCCAAACACGCCAATACGGTAAGCGCCTTCCGTACCGGGTTCCGGCAGGGTAACGAAGAAGTTGTCCGGGCCGCTCTGCAGGGTATCCGCAAAGCCGCCGCCTATGGAGTAATAATATTTGGTATGGGGAGAAAGGCCGGTCAGTTTTACCATGTGCTCAAAGGTACGGATGGGCTCTTCCGCCTTTTTGTCCAGGTTCTCTACTGTTGTACCGTAGGTAACTACGCTACGGGTAATGGTGTTCGTTCTCCAGCGGATGATAATGCTGTTGCTGGTAGCTACCTGCAGATAAGGGCCGCGGATCAGGGAAGCATTTACGGTGGGTTTGCTTCGTTCCTGCGCCGTTACATCCACAGTTGCCAGCATTGTGATACAGATCCATGCCAGTAATGATAGTCTCTTCATTTCAGATGATCGTTGTTTTAATTTTTATATGGTTCGTAATGTTTGAGCATGTTATCGGGCAGCTTATCTTCCAGGCCATGCAGGAAGCTCACGATATCCGCCACTTCACCTGTTGTAAGCTGTAAGGGCGCGGCGGCCAGTGTTTGCTGCGGTACAGGTAGTCCCAGTCCCCGGCCGCCGCCTTTGTTATAGAACTCCACCACGTTTTCCAGGCTGCGGAATGCCCCGTTATGCATATAGGGGCCCGTGGCGGAAACATTGCGTACGGTGGGCGTTTTAAAAGCCTGCTCGTAATACTCAATAGGGAATATGTTAAAGCGCCCGTTGTCTGTGTCTGCCACCGGTTTATTCAGATCATCTGTACCGGGGGTACCTAATACTTCCAATTCTGTTATGGTATATAGTGGCGGTATCAGGCCATTGAACAGGGGCGCAAAGTGGCAGGTACCGCATTGCGCTTTGCCCATAAAAAGGTTAAAGCCCCTTTGTTGCGCGCTGCTCAATGCCAGCGTATCCCCGTTAATATAATCATCAAAAGGCGCGCTGCGCGGATTTAAGGTGCGCACAAATGCGGCTATGGCAGCGGCTATATGGTTGGCCGTGATCAGACTGTCTGGCCCCGGCGTGAATGCTTTACCGAATAAACGGCGGTACTGCTCATTCCCCTGCAGCTGCTGTATGCTGTTGTGGTAGTTCCCATTCATTTCCATGGGATTGCTCACCACCTGCTGCACCTGCTCTTCGAGGCTCCTGGCCCTGCCGTCCCAAAACTGCGCGTACTGGTAAGCGGCGTACAGGAGCGACGGCGCATTCCGTTTTACATGCGAGTGACCGTCAAAGGCCATACTCATGGGCAGTGCATCTGTAAAATGTTTTTCCGGCTGATGGCAAGTGGCGCAGCTGATTTTATTATTACCGGATAATGCCGTTTCATAAAAAAGGACACGGCCCAGCGCAATAAGGTCCTGGTTCAGGGCAGCACTGTCCGCCGGGAATACTTCCAGGTTGATAGCATCTTTGCTGAACAGGTGATCCGCTTTATAATTCAATACTCCCTGTGTAGTGTTCTGCTCCAGCTGCATTTCCCGTATCAGCGCGCCCAGGTTCCGTTGCAGCGGTAATGCATAGCGGGAGAAAAAATGTAACCTGTCAAACGAATCAAAATCCCGGGCCTGCTGTAAAAACTGCAGGCTGCCATCCATATAAAAAGCCACACTGTCCGCATGCCGTGCATGTAATTGTAAAAAAGGCGCCAGCAACACCTTTATACCGTTCAATGCGGTGTAGGACTCCTTCACACCGGATTTGAGCAAGGGCGCGTCAAAGCCGGTAATCCCCAGGGTATACACCCGTATCAGTCCCAGCCGCATGCTTTCCATGAGCTGTTTATCATCTGCCGTAAAACCAAACAATAATGATTGCAGGTCCTGTGCGGAGGAGTTGATAGCCGCAGCCTGCTCCAGCAATTCTTTCCGCTGCGCCTCCACATCCTGTTCAAATAACAGGCTTTCTATCACCTGCAGGCCAATAGGCGTCATAAACTCCATATATGGCTCTTCTATCTCATACTTAGGCGGACCATTATATATTAATGCCGAACTTTTAAAGAAGTATTCCAGGAAAAACTCAATTTTTTTGTATTGCAGGCGGGCCTGTGTTAATGCCTCCCTTGCCTGCGCAATGGTGGCCGGTTCATTGTTCCGGATGGCCGCTACCGCTGCCTGTAGTTGATCTGTGGCTGCACCAAAATCCCTGGCCCCTGCTTTATAATATGCTATGGCCGGCGTTACCCCCACTGCAGACCGGGACGGGTAACCGGTGCTACCTACCACCATGAGGCAGGCGCTTACCACGATGACAACCGTTACGATCCTTTTTATATGCAATCTTTTTCCAGTGGTATACATAATAGTATAGTGGCTGTATTTTTTCGCTGGCGATACAAAAATGCATCGCGTACCTCAGCTTTAACAATTAAGGGCGTTACCAAATGTAAACAACCTGTTCAAAAGCGTATACAAACCGGTAACATTATCCATCTAACTAATTGATTGTCAAATAAAATAACCTTGCCAGAATGGCCGTTAACAAACTATTACGGCAATGTTATCCCTACATGAACAACTATAATGAATGGATGAATGCAGAGAGGCTTTCCCCCTGCTGCAGGTTCAGTTTTTTCTTAAGGCGGTATCGCACCACCCGCAGGCTATCCTGGGAGATACCCAGCAGGGAGGCAATATCATTCGGGCTCAGGTTCATCTTCAGCAATGCCACCATGCGCATATCATTAGGCGTTAATGTGTCTGAATATTTTTTAATATTATCAAAGAAAGCCTGGTGCACCTGCTCAAAGGTATTACGGAACTCTTCCCAGTGCTGGTCCTGGTCAAAATTGCGGCTGATCTGCAGCTGCAGCTGTTTCAACTGTTTCTTCTGATCCCGGCGCTCATCCTTCAGCATTTCATTGAGCTTATCGTGCAGCTCTTCCAGGAGCTGGTTCTTCTGGATCACGTGCAGTGTATAGGAGCTTAGCTCCTTAGAGCGTACATCCAATGCCTGTTTCAGGTTGAGCTCCTGTAACCGCTTATTTTCCAATTCCGCCTCCATAAGGGCCGTTTGGGTCTGATAGATGCGCCGCTCCTGCTCATTAATGCGCTGGGCATTCCGGATCTTAAGGCGCTGCCGGCTGATAATGACCATACCCAGGGCAAAAAGCAACAGGCTTACCACTACAATACCCACCGTGATGATACGGGCTGTGTTGCGGTTATGCCTTATCTCATCATTCTTTTTTTCAATATCATACATGGTCTGTAACAGTGCCATTTGTTGCACATTCTCACGGCTGTAGATGCGGGAGGCGATCTTGTTGCGCAACATCACATAATGATAGGCGCTGTCATTTTCCCCCAGCAGGTTATGCATCTTGGCAATATCCAGGTAAGCGTCGCAAACCTGGGGCTGTTCTCCGGCGGCCAATGCGATGGTCAATGCCTTATGCGTTTGAACCAGCCCTTCGCGGTAATGTTTGGTCTTGCGCAGCAGGTCGCCCAGGTTATTATATATCTCGATACATGCCACAGAATCGTGCAGCTGCAGGTTCAGGGCCAGGGATCTGTCAAAATAGTAACGGGCGGAGTCTACCTGGTCCAGGTCCTCGAACACGCTGCCAATGTTTTCGTAGATCTTGGCCATCCCCTCCCGGTTGGCCGCCTGCTCGTATAAGGCCAGGGCCTGGTGCTGAAAAAAGAAGGAGCTATCGCGCATCTTCTGTTTTTCATAGAGGTAACCGATCTTGCCATTGGTAACGGCCATACCGGATCTATCGCCCAGGGCCGTATAGATGGCCAGGGCTTCATTGAGCTGTTGCCGCGCCAGCCAGGGCTGGCGGATATAGAAGTAAATAAGGCCAATATCGTTCAGGTTTTCTGCCAGCAAGGCCTTATGCCCGCCGGCGCGGGCCAACTGCGCCGCCTGCAGGTAGTAATCCAATCCCTGCGGGTAATGGCCCATATGGTAACAGATGCGGCCCATTTGCCGCAAAGAGAGGGCAGCAGTAGCCCCGTCCCCGTTTTTGATTGCCCTGTTCAGCTGGTCCTTTAATGCAATAAAAGAGGAATCCGGCACCTGGGGCAACCGCAACTCCTTCAACTCCCGCCGGAGCAGCATTAAACTCTCGCCTTCCTGCGCATACAGGCTGATTGATGCCCACTGTAACAGTATACTGATCAGCAAAAGTTTAGTAAATGACATAACAAGGTATAATAGCGCAAAGAAAACGTGTTTAATGTTATGCTATTATTAAGTCTTTTTTGGGGGAAATTGGGTAGGTTGGATATAACAGTGAAATTGATGCGTTACATTTTAATGAAAAACAGTATAGATGCTGTAATTAAGTTTTACTGACGTCTTTTTAGGTCTGGGATAAATCACATTTACCATCTCACTTCAAAAGAAGGATAGTCATTTCCTCCCCAGATCCATTCAAACACCACAGTAAAAAGAAGCCCCAGCACATATGCAAGTATATCACTCCAGGAGAAGCTGGTACCGATAACAATATTTGCCACGCGTGAATGTGACAAGCCTAGCAGCTTTACCACGTTAAAATATTGCAAGGTTTCCACCGTACAGGCGAACAATAGCACTCCCAATACTATAGCCAGTGTACGCGCCCGCATAAAGCTGCACACAAAACAATAGACCAATATCACTACGAGAAAATCCCCTACATAGGGCCGGATAAATCTGTCATGCAGGAACAGGGCAATAAGTACTTCTATAATAAATAAAATAAGGGTAAGGACAGCGTAACGCCAGTTAAAGCGGAATTTCATTTTCATAGCAACAAAATAATAATATCAGAGATTTTCCTGGCCCCATTTCATGATAGCCATGGTGACGGCAGAAAGGGAGCGGCCTTTTTCCGTAAGCGCATACTCTACACGGGGCGGTACTTCCGGGTATACGGCGCGGATTAGGATGCCGTCTTCCTCCAGCTCCCGCAACTGGCGGGTAAGCATATGTTTACTGATCCCCGGCAGGCATGCAGACAGTTTGCCAAAGCGATTTACCCCTTCTGATACCAGGTACAGGATCAACGGCTTCCATTTCCCGCCAATGATGCCCAGGGTACGGGCCACGGGGCAAACAGCCGGATCATATGTATCTGGCGTGATGTGGATATCTTTTTTCTTCATAAGCAAAAAAACTGGGCGGCTATTACGCTCATAATCAATAATAGTCATAAAAATGGTACTTACTCCTTTGCAACTGACTACTTGATTGATAGCTTCCATAAAGATAACCTTTGCAAAAAAAGATGGATCATTTAAAATCGTTGCGGCTGTTAAGCTTTTCCTCCATTGGTATGATGGCATTAACCTCCCTGCACCATGCCTATGGCGCGGTGGTATATCATACGCCCTGGCGCCTGCATGTGTTATTCGTAAGCGTACCGGTGATCGTGCTGCTGGCTATATTGGATATTACGATGCGGCGCCATGGGGTGGGGCGCTGGCAGCTAAGGACATATCTGTTGCTGCTAATACTTTTCCCGTTGTTGTCCATTGGGGTGTACGAGGGCGCGTATAATCATGCGGCGAAAGACTTGCTTTATCTACTGCATTTGCCTGCGGCTACATTTGACAAACTGTTTCCATCCTCTATGTATGAAAAACCCAATGATGTCTTTTTTGAGCTAACAGGCGTGCTACAGGCAATAATATTGTGGCCATTGGTAAAAAGCCTGGTGCGGCTGCTGCGTGAACTGCGTAGTTTGGCAGCGCTATGATTTATACCGCGCCACCGGCAGCACCACAATAAACTCTGACCCTATCCCTTCAATGCTATGCGCGGTGATAAGCCCATTATGTTTCTCTACGATCTTACGGGCAATGGCCAGGCCAATGCCTGTACCGGCATACATGTCCCTGGAGTTTAAGCGGCCAAAAAGCGAGAAGATATTGGCCATATATTTTTCATCGAAGCCTATGCCGTTGTCTTTTATAGAGATCCTGCAAAACGGGCCATCAAACTGCTCATGGGCGTCTATACTGCGGGCATTGATGCGGCGGGAGCTGACAACAATATGGGGCTGTACATGGTCTCTTGTGAACTTGATGGCATTGCTGATGATATTCTGGAACAGCTGCCTTATCTGCCCTTTATTGGCTTCAATGGCAGGCAGTTCTTCAAAGACGAGCTTTACCTGTTTCTCCTGGATGATGAGCTCATAATCCTCCGTCAGTTCCTGCAACAGCCGCTGCAGGTCTATCTGCTCATATTTGAGCTGGTCTGATGACAGCATGGAATAGTTGAGCACATCATTGATCAGCTGTTTCATGCGCTCGGAGGAGGCGATGATCTTATCCAGGTACATGCGGGCATCTTCCGGCAGGTTGGTAGTTTTGTTGCGGAGCAGGCTGGAGAACATCTGTATCTTACGCAAGGGCTCCTGCAGATCATGTGAGGCTACAGAAGCAAACTGCTGCAGGTCATGATTGCTGAGCTCCAGCGCATAATTGATCTTTTCCAGCTGGTCGTTCTGCTGTTTCAGCTTACGCTGTGTTTCTTTTTCGCCGGTAAGATCTGTGACGATGATACTGAGGGAGAAACCTTCATCCAGTTCCAGGGTAGTGAGGGACAATTGTACCGTGAGGCCACCGTCGCGGTTAACAAGCTTTACCTCTCCTTTGCAGTCTTCTGTCCAGCCTTTTTGCTGTAATATCCCGAACTGGTCTTTATACCCTTTGGCGATGAACTGGGCAAAGGCCAGTCCTATCACTTTGGATAGCGGTACGCCTACCATGCGCGCAAACTGGGAATTACTATACAGGATAGTGCCTTCCCGGTTGATGGTAACAGCGCCTTCCGTCATCTTTTCTATAAATACGCGGTAGGTCTGGTCTGCGCTGCGCAGCGTATATAGCTCATGGCCATTCTCGCTTTGTACGATCAGCGCATCTACCTGGCCGGTGCGGATGGCTTCTATCGTATCGTTGGCCTCCTCCAGTTCTGCCCGCAGCTGGCTGATCTCCTGCTGCAATTCTTCATATGACGCTTTTCCTGTTTCCATAGCTAAAAAGTGATTCCTAATCCTTTAAGTACTTTCTGCATGTCAGACATATCGCCTATCAGCCTTTTCTCCGGAAGCGGCTGTTTTATGATGAGTAAGGGCATTGCCACGATCTGTTCCTCTTTTGCCAGCTGCCGTTGCTGATATACATCTATTACTTCCAGCGCATACCTGTCCTTTATATATGTTTCGCATATACTTTTGAGGTTAGCTACTGCCCTGGCAGAGTTGGGCGATGCCCCTGTAATGAATAAACGAAGCACATATTCCGTACTTCCATTGTTATCTTTACCCTTCATGCCCGTTAATGATTTAAGGGTTGTATGTCCAATCCTACCAGCACTTTTGATTCATTGGAAAGGTCCCCGATGATCTTGCGCATGGGAGCCGGTATTTTCCGTACCAGGGTGGGAATGGCCAGTATCTGGTCGCCTTCCGCCAGTTGCGGATGTTCCAGCAGGTCTATCACCTCAATTACATACTGCCCTTGCAGGTGTTCTTCACAGTACTTCCGAAGGTTATGCAATGCTGTCATTGATTTAGGTGTATTCCCGGCAACATACAGCCGCAGCTGCCATTTTTTTTCCTTTGTACTCATTGGTCACCGGTTTATGCGTGATGTGTATACCGCGCTGCAGGACTATGAATGCCTGTTCCTGGCCAGCCGGCTTCGATTGTCTTTCTGTATCTCGCTCTTCAGGTCTTCTTCTGTATATGTCCGGTTCAGCTCTTCCTGCATCGATTCAAACTCTTCACGCAAGCCGGCTATCTTGGCTTCCAGTACCCGGCGTCTTCTTTCCACTACCATCTCTTTCCTGGAGGCAGCCTGTGCCCTTAGCACCTTCTCTGTTTCTTCCTGCAATTGTTGCGCCACCCTTGCGGACCCGGTAAGTATACCCTCCGGGCCCATATATACGTCCACCAGCTCCAGACCTTTATCTGTGATGACAAATTCCCGTACCTGGTTGGAATGTTTCATGCCGCGGGATTTCATAATGTACATGCCCCTATTGCGCTCCCCGTTAGTCTCCATATCCTTCAGGAGCAGCCAGGTATCCACCAGCGAAGAAATGCTCTGGTCCAGCTCCCGGTCCGGGGTATTGAGGGCCGTCATCAGCACGGTGATGCCTTCGTTCTGGAAAAAGTCCATTAACCTGGTCAGCATAGATTTCACCTCGCTCACCGTACCTACCGTGGTCAGATTGCTTACGGGGTCAATGATAACCGTAGAAGGTTTACGCGTTTTTACCATTTTATGGATGGTGACCAGGTGCATCTCCAACCCATACAGGGTTGGCCGGGAGGCATGGATATGCAGCAGCCCACTTTTTACATGCGGCTCCAGGTCAATGCCTATGGAGCGCATATTACGTATGATCTGCGGGGGCGATTCTTCAAAGGCAAAATAGATACAGCTTTCACCCCGGCTACAGGCTTCGTTGGCAAAACAGGCCGCAATACTGGTTTTACCGGTACCGGAGGTACCTGACACCAGTATGCTGCTGCCTTTAAAGAAGCCGTTGCCACCCAGCATCTTATCCAGGGAGGGAATACCGGAAGGCACCCGTTCCTGTGCCACAGTGTTCTCCAGCTTTAAAGAGGTAACGGGTAATACGGCCAAACCTTCCTCGTCTATGAGAAAAGGGTATTCGTTAGTGCCGTGTACAGATCCCCGGTATTTGACTATACGGAGCAGACGGGTGGCTATCTTATCCGTTACCCGCTGGTCCAACAGAATCACGCAGTCGGAGACATATTCCTCCAGGCCTTCCCGCGTAAGGGTGTCAACGCCTTTTTCCGCGGTAACGATGGCGGTGACCTGCTTTTCCTTCAGCCACTGAAACAATCTTTTCAGCTCCGCGCGTAAAATAAAACGATCCTGCAGGCCGGAGAAAAGGCTTTCTACTGTATCCAACACTACGCGTTTAGCACCAATGGTGTCAATGGCGTGGCCCAGGCGGATGAACAGCCCTTCCAGATCATATTCTCCCGTTTCCTGGATCTCGTCGCGGTCCACATGCACATGATCTATCTTCAGCAAACCGGCGGACTGCAATCCCTGCAGGTCAAAGCCTAATGACGCCACATTGGTGGTCAGTTCTTCCGTTTTTTCCTCAAAGGTCACAAACACGCCGGGTTCATTAAACTCGGTGATACCACGTACTATAAATTCGGTGGAAAGCAATGTTTTACCACTTCCCGGCCCCCCGCAAACCAGCGTAGGCCTGCCAGCAGGTATACCGCCACCGGTAATTTCATCCAGCCCTGAAATACCTGTCTGCACCTTTTTGAGCACCCGCTCCTGTAGTACTACGTCGTTGTTTATCTGGTGTGCCATAACCTTATAATTTTAAAATTGCTCATATGCAAAACCTATGCTTGTGTCTGCAAAGTCCGGGCCTGCTGTATCATCTCTTTATATACATCCTGAGATGCAGGCAGTAAGCTAATATCCTGCTCTCCTTTGATCTACAGCAGTTATACAGGCGTTGCCTAAAATGACAACTACCCTATATTTATCGTATAGCCGAGGGAAGGAATTGTGGAAATTCCTACACAATTTGAAGAGGGCAGTGCGACGGAGTCAACAATAAAAAAAGCTGCCAGCTTTTAGCCGTTAACGGTTAATGACCGGAGCGGAAAATAACACATGATCCGCTAGCGTGTACACATCACCGCCAATTGCTAAAAGCTAACAGCAAAACCTAACTGCTCTCTGTTACTGGTTGAACCTGAATTTTTCTGTAGCGCCTATGCTGGTACTGTTACAGGTCATGGCCTGTGTACCGTTGCCGCTGGAAACATAACGGCCATTGTTACCCCTGAGGGAGATGGTGCCGTCTGCATTCGACACCCAGTCAAACTGTTCCCAGGGACCAATGGCAGGGCGGTTGCAGTTCATGGGCTGCGTACCGTTCTCGCTGCATACGTACTGGTTCTGGTTAATAAGGGCTATTTTGCCACTGCCAGCATTCACTACGGTAAACTGCTCCCAGCCCTGGGCTACGGGGCGGTTGCAGTTCATAGGCTGCGTACCATTCTCACTGCACACATACTGGTTATTGGAGCCTTTGAGGGTAATGGTTTGCCCGATAGGCGCACCAGGGCCGTTACCCCCACCGGGAAAGGGCACTGTAGGGCGGGTAGCCGTCAGTCCAATCTGGCCTTTGAGCATCCTGGCGCCATCGCCGGTCAGGCGCAGGTAATAGTCTGCGGAGCAGGCCACACCATCTTCATCCAACGCCCAGAAACCGGAACCCGCCGGTACCCAGGCGGCGCTTTCCGCCGTTTTGGCGATCTGGTTGCCTTCATTATACTCATCAAACATGGAAATGTAGATGCCCTGAGCACCCAGTCTCACCATATTATAGAACTGCCGCCACATAAAATCGCCGTGTGCGCGTTGGCGGTCCTGCAGATCACCGGGCAGTACACAGGGCTGGTAGTCAATGCCATTCTGGTTGCAGAAGGCCTGGTCTCCTACGTTCACATTATTGTAAAAATTGTCTGATCCATTGGCGTCTCCAATGCGGCCCACCATCCAGGGTGACAGCATATTAAATGCTTTGTACACATCCAGGAAACCGGTACGGGAGTCTGCACCTGCCGGAGCGGTACGCCACCAGGTAGGTACGCCGCCAATTACATAACAGCCCTGTCCTTTGAACCAGTTGATCACGTCGAGGCAGGCGGATGAGGAGAAGTTGTGATTGTTGTCGTTAAAGCCAAAGCCCCAGATACATACTACAGGTTTACCGTTCTGGTAAGCGTAGGCGGATGAGGAGGTGTAGGCCTTCATCTTGTTGGTCCAGTCTGTCTTGATCTCTGACTGCATGTTATTCCAGCCGCTTACATCATACATGATGTAGAATTTGCGGCCATAGGTTTCCGCGGCCGTTTTTACCTTGGCGGTAATGGCGTCGCGCACGGGACCTTCCCCGCCGGTGGGATTAAAACGCTGCAATGCGGCACAGTCAATGCCGTACTGCTGCATCCACTGAAACTGCACGTTCACAGACTGGTCTGTGAAAGATGAGAACAGCCTTGCCTGTTGCCCGTTACCCAGGTTGGCGAAACTGGTGGCAAAAGTGGTGGTGTAGTCCCTTACATCCGGCCATGATTTCATGCCCTTGTTGGTAGGGGAAGGCGATTGTCCCCAATCCTGGGTCCAGTGCCACCAGGCGTTAATAGGCGAGCCATCGCCTATGCAGGCAAACCAGCCCTGGTAGCCTACGGTCACTTTTCCTACTACATCGCCTACGGGGGAGGCCAGTGGTGTGGCGCCCAGCTTAGCAGAACGGGCTTCGTCCGTCAGCTGGTCCGACATGTTCTTGGTGCATGCGGCCAGCAGTGCGAAGGTTGCGAATAATAATACATACTTTCCCTGGGTCCATAGGTAATTACCGGTGCGTTGCTTGCTGAATCTTTTGATCGTGCTTGTCCAATGCTTTACAAACGTGGAATTGGGCCGGGTACAGGCGGCCACCTGTTCAGATGTGCTCTTTTTCATTGTGTAGGGTTTTTGGATTTAATGAATAAAGAATATGGTTTTCATCAATGAAATTCAGCTTTGTAAAACGCGGAATGGATCCTGTTAATTGCGCTTAGGCATTTCCTGGCTCAACGGCTTTTCCTTACGCAGCATCTTAGCCGCTTCGCCGGTAAGCCACAGGTAAAGGTCTGAGGGTTTACCATCCATATCTATAAAGGATACATTCTTTGCCACCGGCGGGTTGTCAGACACTTTAAAGATGGCGGTGCCTTCGTTCACCTCATCAAACATAGCTACATAGATCATAGAAGCGCCTGCGCCAATGGCGGTAGATAACTGCTGCCAGTAGAAACGGCCTCCCTGGCGCGGAATGGAGCCTATGGGTTTTATATCATCCGGGAATTCGTGCATGCTCAGGTTATGCCAGCTAAAGCCCGGACAAACACAGGGCACATATTCGATCTTATTTTGCCGGCACCATTCCATATCATTTACGATCTGATCGCGGTAACGGTCCATATCATTATGCAGCAATGGTGAGAACCGCTGCACCATCCAGGGCATTACAATATCTGCGCGTTTAATGATGGTATGGAGGTAAGGATCGTGGATACAATCTGCATTCAGCTCGCGCCATGCGGTAGGCACACCCAGCATAACGGTGCAGTGCCCATATACAGGATCGTTCTGCAGGAAATCTATCAATCGCTCCAGGCCTATATTACGGATATCATAGGGCCTGTCCGGGAAGCCAATTCCCCAGATACATACGATCGGTTTGCCGTTCTCATGCAAATAAGTATTGGCGCCGGATTGGCGGGTTACCTTCAGTGTATCTACCAGGTATTTCCAGTCCTGTATAATGGCGGAGCAGTCTTCTCCTTTGCCCCGTAGGCCAGAGAGATCATACATCACGGCAATGGCCCTTTTGTATTTGGAGGCAGCTTCCAATGCATTGGATAAGATGATGGAAGATTCTTTTTTGCCGCTGCCTTCGCGGGTACTATTAAAGAAGCGCTGCATAAATACGCCGTCTACACCGTATTGCTGCATCCATTTAAAATGCAGGTCCACCGTGCTTTTATCCAATGAGCTAAAGAAGCGGGCTTTTGAACCATCCTTTAATACAAAAGGCGTTTCGTAGGTCTTTTCATACTCGCTTACATCCGGCCAGGCATCTATGCTGCTACGTGTATCATCCCCATAGGCATAGCGCCGGGCAGCAGAACCATCGCCTGCCGCCCGGAACCAACCCTGGTAGCCTGCCATTACCAGCCCTTTATAGCTGGGGTATAATGTCTGGGCGCTATGCCTTTCCTGAGCCGATAGCGTGGAAGTGTAAATAAAAAAAGAGAGCAGTAATATGATATATCGCATGAGTGATTGTTAAAGGGTAGGTACTAACTATTAGCTATTGCCTGTTAGGTAGTTGTAAACAGGCAATAGCTAACAGCTTTTTATTAATATCCGTCGTTTTGCTCCCATTGCGGGTTACGCAGCATTTCCTGCAGCGGGATGGGGGCCAGGTAACGCTGTTCCAGCGCGGCCGGATTGTTTTTTATCGCATCCGGGATGGGCGCTTCCTCAGCACTGCGCGTTGCCAGTATTTGCGGCAGCAGGTGCAGGCGCACAATATCATACCAGCGTATACCAAACTCACCTGCAAACTCATACGCGCGTTCCTTTACCACAGAATCGCGGAAGGCGGTGAGTGTTAGCCCCTGTGCCAGATCCGGCAGGCCAGCACGGCGGCGTACCTGGTTAACAGCGGCATAACCTTCTGCGGTAGGCGCATTGGCCGCCATGGCAGATGCTTCCGCATAATTCAGCAGCACCATGGGATACCGTATAATATCCAATGATTTATTGGTACTAGGCCCTGCGGAGATGATGGAGGTAGGCGTTTCCACGATACCATCGCCTACACCCGCCCGGAATTTCTTATAAAAAGGATGGTGTGATAAGGTGGCGTTGGAATTCCAGGGCACCAGGTTATAATTATTGGTGGTACCCACCCTTATCTTCAGCGTATCGTAGAAAGTGGCTTCTGTTCTCGCACATACGGGTGCGTTGAGGAAGAAATTGATCTCCGGGTAAAAATCGTTCCAGCCTGCAGGGCCAGACAGCGGCACTTCGTCCTGCGGCATACAGGAAGAGCCATACAAACGCTGCGGCAGATTGCCCGCCACGTTGAATTGTAAGGCAAACACTGACTCCGTGTTGTTATTGGTGGTAAACACCTTTGCATAATCCGGCACCAGTGAGTATTTACCGGATTTAATAACAGCATCTGACTGTGCGGCAGCCAATGCGTAGTTAGCGGTTTGCTGCAGCGGATAACCGGCCATTGTTAAGTACACCTCTGCCAGTAATGACTGTGCAGACAGTTTATTGGCCCTGCCCGGCGCGCCGGGGAAATTATCAGGCAGATAATCAGCAGCTGTTTTCAGGTCACTTACGATCTGCTCATAGATCTTATCCACCGGGTCGCGCTGCGGCCTCGCGTCTACATCCAGCGGCGCATTGATCAGCGGCAAAGGGCCAAAGGTCCTTACCAGCATGTAATAGCCAAACGCCCTTAAAAAATAGGCCTGGCCGGCATATTGGTTCTTTACTTCATCTGTGGCATTTACCTGCTGATAGTTAGCCAGCACGTTATTGGCCTGGTAGATAGCGGTCCAGGGGCCCTGCCATGCGTTTGACAGGCGGTTGTCCGGCACATCGGGCGTGGCGTTCAGCTGGTCAAAAACAAGGAAACCCTGTTTGTTGGAAAAACTCACCGTGCCCAGGTCATCAGACCCAAAACAAGGCGTAACCGCGCTGATGTTCGCATAGGCCGCATCCACTGAATATTGCAGGTAGATAGCCGCCACGGCGGCATCCAGGTCAGACACAGATTTAAAATAGGTACCTGGCGTGAGGTTCCCCTTTGGATCTTCCGTCAGCTTCTGACAACCGGTGAATACAACGGCCAGCAGCAAAACGAATGGAAGGATATATCTTACTCGTATCATGTGATTTGTTTGAAAGTATAAAGCTTGTTATCAGAATCCGGCACGCAGGCCAAAGGTGTAAGTACGCGGGTTAGGTATCACCCCCATTTCCAGGCCCTGCGTAATAGCATTGGTGGCATTGGATATTTCGGGATCATAACCCGGATAGCTGGTCACCACAAAAAGGTTCTGCCCGCTCACATACACTTCCAGGTTGCGCAGCTTTATCTTGCTCAGGAGATGGTCAGGTATATGGTAGGTAAGCGACAGGTTCTTTAGCTTCATATAGCTGGCATCATATACAAAACGGCTGCTGTTGTTGTATTTAGCTGTAGTAGCGCTAAAGGCGGGAACATCTGTTTCCCTTTCCGGCGTCCACATATCCAGGGCCTCTTTGGTGGTGGCATTGCGCGCATCACCCACGCCGCCCCACATATAGGCCAGCGTTTGTGAGAAGATCTGGTAGCCGGTAGCGCCCTGCAACATTACGCTAAGGGTAAAGTTGCCGTAGTTGATATCGTTGATAAACCCAAATGTAAACTTAGGCGTACCGTTTCCGATGATCATCTGGTCTGCGGCGTCATACTTCTTATCATTATTTACATCCACATATTTGGCGTCGCCGGGCTTCATGCCGTATTGTGCTGCTTCGGCGGCGTCCTTGCTCTTCCAGGTACCCAGGAACTGGTAACCGTAAAAAGAGCCCAGGGGCTGGCCTACACGCAGAATGGAGAGATTGGTCTGCGGGGAGCCAATATTGTTTACGAGGATATTATCCAGCCCGCCCAGTTCTGTGATCTTATTCCTGTTCACGGAGGCGATCAGGTTACTGGTCCATTTAAACTTGCCACCCGTTACCGGCGTGCCACCCAGTGCAAACTCTATACCCCTGTTCTCTACACTGCCAATGTTACGGGCGTAGCTAAGACCGCTGTTATAAAATGGCGTTTGGTAATTATACAGCAGGTCCTTGATCTTTTTGTAGTAAGCATCCACTGCAAAGGTGAGCCGTCCCTGCAGGAAGGCTGCGTCCAAACCGGCATCATATTGTTCTGTACGTTCCCATTTAAGCGATTTGGAAACAGGGCCACCAAAAGGTGTGGTGGTAGATGGCGTAGCGCCATCAAAATAATAAGGTTGCCCGGTACTGATCTGCTGGATAGTAGCATAGGGCGCTACGGCCTGGTTGCCGGTTACGCCATAGCTGGCGCGCAGCTTAAGATCAGAGAAGAGCTTATTATCCTTCATGAAACCCTCGTTTGCTATGTTCCAGCCTAAGGCCAGCGAGGGGAAAGTGCTGTACTTGGTAAGGAGGTGCGAGGAACCATCCACGCGGATAGCGGCGGTAAGCAGGTATTTATTCTTATAGGCATAGTTCACCCTGCCCATATAAGACTGCAACGCATCTGCCCAGTAGCCGGAGGTAGCAAACTGCGTTTTGCCCAGGCCTACATTATAATACCCTAATGAATAGCTGGCCAGGTTTACCCCTTGCGCATTATTGGTGATATTACGCTGGTTCTGCTGCTCATACAGCGCTGTAACCGTAAGGGAGTGATCGCCAAAATCGTTCTTATATGTGAGGAAGTTACTGTTCTGATAGGCGCGGAAACGGGTGCTGCCGCTGGTGGCATTATCCCTGTTGGCCATACCCAGGCTGGTTTCTTTGCCAAACAGTTGCTGGCTCAGGATCCATCTTACCTCATAGGTATTATTGGAAGTAAAGGTCAGGTTCTTTAAAATGCGCCAGGTAAATACGCCGGTACCCGCCAGATTAGTGGCGCTATTGTCTACCGCCTGGTTCATGGCCTGGGCTACCGGGTTGATCTGGATGGATCCAAATTGCGCGGAAAGGATGTAGTTACCGTTGGCATCCTTAACCGGGGAGGTTGGGTCCCATTCCGTAGCCTGGGTAAAGGGATCTATCAGATCACCCGGGTACTGGATATTACGGTCCTGCGGGAATACCGCGTTTACGTTCATCTTCAGGTCCATCTTGTCATTCAGCTTCACATCCACATTGCTCCTTAAAGTGGTGCGTTTATAGTACTGGTTCTTGATAAGACCCGGTTGGTCCAGGTGGTTAAAGGAGAACAGGTATTTTACCCCCTTGTTACCGCCAGATACGCTCAACTGGTAGTTCTGGATCCAGGGTTGCTGCTGCAACTCCTTTTGCCAGTCTGTACCGCCGCCGCCCGTACGCAGCCCTTCCAGCTCCTGGTCATTAAAAGCGGGGCTGCCGCCGTTGGCCAGGTTCTGTTTGTTAACGGTGCGGGCAAAGTCATAAGCGTTCATTATATCCAGCTGCTTTGGCACGCTCGCCTTGCTGAACCAGGTACTGAAATCCACATGGGTCTTTCCTTCCTTACCGCCTTTAGTGGAGATAAGCACCACGCCGTTGGAACCGCGGGAGCCATAGATGGCGGTGGCGGAAGCATCCTTCAGGATCTCTATGTTTTCGATATCATTGGGGTTCACAGATTCGATGCTGCCGCCAATGTAACCGTCGATCACATACAGCGGCTCATTGGAGCCGGTGATGGAGTTCACCCCGCGGATACGCACACTGAGCCCTTTACCCGGTTGCCCGCTGCTGCTGGCCACCTGCACGCCGGAGGTGGTACCCTGCAAGGCCTGTTCTACCCTTACCAGGGGGCGTTTAGCGATCTCTTCTGACTTAACGGTGCTGGTAGCGCCGGTCACATCGCGCTTGCGTTGGGTACCATAACCCACCACCACGATGTCATTGAGCGCGCGGGTACCCTGTTCCAGGCGTACGGATACCGTGGGACCGCTAACCGGCACCTCCTGCTCCGTATATCCTATATAGGATACGATTAAAACCGGGGCTGCCTGCTCCCCTACATTGATCTGGAAATTGCCTGTAGCATCCGTAACGGCGGAAACGTTGCTGGCTTTTACCCGGACCGTGGCGCCGGGCAATGGCTGGTTATTCTCGTCTGTTACCGTGCCCTTTATCATTCGTTGCTGGGCATGTACATCCAGAAAACCAAATGCGATGATAAGTATCAGTACTAATCTCTGCATAACGTGCTGATTGGTTGTTTAGATGGATTAATAACCCTGCAAGTAAGGAGAGGGTCACTAACGGGGGCCTTAATAACGGGCTAACAGACTATTAATTTGCAAATGATTTTTAATAAGGGTACTAATAACACCTTATTAATAGCGTATAATAAATTGGTTATTAATTATTTATTGGTTAGTCCGGCATAAAGCAGGCAGGCAGGATATTTTGCACACCTGTCTGTTTCGTATGGTCAAACAGGTAGTGATCCATGACCAGGTAATCCAAACCGGTACGCATAAATGCCAGGAAGGCATCTTCCGCGGTGCAAACGATCGGCTCTCCCCTCATGTTAAAAGAGGTATTGATCAACAGGCCGCAACCGGTTAGCTGCTTAAACTGATGGATCAATTGCCAGAAGACCGGGTGCGTATCCTTATGCACTGTTTGCAGGCGGGCAGAATAATCCACATGCGTAACGGCGGGTACCACGGAGCGTTGCTGCCGCAAGCGCTCATACAGCGGCATGCCTTCATGAAAGGTTGGCTGGGTGATGCACATGGATGGTAAGAGCGCTGTTACAAATAACATATAAGGAGAGGGCGCCCGCCGCTGAAAGTACAGCTGCGCATCTTCTTCCAGTACGGCCGGCGCAAAGGGGCGGAAGCCTTCCCGCAGTTTTACTTTGAGATTGATGCGCTGCTGCATTTCCGGGTTGCGCGGATCTGCCAGTATGCTGCGGTTGCCCAATGCACGGGGGCCGAACTCCATACGGCCATGGCACCAGCCAACAATGTTGCCTGCCGCCAGTAATTCACCTACGCGGGCGGTTAAACAGTGGGCATCCGCTATATAGGTTGCCGTAGCGTTATAACTTTGTATCACCGCTTCCACTGCCGTGCGGGTAATTGCCGGCCCCAGTAGGGCGCCTTTCATTGCGTCTTGTCCGGGCATAACCTTCCGGTCTGCCTGCAGCGCGATATGTAAAGCCGCCAGGGCAGCCCCAAGAGCGCCACCGGCATCGCCTGCTGCCGGCTGTATCCAGATATCTTCAAAGACCCCGTCCAATGCGATCTTTGTATTGGCCACACAATTCAGCGCCACCCCGCCTGCCATCACCAGGCGTTTGCTGCCGGTGATACGTTGCGCGGTGCGGGCCATCATCACCACAATGGTTTCTGTTACCTGCTGTATGGCCAGGGCCAGGTTCATATGGGACTGGCTGATCTCCCCTTCCGGTTTACGGGGCGGCAGGCCAAAGAGCCGTTCCCACAAACGGTTGTTCGTCATGGTAAGGCCGGTGGCAAAATTGAAATAGCGCATATTCAGCAGGATGGAACCATCTTCCCGCAGATCCACCAGCTCCGTTAGTATCTTATCCTTAAATATGGCAGTTTCCCTATCATTAACAGGGCCATAAGGCGCAAGGCCCATCAGCTTGTATTCCCCACTGTTTACCTTAAAACCCAGGTAATGCGTAAAGGCGGAGTATAATAACCCCACGGAGTGCGGAAAACGCAGCTCCTGTAGGATCTTAATGTTATTGCCTTCTCCATGGCAGATAGTAGTAGTGGCCCACTCTCCCACCCCGTCAATGGTGAGGATGGCTGCTTCCCGGAACGGCGAGGGATAAAAGGCGCTGGCCGCATGAGACAGGTGATGTTCCGGGAAATACACCGGCACATTGGCGCCGCCCCCCAGCTTACGAAGGTGTTTACGCAACAGCCTTTTAATAAACAGCTTTTCCCGGAGCCAGGCGGGTATGGCCGTAAAGAAGCTGCGAAGGCCCGCTGGTGCAAAAGCATGATAGGTTTCCAGCAGGCGCTCGAACTTAAGCAGGGGCTTATCATAAAAGGCCACGGCTGTAAGCTGCTCATAACGTAGGCCGGCTTCTTCCAGCACATATTGTATGGCATTAATGGGAAAAGCGGCATCGTGTTTAATCCGGGTGAAACGCTCCTCCTGCGCGGCGGCTACCACTTCCCCATTGATGATAAGCGCCGCAGCGCTATCATGATAATATGCAGATATACCCAGTATGCAATGCTCCAAGACGTATTAGAATAAGGTGTAAATAAAAGGCGCCAGGGCCGGCACGCTGGTCAGTACCACCAGCACCGTCAACAGCAGCAGCATGACGATGAGCGGAAGCATCCAGAACTTTTTTCGCGTGCGTAGAAAGAGAAATAGCTCTTTGAAAAAATCCATAAATGATAATTAAAAGGTGTGCAGGAGATCTTCCCGGGTAAAAGTATGATCGCGCGGCTGCATAACGCTGCCGCGGCCTTTTTTGAATTGCCGTAACTGTAGCGGGTCTTTGCGGGCCAGGCGGCGGCAGCAGGCCACAGGTACTACTACCAGGCAAAACACGATGCCCAGGATGATACGGCTGTTAACAGCGCCCAGGAGCTCTCCGAATTTTACCCAGGCTGTATAAAGTTTTTTTATCAACGGTTGATGTGTTTTAGGTTTGTTGTCAGGCCTCATTGTTGTTTTTCTTGAATGTTTTCCAACAGTAATAAGGCGGCTTTGTTCCCTGGCTCCGTCTTTAATATTTTCTGCAGATAAGTAGCCGCTCCGTCATTATTTCCCATCTGTATATATTTATTTACTACCGGGCGCATGATTTCCTCCGTAGCCGGCCTGCTGCCGGCGGTCTGCTCCAGGCGGATCACTTCCTGCGCCAGCTGTTTTACCGGCGCCAGGTTCATGCCTTTGTCATTATGTAGTATGGCATAATCCAGATAAGGCAGGGCGGCATCCGGGCGGTCCATTTTCAGGTACAGCACAAACAGCGTACGGGCTGTTTCAAAGGTTGGCGACAAAGCAAAAGTTTTCCGGAAATAGAACACGGCATTGTCAAGATCGTTCATCTGCCCGTAAAGGTTGGCTGCCTTATCGTACAAAGAGGTCTCCTGCGGGAACTCCAATAGCAGGGTTTCCACTACCCTGCAGGCCTTCGCCCATTCCTTACGGCCGGTGTAATAGGTATATAATGTATCCATTACCTGCGGCCAGGAAGTTTGCTGAAAGGCCAGGCCGGCGGCCAGGCGTTGTTCTTCGGTAGCTATTTGTAAGGTATCCGGTGTTTGGCGGAACGGCCAGCTCTTTTTCAACATATAGATACGATAAGCGCCCGCCAGCGAATCCACAGCCGTTACGGGCATGGTTTGCCGCAGCCGGGTAAAATCCATGGCATCCGCGGTATCCGCCGGCAGGATATGCGCCTGTTGCAAGGCTTTATAAAACACATCAGACAATATGGCGTAGCCCTCCAGGTTAGGATGCACATGTTCCAGTAATAACTCATTCCCAATGATATGCCCCGGCGAAGCCTGTTCAAATGCTGCCTTTGCATCTACGAGGTGCGCATGTTGGTACTGGCTGCATAGTTTGGCCAGTATCCCGTTAAAGACTGCCGGCGCACGGAAACGCAGCTGGTCCAGGTCTTTGGCCGTGACGAGCTCCTTGCTGGCGGTTGTGCTGTCTTTTAGCGACAGGCGGCCTATATAATAATGAGTGGCGGCGTGCGTGTGGCATAACTTATCCGCGGCGGTAAACCCCGCCAGCGCGCTGGCCGAATCGCCGGTTTGCAGGGCCTGCAAGGCGGTGTTATAACTGCGCTCAAAGCGGCGGCGTACGCTGCTGTCTGCCGGCAGCTCGCTGGTAAAGGGCGGCAGATCCTTTTCATTATCCACCAGGGTGCTCACAAATACCGGTATCTGGCGTTTATCCAGGTAATTTAATACGGCGTTCATGTTTGTGGTGAACTGTGTTACTCCCCGTTGATACAGCGTGGAATTAAATGGTATTTGTTGATTGGCGACCATCAGCTCCATTCTAGCTTTGCCATTGCCAGCCTCCGCAGGTACGGCTGCCCGCACTATCTTTTCGTAGGTGCTGGTGAACAGCTGCATCAGGCGGAAATTTCGCAGGGCCAGCACCAGGTTCACCAGCCCTGTATTGCCGGCTATCCGTTCCGTACTGCCTACCCCCAGGCTGCCATAGTATTCGTTATGCCCGGCATAGATCAGCACTGCATCCGGCTGATAAGCAGCCACCTCTTTTGCAAAGCCCAGTACCGTGAAGGAGTTGACTGCTGTGAGGGACAGGTTGATGACCTCAAAATCCTTATCCGGGTAATTACGCATGAGGCGGTATTGCAACCAGCGGTGAAAAGCGCCGTTATGGAAATAGGGATAGCCAATGGTGGTAGACTCTCCCAGGACGAAAATGCGGCAGGTACCGGCCGGTTTCTCTTTCCGGAATAGTTCTGTATTGCCGGTAGTGGCAATACGCTGGTTCAGGAAGTATTTTTTGGAGGCCTGGGGGTTGAGCACCAGGTAGCGGTTATCTGCCGGGTAGGTGATAAACAACCGCAGGTCATGGCCGTACTGGAAGGCGCGCAGCAGCAGCTCCACGATCACGAGGAGGAATATGGGGATGCAGATACTGATAATCTTAAATAACCACAGCCTTTTGGATTTGCTCATAGGCTGCAATATAGGAGCGGGGTATTAACAGGGGCATTAATAATACACTAATAGGGGGATATTTAACTAAACACCTCCTGAAAACTCCCCTGAAAATCTTCCCCGTACATATGATAATACTCCTTCGCAAACTTATTGAACAGCGCCTTTGCCATGGAATGACGCCCCAACTGTCCCAGGCTTTTACATTTTAACCGCAAAGCTTCCTCATTTACGGGATCAAAGATGAAGATGCCGTTGGCGATCTCTATCAGAAAATCTGGGTCGTCCTGGAACTGCAACGCCGCCGCTGACAGCACCGATAACGCCATACCGGATATTTCCGATTGCATATCCTCCAGCCAGGGATAGGCGGTATCCGCCAGTAATGAACCGCGTTGGATGATCTGCAGCAACTCCTGCATCTCTTCTTTGCTATGTTTACCAGCAGGCTTGCATAAATGCAGGAAAGCCTCCAGGTCGATGCAAATATCGTCTTTTGTATAGTGCAGGCTCCAGCGGTCCGCCTCTTTTACGAAGTTGCAGGGCCCCAGTTTGTCCAGGATGGCTTTTAGCTTCACCATGTTCACAGAGCGGTTGTTCTGCGCTTCCTTACTGGACTTATCCCGCCACAGGGTGGTATACAGCTTTTCTGCGGAGATGCCTTTGCCAGACCATAATGTATGTGTAGTAATGATCAGGAAAAGCTCTTTTAACAAGGGGGTAAAACAACGTGTTATATCCTGGCCATCCTTATCATATACTTCGAACTGGCCAAACAGGCAAACCCTGGCGGGTGCATACTCCGGCGGAATGGGAACACTCAGGGGAGCAGGCGTTTCGCGGTCTAAGACCGGTATAGGCATAACCGGGCTTTCTAACGCAGCGGCCTGCCGCTGTAATTGCTTCCGCCGCCAGGTGATGTAAGCCAATAATACCAGGCCCGGGGCGGCCAGCAAAGCAACATAATACCACCAGGGCAAGCCCCTATGCGGGGGCGTAGCCGGCAGCAGCTGATTAGGCGGAAAGGCAATGGTGTATATTTTTACTTCTGCATGCTGGTCCTTATCCGTGTAGATGGTAATACCAGCCAGCTGTTTGCTATTGGCGCAGTAATACAGGTCTGCAAAAGATTGTACGTCATGATAACGGTACGGGAAGGTATTCCCCAACAGCTGGTACTCCGGTTTTTCCAGCGAGCCGCGTACCAGCTGCAGCGAGGAATTAAACTGGCCATTAGGGTATACCAACGCGTAATATACTTTCTCCGTTTCATCTATTACCATACTGTTGGCAAAACAGAATTGACGGTCTGGCGCCGCCAGGCGGTACAGTGTTTTAAAGCTCCGGTCCTTTACGCTAAACCGCAACAGGTCATAATAATATTTAGGGTTCACCACCTGGTCGCCGGTGCTGCTGCCGTAGCCGCCCATGATGTAGGCGGTATCTCCCCTTTTGTTGGTCCCCAGGGCTGCCAGGTAACGGGGCGAAAAACGATCGCCCTGCACGGGCAGCAGGGTGTCCCATTCCCTGCCGGGCATATGATAACGTTGTACGCGGTTCTTGTATTCCAGCTGCCCGTAGCCGCCCATGATGTACATGGAACTATCATAGGCAGATATAAATTTATTGGCATGCCAGAACTCTGTTAAAGGCCCCGGCGTAAAACCCGCGCTCCATTGTTGCGTAAGCGTATCAAAGGTGTTTACTTTCCGTTGATCAATATAAAAGTTATACAGCCGGTGCAGGAAAGGATCATAAATGGATTGATTGCCGGGCAGCAAGGTATCGTGTTTGGCCGCCAGGGCTATGCCGCTGAGCGACATCTGTTTAAAATCGTATTTGTACAGGGAGTCTGCCGCTACAATGTACAGGGTTTCGCTTTCCCGGTCAAAAGCTACGCTGGGGGTGCCCTTTGTGTGCACGGCTCCAGCCAGTGCCCAGTCCTGGTGCTGTGGCCGTATCCAGCTGGCATTACGCACTTCCGCTATCTTTCCGTGGATGGTATCCCGGCACTGTTTGCCGGCGCTTTCGCCCAAAGGCCAGTAATATTTCTCTTTGCTGTCTTCACTGATCACGATATCGCGGATATTCATGGGCGGTATATCCATCATCTGGAAGCCCTCAAAATTGTTGGCCCCGAACAACAGGCGGCAACAGGGCGCATCGCCCAGGTTAGCCTGACTTTGGGCCACTAATTTGTTATTTATATATAGTGATACGTCCTTCCTGGCAGGATCGATCTTTATGCTGCAATGATTCCATTGCTGGTAAAGCGCGGCGGAGTCAATCGTGAATGTTTTTGAGAAGGTTTCCCCAATCAGGAAATCGAAGCGCTGTGTCTTCTGGTTGTAAACAAGATCTATATTCTGGCGGTTGGTGAAAATAATGCGCAGTACGTAACCGAAGTAGATATCATGATAAGGTATAAAGTTCAGGTCAAAGGAAAGAGTGGTTGTTTCTTTCAGGCACAAGGGTGCATCCGGCGTTAAATTAAGCGCGGTTCTCTTCTCTGGCACTACCTCGTGGCTCTGAAACCTTAATCCGTAAGATTGAGCAAAGAGCGTATCCCTGCACAGGCACAAAACAAGGACTATAAAGACACAATATTTCATAACGCAGCTAAAGCAAATACAATTTAGGTAAGTTTTACTTCAGCTGCAAATTTTCTGCCGGGCTCGGCCAGCAGCTACAAGATGCGTATAGCGTTATTTTTTTGCGGGCACTTTTGCCAGCACCCATTTTACAAAGTCTGCCGCGGCTTTATCATTTTCGAAGGCAGCGGGCAGGCGGCCGTTCACATACTCATTATACAACCAGGGATCGCCTACGGCTACTACCATGCCTCTACCATGATCTACTGCGGCAATGATGGCAGCATCTTTTGATTTCAGCACCGCTTTGCCGGGAGCTTTTACGCTGATGGAGCAGGCATCCTTCATGAAGATCTTTTTGGAGGTGCGGAATACCGGGTGATCCTGTATGTTGATGGCGCCATCCTCGAAATGCGCATCATCCACCACATGACTAATGATATCATTATTGAAATGCAGTCCAAATACAGCCGCCAGCTCATTAAAATGGGGCAGTTCCGTATTGGCGCTGTCATTAGCCAGCATTACCAGCACGCCGCCGGCCTTTACCCATTGTTCAATGGCTGTTACATCTTTCCTGGTAATATAGTGCGGAGCGGGGCTTTCTTTTTTAGTGTCCGGATCCACGATGATATATACATCCGACCCTTTCAAATTAGCGGAGGAGGGCGCTTCGTACAGCGTATTGAGCGTAGCGCCGTTCTTCTTAAAAAGATCACCCAGGATGGAATAGCCGTTATTATCTGTTTCTTCCCATTTGTAGTGGAAAGATTCCATTTTTCCGGCGGCATCCTTGCGGTGCTCGTCATTGAAATAAGAATCCAGGGTGACCAGCTTTTGCTGCGCGGTTACAGTGACAACGTGGAAGCAGGCAAAGGCCATGCTGATATATAAAGCTTTCATGCATCCAATTTAAAAAATTATTGTTTAAACCGGAAATACGAAAATAAAGCGGCCACCTCATAAGTGAGGCGGCCGCTTTCATGTTACGCTATGTGATCGTTTTACTGTATCACTATCTTATTGGTAATGGTATTACGACCGTTGGTGATCACCACGATATAGAAACCGCTGGCGATGTTGGTAGTCGGAATGTTTAACATGCCGGCGCTGGCTTTGTAAGCAGCCACCACCTTCATGTTGATATCCAGTACGGTTATCTGTACCGGCTGGGTAGCATCATACTTATCTACCCTTATTGAAAACGTATTGCCTTTGGCTATCGGGTTGGGATATACGGAAGCCGCTACTCCTTTGGCATTACCTTCTGCCACGGTGGTTGTTTTAGCAGCCGCCATTGTTCTCGCGGCAGCGCCTGCAACACCCCAGTTAAAGACTTCCCAGCCTTGCGGAGCAGGTCTGTTACAGGTCATTCCCTTTGTAGCGTTCTCGGAAGAAACGTACAGGCCATTGCTGCCTCTCAGGGAGATGGTACCATCTGCATTAACAAGCCAGTCAAATTTTTCCCAATCCTGGATGATGGTAGCGGCACAGGTCATATCCTGCGTACCGTTGCCGGAGGTAACGTATTTACCCATGTTGCTCAGCGCGATCTTACCGTTGCCGGCGTCTACTACCAGGAACTGGTTCCAGCCAGCTACCGCAGTAGCGTTACACCACATGGAGCCTACGCCGTTCTTAGAGCTTACGTACTGGCCATTAAAGCCCTGCAGCCAGATGGTCTGGCCGATAGGCGCGTCTGTAGTGGGAGGATCCACGGGGCCGCCATTGCCGCCCCTCTGTAACACTACGTCATGGATAGCGCTCAGCAGGGAGTTAGCACCGGTTGCGTCATTAGATAGTTCCCAGATCATGATACCGCCGCCATTGTCAAACGCCAGGTTGGTTTTGTTCTTGATGGTAGGGATACCGTTGTAACCTTCACCGTTAAAGGAGTCTGAGTTGGGGCTGGCGCCCATCTGCAGCAGCTGCCAGTACGGATACCAGTTAGGCCTTGAATAGAAAGGCACGCCCAGTACCGCTTTTTCTTTAGGTAAGCCACGGTTTCTCCAGTAGCTCAGGGAAGTTTGTGCATAGTTATAGGTAGAGTGGTTAGGTCCCTCTGCATCATATGCCATGATGTTCAGGAAGTCCACTACCGGGAATACGCTGGTCAGGATACCGCCGCCGGTACCGCCCTGCGCTACGATAGCAGCAGTAAGCAGTTTACCACGGCTGTGCATAGCGGTAGACAGTTGGGTCATCAGCGTTACGTAGTCGTTGGCAGATTGTGTGTTAGGATCCGGGTATTCCCAGTCAATATCCACACCATCCAGGTTATATTGGCTCACCAGGTTCACCAGCGCGTTTACAAAAGTAGTGCGTGCGCCGCTGTTGGAGGCCATGCCATGGAAACCACTGTCGTCACCATTATTCCATCCACCTACAGAGATCATTACTTTAACGCCGGCTGCATGTCCTTTGCTTACAATAGTTTGCAGTCTGCCAACATTAGGCATGCCCTGCAGGGTGCCGTTGGTGTTGGGCAGGATAAAGGCATAGTTGATATGCGTTAACTTGCTGTACTGTACTGCATTCAGATCCATATCACCCCAGGAAGGTATGTAACCGATCACTTTAAAGTCGCTGGTATTGGTTGGCGGCGGTGTAGTAGTGGTATCTTCGTCTCCGCCTGGTTCATCCGGTGGATTGGTGGCGCCTACTTCACCCCAGGTAAAGGCTTCCCAGCCCTGGATAGAAGGCCTGTTACAGTTCATGGGCTGCTCGCCGTTCTCAGAAGATACGTACATGCCATTGCTGCCTTGCAGGGAGATAGTACCGTCTGCATTCACCACCCAGGTGAAAGCTTCCCAACCCTGTGGCGCAGGTCTGTTACAGGTCATTGCCTTTGTACCATCCTCAGAAGATACAAACATCCCCTGGTTGCTCAGCGCAATCTTGCCGTTGCCGGCGTCTGATACCAGGAACTGCTCCCAGCCCTGTACATCAGGCCTGTCGCAGGTCATAGCGCCTACGCCATTTGCGGACGTTACATACTGACCGTTAAAGCCTTTGAGCCAGATGGTCTTACCGATCGGGGCCTCTGTAGGCTGCTGCGGCTCATTTGGATCTTCCGGATCTTCAGGGTCTTGCGGCGGGTTGCTGCCATTACAAGCGCCTACTACAGCCCAGGTAGTGTTAGTGCCCGGGATATCCGCAGCGCCAGCCCACCATTGGTTACGGTAGATGGTGCTGTTATAGCGCACAATACTGCCGGCAGCAGCATATGTTTTAGCGGCATCCCATAAAGGCAGGCCGGCGCAACCTTCAAAGGTCTGGCTGTTCCAGATGGAGAAGGTAGTGGAAGCTATTACAGAATCCTTACCGGGGCGGATACCCACTGCGGTAGCTGTATAGGATTTATAGGCAGATGGTTTCCATTGTACGGAAGTACCGGACAAACGCTGGCCGTCTATCTTGATGAATACCTGCGTGATCTCGCCACGCGGGTCGTTTTTAGCTACTGACAGGGTAACGTTTGCCAAAGAGGTTACATTCAGGATACCATTGGAAGGCGATGTAAAGGAGAGGGAAGCGATCTTGCTGCACTCTGCAGCGTCTGACGCAAAGGGGCGCATATTGGCGCATCCGCAGTTAGCAGGGTTGTTGCCGCCATTAAGCTCCATGCTTACCTGCTTAATGCCGGTATAGCGCTGGAAATGGCCTATACGGCTCTGCACCTTGGTGTTCTCTGAAGGGCCACCGCATTCAATACCACCGTTGATGATATTTACGGTAGCGCCAAAACCCGGGCGCAGGTTAAGTGATGACTGCTCAGGCGTAGGCGCCCATTTGCCGGGGATCATTACATCGTGACAGGAAGGTTTGGGATACTGCTGTGTCATCCAGAACCAGATACCGGTCTCAAATGCGATCACGCCATCTTCGATCACTTTCTCCGGGTTAGCCAGCAGCACGTTCTTATCGCCAAAGATGAACTCACTCACCTGTCCGTAGTTATAGTTATAACTTAACTGGATAGGACCGCGGCCGTGATAGGATTTACCAGCAGCAGGCGGATAGGTGGCGTCGGCTATACGGTAACCAATGTTGTTAGTACCCTCATAACCCTGCTCTTCGCGGAAATAAAGGCCCCAGGCATACTGTCCGCCGGGTGCTGTAGGCCAGCCACCGGTAGTTTCCTGGGAGATATTTGCCAGGAATGCCATCAGCTCCCTTTTGCGGGTAGCCAGGTCGCCCTCGCCTGCAAAGGAGGCATAATCAACCGTTTCCGTGAGGATGTTGTTGGGAGAGATGTTAAAATCCGCATCTGTACGGATCACTTTGGAAACGCCGGTGGTCTTGTCCACACGGGTAAGACGGTAGGCATTGGTGCCACAGCGCCTTTCCATAATGATCTTGATGTTGCCCATACGGCGTACTGCTTCTGCAAAGTTGGCATAGGAATAAAAATCCTTTGCAGCAGTGGTAGGCAGAGAACCGGAACCGGTACGGTCATCCGGGTTAAAGCGGTGCGGGAACAACGTGTTCCATTCTGAGCTGGCCAGCACATCGGAAAAATTCTGGGCATAGCCCTTGTTGGCTGCGGCCATGCAGCACAGGATAAAGGTTAAAAGAACGCTCCGCCTACACCATCGTTTGATGGTTGCGGACTGACAGTACAGGATTTTCATAGATATACAATTGGTTTTCAGTGAATAGACAATGAACGACAGATTTTTTTATGGTGAATAGGTGATATGGCTGTACAGTATATTACGTAGGTGTTTGGACATGGTTATAATACAAGCGATTATTCTGAGTGTTTGACTAAGGTGACGCACAACAAATGAAATGGTACTACGGAGAAAAATATTTTTTTTACCGGGCTATATTGTTATAAACGCAAATAGCTGCCACCATTACGGCAGCAGCTATTCGTCAGTCAGTCAATCAATCAACTTACCTTTACCGCGTGCAGCACGGCATTCAACCTTTCGTACAGGTCTTCGAGGTGCGCGCGCGTGGTATTATCCGCGGCTTGTACGGATGCGTTCTTTATCTCTGCGGCTAATGTCTTAGCATGGGCCTTTATGATGGAGAGGCCATCGTTCAGGCTATTGACGCCACTCTTCTCCGCCAGGGGCGGCAGCATGGTGATCAGCTTTTCCACATAGGCTTTTTGCAGCTGGCGGCGGTTTGTGCTAACAGGCTTGTGGGCTGCCAATTCTGAGAAGATGCCCTTTTTCAGATCCTGCAGCATATCTGCAGCAGCATAGGCTTTAGCCGGCTCATAGGCCTGCTGGTCCAGCAGGCGGTTAATAAGCTTTGGATCCAGCAGCATAAACAACACTTTATCCTGTACAGCGCTAACCATGTTAAAGCCGGTTTCTGTAACGTTAAATAGCTCTTGATCATTCAGCCATTCCGGCGTGGTAAACAGCTGCTCTTGTAAAAAGGCGATAGCCCTTTTCTGCTTTTCTTTTGCTACAAATTCGTATACAGGGCCAGCCTGCTCTACGGTACGGGGCGTGGTGAGGAGACCGCCTATATTGGCCAGCACATGGCCCATATAACGCTCGTACTGGTTCAGCACTTCTTTATACATTTCGCCGGCCTTTCCATAATCTTCTGCGGGCTCACGGGTCCATTCCATCAGGTGCGGCTCAATCCGCCGCAGGTTTTTAATACCATAGGCGCCTGCTTTCATGGCATCGTCGCCCAGGTCTTCATTCTGGTTACGCGGGTCCAGCATGGTCATGGGTACCCAGGGCATCTTTTCTATGCCAAAAGTGTAGCGTTTGCTGGCAGCCAGCTTATTGATGACCCATTTGTTCAAGGTTTCCTTTTCCGCAGCAGCAGTTTTTGCATCCGGGATGTAACGGTAGCCCCATTCAATGGCCCATTTATCATAGTCGCCTATACGGGGAAACATGCCTTTATCGCCAATGTGATCTTCCGGCTGCGCTACATAGTTAAAGCGGGCGTAGTCCATAATAGAAGGAGTATGGCCATGCGCCTCTACCCATTGTTTATTACGCAAACTATCTACCGGCACGGTGGAAGAGGAACCAAAGTTGTGGCGCAGACCTAACGTATGACCTATCTCATGAGAAGATACAAAACGAATAAGCTGTCCCATGAGCGCATCATCCAGCTGTAGCTGATGCGCGCGGGGATCTACTGCGCCAGCCTGAACAAAATACCATTTATGCAGCAGGTCCATTACATTATGGTACCAGTTGATATGCGTTTCCAGGATCTCGCCGCTACGGGGGTCCTTTACGCTGGGGCCCATGGCATTGGGCGTGCTGGATGGTTTGTACACCACTACGGAGTGGCGGGCGTCGTCTATACTCCAGGTACTATCATCTTTAGGCGCTTCTTTACCCACGATGGCGTTCTTAAAGCCGGCCTGTTCGAAGGCCGCCTGCCAGTCATTAATGCCCTGTATAAGATAAGGCACCCATTTTTTAGGCGTTTCCGGATCAATGTAGATCATGATGGGTTTAACCGGTTCTACCAGTTCACCACGCCGGTATTTGTCCATATCTCCCGGTTTGGGCTCCATCCGCCATCTCCAGGCCACGCTTTCTGTTTTTACGCCCTGGGGATTGGCGTCAAAATCCACAAATTCATCTGCAAAGAAACCTACCCGCGGATCGAAATAGCGGGGTTGCATAGGCTCCTTAGGTAACAATACTACAGAGGTATTCAATTCATAGGTATAGGACTTTATCTCATTTGTAATGGGATAAGGACGGGAACTATATGTCTTTACGGTCTTGATCTCTAGGTTCATCGGATAGGCCTTCACGCCTTCGATATAAGACCTGTCCGGCGCCTGCATGGAAAGTGTCATGAGCGCCTTCAGGGCAGCATCAAAAAAGAAGATGGAGTTATCGCCATTGATATAATCCGTCATCTCTATCACGCTGCTTTTGCTGGAATCGTTCAGCGCTTTAATAGGGAAGGCGGCCTGTACCGGCTGTATATTGCTGTTGGTGAGCGCGCGGTAAAGGCCATTCTCTGTGCTATCTGCGGAACGTTCCTTAAAAGAAAGTTTCTGCAGGAATAATTTGTTACCCGGCACTTTCTGAAAGCGGATCACGCACTCCCCTATCTCATCCCCTGCAAAGCTTAACGCGCCACCGGGCAGGCGTAGTTCTGCAGGCGCTTTGGCAATACGGGCCACCACCAGTATATCGCGTTCCAGCATGGAATCCGGTATTTCAAAAAAATACTTTTCATCCACCTTATGCACTTTAAAAAAGCCTTTACTGGTAATGGCGGTAGCAGGGATGATGTCCTTATAAGGTTTGGGCGCATCTGCCTTTGGAATAAGCAGGGCTTTCATGGCGGCCAGCGTGTCTACCTTTTTAACGGTGGTATCTGCTTTTTTGCTGTTGCCGGGCTTCTGGGCCAGGGCCGGCACAGTAATCAGCATAAGCAACAGGCGCAGGGCGCCTGTGCTGAAATTCTTCAGTTGCATGATGAACGATTACTTTTATGAACGGATGGTTTCCTTTGTTATGTTAATTTGGATATCCGGGATTTTGTGAGAGATGATCGTTTAACAGGATCTCGCTTTGCGGTATTGGCCATAGTAACCAGTTGCTGCTCCAAACGCCTCCTTTCTCCGGCGTTACAACACTCATGATGGCATCTGCCTTACCCGCACGTTTCAGATCAAACCAGCGGTGGCCCCATTCTGTGAAGAGCTCTACCTGGCGTTCATGCAGGATAGCATCCAGCAGCGCCTCTTTGGTGGCTGCGGTTGTACCGCCTAATCCTGCACGGGTGCGGATGGCGTCCAGATCGGCTTTTGCGCCGGTGAGGTTGTTCAGCTGGGCACGCGCCTCTGCACGGATCAGCAGCACCTCTGCCAGGCGGATGATCATACAATATTCCCCTGGCCCTGTGGGCAATTTATACTTCTTCGGGTAATAGTATGTGTGGGTAGGAACAGTACCAGTGGCGGCCACATCATCTACGCCTACCCAGGCGGCAAAACGCTTATCCCCTGTTTCAAATGCATTGAGCAGGCGGGTAGATAAAGACACTGGCCTGAATACATCCGGGGGCGCTCCGGGTGTAAGCAGGTATACCTGCGGATCACCCAGGCTTATACCCGCTCCTTCTGAGATGGGCGCCATTTGCCAGATAGCCTCCTGGCTGTTGGGCGGAAATGCGTCCACAGGATCTGCTGCCAATGCATAATGGCTATCACCTAATACGGCATCCGCCTGTTCTGCTGCATGCTGCCAGTCTTTCAAGTACAGGTATACCCGGGCCAGTAAAGCAGCAGCCGCCTGTTTATTGGGCCGGCCTTTATCCGTGGTGGTTTTACCATTCCCATTTTTATAATCATCGCTCAGCAATTGCTGCGCTGTCTGCAGGTCTTGTACTATCTGTTCATACACCTTTGCCTGCGGGCTGCGGGTGAGCGTATTATTGGCATTGTAATCCGTGGAAAGCGGCATGGGTACATCGCCAAACAGGTTCACCAACTGCAGATATAAAAATGCCCGCATTAACCGGGCTTCTCCCAGGGTCTGGTTCTTTACATCCGCACTCAATGCACCGGCGGCGGTAATGCCTTCTATAGCGGCATTGCATACATAGGTTTGCTGGTAAAGGCTATTCCAGATCGCGCTCACCAACCCTGTATTCTGTAATGCATTCACATAAAATGGCTGGCTGGTATTTTGCGGCGACCAGTTCTGCAGCTCATCCGCGTACTGGGCCATATAGTAACCGATGCTACGCTCGCCGCTGGCGATGCCGCCCCTGGATATCACCTTGCTGTATATACCTGTAAGTACGGCCAGGGCAGATTTATCATCATCGTATGCAGAACCTTTGGTAATGCCGGTAATGGGCGGATCTACCTGTACAAAATCCTTACATCCGGTAATGCCGGCTATGCATAGTATGCAGAGGGCAATGAAATATCGATGTATAATAGATGCTGTTTTATAATAGCGTTGCATGTTCTTCTGTTTATAAGGTGATCTGAAAACCGGCGGTATAATAACGTAGTGGCGGCATACGGGTGCTGCTAAGGCTTTCCGGATCCGTATTCTTATAACTGGAGATCGTGAAGAGGTTCTGCCCTTGTACATATACCCTTATATTAGCCACCCGCAGCCTGCTTAATACCTGGTGCGGCAACTGGTACCCGAAAGACAGGTTCTGCAGGCGGGCATAAGTGGCCTTACTAACGGCGCGTGTACTGGTGCGGGCTAATATCTGGGAATAAAATTGAAGGGGGCTCTGCGTATAACTGCGTACATCCGTTATATCGCCCGGTTTCTGCCAGCGGCGCAATGCTTCTACCGTAGCATTATACCTGAACCCCGGCGGGAATACCATCTGCTGTCCGAACGCATTCTGCCCCATCCTGCTGATGAAACTGAAATTCACATCCAGGGAGAAGCCTTTGTAATACAGGGAATTCAGTAAACCGCCGGAATATTTAGGCGTAATGTCTACCAGCTCCGTCATATCTGTAAGGGCATTAGGAGTTGAGGTGATATTGCCTTTGCTGTCATAGAAGGTATATACGCCTGTTTGCGGATCAACCCCTGCGTATTTATATAACTTATACATGCTTACGGACTTACCTATCACAAATCCATTCTTATCGGAAGATTTGTCCAGGTCAGGGTAGGCAATCAGTTGATTACGGTTGGCGCTGATGTTAAAGGACGTACTCCAGGTGAAATCCTTTGTTTTGATATTAACCGTCCGTAACACGGCTTCTATGCCCTTATTCTGAATAGTGGCCGGCGAGTTACGCGTAATGCTGCCAAAACCGGTTACCTGTGACAGATCATATGGCAACAGCTGATCAGAAGAACGGTTACGGTACAGGTTCACCTCCAGTGATATACGATCTTTCAAAAAACCAAGCTCAATGCCGGCTTCCAGTTTTTTATTCAGCTCCCAATGCAGATCCGGGTTATACAGGCTGGTTGGCACCAGGCCCTGGTTACCCTGGTAAGCATTACCAAAGGAATACAGATCATAGAATAAATAATCCCTGATCTGGTCATTACCAGTGGTACCAAAGCTGCCTCTTAATTTACCAAAGCTCAGGAAAGGCAGGTTATTCTTAATAAAAGCTTCTTCTGTAAAGATCCAGGTAGCGCCTACTGCGCCAAAGAAATGGAATTGTTTGCCGGGACCAAACCTGCTGGAGCCATCATAACGCCCGGTGAGGTTCAGGATATATTTATTGTTCCATGCATAATTGAGGCGGCCAAATAACGCATTATAGTTGTAGAGCGTTTGCGAATAGCTATCTACATAGCTGCTATCAGCAGCGCCTGGGTTTTCCAGCAGGGCCTCATTGCTGAACCCAAAAGCATCTATGGCCAGCGAGTTAGTTTTGGTGCTCTGGAATGTAGCGCCCACCAGGGAAGACAACACGCCTTTACCCAGGGTAATGGTATAGAGGGCCTGGGGCTCTATAGACCAGGTGCTGTTATTAAATGTGGTGTATGAGCTGCTGTTCTTCGGATTCAGATCCAAAGGGCTGAAGAAGGAAAGCGGCGTACCCAGGAATTCGTTAATGGTGGAAGTATTATAGCCTAATGAAGTTTTCAGTTCCAGGCCTTTTAAGGGGCGGTAGCTGATCACGGCATTGCCTATGAGATTATTTGCCCGCTTTTTATAGCGCTTCTGCAGATCCTGGTAGGGATTGGACCACTGGCCATTTGCCCAGTTCAGTGTTCCATCCGCATTAAAGGGATCCGGCGATACGGGCGGGTTATTGAATAGATAAGCGGCGAGGTCTGTGGCGTGTATATTATTGAAGGAATACACATAATCGCCGGACAGCTGCACGCCTACTTTCCGGTTGGCTGTTTCCGTATTAGTATTGAAATGCAGGTTAGCCCGCTGATCAGCGCCGCCGCCTGGCTGCACGGATGTTTCACGATGGTAACCGCTGCTGATGCGGTAGGTGGTACTGTTGGCGCCACCGGCAATACTGATCTGCGCATCTGAGGTATGGGCCTTCCTGTCCAGCAGCTGCTTAGACCAATCTGTATAACGGGTGGTATCCCATGTGCCGTTAAGATCATAATCATTGGGCAGTATGGGCATTTTATCATTTGCTTTTGCTTCGTGCCGCATCTGCATATATTGCTCCAGATTCAGCATCCTGGGCGCGGTAGATGGCTTAGAGAAACCGGAATATACATTCACGTCTATTCTCGCATTCCCAGGTTTTCCCTTACGGGTGGTGATCAGGATAACACCATTTGCACCCCTGGATCCATAAATGGCGGTGGCGTCTGCATCCTTTAGCACATCTACGCTTTCAATATCCGCGGGATTAAAATAACTCAGGAAATTACCGCCACTCAAGGCCTGGTTGAGCATGGTGGGATTCAGCTGTCTGGAGGGATAAGGCACCCCATCTATGATATACAGGGGATCGTTACCTGCAAAGCTATTGATGCCCCGGATATTTACGCGGATCGATGCGCCCGGCAAACCGGCATCCTGGGTAATGACCATACCCGGAACGCGGCCCTGTAAAGCCACCAGCACATTACTCACCGGATTTTTGCGGATGTCCTCTCCTTTTATCGTAGTCACATCACCGGTATTAAAACGTTTGGTGGTTTTTCCATAACCTATTACCTGCACCTGATCAAGATCGTTAGTGGCCGGGCTTAGGACAATGGTCATAGCAACGCGCGGATTAGCTTTGGCGGTCATTACATTATAGCCGGTGTAAGTGATCACCATCGTATTGTCTTCCTGATCAGAGCTGATCTCGAAATAGCCGTTTGCATCTGTTTGTGCGCCGCGCCTCGTACCCTTTATCATTACCGTAGCGCCGGGCAAAAGGGTTCCGTTAATGTCTATCACCCTTCCACGGATAAGGACATGGGGCCGCAGGCTGCCGGTATCTGCAACATTTGGCGGCGTAACAAGTGTTGCGGTCACCGGCGCCTTTGTTATAATAATGATGTTGTTCCTGATCTCGTAGCGCAGGCCACGATCCTTCAGCAACTGCCCAAGCAGCTCTTCCACCAGCCGGTTCTTTACATCGATGGTGACCGGAGCCGCATGTTCTGCAACGGCGGGGCTCAGCAGGAACTCCTGCCCCGTCTGGGCCGTCAGCAGTTTACACACCTGCGTGAGCGGCGCATTTTTCACTTTCATTGTTACCCGCTGTCCAAAGCCGGTAGCACTTACGTGCAAGGCTCCCACCAGCATCAGCACCATGATTAACTTCATAATCATCAGCGTTTTAATAAGCGAAAGATTTCGCATACCTTTACCAGGTACAATACAGTTCATACTCTTTGTACATTTAGGGATTTACGGAAAATGTTTCAAGGCATTTGTAAGCGATCCCGCCACAGCGGGTTTCGACGGCAATCGGAACCCGCTATTTTATGCAGGGATTACATGTTGGTTGTAATCTTTTACATAGACTCCTGTTGGTTGGTTGATTAATTAAATAATCCTGGTTGATTTTTGATCCCGACGATTTGCGGTCTTCCGGCTATTATTGCCCCCTTCCGGGAAAGACCGTTACTTTATTTCCTTCTATTTTAAAGTGCACTTCTCCTGTTGCTGCTATAGCATCCAATAACTCCACTGCAGATTCTTTTCTCGACAGAATGCCCTCGAACTGTATGCTGTCCACATTCCCTTCATAGGTAACGGTCATATCGTACCAGCGGGCCATTTGGCGCATAATGCTTTTAATATTGGTTTTACCGAAGCTGAATTTTCCTTCTTTCCAGGCCACCACTTCCTCCATGTCTGGATGGCTGATGCTGAAATCTGCTTGCTGGCCGGACAGGCTGGCCTGCACACCGGGCGCTACTACTGCGTCTGCCGCGCCAGCGCGTACTTTTACCGCGCCTGATAATACCGTAGTGCGGATGGCTGCTTCATCGTGGTAGGCCATCACGTTAAACGAGGTGCCCAGCACCTGTACGTCTACCCTGCCGGCTTTTACCATAAAAGGTTGGGCGGCGTTCTGTGCTACTTCGAAATATCCTTCACCTTCCAGCTCCACCGTACGGTCATTACCGGTAAATGCAGTGGGATAGCGGAGGGAAGAAGCTGCATTGAGCCACACCTTTGTGCCATCCGGCAGGGTAAGCCGGAACTGGCCGCCGCGCGGCACGGATAATTTATTATACTCTATAATGCTGCCGCTGCCCTGGTAGGCAATAAGACCACTATCCAGCTTTACTATCTGTACGCCGCCTGCATTGGCCACCTGGCCTTTAGCGGCATTATCCAGTATGATCTGCTGCCCGTTTGCCAGGGTAAGCATGGCCCGGTTACCACCCGGCGCCAATGGCTGCGCAACGGCTACTGCCGGCGATTTTTTTTGTGTGCGGAAAAAGAGGATGGTGCCCGCCCCGAGTATTACAAGCAGTGAAGCCGCAGCTAACCACCTGTAACTCCGCCGGGAACTTATGGGCACCACCATTTGTTGTTCCTGTCCTATGAAACCCTCCTGTGTTATTGAATCACGGAGAAATTGCAATTTTTGAAAGATACCCGCGGCCAGCTCCTTATCATACACCAATTCCTTATCTGCCGCCATTAAAAGGGACTCATGCACCGCCGCCAGGGCCTGGCGGTCTTCATCCGTGGCGTCGTTGAGCAGCCACTGCTGAAAAGCCGCCACTTGCGTTGCTGCTACCGTTTTTCCGGTAGCCAGTGCTTCAATATGCGCTATTGCCCCTTGTAAGTTCATGTGATATCGTACTAAAGACGGTGAGTAATTCCGGATTTTCACCCAAGATGTAAAAAATTTAAAAAAAAGTTCACAATTGCCGGTAAATGACGGCGTAATGGCATCACAATGAACTGTTTCCGCAGCAGGTTCCCTATTTTGTGTTATTGTTTGCCCGCAACGCATATTCGTTCTTTATAGTGGAAACCCATTCTACTTATTACACCCTTGTACCCTAAAAACACTCCCGCATGAAACAAATGTTACTTATTCACCTGTTCCTGTTGTTATCCATAACAGCGCTGGCGCAGCCTGCCGGATATACGCCCGGCGCCCAGGTATGCTGGAGCTTTAACGGCCGGGATCATGGCTATTTTAAAGCCGCAGGCAATGGCGAAAGACATATCCTTATCTCGTTCACCGGCGATGGGCAGAGCAATTGCAGCAATTATCAAAACGAAAGCCCTCAGAAATGGCTGAACGATGCCGGTCTTAACTGGGATGGCCGTACCGTGCGCGCCCCCGGTGACACCGTGGTATGGGAGATCTTTACTATCCCCAATAACTCCGGCACCTTTATGGCCGCCTATGCGGCAGACATCAATTATTTCTTTGCCCATATTGCAGCTATCGACACGTCAGATCATAGTAAATTCCATATAGAAGGGCTTAGTGGCGGCGTAGGCCGGCAGTGGGGCTTTATGACCAATTTACAGGATCATAACAGTCCCTACCGCAATATCTTCTCCACCACCATCAGCCAGTCTACTCCCTGGCTGGGGCAGGAAGCGCAGATGACGGCCTATAGCGTGGGCAGGCGGCACTGGGTATGGTATGGCGCAGCAGACTCCCTGCACCTAACGCCACCCGCCGCTTCTATTGCTTTATATAACCTGCTGAATGGCAGCAAACACCTGACGGTGCAGGCAGGCACCGGCCATAACGGCGATACCTGGGATAGCTGCATGTCCCTGAACGGGGCTGATACGCTTACCAACCGCTGGTTATGGATGGTAGCCCGCACTGATAGCGCTCCTGAGCAGCCCATCTGTTATCCCGGCGGCCCGGAAGGATATGTACCGGGGACCCAGGTAGTTTGGCGGTTCAATGGCCGCGATCACGGCTACTTCCGTGCTGCCGGCTGCGGGGAAAGACATATCCTGGTAAGCTTTAATGGCGACACCGTCATTGACAGCACCAATTACCAGGAGGCGTCTCCCCAGAAGCTGCTGGATGATCTGGGCATCAACTGGGATGGTAAAACAGTGCGGGCACCCGGTGACACCATCCTGTGGGAAGTGTTCTCCATCCCTTACAACAGCGGCTATTTCCTCCCTAACTATGCCAATGATATTGACTATTTCTTTACCCATATTTACCCAACGGATACTACTAACCATGACCTGTTCCATATCATAGGGGTAAGCGGCGGCGTAGGCCGTATGTGGGGTTATATTACCAATGACCAGTCGCATAACAGCGCTTACCGCGATCTGTTCTCTACCACCATCAGCGTGGCTACACACTGGTTCTCCAGCTATGCCCCCCTGGCGGCCTATAGCATTGGCAGGCGGCATTGGGTATGGCATGGGGCAGATGACATGAGCGGCACTAATCCCCCCGCTGCCTCTACTGCCTTATATACGGCGCTGAATGGAGAAAAACATCTGACTATGCAAGCCGGCGCGGGGCACGATTACACAGTGGTAGACAGCGTTTTTAGCCTGGCCGGTACAGATACCAGTACCAACCGGTGGTTATGGATGGTACGGCCCACCGCTTCCGGTGCGCGTACTATGTACAGCGGCAAACAACCAGTTCCACCAACCACCCCTCTGGAGCAGCAAAAGGCTTTCCGCCTGTATCCCAATCCTGCGGTGAGCCAGCTTACCATGCAGCTACCCTTACCACAGGCTGTTTATACTATAACGGTAACGGATATGAGCGGTAAGGTGTTCCGGGTGCTTACTCGCATACAAGGGCCTGTTTACCAGCTGGATCTATCTTCACTGCCGCCAGGCATTTACATCCTGCGGGCAGCAGGCGGTGGCGCTCAGTGGCAACAGTCATTCATTAAACAATAACACGGTGATCCCATAGAAAACAAGGGCTGGTCTGTTGGCCGGCCTTTTGTTTTGGCCATATGCAAATTTATTGGAGCAGATCCGCGCAGCAGCAGAGGATAATGAGCAGGTTGTAATGTACGCCATGCCGGCCCAGGTGATCGCGCAGGGCAGCAATGGCCTGCTGGAGGGATTTATGTATACCGCCTACGGACATGCCCATCTCGTCTGCTATTTCCTGGATGGTCTTATCATCGCGGGTGCGCAGCTCAAAGATGCGGCGCTGCTTTTCCGGCAGGGCAGCCAGGGCGGCACGGGCAATGGCCTCGTACTGGTCTGTAAGCAGCTTATCGTCCGGGCTGTAATGGTGCGGCTGCACAAAATCCCGTTCATAACCAGCCTGTTGCTGCTGGCGGGACTGCCGCGCACGTAGAAAATCGTTGAGAGCGTTACGGGTAATAATGAAGATGTAATTTTTGAACGAGCGAACGGTGATAAGGGTCTCTTTCCGTTTCCATACCTTCAGGAATACGTCCTGCCCTATCTCCTCCACATCCTGTTTTTCTGGCAGGTATACCTGTAAATAGTGCAATACCAGGGGGCTGAAAAGCTCATACAGGCGGGAAAATGCTTCCCAATTGCCGGCTGCTACATCGCCCAGCAGCTCTTTTTCCTGTTCTCCCGTAATTGTGGTATAAGTAGGTTGCACTGTCAAATCGGGTAAATATAGCTAAAAAATACCCTAATACAAAGGTCGGAGGTCATCAGGCTAAATAGATGACATGAAAGTACCAAAAAAGAATGCCGGCTGCTGTAGCAACCGGCATATGGTGATTGATATCGCTTGTTATTGGCCGGCGCCCATATCACTATTGCTTATAAACGCGATCCGCTTGCTATCGGGCGACCAGGAGGGCGTATTAATGGAGCCCTGCCCGCCATAGAAATAAGCCAGCACTTTAGGCGTGCCGCCGCCGGATGTGGGCAGCAGCCGGATGTATACATGTTTATAAGGCGGATGATTGCCCGGTTCTACCTCTTCCTTCAGGAAAGAGAGGAATACCATCCATTTACCATCCGGGGAGATATGCGCAAACCAGTTATTAAAATCGTCATTGGTTACCTGCTCCTGGTTGTTGCCATCAGGCGCCATACGCCAGATCTGCATGGTACCGGAACGTACGGAGTTGAAGTAGATGTATTTGCCATCGGGCGAATACTCGGGCCCATCGTCCAGTCCGGGTGAGGTGGTTAACCTTTCTTCCTGGCCACCGGCGGCGGGTATGCGGTATACATCAAACTCATTGTTACGTTGTCCGCAGAATACCAGGCTTTTACCATCCGGCGACCAGCCATGCAGGTAAGATGGCCCTTTGGGCGTAATTTGTTTAGGTATACCGCCTTTGATGGGTACTGTATAGATGATGGAGCCGCCCAGTTCCCGCACATTGCTGCTCAAGCCCAGCATCTTGCCATCGAAAGAGATCACGTGGTCGTTATTGTTATTGGTGATCGTACCGGTGTTGAGCTTTGAGGGCTGCCGGGAGGCCAGGTCAAAATTGTACATGATCCCTTTGTTATCGTTATAGATCAGGGATTTGCCGTCAGTGGTCCAGTTGGGCGCCTGTATGGAATACGGTACCGTATAAATGATCTCCCGGTTGCCGCTGGCTACTTCCAGCAACTCCAGGTTACTGCCCAAGGTCATGCGGACGTTCGGGTTGGTGTCATCCTTGTGCGGTACCGTGATACGTACATCGCGGAACACGCCGGTCTCCAGCACATCGGCATTATGCGAGCCAACAAAAAGCCCTACATATACCTCATCCCCCAGGTCAAGATCTGTTACCTTTTCTGTTACAAAAGGTTCTCCATACCTGGCTACGCGCATGGTATAAGTGGTACCCTTTCTTTCCAGTTGTATCACATCCGCATGGGTAAGGGAAGATTTCAGCTCTTCTGTTTGCGCGCCAACGGTCTTGCGGTACTGCAGGGAGGTAAGGCCATCTCCATGTGTTACCGCATTGATATGAGGGGAATTGCCTTCCAGGTTTTTACGCACCATCCAGCCTGCTTTACGGTGTTCCTCTACCCCTTTGGCGCCCACAAAGGCAGCGCGGGTATAGAGGATAAAATCGCCTTTTATCTTTTTCCAGAGATACTGGAATTCATCATGGTCGAACCAGATGTTATACCCGGCCCCGGAAATAACATATTGTTGTGTTTGCGGCAGGTAAACGGCAGACCCGGGCTTTACACCGGTACCTATATCCCCGTGCCCATCGAAGATACCTGACTGACTATGGCTATTTTGTGAAAATGCGGTATGGGTTATGCATAGGGTTGCCAGGAGTAGAAAAACGTGGAGTTTCAGTTTTTTCATACTGTGAGGATTGTGGTGGTTGATAAGTGAGGGGCGCGCCGGCGCCGGGAATATTTTGCCCTCACTCCTACCGGGTCCATGCGGATCTTTAAAAGTGCTCAAGGCAAAATATTCCTGTCCGGCTTATGGTCTTATACCAGGTTCTTTTTGATATAAGAAATGCTTTGAGCAATGCTGTTAAACGGATCGCCGGGGCATTTATCCTGCTCTACAAAGAAATATTTTAACCCCGCGTCCTGTGTATGTTTGAAGATCTCTTTAAAGTTAATGGTGCCATTGCCCACTTCTGTAAAGGCTTTTTCCGGCGTATTATCCATATCCTTTACATGCCATAACGGGAAGCGGCCCTTGTGTTGTTCCATAAGTTTTACAGGGTCCAGACCGGCCTTGGTTACCCAATAAATATCCATTTCCATCTTTACCAGGTCCTTATCGGTATTCTTGAGGAGAATATCATAGGGGTACTGGCCATCCTGCTGCTGGAACTCAAAATCGTGGTTGTGATAACAGAACTGGATGCCTGCTTTTTTACAGGTTTCTCCCGCTTTATTAAATTCCTCTGCCAATTTTTTGTAATGATCCAGGCCGCCGCGCTCCTCTTCTGACAGGTAGGCGCATACCATGTATTTAACGCCTACAGCCGCAGCATCCTCTACCGCCTTTCCCCATTCATACAGCATAGTGCCTTTTACCGGGGCGCCGTTGGCCTTTTCCTCACCCAGGCGGAAATGGCTGCTGGGCATGATAAGGCCCTGCTGTTTAAGCAGTTTGGCAAATGCCGGCGCATTCATACCATAGAATTGCTGGGTACCGGTGTAGGTAGCCCCTTCTACAGCAGTAAAGCCCAGTTTGGCCACTTTGGCCAGGGTGCCCGCAGGATCTTGCCCCATGGCGTCCCTTACCGTGTACAATTGCAAGCCTATATACTTTTTTTGTTGTGTGGCAGCCCATAACGCGGAAGGTTTCACCAGGAAACCCGTGGAAGCTAAGGTGGCGGCTTTGAGGAATGATCTTCTTGATGTCATTGGAATTTATTTCGCTTTAAAAAATGGGTTATTGAAGGCTATTCAATACGACATCGTGAAGTTATAAATAATAGGGGTCTGTTGCAATTAGTAATTAGTAGTGGGCTGTTAAAAATAAACAGCCCACTACTAATTACTTGCTGATCAATTGAACTAGGGCTCTGTGACAGCCGCTTTTTCCACATACTCCTTAAGCTTAGTGCCGATGAGCATGGTCCAGCCGGTTTCGAAATTGCCCCTGGCCACTTCCGGTGAATCGCCAAAGGTCTCGAGGCCAGCATGAGTAAGCTTTAACCGCGTTTTATCTCCTTCCGGAAACAATTCAAACGTAACAAAGGAGTTGCCGGGAAATTCCTCGTACTGCCAGCTATAGGTGAGCTTTTTATTAGGCTCCACCTCCGTTACCCTACACAGGTGCAGGAAAACCCGGTCTGTTTTGCCCGCGCGGAAGGAGAACTCAAACCCAACTTCGGCTTTAAATTCAGGCAGGTCAAAATACCATTGTTTCATATGGTCCTTATCAGTAATGGCGCGCCAAACCCGTTCAACGGGGGCATTAAAGGTACGCTCCAGCGTAAGTGGTTCCTGTTGCATGGTGATCAGTTTTTATGAATATGCGTAATTCCGTAACCAATTGGTTGCAATATATAAGAAACCATCCGGTTACACAAATATATTTTATGAGCGTCCTGGCGCAAACACCCACGCAAACTGTCGCACCCGCCCGGTAGCCTTTGGCAGAAGCTGCTTATCTTTGCAGGATGGATTATTTCAAAAAGCTGCAGCAACTGTTGAAGATCGAACGGGATGAAGACCGGCTATTATACAAACAACTTACAGAAAGCTCCTCTATAACGGCCCGCCGTGCCAACGGACTGGCCTGGTACCCGGTAGCCATTAAGGATACTGAACTGGGCCGGGGGGATTACCTGACCGTAGAAGTAGAGCGTACCACTCACCAGGATATCACCCACCAGTTCCGCCCTGGCGTATCGGCTATACTTTTTTCCAATCACGATGCTAAGAATAACCAGATAGAAGGCACTATTGTTTACCAGGGCGGCAACCGCATGAAGATCAGCCTGCGCACGGATGAGCTGCCGGAATGGTCGCGTGATGGCAAACTGGGTATTGACCTGCTGTTTGATGAGAACAGCTATGACGAAATGCAGAATGCCCTGCAGCTGGCCATCAACATGTCGGAGAAAAAGGAAGAAGGCCGTTTGATCAAAATACTCACAGGTGAACAACACCCTACCTTCCATAATGAACTACCGCCGCTAACCCTGCCCCGGCTCAATGCATCGCAGCAGGCAGCCGTTAACAAGATCCTGGCAGCCAATGAACTGGCCATCGTGCACGGCCCTCCCGGTACCGGCAAAACCACCACCCTGGTGCAAGCCATTAAAGCGCTGGTAAAACAGGATCATAAGCAGATACTGGTAGTAGCGCCCAGCAATGCAGCGGTAGACCTGTTAAGCGAAAAACTGTCTGACGAAGGGCTGAATGTACTACGCATCGGCAACCCCGCCCGCGTATCAGAGCGTTTGCTATCGCTTACCCTGGAGAATAAAATGGTTGACCATAACAGCACCAAAGAGATCAAGCGCCTGAAACGGCAGGCCAATGATTTCCGCGATATGGCGCACAAATACAAACGCAATTTTGGCAAAGCGGAGCGCGAGCAGCGCAAAGCCCTGTTTGACGAAGCGCGCAAGATCATGAAAGAGGTAGAGAAAACAGAGCAATATATCATTGACGATGTAGTGGCCAAAGCGCAGGTGATCACTGCCACACTGGTAGGCGCCAACCATTATACCGTACGGCATGTGCAATACCATACTGTAGTAATAGATGAAGCGGGACAGGCCCTGGAACCTGCCTGCTGGATCCCCATCCTGAAAGCAAAAAAGGTAATACTGGCCGGGGATCATTGCCAGCTGCCACCCACCATCAAATCCAACGAGGCAGCCCGTAAAGGTTTAAGCCATACCCTGCTGGAAAAAAATACGGCCCTGCATCCGGAAGCCGTGGTGCTGCTGGAAGAACAGTACCGTATGCATGAGACCATTATGGGCTATTCCTCCAGCACCTTTTACCGGGACCAGCTGAAGGCGCATGGCTCCGTAGCCCAACACCTGCTGTTTGCCGCAGATACGCCGCTGGCGTTTGTGGATACCGCCGGCTGCGGCTTTGATGAGAAGATGGAAGGCACCAGCGCCACCAACCCGGAAGAAGCCGCTTTCCTGTTCAAACACCTCACCCAGCTGGCTGCTGCCCTGAATGCCCATTATCAGCCAGCTAATTTTCCTACGATCGCTATTATATCACCCTATAAACAACAGGTACAGCTGCTGCAGGAATTATTGCAGCACTCCCCTGCCCTGCAGCCCTATGGTAAAAAGATATCGGTGAATACTATTGATAGCTTCCAGGGACAGGAGCGGGATATTGTGTACATCAGCATGACACGCAGCAATACGGAAAATAAGATAGGCTTCCTGTCAGACATACGCCGTATGAACGTAGCCATGACAAGGGCCCGTAAGAAACTAGTGGTGATAGGCGATAGCGGCACCTTGTCGCAGTTACCGTTCTATGCAGATTTTATCAGTTATGCCACTAACCGGGATGCTTACCAGAGCGCCTGGGAGTTTATGGATAATTAAATATTGTTGTTACTATGATCTTCCGCGAAATACGACCACAGGCTGCCCTGCAGCCCTATATCCGCAGCTTTTGGTGGATGGATGGGGAAGCGCCGGCATCGGTGAACGATACCATATTACCCAGCGGCTACCCGGAGATCGTATTTAACCTGAGCTCCGCCATCTGGGAGTCTGTGCATGACGGTAAGGCCTGTACCAATCCCCCGATTGAGCTCATAGGGCAGATCACCCAGCCCACGCCCGTCAGCACCCAGGGCCATGTACAGATGCTAGGCGTCCGTTTTCACCCGCATACAGCCGCTTTTTTCCTGAAAACCGGCATGGCGCCCCTTAATGATGGCATACACGATCTCTCAGACGTGCTTAATTGCGCAAGCGGCCTGCATGAGGCCCTATTGCACGTACACACACTGGAGAAAAAGATCTCCCTGATAGAGCAGTTCCTGCTGGAACACCTGCCCAGCAATAAACGCCAGGTATATAAAATGCAGCTGCTGGATCATGTGCTGCAGCAAATGCAGCAACATGAGAGCATAGATACCATTGCTTACCAATCCAATATCAGCGCGCGTTATCTGCAGCAATTGTTTATGGAGCACCTGGGCATCTCTCCGCGTATGTATCTCAAGATCCGCCGCTTTAAAAGAAGCATGCGGTACCTGAACCAACAACCCCGTTCCCTCACAGCTGTAGCTTATGAATGCGGCTATTTTGACCAGGCACATTTTATCCGTGATTTTAAATCCTTTACCGGCGTTACCCCTTCTGCCTACAAACCGGAGCAATTCCCGGTAAACCAGTTATTTCACTGATCCCCAAAAACTGTTCGGTTTTATACAATCCCTGCCGCCTTTTAGTCCGGTACTTTGTGTCATGACTGACGAGGGCTGGAAAATGTTCCGCGACTCGTTCAGTAGTAACCGTTAGAAACGGGTTGACACAAACGAAAAGCGGTCCCGTATCTGCGGGACCGCCTCTGTTATAGAAGTATAACGCTATTATTTGATCGATTTAAAAAAGCGGCTCCAGCGAAGCCCGTCCTTGCCATAGCTCAACCAGGTGATCCAGGCTTTGCCCACCACATGATCTTCCGGCACAAATCCCCAGTAGCGGGAATCTGTGGAGTTATGGCGGTTATCGCCCATCATCCAGTAATAATCCATTTTAAAAGTGTAGGCATCCGCAGGCTTATCATTAATAAAGTACCGGCCGTCTTTTTCTTCCAGTTTATTGTCTTCATATACCTGTATGATACGGCGGTATATTTCTATGGTGTTGCGGTTAACGGCTACGGTCTGTCCTTTCTTTGGTATCACCAGCGGGCCAAAATTATCCTCATTCCAGCGGTAATAGGCCGTATCGTGGGGGAATACCGCAATATCTGCCGTGTCTTTGTCAATATCCAGCTCCATATTCTTTACTACGGGAAAACTTTTGAATGTGGCTACATTAGCAGGCGTAAGGTTGTACAGGAAATATCCTTTACGTTCACCGGTTACCGGCGCGTCTATCAACCCTAACTCGTCCATGCGGTCAGTATTCAGTTCCGTACTGTCAGCTGTTTGCACCCAATAGGGCATTTCGCTTTCGGGCGCTATAAATGCTTTTTCATCGTTTATATATAATACCCCGTCCCGGATCCGCAACGTATCACCGGGAACGGCTACACAGCGTTTTATGATATTTTCCCGCTTATCCACCGGGCGGGCCAGGATCTGGTAATTTTCCCAGATCTTTTCACGTCCCCGCCGCCTTACCAGATCGTAATAGTTACTGCGTTCTTCTATTTCCAGCGCTACGGTATCGCCTTCCGGCAGGTTAAACACCACTATATCGTTACGTTTGATATGAGTAAAACCGGGCAGCCGGTGGTAAGACCATTGTACGGCGGTGGAATAGGAAGGCATATATTTCGTAAGCGGCATCTTATTATGCACCAGGGGGATGGCCAGCGGCGTCATGGGGATACGGGGGCCATAACTCACTTTACTTACAAACAGGTAATCGTTCACCAACAGCGTTCTTTCCATGGAGCCGGAAGGAATACAATAGGCCTCAAAGATAAAAGTACGGATCACAGTAGCGGCAATGATGGCAAACACACCTGCATCCAGCCACTCACGCAGTTTGGATCTTTTCACGGCGTTTTCAGGCGCTTCCTTTTTCCGGAAAGGGAATTTCATGGTAAGCATTTTAGAGGGATTAAAGTACTAAATGGTACTGAAAGCACACTTCAGTTTGTTATCAGCGGCAAAAAACCAATCCCTACACCATGGAAGGGGCCACACCGTATGTTTTCTTAAATGCAAAGGAAAAGTGGGAGAGGTTTTCAAAGCCAACATCCAGGTAAACATCTGAGGGTTTTCTGCCTTTTTCCTTGATCATATAATAGGCTTCAGATAGCCTTTTCTGCATAAGCCACTGGCGGGGTGAGGTACGGAAGATCTTTTCAAAATCGCGTTTAAAGCCAGCCAGGCTTCTGCCGGTGAGCTGCGCGAACTTGCTTACCGGTACATTGTACATATAGTTTTGATTCATGAATGCTTCCAGGTTGATCTTATGCGGCTCGCTGAAGTCGAACAGGAAATAGCTAAGCCGGGGGTTGTGCTGCAGCAACAGCTCAATGGCTTCATTCGTTTTCAGGTCAGCTATCTGACTGGTCAGGCGGCCTGGCTGGTCGAAATAGGGCATCAGGGAATGGAAGAATCCTTCCAGGAACGGATCCGGCGGCAGCTCCAGCAGCGGGTCCCCGGTATAGGGCCCGCTGGCTGTGATGTTAGCAGCTGCGCTGTAACGCCGCAGCGCATCCTGGGTAAGGAAGATGCTGATGGACCGGAACTGCCCGTCCTCGCCAGGCACCTTCAGCGCCTTTACCAGCTGGTTACGCCGGATAAGGCCTATCATGCCCTCGCGGGCAATACGGTTGCCCCTGGGCGTCAGCAGCTGGCTTTCGCCGGATAACATGATACCCAGGGTATGCTCCGGCACAAACTGTTCGTTACCGCGCTTTTTCTCCGAAAGGCAGGAATATAACAGGTTGTTAAGTATGATATCGCCTGTAGGATCAGTACTCATAGCTTGACTTTAAACTGGCTTCTTACCATGCCGTCCATCATCTTATCTGAAAATACCTTATTCATGAATAACATACCGTCGGCCATATACCCCGCGGCATAACGTGTTTTAGGCTTAGCGTCTGTAATAGCTTTTTGCACCAGCCGGGCAATGACCATAGGCGAAACGCCTTTTTCCGCCGCCGCTTTTCCCATCGCAACAAAACGGTCTGCCATGGGCCGGTATACGCTATGGCCGGATACCTTCAGCAGGTTATCTACCGCAATATTACCCCATTCTGATTGTACGCCGCCAGGCTCTATGACGATCACGTCTATCCCAAACTGCTTTACCTCATTACGAAGGCTATCGCTCAGACCTTCGAGGGCAAATTTGCTCGCATGGTACCAGCCACCCAGGGGCAATGCAAATTTACCGCCGATAGATGAAATATTCACGATCTTGCCCCAGCGCTGGCTGCGCATATAGGGTAACGCCAGCTGCGCCAGGCGTGCCGCGCCAAATACATTTACTTCCAGCTGGTAACGGGCCTCATTGAGGGGCATATCTTCCACTGCGCCGTAAGCGCCAAAACCGGCGTTGTTCACCAGTATACCTATCTTCCCTTCCTTTGCAATGATATGCTGCACGCCATTCACCATGGAGTCATCGTCTGTTACATCCATCTGCACGGGTGTTATGCCCAGGGGCAACAGGTCGTTCATTTTATCTGTTCTGCGCGCGGCGGCGTATACCTTATAGCCCTGTTGCGCCAGTAATTGCGCGGTTGCCTTGCCCATGCCGGAGGAAGCGCCTGTGATCAAAACTACTTTTTTCATGTGTTAGCTGTGTTTTTAAGATAACACAAAACTAAGCTGGTAAAGGGCCCGGCTGGTTTGCTGGAAGGCTCAAACCTGTTTTGCTGTATGGCTCAGGAGGGTGTTAACAGCTTTCTAATATTCTTTCCCTATTTTTGGCGGCCAAACCAAACAACTATGGCTACTACAAAGATCACAGTAAACAACAACGGCTCCCTGAAAGTGGAGGGCGATTTTGAGATCGTGGATAAGGATGGCAACAAGTATGACCTGGGTGGCCGGGAAGCGGTATCTATTTGCCGTTGCGGATTATCCAAAAACAAACCTTTCTGCGATGCTTCGCACAAGGGGCATTTTGAGCATGAGGCAATTGCCTTTGCACTGCCGCCTAAGAAAACTACCTGACCGGTATAACAGCAGCCCTGGTGTAGGATCACCGGGGCTGTTTTTTTACCACTCTTCCTGGTATACGAATTTAGGCATCTGCCATTCAAACCTGATAGCCAGTAAACGCAATATAAGCCCTAATACGGCCGCAATAATAGTTGCCCACTCCATGCTACCACCCAACGCCTCCACGCCCAGATAAATACCTCCTGTTACAAAAGAGGCGCTGGCATAGATCTCTTTACGGAATAACAGGGGAATATCATTACACAGCACATCGCGCAGTACCCCACCGGCACAACCGGTGATCACGCCGCTCATGACAATGATGACCATGGGCAAATGCATTTCCTCCGCCAGCTGGCAGCCGATGATGGTGAACACCACCAGGCCCAGCGCATCCAGGAAAAGGAACAGTTTCCTCAGCTGCCGCATAAAAGAAGCGATCAAACCGGCCAGTATAGCCCCGCCGGCCGTAATGAGCAGGTACTCTGGATGGCTTACCCAGGTCATGGGATAATGCCCCAGCAGTATGTTACGGATAGTACCGCCGCCCAGGGCCGTTACCCAGGCAATAATGAAAACCCCTACCCAATCCATATTGCGCCGCCCGGCGGATAAAGCGGCTGTCATAGCTTCTGCGGTAATAGCGATGATGTACAGGATGTGCAGCATAATATCTGGTTTTTAAAGGCAACTAAATATCGCATTTTTCCTGTGTATGCGTTACCGGCTGATCTTGTACAGGTAAAAATCCCCATACCGGTCTATCCCCCCTTCTTCTTTATCCAGCAGCTCTGAGTGAAAGCCTTGTGTGAATACTGAATCCCGCTCCTGCAGCACTTGCGGGGAATAAGTAGTGATCATATATACCTGCCGTAAACCCTGCTGCTGCAAAAAGGTATTAACGCCTTTATAATGCGGGTTCACGCCGCCAGGCACATTCATAAATTCTCCTTTTTTCCACATCAGGTAGCTCATCACCTTTTCCTGGTTCACGCAATAAGTTGGTTTATCTGCAAAAGCAGATACTGCTATCATACCCCAGTAATCAGTGACCAGTTGCTGCCCCTGCGGCACTTCCGCTACCATTCTTTTAACGGCCCAGGCGTTTGAAAATGGATACTTCAGGTCCTGTTGCAGCGCTACGCCAGCGCCCGCCAACTGTATAAACAACAGCATACTTACCAACCACTGTTGCCGTCTGTTAACCGGCGTTTCACTGGTATATAACCACCAGGCAACCATAAATCCTATAAATATAAATCCCACATAACGGGTGCTGGTAAGAGGAAATACGGTGGCTGTACCAAATGTAAAAAGGACGTTCAGGCCAAATAGCGCCAGGCTTTTCCTGTTACCGCGTAATACGGCAAAGGCGCAGGCCAGCAGACCCACAGAGCACAAAGCGCTTACTATCTTGAGGAACGGGTATTGCCCCTGTGCCTCCAGCAGGAACTGCGTATTCCACCAATGATGGTTCCACCAGGCAGGAATCGGCATCAGGGACCTTAACGGCGCATACAGGATAGTGGCCAGCTGCGCCGGCAACTGCCAATGCCGTTGCAGGAATGCCTGCGGATGCAGGATACTGTCTGCCGGCGGGAAAATGAACCAAAGCGCCGAGAGCCCCAGCAGGATACCAGCTACGCCATGTAAGAGCAGTGCCTTATTTGGCTGTCCCCTTTCCTTATTCAACAACAGGAAGTACAGGTGCAGGCTGCCCGCCAGCAATATGCCCAGCAAATGGGTACTGGCCAGCAGGATCAATAAAGCATAATATAACAGGCGCTGGTATTTAAACTGCCTGCGTATGATCACACAGATACAGCAGGCAATCAGGATACCGATAGCATAGTTCCTGCTCAGTGTTGTAAACTCAAACAGTAAATAATAGCTAAAAGGGAACCACACACGGGTAAAAACGGGTATAGTGGAAAAGAACAACAGCACAAAAACTGCAGCTACGGCTATCAGCAAATGAATTGTTTGCACCCAGACCAACTGATGGGAAAATTTTGAGATCGTCCACAGGATCAGGTACCATGCCGGCGGATGCCCCTCGTAACGGATATTGGTCATCAGTTCTCCCAGGCTGCTGCTGGATTTTGCGATGTTCCAGCTGTGGTATTCATCTCCCCACATTTCATGATGGAACATAGCGCAGGCAAATAGCAAGGTATAAGCGATAAAGGCTATCCAAAGCGCAGGTTTCTTAAAATTGCTGTTGTTCATTGATCATGTTACTGTTTGCCCGGCAAACGGCTTTCTGCAATCTGCTTTTGCAGGGCGTTAAGTTGCTGTTGTTGTTGTTCGTTCTCCTGCTTAAGCGAGATAACATATAAAGTTAACTCTTCTATTTTCTGTAACAGCTTTTTATTCATTTCTCCCAGGTCTTGTCCGGTCCGCGCTATTTCTTCGGCAGACGGCATATCGGGCAGGCGTTTGTTTTCATCAATATACGCTTTCACCATCTGCAGGGATGGCAGCGCGTAATCTTTGTTAAAAACATAGTCCGGCCAGGCAGCATTTAATTTTACAACTGCCTTGGTGAATACCGCGGAGCCATTTACCGCCAGCATATAACCTTTGGCGTCCGCGGTGCCAATGGCCACCGTACCGTCAGTGTTTATGCGCATACGTTCTACCAGGTTGGTCGAGAACGCCATCGGCATATTACTGGTAAAAAAGCCCGCCTTACCAAAATCCGGCGTATAGGCAATGTCAAAGGAAGATGTTTTTCCGGGAGCCCGGAACGTGATGAAACCAGATGGGCCCTGTAATTGAAAGATCCTGTCCGTGGCGCCAAAAGTGCCCATTAAGGCGGTAGCGCCTATCAATACATTCCCATCGCGGTAAAGGAGATTGCTGGTTGTAGTGGAACCGCTCCATTGCTGGGCATACAAATTACAGCAGGCCATGCTGAAGGCAAAAAGGGATACAATTTTTTTCATTGTCCGGGTATTAATGTTGATTTAATAACTTGATCTGTTTATCCTGGGAAAAAAGGGGCCGGGCGGGTCAACTGGTCAACAACATCGTATTTCCATAGGGATATAGAAACAAAAGAAAACATTTTTCTCTACAATAGCAACCCCGTCCTTCCATTATCATACAAACATACTATACATACAAAACACCCCGTATGTCTGCAAGTGCAAGTCTGTATTGGATAAGAGCGGTAAAAATTTTAGCTTTATACTATGAAATTCCACAGCCTGGCCATACGGGTAACAGTATGCTGCATTATTATTTTTTTTAGCATCACACGCGGTAACGCACAGAGTAACCCGCCCTCCTTTAAAGTGATCGCGTTTTACACGGCCAAAGAGGACCTTGCGCACATCAGCTTTGTACATGAGGCTAATCAATGGTTCCCGGCTATGGCTGCCAAATATCATTTCAGCTACGATTCCACCAATAACTGGGATAATCTGAATGATGATTTCCTGGCGCAATACCAGGTGGTGATCTTCCTGGATACAAGACCGGAAAAACCAGCCCAGCGCGATGCTTTCCAACGGTATATGGAGCATGGCGGTGGCTGGATAGGTTTTCATTTTGCCGGTTTTGCCCTCACTCCTTCCGCCTTTCCGCAAAACTGGGATTGGTATCATAATACCTTCCTGGGCGCGGGCTCATATGCCAGCAATACCTGGCGGCCCACGGCTGCCGTGTTGCGGGTAGAGGATAAAGTCCACCCGGCTACGCAGGAATTGCCGGCCATGTTCAGCTCCGCACCCAATGAATGGTACCGCTGGACCAACGACCTGCGTAAGAACCCGGATATTAAGATCCTGCTATCCATAGACAGCAGCAGTTTTCCGCTGGGCACCGGGCCCAAACAGCATGAGATCTGGCATAGCGGGTATTACCCGGTGGTGTGGACCAACACCCGCTACCGCATGCTGTACCTGAATATGGGACACAATGATATGGACTATGAGCACGGCACCAACAAAACGCTGTCGCTTACGTTTGGCAATGATACACAAGACAGGATCATCATTAACGCCCTGTTATGGCTGGGCAACAAACAACAAGGGTAAACTATCGTTTCATCATAAAATAGTTAGCTAATGGAATTCTTGCACACTTTGCTCCACGAGTTAGTCTCCTTTCTGGGCATAAGGCGCTTACTGGAAATGTATCAGACTGGCGATTATCATGCGTTGTTGACGTTTGACGGTGTCCTCTCGGCCATATCGCCGGTGATACCGTTCCTGTTGTTGTTAGAGATCGGGCGTGCCCTTGTGTACAAGCGCTTCCGTATAGAGGACTATAAGATGCCGTTCATCATCTTTGTGGCGAACCGTTTTATATCCCGGTTCCTTTCCATTGCCGCCGTTGCTTTTTGTATAGGCTTTTTTGAAAAATACAGCCTGTTTAAGACCAGCTTTACCTGGTACTGGTTTATTTACGGCTATATAGTATGGGAGTTCTCCCATTTCCTGTATCATTTCTGGGGGCATAAAGTCCGGCTGTTCTGGTGCCTGCATTCTACGCACCATACGCCGCAGACCATGAACCTCACCGTATCCTACGCCCACTTCTTTTTAGAAGCCCCGTATGCGGATGTGATCCGTACCACCGTATGTATACTGGCCGGCATAAACCCGCCCCTGCTGTTCTTTATTATGTTCATAGACGGTACCTGGGGTGCTTTTATCCATGTGGGCGAAGGTATTTTGAAGAACGGGCGACTGGGTTTCCTGAACAATATCATCCTTACGCCTTCCCATCACCGGGTGCACCATGCGCGCAACCCGCTGTATATGGATACCAATTTCTGTAACCTGCTCAACATCTGGGATAAAGTATTTGGCACCTTCCAGCATGAAAAAAAGGAGACAGTTATTGAATACGGCATTACCCGGGAAATGAATCCTAATAATTTCTTTGACGTGTATTTCGGGGAATTCTACTGCCTTTGGAAAGACCTGAAAAAGGCGCCCGGTATCAGGAACAAGCTGCTGTATATTGTAATGCCGCCAGGCTGGAGCCATACCGGCGATCATAAGACCGCCAAAATAGTTAAAAAGGCCTACCTGGAAGAAGAGCATGCACATGCGCATGACCAGGAGCCTTTGCCGCTGCAAACGCCGCAGGCCGTGTAATTACAGGCGATTTATATGCTGATAATAAAAGAAGGAAAGCTGACTGTTGAACAACAAATCAGCTTTCCTTCTTTTTATTTTTATTTTTTCACTTAACTATACCGGTCATTTCGCCAGGGGTAAGCCGTATTGGAATAACCCCTTTCTTCCCAAAAGCCAAGGCGGTTACCTTCCAGGAACTCTACCCGGTTGATCCATTTAGCACCCTTCCAGGCATATAATTGCGGCGTGATCATACGCACGGGGCCGCCATGCTCTTTGGGCAAGGGTATGCCATCTACGGTGTGGCCCAGCAGCACATCCGGCTTCAGGGCTTCTTCCAGCGCTACATTGGTGGTATAATCATCGTAACCGTAACACATGATATGTGTAGCTGTATCCTTAGGCATAACCAAGGCGGCCAGGTCCATAAAGCGCACGCCCCGCCATGGCATATCCAACCTGGACCAGGTGGTCACGCAATGGAAATCGGACGTGTCATCCGTTTGTGGTAAGGCCATAAAATCGTTCCAGGTAAGCACCAGCGGATGCTCCACGGCGCCATCTACAATAAGCCGCCATTCCGATAAGGAAATATCCGGCTGCACGCCCAGGTCCAGCACCGGCCATTTTTTGGTAATAGTCTGGCCAACGGGCAGCACCGGCATACCATGGCGGTTGGGCTTGCCAGTGCCCATGGGGCGGTTATCAGCCACAGATGGGGTGTTGCGCATCTTTTCCTCAAACCGGGATTTTAGCTTCATACGGGCTTCTACTACCCGTTTTAATTTATCTGCTTCTTCCATAATATGAAGGTAAGCTTTTAGATGGGATACCATAGGCACCAAAATTGATGTTTACCGGTTGCAAATCGAATCTCATAAAATATGGATATACCAATCTGGCCAGGCCACCCTTATCCCCTGGGCGCTACCTGGGACGGCGAAGGCGTGAACTTTGCCCTGTATGCGGAAAATGCTACCCGTGTAGACCTCTGCTTGTTTGACCAACCCAAAGACGCCCCGGAAACGGCCTCCATCCGGCTCAGAGAGCGCTCCAATAATGTATGGCATGCCTATGTACCGGGCATTAAACCCGGCCAATTATACGGCTACCGGGTAGATGGCCCCTATGAGCCGCAGAACGGCCATCGTTTTAACCGTAATAAGCTGTTGATAGACCCTTACGCTAAAGCGATTGCGGGCACTATAGAATGGCATGATTCCCTGTTTGGTTATCAAATGGGACATAGTGAGGAAGACCTTAGCTTCAGCGAAACAGACAGCTCACCTTTCATACCTAAATCGGTAGTGGTAGATGAGCAGTTTAACTGGGAAGGCGATAAACCGCCCAAAACACTGTATCACCAAACGGTGATCTATGAAACACATGTAAAAGGTTTTACCAAACTGCACCCGGATATACCGGAAGAAGAACGCGGTAGCTATAAAGGCATGGGGCACCCCGCTACCATTGCCTACCTGCAGGCCCTGGGGGTTACGGCCGTGGAGCTGATGCCCGTGCACCATTTTGTAACAGACCGTTACCTGGCAGATAAAGGCCTGACCAATTTCTGGGGCTATAATACCATTGGGTTTTTTGCACCGGACGTCCGTTATGCTGCCACCGGCATTTGCGGGGAGCAGGTGCGCGAGTTCAAGGAAATGGTAAAAGCCCTGCATAAAGCCGGTATTGAAGTGATCCTGGATGTAGTGTATAATCATACGGCGGAAGGCAATCATCTGGGCCCTACCCTTTCTTTCCGCGGTATTGACAATGCGTCTTATTACCGCCTTACGGACGACAAGCGCTATTATATGGATTATACGGGCACCGGCAATACGTTGAATGCCCGTCTGCCCAGCGTATTGCGCCTGATCATGGACAGCCTGCGTTATTGGGTGCTGCATATGCATGTGGATGGTTTCCGTTTCGACCTGGCGGCCACCCTGGCCCGCGAGCTGCATGAAGTGGACCGCCTGAGCGCATTCTTCGATATCATTCACCAGGACCCCGTGATCTCGCAGGTAAAGCTCATCGCAGAGCCCTGGGATGTAGGGGAAGGCGGCTACCAGGTAGGCAAGTTCCCTCCCGGCTGGGCAGAGTGGAATGGTAAGTACCGTGACAGCATCCGCGACTATTGGCGGGGCGCAGAGAGCACACTGGCGGAGTTTGCCTCCCGTTTTACCGGCAGCGCAGACCTGTATAAGGAAGAATACCGCCGCCCTACTTCCAGTGTGAACTTTGTAACGGCGCATGACGGTTTTACGCTGCGCGACCTGGTTTCTTACAACGAAAAACATAATGAGGCCAACGGTGAAAATAACCAGGATGGCGAAAGCCATAACCGGTCCTGGAATTGCGGTGCTGAAGGCCCCACAGACGATGCAGACATCAATGCCCTGCGGCAGCGGCAGCAACGCAATATGCTCACTACCCTGTTGCTTTCCCAGGGTGTGCCCATGCTGCTCTCCGGCGACGAAGCCGGCCGTACCCAGCAGGGGAATAATAACGCTTACTGCCAGGATAACGAGACCAGCTGGATGCATTGGGACCAGATGGACAAAGACCTGCTGGCCTTTACCCAAAGACTCATCCACCTGCGGCGGCAGCACCCCGCTTTTTGCCGCCGGCGCTGGTTCCGGGGTCAGCCGGTAGAAGATACGGTGGTGGAAGATATTGCCTGGTTCCTGCCAGAAGGCATGGAAATGTCGCAGGAGCACTGGGACACAGACTTTGCCCGCTCCCTGGCCATTTACCTGAACGGCCTGGGACTGCGCAGTATTGGGCCTAAAGGAGAAAAGATCACAGATGACAGCTTTTATATAATGCTGAATGCGCATCATGAGCCGCTTGACTTTAAGCTGCCTGCGGAAGCCTATGGCGATGCTTGGGAAGTAGTGCTGGACACCGCATCAGACTCCGGCCAGGGTGATACGCACACCTATAAAGCCGGCAGCACCATGCAGATAGGCGGCCGCTCCGTGGTGGTATTAACGTTTAAGGAAGCAAAAGACAATTAATGTAAGGGCTAATCATTCACCAAAAAAGCTACGGGAAATTTATCCAATAGGGCAGTTGACAGCTGCCCTTCTTTTATATCCACCTTTTCCGCTGTAAAGATATTTCGCCATTGCCGCGGTGCGTCTTCCGGCAGCACCAGGTCCTGCGGTATGCCTTCGCGGCCCACTGCGGCAGCATTTAATAACGGCGCCATGATCAGGCACCATTGCTCCTGCTCCCGCCGGGCATAGGCCATTACTGTTTGCGTACCCCGGCTGTAGATGGGCAGATAGGCGCCTTTTGTAAACAGGATTGCCCGCTCCCGCCTTGCCTGTAAAGCTTTCCAGGTTACGTACAGCTTCTCCATACCTAGTTGCCGGTTGTCTTGCAGAAATGATAACACGCTATCAATCCCCTTATTTTCCAGCAACTGCAGCTTGCGCAAATACTGTTTACGCTGCTGATAATCTACCGGGCGGCGGTTATCCGGGTCTACAAAACTAAGGTCCCATAATTCACAACCCTGGTAGGTATCCGGTATGCCGGGCGCGGTGATCTTAATAAGCGTTTGCGTTAAGGAATAGATACAAGCCTGCCGGTTGATCTTTTCCACATACGCCCCTATGCTGTCTTCAAAAGGATGATCTGCGGCAAACAGGTTCGCTATGAACTGCAGGCAGGCTTTTTCATATTCCTCGTTGGGAGACGACCAGTTGCTATGCACTTTTGCCTCGCGCAGCACCTTTACCATATAGTCAGATAACCTTTCAATGAACGCCTTTGTCACCACGCCATCCGCCGGAAAACCGGAAATAACGGACTGGTAGATGAAGTACTCGTCATTCATATCCGGCCCGGTCTCTTCGCTAAAAGGTTTATTGATGCAATGCCAGTGCTGCACCTGTTGTATCCACTGGTTAGGGCAAAGCGTCAGCACATTCAGGCGGATGCGCCCATCCTCGCCCCGTTTGGTATCATGCGTGGCGGTAGTGCTTAGTGACAATGGGTGGAAACGCTGTCTATGCGCGGCGTGTTCATGAAAGCGGTCCAGCGAGCATTTGCAGCCTTCCGGCGCATCGCCCACTTCATTATGTGAAAGCAGTGCATTGTACACGTAAAAAGTAGTATCCTCCACGCCTTTCGCGGTAAGCGGCCCGGTAAACTGCATTACCCGTTGCAGGAAACGTAGGCCGGCCTCACTTTTCTTTTCCTGCTCCCACCAGGTGCGGATGATATCAAAAACGCGGGTAAGGGAAGGGTTGCACCGGATAGCGCCATCCAACGCATACTCCAGCAGGGAAATACTGCGTATGCTCAGCGGCCAGCGCACGGGGTAAATGCGGTATACCGGCATATGTATCATAAAAAGTCCCAGGGCTTGCTGCAGTTCTTCCTGTGCTACCTTACGGTCTGCCAGGCCCAGTTCATAACAATACCTTACCAGGTTATCCCATTCCCCTTTCATCTGGGTTTCCAGTATCAGCTTTTTTTTGCTGATGACCAGGCGGTCATATTTAGCCAGGTCCGGGAACTGGCTGCGGTAAAAGCGATTGATGGTCTCCAGCCCCTGCTGATCAGTGAGCAGCTGGCTCACATCACCCAGGAACTCATAGCCGGTGCTGCCCTGCATGGGCCATTCCCGGGGCAGGGTCTCGTTGCCGGCCAGTATCTTTTCTGCAATGATATAACACTCTTCTCCCATCAGTTCCCGCAACCGTTGCAGATAAGCGCCGGGGTCCTGCAGGCCGTCTATATGGTCAACACGCACCCCCTGTATCAGCCCTTCTTTATACAACTCATGCAAAAAGCTGTGGTATTCGTCAAATACGGCCGGGTCTTCCATGCGCAGCGCAATCAATCCATTTACAGTAAAAAAGCGGCGGTAGTTAATACGGGTTTCTGCCTCCTGCCAGTAAGTAAAACTATAGTACTGGCGCTCCAGTACGGCGGTAAGCAGCGTTATATCCCCGTTGATCTTTTCTGTAAGCGCCTGCCAGAAGCCCTCCTTTGCGGCCGCCATGGCGGCTGCTTTTTTACGCTGCCATACTAACATAGGCTGCGGCTTATCCAGTTCTTGCTGCAGCTCCTGCAGCCATTCCTGCGTTTCCGTTTCTTCGTGCGGCAATAGCTGCAACAGCAGTTCATACGCGGGCGTAGATAAGGGGAACAAGAGCGTACCATATTGTATGCTCCAACCCTCCGGCGAAAAGATCAGTTGTATTTCGCCGGCCTTCAGGCTATCCTCCAGGGACTGGCCCAGGAAAGGTAACATCAGTTTACCGGTAAGCGCCGGATCCGGATGGTTCCAGTCTATATCAAAATAATTATAGTAAGGCGACAATGGTCCTCTTTCCAGCACATCCATTAAACGGGTGTTGGCCGGGTGCAGGGCCATATGATTGGGTACTATGTCCTGTACCCAGTTCATACCCAGCGATTGCAGGTGACGGTGCAGGCTACGCAGCTCGTCAACGGTGCCAATAGCGGGGTTAATAAGGTGCGGGTCCGTAATATCGTACCCGTGTGTGCTGCCAGGGGCAGCGTTAAAAATAGGCGAGGCATAAATAGTGGTAATGCCCAGCTCATGCAAATAGTCTATTTGTTCTTCCAGGTGCCTGAAAGTAAAGTCTGCATTGAACTGCAAACGGTAAGTAGCTACTGGGGCAAAGACTTCTTGTTTCATGGTTAACGGTTTGAACACTAGATCATTTCATACACAACAGCAGATAAAGGCTGTATACTCATTGTTCCGCCGGTGGCAGCTTCGTCCGGCGCCAATGCGCCCGGGCCGTTCCACTGCTCACCGGCAGAATCAAATAATTTACGGAGTTTGATGGCCGATGGCGGATGCCAGGCCTGTTCTGTTTTGCTGAAATTGAGCAATAACAGCAGGGCTTCCTTTCCAGGGCTCCTGCGCTCTATTACCAGCACTGCGTTATTAACAGGTGCATGCACCTTAGTATTACTACGCTGGCGGTTTCGTAAGGCAGCATGCGTTTTCCGCAGGTTGATCAGGAACTGGTATAATGCCAGCAATGCGGCATGCTCTCCTGCCTGCGTTTGCCAGCTAAGCTTAGCAGATGCAAATACCTCTTCCGCCTGGGGATCCTGCGCTTCCCCATTCAGATGGAATGCCGCGAACTCCCTTTTCCGCCCTTCGCGCACAGCCTGCACCAGGTCTGCATCCTCAAACGAACAGAAGAAGGGGAACGGATTTTTTTCGCCATATTCCTCGCCCATGAACAACAGCGGCACAAAAGGCGATAGCAGTAAGGCCGCCGCAGACAGCTTCTGCGCTTCAAATGGTAATAGTACGCCCAGGCGCTCACCCAACATGCGGTTACCAATCTGATCATGGTTCTGGATGAAAGTAACAAAGCGGGTGTAGGCATGCTGATCCGGCTTTACGCCAAATTTCCGTTTGCGGTGCACGGAGTACTGGCCGGTATATACATATGCATCCGCATAGGATTTAGCGAGTAAGGCCAGGTCTCCAAAGTCTTCATAATATCCCTGTTGTTCGCCGGTGAGGCAGCTGTGCAGGGCATGATGGAACTCATCCACCCATTGCGCATCCAGGCCATAACCGCCATTGGGTATGGGCGTAATGTAGCGGGGATTATTGAGATCTATTTCGCCTATCAGTGTCTTTTTACGGCCCGTACGCATCTCCAGTTCCTGCACGGCGGCCGCCAACTCCTGCGTAAAGTGCAGGGCGCTGCTGTCCCAATAAGCATGCACAGCATCCAGCCGCAGCCCGTCTATATGAAACTCGTCCAGCCACATAAGGGCGTTCTGTATGTAAAAGGCGCGCACAGGGTCGCAGCAGGCATCGTCAAAATTGATGGCCTTTCCCCAGGGCGTATGATATTTATCCGTAAAATAAGGGCCGTAATCACCCAGGTAATTACCCTCTGGCCCCTGGTGATTGTATACTACATCCAGGATCACCGCCATGCCCAATTTATGCGCGGCATTTACCAGCTTTTTAAGATCATTGATATTGCCATAGGTATTTTGCAATGCGTAGGGAAACACGCCATCATACCCCCAGTTACGGTTGCCGGGGAACTGTGCTACGGGCATTATCTCAATAGCGGTGATACCCAGTTCCTGCAGCCATGGCAGGCGGGTGGTCAATGCATCTATCGTGCCCTCCGGCGTAAACGTGCCAATATGCAGCTCATACAGGATCATGTCGGCAGTATCCATGCCCTTCCATTGTGCATCTGTAAAGCTAAAACCGGCAGGGTCCGTAACAGCAGAAGGGCCGTGTACGCCCTGTGGCTGCCAGCGGGAGGCCGGATCAGGCCTTTGGAGATCATTGTCCAGCACAAATTGATACAATGTGCCTGCCCCTATGCCTGGTATCTGTACCTCCCAGTAACCTTCCCCATCGCGCTCCATGGCGTAGGTAGCATTGCTTTCTGGTAACAGCAGCGCCAGCTTTTCCCTGAATGGCGCCCATACCCGGAAAGTGCATATGCCGCTGGCTGCCAGCAGCGCGCCTGTTTGTTTATACGTGCTTGTCGCCATTGGTCCGTATTCTGTTGTAGGTTTGCGCCCACGTTTTTAAACGTTGCATAATTGTATCATTGAACTGGCCGGGCAGCATACGCCATTGCCAGTTGCCGTTTATCTCCGCCGGTTTGTTCATGCGGGCCTTCCCATCCAGCGCCAGTACATCCTGCATGGGCAGTATAGCGGTGTGCGCTACAGAGGCATAGGCCATACGGCCCAGCACAAGCGGGGCCTCTTCTTGTGTAACAGTTTGGCCGGCATATGTGTTTAGCCGGTCCCTGTCTTCCGGCCCTAAATCTTCCTCCCACCATCCACGGGTGGTATTATTATCATGGGTGCCGGTGTACACAAAGTAATGGGGGCTGTACTCGTGCGGAATGTGCTCAGAAACGGGCATGTTATCGCCAAATGCAAACTGTAATACCTTCATACCCGGCCAGCGGAACTGATCCCGCAGCTGCAGCACGGCCTCATCTATCTGCCCCAGGTCTTCCGCTACAAAAGGCTGTGCGGGAAAAGCGGTCTGCAGCACCTGTAGCAAATCCGCGCCGGGCCCTGGCTGCCACGCCCCATCTACCGCGGTGGCCGCTCCGGCAGGTACTTCCCAATAGCCGGCAAATGCCCGGAAATGATCCAGCCGTAGCAGGTCAAACCATACCAGGTTACGGCGGATCCGGTCTACCCACCAGCGGTACTGCGCCTTTTTTAAATGCGGCCAGTTATATACTGGCATATTCCACAGCTGTCCGTTCTCATTAAAATAATCCGGTGGCACGCCGGCCACGCCCAACATATTGCCCGCTCTATCCAGCTTAAAGCTCCCCCGGTTAGCCCAAACATCTACCGAATCATAGCTCATATAAATGGGCATATCACCAAATAGCAGAATACCCCGTTTATTACAATACTGTTTCAGCGACTGCCACTGGCGGTCGAATATGAACTGCAGCCATCGCTCTTTTTCGCGTATATCGTCCAATCCGGGCGCAGGGGCTTTATCATTCCGGTGTTTTGCTTTCCATTCGTACCAGGGTTTGCCCTTGTGGTATGCTGTCAGCGCGCGGTATTGCACAAAATCGTTCAACCACCAGGCCTGCGCCGTACAAAACCTGTCATACGCTTTGACTAGCTTTCCGGAATTACCCTTACAGTAATTGCGGTAGGCTTGTTCCAGCAAATTGGTTTTTACGGCGTATGCCTTGCTAAAATCTACCGTACCGGTTGCTGGCAAAACGGCCTTCTGCAGAGCGGATCTATCAAGCAAGCCATCCTTTAGTAACAATTCCGGGCTGATGAGCATGTCATTGCCCGCCATAGCAGACATGGCGCTATAAGGTGAATAACCGCCTGCGGATGGGTTCACTGGCAGCAGCTGCCACAGTTGTTGTCCGCTACGTTGTAACCTGTCTGCAAAATCCCTGGCGGCAGGCCCTAGATCCCCTATTCCAAAGGGGCCTGGTAAAGAAGTAATGTGCATTAATATACCTGCGCGCCGCGCAGTAGCAATTGGGTCCATACTGGTGGTAGCGGATTCAAAACCAATGCCTAATCAGAAACAGGAGTTAAGCGGCATAGACTGCCGTTACCAGGTACCGGTGTTTGTAGATAAAAATGCACTGATTGAGGAGTGTTACTGTCCGGCTGCCCAGAAAATAGCATTGCGGAAAAGCCGGGTATAATCAGCGTTATTGAACAGCTCCGGCGAGTGACCCATAAAGATATAGATGTTACGGGCGGGGTAATGTTCGTTGGTCCAGATAACGGGATGATCGCCCATTTTTTTATCAGAAGGAGGCGTGTAGGAAGATTCGTCTACGCTGGCAATTACATGCACATTAGGGCGCGGGCTTTTATCGTAGGTATACCACTCATCTTTTTCGATGACAAAAGAAGCTGGCAGACCTTTCATCACCGGGTGTTTTGCATCTTCCACCACTACTTTACCGGCAGCAAAATCCGCAATATAGTTGGTGAAGCGTATGCCGCCCATGAATTGCCAGAACCATTGCCACATGGGGTAACCGTCAAACTCGCCCAGCAGGGTGGCATGGTGAAAACCTATCCAGCCACCACGGCCGGTGCTGATGTATTTTTCAAAAGCCTGTACGGCTTTATCCTTCCAGGCATAAGGTGGATAGTCCAGCTGTATGAAAAGCTGGTATGCCTGCAGGAAATTGTCGTCTATCTTATCCGTATTCTGGATATAATCGACGGCCAGGCCACTATCGGCCGCCAGTTTATCCAGCCACACACGGGCGGCTTTGGAGTAGGCAATATGGTGGCCGCCCGGCTCTGCCAGGGCCAATACCTTAAACCGCAGGCCTACGCCGCCCTGTTGGGCAGCAGCAGGCATACAGTTTATGATGGTAATAAGTAATAAGCTACACAGAAAATACAGGCGCATAGTGATAGATTTATAACGGGAAGCCCCATTGCGCCAGTTTATCGCGCGTGGTAGCGTAATCCGTGTGGCGGATGCCGTTGATGCCCAGCCCTTCTGCTACGGTAACAAACAGCGCGCGGTCATCAACATACACCACTTCTTCCGGTTTTACCAGGGCTATATCCAGCGCAATACGCCAAATGTCCGCATCTGGTTTACGGAAATGTACAAAACAGGAAGAGATAAAGAAATCCACGTATTTATTGAGACCAAATGTGCGGATACGGTATTCATTCAGTTCCCGGCCTTCGTTGTTCACCACGGCGATCTTGATGCCGTATTTTGATTTGATCTGGCAGATCATATCTATCATATCCTGGTAGGGCTCTGTGCGTGAGTACATAAACTCCTTGAACTCCTCCCTGCTAAAAGGGCGGTCTTCGTAAAACACGATCCTGTCCAGGTATTCATCCAGGGTAAGCTTGCCTTCTTCGTACGTATCAAAAGTAAGGTGATGACGTTCTTCGAGCTCCGCCAGGTCTAATGAGAATTTCGTTGCCGCCACTTTGCGGGAAGCGCGGTCCCAGCCGTTTGTTAACAGCACCCCGCCAATGTCCAGGAATAATGTTGTGATAGGAGTTGTGTGTTGCATAGGTTTAAAAGTAAAATAAAAAACTCATATTCAATTACCGGTTTTGATGCAAATAACACGGAATCCCTTACCAATTTACCGGTATTAACGGGTCTGGGCCAACAGACTTTTTAATTGTAACACCGCCGCCTCCAGGGCTTCGTAGCTAAAGCCCGTAAAACCAAGCAGCAAACCGGGTGGATGCTGAAATTTAATACAATAATCCGCTACCGGCTGTATGATCATACCAATGGCATTGGCCTTTTTTAAAAGCAGGGGCATATTACAGGGCTGTTTTAACCAGCCTATAAGGTGCATACCGGTATCGCTGGGGGCTACGGTAATGTATTTATGCAGGTGTTTTTCCAGCAGCTGCGTCAGATCATCCTGCTGTTTTTTATACAAGGTACGCATCCGGCGCAGGTGCCGGGCAAAATGCCCTTCGCGCATAAACTGGGTAAGGATAGCCTGGTCTATGACGGGGCTTTGCCGGTCAATAGTGGATTTTACGATCTTGAACTGTTGCGCCATGGCAGCCGTTGGCAACACCATATAGCCTATACGCAAGGCGGGAAACAATACTTTGCTGAAGGTGCCAATATAGATCACATTGCCTTTATCATCAAAACCCTTTAGGGCCGGTACCGGCCGGCCATTATAACGGAACTCGCTGTCATAATCATCTTCCAGCAACCATAACTGGTTTTTGGCGGCCCATTGCAGCAGCTTTAAACGTTCCGCCAGCGGCAGCGCGCCACCCAATGGGTATTGATGGGATGGCGTTACATACGCCAGCTTTGCGGCAGGATAATGCTGTATGGCGTAATCAATATCCAGTCCGTAAGGCGTTAATGGCACCGGGCATATTTTACCGCCCCAGCGCATAATAGCCGCCCTGGCGGTGCGGTAACCGGGATCCTCCATCCAGCAGGGATCGCCTTTTTTAAGCAGTATCTGGGCAGAGAGGTTAATGGCCTGGCGGGAGCCGTTCACTATCAGTATCTGGTCCGGTGTGCAGTTAATGGACCGGTTCACGCGCAGGTAATCTGCCAGGGCCTGGCGCAGCGGCAGGTAACCCTGCGTATCCGCATAGCCCAGGTACAGGGATTGTATGTTGCGGTAAACGCCGGCAGCTATCCGGGCCCATACCTTAAACGGGAACTGTTGTATGGCCGGCACGGATACCTGAAAAGGCAAACCGGGCTCCAGGGAGCTGTCGCTAAGCAGGGTTTCCTGTGGCAGCGAGGGATCTTTATAACGGATGGTATCCGCCAGGGTATTCCTGCGGCGTGCGGTTTTGCCATTTTTTTGCGTTGCATCATTCAGCTGTCCGCATACATAGGTGCCATCCCCTCTTTTACCATCCATAAAACCTTCCAGCATCAGCTGCTCATAGGCCATGAATACGCTGTTGCGGGATACGGACAGTTCTGCCGCCAGTATACGGGTAGAGGGCATACGCTCCCCTTCCTTTAGCTGCCCGTTGAAAATGGCCTGCTTGATCTGCTCATACAGCTGCAGGTACAACGGTGTGGCTATACGTTTGTTAAGCCGGATAAACGGCGTAAAGATCTGCGGTGGCACCTTGCTCATAATGGCCCTGTTAAAATTCTTAAAATGGCTCTTTCCTCAATACCAATATACAACTACTTTTGTTGTATAATTATTACGCATGAAGATCGCATACGTCTGCTACCAGACGCAGGAAAAGTACAGCGTGGGCACGCTGGACGATGAGGAAAGCCTGTTACTGGGCTACCTGGCCAATAAAGGTTTACCTATTGAAAGGGTTGTCTGGAATGATCCGTCTGTACGCTGGGAAGATTATGGCCTGGCGCTCATAAAAGCCCCCTGGGACTACCATGAGCAGATAGGGGCTTTTTACCAGTGGCTGGATAAGCTGCAGGCCCTGGGCATTCCGCTTTTAAATCCGCATCATATCATCAAATGGAACAGTGATAAACATTACCTCATGGAGGTAATAGCCGCCGGTTTTGCTGTCATTCCTTCCGCCATCATAGAAAACGGGGCGCCTCATGGGATAGCCCCGTTCTTCCATCAATTTAACACCGCGCAGCTGATCCTGAAGCCCTGCGTAAGCGCCGGCGCCAAACACACCTATGTGATCACGCCGGCCAATGTAAGCCAATACCAGGAGGAGCTAACGCCGCTGTTACTGCAGGAGGCCTTTCTGGTGCAGCCTTTTATACAGGAGATAGAAACACAGGGCGAGTGGTCCTTTATTTTCCTGAACGGGCAGTTCAGTCATGCGGTGATCAAACGGCCCCGTACCGGCGACTTCCGCGTACAGCCTGCCCATGGCGGCACTACGGACGCCGCGTCTCCGGCGGAGGAGCATCTGCACAGCGCTGCCAGGTTTGCAGAGCGGTTTGCTAAGGACTGCCTGTACGCGCGGGTAGATGGGGTGATCATCAATGGTGTATTTACGCTGATGGAGCTGGAGCTGATAGAGCCCTACCTGTTCCTGGGCAATGTGGAGAATGGTTATGAGCGTTATTACCAGGCGCTGATCCAACGGATGCCGCAATTGGCTGATCATATTAACATGCCATCCTGATATAGTTATGATACCGCTACACGAATTGCTCATTTTTATGCTGGCCGCCTTTGTAATGGTGATCACGCCAGGGCCAAACATGATCTATTGCATTTCCCGGTCCATTACGCAGGGCCGCAAGGCGGGACTGATCTCTCTGCTGGGCGTAGCCTGCGGTTTCCTGTTCCACATCCTGCTGGTATCCTTTGGATTAACAGCCGTGCTGTTCACGGTCCCATATGCCTATACAGTATTAAAATCAGCCGGGGTTATTTACCTGTTGTACCTGGCCTGGGAAGCCGTAAAACCGGGCAGCAAAAGCGTATTTGAGGCACGGCGGGAACTGCCACCGGACGGTCCGGGCAAGTTATTTACCATGGGCCTGTTCACCAATATGCTCAATCCTAAAGTGGCGGTATTCTATCTCTCCTTTTTCCCGCAATTCATTAAACCGGAATACGGCAACCTGTTGGCGCAAAGCCTGTTCCTGGGCTTTACACAACTCAGCATCAGCTTTATAAGCAATGGTTGTATTGTGCTGATGGCGTCACGGGTTACGGCCTGGTTCTCTCATAATCCCCGCTGGATACGTGTACAGAAATGGTTTATGGCCAGCGTATTATCTGGCCTGGCGTTAAAGCTGGCGCTGGATAAAGGAAAATGATCACAGCTGATGATCCACTATAATACCATTTACCCATAGTTTATTACCCCGCCGTTCCGGTTTGCCGTTCACGGGCATTATCACCAACACGGCCGCTGTTCCCGCGGGCAGAGACAATGCATAACTGCCCTTTGCCTGTGGCGCTATAAATGTATGCGTGACCGTATTATAAATACGCGCGGTGGCATCCCCTAGGGGCACTTGCACCGTTTGGGCCTGCGGATGCGGGTTGTAATACAGGTAAGAAGGATAGGCGTCTTCCCGGAAAAAATCGGTTGCCAGCAGATTCAGTTGCAAAATGCCCGGTACATTGGTAGCGCGGATAATACTGCCAAATATGCCTACATGCCCGCTGCCATATACGCTGAACTGTGATACATCCGGGTTGCCGGGGGCCCACAACGGGCCATCTCCTTGTGCTACCGGCGCCCGCAGCTGTGCATACTGCGGATAGGAACTGGTGTGGATAATACCTTCGTAACCTATTACGCCTTTGGTAATGGCTGCCTGCTGTGGAATGGTCTCATGCTCATCCGGCATGTATTGCGTATAAAAAAAGCGGGCTGCATTAGCCGCGTGCAGCATCCATTTACCTATGGCCTCTGCATAGGCAGGGTCATACCTTACCAGCGGTATTAAAGGCCAGGCCGCATCAAATGTGTTCATTAAAAAGCCGTAACCGCCGCGGTCTTTGGTATTGCCTACAATACCGGAAATATCCATCCCGTTCCATACTCCCATCAGCACGCCCCAACCATCCCGGCAATGCGCATCGCCATTAAAGGTCCACTCCATAAACTGCTGCACATTAAATTGCGTGCCCAGTTCCGCATTGAGCCTTGCCGCCAGGTAAGCGGCAAAAGGCATAAATACTTCATAAAAGGTATTTGTGTTCTCTTTTTCCAGTGATTGCAGCGCATGTAATGCCGCCTGCAGGTAACGGCGGTCCCCAAACTTCCGGTAAGCGGCATAAAGCACCCAGGCATGGCCGGCAGCGGCATCCGGCTGCTGACAGATAGCGTTATTCTTTGGCTGCTGCAGTGCATAGTTAAAGAAAGAGTAATGGTAATTGCCCTGCAGCACGGAATCTGCCTGGCAGAATTTTTCTGCGATGCTCCGGGCCAATGTATCAAACCCCGGCTCATTGGGATACCGGTCGTAAATGGCGTAGAACAGCATGTTGGGATATACATCATACCACCAGTCACGCCCATAACCGCCACCCAATAAGGCTACTTCCGGACAGGTATTGTTCATCATAATATTCCAGCCGGTTTCGCGGTTAAAATAGTTCTTTAACATACCCACATAGTTCAAACCCTGCTGCCGGGTTTTATCGACGCCGGTAAGCGTAGCCCCCAGTGTGGCGCCCATGGTGGCCAGCGCTTCATGGAACATGCCCTTGTTATGCGTGCCCTGCCGCTGATCGTCCAGCGCGGTATAGAGCCCTACTACCGGCTGTGGGAAATTGTGGCCGCTGCTATCCCACCAAACCAGTGGCCAATGCGCGCCAGTGGCGTTAAAATCAAACACCGTGCTATCAAAGCTGCGGGCCATCGCATACCAGTCTATGATCTGCAATGGATGTGGCAGGCTGCTCATGCTGTCTATACGGGCCAGGTGTTTCTGTACAACCGGCGCGGGTGGTGCTTCCCGGCAGCTGCCGGCTAAAAAGAGAAGCAGGATAGCGATATGGAGACGGGTTTGCATAACGTGGGTTTGGTATAAGATAGTAAAAAAAAGCCCGGCAAAATAATTTGCCGGGCTCTATGTTCCTGAAGTGGAAACTCAATAATCCAATGTCCCAAACTTACCCTCCGCATAATCCTGTTCCGCCTGCGCTATCTCCTCGTTGGTGTTCATCACAAAATTACCTTTGGCAGCTACCGGCTCATCGATGGGTTGGGCAGTAAGATATACCAGCTTACTGTCTTCCAGGGCGGTGACCGTAATATCCGTGCCGGCTTGATTGAACACCACCAGGTGATGTTTTTCAATCTCTTCGCCATTTACGGTAAGGGCGCCATCCAGCAGGTATAATAATGTCCAGTCGCCTTCATTGGCAAAGAAGTCTATATACTCGCCGCCTTCCATGGTACCAAAGATAGCGGTAACCGGGGTAGGAGGTTTAATAGGCCCCTCCAGCTCATCGTATGTACCGCTTACCAGGTGCAGGTCTATTCCTGCCTCCTCCGCAATCCGGGGCATTTCCGCGTTGCTGGCCTGCTGGTACCAGGGTGCTGTCATCTTATATTCCGCAGGCACATTCACCCACAATTGCACTAGTTCATAATTGCCGCCCTTGGCCAGGAACTCCGGCGTGGGGCCTTCGCTGTGCAGCAGGCCGCTGCCGGCAAACATCCACTGCACTTCACCCGCTTTAAGCAGGCCGCTGTTACCTGCAGAATCTTTGTGATAGTTCTCACCCTGGAACAGGAAAGTAACCGGTGCAAAACCGCGGTGTGGATGCGGGTTTAAACGCACTGGCGGGGAGCCCGCAGGATAGTTACGCTCCGGCATGTGGTGCACCACGATAAAGGGACTGGCAAAGCGGAAATCTTTATGTGGCAGGGACTGCAGCACGACCTCGTCGTCGCTTATGTTCTTTTCCCTTCCCAGGAGTATATGATCAATCTGTTTTTTCATATTAATGCGTTTAACGTTTTACGATGTTTGCAGGATGGTAACAATATCACTGGGTTTGCTTAAGAGGCGGTGCACGGGACAGGCCTTTGCTATCTCGAGCAAACGGGCCTGCTGCGCTTCATCCAGCTCGCCGGTGACGGCTAATTCACATAAAAAAGTATTATGGCCGGACGGCATCTCCTCCCCTTTTACCAGGTCTACCTTTACCCTGATCAGGTCTACTTTCCATTTTTTACGGGCGGCATACATACGCACGGTAATGACCTTACAGGTAGCCAGGGCCGTACACAGGTAATCGCTGGGCGCGGGGCCGGTATCTTCGCCCCCTATGTCCGGCAGCTCATCCGCCAGCAGCATATGCTGGTGTACTTTTATATCAGTGGAGTAATGCGCTCCGCTGTTTTCCGCTTCGGCGGTGGCAATGATCTTTGGCAAAGTGATGGTTTTAAAGCTGTTCGTCTATATGTCCGTCTGTTCCCTGACCGTCGGTGGGCGATGGCGTCCACAGATCCGCGTACTCCTCCGGATGTCTTTTAAACTGCGCATATACATACGGGCAAAGTGGTTTCACCTGGAGGTGATGCTCCCGCGCATACCCCACCATCGTATTGAGGAGTTGCCGGGCAAACCCTTTGCCTTCTGCTTCCGGTACCACTTCTGTATGGAAAGCAATGATATGGGTACCGGTGATGCCGATCATCATTTCGCCCATCTGTTTCCCATCTTCCATCAATAAAAAGGAACCACGCCCTTTTTCATTGAGTACTGTTTTAATTTCAACCATAATTTCAGCTTTTGCCTGGTCCGCAAGGTAGATAAAAAAATTATTAACTTGCGGGCCTACCCTTATGTACGATATTCTGCTTAAATATATCAGCGAGCATGCTACCTCTCCCATCACTGAAGAAGGAGCCAGTCTTATCAGGGCGGCATTCGTCTATAAAAAACTGCGCAGGAAACAATACCTGCTGCAGGAAGGGGATGTAAGCAAATATTTGTCCTTTATTCTCAAAGGCGCTATACGGCAATACACTGTTAATGAAAAGGGGATGGAACATATTGTGCGCTTTGGTATAGAAGGCTGGTGGACAAGTGATCGCGAAAGTTTTGAAATGGGCACGCCTTCCAGATATAATATAGACGCCTGGGAAGAAACGGAATTGCTGCAAATCTCCCGCGAAAAGTACGTGGAACTTTTTAATACCGTACCGGCCATCCAGGAAATGACCCAGGAACTGGACCGGCGTGGCGCCATTGCCGCGCAAAAACGGATCCATTCCGCCATTAGCCTCACGGCAGAAGAACGCTACCTGAACCTGGTGCAAACACACCCCATGTTCCTGCAACGCTTTCCGCAGAATATGATCGCCTCTTACCTGGGCATCTCCCCGGAAACGCTTAGCCGGATCCGCAAGCAATCTAAATAATACAAATAGTATCTATCGTGCTGCAGGATTGATAAATGTCAATCCTTTTTTTTGCCATTTATCATTTCCGGCCCAGCTGGCCTGATGGACCTTTGTGATGTAAAAACAATCCATCATTACATCATAAAACCATACAAATGTCAAAGACAGTTTTCATTACAGGCACCAGCACCGGTTTTGGTAAACTGGCCACCATTACCCTCTCTAAAGCCGGTCATACTGTTATTGCCGCTATGCGCGGTGTTACAGGAAAAAATGCCGCTGTGGCAAAGGAGTTATCCGCCCTTCCTAATGTGGACGTAGTAGAAATGGAGGTTACCAGCGATAGCTCTGTACAGGAAGCTGTACAGCAATCGTTACGCAAACACGGCAAGATAGACGTACTGGTAAATAATGCCGCCATGGCGGGATACGGTCCGTTGGAAGCCTATTCCCTGGACCAGGTAAGAAGTATGCTGGACGTAAACCTGTTTGGTGTGCTGCGCACCTACCAGGCGGTACTGCCATCTATGCGGGCTAACGGCAATGGGCTTATCATTAATATCACTACCGGCGCCAGCGGTTTTACCCTCCCCTTTATGGTGCCCTACCTGATCTCCAAATTTGGTGTAGAAACCATTACAGAAGGCGGGCACGGTGAGCTGCAAAGGTTTGGGATTGAGACCGTATCCATACAGCCGGGCGTATACCCTACGGAAATGAACACGGGCGTTAAGACCGGCATACATGCGGACCGGCAGGATATATTTGCCGCCTACGGCGAGGAGACTGCCCAGGCAATGCAATCCGTAGGCGCTACTTTTGGGCAACGGATGGCTGAATTTAAGCCGGATCCCCAGATGATAGCCGACGGCATATTAGCATTGGTAAATATGGCAAAAGGTACCCGGCCGCTGCGTTACCCGCTGGATATCATTGCGGAAGGTACCGATAAGGATTTCATTGACGCGCGCGCTGCCCTTAAAGAGAAATGGCTGGCAAAGTATTTTAAGTTAGCATAAACACAATATTACCATCCCGCCGGCATGGAAAACATTCACTAACTTGCTTACCGAAAAAAATCATTAGGATGGAACAGCAGCAATTATTTGTAAGAGTGGCTTTACACGCATGGGAAGTAAATGTAAGAAGAGCCACTACTATCTTTGACAAGTTTACGGATGAGCAGTTACTCACGGAAATAGCGCCAGGAAAGAACACGCCTTTTTACCTGCTGGGGCACCTGATAGCGGTGCATGACAGGATGCTGCCGCTGCTGGGACTGGGCGAAGCCCAATACCCGCAACTGGTGGAAGCCTTTATAAATAACCCGGACAAGGCTATACAGGAAGTACCAACCGTGAAAGAGCTGCGCGACTGGTGGACAAATATTCATGAAGCACTGGCCGGACATTTTAAACAGCTAACGCCTGCAGAATGGTTACAGAAACATACCGCAATGACGGACGAGGATTATGAAAAAGATCCCACCCGTAACCGCCTGGCAGTGCTGATTAACCGTACCAACCACCTCTCCTATCACATAGGGCAGCTGGTACTGGCTTAACAAAAGCTATTTATACAATACCTGGCAATTATTGCAAAAGAAACTACGACGGTTTGTTTTGCCAAGATGCTCCCGGATCAACGGAATGTTGCACCGGGGGCATATTTTTTTTGTATGCGCCAGCCAGTGCTTTTTTAACTCATAGGCCTTTTTCCATTTCAGGAAATCGTAACTGTAATTCATGGCCTCCTTTATAAGCAGGTTTAATTGCTTCTGTGGCAGCGCACCTACGCTGCTTTTAGGATGCACCCGTATACGGAACAATACTTCGTTTTTGATAATGTTGCCTACCCCGGCAAAAATATTTTGATCCAGCAAGGCATCACAAACCAGGAGATCCGGCATGGCGAGCAATTTTTTCTTTGCCTTGCGCGGGCTCCAGCTATCGCTGAGCACATCCGCGCTCCAGTCGTAGATCTCATCCAGCGGCTCCGTGATCAGCTTTACAGAGCAGGCGTAAAAATTAAGGATACCATTCTTGAACTGCAGGAAAAAACGGGGCGGGGCATCCTTTTCTTCGTTGATGCGGTAGGAACCGAACAACATAAAATGTATACGGATGGTGAAGGCAGGGAAACAGATGAGGAAATGTTTACCCCAGCTTTTAAAATCAGTGACCGGGAGCCCAATCAGCTCAGGCATCTCTATCTTTGTATTGCCCCCGGCACTGACGACTTTTTTACCCTTAAAGGCTTGTACTGCTTCCTTTAATATAACTATGGACGGTCCTTCCGGCATATCATCAGTATTTACTGCTGATGATACAAATGTCAGACCAGCCCTTAATGCACGATCTTGTTGGTGTACCAGTTACGGTCATAGTACACGAAGAAAGAGAGCCAGATGGTCCTTGACAAACGCATCAGTAACGGCTGCATAATAAGCAGGATAACGGCATTTACCCCAATCCACCAGAACAGGCGGTTGTCATATACGGATATGCCTATAAATAACCACCAGGCAATAAAGCTGGCCACGCTTAACGCAATAGAAAGGGCATAACTTACATAACCGGTGCCAAAGTAGAAGCCGGTTTCCGGTTCAAAAGGCTGGCCGCACACATCACAATACTCGTTCATGTCCATAAAATCTTTCAGGCGGTAGGGATGGGAATGTTTGTACAGCTTACCCTGCCGGCAGCGCGGACATTTATTCTGTAATACGCTGAGCAGAAGGTTCGGTTTGCTGTCTTGTTGATGGGCACACATAGTATGGTAATTTTTTTAATGACTGATTTGTTTCCTGAAGGTTTCCGGGGTAATGCCCACATTCTTTTTAAAGAAGCGGTTAAAGTAAGAGTTATCCTGGAAGTTCAGGTGGTAAGCAATTTCTGTAACGGTGAGCTCATGGTTGACCAGCAGCCTTTTGGCCTCCAGCATAATACGGTCGCGGATAAGCTCTCCTGCGGTCTTACCCAGCAGGTCCTGGCACAGGGCGTTCAGATGGTTAGGCGTTACATACAGCAGCTCCGCATATTCCTTGGGTAGCCGGATGGTATTATAATGCCGGTTGATGAGTTGCTGGAAATTGTTCAGCAGCAGCTGTTTCTGTTTAGGTATATGCCTGGGCGTGATGGTAGCAATGCTCCGCTCCAGCCGGATGAACAGTTCCAGCAGATAGGTACGGATCATATCCAGACCAGCGCCCTTTGGTTGCTCCAGCTCCTCCAGCATGCGCTCAAACAAGGTTGCCGCAGCCGGCTGCAAACTCACGGGCAGCTGGATAACAGCTTCCTTAGAATCGCCCTGCAGGAAACTGAAACGTTCCAGGTAATGCTGATCGCTTAAAAAAGACTGGAAGAAAGCGGGTGAAAAATGCACCAGGTAACCTTCTACATCGCTATCAAAATGCCAGCTATGCACCTGGCCCGGCGCCATAAAATATACCTGGTAAGGCTGTATGGTAAAGCTGGTGAAATCAATGGTATAACTGCCACTCCCCTGGATAAACATCACCAGGTGATAAAAGGAGTGGCCGTGCTGACGGTGCAGGTGGTGATATTCCCGTGCGTAAGGTCCCAGGCGTTTTACCAGCAGGTCCCGCTGGGTATGCCCCGGGATGATGCTGTAAATATCGTACACTGGTATGTTAGCTCTGACCATTATATCCTGGCTTTTGTACGACACAAAATTAAGCTGGCGGTCATCACCCCAATGGGACCAAACAGGGATGTTATGGTACTTTTTACCGTTTGGGCTATTTTTCCTCCTGCACCAGGGCGGTAAAAGCGGTAGTAAGCTTCTCCAGCTGCTGCTGCGCTTTGGCGTCCTTAAACTCGCCGTCAGGGGTTATCTTTCCCTGAATGCCCTGTATGAGCAACACGGTGTCATCTGTAAAGCTGGCTTCTATAGTTTTCATGATCAGCTGCAGGGACTCGTGCGCTTTGAGGCCCCTGGCCGCAGCAGTAATCAGTGCCACCGGCTTTCCGGAAAAGAAGGTGGTAGACACCATCCATTCCAGCGCGTTCTTAAGACTGCCGGGCAGGCTGAATACATATTCCGGGCTGCAGATAAGCACGCCATCTGCCTGCTGCACCTTTTTCCGGAAGGATTTTATGATTGCCGGCGGCTTATCATCAAGATCGGGATTAAAATGCGGCAGGGTATCCAATTCGTTGAATATTTCCACCTCCAGGTGCCCATCGGCCATAGCGGCGAAAGCTTTAACAAGCTGCAGGTTAGTGGAGTTTTTACGCGTGCTGCCGGAGATAGCCAACACCTTTTTGAGCGATTTTGTTTTCATGGGTTTAAATATAAAAATAATACTTATTGGCCACTATAAATCACCCTAAAGGATGAACGCATTTGCAGGACAACGCCCTATTTTTGTAATCATCATCACCTTAAAAATGTACCGCATGCAAAAGATCACCACATTCCTGATGTTTGAAGGCCAGGCAGAAGCCGCCATGAACTTTTACACGTCCTTATTTGCAGATGCGCAGATCCTTAGCATTACCCGATATGGCCCAAACCAACCTGGCAAGGAAGGCTCCGTGATGCATGCCATTTTTACCCTGAATGGCCAGTCCTTTATGGCCATAGACAGTTATGTGCATCATGCCTTCACGTTTACCCCTTCCATGTCACTGTACGTAACTTGCGAAACGGAAGCAGAGATTAACGAGCGTTTTGCTAAGCTGAGCGAAGGCGGCACGGTCCTCATGGGACTGGGAGAATACCCATTCAGTAAAAAGTTTGGCTGGTGCAACGACCAGTTTGGCGTATCCTGGCAACTCACGCTGGCGCCGGCGGGTTAATCTGTTGCGCCTTGTTCTTTTAACAGCGCCTGTTTGGCCTGCCGGTTCTTTAAAATGTTAAGATACTGCAAGGCCAGGTGATTATTATAATCTTCATAAGCTTTTTGTGACCATTTAATGGCCTTATCAAGGTCGCCATTTATTTCCGAGATAATGGCCATATTATAACAGGCCCTGCCGGCAATGCTGCTGCTGGGATTTGTGGTCTCTTTCTCCCAGAGGGCCGCGGCGTCTGTCCAGTTGCCGGTTTGAGCCTTGCGCCGCGCCATGGTGAAATTATCTGAGCCTTTTACATAATAGTCCCGGGATACGCGCACCCAATAAGGCACTATACGCGCCGCATAGTCCTCCCCGGCTTTGCTGCCGGCCTGTTTTACCGCTTCTTTACGGTCCAGCAGCGCGCTCGCAGCTGCTACGGGGTTAATACCCTTGCCGGAGAAACTCAGGTTGCGCGCGGCTACATATTCATCCAGCACCGTACGCGTTGCCGGATCATAGATGCGCCAACCGGTTTTTACGGTGGTGAGCATATTGGCATTATGTTCCAATGCAGGTACATTGCCCAACGGCGTCTTAATACTGGTGGGCGTGGTGCTGTAACTCATTTTGGAGTCCGTATCAAACAACTCCAGCGTAAACAGTCCATCCAGCTTATTGACACGGCATATGCGGTCTATGGTGTCCCAGGGGATGGGCGCGGGGAAAGTTCCGTTTACCGGCGTGGTCATCACCAGATCCTTAAAGGGATAAACACCGGCAAATACCTGGTCTTTTACCAGCATGTCCGCCAAACCATCTATGCTTGCCAGGGCGCCTTCCTTATCCAGGTTGGCCCCTTCGAGCGTAAAGACCTTATCCACCGCATCTATTACTTTGTTCTGCGCAGGCGCGCCCGTACGGTTCACCACGCCAATATTCTTTATATAGGCGGGTAAGGTAACCGGCGCCGGCTGTTTTACGTTCAGGTACACCAATTCAGTGCTTTTACAGGAAATGATTGTGCAGGCGCATATGGCCAGGGCAATGCTTTTCATAGGATAGTTAGTCATGACAGTGTTTTTCATTATTCTGTATATGGAAGATAACCCGCAGGGTGCGGAGAGATCTCTAACAGTTGCTCTTGTCCCAAATTTCACAGACAAAATAGTAAGAGGAATCCATGTTTTCTATTTATATATTAAATAAATTTTTATCACATAAACTATCCTTGACAATCAACCCATTACCGCCGGGTTTGTACTGGTTCAAGTAACTTTATTGCTGTAATTCCGCGGTAAATTGGGCATGTTATACAATCATATATGCAACCATGCGGGGGAGAAATTAAATGTTAGCTGCTAACAGTTTTCAGCCCGCCTTTATTGAAAAAACCAGACTTATCTTATGAGGAGATCATTGATATTGTTAACTATATCATTGCCGCTTTTTGTACAGCATGTTCGTGCGCAATTACTGGACTCTTTACTGGTTCAAGTAGGCACTACCGGCACATTTGCCACAAAGGATTATCAACCGTTATGGATCACTGCGCAACATTTTGGCGCGCTTACGGACCGTAAGTCCGACCTCTCTACACAGGCGGGTTTCAGCAATGCGCATATACTGGGCAGCAATGGCCAGTTCTATATCAAATACGGACTGAACCTGGTGAATAATAATCACTTTGGCAACGTGATCGTACAGGAAGGATATGTAAAGGCCGGTTTCAAACACCTGGAGATCCGTGCCGGCCGGTTCCGCGAAGTAATTGGCGAAGTGGATAAAGACCTTTCCAGCGGCTCTCTGGGCGTAAGCGGCAATGCGGTGCCCATACCGCAGATAGGTATAGCGGTGCCGGAGTATACGGATGTGCCTTTTACAGACGGCTGGCTGCAGTTTAAAGGACAATTCACCCATGGGTGGATGGGAGAAAAGCAGTTTATTAAAGACGCCTGGCTGCACCAGAAGACTTTTTACGTACGCGTGGGCAAAAGAAAACTGAAAGTGGGCGCCGGCCTGGAGCATTTTGCCGTATGGGGCGGCCATCGTGAAGGTTTGCCCAAGATCGATAACTCCCTAAAGGGTTTCTGGAATGTGTTCACTGCCAGGGAAGCTAATGACGGCACCGTGGGCGGGGATATTGGCGGCAGCGTTATACGGCCCAACCGCGCCGGCGATCACCGCGGCGTAATAGAAGGTACGATTGACTGGGATAATGACGTAACAGGCTTACATCTTTATATGCAGATGCCCTTTGAATCCAGCCAGGGCATGAACATCAAAAACATTGACCGTCTTTTGGGCATCGCCTATACCAATAAACACGAAGGGGCCTGGCTGCATAAAATAGTAGGCGAGTTCATTTATACCAAACAAATGAATGACTGGTATATAAACCGTGTGCGCGAAAGCTATTACAACAACGGTATTTACCTGACCGGCTGGGAATACCAGGACCGTATTGTAGGCACGCCGCTGTTTACAGACAGGATCAGGAGCAGCAAATATTTTCCGGGACAGGTAAACCCGTATGACTGGAATGCGCCCATCACAGATATAAAAGGCCAGGGCCCCAATATCCTCAACAACCGCGTGGTAGGCGGCCATTTGGGTCTGCAATATACCATCGGGGAAATGCTGCAGGCAAAAACGCTGATCACCTATACACAGAACTACGGCAACATTAACGCGGGCCCTTACAGCCCTTCCAAATCCCAATGTTATACCCTGGAAGAGCTCAGTTATACACTGCCCATTATGCCGCTTACATTGCATGCAGGCGTAGCAGTTGATTTTGGCGAGCTAAGCGATAATGCCGGGCTGATGCTGGGCGTATCCTGGCAGTTCCGTAAATTCAATGAAGAGCAGTAAACACAAGCTACACATTTCAGTATAGTCATTACAGTGAGGTCTATAAATTAATCAGGGGATATGAAAATATCCCCTATTAGTTTTAACCTTATCTATGCACGATCCGGTTAAGGACCGTACAATAGCGCGCTAAAGTAAAGCAACACGCCGTTGCGTTACCAATATGATTGATGAATGGCAGTATTTTTTCCGCAGTGAAGATTATAAGGTATAAGAGGGGCGGTACGGTATCTTCACCAGTATCTCCACATTCTTCTCTCCTTCAACTGTAATATCCAGGCTGCCTTCATGCAGCTCTACAATATAAGAGATCAGGTAGTAGATACGCTGGTTCAGCAGTTCTGTATCGAAATGCAGTTTACCGTTATCATAAGATTTTGCGTAAGAGGAGAAGAAATAACTGGCGGCATTGGCAGAGAAAAAGCCTTTGATCTCCAGGTGGTCCTGTTCAAAAGTGAACCGCAGGCTGGGCAGTTGATTCGTGGGAGAATTCTTCATCATCCAGAAGAAGATGTTCAGCACCAGTTGGCGGACAAGGAACTCATCCACATAGGCGTCTGCATGCTCCTTATGCATCACCATTTCCACGGTATCGCCAAACAATGCGTCATAAGGCTCTTCGTGAATAAAGTTGCGGAGGAAAAAGGGCAGTATGGTAAGGTTCTTTCTGGGCTCGAAAGATTTGTTCATGATATGCTGGATGATCCTTACGTTCTGTAACTGGAACTCCAGCTCTATTACCTGGGATTTTATGGCCCCGGCCTGCCGCGTGATCTTACCGCTGTTAACCGGCTTTTCACCGCTAACGCCACTCATGCTGTTACCGCCGTACAGCTCTATCAGCTCTACACTGGAGAGGATGCTGGAGAGAATTGATTTCAATTCATGAAATATATCTTCTATCAGCCCCCTGCTTTCCAGCAGGTCAAAACGATTTACGGATGAAGCTTTCATTGTGAAACCCAGGTTTGGTGTTACCCAATTAGTTTAAATCTTAATGAATGAAGGGTGTAAATGGATCCCGTTACTTATCAGAATATGCCGACAATAATTTCCCGTTAATTCCTATGCAAGTTGTGCATCTTTTTAAAAAATGTCGTTACTGAAACCAGTACAATATACTGTTTTTTCATTTACCTGCTCCCCTTTTTACTACTCATTACAAGGCGTTTCCCCTGCTAGAAGGCATTCTTGTCGCCCTTCACGGTGTTCATTACCGTCATGAACATGATGCGCAGATCCAGGTAAACAGACCAGTTTTCCATGTACCAGATATCGTGCTCAATACGTTTTCTGAGCTGATGATCTTCGGTGATCTCTCCCCGGAAACCATTCACCTGTGCCCAGCCGGTAATACCGGGTTTCATGAAGTGGCGCACCATGTATTGCTGTATAATGCGGGAGTACTCTTCCGTATGGCGCAACATATGCGGGCGCGGCCCTACGATAGACATATCGCCCAGCAGTACGTTCAGGAACTGTGGCATCTCGTCCAGGTTGGTCTTGCGCAGGATACGGCCTATGCGGGTAAAACGATCATCGTTACGGGAAGCCTGTTTTTCGTTGGCGCTTTTATTCACTTTCATGCTGCGCATTTTAAGACAGCGGAAAGTTTGATTGTTGCGGCCAGTGCGGTGCTGGATAAAGAATACAGGGCCTTTGGACTCCAGCCGTATCAGAAGCGCCAGCAGCGGTATAAGCCAGCTTAAGAGGAAAATGGTGACCAGCGAGCTAACAATAATATCAAAAATACGTTTGCGGATGCGGTTGGCAATATCATCCAGCGGCTCTGAACGCAGGGAAATAATTGGTATATTGTTAAAATAGTCAATGTATATCTGCCGGTTTACAAACATCCGGAAATCCGGCACAAAACGGAAACGGATAAAATGCTGCTCGGCCTCATGCGCCAGGGTATACAGGTAGGGGAATTGCTCCGGCGACAGGGTAGAATAGATCTCCCGGATATTATTGCTTTTGGCATATGGTACACAATCCTCCAGGTTGCCGATCACCGGGTAGTAAGAAAGCTCATGCACTTTGCTGTACTCCTCAAAAAAGCCTTCGAACTGCAGGTTGCTTTTTACATCCAGGAAACTATCCACCAGCCTTTTAGACACATCATTATATCCCAGTATCACTACTTTCTTCTGTATCGCCTTACTGTGGATGATATAGTTGGTGATGAAATAGAACAGTAAACGGCCTATCACCACCACCACGATAAACAGCAGGAAATACAACGTAACAAACAACCGGGAGTACAGCAGCTTATACATAAACAGGTAGGTGAGCAGCAGCAGTATATACAAGAGTATACCCTGCACGCTTTTACGCGCCATACGCTCATAAGAAAGCTGCTGGCTCACAAAATAAATACCGGTGGTATACAAAGCGATCATCCAGGAAACATTGGCGCCCAGGAGAAAAGTATCTACATCCACATGTATGGGCTGCCCGGTGTCCCGCATAAGGGCCCTTACCAGGTAAAAAACGGCGTTTAACCCTATAAAGTCCAGCACAACGATCTGAATACTGCAGATCTTAAGATATCGGTCTAACATAATAAAGAAGGTTAGGTCAATTTTTTCATTAATTCTGTCCTACTGCTTCTTCGAAGCGGGACATGATCTTTCCTATCGCGAGATAGGTTTCTGCGTACGTACGCGCATTGCGGGTAATACAGGCGGTCTCCTCATGATCTACCGCCCGGCCAATGGCATTGTTAAGGGCATCCTGGTCTTCTGCATCCGCCAACACGCCCATGTTATAGCGGTCTACCAGCTCGTACAGGCTGGTGCCAGGGTTGGCGGTAATAAGCGCCATACCGCCCACAGCCAGGATGGTGGTCAGCTTGGATGGCATCACTAGGTCGCTGGCATTGGCTTTCTGTATCACCAGGTGTACATCCGCCATGTTCAGGAAACGGTTAAACTTTTCAAAAGGCTGTAAGGGAAAAAAGATCACTTGTTGTAAGCCCATAGCGGCCGCCATCTCCTCCAGCTTTGCTTTGTAAGGGCCTGATCCGCAAATGAGGAACTTCAATTCCGGGCGGTGGCTGTACGTCTTAGCCGCATGAAGGATGGCCTCCAGCCCCTGCTTTTCACCAATGGCGCCGGAGTACAGGATGATCTTATCTGATGGCGCAAAACCAAATTCCTGCTTCAGCGCTCCACGGTCCGGCAGCGGATGAAAAAGCGTCACATCTACCCAGTTAGGGAAGAAGAAAATATCTTTCCCTGCTTTTTCATGAATTTTCCTCATCATACCATCTGAAATACTGCTTACAATATCCGCCTGCCGGAAAATGTACCTTTCCAGGCGGAATAATAAACGGATAAGCTTTTGTGATTTTATCATCTGCAGATCGCGGGCGGCTTCTATCTGCATATCCTGTATATGATACAGGAATTTGGCCCCGCGGATCTTTTTATATATTACGGCCAGTATACCCAGGTGAAAAGGCGGCACTACAGTGATCACCACATCAAACTTTTTGCCCGGCAGCAATTGCAGCAGCTTAAAGAAAGCGGAAGCCGCAAAAGAGAAATCGAGCAGGATACGTTTTGCGCCGGAAGGCTGTGCCGGCACGTACTGCGGACAGCGGTATATTTTCAACTGACCGTTGCCGTTATGCTGCGCAGGCGACACCTCTTTCCTGTACCAGGATTTGCCCTTATGATAAGGTTCCTGCACTTTCCACTGGGGGTAATAAGGATAAGAGGTAATTACCGTACAGTCATACCCATTGGCGGCCAGCCACTTCATCATTTCCCCGTTATATTTGCCGATACCTGTAGGCTCCGGGGCAAAATTGCCTCCGATCAGCAATACTCTTTTTCGCATAGTTGAAACGTTAGTCATTAGTTGGCGGTTGTTTGCTCTTATTCGCTGATCACTCTTTGTCTTACGGCAACCGCCGGGTTGCCGGTATATATGCTCCATGCTTCCATTTCTTTGGTAGCAACGGAGTTTACGGTAAGTATAGCATGGGAGCGGCATGTTACGCCGGGGCATACCACGGTTTGCGCGCCTATCCACACCCCGTCTTCTACCGTTATCTTACCCAGGCGGTAAGGAAAATCACTTCGTTTATAATCGTGGTTACCGGTAAGCAGCATGGCCCCCTGCGACAGGCATACGTTATTGCCCAGGCTTACATCCTCCAGGTTGTCTATCCATACGGATTCTCCTATCCAGCAATCATCTCCTATCGTCAAGCGCCAGGGATTCTTAACCCTTACCTTGGTCTTTATGACCAGCCCCTTCCCTATTTTAGCCCCAAACACACGCAGCAGTTTGGTCTTAAGGCTGTAAGGCCAGGGGAATGCGCTGTTCAGCACATAATAGTTTGCCAGGTGCCACAGCAGTACCTTCAGCTTTGGCGCACCTGCATGGTAATCGCCGGTTGTAAATTTTGCTAGTTGCGTTTGCATGCTATTGGCGTATTAAGTCTGCTAAAAAAAGTTTTGTATAGGTATGCGCCCAATGCCGTACCCAGGGTATTCAGCAGCACATCGTCCACATCCGCCACGCCCAGGTGGTATATATACTGTATTGTTTCCAGCAGTATGCTGGTAAGGCAACCTATCCATACAACGCGGCGTATGCTGGTAATACGGCATACCCACATGAGTATAAAAGCATAGGGCACAAACAGCAGGATATTGCCCAGGAAATTACCCAGGAACAGCACCCAATGGGCCAGCATATTATGCCCTTTGGGATGCAGCAGATCATTGAGCGTACCTTTTAATGGGATTAACCGCAGGCGGTATTCTCCTTCTATGGGCCACCTGCGCCTTACGGGCGCCCATAATACGATGTAGGTTAACAACAACCCGTAAATAACTACAGCTACCGCTTTCAATCCTCTCATTCCAATACGATGTTATAATCACGCTTTAGCAGGTCTACCATTTGTTTGCGGCTATGATCCCCGTTCAGCTTTTTTTCAAATTCTTCTACGTTAATATCCACCAGCAGGCGGTACCAGAATCCCTGCATAAAATGGAACAGGAAACCCTTGTAACCGTCCAGGAATCCCATGCGCACGATATACCGGAAAAAGAAATACATAGAGGCCCGCACGCTGGGAGAAAGGGAAGAATAGATCTTCTCCTTCAGGAAACGCTTGCGTTTGGCCTGTGGATCATCACTGTTCAGCAAGCGCGCATCCTTGTCAAGGAAATGGTACTTGATATTGAGCAGATCCACCATTTCGCGGATGGCGTAATTGTTATGTTTATTCACCCACCAGTGGATCGAGTTCAGATTATGGTCCACAATATGCTCTTTGAACAACATGGTCTTACCTTCTGAAAGCACAATATGCTCATCCATCCAGCGTTGTTCAATACTGCCTTTGCCCCTGCGCCAGATGCGCAGCAGGGTATGCGGATAAAAGCCGCCATGCCGTATCCACTTATCTTTGAACAGCACTTTACGGCGGATGTAAATACCGCTAATGTCTTCCGGCACGGTGGTGAGGCGTTTATTGATCTCCTGTATCAGGGGCGGCTCCAGGTACTCATCCGCATCCATACGCATTACCCACGGCGCTTCAATAGGGCAATTATCCAGGCCCCACTGGAACTGCGCCGCGTAATTGACCCAGGCATGCTGGTACACTTTGGCCCCGTATGATTCCGCTATCTCCACCGTATTATCTGTGGAAAAGGCGTCGATGATATAGATCTCATCAGAGATACCGCGCAGGTTCTCCAGGCAGCGGCCTATATGTTTCTTCTCATTATACGTGAGGATAATAATGGCAACATGCATTTTATCCATATGGCGCTGTACCTGCAGCGCCGGTTTCCTGTTCAGTATTTCGCTGTTCATCCTTTTACCTCCTCGTATAGCTCAACGTAGTCCATTGCCAGCTTGGTCTCGTTGAAATCATGGTTAATAACAGTCCTGGCCTGCTGTGAGATCCGTTGCCGCTCTTCGCGGTCATGATAGGTAACTGTTAGCTGTTTAGCTACTTCGTCTATATCTTCTATACCGGTGATCCACCCCAGCTTGTTATCATCCACATAGCGGGACAGGCCCACATTATTGCTGATGAGCACCGGCGTGCCTACGTATAAAGATTCTATCACCACAATGGCAAAGTTTTCATTGAGGGAGGTGAGCACAAACAGGTCAGATTCCGCAAAGAAGGGGAACTTCTCTTCCGGACCTTTCCAGCCGGCCCACTCAATATGCTGTTCTATGCCCAGCTCTTTGGCCAGCAGCTCCAGCTTACGCACATAATCCGCTTCCCCGCTGCCGGCTATGCGCAGGCGATAGGGGAATTGTACACGGGCCAGCGCATACAGCAGGATCTCCAGCCCTTTTTTGGGATCTATGCGGGATAGGAAGCTGATGGTGAACACATGGTTATCCTTACGCGCATAGTCTTTACCGGGCAGGTCTACCAGGTTAAAGACCATACCGCCTTCCTCTTTCCATTTGGGATTGTAGCGGATACTCTCTTGCCACTCCATATGGGAGGATACATGCAGGAAAGTGCCCGGCAGCAGCCGTTTACCAATAAGGTTATGGATCAGCTGTTTCTTTTTGCTGTTATTAGCCGTTAACACATAATCGCAGAACATACCATGCGGCGAGAGCACCGGTTTTACCCCACGCAGCCTGCAGGCCAGTGTAGCGCCCAGCACCAGCAGGTTCCACCAGGAGTGGATGTGCACCACATCATATTGCTTTACCGTTTTCCAGGTAGCGCGGTACAATGCGGGGGATACATGCGTATGGTCTTTGGTGATGCGCTTAAAATATTTTACGGCCACGCCATCCACCATAACGGTTTTACCGGGCGTTACATCCAGCTCTGTTTTGCCGTTGGCCGTGGTGGTATATACCGTCACCTCGTGCCCCAGCTGTACCAGCCGTTCCGCCAGGCGGGCTATCACTACAATAGGCCCTCCGTAGATGTAAGCGGGTTTGTAAGACGGTACTATAAATAATATCTTCATTCGCTAATGGTTTTAGGCCCTATTGCCATTCTTCTTTTTGACTGCCGCCTTAACAGCGGCAGCATCCATCTTTTCTGAAAACGTATCTCCAGCAGCCAGCCCACCAATACAGTGAGCAGCACAAATAATAACCAGGTGAATATATTTGACGGCAGGTATGCCTTCACCGCACGCAGCAAGGGCAGGTGTACAATGTATACCCCGTAGGATACAGCAGACAGCACACTTAATGGCCGCAGAAATTCCAAATGCTGCATACGCAGCCGTTTCATCATCAGCACCCACACCAGCGCCATGGCAATAGCCGTGGCAAAATGCCGGATCTCTACCAGCGGGTGCAACCCGATAGTGGTATGATTGACCGTAATGGCCCGGAACTGGAATACGCCGTATGCCAGCAACGCAATGCTGGCGGAAAGGATACCTTGCAGAAAGCCTTTATTGCTTTTGGTAACCTGCATTTGCGCAATAGCAACACCCAGCCACCATATAGGCAGGTAAAAAAGCGTTAACCAGATCTTATTGGGATACAAGGCGAACAATGCGCAGCTTACGACGGCTATTACTGTTACCAATAACATATTACGCTCAAAGTTCTTAGCGCCGGCTATCGCATAAAAAGCATAGTACCATATTTCATAACCCAGGCTCCAGAGCGGATCGTTACCGCCAAAAGTGGCATAACCAATACCAGGTTTCTGTAGCTGCGAATCCTGCATGCCCAGGAGGTTATATACAAACGTGCGCATGTTGATATCAGGATCATGCGCGCCGGTGGCCACGTCTGCGATCCAGCTAAATAACATAACAACGATCAGGATGGGATAGATCCGGATAAAGCGTTTCCAGAGAAAGTCTGACCGGTCAAACCATTCTTTGTTATAGTAAGTATAGTGTATCACAAAACCACTGAGCAGGAAAAATAAGATCACGGCCTCCTGCCCAAATAGCAGCAGCGGCCGTATGGCGGCAGGCAGCATTTCACGGGAGTGATGCAGCACTACATAAAAGGCTGCTACACCACGGCACACGTCCAACGGCCAGATCTTATTGTCAGTTTGTTTCATTAATTTACTGCTACACTGTTGATGGAACGTACGGCGTTACCCACCATACTCGTCATTGTTAATTGTTCCTGTACAAATGCTTTTGCATTACTGCCCATCTGTTGCACCGCTGCATCGGAGATCGTATCGATCTCCTGCAGACAGCTGTCCATATGCTCAAATATCATCCCGTTATAACCATGCTGCAGATAGCTGTACTCCACACATTGTCTTAACGCTTCTGTACGTTTGAAGGTGAAGACCGGCTTTCCATAAGCCATAGCCTCCACAATAGAGAGGCCCACCCATCCGGGTTGGAAATAGATATCCGCGGCGGCAAACAATTCATCTTTCACCTGCCGGTCATATAGTCCGCCAAAATCATATACATGTTTATAAGGAGAAAAATCCGGTTTCAGTTTGCCATCACCAATGATAATAACGCCAAACCGCACAGGGTCCAGGCTGGCGATCAGCTGTTCCAACAGGTCTATACGCCTGTCTTCCTGGTTAAAACGGGCACAGAAGATAAGCACCCGCGGTTGCATGATACCGTGTTTGGCTTTTATAGCAGCTTTGTTCCCTGCCGGCAATGCCAGTATATCTTCTACGCCGGAGATAGTATTGTTCAATGCAAAACCTTTCATGCCGGGCATTACACGCTGCCAGATCTCCATTTCCTTACGGGTGTAGAACCACACGCCATCCGCCATGCCTATCATCCACCGGAGCAGAAAATTGGGTTTCTTTTCTTCTTCCATATACCTTTTTACGGAAATGCCATGGCCCCAGAGAATGACCTTCCTGCGCAGGAAAGGCTTCAGGAGCAAAATAAGCCAGGTAGAAAGATGGCTGAAGCTTAACATCAACACCAGTACCCGGTAATCTCTTTTAAAGAAGGTGAAGGGATTATAAAGGATAAACGGCCCTATATTAAGGGAGCGTACCGGTTTTACCGGTGTTTGGCCTTGTTTAAAATGCTCAGCGCCCAGCTTATCTGCTTCGTAACAGTACATATCAAACGGCGCCTGCTGGCGCAGCTGGTTAAAGAACTGTTCTCTATAATGCGGTATAAATGGTTGCAGTATCGCTATCATGTTATCAGTCATATCAATTGCCCATAAAATATTTTCTCAGTATACTATTGCCAGACATCAGGGCGGAGGTCAGAAAGCTGAGTATATACACTACCACGATCAGCGTAACTGTTGGCAGCAAACCGTTAACCGGGTGTTTGGCAATACCTAAGCCGGTTTTGATCCCCTCCAGGAAAATGCCATGCACCAGGTAAATGCCCATAGAATTATCAGAAAGGCGCTTTATAAAAGGACTATCTATTTTCACCTGGAACAGTAGCCAGGCAAACAGTACCGCTACAAATAGCAAAGACACGAACAAGTGCGGCACAAAGAATTGCAGTATGAACAAACCAGCCGCCAGCAATGGTACAATGGACTGCGCTGTTTTATCATAGCGCGCCTGTATGCTGCTATAGTGCAGGTAATACAACATGCCTATGCCGGCAGATATAAGCGAGGGCACAAAGTACAGGCGCACATGCCGTGTAAACCAGTCTGCCCGGGTAATAGCCGCATTGTTGGAGAAGATGATCATACCTGCCAGCACGATCACCGTAAGCAGTGCAAAGCTGGCTGTACGTGTATCCCGCCGGGCTGCTTTCAGGAAAGGGAAGAACAGCAGGAACAGGTAAAACAGGTTAGGCAGGTACCACAGCTGGTAAGAGCTGCCCCTGAACAGGAAGGTCTCCACCGGCGACAGCGTAAACGGCACATGCAGGAACATCGCCTTCGCATACCGGACAGCGAGGTAGATCAGCGTCCAGATAAAGAAGGGGATCATGAGCCGTTTAAAACGGGCAGTAGCCATTTCCTTAAAACTATCCAGCCGCCCGCTGAGCACCTGCCCGGCAAACAGGAAAAAGGAGATGGCAATGAACACCGGCACCGCATACTCATTCAGCGGATTAAGCCTTTTGGTCCATACGCTGGTTTCGCAGCCATGGATCCATACCACGCTGAATGCCGCAATGGGCCTTATCAGGTCAAAGCCTTTTACGTAGATCCGTTCTTTAGTGATGGGTGGCAGCGCTTCCATTTTTCAATACTATATTGCTTACATCATATCCATAGATCAGGCGGCTGCCTTCGTGAATGGAGTCGAAGGCCACCATGGTACCGTCTTTTTTCCAGCGTGGGTGCAGATCGCAATGCAGCCCGCTACGGGTAAAGGCCATCTGTTCCAGGGAAAATGCCTTTAACACGCCTTTATCCACCCCGTTCAGCACCAGCTGCGCCTGCGTGAGGTCTGGTTTGGTATCTATCATCTTATATTGGCCCAGGTCTACCCGGCGCTGTGTGCTGTACTGGAACAGGAACAGCGTACGGATACCGTTTTCATCCGGGTAGGTATCACAGATCATCCAGTCGCGGTTAGCAGGACAGAACATGGGATGCCCATCTTCATTAATGATACCTTTGGCCAGGAAACCCGGTTCTGCATTATTCTCATCTTTGAACAGCAGCCAGTTAAAAGCGGAGTTGGGTTTAGCCGCAGCGCCTTTAGGCTGTTTGTACAATAATTTCTTGATGAGCTTTTTACCCTGTGAGATCAACCCGGAGGGCAGCATTTTATACAGCAGGGAATTCCGCAACTTTTCAACGCCGCTGCCGGTCCTGCCCCAGATGGCGATATGGTTATTATCCTTCCAGTCAAAATGGCTCAGGAAACCAGTAGCCAGGCATTGCAGGTTCTTCCCGTCTGTACCGATGGTCATAAGACGGGTGGTTTCGCCGCCATCCTTTAGCTTGTAGCGGTGCAGAAAGGCGATCCTGTTCTGCGATGGGTTCAGCAGCAGATGGGTGAGGTAATGATGGTTACCCAGGTTAGGATTCATCTGGAAATTGGCTACTGCCTTAATGGATACCAGCTGGGAATATTTTTTGGTGTGGATGTTATGTTTAACAATGCCCGTGTTCTCCGGCGTATGGGAATCCGCATGGGCATCCGGCAGGCCGGTATAACCATAACCGCCTACGCGGTTAAGACGCGCATAATCCAGGCCAAAGGCCCAGCCATCATCCGTGATCACATGGGTAGGATAGTCCAGCACGGCGGTACATTCCCGGGTGCTGGCATTGTATACTTTAGAACGCCAGGCGCCATTTACCCGGTCGTTCACCACAAAAAGATCGGAGTTGCCCACCCATTGCTGGCGGGCCCCCTGGGGGTAGTTGTAGGCGTAGGTTTCGCCCAGCTTTACAAAGCTGTTGTCTCCATTCACAAAGCCTATATCACAAGGCACGTTTGGATTGGGGGGCGTCAAAATATTATCTATACGCAGGGCCAGTAGCTTATCGCCTGCGTTGTTCCACGCTACCAGGTCATGAAAGCCGAAAAAGAAATTACCGGTTCCTTTTGTTAATACCTTTTCTTGCTGTTCCATTTGTATTGTTGATAGTAGTTAGATTATAGTTGTGTGCGGGCGGGTATGGACGCCGGCGTAAAACCTATCTCCTGCCGCAGCTGCGCAGCCTTTTCAAACATGCGGCTGTCTATGCTGTTGATCACGCTATCATTGGAGAGATGGAAATGTTTAATGGCCCGCAGTTTAGACAGCAGCTCATCCTTCACTACCCGCTTTACAAAAAACTCTGCGCTGATCATGTTACCGCTCATTTTCTTAAGCTTTGTATGCAGGGATGATTTGCGGTACAGCTGTATGGGGGTACTTTCCGTATTATACAGCTGTATGGAGTGCAGCCAGTCCATCCATTTAAATTCAGATACCTTACCGCCTTCTGTAAATGGCGTTGATAGTACAAAGCGGCTCCAGGGCACGCGCAGGATATCTGCAATGATGGCCCCGTGCATAGCTTCCGCGATCACATAACGGGAAGCGGCAATTTCGCGCAGGGTATGTTCCACCCCTTTTTCCGCGGCCGGCGATATGTAATGGAATCCCAGCTGATCGCAGATAGCCTGCCAATCAAAGAACTCCAGCGATTTGAAGTAAGGGATCACGCTTATCTCGTACTGCTTTTTTACAGAACGGATATTATTGAAGTCGTTGGTGAGCCGCAGCGCATAGGCCGCATCGGCAATATATTCGTAAGTGTTGTTGAAGTTATAGGCGGATAAGGGACCGCGCAGGAAGCGGATATCCCAGGTATTATCACAGGTAAAGTTCTTATATCCCGGCCGTATACCTGTACCAAACACGATCTTGCGTTTATTGCCCAGGTCACGGAACAACGGGGAGTCATTGTATAGGATAGAGCCGATACCGATAAAGGCGTCATTATCCGGTTGCTCCACTCCAAACAGCTGTGGCCATAGCCAGCCATTCAGATCATCTCCAAAATTCCCTTTCGGATCTTTGTAATAGATATAGTTCACTTGAATTACTTTAGTTTTAAAATAGCCCGCAGGCAATAGCCTCCGTGCAACGATATGGTGTTATAATAAAATTCCTTCTCTTATGAATATACTTCCCTGGCGGCAGGTTTAAACTGCACAGCATACACGCGGGATACCCAATTGGTAAGATCTGCCGCGCGGCGATGCCAGCTATGTTCGTCAATATTTATATCCGTATGCTGCAAACGGCCATTGGCCAGGTCTGCGATCAATTTAGCCAGGCCGGCCGGCTGGGTGGTATCAAAATAATGCCCGTCATTACCAAAGATCTCCTTTGGCTCTCCTATCTTACTGGTGAAGATGGGCTTATGGAAAGGGATGTACATATAGATCTTGCTGGGACAGCGCGCCCAATCCTGCACCGTATCATTCAACGGGGAAATGAAAGCATCTGCCCTTTCGAAATAAGAGCTCAGCTCGTTTTCCGGTGTATAACCACCAAATACTACATGGTTCTCCAGCCGGTGCTCCTGTACATAGGCCTTGGCCTCTTCCAGGTGGCGGCCCCTGCCCAGTAGGAGCAGCTTTACATCCGGCCTTTCTTTGATCACCTGCTCCACGGCCTGCAGCATGGTAAAGAGACCATAGTTGCGGGTCATGGTGCCCATGTAGATCAGCACGGTGTTATTCTTATACGTTTCCTGCAATTCCTGCAGCTTTATCTTTGGCGCGTCTATCACATCGTTATTAAATGCGTAGGGCGAGTACAGGATAGGCAATTTCTTTTTCATTACCTGCGCCGCCCTTTTATGGTACTCCCGTTCCAGGTAGCGGCTGGCGCAAAGCAACCCATCCGCATACCGTGCGGAAAAATATTCCAGCAGCAGCAAGGCGTATTTCTTCAGGCCTTTGTTATCTGGTATACCGGACGCCAGCTCCGAATGTTCGATCAGGATCTTTGGTTTGGCGCTCAGCTTACTTTTAATAATGCGGTTACGGAAGCTGAAAGAGCAGAAGTATACAAAGTCCGGCGCTATCTGGTTCACCAGCGAGGTCTTGATCTGCACTTCTTCTTTCAGGCCACATTCTTTGTAATAATATACCTGTATCTGCTCATTACATTCTATGGCTATACGGTTCCTGTTCTCTTCCGTGTCCTGGGCAATGATAGACACTTCCCAACCCATTGACTGCAAGGGATTGGCCATGCCCAGCGCCCGCTTCATGGTAGCTATTGATTTAATATCGCCCAGGGTAATGAAACATATTTTCATCTGTGATCTTTTTTGCTTTAATTCAACATTAGGTGCTCTTCTTCTTCCTGCACCGGCTCTCCATCATCCCCTTCCTCATTATCCATATTATTCTTCATATACAGCCAATCGTAGTACCCGTTCATGATAATACAGCCCGTGGCCGGTATGGTAAACCGCAGGTGCTGGAACGGCGAAAACAGGAAGGTCCATAACAGCCCTATCCCCATCATTACATATACCGGGTACAAGGGCAATGCCTGCGCCTTCAGCACCAGCGTAAACGTCATCTTCATCAGGTACCAGAAGATGAGGAACACGCATATAAAGCCACCCAAACCACAGGCAATCCACCCACCCATTAATACGGAGTGGCTGGGTATATACCGGTCTACGGAATCTGCTTTTTCCAGGTTCATATCGCCGCCGTCTTCATCCCCACCCTGCAGGGCCAGGATGATACGGTAGTATTTAAGGTTCTTATCTTTAGCCCAGGAGCCATGGCCAAACCAGGGCTTATCTCCAATGGCGGTAATGGCAGCAAAGGTTTCGCCACGGCCGGTCATCAGCAGCTCAAAAGGGTTGTAGGGATTCTCCAGTCGCTCCAATTGAGAGCTGGAGTGGCCCCCGCCCAGCTGATTACTGAGTACCGATTTGACGTAAAAGACGTAGCAAAGCTCGAATACAATGGACCCAAAGAGTATAAACACAAACAGCGTACGGCGGTTGATCTGTATATCCCGGTTCAGCAGCCAGATAATACCAGCCCCCAGGAAAAACAGCATACCGCTGGAACGCGCGTCATTGGCAAAACACATTAAACAGGCGCACATCATGACGCCCATCATCAGCATGATCTTACCGCGTTTATACAGGTACACGGCCATCAGCTGCAAGGCAGACGCCAGAATAGGTACTATCTTAAACTTGAAATAAGACATGTCAGAGTCCACGATATCATCTGTAAAAAAGATGTTCTTTACCATGGTCCAGAAGATGAAGGTCATCACCGCCGATTCCGTATCCAGTGTACGGAACAGGAAAATGAAGGACAAGATGCCCATGATGGTGCCGGCCCAGCCTCGGAGGAAGTTCTGCGCCGTATTGTCCACTACAAAAATATCTGTAATGAACTGGAACACCAGCAAACCTATCATTGCAAAGATGATCTTACGGAAATAAGGATAATCCTTAAAATCCTTCATCTTAAATGTTAGCGGCGCAAACAACAGCACAATGAACTCATTCGCCTTTAACTGACCTATTACAGCCACGTTAAAAGCGCTTAATAAACCATATGCCGCTATCTGTATTTTCTTAAACATGCGCTTGTTTTTCCGTCAGCGCCGGTTGTTGTACCCGGGCTGGTTTATCTTTCACCGTATAATGGAGCACATCGTGTAAACGTTGTGTATTTACTTCCGCACTATACTCCTTCATAAAGTCTTCGCGTAAGGCCTCTCCTATCTTTGTATCTCCATTGAAGTCCAGGATCACTTTCTTAAAGTCTGCCGGATCATCTGCGATGATGAAATGTTTGCTGGCTACGCCTTCCACTCCTTTTGAGGTAGCGATGATAGGCGTGCTGAGCGCCATGGCCTCCAGGCATTTAAGCCGGGTGCCGCTGCCGTGCAGCAGCGGAATGATCACGCCGTTGGCTACGGATATATACCATTTCACATCATCCACTTTTCCCAGCGCTACAATATTGTTCCATTTATCTGCGCCGGTAAGCTGTGTGAGCGCCTCTTTCGAGCGCCTGCCTACTAACCAAATATCATACCTGTCTGCCAGTTCACTGTCCCATACTTTTTCCACAAACCATTTAAGCCCGTGAAAATTCATATACTGTCCAAAGTTGGCGGTCATCACCAATACTTTGGATTGTTTTTGCCCGGTGGATAAAGCATACTCTTTTTCATCCAGGAAATTGGGCACAAAAAAGATCTTCTCCTTAGGGATAAACTTTGCATGGTAGTGGCGGTCGTCTTCACTCACTACCAGCACGGCCGCCGCCTTTTTAAAATACATGCGCTCATGCAGTTTCTCCAGGCTTACCAGCTGAAACCGGCGGATCTTCTCTATAATGTTCTTAGCCGGCAGCTGCTGCGTGATCATGGCCTGCGCATTATGCGTGCCCAGGATCACCGGTATGCGGCGTTTGTTAAAGTAATTGATATAATGGCCTATATATCCATAATCCAGCACAGCTGCATCGATGGTATATTTACGGCACACCTCATCAAACAGCTGCAACACATGGGCAGACTGCTGGAAATAATGTTTGCCCGCCAGGCGGTCTACTATATCCAGCCGTTTTTTTGGATGGGTATAGAATACTACATTGCGGAGGTTGTAGCTTTCCAGGTCCGTCTGCTCTTCATTCTGCACCAATGCAATTACCTGGTGGCCCAGGTTGGCCAGGGCCTTTATCAGGTAATAGCTCCGTATTTTTTCCCCGCCGTTGGCCGGCAGTGGCGAAATGTCTGTATAGAATAGAATGTTCATATCCTGTATGCTGGTCAATTGGCCTTTGCTACTGAAAATCTGATCGGTAATTTGGATAACAGCTTCATGATAATGCCCGCTAGCTTTTCCTGCTCGTATGCGGACAGTCCCAGGAAGCGTACGCATAAACAAACCGCCGCCGTGCTCACACAACCTGTAAACAGCAGGCGTACAAAACCCGCCGGCATCACCAGCTGTGGCAGCAGCGCTACGCTAAAAGCCAGCGCCACCGGAAACACGGAGGTAAGCACGCCTTTACGCAGGTATTCCGGGATGGAAAGGCCTGTTAAACGGTGTGCCGCCAGCACGCGGTAGCTGCAGGTAAGGGCCTCGATAATTACAGCGCTTACCAGCACTGCATGCGGCGCCAGCCCTGCCTTCAGCAAAAAATACGATACGGGCAGGTTTAACATCAGCAATGCGCTTACCACCATCTGGTACACCTTAATGCGACCTACGGACTGGATGGCTACCTGCAATCCTACCGTTAGCTGGTTCACCAATGACACCACAATGATCAGGCGGCAGAAGATGATGGTATGGTCCGGCACGTTCTTTAACCAGAACTTCAGTATCACGGGCATTTCAATGATCACCGGTATGGAAAAGAACGATAGCAGAAAGAAGGAGAACTTGCTGGCAATCATGGCCAGCTTTAACATCCTGGGCCTGTCGCCGCTACCCTCACTTTTAATGATCTGCGGGTTTAGCGATTGCAGCATGGTCACCGAAAAATAGGTGAGCTGCGCGTTTACCTGGTTGGCAATACCATAGGCGGCATTGATCACTGTTCCAAAAAATACATTTAATATCATGGCCAGCCCCTGGTTACGCGCTACCACACTGCCTGCGCCAAACATATTCCAACCTGCATAGGAAAACATTTCCTTTAGCATGTCCTTATTGAAATATTTGCGCACCTGCACCTTGCTCTCCTTATATTTGATGGAGCAGAACGTTCTTTTTATGATCAGCGATATCACCGTTATAGCCGCAATCAGCGCTCCATATACAATGAGCTTATCATAGCCGGTGTATTGCAGGTAAATAGCAACACCCAGTTTGGCCACCCCTTCCCATATACCAATGCCCGCAATGAGGAACATATTCTCCCTGGCATTCAACGTGGCATCATAGGGTACGGAGATAATGGTAAAGAAGGTACTGATCACCGTAAAATGGAAAATGATCCTGGCGGTGCCTAACCTGTCTGGCGGAATGTTCAGCACCCGCTCAAAAAAGTACAGGCCGCCCCCTTCAAAGATCACTACCAGCGCAAGGCCCATCATGGTGTGGAGCAATACGCTGGAGTTGAATACCTGCCTTAATTTCCCCTCATCGCCCACGCCTATGTAATAGGACAGGTAACGCTGTGTGGAAATGGTCATGGCCACGTTCAGGAAAGAGAGCATCACAATTACGCCGCTTACCAGGGTAAAGATCCCGTAATCTGCTGCGCCAAGCGCGTTCAGTACAAGGCGGGTGGAGTACAATGCAATGAACATCGTGATCAACATCCGCCCGTAAAGCGCGCCTGTATTTAAAACTACCCGGTTAGCTGCTTGCATAAAATCTGTAGGTCCTTACTACTATCCTATCAAATGTTCTAATTGTGCTACGTCTTTCTTACGGAATAATTCCACATCACCCGCTACCATTTCCTTTACCAGGGCAGGCAGATCATACTGCGGTTCCCAGCCCAGTTTGGTTTTGGATTTGGTAGGGTCGCCTATCAGCAGCTCCACTTCTGTTGGGCGGAAATAACGGGGATCTACCGCCACTACTTCCTTGCCTATGGGCAGCTGGAACTCTTCGTTATTGCAAGCGGTCACCACGGCGGTTTCTGCCGCGCCTTCGCCAATGAATTTCAGTTCTATGCCCAGTTCTGCAAAGGACATGCGCACAAAATCACGTACAGGCGTAGTGACGCCGGTAGCGATCACATAATCCTCCGGGGTATCCTGCTGCAGGATGCGCCACATCGCTTCTACATAATCTTTAGCATGGCCCCAGTCACGACGGGCGTCCAGGTTACCCAGGAACAGTTTGTCCTGCAGGCCCAGCGCAATAGCTGCTACGCCGCGGGTGATCTTACGGGTTACGAATGTTTCGCCACGCAGCGGGCTTTCGTGGTTAAAGAGGATACCATTGCAGGCATACATGCCGTAAGCCTCGCGGTAGTTCACCGTGATCCAGTAGGCATACAGCTTGGCCACTGCATACGGGCTACGGGGATAGAAAGGCGTGGTTTCTTTCTGCGGTACTTCCTGTACCAGACCGTATAACTCAGAGGTGCTGGCCTGGTATATGCGGGTTTTATGTTCCAGCTTTAAGATGCGTAAGGCTTCCAGTAAACGTAAAGTGCCTATACCATCTGCATTGGCGGTATACTCCGGCGTATCAAAGCTCACTTTTACATGGCTCATGGCCGCCAGGTTATAAATTTCGTCCGGTTGGGTTTCCTGGATAATGCGGATCAGGTTGGTGCTATCGGTCATATCGCCGTAGTGCAGCTTGAAACGCACATTCTCGCTGTGGGGGTCCTGGTAGAGGTGGTCAATACGCTCTGTGTTGATCAGGGAAGCGCGGCGTTTAACGCCATGCACCATGTATCCTTTTTCCAACAACAGCTCTGCCAGGTACGCACCGTCCTGTCCTGTAATACCTGTAATTAAGGCAACTTTCATATATGGTCTTATTTTTTCGTTTTATGCTTAGATCAATACAGTATTTATGTCGGCGGTTAAGCCTATGCCGTAGTAGTTAAATCCTTTTTTCTGCAGCGTTACATCATCATAGATGTTACGGCCGTCGAATACTACCGCGTTTTTCAGGGAGCTTTGTATACGGCTCCAGTCCGGCAGGCGGAACTCATTCCATTCTGTTACCAGCACAATAGCGTCCGCATCTGTGGCCGCATGGTACAGGTCTGTACACCAGGTAACGCTTTCTCCCAGCTCTTTACGCGCTTCGGGCATGGCTACCGGGTCAAATACCCTTACCTGCGCGCCGGCCTGTAACAGGGCTTCTATCAGCACCAGGGAGGGGGCTTCGCGCATATCATCCGTATTGGGCTTAAAGGAAAGGCCCCAGATGGCGAAGGTCCTGCCTTGCAGGTTATGATCGAAATGACGGTCTATTTTGCTGAACATCACTTTTTTCTGATCCTCATTCACGGCTTCTACCGCTTCGAGTATACGCATGTTATGCCCGTATTCATGGCCGGTGCGTACCAGGGCTTTTACATCCTTGGGGAAGCAGGAGCCGCCATAACCAATGCCGGGATAGATAAAGCGGTCGCCTATACGGGGATCGCTGCCAATGCCCCTGCGCACTTTATTTACATCTGCGCCGGTAAGCTCGCAGAGGTTAGCGATATCGTTCATGAAAGAGATCTTGGTAGCCAGCATAGCGTTGGCCGCATATTTGGTCATTTCTGCGGAGGCTATGTCCATGAATACGATGGGCCGGCCATTGAGCACATAGGGATGGTACAACTGCGCCAGCACCTGCTGCGCCCTTTCTGTATTTACGCCTACTACAATACGGTCCGGTTTCATGAAGTCCTGTACGGCGGCGCCCTCTTTGAGGAACTCCGGGTTAGAGGCTACATCATAATCTATCAGCACGTCCCTTTCCTGTAATGCTTGTTTAATGGTGCGGTTCACCTTTACCGCGGTGCCTACCGGTACGGTGCTCTTGGTCACCACTACCAGGTAATTGCTCATGGAAGCGCCTATCTGCTGCGCTACCTGTAATACATATTTCAGATCGGCACTGCCGTCTTCGCCCGGAGGTGTGCCTACTGCAATAAAGGCCAGCTCTGCGCCGGGGATCACCGCAGCCAGGTCTGTGCTGAAGGACAGGCGGCCGTTCTGGTAATTACGGTGCACGATCTCTTCCAGGCCTGGTTCATAAATGGGCAGTATGCCGTTTTTAAGATCATTGATCTTGGCTTCATTCACATCCACACATACCACATTGGTACCTACTTCCGCCAGGCAGGCGCCTGTTACTAATCCTACATATCCTGTTCCTACTACGATCACTTTCATACTAAAACAATTTTTCGCTTGTTATACTACATTGAAATATGACTGCCGTTTTTTAAGATAGTCTGCATATGCAGCTACAATGCCTTCTTTGAGGCCGGTGCTATGCTGCCAGCCCAGGCCATGCAGTTTGGATACATCCATCAGCTTACGGGGCGTCCCATCGGGCATGGAGGTATCAAACTCAAGGCTGCCTTCAAAACATACCACTTCCTTTACCGTTTCTGCCAGCTCGCGGATGGTAAGGTCTTCGCCGGTACCAATGTTCACCAGCTCTTTACCGTCATAGTGTAACATCAGGTATACACAGGCATCAGCCAGATCGTCTGCAAACAGGAACTCGCGTTTAGGCGTACCGGTGCCCCAGATGGTCACTGCCGGTTTGCCGGCTTCTTTGGCCTCATGGAACTTACGGATCAGCGCGGGCAGCACATGCGAGTTTTCCGGGTGATAGTTATCGCCTACGCCATACAGGTTGGTAGGCATTACGCTGATGAAGTTGCAGCCGTACTGATCGCGATAAGCTTCGCACAGCTTAATACCGGCTATCTTGGCGATGGCATACGGCTCGTTGGTATATTCCAGCGGTCCGGTAAGCAGGCTGCTTTCCTTTAAAGGCTGCGGCGCCAGTTTAGGATAGATGCAGGAGCTGCCCAGGAACATGAGTTTTGTAACATTGTTCTGCCAGGAGGCATGTATGATATTAGACTCCATGATGAGGTTATCATACAGGAACTCCGCGCGGTAGGTATTGTTGGCATGTATGCCGCCTACTTTAGCTGCGGCCAGGAACACATAGTCCGGCTGCTCTTCCGCAAAAAATGCATTTACATCGGCCTGCACCCGCAGGTCCAGCTCCGCGGAGGTACGCGTAATGATATTGGTATAACCTAAGGTTTCCAGTCTGCGTTTAATAGCGCCGCCCACCATACCACGGTGCCCGGCGATGTATATCTTATCAGTGAGTTTCATCTTTGTTGACGCTTATGTGTAAGTAATTCGGTTATGTTTTTATAATAGTTCCGGTCTGTTTTCCTTTACCCACTGATGCAGCTGCTTGATCTCCTGGCCTTTGCCTTTTTTCATGATCAGCAGCGCCTCCGGCGTATTCACCACTACCATATCCTCCACGCCTACCAGGGCCACCAGCTTTTCTTTGCCAATGACCATGTTGTTACCTGAGCCATCGCCTATGAATACGGCCTGGTGGTTCTGGTACTGGTAGTGATGTACCAGGGCTTCTGTCAGGGCTTCATAGCTGCCTACATCGCTCCACTCCATAGTGCTGGGCACTACTTTTACACGCTGGCTTTTTTCTGCCACCGCGTAATCTATACTGGTAGATGGTATGTTTTCCATGGCCTCCAGGCTCAGACGGCCGGTACGCTTCCACTCATCCGCCGCCAGGGCAGCAGTTTCATAGATCTCCGGCGCATATTGTTTAAGCTCCTGTAACAGGATGCTGGCCTTACAGCAGAAGATGCCGCTATTCCAGAGGAAATCCCCGCTTTCTACCATGATGGAAGCATTGTTGGCATCTGGTTTTTCTACAAAACGGATCACATCATGACCGCTGTATTGTATATAGCCAAAACCTGTTTCCGGGTAAAGCGGCTGCAGGCCGATGGTAACCAGGCTATTGCCTGCTGCCAGCGACTGTGCGGTCTCAATAGTATGTGCGTAGATATCCGGCGTGCCTATCAGATGGTCTGCCGGTGTAATGAGCAGGATGGTTTCCGGTTCAGACACAAATGCCGCCAGGGCAATAGCCGCGGCGGTATTACGCCCTACCGGTTCTGCCAGCAGGCGCAGGTTGGTTGCGCTGGACTTGAGTAACTGCTCTTCTACGGTAGCGGCATGTTGTTCGTTTACGATGGCCAGCACACTGTCACAGGCGATGCTGTTACGCAGATAGGCCAGCTGCAGCAGGCTGTTGCCCTCAAAAAGAGGCAGTAATTGTTTGGGCGTTTGCCGGTTTGACAAGGGCCACAGACGGGTTCCTGATCCACCGCAGAGGATAATATGTTGCATGTTGATAGTTCTGTTAGGGAATATCATGGATGGATAACCAGTAATAACATTGGCTATTATTAATTATCCATCCTGTTTTTATGACGATCAATAAACGAGCGTTGAAGCCGGGTTGCCGATCACGATCACCTCTGTTGCAGGTATGGTAGCTACCAGCGTATATCCCAGGCTGGAAAGCTGCGCCTTTACCTTGTTCTTACCTACTTCGATGATCCTGCCGCGCTGATGCATTAACGGACCGGATGTAACCTCTATCAGGTCATTCTGGTGCAGCGGAAACTGCTCTACCGTTACATGTTTATACTCCCGCAGGAAACGCTGGATCAGCTCTATTTCCTGATCAGGTATTACGGCAGGTTTGCCCAGCCAGTAAACGAAGTTGATAATCCCTTCCGTTTCACGCACCACCCATTTCCTGCTTTCAGGCACGCGCACAAACACATATGATTTGAACAGCGGCTCGCTCACTACTTTGCGGCGGTCGCTCCATTGACGCTCAACCGGGTTAAGCGGGCAATAACATTCTATATTTTTGCGGGTGAGCAGGTCCGCCACTTTCTTTTCCCATCTTGCTTTGGTATATACAGCATACCACGTAGACATTTCCTGTTGCATGGGCATGACATTTAAAAAGTTAATACTTTGGTTAACATTGCACAGTTTTGATAACGGGGAATCTGTAAAGACAATGGAAGGTTATCCGTTGAACGTATCATCATACAATCGGTTTTTTCAAATAAAGATAATCGCATGTTTTACGGGACGGCTTCGCCACCTCAGTCACATAAGTGACAGTTCGAAGCAGGACTGTACGGGACAATGCCGCTGCGGTCCTTTTATTTATATATTAAAAATCCCTTTTAAAAAGTGTTTACGCCTGGCGCCTTTTGATTCCTCGATATAACCGTATCCGTAGCCATAGCCGTTGGCGCCGCCATAGCCGGATACGCCGCGTGGCTGTATACCGTTGAACACGATGTTCAGGTTACCGAGCTCTTTACTTTGATACAGCTCATTCAGGCCTTTCAGATACAGTTTGGGCGTAACCTGGTGACGCACCACATACAGCGTAGCATCTGTATAACCCGCCAGCAAACGTGCATCTGTTACCAGTCCTACCGGCGCGGTATCAATGATCACATAGTCAAACCTGGATTTTAAGTTGGCGATCAGGTGTTCCAGTTGGCCATTTAAAATAAGTTCTGTTGGATTGGGAGGTATGGCGCCAGCGGGCAGCACGTAGAGGTATTCATTACCTGGTACCGGCTGCAATATGCTGGCTATCTCTGCTTGTCCGACCAGGTAGTTACTGATACCCGGTTCTCTCGACACTTTCAGCATTTTGCTGATCTGCGGTTTGCGCAGATCAAACTCAAGCAGCGCCACTTTTTTCTTTACCAGGGAGAGGCTGATAGCCAGGTTAACTGACACAAAGCTTTTACCCTCTCCTGAGATAGATGATGTAACGAGTAGTGATTTGCGATGCCCGTTGCCATTAATGGTTCCGTTTGCATTAACGCCTATATAAGAAAGCGTGGTGCGCAGGGTGCGGAACTGCTCCGCTACAAAACTGCGACGGCCCTCTGCTATCACTATCGGTTCTTTGCTGTCATCCTGCAATATCTCTGCCAGAATCGGCGCAGCTGTTGCTTTTTCTATTTCAGCACGTGTGGTCACCTCGCGCTTCATCATATCGCGCAGCGTGATAAACCCACCCACCGCAATGATGCCGCCTAATACTGCCAGGCCCAGCACCATGGGTTTCTTTGGGCTTACCGGCGTAGTCACCGCTTCTGCAGGATCCACGATGCGGCTATCTGATACAGCAGCAGCAGACGCTACCGCGGTCTCTTCCCGTTTCTGCAACAGGAAAGTGTAGATATTATTTTTTATTTCCTGTTGACGGCTAACTTCCACAAAAGCTTTTTCTTTATCCGGCACATTCCTGATCAAACCGGCATAACGCCCGTTCTCCGCCTCTATCCTGCCTTTGGTGGCCTGCAGGTTCGCGCGCAGGCTACTGATGTTAGACAGGATGCTGGGCTTTAACTGCGCCTCCTGGCGGTAAAAGCTTTCTAATAAAGGACTGTTCTCACCGGTGGTTTTCTTCAAACGCTCCAGCTGTAATTCCACTTCTGACAGCTTGCTGATCAGTTCCAGCAGCACAGGATCGGCAAGACCTAGTGTAGCCGGTACCGTGCCCTGGCCCGGTTTAAGGTTGGCTACATAATGCTGTATGGAATCTAATACAGAAAGCTGCATATTTGCTTCCGCCAGCTTGCCGTCGTTGGCAGATACACTTTCCAGGAACAGCCTGCTTTGTTCTGAGATATCTACGATACCTTCTTTCTTCTTGAAGCCTGCTACTGCGGCCTCTACCTGGCTCAGCTCTTCGTTCACTACTCTGAGGCGGTCATCTACAAAAGCCATGGTATTAGCGGAAGTGCGGTTCTTATCTTCGATAGAAGCACTATTATAAGTGCGGATCAATTCATTCAGTATATCCTCTGCCCTGCCCGGCACAGGATCGCTGTAGCCCAGGGAGATGATGGTGCCGGCTTTGGTCGTAGGCTCTACGGTGAGGCTGCCTTGCAGCATACCTGCCAGGATCTTTTCGCCCGCAATGCGCAGCATGTACTGGCGGCCATTCACATCTGCCAGCTTACCAGCCTTTGGCGTTATGATGATCTTACCCCAGGGGCTGGCTACGGTATCATTGAGCGCATAAGGTTTATTAGCTATAAACACGCGGTCATGTACGGAGTCATATACCATGGGCATCACGCGGAAGTAGTCATACTTGATCGAGTCTGGCTCCAGGAATTTAAAGCGTACCGGGCTGCTTTTATAAGCCACAATATCGCGGATCTTACCTTTTACGGTCACTTCCGCAAAGAGGTTCAGATTACGGATCACTTCCCGTGCGAGTGTGCGGGATTTAATGATCTCTATCTCATTCTCAATTACCTTTTTGGAACCGGAAAGGTTCAGGGATTCCAGTATGTCTGCTTCATCCATACCCGTTTTTTCATCCTTCACTAATAAAGTAGCAGAAGCATAATATACCGGGGTTGCATAGCGCAGGTATACAAAGGCAATTGTGAGCGCAATGATCACTGCTAACAAGAATAACGGCCAGTACGGCAGATACCTTTGTCTGATCAGCGCGAGCAGGTCAATCTGCTCCTCCGCTGGTTGCGGACGTTTGTTATTTGAGTTCAACTGTTGCATTATCCAGGCCTCTTCAATTGGTTTATTCAATAAATTTTCTTTCACGCTATATTGCTATAGCGTTCGTCTGATATGGTTTTCATAAATATGGTCTGGCAGGGGTTGCCCAATGGTGTGCGCCTGTTATCTCAGCACTAACCTGTCAAGTATAATTACTAACAGGGACAAGCCGCTGAAAATGATAGGCAGCACTACACGGCTTTTTTCGCCGGTGAACTGTTTTGCCTTATTAGGCTCCACATATACGATATCATTGGATTGCAGGTAATAATAAGGAGAGGCCAGAATGTTCTTATCATTCAGGTTGAGCCTTTTGATCAACCTTTGTCCTTCCTGGTCGCGTATCAGCAATACATTCTCTTTTTTGCCGTACACGGTTATATCGCCTGCCATCCCGATGGCTTCCAGTATAGAAATTTTCTCGTTTGTTACATTCACTACGGTGGGCCTTGTTACCTCACCTAATAAAGTTACCCGGTAGTTAAGGAAGCGTACACTCACTACAGGATCCACTAACAATTTACGATCCACCAGCTGGCCACGGATATAGTCCGTGAGCCCTTTTTTGGTGAGCCCTTCTGCTTTGATGGGCCCTAATACGGGGTATTGTAACATACCCTGCTGATCTACAAGAAAACCGCCTAATGCAGCTGAACTTCCTGATGTACCGCCACCGCCGCCGCCGGGAACCACTGTGTTAGATGCATTATATATAACTGCATCTTCCGGATTAAGGCTGCTGACATTTATCTGCAGCACGTCGTTCTTTTGTATCAGTGGTTCGAAATTCCCGCTTACTGCGAAGGTGGTATCGCGTATATTCTCCAGATAGAGCGTATTTTTTGGTGCGGCACACGAAGTAATCAACAAACTAAAAATTATAGACCCTATTAGCAATTTTAAACAGGATTCCTTTCTAAAGCGCATTTTTACACGTTTAATGTTTAAGCATACACGTTTATAATTGCAAGGGGTTCAGGCATTGTTTCGCAGTACAATATTAGCGCAACCTGCCCCCGGACACAACTACTTACTGAAGTATAAATCCTACTTTAAGCATAAGTGCGTTTACTCATTAAAGTAGTGGCATTTCACTGCACTATGATTCATTAAATAAATATGAAATCTATCAGCGTAGTAGTGGAAAGTAACATAGCAAACCACCCAAAAAGATTGTTGGACCAGATCTTTGAAATGAGCTCTGACTTGGAAGCCACGTTCAGTTTCTGGTAGATCTTTTTCAGATGCTGGTTCACGGTAAATACCGTTACATAGAGCTTATCGGCCATTTCCTTGTAGGAGAAACCTTCCTTCAATAAGGCCAGCAGCTCGTATTCCCGCTTGGTGAGCTTATGCTTGATATTTTCAAGCGGGTCCTTGTTAATGTAGGTGATAAGCAGATGCGCTGCTTTAGGAGATAAGGTACCGCCCTGGTTAATAGTGTCCAGGATGGAATGATAGATTTCCATAAGGCGGCTGGTCTTAATAATATAACCGCTGGCGCCTTTTTTAATAGACTCTATCACGTATTGTTTGCCGTCATGGCCGGATAATACAATGATCTTTGCTTCTGGGTAGGTCTGCTTCAGCTCCTGCATCCCTTGTATACCCGATTCTCCCGGTAAGGAGATATCCAGTAAGATCACCTTTACATCCGGGTTCTTAAAGGGAAGGGCTTTGAACTCTTCCATTGATTTGCACGCGAAGACAACTTTACACTCCTGGAAGTCCTCTAAGAACTCCTTATAGTTGTTGAGCTGAAAATGGTTGTCCTCTATGATTCCTATGTTGATCATCGTTATAAGGGTAACAATTGATATGGCTCAATTGATATGGTTTTTTCAATAATATGAATCAAATATAGTGCTAGAAATTATAAGAAAAAACGACAATCTCACAACTCATTCATTCTGTATTAACTATGTGTTAAATCTTATAAACCTGCAACAGGCCTACACTTATTAAGAATAATTACATCTATTGATTGGCAGTTGGCGTACAGTTGGCGTTCAATACAAGATACCATGATTTTGCTCTTTTTAATAGTACTTAATTAAGTAGTTTATCGTTTACGGAATAGTAATCTGCGAAGTGCCTGATTCCGCCTTGAATGTTGTTTAATTCAACACATATATTAGTTTTTTGCGTGAATGTTTTTTTTCATTTACTGATAACATTGTATTTATCAATACCATTGTTCCCTATGCCGCAAAAAACGCCGCGAACGCAGCCCTGTTACTTATTTAAGCGCACTCTCCACTGGCCTTATGTTTGTATGGTTTGATTACTTGTTCTATTTTCGGGCACTGATTTTAACCATACCTGAAAAAGATGAAACCTCAACGGTCAATTATCATGCCACATGAACTGATCCTAACTGCGATCGCTATCCCCGTAGTGCTCGTCAACCGGGCACAACAAACAGTGACTTACGCGAATGAAGGAGCGCATACACTCCTGAATAAATTATTTAACACGAAAAGGGGTGTTTCTTATCCGAATATTAAAATAATTTTACATGATCATATCCTTTCAGAAGATGAAAGCCATGTTACAACATTTGAAACCAGGCTGCCACTCCACGGGAAGAAAGCTGATCTATGGCTGGAGGTTACTGTTACTACAATGATATGGGACAGCGACCGGCACAGCGTAGTTACGCTCACTGACATTAGTGAGCGCAAAACAAAAGAATTAGACATGATCCAGTCGCTCGAAAAAGAAAAGTCCCTCCATGAAATGAAGTCGCACTTTATCTCCATGGCCTCTCATGAGTTCAAGACGCCGCTCACGGCGATCTCGTCCACGATAGACCTGCTGGAGACCAAACTGCAGATGGATAACCTCCTGGATCAGTTTTACCGGCACAACATTTCCAAGATCTCTTCAGAGATCTTTAAGCTCAACACCATGCTGGATGAGATACTCACCCTCAGCACTATTGTCTCTAATAATATCGAGGTTAAACAACAGCCGGTGGATGTGCAGCAGGTGATAACAGATATTAAATATCAATATTTCTCCGAGCGTAAAGACGAGCGCGAACTGGATGTAAAGATCTCCGGCATGCCCCGCACCGTGTATGCGGATAAGAACCAACTCTCCAAGATCTTCACCAACCTGGTGGGCAATGCTTTTAAATACTCTGCCGGTAACCCGCAACTGAAACTGCAATACCTGAAGCATAAGCTGGTGATAAAGGTGGCGGACAATGGCATGGGCATTCCCGCAGCGGATATGCCCTACCTGTTCAACTCCTTTTACCGGGGCAGCAATGTAGCCGCTATAGAAGGCACAGGGCTGGGACTTTCCATTGTAAAGGATTTCGTGGAGCGGAACAACGGGACTATCTTTGTAGAGAGCCAGGAACATAAGGGTACCGTTTTTACTATTGAGTTTAAGTATACCCCGGAAACAGCCGCCTTCGCATGACCAAAACAATCTTGCTGATAGAAGATAAACCAACCTTGCAGGACACGCTGAAAAGCCTGCTGGAATTGTATCAGTACAATGTGATCCTTGCCGCCAATGGCGCAGAGGGCGTGCAGCAGGCCCGGCTAAACCAGCCGGACCTGGTGATCAGCGATATTTACATGCCGGTGCTGAATGGCTATGAGATGCTGGAGCAGTTTAAACAGGATACTGTACTGCGCCATATACCAGTGATCATGTTAACCGCCAAAACAGAGATAGAAGAGATAGATATGGCCCTGGAGAAAGGGGCCGATGGGTATGTGACCAAACCATTTGTTTTTAAGAACCTGCACACGATCATAAAGAAATTCCTCCCCTGACCCATTTCATCATCCCGTAGCATTTTCGCTACGTATATCCGCGCTTTTTTACCACATATGTATGTATCACACGGCCGTGGGATACGCATTGTTCATGTAAAGTTAATATACCAGCTGGTCCCGGAACAGGGGAAGAGGATGGCGTGAATGAACCTCTGTAAACCTATTTCAGGACGAAGTCTACTTATAGATAACCGGTATATAACCCGTATCTGACCCGTATATAACCCGTATATAAGCCGTCTCTTTATAGATACGGGTTATCTACGGCTTATATACCAGTTATTATTCTTTTAACTACCCTTCAACGAGAAAATATGAGTATTTTGGAACCCGCTCATTTTAAGGAACCATGAAGAAGCACTACCACCTGTTACTATGCCTGCTGGCTTTGCTGCCTGCTTTGGGAGCCATATGCCAGACAAATTATCCCAGCCCCGCAGAGGGCGATTACCTTACCCGGAATTTTGGATTTGAGAGCGGCGAAAAGCTGGATACCCTCCGGCAGCACTATTATACCCTGGGCACGCCGCAAAAGGACAAAAACGGCCAGGTGACCAATGCGGTGCTGATCCTGCACGGCACCCTATCTGCCGGTAACGGCTTCCTTAGCCGGTCTTTTGCCGGGCAACTCTTTGGTCCCGGCCAACTGCTGGACGCCAGCAAGTACTTTATTATCCTGACGGACGGCATAGGGCACGGCAAAAGCAGCCGCCCCAGTGACGGCCTGCGCATGCAGTTCCCGAAATACACCTATAACGATATGGTAAAGGCGCAGCACCTGCTGCTTACAGAGAAGCTGGGGGTAAACCATCTGCGGCTGATCCTGGGCACCTCCATGGGCGCCATGCATGCCTGGGTATGGGGTTATACCTACCCTGATTTTGTAGATGCGCTGATGCCGCTGGCCTGTACCCCGGTGGAGATTGCCGGCCGTAACCGCATGATGCGCAAGATGGCAATAGACCTGATAGAAATGGACCCCGCCTGGGATGGCGGTAATTATACCAATGAGCCGGTAATGGGCCTGGCGGGCGCCAGCTCTTCCTTCTTTTTTATGAACAGCAGCCCGCACCACCTGCAGGAATCTGCCCCTACCCGTGAAAAAGCGGATGCGATGGCGGCCAATGTACGCAATGGCAACGTACGATCCCTGGACGCTAATAATGTGATCTACGCGCTGGATGCTTCCCGCTTTTACAATCCTTCCCCCTACCTGGGTAAGATCAAGGCTACCGTGTTTGCCGTGAACTCTGCCGACGATGAGATCAATCCACCGGAACTGGGCATTATGGAACGGGAGATCAAAAAGGTGGCAAAGGGACGGTATATACTGTTACCGACTACGCCGCAGACGCACGGACATGGTACTAATTCGCTACCGGCAGTATGGCATGCATATCTTGCTGAGCTGCTGAAGCAAAGTGAAAAATAGTAGCTGATGTTAACGGGAAGATAACATACGCCAACTGCCTCTGCCGCCGCCGCTACAGCAGACTGAGGAATTGTGTGGAATTTATGGCTGTGGCTGCCGTCCACACTGTAGCGCTTTCTCAACGCACCAGTGTGACAGTGCCTTTTAGCTGCTGTGCATGGTTATCCCTATCGAGATATGTACAAATGTAGATATAGGTTTGCTGGTCCTGGGGCTGATCTTTATAAACGCCATCCCATCCTGTTTTAGGATCAAAGCCTTCATAAATCACAGCCCCCCAGCGGTTATATATACGGATATGGTATTCGTGGATATCATCGTACACCTTTGGGCGGAACACATCGTTATTACCATCGCCATTAGGGCTAAACGCATTGGGCATCACCACCAGGCAATTGGGCGATGAACTGACCATACTAACCGTACCGGTAACGGTGCAGTGCCCCTGATCCTTTACCTCATAACTATAGTCGCCGGCCGCTAAGCGGCTAAAAACACTGTCCGTTTGCCACTCCCCCTCATTAATACGGTACTGGAAAGGCGGCGTGCCTCCCTGCACATGAGCGGTAAGCTGGCCATTGGATGCCTCTCCGCAACTGGGCGGCTCCACGGTCATGCCTGCCACGGGCATCCGGGAAGGGTCTACCGGCACTACTGCACTACCGGCGAGGGCGCATTGGTTATCATCCCTTATTTCGTAACTGTATAAAGAGTCTGGCAGGTTATTGAAAACGCTGTCCGTTTGCCAGGCGCCGGCATTGATACGGTATGCATAGGGCCGGGCCCCACCCTGTGCGTGCAGTTGCAACTGGCCGCTATGATCGCCCGGACAGGCCGCAGGCTTAACATCTTCGCGGGCGGAGAGCGGCGGAGGCGGCTGTACATCCAACTCAAAAGTATCCCCGCATACCTGTTGGTCCTGCACCAGCAATTGGTAACTGCCGGGAGAGATGTTCCGGATCACCGGGTCAGCAGCCGGGTGGCCGTTAAAGAGATACCGGTACGGCGGCATACCACCAGCCGCAGTAACGGTGATCTGGCTCTTATTATCATTATAACAGGAGGATGTTGCCACCTTTACCCTGGTTTGCAGGTCAGATTCTGCTATCACTACCTCTTTCGTGATCTGTAGCCCGTTGGCCGCTACAGCGGTGACCTGGTAGGTACCGGCAGGCACGTTCTCAATGCTGGCGGTATGATAATTACCGGGCGTCCAGGTATAGCTGAATGGGAATTTGCCGCCTTTTATGGTGATGGATGCGCTGCCGGTAGGCGCATTATTACAGGAGGGATGGCTGGTCACCTCCGCATCCGCCGTTTGACGGATAGTGGCGGATACATTATCTATCAGCAGCGCCACCCCCACATCACTTTTTTTACAGATCTGCGTAGGATAGGCCCAGAGCGAAATATATTTAAAGCTTTTATGCGGTGTAAAGTTCACGTCATATTGTTTCCAGGCTTTATGTGTGAACTCGCCGGACATCCATAACAGCTCTGCCGTGTCGCCCGGGGCATTGCCGCCGAAAACAGCCAGGTTGCCGTAACAGTTGTTAAAGGAGTAAGTTTCCACATAGGCCAGGTCAAAGGACATATTATAATGCAGGCCGGCGTACAGGCTGTCCGGCAGCTTTTGACCAATGCCTTCCATGATCTCCGCCCCGCTGTGCATGCCCACAAAGCGCTGGCCGTTAACAGGATGTGTATTAACGCCAAACATACCAGGTTGCACATCGGGCGTGCCGGCAGCCTTGTACCAGCCCGGCGGTACTTTGTTCTTACCGGGCGTGGCGCCTTCGAGCGATGGATTCTGTAAGTGAAGGTGCTGCGCCATGGCCGGCTTAGCAAAGCCGGCCAATAGCAACAGCCAATAGCCGCTGATAAAACATAGGCTAAATGATACCCGATTTTTCATAAAGAATGGTTTCCAACAAGGTGGTTTCATAGGATAGTCAATAAATTTATTTGCCGTGCAACAGCAAATGCTCAGACAATATGGTTACAGGGTGGCTCCCGCCACCTGCTTAATGTTGTGTTTCTCCGCGTTGGAAGCGGATTTTCGAAGCGCCAAAACTACAAATAAAGGCTACAGGCTGTTTTCCCTCATTCCAGTAAAATAAGGCGGTATATATGTTAAGGATTTGTGAAATAGTGCATGATCGCGGGCAAACGGTATTTTGCGTAACTTTATATTGTTATAGGGGGACCAGGCGTTATAACTATATCCTAAAGGCCGCCCGTATTGGGAGAAAAAATGTAAGTTTACCTGTAAAACGCGACACCCGCATGAAGAACAAGCTGCCTCCTGTTACAGCTACCTATTTTATTACCCTCATAAAGGATTATCTGAAAGGTACCCGGACGAAGCAGGAAATCTTAACAGAAACATCCTGGTTATTACAACCCCAGGCAGGCAGTTCTGAGCTTACACATATACTGGTCTCCGCTGCACGCGATATTAACGAACAGTTTCATGATGAAGTGGTATCACAGCTTTCCTATGCGGCAGATACCGCCCCTACACGGCCAGGGCTTATACATCAGCTGGAGGCCTGCATTAACGGCCATATATCACCGGAAGTATTACAGGATTGGGCTACCTGGCATTTGACGGCAGAATCGGAAGATGTGCAGTTTGCAGATGCTGCAGTGGAGTATTTCTGTTTTCACTGGCTGCCGGCGCAGCAGGCGGTTTCGGCTAAACAACTGCGGCGGGCGGTGGAGATATTACGGTTAAATACCGGCAATGTGCTCAAGGACCGGATTGCGTTGACCCTACTAACGGAAAAGGAGCGGCAGCATTTTTTGTTCTTTTTACGCGATTATATCGATCATCATAAAGCCCCGGATGAGCTGGACCTGTACCTGGTGCAGAAACTGGGCATGGATCATCAGAGTTTCCCCTATATGCAGGAATTACAGGCGGTGGCCATGGGCCGGGAGCAGCTGGAAACGCTGCTGGAGAAGGCCTGTTTGGTAGCGGGTAATTGACTGCTTTCCTATTTAATAATATCCGCAATATTTACTTTCCTGGGCTCCCCCATAATGATCTCTGAAGTGGTCGTATATACCTTATCCCCGTTCCCGTACTCCAGGTACATTTCCAGGGGCAGCACTACCGGCGCATAAGAGCCTTCTATCTGCATTTTTTCTATCTGGATCTTGTATTTATCCGGTATTACGCCATAGGCGTGGAAAAGCGTGTGCGGTTCCTGCGGCACCCAAACATGGGCGGTTACCAGGGCATGGCTGGTACCCTGGGCGTTTACGCGAGGATCATCTTTCAGGTTCTGGGCTACATATTCCTCACAGGCTACTCCGGCGATCACTTTTTTATTGCCGGTGCGCAGCAGCTGGCTTACATAGCCGGTCTCTCCGGGAAATACCGGCTCCATATGCTCCAGGTCCAGCCGCTGTTTTTCGCCGCTGGCCACGCGGTTAATGGCGGTAATACTAAGCTGCGACTCATGCAGAAAGTCTGCGTAGAAATAATATTTCGCAGCCGTGCTTTTGCTGGTCATTTGTATGCTGAACTGCGGCAGGCTGCTGCTGTAATAGATCACGATATCCTGTCCGCCGTCTTTTACCACTTCGTTATTACCGGTGATAGCGGTGCTTTCCTGGTATACGGCCACATCAAACACAAAGGAAGAGTCGATCCGGAGGCTATCATCCCCGCCAATGACAAGGGATGGGTTCACTTTGGGCGCCGGCGCCGCCAGGGGATCGCCTTCCGCCGCCGCTTCGCTTTCTGCGGGGGCGGGCGCCTGTTCGCTTTTACCCTTGATCTTATCCGTCATTTTTTTAAGCCACTGGGCCTGCAGGGAGGGAATAAACACGGTGCACCACACCAATATTAATAGCGGTTTTTTCATAGGAAGGACGTAGTATTTCAGGAGCAATATACAAATTATAAAAATTATATATAAAGTCCTTATGTCCAGTGGGAGTGCAGGCCGTTGGTGACCAGGCGTGAATAAGGCCTGGCAGCCTGCCGTTCATGCACGCTTTTTATCTCCAGCGGCCCCGCTCCCACTGCCAGCCATTACGTACAGCGCGCCAATGGCCGGGATGATAAGCACGGCCACGGCGGGGAGTTACCCAGTAACCGGGACGGTAGGTATAACCGCCATGTTGCCAGATATAATCACCATCCACCCAAACCGCACCCGGACGGGGCGCAACAGGGCGTACCACTACAGGGGCCGGCGGCCTGGTAGCCACTATGCCTACCCGCGGCGCGCAGGACATTAACATACCCGTTAACGTTACAGCCAGTATAGTCAATTTTGTTGATCGTTCCATGGTCTTGCGTTTTTAGTAAGACCCGGTCAATGTGGGATGGTTTAATGAAGGAAGTGTGAAAGAATGTTAACGGATCAGCTTACCATGAGGCTGCAACCGCGCAGCGCGGAGTTATCCAGGCGGCCCAATACCTCAAAGCTGCCATCGTCATACAACTTGCCAATATCTTCCGTGGCGATGAACGCGCACGAATATACGTTGGCCAGGTCTATAATGTTCATGACGCCCGCAGACCTGCCGGTGAACAGTTCAAAGGGATCATTCTCATCGCGCAGCAGCACTTTCATCCACGGCGGCGTGGTAAAAATGCCTTTGCCATAGGAGTAAGCCTGGGATAACAGCTCCGTCATGCCGTATTCTGCGTGTACGGTATTTACTCCCAGCTTCTGCTGCAGGAAGGCATGTACCTGCTCACGCGTCCATTCTTCGCGGCGGCCTTTCATGCCGCCCGTTTCCATAACAATGGTATGTTGGAGGGAGAGGGTGTATTTCTCTGCAAAGTCCAGCAGGCCAAAAGTAACCCCTATCAGCAGCACTTTTTGCCCGCGGGCTTCCAACTCCTGCAGCTGGGTATACAGCTTCTCATGCTCATAAAGGTAAAACCCGCTGCCGGCATGGCCGCTGCGGCGGATCATCTCCTGCACCATCACCACCAGGGAGGAATGCTGTCTTTCCAGGTAGGAGGGCAACAGCCCTACCACCACATAGTCCGATACCGGGCCATAAAACTGCTCAAAGGCGGTGATAAAACTGCGCTCATACAGGGAGGCGTCCTTTACCAGGTGACGGCTGTTCACCGTTTGGGTAGTACCGCTGCTTTCAAATACCAGCTCCGGCTCAAAGGTTCCGCTTACCACCTGGTGGGTCTTAAAGAACTGTATGGGCAGAAAAGGGATGCCGGTAATGGCGTTTACGCTGCCGGGCTGTATACGCAAGGCATCTGTATAGGCCCGGTACAGGGCATTATGCTGGTACTGGTACCGGAACAGGTCCAGCGCTGCCGGTTCAAAATCCGGCGCCTGCAAGTTAAAAATACGTTCCGGGGATAGGCCGTTCATCTAATAGTTTTAAAAACCGCACAAAGTTACGCCGCCGGGGTAACAAAAGGCGCCCTAAACCCGTTATTAATGTAAAATAATTAACGTACGTTTGTTATATGAAGAAACTACTCTCATTATCGGCGGTAGCCTGCCTTTTAATGGTCGCCTGTTCAAAAGACAGCATTGGCACCAAACCAGTGTTGACCTTCAAGTCCTATTCCCAACCAGTAGTTGATTTAACGAATAGCGAGAGCGGATTACAGGCATTTTTTCAGATCCAGGATGGCGATGGCGACATTGAGAACGGTTTTTGGGTGCAGACCTTCTTTGACAGCGTTACGGATAGCCTCAATTTTGAGCGTAAACAAATGCCAAATATAGATGCGCATGTGGGTGGCAAGGTAGATGCGGAAGTGATCCTTACACTGGATAACATCAGCTTATCACCGCCCAATAATACAGTACCTGACAGCATCCATTTCCGGATCTATGTAGAGGATAATGCCGGTAACAAAAGTGATACGATCACTACGCCCAAGGTGGCGCTCTTAAAGCAATGATCTTATTCCGCATAAAACGGGAGGCTGTATCACCTGGTGGTACAGCCTTTTATTTTTGATACATCCTCTTTTATTTTTTAGCTTTACCCACTTTTTATTAAAGCCGGCATCCGGCAGCAAAACAGTCCGCAGCAAGGGCATGTGCAACGAGAGGGGGGACTGATACCCTGCCCGCCCAACCTGCCGGCGGCAAACCAAACGAGCATGGATAAAATAGCGCTACTACAGAGCATGATCGCCGAAGCCGCACTGGGCGGAGGCGAAGTCCGGATTGCATCCCAACATAAAAAAGGCAAGCTTACCGCCAGGGAGCGCCTGCAGCTGCTGCTGGACGAAGGCTCTTTTGAGGAGCTGGACATGCTGGTGGCCAACCGCAACCGCGGCCTTACGGCAGACCAGGAGCAGTTCCTGGGCGATGGCGTGGTAACCGGCTACGGTACCATCCATGGCCGCCTGGTATATGTATTTTCCCAGGATTTTACCGTATACGGCGGCAGCCTTTCCGAGCCCCACGCCCGCAAGATCTGCAAGGTCATGGACCTGGCCATGGAGAACGGAGCGCCTATAATTGGCCTTAACGACAGCGGAGGCGCACGTATACAGGAAGGCGTAGTAAGCCTGGGCGGTTATGCGGATATCTTTTACCGCAACACCCGCGCATCTGGCGTAATACCGCAGATCTCCGCCGTAATGGGCCCCTGTGCCGGCGGCGCGGTATACTCCCCTGCTATTACAGATTTTATATTGATGGTTGAGCAAACCTCTTATATGTTTGTAACAGGCCCCAACGTGGTAAAGACCGTTACCCATGAAGAGGTGACCGCCGAAGAACTGGGCGGCGCGCAAACACATGCCACTAAAAGCGGCGTTACGCATTTTGCCTGCGCCAATGAAGTGGAGTGTATCCAATACATTAAACGCCTGCTGAAATACGTGCCGCAGAACTGTGAGGAAGACGCGCCGGTATACCCTTATGAGCCCGGCCAGGAAGCCAGGGAAGCGCTGAATAATATTATACCGCTGCATCCTAACCAGCCTTATGATATGAAGGAAGTGATCGCGCAGATCACGGATGCAGACAGCTTCTTTGAAGTGCACAGCGGTTTTGCGGAGAACATCATTGTAGGCTTTGCCCTGATTGCTGGCCGCAGCATTGGTATTGTAGCCAACCAACCGGCCCACCTGGCCGGCGTGCTGGATATACACGCCTCCGTAAAGGCCGCACGCTTTACCCGCTTCTGCGACGCATTTAATATTCCGCTGCTGGTACTGGTAGATGTACCGGGCTTTTTGCCGGGCACAGACCAGGAATGGAATGCCATCATCACCAACGGCGCTAAACTGTTATTTGCCCTTAGCGAAGCTACCGTGCCTAAAATTACCGTCACCACCCGCAAAGCCTATGGCGGCGCTTATTGTGTGATGAATTCCAAACATATTGGCGCAGACCTGAACTTTGCATTTCCGCAGGCGGAGATTGCCGTTATGGGGCCTAAAGGCGCAGTAGAGATCATCTATAAAAAAGAGATAGACGCTGCTCCAAATCCGGAAGCGCGTATGAATGAACTGGTAGCAGATTATACAGAAAGATTTGCCAATCCTTACCTGGCAGCGGAAAAGGGATATATTGATGAAGTCATCATCCCGGATCAGACCCGCATTAAATTAATAAAAGGCTTTAAAATGCTTGAAAATAAGGTAGTGACCATGCCCAGGAAAAAGCATGGAAATATACCACTTTGATAATGTGTGGATGTGCAGCATTTGTACATCCACACATCTGCACATTAGCGAATTATGTTGAAGTCCCTGTTTAATTTCCTGCTATTCAGCTCCATTTACATAGCGTTGTGCGCGGTGATAATGGTGTGGCAAACCAATGTTATACTGGGTTTGCATTATGATTACCTTACCTATAACGCGTTTGTTTTCTTTTCTACCATCTGCAGCTATAATTTCCATTGGTACCTGACGCCATTAACGGCATCCGGGTCTGAGCGCCTGCATTGGGGCGACCGGCACCGGACCATGCAGATCGTATTCTACGTAATTGGCGCTGTAGGCGCGCTGTACTTTTTCTGGCAGCTGCGTATGCACTGGCTGCCATTGACCGGGGGCGCTGTGCTCACCTTCCTGTACTCCGCGCCTAAACTGCCGCAACGGGCCTTTGTATGGCTGCGTAAGATAGCCGTTGGCAAAACACTGTTCCTTACCTCTGTGTGGACATATGTCACCACGCTGCTGCCATTCTTTATAAGCCCGGCGCCGTTTACCTGGTATGTAGTGTTCTTTACCCTGCACCGCTTATTCCTCATCTTTGCGATCTGTATATTGTTTGACTACCGGGATGTGGAATCTGACCGGGAAGAGGGCATCCGGACCATTACTACCCTGCTGCCTGACAAACACCTGTTCAAGGTATATTATATCGTGCTGGGGCTCTCTGCGCTGACCGCTCTGCTGTTGTGGCCCATTACCACGCCCGCTGTGGTAGGCACGCTGCTGGCGCCTGTACTGATCACTGCATTGCTTACACGCAAGGCCATCAGGGACAAGTCTGATTACATGTATTATTTTGTACTGGACGGGCTGATGATGTTCTCCGCCGTATTACATTTACTGCTGGGATGCTGGTGATATTGATCAGACGCCTTTGTGCTTTCCGCTATTTCCTTACTTTTGTCCGATAATATAGATTGAGAATCATGTCCAAAAAGCAAAAATCCATACTGACGAAGGAATCTATGTCATTCCTCAAAACTTACCTGAACAACCCCTCTCCTACCGGGTTTGAGAAGGAAGGACAGAAGCTGTGGCTGCAATACCTGCAACCCTATATTGATGAACATATTGTAGACGCCTATGGCTCCGTTGTAGGCATCATCAACCCGGACGCGCCTTTTAAGGTGGTGATAGAAGCGCATGCTGATGAGATCTCCTGGTTTGTGAACTACATTTCGCCGGAAGGTTTAATATACGTGATCCGCAATGGCGGCTCTGATCAGCAGATAGCCCCCTCTAAACGGGTGAACATCCATACAGAAAAAGGCATTGTAAAAGCTGTGTTTGGCTGGCCGGCTATCCATACCCGTAACCGTAACCCGGAGGGTAAGGAACCGCAACCCAAGGTAGACAACATCTTCCTGGATTGCGGCGCCCGCTCCAAGAAAGAGGTGGAAGACCTGGGCATCCATGTAGGCTGCGTGATCACCTTTGAAGACGGCTACGAAGAGCTGAACTATAATTACATCATCTGCCGCGCCATCGATAACCGTATAGGCGGCTTTATGATAGCGGAAGTGGCCCGCCTGCTGAAAGAAAATAAGCAGAAGCTGCCTTTTGGCCTGTACATCGTAAATGCCGTACAGGAAGAAGTAGGGCTGCGCGGCGCTGAGATGGTGGCTAAACGCATAAAAGCCAATGCCGCCATTATCACAGACGTAACGCATGACTCTACCACGCCCATGATCAACAAGAACGTGGAAGGCGAGATCCGTTGCGGTAATGGCCCCAGCATCACCTATGGCCCTGCGGTGCATAACATACTCCGTGACCTGATCATTAAAACAGCCGAAAAGAATGATATCCCCTTCCAGCGCCATGCGGTAAGCCGCAGCACCGGTACGGATACGGACGCGTTTGCCTATTCCAATGACGGCACGCCATCGGCTCTTATCAGCCTGCCGCTGCGTTATATGCATACCACCGTGGAAATGGTGAAGAAAGAGGATATTGAGAACACGATCATGCTGATATACCAGACTTTGCTGGCTATTACGCCTAAAACGAATTTTAGATATCTGTAGAGGAAGAGAGGCAGATAGCCCGGCCACCCGGAATGCTATCCACCTGAGGCTCAAAGCATAGGGTCAGGGACCCGGTAAGGGCTTTATGCTTTGTACTTTGAGCTTTTAGCTTTTTTTCCGTAGGTTTGCTTCCTATTAAATATTATAATTATGCAAGATGTGCTGATCCGTCATGACTGGACCATTGAAGAAATAAAAGCTATCTATAATACACCGCTGCTGGAGCTGGTATTCCGCGCAGCTACCGTACACCGCCAATACCAGGATACCGCAGAAGTACAGGTTTGTACGCTGCTTTCCATCAAAACCGGCGGTTGCCCGGAAGATTGTGCCTACTGCCCCCAGGCAGCCCGGTACGACACCGGCGTTAACGTACATGGCCTGTTGCAGAAAGAGCAGGTGCTGCACTATGCTAAAAAAGCCAAAGACGCCGGCTCTACCCGCTTCTGTATGGGCGCCGCCTGGCGCGAAGTACGCGATAACCGCGACTTTGACCGCGTGCTGGACATGGTAAAAGGCGTGAACGAGATGGGCATGGAAGTATGCTGTACCCTGGGCATGCTGACGGAAGAACAGGCTAAAAAACTGGCAGACGCCGGTTTATACGCCTACAACCACAACCTGGATACTTCTAAGGAACACTATAGCGAGATCATCACCACCCGTACCTACGACGACCGCCTGGAAACGCTGGATAACGTGCGTAAAGCAGGCGTAAGCGTATGCTGCGGCGGTATCATCGGCCTGGGCGAAAGCCATGAGGACCGTATCCAGATGCTGCATACCCTCAGCAACCTGCCCACCCACCCGGAATCAGTGCCCATTAACGCCCTGACCCGCGTAAAAGGCACCCCGCTGGAACATATGCCTAAAGTAGAATTCTGGGATATGGTGCGTATGATCGCTACCACCCGCATACTGATCCCTGGTGCTATGGTGCGCCTGAGCGCCGGCCGTGCGGAAATGAGCGTATCTGAGCAGGCCCTGTGCTTTATGGCAGGCGCTAACTCTATCTTTACCGGAGAGAAGCTGCTGACCACGAAGAACCCTTCTTTTGAAGAGGATCATATGATGTTTGAGCTGCTGGGTTTGAAAGCCAGAGAGGCGTTCAAAGACGAGAAAGAGACGGCTACGGCTTGTTAATAGGCTGACAGACAGAAGATATTAAAAAAGGCAAACGCCTAATGCTGTGAGAACAGTGTTAGGCGTTTGCTGTTAAACAATCAACTTACGCATTCAGAAAATACTCTACCCCCAGCTTATACCCCTTCATACCCAGCCCACAAATACTGCCTACGCACTTAGGCGCTATCATGGAAGTATGCCGGAATTCCTCTCTTGCATATACATTACTGATATGTACTTCTATCACCGGCGTAGTAATGGCCGCTATGGCATCGCGTATAGCTACGGATGTATGCGTATACCCCCCTGCGTTCAGTAAGATACCATCCGCAGAAAAGCCTTGCTGATGCAGGTAGTTAATGATCTCCCCTTCTACATTGCTTTGGAAATAGCTGAACTGTACACCAGGATACTTTGTTTGCAGTTCCGCAAAATATACTTCGAACGACTCACTGCCGTAAATGCCCGGCTCCCGCTTGCCCAGGAGGTTTAAATTAGGTCCGTTGATGATAACAATATGCATGTACCAAGATAATTGTAATTATTTATTTCCCCAGCGGTAGGTTTCCTGCTGAATACCTGCCAGGTCCAATACCCGGTCTGTTACGGTGGCGGCCACTGCTTCGATGGTGGTAGGCACGCTGTAAAAAGATGGCGTAGCGGGGCAAATGATGCCGCCGGCTTCTGTTACAGATACCATATTACGCAGATGCATAAGGTTATAGGGCGTTTCCCGCACCACGCAGATCAGTTTGCGGCGCTCCTTCAGCACCACATCTGCCGCACGGGTAATAAGATCATTGGAAATACCGGTAGCAATACGGCCCAATGTGCCCATGGAACAGGGACAGATGATCATGGTATCGAACTGTCCGGAGCCGCTGGCAAAAGGCGCATGAAAATCCTGCTGGGTATAAAAGCGGAAAGGCAGCTGCTCATAGCTGGTATCTACCAGCTCTGTCTGCCATACGGTCTTTGCATTCTCCGTCATCACTACGGCTACGGTGTCTATCTGGCCGGCGGCCGCCTGTAGCTTGCCAAGTAGCTGCCGGGCGTAGATGGAACCGCTGGCCCCTGTAACAGCTACAACTATACGATGCTTCATTAATTTTGTATATATAATGCAAACTTAGGAAATTTGGGGTATTATGACAGGCAAACAATCTTTACGCAAGCGGTTCTATCCTCTCCTTATGAAGCTGACCCGCCTTTTGGGGGCCAACAGTAAGGTCCTGCAAAACAAACAGCACAAAACGCCGCGGGTAGCTTTTGCCTCCCTCTCACTGGTGAGCAACCAGGGTGATATAGTGCCTATGAGCCGGTTTAGCGGCCGCAAGCTGCTGTTGGTGAATACCGCCTCCGACTGCGGGTATACGGCCCAGTTTGAGGCCTTGCAGCAGTTACAGGACCAGTTCCCTGAGCTGGTGGTGATCGGTTTCCCGGCCAACGACTTCAAGGAACAGGAAAAGGGGTCGGATGCGGATATTGCGCAATTCTGCAAAGTGAATTTCGGGGTAACGTTTATGCTGGCGGCCAAAAGCAGCGTAGTGAAGGGCGCGCAGCAGAACCATATTTTCCAGTGGCTGTCGGATGAGCAAAGCAATGGCTGGAACAACCAACAACCGGAATGGAATTTCAGCAAATACCTGGTGAATGAAGCGGGGGTGCTGGCGTATTATTTTGGCCCTTCTGTTTCGCCCATGAGCAAGGATGTGTTGAAGGCAGTGAAATGATGGGCGGATAGCACAAAAAACGCGCTGCACCATTACAGTACAACGCGCCAATTTCTTTCTAAATAGGAATAAAATAGCTTACGCAAATATAGTTTTCGCGTAAAATCCAGTCAGCACGTTCAATCTGTCATCACAGTCAGCCTATCAGCTAGCCATCTTAACGATCTCGTCCATTGAGATGCCGTTATGGCTTTCATCGTATACACATTTTCCATCACGGATCAGCAGCACCTGCGGCGATTCATGCTCTACGGCAAAGGTATCTGCGATACGGTTAGAGATGTTACGGTAACTGATAAGATCTAAATAGTAGAAGGGCAGGTCCTTGGGGGCGGCTTGGCGCTCCAGGCGGGACTTTACCATTGAGCTGATCGCACAGCGGGTGCTGTGCTTAAAAATTACCACCGGCTGCTGGGCCGAGGTCGCTTTAATGTCATCCAGCTGTGATTCTTCTTTCAGCGGTATCCAATTCATTAACAATCCTTGCTTTTTTCTGTAGGAGCCGATTTCGAGATCTTCATCGGACATCCTAATTTCGAGTGCGTAGCACAAGAGGTAAATAAAACAGCAAAGATACAAAGAAGGCCGGCAACGCCCAACAGTTTAGTGTGAGATCTCATTATCTGAAATTTAGTTAATAAACGAAAATTCATAGGGAATGTATATAAACGCTTTTTTAATCGTGCTTTGTAACGTTACTTTGCAAATATATTAATTATATTAAAAAAAACAACAAGATGTGTGAGCAATGGATTTATATAGGGATTGTCAGCAAACGAACCAAATAAACCATGCTTTCTAACTCCTACTGACTATTAACACTATGAAAGTTCATTTTATTGCAATCGGCGGCAGTGTTATGCATCAATTGGCGATTGCATTGCACCATAAAGGCTACCAGGTAACCGGAAGCGATGATGAAATTTTTGAACCTGCCCTAGGTAACCTCGCAAAGGTAGGGATTTTACCTGGTTCTATGGGCTGGGATGCCACCCGTATTACGCCAGATCTGGACGCAGTGATCCTGGGTATGCATGCCCGTGGCGATAACCCGGAACTGCAGCGGGCGCAGGAGCTGGGCCTGAAGATCTACTCCTTCCCGGAATATATTTACCAGGAAAGCCTGGAGAAGACCCGTGTAGTAGTAGGGGGCAGCCATGGCAAAACCACCATTACCGCCATGATCATGCATGTGCTGAAAACCCGCCAGCTGGATTTTGACTACCTGGTAGGCGCCCGTCTGGAAGGATTTGCCCAGTCTGTAAATATCACCAATGCGCCCCTGATCGTTTGTGAAGGGGATGAATACCCGGCCTCCGTAATAGAAAAACGGCCAAAATTTCATTTCCTGCACCCGCATATCGCCGTGATCAGCGGTATTGCCTGGGACCATATCAACGTATTTCCCACTTTTGACATATATCTGGAGCAGTTTGCCATCTTTATCCGGCAAATGGCGCCGGGGCAAACGCTGATCTATAACAGCTCCGACGAAACGCTGAATAGCCTGGTGAACAAGGAAGGCCGTCATCTGAAGCTGATGCCCTATACCCTGCCCATCCACATGATCCGCAACGGCATTACCCGTGTGTTCTTTGACGAAGGATATGCCGATCTGCAGGTATTTGGGGAGCATAACCTGCTGAACATGCACGCCGCCAGGCTGGTATGCAACCAGCTGGGCATAGGCGATGAGGACTTCCTGTCTGCCATAGCTACTTTCACCGGCGCCGCCAAAAGGCTGGAGCTGGTGGGCCGTAATGAGCGTTGCGCTATTTACCGCGATTTTGCCCATGCCCCGTCCAAAGTAAGGGCCACCATCCATGCATTACAGCAGCAGTACCCGGAGCGGAAACTGATTGCTGTACTGGAGCTGCATACCTATAGCAGCCTCAATGCAGGATTTATGTCGCAGTATGAAGGCGCTATGGACGCCGCCAATACAGGCGTGGTATTTTACAGCCGTCACGCGCTGGAAATAAAGCGGATGCCCGATCTGCGGCCGGAACAGGTAGCGGAAGGCTTTGGCCGCCTGGACCTGCATGTGTTTAACCAGCGCGAACAGCTCGAAGCTTTTCTTGATGCCCAGGACTACAGCAATACCAACTTATTGATGATGAGCTCTGGCGACTATGACGGAATGGATGTAAATTCGCTGAAAAAATATTTAAACCTATAAGCAGTAGCACCCACTGCGGCTTATCTATACTATCAAAATATACAAATGCCCACTTTACAACTCAAAAGGCCCCTGGCCGTTATTGATCTGGAAACTACCGGCACTAACGTGGCCACCGATCGTATCATTGAAATAGCCATTGTGAAGGTATTCCCGGACAAAACCACCCAGCATAAGGTGAAACGCGTGAACCCGGAAATGCCCATCCCTGCTGCTACTACGGCCATACATGGTATTAAAGACGAGGATGTAAAGGATTGTCAGACGTTTAAACAGATGGCCAATGAGCTGCGCCAGTTCCTGGAAAACTGCGACATTGCGGGTTATAACTCCAACCGTTTTGATATCCCCATGCTGGTAGAGGAATTCCTGCGTTCCGGCCTGGAGTTTGAAGTATCCCACCGCAGATTTATTGACGTACAGAAGATCTTCCACTTGATGGAAAAGCGCACCCTGAGCGCCGCCTACAAATTCTACTGCGATAAGCAGCTGGAAAATGCCCATAGCGCGGAGGCCGATGCCTTAGCCACTTTTGAGATCCTGGAAGCCCAGCTGAACCGTTACGAGACACTGCAGTCCGATGTAGACGGCCTGGCCGACTTTACCAAGGAGGATGAATACATTGATTTTGCCCGCCGTATGGTGATGCAGAACGGCCTGGAAGTCTTCAACTTCGGCAAATACAAAGGCCGCGCAGTGCGGGACGTGCTGAAAGTGGAACCCCAATACTATGACTGGATGATGAAGGCAGATTTTCCGCTAAATACCAAGCAGAAACTGACAGAAATTTATCATAGTATGATGTTAAAAAAAATGTAATATTTTTCAGGAAGGCCCTATCTTGCGCCCTGATTACACTATTTTCGCAGTCCAAAACGATGTTCGCTGATTGGAAAAGCTTGTCATAATACCTACGTACAATGAAAAGGATAATATCCAAAAGATCATTGACGCTGTATTTTCCTTGCAGCAGGGTTTTCATGTACTTATCATAGACGATGGCTCGCCGGACGGTACCGGCAATATAGTAAAGTCATTGCAGCAGCAACATGCCGGTGAGCTGTTCCTGGAAGAAAGGAGCGGCAAACAGGGCCTGGGAACTGCCTATATCCATGGCTTTAAATGGGCCATTGCCAGGGGCTACGAATACATTTTTGAAATGGACGCCGATTTCTCCCACAATCCCAAGGACCTGATACGCCTGTATGAGGCCTGTGCAGTGGGCGGGGCGGATGTTTCCGTAGGCTCCCGTTATACAAAAGGCGGCAATACGGAAAACTGGCCCTGGGACCGCGCCGTGCTTTCCTATGGCGCATCCGTATACGTGCGTTTTGTAACCTGGATCCCCGTAAAGGACGCCACCGCGGGCTTTGTATGTTACCGGCGCTCCGTGCTGGAAGCCATTAAGCTCGATGCTATCCAGTTTGTGGGATATGCGTTCCAGATAGAGATGAAATTCACCGCCTGGAAACTGGGCTTCAAGATAAAGGAAGTGCCTATCACCTTCCGCGACCGTAAGGAAGGCTATTCCAAGATGAGTAAAGGTATTGTGAAAGAAGGCATCCTTGGCGTGCTGAAGATACAGGCGCAAAGCCTTACCCGCCGCTACGAAAGAAGGATCAGCCGTCAGTAATTGATGACGCATCACCCTCCATGAAAAAAGCATTCTTCCAGTTGCATTTGTCCGTTTTCCTGGCCGGTTTTACCGGTATCCTGGGAAAACTTATCACCCTTAATGAAGGACTGCTTACCTGGTATCGCCTGCTGATCTCCGCTATTAGTTTATACATCCTGTTCCGCTGGCGGGGCCTTTTGAAAAAAGTACCCTTCCGCGATGTGCTGATCATTGGCTCCAATGGCCTGATCATTGGCCTGCACTGGATCTTTTTCTATGGCAGTATTAAATACGCCAATGTATCCATTGGGGTGGTATGTTTTTCACTTACCAGCCTGTTTACCGCCATCTTTGATCCGCTGATCAACCGCCGCCGGTTCGATACGGTGGAGATGCTTTTAAGCCTGCTTACCCTGGCTGGTATCCTCCTGATCTTCCATTTTGATACGCAATACCGTACCGGCATTATACTGGGCATTATTTCCGCCATGTTTGCCGCCCTGTTCACCGTATTCAATAAACGGCTTATCCGCAGGTTTGATACCTATACCATGGGGTTCTATGAGCTGCTGATGGGTACTTTGTGCGTTTCGATCATACTGCCTTTTTACCTGCATGCTTTCCCGGTGGCTACTATTGTACCCTCCTTCACGGACCTCACTTACCTGCTGATACTGTCCTGGGCCTGTACCCTCTGGCTCTATGCCCTGAGCCTGAACGCGTTAAAGAAGATCTCCGCCTTTACGGTCAACCTCTGCTTTAACCTGGAGCCGGTATACAGCATCCTGCTGGCCTTTGTGCTATTCCATGAGAACAAATACCTGGGCCCCGCTTTCTATGTTGGGCTGTTTTGTATCATGTTATCCGTGGCCCTGCAGATGTGGCGGGTAGCCCGCAAACCGCATACTGCAGATACGGCGCACTAGCGGCATACGCTCATCAATCTGTGCCCCGCTCCCTGTAAACTTTTTACTATTTTAGACAGTATGAGAACAACCATTATCTATGTAGCACTCTGCTGCCTTTCCCTTGCTGCCTATGCACAAAAAAAGCCGCTGGACCACAGCGTGTACGATAGCTGGGAGAGTATTGGCGCAAAAGCCATCAGCAATAACGGGCAATGGGTCGCCTATACCATTACCCCACAGGAAGGCGACAGCCGCCTGGTGATCTATGACAACAAAAAACACCGCAGCCTCGAAATACCCAGGGGCAACCGGCCCGTGATCACGGAAGACAGCCGCTTTGTGGTATTTGCCATTACCCCTTATTTCAGCGAAACCCGGCAGGCCAGGATCAAAAAGAAAAAGTCTGCAGAAATGCCCAAAGACTCCATGGGCATTGTAAACCTGGAACAATGGCAATCCTGGAAAACGCCGATGGTAAAATCCTTCAAAACGCCGGAAAAAGGCAGCGGCATATTAGCCTACCTGCTGGAACGACCACAGTCTGACAAGGATAGCACCGGCGGTACGCCACTGGTGATACGCCAGCTGGCCAGCGGCCGGGAAGATACCCTGCAGCATGTACAGGAATACGTTTTCAGCAAACCGGGTAATAAGCTGCTGGTGGAAACCAGCGTAGCCAAAAAAGATCCGCTTTCAAGGGCCGGCGTACTCCTGTGGGATGTGACCGCGCAGCATGCGGATACCATCAGCCGTGGCGATGGCGAGCGTACACTCTTCAGCTTTGATGAAAAAGGCCAGCAGTTAGCCTGGATAAGCACCCCGGACAGCGCCAAAGCCTTACAGCGGATCTTCCGTCTATACTATTATACACCCGGGCAGGATAGTGGCATTATAGCCGCCACCCGCGGTACCGGCGGCATTCCGGATAAATGGGGCATAGCGGATAGCAGCAAGATCTATTTCAGCAATAATGGGCAACGCCTGTTCTTTGGCACGGCGCCCATCCGGCCGCCAAAAGACACCACTATTGTAGATTTTGAAGTAGCCAAAGTAGACATCTGGAATTACCAGGATGATTTTCTGCAACCCATGCAGCTAAAGAACATGAACCGGGAGCTTAAACGCAGCTACCTGGCCGTGTACCTGCCGGCTACTAAAAAAGTGCTGCAGCTGGGTGATAAAGACCTGGAAACTATCACCACCGCAGATGAAAACGATAGCGATTATGCCCTGGGCGCCACCAATAAAGGCGAGCGTATTGCCATGCAATGGACCGGCCGTACCCTGAACACCGCCTGGCTGGTGAATGTGACAGATGGTACCCGCAAGATGATAAAGGAAAAGCTGGACGGGCAGTTTTACATCTCCCCCAAAGGGCGTTACCTGTATTGGTATGATATGAAAGGCCGGCACTGGTTCAGCTATGAAACCGCCACCGGCGCAATACATAATATGACGGCTAACATTCCTGCCGCCATGTTTGATGAGGAAGACGACCATCCGGACGACCCGGAGGCCTATGGCAAAGCCGGCTGGCTGGAAGATGATAAATACCTGTATGTATATGACCGTTTCGACATCTGGCAGGTGGACCCCAGCGGTAAAGAAGCGCCGGTAAACATCACCCATGGACAGGGCAGGCGGGATAAGACCCGTTTCCGCGATGTACAGCTGGATGAGGACGAACATTTCTTTAAGAAAGACCAGCCCCTGTTGCTAAGCGCCTATAATGAAACCAGCAAGTACAACGGGTTCTATCAGCTTAACCCAAAATCCCACGCCCTGCAGCAGCTGGCCATGGGCCCGTATGCCTACCAGCTGCCACGGAAAGCCAAACAGGCGGATACTTACATCTTCAACAAAAGCAGCTATGTGTTATCGCCGGATGTATATGTGGGCACACTGACAGGCAAAACGCCTTCTTTTGATAAGGCGGTGCAGATCAGCCATATTAACCCGCAACAGCAGCAATATAACTGGGGTACGGCCTCCCTGTTTAAATGGACCGCCTATAATGGTAAACCCGCGGAAGGTATCCTGTATAAACCGGAAGACTTTGACAGCACCAAACATTACCCGGTGCTGATTTATTTCTATGAGAAGCTAACGGATGGCATGTATAACTATCAGCCCCCCGCCCCTACCCCTTCGCGGCTGAACATCCCGTTCTTTGTGAGCCGGGGCTACCTGGTGTTTGCGCCGGATATCAGCTACGAGGCCGGTCATCCCGGTAAAAGCGCCTATGACTATATTGTGAGCGGCGCCCGTGCCCTGGCGCAGCATAACTGGGTAGACAGTACCAATATAGGCCTGCAGGGCCAGAGCTGGGGCGGTTACCAGGTGGCGTATGTGATCACGCAAACAAACTTATTCAAGGCCGCATGGGCCGGCGCACCGGTAGCCAATATGACCAGCGCCTATGGCGGTATACGCTGGGAAAGCGGTATGAACCGCCAGTTCCAGTATGAGCATACGCAAAGCCGCATAGGGGCCACGCTGTGGGAGAAACCGGAGCTATATATCGAGAACTCCCCGCTGTTCCACCTGCCCAAAGTAACTACGCCGGTGGCCATTATGAGCAATGACGCGGATGGCGCCGTGCCCTGGTACCAGGGTATTGAGCTGTTCACCGGTCTGCGCCGCCTGGGCAAACCGGTATGGCTGCTGAATTACAATAATGAAGCGCATAACCTGGTGCTGCGCCAGAACCGCAAGGATATATCCCGCCGGGAGCAGCAGTTCTTTGACCATTTCCTGAAAGGCGCCCCTGCCCCGCAATGGCTGCAAACAGGGGTACCTGCTACGGAAAAAGGCGTAAACTGGGGTTGGTAGGCGCCGTGGTTGCGCATTAACCGGTAGTAATAGTACCTAATAATCATATGATTATAAAAACCCATACTATTATTACCGGTTAATGACCAAATACTGACAACCTATTAGGAAATATTTAACTATATTTACATAGCCAACTAATTTTCCTATGAACTTCCATATCTATCGTCCTGCAGACAGCTTACATCCTTATGTAAAGCATTATTACTACTGGCACGATGATACAACAGGGGTGATCACATTACCACAAAGCCTGTTATCATTAGGTGATCAGTACATGGTTTTCCTCCAGGAAGGAGAAGTAACCTGCCAGCCTTGCCATCATACCGCCTTTACATTACCTAAAACAACTGTGATAGGGCATTTTACATGCTCCAGCCAGCTGAAGGTGAAGGGGCCGGTAAAGGTGATAATCGTACAGTTGAATGCCTATGGCAGCCACCGCATGCTGGGCATTGACATGCACGCTATCAGCAATTACTACCGCGACCTGAGCAAGCTGCCCGGTCATAACTGGCAGCAATTAGCCAACCAACTGGCCAGCGCAGACGCCGGACAGGTATCTGCCCTGCTGGATGAGGCCCTGCAAAGCGCCATGCAGCAACAGGCTTATGCCCGCCACGAGGTAGAAAACGTAGCCGATTATTTGGAGCAGCAGAACGGGCATGTAAACATGTCGCAGCTGGCTGCCCGCTTCCAGTTATCCAAACCTACCCTGGAAAGGATGTTTATGGAAGTGGTAGGATTACCGCCCAGGCTGTATGCACAGATGCTGCGCTTCAAGAAATCTATGCGCCTGATGCAGCAGATGAGCATGCCGCAATGGCAACCCGCGATGGACAATGCACAGTATTATAACGATGCCGTGCTGCGCCAGGATTATGTATACTTTAATGGTCAAACGCCCTCTTTCTTCTCGCCCGCAGGCGCTGCCATAGCGCAGATGCCGGCACAGACGGGAATAGCGGTAGCGTGATCCATAAAAAATAAAAAAGTGTGAAAGGTAAAACCCGAATGGTTACCACGCGGTAGCTATTCCCGTTTTACCTTTTTCTTTTTAGTTTTTCTTATTACTTTGACAAAACACCGGAACAATGAAAATCATGCAGACCTATAATCCATATCAATAACCATGATCACTACTGAAAAAACCGCTGCCTGGTGGCGCGAGCACCTGCAACTGCAGCCGCATATTGAAGGCGGCGCCTTCCGGGAAACCTACCGTTCCTCCTGGGTCTTACATAAATCCACCTTACCGCCCGGTATGAAGGGTAACCGGAATGCTGCTACCTGTATTTATTTCCTGCTGGAAAAAGGCGGTTTCTCTGCTTTACACCGCATTGCTGCAGATGAGATCTGGCATTTCTACGACGGCGTAACCTTAAGCATCTACGAAATTGATCCACAGGGCGGGCTCACTGTTCATAAACTGGGACGTAATGTGCATCAGGGAGAGCAGCTGCAGCTGGTGATCCCGGCCGGCAGCTGGTTTGGCGCCCGGGTTGATGAGGAGGATGGGTTTTCGCTTGTTGGCTGTACTGTGGCGCCGGGTTTTGATTTTGAGGATTTTGAGCTGGCGCAGCGCCGGCAATTGCAGGCCAGATATCCGCAGCATAAGGAGCTAATCCAGTCTTTGACAACGGATTAAGGGCGCATATTATGCATTGCCTGTGCCGGACTGGCGATAGTGGCCGTTGAATGCATTACATACAATACCAGGTCTGGATGCAGGTTTATCCGGACTGATCATATCAATTTTAACCGCTGTAACGGCGTATGCCGCGTCCGTAGCAGCAAAACGTAATTTTCCTTAGCTTACATCTATGAAAAGATTCCTCACCCTATTGGCCTTTGCTTTACTGATCCTGGTCGTATTCTGGCTGGGTAAACAGTTTGGCAGCAGAACGGTTAACCAGCAGGTGCTTAGCAACAGCCTTATCGTGCGTGAAATTGCCGAATTGTCCAGCCTGGAAGTACAGGGCAATGCCAGTATTAAAAGTAGCAATCTGGCGGGCGATGGCAGCTGGTACGACAACCTGAAAAAGGTGTTCCAGGAAAATACTGTCTGGGTGTCTATCCCTTATCTGGCCAAATATGGCGTGGATGTGAATGAAAAGAACTTTAAGGTGTCCGTAACGGACAAAAAAATAACGGTGACCCTGCCGGCCCCTAAACTGCTTAGTTATGAGCTGAAGGTGGATAAGATGGAAACCTCCAACCGCAAGGGCTGGTTCCTGTTCCAGGACGATGAGACCTATACCGATGTTCAGAAAAAACTCTACCAGACCTCCCGTACCCAGCTGGAAACAAACAATCTTTACCTCCAGCAGTCTAAGGATAAGATCAAAAAGATCATCACCCAATATTACGATCCCTTTCTAAAGGACCATACGCTGGAAGTGGTATTTGAAGGCGGCGGGAACCAGTTGAATTGATGTGCTAATGTGCTGATATGCTAATGTGTTAATGTGGAAATTTGCACGCTGTGACGTTATTTTATGTACGGCCTACTTTTATTAGCACATTGGCATATCAGCACATCTGCACATTAACTAGGCTGCGTTCGTTGCGATATACTTCACCAGGCAACGTTTGGCGATGGGCAGCAATGTTTCATCCAACGGCACTACCAGGCGGGTATGCACATGGTACACGGCCGGGTTGGGCATTTTTCTGCGCTGACGGATCAGGATCGTTTTAATGTGCTCGCAGGAGTGCACCAGGTCTTTTTGATAGGCCTCAATGTACTGCGTGTGAATGCCCCGGTATTTCTCGTCGTGCCGCTCAAAAATGGTAAGCCGGTACTCGTATACCAGCGTATCCCGGCGGCGGCCGTCTGACAGGAACAGGTAGCCTTCCTGCGTATCCAGGGGGATAAGGCCTACGGGCGCAATATCCATGCTGTCCTCTACCTGCTCATAGATCTCCGTGCCTTCTTTGATCGTGTGGTTCAGCTTTTTCATGGCATAGTGGATAATGTGCTCCAGCTCCTGCATGAGCTCGTCGTCTGCGATCATTTGCTCGTAGAGCAATTGCAGCCTTTCCATGTTGATGGCGGTGAGGCGTTTGGGAAAATGCTGCTGGATAAATTGTTTGTTTTCCCGGAAAGCCACCAGGTTGTTGTAGTGGAAGATCACATCCGCCAGTTGCGGGTAAAGCTTATGCTCATTGAAGTACAGGTTGATCTCCTGCAGGTAGGCGAGTAAAGTGTACTTTTTCTGCTCAAAATCAATGTAGCCGTCTGCGAACCATGTTTCACTCAATACACCCATAACAATAAAATTTAATGGATTATATCTTAAATTTACAAAAAAAAGAGCAGAAAAACTGCCTCATATTTGGAATTCATACCATCTTAATGAATAATTAAAAAACACTGAAACCCTTACCTGTGCAGCATTAGAGGTACTTCCACAGTACCTCCGGGGCTTGTTTTAAGAAATAGTTGACAAGGTGGCGTGTTTTATCAAAGTAATTTCTTTATCTTCAGTATTATTTTTCATTTTTTTAATCTTTTAGTCATGAACATTTACGTAGCCAACCTGCATTATAGGTTGAACGATGAGGACCTTCACCAGATATTCAGCGAATTTGGGGAAGTGACCTCCGCTAAAATCATTAAGGACCACGAAACTGGCCGTTCCCGCGGTTTTGGATTTGTGGAGATGCCTAACCAGGAAGAAGGAAGTAAGGCTATGAATAGTTTGAATGGCACTGAGATTGAAGGCAAACAATTAATGGTAAACGAAGCTAGACCTAAACAACCGAATAATAACTTCAGAAGTGGTGGCGGAAACCGTGGTGGCGGTGGATATGGCGGCGGCGGACGCGATCGTCGCTATTAATTTTACTGGTTATTTATTCTATTGCGCCAGGTTTTTCAAGGCCAAAGAAACTAATTAAAGAGCCGTCCTGTAATGTTACAGGGCGGCTCTTTGTTTTGTGCCTCCGGGTACCTGTCTTTACCCGGGCCACCGGCAATGATATATTTGAAGTACCATTGTTCAGAAAGAATGGCGCCGCCTGCATTTTTGAAACCCCACCCTTTTGCTGTTGACGATACCGTTGTATTGGCAGGTAACAACAGGTTAGATTCACAAAAGAGCGCATTACCCGTAAAAGCGGCGCCATGTAGTTTAAGATATGTTTGCAGAAGGCAGCTAACCGGTTACGTTGCCGCCCCGGCATCCCTCCCTCCGCGTATGCTTTAGGCACAGGCACGGAGGGTGGACACCGTAATATTCAGAGGATATGGAACACATAATAAAGAGCTATGCCCGGCTTACAGATACCTGCAGGCTGGCCGTTCTCCGCTAACTGTAATGAGAGGAAACTTTTGGGCGCGAAGGCTGTAAAAAGACCTCTTGTGATGATCAGTAACAAATGGATACGGTAACACATAGTTTTTCATAACACCATAGGGCCTGTTGCAAGGTCTGAAGGGTTATTTATTTAACAATATTACGCCGGTTTATCATGCAAACCGCCACTTATAATAGTGGTTATCAATGCTTAGCACTTATATGCTGCTACTCATAATAGTGACCGTTACAGGTTATTCATACAGATCCGCGATACCAGCTCTGACTTGGAAGAAACATTCAGTTTCTGATAGATCTTCTTCAGGTGGTGATTGATCGTGAATACGGATAAATGCAGACGGTCTGCCATTACTTTATAGGAATACCCCTCTTTCAGGAGCGACAGCAATTCATACTCTCTTTCTGTTAATTTATACCTTACCGGCTGTAATGGGTCCTGGTTGATGTGGCTGATAAGCTGGCAGGCCGCTCTTGGCGACAATGCGCAGCCGTAGGTGGCGGCATCCAGTATGCCCTGATAAATATCGGCCAGCCGCCCTGTTTTTACCAGGTAGCCGTGGGCTCCTTCTTTTACGCAGCGTACTACATATTGTTTTTCATCGTGGGCGGTAAGCATGATGATCTTTGCTTCGGGAAACGCTTCGCGCAGCTGGTAAATGCCCTCAATGCCAGACATACCCGGCAGCATTACATCCAGCAGCACGACCTGTGCTTCCATGTCCTGGGGAGACAAAGCAGCAAATTCCTCCATAGATTTACAGGCAAATACTACCCGGCAATCCGGCAGGTCCTCCAGGTATTCCTTGTAGCTGTTAAGCTGGAAATAGTTGTCCTCGATGATTCCAACGTTAATCATATGATAGATGAGTAGGATATGTATTGCGGCTAAATTTCATAGGTTGACTCTCTTTCCTTTCAAATATATCATCCCGTGATATATGCGCTCTTGTACTACGTAAATTACTGTCATTTACCCGCTAAATGGTTAACGCGATGTTAATGGGCGCAGAACATTTGTGTTAGGCGTACGCTGCCCAATAGTAGGGGTGAAAAAGTGGATGGGTGGTGGCGCGGAGACAAAAAAAGGGTGTATCAACCTGTGATACACCCTCCTGCCTGCAAAGCCGGCATTATTTATTAATATTCTTTTTCCGGATCAAAGCTTTCCAGCTCCTGGGCTACAGCGCTCAGGAAGGTGGAGCCCAGCGCGCCATCTACAATACGGTGATCGTAGGAGAGCGACAAGTACATCATATGGCGGATAGCGATGGAATCGCCATGTTCTGTTTCTATAACAACCGGGCGTTTTTTAATGGCGCCTACCGCCAGGATCGCTACCTGGGGCTGGTTGATGATAGGCGTGCCCATTAAGCTGCCAAAAGTGCCTACGTTGGTGAGCGTAAAGGTACCGTTCTGGGTATCATCCGGTTTCAGGCGGTTCTGGCGGGCCGCATTGGCCAGGTGGTTCACCTGCCGGGTAAGGCCTACCAGGTTAAGCATATCTGCATTCCGGATCACCGGTACGATCAGGTTGCCGGAGGGCAGGGCCGTTGCCATACCTATATTGATATCTTTTTTCAGGATGATCTTGTCGCCTTCCAGGGAGCAGTTTACCAGCGGGAAGCGTTTGATACATTTTACCAGGGCCTCTATGAACAGGGGGGTAAAAGTGAGCTTCTCCCCTTCCCTGCGCTCAAAATCCTTCTTAACGGTATCGCGCCATTTTACCATGTGGGTCACATCTGCTTCCGCAAAGCTGGTCACATGGGGGCTGGTATGTTTGCTGCGTACCATATGGTCTGCGATCAGCTTACGCATACGGTCCATCTCAATGATCTCGACATTACCGCCAGTGCTGCCATTATAATTAGGCGCAGTGGTGGTAGCGGGCAATTGCGGCTCTACCGGGATGGTATGGGTGGCAGTGGGCGCAGTAGTGGCGGCAGGCACTTCCTGTACCGGCGTAACCGGTGTCACCGGCTGTTTGCCTTGTTTACGCGCATCCACATATTGCAGTATATCTTTTTTGGTTACCCGGCCTTCGTTGCCGCTGCCTGGTATCTTTTCCAGCTCCGCAAAGCTTACGCCTTCCTGCTGGGCAATGGTCAGTACCAGGGGGGAATAAAAGCGGGGGCTACCCGTAGTGAATTTCGGCTCTATGGGCTGTGCGGTGGCGGCGGGTGCTGCCGTACTGGTATAGTGTACCTCTACCGCATCTTCCGTAACGTGGTGTGCTGCAGGGGCGGCCTCCCGGGCGGGAGATACGGACGGTATGTCCGCCGTACCGGCTGTGCTGATACGGGCGATGACCGCCCCTACTGGTACAACTTCGTTCTCTGCAAAAAGTAATTCGGTAATTTCCCCGTCGGCAATGGAGGGCACCTCACTATCCACTTTGTCCGTAGCAATTTCAAGCACGGTCTCATCCGCTTTCACGTGATCACCGGGCTTTTTATGCCAGCGTAATATCGTGGCTTCCATAATGCTTTCCCCCATTTTGGGCATTACCAGTTCTACAATGGCCATAAGATCTATTTTAGTGTTTAGCTGGCAACAAATGTAAGGTTAATGTGTGAATATGCGCATGGCTGCATCCTCATAGCAGTTTTCTCAGTTCATTCATGGCATAGATGGCTGTCATCTGGATATTTCGTTCGCGGTCATACATCAGCCGGAATTTTACGACCGTCATTTTCTCCGCGCTGCCAGCGCCTACCCATACGGTGCCCACAGGTTTCTCCGGGCTGCCGCCATCAGGCCCCATAATACCGGATACTGCGATCACATAATCGGTACCCAGCAGCTTGAGGGCGCCGGTTACCATTTCCCGTACTGTTTCCTCGCTTACCGCCCCATGCGCTTCCAGGGTGGCGGCGCTTACGCCCAGCATTTTCATCTTCATTTCGTTGCTGTAGGTGACTACGCTGCCGGTATAATAGGCGGAGCTGCCTGCCACCGCGGTGATATTATGCGCAATATAGCCGCCGGTGCAGCTTTCTGCCGTGCCCACGGTTTTGCCCTTTTCCTTTAACAGGCGGCCCAGCACTTCTCCCATGGGAATGTCTTCGTCATACACGACAATCTCCGCCAGCAAGTCCTTCATTTCATGGAAAAGCAGGGATAGTTCCGCGGCGGTGGATACCTTATCCTCGCCCAGGGCTGTAAGCCGCAGCTTCAGCAGGCCATAGCTGGGCAGGTAGGCCAGTTTGATATGCGGGGGCAGCTTAGCCTCGAACTGCAGTAGTTTTTCTGCCACAAAAGACTCGCCCATACCGGAAGTAAGCAAGGTCTGGTGCATCACGGCCTTTGTCTGGAACTGCTCCTGCAGGCGGGGGATGACATGATCCTGCATGATGCCTTTCATTTCATGCGGCACGCCCGGCATAGAAACGAATACCTTGCCGTCCTTTTCGAACCACATACCCGGGGCCAGTCCCCAGTTGTTTAACAGCACCGTGCAGGAATCAGGTACCAGGGCCTGGTCTATATTCCGCTGCAGGATGGGCAGCCCCCTGCTTTCGAAAAGCTGCATCAAACGTTGGAGGGTGGGTTCGTGCTGCACCATCTCTCCCCCAAAATACTCCCACAGGGTAGGTTTGGTAATATCATCCGCCGTGGGGCCTAATCCACCGGTGATGAGTATAATATCAGCAGTGGCGCTTTCAGCGTCCAGCGCATCCAGGATGGCCTCCCGCGTATCCCCTACGGCTACACGGCGCTGTACCCATATACCCATGCCGTTCAGTTGCTGTGCCATCCAGGCGGAGTTGGTGTCTATGGTCTGTCCTATGAGCAATTCATCCCCAATGGTGATGATGCTGGCTGTTATCTTTTCCACGCGTAATGGTTTTTAGATACGAAAGGAGCAAAATTAGGGAGTAAAACCTTGTAAAACACAATTATTCAGCGGGAGGGGGAACCAGGTGGCTGCAAGCTGCCTGGCATGAAAAGGGCCAGCCAGATCACCGGCCAGCCCTGATATCTTTGATCTGTTAGCGGATCTACTGGAAAAACGGCGCTAATTTCTCCCTTAATACCGGGGGCATATCAGCTTTCTTTTTGGTAACGGTATCTATGAATACCAGCGTGGTAACGCCTACATTCAACAACTCCCCTTTCTCATTATACAGCTCTGAATGGAACTGTATCTTATGATGGGCAGGTAATTCTTTTAGTGTAGTCTTTACGGTTACCAGATCGTCATAGAGGGCCGGCCGCAGGTATTTGGTATGCAGTTCCGCCACCGGCAGCATAATACCCTGCTCCTCCATTTCCTTATAGCTAACGCCCAGCGTACGCAGGGCCTCTACGCGGCCCACTTCGTAATAGAGGGCATAATTGCCGTAATACATATAACCCATCTGGTCTGTTTCTCCGTAACGTACACGTATCTGGATGGTAGCAGTAAACATATCTATCCTCCTATCAAATTGTCAACACTCACTTTACCAGGCCCGCAGAACAGGATCACAACGAATGCGGCCAGGAACATGATGGCTTTTTCCTTTACGTCTATAGCGTCATTTGCATGGATCATAAAGATCGCCACGCTCAGCCCAACGATCAGCGGAATGGCAGCCAGGCGCGTAAGCAGGCCCAATATCACAAATACGCCGCAAAATACCTCTGAAAAAACTATCAACCCCAGGGAAGCTGTTCTGCCTATATGAAACGGATCCGGGAACTTCTGAGAAACGGCCGCAAAATTCATGAGTTTAGGCCATCCGTGAGTGAGTATCAGCCCCCCAAACACCAGCCGTGTCAGGAGCAGGGAAAAATGTACAGTACCATTGGTTAAACCGGCTGAAAACAGTTTTCTCATAGAATTTAAAAATGGTTTAATTCTTGCTTTGGTTAATTTCGTCGCAAGATAGGGCAATACGCCTATGCCGTGGGTTCAGAGTTATCCACATTGCTGTAGATAAGCAATACCAGGCAGAAAAGTATAAACTTTTATATTTGCTACCATTGATTGAGCGTTATTGGGTTATCTGTTTTCCTGAATTCGTCCCGTTTTATCTGATCATTGATGCCGGCTGATATTAATCTCCTGATTGTCAATACCAATAACGGGACATTTGCGTTAACAGATAAGCCCTACACCTTTTTATAAGAGTCGCCGGTTGTTAGCCGTTAGCCGCAAGTAGAACGTGTGGGGATAGTCCGCCGTTTATCATCTGCCGCCAACGGCTACCGCCAACAAACAAATAAACACAGAGCATGCAGTTCATAAGAAAGATCGTGGTTTCCGGACAGTTGTATTTATCCCTCCTGGCCTTTGCCGGCGCCGGCTTATTGGCCATTCCTACTGCCCGGGCGCAACAAACACGCATTTACACTGATCCTGATAAAGTTTTCAAGGATGCGCAACAACTGTTTCAGCAGGAAAAGTATGGCGTATCTATGCAGCTTTTCCACCAGGTGATCGAGAATATCGACTATTTCCAGGAAACCAACCGGAACCTGGTAAAAACGGATGCTCAGTACTATTACATTGTTTGCGCGCTTAAACTGCAGCAGCCTAATGGAGAAAAGCTGGCCCTCGATTTTGTGGAACATGGTAATAACAATGCCCGCGAACAGCTGGTAAGCTATCAGTTGGCCAAATACTACTTCCACAAAAACATGTTCCAGGAAGCTATTCCCTACTACGAAAAAGCTAATATCGACAACCTGTCCAACAGTGAGATAGCAGACGCGAAATTTGAGCTGGCGTATTGCTATTTTAATGTGAAGGATTTCAAAAAAGCGCAGCCATTATTTGGCGATATCCGGGAAATAGAAGGCAAGTACTACGTACCCGCCAATTATTACTACGGTTTTATTGCCTATAATAACAAACAATATAACGAGGCCCTGGCCAGCTTTAAACGCGTGGAACAGGATCCTAAATACAGCGGTATTGTACCCTACTATATTGCCGAGATCTATTATTTCCAGGGTAAACGCGACCAGGTGATCAGCTACGGAGAGCCCCTGCTGAAGAAAGGCGATATCTACTACGATGCGGAGCTCAAACAATTGCTGGGACACGCGTATTTCGAGAAAAAGGACTACAAAAAAGCCCTGCCCTACCTGCAGGAATACCAGGACCAGGCGGAGGAAGTACGGAAAGAAGATGTATACCAACTCTCCTACTGTTATTACCAAACGGGGAATTACAATAAAGCCATCAACGGGTTTAAACAGCTGAGCAGCGAAAAAGACTCCCTGGGCCAGAACTCCATGTACCTGCTGGGCGACTGTTACCTGCGTACCAATCAAAAAGCCAATGCCCGTAATGCATTTGCCTTTGGCGCCCGTAACAACTCCAACCCGCAGCAGCAGGAAATATCCCGCTTCAACTATGGCAAACTTTCTTATGAACTGGGGTATTCTGATGTGGCGCTTACGGAACTTACCAATTTCGTGAACACCTACCCGCAGTCCACCTATAATAAAGAGGCCCGCGAAATACTGGTGGGCCTGCTGGTCAATACCAATAACTATGCGGACGCCCTTGCCACGATAGAAGCCATCAGGGACAAAAGCCCCACCGTGCTGCGGGCTTACCAACGGGTAGCCTATGGCAGGGCCACCCAATTGATCAACGACGGCCAGCTAACAGAGGCAGACCGCCTGCTGGATGTGGCCATTGGCAACCCCTATGATAAGAACATTAAACAGCTGGCTCATTTCTGGAAGGCGGAGATCGCCATCCGTCAGCAACGTACAGATAATGCGATCGTGAACCTGAACACCTATCTGACCGGCAGCGTACCTGCTTCCGGCGAGGCCAATGCTCCAACCGCCAGCTATAATATGGGCTATGCCCTGTTAAAAAAAGAGGACTACACGCACGCCCTCCAGCATTTCCAGGCAGCGCAAAAGGCCAGCGGCCCTAATGCAGGCCGTATCAACAACGACGCCCTGCTGCGCAGCGCGGACTGTTATTATATGCTGAAGGATTTCCCCAAGGCTACCGCATTATACGACCGGGTGATCGCCAATAACGACCCCGGATCAGATTATGCTACCTATCAGAAAAGTATCATCCTGGGCATTCAGGGCAAATACACAGAAAAGCTGGCCCTGCTAAAACAGCTGGGAGATAAATATCCGGCATCCGGCTTTGGCAATGACGCCGACCTGGAGATCGCCAATACCTACCTGGCAGATGAAAAATATACAGAGGCCATCCCCTTCCTGGAGCGGGTGCTGCAAAAACAGCCCAACGGCCCCAACGCACCGCGTGCATTGGTAAAGCTGGGATTAAGCTATTATAATAAGGATAATGACAGCAAGGCTTTATCCTACTATCGCCAGGTGATAGATAAGTACCCTAACTCGCCGGAGGCCAATGAGGCCCTGCAGAGCCTCAAGGATATCTATGTAAGCCAGGGCAAAACAGATGAATATGTGGCCCTGCTGAAAGCCAGCGGCAGAACGGTGACCGCTTCCTCCGCGGATTCCCTGGCCTATGCCACCGCAGAGACCCGGTTTACCAGCGGGGACTGCAAAGGCGCCATCCCGGCGTTCAACAACTATATACAGCAGTATCCCAACGGCCAGTTTATCATGCCGGCTTATTTTTACCGCTCAGAGTGCGCATACAACAGCAATGATTATACGACCGCGCTGCCGGGTTATGAGTACATACTGGCCGGTAACACCAGCCTGTATGCAGAGCGTTCTGCCCTGCAGGCCGCCAATATCAATTTTTACCAGGTTAAGAACTACGAAAAAGCGCGCAATTACTACCTGCAGCTACAGGATCTGAGCACCAGTAAGGAAAATACACAGACGGCCACCCGCGGCCTGCTGCGCAGCAATTATGAGCTGAAACACTGGGACGAAACGGCCAACTATGCAGAGGTACTGCTGTCCAGCTCCAGCCTGAGCACAGACGACCAGATCCTGGCGCATTTTTACCTGGGCAGGGCCCAGCAGGAGCAAAAGCAGTATGACGATGCCATTAACGAGTTTAAAACAGTGGCTGGCCTTACCAAATCCGAGACCGGGGCTGAAGCCCGCTATTATACCGGCGTGAGCTACCTGCTGAAGAATGACCTGGAAAATGCAGAAAAAGCAGGTTTTGACGTGATCAAGAACACGCCCTCCTACGGCACCTGGGTGGCTAAATCCTATATACTGTTAGGGGATGTATACACCCAGCAGAAAGATTATTTCAATGCCAAAGCTACTTTCCAGAGCCTGGCAGAGAACTGCCCCATACCAGAGCTGAAACAGGAAGCCAAAGACAAACTGGCTAAAGTAGAAGCAGAGGAAAAGGCGGAATCAAAGATCAGGACCCAGCCTTAATACAGTCCCCAACGGGACCAGGAGCAAATTGTAAAGTTGAATAAATCATAAAAGCGCATAAATGAACGGTAACATCAAATATATAAGCAGGTGGGGATTGATGGGGATGATGGCAGTATTTTCACTGCAGCAGTCTGCACACGCGCAGGATTCACTGAAACAGGAAACGATCGACATTATATCCACCTATCAGCCCAAACTGCGCGATGCGGCCAAGCTGAACCTGACGGCATCCCTGCCGGGCGCAGATACTGCGCGTCCACGGTTGCTGTATGAGGTGCCTGCCCTTAACCTGTATTTCATGTACCAGCCCGTGCCACTGAAGCCGCTGGCCCTGGGCAGGGATACGCTGAGCCCCCTGCAGAATAACTTCATCAAGGCGGGTTTTGGCAACTACCGTACACCATTGATACAGGCAGGTTTTGGCAGCAACCGGAATGATAAATTCAATTTTGGCCTGTATGGCAATTTCACCTCTTCCAAAGGGGATATCAAGAACCAGGACTATAGTGCGCTGAACGTGCTGGCCTCCGGCACCTATTTTTCTCCCCTGTTCGAGATCAACGGCAGCGTGGGCTTTGACCGGAATGTGATCCATTACTACGGTTATGATCATACCCTGTACGACCTGAAAGCCGGCGATGTAAAACAGGCTTTTAACCAGGGTACCATTACCGTAGGGTTAAAGAACCGCGTACAGAATGACTGGGCCTTCAGGATTGCGCCCCGGGCCAAATTCATGGTGTTTAATGACGCTTTTGACCGTAAGGAGAACACCGTGATCATTAATGCGCCGGTTACCAAACAGCTGGTGCAGGACCTGTACCTGAAAGCAGAAGGCGTTTTTGACCTTTCTACCTTTAAAGAGGGAGACCAAAAGCAGATCAATAATAATGTGGTGGCCATTCACCCGGCGCTGGAACTGGTAAAACCCGGTTTTATGCTGCATGCCGGCGTAAATCCTACCTGGACCAACAGCAAATTCTACCTGCTGCCAGATATCGTGAATGAGTCCCATATCCTCCGTAAGAAAGTGATCCTGAGCAGCGGTTGGATCTCCTATATCGATAAAAACAGCTACCGGAACCTGGCTAACAAGAATCCCTTTATTGGCCAATACCCGGCCATGGGCGGCCTGCTGAATACCCGCGTGGAGGAAAAATACACCGGTATTAAAGGTACCCTGGGCAGCCATTTTAATTATAATACCAAGTTTGCCGCGGTTACCTGGTATAACCTGCCCCTGTTCGTGAACGATACCCTGCCCATGCATAACACCTTCTTTATGAAGAATGAAGAGAAGCTGACTGCATTCCAGCTGCATGCGGAAGTGGGTTATATAGAGGAAGAGAAATTCCAGCTGCGCCTTACCGGCGACTGGTTTAACTATAACAAACAGACCTCAGAGGTAAAACCCTGGGGGCTGGTACCTTTCCAGGCCAACGCCTTTGCCCAGTATACCTTTGCTAAAAAGCTGCACCTGAACGCCAACCTGTATGCTTTAAGCGGCAGCTATTACCAGCTACCCAACCTGGATTTTGACAAAACCAAGGGCGCATGGGACCTGAATGCCGGCGCGGACTACGATATAGGCCGTTATTTCAATGTTTGGGTGAACGCTAACAACCTGTTTAACACGCATTACCAGCGTTGGAACGGGTATCCCACCTATGGTTTTAATATAGTAGGGGGCATAATGATTAAATTTTAAGTTGTAAACTTGCGCAATAATCATAAACGACCTTGATATTACAGCAATACATCCAGGATGTACTTTTCAGACAACAAGTGTGCATAGTGCCCGGTTTAGGCACTTTCACGCTTCAGTATTCCCCCGCCAGGTATAATGCAGTGGACAGAAGCCTGGACCCGCCTGCACAGCAGGTTACCTTTGAAGAAAACTGGACAGACGACGGCTCCTGCGTGGAATGGATCTCCCTGAAGGAGAACCTGGTATCCTCCGTAGCGCAGTTAAAGCTGGACAAATATATTAATGCGCTGAAGGCGGACCTGCAGAACGGTCAGCCGCTAGACCTGCCGGGCATCGGCACCCTGCAGCTCAACTCCCAGGGGCATATTGTCTTCCGGGAAGAGGCCCTGCCCAGCAGACCTGATACCTTGCAGCTGCGGCAGGTAAACTTTTCTGACCCGGCGCCCAGCTGGACGCCACCGGCCTCCACACCGCCTCCCCCGGTTGATACTTATACGCCACCACCGGTAACTCCGGCGTACCAGGAGCCGGCATATCAAGCGCCTGCCTACCAGGAGCCGGCCTACACGCCGCCCGCGGACCCAACACCCACGCCCGCAGCCAGCTCGCAATATGCAGCAGAACAGCCGCCTACCCCGGCGCCCGTTCCACCATGGGAACAGGAGGAGCAACAATCCCGTTTCAGGTGGTGGTGGGTAGCCATTCCTATTGCAGCCGCGCTGTTAGCTACCGCTATCTGGTGGTTTGTGAATAATCAGTCATCGCTGGCGGCAGATAATAACACGGAAGAAACGGCGCCGCCTGTGATCCCCGCGGACACCATGTCTATGCCACAAGAGGTAACGCCTATTGATACGGGTACCGCGCCGGTGACTTTTAAGCCAACGGACACCTTAAAATACCTGGTAGTATTTGCTGAGTATACGAATGGACGGGCTAACGCTGAAAAAAGAGCGAGTCAATTAAAGAGGTGTTGCAATGTAAATGTTAGTATGGATTATATAGGCAGGGACTCCTCCACCGTGAGGCTGTCCGTGCCTTTCCGCTCATTGGCAGCCGATACGGCTGCCAATATAAAAACTGTTCAAGTGAATTACGCCCAGAAGTTTAAGGCGTACCTGGAGTTGATAAAATAGTCAAAAGGCACTAGCCGCATTTCAATAGTCCCCTATCCTACCCCTATTATCCCATTTCCTTACCTACGATCTCTAACCCTTCCGCAAAACTATGTGGTTCATACCCTAGTTCCTGTACCGCCTTGTCTATAACGAAGCCTGTTTTGGCGGGACGTTTGGCTGGTTGTACAAAGGTCTTGGCGTTCACCTTTTCGATAAGACGGACATCCAGCTTAAAGAAATTGGCTGTCTGTATGGCCATGTCATATGGAGAGAGCATTTCCTTGCCGGAGATATGGAATACGCCGTTGCTGCGTTTATCCGCCACCAGCTTGCAGCCGGTAGCCAGGTCCTGTACCAGGGTAGGCGTGCGCCACTGATCGTCTACCACTTTTATCTTTTTGCCCTGCTGCAGGTTGTTTTTCACCCAGGAGATAATATTGCTGCGCTGCATATCGAACGCAGTGCCGTACACCAATACCGTGCGTACAATGGCCCAGGGCACTTTGCAGTTCTTCACCATGCGCTCCGCGGCCACCTTGCTGGCGCCGTAATAGCTAAGGGGGTTGGGGTGGTCATCCTCCCGGTAGGGGCCTTCGAGCCCATCGAAAATAAAGTCTGTGGAAAGAAAGATAAAGAAGGCGTTATGTTTCTCCGCCGCCTGGATCAGGTAGCGTGTAGCCGCTACGTTGGTATCCCAGCAGGCGTCTTTATTGCGTTCGCATTCGTCTACCTGTGTCATGGCTGCCGCATGGATGATCACATCCGGTTGATGCTTTTCCAGCAGCTGCTGGGCGCTTACCGCATTCCGCAGGTTCACGGACTCGTATGTATAGCCATGTTGTGATGGGAGGCGGTTTACGCCGCGGCCCACCGCAATTACCTCATAGCGTTCGTCCTGTATAAAAAGCGGTAACAGATGTTGTCCTAATAAACCATTACTTCCTGTGATTAAAACCTTCATAGCAGCCATTTAATTAAAATTACGAAATGCGAAGCATTCCCGAACGCTTTTAGAAATATTTATGAGGCGGGTTCCATCACGGTGTATACGTTTAATGGCAAAGCAGTATCCTGCACCCTTCCAGGTGCAGGATACTTAATATGTTATTACTTCATGGTCATACCCAGGTTATACAACGTAAACGCCCACACATCCGTGGCTTCATCTATGAGCTTGGAGGTAGGTTTGCCAGCCCCGTGGCCAGCCTGTGTTTCTATACGTATCAACGCGGGGTTAGGCCCTTTCTGGGCCGCCTGCAGGGTGGCGGCAAACTTAAAGGAATGCGCCGGCACCACGCGGTCGTCATGATCTGCGGTGGTGACCAGGGTGGCTGGGTAAGCCGTACCAGGCTTGATATTATGCAAAGGCGAGTATTTGATCAGGTACTTAAAGTCCTCCGGTTTGTCGCTGCTGCCGTATTCTACTACCCAGGCCCAGCCAATGGTGAACTTTTGGTAACGCAGCATATCCATCACGCCTACCGCGGGCAGGGCCACTTTGAACAGGTCTGGCCGCTGGGTCATACAGGCGCCTATCAGCAGCCCGCCGTTGGAGCCGCCCCGGATGGCAATACGGGCCGGGTTGGTATATTTTTGCCTTACCAGGAACTCCGCCGCCCCTATGAAATCGTCAAACACATTCTGTTTATGGTCCAGCATACCGGCTTTATGCCAGGCCTCGCCATATTCACTGCCACCACGCAGGTTTACCACGGCATAAATACCGCCCTGCTCCATAAAGAAGAGGTTAGACACGTTAAAGCCCGGCGTCATGGGGATATTGAAGCCCCCATACCCGTACAGCAGTACCGGGTTATTGCCGTCCATTTTCAGTCCTTTTTTGTAAGAAAGGAAGATGGGTACCCGGGCGCCGTCCTTACTCATGAAAAATACCTGTTTGGTCTCGTACTCATCCGGGTTGAACTGTACTACCGGCTTGTCATACAGGGTGGATTTGCCTGTGGCGATATCGTACCGGTAGATGGTACCGGGCGTAGTATAGGAGGTAAAAGTGTAGAAAAAGGACTTTTGCTCCTTCCTGCTGCCAAATCCGGATACGGACCCGATGCCCGGCAACGCCACCTCTTTATGCGTAACCTTAGCGGGATTGTCTATATTATATTCATATACACGCTCTGCGGCGTCTTTCAGGTAGCTTACAAATAAGCGGCCCCCGGCGGTATTTGCCCCGGCCAGCGCTTCCGGTTTTTCCGGTACAATGGTTTGCCAGTGCTCTTTTTCCGGGTGTTTAGGGTCGATGAGCACCACTTTATAGTTGGGCGCATCATGGTTGGTGCGCACCAGCAGCTTACCGCCCAGGTTATCGATCACCTCCGGCTCAAAGTCAAAGCCTTTGATCAGCATCTTAAAGCCTTGCTGGCTGGCATCCTGCAGGTCGCGGTACTGCAATTCCGCACCGGAAGTGCCTTCAGATGTGTTGAGGATCAGGAAGCGCTCATCCTCCGTTGCGTGTACACCGGCATTACGGAGCGGATGTTCCTTATCTACATATACCAGCTCATCCTGGTCCTGGGGCGTGCCCAGGCGGTGGTAGTATACCTTATGGAACTCATTTTTACCGGAGAGTTTGCTTTTTTCATCCGGCGCATCATAGCGGCTGTAGTAGAAGCCATTACCTTTCCAGGACAGGCCGCTGAATTTGATCCAGTCCAGCTTGTCGGATAGCAGCTCTTTAGTAGCTACATCCATCACAAAACCCTGTTGCCAGTCAGATCCGGCGCCTGCCAGCAGATAGGCCATATACCTATTATCGTTGGAAAAGCTCATATTGCCCAGGGCGGTAGTACCGGCGCTGGACAGTTTATTAGGGTCCAGGAATACCTCTGGCGGGCCATCCAGGCCTTTTTTGCGGTACAGTACAGCCTGGTTCTGCAAACCGTCGTTCTTAAAAAAGTAGTAATAATCGCCCCGTTGGAACGGCGCCCCGCTCCGCGGATAGTTCCAGAGGGTCGAAAGCCGTTTGTGGATAGCGTCCCGGAAAGGGATCTTTTCCAGGTAGGCCTGTGTTACGGTGTTCTGCTCCTTTACCCAGGCAGCAGTCGCCTCGCTGTGATCGTCTTCCAGCCAGCGGTAAGGGTCTGCGACCTTTACGCCGTGGTAATCATCAATAGTATCTGTCTTTTGTGTAACCGGGTATACTAATCCGGGTGTTTCCTGTGCCGCTGCACTGCCTGTTAAAATGCTCATAAGTAAGATTAGTATAGGTTCATAACCTTTTTTTTGCATATCTGAGGTTTTTATAAAAAATTCCTGCTTTGTTTAATGAAAATTGAAAATTTAGGTTATTTCATCTGATAACTGTTAGGAAACAAATTCCAAAATGTTATTTTTGTGCGCCCTTTTGGTGTTTTTTTAACTATCTAAAATAACCACAGGGAAGATAAATATTATATCCTGAATGAAAAAAGTGAACAACATTGCGGTTCTTACTTCCGGCGGAGATGCCCCAGGCATGAACGCGGCCGTAAGAGCAGTTGTAAGAACAGGTATTTACCATCAGATGAACGTGTACGGCGTTATGTATGGCTACCGGGGCATGTTAAAGAACGAGATTCTGCCAATGGAATCCAAATCTGTGGCGAACATCATACAACGGGGTGGCACTATCCTGAAGACGGCCCGCTGTATGGAGTTCTATGAGCCGGAAGGCAGAAAGAAAGCCTACGAGAACCTGAAAAAGCATAATATCGACGGTCTGGTGGTGATCGGTGGGGACGGATCTTTTAAAGGAGCACAGAAATTCTCAAAGGAATTTGATATACCCTGTATAGGGTTGCCAGGCACTATCGACAAGGATATTGCCGGTACGGATTTTACCATCGGTTTCGATACTGCTGTAAATACCGCCATAGAAGCAATTGACAAGATCCGCGACACCGCAGATGCGCATGACCGCCTTTTCATTATTGAGGTAATGGGCCGCGACGCCGGTTATATTGCCCTGTACAGCGGTATTGGCACAGGCGCGGAGCATATCATGATGCCGGAGCATAAGGCCGATGTGCAGGATATCATTGCAGACCTGCAGGCCAACGAGCGCCGCCGCAAGCTGGTGAACCTGATCGTAGTGGCAGAAGGCCATGAGACCGGGGGCGCCAATGAGGTGGCAGAAATGATCAAACACCAGTTGCCAAATGCAGATACCAGGGTATGCATCCTGGGCCATATCCAGCGGGGTGGCACACCTACCTGTCAGGACCGTATACTGGCCAGCCGTATGGGCTATGCCGCAGTAAACGCCCTGATAGAAGGCAACCATAATGTAATGGTAGGCATCGTAAACAACAAAATCCATTATACACCGCTGGATCACGCAGTAAAAGCCAAAGAGGAAATGGATCCGGAATGGTTCAAGATGTGTAAAATTCTAGCGAGTTAAAAATAAGCGTATGAGTACAAAGGATTTATCCAAATATTACCACAAGCAGATGGATCATGAGGCATCCAGAGAACATTCCACGCATAAGACTAAGATCGTTGCCACTGTTGGTCCTGCTTGCGACACCTATGAGAAGTTACTGGCGCTGGTACAAGCTGGCGTAAATGTGTTCCGTCTGAACTTTTCACACGGCGCGCATGAGGATAAACTCCGTATTATCGGACATATCCGCCAGATTAACCAAACGGAGCCTTACAACGTAGCCATACTGGCCGATCTGCAGGGTCCCAAACTGCGCGTAGGCGAAATTGAGAATAACGCGCTGCCCCTGAAGGCCGGCGATATCCTCACTTTCGTAAACGAGAAAGTGGTGGGCACTATGGAAAGGATCTATGTATCCTACGAAAACCTGCACAGGGATGTAAAGCCCGGTCAGAAGATCCTGCTGGATGACGGTAAGATCGAGACGGTGGTAAAAGAGATCACGCCGGCCGGCGAGATCAAGGCTGAAGTGAGCCTGCCCGGCGTACTGTCCTCCAAAAAAGGCTTTAACCTGCCGGATACCAAGGTTTCCCTGCCCGCCCTGACAGAAAAGGACCTGATTGACCTGGAATTCATCATTGACCAGGAATGTGATTGGGTAGCCCTCTCCTTTGTGCGTCACGTAAAGGACCTGATGGACCTGCGTAAGAAGCTGAAGGAACGCAATTCCAAGATCAAGATCATCTCCAAAATAGAAAAGCCGGAGGCTATCCAGAACCTGAAAGAGATCATCTGGGAAAGCGATGGCGTAATGATCGCCCGCGGCGACCTGGGTGTGGAGCTGCCCGTAGAGCAGATCCCGATGATCCAGAAAGACATCATCCGCAAATGTATACACCGTGCAAAACCGGTGATCGTTGCTACGCAGATGATGGAAAGCATGATAGATCGTACACGCCCTAACCGTAGCGAGATCACTGACGTGGCCAACGCGGTACTGGAAGGCGCTGATGCGGTGATGCTGAGCGGCGAAACTGCTACCGGCCAGTTCCCCGTACTGGTAATACAGACCATGAAAAAGATCATTGCGGAAGTAGAGAAAGAAGAAGTGATCTACAACCGTAACCTGATACCTCACCGTCACTCTGCTACCTTCCTGAGCGATGCGCTTTGCTACAACGCCTGTAAGATAGCGGAAGACCTGGATGCAGATGCACTGATAGGTATGACGCAGAGCGGTTACACTGGCTTTATGCTTAGCAGCTACCGTCCGCGCTCTCCGCTGTATATCTTCACCAAGGAAAGATCACTGGTAAACCAGCTGAGCTTAAGCTGGGGTGTACGCGCCTTCTACTATGCAGAAGAAGAGAGCCTGGATGATATCATCCTTGATCAGATCAATATCCTAAAGGAAAGAGGTTTTATCAAAGGCGAAGATATCGTGGTAAATACCGGCAGTACCCCGGTAAAAGAACACCTGCCTACCAACGTGCTTAAGATCACCAGGGTGCAGGAATAAACAGCTATCGTTTTGTTGAAAATAACGGCGGGTGTATCGGTTGATACACCCGCTTTTTTATTGTCGGCATCATATACCTATCGTACAAATATTAACTGTGGATTAGCAATAATCACGATCCTGGCCACACATTAACATCCGGTTAACCTTGTGTTTAACAACGCATTAACCCTTTATCCGATTTCCTTTGCGAATTTTGGATCATAATGTTGCTCTTGAAATAGTACACGAATTTTTTCAGACAGGAGATATTTTATAACGCCAACCATTGTACTAAGCACCATTCTTACGATAACCAAAACAATCTAATTGTCATGTTATTTCCACGCAAATCCCATGAAATGGAACTCAGTATTATCAGCCGGATCCCCGTTGCATTTAAACCATATTTTATCCGTGGCGCGCAAAGGCTTTATTATTGCGATGACAGGCGAACTGTTTTTTCCCAGTATATTATGCTGAAAGACGTTACGTTATGGTATCATGTTATTACCGTAACGGAACTGGTAGAAGTAAGCCCCTTGTCACTTGAACCAGGGCTCAAGCTCAATTTCATGTTAAGCGAGATCAAAGCAGAAGCGGCCCTTAACGCGGCGGAAAAAGTGATGTTGGTACCCGGACAGGCTAACCTGTTCCTGGTGGGCGATGGTTTAAACTATGCACAGCTGCCACCAGGCCGGCATATATTCTTTCATATAGATCTTAAGGAAAGTACCGTAATGAAATTATCGGGCAACCCGGCTGCCGCCAGCATGTTACAGGCTATAAAGGATGCAGGAGCCCGCGGAGGCGGACATATTAACATGGACCGGCCCATAACTACCAATGCGCGCTGCAGCTCACTGATAAAAGATATACGCCAGCATAAGTATACCGGAAAAGCGGCCGGCGTATACCTGTTGAAAAAGGCAAAACAGTTACTGGAATCCTTTATGAAAGACTTTTCCGGTTTGTATCCCATACCGGATGTACCGCTAACGCCGGAGGCAATTTGCAAAGTGGATGAGATAACGGATTATCTGAAGAAATACCTGAGTAAACCACTTTCCATCCCCCATTTATGTAAAATGCTGCAAGTAAAGGATCCTGAATTGCTTTTGAACCAGTTTACCAGGCTAAATGGCATCCCGCTAGCAGAATTTGATCACCATAGCCGGATGGAAATGTCATTTGAAGACGTAGTGGAAACCTTTACCACTTTGCCTACTATCGCCCGTAATCTGGGATATAACAACCGGCGTGAATTTCGCAGGGCGTTTAAATCCTATTTTGATTGTCACCCGGAATCACTACGTAAACGGGGCGGCGGAAAGGGATTAAAATATTGAGGAGCTTTTGCCTCAGCAGGATGATATCATCGCGGCGGTTGCATGCTGTACCATGTTCCTGACAGCATCCGCGCGTAATACACATTTTACTCCGGACGGCATTTTTTGCCTGCATTTGCGTTATACCACCGCTCATAAAACCCTGGGCACTGTTATTGTTATAAACCCTAAATTTGGGCCCTTAAACCAGGTTTTATGGGGAACTTTAAGAGTGTGTACCCGTACACGCAGGAAACCATAGCTGAGTATGCAGCACACACGCCGCAGGAAGTAGAAAAGAAACTGGCGCTGGGCGATGCCATTTTCCGGCAGCTGGGGCAGGTATCCCTGCAGCAACGTTGTGACTGGATGATGCAGGTAGCCGCACTGTTAAAGGAGCAGGCCAATGAGCACGCTACCATCATTACCCGCGAAATGGGTAAAACACTGAAGGAAGCAAAGGCTGAAGTGCTGAAATGCGCCGTAAGCGCGGAATACTACGCCCAACACATAGCCGGCATGTTACAACCCAAACCCGTTCCATCGGACGCCGGCAATAGTTACGAAGCCAATAACAGTTATATAGCATACCAGCCCAAAGGTATTATACTGGCTATAATGCCCTGGAACTACCCGTACTGGCAGGTATTCCGCTTTGCCATTCCCAACCTGCTGGCGGGCAATACAGGCGTGCTTAAACACGCCAGCAATGTAAGCGGTTGCGCGCTGGCTATTGAACGGCTTTTCCTGGAAGCGGGTTTTCCGGAAGGCGCTTTTCAGGCGTTGTTGTTATCATCTAAAGATATAGAGCCCATTATAGCCGACGACCGCGTACAGGGCGTAACGCTTACTGGCAGCACACCTGCCGGTAAAAACGTGGGACAGCTGGCCGGTAAGTACATAAAAAAGAGCGTGCTGGAGCTGGGCGGCAGCGATCCTTTTGTGGTGCTGAAAGACGCCGATCTGGACGCGGCGGCCGCAGTAGCCGTAAAAGGCCGTATGCAAAACGCCGGACAATCCTGCATTGCCGCCAAGCGCTGGATAGTGGAAAACGCGGTAGCGGCAGACTTTACGCATAAAGTAACCGCATTGGTGCAACAGCTGCATCAGGGAGATCCCTTTGCGGAGGCTAACCAGATGGGGCCTATGGCCCGTCCCGATCTGGCAGAAGAGCTGGATAAACAATTACAGCAAAGCCTGCAGCAAGGCGCTACCCTGCTGGCCGGCGGAAAATATGAAGGCTGTAACTTTGCCCCTACCCTGCTTGCAGGCGTACGGCCCGGTATGGCCGCGTTTGACGAAGAGACCTTTGGCCCACTGGGTACCATTATCACGGCAAAGGATGAACAGGAAGCCATTGCGCTGGCAAACCATCCTAGCTTTGGGCTCGGCGCCGCCTTATGGACCCGGGATCTTGAAAAGGCCAAACAACTGGCCAGCCGGATCGAGAGCGGCAGCGTATTTATCAATGAGCTCATGCATTCTGATCCGCACCTGCCATTTGGCGGCATTAAACAATCTGGTTATGGAAGAGAGCTTGCTTCAGAAGGCGCACACGAATTCCTGAATATCAAAACCATCTATCTGAAATAAATATTCTCTCTTCCCTATCTACTATGAAGCAACAACAAACTAAACCTGTGCACTATTCACCTTACATTACTATAAGCCGGGAAGAATGGTCCAAACAAAGGGATGATGCCGTCATTAATTTCGAGAATGACATTGCCAAACTGCAAGGTCTCAACGAGCCTTTAACGTCTGAAGAGATCCTGCAGGTATACCTGCCGCTTTCGCGATTACTGAACCTGCATGTAACCGCCGCACAACAGCTGCATGCTACTACCAGCCGTTTCCTTAACAACCACACGCATAAGGTGCCGTATATTATTGGCATCGCCGGTAGCGTGGCTGTTGGCAAAAGCACTACCGCCCGCGTATTACAGCGTTTACTGGCTGCATGGCCTAATCATCCGCGCGTAGACCTGGTTACTACAGATGGGTTCCTGTTCCCTAATAAAGTGCTGGAGCAAAAGGGACTGATGAACCGCAAAGGCTTTCCGGAAAGTTATGATATACGAAGGCTGATACAGTTCCTGGCCAATGTAAAATCCGGTATGGAAAAAGTAGGCGCGCCCATGTATTCCCACCTGGAGTATGATGTGCAACAACATCAGCAGCAGTGGATAGAAACGCCGGATATTGTGATCGTAGAAGGTATTAACGTGCTGCAGGTAAGGGCCCGCCCGCAGCGGGAGCCAGCCGTATTTGTTTCTGATTTCTTTGACTTCTCCATTTATGTGCATGCCGCAGAAAAAGATCTGCGGGAATGGTATATAGCGCGTTTTGAATCACTACGCGCTACAGCATTCCAGGACCCGCATTCCTATTTTCACCGTTATGCGCATCTGTCAGACGACGAAACGGTAGCCATGGCTACACATATCTGGAACGAGATCAACAAACCTAACCTGGAACAGAATATTGAGCCTACGCGCTACCGCGCCAGCCTTATATTGGAGAAAGGCAGTCATCACATGGTACAATCTATCCAGCTAAGGAAAACTTAAATACAGATCTTTCTGCTGTTGCTCATGCGTTGCAATAGTATTTGTATAACATATAACGCAAACGGTTATCCGCTATTTATAATTTCTCCCTTCTCACAAATTCACCACTTACTTATTGCACATAAAAAAGGTTCCGGCTTATCACCGGAACCTTCCACGATCGTGGGGTAGATTACTTTACTATCCTACCCACTGATTCACATGCGTACCACTGCCGGAAGTCAGCTCCCGTGCGGAAATGGTGAATGTGATGGTCATTGGGTTCGGATTGTCTGAATCAAAGCTTTCTTCAAACTTTACGAGATACCCTTCTTTGAAGTTTACCTCTTTTAATTTAGAGTCTGAATCTCTTTTGTAGAAGGTAATTTTTCCATCTTTTCTTTCAAAGTTGTTTACCATCCACTCAAAGAGATCAGTTTCGCCTGTTGACTCTACTGTCAAACGAATACGGCCTCCACGGGTTATTGCAGAAGGACGGCCTGTCGCGTCCACCTCCTGGCTGAGGTCATAGCTGCAATGTTTTACAACGAATTTTTTGCCAGCGACTTCAAATTCTGACTTGAAGGACATGGGTTAAATGTTTAAGGTTACCAAATAAAAAAATACCAAGAAGTAATAAGAATTATGATAACCAAATTTAACAGATAATGCTTAGGTAGACAAGCCTTCAGTAAGGGTTGTACGATAATTTAACAAATAAATTTTATACTAATTTTTTAAAATGCTAATGTATATGTGCAGCATTTTTTATCTGCCCGGCGTACTTCCGGAGAGGCGTTTATAGTACTCAGACTGGCTCTCCGCGCGGTCTAGCTGGGAGGTAAGATCTTGCACTTTTTCTTTCAATTCTGCAATAGTGCGTTGCGCATCCTGAAGGCCACGCAGCTGTTGTTTGCTTTGCTGTAATGACAGGCCCATCTGCACAAAATTATCGTATAGCCCATAATGTGTCACCACATCACGGGGAATAGCGTCGTGCATATTGGATAATGTCTTTCCAATCTGCTGATCCATATAAACGGCATTCTGGCTGGGCATATTGATGGAGTCCAGGTTGGCTTTTACCTTGTCCAGGTTCTGTGAAAAATCCGCCTGGAATGCTTGCTCCTTGCGGAATGTGTTCAATTCTTTCCGCAGCACTACATTCTCGCGCACGGGCACCTGGAAGTTAAAAAATACGGCGATCACAAAAAGTCCTACGGTTACTACAAAGAATAAAAGGAACCATAAAAAAGCGGTGGTGCGTTCCTGTTTGTTCAAAACTTGCATGGATGATATGTTTTACGTATACTAAGATAAGTAGTAGTTCAGCTGTTAGCTTTTAGGGTTAGCTTTTAGCTGTTCCCTGCTAACTGCCAATAGCTAACAGCTAGTCAGTAAAGAACCAGCGTTTGGTCTTATGCTTGCGCAGGTATTCGCTGTCTTCTGGCGATTCTTCTTTTACAAATATGCTGCTGTCTGTTTTGCGGCCTATGTAATCCAAACGGCTAAGGCTATCAAACAGTTTGTTAACGGCTCTTACAAATGGTATCATGGGCTGCAGGCATTCGCGTATATCCGTATGTTTATACCGTATATTGGCGCAGTTCACCATCAGCATTTCCAGTTCGCCCTGTTTTAATTCGCACCATTCTGTAAAATAGTTCAGCAATTCTTCTTTACCTGCGCTGGCGCGCTGATCAATCGCATTCTTCATGATGCGTGCAAGCCCGGCAATAACTTCCAGCATAGCGGCCGGCGACTGATACATGCCTAACCAGCGGAACTGCGAGATGCGGGTACCCAGGTATTGCACCACTTTTTCTGTGATATACAATACTACCTGCGCCAGGTCATTGTCCTGTTTACGCGAATAGATCTTTTGCACAATATGTACACCGTATAATTCCATCTGGCCCAGGAACTGGTCCAACTCCTGGTGCAGATCTGTTAACGCCGGATGGGAAGCCGCCATGGTACAAGGCGGTATATAATCATCATCCAGTTGCGGTCGGCCATCCTTTACCACGATCTTTCCTAGTATCATCTGGTAGCTGCCGAGTTGCCCCTGCGGTAATTGAGAACCGGGCGCAACATATAAATTATACTCCGGCGTGGCATAAGGCAATCGCGGCGGATCTTCATGCAGCAATGGCTCGCCGCTGGGCTGACGATCAAAAGGGTTTACCTGTATCAATATATAATACGTGCTTTCCGTATGCGAAGGGTCCCAGATATATACTGTTTCCGGAAAAGTAGTAGCGTATTTAAGGGAGTGCACGGTATGCTCCGGTATCTCTATACGCGCGCCGCCCGGCGTTACGGCACGGCATTCCGTCAACTTAACACGCCATTGCTGCTGGTTATCTGTTACCAGCCAGCAACGTAAAGATTCCTTCTGTTCTGCTTTGGCAGGCAGCAATCCATAGTTCTGTGTATGCAGGCCTACGGTGATGGCGTCCCGTAATTGATCCAGCAACGCATTCTCCGTATCAATGAAGTGCTGCTTCTTGATCTTCATACCATCCACCCAATTAACGGGAAAATATTTCAAAGGCTCAGCCATAGTGTATAGTATTTATCATGATAATGTTACCCTGTTACAGATCACCACACTGTTCTCCTGTATACCATTCATAAAAACAGGCTTCTCAGGATCCAGCGTTTTGGCGCCGGCCAGCCAGCGCGGCTTCAGGTGAAATACCCAGCCGTATGGTTGTCCGTTCGTATCCATAAAATCAATGGGTGTATTAGGATAACGGTCGTTATAATCATTAAGGAAATGATAGAACAGATCGCCCAGGTCCATTTTAATAGGCGTACGGGCCCGGAAATAAATGCGGCTGTTATCGTTCACTTTTTTCTCCAGCTCAAAACCTATCACGATCAGGTCGCGCATATCATCCTCATTCACCTCAGGCGCCTCCTTATATAAGGGATACTGCCACCATTTATGCATTTTGGCAGGGATGGCCATCATCCTTTCAAAGGTCTTGTACACAAACGTGGGCAATACAAAGGAGAACATGGAGGTTAACATGGGGTAATAGAGATAGGTCCCTTTTGACATCCAGTTATGTACCAGTATGGAAAGGGCGCCTCCAAACAGCCAGATGGCCACAATAAAGGCCAGCTCTGATCCCAGGGTTTTCTCATTTGCCCAGAAGCGGGTGTACATAAAATGGCAGTGCACAATCCCCAATCCAAGGAACCACACCATATAAAAGATGTACTGGGTCATGAGGTTCTGATGGGTGAAGAGGTACGGCAGGGAAGCCACTACGCCAAATACCAGCGTCATGTAAAACAGGTACCATAGCGCTTTCTTCTTATACAGGGCAAAGTTCTTAATAAAGCGGCTTAGCATGGCTACTATCAGGGAGCCCAGTGCCAGCACTGCCGCAACTACAAAATATATCTTAGCTTTTAGTAACATACCAATGAATGTTCGTAATAATATATCTATAGGAAAACATTATATCCCATGATACCTTCTTTCCGGTCCGCATCTGCGATCGCAGCGCCCTTCTCTGCAGGGTTGGGTTCCAGTAAGGTTTCCACGTCCACATCGGCCGGCAAAAGAAAATTGTAACAGGTTTCCAGCAGCTGCCCATAGGGTTGCCAGGGCAGGTAATCATACACCCGCTGGTTTTGTAACGGACCAATGGTCACTTTCATTACAGGCATGTCTGTAAAAAAGTCCTCACCGGCCAGGGTATCCATACCCAGGCGGCACTCTCCCAGCGGAATACCGCTGCTGCTTTGCACGCTCCGGGATGTATGTTCGCAAACAATATGCACATTCTCTTCCAGTATTACCTGCAGGCAAAGGGTTACCAGGGGTATATTGCCGGCAATGCGGTGCATATACGGCAATAATCTTACCAAACGATTCGTGGCTGCCTGGGGTAAGTTGGGGCTAATACCCCAGAAAGACCGGAATAACAGATCAGCGTCTTTTCCAAAAGCATCAAAGAGCAGGTGCTTTTCGCGTTGCTCAAGGAAAACACGTTGTAAAAAAAATTCATGCTCAAGTGGCTGAAAGAATTTGCGTGCGTGCTGTTGTTGTTGCTGTTGTTTCTTATAATTCGCCACCATCTCATTCACCGAGCCACGCCGCTGCGAAGAGAAGTCATGGAACAGACCTTCCGGCAGGCGGTCATACAATCCATCGCGTGAGAGCTGCAGGGCTATAAAAGGATGATAAGGTTGGGAGTCATCTAACCGCGCGCCCAGTATATCCCTTGCAAAAGCCCTGGTGAACACGTTCTTCATCTGCACGGTAACGGACTCCTGCTGAACCTGGTTGTCCAGCAATTCGCCCACTACGACTTCGGCGCGTACGTCTTCGTGTAACCGGTGAATATGTTCGATCACCTCTTCAAGCACAGCCGCCTTTTGTGCATTGTTCGCCATTTAAGCTATTATTTACGGTTTTTCTGAAGTTATTACTGATATGAACAAATGTGTAATATGTCACGTCAACTTGCCGGGTTAAAACTCACTCATTATTTATGGCAATTTATCTAAAAAATTATTTAAAATTGCAAAAACGTGAAAAACCGATGGCCCCACCCAAACAACCCAACGAGAGAAAAGTGAATTCGGTAAGACCCTTCAGCAACATCACGAGCCATATTGACCCGATGGTGATGTATACATTCCTGGCCTTGCTGATCATAAGTGTTGCCATGCTGGCCTTCAAAGCCGGAACGAGGGAGGATTGCAGCAATGTAAGCCTTGCGCTGAGCAGCCGTTTGCATGGTGTGAATACATCATTTACTGTGGGCGAAGTGATCACCTTCCGCGCTGATAACGCCAACAAACGCGCTGCAGGTTATGAATGGAAATTTGGAGATTCCAGTGTACAACAACAGGGACAACAAGTTTATCATGCCTACTCAGCAGCCGGCAGTTATACCATTACGCTACAGGCCGGCAAATGCAGCTGGCAGCAGGAAGTACTGGTGGTGAACCCGCCCCCTGTTAATAATACAGCGCCTGTTCCGGATGTATTCCCCGTAATAGATGGTCCGGAAGAAGTATTTGTAGGCAGGCCCGTTACCTTTAGCAATAGCACGCCCGGCGCCAACAGCTGGGAATGGCGCTTACAGCAACCCAATGCGGAAACGCATACAGAACGTTCACATACGTATGTATTTAGCAGCCCTGGCGATAGGATATTGACCTTAGTAGTAAATGGCGACGCGAGCCGTATGGTGAAGAAACGCATTACCGTATTCCCAGCGCCGCAAACACCGCGTAACAACGATCCGTTTGTACCGCCGCCCTTCCCCACTCCGGCAACAGATGGCGGCGCGCCGGTAGCTACGCCATTGCCAGAGAAACCCAAGGCGCCGGCTATCTCTGATGATGAGTTTAAAAGCATGCTTACACAGCTCAGCAATAAACAGAAGACCATCCAGGATTTCTCTCCCTATCTGTGTAATAACCTGAATGCACGGGTATTGCTCAACGATAAGGATGTGAAAACCTTTACCCAGTTCTGCGACGCTATCCGTGGTAAGAAACGTATTAAGATAGAAATGGTGAACCTGATCAAAGACCCGGAAGGTTGTGTAAAGGAAATAAGGGTGCGGTATGATAAAAAGGGTTTCCTGGGTATCTTCTAAAAAATATTAATCTATGCAGGGACAGTATTACAAACTGCCGCTGGATCTTTCCCGTATCCTCCAAAAAAAGGATATGCCGGTGTGCAACCTGGAAGAATCCGTGTCGCAGCATATACATCTGCTGATCACTACCGTACTGGGCGAAAATAAAGATGATCCCCAGTACGGATGCCAGCTTTGGGATTCAGACTTCGATATCAAAGCCTCCAATAACGAGGTAAAAGAGCAGGTGGAAAACGCGGTGCGCACCGCCATTGTACGTTACGAGAAACGGCTGGCGCAGATAAAGGTGATGGCCGTTGTAAGCCAGGAAGAACTAGGTATGACCAATGGCAGGAAGGTGAAGAAAAAAATAAAAGTGAACGTAACCGGTACACTGGCCAAGAATAATAACCCCTTCCACTACAGCAGCTATTTTTATGTAAGCCCCTTATCTTTTGATTAAGGGATATTAATCATTAAATGCCGAATGGATGAAAGAGAAGAAAGAACGCATAAAGGACCGTATGCTGAAAACGGCTGCCCGCCTGTGGGGCTACCCGGATGCGGAAGTGGAAACATCCTTTGACCCGGTGGTGCAACTGCTGTTGGAAACCTGTGCCAGCGAACTGGAAAAGATCTCTAACGAAGTAGATGTATCTCATGCAAGGCTCGTAGAGCGCCTGGCGCAGATCATGATGCCGGAGCCCATTACTACCAGTCAGCCGGCATATGGCATCTTACACGCCGCCGCCAATGAACCCGTTACCTCCATTACGCCGGAACATCAGTTTGCCTATAACAACCGCTCCAATCCCGATAGCCAGGACCTGTTCTTTAGCCCATTGGCCCAGCACCGGCTTTTCCGCGGTCATATCCGCTATATGGCCATTGGCAGCAAGTTATATGAAAGCAAGGAGCATTGGTTCAAAGAGCAGGTATTACAGGGCGCACTGCCACCCGGCGCCGCGCCTAATCATCTATGGCTAGGCCTGGCAACGGATACGCTGCCGGATAATCTCAACGGCCTTTCCTTTTTCTTTGACCTGCGCAATGTGCACCAGCAGGAAATGTTTTACCATTACCTGCCGCTGGCCCGCTTTTTTGTAGGGGATACGGAGCTGCACCTGCAGCAGGGCTACTACAATAGCCGCAGCACGCAGGAAGAGGACCTGAATACTATTATGCACCTGGCCTTTGATACCAATGCCCGTTATAGCCAGGAAGTATTACAACGCTACCGCCGGCATTTCCTGACCGTAAATGGTGTTTTTGCGCCCTCCCGCAGCCAGACGGCGCCGGAGATACTACAACAGACTTTTGGGAAAGATTGGTCCTATGTGGACCCTAATGCTTTATGGATCCAGGTACGCTTCCCGGAGACCATCCACCACTCTTTACTGGAAGACCTTTATTGCAGCATTAACTGTTTTCCCGTCATTAACCGTAAGGTAAATGAGCAGTCACTGAAGCTGAACCGTTACCTCAATATCATCCCCCTGCATACACCCGATATCTTCTTTGATGTAAAACGCGTGTATGACCTGGGCGGCGCTGATTACCATGTACGTAACTTCAGCACAGCCGGCGAAATGCAGGAAGGCGAGCTGGTAGTGCGTAGCAGCGGCATTGGGCGTTTTGATTCCAGGGAGGCCAAGGAGATCATTGCCTACCTGATTGAAGTGATACGGGACGAAAGCTCCCTGTTTGAAGAAGTGAAGAATGATTATGTAGCCGGCCGCATGCGGGAACTACACCAATTGATCGCCTCACTGGAAGAACAACTGCAACCCGGCAAGAACAAAGGCAATATTCCTTACCTGATGGTGAAGCCCCGGGAAAATGCAGAATACCTTTTCGTGGCATTCTATACGACCAACGGAACAAGCGCCAACAATATCCGGATGGGCAGCCGCCTGCAGGAATATGGCAGCATACAGGTACAACCGATCAGCATTACCCTGCTCACCAATACCCAGGGCGGCAAAGACCGTTTGAATATTGACGAAAAGATCAACCAATACCGCTACCATTTACTGACCCATAACCGCATCGTTACACCGGAAGATATAAAAGCCCTGTGCAAACATATTATGGGCAGCGAGCTAAAGACCGTGACCGTAACAAAGGGCGTAACAATGGCGCCTGGCGCTACCGCGGGTTTTAGCCGCAGTATAGATGTGCGCATTACCCTGGTGAAACCGGTAGATAAGTATACCAACGGCAGTCTTACCTACCTGAAGGATGAGTTGCTGATGCAGTTACGGGAGCACTCGCCTAATAATTATCCTTACCGGGTATTTATGAATGAAACATTAGTATAACACCGGCCAGCAAAACCCAATCTCACCCAAAACAAATCATTGGAATAATAAAGCACAAAAAAACCGGCGCCTGGGATGTACCCAGGCAGCCGGACCGTTTGTTTTTTAGCTGTGTGTTTATATTAAGTGTACTTACTTGCTTGTTCCTTTACACCTTTTTAGGCCCTTCCGCTTTTATCAGCCTTACAGTGCCGCCTTCCTTCAACTGTGCCAGCGGTACCCCCTTCTTGCCTTCATTATCACATAATACCACCGTATTCCCAAAACCAAGATCTACATACACCCGGTTACTTACCAGCCAGCCCCTGCCGGAAATGCTGGTATTGCGGCTAATATACACGCCATCTGCCTGCAGGTCATCCATTAATTTTATACTCACCAGCTGCCCATCCGCAAAGGAGGTATTATGCTGCAGCGTTGCGCTGTATATCAGTGCAGGCGCCTGTTGTATATTTTTACCTACTGTAATACGTATGCTTTTAAATGCCGCTTCACCCTCCGGCGCCGGCGTGCTGGCAAATACAGAACCGTTGGTGGTATTTTTGCTGAACACATTATAACCAAAACCTGGCAGGTACAGCTCCGGGCTTTCGAATAATTGTTTTACTGCTATTATCTTATAGATGTATTGTGCCGTTTCATTATTCAGCACCAGCTGGTAATAATCCTTGCTGCCCTGGCGGCGTATGTTGCGGGATATATTGCCGGCGCCTGCATTGTAAGCTGCCGCTACCAGTGTCCAGGACTGCAGCTGGCTGTACAACTTACGGATCAGCACACAAGCGGCCTGAGTAGCTTTTATTAAATGATTGCGTTCATCATAACCATTATTTACTACTAATCCCAGCTCTGCCGCGGTGCCCGGCATCAGCTGCCATACACCCTGCGCACCCACAGGAGAAGTGGCGTTTGTAAAACCGCTTTCCACTACGGGCAGGTATTTAAAATCTTCCGGTATCTGGTATTGTTTCAGGATGGGTACGATCAGGGGAAAGTATTGTTCTGATTTGGCTTTTAACAGCGGTAAAAAGTTCTGATGGCGCAGGTGCCATTTGATCACATCCATCAACCGGAACGATACAAAATCACGCTCCAGCGGCACTGCTTCCCCACAGAAATCTACCATCTGCGCATGGCCCGTGCGTGTACACAGGCAAAAGCAGCTAATAAATAATATGGTTTGCAGCAGTTTGGTCATAGTTTATGAAAAGCGTATAGCTAATTATTGCGTAGTCATGTACTTGGGCATGGCATTTACCGGGGTGTATAATACCAGCTGTTTCTGATCGGCATTGTTCTGCAGCACTACAATTACCTGATCATTCCGCTTAAATACCCGGGAGGGGACTACAAACACCAGTTGTTGCTCCTCTTTTCTATTGATGGTAGCCGGCGCTTTTTTATACAGGACCGGCATGGTATACAAGCGCTCCGCTGCTTTATTGTCCTTATACATTAGCGTAGCCTTTACCAGGTTATACGGTTGTTGCGATTTGTTCTTAAGCTCGTAGCAAAAGTAAACCAGGTTATTCAGGGTCATGGCATTGGAGAAGCTGAGGGTAATGCCACCCAGTTTTGTTTCATACTGCCGGCTTCCTTTCTGCTGCTTGCCAAAATCGTCCGCTATCTTGCTCACGGAAACAGTATCTATCTCGACAGTGGCGGCGGCGGGTTCTTCTTCTGTTACAACGGGGATCTGCTCTCCGTCACTGCCTTTTACAATAGCCGCTTCCGGTGTAGCCTCATTCTTTTCTGCGCCGGCTTTGCCGGAAAGGGTGTAACGCAGTTGCGCCAGGTCTACCTTATCGTGAAAGGTGAGTATCATGTAATGTACATTACTACCTTCCCGTACGATCAGGTTGGTGGTCCTGGGCGCCGGCACCGTGGGCCGTATAAATACCAGGTTGCCGTCTACAATCCGGTAATCGTAATCTGTATTCTTTCCATCGCCAATCTGAAAGGTGCTCACCGGCGCGCCACACGTTATAAAAGTGGTAGCGCCCCTGGTGGTGAATATTGTATCTATGGAAGATTTTGTCTGCGCGCTTGCCTGCCTGCTGCCAGCCAGCAGCAGTAAACCAGCACACATACCAATGGTCACATGCCCAAATTTTGCCATGCTATTGATCATTATTAACACAGGTAAAGGATGATGTATTAATGTACAAATGTGCAGATATGCAAATGAACCAGCTGATCACAAGCATTTGCACATCTGCACATTTGCATATCCTTACATTATTTCTTGTTGTCTTGTTCGTATTCTGTTTCCCACTCATTCACGTCTTCACCTTTATGGCCTTCCATTTTAATGAGGAAATTCTTGGCCGGGAAATAAGGCTTAAGGTGAATATCCAGGTGTATACGGTCTTTTTGTATCGGGTCCTGCTCAAAACGGCGGATGTTAAAGTCCTCTATCAGCTTATCCGGTCCTGTTATGCTATCCAGGAAGCGGATGATCTGTTTCATGAGGTCTTTACGGGTGTTGGCGTTGAAGTTCTCAAAAGCGCGGCGGTTCAGGAAGTCCATCAGCACTTTGGTCACATAATCAAACACGCGCACTACCGAGTAGGTTTGCAGGCCTATATTATCGCCGTTGAATAAGGTTTTGGCGCTAAAGGCCATTACCTTGCCATATTCTTTTACCATGGGAACAAGCCCCATTTTTTCCAGGCTGGCGATCTCGCTTTTCTTCAATTCAAATTTCACGCCATCTACTTCATTCATGCCGCCAAATTTTTTACCGGCCGTTACCTGCGACATCAGCGTTTTATAGATCTTGCCTGCCAGTGATCCCGAAGGTGGTACATATAGATTATCCTCCTCCCCTACTTCATCAAACTTGCCACGGCCTACCAGCCAGTTACAGGCCATGATCACATTAGAGCGGTGTATTTCGCCACCGGTGAGGTTCGCCTGCTCAAACATCTCCATCACATCATCCGGCGCATCCAGATGGGAGAAATCTGTTACCAGCATCACCTTATTTTCATGGGCGATCTTAGCCCATTTTTCCAGCACTTTATTGGAGCCCAGGTAACCAGGCAGTACCAGCAGGCTGTAGTTACCACGCAGGTCAAGACGATCGTAGTTCTGTACGATCTCCTGGTGAATAGCGTCTATAAACCGGGTATTATCCAGGTCCTTCAGCTGGTCCAGCTCCACGTTAATGAAGGCTACATTCTTTATCTTATCGGATTCTGTATTCTTGAAAAAGAGCGCTACGTTGCGGTAGGACTGTTCCAGCTCTTTGGTGGATTCCACTGCTTCCGCCAGGTTGGCCGTCAGCACTTTATCCGCCTGTTCTGCATGCTCTGCGCTGAAGTTCACCATATCCGTGAGCTCCGTAGCAGATGACAATACCTTTTCCCAAACCTGCAGGGATTTGCGGAGCTTATCCCGCTCTCCTTTTTTATTGCCTTCTGTCAGGAATATATTGCGGCGTGCTTTACGATCGGGGTTAAGGTTCTGGGCGCCTTCAATAGATGCTTCCAGCAGGTCAAATCCACCATACTTGGCCAATACCTCGATGCTTTGCTCAAGGGAGGCATCCTGTTGCTGGACTGCAGGCTGGCCGGCGGCCTGCGTTTCTTCCTGCTGATTTTTTTGTAACTCTGCCATAAACAATTATTAATTACGAATTACGAATTATCGATTAAGAAATGTGTTCATGATCACTGTTGAAAGTATCTCATGATGTGCGTAAATACAACATATGAACACCATCATGCGTAGCTTGTAAATATTCATGATGCGAATGATCAGTCACAAAACCTGTGATTAATCACCTAATGGATCAATATGCTGTAAATATTAAAGAAAACATCTGCTACCCTATGTAAATTATCAATCATCAATTATGGATCACTTTTTCAATCGTAATTCGTAATTGATAATTTGTAATTACTTACTTCAGGTCCTTTAACATACCGCGTACAGCGCTTAGCAGGGCCTGTCTTGCAGCAGGGTCTGCCAGGGCGCTCTTCAGTATTTTATTGGTCTTAAGGTGTTTCATGATCTTAAGGAACTGTTCCTTTTCAGAAGCCAGGTCGTTCAGGAAAGCGCTTTGGGCGGTGATGCCCTTAATGCCAAAATCGCCCAGGTTATGAAACTGCAGGGTTTCCGGTACGGACTGTCCATCTGCATCATGGAAAGTAACAGGCACTGCCGGTTTGTAGTGCTCAAATACATCTTCCACCTTGGTTAACCCTTGTACGATTTCGGGCTTAATAGGGGTTTGCTGGGTTAACTTTTCAGCAAACAACGTTCGGTTATGTGATATTTCGATGATCGCCTCATTGGCGTCGAGCTTCACCTCATTACCACCAATTCCATAGTTATCGTTCATAAGAAAAGATTTTAATGTTTGCTATGGTTACCTTTAAGTTAAACAATTTCTTTGACAATCTTATTGAATCATGCTCACTGTGTATATGCTTTTACATATACAAACTACTCATTACTGACTAGTATTTATGATTGAATCACTTCCCATTTCAGTTCGCCTGTTTCGTCTACATCCAGCTTTACCTGCATGTTCTTTTGCAGGGCGCCTTCAATGATCATGCGTGACAGGGGTTTACGGAGCCGGCTACGGATCACCTCCTTCAGCGGGCGGGCGCCATATTGTGGGGAATAGCCCAATGTGGCCAGCTGCTGCCGCGCATTGTCAGATACTTCAAAGCTGATCTGCTGCTGCTCCAATAGCTGCAATAAATGTTGCAGGTGTATATCAAAGATCTTCACCACATTTTCTTGTTGAATAGGACCAAACGGCACGATCTCCGTTAAACGCCCCAGGAATTCCGGGCGGAAATGGCGGGCCATTATCTCCATAAGCTGTTGTGACTGCGGAATAACACCCTCACGGAAAGATTGCGCAATGATATCACTTCCTATATTAGAGGTGAAAAGGATCAGCGCATTTGAGAAATCGCCGGTTTTACCCAGGCGGTCATGCAACTTTCCTTCATCCATGATCTGCAAAAAGATGTCGAATACAGAGGGATGGGCTTTTTCAATCTCATCAAATAACACCACGGCATAGGGTTGTTGCCGGATCTTGTTCACCAGCAGACCGCCTTCTTCATATCCTACATAACCCGGGGGGGCGCCATATAATAAGGCGGCGGAATGCTCCTCCTTAAACTCGGACATATCAAAGCGTATCATGCAGCGCTCATCCTGGAACAAAAAGTCTGCCAGCGACTTCGCCAGCTCTGTTTTACCGGTACCTGTAGGCCCCAGGAAAAAGAAGGAGCCAATAGGTTGCCCCGGCCGGCTTAAACCGGAACGGGATTCCAGGATCGCCTCTGCTACGGTCTTTAACGCATGGTCCTGACCAACTACGCGTTTGCGCAGGTGCAGGTCCATGCTCACCAGGCGTTCTCTTTCCTGTGATTGTATCTTGCCCAGGGGGATACCGGTTGCCTCTGCGATGATCGTTGCCAGATCTATCGTGTTCACCTCATCCGTATGAGTGGTAGTGAAAGATTGTAATTGTTGTAATATATCCTGCAACGTTTCCTTTAAGGCCTGAGGGTCTTCTGTTTTAAAAAGATCCTTTTCCGTTTGTAGCCGGCTGGTGATCAACGCGCTTAACCGCTGCATGAGCAATTGATGCAGCCATAACAATTCCTGACGGGCCGTGGCAGCGGTTACATCAATTGTATCCAGCTGCTGTTGCAATTGTTCCACGATCTGTCCGCCAGTATCCTGCAAAGTGCGGATGGCAGACATGGTACGGTCCAACAGGTTGATGGCGCTATCCGGCAGGCAGCGTTCCTTCAGATAACGGCGCGCCAGCCGTATAGCCTCCAGGGTTACTGCGGCGTCTGCCTTGAGGCGGTAATATTCTTCGTAAGCCGGCAGCACGGCTTCTATCATGCGGGCAGCCAGTGCCTCGTCCGGCTCCGCCAGCGCAATGGTCTCAAAACAGTGGCGCAAAAGGCTATCGGGCTCTATTAGCTTGCGGAAACCTTCCGGCGTACTGCTGCCTATCACAATGATCTCTCCTTTGCCTAATGCAGCCTTTAATATATTGGCTATGCCACCTGCGCCGGATCCGGGCTGTTTATCCAGCAGGGTATGTAGATTGTCAATAAACAAAATATGGCGGCCGTTCTGCTTCAGTTGCTGTATGATCTGCAGCAACCTGTCTTCCAGCTCATTCTTATAGGCGGCCCCGGCAATAAATGCGCCATAATCCAGCGCGTAAATATCTGTTTGTTGTAATAACAAGGATACCTGCCGCTGCACAATAGCATGGGCCAGATTATCCGCCAGGGATGTTTTGCCTACGCCCCCCTCACCTATTATTAATATGCTGGATCGTCCCTTGCGGGTCAGTATCTCCGTCATCATGCGGATCTCCGCATCCCTGCCCGGCAAGGCATGCTTTTCAGCAAAACGTTGCGGATCCGTAAGGCGGTATACATATTTTAACGGCGTGCGGGAGGTATTAGCGGTTTGCCCGTTGGCGTTACCGGCTCCTTTATCCTTATTGTTATGGGTGTTATGTGTTAAGAGTTGTTCGCGGGTGAATGGAAACGTCTTTAACTGCTCATAAGAAAAGCCAACACCTGGTGTGCTCAGGGCAATCAACAGGCTCCAGGCATCTGTAGCGTCCAGGTTTTGCGAGAGGCGTTGCACATCTGCTTCCTGCAATACAGCTGCAGCCTGCTCATCTTCCCCGGGCTCATCTACCAGGCGGGGTGATCTGGGTAAGTTATCCAACCGTACATCCGCCCATTCTTCCAGGTAATAGATATCCAGGTCCATAGCCTGCAGCGCTGAGGTAAGGCCTGCATCTTTATGTAAACATGCTTTCAACAAGTGCGCCGGCGTATACCGTGCATGATGATATTCTTTGGCAATTGCCTGGGCTATGCGTATGGCAGCCTGTACTTCTGGAGTATATGTAGCGTATGTGGCCAGGGTCATGTTGGATGATACACGGTTTTTCTAACTGATCAAATTATTTCCATTCGTGGTCCATAGCCTGGTGGCAATGGATGGGTCAATATAAAATGGTACTTCTTGTATTAAGGCAATAAAGATACGGTTAAAATGTATATAACAAATTCCTGAAGCGGCGGAACGTACTGTGGTGGCATAAAGTATGATTAAAACAAATGCCTTTTTAATTAAATAGGATTTTTATAAACATCTATAATGGTGATACAATTTACTACTAATCAACAGGCTCGCTCATCACTTAAAATTTTATAAGAATTCGTTTATTTTTTAATGTTACTACAATCGTACATCCATTATTTTTTCATCAAATAATGATGGTATGCATTATGGTAAGATATTTGTCAGATACAGCTCCGCGGCATACTACTTAAATGAATAATATCGCCGCTTCGTATATCAATAATTTAACAATCTATCGTTTCATTAATTTTTAAAATGCGGTGGTCTATATCTGGAAGAATAGTTATTTTCGTAACAGAACCATGGTCCATTTGCACAACTTAAATGGTGAAATGATGGAAAAGCCTTTAACCCGAGACCCGTTACAAACTTATCCGTACAAGAGATATAATGATGTTACTGATAACCTCGTTAATCTGTTGCACCCCATTTCAGACGGGATATAGCACCCCATGGTTCCGGATTACCCCGGCGGATAAACACTTACAATAAAAAAATCCAACGTTATATGTCTTTCATAGCATTGTTAGAAATAGATGAAAAGCCCATTAATATCCTGGAATGCAATTATGGCTTTTCCCAGGGTACCGATAATCTTGGTAAACCCTCTTCTATGCCCAAAGGCGGCTCCATTTCCCTGCTGCTGGAATCTACTAAGGATACAGACCTGGTACAATGGATGGTATCCCCTGATCAGAAGAAAACAGGGAAGATCACCTTTAAACGTAATGACCATGACTCCAGCCTGCGTACGGTAGAGTTTACAGATGGCGTATGCGTACAGTTCCATGAAAGCTTTAATCACCTGGGCGCAAGCCCCATGGTTACCCATATCGTAATATCCGCCAGGGAGCTGAAAATAGGTAGTGTTTCACACGTAAAGAACTGGGGGGAGTAAACTATGGACGAGCCCAAGGCCAAGCTGGATGCGGTAGCCTCCTTTGTGTTGCATTACCTGGGAGATGCTTTCCAGCAAATGAGATCGGCAGCACCTGCAAATGTAACAGAAGAGCTGATAAGCCCCGCCGGGTACACTCCGTTGTCTCCCGCAGAACTATCGGCCCGGCAAACAGCGATCTTTAATAATAAGCTGTTGCACCTGGCTTTTCAGCTGCCTACCGTTTTATACAACGCAGGCATTACCAGTCAGCTGCTGTCTGCAGATAAGATCCACATCACCCGGCATCAGCAATACCTGGGCATACAGGTGGCTGGCTATGGCTTAATGATCATAGACCTGCAGGGCAAAAAGTTCCATGCCAGGTTATGGCAGACAAGCAATAAACAGCAGCCCGTTAACGAAAAGCCCATTGATATAAAGGAGATACGGGTAAACGGCGCCACGCACAAACGTAATCTCAATACCGATTTTGATTATACTACTGCCATCCATCGGGATAAGGATTACATTGTTGATCAGTTCAAAGATTTCCTTAATAAGGAAGGTATACCGGTAAGCCTGGAAGAACTGGCATCGGATGGTATTAAAGTAAACTGGCAAAAGCATAAAGAGCTGGTTAAGAAATTAGGTCCCGTGCATGAGGTGTATAAAGGGCTGATCAAATCCAGCACCGCCAGCACCATTTATGATATTGCCACCGCCAGTCAGGGTAAAGGCAATCTGCCTGGCGTAGATGCCATTCCCGGTGGTAAACAGTTGGTGGATATTATGGCGAATGACATGTTTAATAAAGACGCCCTGCTCTTTATTGATATGGCGCAAAAAACGCCCGCCAGCAAAACAGACGCTTACGGTAATTCACAAGGCGGCTACCAACGGCTTATCAACGCCATGCGAACGTATAATAATAATGACTGGGGAGATACCTTTCAGGGTGTATACCTGCATGAAGAAGAACTGAAGATCATGGAAAAAATGCAGTTTATCATACCTGGCGCTATGAGCTTCAGTCCTAACTTCAGCGCGCGTCCGTTTGATAAGGATGGAAAGCCGTACGATTTCTTTATGTACATACACGGCAGCCAATTAAATAGCGAATATATTAAAATGGACGAGCTGGGCGTCATTTACATAAACCCGGCAACACAATAATGAAACAGGGCATACATAACATCGGCTTTAGCGTACTATTCATATTGGGCGTATTACTCACCGGCACTGCCAGCTGTCAGCAAACGCAAAGTAAACTGCAACAGGCGCCGGAAACTGGTTACACGCTCCTGAAAACAAAAAAAGGGAAAGAAGGCCTGGTATCAGAACTGTGGACGTACGGAAACGATACCAGTAAATATCTGATCCGTAAATACCGGTACAACAAACTCATCACCATTTCGCATTATGAACAGGGAAAAGCCAATGGATATATCATGATGGCCAATGACAGCGGCGTTATACTGCTGGAAGGCGCCATGAAGGATGGCAAACGACACGGCATATTCAAGAATTACGATGATACCGGTAAGCTCCTGTCTACCATGACCTACGAGAATGATTCATTAATAGAAAACAAGTAATTTTTAACCCGTCTACAACCGCAATATTATGCAAACATCATCCATAGACCAGTTTCTGCAGAAATCCTCCATCAGCATTGAAGGGTATAGCGGACAAGTGGAATTCAGCAACGTTACTTTGGAACAGGCTGTTGGCGGCCATCACTACTTCAGCTTCTTCTGGCGTCCCGGCGGCGTTATCTCCGATATGTCCTATCAACGCAAGATCGTTGAAAGTTATATAGGCAAGAAACTGACGATCACTTTTGGCAGTTACCGTTTCCAGGGTATTATCACCAGCCTGGGCGTGATAGATGAAGAGGGCGCGGCCAAAGGTTTCCAGGTAGCGGGCATCAGCCCCACCATCCTGCTGGATGATGTACCCCAGAGCACTTCCTGGTACCAGAAAAACCTGCAGTCCATCATACAAGGCGCCTTACAGGATGGCGGCAGCTCGCTTAAAACAGAAGTAGTGCCTGCTTTTAAGAAAGTGATCCAGTACTGCGTACAGTACAATGAAACTGATTTTGATTTCCTGGTACGTATGTCGGCCCGCTATGGGGAATGGATGTATTACGACGGCAGCCAGCTGGTAATAGGCGATGTACAGAAATCAGACCTGAAGCTGGAGAACAATATTACCCTCCATAATTTTAAAATAGTGGCCTCTGTGAGCCCGCAACGCATCAACTACGTATCCTATGATGCAATGACCGCCGGACCAGTAAGTGAAAAAGGACAGAAAGCAGAAATAGGTAGCGACGCTTACATGAAGTACTCCGCAGCTGCATCAGACGGTATGTTTGCTGCGTCCTCCAACAAACAAACCTTTATAGGACATGGATACAATCAGGAGGAGCTGAAGCGCGCCAAGGACCTGCAGTCCAAAGTAACGGCTACAGAGTTTGTAAAGGTAAGCGGCGTAAGCCAGCTGCCGGTAGCGCCGGGCCAACGTATTGTAGTAGCGGCTGGTCAAAGCCAATCCAATTATATTGTTACCGCTGCCAAACATTTTGCAGATACCCCGGGCAACTATTATTGTGCATTTACCGCCGTGCCGGCAGATGTAAAAGCGCCTCCCTACAGCAACCCGCACCATATTCCCAAAGCGGATATGCAAAGTGCCCTGGTAAAGGATAATAATGATCCGGATAAACTGGGCAGGGTACGCGTACAATTCTTCTGGCAGCAACAAGGCGAGTTAAGCCCCTGGTTACGCCAGGCCTCCCCTGCCGCGGGTGGCGGCACCGGTTTCCACTTTGTGCCGGAAGTAGGCGAAGAGGTAGTAGTAGGATTTGAAGGCGGTAATGCGGAAATGCCTTTTGTGCTGGGCAGTAAGTTCAATGGCAAAGCTAAAAGCGGGTACGGCGATCCGCAGAATAATGTAAAAGCCATTAAAACCCGCAGCGGCAACACCATTGCGCTGGATGACGCAGCCGGCAGCATCACCGTAACGGATAAGAACGGCAGCATGATGATGATGGACGGCTCCGGCAACATCACTGTTAAATCACAAACGCTGGTAACCGTAAAAACAGATGATAAGATCGTGGTGGATGCGCCCAACAAGATAGAGTTCATCTCCAAAGAAGTACATATCAAGGGCTCTGAAAAAGTGATCATCGGCGAAGGCCCGGCTAAGATAACAGTGGACAATACTGCCAATAAAATAGAGTCTACCGCCGATAAGATCAAGACCATGGCAGACACCCTGCATGAACTGTTATGCGCCGCCAACATGAAACTGAATGCAGAACACTGCCAGGCAGTGGGCAGTACCAAAATGGATATCAGCAGCACCAGCGTTAAAGTGAGCGGTGGCACGGCTACTGATATTGTAGGAGGAATGGTGAATATTAATTGCTAGCAACTTACATGAACGAACATAATCCCATAGCGCTTGAGCTGAATAAGATACAACAGGCCTGGCAAAAACAGGTAACGCCCAATGCCGGCCTGCGCGTAGTACGAATGATCATTAAACCGGAAGAGGCCCGCGTATACGAGGGATTCTTAAAGCTGGAATCATCGCCTTACGGGCAGCTACCACAAGTATTTGTAACCCATCTCACCTCTTTTGATGACGAAGATACCTTTAGCGCCGCTATTATAAAGGACTGGCTGGAGGCATATGATAACAGCGCTTCGTTGATGGAGGAGCTCAAAACTAAAAATGCCGCCTTCACCTGGGACGCTCAGCCCTACCGCCAGGCATTAGCCAGGCAACAAGGTCAGCCCCTGGATGATACGCTGCTGCGTATGCTGGATGATTTCCGTAAAGCGCTGCCGCAGGAGGAGCAACAACTGGTACTGGCCCTATTGCCACGCCAGGTAAGCAACCTGCGTAATATGAAGACCTGGCTCACCAATATGCTGAAAAAAGGCATTCCAGCCGGCGTAAAGTTGCTGGTGTTTGAGCATGTAGGCAATGAGCAGCTGGCCATACACGAACGCCAGTTCCCAGGGCAAATGCATGCCATGCATGTGCCGCTGGAGCTCCACAATGCCATACAAAAGCTAGCTAAAAGCGGCAATCCCAACGATCCGGAAATAGCGCTGCGCCGCTGCCTGTTTGAAATGGGCGACGCCCTGCAGGCAAAAGACCTAAAGCGCCTGCACGAATGGGGACAAAAAGCGCTGGAGTATACGCAACGCAGCGGCAATAAAGGACTGTTTGCCACCGCGCATATCATGTATGCCGGTATGCTGTTCTACTTCAAAAAGGATCCGCAGCTGCCATTGCTACTGGAACGCGGTATGCGTATTGCCAAACAAGGCAGCCAACAGGGCGATCCCGCCTGCCTGCCCCTTCTTATACAGTTCTATGGCTATCATGGGGCATATGCCCAGCTGCGCAGGAATTTTGAGGAGGCTATAGAATGGTTCATTAAACAGGCCCGCCTGGCACAGGAACACAATTTCAACCAACAGTCCATGAATGGCTGGTACCAGGCAGCAGAGCTCTGCCGCCGTAAAGAGGCCGGCAGGTACTATACCGTACTGGAAGAGGCCTACCTGGCCGGTTTAAACCTGCAGGACGAAGAGATCAGTACCTCCCTGTATATCTACCTGCTGCGGGACTATTACGATTATGTACATAACAAACGGATCCAGGACCGCATCCGCTCCATAGATGAAAAAATGGGGCGCCTGTTTGGCGATAACTGGAAAGAAGAGGTGGACCGCATCCGTAAAACCCGCGCGCCCCTCATGATGCCTCCCCAAACGGAAGAAGCCTGACAAAATAATACCCCACTAATTTGGTGGACTATTATAAAGCCCCTATCTTTGTCCTTACCACCGGATAAAAAAAGATAGTATATGTCATCTCTTATTCACAGGTATGCCGATTTAGAACCTCTCTCCCTGCCAGAGCGGTTCAATGCTCCCACCCGCACCCGTAACAGGATAGCGCCGCTGGGCGCAGGCGATTTCGTTCCGGAATTTAACCTGCCACGCACGCAGTTCATTGCTGCCTCCTCCCTGCCGCAAGATGCGGGCGAGCAGATTGCCGGCCGCACATTGCTGGGCCGTCCGCTGGTGCTGGCGTTTATCTCCCTGCATTGGAATGGTTATGCGCAAAGATTATTACAGGAACTGCAGGACTTACATGCAGATATACAGGTAATGGGCGGCGATCTGCTGGTAGTAAGTGATGAAGACAGTGCGGGCTTTGCTTCCCTTGCAGGCCAGCAATCCTTACCGTTTAATATCGTGTGGGATAAACAGCATAAGATTGCCAGCCAGTTTGGTGTTTATGCTACTACAGACCCTATCTGGGACCGTATTTCCGGTGTTGAAGCAGATGTGCCCACACCTGCGGTATATGTGCTTGGCCCTTCCGGCAAGATCGTATTTGACCAGGTGGATCTTTACCTGGAGAAATGCATCCCCACCCGTGATCTGCTGTCAACTGTTTACCAGAACAAGCAGGGAAAAGCAGCCTGATATTTACTGTATACTTTCAGCTACTGAATAAGTATATTTATTATTCAATCCTGTAGCTGATGAATAAACTTCCTGATCAACAACCCGAAACCCCATCCTGGAGCCAGGTGATATGGTCTGCCGTAGTTGCGGCCATAGGCTTTGGTTTCGCCATCTACCGTTATCTTCAGTTCAGCGGCGCTGCAGCAGAGCTGCGCCTGAGCCGCCTCGAAAGACCCCTCTACAGGCTGGCCGGCAAATGGGGCATTATCACCGTTTTTATATTGATGGGCGTAGTGGGCGTGTACAATGCCGTAAAACACTACAGGAATTTGCGCAGGCAATAAATGCGTTCCAATAAATGATCAACGCTCATTGGTAATTTTACAGCATACCAACGCTATTCAGTACAGTCGTTTACTGCTTTGTGATCTTCACTACCGGCGGGTTGGCCAGGTCATTCCATAAAGCATCTGCCTCCGCTGGGGTAATATCATCGTTATAAACAAGAATCCTGTATTTCAATGTATACTCCTTACCGTATGTAAGTAGCCAGGATTTTATCTTGGTAGGACTGAAATTAATGAACAGCTCTCCCCTTTCCGCATTCTCCGGCCATACACGTACCGGTTCCGGGGAATCATAGTTAGCCGGATAAGATAGTACCAGCATACCTGCCTGGCCCTTGCCGGTTTGGCCTGTTACTTTTATCCAGCGGGCACGGGTGCTGTCAGCATCTTTACGGGTATGCCCTTCTGAAGTAAGCACCTGGCTGGTGGCATTGGTCCACTCCGGCGTAGCCCGGAAACCAAACCCGCCGCCGTAACGGTATTGCAGCAACAGTAACGGGCTGCTGCCTGCACAGCCAAAAGTAGACGTAAAGTCCCAGAGGCGGCGGGCGCCATTGGCCTGCGCCGGGTATGCGCGTACATCCCACACTTCATTCAACGCTACCTGTTCCTTCCCTTCGCCTTTAAATACGATATGATCCTGCAATGCTTTAAAACCGCCCCATACAGGTCCCTCTGTTTTAGACAGGAAACCAGTGAAGCGTACTGTACCCTGTTTCTCTTTCAGGTTCCAGAAATCCACCACCTTACCTTCAAATTCCGTATGTGTCCAGGGATTCCAGATCCCTACATGGTGCCAGTGATCTTTAGGATGTATGTTGGTAAGTACCGCACCGTTAGGCGCCCATAAGGGATGAATGAACCCGCTGCGTTTAAACACGCTGTCAATCCCCGCCGGCGGGTACACCGTTGCATAATTATATTGTAATATAGACTGGCTGCCTTGCTGTAACACTAAGGTCCCTTGCTGGTCCTTTGCCTGAATAACGGTGGTAGCCGCTGCCGGCTGGGTTGCCTTTACCAGCTCAAACACACGTTGTGTACCAGGCGCGCTTACGCCGGACAGTATCCACCATATGCGGCGCTGATACCCTTGCTCCACCTGGAAGGGCACCGGTGTTTTGTGACCATCTTTTACCTCCATCAGCGCCACTTCTGTATCAGCTAAGCTGGTTGCATCATCCAGCGCAAAGGATACCGGCGTATTCTCACGTTTAAACTTGCCGGCGTCTATTGTAATACGGGCCATTACCTGGGCTTGTGCAGTTATCATACAACAGGAAAATAAAAGACTTAGCAGTAAAAAGCAAATAGGTTGTTTTTTCATCCGTGGCTATTTTTTAACGTGTCAGGTCAACATATATACACCGGACAAATGCCGGTATTGCCAAAATAGGGAATCCCGGGCGGGTATGCAAGCATAAAATAACGTAACTTAGAGATTGTGCACCCTATCTTGTGTGTCCCATGAAACTGCCTTCAATACCATCCAGCAAACAAACGCCCAACCCACTGCAACTTACCGGCAGGCTGGAGTTAAGGACCTTCTACGCCAATACCAGGAAGAGTTTTACAGGCATCTATATTGTAACGGAAAAAGCCGCCTATCTCATACGCCCTGCGCGCCTCCCGGCCTCCGGCGACAATCCCCTACAGGCTTTACTGGGCAAAATGGTTACCGCCACGGGACAGCTAAAGCATGAGGTGTTCCTGGCTGATCAGGTTGTTGACAAGGAAAATGAATAATTGCAGGCGGATAAATATTACAACGGCCTTAACACCGCTCCCGTTCCCGGCCTGTCCGCATAAATAATACGCCCATCCGCTATTTTTACCCCATCCGCCGTATCTCCCGCCAGCAACAGCGGCCCATCCATATCTACATAATCCAGATAAGGCAGCAAATGCGCCACGGCGGAGGTGCCGACAGTGCTTTCGTTCATGCTGCCGGTCATTACCTGCATGCCCAAACGTTTGGCTTCGGCTATCATCCGGCGGGCAGGCGTTATGCCGCCGCATTTGGTAAGCTTTATATTAATACCATGAAAATGCCCATGGCATTGGGCTACATCCGTTTCTACAATACAGCTTTCATCTGCTATAAGCGGCAGCGCGGACTGTTCGTATACTTGCTTCATACCCTCCCAATCAGCCGCAGGCATAGGCTGTTCAATAAACTCCACCCCCAGGGCCTTAAAGGCGGCGGCGTTACGCAAGGTCTCTTCTACGCCCCAGGCACAGTTGGCGTCTACCCGGAAAATAGCCGTGGTATGCTTGCGTAGCTCCTGTATAATAGCAATATCATCCGGGGTGCCCAGCTTTATCTTATAAATAGGCCACGGGAATTCCTGTAGCTTGCTTACCATATTCTCCACCGTATCTATCCCAATGGTGTAATCGGTAAGCGGGTTACGCGAAATATCCAGCCCCCATACTTCATACAGCTTTTTACCCAGCCGTTTGGCGTACAGGTCATGGGCCGCCAGGTCCAGCGCGCAAAGGGCAAACATATTATCCTTGAACAGCGGAAACAGGGTTTCCCAGAAAGCTTCCGGCGTATCCAGCGTATAGGCTTCAATCACATCACGATGCGTGTTGATGGCCTCCATCAGCCGGGGCACTGTCATATTATAATAGGCGTTATCTGCTGTTTCCCCCAGGCCGCTAAGGCCATCCTGCGATAGCTTGGCCACCAGCAACGGTTGTACATCCTTTGACTTACGGGAGATAGTGAAGGTGTGCCGGAACTTTAGCTCAAACGGGTATAATTCTAACTGCATGCTGGCAAATTAAGAAAGGGGCGCTAAAAAAGCAAAAAGCCGGCCGCTTCGGATCTGCTCCTTAACGACCGGCTTTTGCCTTTTATGTCGAGTCTTTACGCTCTTTATTTCACTTCTTCAAACTCTGCGTCGGTTACGCCGCCTTCTCCACCTGCGCCGGTATTACCCTGCTGCTGTGGCTGCGGTTCGCCGCCGTTATTTGCCTGCGATTCCTGGGTAGCTTTATACAGCTCTTCGGAAGCGGCTGTCCAGGCAGCATTCAGTTCTGCTACGCCAGCGTCTATCTGGGCAACGTCCTGGCTCTTCTGGGCTTCTTTCAGCTTGTTCAGCGCAGTTTCGATAGTGGTCTTCTTTTCTGCAGGTATTTTCTCGCCATATTCCTTCAGCTGTTTTTCTGTCTGGAATACGAGGCTGTCTGCCTGGTTGATCTTTTCGATCTTTTCGCGTTGTTCCTTATCTGCAGCTTCGTTAGCCTTGGCTTCCGCCTTCATCTTTTCTATCTCATCCTTGCTTAAGCCGCTACCCGCTTCAATGCGGATGTTCTGGGTTTTGCCAGTGCCTTTATCCTTAGCTGTTACATGCAGGATACCGTTGGCGTCTATATCAAAGATCACTTCGATCTGCGGTACGCCACGCGGAGCCGGCGGAATATCACCTAAGATAAAGCGGCCCAGGGTACGGTTCTGTGAAGCCAGGGGCCTTTCACCCTGCAGTACATGTATTTCTACGCTTGGCTGGCTATCAGCAGCGGTAGAGAATGTTTCAGATTTCTTGGTAGGAATGGTGGTGTTGGACTCGATCAGTTTGGTGAATACACCGCCCATGGTCTCAATACCCAGTGAAAGCGGCGTTACGTCCAGCAACAACACGTCCTTCACTTCCCCGGTCAGTACGCCACCCTGGATAGCAGCGCCAATGGCTACCACTTCGTCCGGGTTTACGCCCCTGTTGGGTTTCTTACCAAAGAACTTCTCTACTACTTCCTGTATCTTGGGTATACGGGTAGAACCACCTACCAGTATTACTTCATTGATCTCTTCTTTGCTTAAGCCGGCGTCCTGCAGGGCCTTACGGCAAGGCTCCAGGGTACGCTCTACCAGCTGGTCGCTGAGCTGCTCAAATTTAGCGCGGGTCAGTTTCTTTACCAGGTGCTTAGGCACGCCGTCAACCGCAGTAATATAAGGCAGGTTGATCTCTGTCTCTGAAGAAGAGGACAGTTCGATCTTCGCCTTTTCAGCTGCTTCTTTCAAACGCTGCCATGACATCGGGTCCTTATGCAGGTCTACCGCTTCGTCTTTCTTGAATTCCTCTGCCAGCCAGTCCATGATCACTTTATCGAAGTCATCACCACCCAGGTGGGTATCACCGTTGGTGGATTTTACTTCAAACACGCCATCACCCAGCTCCAGGATGGAAATATCAAATGTACCACCACCCAGGTCAAATACAGCGATCTTGCTGTCATGGTGCTTTTTATCCAGGCCATAGGCCAGGGCAGCAGCCGTGGGCTCGTTGATGATACGGCGAACATTCAAACCGGCGATCTCTCCGGCTTCCTTGGTAGCCTGACGCTGTGCGTCATTGAAGTAAGCGGGCACCGTGATCACGGCTTCGTTCACTTCCTGGCCCAGGTAATCTTCGGCCGTTTTCTTCATTTTCTGCAGGATCATGGCAGAGATCTCCTGCGGGGTGTATAACCTGCCATCTATATCTATACGTGTGGTATTGTTGTCGCCTTTAGCCACTTTGTAGCTCCAGTGAGGTATTTCGTTGTTCACTTCGTCATAATGACGGCCCATGAAACGTTTCACGGACATGATCGTGTTCACCGGATTGGTAATAGCCTGGCGCTTGGCAGGGTCACCCACCTTTCTTTCTCCGTTCTTTAAGAATGCCACTACGGAAGGGGTGGTACGGCGCCCTTCATCATTGGCAATCACTACCGGCTCGTTACCTTCCATTACGGCAACACATGAGTTGGTAGTTCCTAAGTCGATACCTATTATTTTTCCCATATTATTTAAGATTCTCCTTTAGTTGTAGATTGATTGTGCGTTTGCTGTTGGATTGTCAATGATTATGCCAAGCAAAATTTTATGCAAATATGTCAGTTTGCTGAACTCTGCCCCGGATTATTTGTTAAAGCTACGAGTACAAACCGCAACAGGCGGCCTGAACCATATTCAACCATATTCGTAACCTAACTCACATTCAATGAAAAAGACCTTCCCGTTATGGGTCACTGGTATGATGACCCTTATTGCACCCCTGGCTGCTTTAGCGCAAACCACCCCTGGTTCTGTTTCGTCTCCGGGCATCTTTAATGGCAGCAAAGATTACAAGACCTGGTCCATTGGCGTCAATGGCGGTTTACTGGCCCCTGTATCACCTACCGGCGGCAGTAATGATTTCACCAAATGGAAAGCCTCCGCAGGGTACGGCGCCTATGTAAAATGGCAGATCCTGCATTCCCTGGGCATCCGGGCCGATTATATTGGCGGTAAGCTAAAGGCCGACAATTCCAAAGAGCTGGGGAACGACAAACAGCCCATCCGGGATTACAGCTCCTATGAGACCAAGCTGAAATGGTCCGCAGCCCTAAGTGCTGTAGTAAACGTAGCCACCATTAACTGGCTTTACAAGCAGAATTTTGTACAGATCTATGTGTCCGCAGGCGCCGGCCTTGCGGGTTACAATCCCACCAAAACAACAAATAATGGCACAGAAGTAGACTACAAGCCGGATGGTACCATCAAGGAGCTGATCATCCCCATAGGCGCCGGCCTTAAGTTTAAACTGTCAGACATGATCAACCTGGACCTGGGTTATACCATGCACTTCCTGGATGGCGACAACCTGGATGGTTATGCCTATGGCCGCAACAATGACAAATATTCCTACGGCTATGCCGGGCTGGAATTTAGCCTGGGCCCCTCCCATAAACCCCAGCTGGCCTGGAACAACCCGGCCAAAACAATGTATGATGACCTGGCCGCCCAGAAAGCCGCGCTGCAGCAGGAGCTGGAAAGCACCCGTAATACGAACGCCCGTCTGACAGCAGATGTTGACAAACTGCTGAAGGATACCGATGGCGACGGCGTTTCCGACTTCTTTGATAAATGCCCCGGCACCGCACAGGGTAGCAAGGTAGATGGCGGCGGCTGCGACCTGCCAAAAATAGATACCACCCCCAAAGTTGTGGTGCAGCAGGTTACGGACGAAGACAGGCGCCTGGTACGCGACGCCATCCAGAACCTGGAGTTCCAGACCGGTAAGGCCAGCATTAAACCCAGCTCTTACCCCTCACTGGACCGCGTGGCAGAACTGCTGAAGGCCAAGAATTTCAGCCTTAAGCTGGCAGGCCATACGGACGATGTAGGCACTGATTCCAAGAACATGATCCTGTCTAAAGACCGGGCAGAATCCGTAAAACAATACCTCGTCGGCAAAGGCGCTAATCCTTCCAGGATAGAGGCTACTGGTTATGGCGAAACACAGCCCATTGCCAGCAACAAAACAGCCGCCGGCCGCCAGAAGAACCGCAGGGTTGAGTTCACCTTATATTAATATGCTGAATGTTTCGGTTACAGGTTTGCCACATCTGCCAACGGGCAGTGTGGCAAACTTGTTTTAATATGTTTCCATCTTACCATGGTTCCAAAACGGCATATAATTTGCTTTTCAGGGTCAAAATCGAACCATATATATGAAAAAACTAATACTCTCCACGCTCCTGGTCCTGGGTGCTTGCTGCTCCATACAGGCCCAAAAGATCCATTTAGGTGTAAAAGGCGGTTTAAATATTGCCCAACTGTCAGATTTTGATGGGAGCGGTAGCCGTATTTCCGGTCATGTTGGCGGTTTCGTAAACTTCCGTTTCCGGGACTGGGCCGTGCAGCCGGAACTGGTTTTTTCCGGTCAGGGCGAAAAGCACCTGATTATTCCCAATGGCGACCGCCAGATAGCCCTGAACTATATTAACCTGCCGGTAATGTTCCAATACTACCTGATCCCGCAATTTTACCTGGAGGCCGGTCCTCAGATTGGTTTTCTGGCAAGCGCCAAAGATAAAGGCGGCCGGTTAACCCTGGATATAAAAGACGGTTATAACTCCGCAGATCTGGGCATAGGCCTTGGTTTAGGCTTTAAGCTGCCCATGGGCTTTGGCATATACGGCCGCTATAATTTTGGCCTGCTGGATGTATATGACGGCGGCGGCGATTATAAAAATATGGTGGCACAGATAGGCGTTTCCTACACGATCCTGTAATTTCAGCATACCTTATAAGAGAAAGTCCACAGTTCATTGGCTGTGGACTTTTTGTTTACCTTTGCAGCTACTTTGCATTAACCATTTTTCACATGAGCGTTGTACAACACATTAGATCAGCAGCCGTAACAGCCATTAAATCGCTTTATAACCAGGATATAGCCCTTGCCGATATAGCTATTAACGTTACCAAACCGGAATTCGAAGGCGAATACACCATCGTGGTCTTTACCTTCACAAAATTCAGCCGCCAGAAACCGGAAGAAACCGGCCAAACCATTGGCAACTACCTGGTAACTAATTTCCCGGACTTGGTAGCCGGCTTTAATGTGGTGAAAGGCTTCCTGAACCTGAGCATCAACAACGCCTACTGGATACAATACCTGCAGACCAATTTTAATAATGCCCATTCCGGCCGCAAACCGGCCAATGGTAAAAAGGTGATGGTAGAATATTCTTCTCCCAACACCAATAAACCCCTGCACCTGGGCCACCTGCGTAATAACTTCCTGGGTTATTCCATTGCAGAGATCTTAAAGGCCGCCGGGTACGAAGTAATAAAAGCAAACCTGGTGAATGACCGGGGTATACATATTTGTAAATCTATGCTGGCCTGGCAACTGTTTGCCCATGGCGATACGCCGGAATCCACCGGCATCAAGGGCGATCACCTGGTAGGCGACTATTATGTGAAGTTTGAAACGCTGCTCAAGGAACAGGCCGAGCCTATCATAGCCAGGATCCTGGAGAATGATTTCCGTGACTTTGGCGGCGCAGAACTGGAAAAGGTAGAAAAGCTGGCAGCTTTGCTGCATAAGCCGGAGATCCAGCAAGACGAAGAAAAAGCAGGTAAGCTGCACGATGATATCAAGGAGATTGCCCGTAATAAAACGGAGATCATGCAACAGGCCAAGATCATGCTGCAGCAGTGGGAAGCCGGTAACCCTGAAGTAAGGGCGCTGTGGAGCACCATGAACGGCTGGGTATATGATGGCTTTGAGACCACCTATAAACGCCTGGGTATCGACTTTGACAAGGTCTATTACGAAAGCGAAACCTACCTGCTGGGGAAAGACCTGGTAGAAGATGGCCTGCGTAAAGGCGTGTTATTCCGCAAAGAAGATAATTCCGTATGGATAGACCTTACGGCCGATGGCCTGGATGAAAAGCTGCTGCTGCGCGGCGATGGCACCTCCGTATACATGACCCAGGACCTGGGTACCGCCAGGCTTAAATATCAGGATTTTCAGATGCAGCAAAGCATTTACGTGGTGGCAGACGAACAGAACTACCACTTTAAAGTGCTGAAACTGATCCTGGAAAAACTGGAAGAACCTGCTGCAGAAGGCGTATACCACCTTTCTTACGGTATGGTGGAACTGCCGGCCGGCCGTATGAAAAGCAGGGAAGGCACCGTGGTGGATGCGGATGATCTGACGGAGGAAATGGTGAATACCGCTGCCGAACAAACAAAAGCATCCGGCAAATTACAGGATCTCAGTGAAGAGGAACTGCAACGCCTGTACGAGATCATTGGCCTGGGCGGCATGAAGTTCTTCCTGCTGCGGGTAGACCCTAAAAAGCGGATGATCTTTAACCCAAAAGATTCCATCGACCTGAATGGTTTTACAGGCGCTTTTGTCCAATATGCGCATGCACGTATCAAATCCATCTTCAGGGAAGTAGGCATAACAGATGTCAGTCATTTGGACACTTACCGGCATAATGACAGTTTACTGCCATTGGAAAAAGAGCTGATCAAACTGAACGAACAATTTGGCGAGATCCTCGATGATGCCCAACGGGAAATGAGCCCGGCCATTATTGCCAACTATGCCTTCCATCTGGCACAAACATTCAATTCCTTCTATGCAGAAAAAGTAGAAGGCCATTACACCTACTCCATCGCCAGAGCGGAATCTGAAGACAAACAAAAACTGCGTTTGCAGATCATCTCCATGACCGCCCATACCATTGCCCAAAGCATGAAACTGCTGGGTATTGATGTACCGGAGAGAATGTGATGAACAACTTTTAGCGGTTAGCTATTGGCTTCTAGCGATAAACGTACTAAAGACAAAAGCGAAGCAAGATGATTGCTTCGCTTTTGTCTTTTTATAACAGCTAAAAACTAGTAACTCGTTGCCCTGTCACACAGCTCCTCTCCTCTTTTCAACTCCCCGGAGCCTATATACGATTTCCCCAGCATGAACATGGCAAAATAATTCTGCGGCTGTATCGCCAGCAGTTTGCTCCACATAGTCACCGCCGCTTTGTAGTTTCCTTCATAATAATATACATGCCCCAGGTTGTGGATCACCTGCAGATCCTCCGGATCAGTGCCATGCAGGCTGTCTGATCCCAATATCTGCCGGTAATAATATATGCTTAAGCGATAGTTCTCCAGTAAGGCGTAGATCTGCCCCAGCTCCAGGTAAGCGGGCGTAAAGCTTTTGTCTTCCTGTATGGCGGCATGAAAATACTTGAGCGCAGCGTCCAGTTTACCGGAACGTTTCAACACCAGCCCTTCTTTATAATATGTTTTGGCCTTGTCCTTTGGGTGCGCAATGGCAATCTGCATGGTAATGGCTGCTACAAACAGCAAGCATAGAATACGTTGGGTCATAGATATACAGTAGCAATAATTGTTCCCCTGCTACAAATATACTAATTTTTATCTATACGATTTTACTCCATATCCCGCGAAGTGAAAGAAAGCGGTAACAATTGTCCGGCGGCTGGTATCACATATATCTTACCGTTCTGCCCGCCCAGGATAACCCGGATGGGATGCTGCTGCCGTTGCTCATATTCAGATAACGACTGACGGCAGATACCGCACGGAGAGATGGGTTGATCACTATTGCCTTCGGGGTTATGATAGCTAACGGCAATGGTTTCAATGGCCATGTTGGGAAACAGGGATGTAGCCACAGATAACGCCGTTCTTTCCGCGCAGATACCAGCGGGAAAAGAGGCATTCTCCTGGTTGGTGCCACTCACCGTTTCCCCATTGGTCAGGCGGATAACCGCCCCTACCCGGAAATTGGAATAAGGCGCATATGCCTGTGCAGTGATCTTTCTGGCAGCTTCTAATAACGCAGCATCCTGTCCTTCCAGTTCAGATATATCGTCATAACATAGGTACTCAAAAGGTTGCTGCAATTTGTGCATGGGTGATAGCAGGAATGATTTTATTAAGAATGCTGCGAAGATATTAAATAATAAGCATGGTATAAATATAAATGTCCTGCACCGTTGATGGTGCAGGACATCTGTTTTGTATGCGAATGATCTTATTTAATGGTCCTGAAAAGGCGGCTCCAGCGGATGCTGCCACGGCCGTAGCTCATCCAGATCAACCACGCCTTACCTACCACATGGTCTTCCGGAACAAAGCCCCAGTAACGGGAGTCCAGGGAGTTGTTACGGTTGTCCCCCATCATCCAGTAGTAGTTCATTTTAAAGGTATATGAATCTGCCGGCTTGTTATTGATATAGAACTGCCCGTTCTTAGCCTCCAGCGTATTGCCTTCATACACGCGGATCACGCGGTCGTAGATGGCGATATTGGTGCTGTCCAGCTTTACGGTAGCGCCTTTCTTGGGTATATACAAAGGGCCAAAATTCTCTTCAGTCCAGTGATAATGTGCAGTGTCGTAAGGGAATACGGATTGTTCGCCGCTAAAATAGGGCTGCACATCCTTTACTGTGGGGAAAGTCTTCTTAATATCCAGCACATTCCCCGGCGTAAGGTTATACAGGAACAGGCCCGCGGACAGGGTATTTTCTGCCCCGGAAATATCCATATCGTCCAGGCGGTCCGGGTTTAGCGGATCACCATTGGAAGTTTGTACCGTATACCTTCTCTCACTTTCTGGTGGAATGGGCGCCTGCTGGCCGTTCACGAACACCACCCCATCGCGGAGGCTAAGTGTATCGCCGGATTCTGCCACACAGCGTTTAATATAGTTCTCCCTTTTATCTACCGGGCGGGAAGTTACATGGTAGGATTCCCATACCGCATCGCGGCCCAGGCTGCGTACCAGCCCGTAATAACTCTGATCCTGCTGCTCCAGTGCTACGGTATCACCTTCCGGGAAGTTAAATACCACCACATCGTTCCGTTTTACGCGGGTAAAACCGGGCAGGCGTCTGTACGGCCATTCTACGGCTTCGGAATAGGCTTTGGTATATTTGGTAAAAGGTAAAGTATGATGGGTAAAAGGTACTGCCAATGGCGTATTGGGGATACGCGGACCGTAACTGATCTTGCTTACGAACAGGAAATCGTTCACCAGCAGCGTTTTTTCCATGGAAGGAGTAGGGATAGTATACGCTTCGAATATAAAGGTGCGGATCAACGTGGCTGCGATGATGGCGAAGACCGCCGCGTCCAGCCATTCCCGTACAGCAGACTTCCTTTTCCTGGGCTGGTCGTCCTTATTGCGCTTCCAAAATGCCAGATTCATTCAGTTGTGATTGTTTTTTAGATATCTATAAAAGAACAAATATAATATTCTGTTGGTTGCCAGCTAATTTTCTCTGCAAAAGTTTTCTTAAAGTTCCCCACTTAATATACGGTTAATCTCTGCCGACTGGTTCATGATCATACAATGGGTGCCCCCTTTTATCACATGGGTGGGTTGTATGGTTTTCAACGGAAAAGTAAGGTCACTGTCGCCCTGAATATGCACTAAATGATTGGGAATGAATTCGTTCTCCCAGTTAATGACCACATTAATGGCCCAGCGCATGTAATGCTGATCTTGTTTTTTCAGGTATTCCCGTAACAACTGCGCTGCTTCAGGGGTTTGTGGCCCCATATAATGTTTAACGATGAGATAGCGTTTTCCAAAAATAAGCTGATCCGGCAAATGATTTAGCTTTAAACGCCTTACCCAGTTAAAATAAGCCGGGCGTTCCCGGGTATGTTTAATAGTACTGATAAGGATATTCTTGGCTATAGGCCGTTGTTTTGCAATCTCCAGGCTCAACATGCCGCCAAAAGAAAGGCCCAGGAGGGTTATCTCGCCTTCTGCGGTAATGCCACGGGCCATGCGGGCGGCATAATCGGCATAAGGCTCATTGGGTTGAGGATCTAACCAGGGCAGATAGTGCACGGTGTATTCGTCCGGGAAGCGCAGGTGGCGGAACATCCGCTCGTCTGCGCCCATGCCGCTGATGAGGTATATATGTTTGCTCATTCTGGTGTATCGTTTTACCGTTCGCCGTGGGCCGTTGGTACTGCCGCAATGACAATGATCCAATGACCGGCGGCCAACCGCTATATGCTGGCTTTCTTCCTGTTAGGTACTACATAATCCTCCACATTATCCGCCGTGATGGTTTTGCCGGAAAGGATCACCAATCTTTCCACCACATTGCGCAGCTCCCGGATATTGCCGGACCAGTCATGGTCTTCCAGGGCCTTCAGTGCTGCCGGATCAATGGCCTTTTTCGTAATGCCATACTCCTGGCATACGCCGTCCAGGAAATGATCTACCAGCAGCGGTACATCATCCCGCCGGTCGTTCAGCGAGGGCACATGGATCAGGATCACGCTCAGGCGGTGGTAAAGGTCCAGGCGGAAGTTCTTATCCTCCACTTCCTTCAGCAGATCCTTATTGGTAGCGGCTATCACGCGCACATCTACATTGATCTCCTTATCGCCCCCAACCCGGGTAATACGCCCTTCCTGCAGGGCGCGCAGCACTTTGGCCTGGGCGCTCAGGCTCATATCGCCTATTTCATCCAGGAAAAGGGTACCGCCATTAGCCTGTTCAAATTTGCCGATACGTTGTTTAACGGCAGATGTAAAAGAGCCTTTTTCATGTCCAAACAGCTCACTTTCAATCAATTCGCCGGGGATGGCTGCGCAATTCACTTCCACCAGGGGGCCACTGGCACGGCTGCTGCGCTCATGTATCCAGCGGGCTACCAGCTCCTTCCCTACCCCATTCTCCCCGGTTACCAGTACGCGCGCGTCTGTGGGCGCTACCTTTTCAATGGTCTCTTTTATTTTGAGGATGGGACCTGAAGCCCCTATCATTTCCTGGGTCTTGTTCACCTTACGGCGCAGCCTTTTGGTCTCAGCTACCAGGTTGGTCTTGTCCATGGCATTCCGCAGGGTGATGAGCAACCTGTTCAGATCCGGCGGTTTGGAGATATAGTCATAAGCGCCCTTTTTCACCGCATCTACGGCAGTATCGATATTGCCGTGGCCAGATACCATCACGATCGGGATGTCCGGATTGGTTTCCTTCGCTTTTTCCAGGAACTCCAGCCCGTCCATCTTGGGCATTTTAATATCGCACAATACAGCATCATACTGCTTTGCCGTAAACATTTTAAAGCCTTCTGCCCCATCTGCCGCTTCGTCTATCTTATATCCTTCGTAGGTCAGTATCTCGCCTAATGTTTTACGGATGCTTTTTTCGTCGTCGATTATCAGAATATTGGCCATATTGCTGTTTTGAGTAGGGAGCAAAGATAATGAAATAATGGGCTGATGTGATTAATGTGCGGATGGGTGGATGTGCACACTAGCATAATCGCCTGCATCCCGCGTGCAGTATGAAAAATAACAAATAGTCTACTAATTTTACAGGTTTTATACGTACTTTCAGTATAGTAAATATTTTATTCCTGTAATTTCACGCCGCATTATGGACAAGTTTTTAGAGGAGCTAAAGAAGAGACATCAATGGGCAGCGGCGAATGCGTTCCCTTGTACAAAAGCAGTGAACGATTTTGCCAGCAACCTGGTAAATTGGTTGTTTCCTGAGCATACAGGCAAAGTGATGACGGAAGCGGAGTTGGAACAATATCCACAGATCCTGCAACAACAATTGCAAGATCTCTTGCATACCATGCAATCCCAGTTGCCGGACACAGCCTCCCAGCTAAGCCAACTTTTCATGCAGCAGGTACCTGCTATCTATGATGATCTGACAAAAGACGCTTCGGCCATTTACCAGGGAGATCCCGCTGCCACCTGTCTTTACGAAGTAATTAGGGCTTATCCCGGTTTTTATGCCATCGCCTTTTACCGCATAGGCCATGCCCTGCAGGAGCTGCATATTCCCTTGCTGCCACGCATGATCACGGAACTGGCACATGCCCGCACGGGTATAGACATACACCCGGCCGCCTCCATAGCGCCCTACTTCTGTATAGACCATGGCACCGGTATCGTAATAGGGGAAACCTCTATTATAGGCGCCCATGTAAAATTATACCAGGGCGTAACCCTGGGCGCGCTGAGCATTGATAAGAGCATGGCTAAAAACAAACGCCATCCTACTATTGAAGAGCATGTAGTAATCTATGCCGGAGCCACCATCCTGGGCGGCGATACCGTTATTGGCCACCACAGCGTAATTGGCGGCAATGTTTGGCTCATCAAAAGCGTAGCGCCCTTCTCCCGCATTTACTACAAGGCAGATGGGAGCATGAACATTGTTGAAATAGCATGATTACCCGCGCCATTGACCATCAACTGTATTGACAGCACACATTAGACAAACCTAAATCCGTAATTAATTATGTTTTCTATCCTTGACCAGGTTGGTAATACACCGATAGTTGAATTAAAGAAACTCACCGCCAATCCCAACGTAACCATATATGCCAAGCTGGAAGGCAATAATCCCGGCGGCAGCGTAAAGGACAGGGCCGCCTACGGTATGATCAAAGGCGCGCTGGACCGTGGGGAACTGAAGCCGGGTACGAAGCTGATAGAAGCCACCAGCGGCAACACAGGCATTGCCCTGGCCATGATCTCCAGCCTGTTTGGCGTGGAAATAGAATTGGTAATGCCGGAAGATGCTACCCGCGAGCGGGTGCTGATCATGGAGGCCTACGGCGCTAAAGTGGTGCTCACGCCCAAAGAAGCGTCTATGGAAGGAGCCATTGACTATGCCCATGCGCAGGTTGCCAAAGGCGGCTACCATATGCTGAACCAGTTTGCCAACCCGGATAACTATGGCATGCACTACCGCACCACCGGCCCGGAAATATGGCGGGATACCCAAGGCGCTGTTACCCATTTTGTAAGCGCCATGGGCACTACTGGCACCATCATGGGCGTTTCCCGTTATCTGAAAGAACAGAACCCGCAGGTGCAGATCTGTGGCTGCCAGCCCACAGAAGGCTCCCGCATACCGGGCATCCGCAAATGGCCGGAGGCTTATCTGCCTAAGATCTTTGAAAAGGAACGGGTAGACCGTATCATGGATATTTCCGAAGAAGAAGCCCGCAACATGACCCGCCGCCTGGTAAAGGAGGAGGCCGTATTCTGCGGCATGAGCAGTGGCGGCGCTGTTGCTGCAGCGGTCCGCCTGTCAAAAGAACTGGAAAAAGGCGTGATCGTGTGCATTATCTGCGACCGTGGGGATAGATACCTTTCCAGCGACCTGTTTGAAAAGTAAAAAAGCAAAATAAAAAGCAAAGCGGCTGCACCAGTTAGATGCAGCCGCTTTTTATTTTACCGGAGATAGCCAGCTATGCTATCCCTTTTTTACTTTTTCATATACATTACTTCCTTCACCAGCTTCACAGTACGCTCTATATCAGGCATATACAGTTTCACCAGGTTGGGCGCATAGTGCATAGGCGCATCTGCAGCCGTGATACGGCGGATGGGAGCATCCAGGTAATCAAAACCCTCTTTCTGGATACGGTAACTGATCTCAGAAGAGATACTGGAGAAGGGCCATTGCTCTTCTACGATCACCAGACGGTTGGTTTTCTTCACAGACTCCAGGATGGTGAACCAATCCAGCGGGCGGATGGTACGCAGGTCAATTACTTCTGCCTCAATACCTTCCTTAGCCAGTTCTTCCGCAGCACCCAGGGCCACTTTCATCATCTTATTAAAAGAAACGATCGTTACGTCCTTACCGGCGCGTTTGATATCTGCCTTACCGATGGGAATGATATATTCCTCTTCCGGTACTTCGCCCATATCACCGTACATTACCTCACTTTCCATGAAAACCACCGGGTCTTCATCGCGGATAGCCGCTTTCAGCAGGCCTTTGGCATCATAAGGGTTGGAAACGGATACCACCTTTAAACCGGGGATATTGGCATAATAGCTTTCAAAAGCAGTGGAGTGCTGAGCGCCCAGCTGACCGGCAGAACCGTTGGGGCCGCGGAACACGATCGGGCAACCTACCTGTCCGCCACTCATGGCCAGCATCTTGGAAGCGGTGTTCAGGATCTGGTCCAGCGCCAGTACGGCAAAGTTCCAGGTCATGAATTCCACCACCGGACGAAGGCCGTTCTGCGCAGCGCCTACGCCAATGGCAGCAAAACCTAATTCCGCAATTGGGGTATCGATCACCCTTTTAGCCCCAAATTCATCCAGCATTCCCTGGCTCACTTTATAGGCTCCGTTGTATTCGGCAACTTCCTCTCCCATCAGAAATACGCGGTCGTCCCGGCGCATCTCTTCCTGTAAGGCTTCTCTTAAGGCTTGTCTGAAAGCTATCTGACGCATGCTATTGGTATAATGATTTGTAAAGATTTTAAGTCCTTCCTCTAAAGGCAGGGGCAAAATTATCGTTTGTTGATGAAAAAGCAAAGGATTTGGAAAAGGGGAACGGATTTAAATATTAGTGGAATATAAAAATATATTAATATATTGGTCTTTATTATCCCGGAATCTTAAAGCTACCTATCCTATGATCACGCTTACGATCCTTTCTGTCAGTTTCCTGACGGCGATCTCCTGCAAGATAAAAAAGGTAAAGTCGCCAGACGCTGTACGCCTCTTGTGGTATGTACACCTGGTACTGCTGTTCTTTGCTATTATCTGTTTGCTGCTGAATGCCAATGGTTATGGCTTCAAAGGCGCGTATACGGAAAGGGTGTTCTTTTCACTGTATGCCGGCTCCGGGGTTATCCTGTACGGGCTTACACCTAAGGAGGTGACCGGTAAATGGGTGTACCTGGTCTGCTTTTTCGGGTTCCCTTTTGTACTGCTTTTTGGCCTGCTGCTGCCGCCCTTGCGGATCCTTACCATTATGGCGGGCGTAGCCCTGCTGTACGATGGCGATTTTACGCGCTATCCTATTGATAATGACTATGCATTGCAAACCAGGGAACAAGGGATCCTGTCCCGCTACCCTACTTACAGCCTTATTGAGGACAAATACTGGTTCTTCGAAAAGATCACCCCGGATGTGATCCATCAGAGATCCGCGCCCATGGCCCTGCAGATGGATAAAAAGGCGGAAGACAGCGTGCACGTAAGCCTCCAGGTCTTTGACAGGGCTAAAACAAGGTTTGATACTACGCTTTACCTGATACAATAAAGGGGCAGCACACAGGCCGCCCCCATTGTTTTATTGGTGGTATTTATACTTTCTCTAAAATAATAGCGCTTGCGCCGCCGCCGCCGTTACAGATCCCAGCTACGCCATAACGGCCATTTTGCTGGTGCAGGATGGAGTTCAGCGTTACCACAATACGGGCGCCGCTGCAGCCGATAGGATGGCCCAGGGCCACCGCACCGCCCCATACGTTCAGGCGTTCCATATCCAGACCCAGGTCCCGCTGGTTGGCGATTGGCACACAGGAGAAAGCTTCGTTGATCTCCGCATAATCCATATCAGATACTTTCAGCTTAGCCCTTTCCAGCGCCTTATTGATGGCTTTAACCGGCGTGGTGGTGAACCATTCCGGCGCCTGGGAGGCGTCTCCATAGCTAACGATCCTGGCCAGGGGCTTTAAACCCAGCTCTTTCAGCTTTTCGCCGCTTACCAGCACCACGGCTGCTGCGCCGTCATTAATGTTGGAGGCGTTGGCGGCTGTGATAGTCCCGTCTTTTACAAAACTTGGCTTCAGGGTGGGCATCTTATCAAAATTCACTTTCTTGTAATCCTCATCCTCTGTTACCGTTACCGCCTGTTTGCCAGCTATTTCCACGGGTACGATCTCGTCCTTAAAATATCCTTTCTCAAAGGCAGTGGCTGCACGTTTGTAGCTGTTGGCCGCATAAGCGTCCTGGTCTTCGCGGGATATCTTATATTCTTTGGCGCATAGTTCCCCGGCATTGCCCATGTGGAAATCGCTGTAGGGGTCCCACAGGCCATCCCGGATAATACCGTCTATTACAGCGCCATGTCCCAGGCGGTAGCCATTACGGGCCTTATCCAGGTAATACGGCGTATTGCTCATGCTTTCCATACCGCCGGCCACCACTATATCATTCTCACCCAGCAGTATGCTCTGCGCCCCAGTTATAATGGCTTTCATGCCGGATGCGCATACTTTATTAACGGTGGTACAGGGTACGCTCACCGGGATACCTGCATATATGCTGGCTTGGTTGGCAGGCGCCTGCCCCAGGTTGGCGCTGATCACGTTGCCCATGAATACTTCATTCACGCTGTCTGCCGCTACGCCTGCCCTTTCCAATGCCGCTTTTATGGCAGTGGCGCCCAGCCGGGTAGCCGGTATAGTGGCCAGTGCGCCGTTAAACGCGCCAATTGGCGTGCGGGCAGTGGATACGATGAATACTTCTTTCATAATAATAAAATAAGATTGTTTGGCTTGATCACCAAATATAGGGGAAATTGAGTGATTAACCGTTGGCCAATACCTGCGCCGGGATGTCAGCTTTCAGCCAATATTGCCAAAAGCAAAAGGTGGAAAACAAACCTGTTGCCAGGCCTGCTTTCCACCTTTTTATATTGCTTTAATACTTACTGCACTACGATCCGCATGGCTTTTTGCCTGCCGTAACCGGTGATGGTTACATAGTACACGCCTTTAGGCTGTGCAGACAGGTCAATCTCGCCCGTTTGATCCTGCGTATGCCTGCGGTACACTATATTGCCGTTGTTATCCAGCACCACAATATCCACTGCTTTTAACAGCGGTTTCGCAAAACGCAGGTATACAATGCCCGGTGTGGGGTTCGGGAACGCGCGTACCACATTTTGTTCCAGGGTGATCTCCGGCACAGCGGTAATGATCATATTCAGCGTGGCAGATGTGCTGCGGCAGCTTTCGCCATTGCTTACTATCACATAATACTGGCCGTTGGCCTTGGCCCGGATAGACGGTTGCACCGCATTGGCAATGGCCGTGCCATTCAAATACCATTGGTAGGTAAGCGCCTTGCCTGCAAAAAGGCTGTCGCCCTGCTGACGGATGGTTGCCTGCGGCGTGTTCTGTATCGCAAAGCCAGATGACCAGCCAGTAGTATCCGCCGGTGAGCTGCTCACAATGCGGAGCTGATAATGCTGGCCACAGGGCACCGTATCCGGTATACTCACCTGTAGCGCAGGATGTTGGCTGGTGCCGGCTATAGTGGCAATGTTCAGGATATCGCCGGGTGTTTCGCCGGTAACCCTGCCGCCGGCGTCGCTGCCTTTCAGCAACTGCACGGTGAATACGTTATTACTGTTGAACGGATGGTTGAACTGCGCATTTATCGTAAAGTCTTCGTCAGCGTTTATAGCGCCCGTTATATCTGTACCGGTTGCAGGCTGGCCGCTCATTACAATGGTATCCGAGGCGCTGGTGCCGCAGTACCGGTCTGTTATCTTTACCCAATAAGTACCTGGTTGTGTAACCGTGATCGTACGGGTGGTGTCCTGCGTAGACCAGAGATATTGGTAAGAAGCCATTGGCGCTAAATAAGATCCCAGCATCACAGAACCACCAACTGTCAGCGAATCAATATCCGGGCCAAGGTCCGCGATTGGCGCTCCAATGATGGTGACTGATTTTACAACGGTATCCTGTCTGCCCAGATTATCTGTTATCCGTAATGTTATGGAGTATTGGCCTGGCTGGCTGTACGTATGTACCGGATTAGGAAGGGTATCGGTCTTATTATCGCCAAACTGCCAGTACCATTGCGTAATGGAGGCGCCATTTACCGTACTCCAGTCCGTGAATAGGTATTGACGGCAGGCTGTCTGTTTGATCAGGAAATCAGCCTCCAGTGTTTCAGTATTATCCTGCCGGGTTACTACAATCGTATCGGAAGCGCTGTTACCACAAAACCGGTCTGTTACCTTCACCCAGTAAGTACCCGGCTGCGAAACGTTGATCACACGGATGGTATCACCGGTAGACCAGCGATAATCATAACCAAGCCCTTCGGGATTATAAGTGCCCAGCTGAACAGTTTTGCCGCTTCGCAGCGTATTGATATCGGGCCCAAGATTTACAAAAGGCGCTCCCTGGCCATCAATCAGGGCGTAAGCAGTATCCCGGTTGCCCAGGTTGTCCGTTACCCGCAGTATGATGCCAAATGGACCATCATAGCCATAGGTATGCGCAGGGTTTTGCGTTGTATCCGTAGCGCCATCTCCAAACTGCCAGTTCCATTTGACGATGTGGGCGCCTGTTATTTTTGTGGTATCAGTGAACTGGAAGCTCCGGCAAGCTGTTCGTTGAAGAACAAAGCCGGCTTGGAGGCTATAACTGGTGCCAGGACGTGATACGACAATGGTATCTGAACTGCTGGTACCGCAGAAGCGATCCGTTACCCTCACCCAATATGTACCCGGTTCATCCACTAACGTAAAGTGGGTGGTATCTCCGGTAGACCAGAGGTAGCTGTAAGCAGCCCTGTAAGGAGCGTTTATCGCAATAGTATGGCCTGGTTTAAGCGTATCAATATCTGGTCCCAGGTATACTTCAGGCGCAGCTTCCAATGTAGCGAAATTATAAGTCGTATCTATATTGCCGATGTTATCTGTCACCTTCAGTGTTACGTGATAGGTGCCCGCCTGCGTATAAGTATGCGCCGGGTTAGGCACCGTATCCGTGGTACCGTCGCCAAAAGTCCAGCGCCACTGCGCTATATAGGCCCCGGAAACGCTGCTGGTATCTGTGAACTGTATAGTGCGGCAGGCAATCCGTTCAGATGTAAAACCTGCATCTAAATGCCTGGCGGATGCAAATACCCGGATAGTATCTGCAGCACTGGTGCCACAAGCCTGGTTGGTCACCGTAACCGAATAAGTACCTTCTGCAGATACCGTTTTGGTACGGGTGGTATCCCCTGTGGACCACAAATAGGTAAATTGTGCGCCCTGTGGGTTACTGCTACCCAGCGTCACACTCTGCCCCCAGAGGATGGTATCCTTTCCCAGGTTCACATACGGCGGAGGAGAGCTGATCGTCACCTGCTGGTACGCGGTATCCCATTCTCCCTTGCTATTACCCACCATCAGGGTCACATTGTATTGACCATCCTGGAGGTAGCTATGTACTGGCATACTGGCCGTGTCGTTGGTATTGCTGCCATCGCCATATACCCAGTACCGTTTGGTAACCGGGTAATCCGGATGTACGATAGAACTGTCCGCAAAATATATTGTTTTGCACTCCCGCTGCAGGATACCAATGTGGGCATCCGGTTTGGTGGGGCGATCGATGACACGGACAAATATGCTATCTACATTCATATCCGGCCCCTTATATACAGCCACCCCGTAATGACCTTGCTCAGTTACCTTAAAGGTTTGGCTGGTTCCCAGAGGGCTCCAATAATAAGTCGCGCCAGGGTTGCCTGCATCCAATACCAACGTGTCACCCCGGTATATAGAAATAGTATCCGGACCAAGATCCAGCCTTACTTGTGTCTCCGGTACTATTAAGTTAGGAATGACTATTGCAGTATCACAAAGACCATTTGGTTCCTTTGATATCAGATCAATGCTAACCCGGTAGGTTCCTCCATTGGGAGCGGTATAATTATGGGCATAAACAGCAGAAGGGGATTCATAACTTTCATAGGAATTCCATTGCCCATCGCCCCAGTTTATGCGCACACTATCAACGGCTTTACTAGCAAAGGGATAAGTCCAGGATACGATCATACGATAGTAACCATATTCCCATCCTTGCGCCTGCTTCCGGTAGCTTGCCTGTATTGCACTACTGGCTACAGACACATTCGCCGTATCCCGCAAACTCTGTCCGCACACATCATAACTTACCCGGTACTCCCCTGCGGTATTCACATTGATACTGGCCGTCGTATCCCCCGTAGACCACTCATAATGCCCCATAGCAGACGCATACGGCGCCGCCGCCTTATTGGCCAGCGTTACTTTATTATTAGCGTCATACATAGTGCAAACCAGGTACTCATCACCAATATTCAACACCGGCAGCACCACTACCTTTTTTTGCGGGTACCGGTACTCATTACTAGCCACGTTGCCACTGGCATCCCGCACGGTAAGCGTAACGGTAAACTGCCCCTTCTGGCTATACGTATGCACCGGGTTGGCTACAAAAGAAGAATCGCCGTCGCCAAAGTTCCATTTCCAGGCTACAATATTGGCCGGACCGGTGCTTAGGTCCTGGAAAGTTACCGTCAGCGGACCGCAACCAACCGTTTTATCGTAACTGAAATCAGCCTTAATATCCTGGGCGGATAAAAGATGGCGGGCAAAAATAAAAACAAACAATAGTAAACATCTTTTCATGTACTCATGGGTATAGGGTGAGGAAAATAAAAAACCGGGTAAAATTAGCTAATTAAATAAATACAAGAGTATTAATATATGTGTACGGTCAGTCTGATGTTATTTTCACCCGCTCCTACCCCGGATCAAGTCCACCTCATCCCCACCTCATATCCATTTCAGATTGCACTCTCCTTGCTTTTCCCAAGGATGATCCTTGCTAGTTAATATAACATCACTCCCATAAAAGGCGAAGGGTGGGCAACATGACCAAACCGGTCCGTTGCTCACCCCTCGCCACTCACTCAATAGTATGTTGGCATAGGAAAAGACGTTACTGACGCACTGTCACCTTCCGCGTTACCACATCAGAACAGCTGTTCTGATACTCCATGTGCACCTCTATCGTATAGTCGCCGGAAATGGCATATTCATGGTCAAAATTCAGGATATGACGGTCGCGGTCCATCAGGGTCTGGGAAGAACCATCACCCCAGTTCAGCCACAAACGGTATGGTACATTCTCATAAGCAGGCGTTACGGCCAGGTCTACCTGCCTGCTGCACAGCCAGGTATAGGAGATCTGGGCCAGGGTCTCACTTACCCTGCCTATCACCACCGTAGTATCGCGCAGGGTTTGTCCGCATACATTATAGGTAACGGAATAAGTGCCCGGGCTACAGGCGCGCAGGGTACTGGTCGTATCCCCCGTGCTCCACAGATACCATCCTGGGTCATGGTGCCCCTCCGCCATAGCGGTGTTGGAAATGATCGGACAATAATTGCTGCACAACGGGTGTAGGATACCCAGATCCAGGATAGGCAGAATGTCTATCTCCTGGTAGCTGAACACCTTCATGGAAGTAGCCCCGGCGGGTAGTACCATGGTTAAACGCACCACATAGTGACCGGGCGTATTAAATGTATGGGTAGGTTGAGGGCCGGAAGCGGTACCACCATCACCAAACTCCCACAGCCAATCGATCACGGATAGCTCGGCAGATGATTTTACATCAAATGAGATCTTTTTTGGCGCACATCCGACAGTATCGGAAGCCAGGATCTTCAAATCAAAACTCTGACTCTGCGCCTTCACAGCAGTAAGCGCCAGACACATGCCTGCAAACAGCATTAAAAATCTTTTCATGTACTCGGGAGGTATAGGTGAATAATCTATGTAAAGATATAAACATTAATATGTAAAATTATTAAAATTAATTAAAAACAATAATATAAAAATACGGATACAAGGCTGGCAAAGCCTTCGCCGCAAAAAATCTGTAAATTACCTATGTTTGCAGTTTGCTTTTCCAAAAACCGTGATTGCACAACATACCATACAACAGATCCTGAGCCGCATTGACATTGTGGAGATAGTAGGCTCTTTCGTAAAATTGAAGAAAAGAGGCACCAATTACCTGGGCCTCTGCCCCTTCCATAACGAAAAAAGTCCGTCCTTTACGGTTTCCCCCAGTAAAGAGATCTACAAATGCTTCGGCTGCGGGGCCAGCGGTAATACTATCAGCTTCATCATGGAGCATGAAAAGTATTCCTATGTGGAAGCCCTGCGCTGGCTGGCCCAGAAATATAATGTAGAGATTGAGGAGAAAGAGGTTAGCGCAGAGGTAAAGCAGCAACAGCAGCTGGCAGACAGCCTGTTTATCATTAATAATTTCGCCCGCGAATACTTTTCCCATAACCTCCTGGAATCGGAAGAAGGCCAGAATGTAGGCCTCGCGTACTTTGAAGAGCGCGGTTTTACCAAAGAAACCATCCAGAAATTCCAGCTGGGTTACTGCAGCAACGAACGGGATACCTTTGCCAGAACAGCCTTATCTAAAGGTTATAACCTGGATTACCTGCAAAAGACCGGCCTGGTTGCCATCCGTAATGAGCAGCCGGCAGATAACTACCGCGGCCGGGTGATCTTCCCGATCCATAACCAATCCGGCAAAGTATTGGGTTTTGGAGCCCGTATATTGGTCAAAAATGACCGGGCGCCCAAATACATTAACTCCCCGGAAAATGAGATCTATGTAAAACATAAGGTGCTGTATGGCACCTACTTTGCCCGCCATTCCATAGACCGGCTGAATGAATGCCTGCTGGTAGAAGGATATACGGATGTGATCTCCCTGCACCAGGCAGGTATTGAGAACGTAGTGGCGTCCAGTGGCACTTCCCTTACAGTAGACCAGCTGCGGCTGATAAAGAAATATACCAACAACCTCACCATCCTGTTTGATGGGGATAACGCGGGCGTAAAAGCAGCCCTGCGTGGCCTGGATATGGCCGTAGAAGAGGGACTGAATGTGAAGCTGGTACTGATACCGGACAAAGAAGACCCGGACAGCTATGTGCAGAAGATAGGCGCTCCCGCTTTCCGGCAGTTTGTGGCAGATAATAAACAAGACTTTGTACTGTTTAAGCTGCAGACCTCCATGCAGGAAGCCGGTAACGACAGCACCCGCAAAAGCCAGCTGGTGAACGAGATCGCGGAAACCATCTCCAAGATAGATAAGGTAGAGGACTTCACCCGTCAACAAGATTATATACGCCAGTGCAGCCAGCTTTTAAAGATCGATGAGCAGGGCCTCATCATGCTGGTGAACAAATTTATCCGGGAACGCCTGCAGAAACGGGAACAGCAGCTGGCCAGGAACGCCCCGCCGGATGATGATAACGCCCTGAGCGATGAGGCCATTGCCGCCATGGAAGCCATGGAAACCGGCGTGGAAGTTGTTTTCTCTACGGATGAGAAGCAGGAAAAAGAACTGGTGAAGATCCTGCTGCGCTTTGGCGATATGCAGTTCAGCGAAGAAGACCATAATACAGTGGCAGACTATGTATTTCACCTGCCTTATGATTTTGAGTCCCTGGCAGACAGTGAAATAGTGAAGAAAATACTGCGTGAATATAAATCCCTCTATGATGGCGGCAATACACCTGACCGCAAATGGTTCCTGTACCACCAGGACCCTGATATTTCTAAAAACACGGCGCTGATCCTGGAAGACAAGGAAGCAGACCTGAGCGTGAACTGGAAAGAGCGTTTTGAAATAGACACCGTATACGGCGACAATGCCTATCTCAAAGACACCATCAGCACCACCAATTATCTGATACTGCGTAAAATAAAGAAGCTCATTCTGGAAAACCAGCAGGAAATGGAGAAGGCAGATACCTTTGACGTACAGATGAAATGTATAGAAGTGCACCAGCACCTGAAACAGCTGGAAATGGAGCTAACACAGGGGATTGGAACCGTGATATTCCGCTGATGTGCTGCTATCGGCGTTCGTACACCTCAAAAGTAAAGGCATATTGATTTTTCTCATCGGCGGCGTGTGGCTCGCTGCTGACCAGCTGCCATTGATCCTTATCAAAAACAGGAAAGTAGGTATCCCCTTCTACCGTGGCATGCACCCTGGTAATATAGATCCTTTGCACCAGCGATGCCTGTAATGCCTGTGAAAAGATCTCTGATCCACCGGTAATAAATATCTCCCCCATATTAAAAGCCGCAGCAGCGGTAATGGCGTCTGTCAGGGAACTGGTAACAATAATACCATCCTGGCCATAATCCGCCTGGCGCGTAACCACGATATTAGGACGGTTGGGCAATGGCTTGCCCAGGGATTCAAAGGTTTTACGCCCCATAATAATGGGTTTGCCCAGCGTAGTTTGCTTGAAATATTTTAAGTCTGTTGATAACCGCCAGGGCAATTCCTTCTCCCGGCCTATTACGTTATTCTCAGACGCCGCTACAATGATAGAAATGATCATTAACTGGATTTCGGGTGGTTAATGGTAGAATGTGCTACACCGCCACGGGCGCCTTAATAGCCGGATGGAACTGGTAGTTCTGCAGCTCAAAATCCTCAAACCGGAATCCAAAGATATCCTTTACATCCGGGTTGATCTTCATTACCGGCATCGGGTATGGCGTGCGGGTCAACTGCAGTTTGGCCTGCTCTACATGGTTGTTATATAAATGCACGTCGCCAAAGCTGTGTATAAACTCGCCGGCTTCCAGGCCGCATACCTGCGCCATCATCATCGTAAGCAGCGCATAGGAAGCAATATTAAAAGGCACGCCCAGGAACACGTCAGCGCTCCGCTGGTATAACAGGCAGCTTAAGCGGCCATTGGCTACATAGAACTGGAACAGGCAGTGACATGGGCTCAGGGCCATTTCCGGCAGCTCGCCCACATTCCAGGCGCTTACAATGATACGCCGGGAATCCGGGTTGTTTTTTATCTGTTTCACGGCTTCGCTGATCTGGTCTATCAACTTCCCGTCACGTGTTTCCCAGCTCCGCCATTGTTTGCCATATACGGGGCCCAGGTCGCCGTTGGCGTCTGCCCACTCATCCCATATGCTCACGCCATGTTCCTTCAGATAGGCTGTGTTGGTATCGCCCTTCAGGAACCATAACAGCTCATAGATAATAGACTTCAGGTGCAGTTTCTTGGTCGTTACCAGCGGAAAGCCCTCCTGCAGGTTAAAACGCATTTGATAGCCAAAGCAGCTGGTAGTACCGGTACCGGTACGGTCTGTTTTGGTAGCCCCATGATCGAGTATATGCTGTAGTAAGTGAAGGTACTGTTCCATATGGGGGCAAAGTAACAAAATTGTTGGGAATTATTGGGAGGCTACCTGCCGTGTATCCGCGTTTATCATGATAAAGAGGGCAAAAAATATAACATTATTTCTTCAAACAAAAAATGTGGTTATGACGTGGAAATTTCGTAATCTGTGATACAACCAAAACCGTCGCGGAATAGAGGGAACCACCACGTTAAGATAAGTTCCATGTGTAGCAAAGCTATTTTATCAACCTTAATACTGCATCAAAACTATATGCCTTTACCAAAAAACCTCTGAACTAAACACAGACTATCACCCAAAAAACACAATCTATGTTTCTATCTAAATCTACACTTATGGTGTTGCTATTGATATGCAGCACGTATATGTTGTACGCCCAGCAAAACGTTACAGGCAGGGTAACAGATGCCAGTTTTGGCAAGCCCATACCCGGCGTTACCGTGCGGGTGGCCAACACAAACAGGGGTACTATTTCCGATGCGGACGGCAGGTATACCATTGCCGTTCCTTCGGGCAGCACTCAACTTACTTTCTCCTTCACCGGTTATAAAACAAAGACCGCATCCGCCGGCAGCGGTACGGTAAACATTGCCATGGAAGAGGATTTTGCCCGCCTGGATGAAGTAGTGGTGACCGGCCTCGCCACCACAGTTAAAAGAAGTAACCTGGCCAATGCCGTAGCCACCATCTCTGCCAGGGACCTGGCCGGCACCGCACCCGCTCAGACCTTTGACGCGGCACTGAGCGGCAAGATCCCCGGCGCCCAGATCACCGCTAACTCCGGCGCTCCCGGTGGCGGTATCTCCGTAAAGATGAGGGGTATCACTTCTGTATTTAGTAACTCACAGCCGCTGTATGTAATAGACGGTATTTTTGTGAACAGTGTGGCCGTGCCAGCTGGCCTGAATGATATCACCGCCGCCGCATCTGCCGGTAACCCTAATAACCAGGACAATCCCTCCAGCCGTATTGCGGACCTTAACCCTGCGGATATTGAAAGCATAGAGATCCTGAAGGGCGCCTCCGCGGCTGCATTATACGGTTCCAAAGCTGCCGCGGGCGTGGTGCTGATCACCACCAAACGGGGTAAGACCGGCCGTACTAACATCAGCGTTAACCAGGAAACCGGCTTCGTAAAAGTACGCCACTTGTTAGGCCAGCGTGTTTTCACCTCGGAAACAGCCCTGGAAACATATGGCGCACCCCAGCAGGCAGAGTTTTTGGCAGCCCAGGCAGCCGGCAAGATCTACGATTATGAAAAAGAGCTCTATGGTGAAACCGGATTGGTATTAAATACAAATCTGAGCGTGAGCGGTGGTTCTGAAAAAACTACTTTTTACTTCTCCGCCAACCGCCGGGCAGAAGACGGTATCATTAAAAATACCGGCTATCTTAACAGCTCATTACGGTTGAATATAGACCACCGTATTAATGACCGCATAAGCGTAGGTATTACTACCAACTACGTAAATTCCAGCGCTGACCGTGGCCTTACCAATAACGATAACAACAGTGTTACCTACGGTGTTGCACTGGCTTTCACCCCTGGTTTTACAGATCTTCACAAGGATGAACTGGGTAACTACAAACCAAACAACTACTCTGCATCCAACTTCCTGGAAACAAGGGATAAAATGACGAATAATGAAGCTGTTAACCGTTTCACCACCGGCATAAAACTGGATGCCCGCCTGCAACAGAATGATAAGACCACTACCCGCGTGGTAATGAACGCCGGTGTGGATTATTACAACCTTAAAACAGCCGCCATCTTCCCCGCCTCCCTGCAGTTCATGGCAGCACTCAAGGGCGCATCTATACAGGGCTCTACCAATAACCTGAACACTAACCTGAACGGTTATCTGATCAATAACTTTAACCCCTCCAGTAAATTAAGCTTTAATACCACGATAGGCGCTACCCTGGAAACGGGCAATTTTGAGAACATTCTCGTGACCAGTACACAGCTGATAGGTACACAAACCAACTTAGACCAGGCTGGCGCCACCACCGCCAGGCAGTTCCGGCAGAAATACCGCGACAACGGCATTTTTGCACAGGAAGAGATCGTGATCATGGACGCCTTTACCCTGGCCGGCGGTATACGTTTTGACCGTTCCACCAACAACGGTGATTACAAGAAATATTATGTATATCCTAAAGGCGCCGTTTCCTGGAACCTGGCTAAAATGGCCTTCTGGCACATGTCCGCCATTAACAGCCTGAAACTGCGCGCCGCCTTTGGCCAATCCGGTAACGTACCGCCATACGGCAGTAAATTCACACAGCTGATTGGCTCCAACACAGGCGGTTTCCCCGGCTCGCTGATCGATAACCAGCTGGGTAACCCGGATATTAGACCGGAAAAGCAATCTGAGTTCGAAACAGGTATTGATATTGCCGTGCTGGATGGCCGCGTAAGCCTGGAAGCTACCTATTATAACAAAAAGATCAATGACCTGCTGCTGCGCCGCGCACCCTCCCCTTCTACCGGTTTCACCGCAGAGTGGGCCAACGCCGGCGATCTCCGTAACCGCGGTATAGAGCTGGGCCTTAGCCTGGTACCCATCAATGCCAAAAACATAAGGTGGACCTCCAACATCAACTGGTGGCGAAACCGCTCCCTGGTGACCAAGCTTTCCATTGATCCCTTTGCACTGGGCGCCTTTGGTAACTCACTGGCCACCTTCTTCCTGGAGCAGGGGCAACCCGCTACCCAGATCAAAGGCAGCATTCCTGACCCGCGTGATCCTACCACCAACGTGTTCGTAGCCCTGGGCAACTCTGAGCCTAAATTCCAGATGAGCTTTTTTAACGAAGTGCAGGTGTTTAACAACCTGAGCCTGCGCTTCCTCATCCACTGGAAAAAAGGCGGCGATAACATCAACCTTACCCGTTACCTCACAGACATTGGCGGTACCAGTCCTGATTTTGACGATGACAAAAATGGTAACGGCGTTAAAGACGGCCCCGAACGCCTGGGCTCCGGCAGCGCTTCAATCTTTGTACAGGATGCCGGCTATGTAAGGGTGCGCGAAATAGGCCTGTACTACAACATTCCCGTGCCCAATAACAAGTTCCTGAGAGCCGTGCGCGTAGGCGTTTCCGCCAACAACTGGTTCACCTGGACAGATTATGTAGGGTATGACCCGGAAGTATCCAACTTTGGCAGCAATACCATCAACACTACTACCAGCAGGGGTAGCAACGGTATTTCTACCGGTGTGGATGTAACGCCCTTCCCGGCTTCTAAACGTATGAGCCTGCACGTAGGCGTTGACTTCTGATTAATCTAACCCTTAGTTTTAAACTGATTCTTTATGAAACATAACATCACCAAATATATTAAGCTGGCAAGCCTGCTACTGGTTTTAGGCGCTTGTCAGAAAGGCGATATTCCCAACCTGAATACGCCGGATGCAAGCCTGATCACAGTTAATCCTACCAAAGGAGAGCTGGACAACCTCGTAACGGGCCTGGAATCCGGTATGCGTTTTAACCTGGGTACCTATCTGGAGGTGGTAGGCGTTGTGGGACGGGAGATCTACCGTTTTGCCGGCTCTGAACCGCGTTATACGATAGAATTGCTGGGCGGTGGCGCCTCTACGCTGGATAATAATACCTTTTATATCACCAATCCATGGGCATCACGTTACCGCACCGTGCGCCAGGGCTACCTGCTGATAGAAGGCGCACAAAACGCAACCACTATTACAGAACCGGTACGCAAAGGTTACCTTGGCATAGCCCATACTATCATGGCCTATCAGCTGCTGCTGAACCTGAATATGACAGATGAGAATGGCATACGTGTGGATGTGGCGGATTATAAAAACCTGGGACCTTTTGTGGAGAAAACACCTGCGCTCGAGGCCATCGCACAAATGCTGGACCAGGGACAAGCGGATCTTACCGGGGCAGAAATAGCTTTTCCGCTGGCATCAGGGTTTGATCTGGCACGGGAAGCACCAGACAATGCTTTGACCGCCGCAGGCCTGATCCGTTTTAACCGCGCCTTAGCCGCCAGGGTGGCCGTATACCGCCAACAGTGGGCTGCAGCGCTTACTGCGTTGAACGCTTCGTTCTTTGACCTGAACGGCAGTACCTCCGCTGGCTTTTACAACTCATTTTCCACCAATAGTAACGATCAGTTGAATCCACTCTTTGTACCGCAGAACCAAAGTGGCGAGATCCGCCTGGCACATCCTTCTTACGCAACAGATATCGCCCCCGGCGACGACAGGATTGCAAAAGCTACCCTGCGTAATGCTTCCGCCACCCAAAATGGCCTGACCAGCAACCGCGATGCATGGGTATATACCAGCAACTCCGCGCCTATACCTATTATCCGTAATGAAGAGCTGGTCCTGATCTATGCGGAGGCCAAAATACAGACCAACGCTTTCCCGGATGCCATTGTAGCGCTTAACCGCATACGCATCGCCCATAACCTTCCTGCCTATACCGGCGCTCTTACACAAGCCGCCCTTTTAACAGAAATGCTGCAGCAACGCCGCTATTCCCTGTTCTTTGAAGGGCACCGCTGGGTAGATATGCGCCGCTATGGCCGGTTAGGCGAATTGCCTAAAGACAGGCCGGGTGATGATGTATGGGAAGAATTCCCGATACCGCAGACCGAGAATAATTGATCAAAGCCATAAAAAAGCCGGTTACAGTATGTACTGTAACCGGCTTTTTTTATAAATACTCTATGTAAAACGCCGCTTTATACAGCCCTGCGCTTCAGCTCTTTTCTGATCAGTCCTAATTCCCGGCCCATCTGCCCCGCAATGGAAGTATTCTCCTGCGCCCGGCGTATCAGGTAAGGCATTACATCCTTTACCGGCCCATAAGGCAGGTATTTGGATACATGGTACCCCGCATGCGCCAGGTTAAACGTAATATTATCGCTCATGCCCAGCAGCTGGGAAAAGCTTACATGCGGATGCTGGTGCGGCAGTCCTTTCTGATCCAGCAGGCTGGCCGCCAGCATACAGCTTTGCTCATTATGCGTGCCTATCACTACGGCCATTTGGTCCAGACGGTCCATACAAAATTTTACGGCGGCGTTATAGTCTGTATCCGTAGCGGCTTTGTCCGGTTGTATGGGAGAAGGGTAATTCAGTTCCTCTGCGCGTTTACGCTCTTTTTCCATATAAGCGCCGCGCACCAGCTTGGCCCCCAGCAGGTAACCTTGCTGCTGCGCTTTCTCAAAAGAATCCTGCAGGAATACCAGGCGGTCATGCCGGTACAGCTGGAAGGTATTATATACGATCACAGTACCCTTGTTGAACAGCCGCATCATCTCATCTGCCAGATCATCTACCGGCTGCTGTATCCAGGATTCTTCCGCATCTATCAATAACCCTATCTTATGACGGGCGCATGCCTCAGAGATCGCCTGTATACGGCCACGTACCCTGTCAAACTCCGCTTTCTCGGCTGTATCCAGCGTTTCCCGGCGATGTATCTTCTCCAGCAGCTCAAAACGGGCAAAACCCGTTACTTTAATGGCAATAAAAGGGATATTGGGATTGCCCGCGGCATATTCTGTAGCGCGGATAAACTCCGGCACAGCGTGGTCATAGTTCTCTTCCCCCTCCATCGCCTCTACGCCATAGTCCAGCACCGCGCCTACATGGAACTTACCCAGGGTATGCGCGGTTTGCGCTGCCTCCTGCAGGTTCTCTCCCCCGCAGAACTGTTGGAAAATGGTATGCTTTATCAACCCCTTAACAGGAAGCTTCAATTTAAAGGCCAGCGGCGTAAAAAAGGCACCCAGCTTCACCAGCCATGGCTTACCTATGTTGCTGAACAGGAAATCGGCTTTTTTAAGCGCTTTATCTGTTCTATGCTCAAATGCAATGGCGGTATTATCAAATGATAATGGTAGCTGCTTTTCCATAGGGCCGCAAAGTTAAGGGGCTGCCATTGTTTTAACAAAAATCTGTTTATTTTTAATGTTTCCAGTAAAAATGTCATGTTAAGCAAGATCCGGATGCAATACAACGCCCCACTAATATGCCTGCTACTGATAGCAGTTGGGTTAATACAATGTAAAGAACCAGCCAGGCCAGCCAATAACCTGGTTGCTGGCCTGCAGGACAGCCGCTTTACCTATACCATTTTCGAAGGCCAGTTGGGCCAGCGCAAACGGGTGGTACTGGCAGATAGCAGTATCGTCATGCTGAATGGCGGCTCCCGCCTGTTGGTACCTGCCGGCTACCCGCAGCAAACCCGGGAGCTGATCCTGGACGGAGAAGGCTATTTTGATGCCGCTTTTAACGGCAACGCACAGCCCTTTATCGTAAAAACAGATAAACTCACCGTCACAGCCCTGGGTACCGCCTTCAGGGTACGGTCCTTTGCGGCGCAGCCTGGCGCTACCGCTTACCTGTTGAATGGCAAGGTAAGGGTAGCCAAAACCTACCATTCCGATACAGACAACCAGCCGGAAATACTGGAACGTGGTCAAATGGTACTGGCCAACAAGGAGATAGACCTGATGGAAAAGGAAACCTACGAACCGGCGGAGCTGGAGACCTGGCTACAGGGCGACCTGCAATTCAGGGACCAGCCATTTATGACCGCCATGCGCCAGCTGGAAGACTGGTATGCCGTTACCATCACCGTAAACACAGATGTGTCCGCGATACAGAACATCTCAGCAAGTTTTAAAGATAAAACCCTGCAACAGGTGCTGGATGCCTTAGTAAAACCTAAAGGACTGGATTATAAAATAAAGGATGGGGAAGTAGAGATCAAATAATGTGCTAATGTGCTAATGTGCCAATGTGCTAATAATAAAGAAATAAGCAAATGATAATAAAAAGCCCAAGGCTGGTATCATACCGCCTTGGGCTTTTATCAGTTTACGTTATATAGCCTCTATTGACAAATCAACGCATCAGCACATTAAATCATCCCTGCTCTCAGCAACAGCTCTTTGGTCTTACGGATACCTTCTTCCTCAGACAGATCCTGGCCTTCATATTCAATACCAATATGGCCGGTATAACCCGCATCTTTAACGATCTTCAGCATCTTGCTATAATCTGTCTCCACGCAGTTGCCATTGGCGTCAAAACCATAGGTCTTAGCGCTTACGCCTTTGGCAAAAGGCATTAGCTCCTGCACGCCTTTATAACGGTCATACTCCTCCAGGCATTTGGTTTTGGCCCAGCCCTCCGGTGTATTGCTCTCTGGTTTAGTACGGTTCAGGCAAAAATTACCAAAGTCCGGCAGGGTACCACAGTTAGGCATATTCACCGTTTTCATAACGTTCGACAGCCATCCGCCATCAGAAGAAATACCACCATGGTTCTCCACGATCACATTGATATTGTGATCTTTACCAAATGCGGATAATTTAGAGAGCGAATCTTCCACGGCCTTTGCCACGTCTTCCGGTTTACCCTCACCTGCTGCATTTACGCGGATGGCGTGGCATCCCAGGAACTGCGCCGCTTCCACCCACTTATAGTGGTTTTCTATTGCCTGCGCACGTTTCTTCGCATCCTGGTCACCCATTTCCCCTTCCCCGTCGCACATGATCAGTACACTGTGTACACCGTTGTCGTCACAACGTTTTTTCAGGTCGGTCAGGTAAGCCTTATCCTTTGCCTTATCTTTAAAGAACTGGTTCACATATTCTACCCCATCGATACCAAACTCGTTCTTAGCCCTGGCAGGAAAATCAAGATGGTTCATTTTTCCGGCAAACAAAGCCCGGTGGAATGACCATTCCGCCAGCGAGATCTTAAAAAACAGGCCAGCCGCGGTAGCTTTACCAGCAGTGGTATCTGCAGCGGTACTATCAGTACCTGGTTGTCCGGATGAAGGGCCATTGCCACCACAGGCAGCCAATACGGTTGGCAACATACCCATGCCCATGGTATACATGCCTAATTGACGAAGGAACTCCCGGCGATTTTTTGATGTAGTCATTTACGTGGATTTCGGGTTAAATAAAAACAAAATACAAAATATACGCTACAATATCATTCCTTTAATCACCGTTTAATAGGTATTATCTAATTTAATAATATTTACTATCTTGCATAGTATCCAATAATTCTATTACCTATGAAACTGAACCGAATATTGCCATTGATGGCTGGTATAGCCTTATTTTTTGCCTGTAAAAAAGATGAAGATGCACCTCCCGCTAATGTAGCCATTGCAGGCAAATGGAACTTTATCACCCTGATAAGGAACTATAAACAGGGAAACATAGTGGTAAAAGACACATTGAACTATGCGGCAGACAGTAATAACTGGACATTTGATACCACTGCTCATAAAATTTACCAGGTAAAAAATGCCCTGCTGGATACGGTATATTATAAACTGCTGGATGGCAATAAGAAATTGGTGACATCTACAGATGAGCGTTTTGTATTTGGTAACGACAGCCTCACGATCACTACCCTGGAAGGCAACCAGTTAAAACTGCAGGGGCATACCGAAACGCCCTGGCCCACCGATCTCTTTTATAGCTTTGGCAGATAACGATTGCTACATACAATAATGCCTGTAACAAACTGCAAAGGCAGTGAGTTACAGGCATTATTCTTTATATCTTATTCTGCGTCGGTCAGCTGCAGATCCAGCGGCTTAAGCCCCCTTTACGCCCTATTTCCCGATAAATTCCAGCACGCCCTCAATCACCCGCGGATCCTTCATAATACGGAAATGCCCCTCCCCTTTGATCTTTAACGGCGTTATAGCGGGGTATTGCTGCAGAAAGCTATCTATCTGCTGCTCCCGTACGATACTGTCGGTCTCATCATATGCCACCATTATGTGGTCTGCCTTTATCTGGTCAATATGTTGAAAAAGATCCAATTGCAATAGGTCCTGCTTTAATCGCCTGATAACAAGCTGTTGCACTTTAGGCATCACTTTTTCCGGTATGCCAAATATTTGGAAGGTCTCGCCAAAGAATACAGGCGCGCTCACAGCCGCGCTAACCATTACCAGCCGGGGTACCCGTACTTTTTTATGTACCAGCGTAAGCGCAGCGCTAAGCCCGCCCAGCGAATGGCCTATTATGGCATGTACAGGGCCGGTACGTTGCAGCAGCTGCTCTATGATGTGCATCCATTGTATGAGGTTGGTCTTCCTGCCCTGTGAGGCGCCATGTGCCGGCGCATCAAAAGTGATCACTTCATAACCGGCAGCGGTCAGCGCGGTGATCATCTGTCTAAAGTCAAACGGGCTCCCGCCCCAGCCGTGCAGTAGCAATATCTTTTTGTCGGATTGCCCCCAGCGATAGATACTAAGGGTCAACGGCCGGTCGTCAAAAGGATACCGGCTAAAGGCCGCCTTTTCTAGTACTGCATGTTCCCTTACTGCCAGGTGCGAGTCCCGTAGTTTTCTTTTGGGAGGAGTGCTGTACATGGAAAGGAACATACGGGCCGTTAACCCCGGAAAAGGCTTCCCTAACCGGGATAACATAAAAGCAGAAACTCTAAGGGAGAATGGCAATACCTGACTTTGCATACAATCAATTAGTTTATTGAATAAAAAAGATCAGATCGTGTAATGTTCCATTTCGTCTTTCAGCATGCTCACCACCGCCTTCATCTGTTTATTGCTGTTATGCATCCTGCATACCAGCACAGCGCCTTCCAGCATGGTGAACATCTTTACTGCAAAATATTCCGCATTCCAATCTTCCTGGAACTCCCCGCCCGCCTTGCCAGCGTTGACCAGCTGTACGATCCTGTTCTGGAAATAGGCAATCAGCTCGCTCACCCGGTCCCGCAACTCCGGATGGGTATCATCAGCGTCTGCGCCAAAATTGAGGATTGGACAGCCGCCGTCCATAAAGGGTTGCGTAGCATTGTCAATATAAAAATCGAACAGCGCCTCAAACTTTCCCCGGAAAGTGGGCACAGGGGCGGTAATACCTGCCAGCTTTGCCTTCAGGTTCTCTGCAATATGGTCAAATGCAGCAATGAGGATTTCGTCTTTGGTGGAGAAGTTGCCGTATACGCCGCCCTTAGCCAGTTGGGTGGCCTCCATAATATCGCTGATGGAGGTGCCCGCCACTCCCTTGCTGTTAAATATAGGGGCCGCTTTTTCCACGATAAGTTGCCGGGTCCGTTCGGATTTCTTCATAGGCATAAAATTAGACCGATCGGTTTTAAATAACAAATAAATTTCCGGCACGGAAATTTTTTAGGGGTATATGTTAATAAGGGGAAAGAATAATGGGTTGACGGGGAAACGTGGGTAACTATTTCTTTATAAACAGCAGGATAAAACTAAATGTGGCAATTAACTGGCCAGCCCAGAAAACGAACATCCATTTCATAAGATCAGCTTTGTTATGTGACATCTCACTTCTAACCGTCTTAAACTCATTCCTCATTTCCTCTTTGAATAATGCTGCTTCCTCCCTTACCGCCTTAAATTCATTCCTCACTTCCTCCTTGAATAATGTCGCTTCCTCTCTCACTGCCTTAAATTCGTTTTTTACTTCCTCCTTGAATGCTGCCACCTCTTCCCTTATCGCCTTAAATTCGTTTTTTACTTCCTCCTTGAATGCTGCCACCTCCTCCCTTATCGCCTTAAATTCATTCTTAGTGTTCTCTCCGGACGATAAAAACTCCCTCCGCAATGCTTCCACATCCCGCTTTGTGGCCAGATGATCCAATTTACCGTTAAGTACTCTTTCAATTGCCATAATGTCTGTGTTTTCTACATATTCAATGATCGTTCGTGCATCCGTTGCGCCATACGACCCTTCCAGTATTTTAAATACTTCCAATGCTTTTGATCTCATTCGGTTAACAGTTTTGATTTACTGCTAAAATACCCAAATAATTAGCGATTTTCAAAAACCTCTCCATATTTTTTAAAACAAAATCACCCCATATTCACAGTGAAAATCGATTCTTCAATTCGACGTTTCTTACATCGTTTCGATCTCATTTTTATGCATGGGTTTATAGATCAGATAGTAATAAGCCAGTATCAACACTCCCATCGTGAACGGGATCACCGCCAGGTGTTTATAGGTAATATCGCCGGTAATGGTCAGCGCATCAAAATGCAGGAACTCACTGATCATCCAGTAAGAGTTAGCTGTGATCCATACAGTAATGGCCACATTATGGCAAAGCTCCGATACAAACTGGCGGGTACGCCAGGCAATAATGATAGATATGATCAGCGTAGGGAAGATCATGATAATGCCCAAAGGTTTCCATATCAGGCACCAGCTAATGTCTTTCAGCAGCCAGAAAACAATATGCAGGTTCTCCATGCGCCGGTATCCAACAGGAATACTGTACATATTGCCAGGCGTATTGGCGGTAGCGGTTTGTGTGAGGGTATCTTGCTCCATAAGCGCAAAAATATAAAAAGGCGCACATTGTACCTACCTGTCATTTCCCAAAACCCGGTTGTCGTAAAATGGTAAGGGAATGGCGCCTGCCGGTAACTCCTACCCCCTTGAACAACAATAGCTTTGCACCATACAACAACAAAATTACAGATATGGAAAAGCAAACATTACAGGTAGTCAGCGAATTTGTGACCGCCGTACAGCAAATGAACCAGGAAAAACTAGCCGCCCTGCTCCACCCGGATGTAAAATGGCATCAGCCCGGCAACCACCGTTTTTCCGGCGTAAAACAGAACTGCATGGAAGTATTCCAGATGGTGGGCGGTATGTTCCAGGTATCGGAAAATACGCTGGCCTTAACGGATATCAAATTACTGGCAGTGAACGGCAACAGCGCGGCCTGTGTGCTGCACTTTAAGGCTACCCGCCCTGGCGCTACGCTCGATACGGATAATATCGACGTCTACACGGTAGCCGATGGAAAGATCATTGAGGCCAGGATCCATGTACAGGATCCGGAACAGGAAGATACATTCTGGGGTAAGACCAACTAGCAACCTACGTATAGCCTGTACCTTCCCGGTACAGGCTATCACTTTATTTTTTTACAGTTACGCTCCAGTCATTCCCGCTTTCAATATGGTACTTGCCGGCAAAGCTTCCCATATTCAGCGCAAAGGACAGCTGCATCAGGCTGTTCAGGTAAGCCAGGGGCTGCCCTTCCGGCACATCGCCAAAAGTGTGCGCATAAGGTATGCTACCACTGTACACCTGCTTCCCTTTATGATAAAGCGTTACCTGCAGGCGGCCGCCCGCGGGAATATTAAGCTGCTTAAACAGATCTGCCGGGATATTGGTCCACAGGTTACCATACTGCACATCCAGTATGGCAATCGTGCCTTTAAGGGTGTTCCCCTCCAGTATTGCCGGTTGATGGGAGATCGTTACCACAGTATCCGGCAATGCAGGCCCTACCTGCTCAAATGTGATAACGCCGGCCGCCAGCCTGGCGCCGGTATAGGCGTACACATCCCGGCCATGAAAAGTATAGGATGCGCGGGAGTCTTTCCGCCGGTTCACCGCTTCGTCTATTTCACGTATGGCCTCAATGCCTTCTGATTGTGCTATCAGGGTAAGGGTGCCATTATCCGGTGTTACAATAAAATGCCCTGCTTTTGTTTTCAGCACCACGGACTTGCGCTGAGTGCCCACGCCCGGGTCTACTACAGATACAAACACCGTTCCTTTAGGCCAGTACGGTATGGTCTGCTCCAGCCGGTATGCGGCCTCCCATATGTTATAAGGCGGTATCTCATGGGTAACGTCATACAGTTTTAATGCGTCAGATACCCCATTGGCCACACCTTTCATGGCAGATACGGCGCCATCCTTTAATCCAAAGTCCGACTGGAAAACAACGATCTTATTCTGTGCATACAGCCGGTCTGCCGCCAGTGCAAACAACAATAGCCATAATAATTTTTTTACAGTAGCCGACATAAGAGAATAATATAGGTGATGACTGAAAGTATAAAATTACAATTTACCGTTATTTATGAGTAAATTTCTGCACATCAGCCAAACATAACTCTTATGTACTATCAGTACTGCAGCAGACTCATTTTTATCCTGTTAATGCTCCCTTTCCTTTTATCCGCCCAGTCCATTAAGATCGTTACCAACCATATAGGTTATGAAAGCGGCAAAGCTAAAAAAGCCGTGATCGTGGGAGATCACCGGCCTGCCATCAACAGTTTTCAGCTAGTAAACGCCGCTACCGGTAAAGTCGTATATAACGGTAAGCTAACATCGCCTCAGCCGGTGCAAAAATGGAAGAACTGGGTTTTCTGGAACATGGACTTCAGCGCATATAACACTCCCGGCGCCTACAAGCTACAGGTAACGGCTGATGGGAAAACCATCCTGTCCTATCCATTCACGATAGGCAGGAACGTATTGGAACAAGCCACTATCTCCGATGTGATCTACTACTTTAAAGGACAACGCAGCTCCGGCCTGCTGGATAAAGCAGACGGGCGCCTCCTGCTGGAGGGACGGACCACTGATACGATAGACGCCCATGGCGGCTGGTATGATGCTACCGGCGATTACGGCAAACACCTCTCCCACCTCAGCTTCTCTACATACTTCAATCCGCAGCAGATCTCCCTTACAGTATGGAGCCTGTTAAAAACATACGCCCTGTTACATAAAAAGAGCGGCACAGACTATCGGCAGTACAACCGCCGCTTACTGGATGAAGCCATGTATGGAGCAGATTTCCTGGCCCGTGTACATCCCGCAACAGGCTCCTTCTACCGCTCCGTATCTGCGCCCGGCCCCGGCAAGCTAGCAAAGGACCGTGTAATACATGGAGAGGAAAAAGGTTACAGCATCAAACAATCCGCCAACCAGGCAGCCAATAAAAAAACGGCGGCAGACGACTGGAAAAGTTACCAGGCCAGTTACCGTTCCGGCGGCGGCATCGCTATTGCGGCCCTGGCCATGGCCGCTACCTACGATACCTCCGGCGAGTACAGTAATGCAGACTACCTGCGCGCGGCAGAAGATGCTTTTGCTTTCCTGGAACAGAATAATCCCTCCATGACCAATGATGGTAAAGAGAATATTGTGGATGACTATTGCGCATTGGCCGCTGCTACAGAATTATACAAAGCCACAAAAAAAACCGGGTACAAAACAGCCGCGGACAAAAGAGCAACGCAGCTCATGAACCGCCTTATTTCCTGGAAAAACTATCACAATTACTGGCGGGCAGACGATAAGGACCGTCCTTTCTTCCATGCGGCAGATGCGGGTTTCCCCATTGTAAGCCTGGTCGGCTACTACGATATTGCGGACGATGTGGCAAAAGACCATATACGTGAAGTGCTGAAACAATCGCTTACATTTGAACTGGGCATCACGCACGAAGTGAACAATCCCTTCGGTTACAGCCGCCAGCTGGTACAGGATACAGCAGGGAATCGCCACAGCGCCTTCTTCTTCCCGCACGGCACGGAAACCGCCCCGTGGTGGCAGGGAGAAAATGCAAGGATAGCCTCTATGGCCAGCGCGGCACGGATGGCCGCATCCCTTTTCAAAAACGATAAGTCCTTGCATGACAAGCTCGAAAGTTTTGCGCTGGACCAGCTGAACTGGATCCTCGGCCTCAATCCTTATGACGCTTGTATGCTCCAGGGCGCCGGACATAACAACCCGGCCTATGGCTTCTTTGGCACTTTTGAATACACCAATGCGCCCGGTGGTATTGTAAATGGCATTACCTCCGGCCTGAATGATGAAGAGGATATCGACTTCAATCTTTCCTATGCCACTACCGGCAAAGATTATGACTGGCGATGGGCAGAGCAGTGGTTGCCACATGCGGCCTGGTATCTGTTGGCCGTGGCGCTGGGAGAATAAGATCGTTGCCGGAAGAAAAACAAAACAGCAAAGTTTACCACTCAAAAAACTAATATGCGCACGTTTATCAGGTACCTTTTCCACGTTTGCCTGCCGTTACTGGCCATTATACCAGCTATAGCGCAGGATACCGGCCGCGTTATCCCCTTATGGCCCAATGGCGCGCCTGGCTATGAAAACCGCCGCAATGAGCCGGAACAAGCCAAAGATTATTGGGTAAAGAACATCCACAACCCGTCCATTACAGTATATCTGCCGCCAAAAGAGAAAGCCACGGGCGCTGCAGTACTCATTTGTCCCGGTGGCGGGCACCGCCTGCTGGTATATACAGCGGAAGGCGTAGAGCCGGCGCGTTTCCTCAACAGTATAGGCGTTGCTGCTATTATCCTCAAATACCGCCTGTTCCGCGAAGACTCCACCTACAGCCTGGAAAAAGAGGTAAAACAAGATGCCTACCGCGCCATGCGCCTGGTGCGCAGCCATGCCACCCAATGGAATATTGATCCCAGCCGCGTGGGCATCTGGGGATTTTCTGCAGGCGGGGAAGTAGTAGCCCAGGTGGCCTACCAGTCTGGCGCGGGTGATCCTAATGCCCCGGATCCGGTGGATCGCCTGAACGGCAAACCTGATTTTCAGATACTGGTATATCCCGGTCCGCTGGGTGTACCGGAGCAGGTACCGGCAGATGCGCCCCGCGCATTCCTGATTGCGGCTAATGATGATGAATGTTGCTCCGTACCTATTGTAAACCTGTTACAACGGTACCGGGCCGCCAAAGTACCGGTAGAAGCACATGTATTCGCCAATGGCAGCCATGCCTTTAATATGGGTTACCGTTCTACCTTGCAGTCCCTCAAGGCCTGGCCGCCATTGCTGACCAACTGGCTGGCGGATAGTAACATCTCACCCAAACATTAAAATAAACAGCGGGAGCGCTAATTCGGCAATCCGTATATGTAGTAACATTTCAATAAACATGTAAGACTGTCAGCATCCCCAACATATGGAGGGCAGATATCATATTGCTACGCCTGCTGAACATTATCCTGATCCCGGGAGGTCTGGTGCCGCAGCATTAGCGCGCCCAGCCTCCGCACAACCCGTTATCCGCACTAACCGTTGGCGCCACCAGCCAATTTACCGCCCGGAATGAACCACTACCAATCATTCCGGACATTCCCCTGCATTTCACCCCGCTTATTCCATTGGTTATTAACATATAATCATTTTTATTAAATTTTAAATTTTTTGTTTGTATTTTGCCGCCTCCAGAAACCGTAATCTTTATTTTAAAGCGCTATTTAGCAACATGTTACGCAAATCCTTATCCTATGATTGCAGGAAGCATTTCAGTGTTTTGCTTTTTGCCTCGATGATTCTCTCCATTCAGAGTACAATTGCAGCCAACAATCCTGTAAGCGGTAAACCGCTCCGGGACACTACCATTTTTCAGGCCACAGATGCCCCCACTGCACCCGCTGTGGACGACGGAATGCCCATTGAGCTGGGCGTTAAGTTCCGCTCTGCGCAGAATGGCCAGGTAAACGGCATTCGCTTTTACAAAGGCGCTGCGAAAGGTGGTAAATACCTGGTACACCTGTGGAATACTACCGGCACTAAGCTGGGAGAAGCCGCTTTTACCGGCGACAGTACAATTGGCTGGAAAGAGGTGCTATTTGAAAAACCTATAGAAATAAAGGCCAGCACCACCTACATAGCCGCCTATTTTAGCGGCCCCGGTGACTATGCCAGCACCAATCCCTTCTTTACAAAAGGTGTGGTGAATGGCCCCCTGCGCGCCCTGGCCACTGGAGACGATGGCCCTAACGGTGTGTACAAATACGCGGACGCGCCAACATTCCCGGACGATAACTATGGTTCCAATAACTATTGGGTGGATGTGCTGTTTATACCGGATGCCAACGCGCCTGTAGCCGCTACTCCCACAACCACAGACAACGCCACCGCGGCAGCGCCCGTAAAGGACACGCTGCCACCGGCGATCTCTAACGTACACACCGCTCCTAATCCTGATGGATCTGTGGCCGTTACCTGGACCACCAACGAAAATGCAGATGCCGCCATACGTTACGATGTAAGCCCTGACAGCCTTACCCTGCATATGGAAGAAACATCTCCGGCTACCTCCCATAACCTGCATCTCACGAAGCTTACGCCGGGTATCACTTATTATTTCCGCATCATTTCCAAAGACGCTGCGGGTAATACAATAGTAAAACCTACTATTGGCGCGCCACCCTTAAGCTTTAAGCTGCCCGAAGCCCCTTGTGCTATTGACAAAGCGCCGGAAGAGCTGAATGCAGGTACGCCGGATGTTGGCACGCTTATCACCGCCGATGGCGCCGTAACCTTACAGCCAATGGTAAGCGAGGAATTCGCCAGCGCGCTCACTACCATCCCTGCCGGTTGGAAAGGCGCCCGTTACAATACTGATGGTACTACGGTAAACAACAAAGGTGTGATCACCGTAAGCGGTACCCATATGTTCTCTGAAAACACTTATGAGCCCGGATCATCTATCGAGTTTGCCGCAACTTTCACAGAAGGGAACTACCAGAATATCGGCTTCTCTATTGATGAAGGATTTAACAACGGTCCCTGGGTAATGGTGGGCGAAGCAGCGCCGGACGGCAACCTGTATGCCCGTGCCTCTAATAATACCGCTATCAGCCTGGGCACTCGCTTATTTGATGCACAGCACCGCTTCCAGATCAAATGGAATCCCGGCGGCTTCGAGTTCTATATAGATGGCGATACCAAACCCGCCGCGGTGATCAACATGCCTGTAAAGACAAATATGTTCATACAGGTGAGCGATTACGTGTCCAGCGATAATAACCTGTCTATTGACTGGATGCATGTGGCGCCATATGCGCTCACCGGCAGCTTTACATCCCGTGCATTCGACGCCGGCGACATTACAGATTGGGGAGCAATAACCTGGCATGGCGATACGCCTGCCGGCACCTCCATCTCCATGGCCATCAGTACCGGTAATACAGCAGACCCAAATGACGGCAGCTGGACCTCTTTTAAGCCTATTAACGCGCAGGGCGAATCCGTGGCCGCTAACAGCCGCTTTATCCAGTATAAAGCAACCCTTAAGACCACTGATAACAAAGTAACGCCCGTGCTTAAAGGAGTAGCGATCAACTGTAAAGGCAACGGCCGTATGCGCGAACAGGTAAAGGAAGCGCTTAAACCGTCTGCCGAAACCCCTCCTCCCGGCACTGGCCTCAGCGTGAAGGTGATGCCTAACCCTAGTTCCGATTATTTTGAGCTGGCTACCACTAGCGGCAACAATGATAAAACGATCATATTGAACGTGCTGGATAGTTACGGACGTATTGTGGAGCACCACCAGGGCCTGCCGCCCAACGGTAGCTTACAGTTCGGACAATCGCTGGCGCCGGGCACTTACTTTACAGAAGTATTGCAGGGAGCTACACGGAAAACAGTTAAGATCATTAAGGTAAAATAACGCTTAATAATAAAAAGGAAAGGGTCNNGACCCTTTCCTTTTTATTATTAGCCGGGAATGATTATTCCCTTCTGCTTTCCACGGTATAAACAAAACTATCCGCCCGGTAATAACCCAGGTTATATTCAATCGGGCGCTCTCCCTGGTCATACACAAAACGTTTCCTGCAAAGGATCGGCGAGCCCGGTTCCACCTCCAGCTTGGCAGCCAGGAATTTATCAGCTGCTTTGGCGCTGATCTCCTCTTTTGAAAGGGTGGCCGTAACATGATAGTCCTTTTCCAGTATATCATACAGCGGACGCTTAAAGTCCTCTTCTCCTGTCAGCCCCACCCTCGGGTGAAAATAGGAGATGAAATACACAAAAGGACCTTCCAGCTTGCCCCGCAACCGTTCCAGCTTCAGGATCTTCTTAGCAGTGCCTATGTCAAAAAAATCTGCGATAGCGTCTTCGGGTGTTACCCAGGTAACATGCAGTTCAAAATTTTTGATGTGCACGCCACGGGCAGTCATTTCCTGCGTAAAGCTTAGCCAGTTCTTGGATTTGGAGCTGATGGCCGGCTCCGCTATACGGGTGCCAACGCCTTTTTTTCGTACCAGTAGTCCTTCATATACAAGTTTATTCAGGGCCTGGCGTAACGTGGATCTTGAAATGGCGAATTGTTTGGCCAGCTGTATCTCGTTTGGTAAAAACTTGCCGTTAGCGTACTGCGGATCCTTTATGATGGCACGCAGTAGATTTTCCGCCTGAAGGTGCAGGGGAACGGGATTCTTGTGGTCCAGATTATAGTTCATGTTCGCTATAGGTAAGCACAAAATACTAAAAAAACTAATGCGGCTATGTCCGGTCGTTTAGTATGTATAATCATAGTTTTTCCCTTAATAGGTATAAAATTAATACTTATTAACCAAAATGCATTATCTAATATACTTAATATCAATCAAAAACGAAATATTGGGGAATATTTCACCAATTTTCAAAGATACTTGCAAAAGTGGATTCATGTTTATATGTTTGTACATTCACAGGCGAGCATATGAAAAGCACCGTTATCATTCACGTTATTGCCGGCTTTTTGACTTGTTTTCAACCATCTTATGCGCAAATCAACCAACATAAACTGGCTGCCGCTATTCTTGCAGATAACCGCTTAGATACGATACAGTCAAGGGCATTAAGCCTGCTTACAGGCTTTGCCGCAGGTACCTCTTACGGTGAAGTGTGGATACGGGACTTTAACACCTTCATCAAAGGCTCGCTGCAGGTGCATCCTAAGGATACAGTGAAAAATATGCTGCTGCTCTTTTTCCGCCTGCAAGGCAGCGGCGGGGACATTGTAGATGGCGCTATTGACAGCCGCAAGGCGCGTGCGGGTTATCAATACCGGCATACAGCGCTGGCGCCGGGCTGGTCCGCACATAAGAACACAGTAGAGACAGACCAGGAATCATCGCTCATACAGGCAGTAAAAAAATATATCGACGCTACCGGTGATCGCTCCATCCTTACAGAAAAGATAGGCGACACGACAGTGTTACAACGCATGGAAGCCGCGCTGACATATGTGATGCGCGAACGCTGGTCTGCCAAATACGGATTGGTAACGGGCGCTACTACAATAGATTGGGGGGATGTACAACCGGAAACCGGCTGGGGCGTAGCCATCAACGATAAGACCAAATGGGCCATTGATATTTATGATAATGCCATGTTTGCCCTGGCGCTGCAGGACTTCCTTTCCATGCAACCGGCAGGTTATCAGCCGGCAAAGGATTGGAAAAAGATAGCCGCACAGATCCGTGAACATGTAAGGCAATATCTCTGGCAACCGGCATCCCAGCATTATCTGCCGCATTTGTATTTAAACGGCAGCCCATTCTCAGCAGATTTTAACGAAAAAGAGATACTATATACCGGCGGTACTGCTTGTGCAGTGCTGGCGGGTTTTCACAACCAAAATGAGATTGCCGCCATCAACCGCCAGATGGTACAGGCAGCCGCTAAAGAAAAACATGCCACCATCGGCATAACTGTATATCCGCCTTATCCGGCAAAGCAGTTTCCCAATATGCATCCTTATGTATATCAGAATGCAGGGGACTGGACCTGGTTTGGTGGGCGCATGATACAGGCATTGATACAAAATGGGTTTATAAACGAAGCAGTGAACGAATTAAACCCGATGCTCGACCGCGTGCTTGCGCACAATGGTTTCTTTGAATGGTACGACGTACAAACAGGCGCCCCCAAAGGATCAGGGGACTTCCGGGGCGAAGCCGGCGTACTATATGATACAATCACGTTATTAAAACAATGGGCGACTCAACATAAATGAGGTACTAGCCATCCGTGCCTCATATTTTCTACATTCTATTCGTAAAACCAAAAAACCTGTTATGAAAAAAACGTTTATTTATGCCATTGCATGCATGCTACTCTCCTTAGGTGCAATGGCCCAAACGAAAATAAGCGGACGGGTCACTGATGCAGGCGATGCATCACCGTTACCAAATGTGACCATTCAGATCAAAGGCAGCAATACGGGTACCCTCACAAATGTGGACGGGCACTATACCCTGCAGGTGCCTAGCCAGAATGCCGTTCTGGTATTTTCTTTCACCGGTTACGCCAGCCAGGAGATCACCGTTGGCGGCCAGACAACTATCGATGTAAAATTATCAACCAAAGCCAGCACCCTCAATGACGTAGTGGTGATTGGTTATGGTACTGCCAAAAAATCAGACCTGACCGGCGCCGTTGCAACCCTGAAAGCTGAAAAGCTGATGGACAAGCCGGTGCCCAACATCTCCCAGGCCCTGGAAGGTAAGATCGCCGGTGTGGATGTTAACGTAAACAGCAGCGCGCCCGGTACCGGTGCAAAGGTGCGCATACGCGGTATCGGCTCCATCAACTCGAACGTAGACCCATTGTACGTGGTGGATGGAGTAATAGGCGTAGACGCTAACTCACTGAACCCAAGCGATATCTCCTCTATTGAAGTACTGAAAGACGCCTCCGCTACCGCCATCTTTGGCGCCCGTGGCTCTAACGGCGTAATCCTCGTAAGCACCAAACGCGGCGTACGCGGCACGCCCCGTATCAGCTACGAAGGCAGCGTAAACGTAAGCACACTCGCCCGCCATCTGAAAACCTTAAACTCTGATGAATTTGTAAAAGTCTACAACGAAGCATTTGCTAACGCAACCAAATTCGATCCTGATGGCGGCACCTGGGCGCCACAAGTTCCTTTAGATCATGCGCATTTGCCCAAATTGTTCGACGAAAACAACAAACCGCTTTATAACACCAACTGGGAAAAAGAGGTATACAAACCCGCTGTATCACATAGCCATTATCTGAATATGCAGGGTGGGGACGAAAAGACCTTGTACAGCGTATCACTGGGTTACCTGGATCAGGACGGTCTGATGATCAATTCCTGGTTCAAACGCTACTCTGCCAGGTTTACCCTGGACCGTGATGTGAACAAATGGCTGACCATCGGCGGTAACGTATCACTGCTTTCCAGCAAACAAAGGGTAGTATCTGACGGCAACGGCGCCCTGAACGTGCCCCGCGCTGTATCAGAAGAAGTACCCATTGTACCTGTAAAATATCCTGACGGCAGCTGGGCTGGTAATAACGACATAGGCGGTCTGGAAGGTGCGCCCAACCCGGTACACATCTCAGAAGACAGGTACACCCTTAACAATGCACTGCAGTCAGTAGGCGATGCTTACCTGCAGTTCCATATTACCAAAGACATCGATTTTAAAACTGACTTTGGTTATAACCTGATCGCCAATAAGAACAACTTCTTCTCCTCTGCCGATCTGCCGCACCTGTCACAAGACCAGGGTGGTGATGCGCATATGTATAACAACACCACACGGTACTGGCAGTCAGAAAACTACCTGACCTGGAATAAAAAGATCAACTCCCGCCAAAGCCTCACCGCTATGGGCGGTATCTCCTTCCAGAAGTTTAATTACGAGTCTTTCGATGCAGAATCTCAGAACTTCATTGATGACTTCTTCCAGTATCATAACCTGGGTGCAGGTTCCGTACGGCAAGGCATCGCTTCCAGCGACTATCAATGGAGCATGAACTCTTACTTTGCCCGTCTGACCTACAATATCGATGACAAATACCTGTTCACCGCTACCGGCCGTTACGATGGTTCCTCCAAATTCGGTAAGAATAATAAATACGGTTTCTTCCCGTCTATTGGTGCTGCATGGCGTGTATCCCAGGAAAATTTCATGAAGAACACCAGCTGGATCAACGATCTGAAACTTCGCGCCAGCTACGGTATTTCCGGTAACCAGGAAATCGGGCAATACCTGTCCTTGCCACAGCTGAATCCGAGCACTACCGTACAAAACGGTGCAAACGTGAGCAGCCTGCTGCCGCAGTACATTGGCAATCCCGACCTGAAATGGGAACGCTCCCTGCAGTTTGATGCCGGTATAGAAGCTTCATTGTTCGACAACCGCGTGTCTTTTGATGTAGACTACTATAACCGTACTACCAAGGACCTGCTGTTGCAAACACCTATCCCCTGGTCTGCAGGTATGGTGAATAACTATGTTTATGAAAACGTAGGTTCCGTAAGGAACGCCGGTATAGAAGTAAACCTGCATACAGTGAACGTTAAATCTAAAAACTTCACCTGGAGCACCAACTTTATCTTTACCTCTAACAAGAATACCATCTTGAAGCTGAACAACGGTAATGCAGATATCTTCCCTGGTCCTAACTTCCTGGGGCAGACTAACGTATTGCGCGTAGGTGAGCCCATCGGTTCCTTCTATGGTATGACCCGCCTGGGCACTTATGGCGAAAACGAAGCGGCAGAAGCAGCAGCGCATAGCCTGAAACCCGGCGACCGTAAATACATTTACAACAAGGATGGCAGCCCGTACTACAGCATCATTGGCCGCGCCTATCCCAAATGGACTGGTACCTTTAGCAGCACCATTAACTACAAGAACTGGGACTTCTCCTTTGATATCCGTATTGTTCAGGGCGCAAACACAGCAGCTACCTTCAAACACTCTACAGAAGACCGTCAGACACTGGCCAACAGCCTTGCCTCCGTGCTGAATGCCTGGACGCCACAGAACCAGAACACCATGATAGCACAGGTACGTAGCTACAAATTCACACAGGATTCTCACTTTGATACCTGGTGGGTAGAAGACGGTTCCTTTATCCGTGGTCAGAACTTTACGCTGGGTTACACCATGCCCGATGCTGTGAATGAGCGCCTGCACATCACTAAGCTGCGTATCTATGCAAGCGTACAGAACCTGTTCCTGATCACCAAATACACTGGTTACGATCCTGAAGTGGATACCTTTAACTCTGCCTTCGGTAACAGCAGCTTCTTCTCACAGGGCCTGGACTTCTTCTCTTATCCCAGACCTCGCGTGTGGAACCTGGGCGTATCTCTGGGCTTTTAGTGGCGAGGGCAGTTAAAGCGCCCCTTTTTTAACCGTAGTATTAAAAACTGATTAAAATGAAGAAAGCAAAACATCTGATAATAGCGGCTTTAGTCCTGATGAACTTTGCAGCATGTACAAAGTTCCTGGAAGAAAAGCCAACTGGTTTTATTCAACCTGGCACCCCCCTTTCGGGCATCAAAGTAGCCAGGACTTTTGCCAATGGTTGTTACAATAACCTGCAGGGCTTATTAACCGGCCAGGCCGGCTCCTATGGCGGTAATACATATAACCTCATGGAGTTCATGACAGGTAAGTGTAATAGCGATCTGGGCCAGACTGGTTTCGTTACTTTTCAGAACCTCAGCTACAGTAACACTTCTTTTTATGTGGATACCTGGTGGCTGCAGATGTACCTGGGCGTAGGTGCTTGTAACTCTGCGCTGGACAACATTCCCAATGTAAGCAATGTAACAGATGGCGATAAAACCAACCTGCTGGCGGAAGCACATGCCCTGCGCGCATTGTACTATTTTTATCTGGTAAGATTATACGGTGCGGTGCCTAAGGTAACCTCTGTGCCTAAACCGGAAGATGTAGGAAATCTGAACATTCCTCGTACACCGGCCAAAGCGATCTATGATAGCATTATCATACCAGACCTGCTGGAAGCAGAAAAAGCTAACCTGCCCTGGAATGATAATACCGGCAAAATTTCCAAGAGCGCTGTAGAAGCCATTCTGGCAGATGTGTACCTGACCTATGCTGGTGCAGCTATTAATGGCGGCAACCAGTATTACGCAGAATCTGCCAAACGCTCCAAAGCGGTTATTGATAATGGTGGTTACTCCCTGTTTCCTGAATACAGGGACATGAATAACCCTGCCAATAAGAACAAAGGCGAATTTATCTTCCAGGTGCAATTCGGCGCAGGTATACCGGTAACCAATCCGCTTACTGCGCTTACTATTCCTAACTACGCGGGTATATCCCAGTATTCTGATGAATATGGTTCTGTATATCCTACCAACCAGTTCATCGCATCATTCCCTGCAGGAGACAAACGCGTACAGGAACGCCAGTTCTTCTATACCAAGTATAAGAAGAAAGCGCCCGCTACTGATACGTTTACCTTCCCTCATCCATACATCTACAAGTTCTTTGACTCTGTGGCCGTGGCAAACACCGCTAAATCAGATCTGAACTACACCATCTACCGCCTGGCAGATGTGTACCTGATGTATGCGGAGGCTTCTAACCGCGCTGAAGGCGGGCCTAATGCCAACGCGGTTAGCTACGTAAACGCCATCCGCGCCCGCGCAAAGCTGGCTCCTATAGGCGCCTTATCACAAACCGACTTTGAACACGAAGTATGGCTGCAACGGTATTTTGAGCTGTGCTTCGAAAACAAAATGTGGTTTGATATGCTGCGCACCCAAAGAGTGCACAACGATATTACAGGCGCTTGGGATCCCTTTGTAGGACATAAAACCGTGTTCAATTTCACTTTCACAGAAAAACAACGCCTGTTCCCGCTGCCTAAGCAGGAAACAGATGTGAACCAGGCACTATTACCCAACAATCCTGGCTTTTAAACTTTGTTCATACATACCAGACAAAGGCACACCTTCATCGGTGTGCCTTTTTTGTTTATTTCCTTATCTAGCCAGCCATGAATCGACTTTTTATTGGTAAAGTCAGAATATGTCCATATGTTTGTACATATTGTTTCCTCTATGCGTTTCAAACCATTCCACCTCATAATACTGGCGGGCTTTTTATATGGCGGCGCCGTAACAGCACAGCCTTCTAAACCATCGTTCACCTCCATTGAGCTGCAGCCCACCGTGGCCTATCTCAACCATGCCGGCGGTCCCCGCAGGATGGTGCGTATGCTTTTCCACGGCGGTAAAGATTATACGCAGGGTAAACTCCTGTTATCATTCAATGGCCTGCAGGATAGCGTACAATTACCCGCAGATACTGCCGGCCGCGCCGTTTATGAGATAGCTTTACCCGGTGTCCCGGTACAGAAAGATGTACAGCTCTCCGTACAGCTTAGCTCCAACGGACAGCAATATACCGCCCGCTGTATCGTATCCCCCACCCGCGAGTGGAAGGTATACGTAATGCCCCACTCCCATGTGGATGTAGGTTATACGAACGTGCAGGCCAAGGTCTTATCCATCCATATGAACAATATTGATGAAGCCATCAATATTGCCGCCCGCACCGCTACTTATCCGGAAGGCGCACGTTTTAAATGGAGCACAGAAGCCATCTGGGTAGTAGAGCACTACCTGGCCGCCGCAGATGCGGACAAACAGCGCCGCTTCTGGGATGCCGTAAAAAAAGGATGGATCAACCTGGATGGCGGATATGGCAACATCAATACCAGCGCCACCAGCCCCGCCCAGTTAATGCATATGTTCTATACCGGCACACAGCTGGCAAAAGAGCATGGCATTACCGTACAATCCATGTTCCAGGGCGATGTACCTGGCGCTACCTGGGGCCTCTCCAGCCAAACGGATATTACTGGTATCAAATACTTCCTGAGCGCGCCCAACGCATCTGACCGTATAGGCAGTGCAGACCAGTGGCGGGATAAGCCCTTTTACTGGCGCTCCCCTTCCGGCGGGCAAAAGCTGTTGTTCTGGCAATGCTCCCCCTACTCCATCGGCTACTCTATTAAGGGTAATAAGATCCCTAATTTCTTTACCATAGACGATCCCAAACCTTATTATACCGGTCACCCTAGTGATAATTTCCTGAATCCCTTTCTGTTCAATTACCTGGATAAACTGCAGCAGAAGGATTTCCCCTATAACATGACCCTGCTTACCTGGGCCATGAGCGACAACGCGCCTATAGATCCGGAACTGCCGGATGCGGTAAAGGCCTGGAATGAGCGGTATGCCTCCCCGCACCTGGTGATCACCTCCGCTCATGATTTCCTGCAGGATGTGGAAGCCGCTTATAAAGACCAGCTACCCGTAATATCCGGCGATTATACAGAGTTCTGGACAGACGGCCTGGCATCCGGCGCACGCGAAACAGCCATTACCCGTAATGCATCTGATCGCCTCCAGCAGGCTGGCGCCATCTGGGCCTTGCGCGGAAAAACCGGTTACCCCGCAGCCGATTTTGATACTGCCTGGAAAGATGTTATTATGTTCAATGAGCATACCTGGGGTGCACACAACAGCGTATCTCATCCGGAAGATCCTAAAGCCATCTCCCAATGGGCATACAAACAGGCCTTTGCACTAAACGCAGAAAAAAACACAAACGCCTTATTAACTAAAAGCGAAACTGGCGAAACCGCTATAACCAATGCCATTGATGTATATAATACGCTGAATCAACCACGCACAGAGCTGGTCGTCATCCCCGCTTCCCAAAGCGCCTCGGGCGATCTGGTAAAGGATAATCAGGGGCACAAAATACCTTCCCAACGTTTAAGCACAGGCGAGCTGGCATTCCTGGTGCAGCAGCTCCCGCCGTTCTCTAAACAGCGTTTCACCATCCAGCAAGGCAACGCCTATGTAAGCAGCCGCGCCAATGTTACCGGCAATCATCTGCAAAATGGCATCTATACAGTGGAGCTGGATGCGCAAACAGGCAACATCACCCGCTTACAAAAAGCAGGTAATCCGGCTAACCTCGCAGATTCCGCAGGGCTTAACCAGTACTCCTACCTGCCCGGCGACTCTGCAGAAAAAGTACAATACGCCACACAGGCATCCATCCGCATAAAAGAAAAAGGCCCGCTGGTGGTAAGCTTGCTGGTATCATCCCCCGCGCCCGGCGCTAACAGCCTGCAAAGGGAAATAAAACTGGTCGCCGGCATTGACCGCGTAGAGCTGATCAACACGGTGGATAAAAAAGCCATCCGCCAGAAAGAGAGCGTGCACTTTGTATTTCCCTTCCATATTCCTGATGCGCAGGTACGTTATAGCATTCCCTGGGGCAGCATTACCGCGGAAGCGGACCAGCTGCCCAATACAAACAGGAACTGGTATACAGTACAGCGTTGGGTAGATGTTTCCAATAAAGACATGGGCATTACCTGGAGCAGCCCGGATGCGCCCTTATTTGAGATAGGCCGCTACCCTACTGCCGGGTTATTAGGTGGGTTGCATAATTCCACGTTATGGCGCTCTTTTACGGAGCAGCAACCCACCATTGCTTCATGGGTGATGAATAACCTCTGGCACACCAACTTCCGCGCCAGCCAGGAAGGCCCCGTTACCTTCCGCTATTACCTGCAGGCGCATAAAGCGTACGATGCGTATGCCGCCAACCTGTATGGCCTGGCCAACCATCAGCCATTGATAGCTGCGCGGGCAACAGGCCCCGCACAGGAAGCCCTGTTCTTTACCATCCAATGTCCGGGCGTGTATGTGGAGAATATCAACCCCGCCCGCAATGGCAAAGGCGTAATGCTGCAGCTGGTTAATACCGCAGATGCTCCCGCGGCAGTTACCCTGGCCCCGCATAATGGCGCCGCTGCGCTGCGGGTATGGCAAAGCAACCTGCAGGAGGAAGACCTCACCGAAATGAAAACTGCGTTTAACCTGCCCGCTAAAGGCGTTTTAATGATTCATGTTGCAACAAACTGATTGGAAATCAATGCTTAGCAAAGAAAAAACAATGACAGGCCGGGACTCCATACAACCCTTGCTGCCGGTGCAGCTGCCGGCAACCACACCGGATGGATATAACATCTACCCCACACACCCCCTTGGCGAAGGAAAGATCCATACCGGTTATGCCTCGCTGGCTGCCTGGATAGCCCGGCACGAGCTGGTGCTCATAGACGGGTATGAAGGTATAGACTGGTCTGCCATACAGACCGCGCTGACACAGGAATTTGCGCATACAGGTGTATCCGTTAAATGGCATGCCACCCGTGAGTGGCTGAAACCTACTGCAGACATACAAGCCCTGGTAGCCCCTTTTATTGGTGAAATAGACGAGGTATGGGGTACCCGTACCACATTGCAGCTTACAGACTTCTTTGCGCCGGGTAAACCACAAGCCTTTAGCGCAGATACCGCATTTACGCTGAATATTGTAATTGGCACAGGCGCCGCGCTGGCACACCCGCTGGCGCCGGTAATATACCTGGATCTACCCAAGAACGAACTGCAATACCGCCAACGGGCGGGCGCTGCGGCCAACCTGGGTAGCGCCATACCGGAAGCGCCGGCAGAGATGTACAAACGCAGCTATTTTGTAGACTGGGTAGTGCTTAACAACTATAAACAATCACTGCTGCACAGGATCCAGCTGTTTGCAGACGCCCAATGGCCGGATACCATGACCTGGATCAGCCAGACTGACCTCACCACCGGTATTGACGGTATCACCAGCTCCTGTTTCCGCGTGCGGCCCTGGTTTGAGCCCGGCGCCTGGGGCGGACAGTGGATGAAACAGCATATCCCCGGCCTTAACCCGGCCGCAAAGAATTATGCCTGGTCCTTTGAGGCGATCGTACCGGAAAACGGCCTCGTATTTGAAAGCGATGGTCACCTGCTGGAAATACCGTTTGAATGGCTGATGTTTTACCGCCATGAGGCTATCCTGGGTAAACACGCGCCTATCTTCCGGTATGAATTCCCCATCCGTTTTGACTTCCTGGATACTTTTAACGGCGGCAACCTCTCCATTCAATGCCATCCCAGCCTGGAGTATATCCGGGAGCAATTCGGGGAAACCATTACGCAGGATGAAACGTATTATATCCTGGATTGTAAGGAAGATGCAGGCGTATACCTGGGTTTTCAACAGGGCATTGATCCTGCTGCTTTCCGCGCCGTATTGGAGCAAAGCCGTGACCAGCAACAGGCCGTAGATATTGAGCAGTATGTGCAGCGGAAACCTGCACAGCGCCATGATCTGTTCCTGATCCCTAATGGTACGGTACACAGCGCCGGTGTTAATAATATGGTATTGGAGATAAGCGCCACACCTTATATTTTTACATTTAAGATGTATGACTGGCTGCGGCCTGGCCTGGATGGCAAGCCCCGCTCCATCAGCATTGAACATGCGTTCCGCAATCTGGATTTCAGCAGGCAGGGCGCTGTTGTAAACGAGCAGTTAATATCAGTACCTGCCATCATACAGGAAGGTACAGGCTGGCAGATCATACATCTGCCTACCCACGCCGTACATTTTTACGATGTGCACCGCCTGGAGTTTGACTCTGTTATAACAGTACCTACTGACAACTGCTGCCTCGTTATGATGCTCGTGGAAGGTACATCTGTTACCGTAAGCACAACCAATGGCGGAGCCATACCATATCATTACGCGGAAACCTTTGTGATACCCGCTGCCGCCGGCATATGTGAGATACGGAACACTGGCCCCGGCAGAGCCAAAGTGATCAAAGCTTTCCTGAAACCGGAACACGCTATTTTCAATGACCTTACTTCCTTGTAAATGACCAGAGAAACCACTGCCGGCAACCTGCCGCTCGTAACATTCATTGCCTCCCTGGGGGGATTCCTCTTTGGGTTTGATATGGCGGTGATATCCGGCATACTGCCTTTTGTACAGTCAGCATTTAATTTAGATGCCGCCCAGCAAGGCTGGTTTGTATCATCGGCGCTGGCAGGCTGTATTGTAGGCGTTATCTTTGCCAGTGACCTCAGCGACCGCATCGGCCGTAAAAAACTCATGGTACTGGCAGCCCTTCTCTTCCTGCTGGCGGCAGCCGGTTGCACCTTTTTCTCCGCTTTCTCCTGGCTTATTGGCGCGCGTATACTGTCAGGCCTGGCCGTAGGTGTTGCGTCTACAGTAGTGCCGTTATACTTGTCAGAGATAGCGCCGGATCATAAAAGAGGCCGCCTGGTCACCTACTATCAACTGGCCGTGACCATCGGTATTTTTACCGCATACCTCAGCAATGCGCTGATACTGCAATACGGCCAGTCAGAGAACAACGCTACAGGTTTCTTTTATTTCATTGCCAATATAGCTGTATGGCGCAAAATGTTTGGCGCTGGCATGTTGCCCGCCCTGCTCTTTTTGCTGGGTGTGACCATCATCCCGGAAAGCCCCCGCTGGCACAAACAGCAAAAAGGGGGCAACGTGGCTACTGCAGCAACGGGCAGCTACCGCCAGCTGGCGGCGCCAGCTTACCGCAGGGCACTGCTCATAGGTATATTGCTGCCCTTGTTCTCACAGTTCAGCGGTATCAACGCGATTATCTATTACGGGCCCACCATCCTGCACAATGCAGGCATAACGCTCAGCAACTCCTTTATGAGCCAGCTGTTCTTTGGCGCGGCAAACGTAGCCTTTACATTGATCGCTATCTGGAAAGTAGACAGTTTAGGCAGGCGGCCGCTGTACCTCTGGGGTACTGCCGGCGCAGCAGTGAGCCTGGCGCTTACCGGCATCTGCTTCTACGCAGGCGCGGCCAATGGCATATATCTGCTGCTATGCGTACTGGCGTTCCTGGCATTCTTTGCCTTCTCCATTGGCCCGCTGAAATTTGTAATAGCTGCGGAGATCTTTCCGGATCATATCCGGGCAAAGGCCCTCTCCTTCAGTATTATGGTAATGTGGGTAGCGGATACGATCGTAGGCCAGTTAACTCCCATGCTGCTGATGGGTATAGGCACAGCATCCACTTTCTGGTTCTTTGCAGTGTTCTGCGTACTTGCATTCATCACCGTATATAAACTGGTGCCGGAAACCAAAGGCCAGTCCCTGGAACAGATCCAGGCAAACTGGAATAACTTAACACACTAATTGATCATGAACCACTCCTTTGTATTAAGCGCAGATATAGGCGGTACACATATCACCACTGCCCTGATCGATGAGCAGGAGCGCAGTATCCTGCCCGGCTCCCAACATCGCGGGCTGGTAAATGCGCAGGCGCCGGCGGAAGAGATCATACACGCCTGGAGCAGCATTATGCGGCAAAGCCTGCAGGCTGTGCCCGGCGTGCACCGGGTAGGTATCGCTTTACCAGGGCCCTTTGATTATGCAGCGGGGATCTCCCTCATTAAAGGCCTGCATAAATATGAAGCCTTATACGGCCTGAACGTAAAGGAACTGCTGGCAGCTGCGCTTTCTATGGATGTTTGCGATATAAGGATGGCCAATGATGCGCATTGTTTTCTGCAGGGTGAGATCTATAACGGCGCAGTAAAAGGAGAAAAGGATATAACCGGTTTTACATTAGGCACAGGCTTTGGATCAGCCGTCGCGGAAAACGGAATAGCGCATGATGCGGCCTATTTTAACACCCCTTTCCTGGAATCCCGGGCAGAGGAATATTTCTGCACCCGCTGGATCCTGCGGCGCTACCAGGAGTTAGGCGGTCAGTTTAACCCCAGCGTAAAGGCCATTGCCGCTACTGCCCCGGCAGATAAAGCAGCTGTAGCCGTGTTCCATGGATTTGGGGCCAACCTGGGTCTTTTCATCTCGACGTTAAATCCGGTACCAACACATATCTTACTGGGTGGTAATATAGCCCGCACCTATGCGCTCTTTGCAGGTGGCCTGCAGGAATGTCTGCAAGCAAAAGGATTACAGATCAAATTTTCCCTGTCCATCCTGGGTGAGGAGGCCCCGCTCTACGGTGCGGCCGGTATATGGCAATAAGGTCTCCGCTTCCTGTTCTGCATTAAAATGCCTAAATTAAGGCGTATACAATCACTATGGAGGCAATAGAGATCACTGATCCGCTGTTCCGTGAAGCCGTAACAGCCATCGATACCGGCAATGTGACAGCGCTGGAAAACCTGCTGGCACAACATCCCGAACTGGTTACCCGGCGGCTGGATAAGCCGGAGCAAGGCTATTTCCAGCGGCCTTTCCTGCTTTGGTTTATTGCTGACAATCCCATCCGCAATGGCAGGGTGCCTTCCAATATCACAGATATAACACAGGTCTTGATAGCGGCTATACAAAAGCATGCGCCGGATACTCTTTCTATGCAACTCACAGAAGCGCTGGGCCTGGTGGTAACCGGCAGCAGTACCCGCGGATCGGGTGTGCAGATAGCGCTTATTGATCAGTTAATTGCCGCCGGCGCCACGCCCAACGGCGTACTGTCAGCCCTGGCGCACAATAACACCGCAGCGGCACAACAGCTACTGGAGCGGGGCGTTCCCCTTACCCTACCCGCAGCAGTAGGACTACAGCTAACTGATAGCGTTAACCAGCTATTACCAACAGCCAGCAAAGAAGACCGGCAGCTGGCGCTGGTATTGGCGGCCTTCTATGGCAATGCTACCTTTCTCTCTTTACTTATAAGCCCTGATATCGATATCAATGCCACACCGGACACCGCCACCGGCTTCCATCGTCATGCCACCGCGCTGCACCAGGCAGTAAGCGCAGCATGCCCGGAATGTGTACAGTTACTCCTGGCCGCTGGCGCAGATACCGGCATCAAAGACCATATATACCGTGGTACCCCATTAGATTGGGCAGAACACCTGCTCACTGCTGATGATTACCCGGCAGACGCCAAAGAAAGATTGGCACAGATTGCAGGCTATCTCCGGAATAAATATTCTACTTGCTGACATACCGCTGTCACCAGCGCCCCTAACTTCGTACTGTACAATCATCCATACATGCAACCTACTGCAATATTAAGCCTGCGGCTGGCCTGCCAGCAAATATCCGCCCATCAGTTCACGACCATCCCGGAACTGGTATCCTGGATGGGGTGTATGCAAGCCCAGGACTATGCGCAATCGCAATGGGCTGTAGGCATCCGCATACCGGGTGTACAGGATATCGATATAGACGCCGCTATCGCCAATAAAGAGATCATACGTACCTGGTGTATCAGGGGTACCCTGCACCTGGTAGCCGCCGCGGATGTGCACTGGCTTTTAACACTGCTGGCGCCCCGTATCATAACCGCAGGCGCTGCCCGCTACCGCAACCTGGAGCTGGATGATAAAATATTAAAGAAATGCAGCAATATACTGGCCCGCGCGCTGAAAGACAATGAATCCTTATCCCGCGAAGAGCTGACCGCCACTTTTGCAAAAGCAAAGATCGAAGCAAAAGGAGAAAGGCTTACCCATATCCTGTACCGGGCCGCATTGGAGCAACTGATCTGTACCGGCCCTAAACGCGGTAACACCCCTACCTATACCCTGCTGCCTTCAGGTACCCAGCCTGGCTTCAAACACCGGGAAGCGGCGCTGGCAGCCCTGGCCAAAAAGTATTTCAACAGCAGAGGCCCTGCCACGCTGCAGGATTTTGTATGGTGGAGCGGGCTTTCCCCCACAGAAGCACGCCAGGGCCTGGAAGCCGCGCAAGCTGGCCTCACATCTTTTACACATGCACAGCAAACCTATTGGATGTCTGCAACACAGACAGCAGCTCCTAAACCAGGCCTTTATTGCCTGCCTGGTTTTGATGAATACATGATGGCCTATGCAGACAGAAGCTTGTTCCTCCCTTCACAGCACGCATCAAGGGTATACCAGGTAAACGGCATCTTCAATCCCATGATCGTACAAAAAGGCGAAGTAATTGGAACCTGGGCGCGCACATTTAAAAAGGATACAGTATCAGTGCAGACAAATTTATTCAGCGCCGTAACGGCTGCCACACAAAAGAAAATACAGGTAGGATTTAATGAGTTTGCTACGTTTGCAGGAAAGGAGCTGGAATAACAAATGCCATCACAGCATCCCTACTGCAATGGCATTCCTCGCATATCTTCTGATCAAACCTTATCCTATCACCTTCCCCATATACGGATCACTAATACTCTCCTTCCCGGTCTCCACTCTCCCCGCATACCTTTTCTCAAACGCATCCGCACCATTTATACTTAAGCTGAAATCATACCAGCCATGGCTATCCTTCAACGAAAGCGCCAACGCTGCATTACCGCCTTGCGCTATCTCCTTCACAATATCCTTCTTTTGATAAGCATTATCCCTGATCGTTACCTCTACAGCTTTTTGCGCATCGGCATTCGCAATATGCAGCAGCACATTACCGGTAGGCTTTTTCAACTTAGCATCCAGCTCGTACTCCACGCTCACCGCCAGCTCAGGATCTTCGGCATTACCTTTAAATTCCCGGTAAAATCCATTAGGCCCATACAGCCGCAGATGATACTGATGATTGTCAAATGCATGCAGCGGCCAGGAGTAAGTCAGGCTATCACCGGCTTTTACAGCAAAGCCCCAGTTGCGGGAAATATCGTCCGCTCCCTTTTCTGTATACTTACCAGGAGCATACACCGTAAACGGCGATCCGGCAGATTGTTTACTAAACACCTTATTGCCGGCCGTCATTTTTATTTCAATATGTTTTTTATTGGCGCTGCGGGTAGCATCTGCATACAGCTCATAGGGCAGCGCGCTGGAGGGGCGTACACCTTTCTCCTGCCCTACCAGCCGGTCTAGCGCGGTAGGCTTTGCGATGATCTCATTGATCTCCTGTTCGGATAGTTGTTTAAACCCGTTAGGTTCCCGTTTGAATTTTGCGTTGAAGATATCTTCCACAAACTGGTCCCTGTTCAGGAAAGGCAGCGTTTCCAGTTTGTTACCATTATAAGGGCTGAATACAGAAGTAAGGTCACCGCAGATGGTCCTTCTCCATTCGCTGATATTCTTTTGATGGATTTTCTTGCCCAACTTATTGTTAAAGAAATTTTCCAGGAACTGCTGCGTAGAGGTATGGTCAAACAACTGTGAACATACTTTACCGCCACGGCTCCAGGGGGAGGCAACGATCATAGGCACACGGAAACCTAAACCAATGGGCGCCTCGCGGGCCGCTCTTTTGCCTACGCCTTGCGCCAGCTCATTCTCCAGGCGTACCCACTCTATTTCCGTTTCAATACCGTCAGATACCTTGCCGGTTTCCGGGCGCTTCTCATCAGGGATATAAAAGGGCTGCGCATGGTCAAAATATCCATCATTCTCATCGTAGGTAACAATAAAGATGGTCTTCTTCCATACTTCCGGGTTCTTAGTCAGGATGTCCAGTATCTCGGATACATACCAGGCGCCATACCAGGGTGCGCTGGGGTGATCAGAGTAGTTTTGCGGGGCCGCCAGCCAGGAGACCGCGGGCAGCTTGCCTTCATTTACATCCTTACGGAACTGGTACAACAGGTCACCGGCAGGCACTGCCAGTTCGCGTTGCGTACCATTATCATCATAACTCAGTTTGCTTAAGGAACGGTAGCCCGGATCACCACTGTTTACTACAAACGCCTGCTCATACAAACGTTTCTGGTAATCGCTGAGTTTATCGAAATTCTGTTGGTTCCATTGCGCCAGCTCAGTGCGGGCATTATCCAGCACCTCCATTTTTTTCTTTACATCCGCTTTTATCTTTTGTGCTGCGTCTTCGGAAGAAGGGCTGGCTTCCTGCAATTTATCTATCTCACCCGGCAGCGTATCTACCAGGTTTTGCAGGCTCTGTACATACCGGGGGCTGAACTTTACATTAAATGCAGCAAAGAACTCCAGGTTGTTACAACCAAAGTTCGCCAGCCAGGAACGTTCCTCTCCTTTAAAACCGCCGCCGCAACTGAGCTCGTTCTGGTAAAATTTCCAGGGAATGTTATTTTCTGTCAGCAGCTCCGGAAAGGTCTTCCAGGGCAGTTTGCCATAGCTGAAGTCATCATTGCGTATATGCGCTTTGGGCCGGCCATCCACTTCGTGGGTGATCTTACCGTTCCAGAAAAACGAACGGTTAGGCGTAGTGCTGGTCATAGCAGAGCAGAAGTGCTGATCGCAGATGGTGAAGGCGTCTGCCATGGCATAGTTAAAAGGCAGGTCCTCACGGGTATAATAACCCAGCGTTAGCGGCATGGGCGCATATTGTTTATTACCGGATCTTTTAGCGATAAGCCACTGATCATATTTGCCTTTATTGTCAGCATCTACCTGGCTGGCCCGGGAGTGCGGCAGGGAGCCCATCCAGGTGATCTTGGAATCTTTCATGTCCAGGCGGAAAGGCGCATAGGTTTCGCCCTTCTCATTGGTTTGCAGCCATACCGGCTTTTTGTCCGGCAGCGATAGCGCACGGGGATCATTAAAACCACGTACCCCCTGCAGCGTGCCAAAACAGTGGTCAAAAGAGCGGTTCTCCTGCATAAGCACCACAATATGCTCTGCATCCAGGTAGGTGCTGCCCGGCGCCGGATCAATGGCCATGGCCCGCTGTATAGAGGCTGGCATTACGGTAGAGAGGCCTGCTGCCCCTGATAACAGTACAGACTTTTTAAGGAATTCCCTGCGTGTATCCATATTAAGTAAAGGTTATTATTTCTCTCTGAGCATTGACAATGTGAACGCTAACAAGTACAGCGTGAATTTAATACGCTATTGAAAGAAATAAAAACCACGCGTCTTTTAAATGATAAAGCGTGTATATAGAGGATAAGTGGCATCTTCTTTTCAAGTTATCATGCTTCGTAAGGCGATGGGCTTACGGAAGTCCATCCGCCATCTACCACCAGGCTTTGCCCGGTAATATGCCGCGCCGGGCGGGATACCAGGAAAAGGGCCGCTGCTGCTATATCTGCTACAGATGCAGGCCGCCCCATAGGCGTTAAACGCGACCAGATCTTTTCGTAGTCCTTTTCTGAACTGGTACGCTCCGTAAGTGTAGCGCCGGGCGCCACTGCGTTTACATTGATGCGGAAGGGCGAAAGCTCCACTACCAGGCTTTTAGCCAGCATTTCCAATGCGGCCTTGGTCATGCCATATACCGCCAGGTTCTTATGCGCCTGGTGACCGGTAACGGAAGAGGTGAACAGGATGGAACCGCCCTCTCCCTGCGTCTTCATTTGCCGCGCGGCCGCCTGTGCCAGGAAAAAGTTGCTACCCAGGTTTACCTGTAATACTTTATAAAAATCTGTTTCAGGATAAGTGAAGAAGTCCCCAAACAAGGTAATGCCCGCATTACCGATCACAATATCCAACCGGCCAAAACGGTCTACCGCGGTTTGTACCATCTGCTGGATCACTGCCTGTTCCGATGCATTGCCGGCAACAGCTATACACCGTTGCCCGTCGGCATCAATATCCTTCGCAGCCTGTTGCGCCAACGCGGCATCCATATCATTCAAAATAACAGCAGCGCCCTGCATTACCAGCTGGCGGCACATCTCGTATCCAATACCCTGTCCTGCGCCGGTAACAATAGCTACCTGGTCTTTAAATTCAGCCATAAACAATATCTTTTGATGATGAACATTCCGGAACGTTAATATACTCATTTCCGGTCCATCATCATAATAATGCCAGGGCCTTTAACGCAGGTATTCCATGAATTTCTGTTTGTAACTTCTGCCTACAGGAATGGAGTATTTATCAATGGCCACCAGGTCATTGCAAAAACCGCTTACGCGGTCCAGCGCAATAATGTAGGACTTGTGCACGCGCATAAACCGGCTCTCCGGCAGCTTCTCTTCCATATAGCTGATGCGCTGGTAGGTGACCATAGAGCGGGAATCCGTTACAATACGGATATAATCTTTAATGCTTTCTATATAGATGATCTCTTTAAGGTACACTTTGGCCAGCTCTTTATTCACTTTAAAATACAGGTAAGCCTGCTCAAAAGCATTGGATAAATGCCCTGCCTCATGTTGATTAAGATAGGTTTTATATTGATGGAATTTAGCCACCGCTTTCAGGAAGCGGTCAAAAGTGATGGGTTTTACCAGGTAATCCAGCGCATCCAGCTCATAGCCATCAGCACCGTATTCGCGGAAAGCGGTAGTGAAGATGAACGGCGGCTTTTGCGGCAGGGAGCGGATGAGTTCCAGGCCCGACATCTGCGGCATGGCAATATCCAGGAAGATAATATCCACCGTATTTTTCTGCAGCATAGCAAATGCTTCCAGCGCGTTGCTGCATACGGCGGTGATCTCAAAGTGCTCGATCTTTGATACATAGGAACGCAACAGCTCCTGCGCCGGCGGTTCATCATCAATGATCATGCATCGTACTTTCATGCGCTGGCTTTTTAAGCTTTAATATAGTAAGGAAGGAATCGCCTTCCTGTATGCAGCGGAACTCATGTTTGCCCTGGTACAGGATCTCCAGGCGTTTCTTCACATTTTCAAGACCTATACCATTTTTATGGCCATTATGCGCATAATCCCGCTCTTCATAGCTATTCTCGATCTTTACAGACAGCCATTCATCTTTCAGGGAAATATCCATCCGTATCCAGCAGTCTTTAAGATTACTGGATACGCCATGTTTAAAGCTGTTCTCCACCAATGGCAACAACAGTAAAGGCGGTATCTTAAAATGATCAACAGGGTCAAATATGTTAAACGATACATCCAGCCTTTTGCCGTACCGGATCTTTTCCAGTTCTATATAATTATTGATATACTCCAGCTCCTTGCTCAGCGCAATGGTGGTCTGGCGGCTATCATATAGCATATAACTCAGCAAGGCAGAGAGCCGGTAGATCAGCTCCGCTGTTTGCTGGTTATTCTGCATAGCATACGAGTAGATATTATTAAGCGTATTAAAGATAAAATGCGGCTGCACCTGCGATTTCAACAGTTCCAGCTGGGCTTCTGCCTTATCTTTCAGCAACTGCTGCGTAGCCCGTTGCTGCTCGTACCAGGCGCGCAGAAAATAGAACATGGCATACAACGCCACAATCAGGTACATGCTCACCGCCTCTATGAGCAGTTTGGGTGGAAACAGGTAAGGCATGGTGACCTGCCCCTGCGGATAATAGAGCGGATAAGTATAGTAGTAATTAAATGCCCGGCGGATGAGCGTAAGCACCACCGCACTACCGCCAAATAGCAGCCAGAAGGCCGTTCGTTTGCCGGTAAAATAATACCGTTCTATCAGCACATGAATGGTAAGCCAGGTAGCAAAAAAAGTGATAGGGACGATCACAATGGCATTAATAAAATACCTTTTATACTCGCTGTCTACTGATGCATTGCCTACCCATTCGTACAGAAAATAGAAGGCCCAGAATAATAAGCTGAATGCTATGTTTTTTTTGGTGTTGTTCATCACAAATTCGCCTGTTTAAAATTACCGATATCTTTTCAATAACAAAGTAAGGCAGGGCTTCTTTCGACCAACAACCTGTTTTGCCCACCAACGGCATTGATCCTGCCTAACCCACGGTGGACGAATTATAAGTGCGCTGGGCTAAATAGCCCTTGACCACTAGAAGTTTGTACCTAATATTGATACAGACAAAACGCTGTACTATGGCCTTCCTTCATTTTACCATCAATGGCGAGGCGCATTCTTTTGAGGTAGATGCGCAGATGCCCCTCTTATGGCTGATCAGGGATTATGCCGGCTTAACCGGCACCCGTTATGGATGCGGCATTGCACAATGCGGCGCCTGTACCGTGCATGTAGACGGGAAGGCCATGCGCAGCTGCATGCTTACCTGCGGCCTGGCTGCCGGTAAAAAGATCGTGACCATTGAAGGGCTCTCGCCGGAAGGCACGCATCCATTGCAATTGGCATGGATAAAAGAAGATGTACCGCAATGCGGGTATTGCCAGGCCGGGCAGATCATGAGTGCTGCAGCCTTGCTGCAGGATACCCCCTCTCCTTCCGCCGAAGAGATTAATGCAGCCATGGCCGGCAATATCTGCCGTTGCGGTACTTATGTGCGCATCCGCAGGGCCATCAGGACCGCTATTGCTTTACAGGACAAAACCATCTCCCATGAACAGGCGTAACTTCATCCGGGTGGCGCCCATGGCAGGCGGCGGCTTTATGCTCAGCTTCTCCGGCTTTGCCAAAGCCATTACCGCCGTTACCGGTACTACCATGGCGGCAGACGCCGTGCTGGGCGATTTTCTGTCCGTACACCCCAATGGCGACGTAACTTTTAAAGTGATCAAACATGAAATGGGACAAGGCGTTACCACCTCCCTGGCCATGTTGTTTGCAGAAGAGCTCTGCGCAGATTTCCGCAAGGTAAGGGTAGAATTCCCCGCCGCCAATCCCACCCGGTACCCGGAAAGCACCTTGGGCGGCCATGGCACCGGCGGCAGCTATAGCGTCATACAAATGACGCCCATCCTGCGCAAGGCCGGCGCCACCGTCAGGGAAATGCTGATCCAGGCCGCCGCCACACAATGGAATACAACAGCAGATAACTGTTATGCAGAAAACCATTTCATCATCAACCGCATTACCCACCAAAAAGCAGGCTTTGGCGAACTGGCCATAGAAGCCGGCAAACTACCGCCGCCAGCGGAGCCAAAGCTCAAAAGCCGGCAGGATTTTACCATCATCGGCAAAGGACAGTATTCCAAAACCCTGCCCCTCCTGGTCACCGGTAAACACCAATATGGTATAGATGCTAAGGTACCTGGTATGAAATATGCCCTGGTAGCCCGCTGCCCGGTATTTAAAGGTAAACTGGCCTCCTACAATGCCGCTAAAGCTATGGCAGTAAAAGGCGTGCTGAAGGTAGTCACCACTAAACCTATCGCCGGCGTACAAGGTCCGGTATACCCCTACGATATAAGGGAAGGTGTGGCCATAGTGGCAGACTCATTCTGGGCCGCTAAAAAAGCCCGCGACCTGCTCGCCATTAAATGGGACGAGGGGGTGAACGGTACCCGGAGCCTCGCAGACTTTGAAGCCCTGGCACAACAGCGCGGTGAACATCGTACAGACCCCGTAGGGTTTACGGGTGATGAAAACGCCATCGCCAACATAGATCACGTAAAACAAAGCCTGCGGGCTACCTATATATTTCCTTATATCGTGCATTCCATCCTGGAGCCGCTGAACTGTACCGCCCATTTTAAGGGCGATAGCTGCGAATTATGGCTGGGCACCCAATGGCCGGAGTATATCATAGACGAGATCAACCGCCTGTTTGGCTTACCAAAAGAAAGTATCCAGGTACATCTCTACCCCTCCGGTGGCGGTTATGGCAGAAGGGCTTTCCCGGATGCCGCCATAGAGGCGGTACAAATATCCAAAGCGGCAGGCAACATCCCCGTAAAAATGATCTGGACCCGGGACGATGATCACCAGACCAATGCCGTGCATCCCTACCAGCGTATGGATTATGAAGCGGGCCTGGATGCGGACAACCAGCTGTACGCCTGGTATGAAAAGGAATGCCGTACCTACATGTGGGACCGCAAATTCCCTGCTACAGAGCTCACCACCAACGGTTACAACATTCCTAATATCCGCTACGATTTTGAAGACCTGACCAACGACAGCATACTACAGTCCACCGCCTGGCGCGCCGTTACCAGCAATGGCTGGGCGCTGAGCGAGTGTTTTATAGATGAGATAGCCGCCCTTCTCAAAAAAGATCCATATGAATACCGCCTGTCCCTGCTTAAAGAAGGCCGCGAAGCACATACCGGCCGTACAGATAAGATCAGCAACTCCCGCCTGATAGGCGTGTTAAAGCTGGTAAAAGAGAAGAGCAACTGGGGCCAGCCCATGCCACCCGGACAAGGCCGCGGCATGGCCGTATACCCTTATGGAAACGCTTACTGCGCCATTGTAACGGAGGTGACCGTGCATGATAATAACATTACCGTAAACAAGGTTACCTGCGCGGTGGACTGTGGCATGGTGGTAAACCCTTCCGGCGCGCGTAACCAGATAGAAGGCGGCGTAGTATGGGGCCTCTCTGCCGCATTGTATGGCGGCGTGCCGGTAGAAAAAGGACGGGCCACTGCGGGCAATTTCCATCAGCACAGGCTCATGCGTATGAACGAGTGCCCGGATATTGAGGTGTTTTTTGTGGAAACAGAAGATACCCAACCCTGGGGCCTGGGCGAACTGGCCAATCCCGTAGTGGTGCCGGCCTTCTTAAATGCAGTATATGCCGCTACCGGCAAACGGGTACGCAAGCTGCCCTGCAAACTGGATAATGTGTAACTCATCACCTATGTCAACATTCGCTTTGGGACCTATATACTGTACGTTGCTGCTGCTTATCGCATCCATTCAGCGGCAACCATCGTCTGATCTGACAGCCAGTGTAGCGCGCGGCAAACCGCTGTACGCTACCTACTGTCTCACCTGCCATATGCAGCAGGGCCAGGGGCTGGAGGGGATATACCCGCCCCTGGCAGGATCAGGCAGCCTGGTGGCGGATCCCAAACGCGCCATCCAGTTGATCCTGTACGGTAGCGCCGGGGCCACACCGGCAAAAAGCAAAACCTATAGCCAGCCTATGCCGGGTATAAACCTGCCGGATTCCACCGTTAGCGATATCCTCAATTATGTACGTAATTCCTTTGGCAACAAGGGGGCGATGGTAAAACCCGCCACCGTGAAGGCAACGCGGAAATAAGAAATTACTGGGTAAATAGATAACGTCTACCCCTTTAGACGACCCTTCATTACACCGCCTCTGTTCAGGGGTGGTGAAGTTTTAGCTAAAACTTTCCAGTAACCGCAGCGCGCCTTCCGTTAAAAAAGCCACGCCGGGCTTTATACAATCCTCGTTAAAACTAACCTTTGGATGATGCAGGAAAAAAGCGTCATTACCCTCCTGCTGTGCGCCCAGGAAATAAAATTGCGATGGCATAATGCGGGAGTAAAACGCAAAATCCTCCGCTATCAGCTGGCCTGCGCCTTCCCGTACCTGCCCGGCGCCAAACACCTGTTCATGTACCGGCGCCAGTTGCGCATGTATACCGGCATCATTCAGCAAACTGGGATAATAGGCCGTAAATTCCAGTGCTATACGGCAACCAAAGGAAAGCTCCATGCCTTTCAACAGATTTTCCAGACGGGCCACTATTTTGCGATAGGTGTCAATATTCAGCGCGCGCAACGAGCCTTGCAGCAACACCTGCTCCGGTATCACATTATGACTGGGCTCACCGGAGATGGCTACATTGGTAAAGGCCAGTACCGCCGCCTGCACCGTGGCCGTATGCGAAATAATGGATTGTGCCGCTACTACCACCTGGCTGCTGATGAGCACCGGGTCTATCACATGCTCCAGCGAACCGGCATGCCCGCCTTTCCCATAGATCCGGATAAAGAAATTGCTTACGTTGGCCAGCGCCTCCCCATTCCGGTATCCCAGCACACCGACCGGCAGCAGTGGATGCACATGTAAACCCAGGGCGGCTTTGGCGTTGTTGAGCTTACCGCTTTCAACGATGATCTGTCCGCCGGATTTTCCCTTCTCCGGGCTGCGGGCATTTCCCTCTTCAGAAGGCTGGAACACCAGCTTTACCGTGCCGTTGAAGGAACGTTCGCGCAGTGAACGCGCAGCGCCCAGCAGTATGGTGGTATGCAGGTCATGACCACAGGCATGCATTACCCGGTCGTGCACAGAGCTAAAAGGCAGCCCTGTATCCTCCATAATAGGCAGCGCGTCTATATCCGCCCGCAATACTATTTCCGGCCCCTCGCCTTGCTGCAGCGTACCTATCACACCGGTAACGGCTACCATTTCAAAAGGTATATCCATTGCCCGCAACTGCTCCTGTATAAGCGCGGACGTCTTAAACTCCGTAAACCCTAACTCCGGGTGCTGATGCAATTGCCTGCGGATACCTATCAATTCCTGGAACAGCGTGTCTTGCATGAATGTTAATTATTAGTGATGATATGGCTCCTATCAACCATCCTGTAAATGTAAGCAGCCCATTACTATTGGGCAAATGCCATTATTTCCTTATTATTAAGCATGCGAACCCTCTGGAAATACTTTAACGAACAGCGGTGGTGGGTAGGGCTGGCACTGCTGCTGGCGGCCATTGCCCAGCTATTAAGCCTCACGGATCCCATCATCTTTGGCAAGATCATCGATAACTACGCCACCAATGCCAGCCACCTGAACGAGCAGCAGCTGGTCACCGGCGTATTGTACTGGCTCAGCATCGCCATCGGGATTGCCGTGGCATCCCGCATAGCCCGCGCTTTCCAGGAGTATTTTACCCGTAAGGCGGTGCAGCTGTTTGGCATGCAGATCTTCAATGATGGGTTAAAACAAACCCTCCGCCTCTCTTTCCAGGAGTTTGAAGAGCAACGCAGCGGCGAAACGCTCTCCATCCTGCAAAAAGTAAAAACGGATACAGAAAGGTTTATCAACGCTTTTATCAACGTGCTGTTCTCTTCCGTAGTAGGCATGGGGTTCCTTATATGGTACTCCATCACCCGTAACTGGATGCTGGTGCCCATCTTTGTAATAGGTATCCTGGTGCTGGGCTCCCTCACCGGGCTGTTAAGTAAACAGATCAAGACCGTCCAGCGCTCCATCAACAAGGAAACCAACAAACTATCCGGCGTGATCACAGAATCCCTGCGTAATATAGAGCTGGTGAAAAGCCTGGGCCTCACCTTCCCGGAAATACGCCGCCTGAAGCTGCAAACGCAGCAGATCTACGATCTGGAAATGATCAAGACCACCAAGGTACGCACGCTTTCTTTCCTGCAGGGCACCACGCTCAACCTCTTAAAACAATCCATCCTGTTTATACTGTTATGGCTTATTTTCCGCAAGGTATTAAGCACCGGGGAACTGATCGCCATGCAATTCATCTCCACTTCCATCTTTGGCCCCTTGCAGGATCTGGGCAATATTATCCTGAACTACCGCGAGGTAGAAGCCTCTATCCATAATTTTGACCAGCTGATGCAGAAACCTGTGGAGCGCCGTCCGGACACACCGGTAGAAACAGGCCTGCTGCAACGCATCAGGTTCGATGAGGTGGTGTTCCGCCATAAAACGGCCAACATGAATGCGATAGACGGCATCTCCTTTGAGGTGAACCTCGGCGAGACCATCGCTTTTGTAGGCCCCTCGGGCTCCGGCAAGTCCACCTTGGTAAAGCTGCTGGTAGGCCTGTACCGGCCTGTTAACGGCAACATCCTCTTTAACGAAGTGCCATCCACAGATATACGCTACAATGAAATGCGCCGCCAGATAGGCTTTGTAACACAGGATACCCAGCTATTCGCCGGCACTATCAAGGAAAACCTGCTGTTTGTAAAGGCAGACGCTACAGATGAAGAGATCATAGAAGCGTTGAACAAAGCCGCCTGCGCCCCACTGCTGGCCCGGTCAGAGAAAGGGATTAACACCGTGCTGGGCGAAAGCGGCATGAAACTATCCGGCGGGGAAAAACAACGTATCTCCATTGCCCGGGCGCTATTAAGGCATCCCCGGCTGCTTATATTTGACGAAGCTACTTCCGCGCTGGATTCGCTCACAGAAGAAGATATCACCAATACCATCCGCGATGTATCTATGAGCCGCGAACAACTCACCATCCTCATCGCACACCGTTTATCTACCATTATGCATGCGGATATGATCTATGTACTGGAGAAAGGGAAGATCTCAGAAACAGGTTCCCACGAAGAGCTTCTGGAACAAAAAGGATTGTATTATGCCATGTGGCGGCAGCAGGTAGGAGAAAGGCGCAGCAGTACAGTGGCATAACCTATTGTTGTTGCTGTTATTTGATAAAACAACCCATTATATTGGCAGTATCCGTTCTTTTACCGCCATCTATTACGGTACATCAGACCCCGCCACCTATTACGGCGGCAGCGAAAAGGGATATACGGATTATCCTTTTGCAGGTTAATAAATCATTCCGCCACACATAAGCAGGCGGTCAGCCCAAATTTCCTCCGTCCCGTCCCATTTATAAAAACGGCCGCCTGATTTTTTTCACATTTGGTGCATGAAAAAACTGATCCTATGCCTGCTGGTCTTGTTGACCATTCACAGCCAGCGGGCCTTTTCCCTTACCCGTTTCCAGGATTTTTCCTTTGACCAGAAAGGCATTGTGTTCAGCATTGACCCACGGATAGAGCTGTACAACGTCATGAACATGCTGGCCGGCATTCCCACCATTACCGCCAATGCCACCGCTTATAAGCAGGAGATCTTCGGGCGCTTTAGCGCGTATGAACAACATCCCGGCCTGCAGTTCTTTATCCGCTGCCGTATGAAAGGCTGGGGCGTGGATAATCCCCTTTTCTTTATGCTCCAGCTGGACAAAACATTGCAGCTACAACCCGGCATAGACCCTGGCGTGGCCAAAGGCGCCGGCGGCATAGATACCATCAAACAGCTGGCAATAGCCGTTAAACAGTTCTGCGAGGACAGTTATTTTGCGGAGTTCTTTAACGCCCATGCCCCTTTTTACCGCATGATCCTGCAAAATACCCAGTACCATTTCCGCGACTTTAATGAAAGAACACGCCTGGAGCAGTATTATGGCCAACAGCATGCGGGTTATAACATTATCCTGAACCTGCTGGAAGGAGAAGGTAATTTTGGCCCATCCGTACAAACACCCGAAGGCCGGCAGCTATACGCCGTTATCTCCACCAATGGCAGTCAGGGCGATCTGCCTTCCTTTACGCCCTCCTTCAGCACGTACGATCTTATTTATCACGAGTTCAGCCACTCTTTCATTAATTACCTGGTACATGCCGCAGATGTTGCCCCCACGGAGCATCTCTGGGAGCCCATCAAACAATCTATGGCCCAGCAAGCCTACGATAACTGGCTTACCGTAGTGCAGGAGCACCTGGTGCGCGCCGCCACCATACGCCTGGCTACCCAGCGTTTTGGCGAAGCCATTGCACAAAGCTACTACCACAAAATGGAGATAGGCCGCCGTTTTATTTATATCGACGCGCTGTGCAACCGCCTGCAGCAATATGAGCAGCAACGGCAACGTTATCCGCATTTCAGCAATTTCTTCCCGCATATACTCCCCTGCCTGGATAGCATTACGCAGCAGGACATTGCCCGCCTGCAGGCATTGGTACAACAATACCGCCAACCGGATGTAGCGCACATTCCCATACCCGCACAGGTACATTATGACAGCAGCATGGTATTCATCATCTCCTCCCATGAAAACGATGAAACCGCCATGGCTGGATTAAAGGCCTACGTAGAACAATATAGGAATATGGTCAATAGCCGGATAAACATCATCACGGATAACGAGGCATTAAAAACAGACCTCAGCCACTGCGATATCATGGTGTTTGGCACCCCACATGGCAATACCTTCCTGCGCCAGCATATGGCGGGTATGCCCCTGCAGATAACGGACAGCACCGTACTGGCCGGCAACCTGTTACACGGACGGCATTTCCAGGTAGTGACCACCTGGGTAAACCCTGCCAACCCGGCCCATACCATGCTCATACACACCGCCCAACAGGCAGCGGATATACGTAATTATTTCTACTCTGCACAAAAAGAAGCGCATAACTACTGGATAGCGGAAAACCTGGTCACGATAAAAAGCGGGGATTATCGCCGTATGATGCAGATTTGGTTTGCAGATGAATAACTTTATCACAAAAAACCGGGCCCTGTATGGAAACTATCCCGGCCCTGCATCTATACCGTATGCGATACTTTTTCCCATTCTTTATATTCCTGGTGACAACCTCACCATCGCAGGCGCAAACAGTGGCAGATATCGCGGCGCCGGCCGGTTTTAACCGCCTGGAGCAGCCAGCAGGGGCCTTTGGCGCCTGGTTGCGGAAAATACCGCTCAAAAAAGATAAAACGGTATACCTCTATAACGGCAAAAAGAAAACCAACCAGCAGGCGCAGTTTGCCGTACTGGACGTATCCGTAGGTAAAAAAGACCTGCAGCAATGCGCGGATGCCGTGATGCGGCTGTATGCGGAATACCGTTTTGCTGCACAGCAATACGATAAGATAGTGTTCCATGCTACAGACGGTACCCGTATGGATTATGACAGCTGGCGGCAGGGTACCCGTTTTGTGCTGCAGAAAGGCAGGCTGGTACGGCGGCATATCGCGGCAGCGAGTAACAGCCGCGCTAGTTTTGATCAATACCTGAACACCGTATTTTCCTACGCCGGCACCTTATCCCTGAGCAAGGAATTAAAAAAGGCAGAAGATATATTACCTGGAGATGTATTTATTACCGGCGGCTCGCCGGGGCATGCAGTGATCGTAACAGATGTAGCGGTAAACAAAGCCGGCAGGCGGCAGTTCCTGCTGGCGCAGAGTTATATGCCGGCGCAGGATATCCACATCCTCGTTAACCCCGCTCACCCGCAAAGCCCCTGGTATGAGGTCTCGCCCGCCGCGCCGCTCATAACGCCGGAATGGGATTTTGCCCCAGGCAGCCTGAAGCGGTTCCCCTGGTAAATCACTCCAATATCAACCTGATAGCATTATTCCGCTTCATATCCGTATTCAGTCCCAGCGTGCGGTCATTACGGCCAAAACGTATCCACAACTGAGCGGTATTAGGCGGTATCTTGCCCAGGTTATCCGCCATAAACAACAGCGTATTTTCCCCTTTATGCAGGCGGATAGGTATTTGCTGGGGCACATGCTTTACGGGGAACCCAGTCGCTACCCACTGATCATTTAACCGCAGGGAAATACTATCCCCGTCCTCCATCTGCCCATCCCAAAGCTCCAGTACAATATTAGCGGTATCCACCTGGATGGTGGCTACCGGCTCTGTGGTCCTGCCGCCTGCCAGGCTGCTTAGTTTACTGCTATCGCCGGGGCCGCGGTAAATATCCGCTACCAGGAAGGTGGAATAATTATTGGGCCGGTCCCGGAAATCAAAGCTATACTCTTTGCCGTCCATTTTCATATAGAGGTTACCGGTATTAGGCGGCATTCCCCCATAATTATCCGCAAAGAAAACAAACAGGTTCCGGCCCGTATCCAGCCGCACATTCAAACGGCGGTTGCTATCGTTGATCTCCGCGCGGCTAAACAGCGGGTCGCGGTTGTGCAGCAGCGTAACAGTGTCCCGGTCATATTTCTCCTGGTCTTCCACCCGCATAAAGATCATGCTGTCGCTGACTGTAATACGGTCATAAATACCAAAATAAAGATCAGAATACGGCAGATCAAGCACACGGCGTACGCTGGAGTCTGAAAGGGGTTTATTATTCAATTTCTTTAGGGTGATGGGTTCCCGGTACAGGAAATCACGCAAGTCTACCTTGGTACTTACCCACCAGTCCCCATCAGCATACAGGTTGCGCATCCAGATGCCAAAGCCGTCTATCCACATACGTTGCACGGAGATCCTACCGTCGTGATAATCCAGCGTACCGTTCAGGTACCATAACCAGATACCCAATTTAAAAGGCGTTTCCTGCAAGGGGTATTTCGCTTTACCAATACCCAGCTGATTGTCATTCTTACGGGCCAGCAGCAATTCATATACACCGGTATATTGCCCGTAATGCAGTTTTATTTTAGCGGGATACAGCACACCTTGTTGTGGCACGCCTATCTGCAGGTCCATGACCATCTCCTGCATGGGCGGCTGTTTAACAATGATTTGCCAGGAGCCGGTCCATTTATCCGCCTGGCCGCAGGCAGTGTTAACAAAACTGGTTAACAAAAGGGGTAGTATAATAAGTATGCATCTCATACAGCGGCAAAATAACAACATCTCCCGGAGGTATTCAATATATAGTGTACATTTGCCATGTTTTAATAAGCCCATACCTATGTTAATCGGAACAATGTCCACTGGCAGTTTGCACAAAACATCTAATGAACAGCAGTAAAATTAATTATTTGCCCCTGACCCCGGAAGACCTGATAGTACTAGAAGATACGATGTACGAAAGGGTAGCGCAATTCAAGCGCAGGATGCTTTTTGCTACGGTGTTCTGCTGTATAGGGTTTGCACATACCCTGGTTACCACAGACAGCCACAAAACAATAGACACTGTTTTAGTAACGATACTGGCCCTGCTCGCAGGCATTGCAGGCCTCAGCTGGTATACCTGGATCTACAAAATAAACAAAGACATGCGGGAGCAACAGAAGGTGACGTTCACCACCAAGGTAACGGACAAAAAAGGACGCTCCAGCTCCAGCAGGAACTTTAATAAAGAATATAGCATTATCCTGTCCGATAACGATTTTTACGTTTCTTACTTAGACTTAGAAGAAGAAGTGTACAACCAGATCCCGTTATTCGCAACTATCAGCATAATAGTCACCAGGCGCTCCAGGACCTTCCTGTCATGCGATATCGAGCCATAGTTCAGGCTTTGATCAGCGCCTTACGTTTTTTATCTTTTAGCTTATCCGGCACAAAGCCTGTGATCTCTGCCTTAACAGCTTCGATCATCCGCCGCTTTACAAAATTCTTCTGCGTTACCATACTGATCTCCCGCGCAGGCTCCGGCGATCTGAAGAAACGTACTTTCTCCTGTTGCGTTTGGGACAGGTCCGCAAGGGCCAGCTCGGGTAATATGGTCACGCCATTGTTCTCATCCACCATCCGCTTCAGCGTTTCTATACTACCGGTGTTATACTCGTAATGTTGAAATCCTTTCGTGTTTTTACGCCGCTGACAGATGTTCAGCACCTGGTCGCGCATACAATGCCCTTCATTCAGTATCCACAATTCATCTACATTAATATCATCCGGCCCAATATGTTTTTTATCTGCCAGTTTGCTGCAGTTAGCTACATAGGCCACAAAGTTCTCGTAAAACAACGGCGTCTCTATCAGCTGGGGCTCTTGTAAGGGGGTGGACAGGATACCGCAATCTATGGTCCCCTGCTTCAGCTGCTGGATGATCTGCTCCGTGGTTTGCTCCCATATCATCAGCTTTACGCCGGGGTATTTCTGCATAAACTGGGTGATCAGCTTTGGGATGATATAAGGCGCTACGGTGGTAATGATACCTATCTTCAACTCTCCGGTCAGGTCCCTATTACGATCCGTGATGATCTCATTGATCTTCTGGTACTCCGCCAGCATTACCCGCGCTTGTGCAATCACTTCTTTACCCAGCTCTGTAGGCACTACAGGCTGCCTGGTACGGTCAAACAATTTTACGCCAATGGAATCCTCCAGCTTCTGTATCTGCATGCTCAACGTAGGTTGTGTTACAAAACACTTCTCAGCCGCCGCATTAAAACTCCGGTAGGTATCCACCGCCACCACATATTCCAGCTGTACAATTGTCATATAGATTTTATCTTTCTGCAAATTTAAGTCAATTGATTTTATCTATATTTCTCTAATGTAATCCCAGCGTCATAATTCCAGGTAGGCCCTGCATGTCGGGGAAAAAATGGTTTTAGAGACGGTCCTACAACCACTAACGGACACTACATAACAACATGATCTATAACAAAGAAAATTTTCTCCGGAATCCCGGAATATCTCATAACTTTATAATGAAAATTAATAATGTAATTTATAACCCGATCGTATGTAAACCCAGATAAAACGAGCAGTAGCATCTCAAAATAACCAATAACACATTTAAGACGCACCCGTAAATATAAAACCCGTATGTGCTAACCCACAATTCCCCAATGGGGATGATTTGCTATGAACTGCGCTATTCTCCCAGCCGCAACAGCTACCGCAGCGGAAGGTAGGTTTCCTCTATTATTTATTTGTTCACCATAACCCAGTTTTATGTACACACAACGTTACATCCTTAAACCCTTTTTTATTTTCCTCTTATTATTAATGGGCAGCAAAGATATTGCCTATGCCCAGGTGTATTTATTTATAGGCGCTACAGACCCCAGCACGGGTACGGAGATCTTCTCTGTCAGGAATGGTGCAGTGATCGAGCTTTACACGAGAACCATAAATGGAACAACCGCAAACCCGCTCACAAATGCCAGGCTGTCCTATCCGATTCCGGTAGGGACCGTTTACATTCCAGGATCTACAACAATAAACAACGGTACAGTACCGGACGTAAACGGCAAAATGCCTTTTGCCGATATTCAGGGCAATGTGCTGGGATCTGGTACCCTACCTGCTGGTGGGGGGTCCATTGATGTTAAATTCAGGGTACAGGTAATTGCCAGCAGCGGCGCCATAGCCATTGGTGGTATAGCTAAGGGCACCCAGGGTATTAATAATGTTATTGACAACATTGCCGGAATTTTGGATGTGACCGGTTCAACTAATCCATTTTATGAGACTAGTACGGCTGATATAGCCCCAACGGCTATGGAGCCTTATACGGATCTCAGGAAATTCGGGACTGCGACGCTCCCATTGTATAGCGGTATAAATGGCCAGTGTATGGATGCGCTTACCGGAACGCCGCTACCACAGGGCTCCTTATTAAAAAATGCGTCGGCAATAGCCTACCATGATGCTTCTAAGCGGGTGTATTTTGTGAATGATGCTCCCGGGGATGATCTCGGTTATATTGAGCTCTCGGGTTCCGGGTATGCAAAAACCTATACCGGTTATAAGCTGGAGCCTAACACCGCAGCTGGCTATAATATCACCAGGATGGCCTTTGCCGCAGACGGATATGGTTACGCGCTTACAGACAATGGCCAGGATCTTATACGTTTTGACATTAATAGCGCCGTTACTCCTACCATTAGCCAGTTAGGCCCGCTCGTTAACGACCCGTCAAACGGCGTCAACGATGTGTTAGCGGAAACCGGCGGGGATATGTTTACTGATTGTAACGCTAATTTATACCTGACTACCGGCACTGCTAAAGTATACAGAATTAATCCCAATACAAAGATCGCCATATATCTGGGTACCATCCGTAACGTGCCGGACAGCGGTATCAATTCAGCCGCCGCAGACGGCTCAGCGGGGCACGTGTCCATAGGCGGCAGGTTCCTTCCGGCCACAGGCTTTCCATCTAACAGCAGATTTGAAGCCAACCTTATGACCATGAACGCTGTTCCCATTACTACCAGTGCTCCTTATGAAACCGGCGGTTTCAGCAGTGCTTCCCTCCCGGTGTATTCTCACTTTCTGCTAACCAGCCACTCTTACAGGAACCTTTCCCACCATGTTGGTATTGTATCAGGCGATACAGTTGAATATACCATCACTGTGTACAACCTGGGCAATATTAATGCCGCTGGCGTAAAGCTATATAATCCGATCCCGGATTTTGCCCATTACCTTCCCAATTCTACCACCATGAGTGGTTACTCCGTGCCAGATGAAAACGGCGCCATGCCCTTTTCTATAGCCGGCGGACATTATGTTAGCTCAGAGGACGCGCCGGACGGTATTGTGCGGCCAGACGAGCGCGTAGTGCTGATAAAATTCCGGGTAACAACAGATCCCAATCAACCTATCTGTAATAATGCCCAGCTGGTCCTTCCGGATATAAATGGCAATATCATAAATATGCCGGTCGAATTCACCCCTGACTTCTCATTGGGCATTCAGCAACCCGCCTGCTTTTTTTCTGCCGGGGCGCTCAGGCTAGCCTTCACAGGTACCCTCAGCAACAGTGAACCGCTGCTGCAATGGTCCGTGGAAAAAGAGAATGACATAGATTATTACGAAGTGGAATACGCTGCGGAGAATAGCAGTTCTTTTAGCACGGTAGCCAGGGTAAATGCAGGTACGCTTCCGCAAAATGATCACCAACTGATTGACGAATCCAACACACTCCCCGGTATCAGCAACTATCGCTTAAAAGTAATGCTGAAGAGCGGGGAAATATCTTACTCAAATACCGTACAATTAAACGTTCCGGGAAGCGTGCAGGTACGGCCCAACCCATTCCTGGAAACCCTGAACCTCCAGGTGCAGCTAAAAACAGCAGCAACGGTACAGGTGCGGTTAATTGACCTGAATGGAAGAACAGCTTTTGCCACAACAGAAAAGTTGTCAGCAGGCGCCAACTCCCTATCATTGAAAGTACCGGCAGATCTCACCCCGGGAATGTATGTATTGGAACTTTTATCCGGCAACAAACGCCTGCTGCAGAAAAAAGTGATCAAACAATAGTAACTGCATCTAAACGGAATTTACAACACTAAGAACAAGGGCTGACCAAATAGGTCGGCCCTTTCCTTTGCAACAACAATAAGGGCCAGCCTTCTAGGCCAGCCCCCGCAAAAAACACCAAACTTCCAATTTTCACCCTACGCGTTCTTCAATCCTTCCGCTATACGTTTTCCATAATCCGCGTCACATTGGGTGAACAACTCCACCATCTTCTCCTGTATAAACGGGGTAGCGGCTTTGAGGCCGTCTACCAGGTTATTAATAAGCTCTGTACGTTCCCACTCCTCAAAAGAGCGGTAGCGCTCCCCTGCCTGTCCAAAATCATTAGTGCGGTCTATACTGCGGCGCATGATCCTGGCGGCGGCATATTCCGGCTCATAAGGCACCTCTGTTTCCGGCGCTTCCACTAAACCATTTAAGCTGGATGGCTCATAGTTCACATGCGGATTTGTCCCCGCCGGTACATCTACCTTATACGTCATTGCGCCATCCCGTTGATTGGTGCCTACATGGTTTTTAGGCGAGTTAATAGGCAGCTGCAGGTAATTAGGGCCTACCCGGTAACGCTGCGTATCGGAATAAGAGAAGGTACGGCCTATCAGCATCTTGTCATCAGAGAACTCCAGCCCGTCTACCAGCACACCGGGACCAAATGCTGACTGCTCTACTTCTGCAAAATAGTTTGCCGGGTTCCTGTTCAGCGTCATCTTACCTACCGGCAGCCAGGGGAATTTATCAGCGGGCCAGATCTTGGTATCATCCAGCGGATCAAAGTCCAGTTCCGGATGTTCCTCATCGCTCATGATCTGTACCAGCAGCTCCCATTGGGGATAATTACCGGTTGCTATGGCCTCATACAGATCCTGTGTGGCGTGGTTGATGTTGGTGGCCTGTATGTGATTCGCCTCTGCCTGCGTCAGGTTTTTGATGCCCTGCACCGGCTCCCAATGGTATTTAACCAGTACGGCCTGTCCGGCTTTATTCACCCATTTATAGGTATTTACGCCGGAGCCCTGCATCTGGCGGTAATTAGCCGGTATGCCCCAGGGAGAGAACACCCAGGTGATCATATGCAGTACCTCTGGCGAGTTGCTGAAGAAATCAAAAGCACGGCCGGCATCCTGGCGGTTCGTAATGGGGTCCGGTTTCAGTGAATGGATAAAATCCGGGAACTTGATCGCATCACGGATAAAGAAGATCTTGAGGTTATTACCCACCAGGTCCCATATACCATCCTCCGTATAAAACTTAACCGCAAAACCGCGGGGGTCACGTAACGTCTCCGGCGAGTGGCCGCCATGTATCACCGTAGAGAACCGTACAAACACAGGCGTTTCTTTGCCTTTTTTCTGGAACAGTTTAGCGCGGGTATAGCTAGCCGCCGGTTCATTCCCTACCGTGCCATAGGCCTCAAACACGCCATGTGCGCCTGCGCCGCGTGCATGCACTACCCTTTCCGGTACGCGCTCCCGGTCAAAATGCGCGATCTTTTCCAGGAACTGGTAGTTCTCCATTACCGCCGGGCCGCGGTTGCCCAGCGTACGCATATTTTGGTTATTGGTAACAGGGTGTCCCTGCCTGGTGGTCAGATGCCGCTGTTGATCTTGATTTGCTTCCATAAAATTTGCTGAGTTGTTTTCCGGTTTCAAAAGTAGAACAGCAGCGCTTACAGGAGAACGGAATAGGAAAATAAGATCAGGTATAGACGATGCCTATCTATAGGGAAAATCTATCGCGCATGATATTTTACTATAATGTGCTGATGTGTGACCGTGCAGTCTAATATTGCACATTATTTCATCGTCACAATTCTAACACCATGGAAATATTTGAAGCCGCACGCAGTAACAATATAGCCGCCCTCAAAGAGCAGCTGCATCCCTTAAACGTTAATTCCCGCGATGCCCGTGGCTCCACGCCGCTGATCATTGCAGCCTATTACAACAATGCAGAAGCTGTAAAAGCTTTACTGGACGCCGGCGCTGATCCGGAGCTGCAGGATAGTATGGGTAACACTGCTTTAATGGGCGTTTGTTTTAAAGGCTACCCGGAAACGGCTAAAGTACTGCTGGAAAATAGGGCCTCTGTTCATACCGCCAATGGTAACGCGGCTACCGCGCTCACTTTTGCGGCCAATTTTGGCAGGAATGAGCTGATCACTATGCTGCTGGCATACGGCGCCAACCCTTTACAAAAAGACAATTTTGGTAAAAACCCTATTGACTATGCACTGGTGCAGGAAAATGCAGCTGGTTATGAAATGCTGGTAGCGGCTGCCCGCAACGGAATGCCCAGCGTCCATTAATAACATAAAAAGACCACCAGCACATTGTTACTCCTGATGGTCTTTTTACAGTTTCCCCCTTAATATAGCTATCAAAAAGCACCCCGGCTTATAGTGAAATAATACACCCATATTATGTACAATACCTGTTCAGGTATCCTGAACCAAAGGTATGCAAGCCCGGGCCCTGTATACGTAGCCTTTTCCAGGTTCAGATGCTGGCTGGCTGCATAGATATTAGCCGGTAATATCAGCACAAAAAACACGATCAGTATCCAGCCGGCATAAGGTCGCAGCGCAGGCGCCAGCAGCGCTAATCCCAGCAGTATTTCTGCCACACCGGTTATATGCACCCAGGCAGCTTTATATGGTATAAACGGCGGTATCATCATTACCATACCTTTGGTGAACAGGAAATGCCCCAGGGCGGTAAAGCACAGCATCAGGCACATGGCCATGTTACCGGCAAATACCACATTCCAGCTATGCATGGTAAGCCGGGAGATCAGTGAAGAAATGGCAAAAACCGCTACTAATACAATTAAAACTTTCATTATTGCGTTGCTTTGATGCTGGTACAAAATTCAACAATGAAAGGCGCCCGTAAAATGATGTATGTTAGTTTTTGGGCGGTTGCCTGCGGATCCGGCTCAGGCTTTCCGGCGCTATACCCAGGTAGGATGAGAGGTGTTTTACGGAGATGGTCTGTACCAGGGCGGGATTCTTTTTCATCAGATCGCCATACCGCTCTTCTGCCGTACGCGAAAGCAGGTCCATTTCCTTACGCAACCTTTTAATGTACTGGTATTCGGCCATCAGGCGGCCTATCTTTTCGCCGTTGTGGTAACGGGCATAGAACTCATTGAGGAATTTCACCGGAATGCATACTGCTTCCGTATCCTCCAGCAGTTCAATAAAAATATCGCTGGGCTCCCGGGTGATAAGGGAATAATAGGCGGTCACAAAATCGCCCTCAAACTGGAAGTCAACAGTAAACTCCTTACCGTCTTTAATAAAATAATTGCGGGTAGCGCCCCTGTTCAGGAAGTAGATATAGTGTTCTACCTGGCCCTCGCGGATCAGGTACTCGCCTTTTGTATACTGTTTAATGGAAAGTATCTTTGAAAACTCCTCCCATTCTGCCGGCGGCAGGGGTAAAAAGCGGTTCAAAGCCTGTTGGAGCTGCTGGAATTCCATTCCTAAAGATAGGGCCCTTTATCATAAAAAGTGCCCCCAAACTGTGTGCACAATCTGGGGGCATTTAATTCACCAGTCAACTATTTCCCCTGTGTCAGTTGTTTGATCAGGGCTGTTTCTTCGGGTTTATATGGTGTTCCGTCCTTATGGAATATATCATGGAACCAGGTAGCGGGCTCCCTGCCGTCTTTCATGGGCGTATCCCAGGCGTATTTGGTATTGGTCTTCCCATCTACCAGGCCCCAGTTAATAGCCACGATCTTATGTTCCTTTAACATAGGCAGTATAGTGCTAAAAGTACTGTTGCGCGTGCGGGCCATGTACTCCGTACAGAACAAAGGCTTGCCGGTTTTCAGCAGGAAAGAATCCAGCCAGCGCTGGTGCTCCTTTACATCGTGATAGTTATGATAGCTGATCACATCAGAGTTCTCCAGCTGGAACTTGTTCAGGTCTGTGAGGTCCAGTCTCCATACACCGGCGGATAAGGGTTGTGAAGGGTTCACTTCCCTACCCCAGGTGAACACGTTTTTCAGCAAAGGCAGGCTCTTATTGCCGTAATTGGAGTTACCCGGCTCATTGTACAGGTCCCACAGTACAATACGGTCATCATCCTTAAAACGGGTCAATACATCCTTCACATACTTTTCCAGCATCTCCACCGCGCCGGGGTTCATGTCCGTGAGCTTACCGGGGTCCTGCACCCAGCCGGAATTATGGATCCCTGTTTTAGGCGCAGGCTGTTCCCCCGCCTTATAAGTATCATTCCAGCAATCATCAAAAAATACAAACACCGTCTTGATATGATGGCTGTTGGCAATGGACAGGTATTTATCCATACGGTCCTTAAACCCTTCCGGGTCTGTTTCCCAGGCCAGGTGGTGCAGGTATACGCGCATTACGCTCATACCTATACCGGCTGCATAACCCAGCTCCCGGTTAATAGTCGCCGTGTCAAAACTGGCGGCCTGCCACATTTCCAGCTGGTTAATGGCCGTGCTGGGAATAAAATCTGAGCCGGCCATCCAGGGTAATTTCGCATACCATTCATTGGCCTTTTCTGCGGGCCATACATCACGCACCGCAGTCGTTTTTGCAGTGTCTGTGCCAGTGGTGTCAGTCGTCGTGTTCGTGTGGTTACTGTTACAGGCAAACAGCGCCATAGCGCCGCCCACCAACAATAAAGACAAGGGTTTGATCATTCGTTATGCTGTTTTGTGTCATAAAATCAATTATTCTCCGGAAGGCGCCTGTTGCGGTACGCCAATATTCACAGGCCTGCCAAAATCAGGCGTACCATCCGCTTTCCAGGCAAAGCGCTGCATCCGCACATTGCGTTTGTTGCCGCAACCCTGCCCCGGCAGGGAATTGGCGTGATAGATGATCCAGTCTTCCTTTTGATCCAGCGATTTAAAGAAGCCGTTATGCCCCGGTCCAAAAGCGCCGGCGCTTTCATTTTTGGTAAATACCGGCGTAGCGGATTTCTGCCAGTCTGCGGCATTCATAGGATTACCACCCTCTTTCAGGCTTAGCAGGCCCAGTGCATAATCATCCGTCCAGCAACCGCTGGCGGAATAGGTGAGGAACAAACGGCCGGCCGGGTTCTGTAAGGCTTCCGGGCCCTCATTCACCGTAGGCAGCTGCGCATTATGTCCCATCTTCTCCCAATCATAAGTAGGCGTGGAAAGCATCACCCGGTTCCCGCTAATGGTCCACGCGTTGCTCATCTTCGCTATATATATGTTCTGGCTTATATTGGTATCCCCTTCCCAGCCAGACCATATCATGTATAACTGACCCTTGTATTCAAACACAGAGCCGTCAATCGCCCATTTATCAGTGGGATCAGCTATTTTGCCTTTAAAGGTCCATTCGCCCTGCGTAGGGTCCGCGCTGGCGTTTTCTATCACATACATACGATGGTGATCGTTATTGCCATCATCCGCCGCAAAATATACATACCATTTGCCCTGCACATAATGGATCTCCGGCGCCCACAGTTCACGGGAGTAAGCGCCACTGGCAGGCGGCGTCCAGATAGTGGTCATGGGCGCGTCTTTTAGGCCGGTCATTTTAGCCGTACTTACTAACCCTATGCGGTTGCCCAGCGTATTAGTGTAATAATACCGGCCATCTTTAAACACCACCCAGGGATCAGGGCCGCTGGCAAGTAACGGATTGGTAAAAGTGGTAGCGTTGCTGCCAGGGCCATTGTTATCCCCATTGGTTACCTGGCTCCTGGAGCATGCCACCGTAATAAACAGCACCAGTATATACGAAAATGGATGACTCAACAACATGCTTCTAGTGTTTTTATAGGATTCATAATTATTTCCAACCGGGATTTTGTACAAGATTCGGATTTACATCCACATCCTGCTGCGGAATAGGCAACAGCTCATGTTTGCCTGTCTGAAAATTAGCGAAGCCAGGATCGCGGCCTGCCAGTTGCGGGCCCAGATCGCCCCAGCGCGCCAGGTCTTCCCAACGGTGGCCTTCGCCTGCCAGTTCTGTAATACGCTCATGTTTTAACTGGGCTAAGAATGCCGCCTGACTTAAACCTGGTTTTACCACAGACAGCTTCTGCAGCCCCGCGCGTTCCCTAACCCTATCCACAAAAGGATAAGCCGCCGCTGTTTGGCCGGTAGCATTCAATGCCTCCGCATACAATAAAAGTACATCTGCAAAACGGATATAACGATAATTATTACCGGAGTGGAAGGACTCCACATCATCCCTGAAATCATTCAGCATCTTGCGTAAATACACATCATGCGTATTAGGCACGGCAGACGGATCACTGGAGTATCCCAGCGAGGAAAATGTTTTACCATATACCAGCGAAAAATCTGGCCCCCGCTCATCGGTGGAATCATACAGGAAAGAAGCCGCCAATCGTGGGTCACGCGCATTGGTAGCTGTTCTTTCTGTCATATACTCATTCACCACCCACCGGCGCGCCTGCCCATCTGTAAAGCCAATAGGTCGCGGTGCAAAGAAAGGTGGCAGGGAACTGCCATAGTTCAGGTTATCAGTATTATTGGGATCCGTATCATCATCATGGTTATCCGTAGGGTTTACGGCAAACTGGAACTCAAATACAGACTCCGCATTGTTCTCTGATGTGATCACGAAATTATCCCGGTAGTTGGTCATCAGGGTATAGATGCCATTGCCTTCGCCGGTAAAGAACCATTGCAGGGCAGTAGCCGCCTCCTGGTATTTACGCTCCTGCATAAAAGCCTTGCCCAGTAATGCATGCGCGGCGCCGCGGGTAGCCCGGCCTTTATCCCTGTCACTATAGGTGATGGGCAGTGCAGGCGCGGCTTCTGTCAGGTCTTTTTCTACCTGTGCCCATACTGCTGCCTGTGGAGACGTAGCAGGATGATCATCCGGCTGCGGCGTCTTTAACTGCAGCGGCACATTGCCCCAATATTGCGCCAGGTAAAAATAGAACAGGGCACGCATAAACTTGGCCTCACCCAGGTATTGCTGTTTAAGCTTTTCATCCATCTGGATGGCCGGCACATTATCCAGGATCTGGTTGGCGCGGTTAATACCAATAAAACAATCCTGCCACAGGGAACGGGTCTCAAAAAGGTTATAATCCGTAATGATAAACTTATCAAAATTGTTGACCAGCGTAGGATTAGGGCTGGTACTATAACCTTCGTCAGACCGGATGATCGTTATAAAGAACTGGTTGCGGCAAAGCCCCACGCGGTGATAGGTGCTGTACAGCGTATTTACGCCCGCCAGGGCATCCTGCTCCGTTTTCCAGAAATTGGTAATAGTGGGCGTATTAGGATTCTGTATATCCAGCTTACCGGAGCAGCCTGCTGCCAGTAGCAGCACAGCGGTGATATAGAACGGGAATATCTTTTTCATAACTTGTTTTTGCTGTTGGATTAAAATTCACATTGTACGCCAAAAGAGATCAGCCGGCCAGCTGGCCAGTTGCCATTATCAAAACCCCTGCGTTGCGGGCCAGACCCCGGTATATTGGGATCCCTGGCGCCGGCTACATCCGGGTCAAGTCCTTTATAACCCGTAAAGGTGAGCAGGTTCTGGCCGCTTACAAATACCCGTGCATTGGCAAAACCAGCTTTTTTAAGCATAGACTCCGGCAGCGCATAGCCCAGTTCCACATTACGTATGCGTACATAAGAAGCATTCTCCAGCCAGCGGGAGCTGTTGGCGTTGTTGTTAAAGCTGATACCCGCGTCATCTGTTTCAATACCCAGGCGGGGATCATCCGTATTAGTGTTGGTAGGCGTCCATGGGTTGATGTCTTTACGGAAATTAGTGGTCTGATAACCATCCAGTACCCGGCGTATATCATTATACACTTTATACCCAAACACACCTACCACCTGCAGGTTCAGGGAGAATTGTTTGTAAGAGGCATTAAACTGCATGCCACCCTGGAAAGTAGGCCAGGGCGAGCCAACAAACACGCGGTCGTCATTCGTGATCTGCCCGTCGCCATTATTATCCAGGTATTTTATATCACCGGGTTTGGCCTGCGGTTGTATCACCTGCCCACTTTTGTTCTTATAATTATTGATCTCATCCTGGCTCTGGAAAAGGCCTTCCGCTTTTAACATATACCAGGAGCTCATAGGCCGGCCTATCTGCGAGCGTATAAAAGTAACGCCGGGCGCATCTATATAATCCACGCCCACGCCCTGGTTACCTACGCCAACTACCCTGTTCTGGATAGTCGTACCGTTAACGCCTATATCCCATTTAAAAGGGCCCTGGTTATGCCGGTAGGTAACGCTGAACTCAATACCCCGGTTCCGGATAGAGGCGGCATTGGAGATGATCTTGGAGTCCGCAGTGCCCAGGTAATATCCCAGCGGCACATCTACCAGCACATCTTTTGACAGGTTATTATACCCCTCCAATGTTACAAGGATCCTGTCATTGAACAAGGCGGCGTCTATGCCTATATTGGTCTCGTCCCTTTTTTCCCAGCGCAGGTCCGGGTTGGCCAGTATGGCCTGGTAAGCGCCGCCAACCGGGGTTTGGTCTACCCCATATATTGCGCGGGGGCTCCTGTTAACAATGCCTATGGTAGGCCAGGAACCGCCCAGGTCCTGCAGTACATTGCTGATACCCAGCTGTCCGTAAGAAGCCCGCAGCTTCAGATCAGAGATCCAATCCACATGAAAAAAGGGCTCTTTGCTTAACCGCCAGGAAGCCGCTGCCGCATAGAAATTGCCGGTCCGGTGGTCCGGGCCAAAGCGGGAATCCTGGTCTATCCTGCCGGATAAGGTCAGGAGGTATTTATCATTATAGGAGTAGTTCAAACGGCCCAGGAAACCCTGTATACGGTAAAACAGGCTGCTGCCGCTGCCCGCGGAGGAAATCCCCAGTGCGGAAGAGATGGTTGAATAGGTTTGTCCGCCTATATTCTGTAAACCGGTGCGGCTACCATTGGTATAGTCTCTTTTAAACTGCTGATAGGAATACCCTACCACGCCATTGATATTATGCTGACTAAACGTTTTGTTGAAATTAAGCGTATGCTCCAGCAGGTAATTGGTGTAGGTAGATCTTTCTTCCGTTACAAACGTGGCCGCCGGTTGGTTGGCATAACGCCAGATACCAGTGTCCCTTACTTCTTTCCGGTAGTCGAAACTGGCTTCCAAACCGGCATTGGCACGATAGCTCAGCCAGTCTGCTATCTTAAAATCAACATACGCATTGCCCACTACCTTTGAATAGTTGTAATTGCCTTTATCCAACGCAGCTACTGCCAGGTAGTTATTGGCATAAGTAGGTATCTCCGTAGTACCTATGCCCCATCCACCGGGATTATTGGGAATGGATTTGTATTCATCCCGCTGTACGCCGATGATTGGCAACATCTGCGGCGCTTCATAAAAAGCATTGATATTACCCATTGGATTATTGCCGCTGGAGTAGCTCAGCACCATGTTCTCCCCTACTGTAAGCCGGCCTTTTTTGGCTTCTGTATTGATACGCAGCGCGCCCCTCTCAAATTCATTTGCTACCAGCACACCCTTATTTTTAAAATAACTGCCGGAGATCAGGTAGCTGCCGCTGGTACCGCCGCCGGAGATCCCAACATTATAATCCTGCGAATTACCCGTACGGTAGATAGCATCCTGCCAGTCTGTATTAATGGTATTATTAGCCAGCTGCGCCGCAATGCCCGGCGGTAAGGTTTGGCCGGAATTCGCATATTGTGTTTTAGCTGTTTGCAGATACTGACCGGCATCCATTACATCCCAGCGCTTAGGCAGCTGCTGTATGCCATATTTCGCGGATACGCTGATCCTTGCCGGACCGGATTTCCCTCTTTTGGTCGTAAGGATGATCACGCCATTAGCCGCCCGGGAGCCATAGATAGCCGCCGCGGAGGCATCTTTTAATACCTGTATGGATTCGATATCATTGGTATTGATAGTAGCATTAGCGTCTGCTATCATCCCATCTATCACATATAGCGGGTCGCTGTTGGTAAAACTGGCCACACCCCTGATCTCTATAACAGGGTTCTGACCCGGTGCGCCGCCATTACGCACCGTTAAACCAGGCACCAGCCCTTGTAGGGACTCGCCTACAGAAGTAGCCGTTACACTGGCAGTATTCTTGGTATTCACCGCAGAGATAGCGCCCGTAAGGTCCCGCTTACGTACCGTCTGGTAGCCAATCACTACCACTTCGTTCATACCAATATCACTGCGTTGCAGCGTGATAGTATACGTAGCCGCGCCAGTAACAGCTGTCTGGCCATTGGTATAACCTATATAAGATACGGCCAGCGTATCCCCCGGCGAGGCTTGTATGGTAAATTTACCATCCCCTCCGGTAGAGGTAGAGCGTTGCGTGCCCTTCACGACTACCGTAGCGCCGGGCAGCATCTCCCCATCAGATGACCGCACAGTGCCCGTAACCGCGGATTGTGCAAACACATTCGCATGAAAACATAAGAGAATAAAAAAACTAAGGAATAGGGAAGGATGATCCTTCCATGTGTAAAAGAATTTCATAACGGTGGACGTTTGGTGGTAAAATAACATGAAATGAAGCAGACGGGCTTTTCAATACATCTCAAAAAGTGTTCAATTTTTCTCAATATCGCTCTCTGCAGTTTTTGTACCTTTAATGCAGAGTACAAATATTCCGGGATGCGCTTTCCTGCTTACGTTTTACTGCTTATAATCTGTTTTACGGTGCCCGCTTTGCCCGCGGAGGCCCAGCCCTATTACTTTAAAACATACCAGGTAGAAAATGGTTTATCCAATAACGCCGTATTAAGCAGCCTGCTGGATAAAAAGGGGTTTCTGTGGATAGGCACGCGTGACGGGCTGAACCGCTTTGATGGCTACTCCTTTAAAGTATTCCTGCCGGATAAAAGCGCCCCTAAAAGCCTTGGCAACAACTACATCCATACCTTATACGAATATAACGGCATGATCTGGGCGGGTACGGAAAAAGGGCTATTCCGCATGAACCCCGCTACGGAACAGTTCGATCATTTTGCCGCCGGTGGCGAGGCCGCTGTACGCGATATAAAGGCGGATGGTAAGGGTAATATCTGGTTTGTAGCGGACTTTACCTTGGTGAAATACACAGTACGCAATGGCGCCGTACAACGTTTTGAGCCGGACAAATATTTCGGGGCCAGCTCTGTTTGCATTGGAACAGATAGCCTGTTATGGATAGCCACCCTCAACGGCAGCATTAAAAAATATGACGCGGCGCACAATAGCTTCAGCAGCTATGACCTGTTTGATCACTCCCCGCCTGCCATTTCAAACGTCATTAATAAGATCTACGATAGCGGACAGGGGTTCCTGCTGGTAGGCACCGCCAAACAAGGCATCAAACAATTTGACCTGCGTACCCACACCTATAAAGACATTATCCGCACTAACCCGGATGGTACCCCCATCTTTGTGCGCGATATCATCAGCAAGGATAAAGATACCTACTGGATAGCCACAGAGTCCGGTATCTATATTTATAACAGCCGCCGGCAAACGGTCCATCATCTCCAGAAACAATACAATAATCCCTGGGCATTATCAGATAACGCCGTATATACCCTGTGCCGCGACGCCGAAGGCGGTATCTGGGCCGGCACCTATTTTGGCGGATTAAACTATTGCCCGGAACGTTATACTTTCTTTGAAAAATTCTTTCCTATCGCCAATGAGAACTCCCTAACGGGCAACGCTGTACGGGAAATACGCTCAGACCAGGCAGGCAACCTGTGGATAGGCACAGAAGATGAAGGCCTCAATAAACTGGATGCCGTCACCCATCAGTTCAGCAGCTTTAAACCCTCCGGCAAAACAACAGATATCGCCAACACTAACCTGCATGGCCTGCTCCTCACCGGTGATACTTTATGGATTGGCACTTTTGAAAGCGGGCTCGATCTGTTTAATATCCGCACCAATAAAGTGATGCGGCATTACCAGGCAGATGGCAGGCCCGGCTCCTTTGCCAGCAATTTTATCTACAGCATTTCGCGCACGCCCGATGGTAACATATTACTGGTCACCGCCGCCGGCGTATACCGTGTACTGCCAGACCGTAGCGGTTTTGTCCCTTTGCCCGGCCTGCCCCAGTATGTATTTTACACCAGCGTACTGCAGGATAGTAAAGGTCTTATATGGGCCGGTACCTCCCGCGATGGCCTGTATTGTATAGATCCGCAACACGGCGTACAGCTATTATTAAAGAATAACCGTATTAACCAGGTAGTAGAAGATAGCCGCGGCGATGTCTGGATCACTACAGAAAACGGCCTGTACCAATACAAACGGCTTACGCGTACCTGGCGCACTTACACGACAAAACAAGGCTTTCCCAGTAACCTTATGTATTGCGTACTGGAAGATGAGCAACACCAGCAGCTATGGATCAGCACCTCTAAAGGCCTGGTACGCTTTGCCCCGCAAACGGGGCAGCTGCGCATCTTCACCAAAGCCAACGGCCTGCTCAGCGATCAGTTTAACTACAGTTCCGCCTACGAAGACAATGCCGGCAATATGTACTTTGGCAGCGTAAAGGGTTTGATCCGTTTTAACCCGGCCTCATTTGTAGAGAACCTGCACGAGCCGCCGGTATACTTTACCGGCTTCCAGGTATCCAACCGGGAGCTGGAGATAGGCGGTAAAGATGGCATCCTGCACCAGTCCATCATCTTTACAGATACCATCCGCCTGCCCTATGACCAGTCTTCCTTCAGCATCAACTTTGCGGCGCTTAGCTACAGCGCGCCGGAGATGACGCAGTACGCCTATAAGATGGAAGGCCTGCGCGAAGAATGGACCTACCTGAGCGCCAACCGCAAAGTATATTTCACGGAACTGTTGCCCGGCAAATACACCTTCCGCCTCAAAGCGGCCAATAACAGTGGCCAATGGAGCGGACAGGAACGCCTGTTATTCATAGAAGTGCTGCCGCCGTTCTGGGCCAGCCCCCTGGCATTTGTAGCCTATGTACTTACCATTATATTGATAATATGGCTGTTAATGCGCAGCTATAACCGCCGTGCGCGGGAACGGCACCAGCGCCGCATAGAGCTCCTGGAGCATGAAAAGGAGAAAGAGATCTACCGCTCCAAGATAGAGTTCTTTACCAATGTAGCGCACGAGATCCGCAACCCGCTCACGCTGATCAAAGGCCCGCTGGAAAAAGCCCTTAAAAAAGCGGCCACCTCTCCGGATATTGTTACCTATCTGCGGATGATGGAACGTAATACCAACCGCCTGGTAGAACTAAGCCAGCAACTGCTGGACTTCCGCCAGACAGAAAAAGAAGGCTTCCGCCTGAGCTTTGTGCGCACCAACGTTTCCTACCTGTTAAAGGGCTTGTATGAGACCTTTCAGCCCATTGCGGAAGAACAGCATTTCCGTTATATGCTGCAATTGCCGGAGCAAGACCTGTTTGCTTATCTGGATGTGGAAACCTTCCGTAAAATAGCCGGTAACCTGATCGATAATGCTTTAAAATACGGCGTAGGGGAAGTACGTATCCAACTGGCCATGGAAACGCCGGACCGTAAATGGTTTATGTTGATAGTCACCAGCGATGGCCCGCTGATACCCGATAACTGGAAAGAAAAGATCTTTGAGCCCTTTGTGCGGCTAAAGCCCACAGCGGGCAAACCAGGCAGCGGCATTGGACTGGCGCTGGCCAGATCATTGGCTATCCTGCACCATGGCGCCCTATACCTGGAAACAAATGAGCGGAATACCTTTATATTGCGCCTCCCTGTGCACCAGGATGTTGAATTTGAATTTAAAAAGACGCGATATGAATCCAACCCTTCTATTGGTGGATGATAATGAAGAGATCCTGATCTTCCTCAAAGAAGACCTGGGAGAGCTCTATTCTATCTTTACTGCCGGCAGCGGCGCGGAAGCCCTGGAAATATTGAACCAGGAAGCCGTACAGCTGGTGGTATCTGATGTAATGATGCCCGATATGGATGGCTTTGCGTTATGCAGTTATATCAAGAACAATATAGAATACAGCCATATACCCGTTATCCTGCTAACCGCCAAAAACACCCTGCAAGCCAAAATAGAAGGCCTGGAGATAGGTGCGGACGCCTATGTGGAAAAACCCTTCTCACCAGAGTTCCTGCAGGCGCAGATTGCCAGCCTGCTTAGCAACCGCAATAAGGTCAAAGCTTATTTTGCCAGCTCCCCACTGGTACATATGAAAAGCATGGCCTACACAAAAGCGGATGAACAGTTCCTCAGTTCCCTGCAGCAGGTGATACACGAACACCTGGATGATAAGCTGCTGGATGTGGAGTTCCTCGCAAAACAAATGAATATGAGCCGGCCCACCTTATACCGCAAGATCAGCGTACTGTCTGATATGAGCCCCCATGAGCTGATCAGCATCACACGCCTGAAACGGGCCGCAGAGCTGCTGTTATCCGGTCAGTACCGCGTAAATGAAGTAGCAGACCTCCTGGGCTTTAGCTCGCTGGCCAATTTTGGCCGTGCCTTCAGCAAACAGTTCAACCTATCCCCTGTTGAATACATGAAACAGAATGGCGGGGAATAAATAACCCTTTCCCATACGAATTACCATTTTTTACGTATCTTAATCGTCGATCTATACCATCATCACCAAACACATCTCCGGAATAATTACTACCAAAAGCATCATAAGCAGCTTTATCAACCTGGCTTTACGAAAACGCTATATCTGTAACATTAAAATCATCTTACCATGAGCATTTTAGGTCTTATTCACACCATCATCGCCATTATTGCCCTGGTATTTGCGGCAAATGGTCTGATCAAAACCGGGTTTGTATCCCCATTTTCCGCTACCGGCAAGTGGTACAGCATTATGACAGTGCTGGCTTGTCTTACCTCATTCGGACTTTCCAAGGCAGGCGGCTTTAACCCCGGACACGCTATTGGGATCCTGATCCTTGTACTCCTGGCCATTGCGTATTTAATTGGAAAGAACGCCAGCCGTAAACGCATCCTGTTATACGTACAGGTATTTGCCATGACGGCCACCGTATTCCTTTCGCTGATACCCGCCGTGAATGAAACACTCTCCCGGGTGCCGGCAGGCGCGCCCCTGGCTACCGGACCGGATGATCCCCTTGTGCAGAATGTAGTAAAGGTATTACTGGTGCTGTTCATCATTGGCGTGACCGCCCAGATCCTCAAGCTGCGTAAAACGTCCCTGGCGGCGCAACAGGCAGCTTAATTTTGCCACATTAACAAACTGCTGCCCAACCAGTACCAACAAAAGCAGCTGACTTGTTGCGGGCGCTTTCACTTTCGGACAGCTTGCTATCTACTAATTCCTTTTGTGCTTTATTCCACTATATCTGTTAAGGACGCCTGTGCTCTCCAGGCGTCCTTACCTTGTTTTACAGGGTTAACCTGCTATCTTACAGCATAAATAACCCGCGCCCGCTATGTGGTATACATCCTTTGAATTTTATGACCGGCAACCGGGCCTCCAACCCGGATCAATGACTACCTTGCTCTCTGCCCCTGTATCCGCCACAGAACTGGCATTACTGGAGCAGAACCTGCAGCGTATGAGCATTAACAACGTACACCCGCGCCAGTGGGTAATACCGCAGTTTACACTACCGGAAGAGCTGTTGCAGCTGCTGGCCTGTTCCAATGGGGGCGGTATCGTGAATGGCAGCCGCGAATTCGGCTTCTTTTCCCTGGAGCAGATCCGGGAGTACTACCTGCACTATCATTTTCCGCAATACACGCCCTATTTCCTGCCTATCGCCTTCAATGGCGGCGGTATCTTCTATGCCTATGATTACCGGCAACAAACGCCGCCTATCGTGGCCATATCGGCCGGCAACCTGGATGCTGCGGACAGCGCCCTGCTGGGATATTCACTACAGGAGGTGCTGGAGCAGGATACAGATATTGCGGATAGCCTCTAAAAACCAGGCTAACACTGGCAGGGCTTGCCACCGCTCCCATAAAAAGCTTGACTTTTAATCCAAAAACGTTTAGTTTCATTCTACACTAAACAACAAACAGGACATGCCACTAAAAATAACCCGCATCTGCTGCACCATTGCACTTGGACTGCTGTTTAACGCCTGCTCCGCACAAAAGCAGGCAGGCGGCTCCGGCTGGACTTCCTTATTTGACGGCAAAACATTCAATGGCTGGAAAGTAGGCGACCATGACACCACGTTTAAGATCGAGAACGGAACCATTAAGGTAAATGGCCCCGTAGCCCACTTATTCTACGTTGGCGATTTCCACCAGCACGAGTTTAAGAACTTCGAATTCAAAGCAGAAGTAATGACACGCCCCGGCTCCAACTCCGGCATCTACTTCCATACCGCCTACCAGGAAAAAGGCTGGCCGGAAAAAGGCTTCGAAGTACAGGTAAATAACTCGCATACGGACTGGAAACGGACCGGCAGCCTGTATAATGTAGTGGACGTGAAAGAAAAATATGCCAAAGACAATGAATGGTATACAGAACAGATCATTGTAAAAGGCAAAAGAGTGATCATCAAGGTAAACGACAAAATAGTAGTAGATTATACAGAACCGGAAGGCTACCAGCCACCGGCCAGCCAAAGCGGCAGGAAGTTCTCTTCCGGCACCTTTGCACTGCAGGGCCATGATCCCGGCAGCACGGTGTTTTACAGGAATATCATGGTAAAACCATTGGCAGACTAACTATATTATGCCCCGGTATAAACTGCCGGGGCAACTTTATCCATTAACTTATTACCATGCACAAGATCTTTACAGTACGGGTATTCGGCACGCAGGCGCTGGATGAAGCCGTAAACCGCTTTCTAAGCGAAAATGAGCATATCCAGGTGATCAGCTCCAACCAATCCATTATCCCCGGCGGCGGTACCGTTGAGATAATTTATTCCATCATCTATAAGGAAGGACGGCAGCCCACCAGGATCGGTTACCTGGGCAAACCCGGAGAGTAAATAATTCGAAAGGGCCGTCTCAATAATAAGAGACAGCCCTTTACCGATTGGATTGTTATCGTATCACAACTTTTCTATGTACTGGATAGTGACCCCGTTAAAACAATCATCCGCACAATTCTCCGGCGTATAACCACAGGAAGATATCATGCCGTTGTTATTGGTTTCAAAATAAGTCCTGGCGTCATCTCTTTTCAACAGGTAGTCAGTTTTTGCCTTATTGTAGATCTCATCCAATGTGATGGCGGCAGCGCCTTTCTCATGGGTATTAATACTGCTTTCGTCCTCCGTCCACTCTTCCACTACGGTAGGCGTCGTGTTCTGCCCATTAACAAATCCCTTTCCTACAAACGAACGGCCGGTTACCTGGCCATTTTTCACCGTGATAATAGTCTCCGTGCCATACCCGGTCCATGATCCAAAAACAACCATATACCGGTAGGAGTTCTGGGACGATGCCTTGAAATTCTCCCAGGCCTTATAGCTCTTGTCAAAATCGTTTTCGTAATTGATATCGCTTTTATCACAGGAAACAAACAGGGTTCCCATCAACAATAGGGTAAAAAGGTAGATGCTTAATTTCATAACGGGCTTTTGTAGTTAAACGGGCAAAAACTATATAATGTTACAGTTATGCTGAAAACCACCAGAAAAGCAGAAAGGCTCCGGACATAGCCGCTGTACGCTGCTGCCCTTGCATTTATTTTATAAAATCCCTGCTTGTGAAGACCCCGGCTCAGCTGTAAATAACCGGGTAATCAATATATCCTTTATTCCCTCCTTCATAAAAAGTAGCCTCATCTGCTGCTGCCAGGGGCGCCTTGTGATGGAAGCGCTGTACCAGGTCCGGATTAGCAATGAACGGCCTGCCAAAAGCAATAAGATCCGCCAGCCCGGCCTCCAGTGCAGTCGCTGCTGCAGCAGCGGTGAACCCGCCAGCCAGCATTAATAAGTTAGGAAAGCGTTTACGCACATACTGCAGATGATCCAGCGGTATAGGCGGATGCCCGTTGCTGGACTGGTCTGACAAATGGATATAGAGAATATCCAGTTCCCGCAACGCATCTGTAATGTATTGATGGCTGGCCAGCTCCTCTGCATAGGGCGGCAGGTCATTAAGCCCCGCAAAAGGCGACAGGCGGATGCCGGTACGCTCCTTACCAATAGCCGCCGTAACGCCTTCCATGATCTCCAGCAGGAAGCGGCTGCGCCGGGCGATGTTGCCGCCGTAACGGTCCGATCTGTGATTAGTATGAGGATGCAGGAATTGTTCCGGCAAAAACCCGTGAGCGCCATGTATTTCCACGCCGTCAAAACCCAGGTGGATAGCGTTTACCGCGGCCGCTACATGCGCTGCTACCAGGCCCTGGGCGCCTGCAGTGCTCAACGCTTCCGGTATGGGCATATGTTGATGATTACCAACGGCCGTGCGTATGGTGCCCGCAGCGCCTACCGCCGAAGGCGCCACCAGGCCGGCGCCCCCTTCGTTATTCAATGGATGTCCAATACGGCCGGTATGTACCAGCTGGATGAAGATCTTTCCGTTGCGGGCATGCACCGCCTCTACGACCGCTTTCCAGGCAGCTTGCTGTGCATCATTGTAAATACCCGGCGCATGCAGATAACCCACACCATTTGCCGTTACAGCACTGTTCTCCGCGATGATCAAACCAGCTTCCGCCCTTTGCGCATAATACAGGGGTGCGGAGGAAGCCGGAATACCTTTTACGGAGCGGCGCCTGCTCATGGGCGCCATTACCACCCGGTTGCGCAAGGTAAACGCCGGCGTGACCAGTGGCGTCAGTAACTTTTCTATCATGATCATATTATTTGCCGTCAAAATTACCGGCAGTATACCGGGTAGAACAGTGATAAAAAGAGGTTTGTGCTGTAATTTTACAGGTTATGGAAAACAAACAGCTACTCCAGCCCTTTGAGCTATATGTATCAGATATGGAATGCTGGCACGAGCGCCCGCTGGTGTATCACTTCTTCGAGATAGTGCAGATATTGGAAGGCGAAGGCACGCGGGAAGTGAACCGCAACCGCCTCCCCTATCATAAAGGGAGTATATTCCTGTTCACACCGTTGGATTGCCGGGGCTTTGACAGCAGCGCCCCTACACGCTTCTGTTCCATCCGTTTTTCAGAAGTGTTCCTGGGAAAATGCAAAAGTCCGCAGGATAAAGAACGGATCATCCAGTGGCTGAAACAGCTGGAGCATATATTCTTTCATCATAACCGCTTCCAGGAACTGCTGATCAAACAACCCCGCGACTGCCAGATGGTGGGTACGCTGATCAATAACATGATGGCAGAATATGAGCAACAGGCCGCCTATCATGAAGAAAACCTTCAACATTTCGTGACCCTTATCCTGAATATCCTGGCCCGCAATGTGACAGCGCCTCCCACTGATCTTGCGCCGGCTGCAGAGCCGCTCATCAACCGTATGCTGCTGCATATCCGCTCGCACATCAGCGAGCCGGAAAAGCTACGCGTAGATCACCTGGCGGCTCAATTTAATCTTTCTGCCAATTACGTAGGCGAATATTTCAGGAAATTTACCGGAGAAACCCTGCAGCAATATATCATGTTATATCGCATAAAGCTGGTGCAGCAAAGGCTGGTCAATAGCGCGCTTACTGTGAGCCAGATTGCGGATGAACTGGGCTTTACGGATGAAAGCCATCTGAGCCGGCAGTTCAGAAAATATGTAGGCATGGCGCCGGCGGAGTACAGGAAGCAGTCTGGGAAAACGGCATAATTACGGCCCTATAAACGCAAAGGCGTACCACTGTTGGTACGCCCTTGCCTTTTTATACACCCTTCCTTTATTGAGGATACAGGATCTGTGTGGCCAGCACATCTCCGGAAGTGAACCCTGCCCAGTTGAGCACAAAGGAGTTCATTACAGAATTGGCATCCACGGTTGGCGTACCCGGAATATGTGTGCCACTGGTTTGATTGGTGTGATGGAAACCAATGGTGTGGCCAAATTCATGGGTAATAGCAAACAATTTCTGGCTGGCAGACAAGGTATTGAAATAAGCATTGATCTCAACGCTTACACCCGGCCGGCCGTTGGAAGTAGGCAGGTATGCGCGCGCAATCCATGACTGGCCCGGCGCATTGCCCATAAATACCCTTGTATACACACCGGAAGCGCTGGTGATGATAGACATACCCAGGCGGGTGCCGTTCACCGCATTCCAGTTGTTTACAGCGCCCTGGATGGCTGTTCTCCAGGCGGTAGGTACAGAAGATTCGATGAAGATCCGTACATTATTATTGTACGTGTTACTGATAATGTAGGTGTTCCTCCGTTGTTCTGTCTGAGGGCCACCGGCTTTTTCTTTGTTCCAGGTGATCGTACGTTGTTGCAGTTCCGGCAGGGTCATGATGATATCGCTCTCAACGATCACCCTGTCTGCTTCAAATACGATCTTTTGTTTATCAAATCCAAGGCTGGTGAGGTAGTTGGTCATCTCCTGGATGCTGGCTTCAGGAGCTGCCTCGTTGGTTGATTTGTCTTTCTGCGCACAGGAAGAGAATAATGCCACCAGCAGCGCAAGGCAAATGGCATACTTGAGTTGGATTTTCTTAGGGTACATGATAGTACAGATTTAGAGTTAAACAATTCACTGAAGCTAAAGTATACCACTTGTAGTATGTCTGCAGTAGAAAAGTTTAAGCACGCCAACTTGTTGTAAACAGTTATTTATGGCCGGTTTCCAACGATTGCATTAAGTGTGCATAATACACATGATCATCCTGATCGCGCTTGCGCTAAACGATCTCCAGGTTAGAACTGATCTCAAACAATCCATGATCATTCTCACTTTTGTTACCAAAAGCATAAAATAAACGCAAGCCATTTTTAAACCGGATACAAACCACCTGTAAAAATACTTTTGCACGATCAAACTCCCACTCAATATTTAACGCCAGCAGTATTTCAATTAACCTGTCAAACGAAGTATTTTTATCTATTACTTCCTCCTGTTCACCCAGCTGAATGACTAATGTCCGGTCCAGGTTTTCTTTCATGGAGATCTTCACCACATCGCAACGCCTTGCTTTATCAAAGATCACTGTCAGGTTAGCATCTGTTTCCATTTCCACGACATAATAGTCAACATCCGGCGTACTGATAAGATAACTGCCCTCCAGTGATTTACCCAGCTGCTTTTCAACTGCCGGTTTCATAAGGCCGGCCTTTAACCCTGACCGGAAGCTGCCGCTGCTGAACAGCTCATTTAATACTATTTTTTTCATCCTGCGGGGTTTTAAAAATGTGGTGTAAGATAGCTGTTTTTAAGTGGCAGGTATGTTGCCTGCCCGGGATATTTGTTCTATATTTCCGCCCTTAAACCATGGGGAGAATGTCAACATCACACCGGTGATACAGCCCTCCTGGCCATTTAGGCACAAAGTTTGACAATTGAACGAGACTATGCCAAACCGTCAAAAAAACACCATATTATGAAGCACAACGTAAGGACGTTACTATTACTATCTGTCCTGGCCCTGTTTCTGGCAAGCTGTGTTGCAAAGCGGAAATACCTGGATTCACAGGTCGCCCTGCGCATATCTAAAGCCGACAGCGCCACACTAGCTAACAGGGTAAATAACCTGGAAGACAACGTTAACCAGCTGGAGCAAAAGATCAAAGACCTGAACGATGCCAATGCCAAGCTGGCGGAAAATGCCAATGCTACACAAAGCCGCCTGACCTCCCAGTTAAGCAATAGCAAACAGGCATATGAACAGCAACAGCAGAAACTGCAGCAACTGCAGTCATTGCTGGATCAACAGAAAGAGAAATCCGCAGAGATCAGGAAAAAGATGACAGACGCCCTCAGCGGTTTCAACTCCAATGAGCTGACCGTTACGCAGAAAAACGGGAAAGTATATGTGAGCCTGAGCGAGAACCTCCTGTTCCCCTCCGGTAGCGCAGACGTGAACGTAAAGGGTAAGGATGCGCTGAGCAAGCTGGCCGCAGTACTGATCGTAAACCCGGATATCTCCGTAAACATCGAAGGTCATACAGACTCTATTCCCATCCGTAGCAAGTTCCAGGATAACTGGGCGCTGAGCACGGCCAGGTCTACCGCTATTGTAAGGATCCTGGTAGACACCTACCATGTAGATCCCACCAAGGTAATAGCCTCCGGCCACAGCCAGTACGATCCGGTTGAAAGCAACAGCACACCGGAAGGACGGGCAAAGAACAGGAGAACGGAGATCATCCTCTCCCCCAAACTGGACGAACTGTATAAGCTGCTAGGTACCTGACGTGCAGCCATATAAAATACAAAGGNNTTGTATTTTATATGGCTGCTTACGGTGTTGTCCAACCACTTATCAACTGGGATTCATCCGGTTAAACGCTTTATCGATCTCCTCCGGGCCAGCCTTCGTCATAGCCTCGCTAAACCCAAAGCTCAACGTTGTTTTTCCTTCCGCTAATTGTTTAAACACCGCTTCAATAAAATCACTTACCGGGGGCGCCGCATCATGCAGGCCTTTACCGCCCAGGTCTGTATTCAACGCCGGCGGGATCATCTCTATTACTTCTATCCCCTTTGCCCGCAACAGATATTGCGCAGAGCGGGTAAACGAGTGAAAGAACGCCTTGGTAGCAGAATACACCGGCACCTTCGTTAACGGCACAAATGAAAGGCCAGAGGTAACGTTAATAATAGTATCTAATGAGGCCAGGTTGCTGAAAAGCGCGGTTAAATGAAGCGGTCCTTCTATGTTGATGCTGATCTCCTGTTTAGCACGCTGATAAAAGTCCGCATCTGTAACAGACATCCAGTTCTGGATACCCGCATTATTTACCAGTACATTCAGGTCGCTATGCTGACTGGCTACCCAGTTAAAAAGATCTGTGCGCTCGCCCTCTACGGACAGATCGCATGCCCGGGTGATCACAGACGGGTATTTAGCAGCCACCTCCTGTAAAGCAGCGGCCCGTCTGCCACAAATAATGACCGTATTGCCTTCCTGTATAAATCTCTCTGTAAGCGCCAACCCTATGCCACTGGCGCCGCCGGTGATCAGTATTTTATTGCCTGTTAGTTTCATCGTTGATTGTTTGTAGGATAAAGGTAAGCAACTGGAAGATTTAGATGATCTTTAATACCAATGCAACACAATTTTTTTAATCGCTAATCTGGCCAGGTTCGCTATTGAATAGATTCTAACACCAATCCTACAGCCATTCGTAAATCTCAAATATGCCTACTGGTAGCCTCTCCTGCCTTTGCCTTAATTTTAGCTAAATAAATATTTCATTTAGCAAACAAAGTAAAACTCATACACATGGCAAAGCAAACAGGCGTGATCAAATTCACCGGCAAGCTGGGTAACCTGATCGGTTACCGCCGGAACGGCAAACACTGCCTCCGCACCATGCCGGAGACGGTAAGACAAACAGTGGCTACCCGGCAGGCAGCCGCACGGTTTGGTGTTGCCAGCCGCAAAGGAAAGCTGATCCGCAGGGCCATTGTGCCCCGCCTGGATATACGTTGCAATGGTACGCTGGTAAACCGCCTGAACCGGGCGCTTATACTTACCTGCAAAAATAATATGCAAACCTTGGAGGGCTTTCGTTTCAACCCGCATACCGGCTTAGATAAGCTCATCCCACAATTGCCTGTGTACACATCCGCAGGCATATTACACCTTCCCGCCCAGGAGCTGCCCAAACCAGGAACCGCTACCCACCTGGAGTTCTGCGCTATAGCCGTACGCATCAACTTTACGGAAAGGCGGGTGGTACATGTAGAAGAAGCCACTACCCTCATAGACCTGCGTACACCATTCACCGGGCTGGACTTGCCTATATCCGCACCGGGCAAAGGCGCCCTGTTATTAGTATTGCAGGTACGGGCCTGTACGGCGCACAACGGTATCATACAAGCCTCCGGAGACCGCCGGCAGGTAGCGGCAGATATCATCACCGTAATAACGCCTGCAGCTGTACAAAAATGGGAAGGGAAAGTGAAGACCAGGAAACAACATACACCAGTATACAAACCCGGTAATTCAATGACTGGGTACAAACACACACTAAAACAAGCATTGCCAGCCAGCATAACAGGAGCCACTCCTGCGCCGGTGTTTAAACTGCAATTAGAATAAGCCCCGCACGCCTATATTCAACATTCATTTATTTAGTTTATTATTCCGGGAGCGCCCCGCTCCGGAGGCCCTATGTCCGGTAGTCTCAAAATCAACTTCTTGATCACAAATATGCGCCAATGCCATCCCGGAATAAGACCTTTTTACACTCCCCACAACGCTCATCAATACTTTTTTCCATGCTGGATGACATCTCATCCTACCCTAACAATAAATCCTGATCAAGTCCACCTTTTTAGCAGTGTACCTACAGTTATCTCAGGTATTCCATTGTGTCATGGCTATTGGTATCTCCATCATTTGACCTTCTTGGAAACAATAACTTGTACTTCAAACTATTCTTTACCCACTTCACATTTCCATCGCTGCTATAGAAAAAATACCGCCCATCTGGCGAAAAATACGGACAAAAATCGCGGGTCTTTGTATTGATAGATGGCCCCAGGTTTTCCGACGGCAGCCACTTCCCATCTAAGGGATTGTGCCGATAGTTTTATATTATATGCCATTGGCCTTTTCAAATGCCTCCATTGCCTGCTGAAAGGCGGCCTCTTTTTTATACACCGATCCATACATTTTCTGCTTATCCATGCCCAGCTGTATCAACTTGTCCAGCGCTTTCTTCGCTGTCTCTTCATCATGGTCACGGGTAAGGGCCTGTTGTTCGATCTCCTGCCGGTCATAAAGATGCAGGTCTTTAAGCGCTGTGTAATAATCTGCCGCCGCCTTTTTTAATGCATCCCCCTGTTGTGTACCTTCTACCGGCAGGCTGGTTATATCATTGATGATCTTATTGAATGCCAGCTCTTCTTTATCCACCGCCAGCAATGCCCCTTTGAAATCATGTTTTATCAGGCATTTCAGCTTTTGCTCATCAAGTCCCCCTTTGCTGACCAATATATCCAATGCGCGACGCTCCTGCTGATCGATCGTTTGCTTAAAATCAATGGCCTTTTGGGGTTTACAGGCTGTAATGGCCAACAATAGGGTCACTGCGATGTATATATGCTTCTTCATTTTCACGCTCATTTAGATTGTGATCGTTAACAGACAATCCGCCCAATAAGTTAGGTAATTCCTGCAAATTGTGAAACTAATGTGTTGAAATTTTGCGTTATCCTTTTTCTATGATGACCAGGTGGCCTATTGCTCCAGTAACGGCAATGCAGCATCTTTCCTGGCCTCCGTTTCCATTTGAATGATCACTTCCGGTATTGCCGCCCGTTCCAGGCAATCTGTAATACCACATCGCTCACAAGTGGTATGTACCGTTACAACCGGGATAGCGGCATCGTTAACAAACGGCATGGCATGTATCAGGTTCTGATCGATCAGCAACCCTATGGTCACACTTACGGCATCTGCGCTATTGAGAGATATGGGCTTTGCAATGGAAAAACATACATACCTGTTATGGGTTTGCCAGTACTGGGAGATCTGAACATCTATAAGCGGAGACCGGTATTTTTTTGCTTTCACCAAGGCCGCCACCCGTTTAATGGATTTGATGGATACCCAGCGGTGGCAGTAATGCTCATGTAACGCATTGGCATAAGGATTATGCAGCTGCGACAGATGCAGCTCTTTTGTCATCTCAAAGCGGTCGGTGGCTATATTCCCATTCATCCGCAGAAAGAACAGGTTCTCAATACCAAAATGTTTAGGCAGGATATTGGTTAACCGCTGCATCATCATCTCCGGCGTTACATCATAAGCAGACATCAGTTCTGTAAATGATCTGGCATTCCATTTATGCTGACTAAGCACCCGCTTCACATCATCAATAAAATTGCCTTCCGGCATTAACAAGGCAACGCCAAAATAAGAGGCTTTGAAATTGTTAAGCATCATATCAAAGGACTCGCTCCGCCTGCTCACGGTTTCATACGGCCGCTCCGTAAGCGCCAGGAACTGGAACCCCAGTTCGCGGGCCAGCAGGAATTTTTCCTGTGTCTGGCTCAGTCCCTTGTTAAGGAATAGAACTTTGTTCCGGGTGGAATAGTAAGAACGTAATGCCTGCAGGGCCTCTATACCAGCCATCTTCTTCCGGTTCACCTTTATGCCCATATTGCCAAGGACGGCTTCCAGTTTGGCGCTCACAACCGGCGTTTGCTCCTGCAGATCATACTGGGTTTTAAACGCCGCTACCGCCTGTTCTATCTCTTCAAAATAATTGTTATTCAGGTCCTGGTAAGAACGAAGGGCAGATTGGTAAAAACTCTCTTTTGATAATTGATAGCTCCTGGAGATCTTTAAAAGCGTGCTGATAAAAGCGGTTACCTTATCCGGCGTATTGGAAAAAAGGTCCAGCAGGGAAGCCGGCGATAAACCAAAATGTTCCCAGGGGACCGCGTTGATAAAATCAGAATTGATCAGGTCTATAATGGGTTGCAGCTTCTTATTGGCCCTTAATGAAACAAGGTAATCGTAATCCACCCCCAGGGTTTTCGCCAGGGCGATGATCTTATCCGCCTTGGGAAACTTTTTCCCGGTCTCAATATCATGCACATAGGAAATGGAAAGACCCGCCTGATCGGCCAGCTGCTGGTAAGACAATCCTTTTTCCTGCCGCAGTGATTTTACTTTAAGTCCAAAGATGAGCCTAATACTATCGTTTCCAGAGATCATAATACCTAATATAAAGTAAAAAAAGGTAACTCATCGAAATAAAAGAGTTTAGCGAATTTTTCGCTTTTAGAATATTTTCCTATATTTAGTCAAAATTTGCAGATATGACTAATTCCACGCTTATTCCGGAACGTCATTTCGTACATGACGCCGTTGAGATCAATGGTCCCTTACCACCAGCCTACCAAAACATACTCACTCCCCATGCCCTTACCTTCCTCGCTGCCTTGCACCGGCGGTTTAATCAAAACAGGAAGATCTTATTAACAGACCGCGAAGAGCTCCAGCTCAGGATCAATAAAGGATGGACGCTCCATTTTCCCCTGGAGACCACCGCCATCAGACAAGGTAAATGGCGGGTCAATCCCGTACCGGCAGACCTGCAGGACAGACGGGTGGAGATCACCGGCCCCGTAGACCGCAAAATGATCATCAACGCCCTCAATTCCGGCGCTAAGATCTTCATGGCTGATTTTGAAGACAGTAATGCGCCCAACTGGGATAATACCATACAGGGACAGATCAACCTAAAAGACGCCATCAACGGCACTATTAGCTATACCAATACAGAAAACGGCAAAACATATGAGCTGGCAGAACAAACGGCCACTCTTATGGTAAGGCCCCGCGGATGGCACCTGGTGGAGAAACACCTCCTGGTCGACAATGAACCGGTAAGCGCCAGTCTGTTCGATTTTGGGCTCTACTTCTTTCACAATGCCCATACCCTGCTGGAAAAAGGCAGTGGCCCCTATTTCTATCTGCCTAAACTGGAGCATTATAAAGAGGCGCGGTTATGGAACGATGTATTCCTTTTTGCACAAAACTATTGTAACATACCTTCCGGGACCATTAAAGCCACCGTGCTGGTAGAAACCATCCTGGCGCCTTTTCAGCTGCATGAGATCCTGTGGGAGCTCAGGGAACATTCCGCAGGTATGAACTGTGGAAGATGGGACTACATCTTTTCCTTTATTAAAAAATTCAGGACCATCCCCGGTCATATCTTCCCGGACCGTTCACAGGTAACCATGACCGTACCCTTTATGCGGGCCTATACCCAACTGGTGATCAGGATCTGTCACGAGCGGGAAGCCCACGCTATTGGCGGCATGGCCGCGCAAATACCTATTAAGAATAACCCTGTAGCCAACGAAGCCGCCCTCGAAAAAGTAAAGGCGGATAAACTAAGGGAAGTACAGGACGGCCACGATGGCACCTGGGTGGCGCATCCCGGACTGGTACAGGTAGCCCTGGATCTATTCAACCAATATATGCCAGAACCTAACCAGCTGCACCGGAAAAGAGAGGATTTTCACTGCACGGAAGAAGCGCTGCTGCAAGTACCGGAAGGTACCATAACAGAAGCCGGTATCCGCTCCAATATCAATGTTGGCATCCTTTACCTGGAAAGCTGGTTACGCGGCAACGGCGCGGCCGCCATCCACCACCTGATGGAAGATGCCGCTACCGCAGAAATATCAAGAACCCAGATCTGGCAATGGCTGCATGCCCGTGCAAAACTGGTTGACGGCAGAACTTTTGACCACGAATTGTATGAAAGCCTGCGGGATGACGAAATTGAGCAGATCCAGCAAACAGTAGGCTCCCTGCAATATCAGCAAGGTTATTATATACAGGCCATCTGCCTGTTTAACAAGCTGGTCGTACAGGAGAGATTTGAAGAGTTCCTTACCCTCTCCGCTTATGATATCATCCTTTCCAATAGTGAACGGAAAGTCTGTACGGAGTCCCTTACCGGCGCCCCCATACTAAAACTGGTAAACACTGCAACCCCTGTAAATAAGATCTGAATTGTAAACCACGCTAAAAAACAATGTATGAACACTACCTCCAAGTCTTTGGAAATGGAAAACGCATGGAATAACCTTCCCAGATGGCAAGGCATCAAACGGCCTTATTCCGCCACAGATGTGCTGAAGCTCCGTAGTAAGGTGGATATCACCTATTCATTGGCCCGTAATGGCGCTGAAAAATTGTGGACATTACTGCATGAGCAAACCTTTGTATCCGCTCTAGGCGCTTTGACCGGCAACCAGGCCATACAGGAAATAGTAGCCGGTTTAGACGCCATTTACCTCAGTGGCTGGCAGGTAGCTGCGGATGCTAACCTGGCCGGCGCTATGTACCCGGATCAATCCCTTTACCCGGCCAATTCTGTTCCGGACGTGGTTAGGCGCATCAACAATGCCCTGCTGCGCTGCGAGCAGATAGATTCTGTTAACGGGGATAATTCCAAAGATTGGATGCGCCCCATCATAGCCGATGCAGAAGCCGGCTTTGGCGGCAACCTGAATGCATTTGAGCTGATGAAAGCCATGATCGAAGCAGGCGCCGCAGCGGTGCACTTCGAAGACCAGCTATCAAGCGCCAAAAAATGCGGCCACCTGGGCGGTAAGGTACTGGTGCCCACGCAGGAAGCTATTCACAAGCTTATTGCGGCCCGCCTTGCGGCGGATGTAATGGACACGCCCACACTTATCATCGCCAGAACAGATGCAGAAGCGGCTAACCTCTTAACCGCCGATGTGGATGAAAGGGACCTGCCTTTTATTACCGGCCAGCGAACAGCAGAAGGCTTCTACTACGTGCGGAACGGGCTGGATCAATGCATTGCCCGCGGTATTGCCTATGCGCCATATGCAGACATGATATGGATGGAAACCTCTCACCCGGATCTCAAAATGGCCGCAGATTTTGCCCGCGGTATTCACGAAGTTTATCCCGGCAAACTGCTTGCCTATAATTGCTCCCCTTCTTTTAACTGGTCAAAACATCTGACCAGGCCGGAAATGGAAACCTTCCGGGAAGAGCTGGCCGCATTGGGATATAAATTCCAGTTCATTACGCTGGCGGGTTTTCACGCGCTCAATACATCTATGTTTGAGCTCTCGAGGGCCTACAAAAAATTTGGCATGGCAGGCTTCTCGGAGTTACAGCAGAAGGAATTTGCCCTGCAGGAAGATGGGTTCAAAGCGGTAAAACACCAGAGTTTTGTTGGTACCGGTTATTTTGATGTAGTGCAGAATATTGTGCAACAGGGCGCATCCTCTACTATAGCTATGGCCAATAGTACGGAGAACGCACAGTTCCATTAAGACGCACCTATAAATAATGCATCGCCGGTCGCGGCACGGTGGCTGGCGATGCTATCACCATATTAACTCTTTATCATGATAATTTTCCGCGTACTATCCGTGCAGCCTTTTCGTTTGATAGCTTATGTCCGGGATCACCCTACCCTATTCCATCACCGTCGCGCTATTGCTGGCGGCCGCCGTTGCCCATGCGCAGGACCCGCATTTTGCGGGCGTGCAGGAGCTAAACATCTGGTACAACCCCGCTTTAAAGACCAATAAAGATGCGGTGGCGAATATCCGCCTGCGTAATGTAAATTACCCTGGCATTATTTCCTATTCCAGCAAAGCGGCCACCATTGAGCTCCCTTTGCTCAGTAAGGAAGATAAGGGTGATGATGCTACCGCTTTTGTGAACCTGGCGGCAGGGGGCAGCACAGACAAGTCAAACGATAATTTCATGAGCACATCCACCGCCATGCTGGCCCTTTCCTATGCACTGCCGTTAAACAATAACAACACCTATATGGCCCTGGGCTTCCAGGGCAATTACAGCTATAGCCGCGTAGGCACAGGCAGCTACTACGAGATCCCTAACCAGTTTGATAAATATGGGGCGCTGGCTGCCGTCATGGCCGCAGACCCCTACCAGTCCGGTTTCAACCACGGCTATTTTACCGCCGGTGTGGGCGTAGCCCTTTTCCATACGGAAGAAGAAAAACAGTGGTATATAGGTGGTTCCATCCGCCATTTTAACCGGCCCTATAGGGAATGGTCCCATACAACGCGCTTACCCGCCAATGACGGCATTCAGGGGGGGTATACGGCCGCCATCAGTAGCGCGGATAATATAAGCGGTTACGGCAATTTCACCTGGCAGGCCGGTACCAGCGAACAGATCGCCGGCATACGGTATTCCCGCTACCTGGACGATAGTACCCGTAATGCCTTCTTTATCGGCGTCAGCTACCGTGCCGGCGATGCGATCATACCAGATGCCGCGCTACACTTCGGGAAAAGCCAGCTGGCCTGTTATTATGAGCTCAATACTGCTCATCTCCCTTCCGGCCGTTACCCCCGCAGGACCTGGGAACTGTCTTACTCGCTGATTTTGTGAACATTGCGCGAAAATTCGTAAAATTGTGATCAGAAACCTGATCCTGTAGCGGCACCCTATCTGTGCTACTGGAGATTAAAATATTCTGATCAACATGCAGCATCCAATTACCACGGAAAGACTATCCATAGACATACTATCAGTAAATGATCACGACTTTGTATTAGAATTGCTCAATTCGAAAGGCTGGCTGGAGTTTATTGGAAACAGGAACATTCATTCAAAAGAAGAAGCGATCACCTACATCACCCAGATACTACTTACCCCTAATCTTACTTACCGGGTTGTAAGGCGCAAAGAGGACAATACACCCATTGGTATTGTATCGTTCATAAAACGTGATTATCTGACTCATCATGACCTGGGTTTTGCATTTCTGCCACAATTCATGGGGTTAGGTTATGCGTATGAAGCCGCCCGGGGAGTGATGCTGCAAATAATGCAGGACCCCGCACATGCACATCTGCTGGCTACCACCGTTCCCCATAACACAAGTTCTATGCGGTTATTGAAGAAATTAGGCTTCCGGTTTGAAAAGGAAATAGAGATCAACCATCAGCCGTTACATGTATATTCCGTAACAACTAACGACCTCTGACCCACGCCCGAGAAAATGCCACAACAAACGTAGATTCTGACACTTTTGCCCGCTTGCGCCGATAGAACTTTGCAGTATAAATAACATTGAAATGAAAATTATACTGACAGGTTCATTAGGCAACATCAGCCGACCGCTCACAAAAGAGCTGGTACAAAAAGGACACGCCGTAACCGTTATCAGCAGCAAGCCGGAAAGGCAGCAGGACATTGAGGCACTGGGCGCCATTGCGGCTATTGGCGTATTACAGGATACAGTCTTCCTCACATCCGCTTTTAGCGGCGCCGATGTGGTGTATTGTATGATCCCGCCGGCTAATGCTACAGAGCCAGACCGCATAGCTTATTACCGGGAAATTGCCACTAACTATGCCCAGGCCATTCAACAGGCGGGCGTAAAACGCGCCATTTATCTCAGCAGCTTTGGCGCGGACCTGGATAAAGGCACCGGCATCATCCTTGGCGCACATCATGCAGAGATGATCCTCAACCAGTTGCAGGATACGGTTATTACGCACATACGCCCTACTTACTTTTACAACAATCTATTTATGTATGTGGGGATGATAAAGCGCCTGGGCCGAATCGCAGTCAACTACGGCGGGGATGATAAGATCCCGATGGTCTCTCCCATTGATATTGCTGCTGCTATTGCCGGAGAGATCGAAAAACCGGCCGCCGCAAACCAGGTAAGGTATGTATCCAGCGGCGAGTATACCGGCAACGAAATAGCAGGTATGCTGGGCGCGGCCATCGGCAAACCGGATCTAAAATGGCAGGTGATCACGGACCAGGAAATGCAACAAGGTTTGGAAGCGAATGGCCTCCCCGCTAAACTGGCGGCTGGTTATACAGAGATGTTTGCCAGCCTGCGCAACGGCCTGTTATCCGGTGATTTTCACCAGCACGCACCGGCATTGGGTAAAGTAAAGCTACCAGACTTTGTGCCCGCATTTGCCGTCCTATTCAACCAGAATTAATTATCTTGATGTATGAGCAGCACCCATATCTATAGGCTAAGAACGATCTCGGAATATCACCAGTTCAGGGGCTTACCAAAGCCGGAACATCCTTTGATCAGCGTAATAGACCTGGAGAAGATCCAGTTGCAAGCCAGGGAACCGCAAAGCCTTACGCAGGATTTTTACGCCATTGCCCTCAAAAGGGCCGTAAATGCGAAGATGAAGTATGGCCAGCAGTCTTATGATTTTGACGAAGGTATCATGTCCTTCCTCTCTCCTGGCCAGATCTATGCCATCGGCGGGGATACGCCGCTGTTACATTCCGGATGGCTGCTGCTCATACATCCTGATTTTTTGTGGAATACCCCATTGGCCAAATCCATAAAACAGTACGAATATTTTGATTACGCCGTGCATGAGGCGCTGTTCCTGTCAGAGAAAGAAGAGGCTACCATCATCGGTATCATGCGGCATATTGAACAGGAATACCGCGCAAATCTTGATAAATTTAGTCAGGGCATCATCATCACCCAAATTGAGCTATTGCTTAATTATGCGGAGAGGTTCTATAACCGGCAGTTCATCACCAGGAAGATAGCTAACCATAAGATCCTGGAACGCCTGGAGGCAGTGCTGGCTGCCTATTTCAACAGTGATGACCTGCTAAAGAAAGGATTGCCCACCGTACCATACATTGCCGAAACACTGAACGTATCGCCCAATTATTTAAGCGGCCTGCTAAAATCATTAACCGGCCAGAGCACCAAACAACATATACAGGACAAACTGATCGATAAGGCAAAGGAAAAGCTATCCACCACAGATCTATCCGTAAGTGAGATCGCCTACGAATTAGGATTTGACCGCCCGCAGTCTTTCAGTAAATTGTTCAAGACAAAAACGAGCCTGTCGCCATTGGAGTTCAGACAGTCGTTTAATTAGCTATAAGCAGAGCGCCCATCTACGGGAGCGCCCTGCATAAAAGAAATTATGGAATTATCCGTTCAAAGATCTCAAAAGGCTCCTGCACGCCATCTCTGTAAGCGCCAATCCCCATCGACACAACCGCATTGGGAATATAATACTGGTTGTTACTTAGCAGAAAATAGCTGTTGGTGCCATTTTCAATACTCATTACCTTTTTGTTGTTATCATTGGGATCATAGCCTTCTATGGCATACAAGATAAAAGCAACATCCGGGGGTGCCAGCGTGGCCGGATCAGGCAGTTCAATAAATCCGCTGAACCGGTCTTTCCGCACTCCTTTTATCATTTTGTCGGCCAACGGGATATTGACGCTCGCATAATCATATACGCTTATTTTCAGGTCCATTACATCGGGTAAACTAGGATCCAGTGTAACCACGCGCACCAGCATGTTATCAGGCGACGACGGTTTAGCCGTGAGGTCATCAAATAATGCGGCGTCTCCCGTATAATAAAATTTGGGCAAACTGATCGTTTTGGTGGCTTCTACCGTAATTGTAGTATCTGTGAGTGCCTTTTGTGTGGTCATATTAAACAGCACCAGTTGATGTTCCCCTTCTTTTATAAGGATCTTCTGCGTGGTGTAAGGTTTATCCACACTAAGGGTGTCCCGGGTCTCACCGTCCACTTGTACGAGCAAAGGAGAAGCCTCCCCGGAAAAAACAGAGCTAACCTCCAGGCTTCCAAACCCAACGCCCCTGATATCCTCCCCTTTATTACAGGAGAAGAACAAACCGGACACCACTAGAAGGCTTACCGGTAATACGATATATTTTTTGATGTTGATCATTTCCATGTACTTTAAAAACGGTAAATAAAATTCATGCTGTAAGTAGTGCCAAAACGGTAACGGCGTACCACCCTGTCATAATCCTTGTTATAAGAGGTGCCTTTAGGGTCTTTTTGTCCGGGCAGCAACGCATCCCCTTCGCCGGGATAACGCTCTACAGAAGTCAGCCGCAGATCAAATCCCAGAGGATTACCTTCATCAAACTGGTTCTTATAAAAGATCTGCTCCTGGTTCAGCAGATCAGTGATGTTCAGCTTCAGCTCCGCACGTTTATTCTTCAGGAATTTATAGCTCACCTGCAGATCAAGCAGGTTGCGGGAGTTCTCATACTCATCTTCCCCACGGTCCGGAGAGGCAAATACGATACGTTTACCATAGCGGTTATAGGACAAATTCACGTTGAAGGAGCTGCCTGCATACAATAATCCGCCGTTAACGATGTAGGGCGATTGACCGGCAAGCGGCCGGTCGCGTTTGGGGTAGATCGGTTTTTTGTTTTCGTCAACCGCATCATTCGGGTAGAAGCTAACATTCGCATCCAGCCAGGTGAAATTGCCCGACAAATAAATATGGGACATAAAACCGGATGAGGGTGCGATGAAGTTCAGGGATTTGCGGAAATCCACTTCCAGACCCTTGTCAAGCGCGCTTTCCAGGTTTTTATAATAATAAACGGTACCACCACCGCCAGATGAAGGGATGATCAGCATCTCAATAGGGTTATGGAAATTCTTATAGAAACCAGACAGGCTGATCACTTCGCCGGGTGAAGGATAATACTCCAAACGAAGGTCCACATTTTCTATGTTAGTGGTTTGCAAGGAAGCACCCTGCACCATTGAAAACAGATCATAATCCCAATACGCGAAACTGGATAGTTCACGAAAATCAGGGCGGGCCACCGTTTTATACCAGGCGGCGCGTACATTCATTTTATCCGTGAGGGCATATATGGCATTGACAGAAGGCAACCAATCCGTCTGTTTAACAGTGGTCACCTTTTGCGCCAGCGTGCCATCGTCCCCTTTCACGAGGCCATCATCCACCTGCTGATCGTTGTGCTCCGCGCGCATACCGCCAATCAGACGCAATTGCTTTAGCAGCTGCAGATCCAGCATAGTATAAAAAGCATTCAAATGCTGAGCGCCATTATATCCGCCCGCCGATTGGGCAGTTGCAGCATTCTGCCCGCCGGCATTCAATGGATGTAAATAAAGATAAGTGGCAAAATTCTGCTGGTTAAGGATCTGGTCATATGGCAGGCCGTTAAAATCAGGCGCGTCGCTAAACGAATACATGCGGTACAGATCAGCGCCAAAATCTGCTGTCCGGTATTTGCCCTGGTAACCGGCCTTCAACGACTGACTGAGGTGCAGTAAATGAAAAGGCACCCGCACGTTTGCCGCCCAATTGTAAACCCTTTCGGTCAGCTCAGAGTAGAACAGGTTGCCATTCCTCAATTGGTTATCGTTCAGATCAATGGTCTGGTAATCCGGCGGAAGATTATCCAACGGGTGCCCACCCACCCGGGCGACCAGGCGGCTATAAGGCTGATCACGGTTTACGCTGCCCGCAGAAACAAACCAGTCTGCTTTGATCCCGTTCTTGCTCAGCACATGTTCTCCACCCAGCTGCGACTGGAAAAGCTGGTTAATGATCGTAACGTTGCTGTAATTGTCCACACGCTGATCAGCATTGTCAATATTTTTACCCGTGTACTTCCACAGTACATCGCTAAACTTCCGGTTATAGGTATTTTGCAGGGTGATCTTATTTTTACCAAACCGGTAGCCCAGGTTCAGGCTGCCGCCCAGCGTGGTGGCATAATTGTTTGCGGTGCCTTTGTAGTTAAAAAACGGCAGGCTGACCATATCCCGGTTCTCAATGGTCTGTTCATTGCGATAGGTAAGCGCGGCAATTATTCCCAAACGGCTTTCGTTTTTAAAAGGGATCACCCTGCCTAACTGTAGCTGATAGTTCTGCATAGGCGCTGCTACATATTTTTTGAGCAGCCAGTTGTCCGGCATACTCCCCAGGAATTGATGCATTTTCTGCCGTGTGGGGTCAGTGGCAGGTGCGGTGCGGTCAATGCTGCGCTCCAGCCCATTATATTCCCCAAAGTCCATGCCGGCCGGCTTTTTATGGATCTCTGACCCAAACCCGATCCAGGCATTCTTTCCGCGGTCAAGCCCAAACATATCCTTACCCGTACTCTGCGTATTATACCCGGTGCCAATGGTCACCTGGTAAAAATTGGAATCGGGGATATCTTTGGTCTCTATCTGTACCAGCCCGCCGGTAAACTCCCCGGTCAGATCCGGTGTGGCCGTCTTATTTACCACAATACGGTCAAGGATGGCGCTGGGGATCATATCAAATGCAAAGTTCCGGCGGTTAGGTTCGCTACTGGGTAATTGCGCGCCGTTGAGCAGCACGTTATTATACCGGTCACTCAAACCCCGTACCACCACATACTTATTATCCGAGATCTGTAAGCCGCTGACACGTTTGAGCACCTGTGCGGTATTATTATCCGGCGTGCGGCTGATCTGCTCTGCTGTGATCCCGTCAGAAACAGCTGCATTATTCTTTTGCCTGGCGTATAACCCTTCCACAGAAGCCTTGCTGTAACTGGATGTTACCACCACTTCTGATAAGGCATTTGTGGATAGCTTCATGCTGATGTTCAGCGATGTGCTTCCATTTTCCGCCACCACAACACTGGTAATTCGCCGGGTGCGGTAAGAAACATAACTTATCTCCAAAGTATACGTGCCGGGAGCAAGGACCAGGGTATAGTTACCATCCACACCGGTTTGCGTGCCGGCGCCGGTTTCGATCACTTTTATATTAGCGCCGGGTAGTGTGCCGCCTTTTTCATCCAGCACCTTACCATACACCTTACCCGGTTTGGGCGGCTTGGGCAATGCCGGCATCTTTGTTACGGCTATCATCCAACCGGATTGTTTAAAACGTAGCCGCTTATCAGTGGCTATTGCTTCCAATACCTCATAGAGACTGGTAGTCTTTGTTGACAAGGAAATATGTTTGATATCGCCAATCTCTTCAGCGAAATAAAAACTAAAGCCGGATTGCCTTTCAATATCATCCAGCAGATCCCTGACGGAATGGCCGTTGCCGTTGATCTTTATTTTGACCTCCTTAAGGTCCTGAGACTTTAGGCCTGATGCCACCAAAACCCCTGAAGCGGTCAGGGTAATGATGAGAAACAGGAACATTAATCTCGACATATGACACAGGAATTTAATTGCCCTTTTTTTTGTAAAATTGCACATAGCTTTATTTATGGATTTCGTGTATTGATCTGCACTGGGACCGGACTAAAGCTTACCGGAACGGAGGAGGTGAGATTCCTTCGTTCCTTTCTTTTAGAACGGCTTATGGTTGTTTGAATGGGTCTTTGTTATTGCATATTTTCATCGTTTAAGGTGAATACTATTATTTCCAAAGAGTGATGACCCTTTCTTTTATACTATATTGAAAACCTCCACTGGCAGCCAGCATTTCCATTACATGGGAAATATTTTCTCCCTTTATCCGGAAGTTCAGCGTTTTCTTTTCCAATGCAGGCGTTTTAATATGGATGGTCACGCCATAGATCCGCTCCAGCTGCCGGCACACTTCCCGCAATTCCTTTTCCCTGAATACAAATGCTCCCTGTTGCCACGCAACATATTCCGCCGGTCCAACGGTTTCATGGCTAACCGATCCTGTTTGCCGGTCATAAGTGAGCTGCTGGCCGCGCGTAAGCACGTAATGGTCAGATGATGCGCCGGCTTTAACAGCTATCTTTCCGGTGGTAACCGTTACCGCCGCATCTGCATCATCCTGATAATTCCTTACATCGAATGCTGTTCCCAACACCTCTACGGCAAGCTTACCAGCATGTACAATGAATGGATGGTCCTTATCATGGCTCACTTCAAAGTATGCCTGCCCTTCGAGATACACCTCGCGGCTTTTCCCCGTAAAAGAAGCCGTATACCTGATATGGCTGGCGCTGTTCATCGATATCCTGGAACCATCTTCCAGCGTGATAATTTTACGCTCGCCACTGGCGGTACTGTTTTCAGCATACACAATATCCTGCACCCCGGGCGCCTTCGAATGCTTATTGTAGAAAAAGATAGCGCTGAAAATAACCATCGCTATGGAAGCGGCGGCCAGCCAGACATACTTAAAACGTACGTGCTTTTTAGGCGGAAAGAACCTGGCATGTAAAGCTTGCTGAGACGCCTGCTGTTCTATAGCCAGCTCCTCATCAGAGACCTCTTCTCCCCCAACATCCAGCCGGGCCATCCAGCGGGCCAGCATTTCCTTATCACCAGTGCCGGCTGCACCCTGCAGTATCTTTCTGTATAGTTCGTTAATTGGATCTTGTTCGTCTTTCATATTGTTTTTATTAACTATCAAATCATATCCCCCTGCCCTATATATAAAAAGCAGTACCAGGGCAAATACCCCACAAGTTTTGTGTTAAGGAATTGTTACCAACTTACACCCGTCCGCACAGCCTTTCAATTGCTGTCGTTTTCTACAAGCGTTCAACATGTTCTATAGCTATGAAATAAAGCGCCTTATTGCTTTGAAGGGGATATTAAGATGATCAGGAGATCAGCCAAATAATAAACAGCAGTTCTAATGCGGTTGGGTTATAGGTTTCTGTAGATTTACGGAGGCGTCCGATGGCCCTGTCTAACTGGTTCCGGACCGTTTTGGGGGAGAGATTCAATTTGTCTGCAATTTCGTTCACTGAATAACGCTCGTTCCTGTTCAGCAGGAAAACTTCCCGCATCCGGTCTGGCATTTCTTCTACTGTTTTATTAATAGCTGCCAGCAGGTCTTCGTAATAGGCGTCTATATCCCGCAGTTCCATGGGGTCAAACTGGACCGCTGATACTTCATTGGCAGCATATATCCTGAAATCCTCCAGGTGTTTTTCACGGAAACCTTTTGTGCGGAAATAGGTAGATAATTTAAACCAAAGTCTTTTATGGAGCCAGCCATTTAGCTCGTCGCCAAAATTCAGTCTTTCCCGTTTCTCCCATAGTTCGATGAACATTTCCTGAACGAGATCATAGGCTTCCTGCCGGTCCCCTATTTTTCTGTAGGCTAGTTTACGCAGCACCGGCCAGAACCGCTGATGCAGCTCCTCAAAGGCTGTATAGTCTGATGTACGGATCAGACTTATAAGTTCTTTGTCCCCGGTTTGTCCCATGCGGACAAAAATAGAAGCTTTTGTATTAACTCAATGTTAATAAACGTTAAGACTCCCACCCAATTACTGCGGCGGAAAATTAGCGCCCCAGGTAAAGAAACAATTACAGCCCTCTTCCGGGCAAGTGATCCACCCTTTCATGGAGCTTAGTTCCGTATCCGGTTCACACATCAATTGATGGTTATCAAAATCATGCCCACAACCCTTACAAATGGTCTCAGGCTCTTCATCAGCTGACTTTTTTAGCCTGGCTGTTTGTAAGATCAGTTGCTGGAATAAATTATCCATATCCACTTTTTCAACAGGACGGGCGCCTGATTCAAAAAAGATCATGGAGTTAATATCAGCAGTTCTCCCGCTGGCTTGTAATGCATTGTCCAGGTAAGTATGCATTTTATAACAAACGCCATTTTTTATGGCGGCGTTTGTTGTATTGCTATCCTCAAAAAAAATAACAATAAACCAGGCCTCATGCTTTCTGGGGTCGTAAAAAAGTGAATACTCGGAAGCATTGGGTGTAAGCGGGCGATGGATAGCAAACATTTGTGCCACTATTGCTTCTATTGTATCAGCTATTAATTCATTCTTACTCATATATTTACAGGTTTATCAGGATACTTTTTCGCAGGCTGCCTTCAGTTCCTCAAGCGATTGCTGCATATCTTTGTCAACGACCTTGTTGAGCGATCTTTTGAAAACTTTTGTCAGCCAGCCCTCCATGCTTTCACTCACAGTAACAGTAGTAATACCGTCCACTTCCTTAAAGTTCCAGTTGTGAACGGCATAAATACCATACACTTTCCCCGTCCAGCCCAGGTTTGAAAAAGGCATCACCGTATGAAGGATGGAATGGATCTTACTGCCTCCCGCTTTCCAATCGAAACTGGTATCGGGCATTAATGCGCCGTTTATTTTCGATCTGCTGACGGAGGACATCCATTTACTCCAGTTATTAATATCTGTAAGCATATTCCAAACCGTTTCAGACGAAGCTTTTATATTGATGGTTCCTTGGCAGTAAACGGCGGCATTTTCATTTGTTGGCAACATGATAGCGTTATTTGTTTGTTGTAAATTCATGTTGCAAACATCTCAAACAATTTATTTTCTTCTCTTGACAAATATCAAGAATTTACGTCTTTCCTATTTTCTTTCTGATGCGGCTCAGGGTTTCCGGTGTGATCCCCAGCATTGACGCCAGGTATTGTAACGGCACCTGGTTAAAAAGCTCCGGCTGCTGGTTAAACAACAACTGGTACCGCTCTTCCGCTGTCATTGATAACAGGGCAAAGATCCGCTCTTCGAGGAAAATAAAACAGCGGGCAATAAACAACTTTTCAAGTTCATGCCAACGGGGGATCACATTGGCAATGTTCTGGTAATCCTGCTTTGTTATTGTATAGATCTCACAGTCGCTTAATGCCTGTATATTATAGCGTGTTGGCTTATTAAAGATCAGTCCACTCAGATCAGTGAGAAAATAGCCTTTGGATGAGATCCACTGCGTGATCTCTTTTCCGTCTTCCAGCGCATAGACCCTGATCAATCCTGATTTATGGAAACTTAATTTGTTGCAGATCTTTTCTGTCCTCAGAAAATAATCTCCTTTTTCCAGCGTCTCCAGGTGAAAGCAGTCACTGATCCTGGACACTTCTTCTTTGCTCACCCCAAAATAGGAATGAATGTATTGCTCCAGCTCTGTCATTTATTAAAAATATATCGAAATATTAAAGCATTAAAGCATTATTTTTATCCGCCCACTCAAACCCGTGTTTTTATGAAATATATCTGCTACCTGTTACTCTTGTGTTTTGCCCTGCCCGTTATGGCGCAGGATACAACTACCTACCTGGAGCAAAAAGATATCCAGTACCGTACCGGCGAGCTTACCGATTATATGAAAGAACGCTGCCGGCTGGATATTTACTATCCTGCCAGGCATGCGAACGTTCCGGTGATCATATGGTTTCATGGCGGCGGCTTAACGGGTGGCAGTAAACAAATACCTGATGAGCTAAAAAAACAGCATATGATCATTATTGCTGCCAACTACCGGCTAAGCCCTAAGGTCTCCTGCCCTGCTTATATAGAAGATGCCGCAGCGGCGGTAGCCTGGGTATTTAACCACGCAAAAGACTACGGAGGCGACCCTGCCAGGATAGTAGTATCCGGCCATTCCGCCGGTGGTTACCTGGCAGAGCTGGTAGGCCTTGATAAGGAATGGCTGGCCAAATATAATATTGATGCCAATCGCATTGCAGCGCTCTTCCCCTTCAGTGGACAGGCTATCACCCACTTTACCGTGCGGAAAGAAAGAGGTATACCCGAAACGCAGGCTATTATCGATAAATACTCCCCTTTATACAATGTACGTGCAGATGCGCCGCCGCTATACCTGTATACCGCCGACCGTGAACAGGAGCTGTTTGGCCGCTATGAAGAAAACGCTTACCTGGCACGCATGATGAAACTGGCAGGCCATAAGAAGACACATTTGTACGAGTTTGACGGGTTTTCCCATGGGGATATGCCCGGACCGGGATTTCTGTTGATGCTGAAGCAGCTAAATGCGGATTTTTGGAAGCTGAAATAACAGGTAGAGCAAATGAAAATATACTTTATCATCCTGGCTACAATCTTCCTGATCATTATGGGAATTTACTTTTCGCGATACATCGGCTATAAATCAGTATACAGGAGCTATCAGACCATCTCCGAACTTAAAGATCATGAAAGCTATACTATCAAAAAATTAACCGGGAAAGAACTGTATTATCAATCCGGACTAAGGTTTGCAGATACCGGGAAGGACGACAGCGGATCTCCAGGTTATATCTATTATGATACCCTTCAACATAATCTCTGGGTTGAAACCACAGAAAGACTAGACCGCAAAGACGGCCACCTGCCTTACCCTTTTGAAGAATGGCTGAATATTGACCTGAACGGGAACACCATAGCAGTAAAGCCGGACAGCAGTATGCTAAAAGCGCCCGGCGTGGTATTAAAAAGTGACATCAGTAACACTTACAAATGGGATGACCTAAAGACCCAATTCTACCTGGAATTCTTTTTCAAGGAAAAATTCAACTGGAGCTCCCTTAACCCATTTAAAGGCATAGGTTCTTTAAACGGCGCATCTTCCCATACCTGGAAAGGGATGGCTTATTTTAAACTGCTGATGCAGAAAAATGCCATCCATTTCAGGATAAATACCGCCAACATCACTAACTACCAAATGGAACTGTACCGTCTACCACCCCAGTACACAGATAGAGAAACCGTGTTACTTTACATTCACGACAAATACTTTGACAAGAAGGAAACAGGCTTGTACCTGATAACAGGGAAATCGAAGAATTAAGGCCCCCCCTTATCCAATAAACGGCAGTATCTCACTATAGGGCTTACCTACAATAAGGCCATACAGCGCAAGCAGGAATAATACCCCTACGATCAAAAGTGCAATGGGTTTGTAACGAAAAACGATCCCTTTTCTTACTGTGTATTTATAATACAGGAATGTACCCAGCAGGTATAAGCCAGTGAACCCCAGCATAATCCAATTTACCATCATATTAATTGATTTTTAGTTTTTTGGGTGGCTACTCTGAACGCTACAAACAATCCAATAAACACAACCAGTATCCCTGTTCCTACCTGGGTTAAATATTGGGCTACCCAGCCTATAAGTATGGCTACAATGCTGATGTTCCCATGTGTATCGGGCAGAAACATTTTGCCGGAGAAGATGTAAATGGCAAATATGGTAAATACTGTTAACCATACCAGCGCATATACATAATGTAGGGGATTTGTACTGAAACGTCTGCTTTTCATAGGTCAGATTCAAGACAAATATAAAAATAAGACACTAATTAGTGAATTAAATATTATTTATTTTTGTGAGATCATACCTAAAATCTGTAATTATGGAAAGGAAACCAGTAGCAGGCGCTATCCGGAATAAGGAAAGAAGCAAAAAAAAGTTCCTGAGTGCTGTAGGGAAGATCCTTAAAACCAAAGGATACCAGGGGTTAAGGGTAAATGATATAGCCACAACGGCCGGACTTGACAAAAAAATGATCTACTCTTACTTTGGCGGTACAGACCAGCTTATTGATGAATATATCCGCAGCCAGGATTTCTGGAGCAATATAAAAGAAGATAAAATTCCGGCTGGTATTAAAGATGGTGGGAAGGCTTTTTCTGAAAACATGTTGTTGTCTCAATTTGACTATGTTTTCAAAAACAAAGAATTGCAAAAGATATTGCTATGGCGTTTATCTGAAAAGAGAAAATCGTTGAAAAAGTTAACGGACGTTCAGGAAAAGAATGGTGAGGCGCTGTTTAGAAATATTATGGACCCGCATTTTGGGGATAATGATAAACAATTCCGTGCGGTGATGGCTATTCTGGTATCGGGTATTTATTATTTGAATTTGTATGCGGCTGTGAATGGGAGTGTTTTTTGTGGTTTGGATATGAAAAGTGAGGAGGGTAGAGATGAGGTAAAGAAAGCACTGTCGTTTTTGGTTGAGCGGACGTATGGGGGGTTATAATACCGATCAACTGAGTGCCGGACTGAATAAAACACATTCAAAAACGCCGGCAACTTCCAGCCTGGAAAGTTCATCACCTTCAAGTATAATATCTGTATACGATGGGTCAGAGGACAAGGGTTTAAGAATAATACGCTCATGCTCCCAGGTATCATCGGCATTATCTTTTTTTATGCTGAAGTACTTTTTGACCGTATAATTTGAGCCGAAATCGGCATCCTGGATACTGGTGTGGGATACCAATACAACCTTCCCGTTTCTGCTACCGCCGCTATATTTTCGAAATAAGCAGATAGCCCCATTGGGAATTAATTTATTCATTGACTCTCCTACCACTTTGCAGGCGAAATGATCTGCTGATATTCTTAACCCATTCCCGATAGGAAACTGTTCGACACTACCACTGATCTGCTGCTCGCTAAAACTTCCGGCCGCGGCAGTGAAGTCATACAGCGGCACACTTCTGATAGATGGTACAGTTGGCGCTTCTATCCTGGCAGCGTTCGCAATAGGCTCGTTATAAGAAGGAATGTAACGTGCGAAATATTCCCGAAGTCCCTCATCACATACATAAATGTAGGTGCCTTTGATACCACGTAGCATCATCGTTTTGTAAATATTAATAATGAAATCCTTCAATTGTGCTAGATCTTTAATACTATTTTTGCCATTTCTATCATAATAATTATCCTTTCTAATTATGATTTTTCCCTTTTCATAGCCAATCTCATTACCGAAAATAATACCAGTATAATTCAGGTCGTATCCCTGTATTTTATGAATACAACCTATCTCGTTAATAGCATTTTTTGAATTGATCCAGTCTTTTGCAGCAGCACTATTCCATCTCAACTCGAGCGTGCCCATTCTAATATCAATGGCATTCTTATTCTTTTTAGAGAGCCAAGGCCATGCAAATCCTGCCACTACTCTTGCCAGCTGTTCCACGCGGTCTTTTTCTTTAATATGGTTTATCATCTGCTCCAGATCATTAAAAAGCAGGAAGTCATATTTTCTTAGTTTAATTTTTTCTTTTGTGTTAATAAGATCCCCCTTCAGCAGACGGTCAATGAAGTTTACATACTTTAATCCGCCCTTTACGCGAAACTGTGAATTAAGGTATTCTGTTTTGGTTTTTGGGGCATTTTTAAGACTGTCAAACTTTTCCTGCAACACATCTGAAGGTCTGATTGATTGAAATTCATCATAAAAGAAAATGCTCTTATCAGACTGCTTAATAACCCAGTCGAGCTCATCCCCTGTCTCCTTATCTATATTCAAATCGGCGCTGACCCTATCAAAGTCACCAAAGTAGTTACCCAAATTAACTCTTCTCCGGAGCCGGTGTGCCTCATCAACCAGGACAATATCGTAACGGTTCTTACCAAGATCAGCTGGCCCGACCACCATGTCCGCGCTTAATCCTTCCACATGTCTGAATATTTTTTTTACAGTTGATCTAAAGGAGTCTACAGGAATAATTAACGCCATTTTCGGGTTAGGCAGTTTCTGTTTTAACTGATGCACCAGATCTACTATCCGTTGATCTTCCGGACCAAAAGCACTGAAATTAAAATCCTCTTCGGCTGTATGTAATAGCTTAAATAAAAAAACGGCCAGAACAGTTTTCCCTGAACCAGCACCACCCTCTATAACAATATTCTTATATCGGTCATCCAATAAAGACTCAAGGATCAATATCAGACTTTTCGTTTGCTCAGTACTTAATGCTTTGTAGGGAGAATACTTAAATAGATCAGAATTATCAATTTGCCGCAGCGTGTGTTTTACTATCTTTAATTCGAGAAATTTGTCCCAGATGGACCGGAAAATTTCATAGTATAATTCCTCCTTTTGATAATAGCTATGGTCGGCTAACCCAAGATTAGCATTTAACAAGTTGTACATGCCGTCACCGGACAAATATTTAATGCAGTTTGCTTCAATGTCAAGTGCAGCCGATTTATTAAACTTCTTGCCTGAAAGCAAATAGACTTCATTCAGTTTGCTTTTTTCAGGATGGTTCAGGTGAGTAGTTAGCCGGGTAATTATGTCGATGGTTTCACCAACATATGCATTGAGTTTCTTTTTATTCTTTTCCTTTAACAAGTAAACAACCGGCCAGAATTCCTGAGCAAAATAATAATCGTAAAGTTGTTCAATTCCTTCAGAATTAAAAACTTGCTTCTCAATATTGTACTCTTGGGCAAAATTCATAGGTCGTTATATTTCTTAGCACTGCCTTTCGCTTTTTCAACGGGATATTTTAAAGCGTTCTTCTGTATTTTATTAGTTACAATGTCATTGACATCAAACCCATACTTATCTGCCAATTGCAGGGCGTAAGTGAAAATATCAGCCAATTCTTCTTTCACTTTTTCCGGGTCAGCTTCTTCTGGCTTTTTCCATAGAAATAATTCATTTAGTTCCGCAGCCTCAATACTTAATGCTAAAGCCAAATCCTTAGCATTGTGGAATTGACTCCAGTCACGTTCTATATTGAACTCTCTGATCTTATTTATTAGTATTTGCCACTCACCCATAAAATACCTTTAAATGGCAATTTAAGAAACTATTTACAATAAAGGATTGTGTGTGTCTCAGGGTTATACTAAAGTTATCGAACACAATGATGCATATTTATGTGCTTGAATGCTAACTACCTACAAACAAAAAAGGGGAGTGATCTTTCGATCACTCCCCTCAGTGGAGCTGGCGGGAATCGAACCCGCGTCCAAACATATCCTCCAAAAGCTTTCTACATGCTTATTTACGCATTGATGTGTCGGAACTTGGCAGGGACGTAACTAACCAACCTTGTCCTTATCCGTTGTTGTTTCGGCACTCACTCACAGAAACCATGAGTACCTATCCTCCTAGTTTGTTGATTCGGCGGCGGCAGTCTTAGCAGGCGCAGACTTGCGGCGGCTATAATGGGTACCTAATTTAATTAGGCAGCCATGGCGTAGTTAGATTCGCCAATTAAAGTTTGTATATTCAGATTTACGTGCTAATTATACAACGCACGGCATGCTTACACTTTCAAAGACCTATGCTGTCAAAACCAGGCAGCCCCAGTTTGTATTGCAGACAGCAAATATACGACTTTTTTAGTTATAAATTACGGTGGTCAATCGTTGTAGCAGGCCGCCGGCATAAAAAAGGGTGTACCATTACGATACACCCTTCACTATCTTATAACTTATCGGTTATGAAAACCATTTGCTGATAATATTCCTCCATACATCCAGGCCATTCGCATACAGCAACAGCGCAAACAACAGCACCATACCTACGATCTGGGCATATTCCAGGAACTTCTCGCTGGGCTTGCGGCCGCTGATGATCTCGTACAACAGGAACAGCACATGGCCGCCATCCAGCGCCGGGATCGGTAAGATGTTCATAAACGCCAGGATGATGGACAGCAGGGCCGTCATTTCCCAGAAGGACATCCAGTCCCATTCGCCGGGGAACAAGTTACCAATGGTGAGGAAACCGCCTAGTGACTCGCTGGCCTTTACTTCTTTGGAAACAAAGATGAGACGCAGCTGCTGCACATATTTTACCAGGGTATTGATACATTTATTGAAACCTGCCGGTATGGCTTCAAAGAAGCTGTATTTTCTGGTGTTCAGCTGGAAGAACTTGGACAGGTCCGGCTCTACATAAACGCCCATTATACCGTCTTCTTTTAGCGGTACGTTCAGCACTACGGTATCGTTGCCGCGCAATACGCCCAGCTTTACCGTTTGGCTCTTATAGGGCGCTATCATCTTCTTGAAATCGCTCACGTAAGTGCCGGGCTGACCGTTCAGGGTGATCAGTTTATCCCCTTTACGCACGCCTGCTTTTTCTGCAACAGATTCTTTGGCAAAATACCCCGCGTAGTAAGGCACGCGTGGCACGGCAAACGGTGATTTCTGCTTGATCATCTGGCGGATAAAACCCGGAGGGATGGCTACATTCAGCTCTTGTCCATCGCGGGATACCTGTATGCTTTTAGCTTCCTTCAGGATGATCTCCGCCGGAATAGCCTGGAAGTTCTCTACTTTCTGATGATCTACGGATAATATCATATCACCATCGCGCAGGCCTATACTCTGTGCCAGGGAATCAGTAGCGATACCATATTTCACGTTCTGGGTGGGCAGATAGGTTTCTCCCCAATACCAGAGCATCATAGCGTATATCAGGAAACCCAGGATCAGGTTAACGGTTACCCCGCCTATCATGATAATGAGGCGCTGCCAGGCCGGTTTGGAGCGGAACTCCCAGGGCTCGGGGGGCCGCATCATCTGATCGCGGTCCATGCTCTCATCTATCATACCGGATATCTTAACATAGCCACCCAGGGGCAACCAGCCTACGCCGTATTCCGTTTCTCCTTTCTTGAATTTGAATAAAGAAAACCAGGGGTCAAAGAACAAGTAGAACTTCTCTACTTTGGTCTTGAATAGCTTGGCCGGGATAAAATGCCCTAACTCATGCAGTACCACCAGGATAGACAGTGACAGGATCAGCTGCCCGGCTTTCACAAATATTTCTTGTGTTGTCATGTATTTAAAATCTCCGCTTAAAATAAGGTATTTTTTCTATCAGCGCGGCCATCAGATCACGATTGCGTTGATCAGCGCTGCGGCGTGCTCGCGGGCTGCTGTATCGCTTTCGTAATAGTCATGCAGGGTGGGCGTTTCGATGTGCTGCACCTTTACCATGGTTTCCTCAATTACTTCTGTCATCTGCAGGAAACCGATCCGGTTCTTCAGAAAAGCATGTACTACCTCTTCGTTGGCTGCGTTCATGATGCAGGCGGCATTACCGCCTTTTCTGAGCGCTTCAATAGCAATGGCAAGGTTACGGAAAGTTTTGGTATCCGGCTGCTCAAAAGTGAGGGAAGGAAAATTCTTAAAGGAAAACCTTGGAAAATCGTTGGCCAGCCGTTCCGGGTATCCCATTGCATACTGGATGGGCAGCTTCATATCCGGCAGGCCCATCTGGGCCTTCAGGGAGCCATCTACAAATTGCACCAGGGAGTGAATGATAGACTGGGGATGGATCACCACCTCAATCTGGTCCGGTTCCAGGCCAAACAGCCAGCGGGCCTCTATCATTTCCAACCCTTTATTCATCAGGGTGGCGGAATCAATAGTTATTTTGGCGCCCATGCTCCAGTTAGGGTGCTGCAGGGCGTGATCTTTCTTTACATTGATCAGGAAATTGGGCTTTTTACCCAGGAACGGACCGCCGGAAGCCGTTAAGATCACTTTTTCCACGCTGTTGGGCGCTTCTCCCTGCAGGCATTGGAAAATGGCGGCATGCTCAGAGTCCACCGGGATCACCGGCACATTCTTACGCCGGGCGGTGGCCATTACAATATCACCTGCTACTACCAGCGTTTCCTTATTGGCCAGGGCTACCGGGGTACCGTGCTCTATGGCGGAGAGGGTGGGCGCCAGACCGGCAAAGCCCATAATGGCGGCCAGCACCATATCAATATTGTCCCAGGCGGCTACTTCTACCATGGAACGGGCGCCGGCAAATACTTTGATGCCTTTGTCAAACAGTACGTCCTTTACAGCCTGGTATTGACTTTCGTCGGCTATTACCACTGCATTGGGCCGGAATTTCAGGGCCTGCTCTATCAGCAGGTCCGCATTTTGCCGGGCGGTGAGCACCTCTACCCGGAATTTATCGGGGTGGGCGGCTATTACATCCAGCGCCTGTATACCAATGGAACCGGTAGAGCCTAGAATGGCAATGTTCTTTTTAGTCATTTTACAATAATATCGATTATCACTGATTTCAGATTGCGTCCAAAATGTTAAAATATTTGCAATCCATTATCATTGAAGGTATTGCATCAGTTGCTCAGCCAGCGTTCTGTCGTTGCTTAAACGGGGTACTTTGTTCTGTCCGCCTAATTTTCCGATGGATTTCATAAAATCTATAAACCCTTGCCGGCGTATTGGCCTGATTTTCAGGGGTTGCAAAATATTTCCAGTTAACAGGTCATCGTAATATATATTCTTTTGCCGCAGATTTTGGTCCACCTTGTTGGCAAAGGTAGCTAAATCAGCCGGCATGGTCTCAAACTCGATAAACCATTCATGATAAGGCAGTTCACCATCGGCCTGTACCCTGGGAGCTACCGTAAACTCAGTAATACGCACCTGCTCTTCGGAAGCCGCCTTCATAAGGCTATGCTCCACTTCCTCCCCTATCACGTGCTCGCCAAAGGCGGAAATAAAGTGTTTGACACGGCCCGTTACCACTATCCGGAAGGGGTTCAGGGACACAAATTTCACCGTATCGCCAATATTATAGCCCCACAAGCCGGCATTGCTATTAATAATAAGGGCATAGTTCACCCCCAGCTCTACATCTTTGAGGGATAAACGGGTGGGATTTTCGGAAAAGATCTCCTGTGCGGGGATAAATTCAAAGAAAATCCCGGAATTGGCATTTAACAGCAATCCCTCCTGCCCCTGTACATCCTGGAAGGCAATAAAACCCTCTGATGCGGGAAATGTCTCTATAGTATGGATGGGCCGGCCGATGGATTCCATCAGCTTAGCCCGGTACGGTTCAAAGTTTACGCCGCCATATACCAGGAGGTCCAGGTTCTTGAACAGCTCTCCTACCGGCTTGCCGCTACGGGCAATGAGCCGGTCAAAGTACATCTGTACCCACGGCGGAATACCGCTGATCAGGGTCATATCCTGGTTAATGGTCTCCTCCACGATCCTATCCAGCTTGGTCTCCCAGTCTTCAATACAGTTGGTCTCATAGCTGGGCAGCTGGTTGGTGCGCAGGTAACGGGGCACGTGGTGGTTTACAATGCCGCTGAGGCGCCCGGTGGGGATGCCGCCTACACGCTCCAGCTCCGGAGAGCCGGAAAGGAAGATCATCTTACCGTCCGCAAAGGCTGTATTACCGGTTTCCGCCATATAATGCAGCAGGGCATTACGGGCGGTATCTATATGATTGGAAACAGATTCCTTGGTAATGGGTATATATTTAATACCACTGGTGGTGCCGGATGTTTTAGCCAGATATATAGGTTGTCCTTTCCAGAGCACATGATGACGGCCTTCCTTTATCTTATTAATATAGGGTTTAAACTGTTCATAGTCCCGTATGGGAACAGCCGCCTTAAAGTCATTATATGTATGGATAGCATCAAAATTGTGCTCTTTACCAAAATCCGTCTTCCTGCCTGTTTTTATCAAATCCTCCAGGATGGCATCCTGGTCTTCTACCGCCCTTTGCATTTCCTTCCTGATCTTGCTGCTCACAATGGAAGCAAATGGTTTGGCCAGCAGTGATTTAAACTTCATGCCGTGTGTAGTTTAAGAATAGTTGAAATGACAAAAGTATAAAAATTGTGATGCTTTGCACGGCAAGTTAACGGTTTTTCACAAACGGACCATAGCGTACAGGCGTGGGCACATGGCATGTTGAAAAAGGCTCCGCCGGCACAGGATCCGCTGCTGGCTGGCATAAAAGCGCTATATATAAAAAAACGTATCTTTGAAAAAAATAAGCCCTTACGCTATTAGGGTCATAATGTTATACGTGGCTTTTTGTTTTTACTTTAGAAATACTAAAAAAAAGTAGAAAACTTTGCCAATTAAAAAACAAGTGGTACTTTTGCAGGAAATTATTTTGGGTAATTATGTTTGCAGTTGTAATAATCGCAGGTCAGCAATTCAAAGTACAAAAAGACCAGGAAATATTTGTACAGCAGTTAGAGGGTAAAATTGGCGATAAAGTCGAGTTCCCCGAAGTACTGTTAATAGACAATGCTGGTAAGCTGACAGTTGGCACTGATGTAAAATCAGTAGTTAAAGCAGAGATCCTGGGTCACGTACAGGGTGATAAAGTGATCGCTTTCAAAATGAAGCGCAGAAAAGGCTTCAGAAAGAAAGTCGGCCACCGTACACATTTTACAAAGATCAAGATCTCCGACATTGCTTAATTTTTAAAGTTTTAAACTCTATATAGAATGGCACATAAAAAAGGTGAAGGTAGCGTAAAGAACGGCCGTGACTCCCAGAGCAAAAGACTGGGCGTTAAGATTTTCGGTGGACAAGCTGCTGTAGCTGGTAATATTATTATACGTCAGAGAGGTACGGTGTACCATCCTGGTGTGAATGTAGGTGTAGGTAGAGATTTCACCATCTTTGCTACTACCGACGGTGTAGTTGAGTTCCGCAAAGGACGTGAGAACAGGACCTACGTTTCCGTTAAAGCATTTGACGCCACCGCACAGGCAGAGGCCTAACGTGCGGTGTTTGCCATAAAGTTTTTTTTAATACCCAATTTTTCATTTACTAACCCAAATTCAAAAAACAATGGCAACAATTAAAAAAGCTGCTAAAAAGGCAGCGCCTAAAAAGAAAGCTGCTGCTAAGTAAGCTGCTCCTAAAAAGAAAGCTGCTGCTAAGAAAGCTGCTCCTAAAAAGAAAGCTGCTGCTAAGAAAGCTGCTCCTAAAAAGAAAGCTGCTGCTA
>NZ_VUOC01000020.1 GCF_008386695.1 Chitinophaga agrisoli
AAACACCGATATTCTTACGGAGATGGTAAGGAATATCGAATATGTTTTCGAAGCAAAGGCATATTTTTCCTTGACCAGGCTTGTGTAAAAGTCTGTTCACGCCTGAATGATGACTCCTGGAAACACTAGACGAAGTGGAGGAAGCGTCCGATGTACTTGAACCGCCCGAGGTAGAAGAACTGCCTGAAGTGGTTGTGCTTGCCCCGGACGTGCTTGAGGTGGAATCGGTGCTGCTGGCACTGTCGGTGCTCGTCTTATCGGTTGTGGATGACTGTACGGTAGCGCTTTTGTGACCGGATCCTGATTTCCTTCTATTCCACCACCAGAAACCGTCTTCAGATGACGCGGCGTCGCTTTTGGCGGTTGACGCTGAGCTGGAAGAAGCTCCTCCACTTGTGCTGGAACCGTCGGTGGATGTTACGCTTCCATCATGGCTACTGGAACTATATCCTTCAGTGCTGCTACCAGCGGACGTGGTGGATTCTTCTGTGGTGCTTGGATGAGTGTTAGTGGAACTGCCACGGGCCGATACACTTCCATCACGAGTGCTTGAGCTATATCCATAAGGGCTGCTACCGCCGGATGTACTGGAAAGCGCTGTCCTCC
>NZ_VUOC01000021.1 GCF_008386695.1 Chitinophaga agrisoli
GCCAGGTATTAGTGAAGGTAATAAAAGAAACAGTTAAAAAAATAGCTTACTTAACAATAATGGGCCTATATACCATAACATTGCAGGGATTTCTCATACCATCGTGGCGCCTGAAAAGTACGTCCAAGTCGTTTCATGCATTCTTGTTGGAGAAACTCCCGAACTTCATTATAGTATTCTGGTCCATGCCCAAATGCAAGCTCACACGCTTGCTTACAATTTTCCAAGGTGTTACCCATCGGGTCACCCTTCCGTGTAATCCAATTAACACACTTGCGAATACTCTGTAGCTCTATAGGGGCTATAAATATAGATCTACTACTCGGATGCAACTTAAAACCACGTTTCAAAAACGAAACGTTGTTAAGTTGCCTAAATTTGACAATATTATCACTTTTATCTATATCGGTAAAAATAATATTGTACATTTTAAAAAATTCTGATAATGTTGCTGTATTATAAATATCTTTATACACATCACTAACACTGACGCATACATCATCTCCATACGTCAGTATCCTAATATGTTCGTGCATAGTACTAAAATTCTGTTTTGTTATATGACGCCATGCACATCTCAAATATAATGAATTAACTAGACTATTAAGTGGAGTAGTAACCGGACTCCCCGACGGGATGCCACACGGAACACCATAAACAACATTCAAACACAAGTGCCTCGCATGCAATATCTCAGACAGCATAACTCTGCGAACTAATTGTCGCTCAGGATCGTTATCATACCGTTCGTACCATTTAATTATAATGTTAAAAGCTTTTTCCACGCATTTCAACATCAAACCGGGACCGAAGTTCTTATAGTCACCGGCTATTATACTACTACCACGTGAAGTTATATGATCCGCTACTTGCGACCACTCCAATGAATCAACATTCAAACCTATACCATGCTCTGCAGATAATCTTGCACCCTGGTAGGATGCAAGAAAGTCCCCGAAATACTGCTTAAAAGCTATAGTATACTGAACGGGAGAAATAGAGAAAATACGTGTTTTTCCAGGGATTTTACACTTTTCAATATCAATACACGTATCCTTAAGACAATCCACAAAAATAGTCGGACATCTTACACCATCTCGACGAAGCATCTCACATATAGTCAACTGTCGCTTCAACTCACCATGCATGCCCTTCAGAACATAACCACTCGGCGTTTCATCCAAATCAAACAGCCATTTCTTTCCTTTAACACCAGGTGGACGCAATGCCTTCAGTGGAAATCCTTCACTAGAACTCCACTCAAGTGGTTCAAAACCTTTAACATTAACGTTACCGCAAATAGCATCCTGAAGAGACAGTTTTCCAACAGCGACCCTAACAGGCTTAACATTACCAAGAATCACATCCTCAAGGTCGTCAGCAGCCGGATTTAACAATTCATTCGGAAAATCTAAAGGAGGCTTCCCCATGTGTTCCACTCCACACTTCAGAGGAGGACTATTTGGAGGAAGACGCTGATCCCGTGGTGACAAGGGATTGGGCTCAGTATCGACATCATACACCCCATGTACTAAACTTGGAACATATTGACTTACACTACCCTGATGATGACTATAAGCGTCCTGCACAGTTCCCTGTGGATACAATAATGTATCAAACTGTATCCTCTCCTTACCTCCGTCCAAACGAAGGTCACACATTTCGTACTCGTAGTGCTTAACGTCCAACTCATTGAAAGACTCAGCACAAATCGGCTCAGCATACCCAAATGTCGTAGTACCCGCAAAATGAATACCAACAATAGGTCGCTCCAATGTACTACATAACAACGCACTACCACATAAACCAACAGCAGTATACTTATACGAGTAACATTCGGACAATCGCAGCCAGCCACATGCATCCGTAACTTCTTTATTATACTCAACATTCATCACACAATGCATACTCTCTCCTGACAAACTCGAATACAAATAACACTCATCAAAC
>NZ_VUOC01000022.1 GCF_008386695.1 Chitinophaga agrisoli
GTGAAGAATATTTATGAATTGTTTTGTATTAATTACTTAAAATTTTAACAATATCAGTTGTCATATTATCTAGTACTCATTGGGGGTTGGGAAGGTCGGGGGCACCGATGATGACGGGTGACACAGGCGTAGGTTCAATAGGAGCCACAATCACGGGCTCAGGAACAACAATGGCGGGATCAGCAATGATTACGGGCGTAACTTCAGGACCATCAACAACGATTACGGGATCAGGTTTGATTTCGCTTTCCTCATCAACAATCACTGGCTCGGGATTTATTTCGACGGGAGAGGGAGTTAATGCTTGGTTTACATTAACAATAATCTGAACTAGGGGAGAAGCCTGGCCGGGGGCGATGGGACCAATGACGACTGGGGAAGGAGGAACGGGGAAGTCGACGATAGCGGGTCCGTTGTCGATTGGCTCGAATTCGTTGATGATTGCAGGTTCGACGTCGATAGGCTCGTGTAGGATGGGAACAGGGCCGCCCAAGCCAGGCGTCACCAGGCCGCGGTTGGCAGGCACGGCGGAAGCCATGGCGAATATGGTAGCGACGGTGATCAGGAATTTCATCTTTGCTTCGCGATTGCTCTT
>NZ_VUOC01000023.1 GCF_008386695.1 Chitinophaga agrisoli
CTTGTTTTTTTTTGATTTTAACGTATCACCTGGCGCAGGGCTGAGTCTCAACAGATCGCAGCACGACGCTGCTCTACCGAGCACAACACCCCGCCAGGAACGGAAGTCGTCTACAGACTATTCCGAGCCCCGACATCGAACTGAGTTATATCCGGACCTTCGGAGCCGTGATGCACGTGTTAAGAAAAAAACCGATAGCATCGATCTCCGCGATCCAAATGGGCTTCGACGTCGCGTCTCGCGTTTTGAATGCGAAACGCGACTAGTAAAGTCACATTGTTTAGAGCCTCCCGACTCTCGGGGCTCCACAGTGAGCATATCCTTGCCGGATTCGGCTAGGCTGGCTTCGGCCTTAGAGGCGTTCAGGCATAATCCCGCGGATGGTAGCTTCGCACCACCGGCCGCTCGGCCGAGTGCATGAACCAAATGTCCGAAACTGCGGTTCCTCTCGTACTGAGCAGTATTACTATCGCAACGACAAGCCATCAGTAGGGTAATCGTGGTGCTTGCATCAGTGTTACTG
>NZ_VUOC01000024.1 GCF_008386695.1 Chitinophaga agrisoli
GGAGGTATGTTTTGGGTCATTATCTTGCTGTAGGATGAACCCCTGACCAACTAGGCGTATACCAGAGGGTATTGCATGGCGCTGCAAAATGCTGTGGTAGCAGTTTTGGTTCAGGGTGCCACTCACTCTGTGCAAGTTGCCGACTCTGGATCCAGCAAAAGAGCCCCAGACCATCACGCTTCCTCCTCCATGTTTGACAGTTGGTGTCACACACCGAGGAACCATCCTTTCGCCTACTCGACGGCGTACAAAAACCCTGTGTGATGAACCGAAGATTACAAATTTCGATTCATCAGTCCATA
>NZ_VUOC01000026.1 GCF_008386695.1 Chitinophaga agrisoli
AACATACCTCCAGGTTATGTCAGAACTACCTTAGAAGAAAAGAACAAGACGGGAGGCTTCAAATCATGGAATGGCCAGCACAGTGTCCAGACTTAAACCCCATCGAGCTGGTTTGGGATGAACTGGACAGAAGGGTGAAAGCAAAGCAACCTACAAGTGCAACACATTTGTGGGAACTTCTGCAACAGTGTTGGGAAGAACTTTCCCAACAATATTTCATTTCCATTGTAGAAAGAATGCCACGAGTGTGTTCGGCTGTTATATCTGCAAAAGGTGGCTACTTTTATGAGTCAAAAATTTAGATTAAATTTTGTTAAACAAAACGATTCCATGATATCTTTTTTATCTCCAATTGTTTATTTGTTCTATGCTTTAATTTCAGAGTACATTGAGACATTAAACTGTATATGTAGCGTTTCATAGGAACACAGGAGAATAGATCCAATTGCAAAACGGTGTTTATTAAAGAAATGGTGAGGTAGACTGAGAGCAGGTGAGTCAGTGATGAGAGAGCAGACTTG
>NZ_VUOC01000027.1 GCF_008386695.1 Chitinophaga agrisoli
TACATAACATCAATGAACATAAAGCAACAGGCCCAGACGGAATACCTGGTAAATTACTAAAGACATGTGCAATTGAAATTTTAGACTCTTACGTTCTACTCTTTGAAACATCAATAAAACAAGGAAAAGTGCCAACTGATTGGAGACATGCTAGCATAGTTCCATTATTTAAGAAAGGAGACAAATCTAAAGCAGAAAACTATAGACCAGTTTCACTAACCTCAATAACATGTAAACTACTGGAACATATAGTACATAGTAACATAATGAGCCATTTAGACAAAAATAAAATTCTTACTAACCATCAACACGGTTTTAGAAAAAACAGAAGTTGTGGAACTCAACTGATAACAACGTTAAATGATTTTAATAATTCCATTAATGCCAGGGGCCAAACTGATGCAATTTTATTAGACTTCTCTAAAGCATTTGACAAAGTAGACCATTTAGGGCTCATGCATAAAATGGCATCTCATGGTATCTCTGGTAACATCTTAGAATGGACAAGATCTTTTCTATTAGGTAGGAGCCAAAAAGTAATAGTAGAAGGCGTAGAGTCAGACCAAAATCCAGTACTTTCAGGTGTTCCACAGGGAACAGTACTTGGACCACTTTATTTCCTAATATACATCAATGATATAAATAGTAATCTCTCTCCAGGCACACAACTTAGACTGTTTGCAGATGATAGCTTACTCTATAGAGAAATAAATAACAGATTGTAAAATCCTGCAAAAAGACCTAGATAACTTACACAAGTGGGAAAGTAAATGGAAGATGGAATTCCACACCGGGTATTACATATTGTTTCAACATCAAAGAAAGAAATATAAAATGCAATATGACTATAAAATCCATAACCAATCACTAAAAGAAACCAAAAGTGCAAAATACTTAGGAGTAACGATAGATAGTGAATTAAGATGGAAAGAACAAACCCAAAAGTACGACAGAAAGCAAATAACACCCTGGCTTTTCTGAGAAGAAATATTCCTACAAAATGCCCTAAAAAGATAAAGGAACAATGCTTCAAAACTCTAGTGAAACCAGTTTTGGAATATGGATGCTGTGTCTGGGACCCACACCTTAAAACCCAAATAAACAACTTAGAGAAAGTGCATAAAAACGCAGCACGCTTTGTAACCAACAACTATTCTTACACACAGGGCAGTACTGCACAAAATATGAAAAAATTAGGCTGGATACCTTTAGAAGAACAAAGAGCAAGAAACAAAACGAGTATATTCTTTAAAGCAATAAATAGTCAAATTGATATCCCTATAGATGATCTTAAAAAAAGTAATAGGAAAACCAGAAATTCAGATGACCAGACATTTATACCCCCCTCTTCAAAAAATGACTGCCATATGCATTCTTTCTTCCCTAATACTGTAAGACTATGGAATAAATTACCATCAGATATAAAAAGTAGTGACAATGTTGATACTCTTAAACATAAGCTACAGTATGTCACACTTAGGTCATCATATGACTGCTAAAAACTAGATCTAATACTTTTCAAAAATAATAGGCGCACTGACAGTAATACTCAATTTGATTGAGTTCGTCAGTTGTATATGATGATGATGATGATGATCATGATGAAGATGATGATGATGATGATG
>NZ_VUOC01000028.1 GCF_008386695.1 Chitinophaga agrisoli
ATCGACAGTTACCAATGCTTAATCAGTGAGGCACCTATCTCAGCGATCTGTCTATTTCGTTCATCCTTAGTTGCCTGACTCCCCGTCGTGTAGATAACTACGATACGGGAGGGCTTACCATCTGGCCCCAGTGCTGCAATGATACCGCGAGACCCACGCTCACCGGCTCCAGATTTATCAGCAATAAACCAGCCAGCCGGAAGGGCCGAGCGCAGAAGTGGTCCTGCAACTTTATCCGCCTCCATCCAGTCTATTAATTGTTGCCGGGAAGCTAGAGTAAGTAGTTCGCCAGTTAATAGTTTGCGCAACGTTGTTGCCATTGCTACAGGCATCGTGGTGTCACGCTCGTCGTTTGGTATGGCTTCATTCAGCTCCGGTTCCCAACGATCAAGGCGAGTTACATGATCCCCCATGTTGTGCAAAAAAGCGGTTAGCTCCTTCGGTCCTCCGATCGTTGTCAGAAGTAAGTTGGCCGCAGTGTTATCACTCATGGTTATGGCGGCACTGCATAATTCTCTTACTGTCATGCCATCCGTAAGATGCTTTTCTGTGACTGGTGAGTACTCAACCAAGTCATTCTGAGAATAGTGTATGCGGCGACCGAGTTGCTCTTGCCCGGCGTCAATACGGGATAATACCGCGCCACATAGCAGAACTTTAAAAGTGCTCATCATTGGAAAACGTTC
>NZ_VUOC01000029.1 GCF_008386695.1 Chitinophaga agrisoli
TAGCCCGGATCCAGGAGTTGAAGGATGTGACTCTGGCGAAGCCGGCAGGGTGGCCTCTCTGGCAACCTTGAGCTGATCCGAACGATGTGATACCGATCAGTTGACGGCTTCCGCCGCTGCCGATGGTGAGAGGGCCGCCGGAGTCTCCGCTGCAGGTGCTGCGACCGTTAGAGCCGTCAACACAGAGGGTGGAGGCAATGATCACATTGTTTCCAAACGTGCGGGCGCAGACGGCGTTGGTAATGACCTGGAGGCTCACTTGGCGTTTTTGTTGGTTGTTGGCTCCCGAAGCAGCATCGGAGGTCCTTCCGAAGCCGGCAGCCCAGGCCCAAGTACCAGCAAAGTTGTTGCTTCCACTGGCTAGGTTGATGCGCTGGATGTTGTTGGTGAAGCCAACATGGTTGTGGTTGATGATGGCGACGTCGTTGTGGAGGGTGTCCATGTTGTAGCTGCCGTGCATCTGGACATTGGAGGTGGTGACCCTGGTGCCTCCGGAGAAGATGTTAGCTGTGCCAAGAGCGAGGGTGAACTGACGAGCCTGGGCTCTCCTGGTCCTCCAGCAATGAGCGGCGGTCACGGAGCGGGTGTTGGTCAGTAAGGAAGCTCCGCAGATGGAAGTTCTGCCATTCGTCAGTGCGATCACAAGTCCAGCAAGATGGGGGTGAGCACCAGCGTTGGCGGCAGAACCACCCACAATCCTGGTACCGTCGAAGTCAGCGGCTTCCTCGGCGCGTCTAAGACTCTCGGCCCGGGGGATACCGATCTTG